>NZ_CP150177.1:0-172500 GCF_037964975.1 Bacillus sp. EU52
ATGGAAAATATATTAGACCTGTGGAACCAAGCCCTTGCTCAAATCGAAAAAAAGTTGAGCAAACCGAGTTTTGAGACTTGGATGAAGTCAACCAAAGCCCACTCACTGCAAGGCGATACATTAACAATCACGGCTCCCAATGAATTTGCCAGAGACTGGCTGGAGTCCAGATACTTGCATCTGATTGCAGATACTATATATGAATTAACCGGGGAAGAATTGAGCATTAAGTTTGTCATTCCTCAAAATCAAGATGTTGAGGACTTTATGCCGAAACCGCAAGTCAAAAAAGCGGTCAAAGAAGATACATCTGATTTTCCTCAAAATATGCTCAATCCAAAATATACTTTTGATACTTTTGTCATCGGATCTGGAAACCGATTTGCACACGCAGCTTCCCTCGCAGTAGCGGAAGCACCCGCGAAAGCTTACAACCCTTTATTTATCTATGGGGGCGTCGGCTTAGGGAAAACGCACTTAATGCATGCGATCGGCCATTATGTAATAGATCATAATCCTTCTGCCAAAGTGGTTTATCTGTCTTCTGAGAAATTTACAAACGAATTCATCAACTCTATCCGAGATAATAAAGCCGTCGACTTCCGCAATCGCTATCGAAATGTTGATGTGCTTTTGATAGATGATATTCAATTTTTAGCGGGGAAAGAACAAACCCAGGAAGAATTTTTCCATACATTTAACACATTGCACGAAGAAAGCAAACAAATCGTCATTTCAAGTGACCGGCCGCCAAAGGAAATTCCGACACTTGAGGACAGATTGCGCTCACGTTTTGAATGGGGACTTATTACAGATATCACACCGCCTGATCTAGAAACGAGAATTGCGATTTTAAGAAAAAAAGCCAAAGCAGAAGGCCTCGATATTCCGAACGAGGTTATGCTTTACATCGCGAATCAAATCGACAGCAATATTCGGGAACTCGAAGGAGCATTAATCAGAGTTGTCGCTTATTCATCTTTAATTAATAAAGATATTAATGCTGATCTAGCCGCTGAGGCGTTGAAAGATATTATTCCTTCCTCAAAACCGAAAGTCATTACGATAAAAGAAATTCAGAGGGTAGTAGGCCAGCAATTTAATATTAAACTCGAGGATTTCAAAGCAAAAAAACGGACAAAGTCAGTAGCTTTTCCGCGTCAAATCGCCATGTACTTATCAAGGGAAATGACTGATTCCTCTCTTCCTAAAATCGGTGAAGAGTTTGGAGGACGTGATCATACGACCGTTATTCATGCGCATGAAAAAATTTCAAAACTGCTGGCAGATGATGAACAGCTTCAGCAGCATGTAAAAGAAATTAAAGAACAGCTTAAATAGCAGGACCGGGGATCAATCGGGGAAAGTGTGAATAACTTTTCGGAAGTCATACACAGTCTGTCCACATGTGGATAGGCTGTGTTTCCTGTCTTTTTCACAACTTATCCACAAATCCACAGGCCCTACTATTACTTCTACTATTTTTTATAAATATATATATTAATACATTATCCGTTAGGAGGATAAAAATGAAATTCACGATTCAAAAAGATCGTCTTGTTGAAAGTGTCCAAGATGTATTAAAAGCAGTTTCATCCAGAACCACGATTCCCATTCTGACTGGTATTAAAATTGTTGCATCAGATGATGGAGTATCCTTTACAGGGAGTGACTCAGATATTTCTATTGAATCCTTCATTCCAAAAGAAGAAGGAGATAAAGAAATTGTCACTATTGAACAGCCCGGAAGCATCGTTTTACAGGCTCGCTTTTTTAGTGAAATTGTAAAAAAATTGCCGATGGCAACTGTAGAAATCGAAGTCCAAAATCAGTATTTGACGATTATCCGTTCTGGTAAAGCTGAATTTAATCTAAACGGACTGGATGCTGATGAGTATCCGCACTTGCCTCAGATTGAAGAGCATCATGCGATTCAGATCCCAACTGATTTGTTAAAAAATCTAATCAGACAAACAGTATTTGCAGTGTCCACCTCAGAAACACGCCCTATCTTGACAGGTGTAAACTGGAAAGTGGAGCAAAGTGAATTATTATGCACTGCAACGGATAGCCACCGTCTTGCATTAAGAAAGGCAAAACTTGATATTCCAGAAGACAGATCTTATAACGTCGTGATTCCGGGAAAAAGTTTAACTGAACTCAGCAAGATTTTAGATGACAACCAAGAACTTGTAGATATCGTCATCACAGAAACCCAAGTTCTGTTTAAAGCGAAAAACGTCTTATTCTTCTCACGGCTTCTGGACGGGAATTATCCAGACACAACCAGCCTGATTCCGCAAGACAGCAAAACAGAAATCATTGTGAACACAAAAGAATTCCTTCAGGCCATTGATCGTGCATCTCTTTTAGCTAGAGAGGGACGCAACAACGTTGTAAAACTGTCCGCAAAACCGGCTGAATCCATTGAAATTTCTTCCAATTCCCCGGAAATCGGTAAAGTTGTGGAAGCAATTGCTGCGGATCAAATTGAAGGTGAGGAATTAAATATCTCTTTTAGTCCAAAATATATGCTGGATGCACTAAAGGTGCTTGAAGGAGCAGAAATACGCGTAAGCTTTACAGGCGCAATGAGACCTTTCTTAATTCGCACACCGAATGATGAAACGATTGTACAGCTTATCCTCCCTGTCAGAACCTATTAATCCGATACACTGCTGCCGACCCGTCGGCAGCTTTTCTATTCGGTATCTGCTCCGACAAGTTTTCCCTTTCCCTAATTCGTTTTTTTTTAGTACAATTAGATATTAGTGATATTTGAAAGAGGTCGATATAATGGCAAATCCGATTTCAATTGATACAGAGATGATTACACTCGGACAATTCTTAAAATTAGCCGATGTGATTCAGTCTGGCGGTATGGCGAAGTGGTTTTTAAGCGAGCATGAAGTGCTTGTGAACGATGAGCCGGACAACCGCCGGGGCAGAAAGCTGTATGTTGGAGATGTGGTAGAGATTGAAGGATTTGGTTCATTTCAAGTCGTCAATTAAAGCGGGTGACACTGATTGTATATCCAGAACTTAGAACTGACATCTTACCGCAACTACGACCATGCTGAACTTCAATTTGAAAATAAAGTAAATGTGATCATCGGAGAAAACGCCCAGGGGAAGACAAACCTCATGGAGGCGATCTATGTCTTGTCCATGGCGAAATCGCACCGGACATCAAATGACAAAGAACTTATACGGTGGGACAAAGACTATGCTAAAATAGAGGGAAGAGTGATGAAGCAAAACGGGGCGATCCCGATGCAGCTCGTCATCTCCAAAAAGGGTAAAAAGGGCAAGGTCAATCATATTGAACAGCAAAAGCTCAGCCAGTATGTCGGGGCCCTCAACACCATTATGTTCGCGCCGGAAGATTTAAATCTTGTAAAGGGAAGCCCTCAAGTGAGAAGGCGGTTTCTTGACATGGAAATCGGACAGGTTTCTCCCGTCTACCTTCATGATCTTTCTCTTTACCAGAAAATCCTTTCCCAGCGGAATCATTTTTTGAAACAGCTGCAAACAAGAAAACATACTGACCGGACGATGCTCGATGTTCTGACCGATCAGCTTGTAGAAGTTGCAGCAAAAGTCGTCGTAAAACGCCTGCAGTTTACAGCACAGCTCGAGAAATGGGCGCAGCCCATCCATGCAGGCATCTCAAGAGGGCTTGAAGAACTTACCCTGAAATACCATACAGCTCTTGATGTATCAGATCCCCTAGATTTGTCGAAAATAGGAGATAGCTATCAAGAAGCGTTTTCTAAATTAAGAGAAAAAGAAATTGAGCGTGGTGTGACGCTGTCAGGGCCTCATCGCGATGATGTTCTTTTCTATGTGAACGGACGCGATGTGCAGACGTATGGTTCTCAAGGACAGCAGCGAACGACGGCGTTGTCCCTTAAGCTGGCGGAGATTGACCTGATCCATGAAGAAATCGGAGAATATCCCATTTTACTATTGGATGATGTACTGAGTGAACTGGATGATTATCGCCAGTCACACTTGCTTCATACGATCCAAGGCCGTGTACAAACGTTTGTCACAACGACAAGCGTTGATGGCATTGATCACGAAACCTTACGTCAAGCAGGAATGTTCCGTGTGCAAAATGGTGCGTTAGTGAAGTGAAGAAATGAGGTGAGCAATTGTATATTCATTTAGGTGATGACTTTGTGGTTTCAACACGAGATATTGTCGGCATTTTTGACTTTAAAGCCAACATGTCGCCTATTGTTGAAGAATTTCTGAAAAAACAGAAACACAAGGTGGTGCCTTCCGTAAACGGCACGCCCAAATCTATCGTAGTCACGGTTCAGAATATATATTACTCTCCCTTATCTTCCAGCACATTAAAAAAACGTGCGCAATTTATGTTTGAAATAGATTCTTAGAAATTTTTTATCACGAATATATCGTTTAGAAAAGTGTAGGTGAATGACGTGGCTATGGAACAGCAGCAAAACAGTTATGATGAAAATCAGATACAGGTACTAGAAGGATTGGAAGCTGTTCGTAAAAGACCGGGGATGTATATCGGTTCGACAAACAGCAAAGGCCTTCACCACCTGGTATGGGAAATTGTCGACAATAGTATTGACGAAGCCCTGGCCGGTTATTGTACGGATATCAATATCCAAATCGAAAAAGACAACAGTATCACGGTTGTAGATAATGGCCGCGGTATTCCAGTCGGTATTCATGAAAAAATGGGCCGTCCTGCGGTAGAAGTCATTATGACGGTGCTTCATGCCGGAGGAAAATTTGACGGAAGCGGCTATAAAGTATCCGGAGGATTACACGGTGTAGGTGCGTCGGTCGTAAACGCACTATCAACAGAGCTTGATGTGACGGTTCACCGTGACGGTAAAATTCACCGCCAAACCTATAAACGCGGAGTTCCGGTTACAGACCTTGAAATCATTGGCGAAACGGATCATACAGGAACGACGACACATTTTGTCCCGGACCCTGAAATTTTCTCGGAAACAACCGAGTATGATTACGATCTGCTTGCCAACCGCGTGCGTGAATTAGCCTTTTTAACAAAGGGCGTAAACATCACGATTGAAGATAAACGTGAAGGACAAGAGCGCAAAAATGAATACCATTACGAAGGCGGAATTAAAAGTTATGTAGAGTATTTAAACCGCTCTAAAGAGGTTGTCCATGAAGAGCCGATTTACATTGAAGGCGAAAAGGACGGCATTACGGTTGAAGTGGCTTTGCAATACAATGACAGCTACACAAGCAACATTTACTCGTTTACAAACAACATTAACACGTACGAAGGCGGTACCCATGAAGCTGGCTTCAAAACGGGCCTGACTCGTGTTATCAACGATTACGCCAGAAAAAAAGGGCTTATTAAAGAAAATGATCCAAACCTAAGCGGAGATGACGTAAGGGAAGGGCTGACAGCGATTATTTCAATCAAACACCCTGATCCGCAGTTTGAGGGCCAAACGAAAACAAAGCTGGGCAACTCAGAAGCACGGACGATCACCGATACGTTATTTTCTACGGCGATGGAAACATTTATGCTGGAAAATCCAGATGCAGCCAAAAAAATTGTCGATAAAGGCTTAATGGCGGCAAGAGCAAGAATGGCTGCGAAAAAAGCGCGTGAACTAACACGCCGTAAGAGTGCTTTGGAAATTTCAAACTTGCCCGGTAAGTTAGCGGACTGCTCTTCAAAAGATCCGAGCATTTCCGAGTTATATATCGTAGAGGGTGACTCTGCCGGAGGATCTGCTAAACAAGGACGCGACAGACATTTCCAAGCCATTTTGCCGCTTAGAGGTAAAATCCTAAACGTTGAAAAGGCCAGACTGGATAAAATTCTTTCTAACAACGAAGTTCGCTCTATGATCACAGCGCTCGGCACAGGCATTGGGGAAGACTTCAACCTTGAGAAAGCCCGTTACCACAAAGTTGTCATTATGACAGATGCCGATGTTGACGGCGCGCACATCAGAACACTTCTGTTAACGTTCTTTTACAGATATATGCGCCAAATTATCGAAAATGGCTACGTGTACATTGCGCAGCCGCCGCTCTACAAGGTTCAACAGGGGAAACGCGTTGAATATGCGTACAATGACAAGGAGCTTGAAGAGCTGTTAAAAACTCTTCCTCAAACGCCTAAGCCTGGACTGCAGCGTTACAAAGGTCTTGGTGAAATGAATGCCACCCAGCTATGGGAGACAACCATGGATCCTAGCTCCAGAACACTTCTTCAGGTAACTCTTGAAGATGCAATGGATGCGGACGAGACTTTTGAAATGCTTATGGGCGACAAGGTAGAACCGCGCCGAAACTTCATAGAAGCGAATGCGAGATACGTTAAAAATCTTGACATCTAATCATAAAAAGCCTTATTTCCAATAAGAAATAAGGCTTTTTTCTGAACAAGATCAGATGCAGCAATGCTTGCAGTACCTATATATTCTAGCAATTTAATGTGTATAATCATAAGTTTATTGATATAATGGAGAATAGTGAAATCGTATTGAAGGTCATAATGGACAATCTACTCCCACATATTTCATGTGATACTTCAGGGAGGTTTTTTAATGAGTGAACAAAACACACCACAAGTTCGTGAAATAAATATCAGTCAGGAAATGCGTACGTCCTTCTTGGATTATGCAATGAGCGTTATCGTGTCCCGTGCTCTTCCGGATGTTCGAGACGGTTTAAAACCGGTTCATAGACGGATTTTGTATGCAATGAATGATTTAGGCATGACAAGTGACAAGCCTTATAAAAAATCCGCGCGTATCGTTGGAGAAGTTATCGGGAAATACCACCCGCACGGTGATTCAGCGGTATATGAATCCATGGTCAGAATGGCTCAGGATTTCAACTACCGTTATATGCTCGTTGACGGTCACGGAAACTTCGGTTCTGTTGACGGAGACTCAGCGGCGGCCATGCGTTATACAGAAGCAAGAATGTCTAAAATCTCAATGGAGATTCTTCGCGACATCACAAAAGACACAATCGATTACCAGGATAACTATGACGGGTCAGAAAGAGAACCTGTCGTTATGCCTTCAAGGTTCCCGAATCTGCTCGTGAACGGTGCTGCCGGCATTGCGGTAGGTATGGCAACAAACATTCCTCCGCACCAGCTGGGAGAAATCATTGACGGTGTACTTGCTGTCAGTGAGAATCCGGACATTACCATTCCAGAGCTTATGGAAGTCATTCCAGGGCCTGATTTCCCGACCGCGGGTCAAATCTTGGGACGCAGCGGTATCCGGAAAGCATACGAATCAGGCCGAGGCTCTATCACGATTCGGGCAAAAGCTGAGATCGAACAAACATCTTCGGGTAAAGAAAGAATTATCGTTACAGAGTTACCTTACCAAGTAAATAAGGCGAAATTAATTGAGAAAATTGCCGATCTCGTAAGGGACAAAAAGATAGAGGGTATCACAGATCTGCGTGATGAGTCAGATCGTACAGGTATGAGAATTGTCATTGAAATCAGACGCGATGCCAATGCGAATGTCATCTTAAACAATCTGTACAAACAAACTGCTCTACAAACATCTTTTGGCATCAACCTGCTTGCACTTGTTGATGGCCAGCCGAAAGTTTTAACTCTTAAGCAATGCCTGGAGCATTACCTTGACCATCAAAAAGTTGTCATTAGACGCCGTACTGCTTATGAATTGCGTAAGGCAGAAGCGAGAGCTCATATCTTGGAAGGATTGAGAGTTGCACTGGATCATCTCGATGCAGTTATCTCCCTTATCCGTAATTCTCAAACGGCTGAAATTGCGAGAACAGGTTTAATTGAACAATTCTCACTGACAGAGAAGCAAGCACAAGCGATCCTTGATATGAGGCTCCAGCGTTTAACGGGACTGGAACGTGAAAAGATTGAAGAAGAATACCAATCTCTTGTTAAATTAATTGCAGAGCTTAAAGACATCTTGGCAAATGAATATAAAGTGCTTGAGATCATTCGTGAAGAACTCACGGAAATCAAAGAGCGTTTTAACGATGAAAGACGTACTGAGATTGTCACTTCTGGACTGGAGACAATTGAAGATGAAGATCTCATCGAGAGAGAAAATATCGTAGTTACTCTGACGCACAACGGATACGTCAAACGTCTTCCTGCATCAACTTACCGCAGTCAAAAACGAGGCGGAAAAGGTGTACAAGGTATGGGAACAAACGAAGATGATTTCGTTGAGCATTTGATCTCTACGTCAACTCATGACACGATTCTCTTCTTCTCGAACAAGGGGAAAGTGTATCGTGCAAAAGGGTATGAAATCCCTGAATACGGCAGAACTGCAAAAGGAATCCCGATTATTAACCTGCTGGAGGTAGAAAAGGGTGAGTGGATCAACGCGATTATTCCAGTCACGGAATTCAATGCGGAGCTTTACCTTTTCTTCACTACAAAGCATGGGGTTTCAAAACGAACATCGCTATCTCAATTCGCTAATATCCGCAACAATGGTCTAATCGCTCTAGGTCTTCGTGAAGATGATGAACTGATGGGTGTACGTCTGACTGACGGCACAAAACAAATCATCATTGGAACGAAAAACGGTTTACTGATCCGTTTCCCTGAAACAGATGTCCGGGAGATGGGAAGAACTGCGGCGGGCGTAAAAGGCATCACCCTGACGGATGACGACGTTGTTGTCGGCATGGAGATATTAGAGGAAGAATCACACGTCCTTATCGTAACTGAAAAAGGGTACGGAAAACGAACTCCGGCTGAAGAGTACAGAACCCAAAGCCGGGGCGGAAAAGGACTCAAAACAGCGAAAATCACCGAGAACAACGGTCAACTAGTAGCAGTGAAAGCTACTAAAGGTGAAGAGGATCTAATGATTATTACAGCTAGCGGCGTACTCATCAGAATGGACATCAATGATATCTCCATCACCGGACGTGTCACTCAAGGTGTGCGTCTCATCAGAATGGCAGAAGAAGAGCATGTTGCTACAGTAGCTTTAGTAGAGAAAAACGAAGAAGATGAGAATGAAGAAGAACAAGAAGAAGTGTGAGAAAAAGCGCAGCTGAAATAGCTGCGCTTTTTTGTGTCATAACCCTTTACAGTCATAAAAATTATGGTATAATCATTTCTGTTGTCTTTTTAAAGACACAAGCATGACCATTATGACTAGTAAAAACTTTTTTAAAAAAGTATTGACCTAGTTAACTAAAAATGTTACTATTAAGTAGTCGCTTCGAGAGAAGCACACAAAGTTCTTTGAAAACTAAACAAGACAAAACGTACCTGTTAATTCATTTTTATAAATCGCACAGCGATGTGCGTAGTCAGTCAAACTACTTTATCGGAGAGTTTGATCCTGGCTCAGGACGAACGCTGGCGGCGTGCCTAATACATGCAAGTCGAGCGGACAGATGGGAGCTTGCTCCCTGATGTTAGCGGCGGACGGGTGAGTAACACGTGGGTAACCTGCCTGTAAGACTGGGATAACTCCGGGAAACCGGGGCTAATACCGGATGGTTGTTTGAACCGCATGGTTCAAACATAAAAGGTGGCTTCGGCTACCACTTACAGATGGACCCGCGGCGCATTAGCTAGTTGGTGAGGTAACGGCTCACCAAGGCAACGATGCGTAGCCGACCTGAGAGGGTGATCGGCCACACTGGGACTGAGACACGGCCCAGACTCCTACGGGAGGCAGCAGTAGGGAATCTTCCGCAATGGACGAAAGTCTGACGGAGCAACGCCGCGTGAGTGATGAAGGTTTTCGGATCGTAAAGCTCTGTTGTTAGGGAAGAACAAGTACCGTTCGAATAGGGCGGTACCTTGACGGTACCTAACCAGAAAGCCACGGCTAACTACGTGCCAGCAGCCGCGGTAATACGTAGGTGGCAAGCGTTGTCCGGAATTATTGGGCGTAAAGGGCTCGCAGGCGGTTTCTTAAGTCTGATGTGAAAGCCCCCGGCTCAACCGGGGAGGGTCATTGGAAACTGGGGAACTTGAGTGCAGAAGAGGAGAGTGGAATTCCACGTGTAGCGGTGAAATGCGTAGAGATGTGGAGGAACACCAGTGGCGAAGGCGACTCTCTGGTCTGTAACTGACGCTGAGGAGCGAAAGCGTGGGGAGCGAACAGGATTAGATACCCTGGTAGTCCACGCCGTAAACGATGAGTGCTAAGTGTTAGGGGGTTTCCGCCCCTTAGTGCTGCAGCTAACGCATTAAGCACTCCGCCTGGGGAGTACGGTCGCAAGACTGAAACTCAAAGGAATTGACGGGGGCCCGCACAAGCGGTGGAGCATGTGGTTTAATTCGAAGCAACGCGAAGAACCTTACCAGGTCTTGACATCCTCTGACAATCCTAGAGATAGGACGTCCCCTTCGGGGGCAGAGTGACAGGTGGTGCATGGTTGTCGTCAGCTCGTGTCGTGAGATGTTGGGTTAAGTCCCGCAACGAGCGCAACCCTTGATCTTAGTTGCCAGCATTCAGTTGGGCACTCTAAGGTGACTGCCGGTGACAAACCGGAGGAAGGTGGGGATGACGTCAAATCATCATGCCCCTTATGACCTGGGCTACACACGTGCTACAATGGACAGAACAAAGGGCAGCGAAACCGCGAGGTTAAGCCAATCCCACAAATCTGTTCTCAGTTCGGATCGCAGTCTGCAACTCGACTGCGTGAAGCTGGAATCGCTAGTAATCGCGGATCAGCATGCCGCGGTGAATACGTTCCCGGGCCTTGTACACACCGCCCGTCACACCACGAGAGTTTGTAACACCCGAAGTCGGTGAGGTAACCTTTTAGGAGCCAGCCGCCGAAGGTGGGACAGATGATTGGGGTGAAGTCGTAACAAGGTAGCCGTATCGGAAGGTGCGGCTGGATCACCTCCTTTCTAAGGATATTATACGGAATATAAGACCTTGGGTCTTATAAACAGAACGTTCCCTGTCTTGTTTAGTTTTGAAGGAACTTTGTTCCTTGAATAAGTTAAGATGGGCCTGTAGCTCAGCTGGTTAGAGCGCACGCCTGATAAGCGTGAGGTCGGTGGTTCGAGTCCACTCAGGCCCACCATCTTATATAACGGGGCCTTAGCTCAGCTGGGAGAGCGCCTGCTTTGCACGCAGGAGGTCAGCGGTTCGATCCCGCTAGGCTCCACCAACGTGTTCTTTGAAAACTAGATAACAGTAGACATCACATTCAATTAGTAATACAAGATATCACATAGTGATTCTTTTTAACGGTTAAGTTAGAAAGGGCGCACGGTGGATGCCTTGGCACTAGGAGCCGATGAAGGACGGGACGAACACCGATATGCTTCGGGGAGCTGTAAGCAAGCTTTGATCCGGAGATTTCCGAATGGGGAAACCCACCACTCGTAATGGAGTGGTATCCATATCTGAATTCATAGGATATGAGAAGGCAGACCCGGGGAACTGAAACATCTAAGTACCCGGAGGAAGAGAAAGCAAATGCGATTCCCTGAGTAGCGGCGAGCGAAACGGGATTAGCCCAAACCAAGAGGCTTGCCTCTTGGGGTTGTAGGACACTCTGTACGGAGTTACAAAAGAACGAGGTAGATGAAGAGGTCTGGAAAGGCCCGCCATAGGAGGTAACAGCCCTGTAGTCAAAACTTCGTTCTCTCCTGAGTGGATCCTGAGTACGGCGGAACACGTGAAATTCCGTCGGAATCCGGGAGGACCATCTCCCAAGGCTAAATACTCCCTAGTGACCGATAGTGAACCAGTACCGTGAGGGAA
Organism: Bacillus sp. EU52; assembly: GCF_037964975.1. Classification (NCBI taxonomy): domain Bacteria; kingdom Bacillati; phylum Bacillota; class Bacilli; order Caryophanales; family Bacillaceae; genus Bacillus; species Bacillus sp. EU52. The sequence continues at coordinate 11,754 of NZ_CP150177.1, forward strand.
AGGTGAAAAGCACCCCGGAAGGGGAGTGAAAGAGATCCTGAAACCGTGTGCCTACAAGTAGTCAGAGCCCGTTAACGGGTGATGGCGTGCCTTTTGTAGAATGAACCGGCGAGTTACGATCCCGTGCAAGGTTAAGCAGAAGATGCGGAGCCGCAGCGAAAGCGAGTCTGAATAGGGCGCATGAGTACGTGGTCGTAGACCCGAAACCAGGTGATCTACCCATGTCCAGGGTGAAGTTCAGGTAACACTGAATGGAGGCCCGAACCCACGCACGTTGAAAAGTGCGGGGATGAGGTGTGGGTAGGGGTGAAATGCCAATCGAACCTGGAGATAGCTGGTTCTCTCCGAAATAGCTTTAGGGCTAGCCTCAAGGTAAGAGTCTTGGAGGTAGAGCACTGATTGGACTAGGGGCCCCTACCGGGTTACCGAATTCAGTCAAACTCCGAATGCCAATGACTTATCCTTGGGAGTCAGACTGCGAGTGATAAGATCCGTAGTCGAAAGGGAAACAGCCCAGACCGCCAGCTAAGGTCCCAAAGTATACGTTAAGTGGAAAAGGATGTGGAGTTGCTTAGACAACCAGGATGTTGGCTTAGAAGCAGCCACCATTTAAAGAGTGCGTAATAGCTCACTGGTCGAGTGACTCTGCGCCGAAAATGTACCGGGGCTAAACGTATCACCGAAGCTGCGGACTGTTCTTCGAACAGTGGTAGGAGAGCGTTCTAAGGGCTGTGAAGCCAGACCGGAAGGACTGGTGGAGCGCTTAGAAGTGAGAATGCCGGTATGAGTAGCGAAAGAGGGGTGAGAATCCCCTCCACCGAATGCCTAAGGTTTCCTGAGGAAGGCTCGTCCGCTCAGGGTTAGTCGGGACCTAAGCCGAGGCCGAAAGGCGTAGGCGATGGACAACAGGTTGATATTCCTGTACCACCTCCTCACCATTTGAGCAATGGGGGGACGCAGGAGGATAGGGTAAGCGCGGTATTGGATATCCGCGTCCAAGCAGTTAGGCTGGGAAATAGGCAAATCCGTTTCCCATAAGGCTGAGCTGTGATGGCGAGCGAAATATAGTAGCGAAGTTCCTGATTCCACACTGCCAAGAAAAGCCTCTAGCGAGGTGAGAGGTGCCCGTACCGCAAACCGACACAGGTAGGCGAGGAGAGAATCCTAAGGTGATCGAGAGAACTCTCGTTAAGGAACTCGGCAAAATGACCCCGTAACTTCGGGAGAAGGGGTGCTCTGTTAGGGTGCAAGCCCGAGAGAGCCGCAGTGAATAGGCCCAGGCGACTGTTTAGCAAAAACACAGGTCTCTGCGAAGCCGTAAGGCGAAGTATAGGGGCTGACGCCTGCCCGGTGCTGGAAGGTTAAGAGGAGCGCTTAGCGTAAGCGAAGGTGCGAATTGAAGCCCCAGTAAACGGCGGCCGTAACTATAACGGTCCTAAGGTAGCGAAATTCCTTGTCGGGTAAGTTCCGACCCGCACGAAAGGCGCAACGATCTGGGCACTGTCTCAACGAGAGACTCGGTGAAATTATAGTACCTGTGAAGATGCAGGTTACCCGCGACAGGACGGAAAGACCCCGTGGAGCTTTACTGCAGCCTGATATTGAATGTTGGTACAGCTTGTACAGGATAGGTAGGAGCCTTGGAAACCGGAGCGCCAGCTTCGGTGGAGGCATCGGTGGGATACTACCCTGGCTGTATTGACCTTCTAACCCGCCGCCCTTATCGGGCGGGGAGACAGTGTCAGGTGGGCAGTTTGACTGGGGCGGTCGCCTCCTAAAAGGTAACGGAGGCGCCCAAAGGTTCCCTCAGAATGGTTGGAAATCATTCGCAGAGTGTAAAGGCACAAGGGAGCTTGACTGCGAGACCTACAAGTCGAGCAGGGACGAAAGTCGGGCTTAGTGATCCGGTGGTTCCGCATGGAAGGGCCATCGCTCAACGGATAAAAGCTACCCCGGGGATAACAGGCTTATCTCCCCCAAGAGTCCACATCGACGGGGAGGTTTGGCACCTCGATGTCGGCTCATCGCATCCTGGGGCTGTAGTCGGTCCCAAGGGTTGGGCTGTTCGCCCATTAAAGCGGTACGCGAGCTGGGTTCAGAACGTCGTGAGACAGTTCGGTCCCTATCCGTCGCGGGCGCAGGAAATTTGAGAGGAGCTGTCCTTAGTACGAGAGGACCGGGATGGACGCACCGCTGGTGTACCAGTTGTTCTGCCAAGGGCATCGCTGGGTAGCTATGTGCGGACGGGATAAGTGCTGAAAGCATCTAAGCATGAAGCCCCCCTCAAGATGAGATTTCCCATTCCGCAAGGAAGTAAGATCCCTGAAAGATGATCAGGTTGATAGGTCTGAGGTGGAAGTGTGGCGACACATGGAGCTGACAGATACTAATCGATCGAGGACTTAACCATATTTTTGAATGATGTCACACCTGTTATCTAGTTTTGAGAGAACACTCTCAATTTGTTTGGTGGCGATAGCGAAGAGGTCACACCCGTTCCCATACCGAACACGGAAGTTAAGCTCTTCAGCGCCGATGGTAGTCGGGGGTTTCCTCCTGTGAGAGTAGGACGCCGCCAAGCAAGCTTAAACCCAGCTCATTGAGCTGGGTTTTTTGTTTGTTAAAAATGAAGAAGAAACTGTGAAGCGTATTTAGGGAATTTCTTTTCTGATACTAATAAAAACTGCTGAATTAACACGTAGTCATCACTTATATGCTGTGTTAATAACTCATACCACCATTCTGTTTCATACCTTGCAATCATCCCAACGTTGTACAAAATCAAATAATGAATTGTCATTTCGGGAAGCCTCAGAAATTGCTCCCTTTGAGAAGGGATATAATATTGGTTCTTTTCCATGTCAAACAATAAGCTGGTCGATGTCCATGGCTCCTTGTCTTGTGGTGAAATTTCGAACAGCAGCCCGTGTTCATTTTTTTTTGTAAAAGACCATTGATAATGATGGGACATGTATTCAGCAAACCTTGAATCAGACATTTTGTAATTGATTACTACTTCCTCCGGTACAAAAATTTCGTTCTTATCCTTCTCAACTTTTGTCATAAATCGTTCTTTCTGCTGAAAGTAGAAAATATCGCTAAGTTCTGGAATGGCCATTAATAATTTTTTCATGGTATACCGTTCATCTACTATATCCGATTGTCCGAATAAATGTTTCATAAAATGCACGCATAGGCCATTTCGTTGTATTTTCACTTCATCATCGCTAAAACAATAATTTTGTTTCTTTCGTTTTCTTGTTGTTACGCCATGTGCCAGTACTGATGTATGGCTTGGATAATGAGGATCACGTGTAATTAAGCATGCTTTGATAAGCTGTGCCATTCCATAAAATAAAAGAATCGGTTTGATTTCTAAGGGAGAATATGCGGCTTGTTTATAAAACGATTCGGCATGCTTTAAGAAATAAATAAACCGTTCACTGTTTTTAAAAGAGTTTTTTTTCGCATCGTCAATACCGTTTAAGATATAAACCTTTTCTAGAAATTTCTGGGTTGATTCAACGGAGTAAAATAGCGCTAAGTCTTTCCACTCATGATATGTCATGTATATTTCTTAATCCTTTCCGTTATCTAAATATTTCAACTCTTTCCCGCTTCCTTGACATGCTCTTGGCTAGTTGATAATCTACATATAATATTTTGCCGAAAAGAGGGGGATTTACTAATGTGGGAAAGTAAATTTTCAAAAGAAGGCTTAACGTTCGACGATGTGCTGCTTGTGCCAGCAAAGTCTGAGGTACTTCCGCGTGATGTGGATTTATCTGTAGAACTTACAAAAACGTTAAAGCTAAATATTCCTGTCATCAGCGCAGGTATGGACACTGTAACAGAATCAGCAATGGCAATTGCAATGGCAAGACAGGGCGGCTTGGGCATCATTCACAAAAATATGTCCATTGAACAGCAGGCTGAACAAGTTGATAAAGTAAAGCGTTCTGAGCGCGGCGTTATCACAAATCCCTTCTTTTTAACTCCTGATCACCAAGTATTTGATGCGGAGCATTTGATGGGGAAATACAGAATTTCCGGTGTTCCGATTGTAAATAACGAAGAAGACCAGAAGCTTGTTGGAATTATTACAAACCGTGACCTTCGTTTTATTTCTGACTACTCAATGAAAATCAGCGATGTCATGACGAAAGAAGAGCTAGTTACTGCATCTGTAGGAACTACTCTGGATGAAGCTGAAAAGATTTTGCAGAAACATAAAATTGAAAAGCTTCCTCTCGTAGACGACCAGAATAAATTAAAAGGTCTTATCACAATTAAAGACATTGAAAAAGTCATTGAGTTCCCGAACTCATCTAAAGACATTCACGGCCGCCTGATCGTTGGCGCGGCAGTTGGTGTAACTGGCGATACAATGACTCGCGTCAAAAAGCTTGTTGAAGCCAATGTTGATGTGATTGTTATCGATACAGCTCACGGACACTCTCAAGGCGTTTTAAACACAGTCACAAAAATCCGTGAAACGTATCCCGAATTAAACATTATTGCTGGAAACGTGGCAACAGCTGAAGCGACAAGAGCGCTTATCGAAGCTGGAGCAGACGTTGTCAAAGTTGGAATAGGGCCTGGTTCAATTTGTACTACACGTGTTGTAGCCGGCGTCGGTGTTCCGCAAATTACAGCAATTTATGATTGTGCGACTGAAGCAAGAAAACACGGCAAAACAATCATCGCCGACGGTGGGATTAAATTCTCTGGCGATATCACTAAAGCATTGGCAGCCGGCGGACATGCTGTTATGCTCGGAAGCTTGCTTGCAGGCACATCAGAAAGCCCTGGTGAAACTGAAATCTACCAAGGCAGAAGATTTAAGGTATACCGCGGCATGGGATCAGTTGCTGCAATGGAAAAAGGAAGTAAAGACCGTTACTTCCAAGAAGAAAACAAAAAATTTGTTCCTGAAGGAATTGAAGGACGCACACCTTACAAAGGACCAGTTGAAGAAACCGTTTATCAGCTAGTCGGAGGCCTTCGTTCTGGTATGGGGTATTGCGGGTCCAAAGATCTGCGTGCGCTAAGAGAAGAAGCTCAGTTCATTCGCATGACAGGCGCAGGACTTCGCGAAAGCCATCCGCATGACGTACAGATTACAAAAGAATCACCTAACTATACAATTTCATAATAAATTGTTACAAATTAAAAACATTTGACAGGGTCTCTGACTCTGTCTATTTTTTTTATACTGATTATGATAAAATTTATACTGTTGTGCATTGAAAATGTCCTTAACGGCTTAATTATAGATGAAGAAAATGAAATACGGAGGTCGTACGATTGAACATCAAGAAATGTAAACAGCTACTGATGTCATTGGTTGTGTTAACTCTAGCTGTCACGTGTCTGGCTCCAATGTCAAAAGCAAAAGCAGCCAGCGATCCAATTGATATCAATGCATCTGCTGCTATTATGATCGAAGCTTCTTCAGGTAAAATTCTTTACAGTAAAAATGCAGATAAGAGACTGCCAATTGCTAGTATGACAAAAATGATGACAGAGTATCTGTTATTGGAAGCAATTGATCAAGGTAAAGTGAAATGGGACCAAACCTATACGCCTGATGACTATGTGTATGAAATTTCCCAAGATAACAGCTTATCAAACGTTCCTCTTCGGAAAGACGGGAAATACACAGTAAAAGAATTATATCAAGCTACAGCAATTTATTCTGCAAATGCTGCTGCTATTGCGATTGCAGAAATCGTTGCCGGTTCTGAAACTAAGTTTGTTGAAAAAATGAATGCAAAAGCAAAAGAACTAGGCTTAACAGATTACAAATTTGTTAACGCAACAGGTCTTGAAAACAAAGATCTTCACGGGCATCAGCCTGAGGGGACAAGCGTAAATGAAGAAAGTGAAGTTTCTGCAAAGGATATGGCAATTCTTGCGGATCACTTGATTACTGACTACCCTGAGATACTGGAGACTTCCAGTATCGCCAAAACGAAATTCAGAGAAGGCACCGATGATGAAATGGACATGCCGAACTGGAATTTTATGCTGAAGGGGCTTGTCAGCGAGTATAAAAAAGCGACTGTAGACGGACTGAAAACAGGTTCTACTGACTCTGCGGGTTCATGCTTTACAGGAACAGCTGAACGCAACGGTATGCGTGTCATCACTGTTGTTTTAAACGCAAAGGGCAACCTTCATACAGGCCGTTTCGATGAAACGAAAAAAATGTTTGATTATGCTTTCGACAATTTCTCCATGAAAGAAATTTATGCTGAAGGCGATCAAGTAAAAGGCCATAAAACAATTTCAGTTGATAAGGGTAAAGAGAAAGAAGTAGGCATTGTGACAAACAAGGCGTTCTCTCTTCCTGTCAAAAATGGTGAAGAAAAGAATTACAAAGCGAAGGTCACACTGAATAAAGACAACTTAACTGCTCCTGTGAAAAAAGGAACCAAGGTTGGGAAGCTGACTGCGGAATACACAGGTGATGAAAAGGATTACGGATTCATTAACAGCGATCTGGCTGGCGTAGACCTTGTTACAAAAGAAAATGTAGAAAAAGCAAACTGGTTTGTTTTGACAATGCGCAGTATCGGCGGATTTTTTGCCGGAATTTGGGGAAGCATTGTTGATACGGTAACCGGCTGGTTTTAATCAATTGAAAGAGCTCTGATGGATGTTAGGGCTCTTTCGCGTAATATACTGAAAAAACCCAATTTTTAATAAAAAATGATTTTCAAAGCGTTAAAAACCGAATAAAATAGTATATATCCATATGAATTATTGGATTTCTAGGATACAATAAGAATTAGAAATCATATAACTATACCTTGATTAGGGGGACCAAGAAATGGCTCAAACAGGTACTGAACGTGTAAAACGCGGAATGGCAGAAATGCAAAAAGGCGGCGTCATCATGGACGTCATCAATGCGGAACAAGCGAAAATCGCTGAAGAAGCTGGAGCTGTCGCTGTAATGGCGCTAGAACGTGTGCCAGCAGATATTCGCGCGGCTGGAGGAGTTGCCCGTATGGCTGACCCTACAATCGTGGAAGAAGTAATGAATGCAGTATCTATCCCGGTAATGGCAAAAGCGCGTATCGGACATATTGTTGAAGCGCGTGTGCTTGAAGCTATGGGTGTTGACTATATTGATGAAAGTGAAGTTCTGACGCCGGCTGACGAAGAATTTCATTTAAATAAAAATGAATACACAGTTCCTTTTGTCTGTGGCTGCCGTGATCTTGGTGAAGCAACACGCCGTATTGCGGAAGGTGCTTCTATGCTTCGCACAAAAGGTGAGCCTGGAACAGGTAATATTGTTGAGGCTGTTCGCCATATGCGTAAAGTTAACGCTCAAGTGCGCAAAGTAGTTGCGATGAGTGAGGATGAACTAATGACAGAAGCGAAAAACCTAGGTGCTCCTTACGAGCTTCTTCTTCAAATTAAAAAAGACGGCAAGCTTCCTGTCGTTAACTTTGCCGCTGGCGGCGTAGCAACTCCAGCTGATGCTGCTCTCATGATGCAGCTCGGTGCTGACGGAGTATTTGTTGGTTCTGGTATTTTCAAGTCAGACAACCCTGCTAAATTTGCGAAAGCAATTGTGGAAGCAACAACTCACTTCACTGATTACAAATTGATCGCTGAGCTGTCAAAAGAGCTTGGTACTGCAATGAAAGGGATTGAAATCTCAAACTTACTTCCAGAACAGCGTATGCAAGAACGCGGCTGGTAAGAACATAGGAGCGCTGCTGACATGTTAACAATAGGTGTACTAGGACTTCAAGGAGCAGTTAGAGAGCACATCCATGCGATTGAAGCATGCGGCGCGGCTGGTCTTGTCGTAAAACGTCCGGAGCAGCTGAACGAAGTTGACGGGTTGATTTTGCCGGGCGGTGAGAGCACAACGATGCGCCGTTTGATCGATACGTATCAATTCATGGAGCCGCTTCGTGAATTCGCTGCTCAGGGCAAACCGATGTTTGGAACATGTGCCGGATTAATTATATTAGCAAAAGAAATTGCCGGTTCAGATAATCCTCATTTAGGTCTTCTGAATGTGGTTGTAGAACGTAATTCATTTGGCCGGCAGGTTGACAGCTTTGAAGCTGATTTAAAAATTAAAGGCTTGGACGAGCCTTTTACAGGGGTATTCATCCGTGCTCCGCATATTTTAGAAGCTGGTGAAAATGTTGAAGTTCTATCGGAGCATAATGGTCGTATTGTAGCCGCGAAACAGGGGCAATTCCTTGGCTGCTCATTCCATCCGGAGCTGACAGAAGATCACCGAGTGACACAGCTGTTTGTTGAAATGGTTGAGGAATATAAGCAAAAGGCACTTGTATAAAACAGTTGAAAGCTGTGGAAACTTATAGTACATTATAAGCACAAATAAAGATCGAAAAGCGTTGATAGGAACTAGTAGGGAGCCTCTCTTTCTAAGAGAGCCGATGGTTGGTGCGAATCGGTGAAAGATGCTGTCTGAATCCATCCTTGAGCGAAATGCTGAAACAAGTAGGCATTTACGGGATAACCGTTATGTTTGAAAGTGGAAAACGAGTCTTTGATTTGTTTTCAATCAGGGTGGCAACGCGAGAGCTCTCGTCCCTTTATGGGGATGAGGGCTCTTTTTATTTTCGACAAATCAATAAAAAAAGGAGTGTTTCGCATGCTTGATACGAAAATGCTGAGAGCAAATTTTCAAGAAATTAAAGCAAAGCTTGTACACAAAGGCGAAGACTTAACTGATTTTGATAAGTTTGAGGCGCTGGATGATAGACGAAGAGAGCTTATCGGCAAGGTTGAAGAGTTAAAAGGAAAACGAAATGAAGTTTCTCAGCAGGTTGCTGTGCTGAAGCGTGAGAAAAAAGACGCGGATCACATTATTAAAGAAATGCGTGAAGTCGGCGAGAAAATTAAAAAGCTTGATGAAGAATTGCGAACAGTGGAAGCTGAGCTTGATACAATCCTTCTCTCAATCCCGAATATTCCGCATGAGTCTGTACCTGTCGGTGAAACAGAAGACGACAACGTAGAAGTGCGTAAATGGGGTGAAAAGCCTTCATTTGCTTATGAGCCGAAGCCGCACTGGGATATTGCGGATGAGCTGGGTATTCTGGATTTTGAACGTGCTGCCAAAGTAACAGGAAGCCGTTTCGTGTTCTATAAAGGCTTAGGTGCTCGTCTGGAGCGTGCGCTTTATAACTTTATGCTTGATCTGCATGTGGATGAGTATAACTACACTGAAGTGATCCCGCCATATATGGTAAACCGCGCAAGCATGACGGGAACGGGGCAGCTTCCTAAATTTGAAGAGGATGCATTTAAAATCAGAGAAGAAGATTATTTCTTAATTCCAACGGCGGAAGTGCCGATTACAAACATGCATCGCGATGAAATCCTTTCAGGTGACAGCCTGCCGATCAACTATGCGGCATTCAGTGCTTGCTTCCGTTCTGAAGCTGGTTCAGCAGGACGTGACACACGCGGATTAATTCGTCAGCACCAATTTAATAAAGTTGAGCTTGTAAAGTTTGTGAAGCCTGAAGATTCTTATGAAGAATTAGAGAAGCTTACAAACCAAGCAGAACGGGTTCTTCAGCTGCTTGAGCTTCCATACCGTGTCATGAGCATGTGTACGGGTGACTTAGGCTTTACGGCTGCGAAAAAATACGATATCGAAGTTTGGATTCCAAGCCAAGACACATATCGAGAAATCTCTTCTTGCAGCAACTTCGAAGCGTTCCAGGCGAGACGTGCGAATATTCGTTTCAGACGTGAAGCGAAAGGCAAGCCTGAGCATGTACACACACTGAACGGTTCAGGACTGGCGGTTGGAAGAACAGTTGCTGCTATCTTAGAAAATTATCAGCAGGAAGACGGAAGCGTTGTGATTCCGAAAGTGCTTCGTCCTTATATGGGGAATAGAGAAGTAATGAAACCGTAAATTATGGAAAGGCATGCCTGACAAGGTGCGCCTTTTTGCTTATGTAAACACGGCATTTTCATAAAAACAAAAAAAGTTTTTAAAAATGCTTGACCACACGAGAACATACGTGATATAGTAAGTCTTGTCGATACGGAGGAATACCCAAGTCCGGCTGAAGGGATCGGTCTTGAAAACCGACAGGGGTGTCAAAGCCCGCGGGGGTTCGAATCCCTCTTCCTCCGCCATATTGATTTTAATTCTAATGAAACACAAGCATATATTGGAGATTGTTTTGTCCGTTGCATTCGGTGCGGCGGATTTTTTATTTTAAAGAAAAAGTGAATCTCGACTGAGATTCACTTTTTTTGATTATCATGAATAACTGAAGCAATTTGATCTACAATATGTTCAATCGAGTTTTCGTCGTTAAGAAGATCATAATCTTCAATGCGAAGTTTTAAAACAGGGCAGGCATTAAAACCGCTTATCCAGTTCTCGTAGCGTGTATGCATTTCTTCCCAATAAGACCGGCTTGTCTGAAGCTCCATCTCACGGCCGCGTTGTTCAATCCGGTTTAAAATGTTCTCCAGATCTCCTTCTAAATAGATCAACACATCTGGGTGTGGGAAATACGGTGTCATCACCATTGCTTCGAAAAGGCTTGTGTAAGTCTTATAATCAACCTTTGACATTGTCCCTTTATCAGCATGCATTTTTGCGAAAATTCCTGTATCTTCATAAATCGAACGATCCTGTACAAAACCTCCGCCGGCTTCAAAAATTGTTTTCTGTTCTTTGAAGCGTTCAGCTAAGAAATAAATTTGAAGGTGAAAGCTCCAACGTTCAAAATCATGATAGAACTTTTCCAAGTATGGATTATGATCGACTTCCTCCAAAGATGTTTTAAATCCAAGCCGTTTAGCTAAAGTTTTTGTTAAAGTCGATTTTCCGACACCTACTGTTCCTGCTACTGTAATAATTGAATTCTTAGGGATATGATGTTCCTTCATACGATAAGCTCCTTTACATGGGCGGCAATGCGTTCAAAGTCGCTCTTATTCAAAACGAAATCCTTTGAATCACCATCTACGGTTAACACTGTAAGTTCAGGGTCTGCTTCCTGCAGCTGCTTGATGGCGACTTCATAATCTGAAATCAGCTGCTCCAAATAGCTAGTTTCAATTTTTTTCTCAAAGGGGCGCCCGCGTTTTTCAATGCGGTGTAGCAATGTAGGCAGACTGGCCTTTATGTAAATGATGAAATTCGGCTTTGGCAGATCATCCGTTAGCAGGTGATATATCTTTTTGTATTTTTCCAGCTGATGTGGAGACAAGGTGCGTTCCGCAAAAATCACATTTTTATAAATATGATAATCAGCTATTACAGGCTGTCCCTTTTTTAAAAAGTGATCACTGGTGTCTTCAAGCTGTTTGTATCTGTGACAAAGAAAAAACATCTCGAGCTGGAAGCTCCATTCCTCTATATTGTCATAAAACTTATCAAGGTACGGGTTATCCTCTACAATCTCATTGATCATAGGGAATCCGAACTCTTGTGAGAGCATCGTTGCGAGAGTTGTTTTTCCTGCCCCGATAGGACCTTCTATTGCAATAAAAGGGGCTGTATTCATCGGAATCCTCCTTATATCTGAAAAACGTGCGTCAGTTACCGACCTTCATATTGTATCACAACCCTTGGGTGCCCCCATGAAAAAAAGACGTTTCCAAATTATCGAAACGTCTTTTTGACAACATTAAATTGATCAGACAGCAGCAGCCAGTTTTGTGGAAAGGAAAGACCCAGCTTCCAATAGCTGATGCCTCTTAAATTCAGCTCTTTAATCAGATTGAATTTTGCTTGAATCGAGCGGGCATCCTCGAACCATACCTCGTGCCTTCTGTTTTCTGCATCAGTATAGCGGAAGAAAGGAGCTTGAGCGGTTTGGTCATACTGAATGGAAGCATTGTTCTGATCAGCTATGACAATGGCTTGCTGAGGGCTTACTGCTCTTGCTGGAGTTCCCCCTGCTGTATATGGCAGCGTCCAGTCATATCCATATAAATTCTGGCCCATGACAATTTTGTTCGCAGGCATTTCAGTCAAAGCATATTCTATGACATCACGGACAGGTCCAATTGGAGAAACCGCTTGAGGCGGCCCGCCGCTATAGCCCCATTCATATGTCATGAGAACAACAAAGTCGACAATTTGGCCATGTGCCCTGTAATCATGAGCTTCATACCATCTGCCCTGCTGTGTTGCACTTGTTTTAGGAGCAAGAGCCGTAGAAATTTCTAAGCCCTCTCGATGAAAAAGATCCCTTGCTTCGCGGAGAAATTGATTATAGGCCTCTCTATCCTGGGGCCGCAAATATTCAAAGTCGAAATGAATGTCACGGAAGCCATATCTCTTGGCATTCTCCACTATTTCATTTAGAAGCCTTCTTTTTACAGTTTCGTCGTTCAAAAGGATCCGGCCAAGTTCATCACTAAATGCCTGGTTTTCTAGGTTCGTTATAATCATCATCAATGTTGTATTTTGACTTTCTGTAATGCTCCTTAAATTCGTTAAAGGCGGTGCGACTAAGGTTCCGTTCCGCTGTGCCTGGAAGCTGAATGCGCCAAGGTACGTTAAGTAGGGCGACGCTTCTCTGGCCGCCTGCTGGAGATTTTCGCTGACTTGATTTCCTCGGGGCTCCAAATAAGCATTTGATTCGATGTCTCGTTTAGGAGCTGGAGGGATGTATAAACGGAAACCAATCTGAAGCACGGTATTTAACTGGATGCGGTTAACCCTTGCGAGCTCGGCTGCTGTTGTATTGAACTGCCGGGCGATGGATGTCAGGGTATCACCTCGCTTCACATCATAGAACTGGCCGGCTATTGGAATGACAATGGTTTGTCCGACAACAAGGCTGTCGGGATTCGGTATTTCATTCGTTTCAGTGATCTCATTTGCGGTTGTTCTGTATTGTGAAGCGATAGCAGAAAGAGTGTCGCCTTGTTTTACCACATAAATTTGAATGAAAAACGCCTCCTTTCATATCGCTATCAATGTATGAAAGAAAAGCGCTGATCATGTTTATTTTTCTGTAATTTGTTCTTCCGTCGTAATTTCTGCGAAAAGAACATTCTCCATCATAGTTAAGGCGAATTCGTTATCTTCGTCACTGTTTGACGCGATACAGTCCTTAGGAATCGTGATGCTGTATTCCCTCATATAAGCGTCATTAGCGGTAAACAGCACACATATATTGCCGGCTATACCTGTTAAGATAATATGTCTCACCTGCAACTCAGTAAGAAGGGTGTGAAGTGCAGTTTCGTAGAAAGCGGAATGTTTTGGTTTGATTAAAAAATAATCAGCATCTTCCGGGGCTATCTTAGTGATGATATCCTTGCTTCTTTCATTTGTGCATTCTTGCTGAATGTTTTTAATGTCAGCTTGCCAAAGTCCATAATGATCATTGATGTAAATAATCGGCCATTCATTTTGTCTCGCGTGCTCCTTTAATGATAAAATATGAGGAACGATTTTTTCTGTTTTTTTAGCGAGGGTTTCTCCCATATCGAATTCAAAATTATTGATCATGTCTACAATGAGAAGGGCTGTATCTGCTTTGGACAATCGACAGTCTCCTTTCCGTTTCAGTTATAGTTAATATGTAGCCTTTTTAGGCAATGAAAAAACTTTGAAAAGAGAGCTTATCCTTATGACACAAGATGAACTTTATATGAAAGAAGCAATTAAAGAAGCGAAAAAGGCTGAAGAGAAAGGTGAAGTGCCAATAGGTGCGGTGCTTGTCGTTAATGATGAAATTATAGCGCGTGCACATAATTTAAGAGAGACTGAGCAACGATCTATTGCCCATGCAGAAATGCTTGTAATTGATGAAGCGTGTAAGGCACTCGGAACATGGCGGCTGGAAGGTGCGACTCTTTATGTGACGCTTGAGCCTTGTCCAATGTGTGCTGGTGCAGTCGTACTTTCTCGAGTGGAAAAAGTGGTTTTTGGCGCATTTGATCCGAAAGGCGGCTGTTCAGGCACGCTAATGAACCTTCTTCAGGAGGAACGCTTTAATCATCAGGCTGAAGTGGTGAGCGGTGTACTTGAGGAAGAATGCGGCGGAATGCTCAGTGCGTTTTTCAGAGAACTAAGAAAAAAGAAGAAAGCCGCCAGGAAAAACTTGTCTGAATAGTACGGTTGCAATTTTTAGGGGAAACAGATATACTTAAGTGTGCATCGTAATAGATGCAACATAAAATTTGATATTTATTTTGCCGTGCTAAGCGGGGAGGTAGCGGTGCCCTGTACCTGCAATCCGCTCTAGCAGGGCCGAATCCCTTCTCGAGGTTCGTTTACTTTAAGGCCTGCCTTAAGTAAGTGGTGTTGACGTTTGGGTCCTGCGCAATGGGAATTCATGAACCATGTCAGGTCCGGAAGGAAGCAGCATTAAGTGAAACCTCTCATGTGCCGCAGGGTTGCCTGGGCCGAGCTAACTGCTTAAGTAACGCTTAGGGTAGCGAATCGACAGAAGGTGCACGGTAAATCAATCATCAAATTTTCAGACTCACCTAACATTAGGTGAGTTTTTTGTTATGTAAAAAGAGCTTTTGGAATCGAAACAAGGTTCATGTATAATGGGAATGATGAATAACGGAGGAGGGCAAACCCGTGAGTTACCAAGCTTTATATCGAGTATTCAGGCCTCAGCGCTTTGAAGATGTGGTCGGACAAGAACACATTACAAAAACGCTGCAAAATGCCCTTTTGCAAAAAAAGTTTTCTCACGCCTATCTGTTTTCCGGGCCAAGAGGAACCGGAAAAACCAGTGCAGCCAAAATATTTGCTAAGGCTGTCAACTGTGAACATGCTCCTGTTGATGAGCCATGCAACGAATGTGCGGCCTGTAAAGGGATAACAAACGGGTCAATATCCGATGTCATAGAAATTGACGCCGCTTCTAATAACGGTGTTGATGAGATTCGTGACATTCGCGATAAAGTGAAGTTTGCCCCATCGGCCGTCACATATAAGGTATATATCATAGATGAGGTGCATATGCTTTCTATCGGCGCTTTTAATGCATTACTAAAAACATTAGAAGAGCCGCCTGAGCATTGTATTTTCATATTAGCAACAACTGAACCACACAAAATTCCTTTAACCATTATCTCTAGATGTCAGCGTTTTGACTTTAAACGAATTACCTCCCAAGCGATTGTAGGCCGCATGAATAAAATTGTTGATGCTGAACAGCTGCAAGTGGAGGAAGGATCGCTGGATATCATCGCGAGTGCTGCAGACGGAGGGATGAGGGATGCCCTGAGCCTTCTTGATCAGGCAATATCATTCAGCGGCGATATCCTGAAAATCGAAGATGCGCTTTTAATTACGGGTGCTGTTTCTCAATTATATATCGGGAAGCTTGCACAATCCCTGCATGATAAAAACGTTTCTGACGCACTGGAAACATTAAATGAATTGCTTCAGCAAGGAAAAGATCCAGCTAAGCTGATAGAAGATATGATTTTCTATTTCAGGGACATGCTGCTGTACAAGACAGCCCCTGGCTTAGAGGGAGTGCTTGAGAAAGTAAAAGTCGATGAAACGTTCCGGGAACTAAGTGAACAAATTCCGGCTCAGGCCCTATATGAAATGATTGATATTCTGAACAAGAGCCATCAGGAAATGAAATGGACAAATCATCCGCGTATCTTTTTCGAAGTGGCCGTTGTGAAGATTTGCCAAACCTCACATCAATCTGCTGCTGATCTCCCGGAAGTGGATATGCTGATGAAAAAAATCCAGCAGCTCGAACAGGAAGTAGAGCGGCTCAAAACAACGGGCATAAAAGCAGCTGCGGAAAGCCCGAAAAAAGAAGCGCCGCGTGTGCCAAAGGGCGGGAAATCCAATTACAAAGCGCCAGTAGGCAGAATTCATGAGATTTTGAAGGAAGCCACAAGACCGGATCTTGATCTGCTCAGAAACAGTTGGGGCAAGCTTCTTGCTCATCTCAAACAGCAAAACAAAGTATCACATGCCGCTTTGCTGAATGACAGTGAACCTGTGGCTGCCGGATCGGCGGCATTTGTTCTGAAATTCAAATATGAAATTCATTGTAAAATGGTCGCTGAGGATAACAACGGAGTCCGGACTAATCTTGAGCAGATTTTAGAATCGATGCTCGGAAAAAGAATGGATTTGATTGGCGTTCCAGAAGCACAATGGGGTAAAATAAGAGAAGAATTTTTAGAAGATCATCAGCAGGAAAATGAAGGATCAAATGAACCGGCTGAAGAAGACCCGCTTATTGCCGAAGCGAAAAAGCTTGTTGGAGCGGATCTAATTGAAATAAAAGACTAACAAAATGAAAGAGAGTGAATGCTATGCGTGGCGGAATGGGTAATATGCAAAAAATGATGAAACAAATGCAAAAAATGCAAAAGGACATGGCGAAGGCTCAAGAAGAGCTTGCAGAAAAGGTTGTTGAAGGAACTGCAGGCGGCGGTATGGTAACAGTAAAAGCAAACGGCCAAAAAGAAATCCTGGATGTTATCATCAAAGAAGAAGTCGTTGATCCTGAAGATATTGATATGCTTCAAGATTTAGTGCTTGCTGCAACGAATGAAGCTTTGAAAAAAGTTGACGAAATCACAAACGAAACAATGGGTCAATTTACAAAGGGAATGAACATGCCAGGTTTATTCTAGGGGGATAAAAGAACATGCAATATCCTGAACCAATATCAAAGCTGATTGACAGCTTTATGAAATTGCCAGGGATCGGACCGAAAACAGCGGTTCGTCTGGCTTTTTTTGTTCTAGGTATGAAAGAAGATGTAGTATTAGATTTTGCGAAAGCATTAGTAAATGCGAAACGCAACCTGACATATTGTTCAGTTTGCGGGCATATTACAGATCAGGACCCTTGCTATATATGTGAAGATACGCGCAGGGATAAGTCTGTTATCTGTGTTGTGCAAGACCCTAAGGATGTTATCGCTATGGAGAAAATGAAGGAATACAACGGACAGTATCACGTTCTTCACGGCGCTATTTCTCCAATGGACGGCATCGGACCGGAGGATATTAAAATACCAGAATTGTTAAAACGATTACAGGATGATCAAGTGACAGAAGTGATCCTCGCGACAAACCCTAATATAGAAGGGGAAGCAACGGCGATGTATATATCAAGGCTCCTCAAGCCGTCTGGTATTAAGCTCTCCCGTATTGCCCACGGACTGCCCGTCGGCGGTGACTTGGAATATGCTGACGAGGTCACTCTTTCTAAAGCACTTGAAGGAAGACGTGAATTGTAAGGAGGAAAAAGCGATCCATGGGTTTTCTTCGCAAGAAAACATTAAGAAGAGAGTTTGATGAAAAACTAACCGAGCAGCTTTTTAAGCAAAAGGAAGAGTGGAACAGGCAAAAAAAGCTGGTCGAAAAAAGCTTAGAACCGTCTGCTGAAGTGTTATACGAACTGAAAGTAGCTGAAGCGAAGTATTTTTTTTACTTAAGGGAAGCGAAGCAGCGAAATTTAAAAATCAGCCGGTGGAAGTAAGTGGTCTAAACTCCTGGATCTTCTCATAAGCTTGTACTAGAACAAGCGAAGGAGATGAGAAGATTCATGGAGCCTATTTTTATTATTGGGATTATTTTAGGACTGGTTATTCTTCTTTTTTTATCAGGTTCAGCTGCGAAGCCTTTAAAGTGGATTGGCATCACAGCTGTTAAATTTGTGGCAGGTGCTTTGCTGCTGGTTTGTGTAAATATGTTTGGCGGCAGTCTTGGCATTCATGTGCCGATTAATCTGGTTACAACAGCTATCAGCGGAATTTTAGGGATACCCGGAATAGCTGCGTTAGTCGTTATTAAGCAATTTATCATTTAATTGATATTATGTATTGACTTAGACAATTGAAGGTGTTATTCTAATATACGTCGCTGATGACGAACAGCTTTTTTGAAAAGGAAATGTTAAAAAGTTGTTGACAGTAGTGACGGTAAATGTTATGATAATAAAGTCGCTTAAATGAGCGGCAAACAAAGTTCTTTGAAAACTAAACAAGACAAAACGTACCTGTTAATTCATTTTTATAAATCGCACAGCGATGTGCGTAGTCAGTCAAACTACTTTATCGGAGAGTTTGATCCTGGCTCAGGACGAACGCTGGCGGCGTGCCTAATACATGCAAGTCGAGCGGACAGATGGGAGCTTGCTCCCTGATGTTAGCGGCGGACGGGTGAGTAACACGTGGGTAACCTGCCTGTAAGACTGGGATAACTCCGGGAAACCGGGGCTAATACCGGATGGTTGTTTGAACCGCATGGTTCAAACATAAAAGGTGGCTTCGGCTACCACTTACAGATGGACCCGCGGCGCATTAGCTAGTTGGTGAGGTAACGGCTCACCAAGGCAACGATGCGTAGCCGACCTGAGAGGGTGATCGGCCACACTGGGACTGAGACACGGCCCAGACTCCTACGGGAGGCAGCAGTAGGGAATCTTCCGCAATGGACGAAAGTCTGACGGAGCAACGCCGCGTGAGTGATGAAGGTTTTCGGATCGTAAAGCTCTGTTGTTAGGGAAGAACAAGTACCGTTCGAATAGGGCGGTACCTTGACGGTACCTAACCAGAAAGCCACGGCTAACTACGTGCCAGCAGCCGCGGTAATACGTAGGTGGCAAGCGTTGTCCGGAATTATTGGGCGTAAAGGGCTCGCAGGCGGTTTCTTAAGTCTGATGTGAAAGCCCCCGGCTCAACCGGGGAGGGTCATTGGAAACTGGGGAACTTGAGTGCAGAAGAGGAGAGTGGAATTCCACGTGTAGCGGTGAAATGCGTAGAGATGTGGAGGAACACCAGTGGCGAAGGCGACTCTCTGGTCTGTAACTGACGCTGAGGAGCGAAAGCGTGGGGAGCGAACAGGATTAGATACCCTGGTAGTCCACGCCGTAAACGATGAGTGCTAAGTGTTAGGGGGTTTCCGCCCCTTAGTGCTGCAGCTAACGCATTAAGCACTCCGCCTGGGGAGTACGGTCGCAAGACTGAAACTCAAAGGAATTGACGGGGGCCCGCACAAGCGGTGGAGCATGTGGTTTAATTCGAAGCAACGCGAAGAACCTTACCAGGTCTTGACATCCTCTGACAATCCTAGAGATAGGACGTCCCCTTCGGGGGCAGAGTGACAGGTGGTGCATGGTTGTCGTCAGCTCGTGTCGTGAGATGTTGGGTTAAGTCCCGCAACGAGCGCAACCCTTGATCTTAGTTGCCAGCATTCAGTTGGGCACTCTAAGGTGACTGCCGGTGACAAACCGGAGGAAGGTGGGGATGACGTCAAATCATCATGCCCCTTATGACCTGGGCTACACACGTGCTACAATGGACAGAACAAAGGGCAGCGAAACCGCGAGGTTAAGCCAATCCCACAAATCTGTTCTCAGTTCGGATCGCAGTCTGCAACTCGACTGCGTGAAGCTGGAATCGCTAGTAATCGCGGATCAGCATGCCGCGGTGAATACGTTCCCGGGCCTTGTACACACCGCCCGTCACACCACGAGAGTTTGTAACACCCGAAGTCGGTGAGGTAACCTTTTAGGAGCCAGCCGCCGAAGGTGGGACAGATGATTGGGGTGAAGTCGTAACAAGGTAGCCGTATCGGAAGGTGCGGCTGGATCACCTCCTTTCTAAGGATATTATACGGAATATAAGACCTTGGGTCTTATAAACAGAACGTTCCCTGTCTTGTTTAGTTTTGAAGGAACTTTGTTCCTTGAATAAGTTAAGATGGGCCTGTAGCTCAGCTGGTTAGAGCGCACGCCTGATAAGCGTGAGGTCGGTGGTTCGAGTCCACTCAGGCCCACCATCTTATATAACGGGGCCTTAGCTCAGCTGGGAGAGCGCCTGCTTTGCACGCAGGAGGTCAGCGGTTCGATCCCGCTAGGCTCCACCAACGTGTTCTTTGAAAACTAGATAACAGTAGACATCACATTCAATTAGTAACACAAGATATCACATAGTGATTCTTTTTAACGGTTAAGTTAGAAAGGGCGCACGGTGGATGCCTTGGCACTAGGAGCCGATGAAGGACGGGACGAACACCGATATGCTTCGGGGAGCTGTAAGCAAGCTTTGATCCGGAGATTTCCGAATGGGGAAACCCACCACTCGTAATGGAGTGGTATCCATATCTGAATTCATAGGATATGAGAAGGCAGACCCGGGGAACTGAAACATCTAAGTACCCGGAGGAAGAGAAAGCAAATGCGATTCCCTGAGTAGCGGCGAGCGAAACGGGATTAGCCCAAACCAAGAGGCTTGCCTCTTGGGGTTGTAGGACACTCTGTACGGAGTTACAAAAGAACGAGGTAGATGAAGAGGTCTGGAAAGGCCCGCCATAGGAGGTAACAGCCCTGTAGTCAAAACTTCGTTCTCTCCTGAGTGGATCCTGAGTACGGCGGAACACGTGAAATTCCGTCGGAATCCGGGAGGACCATCTCCCAAGGCTAAATACTCCCTAGTGACCGATAGTGAACCAGTACCGTGAGGGAAAGGTGAAAAGCACCCCGGAAGGGGAGTGAAAGAGATCCTGAAACCGTGTGCCTACAAGTAGTCAGAGCCCGTTAACGGGTGATGGCGTGCCTTTTGTAGAATGAACCGGCGAGTTACGATCCCGTGCAAGGTTAAGCAGAAGATGCGGAGCCGCAGCGAAAGCGAGTCTGAATAGGGCGCATGAGTACGTGGTCGTAGACCCGAAACCAGGTGATCTACCCATGTCCAGGGTGAAGTTCAGGTAACACTGAATGGAGGCCCGAACCCACGCACGTTGAAAAGTGCGGGGATGAGGTGTGGGTAGGGGTGAAATGCCAATCGAACCTGGAGATAGCTGGTTCTCTCCGAAATAGCTTTAGGGCTAGCCTCAAGGTAAGAGTCTTGGAGGTAGAGCACTGATTGGACTAGGGGCCCCTACCGGGTTACCGAATTCAGTCAAACTCCGAATGCCAATGACTTATCCTTGGGAGTCAGACTGCGAGTGATAAGATCCGTAGTCGAAAGGGAAACAGCCCAGACCGCCAGCTAAGGTCCCAAAGTATACGT
Organism: Bacillus sp. EU52; assembly: GCF_037964975.1. Classification (NCBI taxonomy): domain Bacteria; kingdom Bacillati; phylum Bacillota; class Bacilli; order Caryophanales; family Bacillaceae; genus Bacillus; species Bacillus sp. EU52. Next base: position 32,768 of record NZ_CP150177.1, read on the forward strand.
TAAGTGGAAAAGGATGTGGAGTTGCTTAGACAACCAGGATGTTGGCTTAGAAGCAGCCACCATTTAAAGAGTGCGTAATAGCTCACTGGTCGAGTGACTCTGCGCCGAAAATGTACCGGGGCTAAACGTATCACCGAAGCTGCGGACTGTTCTTCGAACAGTGGTAGGAGAGCGTTCTAAGGGCTGTGAAGCCAGACCGGAAGGACTGGTGGAGCGCTTAGAAGTGAGAATGCCGGTATGAGTAGCGAAAGAGGGGTGAGAATCCCCTCCACCGAATGCCTAAGGTTTCCTGAGGAAGGCTCGTCCGCTCAGGGTTAGTCGGGACCTAAGCCGAGGCCGAAAGGCGTAGGCGATGGACAACAGGTTGATATTCCTGTACCACCTCCTCACCATTTGAGCAATGGGGGGACGCAGGAGGATAGGGTAAGCGCGGTATTGGATATCCGCGTCCAAGCAGTTAGGCTGGGAAATAGGCAAATCCGTTTCCCATAAGGCTGAGCTGTGATGGCGAGCGAAATATAGTAGCGAAGTTCCTGATTCCACACTGCCAAGAAAAGCCTCTAGCGAGGTGAGAGGTGCCCGTACCGCAAACCGACACAGGTAGGCGAGGAGAGAATCCTAAGGTGATCGAGAGAACTCTCGTTAAGGAACTCGGCAAAATGACCCCGTAACTTCGGGAGAAGGGGTGCTCTGTTAGGGTGCAAGCCCGAGAGAGCCGCAGTGAATAGGCCCAGGCGACTGTTTAGCAAAAACACAGGTCTCTGCGAAGCCGTAAGGCGAAGTATAGGGGCTGACGCCTGCCCGGTGCTGGAAGGTTAAGAGGAGCGCTTAGCGTAAGCGAAGGTGCGAATTGAAGCCCCAGTAAACGGCGGCCGTAACTATAACGGTCCTAAGGTAGCGAAATTCCTTGTCGGGTAAGTTCCGACCCGCACGAAAGGCGCAACGATCTGGGCACTGTCTCAACGAGAGACTCGGTGAAATTATAGTACCTGTGAAGATGCAGGTTACCCGCGACAGGACGGAAAGACCCCGTGGAGCTTTACTGCAGCCTGATATTGAATGTTGGTACAGCTTGTACAGGATAGGTAGGAGCCTTGGAAACCGGAGCGCCAGCTTCGGTGGAGGCATCGGTGGGATACTACCCTGGCTGTATTGACCTTCTAACCCGCCGCCCTTATCGGGCGGGGAGACAGTGTCAGGTGGGCAGTTTGACTGGGGCGGTCGCCTCCTAAAAGGTAACGGAGGCGCCCAAAGGTTCCCTCAGAATGGTTGGAAATCATTCGCAGAGTGTAAAGGCACAAGGGAGCTTGACTGCGAGACCTACAAGTCGAGCAGGGACGAAAGTCGGGCTTAGTGATCCGGTGGTTCCGCATGGAAGGGCCATCGCTCAACGGATAAAAGCTACCCCGGGGATAACAGGCTTATCTCCCCCAAGAGTCCACATCGACGGGGAGGTTTGGCACCTCGATGTCGGCTCATCGCATCCTGGGGCTGTAGTCGGTCCCAAGGGTTGGGCTGTTCGCCCATTAAAGCGGTACGCGAGCTGGGTTCAGAACGTCGTGAGACAGTTCGGTCCCTATCCGTCGCGGGCGCAGGAAATTTGAGAGGAGCTGTCCTTAGTACGAGAGGACCGGGATGGACGCACCGCTGGTGTACCAGTTGTTCTGCCAAGGGCATCGCTGGGTAGCTATGTGCGGACGGGATAAGTGCTGAAAGCATCTAAGCATGAAGCCCCCCTCAAGATGAGATTTCCCATTCCGCAAGGAAGTAAGATCCCTGAAAGATGATCAGGTTGATAGGTCTGAGGTGGAAGTGTGGCGACACATGGAGCTGACAGATACTAATCGATCGAGGACTTAACCATATTTTTGAATGATGTCACACCTGTTATCTAGTTTTGAGAGAACACCTCTCTAAAGGCGGAAGGTAAGGAAACTCCGCTAAGGGCTCTCACATCCTGTGAGAAACGCCTAGTACCTTCATCTTGAAGGCATTTGTTTGGTGGCGATAGCGAAGAGGTCACACCCGTTCCCATACCGAACACGGAAGTTAAGCTCTTCAGCGCCGATGGTAGTCGGGGGTTTCCCCCTGTGAGAGTAGGACGCCGCCAAGCAAGCTTAAACCCAGCTCATTGAGCTGGGTTTTTTGTTTACTCAAGATCGAGAAAATCAAACAAATACAAACACCGAGGGCTTATATAGCCCATATACTGATTTAAAGTTTCAAAAAGGTCTAAATAGTGTATACAATATCCGTTTTAAGGGGAGGCTAACTGTACGGAGGTGGAGAAGATGGACGAAACAGTTAAACTTAATCATACATGTGTGATTTGTGATCAAGAGAAGAATAGAGGCATTCATCTTTATACGAAATTCATATGCTTAGATTGTGAGAGAAAAGTAATTTCTACATCAACTTCTGATCCTGACTATGCGTTTTACGTAAAAAAACTAAAGAGCATTCATACACCGCCATTATATTCATAGACCTGAAAAGGTCTTTTTTTGTACTCTTAATAATAAAAAGAAGATGAAACTTGTTTAAGGATTGAACGTAGTAGATAATAATATTAAAACTGAGTATAGACACAGGAGTCGATTATCTCATGCAGAGATTTTTTCACTTTTTGATGTGGAGTTTAACTAGCAGTGCGACTTTTGTTTTCATTGGAATATTGAGCTTTTTCGGTTTAAACCAGTCGCTTTTTTTATCTATTGTTTATGGGCTTGCTTCTGGAGCAGCCGTATATATAGCTGGCATCTGGAATGCAAGACGGTTATTTCTTAAAAAGCATGCATTGACAGGAAGAGAGTATGCTTACATTAAGAAAAACTTAGAGGAAGCAAGGCAGAAAATGATCCGTCTTAGGAAAGCCTTGTTTCAGGCTAAAAGCATTCAAATGTTTAAGCAAAATGCAGAAATGCTAAGGATTGTGAGAAGGATTTATCTCCTCACCAAAAAAGAGCCAAAGCGGTTTTATCAGGCAGAACGATTTTTTTATCAAACTCTCGATTCGGTTGTTGAATTGACAGAGAAGTATGCTTTTCTATCATCTCACCCAAAAAAAAGCAAAGAACTGTCGATGTCGTTAAGTGAGACACGCATCACTCTTACTGAATTGACCAAGCGTTTAGAGGAAGATTTAACTCAAGTAATGGGTGATGACATTGACGAGTTGCACTTTGAATTAGACGCAGCAAAACATTCATTAAAGAAATAAGGGAAGAGGGTAAGAGCGATGAACCGAGACCAAAGCGACCTTCATATAGATGAATTATTGGCAGATCCTTTTGGTGGTAACATAGAGATACCAGGTTCGGAGGCTGTAAAAGCAGAGAAAGAGCAAGTACGGCTTGTTGATGTTCTTCCTGAGGAAAACAAGGAAAAAGCAATTCAGCTTGCTGGACAGATTGATCATAAAAATATGCAAAGCATTGTCTTATACGGTTCACAAGCTCAATCTAAACTGCTGAACTTTTCTCATGATATGATTAATCATGTTCAAAAGAAGGATGTCGGGGAGATTGGCGAAATACTTGGAGAGCTGATGAAAAAGCTGGAGCAAGTAAATCCTGATGATCTCCAATCTAAGAAAAAGGGTTTTTTGGCACGCGTGTTTGGAAGAGTATCAAGTTCTCTTCAAGAGGTGCTGTCTAAATACCAAAAGACCAGTGTGCAGATAGACAGAATCAGTTTGAAGCTGGAGCACTCTAAAAATGCTTTAATCAGTGACAACAAGCTGTTAGAGCACTTATATGAAAAAAATAAAGAATATTTTGCCACGCTGAATGTTTATATTGCTGCAGGAGAATTGAAGCTGGAGGAATTAAAAACAAAAACGATTCCTGAACTGAAGCAACAGGCTGAATCGAGTGATCATAACCAAATGGCCGTTCAAGAGGTGAATGATTTAATTCAATTTGCTGACCGGTTAGATAAAAGGGTGCATGATTTGCTGCTGAGCAGGCAAATTACAATCCAAAGTGCACCGCAAATCAGGCTGATTCAAAATACAAACCAAGCGTTAGCTGAAAAGATTCAGTCATCCATTGTGACAGCGATTCCGTTATGGAAAAATCAAGTTGCCATTGCACTGACGCTTTTAAGGCAGCGCAATGCAGTGGATGCACAGCAGAAAGTATCTGATACAACCAATGAGCTTTTGCTGAAAAATGCGGAGCTTTTAAAAACCAATACAATTGAAACTGCACGGGCAAATGAAAGAGGCCTTGTTGATATAGATACCTTGAAGAAGGTGCAGGAAAGCTTAATAAGCACGCTTGAAGAAACACTGACTATACAAGAAGAAGGACGAATCAAACGCCGTCAGGCAGAAGAAGAGCTCATGATGATGGAAGGCGACCTGAAGCAAAAGCTGATTACAATAAAGGAAAGATAGTTACCAGTAAGTCTGGCTTTAAGTTCTGTCAGAGGCACGATATAATAAGGTGTAAGAAGACACATTCAAAGGATTGTTTTCATGAACACACCTTTATATAAAGCATTAATTCAACATGCGAGAAGAAATTCTCATTCATTTCATGTTCCGGGACATCACAATGGAGATGTCTTTTTTGATGACGCAAAGTCAATATTCGATCCGCTTCTCACCATTGATGTAACTGAACTGGCAGGACTGGATGATCTCCATCATCCTTCTGGGGTGATTAAGGAAGCTCAGGAGCTTGCCAGTCAATTATATGGATCGGTGGAAAGTTTTTTTCTGGTAAATGGTACGACTGTCGGAAACTTAGCGATGATTTTATCTGTTTGTGAACCTGGTGATACAATTCTGGTTCAAAGAAACTGTCATAAATCTGTATTTCATGCTGTTGATTTGTCCGGTGCTGAGCCGGTTTATCTTGCACCTGACGTTGATTCAGCGATGCATGTGCCTACGCATGTTCCGCTTGGAACAATTAAAGAGGCCCTGGAAGCATATCCAGATGCGAAAGGATTGGTACTGACCAATCCGACATATTACGGACATAGTGCTGATTTGACTGAGATCATTACTGAAGCCCATCATTACGGGATTCCTGTTTTGGTCGATGAAGCGCATGGCGCACATTTTATTTTAGGTGAGCCTTTTCCGGTCTCAGCTTTAAAAATGGGGGCAGATATTGTTGTTCAGTCGGCCCACAAAACGTTGCCTGCCATGACGATGGGTTCTTATTTGCATCTCAACAGCAGCTGCAGGATTAACAGGGATCGGGTGGCAGAGTATTTAAACCGATTACAAAGCAGCAGCCCGTCTTATCCGATTATGGCTTCGTTAGATATTGCCCGCGCTTATGTACAGCATATTATAGAAGAACAAAAGCTTTCTGACATTCTGCAGCGGATAGAAACACTTAAACAAACGTTTGATTCACTTACAAATGCAGAAGCTGTTAACCCTGCTAATCCACTGATCATCACGGATCCGCTAAAGCTCACAATTCGTTCAAAACGCGGGCATTCTGGCTATACGCTGCAAAGCATATTAGAGCGTGCCAATATATTCACTGAGCTTGCTGATGAAAATCAAGTACTGCTCGTTCTCCCATTGGGAGGAAAACGGAGAATTAATGCTGAAACCATTAGAAGCATTGATGAAGAGATTGAGAAAATGCCTCCGGATCAGGCGTTTGTTTCTGCAGAATGGGGAGTGCAGCCTGTTACTGTCTTGCCTTATCCAAAAAAGGTCTTACATTCGTTTAAGAAAGAATATGTGAGCTTTGAGGAAGCAGCTGGCCGGCTGAATGCAGAAGATATCATCCCTTATCCTCCGGGTATCCCGATGATTATGGCGGGAGAAAGAATAACAAAAGAAAGTGTGCAAAAGCTCAGCCGCTTGATCAGCATGAAAACGCATGTTCAAGGGAATATGAAAATCAAAGAGAAACAACTACTTGTTTATATAGAAGAGGAGAAATCATGAGCGGTTTATTTATTACATTCGAAGGTCCTGAAGGTGCAGGGAAAACGACTGTTCTGCAGGAGATCAAAAACATACTGACAGCAGAAGGCCTTCAGGTTATGGCAACTCGAGAGCCAGGCGGAATAGATATTGCAGAACAAATTCGAGAGGTTATTCTGAATGAGAACAATACATTAATGGACCCAAAAACAGAAGCTCTCTTATATGCGGCTGCAAGACGCCAGCATTTAGTTGAAAAAGTAAAACCTGCTTTAGAACAGGGGTTTATCGTTCTTTGCGACAGATTCATAGACAGTTCTCTTGCGTATCAAGGATATGCAAGAGGGCTTGGAATTGATGAGGTTCTGTCCATTAATGAATTTGCCATTGGAGATATGATGCCCCATGTAACGGTTTATTTTTCAATTGATCCGGAAGAAGGACTGAAGCGTATTTACGCAAACGGCTCACGGGAGAAAAACAGGCTCGATTTAGAAAAACTGGACTTTCATACAAAAGTACAAGAAGGTTATCAAGAGCTGATGAAGCGATTTCCGGAAAGATATCATTCAGTTGATGCCGGGCAATCCAAAGACCTCGTCGTTCAGGATGTTCTAAAGGTGATCGATGAAGCGTTGAAAAAAATTCAATTGTGACCTGTTTCCCAATAGTTGATATAATAATGTAAACGAGATCACGTTGTTTCCAATCTAAAGGAGGCCTTCACAGATGAAATTGATAGTGGCAGTTGTACAAGATCAGGACAGCAACAGACTTTTGAAAACCTTAACGGATCACAACTTCAGAGTCACAAAGCTTGCGACGACAGGAGGATTTCTTAAATCAGGCAATACAACGTTTATGATCGGTGTCGAGGATATACGCGTCAATAAAGCGTTGAGTCTCATTAAAGAAAACGGGCAGAAACGTGATCAGATGATTGCCCCTGTATCTCCAATGGGCGGAAATGCTGATTCCTATGTCCCTTATCCAGTCGAAGTTGAAGTTGGCGGAGCGACAGTATTTGTCCTTCCAGTCGATGAATTTCATCAATTTTAAGGATCTGAAACTGTGAAAATTAATAAAGATATACGTACATTTATAGATAATAAGCAGATTCCCTCTGTGAAAACATCAGAGATCACAGCATCGTTTAAAACATCAATGGAAAACCAAAGCAGCAAAATGAAGCTTGATCAGCTTACCAGGCTGTTATCTGATATAGAAGCATTCGGAAAAAGGCTAACGAAATCTCGGAATTTTAAAGACTTAGCGAGATTTAAAGGACTTGTGAAACGTTTTGTCAAAGAAGCTGTGGACAGCGGCCTTTCACATGAAACATCGAAAAGCTTTGACCTTTATGGGAACAGCAGAACGCTGGGACTTGTGAAAGAAATAGATGACAAATTGATACAGCTTACGGAAGAGATGATGGATCAGGAAAAACCGGCAATTGATTTGCTGGAGCGTATTGGCGAAATAAAAGGTTTATTAATTAACCTTTACACATAGAGAGTGATACAATGGCAATATCCTGGAAGGAAATGAACGAGCTTCAGCCCAGAGTGATGAAGCTTTTATATAATAGTATTGAGAAGGACAGACTATCACACGCTTATTTGTTTGAGGGGAAAAAAGGAACAGGCAAGCTTGATGCCGCGCTGCTTCTTGCAAAAAGCTTCTTTTGTCTGGAGGATGGCGCGGAGCCTTGTGAGAGCTGCCGAAACTGTAAACGGATAGAGTCAGGGAACCATCCTGATCTCCATCTTGTTCAGCCTGATGGCTTATCAATCAAAAAGGCGCAAATTCAAGCGCTCCAAGAAGAGTTTTCTAAGACAGGACTTGAATCGCATAAAAAGCTGTATATTATTTCGCACGCAGATCAAATGACAGCAAATGCGGCGAACAGCCTGCTGAAATTTTTAGAAGAACCGAACAAAGACACAATGGCCGTCCTCATCACTGAGCAGCCCCAAAGGTTATTGGATACCATCATTTCAAGATGCCAAACCCTTCCTTTTCAGCCTTTGCAACCGAAAGCAATTGAAGATAGACTGATCGAACAGGACGTCTCGCCTCATATGGCAAGGCTTCTGGCCAACATGACCAATAATGTAGCAGAAGCAGTCGAATTAAGTCGAAATGATGAGTTTGCAGAGTCTAGAGCGAAAGTGATAAAATTGTATGAAGTCCTACACCAGCGGAAAGGACATGCTTTTTTCTTTATTCAAGATCAATGGATGCCCTTTTTCAAAGAAAAAACCCATCAAGAAATGGGTCTTGATATGCTCTTATTGATATATCGTGATGTGTTGTCCATCCAAATAGGAAATGAAGATAAATTGATTTATCAAGACTTATTCCAATCAATAAAACAGCATGCGCTACAATCAACACAACAAAGCGTTACGAATCAGATACTTGCTGTTTTAGAAGCAAAGAAACGGCTTCATTCCAATGTGAATGTACAAGGATTAATGGAGCACTTGGTGTTAATGTTGCAGGAGGGATAAGCTTGTACAATGTAATTGGTGTCCGCTTTAAGAAAGCGGGTAAAATATATTATTTTGATCCGAATGGATTTCATATAGAACATGACAGCTGCGTAATTGTAGAAACTGTCAGAGGCGTTGAGTACGGCCAGGTCGTAATTGCAAATAAACAGGTGGATGAGCATGATGTGGTGCTTCCCCTTCGAAAAGTGATACGTGTGGCAGACGAGCGCGATCTTCTCATTGTAGAAGAAAATAAACAGGAAGCACTATCAGCATTTGATATCTGCCAAAAGAAAGTGATTGAGCATGGCTTGGATATGAAGCTGGTCGATGTTGAATTCACGTTTGATCGCAATAAAGTCATTTTTTACTTCACTGCTGACGGCCGAGTCGACTTTAGAGAGCTTGTAAAGGATTTGGCTTCTATCTTTAAGACAAGAATTGAGCTGCGCCAAATCGGAGTGAGGGATGAGGCAAAAATGCTCGGAGGAATCGGTCCTTGCGGAAGAATGCTTTGCTGTTCAACGTTTCTTGGAGATTTTGAACCCGTTTCCATTAAAATGGCCAAGGATCAGAACTTGTCTTTAAATCCTACGAAGATTTCGGGCCTTTGCGGACGATTGATGTGCTGTCTAAAATATGAGAACGATGAGTATGAGACGGCAAAAGAACAGCTTCCGGATATAGGAGAAATGATTACGACAGCAAACGGTCCCGCGAAGGTCGTCGGACTAAATATTCTGGAACGGGTGCTTCAGGTGGAACTGATAAACCGTGAAAAAGTGATAGAATATACTTGGGAAGAGCTCTTGGAAGAGGGCGTCGTATCCGCACAAACCACAGATTAACGAGGTGTGGAACCTTGGATAAAAAAGAGTTATTTGATACAGTCATTAACTTAGAAGAACAAATTGGCTCACTGTACCGGCAGCTGGGGGATTTGAAGCAGCATATCGGTGAGATGATTGAGGAAAATCATCATTTACAGCTTGAAAACAAGCATTTGCGCAAACGGCTGGACGATACGACGCAGCAGATTGAAAAGTTCAAAGCTGATAAAAAAGAATCAAAAACACAGAAGACAGAGCAAACTGATATAGGGGAAGGATATGATAATCTGGCACGTCTGTATCAAGAAGGATTTCATATCTGCAATGTCCACTATGGAAGTGTTCGAAAAGAGGATTGTCTTTTCTGTCTGTCATTCTTAAATAAAAAATAGGGAAAAGGCTTCCGCATAAGACGGGAGCCTTTTTCAAAGGTACTGAAAGGATAAGAAGATGGTTTCATTACATGATGATGAAAGATTAGATTATTTGCTGGCAGAGGACATGAAAATCATACAAAGCCCAACAGTGTTTGCTTTTTCGTTGGACGCTGTGCTTCTGTCCAAATTTGCGTACGTTCCGATTCAAAAAGGGAAAATTGTTGATTTATGCACCGGCAATGGTATTGTGCCGCTGCTGCTCAGTACAAGATCAAAAGCAGACATTCTGGGAGTCGAAATTCAAGAAAGACTGCATGATATGGCTGTTCGCAGCGTGGAGTATAATAAGTTGGACGATCAGATCCAGATCATACATGATGACCTGAAAAACATGCCGGAGAAACTTGGACATAATCGATATGATGTTGTCACCTGCAATCCGCCGTATTTTAAAACGCCGAAACAAACTGAACAAAACATGAACGAGCATCTCCGAATCGCAAGACATGAAATCCACTGCACGCTGGAGGATGTCATTTCAGTCAGCAGCAAGCTGCTCAAGCAAGGGGGAAAAGCAGCTCTTGTTCACCGGCCGGGAAGGCTTCTGGAGATTTTTGAACTGATGAAGGCTTATCAAATCGAGCCAAAACGTGTACAATTTGTCTATCCGAAGCAAGGGAAAGAAGCCAATACCATTTTGGTTGAAGGTATCAAAGGCGGGCGCCCGGATTTGAAAATTCTTCCTCCTTTATTCGTTTATGATGAACAAAATGAATATACAAAAGAAATCAGGACCATTTTATATGGAGACAAATAACCATTTCTTCTACGTCGTGAAATGTAAAGACAATAGCTGGTATGCCGGGTATACCAACGATCTGCATAAACGAGTGAAAACACACAATGATGGAAAGGGCGCAAAGTACACAAAAGTAAGACGTCCGGTTGAATTAATTTTTGCCGAGAGCTTTTCAACAAAGCGGGAAGCTATGCAGGCGGAATATTATTTCAAAAAACTAACTCGGAAGAAAAAAGAGCTTTATATAGAAGAAAAGCGGAACAGCAAGGAGGCTGTATATGTTAAGGCGCCAAATGAGCTTTAATGGAAAGTCGGACATGGGGATTCTTTACTTGGTCCCAACCCCAATCGGAAATCTAGAGGATATGACATTCCGGGCGATCGACACGCTGAAATCAGTGGATGCGATTGCTGCGGAAGATACGAGGCAAACGAAAAAGCTTTGTCATGTATATGAAATTGAAACACCGCTCGTCAGCTATCACGAACACAATAAAGAAAGCAGTGGGCACAAAATTATTGAATGGCTGAAATCGGGAAAAAACATTGCTCTTGTCAGTGATGCCGGTCTGCCGACGATTTCTGATCCCGGAGCGGAAATTGTAAAGGATTTTACGGATATAGGCGGTTATGTTGTTCCGTTGCCGGGAGCAAATGCTGCATTAACAGCTCTTATTGCTTCAGGTATTGTACCGCAGCCTTTTTTCTTTTACGGTTTTCTCAACAGACAGAAAAAAGAAAAGAAGAAGGAGCTTGAAGCCCTTAAAAAACGGCGGGAAACGATCATTTTTTATGAAGCGCCTCACAGATTGAAGGAAACCTTGTCAGTGATGGCAGAGATATTAGGAGATCGGGAAATTGCTGTAACGCGTGAACTCACTAAGAAATATGAAGAGTTTATCCGAGGAACCATATCTGAGGTCATTGGATGGGCAAACGAGGATCAGATACGCGGCGAGTTTTGTCTTGTCGTAGAAGGAAGTAATAATGAAGAGGTAGATGAGGAAGAACAATGGTGGGAAACCCTCACTGCGAAAGAACATGTCGAGCATTACATCTCGAAAGGCGCTACGTCTAAAGAAGCCATTAAAAAAGCAGCAGTCGATCGCAATGTACCAAAGCGTGAAGTGTACGATGCTTACCATATTAAGCAATAAAAAAACGTTCTTGTGTCATAACAAGAACGTTTTTTGTACAAGAAATGATTATTTAAGGTTTTGAAGCTGGTTTTGGATTTCGCTGATGATTTGCTCAGCGCCTTCTTTACTAAGAACCAATTTACCGCCTGCAAGTTTAAGGTTATCATCAGAAACTTCACCAGTTACTTGGCAAGTCATGTTTGGTTTATATTTTTTAAGGATGATTTTTTCATCATCAACATAGATTTCAAGAGCATCTTTTTCTGCGATTCCAAGAGTACGACGCAGTTCGATAGGAATAACTACACGTCCTAATTCATCAACTTTACGTACAATACCAGTAGATTTCATAAACATTCTCCTCCCAAGAGATACTTATTTGTTTAAATTATATTTTTCTTCGTCATTATTCGACAAAATCCTTACCTTCATAGCATAACAAGGTTTCCAATAATCGTCAATCATTTTGTTTACTATTGATTGTAAGAATTAGTTCTTATAGTCAGTAATGTCTTAGAAACTACCGAAATAACAGCATTTTATAAATATTTAATAAAGCTATTATCCTACTAAAAATCCTTTTAAATCAAGACTTTCGAACCAAAGTTTTTTATTTCATTTGATTATATACGACAAAATTCGACACGAACAGACTTTTTTTATTTTCATTAAAGATTTTTAATTTTAATTATTCTTTTTCAGGGCGTATGTATATATTCTTGATCTTAAAGGCTAAGATGGTATCATAGATAAAGGATAAATATAAATAATATTCATATATGATTTGCACTTATCGCCGCTCTCGTCCTTTGGGCGGGAGCTTTTTGACATTCTGATTAGGAGGTTTCAAGATGCCGCAAGAAAACAATACATTTTACATTACAACACCGATTTATTATCCGAGCGGAAAATTACATATCGGCCATGCATATACGACAGTCGCGGGAGATGCAATGGCACGTTACAAAAGATTAAAAGGGTTCGATGTTCGCTATTTAACGGGAACGGACGAGCATGGACAAAAGATCCAGCAAAAAGCTGAACAGGAAAACATTACACCTCAGGAGTATGTGGATCGCGCAGCGGCAGATATTCAAAAACTGTGGAAGCAGCTTGAAATCTCAAACGACGACTTTATCCGCACGACAGAAAAACGGCATAAAGTTGTCATTGAAAAAGTGTTTCAAAAGCTTCTTGATAACGGGGACATCTATCTTGATGAGTATGAAGGCTGGTACAGCATCCCTGATGAAACGTTCTACACGGAAACTCAGCTCGTTGATATTGAGCGGAATGAAAAGGGAGAGGTCATCGGCGGAAAAAGCCCTGACAGCGGTCACCCAGTTGAATTGATCAAAGAGGAATCTTATTTCTTCCGCATGGGGAAATACGCGGATCGACTTCTGAAATACTATGAAGAAAACCCGACATTCATTCAGCCAGAATCACGCAAAAACGAAATGATTAATAACTTTATCAAACCTGGACTTGAGGATTTGGCAGTATCACGTACCACTTTTGATTGGGGCGTGAAGGTGCCGGAAAATCCAAAGCATGTTGTATATGTTTGGATTGACGCACTATTTAACTATTTAACGGCACTTGGTTATGATACAGAAAATGATGAGCTTTATCAAAAATATTGGCCTGCCGATGTTCATTTAGTCGGTAAGGAGATTGTACGATTCCATACTATTTACTGGCCAATTATGCTGATGGCGCTGGATCTTCCGCTGCCAAAGCAAGTATTCGCGCATGGCTGGCTTTTGATGAAAGACGGAAAAATGTCGAAATCAAAAGGAAACGTTGTAGATCCGGTTACATTAATTGAGCGCTATGGTTTAGACGAGCTTCGCTATTACCTGCTTCGCGAAGTGCCGTTCGGATCTGACGGTGTATTCACGCCGGAAGGATTTGTTGAGCGGATTAACTATGATTTAGCGAATGATTTAGGAAATCTATTGAATCGTACTGTTGCGATGATTAATAAGTATTTTGACGGACAAATCGGTTCTTACAAAGGTGCTGTTACGGAATTTGACCATACGCTCACTTCTGTTGCTGAAGAAACAGTGAAAGCTTATGAGAAAGCAATGGAAAATATGGAGTTCTCGGTAGCACTTTCGACTTTATGGCAGCTCATCAGCCGCACAAACAAATACATTGATGAGACAGCTCCATGGGTGCTTGCGAAAGATCCGGCAAAAGAAGAAGAATTGCGATCAGTTATGTATCATCTCGCTGAATCATTGCGTATTTCAGCGGTACTGCTTCAGCCATTCTTAACAAAAACACCTGAAAAAATGTTCGAGCAGCTGGGCATTACTGATGAATCTTTAAAAGCTTGGGACAGCATTACAGCTTTCGGCCAGCTGAAAGATACAAAAGTACAAAAAGGCGAGCCATTGTTCCCTCGTTTAGAGGCAGAAGAAGAAATTGCTTACATCAAAGGGAAAATGCAAGGTTCAGCACCAGCGAAAGAAGAAACAAAAGAAGAAGAGCCTCAAGAGGTCGATCGTTTACCTGAAATTACGATTGATCAATTCATGGATGTAGAGCTTCGCGTAGCTGAGGTCATTGAGGCAGAACCAGTGAAAAAAGCAGACCGTTTATTGAAGTTGCAGCTTGATCTTGGTTTTGAAAAGCGCCAAGTGGTATCCGGCATTGCGAAGCATTATACGCCTGAAGAGCTTGTTGGAAAAAAACTCGTTTGTGTAACAAATCTAAAACCGGTTAAACTCAGAGGAGAGCTTTCTCAAGGTATGATCCTTGCAGGAGAAGCAGACGGCGTTTTAAAGGTCGTGTCTATCGATCAGTCGTTACCAAAAGGCACAAGAATTAAATAATGATAAAACAAAAGGTGTTTCACGTGTAACAATTCGTCGAACACCTTTTGTGTTTCGACAAGAAAGGAGTTTTTCACTTATGTTGTTTGACACACACGCGCATTTAAATGCAGAACAATATGATACTGATCTTGAAGAGGTTATTGAACGGGCAAAAGCTGAAAAAGTTGAACGAATTGTCGTAGTTGGTTTTGACCGTCCGACGATTACCCGTGCGATGGAAATGATTGAGGAATATGATTTTATTTATGCAGCCATTGGCTGGCACCCTGTTGACGCTATTGACATGACAGAGGAAGACTTAGCGTGGATTAAAGAGCTTTCTGCTCATGAGAAAGTGGTAGCGATAGGAGAAATGGGACTGGATTATCATTGGGATAAATCACCTAAAGATATTCAAAAAGAGGTGTTTAGAAAACAAATCGCCTTAGCGAAAGAGGTCAATTTGCCTATTATCATTCATAACCGTGATGCAACGGAGGATGTCGTGACCATTTTAAAAGAGGAAGGCGCAGAAGCTGTGGGCGGAATCATGCACTGCTTTACAGGAAGTGCGGAAGTGGCAAGAGAATGCATGAAAATGAATTTTTATTTATCATTTGGGGGACCGGTGACATTTAAAAATGCGAAGAAACCGAAGGAAGTAGTGAAGGAAATTCCCAATGACCGGCTGCTGATTGAAACGGACTGCCCGTTTCTCACACCGCACCCTTTCCGCGGGAAAAGAAATGAGCCAAGCTATGTGAAATATGTGGCAGAACAAATCGCCGAATTAAAAGAAATGACCTTTGAAGAGATTGCTTCCATCACGACTGAAAATGCGAAAAGACTTTTCCGTATAAACTGACAAAAAACGCTAGCGGGTTTTGTAAGAGCTTGTCCCTTACAGCGTTTTTCTATAAAAGTTCTACATGCTTTCTTCTCCTCATAGGATAGGTTTGTCGACAAGTCTTTCTTCCGTTTCTCAGTGTATTTCAGGATAATGAAGAGGACACTGAGCTTTTGGGAGAAAGAGAAGGGAGGGTTGACAGCCTTTTAGATACTCTATATAATCTCTCCGAGGAGAAGGAGGCGTTTTTCATCACACAAAAAATGAAAAAGCTGTTTTCCGTAAAGCTTAGCAAAAGCAAAGTCATTCTGGTTGCTGCTTGTTTGCTTTTGGCAGGAAGCGGGACTGCGTACGCGGCTCATGAGCTGACGAAACAATCAGTCTCAGTTTCTATCAATGGCAAAAAGAAACATATACGCACACATGCAAATACAGTCGGTGATCTTTTGGAGACGCTTGATATAAAGACAAGAGACGAAGACAAGATCACACCTGCTAAACAGACAAAGATAACAGCAGACATGGACGTTGTGTATGAGGCTGCAAAACCTGTGAAGCTTACAATAAACGGGGAAGAAAAGACGTTATGGTCAACAGCAAAAACGGTCGGTGCATTACTGGACGAACAAGATGTTGATGTGAAAGAACAAGATCAAATTGATCCCGCAATAGATACAGATATTTCGAAAGACATGAAGATTAACATAGAGCCCGCATTTCAGGTTACTGTGAATGATGCAGGGAAACAAAAGAAGATCTGGACGACTTCGACTACGGTCGCTGACTTTTTAAAACAGCAAAAGATGAACATAAAAGACGAAGATAAAATCAAGCCTGCGTTAGATGCAAAGCTGACGAAAGGAAAGGCTGATATTACAATTACTCGTATCGAAAAGGTCACCGATGTAGTTGAAGAGAAGATTGCGTTCGATGTGAAAAAGCAAGAAGACGCTTCTCTTGAAAAAGGGAAAGAAAAGGTCGTCCAAAAAGGAAAAGAAGGCAAGCTAAAAAAACATTACGAAGTCGTTAAAGAAAACGGCAAAGAAGTGTCCAGAGAGCTTGTAAAAGAAGAAACAGCTGAGCAAAGCAAAGATAAAGTGATTGCTGTCGGCACAAAGCAAAGCAGTCCAAAAGTTGAAACGGTCAGTGCTTCAGGTGATTCAAAAACAGTTGTGTCCCGCAGCAATGAATCAACAGGCAAAGTCATGACTGTATCATCTACGGCTTATACGGCAAGCTGCAGCGGTTGTTCAGGACATACAGCGACAGGCGTCAATTTGAAAAATAATCCGAATGCCAAAGTCATCGCTGTGGATCCAAATGTCATTCCGCTAGGCTCCAAAGTCCACGTGGAAGGCTATGGATATGCCATTGCTGCAGATACCGGTTCAGCGATTAAAGGGAACAAGATAGACGTCTTTTTCCCAGAGAAATCATCGGCGTACCGATGGGGAAATAAAACAGTCAAAATTAAAATCTTAAATTAATATATACTTATGTATTCAGAGGGTTTTGCGCCCTCTGTTTTTTTCGTTATAATAGACAAAGTGCATTTTCTGCTTATTAGACGCTCGATATAAGAAAAAGTTTCATGAATATACAAAAGTTTTTATTTTGTCTTGGAGGAAATAATGAAAATTAAAGAGATCATTGTGGTCGAGGGGCGTGACGATACGGCCCGCATCAAATTGGCTGTTGATGCAGACACAATTGAAACAAATGGTTCAGCCATCGATGATCATGTGATTGACCAAATCCGTTTGGCCCAGAAGACCAGAGGCGTCATTATTTTAACGGATCCGGACTTTCCGGGAGAGAAGATTCGCAAAACCATTTCAGAGGCTGTACCCGGCTGTAAGCATGCATTTTTGCCAAAGCATCTTGCCAAACCTAAAAACAAGCGGGGGATTGGTGTGGAGCATGCATCGGTTGAAAGCATTAGGGCATGTTTAGAAAATGTGCATGAGGAGATGGAAGCGCAGCCGAGTGACATTTCAGCTGAGGATTTGATTCATGCCGGACTAATAGGCGGGCCTGCGGCCAAACGCCGCCGGGAACGACTGGGTGATCTGTTGAAAATCGGCTATACAAATGGCAAACAGCTTCAAAAACGGCTGCAAATGTTTCAAATTAAAAAAAGTGATTTTATGAGTGCGCTCGATACCGTTATGCGGGAGGAACAGAATGAATAAAGATATTGCGACACCGATTAGAACGAAAGAGATACTGAAGAAATACGGTTTTTCTTTTAAAAAGAGCTTAGGACAGAATTTCTTAATTGATACGAACATTTTAAACAGAATTGTTGATCATGCGGAAGTGACTGAGAAAACAGGTGTCATTGAAATCGGCCCGGGAATCGGGGCTTTAACCGAACAGCTTGCCAAGCGGGCGAAAAAGGTCGTGGCATTTGAGATTGACCAGCGATTATTGCCGATTCTGAAGGATACACTGTCACCTTACGACAATGTCACTGTCATTCATCAGGACGTGTTAAAGGCTGATGTCAAATCGGTCATTGAAGAACAATTTCAAGATTGTGATGAGATTATGGTAGTTGCCAACCTTCCTTATTACGTAACAACACCGATTATCATGAAACTGCTTGAAGAACATCTTCCGCTGAAAGGAATTGTGGTCATGCTGCAAAAAGAAGTGGCTGAGCGCATGGCGGCTGATCCTTCATCTAAGGAGTACGGCTCGCTTTCAATCGCGGTGCAGTTTTATACAGAAGCCAAAACGGTGATGATCGTTCCGAAAACCGTATTTGTTCCTCAGCCTAATGTCGATTCCGCAGTCATCCGTCTGGTTCTCCGAGACGGCCCGGCAGTGGACGTGGAAAACGAATCCTTTTTCTTTCAGCTCATCAAGGCAAGCTTTGCACAGCGTCGTAAAACGCTGCTCAATAACTTAGTTAACAATCTGCCTGAAGGAAAAGCGCAAAAATCAACAATCGAGCAAGTGCTTGAAGAAACAAATATTGACGGTAAGCGCCGAGGTGAATCCCTGTCTATTGAGGAGTTCGCAGCGCTGTCTAACGGATTGTATAAAGCCCTTTTCTAAAAGGGCTTTTTGTTTTGCGCACCACATGGACTGCCGCTACATAGGCTAGAGAAGGACCTTTCATTCAATGATAAGAAAAAACTTGGACTCAGCGAAAAAAGGCGCTTTCTCAAGGCTCTTTCTTTCATGATGAGGCTTAGTCTATGTGTGGAGTGAGGAATGTGCAATTTCAAATAGGGGATATGGTAGCCAGAAAATCCTATCAGATGGATGTTTTGTTTCGAATTATAGGAATAGAGCAAACAAGCAAAGGAAATTCAATTGCCATTTTGCATGGAGATGAAGTCAGGCTGATTGCTGATTCGGATTTTTCTGATCTGGTGGCAGTGAAAAAAGATGAGCAGATGATGCGGAAAAAGAAAGATGAGAGCAGAATGAATGAGTCGCTCGAATTGCTCCGCCAGGATTATAAACTGCTCAGAGAAAAACAGGAGTACTATGCGACAAGCCAATATCAGCATCAGGAGCATTATTTCCATATGCCGGGCAAAGTGCTTCATCTGGATGGTGACGAAGCATATCTGAAAAAATGCCTGAATGTCTATAAAAAAATTGGAGTGCCGGTCTATGGCATCCATTGCCATGAAAAGAAAATGTCTGCTTCTATTGAAGAATTGCTCGACAAATATCGACCTGATATCCTGGTGATCACAGGGCATGATGCGTATTCGAAGCAAAAGGGCGGCATTGATGATTTGAATGCGTACAGACATTCTAAGCACTTTGTTGAAACTGTTCAAACAGCCCGAAAAAAGATCCCTCACTTAGATCAGCTTGTTATTTTTGCGGGGGCCTGCCAATCCCATTTTGAATCACTCATCAGAGCGGGTGCGAATTTTGCGAGTTCACCGTCAAGAGTCAATATTCATGCGCTTGATCCGGTATATATCGTCGCGAAGATCAGCTTTACGCCGTTTATGGAACGGATTAATGTATGGGAAGTGCTCCGTAATACGCTGACAAGAGAGAAAGGGCTTGGAGGTATTGAAACAAGAGGAGTTCTGAGAATTGGTATGCCTTATAAGTCCAATTAACAGTTGAAAACCTGCATAGGAGAGCTATGCGGGTTTTTTATTTTACATAATGATACATAATTTACCGAAACTTGCGGAACATAATTGAGGAATCATAGAATTTTGTCAAAATAATTTTATTGACAACGTCTTATTAACGTTGATATAATTTAAATTTTATTTGACAAAAATGGGCTCGTGTTGTACAATAAATGTAGTGAGGTGGATGCAATGGCGAAGACGTTGTCCGATATTAAAAGATCGCTTGATGGGAATTTAGGTAAAAGGCTGACGTTAAAAGCAAACGGTGGCCGCCGAAAAACGATTGAGCGTTCGGGCATTTTAGCTGAGACGTACCCTTCTGTTTTTGTGATACAACTAGATCAAGACGAGAACTCGTTTGAAAGAGTTTCATACAGTTATGCTGATATTTTGACTGAGACTGTTGAGCTGACATTTAATGATGACGCCGCAAGCTCAGTGGCATTTTAACGGGCAGTGAACCTTTTGTTTACTGCTTTTTGTTTTGCCCTTTTTTGGTTTCCAATAATTTTAACGAAAGTTCCATCTGATTTAACAAAAGATAAAACAGTCACATATTATCGTGACGTGCACGAATGGCTATCACTTCTAAAAAAGGGGTTGTTTCGTTTGGGCAGACGTCGTGGAGTTATGTCAGATGAGTTTAAATATGAGCTGGCTAAAGACCTTGGTTTTTATGACACAGTAAAAAATGGCGGCTGGGGCGAAATTCGGGCTCGCGATGCCGGTAACATGGTAAAGCGCGCTATAGAAATCGCCGAACAGCAAATGGCTCAGAATCAGAATAACCGATAAGGATGTGACCCGGGGGACGTGCTGTTCCCTGGTTTTTTTATTTTGGATTTAAATACATAATGGGCTGAATATGGATATGTTCATCCTGTACTTCAAATGTGATACAATGTTCATACTTATGTTTAGATGGAGAAGTAGGTGAAAGCTATGCGTATTTTAGAAAAAGCGCCAGCTAAGATCAATCTGTCACTTGACGTCACCCGAAAACGCCCGGATGGCTATCATGAAGTCGAAATGATCATGACGACAATTGATTTAGCTGATCGAATTGAATTGACGGAGCTTGCAGAGGATGAAGTGAGGGTTTCCTCCCACAACCGATTTGTGCCTGATGACCAAAGAAACTTAGCTTATCAGGCTGCCAAGCTGATCAAGGACAGATACAACGTGAAAAAGGGAGTTTCCATCATGATTACGAAGGTAATTCCGGTGGCTGCCGGTCTTGCCGGCGGAAGCAGTGATGCGGCGGCGACACTCAGAGGGCTGAACAGACTGTGGAATTTAAATCTGTCCGCGGAAACGCTTGCTGAGCTTGGAGCGGAAATTGGCTCTGACGTTTCATTTTGTGTCTATGGCGGAACTGCATTAGCAACAGGGCGCGGCGAGAAAATTAAACATATCAGCACGCCTCCGCACTGCTGGGTCATTTTAGCGAAGCCGACAATCGGTGTTTCAACTGCTGAAGTGTACAGAGCGCTGAAACTGGATGGTATAGAGCATCCCGATGTACAAGGCATGATCGAGGCGATAGAAGAGAAGAGTTTTCAGAAGATGTGCAGCCGGTTAGGCAATGTGCTTGAATCTGTTACACTCGATATGCATCCTGAAGTTGCGATGATCAAAAACCAGATGAAACGCTTTGGTGCAGATGCCGTGTTAATGAGCGGGAGCGGCCCGACAGTGTTTGGACTGGTTCAGTATGAGTCGAAGGTGCAGAGAATTTATAACGGGTTAAGAGGCTTCTGCGATCAAGTTTATGCGGTGAGAATGATCGGCGAACAGAACGCTCTTGATTAAATCCGTATGTTAAGTTATATTGATCTTAAAATATTCGGATTTTGGGGGTAAGTTCATGAAGTTTCGTCGCAGCGGCAGATTGGTGGACTTAACAAATTATTTGTTAACCCATCCGCACGAGTTAATACCGCTAACCTTTTTCTCTGAGCGGTATGAATCTGCAAAATCATCGATCAGTGAAGATTTAACAATTATTAAACAAACCTTTGAACAGCAGGGGATTGGTACTTTGCTTACTGTTCCCGGGGCTGCCGGAGGCGTTAAATATATTCCGAAAATGAAGCAGGCTGAAGCTGAAGAGTTTGTGCAGACACTTGGACAGTCGCTGGCAAATCCTGAGCGTATCCTTCCGGGCGGTTATGTATATTTAACGGATATCTTAGGAAAGCCATCTGTACTCTCCAAGGTAGGGAAGCTGTTTGCTTCCGTGTTTGCAGAACGCGAAATTGATGTTGTCATGACCGTTGCCACGAAAGGCATCCCTCTTGCGTATGCAGCTGCAAGCTATTTGAATGTGCCTGTTGTGATCGTTCGTAAAGACAATAAGGTAACAGAGGGTTCCACAGTCAGCATTAATTACGTTTCAGGCTCCTCAAACCGCATTCAAACAATGTCACTTGCGAAAAGAAGCATGAAAACGGGTTCAAACGTACTCATTATTGATGACTTTATGAAAGCAGGCGGCACCATTAATGGTATGATTAACCTGTTGGATGAGTTTAACGCAAATGTGGCGGGAATCGGCGTCTTAGTTGAAGCCGAAGGAGTAGATGAACGTCTTGTTGACGAATATATGTCACTTCTTACTCTTTCAACCATCAACATGAAAGAGAAGTCCATTGAAATTCAGAATGGCAATTTTCTGCGTTTTTTTAAAGACAATCTTTTAAAGAATGGAGAGACAGAATCATGACAAAAGCAGTCCACACAAAACATGCCCCAGCGGCAATCGGACCTTATTCACAAGGGATTATCGTCAACAATATGTTTTACAGCTCAGGCCAAATCCCTTTGACTCCTTCAGGCGAAATGGTGAACGGCGATATTAAGGAGCAGACTCATCAAGTATTCAGCAATTTAAAGGCGGTTCTGGAAGAAGCGGGTGCTTCTTTTGAAACAGTTGTAAAAGCAACTGTATTTATCGCGGATATGGAACAGTTTGCGGCAGTAAACGAAGTGTACGGACAATACTTTGACACTCACAAACCGGCGAGATCTTGTGTTGAAGTCGCGAGACTCCCGAAGGATGCGTTAGTCGAGATTGAAGTTATTGCACTGGTGAAATAATAAGAAAAGTGATTCTGGGAGAGCCCGGGATCACTTTTTTATTTACCTTATGCCCGAAATGAAAGCTTTATGACCTAATTGTGTAACTATATCCTATTTTTTCAAAAAATATTTTAAAAACGAGCAGGATTTCAGAAAAAATCGTGGAATTGATACACTAATGCTTTTATATAGGGAAAAGGTGGTGAACTACTGTGGAAGTTACTGACGTAAGATTACGCCGCGTGAATACCGATGGTCGCATGAGAGCGATTGCATCCATCACGCTGGATCACGAATTTGTTGTACATGATATTCGTGTGATTGATGGAAACAATGGTCTTTTCGTTGCGATGCCGAGTAAACGCACCCCTGATGGAGAGTTCCGCGATATTGCTCATCCTATTAATTCAAGCACGCGAGGAAAGATTCAAGATGCCGTGTTAAATGAGTATCATCGTCTGGGTGACACTGAAGCATTAGAATTCGAAGAAGCTGGAGCTTCTTAAAAAATAACCAAAAAGCAAGGACTGCTGAAAGGGCTGACATAAGCCTTTTGCCGGCGGTCCTTTTTTAATTCTGATTTTTCAAACTTAGTTGCACTCAATAGAAAATTCTTGCACTTCATGAAGTCTCCTTGAAATCAGAAGATATTTAGGATATATTTTTCTATGGATAAAAGGGATATTGGAGGCCAATAAATGGATAAGCGGTTTGCAGTTGTTTTAGCGGCTGGACAAGGAACGAGAATGAAATCGAAGCTTTATAAAGTCCTTCATCCAGTTTGCGGTAAGCCTATGGTAGAGCACGTCGTGGACGAAGCCTTAAAATTATCTTTATCGAAGCTTGTCACGATTGTTGGACATGGTGCGGAAGAAGTGAAAAAGCAGCTTGGTGATAAAAGCGAGTACGCGCTTCAAGCAGAACAGCTTGGCACTGCTCATGCTGTAAAACAGGCGCAGCCATTTCTTGCTGACGAAAAAGGCGTCACAATTGTCATTTGCGGAGATACGCCGCTTTTGACAGCAGAGACGATGGAACAGATGCTGAAAGAACATACACAAAGAGAAGCGAAAGCTACGATTTTAACTGCGGTTGCAGAAGATCCAACCGGATACGGCCGCATTATTCGCAGCGAAAACGGAGCGGTTCAAAAAATCGTTGAGCATAAGGACGCCTCTGAAGAAGAACGTCTTGTAACTGAGATCAACACCGGTACGTATTGTTTTGACAATGAAGCGCTATTTCGGGCTATTGATCAGGTGTCTAATGATAATGCCCAAGGCGAGTATTATTTGCCGGATGTCATAGAGATTCTTAAAAATGAAGGCGAAACTGTTGCCGCTTACCAGACTGGTAATTTCCAAGAAACGCTCGGAGTTAATGATAGAGTTGCTCTTTCTCAGGCAGAACAATTTATGAAAGAGCGTATTAATAAACGGCATATGCAAAATGGCGTGACGTTGATTGACCCGATGAATACGTATATTTCTCCTGACGCTGTTATCGGAAGCGATACTGTGATTTACCCTGGAACTGTGATTAAAGGTGAGGTGCAAATCGGAGAAGATACGATTATTGGCCCTCATACGGAGATTATGAATAGTGCCATTGGCAGCCGTACGGTTATTAAACAATCGGTAGTCAATCACAGTAAAGTGGGGAATGATGTAAACATAGGACCTTTTGCTCACATCAGACCTGATTCTGTCATCGGGAATGAAGTGAAGATCGGGAATTTTGTAGAAATTAAAAAGACTCAATTCGGAGACCGAAGCAAGGCATCTCATCTAAGCTATGTCGGCGATGCTGAGGTAGGCACTGATGTAAACCTGGGCTGCGGTTCAATTACTGTCAATTATGATGGAAAGAATAAGTATTTGACAAAAATTGAAGATGGCGCGTTTATCGGCTGCAATTCCAACTTGGTTGCCCCTGTCACAGTCGGAGAAGGCGCTTATGTGGCGGCAGGTTCAACTGTTACGGAAGATGTACCTGGAAAAGCACTTGCTATTGCCAGAGCGAGACAAGTAAATAAAGACGATTATGTGAAAAATATTCATAAAAAATAATCCTAAATTCGGAGGTTTATCCATGTCTAATCAATACGGAGATAAGAATTTAAAGATTTTTTCTTTGAATTCGAATCCAGAGCTTGCAAAAGAAATCGCAGATATAGTTGGAGTTCAATTAGGGAAATGTTCTGTCACAAGATTTAGTGACGGGGAAGTCCAAATTAATATCGAAGAAAGTATTCGTGGATGTGATTGTTACATCATCCAGTCTACAAGTGACCCCGTTAACGAGCATATTATGGAACTGCTGATTATGGTAGATGCGTTAAAACGCGCTTCTGCAAAAACGATTAACATTGTTATTCCTTATTACGGTTATGCGCGTCAAGACAGAAAAGCAAGATCCCGTGAGCCAATCACAGCTAAACTTTTCGCTAACCTGCTTGAAACAGCCGGTGCGACTCGTGTGATTGCACTTGACCTGCATGCGCCGCAAATTCAAGGATTCTTTGATATACCGATTGACCACTTAATGGGTGTTCCGATTTTAGGAGAATATTTTGAAGGCAAAAATCTTGAAGATATCGTCATTGTTTCACCAGACCATGGCGGTGTGACACGTGCCCGCAAACTGGCTGACCGACTAAAAGCGCCAATTGCGATTATCGATAAACGCCGTCCGCGTCCAAACGTGGCGGAAGTCATGAATATTGTAGGTAACATCGAAGGGAAGACTGCTATCCTCATCGATGACATTATTGATACTGCAGGTACGATTACACTTGCTGCTAATGCGCTCGTTGAAAACGGAGCGAAAGAAGTATATGCATGCTGTACACACCCTGTACTATCAGGCCCTGCGGTAGAACGGATTAATAATTCAACAATTAAAGAGCTTGTTGTGACAAACAGCATCAAGCTTCCTGAAGAAAAGAAAATTGAACGCTTTAAGCAGCTTTCAGTCGGACCGCTTCTGGCCGAAGCGATTATTCGCGTTCATGAGCAGCAATCTGTCAGCTACCTTTTCAGCTAAACCGATTTTGAAAGGTTTAAACCTTTATCGTTTTGGGTATTGTTTGTAATAGGACAACTAAAACGACAATAGGATGGTGCTGAATATGGCAACTTTAACGGCAAAAGAAAGAACGGACTTTACTCGTTCGTCTCTTCGGAATATCCGTACTTCAGGACATGTTCCAGGTATCATATATGGGAAGGATACGGGCAACAAACCTGTGTCACTAGACAGTGTGGAGCTCATCAAAACGCTGAGGGACGAAGGCAAAAATGCAGTCATTACGCTTGAGGTCAGCGGAGAAAAACACTCAGTCATGGTAACAGACCTGCAGACGGACCCGCTGAAAAATGAAATCACTCATGCTGATTTTCAAGTAGTTAATATGAGTGAGGACATTGAAGTGGAAGTTCCGATTCATCTGACCGGAGAAGCCATTGGAGTGAAAAACGGAGGCGTACTGCAGCAGCCGTTATATGCACTTACTGTAAAGGCCAAGCCAAAAGCCATTCCGCAAACGATTGAGGCTGATATTTCAAGCCTCGATGTAAATGAAGTACTGACGATTGCAGATTTGCCTGCTGGCGGTAACTACTCCTTTAATCATGAATCAGATGAGGTTGTGGCTTCAATCCTTCCTCCGCAGCAGCAGGAAGCAGCTGAGGTCGATGAAGAGGAATCTGCCGATGCTCAGCCAGAAGGTGAAAACGAACAATAATAGCTTAAGGCGTAACCCTCCCGCGGTTACGTCTTTTGTGCTAGAATGAGAAGAATTATAGCCCGTTTATGAAGACGGGAGTTATGTGACTAAGGGAGGATTCGCCATGCTTGTGATTGCCGGTCTCGGAAACCCGGGGAAGAACTATGAAAACACACGGCATAATGTCGGATTTATGGTGATAGATCAGCTTGCAAAGGAATGGAATATAGAGCTGAATCAAAATAAATTTAACGGATTATACGGAACCGGATTTGTTTCCGGCAAAAAGGTTCTACTTGTTAAACCGCTTACATATATGAATTTATCAGGAGAATGTTTGCGGCCTTTAATGGACTACTATGATGTCGATAACGAAGATTTGACAGTCATTTACGACGACCTTGACCTTCCGACTGGCAAGATCCGTTTAAGAACGAAAGGAAGCGCCGGAGGGCACAATGGCATCAAATCACTGATCCAGCATCTTGGAACATCCGAGTTTGACCGTGTCCGCATCGGAATCGGCCGGCCTGTAAACGGCATGAAGGTCGTTGATTATGTGTTAGGCTCCTTTACCAAGGAGGAGGCACCTGAGATCGAAGAAGCGGTTGATAAATCTGTGAAGGCTTGTGAGGCTTCTTTGAGTAAACCGTTTTTAGAAGTCATGAACGAATTTAACGCAAAGGTATAAAATGTAACAACAAAGTCCATACTACACCAAAATGACTTTTTCATCAGGAGGTCCCTTGTATGGCTTTGCATTATTATTGTCGTCATTGCGGAGTGAAAGTAGGCAGTCTCGAATCTTCAATGGTATCGACAGACTCACTTGGATTTCAGCACTTAACAAATGAGGAAAGAAACGATATGATTTCTTATAAAGAAAATGGAGATGTCCATGTTTTGACGATATGTGAAGACTGCCAAGAGGCGCTTGACCGAAATCCGCATTACCACGAATATCACACATTTATTCAATAAAAAGCTTTGGTGTAGACACTAGACCAAAGCGTTTTTCTGTTCTCGCAGGAAACAGAGAGGAGGGGCCATATGGACAACATTCAAACCTTTATAAAAGAAAGCGACGACTTTAAATCCATCATCAACGGTTTACACGAGGGCCTGAAGGAACAGCTGCTCGCGGGTCTGTCGGGTTCCGCGCGTTCTGTTTTTACTTCTGCTCTGGCTAATGAAACGAATAAGCCTATCTTTCTCATCACCCATAACTTATATCAAGCCCAGAAAGTAACAGATGATCTGACTTCACTTCTAGAGGATCGGTCTGTCCTTTTGTACCCCGTCAATGAACTCATTTCATCAGAAATCGCAGTTGCAAGCCCTGAATTGCGGGCGCAGCGATTAGAAGTCATTAATAGACTAACGAATGGAGAAGCGCCAATTGTCGTTGCTCCGGTAGCTGCAATCAGAAGAATGCTGCCGCCTGTTGAGGTGTGGAAAAGCAGCCAGATGCTCATTCAAGTAGGCCATGATATTGAACCTGACCAGCTTGCCTCACGGCTGGTAGAGGTAGGGTATGAGCGGTCTGATATGGTTTCTGCGCCCGGGGAATTCAGTATTCGCGGGGGAATCATTGACATTTATCCGTTGACTTCAGAGAATCCGGTGAGAATTGAACTTTTTGACACCGAGGTGGATTCAATCCGCAGCTTTAATTCAGATGATCAGCGGTCAATTGAGACCCTTACCTCGATCAATATCGGTCCCGCGAAGGAATTAATTATCAGACCGGAAGAAAAAGCGCGGGCGATGGAGAAAATCGATAGTGGTCTTGCCGCGAGCTTGAAAAAATTAAAGGCTGACAAACAAAAAGAAATACTTCATGCGAATATTTCTCACGATAAAGAACGCTTGTCTGAAGGCCAGACAGATCAGGAGCTCGTGAAGTATCTCTCATATTTCTATGAAAAGCCTGCTAGTTTACTAGATTATACACCTGATAATACACTTCTGATTTTGGATGAAGTCAGTCGGATTCATGAGATGGAAGAACAGCTTCAAAAAGAAGAAGCGGAGTTTATAACAAATCTTCTTGAGGAAGGGAAGATTTTGCATGACATTCGTTTGTCATTCAGCTTCCAAAAAATAGTGGTTGAGCAAAAACGGCCTCTGCTGTACTACTCTTTATTTTTGCGGCATGTACACCATACGAGCCCGCAAAATATCGTCAATGTGTCAGGCCGGCAAATGCAGAGTTTCCATGGCCAAATGAACGTGCTTGCGGGCGAAATGGAGCGTTTTAAAAAATCAAATTTCACTGTTGTGTTCTTAGGAGCAAACAAGGAACGTACACAGAAATTGTCATCTGTTTTGGCTGATTATGATATCGAGGCTGCCATGACAGACAGCAAAAAAGCGCTTGTTCAGGGACAGGTCTATATCATGGAAGGCGAGCTCCAATCGGGATTTGAGCTGCCGTTAATGAAGCTTGCCGTTATCACGGAAGAAGAACTGTTCAAAAACCGTGTAAAGAAGAAGCCGCGAAAACAGAAGCTTACCAATGCAGAGCGCATCAAAAGCTATTCTGAGCTTCAAATTGGAGATTATGTCGTTCATATTAATCACGGGATCGGAAAATACCTGGGGATTGAAACTCTTGAAATCAACGGCATTCATAAAGACTATTTAAATATACATTATCAGGGCAGTGACAAGCTTTACGTTCCTGTAGAACAAATTGATCAGGTCCAAAAATATGTCGGCTCCGAAGGAAAAGAGCCAAAGCTGTATAAATTAGGCGGAAGTGAATGGAAGCGGGTCAAGAAAAAAGTAGAGACATCCGTTCAGGATATTGCTGACGACTTAATTAAGCTGTATGCCGAAAGAGAAGCGAGCAAGGGCTATGCGTTTTCTCCTGACCATGAGATGCAGCGTGAATTCGAATCGGCTTTCCCTTATCAAGAGACTGAGGATCAGCTCCGTTCTATTCACGAAATCAAAAAAGACATGGAAAGAGAACGTCCGATGGACCGCTTGCTGTGCGGAGATGTGGGCTACGGTAAAACAGAGGTTGCCATACGTGCCGCGTTTAAGGCGATCGGTGACGGAAAGCAGGTAGCTCTGCTCGTTCCGACAACCATTTTGGCACAGCAGCATTATGAAACCATAAAAGAGCGCTTCCAGGACTATCCGATTAATATCGGCCTTCTCAGCAGGTTCAGAACGAGAAAAGAAGCAAACGAAACAATCAAAGGGCTGAAAAATGGAACGGTTGATATCGTCATC
Organism: Bacillus sp. EU52; assembly: GCF_037964975.1. Taxonomy (NCBI): domain Bacteria; kingdom Bacillati; phylum Bacillota; class Bacilli; order Caryophanales; family Bacillaceae; genus Bacillus; species Bacillus sp. EU52. The sequence continues at coordinate 62,154 of NZ_CP150177.1, forward strand.
GGGACGCATCGGCTGCTATCAAAGGATGTCGTGTATAAAGATTTAGGGCTCCTCATCATTGATGAAGAGCAGCGTTTCGGTGTAACCCATAAAGAAAAAATCAAGCAAATAAAAGCCAATGTTGATGTATTAACGTTAACAGCAACGCCGATTCCGCGTACGCTGCATATGTCTATGCTTGGCGTAAGGGACCTTTCAGTCATCGAGACTCCGCCGGAAAATCGCTTCCCCGTACAGACGTATGTTGTGGAATATAACGGCGCTCTTGTCAGAGAGGCGATTGAACGTGAGCTTGCACGCGGAGGCCAGGTCTATTTCTTGTACAACCGGGTAGAGGACATTGAGCGGAAAGCGGATGAAATTTCAATGCTAGTCCCTGACGCGAAGGTAGCATATGCGCATGGGAAAATGACAGAAAATGAATTAGAAACCGTTATGCTAAGTTTCCTTGAAGGAGAATCAGACGTTCTCGTCAGCACAACCATTATCGAAACTGGCGTGGACATCCCGAACGTCAATACGCTGATCGTATTTGACGCCGACAAGATGGGACTTTCTCAGCTTTACCAGCTGCGGGGGCGTGTCGGTCGTTCTAACCGTGTGGCGTATGCGTACTTCACGTATCGCCGGGATAAAGTGCTGACAGAAGTGGCTGAAAAAAGGTTGCAGGCTATTAAAGAATTCACAGAGCTAGGTTCCGGTTTTAAAATCGCAATGCGTGACTTAACGATTCGCGGAGCCGGGAATCTTCTTGGTGCCCAGCAGCATGGCTTCATCGATTCGGTCGGGTTTGACCTCTATTCACAAATGCTGAAGGAGGCCATTGAGGAGCGTAAAGGAGACACAGCGAAGACAGAGCAGTTTGAAACAGAAATTGATGTCGAGCTTGATGCGTATATTCCGGAAACTTATATTCAAGACGGCAAACAGAAAATTGATATGTATAAACGCTTCAGGTCTGTGGCGACAATCGAAGAGATGAATGAGCTTCAAGATGAAATGATCGACCGCTTTGGAAACTATCCAAAAGAAGTCGAATACTTGTTTACTGTTGCAGAAATGAAAGTCTATGCGAGACAGGAACGTGTCGAGCTGATTAAGCAGGATAAAGATGCTGTCAGATTGACAATTTCTGAAGAAGCAAGTGCTGAAATTGACGGACAGAAGCTGTTTGAGCTTGGCAATCAATATGGCAGACAAATCGGACTGGGAATGGAAGGAAAAAAACTCAAAATCTCCATACAGACGAAAGGCCGTAGTGCTGATGAATGGCTCGACACCGTGCTGGGCATGCTGAAGGGCTTAAAAGATGTGAAAAAGCAAACCATTTCATCAACGTAAATTTTGTTACTCTCTGGTGTATATTACATTTGATGTGACGGATACTAATTTCAAGCGAGGCGGAAGGTACATAAAGTAACTGCTTTAGGTCTTTCCCACATGTATATACCATCAAATGAAAGAGAGGCACCAGAGATGAAAGCAACCGGTATCGTACGTCGTATTGATGACTTAGGTCGGGTCGTCATTCCTAAAGAAATTCGAAGAACTCTGAGAATCAGGGAAGGCGATCCGCTTGAGATTTTTGTAGATCGTGACGGAGAAGTGATTTTGAAAAAGTATTCTCCGATCAGTGAGCTTGGAGACTTTGCAAAGGAGTATGCAGACGCGCTTTACGACAGCCTCGGCCATTCAGTGCTGATTTGTGATCGTGATGTATATATTGCCGTGTCCGGCAGCTCCAAAAAAGATTACTTAAACAAGTCAATCAGCGAAATGCTGGAAAGAACAATGGATCAGCGCAGCTCCGTGCTTGAGAGTGATGCGAAATCAGTACAGCTTGTGAATGGAATTGATGAGGACATGAATTCTTATACTGTAGGCCCAATTGTGGCGAACGGTGATCCGATAGGTGCTGTGGTGATCTTTTCAAAAGATCAGACAATGGGCGAAGTAGAGCATAAAGCCGTTGAAACAGCAGCTGGATTTTTGGCTCGTCAAATGGAACAGTAGGTCTTATTCCTTTCTTCGAAAATAGGTATGTAAAGAACAGCTCTCCTTGGGACGCTGTTCTTTTTCATGCGTGCCGAAAAAGGAATCCAAGGGTTGGGATGTGGTATAATAACCTCGTTTTTATTTGTGCCGCGGTAATACGTGAACCGTATTGCCCCTGACGTTGGGAAGGAGCTTTTGGATGGACGATTCAATAGGCGTTAAACGGCATTGGATTTGGCAGGGGGCTTTTGTTTTAATTCTGGCAGGCGTCATCACAAAAATTTTAAGCGCTGTTTACAGAGTCCCGTTTCAAAATATTGTCGGCGATGTTGGATTTTATATATATCAGCAGGTATATCCCTTTCTTGGTATTGCGGTCATGCTGTCCACATCAGGATTTCCAGTCATTATTTCAAAGCTGATGAATGATTATAGTGAAAAAAATCATCACACCATATTAAAAATATCTGCGTTGTTTTTGTCTTTAATCGGTATTTTATTATTTCTTTGTTTATATTTGGGTGCTGTTCCTATTGCACTCTTTATGGGGGATTCGCATCTAGCCGTGTTAATTCAAGTGGCCGCATACGCGTTTCTGCTTTTCCCATTTGTCGCGTTGCTTAGAGGCGGTTTTCAGGGGCGGCACGAAATGCTCCCTTCAGCCTTATCACAGATGACAGAGCAGTTTCTGCGTGTTGCAGTGCTCTTGGGTTTATCATTTTGGCTCGTGAAAAAGGGAGCCTCGCTTTATACTGCGGGAGCGGCAGCCGCTTCAGGCTCTCTTGCCGGAAGTTTGGTTGCATTGATGATACTGGGGTTTTTTTGGTTTAAAACGAATAGAGACAACCAAACGGATAGGCAAAATGAAAATGTCATCACAACAAAAGAATTGACGAAAAAACTGCTTTTATATTCGGTTACAATTTGTGTAAGCAGTTTGCTGCTTTTGTTTATCCAGCTTGTTGATGCTTTGAATTTATATGCATTGCTTTCGGGTGGTGAGACAAGCGAAGAAGCAAAACGCCTAAAGGGGATCTATGATCGGGGACAACCCTTGCTGCAGCTCGGTTCAATTTTCGCGGTAAGCATTGCGACGTCACTCGTTCCGTATATTTCTATGGCTGTAAAAAACAATGAGCTGAAGATCATGAAAGAAAAAATCACGTCATCTTTGAAACTATGCCTTGTGCTCGGTACAGGAGCATCGGCTGGGTTGATTTGCATTCTAAAGCCGGTAAATATCATGCTGTTTCAAAATGGAGAAGGGACAGGTGCGTTACAAGTATTTAGCTGCTCCATTTTGTTTGCATCTATGGCGGTAACGGCAGCGGCAGTCTTACAGGGAGCGGGGTACACAGTTTTTCCAGCGATAGCGGTGGGCGCGGGTGTTGCGGTGAAATGGGTGTTAAACACACTTTTGGTTCCGCGCTATGGGATTGAAGGCGCATCGCTTGCGACAGCTGCTTCCTTTGCGGCTGTCGCCGGCCTTAACTTGTATCAGCTTCGGCAAAAGGAATGGCTCGATAAGCTTAGAGGCGTTTTGATTCCGATTATTGGATCTGCTCTTTTGATGTCAGCTGTTTTGCTTGCGTATACGCGTCTCTGGACTTTCTTGTTTCCTGCAACAGGAAGAGGAGCGGCTGTGATTGAGAGTCTTTCTGCTGTTGCCATTGGTGGCGCGGTGTTTATTTATTGTATGATGAGATTGGGAATATTTACAGATGAAGAGCTGAACAGTGTGCCATTCGGCAGCAAGTTAAGCAAATTCATGAGAAGGAGAGAACAAAATGGCGGGTAAAATTACAGTCGTCGGACTTGGTGCCGGAGACATGGACCAATTGACAATTGGTATACACAAGCTGCTGACGAAGGCAGATACGCTGTATGTCAGAACCAAGGATCATCCTTTAATTGAGGAGCTTGAAAAAGAAACGAAGAACATCCGTTTCTTTGATGATATATATGAGAAACATGATCAGTTCGAGGCGGTATATGAAGAAATTGCGGATACCCTCTTTGAAGCGGCGCGGCGTGAGGACGTGGTTTATGCTGTGCCGGGACATCCGTTTGTCGCAGAAAAAACAGTTCAGCTGCTGACGGAGCGGCAGGAAAAGGAAAACGTTCAAGTGAAAGTCGCGGGGGGACAAAGTTTCCTTGATGCCACATTCAATGCCTTGCAAATTGACCCGATTGAAGGTTTTCAATTTGTGGATGCCGGCACATTGTCTGCGGATGAGCTTGAGCTCAGACATCATCTGATCATATGTCAGGTTTACGACCAAATGACGGCTTCTGAAGTCAAGCTGACATTGATGGAGAAGCTGCCTGATGATTATGAGGTCGTCATTGTGACTGCAGCAGGCAGCCGTGGCGAGGAGATCAGGACAGTGCCATTATTTGAGCTGGACCGCAATGTCGCCTTGAACAACTTAACAAGTGTGTATATTCCGCCGATTAAAGAAGAGAAGCTGCTTTATCACGAATTCTCCACGTTCCGAAGCATCATCAGAGAGCTTCGCGGACCTAATGGATGTCCGTGGGATAAAAAGCAGACGCATCAGTCATTAAAGCAGTACATGATTGAAGAATGTTACGAGCTTCTCGAAGCTATTGACGAAGAAGACACAGACCATATGATCGAAGAGCTTGGCGACGTTTTGCTTCAGGTCTTGCTTCACGCGCAAATTGGTGAAGATGAAGGTTATTTCACAATTGATGATGTCATAAAAGGAATCAGTGAAAAAATGGTCAGAAGACATCCCCATGTGTTTAAAGATGTTAAGGTTCAGGATGAAAACGATGTTTTGGCCAATTGGGAAGATATAAAAAAGGCCGAAAAAAATACGTCTGAATCATCGTTACTAGACAGCGTACCGAAAACCCTTCCAGCTCTTTCGAAAGCTGCTAAATTGCAGAAAAAAGCAGCGAATGTCGGTTTTGACTGGGAAGACGTCAGCGATATTTGGGAAAAGGTAAGTGAGGAAATGAAGGAATTTTCTTCTGAGGTTTCTGAAGCTCCTCACGAACACAATCTTAAAGCTGAGTTTGGCGACATTTTGTTCGCGCTGGTGAATGTAGCCCGCTTCTACAAAATAGAGCCAGAGGAAGCGCTGACCATGACTAATGACAAATTCCGGAGACGGTTCTCGTACATTGAGGAAACAGCGAAGGAAGAGGGAGTCGAGTTGGCTGATATGTCCCTTGAGGACATGGACAAACTGTGGAATGAAGCAAAAGAAACTGAGAGGAGATCATAGATATGAGATTAGATAAATTTTTGAAAGTATCACGGCTGATCAAACGGCGTACACTAGCGAAGGAAGTAGCTGACCAAGGACGAATCTCTATTAACGGAAACCAAGCTAAAGCTAGCTCTGACGTAAAACCGGGAGATGAACTAACGGTCCGCTTCGGCCAAAAGCTTGTAACGGTTCAAGTTAATGAATTGAAAGACACGACGAAAAAAGAAGAAGCTGCAAACATGTACACGATTCTAAAAGAAGAAAAACTCGGCGAATAGGCTTGTTCTAAAAAAATCCCCCTCCTCATACAATGCAGTAATAATGCTAAAAGTATCGAGGATATGGGGGCTGAATAGATGAATTCATATTATGATCAAAAAGGTTCTTCGTCTGTTCCGGAACAGCATGATGTGACAATGAAAGGCCGGAAGCATTTAGATATTTCTGGGGTTAAGCATGTGGAGAGTTTTGATAACGAAGAATTCCTGCTGGAAACGGTGATGGGAATGCTCTCCGTCAGAGGCCAAAACCTGCAGATGAAAAATCTTGATGTGGAAAAAGGGATTGTTTCGATTAAAGGCAGGGTATTTGATTTAGTGTACTTAGACGAACAACAAGGGGATAAAGCTAAAGGGTTTTTTAGCAAGTTGTTTAAATGACGCTGACGACACAATTCTATACAATGCTGGCGATGTCCGGTATGGGTCTCTGGCTTGGTGCTTCGCTTGATACATACCGGCTCTTTGTCATTCGTGCCAAAACAGCCAGATGGCTATTATTTATTCATGATATTCTTTTCTGGATTGTGCAAGGGCTGCTTTTCTTTTATGTCTTGCTTCATGTAAATGAGGGAGAATTCAGGATTTACATCTTTTTAGCGGTTCTGCTGGGCGTTGCGACGTATCAGAGCCTTTGCAAACGAATCTATATAAAAATACTGAAATTCGTCATTTACCTTGTTGTTTCTGTTTATCAATTCTTCAAAAAACTCATTCAGCACGTGTTATTTCGTCCTATTGTGTGGACATGCGGAGCGATCATCTGGATGGCGGCATTTTTATTCAAGAAAACATACAGCCTGATAGGTTTTCTCCTGCTGTGTCTATATAAAATAGTCATGGTTCTGTGTTTTCCGATCCGTTTTATCGCGAAACAATGTTTGAAACTTCTTCCTGTGAAAATGCGTCTAACTTTTAGACGTTATTTTGAAAAAGGTGCAGGATTTCTCAAAAAGAAGAAGAAACTATTGATAACCATAAGAACGACCATTACACGGTTTTTGAAGAAATGAAAGGAGGACCGTCTGGTTTGAATTTTTCCAGGGAACGAACGATAACTGAAATACAAAACGACTATAAAGAACAAGTAGAACGGCAAAATCAGCTGAAGAAACGAAGACGCACAGGGCTGTACAGACGGTTAACTGTATTCGGCGCCCTAGTATTCCTGACGGCAATTGTGCTGGCAAGCTCTGTCTGGTCTCAAACATCTTCCCTTAGTGCAAAAGAAGAAAAGAAAGAACAGCTTGAAAAAGAACTGAAAAGTTTAAAGACAAAACAAACGGATTTAAAAGAAGAAATATCCAAATTGAAGGATGAGGATTACGTCACAGAGCTTGCCAGAAGGGACTTATTCATGTCTGGAGACGGAGAAATTATCTTCAATGTGGAGAAGAAGAGCAAGTAGCCTTGTTGACACTTAAATTTTTATTTAGGTATAATTAAGCAAACGATCTTTTTATAAGCCTAAGGAGGAGCACTTTTTTTATGTCGATTGAAGTTGGCAGCAAGTTGCAAGGGAAAATTACAGGTATTACAAATTTTGGAGCATTTGTTGAATTGCCTGGAGGCTCAACCGGTCTCGTTCACATTAGTGAGGTAGCTGATAATTATGTCAAAGACATTAACGACCACTTAAAAGTCGGCGACCAAGTTGAAGTGAAAGTCATCAACGTTGAAAAAGACGGGAAAATTGGTTTATCTATTAAAAAAGCTAAAGACCGTCCGCAAGCCAGACCTAGAAATGATTTCCGTCCGAAAGAATCTTTTGAACAGAAAATGAATAAGTTTTTAAAAGACAGCGAAGATCGCTTGTCATCTTTAAAACGCAATACGGAATCAAAACGTGGAGGGCGCGGAGCAAGAAGAGGATAACTTGCTGCTTTCTATAAAATAAATGAAGCATCCGTTCATCCCGACGGATGCTTTTTTATTATCCTCATTCTCTTTAAGAGTCAGAAAATTACAACATTAAAGTTTCTGTTGACGAAAGAGACAAACCTTTGTATTATATAACTTGTGCTTAGAAGCACAAAACAATATGGCGGTGTAGCTCAGCTGGCTAGAGCGTACGGTTCATACCCGTGAGGTCGGGGGTTCGATCCCCTCCGCCGCTACCATATTTGTTTGGCCCGTTGGTCAAGCGGTTAAGACACCGCCCTTTCACGGCGGTAACACGGGTTCGAATCCCGTACGGGTCATCCTAAAAAATCGGTTTCTCTTGCAGAAGCCGATTTTTTTCATTTTTAGACAACATTCCAGAAATTCTTTTCATAAACGAATATCAAGGCAGAAACCGTCGAAGACTTCTCTGGTATTGTTACCTTCTTTTGACAAAATCCTATCTGTGCTTTCGCTATAATGACAGGCAACGAATATAACAGGTGGGAGATGAGAGGAATGGAAAAAGCAGAAAGAAGAGTGAACGGGCCAATGGCGGGACAAGCTTTGGAAAAACTCCAATCGTTTTTTAACAGGGGCACGAAGCTGGTGACTCATCATTTGCATTCACTGTTTTTCTATAAAGGATTCATTTATGTTGTCATCGGATTTTTGCTTGGACGGGCTTTCATATTATCCGAGGTGCTTCCTTTCGCACTTCCTTTCTTTGGAGCGATGCTTCTCATCAGAAGAGACAAAGCGTTTTATGCGGTTTTGGCTGTGCTTGCAGGTGCGCTGACCATATCTCCAAAGCACTCATTGCTCATACTGGCGGCATTGCTGGCATTCTTCGTATTTTCTAAAGTGGCTGCCTTCATTACCGACGATCGTGTTAAAGCACTCCCGATTGTCGTGTTCTTCTCCATGGCTGCAGCAAGAGCCGGGTTTGTTTATGCCCAAAATGGCGTATTTACAACCTATGATTATGTAATGGCTATCGTTGAGGCTGGACTGTCGTTTATCTTAACACTGATTTTCCTTCAGAGCCTTCCGATTTTTACTGTGAAAAAAGTGAAACAATCATTAAAAATAGAGGAAATCATTTGCTTTATGATTCTTATTGCCTCTGTTTTAACGGGGCTGGCCGGCTTGTCCTACCAAGGGATGCAGGCAGAACATATATTGGCTCGTTATGTTGTATTGAGTTTTTCCTTTATTGGCGGAGCAAGCATCGGCTGTACGGTTGGTGTTGTGACCGGCCTGATTCTTGGCTTGGCGAATATCGGAAACCTATATCAAATGAGTCTGCTTGCTTTTTCCGGTTTATTGGGCGGTTTGCTGAAGGAAGGGAAAAAAGCGGGTGCAGCAATCGGTCTGATCGTTGGATCACTTCTTATATCTTTATATGGTGAAGGCTCTGCCGGTCTGATGACAACGCTCTATGAGTCATTAATCGCAGTCGGCCTGTTTTTGCTCACACCTCAATCTATTACAAGGAAAGTGGCGAGATATATTCCGGGAACTGTCGAGCATCTTCAAGAGCAACAGCAATACGCTAGAAAAATCCGTGATGTCACTGCTCAGAAGGTAGACCAGTTCTCCAATGTATTTCACGCGCTGTCTGAAAGCTTTGCAACCTTTTACCAAGCATCAGACGAACAGACGGATGACAGTGAAGTTGATCTGTTCTTAAGCAAAATCACGGAGCATTCCTGTCAGACGTGCTACAAGAAAAACAGGTGCTGGGTACAGAACTTTGATAAAACATATGATTTAATGAAACAAGTTATGCTTGAAACAGAGGAAAAAGAATATGCATCAAACCGAAGGCTGAAAAAAGAGTTTCAACAGTATTGTTCTAAATCCAAGCAGGTTGAAGAGCTGATTGAGGATGAGCTCGCACATCATCATGCCCATTTGACACTCAAGAAAAAAGTCCAAGACAGCAGGCGTCTTGTTGCTGAACAGCTTTTAGGCGTTTCTGAAGTCATGGCCGACTTTTCTCGGGAAATAAAAAGAGAGCGAGAACAGCACTTTCTGCAGGAAGAGCAAATCATAGAGGCGCTTCAGCATTTCGGAATTGAGATTCAGCATGTCGAGATCTATAGCCTTGAACAAGGAAATATTGATATTGAAATGACCATTCCGTTCAGCGGACATGGAGAAAGTGAAAAAATCATTGCCCCTATGCTTTCTGACATTCTGGAAGAACAAATACTTGTGAAAGCCGAACAGCACTCTCCGCATCCGAATGGATACAGCCATGTCGCCTTTGGATCAACAAAATCATACAGGGTGTCCACGGGAGCTGCTCACGCTGCGAAGGGCGGCGGACTTGTCTCCGGCGACAGCTACAGCATGATGGAGCTTGGAGCCAGAAAATATGCTGCAGCAATCAGTGACGGAATGGGCAATGGCGCAAGAGCGCACTTTGAAAGCAATGAAACGATCAAGCTTCTTGAAAAAATCCTTGAATCGGGAATTGATGAAAAAATAGCAATTAAAACGATCAACAGCATACTGTCTCTAAGGACAACTGACGAAATATATTCCACGCTTGACCTATCTATTATCGATCTTCAAGATGCCAGCTGTAAATTTTTGAAGGTTGGATCGACGCCTAGCTTTATCAAACGGGGTGACCAGGTCATGAAAGTTCAAGCGAGCAATCTGCCAATCGGTATTATTAATGAATTTGATGTGGAGGTTGTGAGTGAACAGCTGAAAGCGGGTGACCTCTTAATTATGATGAGTGATGGCATTTTTGAGGGGCCTAAGCATGTGGAAAATCACGACTTATGGATGAAACGTAAAATGAAAGGGTTGAAAACAAATGACCCGCAGGAGATTGCCGATTTGCTTATGGAAGAAGTCATCCGCACAAGATCCGGCCAAATTGAGGACGATATGACTGTTGTTGTCGTCCGGATTGATCACAATACACCGAAGTGGGCATCCATTCCTGTTCCGGCAATCTTTCAAAACAAACAAGAAATTTCATAACGCTCCCGTATAAATCAAATTTCTTCTGGCGAAGATGGGAATATATGAATCTGAGAATCCTCGTATTCTCCAGGAGGAATGAATGTGAACAACGGACATTTAAATCAAATTTTGCTGATAACGGATGGCTGCTCAAACCATGGGGAAGACCCGCTTGCAATGGCTGCTTTTGCTAAAGAGCAGGGGATTACGGTAAATGTCATTGGTATAATGGAAGAAAATCAAATTGACCCTGAGGCAATGAAGGAAGTCGAAGGGATTGCACTTGCCGGAGGAGGCGTGCACCAAGTCGTTTATGCATCTCAGCTTTCACAAACTGTTCAAATGGTAACAAAAAAAGCGATGACGCAAACCTTACAAGGTGTAGTCAATCAAGAACTGAAACAGATTCTCGGAAAGAATGTGGAAATGGAAGAGCTTTCTCCGGAAAAACGCGGCGAAGTCATGGAAGTGGTCGACGAGCTTGGAGAAACGGTGCATCTTCAGGTGTTGGTTCTTGTTGATACAAGTGCAAGTATGGCGCCAAAGCTCCCAACAGTAAAAGAGGCGCTGATTGATTTGTCTGTAAGCCTCAATTCCCGAATCGGGAATAACGAATTTGCGATGTGTATATTTCCCGGGAAAAAACAAGAGGTCGAGCTTGTGCTGAACTGGACACCGAAGCTGCAATCTCTTTCCACACTCTTTGCAAAGCTTTCGACAGGCGGCATCACGCCGACAGGTCCGGCGATTCGTGAAGCGACACTGCAGTTTGAGAAAATACGCTCAAGAAGGGGCATGCTGGCAGATGATGAACGACGCTTTGACGAGTTTGGCATGTAGCCTCAAGCCGGGTACGACAATCAAAGGCAAGTGGAATGGAAACACTTATACATTGCGTAAACAGCTTGGTAAAGGGGCCAATGGAATTGTGTATTTGGCAGAAGCATCAGATGGACATGTTGCCTTAAAGGTGAGTGATGACAGCCTGTCTATTACTTCTGAAGTGAATGTCTTGAAATCTTTCTCAAAGGCCCAGTCCGTTACGATGGGGCCTTCTTTTTTTGATACGGATGATGCCTATATTCCCAGTACCAATACGAAAGTTTCATTTTATGCAATGGAATACATAAAAGGGCCGCTGCTTTTGAAGTATGTCAGTGATAAAGGAGCAGAGTGGATACCGGTATTAATGATTCAGCTGTTATCCAGCTTATCGGTGCTTCACCAGCAAGGATGGATATTCGGCGATCTTAAACCTGATAATCTGATCGTAACTGGTCCGCCCGCAAGGATCCGCTGCATTGATGTGGGCGGCACGACAAAGGAAGGCCGGGCGATAAAAGAGTATACGGAGTTTTATGACAGAGGCTATTGGGGGTATGGAACAAGAAAGGCAGAGCCATCCTATGATCTGTTCGCAGTTGCCATGATTATGATCAACAGTGTGCATAAAAAAGAATTTAAGAAAACGAACCAGCCCAAAGAACAGCTTAGGTCTCTCATCGAAGGAAACCCTCTGCTTCAAAAGTATAAAAAAGTGCTTTTTTCAGCCTTGAACGGAGATTATCAATCCGCAGATGAAATGAAAAAGGATATGCTAGACGCGGGGCAAAAAGCAGCACAAAGAAAACAGCCTATAAAAGCATCACCGCAGCCTGCCACACGACATAGACAGCAAAAACCGCGCCAAGGAAAAATAACGAAGACGCGATATACCCCAAAACAGAAACCGGCTAAGTCGGGGGGGTTATTTGAAACAACGCTGATCGTGATCAGTGTTTTAGCGCTTTATTTCGCCTATATTATCTTTTTCTTAATCTGAATGGTGCAAACTGCAGAGCCTATGCTTCTTCTTTGCTTGGAGGGGTTGAAAGTGTTAGGATATGAATATCTTTAAAATACCTGCTCATTGTGAGGAGGACATTGTGAAAAGTGTCAAAGATTTTTTAAACAAACACAATCTTACGTTAAAAGGGGCGACGATCATTGTAGGCGTTTCTGGCGGTCCGGACTCAATGGCTCTTCTTCACGCGTTGCATACGTTATGCGGCCGTTCAGCGAATGTTATTGCAGCTCACGTTGACCATCGGTTCAGAGGTGCGGAATCCGAGGAGGACATGCGTTTTGTCCAAGCTTATTGTAAAGCTGAACAGCTCGTGTGCGAAACGGCTCAAATCAATGTAACCGCATATGCACAGGAAAAAGGACTCAATAAGCAGGCTGCAGCACGCGATTGTCGCTACCAGTTTTTTGAGGAAATCATGTCGAAGCACCAAGCGGACTATCTGGCTCTTGCGCATCATGGTGATGACCAGGTTGAAACAATGCTTATGAAACTGGCTAAGGGTACGCTTGGAACGGGACTTGCGGGAATGCAGCCGGTTAGACGTTTTGGGACAGGGCGGATCATCAGGCCGTTCTTAACCATTACAAAGGAAGAGATCCTTCACTATTGCCGTGAAAACGGCTTGAGCTACCGGACGGATGAAAGCAACGCCAAAGATGACTACACAAGAAACAGATTCAGAAGAACAGTGCTCCCGTTTTTGAAGCAGGAATCTCCGGATGTGCATAAAAGGTTTCAGAAAGTGAGTGAAGCACTGACGGAAGATGAGCAATTCTTACAGTCATTAACGAAAGATGAAATGAATAAAGTAATCACAAGCCAGTCTAATACATCAGTTGAAATCAATTCCTCTCAATTGCTTGCCCTCCCGATGCCTTTACAAAGAAGAGGAGTTCAACTAATATTAAACTATCTTTATGAAAACGTTCCATCATCCTTTTCAGCCCATCACATTCAGCAGTTTCTCGATTGGGCGGAAAATGGCAGTCCTTCAGGAGTACTGGACTTTCCGAAAGGACTGAAGGTGGTCAAATCATATCAGACATGTTTGTTTACATTTGAACAATGGCAGTGCAAAAATGTTCCCTTTGAATACCAAATTAGCGGAGCTTCTGATGAAACGGCAGTGCTCCCTAATGGATATCTGATAGAGGCAAGGCATTATGCGGACTCGCCTGAAGAACATGGGAATGCTGTTTTTATCACAAGTGAAAAAAAGGTGCGATTTCCCTTAACAATCCGGACGAGAAAAGCTGGAGACCGGATCAAACTAAAAGGGATGAACGGCTCAAAAAAGGTAAAGGATATATTTATTGATAAGAAATTGCCTCTCCAAGAAAGAGACAACTGGCCGATTGTGACGGACGCAAGCGGTGAAATTATCTGGATACCTGGCTTGAAAAAATCAATTTTTGAAGATCTTGTGATTCCAAACAGCGACCGCATTGTATTACAATATAGACAGCATGAAAAGTGTAGGGGGCAAGCAAAATCATGATGAAACATGATATCGAGAAAGTACTGATCTCAGAGGAAGAGATACAAAAGAAAGTAAAAGAGTTAGGTGCAGAATTAACGAGCGAGTATCAAGATACATTTCCGTTGGCAATCGGTGTGTTAAAAGGAGCACTTCCTTTTATGGCGGATCTTATCAAGCATATTGATACATATTTGGAAATGGATTTCATGGATGTATCAAGCTACGGAAATTCTACGGTTTCTTCTGGAGAAGTAAAAATCATTAAAGATTTGGATACATCTGTAGAGGGCCGGGACATCTTAATTATTGAAGATATCATCGACAGTGGGTTAACCTTAAGTTATCTCGTAGAGCTCTTCCGATACCGTAAAGCAAAATCAATTAAGATTGTTACCCTTTTGGATAAACCGAGCGGAAGAAAAGCGGACATCAAAGCAGACTTTGTCGGTTTTGAAGTTCCTGACGCGTTTGTAGTGGGTTACGGACTTGATTATGCTGAGCGCTATCGCAATCTGCCTTATATCGGAGTGTTAAAACCGGCAGTTTATGAAAGCTGATCGGCAGCCTGCTTCCGAGATGGTTATTGTTTGTATTGGAATGATTTTCTATGGTACTATTGAACATAGTTGTGCTTACTGTGGGAGGAGGTAAGGAATGAATCGGGTCTTCCGTAATACCATTTTTTATTTACTTATTTTATTAGTAGTAATCGGGGTTGTGAGCTACTTCCAGACCTCAAATCCGAAAACAGAAAATATGTCGTACAGTACGTTCATCAAAAACCTGGATGACGGGAAAGTTGATAGCGTATCGGTTCAGCCTGTCAGAGGTGTTTATGAGGTAAAAGGGCAGCTGAAAAACTACGACAAAGATCAATACTTTTTGACTCATGTTCCTGAAGGAAAGGGAGCAGACCAGATATTTAACGCTTTGAAAAAGACAGACGTAAAGATTGAGCCCGCGCAAGAAACAAGCGGATGGGTGACGTTCCTGACGACCATCATCCCATTTGTCATTATCTTTATTCTGTTTTTCTTCCTGCTCAATCAGGCTCAAGGCGGCGGCAGCCGTGTCATGAACTTTGGCAAGAGTAAAGCGAAGCTGTATACAGAGGAAAAGAAACGCGTCAAATTTAAAGACGTTGCAGGGGCTGACGAAGAAAAGCAAGAACTTGTTGAAGTTGTTGAGTTTCTGAAAGATCCCCGCAAGTTTGCCGAGCTCGGCGCCAGAATACCGAAAGGCGTGCTTTTAGTCGGACCTCCGGGTACCGGTAAAACATTGCTTGCCAAGGCTTGTGCAGGAGAAGCCGGCGTACCTTTCTTCAGCATCAGCGGATCTGATTTCGTTGAAATGTTTGTAGGGGTCGGTGCTTCCCGTGTGCGTGACTTGTTTGAAAATGCGAAAAAGAATGCGCCTTGTTTGATCTTCATTGATGAAATTGACGCAGTCGGACGCCAGCGTGGCGCTGGTCTCGGCGGTGGACACGATGAACGTGAACAGACGCTAAACCAATTGCTTGTTGAAATGGACGGATTCAGCGCTAATGAAGGAATTATCATCATTGCTGCGACGAACCGTGCGGACATCTTGGACCCAGCCTTACTTCGTCCGGGACGTTTTGACCGTCAAATCACAGTGGACCGCCCAGATGTGATTGGCCGTGAAGCTGTATTGAAAGTCCATGCGAGAAACAAACCGCTGGATGAAACGGTTAACCTAAAATCAATTGCCATGAGAACACCAGGCTTCTCGGGCGCTGACTTAGAAAACCTCTTGAATGAAGCTGCGCTTGTAGCAGCTCGTCAAAACAAGAAAAAAATCGATGCGCGTGATATTGACGAAGCGACGGACCGTGTAATTGCCGGACCCGCTAAGAAGAGCCGTGTTATCTCCAAGAAAGAACGCAATATCGTGGCTTATCACGAAGGCGGACACACCGTTATCGGTCTCGTTTTAGATGAGGCAGATATGGTTCATAAAGTAACGATTGTTCCTCGGGGCCAGGCTGGCGGTTATGCTGTTATGCTGCCAAGAGAAGACCGTTATTTCCAAACAAAGCCGGAGCTGCTTGATAAAATTGTCGGCCTCTTGGGCGGACGTGTTGCTGAAGAGATTATCTTCGGTGAAGTCAGCACAGGGGCGCACAATGACTTCCAGCGTGCGACGAATATTGCAAGACGAATGGTTACGGAATTCGGTATGTCAGAAAAACTGGGACCGTTGCAATTTGGACAGTCTCAGGGCGGTCAGGTATTCTTAGGCCGTGATTTCAACAACGAACAGAACTACAGTGATCAAATCGCTTACGAAATTGATCAGGAAATTCAGCGCATCATCAAAGAATGTTATGAGCGTGCGAAACAAATCCTGACTGAAAATCGTGACAAGCTTGAATTGATTGCCCAAACGCTTCTGAAAGTTGAAACGCTTGACGCTGAACAAATCAAACACCTTATCGATCATGGAACATTACCTGAGCGTAATTTCTCAGATGATGAAAAGAACGATGATGTGAAAGTAAACATTCTGACAAAAACAGAAGAAAAGAAAGACGATACGAAGGAGTAATTCGCTTTCTTTCTAAAAAAACTGCCGGCTGACGCTGGCAGTTTTTTTATGTAAATGATGGGCTCAGCTGCGGCTTTTACAATCATCCAATTCTGGTATCGATTTGTTTACAAATGAGCCGCTGATCGTGTATGGTATTGTAGAATGTTTGTAAAAAGTAAAGTAGAGAAACTATTCAAAAGTGGTGATAGAGGTTGTTACTGGTTATCGATGTGGGGAACACCAATACTGTACTTGGTGTATATCATGATGGAAAATTAGAATATCACTGGCGTATAGAAACAAGCAGGCATAAAACAGAAGATGAGTTTGGGATGATTTTGCGCTCCTTATTTGATCACTCCGGGCTTATGTTTGAACAGATAGATGGCATTATTATTTCGTCAGTAGTGCCGCCAATCATGTTTGCGTTAGAAAGAATGTGCACAAAATACTTTCATATCGAGCCTCAAATTGTTGGTCCAGGTATGAAAACCGGTTTAAATATAAAATATGACAATCCGAAAGAAGTGGGGGCAGACAGAATCGTAAATGCTGTCGCTGCGATACACTTGTACGGCAATCCATTAATTGTTGTCGATTTCGGAACCGCTACAACGTACTGCTATATTGATGAAAACAAACAATACATGGGCGGGGCGATTGCCCCTGGGATTACAATTTCGACAGAGGCGCTTTACTCGCGTGCAGCAAAGCTTCCGCGTATCGAAATCACCCGGCCCGACAATATTATCGGAAAAAACACTGTTAGCGCGATGCAATCTGGGATTTTATTTGGCTATGTCGGCCAAGTGGAAGGAATCGTTAAGCGAATGAAATGGCAGGCAAAACAGGAACCAAAGGTCATTGCGACAGGAGGCCTGGCGCCGCTCATTGCGAACGAATCAGATTGTATAGACATCGTTGATCCATTCTTAACCCTAAAAGGGCTGGAATTGATTTATGAAAGAAACCGCGTAGGAAGTGTATAGGAGGTTTAGTAATGGATTATTTAGTAAAAGCACTTGCGTATGACGGAAAAGTTCGGGCTTATGCGGCGAGAACGACTGATATGGTAAATGAGGGGCAGAGACGCCATGGTACGTGGCCGACAGCATCCGCTGCATTGGGACGCACAATGACAGCTTCACTCATGCTCGGCGCTATGCTGAAGGGCGATGATAAGCTGACCGTGAAAATCGAGGGCGGAGGTCCGATCGGAGCTATTGTAGCTGATGCCAATGCCAAAGGAGAAGTCAGAGCCTATGTCTCTAACCCGCAAGTTCATTTTGATTTAAATGAACAAGGCAAGCTTGATGTCAGACGTGCGGTTGGAACAAACGGAACGTTAAGTGTCGTAAAAGATTTAGGTTTGCGCGAGTTCTTCACAGGACAAGTAGAAATCGTTTCAGGAGAATTAGGAGATGATTTCACTTACTATCTTGTATCATCTGAGCAGGTTCCTTCATCAGTGGGCGTAGGTGTGCTCGTGAATCCTGACAATACCATTCTTGCGGCAGGGGGCTTTATTATTCAGCTGATGCCGGGAACAGATGATGAAACAATCACAAAAATTGAACAGCGTCTATCTCAAGTAGAGCCGATTTCTAAGCTCATCCAGAAAGGGCTGACACCAGAAGAAATTTTAGAAGAAGTCCTAGGCGAGAAACCTGAGATTTTGGAAACGATGCCTGTCAGATTCCATTGCCCTTGTTCAAAAGAACGGTTCGAAACAGCCATTTTAGGACTAGGCAAAAAAGAAATTCAAGATATGATAGAAGAAGATGGACAAGCCGAAGCAGTATGCCATTTTTGTAATGAAAAGTACTTATTTACAAAAGAAGAGCTGGAAGGGCTTCGTGACCAAACTACCCGCTAAGCTCTTTAGCGGGTTTTTAATTTGAGAAAAGGGGCTGAAAGCAGGTTTGAAATCAAGAACAATCTGGACCATTATTTTAGGGGCGCTGTTGGTTTGCTGTATTGCTGTTGCATATACGCTGACGAAATCCCAAGCCGGCGCATCGTCATCCGGTGAGTCTATTGCGACTATCGGGGGCAAGAGTGTGACAAGAGAAGAATGGCTGAAAGAAATGGAAGATCAGTATGGTAAATCAACGCTTGAAGATATGATCAATGTCCGAGTTGTTGAGCAGCTGGCTAAAAAGAACAACCTTAAAATATCCAAAAGCGAAGTTGATCGTGAGTTTTTGCTGATTAAAGCGGTCAATAATTCCTTTTACGAAGATGAACATACGACGGAGAAAGAGTGGAAAGACCAAATTCGTTATAATATCCTCCTTGAGGAATTGTTAACAAGGGATATCGATATCTCAAACAAAGAATTGGAATCATTCTATCATAAAAATAAGGAACTATATCAGTTTGATGATTCGTATCGAATTCGGCACATTGTTGTAAAAGATGAAGAAGAAGCGAGAGAAGTCCTGAAAGAACTGAAAGGCGGATCAAGCTTTGAAGCTGTCGCTGCCGAAAGATCCACTGACAGATATACATCACCATACGGCGGAGATTTAGGTTTTGTCACAGAGGCATCAGACAACATTCCATCAGCATACATTGAAGAGGCGAAAACACTCAAAGAGGATGAATGGTCTCAGGAACCAATAAAGGTCAGCAACGGATATGCCATTATCCAGCTGAAAGAAAAACTAAAGGCAAGAACGTTCTCATTTGATGAAGTAAAGGACCAGATCAGACGGCAAATCGCAATGGATCAGCTAGGCGATAAAGCGACAGTTAAGACACTTTGGAAAGAAGCCGATGTATCTTGGTTTTATGGGGAAAAAAGTACTAAGTGATTGACAAAAAATTTTGAAATTGATAGATTATATACATAATACCAATACAAATAGTCGGAAATTGAGGTGTCGAGAATGGTACGTGTAGCAAACTCCATTACTGAATTAATTGGGAATACGCCAATCGTTAAATTAAATCGCCTTGCAGATGAAAACAGTGCGGATGTATATCTAAAACTTGAATACATGAACCCTGGAAGCAGTGTAAAAGACCGTATCGGTTTAGCCATGATTGAAGCGGCTGAAAAAGAAGGAAAATTAAAAGCCGGTGATACAATCATTGAACCGACAAGCGGAAATACTGGAATCGGGCTTGCAATGGTTGCTGCTGCTAAAGGATTAAAAGCTATTTTGGTTATGCCTGATACAATGAGCATGGAGCGCCGCAACCTTCTTCGCGCATACGGTGCTGAACTTGTGCTGACTCCTGGTGCGGAAGGCATGAAAGGCGCCATTAAGAAAGCTGAAGAGCTTGCTGAAAAGCACGGATACTTTGTGCCGCAGCAGTTTAACAACCCTTCTAACCCAGAAATTCACCGCCAAACAACTGGTAAAGAAATCGTTGAGCAATTCGGTGATGACCAGCTTGATGCATTTGTAGCCGGAATCGGAACGGGCGGAACGATTACGGGAGCGGGCGAAGTGCTGAAGGAAGCATACCCTTCCATCAAGATTTATGCTGTTGAACCGTCAGATTCCCCAGTGCTTTCAGGAGGAAAACCAGGCCCCCACAAAATTCAGGGAATAGGAGCTGGATTCGTGCCGGACATCTTAAACACTGAAGTATATGATGAAATCTTCCCTGTGAAGAATGAAGAAGCATTCGAATATGCCCGCAGAGCTGCACGTGAAGAAGGAATTCTCGGAGGCATCTCATCAGGTGCGGCAATTTATGCTGCTCTTCAAGTAGCAAAAAAACTCGGAAAAGGCAAAAAAGTATTGGCCATCATTCCAAGTAACGGCGAACGTTATCTAAGCACGCCGCTGTATCAATTCGATTAAAAAAAGCCAAAACTCCCGGTCCGCCGGGAGTTTTTTTATATTTCGTGCATCAAATATGCCATGTCTGCGACGAATGTTATTCTTGGAAGAGAAATTCACTTTTTTCACTAACAACATTGCTTTACAATTAAAAACAAGTAAAAAAGAAAATAGAGGAATGATACAAATGGCACAACGCAGACCGGCAGGCAAAAAAGTACCTTTTCAAAAAGACTCATTCTTACAACAATTTGAGAAACTTGCGCAATCCCGGAAACATCATGTACTTCTTGAAAGTGCAAGAGGCGGCAGATATAGTATAGCCGGTCTTGATCCAATTGCGACTGTGAAAGGAAAAGACGGAATAACTACAATTAAGCATGGTGATGAGATGCTGTTTAAAGAAGGTGATCCATTACGGGCCTTCCACAGCTGGTTTAAAACGCTGGAAACAGAAACGAATCATGAGTTCCCTGACTTTCAAGGCGGGGCAATCGGGTTTCTCAGCTATGATTACGCACGGTACATTGAAAATTTTAAAATGCTCTCATTAGATGATCTAGAAACACCAGATATTTATTTTCTTGTTTTTGATGATATAGCAGTTTATGACCATCAAGAAGAGTCTCTATGGCTGATTACTCATGTTAATGGTTCTGATCAGGAAACAGCGGATGTGAGGCTATCTGAGTTAGAGCAGATGTGGCTGACTGAGCTTCCCGCTGTCTCTTCGCGAAAGATGAAGCATGAAACAGATGGTTCCTTCGCGGCGCCATTTACCGAGGATGGGTTCTCACAAGCTGTAGAGAAAATCAAACAATACATTGCCAGCGGAGATGTGTTTCAAGTCAATCTATCAATAAGGCAGTCACAGTCACTGTCTGCCCACCCATATCAAATTTACAAAACCTTGAGAGAAGTAAATCCTTCTCCTTATATGGCGTATTTAGAAACACCTGATTTCCAAATCATTTGCGGATCGCCTGAACTGCTTGTCAGCAAAAAGGGCAAGCTATTAGAGACGAGACCGATTGCGGGCACCCGTTCCAGAGGGAAAACAAATGAAGAAGACGAGGCGCTTGCAAACGAATTGATACACAATGAAAAAGAACGCGCGGAACATGTCATGCTGGTTGATCTTGAGCGAAATGATCTGGGAAGAGTATCACGTTACGGGTCTGTGCGCGTAAATGAATTCATGGCAATTGAAAAATACTCGCATGTGATGCACATTGTGTCTAATGTCCAAGGTGAACTGCAGGATGGGTATGACGCTGTAGATATTATTCATGCTGTGTTTCCCGGAGGAACCATTACTGGAGCACCGAAAGTAAGAACGATGGAAATTATAGAAGAACTTGAGCCGACACGCCGAGGGCTTTATACTGGATCTATAGGATGGTTTGGATATAATCACGATCTGCAGTTTAATATCGTCATTCGAACCATTTATGCAACCGGAGGGCAGGCATTTATGCAGTCCGGCGCAGGAGTTGTGATTGATTCTGTTCCGAAGCACGAATACAAGGAATCATTCAAAAAAGCTTTTGCGATGCAAAGAGCATTAGAGCTGAGCAAAGAAGAGACAAAAATTAGATGAGGTGAGCGGAGAAATGATTTTAATGATTGATAACTACGATTCATTCACGTACAACTTGGTACAGTATTTGGGCGAGCTTGGGGAAGAGCTTGTTGTGAGACGCAATGACAGCATCACAATCGAAGAAATTGAAGAACTGTCTCCGGACTTTCTGATGATATCTCCCGGACCTTGCAGCCCTGATGAGGCGGGAATCAGCCTCGAAGCAATTAAACATTTCGCAGGGAAAATTCCTATTTTCGGTGTATGTCTCGGACATCAGTCCATCGCACAAGTGTTCGGCGGTGATGTTGTTAGGGCAGAACGGCTTATGCACGGGAAAACTTCGGATATCGAGCATGACGGCAAGACCATTTTTGAAGGGTTGAAAAACCCCCTTGTTGCGACGCGATACCACTCGCTGATCGTAAAACCTGAGACGCTGCCAAGCTGTTTTACAGTAACAGCACAAACGAAAGAAGGAGAAATCATGGCTATTCGCCACAATGACCTCCCGATAGAGGGCGTGCAATTTCACCCAGAGTCTATTATGACCTCCTTTGGGAAAGAAATGCTCAGAAATTTTATTGAGACATATCGCAAGGAAGTTATTGCGTGATGATATATGTGAACGGCCGGTATATGGAGGAGAAAGATGCAGTTCTTTCTCCTTTTGACCATGGGTTTTTATATGGGATCGGTGTTTTCGAAACCTTCAGGCTCTACGAAGGCTGCCCGTTTTTGCTTGATTGGCATATAGAAAGGCTTGAACGCGCGCTTAAGGATCTGCAAATCGAATATACTGTTTCAAAGCATGAGATCCTTGAGATGCTGGACAAGCTGCTTAAGCTAAATGATATCAAGGATGGCAATGCCCGCGTCAGACTGAACATATCAGCGGGGATCAGCGATAAAGGCTTTGTCGCCCAGACGTACGATAAGCCGACCGTTTTATGCTTTGTGAATCAGCTGAAACCAGAAAGCCTTCCTTTGCAAAAAGAAGGGAAGGTTTTATCGATACGGAGAAACACTCCTGAGGGATCGTTCCGGTTAAAATCTCATCATTATCTAAATAATATGTATGCGAAACGGGAAATTGGAAATGATCCACGTGTCGAGGGAATTTTCCTAACGGAGGATGGAGCTGTTGCAGAGGGTATCATATCTAATGTCTTCTGGAGAAAAGGTCGCTGTATCTATACGCCATCGCTTGATACTGGTATTCTGGACGGCGTCACGAGACGTTTTATCATAGAAAATGCAAAGAATATCGGCCTGGAGCTCAAAACGGGCCGATATGAGCTAGAAGCTCTCTTGACAGCTGACGAAGCGTGGATGACGAACTCGGTTCTTGAAATCATCCCGTTTATTAAAATAGAAGAAGTAAACTATGGAAGCCAAAGCGGAGAAGCAACCTCCGCTCTTCAATTGTTATACAAAAAAGAAATAAAGAACATGATTCATGAAAAGGGAGGAAGAGCATGGCGCAGCACACAATAGATCAAACACAAGTAATCCACACTAAGCCCAGCGCTTTATCATATAAAGAGAAGACGCTGGTGATGGGAATTTTAAACGTAACGCCTGACTCTTTCTCGGACGGCGGAAAATATGACAGCTTGGACAAGGCGCTGCTGCACGCGGAAGAGATGATCAATGATGGTGCCCATATCATTGATATCGGAGGGGAATCGACAAGGCCTGGCGCTGAGTGCGTATCTGAGGATGAGGAGATGTCCAGAGTCATTCCGGTGATTGAGCGGATTACGAAAGAGCTTGGTGTTCCTATTTCTGTAGACACGTACAAGGCTTCTGTCGCAGATGAAGCAGTGAAAGCCGGTGCATCCATTATCAATGATATTTGGGGAGCCAAACATGATCCGAAGATGGCTTCCGTTGCAGCTGAACATAATGTTCCAATTGTTCTCATGCATAACCGCCCTGAAAGAAACTACAATGACTTATTGCCGGATATGCTGTCGGACTTAATGGAGAGTGTAAAAATTGCTGTTGAGGCCGGAGTAGACGAGAAGAACATTATTCTTGATCCCGGTATCGGTTTCGCGAAAACCTATCACGATAACTTGGCAGTGATGAACAAACTAGAGATTTTCAGCGGATTGGGATATCCGGTTCTTCTGGCAACCTCCCGAAAAAGATTCATCGGACGTGTTCTGGATCTTCCGCCTGAGGAGCGGGCTGAGGGCACAGGCGCGACTGTGTGTCTCGGCATTCAAAAAGGCTGTGACATTGTCAGGGTCCATGATGTAAAGCAAATTGCCAGAATGGCGAAAATGATGGACGCGATGCTGAATAAGGGAGGGGTGCACCATGGATAAAGTTTATGTAGAAGGTATGGAGTTTTACGGATATCACGGTGTGTTCAAAGAAGAAAACAAACTTGGCCAGCGGTTTAAAGTCGATTTAACCGCTGAGCTGGATTTAAGCAAAGCCGGACAAACAGACGACCTTGAGCAAACGATCAACTATGCTGAGCTCTATCACGTATGTAAAGATATCGTGGAAGGGGAGCCTGTAAAATTGGTAGAAACGCTGGCGGAACGTATTGCTGGCACTGTTCTCGAAAAATTTCAGCCTGTTCAGCAATGTACGGTGAAAGTGATTAAGCCAGACCCGCCAATTCCCGGACACTATAAATCAGTAGCAATTGAAATTACGAGAAAAAAGTCATGAACAACATAGCTTATATTGCACTTGGATCTAATATTGGAGATAGAGAAACGTATTTAAGGCAAGCAGTGGCTTTACTGCATCAGCATGCTGCGGTGACAGTCACTAAAGTGTCGTCTATTTATGAAACTGACCCGGTCGGATACGAAGATCAAGCTCAATTTTTGAATATGGCTGTTGAAATCAAGACATCACTGAACCCTTTTGAACTCCTTGAACTGACGCAGCAGATAGAAAATGAATTAGGCAGAACAAGGGAAGTAAGATGGGGGCCGCGGACGGCAGACCTTGACATTTTGTTATTTAATCGTGAAAATATTGAAACAGAGCAACTAATTGTTCCGCATCCGAGAATGTATGAGCGTTTGTTTGTCCTTGCGCCGCTTGCGGAAATTTGCCAGCAGGTTGAAAAAGAGGCTACAAGCGCCGAAACAGACCAAGAAGGTGTAAGAGTATGGAAGCAGAAATCTGGGGTAGACGAATTCGTGCATTCAGAAAGCTGAAAGGTTATACTCAAGAAGGATTTGCAAAAGCATTAGGTATATCAGTTTCTATTCTCGGCGAAATTGAACGCGGAAACCGATTGCCGTCAGCTGCCATCATTCAAGATGCAGCAGATGTTTTAAATATAAGTGCGGACGAATTGGCGCCGCCAGAAAAATAGAACAAATGAAAGGAGGAGAAAAATTGTTCAAAATCGGAGATATTCAATTGAAAAACCGGGTTGTGCTCGCACCTATGGCTGGTGTCTGCAACTCTGCGTTCAGATTGACTGTAAAGGAATTCGGAGCCGGATTGGTATGCGCTGAAATGGTCAGTGACAAAGCGATCCTTTACAACAATGCAAGAACAATGGGTATGCTTTATATTGATGAACGTGAGAAACCACTGAGCCTTCAAATTTTCGGAGGAAAAAAGGAAACCCTTGTGGAAGCGGCGAAGTTTGTAGACCAAAACACAACTGCTGATATCATTGACATTAACATGGGATGTCCCGTGCCGAAGATTACAAAATGCGATGCGGGAGCCAAATGGCTTCTCGATCCTGATAAGATTTACGAAATGGTTTCTGCAGTAGTGGATGCTGTTAATAAACCAGTTACAGTTAAAATGAGAATGGGCTGGGATGAAGACCACATTTTCGCAGTGAAAAATGCACAGGCTGTAGAACGTGCGGGCGGTAAAGCAGTTGCGCTTCACGGCCGTACTAGAGTGCAGATGTACGAAGGAACGGCAAACTGGGATATCATCAAAGAAGTAAAACAATCAGTATCGATTCCGGTTATCGGAAACGGCGATGTTAAGACACCGCAGGATGCTAAGCGTATGCTCGATGAGACAGGAGTAGACGGGGTCATGATCGGACGCGCTGCATTGGGCAACCCGTGGATGATTTACCGTACGGTTCAGTATCTTGAAACAGGTGAATTAAAAGAAGAGCCGCAAGTACGCGAAAAAATGGCCGTATGCAAACTGCATCTTGACCGCCTGATTGACTTAAAAGGTGAAAACGTAGCGGTAAGAGAAATGAGAAAGCACGCTGCATGGTATCTGAAAGGCGTGAAAGGCAATGCGAACGTTCGTAATGAAATCAATCATTGCGAGACGAGAGAAGAGTTTGTACAGCTTTTAGATGCATTTACGGTTGAAGTTGAGGCAAAAGAGCTTCAAAATGCAAAAGTAGGATAATACTCACCTCTATTTGCTGCTCACTGCTAGTTTTACGCTGGCAGTTTTTCTGCTTTTTTCATGAAACAATATCTGTAATGGAGTGATAACAATGAGTCAAGAAGAGCATAACCATGAAGAATTGAATGATCAGCTGCAAGTCAGACGCGATAAAATGAATCAGCTGAGAGATAACGGCATCGATCCATTCGGCGCACGTTTTGAAAGAACTCATCAGTCTCAAGAAGTTATTTCGGCATATCAAGATCTAACCAAAGAAGAGTTGGAAGAAAAAGCGATTGAAGTTACAATCGCAGGCCGCATGATGACAAAACGCGGCAAAGGAAAAGCCGGCTTTGCCCATCTTCAGGATTTAGAAGGCCAAATCCAAATCTACGTAAGAAAAGACAGTGTCGGTGACGACCAATATGAAATCTTCAAGTCTTCTGACCTCGGTGATCTTATCGGCGTAACCGGAAAAGTCTTCAAAACAAATGTAGGCGAATTGTCTGTTAAAGCAACTTCCTTTGAATTGCTGACAAAAGCGCTTCGTCCGCTTCCTGACAAATACCATGGTTTAAAAGACGTTGAGCAGCGCTACCGTCAGCGCTACCTGGATCTTATCGTAAACCCAGACAGCAAACATACGTTTATTACACGAAGCAAGATCATTCAAGCTATGAGAAGATACCTTGATGATCATGGATACTTAGAAGTAGAAACACCTACAATGCACAGCATTCCTGGGGGAGCTTCTGCACGTCCGTTTATCACTCACCACAACGCGTTAGACATTCCACTCTATATGCGTATTGCTATCGAACTGCACCTAAAACGTCTAATTGTCGGCGGTTTAGAAAAAGTATATGAAATCGGCCGTGTTTTCCGTAACGAAGGTGTCTCTACACGCCATAACCCTGAATTTACAATGATTGAGTTATATGAAGCATATGCGGACTATAAAGATATCATGAGCTTAACTGAAAACCTTGTCGCTCATATCGCCCAAGAAGTGCTTGGCACAACTACGATTCAATACGGGGAAGAGCAAATCGACCTTAAACCGGAGTGGAAAAGAATCCATATGGTTGACGCAGTCAAAGAAGCGACCGGCGTTGATTTCTGGGAAGAGGTTACTGTTGAACAGGCGCGTGAATATGCAAAAGAACATGGAGTAGAAATTAAAGACTCTATGACAGTAGGCCATATCATCAACGAATTCTTCGAACAAAAAATTGAAGAAACGCTTATTCAGCCAACGTTTATTTACGGGCATCCTGTAGAAATTTCTCCTCTTGCTAAGAAAAACCCTGAGGACCCGCGTTTTACAGACCGTTTTGAGCTGTTTATCGTTGGCCGTGAACATGCCAACGCGTTTACAGAGCTGAATGATCCTATTGATCAAAGAGAACGCTTTGAAGCGCAATTAAAAGAGCGTGAAGCCGGTAATGATGAAGCTCATCTAATGGATGAAGACTTTGTTGAAGCTCTGGAATACGGTATGCCGCCAACAGGAGGTTTAGGCATCGGTATCGACCGTCTGGTTATGCTGCTGACGAATGCCCCTTCTATTCGCGATGTGCTGTTATTCCCGCAAATGAGACAACGCTAATAAAGAAGAGCGGTATCCTCCATAGGGAAAGGATGCCGCTCTTTTTAAATTCCTTAGTATTTCTTCAAAAAAACTATTGCACTATTATTTACTAGGTGGTATATTATTATTCGTTGCCGCTAAACAAGGCGATAACGAAAAAAAGAACTTCAAAAAAAGTTATTGACTTCACTGAGTCAACGAGTTATAATAATAAAGTCGCTTGAACGAAGTGAACAAAATGATCTTTGAAAACTAAACAAGACAAAACGTACCTGTTAATTCAGTTTTTAAAAATCGCACAGCGATGTGCGTAGTCAGTCAAACTACTTTATCGGAGAGTTTGATCCTGGCTCAGGACGAACGCTGGCGGCGTGCCTAATACATGCAAGTCGAGCGGACAGATGGGAGCTTGCTCCCTGATGTTAGCGGCGGACGGGTGAGTAACACGTGGGTAACCTGCCTGTAAGACTGGGATAACTCCGGGAAACCGGGGCTAATACCGGATGGTTGTTTGAACCGCATGGTTCAAACATAAAAGGTGGCTTCGGCTACCACTTACAGATGGACCCGCGGCGCATTAGCTAGTTGGTGAGGTAATGGCTCACCAAGGCAACGATGCGTAGCCGACCTGAGAGGGTGATCGGCCACACTGGGACTGAGACACGGCCCAGACTCCTACGGGAGGCAGCAGTAGGGAATCTTCCGCAATGGACGAAAGTCTGACGGAGCAACGCCGCGTGAGTGATGAAGGTTTTCGGATCGTAAAGCTCTGTTGTTAGGGAAGAACAAGTACCGTTCGAATAGGGCGGTACCTTGACGGTACCTAACCAGAAAGCCACGGCTAACTACGTGCCAGCAGCCGCGGTAATACGTAGGTGGCAAGCGTTGTCCGGAATTATTGGGCGTAAAGGGCTCGCAGGCGGTTTCTTAAGTCTGATGTGAAAGCCCCCGGCTCAACCGGGGAGGGTCATTGGAAACTGGGGAACTTGAGTGCAGAAGAGGAGAGTGGAATTCCACGTGTAGCGGTGAAATGCGTAGAGATGTGGAGGAACACCAGTGGCGAAGGCGACTCTCTGGTCTGTAACTGACGCTGAGGAGCGAAAGCGTGGGGAGCGAACAGGATTAGATACCCTGGTAGTCCACGCCGTAAACGATGAGTGCTAAGTGTTAGGGGGTTTCCGCCCCTTAGTGCTGCAGCTAACGCATTAAGCACTCCGCCTGGGGAGTACGGTCGCAAGACTGAAACTCAAAGGAATTGACGGGGGCCCGCACAAGCGGTGGAGCATGTGGTTTAATTCGAAGCAACGCGAAGAACCTTACCAGGTCTTGACATCCTCTGACAATCCTAGAGATAGGACGTCCCCTTCGGGGGCAGAGTGACAGGTGGTGCATGGTTGTCGTCAGCTCGTGTCGTGAGATGTTGGGTTAAGTCCCGCAACGAGCGCAACCCTTGATCTTAGTTGCCAGCATTCAGTTGGGCACTCTAAGGTGACTGCCGGTGACAAACCGGAGGAAGGTGGGGATGACGTCAAATCATCATGCCCCTTATGACCTGGGCTACACACGTGCTACAATGGACAGAACAAAGGGCAGCGAAACCGCGAGGTTAAGCCAATCCCACAAATCTGTTCTCAGTTCGGATCGCAGTCTGCAACTCGACTGCGTGAAGCTGGAATCGCTAGTAATCGCGGATCAGCATGCCGCGGTGAATACGTTCCCGGGCCTTGTACACACCGCCCGTCACACCACGAGAGTTTGTAACACCCGAAGTCGGTGAGGTAACCTTTTAGGAGCCAGCCGCCGAAGGTGGGACAGATGATTGGGGTGAAGTCGTAACAAGGTAGCCGTATCGGAAGGTGCGGCTGGATCACCTCCTTTCTAAGGATATTATACGGAATATAAGACCTTGGGTCTTATAAACAGAACGTTCCCTGTCTTGTTTAGTTTTGAAGGATCATTCCTTCGAAACGTGTTCTTTGAAAACTAGATAACAGTAGACATCACATTCAATTAGTAACACAAGATATCACATAGTGATTCTTTTTAACGGTTAAGTTAGAAAGGGCGCACGGTGGATGCCTTGGCACTAGGAGCCGATGAAGGACGGGACGAACACCGATATGCTTCGGGGAGCTGTAAGCAAGCTTTGATCCGGAGATTTCCGAATGGGGAAACCCACCACTCGTAATGGAGTGGTATCCATATCTGAATTCATAGGATATGAGAAGGCAGACCCGGGGAACTGAAACATCTAAGTACCCGGAGGAAGAGAAAGCAAATGCGATTCCCTGAGTAGCGGCGAGCGAAACGGGATTAGCCCAAACCAAGAGGCTTGCCTCTTGGGGTTGTAGGACACTCTGTACGGAGTTACAAAAGAACGAGGTAGATGAAGAGGTCTGGAAAGGCCCGCCATAGGAGGTAACAGCCCTGTAGTCAAAACTTCGTTCTCTCCTGAGTGGATCCTGAGTACGGCGGAACACGTGAAATTCCGTCGGAATCCGGGAGGACCATCTCCCAAGGCTAAATACTCCCTAGTGACCGATAGTGAACCAGTACCGTGAGGGAAAGGTGAAAAGCACCCCGGAAGGGGAGTGAAAGAGATCCTGAAACCGTGTGCCTACAAGTAGTCAGAGCCCGTTAACGGGTGATGGCGTGCCTTTTGTAGAATGAACCGGCGAGTTACGATCCCGTGCAAGGTTAAGCAGAAGATGCGGAGCCGCAGCGAAAGCGAGTCTGAATAGGGCGCATGAGTACGTGGTCGTAGACCCGAAACCAGGTGATCTACCCATGTCCAGGGTGAAGTTCAGGTAACACTGAATGGAGGCCCGAACCCACGCACGTTGAAAAGTGCGGGGATGAGGTGTGGGTAGGGGTGAAATGCCAATCGAACCTGGAGATAGCTGGTTCTCTCCGAAATAGCTTTAGGGCTAGCCTCAAGGTAAGAGTCTTGGAGGTAGAGCACTGATTGGACTAGGGGCCCCTACCGGGTTACCGAATTCAGTCAAACTCCGAATGCCAATGACTTATCCTTGGGAGTCAGACTGCGAGTGATAAGATCCGTAGTCGAAAGGGAAACAGCCCAGACCGCCAGCTAAGGTCCCAAAGTATACGTTAAGTGGAAAAGGATGTGGAGTTGCTTAGACAACCAGGATGTTGGCTTAGAAGCAGCCACCATTTAAAGAGTGCGTAATAGCTCACTGGTCGAGTGACTCTGCGCCGAAAATGTACCGGGGCTAAACGTATCACCGAAGCTGCGGACTGTTCTTCGAACAGTGGTAGGAGAGCGTTCTAAGGGCTGTGAAGCCAGACCGGAAGGACTGGTGGAGCGCTTAGAAGTGAGAATGCCGGTATGAGTAGCGAAAGAGGGGTGAGAATCCCCTCCACCGAATGCCTAAGGTTTCCTGAGGAAGGCTCGTCCGCTCAGGGTTAGTCGGGACCTAAGCCGAGGCCGAAAGGCGTAGGCGATGGACAACAGGTTGATATTCCTGTACCACCTCCTCACCATTTGAGCAATGGGGGGACGCAGGAGGATAGGGTAAGCGCGGTATTGGATATCCGCGTCCAAGCAGTTAGGCTGGGAAATAGGCAAATCCGTTTCCCATAAGGCTGAGCTGTGATGGCGAGCGAAATATAGTAGCGAAGTTCCTGATTCCACACTGCCAAGAAAAGCCTCTAGCGAGGTGAGAGGTGCCCGTACCGCAAACCGACACAGGTAGGCGAGGAGAGAATCCTAAGGTGATCGAGAGAACTCTCGTTAAGGAACTCGGCAAAATGACCCCGTAACTTCGGGAGAAGGGGTGCTCTGTTAGGGTGCAAGCCCGAGAGAGCCGCAGTGAATAGGCCCAGGCGACTGTTTAGCAAAAACACAGGTCTCTGCGAAGCCGTAAGGCGAAGTATAGGGGCTGACGCCTGCCCGGTGCTGGAAGGTTAAGAGGAGCGCTTAGCGTAAGCGAAGGTGCGAATTGAAGCCCCAGTAAACGGCGGCCGTAACTATAACGGTCCTAAGGTAGCGAAATTCCTTGTCGGGTAAGTTCCGACCCGCACGAAAGGCGCAACGATCTGGGCACTGTCTCAACGAGAGACTCGGTGAAATTATAGTACCTGTGAAGATGCAGGTTACCCGCGACAGGACGGAAAGACCCCGTGGAGCTTTACTGCAGCCTGATATTGAATGTTGGTACAGCTTGTACAGGATAGGTAGGAGCCTTGGAAACCGGAGCGCCAGCTTCGGTGGAGGCATCGGTGGGATACTACCCTGGCTGTATTGACCTTCTAACCCGCCGCCCTTATCGGGCGGGGAGACAGTGTCAGGTGGGCAGTTTGACTGGGGCGGTCGCCTCCTAAAAGGTAACGGAGGCGCCCAAAGGTTCCCTCAGAATGGTTGGAAATCATTCGCAGAGTGTAAAGGCACAAGGGAGCTTGACTGCGAGACCTACAAGTCGAGCAGGGACGAAAGTCGGGCTTAGTGATCCGGTGGTTCCGCATGGAAGGGCCATCGCTCAACGGATAAAAGCTACCCCGGGGATAACAGGCTTATCTCCCCCAAGAGTCCACATCGACGGGGAGGTTTGGCACCTCGATGTCGGCTCATCGCATCCTGGGGCTGTAGTCGGTCCCAAGGGTTGGGCTGTTCGCCCATTAAAGCGGTACGCGAGCTGGGTTCAGAACGTCGTGAGACAGTTCGGTCCCTATCCGTCGCGGGCGCAGGAAATTTGAGAGGAGCTGTCCTTAGTACGAGAGGACCGGGATGGACGCACCGCTGGTGTACCAGTTGTTCTGCCAAGGGCATCGCTGGGTAGCTATGTGCGGACGGGATAAGTGCTGAAAGCATCTAAGCATGAAGCCCCCCTCAAGATGAGATTTCCCATTCCGCAAGGAAGTAAGATCCCTGAAAGATGATCAGGTTGATAGGTCTGAGGTGGAAGTGTGGCGACACATGGAGCTGACAGATACTAATCGATCGAGGACTTAACCATATTTTTGAATGATGTCACACCTGTTATCTAGTTTTGAGAGAACACCTCTCTAAAGGCGGAAGGTAAGGAAACTCCGCTAAGGGCTCTCACATCCTGTGAGAAACGCCTAGTACCTTCATCCTGAAGGCATTTGTTTGGTGGCGATAGCGAAGAGGTCACACCCGTTCCCATACCGAACACGGAAGTTAAGCTCTTCAGCGCCGATGGTAGTCGGGGGTTTCCCCCTGTGAGAGTAGGACGCCGCCAAGCAATTGCACGTTAGTGCAATTATGGAGGATTAGCTCAGCTGGGAGAGCATCTGCCTTACAAGCAGAGGGTCGGCGGTTCGAGCCCGTCATCCTCCACCATTATGCCGGTGTAGCTCAATTGGTAGAGCAACTGACTTGTAATCAGTAGGTTGGGGGTTCAAGTCCTCTTGCCGGCACCACTTTTATATGATATAATACTCAAGTCTCTTGTAGAAGAGCCATTAGCTCAGTTGGTAGAGCATCTGACTTTTAATCAGAGGGTCGAAGGTTCGAGTCCTTCATGGCTCACCATTTTACGCGGGTGTGGCGGAATTGGCAGACGCGCTAGACTTAGGATCTAGTGTCTTTATGACGTGGGGGTTCAAGTCCCTTCACCCGCATTATATAGGATAACAGTTAGAAAAACTGGACATCCTGTCTGCGGAAGTAGTTCAGTGGTAGAACACCACCTTGCCAAGGTGGGGGTCGCGGGTTCGAATCCCGTCTTCCGCTCCAACTATACCATCCACGCCGGGGTGGTGGAATTGGCAGACACACAGGACTTAAAATCCTGCGGTAGGTGACTACCGTGCCGGTTCAAGTCCGGCCCTCGGCATTATGTTTTGCGCCCGTAGCTCAATTGGATAGAGCGTTTGACTACGGATCAAAAGGTTAGGGGTTCGACTCCTCTCGGGCGCGCCATATTTTTTAATAGAATAGATGGGAAATCGGGAAGTAGCTCAGCTTGGTAGAGCACATGGTTTGGGACCATGGGGTCGCAGGTTCGAATCCTGTCTTCCCGACCATTTTTATGGGGCCTTAGCTCAGCTGGGAGAGCGCCTGCTTTGCACGCAGGAGGTCAGCGGTTCGATCCCGCTAGGCTCCACCAAAAGTTTTAAAAAAGTTGTTGACTTTGAAGAAGTGACGTTGTATACTAATAAAGTTGCTTTAACAAAGCGGACAAACAAAATGATCTTTGAAAACTAAACAAGACAAAACGTACCTGTTAATTCAGTTTTTAAAAATCGCACAGCGATGTGCGTAGTCAGTCAAACTACTTTATCGGAGAGTTTGATCCTGGCTCAGGACGAACGCTGGCGGCGTGCCTAATACATGCAAGTCGAGCGGACAGATGGGAGCTTGCTCCCTGATGTTAGCGGCGGACGGGTGAGTAACACGTGGGTAACCTGCCTGTAAGACTGGGATAACTCCGGGAAACCGGGGCTAATACCGGATGGTTGTTTGAACCGCATGGTTCAAACATAAAAGGTGGCTTCGGCTACCACTTACAGATGGACCCGCGGCGCATTAGCTAGTTGGTGAGGTAATGGCTCACCAAGGCAACGATGCGTAGCCGACCTGAGAGGGTGATCGGCCACACTGGGACTGAGACACGGCCCAGACTCCTACGGGAGGCAGCAGTAGGGAATCTTCCGCAATGGACGAAAGTCTGACGGAGCAACGCCGCGTGAGTGATGAAGGTTTTCGGATCGTAAAGCTCTGTTGTTAGGGAAGAACAAGTACCGTTCGAATAGGGCGGTACCTTGACGGTACCTAACCAGAAAGCCACGGCTAACTACGTGCCAGCAGCCGCGGTAATACGTAGGTGGCAAGCGTTGTCCGGAATTATTGGGCGTAAAGGGCTCGCAGGCGGTTTCTTAAG
Organism: Bacillus sp. EU52; assembly: GCF_037964975.1. Classification (NCBI taxonomy): domain Bacteria; kingdom Bacillati; phylum Bacillota; class Bacilli; order Caryophanales; family Bacillaceae; genus Bacillus; species Bacillus sp. EU52. Next base: position 96,606 of record NZ_CP150177.1, read on the forward strand.
TCTGATGTGAAAGCCCCCGGCTCAACCGGGGAGGGTCATTGGAAACTGGGGAACTTGAGTGCAGAAGAGGAGAGTGGAATTCCACGTGTAGCGGTGAAATGCGTAGAGATGTGGAGGAACACCAGTGGCGAAGGCGACTCTCTGGTCTGTAACTGACGCTGAGGAGCGAAAGCGTGGGGAGCGAACAGGATTAGATACCCTGGTAGTCCACGCCGTAAACGATGAGTGCTAAGTGTTAGGGGGTTTCCGCCCCTTAGTGCTGCAGCTAACGCATTAAGCACTCCGCCTGGGGAGTACGGTCGCAAGACTGAAACTCAAAGGAATTGACGGGGGCCCGCACAAGCGGTGGAGCATGTGGTTTAATTCGAAGCAACGCGAAGAACCTTACCAGGTCTTGACATCCTCTGACAATCCTAGAGATAGGACGTCCCCTTCGGGGGCAGAGTGACAGGTGGTGCATGGTTGTCGTCAGCTCGTGTCGTGAGATGTTGGGTTAAGTCCCGCAACGAGCGCAACCCTTGATCTTAGTTGCCAGCATTCAGTTGGGCACTCTAAGGTGACTGCCGGTGACAAACCGGAGGAAGGTGGGGATGACGTCAAATCATCATGCCCCTTATGACCTGGGCTACACACGTGCTACAATGGACAGAACAAAGGGCAGCGAAACCGCGAGGTTAAGCCAATCCCACAAATCTGTTCTCAGTTCGGATCGCAGTCTGCAACTCGACTGCGTGAAGCTGGAATCGCTAGTAATCGCGGATCAGCATGCCGCGGTGAATACGTTCCCGGGCCTTGTACACACCGCCCGTCACACCACGAGAGTTTGTAACACCCGAAGTCGGTGAGGTAACCTTTTAGGAGCCAGCCGCCGAAGGTGGGACAGATGATTGGGGTGAAGTCGTAACAAGGTAGCCGTATCGGAAGGTGCGGCTGGATCACCTCCTTTCTAAGGATATTATACGGAATATAAGACCTTGGGTCTTATAAACAGAACGTTCCCTGTCTTGTTTAGTTTTGAAGGATCATTCCTTCGAAACGTGTTCTTTGAAAACTAGATAACAGTAGACATCACATTCAATTAGTAACACAAGATATCACATAGTGATTCTTTTTAACGGTTAAGTTAGAAAGGGCGCACGGTGGATGCCTTGGCACTAGGAGCCGATGAAGGACGGGACGAACACCGATATGCTTCGGGGAGCTGTAAGCAAGCTTTGATCCGGAGATTTCCGAATGGGGAAACCCACCACTCGTAATGGAGTGGTATCCATATCTGAATTCATAGGATATGAGAAGGCAGACCCGGGGAACTGAAACATCTAAGTACCCGGAGGAAGAGAAAGCAAATGCGATTCCCTGAGTAGCGGCGAGCGAAACGGGATTAGCCCAAACCAAGAGGCTTGCCTCTTGGGGTTGTAGGACACTCTGTACGGAGTTACAAAAGAACGAGGTAGATGAAGAGGTCTGGAAAGGCCCGCCATAGGAGGTAACAGCCCTGTAGTCAAAACTTCGTTCTCTCCTGAGTGGATCCTGAGTACGGCGGAACACGTGAAATTCCGTCGGAATCCGGGAGGACCATCTCCCAAGGCTAAATACTCCCTAGTGACCGATAGTGAACCAGTACCGTGAGGGAAAGGTGAAAAGCACCCCGGAAGGGGAGTGAAAGAGATCCTGAAACCGTGTGCCTACAAGTAGTCAGAGCCCGTTAACGGGTGATGGCGTGCCTTTTGTAGAATGAACCGGCGAGTTACGATCCCGTGCAAGGTTAAGCAGAAGATGCGGAGCCGCAGCGAAAGCGAGTCTGAATAGGGCGCATGAGTACGTGGTCGTAGACCCGAAACCAGGTGATCTACCCATGTCCAGGGTGAAGTTCAGGTAACACTGAATGGAGGCCCGAACCCACGCACGTTGAAAAGTGCGGGGATGAGGTGTGGGTAGGGGTGAAATGCCAATCGAACCTGGAGATAGCTGGTTCTCTCCGAAATAGCTTTAGGGCTAGCCTCAAGGTAAGAGTCTTGGAGGTAGAGCACTGATTGGACTAGGGGCCCCTACCGGGTTACCGAATTCAGTCAAACTCCGAATGCCAATGACTTATCCTTGGGAGTCAGACTGCGAGTGATAAGATCCGTAGTCGAAAGGGAAACAGCCCAGACCGCCAGCTAAGGTCCCAAAGTATACGTTAAGTGGAAAAGGATGTGGAGTTGCTTAGACAACCAGGATGTTGGCTTAGAAGCAGCCACCATTTAAAGAGTGCGTAATAGCTCACTGGTCGAGTGACTCTGCGCCGAAAATGTACCGGGGCTAAACGTATCACCGAAGCTGCGGACTGTTCTTCGAACAGTGGTAGGAGAGCGTTCTAAGGGCTGTGAAGCCAGACCGGAAGGACTGGTGGAGCGCTTAGAAGTGAGAATGCCGGTATGAGTAGCGAAAGAGGGGTGAGAATCCCCTCCACCGAATGCCTAAGGTTTCCTGAGGAAGGCTCGTCCGCTCAGGGTTAGTCGGGACCTAAGCCGAGGCCGAAAGGCGTAGGCGATGGACAACAGGTTGATATTCCTGTACCACCTCCTCACCATTTGAGCAATGGGGGGACGCAGGAGGATAGGGTAAGCGCGGTATTGGATATCCGCGTCCAAGCAGTTAGGCTGGGAAATAGGCAAATCCGTTTCCCATAAGGCTGAGCTGTGATGGCGAGCGAAATATAGTAGCGAAGTTCCTGATTCCACACTGCCAAGAAAAGCCTCTAGCGAGGTGAGAGGTGCCCGTACCGCAAACCGACACAGGTAGGCGAGGAGAGAATCCTAAGGTGATCGAGAGAACTCTCGTTAAGGAACTCGGCAAAATGACCCCGTAACTTCGGGAGAAGGGGTGCTCTGTTAGGGTGCAAGCCCGAGAGAGCCGCAGTGAATAGGCCCAGGCGACTGTTTAGCAAAAACACAGGTCTCTGCGAAGCCGTAAGGCGAAGTATAGGGGCTGACGCCTGCCCGGTGCTGGAAGGTTAAGAGGAGCGCTTAGCGTAAGCGAAGGTGCGAATTGAAGCCCCAGTAAACGGCGGCCGTAACTATAACGGTCCTAAGGTAGCGAAATTCCTTGTCGGGTAAGTTCCGACCCGCACGAAAGGCGCAACGATCTGGGCACTGTCTCAACGAGAGACTCGGTGAAATTATAGTACCTGTGAAGATGCAGGTTACCCGCGACAGGACGGAAAGACCCCGTGGAGCTTTACTGCAGCCTGATATTGAATGTTGGTACAGCTTGTACAGGATAGGTAGGAGCCTTGGAAACCGGAGCGCCAGCTTCGGTGGAGGCATCGGTGGGATACTACCCTGGCTGTATTGACCTTCTAACCCGCCGCCCTTATCGGGCGGGGAGACAGTGTCAGGTGGGCAGTTTGACTGGGGCGGTCGCCTCCTAAAAGGTAACGGAGGCGCCCAAAGGTTCCCTCAGAATGGTTGGAAATCATTCGCAGAGTGTAAAGGCACAAGGGAGCTTGACTGCGAGACCTACAAGTCGAGCAGGGACGAAAGTCGGGCTTAGTGATCCGGTGGTTCCGCATGGAAGGGCCATCGCTCAACGGATAAAAGCTACCCCGGGGATAACAGGCTTATCTCCCCCAAGAGTCCACATCGACGGGGAGGTTTGGCACCTCGATGTCGGCTCATCGCATCCTGGGGCTGTAGTCGGTCCCAAGGGTTGGGCTGTTCGCCCATTAAAGCGGTACGCGAGCTGGGTTCAGAACGTCGTGAGACAGTTCGGTCCCTATCCGTCGCGGGCGCAGGAAATTTGAGAGGAGCTGTCCTTAGTACGAGAGGACCGGGATGGACGCACCGCTGGTGTACCAGTTGTTCTGCCAAGGGCATCGCTGGGTAGCTATGTGCGGACGGGATAAGTGCTGAAAGCATCTAAGCATGAAGCCCCCCTCAAGATGAGATTTCCCATTCCGCAAGGAAGTAAGATCCCTGAAAGATGATCAGGTTGATAGGTCTGAGGTGGAAGTGTGGCGACACATGGAGCTGACAGATACTAATCGATCGAGGACTTAACCATATTTTTGAATGATGTCACACCTGTTATCTAGTTTTGAGAGAACACTCTCAATTTGTTTGGTGGCGATAGCGAAGAGGTCACACCCGTTCCCATACCGAACACGGAAGTTAAGCTCTTCAGCGCCGATGGTAGTCGGGGGTTTCCCCCTGTGAGAGTAGGACGCCGCCAAGCAAGCTTAAACCCAGCTCATTGAGCTGGGTTTTTTGTATTTTGATTTATTGGTATCATAAAATTCCACTTAACTGTATAATATAATAACTTTATACCGAATTTTAAATCAGCAATCAGGTTTTGTGGACCGCGAAAATGGAAATAATAAAGGATAGAGCGAGAAAGTTGAAATTCCTCGAGAAACGGCTTATAGTAAGATTAAAGTCAAATATAGTCAAAGTCAGTAAAGGAGGGGGTTGAGTGGGACATAATATTTCTGACATCATTGAACAATATTTAAAACGAGTGTTAGATCAAAACGGCAAGGAAATTTTAGAGATTAAACGAAGTGAAATTGCAGATAAATTTCAATGCGTTCCTTCCCAAATAAATTATGTCATCAACACCAGATTTACAAGCGAAAGAGGATATATTGTTGAGAGCAAACGCGGGGGCGGCGGTTATATCAGAATCATTAAAATTAAAATGAACAATGAAGTTGTCCTGATCAATAATATTATTTCTCAAATTAATACCCATTTGTCTCAAGCAGCCTCTGATGACATTATTTTAAGGCTATTAGAAGACAAGGTAATTTCAGAAAGAGAAGCAAAAATGATGGTCAGCGTAATGGACCGCTCAGTTTTACACATTGACTTACCTGAACGTGATGAATTAAGAGCGAGAATGATGAAGGCAATGCTGACTTCTTTAAAATTAAAATAAGCGGGTGAAAAGATTGATTTGTCAAGAGTGCCACGAGAGACCAGCCACTTTTCACTTTACAAAGGTTGTTAACGGAGAAAAAATAGAAGTTCATATTTGTGAACAATGTGCCAAAGAAAATAGTGATTCATATGGTATAAGTGCAAATCAGGGTTTCTCTATTCATAATTTACTTTCGGGTCTACTGAATATGGATTCTTCATTTCAAAATGCAGGAACTCAAATGTTCAGTCACTCGGAGCAAATATCTGCTTGTCCGAAATGCGGAATGACTTTTCAGCAATTCAGAAAAATTGGTCGTTTTGGATGTTCTGAATGTTACAAAACATTTCATAGCAACATTACACCAATCCTACGTAAAGTGCACAGCGGAAACACTGTGCATGCAGGTAAGATACCGAAACGAATAGGCGGCAATCTTCATGTCAGACGGCAGATTGATATGCTAAAAAAGGAATTGGAATCCTTAATCCATCAAGAAGAATTTGAAAATGCAGCTCATGTAAGAGATCAAATTCGTTCATTAGAACAATCACTCAAAAGTACAGATAGTGAGGAGGAACAGGAGTAATGTCGCTAAAGCATTTTATTCAGGACGCACTAAGCAGTTGGATGAAGCAGAAAGGACCTGAAAGTGACATTGTACTCAGCAGCCGCATACGTTTAGCAAGGAACTTTGAGCATATTCGGTTCCCTACGCGGTATTCCAATGAAGAAGCCTCATCCATCATACAGCAATTTGAAGATCAGTTTTCAGAGCAAGAAATTTCCGGAATCGGCAAATTTGTTTTGATTAGAATGAATGATGCACAGCCTTTAGAGAAGCGTGTACTTGTTGAAAAACATCTAATCAGTCCGAATCTGACAGAGTCTCCTTTTGGCGGCTGTTTGCTTTCTGAAAATGAGGAAGTAAGCGTCATGCTAAATGAAGAGGACCATATTAGAATTCAATGTCTTTTCCCTGGATTTCAGCTTTTAGAAGCAATGAAAGCCGCAAACCAGGTCGACGACTGGATTGAAGAAAAAGTTGATTATGCATTCAATGAGCAAAGAGGATACTTAACCAGCTGTCCTACAAACGTAGGTACAGGTTTAAGGGCTTCGGTCATGATGCATCTGCCGGCGCTGGTTTTAACTAGGCAAATAAATCGAATTATACCGGCAATTAATCAATTAGGCTTAGTTGTTAGAGGAATTTATGGGGAAGGCAGCGAAGCAGTAGGGAATATCTTTCAAATTTCAAATCAGATCACGCTTGGTAAGTCAGAGCAGGATATTGTAGAGGATCTTAACAGTGTTGCTGCTCAGTTGATTGAACAAGAACGATCTGCCCGAGAAGCGATTTATCAAACTTCTAAAATCGAACTTGAGGATCGGGTATATCGTTCATATGGGGTCTTGTCTAATTGCCGGATGATAGAATCGAAAGAAACTGCAAAGTGCCTTTCAGATGTTCGGTTAGGCATAGACTTAGGCATAATAAAAGGACTTTCAAGCAACATACTTAACGAACTTATGATTTTGACGCAGCCAGGGTTTTTACAGCAATACTCGGGAGGCGCTTTGCGTCCGAACGAAAGGGACATTCGAAGAGCGGCTCTCATCAGAGAACGGCTTCACTTAGAAATGAATGGGAAAAGACAGGAGGATGAATCGATATGATGTTTGGAAGATTTACAGAACGAGCTCAAAAAGTACTGGCGCTAGCACAGGAAGAAGCACTTCGGTTAGGTCATAATAACATTGGCACTGAGCATATTTTATTAGGACTGGTAAGAGAAGGAGAGGGCATTGCTGCTAAAGCTCTTCAAGCGCTTGGACTCGGTTCAGAAAAAATTCAGAAAGAAGTAGAAAGTTTGATCGGGCGCGGGCAGGAAATGTCTCAAACGATTCATTATACTCCTAGAGCTAAAAAAGTCATTGAGCTTTCAATGGATGAGGCAAGAAAACTCGGTCATTCTTATGTGGGAACAGAACATATTCTTCTTGGTCTGATTCGTGAAGGAGAAGGTGTTGCTGCGAGAGTTCTGAATAATCTCGGTGTCAGCTTAAATAAAGCAAGACAGCAGGTGCTCCAGCTTCTAGGAAGTAATGAAACAGGATCATCAGCGGCAGGAACAAACAGCAATGCGAATACGCCTACGCTTGACAGCTTGGCAAGAGACTTAACTGCTATTGCGAAGGAAGACAGCCTTGACCCTGTAATCGGCAGAAGCAAGGAGATCCAGCGTGTCATTGAAGTGTTAAGCCGCAGAACGAAAAACAACCCTGTTCTCATTGGGGAACCAGGTGTAGGTAAAACGGCTATCGCAGAAGGTTTGGCACAGCAAATTATCAATAATGAAGTACCCGAAATTTTGCGTGATAAACGTGTGATGACATTAGACATGGGAACAGTTGTTGCCGGCACAAAATACCGCGGAGAATTTGAGGATCGCCTGAAGAAGGTCATGGATGAAATTCGCCAGGCAGGAAATATCATTCTATTCATCGATGAGCTCCATACATTAATCGGGGCAGGCGGAGCAGAAGGTGCTATTGATGCATCTAATATTTTAAAACCTTCACTTGCTCGCGGCGAACTCCAATGTATTGGTGCAACGACTCTTGATGAGTACCGTAAATATATTGAAAAAGATGCAGCACTGGAACGCCGTTTTCAGCCGATTCAGGTTGATCAGCCATCTGTAGATGAAAGTATTCAAATTTTACAAGGTCTGCGTGACAGATACGAAGCCCACCACCGCGTTTCTATCACTGATGATGCCATTGAAGCTGCGGTTAAGCTTTCTGACAGATATATTTCTGACCGCTTCCTTCCGGATAAAGCAATTGACTTGATCGATGAAGCAGGTTCAAAGGTGAGACTGCGCTCATTTACAACGCCTCCTAACTTAAAAGAGCTTGAGCAGAAGCTTGATGAGGTTCGTAAAGAGAAGGATGCGGCAGTGCAAAGCCAAGAGTTTGAAAAAGCTGCTTCCTTGCGTGATACTGAACAACGCCTGCGCGAGCAAGTAGAGGATACGAAGAAATCATGGAAAGAGAAGCAAGGGCAGGAAAACTCAGAGGTTACTGTGGATGATATTGCGATGGTTGTATCCAGCTGGACTGGTGTGCCTGTATCTAAAATCGCCCAAACTGAAACTGATAAGCTTCTCAATATGGAAAACATTCTTCACTCCCGTGTCATCGGCCAGGATGAAGCAGTTGTAGCTGTTGCAAAAGCCGTCAGACGTGCAAGAGCAGGATTGAAAGATCCTAAACGCCCAATCGGCTCATTCATTTTCTTAGGCCCTACAGGTGTAGGTAAAACAGAACTTGCACGAGCACTTGCTGAATCCATTTTTGGCGATGAAGAATCCATGATCAGAATTGATATGTCTGAATACATGGAAAAACACTCAACTTCAAGACTTGTTGGTTCACCTCCGGGTTATGTGGGATATGATGAAGGCGGTCAATTGACAGAGAAAGTCAGAAGAAAACCTTACTCTGTCGTGCTTCTTGATGAGATCGAGAAAGCGCACCCTGATGTCTTCAATATCCTTCTGCAAGTTCTTGAAGACGGACGATTGACTGATTCTAAAGGACGCACAGTCGATTTCCGCAATACCATTCTGATCATGACATCAAACGTCGGAGCAAGTGAGCTGAAACGCAATAAATATGTCGGCTTTAACGTTCAGGATGAAACTCAAAATCATAAAGACATGAAAGATAAAGTGATGGGTGAATTAAAACGAGCGTTCAGACCTGAGTTCATCAACCGTATTGATGAAATCATTGTCTTCCATTCACTTGAGAAAAAACATCTCACTGAGATTGTGTCATTAATGTCTGATCAATTAACGAAACGCTTGAAAGAACAAGATCTTTCTATCGAATTGACAGATGCTGCAAAAGCGAAAGTCGCGGAAGAGGGCGTTGACCTGGAATACGGTGCCCGTCCGTTAAGAAGAGCGATCCAAAAACATGTCGAGGATCGTTTATCTGAAGAACTCCTCAGAGGAAATATTCATAAAGGACAGCATATTGTTCTTGATGTAGAAGATGGCGAATTTGTCGTAAAAACGACTGCTAAAACGAATTAATATAGAAGACGGAAATGAGGCATACAGCATGTAAGTGTATGCCTCACTTTCATATCAAGAAATAGAACAAGGGAGAGGTCTTACACTATATATGGCTAAAACAAAATCGAAATTCATCTGCCAATCCTGCGGCTACGAGTCTCCAAAATGGATGGGGAAATGTCCAGGCTGCGGTGCTTGGAATACAATGGTGGAAGAAATGATTAAAAAAGCACCGGCCAATCGGAGAGCGGCTTTTTCTCATTCTGTTCAAACTGTACAGAAACCTTCACCTATTACATCAATCGAAACATCAGAAGAACCCCGCGTTAAAACCCAGCTTGGCGAGTTTAACAGAGTACTCGGCGGAGGTGTCGTTAAAGGCTCCCTCGTTTTAATTGGCGGTGATCCTGGTATCGGAAAGTCAACGCTATTACTGCAGGTTTCCGCTCAATTATCAGGCTCATCAAACAGTGTCCTGTATATTTCGGGAGAAGAATCTGTAAAGCAAACGAAGCTGCGAGCAGACCGTCTCGGCATTAATAGTCCGTCACTGCATGTTTTATCTGAAACCGATATGGAGTATATTTCGTCTGCTATACAAGAGATGAATCCAGCGTTTGTCGTTGTTGACTCTATTCAAACGGTTTACCAAAGCGATATTACATCGGCTCCAGGCAGTGTGTCACAGGTCAGAGAATGTACCGCTGAGCTGATGAAAATTGCAAAAACAAAAGGTATTCCGATTTTTATCGTAGGGCACGTGACGAAAGAAGGGTCTATTGCAGGTCCGAGACTGTTGGAGCATATGGTTGACACTGTTTTATATTTTGAAGGAGAACGCCACCATACTTTCCGTATTTTGCGGGCTGTAAAAAACCGTTTCGGATCTACAAACGAAATGGGCATTTTCGAAATGCGGGAAGAGGGGCTCACTGAGGTTTTGAATCCTTCGGAAATTTTCTTAGAAGAACGCTCTGCTGGTTCCGCAGGCTCGAGTATCACTGCCTCTATGGAGGGCACTAGACCGATTCTCGTTGAAATTCAGGCGCTCATCTCGCCAACAAGCTTTGGCAACCCAAGGCGTATGGCAACGGGAATAGACCATAACAGGGTTTCTCTGTTAATGGCTGTGTTAGAAAAAAGAGTTGGACTGCTGCTGCAAAATCAGGATGCTTATTTGAAAGTGGCTGGCGGCGTTAAGCTTGATGAACCGGCAATTGATCTTGCGATTGTGATTAGTATTGCATCAAGCTTTAGAGACACACCTCCAAATCCTGCAGATTGTTTTATTGGAGAAGTGGGATTAACCGGAGAAGTCCGGCGGGTTTCAAGAATTGAACAGCGTGTGAAAGAAGCGGCAAAGCTTGGTTTTAAACGCATGATCATACCCGCGGCAAATCTGGATGGATGGACAAAACCAAAAGGGATTGAGGTTATCGGAGTAGCAAATGTTGCAGAAGCGCTTCGTACTTCATTAGGAGGATAATAGATGGAAAAAGAGAAAAAAGGGGCGAAACACGAGTTAGACCTGTCATCTATATTGCAGTTTGTTGCTCCGGGTACACCGCTCAGAGCGGGGATGGAAAACGTCTTGAGAGCAAATACAGGCGGTCTGATTGTTGTTGGATATAATGATAAAGTAAAAGAAGTGGTGGACGGCGGCTTTCACATAAACACGGCTTTTTCTCCGGCGCATTTATATGAGCTGGCTAAAATGGATGGAGCGATCATTTTAAGTGATTCGGGTCAAAAGATCCTCTACGCGAATACTCAGCTGATGCCGGATGCCACAATTTCTTCATCAGAAACAGGAATGCGGCACAGAACTGCCGAAAGAGTAGCTAAGCAAACTGGCTGTCTTGTAATCGCTATTTCTGAAAGAAGAAATGTCATAACGTTATATCAGGAAAACATGAAGTATACACTAAAAGACATAGGATTTATTTTAACCAAGGCGAACCAAGCCATTCAAACACTTGAAAAATATAAGACAATCCTCGATAAAACGATTAATGCACTGAACGCGTTAGAGTTTGAGGAACTTGTTACCTTCAGTGATGTCTTGTCTGTCATGCATCGTTATGAAATGGTACTGAGAATCAAAAACGAAATTAATATGTATATCAAAGAGCTGGGGACAGAAGGGCATCTGATCAAACTGCAAGTCATTGAATTGATTACGGATATGGAAGAAGAGGCCGCTTTATTTATTAAGGACTATGTAAAAGAAAAGATTAAAGATCCGTTTGTTCTCTTGAAGGAGCTGCAGGATATGTCCAGTTATGATCTGCTGGATGATTCCATTGTGTATAAGCTTCTCGGTTACCCTGCTTCTACTAATCTTGATGATTATGTATTGCCGAGAGGATACAGGCTGTTAAATAAGATACCGCGTCTTCCGATGCCGATTGTTGAAAATGTTGTAGAAGCATTTGGAGTCCTACCAAGGATTATTGAGGCGAGTGCAGAAGAATTAGATGAAGTAGAGGGAATCGGTGAAGTACGAGCCCAAAAAATCAAAAAAGGATTAAAACGCCTGCAAGAGAAGCATTATTTAGACAGACAACTGTGATTTCGGTTAAAACCTTATGAATACGGGTATATTAATGTTGGTTTTTGTTTATTCTGATATTCGTAGGATGCATAAGACTTTGTGAAATTAAAATGTTAAAAAAGGAGGTGGGGGTATGTTAAAACGAATAGTTCAGGCGTTCTTCATTATTTTTGGCGGCGTTGTTGGTATATTTTTGATACCTGAATTGTTTGTACTGTTAAATATACAGGACATACCTTTAATAACAAACGCATATACGTCTGCGGCAATAGGAGCAATTATCTTTTTTCTCATCAGTATATGGGGTACAGAATACGTTGTGAACTGGGTGAAGTGGATAGAGGATTCATTGTTAAAAGCGCCGGTTCCAGATTTGTTATTTGGAAGTCTTGGCTTAGTTTTTGGACTTATAATTGCTTATCTTATCGTAAATGTTATTCCTTTAGACAATATACCTTACCGCATATTCAGCACAATAATTCCTGTATTTTTGGCTTTCTTCCTCGGTTATCTCGGCTTCCAGGTGGGCTTTAAGAAAAAGGATGAATTGATCAGCCTGTTTTCCATTTCCGCCAGAATGCAAAAGAAAAAAGGAACAGCTGATGAAGAACATGAGGTTCAAGACAAGAAGCTGAAAATTTTGGACACTAGTGTTATTATTGATGGGAGAATAGCAGATATTTGTCAGACTGGTTTTTTAGAGGGAGTTATCGTGATTCCGCAGTTTGTCCTTGAGGAATTGCAGCATATTGCAGACTCTTCAGATGTTTTAAAACGAAACAGAGGACGCCGCGGTCTTGATATCCTGAACCGCATTCAGAAAGAATTAGACATTGAAGTTGAAATTTACGAAGGCGACTTTGAAGATATTCAGGAGGTTGACAGCAAGCTCGTCAAACTTGCTAAGCTGACATCCGGGGTCGTCGTGACGAATGATTTTAATTTAAATAAAGTGTGCGAGCTTCAGAAGGTAGCAGTATTAAACATTAATGACCTTGCCAATGCGGTCAAGCCTGTTGTGCTTCCTGGCGAGGAAATGAATGTTCAGGTCATTAAGGACGGGAAAGAGCATAATCAGGGAGTTGCCTACTTGGATGACGGTACGATGATTGTCGTTGAAGAAGGACGGAATTATATCGGCAAGCATATTGATGTACTCGTCACAAGTGTGCTGCAGACAGCAGCGGGACGAATGATTTTTGCGAAGCCTAAGCTGTTGGAGAAGGCGCTGTAAAGGGAGAAAAAACAATGAGTTATGATGTGGTGATTCCTGCAGCCGGACAGGGAAAGCGGATGAAGGCAGGGAGAAATAAACTGTTCATTGAGCTGAAGGGAGACCCGGTGATCATACACACGTTAAGAGTGTTTGACAGTCACCGGCAGTGCGATAAAATCATTTTGGTGATTAACGAGCAGGAGCGGGAGCACTTTCAACACTTGCTGTCCGATTACCCGTTTCAAACTTCAATTGAGCTTGTTGCAGGCGGAGATGAGCGTCAGCACAGTGTGTATAAGGGGCTGAAAGCCGTAAAGCAGGAAAAGATTGTCCTTGTACATGACGGTGCCCGCCCATTTATAAAACATGAACAAATTGACGAACTGATCGCAGAGGCGGAACAGACAGGAGCGGCCATCCTTGCTGTTCCGGTAAAAGATACGATTAAACGCGTTCAAGATTTACAAGTCAGTGAGACGATTGAACGTTCAAGCTTGTGGGCTGTCCAAACGCCACAAGCTTTTCGTCTTTCTTTATTGATGAAGGCTCACGCTGAGGCCGAGCGCAAGGGATTTTTAGGGACGGATGACGCCAGCCTCGTTGAACAGATGGAGGGCGGTTCGGTCCGTGTTGTAGAAGGCAGCTATACAAATATTAAGCTGACGACGCCAGACGATTTGACGTCAGCTGAAGCTATCATGGAATCAGAAAGTGGGAATAAACATGTTTAGAATTGGACAAGGATTTGATGTGCATCAATTAGTGGAGGGGCGTCCTCTCATTATTGGCGGAATTGAAATCCCGTACGAAAAAGGGCTGCTTGGCCATTCTGATGCAGACGTTTTGCTGCATACCGTCGCTGACGCCTGCCTGGGAGCTGTGGGTGAAGGAGACATCGGCAAGCATTTTCCTGACACAGATCCCGAGTTCAAGGACGCAGATTCTTTCAAATTACTTCAGCATGTCTGGGGAATCGTGAAACAGAAGGGGTATGTCCTTGGGAACATTGATTGCACCATCATAGCGCAAAAGCCGAAGATGCTGCCGTACATAGAAGATATGAGAAAAAGAATTGCTGAAGGCCTTGAGGCAGAAGTTTCTCAAGTAAATGTAAAAGCAACAACGACAGAAAAGCTTGGATTTACAGGCCGGGCGGAAGGAATAGCGGCTCAGGCGACAGTACTGATACAAAAAGGCTAACTTGTTTTGATGCCGGGTCTATTTGGTGGTAGAATAGATTCATACATTTTTGCCTGAGGCCATACATGACATGAAAGGAAGTATTTGAAAATGGGAAACGAAGTACGCGTCCGTTATGCACCGAGTCCAACCGGACATTTGCATATTGGAAATGCCAGAACGGCGCTTTTTAATTATTTATTTGCCCGCAATCAAGGCGGTAAGTTTATCATTCGAGTTGAGGATACAGATAAAAAGCGCAATATTGAGGGCGGAGAACAAAGCCAGCTGAATTATCTGAAGTGGCTAGGTATTGACTGGGATGAGAGTGTGGATGTCGGAGGAGAGTACGGCCCATACCGTCAATCCGAGCGTAACGATATCTATAAAGTGTACTATGAAGAGCTTCTTGAAAAAGGGCTTGCTTATAAATGTTACTGTACGGAAGAAGAGCTTGAAAAAGAGCGTGAAGAACAGATTGCCCGCGGAGAAATGCCTCGTTATTCCGGAAAACACAGAGACCTGACTCAGGAAGAACAGGAGAAATTTATCGCTGAAGGCAGAAAACCAAGTATTCGTTTCCGCGTGCCGGAAGGAAAAATTATCGCCTTCAATGATATCGTAAAAGGCGAAATTTCTTTTGAATCAGATGGCATCGGCGACTTTGTTATTGTGAAAAAGGACGGAACGCCGACTTACAACTTCGCGGTAGCGATTGATGACTACTTAATGAAAATGACACACGTGCTGCGCGGTGAGGATCATATTTCTAACACACCGAAACAGATTATGATTTATCAAGCATTCGGATGGGATATTCCTCAGTTCGGACACATGACGCTGATCGTAAACGAAAGCCGTAAAAAGCTCAGCAAACGTGATGAATCCATTATTCAATTCATCGAGCAGTACAAAGAGCTTGGCTACCTGCCAGAAGCACTGTTCAACTTTATCGGCCTGTTAGGCTGGTCACCGGTTGGAGAAGAAGAGCTTTTCACAAAAGAGCAGTTTATTGAAATTTTTGATGTAAATCGTTTATCTAAATCACCAGCTTTGTTTGATATGCATAAGCTAAAATGGGTTAACAACCAATATGTGAAGAAGCTGGATCTTGATCAGGTTGTTGAATTGACGCTTCCGCATTTGCAAAAAGCCGGCAAAGTTGGCACTGAGCTTTCTGCTGAAGAACAAGAATGGGTTCGCAAACTGATTTCCCTGTATCATGAGCAATTAAGCTACGGTGCGGAAATTGTTGAGTTGACTGATTTGTTCTTTACGGATGAGATCGAGTATAATCAAGAAGCGAAAGCTGTTCTGGAAGAAGAACAGGTTCCTGAAGTGCTCAGTACATTCGCAGCGAAGCTTGAAGAGCTTGAGGAGTTCACTCCGGATAACATCAAAGCATCGATCAAAGCAGTGCAGAAAGAAACTGGCCATAAAGGGAAAAAACTGTTTATGCCGATTCGTGTTGCTGTAACAGGGCAAACTCACGGTCCGGAACTGCCGCAATCAATTGAATTGATCGGTAAAGAGACTGCAATTCAGCGTTTAAAAAATATCTAAATAAATGATTGTTGACAGGGAAGAGTATAAAGCTTTAGGCCATTACAGAAAGGATCTCCATTGGCTGAGAGAGATCCATGAGCCGGGTTTTAGAAGTGCGCCCTTAAGACCTTTGAAGAACGTTTTTTGAAATCAGTATTCAAAGGCGGCCGCCGCCGTTACAGGCTGAAGTTGGGAGAGCAGAAGTCTGCTTTTCAAACAGAGTGGAACCGCGCGGTTAAAGCGTCTCTGTCATGTTTACATGCAGAGACGCTTTTTTTATTGGGTAGAGGAAATCAGATAGAGAAACGGGGGGAAGCATGTGTTTTTTAGAATGCTCAAAGAAGACATTGATACTGTGTTCGATCAAGATCCCGCAGCAAGAAGCTATTTTGAAGTGATTTTAACTTATTCCGGTTTACATGCTATATGGGCGCATCGGATTGCACATGCTTTATATATACGAAAATTTTATTTCCTTGCACGCCTTATATCTCAAGTAAGCCGATTTTTTACCGGGATAGAAATCCACCCCGGCGCTACAATCGGGAGAAGATTTTTCATAGACCACGGCATGGGGGTTGTCATTGGGGAGACATGTGAAATCGGCAATAACGTAACCGTTTTTCAGGGGGTTACCCTCGGGGGAACGGGGAAAGAAAAGGGAAAAAGGCACCCAACGATTAAAGATGACGCATTGATAGCCACAGGTGCTAAAGTGCTCGGTTCTATTACGGTCGGTGAAGGCTCAAAGATTGGGGCTGGTTCAGTAGTGCTGCATGATGTTCCTGATTTTTCAACAGTTGTCGGTATCCCTGGACGGGTCGTTGTACAAAATGGCAAGAAAGTAAGACGCGATTTAAACCATCAGGATTTGCCCGATCCAGTTGCTGACCGCTTTAAGTCTTTGGAACAGCAGATTTTAGAGCTGAAGGCAGAACTTGAAGACAGAAAAGAAAGGATCAATCAAAAATGACAATCACACTTTATAATACATTGACTAGACAGAAGGAAACATTCGTTCCTCTTGAAGAGGGAAAAGTGAAAATGTATGTATGCGGACCCACGGTTTACAATTACATTCATATCGGGAACGCGCGTCCGGCAATCGTTTACGATACGGTTCGAAACTATTTAGAGTATAAAGGCTATGATGTGCAGTATGTCTCTAACTTCACAGACGTAGACGATAAATTAATTAAAGCGGCAAATGAACTCGGTGAGGATGTACCCACCATTTCAGAGCGTTTTATTAAAGCATACTTTGAAGACGTAGGTGCGCTCGGCTGCCGAAAAGCCGACCTTCATCCGCGAGTAATGGAGAACATGGATGCCATTATCGAATTCGTAGATCAGCTCGTGAAAAAGGGCTACGCATATGAATCAGAAGGTGACGTATATTTCAAAACCAGAGCATTTGAAGGGTACGGAAAGCTTTCTCAGCAATCAATCGATGAACTAAGATCAGGTGCACGCATCCGGGTCGGCGAGAAAAAAGAAGATGCTCTTGATTTCGCACTGTGGAAAGCGGCAAAAGAAGGAGAAATCTCTTGGGATAGCCCTTGGGGGAAAGGACGTCCGGGCTGGCACATTGAATGCTCAGCAATGGTGAAAAAGTATCTCGGTGACCAGATTGATATCCATGCGGGCGGACAGGATTTAACATTCCCTCACCATGAAAACGAAATTGCGCAATCTGAGGCGCTGACAGGCAAAACGTTTGCGAAGTACTGGCTTCATAATGGTTATATCAATATTGATAATGAAAAAATGTCAAAATCACTAGGCAACTTTGTGCTTGTGCATGACATCATTAAACAGCATGATCCGCAGCTTTTGAGATTCTTTATGCTATCTGTTCATTATCGCCATCCGATTAACTATTCAGAAGAGCTTCTGGAGAATACGAAAAGCGCGTTCAGCCGTTTAAAAACAGCGTACAGCAATCTTCAGCACCGTCTGAACAGCAGTACGAATTTAACGGAGGATGACGATCAATGGCTTGAAAAAGTTGAAGAACACCGCAAAGCATTCGAAGAAGCGATGGACGATGATTTTAATACGGCGAATGCCATTTCAGTCTTGTTTGACTTAGCGAAACACGCCAATTATTATCTTCAGAAAGATCATACGGCTGATCATGTGATTACGGCGTTTATTGAGATGTTTGACCGCATTGTTTCTGTCCTCGGTTTTTCGTTGGGTGAGCAGGAACTTCTCGATCAAGAGATTGAAGACTTAATCGAAAAGCGAAATGAAGCGCGCCGGAATCGCGATTTTGCATTGTCAGACCAGATCCGCGACCAGCTGAAAAGCATGAATATCATTCTTGAAGATACGGCTCAAGGCACTCGCTGGAAACGGGGAGAATAACAGATGCTTGAATTTGATACGATAAAAGATTCTAAGCAGCTTAACGGTCTTGCGCTTGCTTATATAGGTGATGCCATTTTTGAAGTGTATGTCAGGCATCACCTGCTTAAGCAGGGCTTTACCAAACCAAATGATCTTCATAAGAAATCAAGCCGGATTGTTTCAGCAAAGTCACAGGCTGAGATCCTATTTTTTCTGCAGAATCAATCATTTTTTACGGAAGAAGAGGAAGCGGTGCTGAAAAGAGGCAGAAATGCCAAGTCAGGGACAATACCTAAAAATACAGATGTTCAGACGTACCGCTACAGTACAGCATTTGAAGCGCTTCTGGGCTACCTTTTTCTGGAGAAAAAAGAGGAACGACTTAGTCAGCTCGTAGCCGAAGCTATACAATTCGGGACGTCAGGGAGGAAAACAAATGAGTCAGCAACATGATTACGTCATAGGGAAAAATGCAGTGATCGAGACGTTAAAATCTGATCGGAAGCTGTATAAGCTGTGGATGGCGGAAAACACCGTAAAGGGACAAGCACAGCAAGTGATTGAGCTTGCCAAAAAGCAGGGAATCACGATTCAATACGTCCCGAGAAAAAAACTCGATCAAATGGTGACAGGACAGCATCAGGGCGTAGTGGCACAGGTTGCAGCGTATGAATATGCAGAACTGGACGATTTATATAAAGCAGCCGAAGAAAAAAATGAACAGCCTTTCTTCCTCATTCTGGACGAGCTTGAAGACCCTCATAATCTTGGTTCCATTATGAGGACAGCAGATGCGGTCGGCGCTCATGGCATCGTCATTCCAAAACGGAGAGCTGTCGGGCTGACAACAACAGTGGCAAAAGCTTCAACAGGAGCAATTGAGCACATTCCTGTAGCAAGAGTCACCAATTTGGCACGGACGTTAGAAGAGATGAAAGAGCGGGGAATCTGGGTTGTCGGAACGGATGCGTCCGCGCGTGAGGATTACCGTAATATGGACGGCAATATGCCTTTGGCTCTAGTCATCGGAAGTGAAGGAAAAGGGATGGGCCGCCTTGTGAAAGAAAAGTGCGATTTTCTCATTAAACTCCCGATGGCCGGAAAGGTAACTTCACTAAATGCATCTGTCGCGGCTGGTCTTTTGATGTATGAAGTCTACCGGAAACGAAACCCTCTGGGAGAATAAAGACCCATGGATATCCTGTTAGTAGACGGGTACAACATGATTGGAGCCTGGCCGCAGCTGAAGGATTTAAAAGCGAACAGTTTTGAAGAGGCGAGAGACGTACTGATTCAGAAAATGGCGGAATATCAATCGTATACAGGAAACAGGGTTATTGTTGTTTTTGACGCGCATCTCGTAAAAGGGCTTGAGAAAAAACAGACCAACCATAGAGTTGAAGTAATTTTTACAAAAGAAAATGAGACGGCTGATGAGCGGATAGAAAAGCTCGCTCAGGCTTTGAATAATATTGCGACTCAAATTCACGTTGCGACCTCTGACTATACTGAGCAGTGGGCGATTTTCGGACAGGGGGCATTGCGGAAATCGGCCCGGGAGCTTTTGAGAGAGGTAGAAACGATTGAAAGGCGAATAGAGAGACGGGTAAGAAAAATCACTTCCGAAAAGCCGGCGGGTAAAATTGCTTTATCGGAAGAGGTTTTGAAAACGTTTGAAAAGTGGAGGCGGGGAGACTTAGATTAAGTTGACGCTTTTTTGCCCAATACTGTATAATATTTCTATCTACGTGCGCCGGGGGGATCGGAGTGAATCTACAGAACAACAAGGGAAAATTCAACAAAGAGCAGTTTTGCCAGTTGGAGGACGAGCAGGTCATTGAAAAGGTTCATGTTGGGGACAGTGATGCGTTAGATTACTTGATTACGAAGTACCGAAACTTTGTTCGGGCAAAAGCAAGATCCTATTTCTTAATAGGGGCGGACAGAGAGGATATTGTTCAGGAAGGCATGATAGGCCTCTATAAGTCTATTCGTGACTTCAAAGAGGACAAGCTTACCTCATTCAAAGCTTTCGCAGAATTATGTATTACCCGCCAAATTATTACCGCAATAAAGACAGCTACTCGCCAGAAACACATTCCTTTGAATTCCTACGTCTCATTAGATAAACCGATTTTTGATGAAGAATCAGACCGAACGCTGCTGGATGTCATTTCAGGAGCGAAAACCTTAAATCCTGAGGAAATGATCATTAATCAGGAAGAATTTGATGATATTGAAATGAAAATGGGAGAACTATTAAGTGATTTAGAGAGAAAAGTACTCGTCTTATATCTCGACGGGAGAAGTTACCAAGAGATTTCTGATGAACTGAACCGACATGTGAAATCGATCGACAATGCCCTTCAGCGTGTGAAACGCAAGCTGGAGAAGTACTTGGAAATTCGCGAAATCAGTTTGTAATAGGAATTTATGCTATATTGACAGTATTTTTCTGACTATGATATGTTACTAAAGATAAGAACTAATGTCTATTTAGAAAAAGGTGTAATGACATGAGAAAAAAGATTACGTTAGCATGCAAGACATGCGGAAACCGTAATTATACGACAATGAAGAGCTCTGCATCAGCGGCTGAGCGATTAGAAGTAAAGAAATACTGCAGTACTTGCAATTCACATACAGCTCATCTTGAAACAAAATAGTTTTTGCGCTTTTAAATTGTGGAGGTCTTTTACATGCGTATTATGAAATTCTTTAAAGATGTTGGGAAAGAAATGAAAAAGGTAAGCTGGCCTAAAGGAAAAGAGTTAACGCGTTATACCATTACGGTAATTTCAACAGTTATCTTTTTTGTTATCTTTTTTGCCCTCCTTGACACAGGAATTTCTCAATTAATTCGTTTAATAGTTGAATAATGATCAGCAATACGTGCTATAATAGATCATAATATTACTTGCCAAAACCCGTTCAGCGGGTTTTTTATTGTGGCTTAAAATGAAAGTTATCATAGGCTTGCCGCCTATTTTTTGAAGCGTTATGGTAATTCACTAAAACCAAATGCGGGGAGGGAAGGACTGGACAGTCCTGAATAGAATGGAAAAGAATTGGTATGTTGTTCACACGTACTCTGGTTATGAGAATAAAGTAAAAGCCAACTTGGAAAAGCGTGTTGAATCAATGGGGATGCAGGATAAAATTTTCCGTGTAGTCGTACCCGAAGAAGAAGAAACGGATATCAAAAACGGCAAGAAAAAAGTCGTGAAAAAGAAAGTATTCCCTGGTTATGTGCTTGTTGAAATTGTAATGACAGACGACTCTTGGTATGTCGTCCGCAACACGCCGGGCGTTACTGGATTCGTAGGATCTGCCGGGTCAGGTTCAAAACCGACGCCGCTTCTTCCGGGGGAAGCAGAAACCATTCTGAAGAGAATGGGCATGGATGAACGAAAAACTGATATTGACTTTGAACTGAAAGAGACAGTGAAAGTAATAGACGGACCTTTTGCTAACTTTACAGGATCAATTGAAGAGATTGATTATGATAAAAGCAAGGTCAAAGTTTTCGTTAATATGTTTGGCCGTGAAACGCCGGTTGAGCTGGAATTTACCCAAATCGATAAATTGTAATGTGAAAAAACTTGAAATTGCTATATATAAATGATAATATAGCAAAGGTACGTCTTGGACTTATCCAAGGCAACTAGCATGATATTTCGTCATTCATATAAAGAATGAAACCTTGAGTGGGAGGGTTTACCCTATTACCACATCACGGACTTAAGGAGGTGTGTCTCGTGGCTAAAAAAGTAGTTAAAGTTGTAAAATTGCAAATTCCTGCTGGAAAAGCTAACCCAGCACCACCAGTTGGACCTGCACTTGGTCAAGCCGGTGTTAACATCATGGGATTCTGTAAGGAGTTTAACGCTCGTACAGCTGACCAAGCTGGTTTAATCATTCCTGTTGAAATTTCGGTTTACGAAGACCGTTCATTTACATTTATTACAAAAACTCCACCTGCTGCAGTATTGCTTAAAAAAGCAGCTGGAATTGAGTCTGGTTCTGGTGAACCAAACCGTAATAAAGTGGCAACCGTTAAGCGCGATAAAGTACGCGAAATCGCTGAAACGAAAATGCCTGACTTAAACGCAGCAGACGTTGAAGCGGCAATGCGCATGGTTGAAGGTACTGCCCGCAGTATGGGTATTGTAATCGAGGATTAATTTGTTTCTTGTCGGGTTGCGAGTTTTAACAAGTTCGCAACCCTTATTCGTGGGAGGTTATTCCGCTATAACCACATAAGGAGGAAATTTTAAAATGGCTAAAAAAGGTAAAAAGTACGTTGAAGCTGCTAAGCTTGTAGACCGTTCTAAAGCTTACGACGTCTCTGAAGCAGTAGCTCTCGTTAAAAAAACAAACACAGCTAAATTCGACGCTACAGTTGAAGTGGCTTTCCGTTTAGGGGTTGACCCTCGTAAAAACGACCAGCAAATCCGTGGAGCAGTTGTGCTTCCAAACGGAACTGGTAAAACTCAGCGCGTTCTCGTTTTCGCAAAAGGCGAAAAAGCGAAAGAAGCTGAAGCTGCTGGTGCAGATTTCGTAGGCGATACTGACTACATCAACAAAATTCAACAAGGCTGGTTCGATTTCGATGTTATCGTAGCTACACCTGACATGATGGGTGAAGTTGGTAAAATCGGTCGTGTACTTGGACCAAAAGGTTTAATGCCAAACCCTAAAACTGGTACAGTTACTTTCGAAGTTGAAAAAGCGATCGGCGAAATCAAAGCTGGTAAAGTTGAATACCGCGTTGATAAAGCTGGAAACATTCATGTTCCTATCGGTAAAGTTTCTTTCGAGGATGAAAAACTTGTTGAGAACTTCACAACAATGTACGATACAATCCTTAAAGCTAAACCTGCTGCAGCTAAAGGCGTTTACGTGAAAAACGTTGCTGTAACTTCTACTATGGGACCTGGTGTCAAAGTAGACTCTTCAACTTTTAACGTAAAATAATATTGACATGACATCAACATTCTGATATTATTCAAAATGTTGTAAAATAGAATATCATTTATACCGTAGACAGTAGGGGCCTAACCGCTTAATTATCCTACCGAGGTGTATATTATCACAGCTATTACGTTACGTATGCTTGTATATACAGCCTCCATGTCTCATGGAGGCTTTTTATATGGAATCCGTCGTCTCAGTCGTGATCACCTAACGGTATAAGTGTTACACAAGAATCTACAGGAGGTGTAACCATGAGCAGCGCAATTGAAACAAAAAAAGTTGTTGTTGAAGAAATTGCTTCTAAACTGAAAGAAAGTAAATCAACGATCATCGTTGACTATCGCGGACTTAACGTTTCTGAAGTAACTGAACTTCGTAAACAGCTTCGCGAAGCTAACGTTGAGTTCAAAGTTTACAAAAATACGATGACTCGCCGTGCGGTTGAACAAGCTGAGCTTAATGGTTTGAATGATTTCTTAACTGGACCGAACGCGATCGCATTCAGCACTGAAGATGTTGTCGCTCCGGCTAAAGTTCTTAATGACTTCGCTAAAAATCACGAAGCTCTTGAAATCAAAGCTGGCGTTATCGAAGGTAAAGTTTCTACTGTTGAAGAAGTGAAAGCTCTTGCTGAACTTCCATCACGCGAAGGCTTGCTTTCTATGTTGCTTAGCGTACTTCAAGCTCCAGTTCGCAACCTTGCTCTTGCTGCAAAAGCTGTGGCAGAACAAAAGGAAGAACAAGGCGCTTAATCTAATCAGTTTTTCATAAATTAAAACAAAATGGAGGAATTACAAATGGCTTTAAATATCGAAGAAATCATTGCTTCCGTTAAAGAAGCAACTGTACTTGAATTGAACGACCTAGTAAAAGCAATCGAAGAAGAATTTGGCGTAACTGCTGCTGCTCCTGTAGCTGTAGCTGGCGGAGCTGCTGCTGGCGGAGCTGCTGAAGAGCAAAGCGAATTCGATCTTATCCTTGCTGGTGCAGGATCTCAAAAAATCAAAGTTATCAAAGTTGTACGTGAAATCACTGGTCTTGGCTTGAAAGAAGCTAAAGAACTTGTTGACAACACTCCAAAACCACTTAAAGAAGGTATTGCTAAAGAAGAAGCTGAAGAGCTTAAAGCTAAACTTGAAGAAGTTGGCGCTTCTGTAGAAGTTAAGTAATCTTCACTTACCTGTAGGGGAAGCTCGCTTTTATGAGGCGAGCTTTTTCTTTGCCATTCTTTAAGCCATGAAAAAAGGAGGTTCTAATAATGAGTGAGCACTATTATTCAGAAAAACCTTCAGTGAAAAGCAACAAGCAAACCTGGTCTTTTAGGCTTCGGAATAAAGATTTCACGTTTACCAGCGACAGCGGGGTTTTTTCTAAAAAAGAAGTTGATTTCGGCTCCCGCCTGCTGATTGATTCTTTTGAAGAGCCTGAGGTTGAGGGCGGCATTTTGGATGTAGGCTGCGGGTACGGCCCGATTGGTTTATCGCTCGCCAGCGACTTTAAAGACCGGACTATCCACATGATTGACGTTAATGAGAGAGCCGTAGAACTATCAAATGAAAATGCGGAACAAAACGGAATAACAAACGTTAAGATTTATCAAAGCGATTTGTTTTCAAACGTTGATTCTGCTCAAACATTTGCTTCTATTCTTACAAATCCCCCAATCCGAGCCGGAAAAAAAGTTGTCCATGCTATCTTTGAGAAAAGCGCTGAACACTTAAAAGCTTCAGGTGAATTGTGGATCGTCATACAGAAAAAGCAAGGCGCGCCTTCTGCCATTGAAAAGCTCGAGGAACTGTTCGATGAAGTTTCCGTCGTTCAAAAAAAGAAAGGCTATTATATCATAAAAGCAAAAAAAGTTTGACTCGGTATTTTAACTATGTTAATATTGTAAAATGCCAATGTATATATTTTGCTTGATATGATGAATTGTCAATATCTATGTATAAATTATACAAGTATGGAAATGCTAATAAAATC
The DNA here is from genome assembly GCF_037964975.1 of Bacillus sp. EU52. Taxonomy (NCBI): domain Bacteria; kingdom Bacillati; phylum Bacillota; class Bacilli; order Caryophanales; family Bacillaceae; genus Bacillus; species Bacillus sp. EU52. Next base: position 121,402 of record NZ_CP150177.1, read on the forward strand.
GGTATTTGTTTTTGGATGTGGTTTTCTTAATTAGAAACCCTTTTTTCTTTTGTCTTGTAAAAGTATTTTCTTTCTTTGGAAGAAATGCTTATTACACATATAATACGCATGATTTGAGGGGTGAATCAGTTGACAGGTCAACTAGTTCAGTATGGACGACACCGCCAGCGCAGAAGCTATGCTCGCATTAGCGAAGTGTTAGAATTACCAAATCTCATTGAAATTCAAACCTCTTCTTATCAGTGGTTTCTTGATGAGGGTCTTAGAGAGATGTTTCAAGACATATCACCAATTGAGGATTTCACTGGTAACCTCTCTCTTGAGTTCATTGATTATAGTTTAGGTGAGCCTAAATATCCTGTAGAGGAATCAAAAGAACGTGATGTGACTTACTCAGCTCCGCTAAGAGTGAAGGTTCGTTTAATTAACAAAGAAACTGGAGAGGTAAAAGACCAAGATGTCTTCATGGGTGATTTCCCTATTATGACAGATACAGGTACTTTTATCATTAACGGTGCGGAACGTGTTATCGTTTCCCAGCTTGTTCGGTCTCCAAGTGTATATTTCAGTGGTAAAGTAGACAAAAACGGTAAAAAAGGTTTTACCGCAACTGTCATTCCAAACCGTGGCGCATGGTTAGAATACGAAACTGATGCGAAAGATGTTGTTTATGTCCGCATTGATCGCACACGTAAGTTGCCGGTTACGGTTCTTTTGCGTGCTCTCGGCTTCGGCTCCGATCAAGAGATTCTTGATCTCATAGGAGAAAACGAATACCTGCGAAATACGCTTGATAAAGATAACACAGAAAACAGCGACAAAGCGTTGCTGGAAATTTACGAGCGTCTCCGTCCTGGAGAGCCGCCTACAGTAGAAAATGCGAAAAGCTTGCTTGATTCTCGTTTCTTTGATCCGAAACGATACGATCTTGCCAATGTAGGACGCTATAAAATTAATAAAAAACTTCATATTAAGAATCGCCTCTTCAATCAGAGACTTGCTGAAACGCTTGTTGATCCTGAAACAGGAGAAATCCTTGCTGAAAAAGGCCAGATTCTTGATAGAAGAACGCTTGATAAAGTACTGCCATACTTAGAAAACGGAATCGGTTTTAGAAAGCTGTATCCGAATGGCGGCGTTGTTGAAGATGAAGTGACTCTTCAATCAATTAAAATCTTTGCTCCGACTGATCAAGAAGGAGAACAGGTTATCAATGTAATCGGCAATGCTTACATCGAAGAAGAGATTAAAAACATCACGCCTGCTGATATTATTTCTTCAATCAGCTACTTCTTCAACCTGCTGCACGGAGTAGGTGACACAGATGATATCGATCATCTTGGAAACCGCCGTTTACGTTCTGTAGGCGAGCTTCTCCAGAACCAATTCCGTATCGGTTTAAGCCGTATGGAGCGTGTGGTTCGTGAGAGAATGTCAATTCAAGATACGAATACAATTACGCCTCAGCAGCTGATCAATATTCGTCCTGTTATTGCGTCCATTAAAGAGTTCTTTGGAAGCTCACAGCTTTCTCAATTCATGGATCAGACGAACCCGCTTGCTGAATTAACGCACAAGCGTCGTCTGTCAGCATTAGGACCGGGCGGATTGACACGTGAGCGTGCCGGAATGGAAGTGCGTGACGTTCACTACTCCCACTATGGCCGTATGTGTCCGATTGAAACGCCTGAGGGCCCGAACATCGGTTTGATCAACTCACTATCATCTTATGCAAAAGTAAACCGTTTTGGCTTTATTGAAACGCCATATCGCCGCGTTGACCCTGAAACAGGGAAGGTAACGGGCAGAATCGATTACTTAACTGCTGATGAAGAGGATAACTATGTTGTCGCTCAAGCGAATGCTCGTCTTGATGACGAAGGCGCCTTTATTGATGACAGCATCGTAGCTCGTTTCCGCGGGGAGAACACTGTTGTTTCCAGAAACCGTGTAGACTACATGGATGTATCGCCTAAGCAGGTTGTATCTGCTGCGACAGCATGTATCCCGTTCTTAGAAAACGATGACTCCAACCGTGCCCTCATGGGAGCGAACATGCAGCGTCAGGCTGTGCCTTTGATGCAGCCGGAAGCGCCATTTGTTGGAACTGGTATGGAATACGTATCAGGAAAAGACTCTGGTGCCGCTGTTATTTGTAAACACCCTGGTATCGTTGAACGCGTAGAAGCGAAAAACGTTTGGGTTCGCCGTTATGAAGAAGTAGACGGTCAAAAAGTAAAAGGAAACCTGGATAAATACAGCCTGCTGAAATTTGTCCGCTCTAACCAAGGTACGTGCTACAACCAGCGTCCGATCGTAAGTGTCGGCGATGAAGTGGTAAAAGGAGAAATCCTTGCTGACGGTCCTTCTATGGAGCTTGGTGAACTTGCACTTGGCCGTAACGTAATGGTCGGCTTCATGACATGGGATGGCTACAACTATGAGGATGCCATCATCATGAGTGAACGCCTAGTGAAGGATGATGTTTATACATCTATCCACATTGAAGAATACGAATCAGAAGCACGTGATACGAAACTTGGACCTGAAGAAATCACTCGCGATATTCCAAACGTCGGTGAAGATGCGCTTCGCAATCTTGATGACCGTGGAATCATCCGTATTGGGGCAGAAGTAAAAGACGGAGATCTTCTTGTTGGTAAAGTAACGCCTAAAGGCGTAACTGAACTGACTGCAGAAGAACGCCTTCTTCACGCCATTTTTGGCGAGAAAGCCCGCGAGGTTCGTGATACTTCTCTTCGTGTGCCTCACGGCGGCGGCGGAATTATCCATGACGTTAAAGTCTTCAACCGTGAAGACGGAGACGAACTTCCTCCAGGTGTTAACCAGTTAGTACGCGTATATATCGTTCAGAAACGTAAGATTTCTGAAGGGGATAAAATGGCCGGTCGTCACGGTAACAAAGGTGTTATCTCTAAGATTCTTCCTGAAGAGGATATGCCTTACCTTCCTGACGGCACACCAATTGATATCATGCTTAACCCGCTTGGCGTACCATCACGTATGAACATCGGGCAGGTATTGGAACTTCACATGGGTATGGCCGCTCGTTACCTTGGCATTCACATTGCATCTCCTGTATTTGACGGAGCGCGAGAAGAGGATGTTTGGGAAACACTTGAAGAAGCCGGCATGTCTCGTGACGCCAAAACAGTGCTTTACGACGGACGTACTGGAGAGCCGTTTGATAACCGTGTATCTGTCGGTATCATGTACATGATCAAACTGGCTCACATGGTTGACGATAAACTTCATGCACGCTCTACAGGTCCTTACTCACTTGTTACTCAGCAGCCTCTTGGCGGTAAAGCGCAATTTGGCGGACAGCGTTTTGGTGAGATGGAGGTTTGGGCACTTGAAGCTTACGGTGCGGCTTACACTCTTCAAGAAATTCTGACTGTTAAGTCTGATGACGTGGTTGGACGTGTGAAAACATACGAAGCCATCGTTAAAGGCGACAATGTTCCTGAACCAGGTGTTCCGGAATCATTCAAAGTATTAATCAAAGAACTTCAAAGCTTAGGTATGGATGTCAAAATCCTTTCTGGTGATGAAGAAGAAATAGAAATGAGAGATTTAGAAGACGAAGAAGATGCGAAACAAGCTGACGGCCTGGCATTATCAGGTGATGAAGAGCCGGAAGAAACAGCATCTGCAGACGTTGAACGCGATGTAGTAACAAAAGAATAATCTCTAGTTATAAAGGCAAGTGACATCGGTTAATCCGAAGATAAAAAGGGAGGTAGGCCCCTTGCTAGATGTGAACAATTTTGAGTATATGAACATCGGTCTTGCTTCACCGGATAAAATCCGTTCATGGTCTTTTGGTGAAGTGAAAAAGCCTGAAACGATAAACTATCGTACGTTAAAACCTGAAAAGGACGGTCTATTCTGCGAACGCATTTTCGGACCGACTAAGGACTGGGAATGTCATTGCGGGAAGTACAAGCGAGTTCGTTATAAAGGCGTAGTTTGTGACCGCTGCGGAGTCGAAGTAACACGGGCTAAAGTCCGTCGTGAGAGAATGGGGCACATTGAACTGGCTGCCCCAGTTTCCCACATTTGGTATTTCAAAGGTATTCCAAGCCGTATGGGTCTTGTGCTGGATATGTCACCTCGTGCTTTAGAAGAAGTCATTTACTTTGCTTCTTACGTTGTAACTGATCCGGCGAATACACCGCTTGAAAAAAAACAGCTTCTGTCTGAGAAAGAATATCGTGCTTATCTTGATAAATACGGTAATAAATTCCAAGCATCTATGGGTGCTGAAGCAATTCATAAACTTCTTCAAGATATCGATCTTGTAAAAGAAGTTGATATGTTAAAAGAAGAGCTGAAAACTTCACAAGGACAACGCCGTACTCGTGCGATCAAACGTCTTGAAGTTTTAGAAGCCTTCCGTAACTCAGGAAACAAGCCTTCTTGGATGATCCTTGATGTGCTTCCTGTTATTCCTCCGGAGCTTAGACCGATGGTTCAGCTAGATGGCGGACGTTTTGCGACTTCTGATTTGAATGACCTTTATCGTCGTGTCATCAACCGTAACAATCGTTTGAAACGCCTTTTGGACCTTGGTGCGCCTAGCATCATCGTTCAAAACGAAAAGCGTATGCTTCAAGAGGCTGTCGATGCCCTAATTGACAACGGCCGCCGCGGACGCCCTGTAACAGGTCCTGGTAACAGACCGTTAAAATCTCTTTCTCACATGCTGAAAGGGAAGCAAGGCCGTTTCCGTCAAAACCTTCTTGGTAAACGTGTCGATTACTCCGGACGTTCTGTAATCGTTGTTGGTCCACATTTGAAAATGTACCAATGCGGATTACCGAAGGAAATGGCGCTTGAACTTTTCAAACCTTTCGTTATGAAAGAACTTGTTGAAAAAGGTCTTGCTCACAACATTAAGAGTGCGAAACGCAAAATTGAGCGCGTACAGCCTGAAGTTTGGGATGTACTAGAATCAGTTATTAAGGAGCACCCGGTACTGCTGAACCGTGCCCCTACACTTCACAGATTAGGTATCCAGGCGTTTGAACCAACGCTTGTTGAAGGACGCGCAATCCGTCTTCACCCGCTCGTATGTACAGCTTACAACGCTGACTTTGACGGTGACCAAATGGCGGTTCACGTACCATTATCTGCTGAAGCACAAGCTGAAGCACGCATCTTGATGCTTGCTGCTCAAAACATCTTGAACCCTAAAGATGGTAAACCGGTTGTAACACCGTCTCAGGATATGGTACTAGGTAACTATTACCTGACACTTGAGCGTGCCGGTGCTGTCGGTGAAGGTATGGTCTTCAAGAATACAGACGAAGCGCTTCTTGCTTATCAAAACGGATATGTTCACCTTCATACGAGAGTAGCTGTTGCAGCTAACTCACTTAAGAATGTGACATTTACCGAAGAACAGCGCTCAAAATTGTTAATTACAACTGTCGGTAAGCTTGTCTTCAATGAAATTCTTCCGGAATCATTCCCTTACATGAATGAACCAACGAAGAGCAACATTGAAGAGAAAACACCTGACCGTTTCTTCTTAGAAAAAGGTGCTGACGTTAAAGCTGTTATCGCACAGCAGCCAATCAATGCGCCGTTTAAAAAAGGCATTCTGGGTAAAATCATCGCGGAAATCTTTAAACGATTCCATATTACGGAAACGTCTAAAATGCTTGACCGCATGAAAAACCTAGGCTTCAAATATTCAACTAAAGCTGGTATTACAGTTGGGGTTTCTGACATCGTCGTACTCGATGATAAACAAGAAATTCTTGAGGAAGCGCAAAGCAAAGTTGACAACGTTATGAAGCAGTTCCGCCGCGGTCTTATCACTGAAGAAGAACGCTATGAGAGAGTCATCTCTATCTGGAGTGCTGCAAAAGACGTTATCCAAGGCAAACTGATGAAATCACTTGATGAACTCAACCCGATCTACATGATGAGTGACTCTGGTGCCCGTGGTAACGCATCTAACTTTACGCAGCTTGCCGGAATGCGCGGCCTGATGGCCAACCCGGCTGGACGTATCATTGAGTTGCCGATCAAATCAAGTTTCCGTGAAGGTCTGACAGTATTGGAGTACTTTATCTCCACACACGGTGCGCGTAAAGGTCTTGCCGATACCGCTCTTAAAACTGCTGACTCAGGTTACCTTACACGCCGTCTCGTTGACGTTGCGCAGGATGTTATCATCCGTGAAACTGATTGCGGAACTGACCGAGGCATTCTTGCTAAGCCTCTTAAAGAAGGAACTGAAACAATTGAGCGCTTAGAAGAACGCTTAATCGGACGTTTTGCAAGAAAACAAGTGAAGCACCCTGAAACAGGTGAAGTGCTTGTGAATGAAAACGAACTGATCGATGAAGATAAAGCTCTGGAGATTGTCGAAGCCGGCATTGAAGAAGTGTGGATCCGTTCTGCCTTCACATGTAATACGCCTCATGGTGTATGTAAACGATGCTATGGCCGAAATCTCGCTACTGGCTCCGATGTTGAAGTCGGTGAAGCTGTCGGAATCATTGCTGCCCAATCAATCGGTGAGCCTGGTACACAGTTAACAATGCGTACATTCCATACAGGCGGGGTTGCCGGAGACGACATCACACAGGGTCTTCCGCGTATCCAAGAGCTTTTCGAAGCGCGTAATCCGAAAGGTCAGGCAACAATTACAGAAATCGACGGTACAGTCGTTGAGATCAATGAAGTTCGTGACAAGCAACAGGAAATTGTGGTTCAAGGCGCAGTGGAAACACGTTCTTATACGGCACCTTACAACTCCCGCCTGAAAGTAGCGGAAGGAGATAAAATTACTCGAGGCCAAGTACTGACAGAAGGGTCAATCGATCCGAAAGAACTTCTTAAAGTGACTGACCTGACAACTGTTCAAGAGTATCTTCTCCATGAGGTTCAAAAGGTTTACCGTATGCAGGGTGTTGAAATCGGTGATAAACACGTAGAAGTAATGGTTCGCCAGATGCTTCGCAAAGTACGCGTAATTGATGCCGGTGACACTGATGTGCTTCCAGGTACATTGCTTGATATTCACCAATTTACTGAAGCGAACAAAAAGGTATTGCTTGAAGGCAATCGACCTGCTACAGGCCGTCCTGTCTTACTCGGTATTACAAAAGCATCTCTTGAAACTGATTCATTCTTATCTGCTGCTTCCTTCCAGGAAACAACACGTGTCCTTACAGATGCAGCGATCAAAGGTAAGCGTGACGAGCTTCTCGGCTTGAAAGAGAATGTTATCATCGGTAAGCTTGTTCCAGCTGGTACAGGAATGATGAAATACCGTAAAGTAAAACCAGTATCAAATGTTCAGCCGACTGACGATATGGTCCCGGTTGAATAACTGATTTAATGCTGCTGAAAGACTGCAAAAACAGTCTTTCAGCAGATATATTTATGAAAAAGTCACTCTATGAGAAGAACGAAACTAAAAAATGTCATACCTTGTTGACATTCGTCTCCTAGAATGATAATATAACCAAGGTGCTCGAAATAAACCTGTTACTTTGGAGGATATGTTTATGTCTTATGATAAAGTATCACAGGCCAAATCAATTATTATTGGTACGAAGCAAACAGTGAAAGCTCTAAAGCGAGGTTCAGTAAAGGAAGTAGTCGTTGCAAAAGACGCAGATCCGATACTCACGTCAAGTGTTGTTTCACTTGCTGAAGATCAAGGTATCTCTGTCTCAATGGTTGAATCCATGAAAAAGCTCGGCAAAGCCTGCGGAATTGAGGTAGGAGCAGCCGCTGTTGCCATTATTTTATAACGTACTTTTGTTTTTGCGTAAGATTCCATCTTGTGTAAAGACATTGTTTTTTGCCTTTTGATGAACCACCTGGGTATGTGGGTTATAAAACGTAATGAAGGGAGGAAAAATTCATGCCTACAATTAATCAGCTAATTCGCAAAGGACGCGTGAGTAAAGTAGAAAACTCAAAGTCTCCTGCACTTAACAAAGGATACAACAGCTTTAAAAAAGAGCACACTAACGTATCTTCTCCACAAAAACGCGGGGTATGTACTCGTGTTGGTACAATGACACCGAAAAAACCGAACTCAGCACTTCGTAAATATGCTCGTGTTCGTTTGACTAACGGAATCGAGGTTACTGCTTACATTCCTGGTATCGGTCACAACCTACAAGAGCACAGTGTTGTACTTATCCGCGGCGGACGTGTAAAAGACTTACCAGGGGTACGTTACCACATCGTTCGTGGTGCGCTTGATACTGCTGGAGTTGAAAACCGTGCACAAGGCCGTTCTAAATACGGTACGAAAAAACCTAAAGCAAAATAATATACGAAAATACGCATAATTGATGAAGGGAGGATATTCAGATGCCACGTAAAGGTCCTGTAGCAAAAAGAGATGTTTTACCTGATCCGATTTACAACTCTAAGCTTGTATCTCGTCTAATCAACAAAATGATGATCGATGGTAAAAAAGGTAAGTCTCAAACAATCCTATACAAGTCATTCGATATCATTAAAGAACGTACTGGCAATGATGCAATGGAGGTTTTCGAACAAGCATTGAAAAACATCATGCCTGTACTTGAAGTAAAAGCACGCCGTGTAGGTGGTGCGAACTACCAAGTTCCTGTAGAAGTTCGTCCTGAACGTCGTACGACTCTTGGACTTCGCTGGTTAGTTAACTACGCTCGTCTTCGCGGAGAAAAAACGATGGAAGAGCGTTTAGCTAACGAAATCCTTGACGCAGCTAACAACACTGGTGCTGCTGTTAAGAAACGTGAAGACACTCATAAGATGGCTGAAGCAAACAAAGCATTTGCTCACTATCGCTGGTAGGATTTATAGATTAACAAAACACAATTTCCTAATAAGGAAGGAGAAATTACCCAATGGCAAGAGAGTTCTCCTTAGAAAAAACTCGTAATATCGGTATCATGGCTCACATCGATGCCGGTAAAACGACAACTACAGAACGTATCTTGTTCTATACTGGTCGTATCCACAAAATTGGTGAAACTCATGAAGGAGCTTCACAAATGGACTGGATGGAGCAGGAACAAGAACGTGGTATCACAATCACTTCCGCTGCGACAACTGCACAGTGGAAAGGATACCGCGTAAACATCATCGATACTCCAGGACACGTAGACTTCACAGTTGAAGTTGAACGTTCTCTTCGTGTACTTGATGGTGCTGTTGCTGTACTTGACGCGCAATCAGGCGTTGAGCCTCAAACAGAAACTGTTTGGCGTCAGGCAACAACTTATGGAGTACCGCGTATCGTTTTTGTTAACAAAATGGACAAAATCGGTGCAGACTTCCTTTACTCTGTAGGAACTTTAAGAGACCGTCTTCAAGCAAACGCTCATGCAATTCAATTGCCGATCGGTGCTGAAGATAACTTCGAAGGTATCATTGACCTTGTAGAAAACGTTGCGTATTTCTACGAAGATGACCTCGGAACTCGTTCTGATGCAAAAGAAATCCCTGAAGAGTACAAAGAGCAAGCTGAAGAGCTTCGCAACAGCCTTATTGAAGCTGTATGTGAGCTTGATGAAGAGCTTATGGATAAGTACCTTGAGGGTGAAGAAATCACAATTGATGAGTTAAAAGCAGGAATTCGTAAAGGTACATTAAATGTTGAATTCTACCCTGTTCTTGTTGGTTCTGCCTTCAAAAACAAAGGTGTTCAACTAGTACTTGATGCTGTTCTTGACTACCTTCCTGCACCAACTGACGTTGCTGCAATCAAAGGTACACGTCCTGATACAAATGAAGAGATTGAGCGTCATTCTTCTGACGAAGAGCCATTCTCTGCATTAGCATTTAAAGTTATGACTGACCCTTACGTTGGTAAGTTGACGTTCTTCCGTGTGTACTCTGGAACACTTGATTCTGGTTCATACGTGAAAAACTCTACTAAAGGCAAACGTGAGCGTGTTGGACGTATTCTTCAAATGCACGCTAACAGCCGTGAAGAAATCTCTACTGTATACGCAGGGGATATCGCAGCTGCTGTAGGTCTAAAAGATACAACTACTGGAGATACTCTATGTGATGAGAAGGATCTTGTTATCCTTGAGTCAATGGAATTCCCAGAACCAGTTATCGACGTTGCTATTGAGCCTAAATCAAAAGCTGACCAAGATAAAATGGGTATCGCTTTAGCGAAACTTGCTGAAGAAGATCCTACATTCCGTACTCAAACAAACCCAGAAACTGGCCAAACGATCATCTCTGGTATGGGTGAACTTCACCTTGATATCATTGTTGACCGTATGAAACGCGAATTTAAAGTAGAAGCCAACGTTGGTGCTCCTCAAGTTGCGTACCGTGAAACATTCCGTACCGGTGCAAAAGTTGAAGGGAAATTCGTACGTCAGTCTGGTGGACGCGGTCAGTTCGGACACGTTTGGATCGAATTCGAACCAAACGAAGAAGGCGCTGGCTTTGAATTTGAAAATGCGATTGTCGGTGGGGTCGTTCCTCGTGAATACATCCCAGCTGTTCAAGCAGGTCTGGAAGATGCACTTGAAAATGGTGTACTAGCAGGCTTCCCGCTTATCGACATTAAAGCTAAACTTTTCGACGGTTCTTACCATGATGTTGACTCAAACGAAATGGCATTTAAAGTTGCTGCTTCTATGGCATTGAAAAATGCAGTCAGCAAATGTAACCCAGTTCTTCTTGAACCAATCATGAAAGTAGAAGTGGTTATTCCAGAAGAATACATGGGAGATATCATGGGTGATATCACTTCACGTCGCGGACGCGTAGAAGGTATGGAAGCACGCGGTAACGCTCAAGTTGTTCGCGCTATGGTTCCTCTTGCTGAAATGTTCGGTTACGCTACTGCACTTCGTTCTAATACGCAAGGTCGCGGTACGTTCACTATGCACATGGATCACTACGAAGAAGTGCCGAAGAGCGTCGCAGAAGAAATTATCAAAAAAAATAAAGGCGAATAATTGATTTTGCCGCTTAACTCAAGTATAACTACTATTGTAAGATGAGGAAGTGAAAGCTTTCTTTCACTTCCTATCACTCTATACATTACTAATTAAAAGCTCTTAAGGAGGATTTTAGAATGGCTAAAGAAAAATTCGACCGTTCCAAATCACATGCCAATATTGGTACAATTGGACACGTTGACCATGGTAAAACAACTTTAACTGCTGCTATCACAACAGTACTTCATAAGAAATCTGGTAAAGGTACAGCTATGGCGTACGATCAAATTGATGGTGCTCCAGAAGAACGCGAGCGCGGTATCACAATCTCTACTGCACACGTTGAGTACGAAACTGAAACTCGTCACTATGCACACGTTGACTGCCCAGGACACGCTGACTATGTTAAAAACATGATCACTGGTGCTGCGCAAATGGACGGAGCTATCCTTGTAGTATCTGCTGCTGATGGCCCAATGCCACAAACTCGTGAGCACATCCTTCTTTCTAAAAACGTTGGTGTACCATACATCGTTGTATTCTTAAACAAATGCGACATGGTAGACGACGAAGAGCTTCTTGAACTAGTTGAAATGGAAGTTCGCGATCTTCTTAGCGAATACGACTTCCCTGGTGATGATGTACCAGTTGTTAAAGGTTCTGCTCTTAAAGCTCTTGAAGGAGACGCTGAGTGGGAAGCTAAAATCTTCGAACTTATGGATGCGGTTGATGAGTACATCCCAACTCCAGAACGCGACACTGAAAAACCATTCATGATGCCAGTTGAGGACGTATTCTCAATCACTGGTCGTGGTACAGTTGCTACTGGCCGTGTAGAACGCGGACAAGTTAAAGTCGGTGACGAAGTTGAAATCATCGGTCTTCAAGAAGAGAACAAGAAAACAACTGTTACAGGTGTTGAAATGTTCCGTAAGCTTCTTGATTACGCTGAAGCTGGTGACAACATTGGTGCCCTTCTTCGCGGTGTATCTCGTGAAGAAATCCAACGTGGTCAAGTACTTGCTAAACCAGGTACAATCACTCCACACAGCAAATTCAAAGCTGAAGTTTACGTTCTTTCTAAAGAAGAGGGTGGACGTCATACTCCATTCTTCTCTAACTACCGTCCTCAGTTCTACTTCCGTACAACTGACGTAACTGGTATCATTCATCTTCCAGAAGGCGTAGAAATGGTTATGCCTGGAGATAACACTGAAATGAACGTTGAACTTATTTCTACAATCGCTATCGAAGAAGGAACTCGTTTCTCTATTCGTGAAGGCGGACGTACTGTTGGTTCAGGCGTTGTTTCTACAATCACTGAGTAATAGTATGATTTTAAACGAGACCCCTGCGGGTCTCGTTTTTTGTTTGCTTATCTTTTTCTTGTATAATAGGATCTATCATATTCGAGGGGTTAATATTTATGATTCCTGAAAAGAAATCAATCGCAATCATGAAAGAACTAAGCATTGGAAATACAAAGCAAATGCTGATGATTAATGGAGTTGACGTGAAAAATCCATTGCTCCTTTTTTTACATGGCGGGCCGGGAACGCCGCAAATCGGATATGTTAGACATTATCAAAAAGAGCTGGAACAGTATTTTACAGTAGTTCATTGGGATCAGAGAGGATCGGGGCTTTCTTATTCTAAGCGAATTTCGCAGCACTCTATGACAATAAATCACTTCATTAAAGATACAATCCAAGTCTCTCAATGGCTTTTAGCTCATTTTTCAAAATCAAAACTTTACCTAGCCGGTCATTCTTGGGGGTCAATACTGGCGCTTCATGTTTTGCAGCAGTGTCCTGATTTATTTTACGCGTATTATGGAATCAGCCAGGTTGTTAACCCTCATGATGAAGAATCAACTGCTTATCAACATATTCGTGAAATTTCTGAATCAAAAAAAGCCAGCTTATTATCTTTCCTCACACGTTTCATTGGTGCTCCGCCTTGGAAGCAGGATATCCAGCACCTTATCTATCGGTTTTGTGTCGAGCTAAGCAGGGGAGGCTTCACTCGCCGTCATCGTCAATCTCTAGCTGTATTATTTCAAATGCTTACTGGCAATGAGTATGGAGTGCGGAACATGCACAGTTTCCTTAATGGATTGCGCTTCAGTAAAAAACATTTAACTGATGAGTTGTACCGGTTTAATGCTTTTACATCAGTTCCTTCTATTAAAGTACCGTGTGTTTTCATTTCAGGGAAACATGACTTAATTGTTCCTGCTGAAATATCGAAACAGTATTATCAAGAACTTGAGGCACCCGAAAAGCGCTGGTTTCAATTTGAGAACTCAGCTCACACCCCGCATATTGAGGAGCCGTCATTATTCGCGAACACATTAAGTCGACATGCACGACACCATTTATGATAGATCCTTGATAAATAAGAAAAACCCCTGTATAATAAAAAAAGTGTGCAAACCATGCATATTTTAAATAAGTCTTGCAACATGCGCCTATTCTCTGTATAATGGTGTATGTTGGTCTTTGACTGCGATGAAGTGAGAGGTTGCTGACACACCCGGCCGCTTTGCCATGGCAAGGTGTTCAGGTTTTTCTCACGGAGAACTGTCTAACGTGATGTAGGCGAAAAGGAGGGAAAATAATGGCAAAACAAAAAATTCGTATTCGTTTGAAAGCATATGATCATAGAATCCTTGATCAATCTGCAGAGAAGATTGTTGAAACGGCAAAACGTTCTGGTGCCAGCGTATCTGGTCCGATTCCGTTGCCAACTGAAAAATCAGTTTACACAATCCTTCGTGCGGTGCACAAATACAAAGATTCTCGTGAGCAATTTGAAATGCGTACACATAAACGTTTAATCGACATTGTGAACCCAACACCACAAACTGTTGATGCTCTTATGCGATTAGACTTACCATCTGGTGTCGATATCGAAATTAAACTTTAATTCTAAAATATAGAATGATCTTAATAGGAGGTGTGACGAATGACCAAAGGAATCTTAGGAAGAAAAATTGGTATGACGCAAGTATTCGCTGAGAATGGTGATCTTATTCCGGTAACTGTTATCGAGGCTGCTCCAAACGTTGTTCTTCAAAAGAAAACAGCTGAAAACGACGGTTACGAAGCAATCCAGCTTGGTTTTGACGACAAGCGTGAAAAGCTTTCTAACAAACCTGAAAAAGGGCACGTTGCAAAAGCGGAAACTGCTCCTAAGCGCTTCGTTAAAGAATTACGCGGAGTGGAAATGGATGCGTATGAAGTTGGTCAGGAAGTCAAGGTTGAAATTTTCTCTGCTGGAGAAATCGTAGATGTAACAGGAGTATCTAAAGGTAAAGGTTTCCAAGGTGCGATCAAGCGCCACGGACAATCTCGCGGACCTATGTCTCACGGTTCACGCTACCACCGTCGTCCTGGTTCAATGGGACCTGTAGATCCTAACCGTGTATTCAAAGGTAAATTATTACCTGGACGTATGGGCGGAGAGCAAATCACTGTTCAAAACCTTGAAATCGTAAAAGTTGATGCAGAACGCAATCTTCTTTTGATCAAAGGTAACGTACCTGGTGCGAAGAAATCTTTAATCACTGTTAAAAGTGCTGTTAAATCTAAATAATTCTCTTAGGAAAGGAGGAAATTGATTATGCCAAAAGTAGCATTATACAACCAAAACGGTTCTACTGCTGGTGACATCGAATTAAACGCTTCTGTATTTGGTATCGAACCAAATGAGAGTGTTGTATTCGACGCTATTCTTATGCAAAGAGCTTCCTTACGTCAAGGAACTCACAAAGTAAAAAATCGTTCTGAAGTACGCGGCGGAGGTCGTAAACCATGGCGTCAAAAAGGTACTGGACGTGCCCGTCAAGGTTCAATCCGTTCACCGCAATGGCGCGGAGGTGGTGTCGTATTCGGCCCAACACCACGCAGCTATTCTTATAAATTACCTAAAAAAGTTCGCCGCTTGGCAATCAAATCAGTATTGTCTTCTAAAGTGATCGACAACAACATCATCGTTCTTGAAGATCTTACTCTTGATACGGCTAAAACAAAAGAAATGGCAGCTATCCTTAAAGGATTATCTGTTGAGAAAAAAGCTTTAATCGTAACTGCGGATGCAAACGAAGCAGTAGCATTATCTGCTCGTAACATTCCTGGAGTTACTGTTGTTGAAGCTAACGGAATCAACGTTTTAGACGTTGTCAACCACGAGAAGCTTCTGATTACAAAAGCAGCGGTTGAAAAAGTAGAGGAGGTGCTTGCATAATGAAAGATCCTCGTGATGTTCTAAAGCGCCCCGTCATTACTGAACGTTCTGCTGATTTAATGACTGAAAAAAAATATACTTTTGAAGTTGATGTAAGAGCTAACAAAACAGAAGTGAAAGACGCGGTTGAAAGCATCTTTGGAGTGAAAGTTGATAAAGTCAACATCATGAACTACAAAGGCAAATCAAAACGTGTCGGACGCTACACTGGTATGACTAGCCGTCGCAGAAAAGCGATCGTAAAACTTACTGCAGACAGCAAAGAAATCGAAATTTTTGAAGCTTAATTATCTGTAAAAAGAAGGAGGGAAATTCAAAATGGCGATTAAAAAGTATAAACCGACCTCTAATGGACGTCGTGGCATGACAACTTCAGATTTTGCTGAAATCACGACTGACAAGCCGGAAAAATCCTTGCTTGCTCCCCTTCACAAAAAAGGCGGACGTAACAACCAAGGTAAATTGACTGTACGTCACCAAGGTGGCGGACATAAACGCCAATACCGTGTTATCGACTTCAAACGCGATAAAGATGGTATACCTGGACGCGTTGCTACAGTTGAATACGATCCAAACCGTTCAGCTAACATCGCTCTAATCAACTATGCAGACGGAGAAAAACGTTACATTCTTGCTCCTAAAGGAATTCAAGTAGGTACTGAAATCATGTCAGGTCCTGAAGCTGACATTAAAGTAGGTAATGCACTTCCACTTATCAACATCCCTGTTGGTACAGTTGTGCATAACATTGAATTAAAACCTGGTAAAGGCGGACAGCTTGTACGTTCGGCTGGTACATCTGCTCAGGTTCTTGGTAAAGAAGGTAAATACGTTCTTGTACGTCTTAACTCTGGTGAAGTTCGCATGATCCTTTCTGCTTGCCGTGCTTCTATCGGTCAAGTAGGTAACGAACAGCACGAACTTATCAACATTGGTAAAGCTGGACGTTCTCGCTGGAAAGGCATCCGTCCTACAGTTCGTGGTTCTGTAATGAACCCTAACGATCACCCACACGGTGGTGGTGAAGGACGTGCGCCAATCGGACGTAAATCACCAATGTCTCCATGGGGCAAACCAACTCTTGGATTCAAGACTCGTAAGAAAAAGAACAAATCCGATAAATTTATCGTACGTCGTCGTAAAAATAAATAACGGGGTTGTCTACGGTTCTTTTCGGACCGTAGTGCAATCACGAAGGGAGGTTCCAAAATGGCTCGCAGCTTAAAAAAAGGACCATTTGTCGATGGACACTTGATGACTAAAATCGAGAAATTAAATGAAACAGACAAGAAACAAGTCGTAAAAACTTGGTCTCGTCGTTCTACTATTTTCCCACAGTTTATTGGTCACACAATCGCAGTCTATGACGGACGTAAACACGTGCCTGTATTCATCTCTGAAGATATGGTAGGGCACAAGTTGGGTGAATTCGCTCCAACTCGTACGTACAAAGGTCATGCTAGTGATGACAAAAAAACAAGACGCTAAGAGAGGAGGCTTTTAAATGCAAGCTAAAGCTGTTGCAAGAACAGTCCGTATTGCTCCTCGTAAAGCACGTCTAGTAATGGACCTGATTCGAGGCAAGCAAGTAGGTGAGGCAGTATCAATCTTGAACCTTACACCAAGAGCTGCTTCTCCAATTATCGAGAAAGTATTAAAATCCGCTATTGCAAATGCTGAGCATAACTATGAAATGGACGCTAACAACCTGGTTATTTCTCAAGCATTCGTTGACGAAGGCCCTACGTTAAAAAGATTTCGCCCACGTGCTATGGGACGTGCGAGCCAAATCAACAAACGTACGAGCCACATTACAATCGTTGTATCAGAAAAGAAGGAGGGATAAGTAGTGGGTCAAAAGGTAAATCCAGTCGGTCTTCGTATCGGAGTCATTCGTGATTGGGAATCTAAGTGGTACGCTGGTAAAGATTACGCTGACTTCCTGCACGAAGATTTAAAAATTCGTGAATACATTAGCAAACGCCTTTCTGACGCTTCTGTTTCTAAAGTAGAAATTGAGCGTGCAGCAAACCGCGTTAACATTACGATCCACACAGCTAAGCCTGGTATGGTTATCGGTAAAGGCGGTTCTGAAGTCGAAGCACTTCGCAAAGCCCTTAACAGCCTTACTGGCAAGCGTGTACACATTAACATTCTTGAAATCAAAAGAGCAGATCTTGATGCACAGCTAGTTGCTGACAACATCGCTCGTCAATTAGAAAACCGTGTTTCTTTCCGCCGTGCGCAGAAACAACAAATCCAACGTACTATGCGTGCTGGAGCACAAGGTGTGAAAACAATGGTTTCTGGTCGTCTTGGCGGTGCAGATATCGCTCGTTCTGAATACTACAGTGAAGGAACTGTTCCATTGCACACATTGCGTGCGGACATTGACTATGCAACATCTGAAGCTGATACTACTTACGGTAAGCTTGGTGTAAAAGTCTGGATCTATCGTGGAGAGGTTCTTCCTACTAAGAAGAAAACTGAGGAAGGAGGAAAATAATATGTTATTACCAAAACGCGTTAAATATCGCAGAGAGCATCGCGGAAAAATGCGTGGCCGTGCGAAAGGCGGTACTGAAGTACATTTCGGAGAATTCGGTATCCAAGCTCTTGAAGCTTCTTGGATTACTAACCGTCAAATCGAAGCTGCACGTATTGCGATGACTCGTTACATGAAACGTGGCGGTAAAGTTTGGATCAAAATTTTCCCTTCTAAACCTTACACTGCTAAACCACTTGAGGTACGTATGGGATCCGGTAAAGGGGCTCCAGAAGGTTGGGTAGCTGTTGTAAAACCGGGCAAAGTTTTATTTGAAATTTCTGGTGTGTCTGAAGAGGTTGCTCGTGAAGCGCTTCGCCTTGCATCTCACAAATTGCCAATTAAAACGAAGTTCGTAAAACGTGAAGAAATTGGTGGTGAATCAAATGAAAGCTAATGAAATTCGTGACCTTACCACTGCTGAAATTGAACAAAAAGTAAAGTCTCTTAAAGAAGAACTTTTCAATCTTCGCTTTCAATTAGCGACAGGACAACTTGAAAATACTGCTCGCATTCGTGAAGTGCGCAAAGCTATCGCGCGCATGAAAACTGTGATTCGTGAAAGAGAAATTGCTGCTAATAAATAATCACTGAGGGGAGGTCGTGAGCATGAGCGAACGTAACCAACGCAAAGTTTACCAAGGCCGTGTTGTTTCTGACAAAATGGATAAAACCATTACTGTTGTTGTTGAGACATACAAAAAACATACACTTTACGGTAAACGCGTAAAATACTCAAAAAAATTCAAAGCACATGATGAAAATAATCAAGCTAAAATCGGTGACATCGTTAAGATCATGGAAACTCGTCCATTGTCTGCAACTAAGCGTTTCCGTCTAGTTGAAGTTGTCGAAGAAGCTGTTATTATCTAATAAAGTTCGGAATTCTTTTTCCGAAGGGAGGTAACAAATAATGATTCAACAAGAGACTCGTTTAAAAGTAGCTGACAACTCTGGCGCACGTGAAGTACTTACTATTAAAGTTCTTGGTGGTTCTGGACGTAAAACAGCTAACATTGGTGATGTAATTGTTTGCACTGTTAAACAAGCAACACCAGGAGGCGTTGTCAAAAAAGGTGAAGTCGTAAAAGCTGTTATCGTTCGCACTAAAAGCGGAGCGCGCAGAAGTGACGGTTCATACATCAGCTTCGATGAGAATGCATGTGTTATCATCCGTGACGACAAGAGCCCACGCGGAACTCGTATCTTCGGACCAGTTGCTCGTGAATTGCGTGAAAACAACTTTATGAAAATTGTTTCTCTAGCTCCAGAAGTTATCTAATGAAATAAATGCCTTACTCAAGGAGGTGCGATCAGGATGCATGTAAAAAAAGGCGATAAAGTTATGGTTATCTCTGGTAAAGATAAAGGCAAACAAGGAACAATCCTTGCTGCTTTCCCTAAAAAGGACCGCGTTTTAGTTGAAGGTGTTAACATGGTAAAGAAACACTCTAAACCAACTCAAGCTAACCCTCAAGGCGGTATTTCTAATCAAGAGGCGCCAATTCATGTATCAAACGTTATGCCGCTCGATCCTAAAACAGGTGAAGTGACTCGCGTAGGATACAAAGTGGAAGATGGCAAAAAAGTTCGTGTAGCAAAAAAATCTGGGCAAGTTCTAGATAAATAGTATTAAAAGGAAGGGAGGTCTATCTCATGAACCGCCTTAAAGAAAAGTACAATAAAGAAATTGCACCTGCTTTAATGACTAAGTTCAACTACGATTCAGTCATGCAAGTGCCTAAAATCGAAAAAATCGTAATCAACATGGGTGTTGGTGACGCTGTTCAAAACGCCAAAGCAATCGACAGTGCTGTTGAAGAATTAACGTTTATCGCAGGTCAAAAACCTGTCGTTACTCGTGCGAAGAAATCAATTGCTGGATTCCGTCTTCGTGAGGGAATGCCTATCGGTGCGAAAGTAACTCTTCGCGGAGAGCGCATGTATGATTTCCTTGATAAACTTATTTCTGTATCTTTACCGCGTGTACGTGACTTCCGCGGGGTTTCTAAAAAATCTTTCGACGGTCGCGGTAACTACACACTTGGTATCAAAGAACAGTTAATCTTCCCTGAAATTGACTACGATAAAGTAACAAAGGTTCGCGGAATGGACATCGTTATCGTAACAACAGCTAATACTGACGAAGAAGCTCGTGAGCTATTAACTCAAGTAGGTATGCCGTTCCAGAAATAATCAATGAAAGGGAGGCGAAATCGTGGCTAAAAAGTCTATGATTGCGAAACAACAACGTACACCAAAGTTTAAAGTACAAGAGTACACACGCTGTGAACGCTGCGGACGTCCGCATTCAGTCATTCGTAAATTTAAACTTTGCCGTATTTGTTTCCGTGAGCTTGCATATAAAGGACAAATTCCTGGCGTGAAAAAAGCCAGCTGGTAATCCCCAAGAAAGGGAAGGAGGTAATTATATAATGGTTATGACAGATCCAATTGCAGATATGCTAACTCGTATTCGCAATGCAAACATGGTACGTCATGAGAAGCTTGAAATTCCTGCTTCTAAATTGAAAAGAGAAATTGCTGAAATTTTAAAGCGTGAAGGTTTCATTCGTGACGTTGAGTTCGTAGAAGACAGCAAACAAGGTATCATCCGCGTTTTCTTGAAATACGGACAAAACAACGAGCGCGTTATCACTGGTCTTAAAAGAATCAGCAAGCCTGGTTTGCGTGTTTATGCTAAATCTAATGAAGTACCCCGCGTACTTAACGGTCTTGGAATCGCGATTATTTCTACATCACAAGGTGTTTTAACGGACAAAGAAGCCCGTGCAAAACAAGCTGGTGGAGAAGTTCTAGCATACGTTTGGTAAGAAGTTTAACATGAATGGAGGTGTTTGGTATGTCTCGTGTAGGTAAGAAGCTACTTGAGATTCCTTCTGATGTTACAGTAACGTTAAATGATAACAACACTGTAGCTGTGAAAGGACCAAAAGGAGAATTAACTCGTACGTTTCACCCTGATATGGAGATTAAAGTAGAGGACAATGTGCTTACAGTCGCTCGTCCTTCTGATCAAAAAGAGCACCGTGCCCTGCATGGTACGACTCGCAGTCTGCTTGGCAACATGGTTGAAGGTGTATCTAAAGGATTTGAAAGAGGTTTGGAATTAGTCGGTGTCGGTTACCGTGCTTCTAAATCCGGAAATAAACTTGTTTTAAACGTTGGATACTCTCATCCTGTTGAGATCGTTCCTGAAGAAGGCATCGAAATCGAAGTTCCTTCTCAAACAAAAGTAGTTGTAAAAGGTACAGACAAAGAACGCGTAGGAGCTATTGCTGCTAACATCCGCGCTGTACGTTCTCCAGAGCCTTACAAAGGTAAAGGAATCCGCTACGAAGGTGAAGTTGTTCGCCGTAAAGAAGGTAAATCTGCTAAGTAAGATCGCTTAAAGTGAAGAAAGGAGTGACCTAGATGATTACGAAAACTAGCAAAAATGCTGCTCGTCTTAAAAGACACGCTCGTGTTCGCGCTAAACTTTCCGGTACTGCTGAAAGACCGCGCCTGAACGTTTTCCGTTCTAACAAGCACATTTACGCTCAAATCATCGATGATGTAAATGGTGTAACACTTGCTAGTGCATCTACTCTCGATAAAGACTTGAACGTTGAAAGCACTGGAGATACTTCTGCTGCTACTAAAGTTGGAGAATTAGTTGCAAAACGCGCTGCTGAAAAAGGCATTTCTGACGTAGTATTTGACCGTGGCGGATACTTATACCATGGACGTGTAAAAGCTTTGGCTGATGCCGCTCGTGAAGCTGGACTTAAATTTTAATAAAAGAAGGAGGGACACATGATTATGCGTCGTATTGACCCAAGCAAATTAGAGTTAGAAGAACGCTTAGTTACGGTTAACCGCGTAGCGAAAGTTGTTAAAGGTGGTCGTCGTTTCCGCTTCGCAGCTCTAGTCGTTGTCGGTGACAAAAACGGACACGTAGGATTCGGTACTGGTAAAGCACAAGAAGTACCAGAAGCGATCCGCAAAGCTGTTGAAGATGCGAAAAAGAATTTGATTGAAGTACCAATGGTTGGAACTACAATTCCACACGAAATCATCGGACGTTTCGGTGCAGGTAACATCTTGTTAAAACCTGCTTCTGAAGGTACTGGAGTTATCGCTGGAGGCCCTGTACGTGCGGTACTTGAGCTAGCTGGTGTAGCTGATATCCTTTCTAAGTCTTTAGGTTCTAACACACCGATCAACATGATTCGTGCAACACTTCAAGGTTTAAGTGAACTTAAACGTGCTGAAGACGTTGCGAAGCTTCGTGGAAAATCTGTAGAAGAACTGTTAGGATAAGGAGGGAACATTAATGGCTAAATTAGAAATTACCCTCAAACGAAGTGTAATCGGTCGCCCGGAAGACCAACGCGTTACTGTAAGAACACTTGGTTTAAAGAAAACAAACCAAACTGTTGTTCATGAAGACAACGCTGCGATCCGTGGTATGATTAATAAAGTATCTCATTTAGTTTCTGTTAAAGAACAATAAAAATATTTGATCGGATAAGGAGGTGTCCTAATGAAACTTCATGAATTAAAACCTTCAGAAGGTTCACGCAAAACGCGTAATCGCGTAGGTCGTGGTATTGGTTCTGGCAACGGTAAAACAGCTGGTAAAGGTCACAAAGGTCAAAACGCTCGTTCTGGCGGCGGTGTACGCCCTGGATTCGAGGGGGGACAAATGCCTTTATTCCAACGTCTTCCTAAACGCGGTTTCACTAACATCAACCGCAAGGAATACGCTGTAGTCAACCTAGACAAATTGAACGGTTTTGCAGAAGGAACGGAAGTCACTCCTGAACTTCTTCTAGAGACTGGTGTTATTAGCAAACTTAATGCAGGAGTAAAGATTCTTGGCAACGGTAAATTAGAGAAAAAATTAACTGTAAAAGCCAATAAATTCTCTGCTTCTGCGAAAGAAGCTGTTGAAGCTGCTGGCGGTACAGCTGAGGTGATCTAACTTGTTTAAAACAATCTCCAACTTTATGCGTGTGAGTGATATCAGGAATAAAATCATATTCACTTTACTCATGCTTATCGTCTTTCGCATAGGTGCGTTTATTCCTGTGCCTTACGTTAACGCTGAAGCGTTACAGGCACAGTCTCAAATGGGTGTTTTTGATCTCCTTAATACATTTGGCGGCGGTGCGCTTTACCAATTTTCCATTTTCGCAATGGGAATTACTCCTTATATCACGGCTTCGATCATCATTCAGCTGCTTCAGATGGATGTGGTACCGAAGTTTACCGAGTGGTCTAAGCAAGGTGAAGTTGGCCGCCGTAAATTAGCTCAGTTCACAAGGTACTTTACGATTGTGCTTGGTTTCATCCAAGCGTTAGGTATGTCATATGGATTCAACAATCTGGCAAACGGTATGCTGATCGAAAAATCCGGTGTATCGACATATCTTATCATTGCTTTAGTGCTCACTGGCGGAACTGCCTTTTTAATGTGGCTTGGGGAACAAATTACTTCTCATGGAGTAGGCAACGGAATATCGATCATTATCTTCGCGGGGATTGTGTCTAGTATTCCAAAAACAATTGGGCAAATATATGAGACTCAATTTGTCGGCAGCAACGATCAGTTGTTTATTCATATTGTGAAAGTCGCACTTCTTGTGATTGCGATTTTAGCAGTTATTGTTGGAGTTATTTTCATTCAGCAAGCCGTACGGAAAATTGCGATTCAATATGCTAAAGGCACAGGTCGTTCACCTGCTGGCGGAGGTCAGTCTACACACCTTCCATTGAAAGTGAATCCTGCAGGGGTTATTCCGGTAATCTTTGCGGTTGCGTTTTTGATAACGCCGCGGACAATCGCGTCATTCTTTGGAACAAACGATGTGACAAAGTGGATTCAAAACAACTTTGATAATACGCATCCGGTGGGTATGGCGATATATGTTGCGTTGATTATTGCCTTTACGTACTTTTATGCTTTTGTACAGGTAAACCCTGAACAAATGGCTGATAACCTTAAAAAACAGGGTGGCTATATCCCGGGGGTTCGTCCAGGGAAAATGACTCAAGATAGAATTACGAGCATTTTGTATCGACTTACGTTTGTGGGTTCTATATTCTTAGCCGTGATTTCCATTCTTCCTATCTTTTTCATTCAATTCGCTGGATTGCCTCAAAGTGCACAAATTGGCGGAACATCTTTGTTAATTGTTGTCGGGGTAGCCTTGGAGACAATGAAACAACTAGAAAGCCAGTTGGTGAAACGAAACTACCGTGGATTTATGAAAAACTAGAGGAAATGGATTTATCCATTCCCTCTTAATAAAGAGAGGACGGGGGAAATCCGAATGAACTTAGTCTTAATGGGGCTTCCTGGTGCCGGTAAAGGCACACAGGGCGAACGAATTGTTGAGGATTATGGGATTCCTCATATCTCAACAGGAGATATGTTCCGTGCTGCTATGAAAGAAGAAACACCACTCGGACTCGAAGCAAAATCTTATATTGATAAGGGAGAGCTCGTACCTGACGAAGTCACAATCGGAATTGTAAAAGAGAGACTTGGCAAAGATGATTGTGAAAGAGGTTTTCTTCTGGACGGATTTCCGCGAACAGTCGCTCAAGCCGAAGCTCTTGAAGAAATTCTTGAGGAATACGGCAAGCCGATTGATTATGTCATTAACATTGAAGTCGACAAAGACGCTCTTATGGAACGTCTGACTGGACGCAGAATTTGCAGTGTTTGCGGCACAACCTATCATTTAGTCTTTAATCCGCCGAAAACGCCGGGTATTTGTGATAAAGACGGAGGCGAACTCTATCAACGGGCAGATGATAATGAGGAAACAGTCTCTAAACGGCTTGAGGTAAACATGAAGCAAACTCAGCCTTTACTCGATTTCTATTCAGAGAAAGGTTATCTTGCAAACGTGAATGGCCAGCAGGACATTCAAGACGTTTATGCAGATGTGAAGGATCTTCTTGGAGGATTAAAAAAATGATTATCTGTAAAACCCCACGTGAACTTGGTATCATGCGGGAAGCAGGGCGAATCGTGGCTTTAACTCATGAAGAGTTAAAAAAGCACATTAAACCAGGAATCTCGACAAAAGAATTGGATCAAATTGCCGAACGTTTTATTAAGAAGCAGGGTGCAATCCCATCTTTTAAGGGGTATAATGGGTTTCGCGGGAGCATTTGCGTATCAGTTAATGAAGAACTCGTTCACGGCATACCTGGCAGCAGGGTGCTGAAGGACGGTGACATCATCAGTATTGATATCGGTGCTAAATTAAATGGTTATCATGGTGACTCTGCATGGACATATCCGGTAGGAAACATCAGCGATGATGACAAAAAACTTCTGGAAGTGACAGAGGAGTCTTTATATAAAGGCTTGCAGGAAGCAAAACCAGGTGAACGTTTGTCGAATATTTCCCACGCAATACAAACGTATGTCGAAAATGAGCAGTTTTCAGTTGTTAGGGAGTATGTCGGACATGGTGTTGGTCAAGACTTGCATGAGGACCCGCAAATTCCTCATTACGGTCCGCCCAACAAAGGACCACGGCTTAAACCTGGCATGGTTCTCGCTATTGAACCTATGGTGAACGCTGGCAGCCGCTACGTGAAAACATTGGCTGATAACTGGACGGTTGTAACGGTAGATGGGAAAAAGTGTGCTCATTTTGAACATACGATTGCGATTACGGAAACGGGTTTTGATATACTGACGAGAGTCTAGATGATGAAAATAATTCCGAAGACAGATGTTTTTCAAGCTTGATAGGGCAGAAAGCTTGGGTGAACATTGGCAAGACCGAATTCATCTTGCTGCTTGTCGTTGGAATTTTAACCATCATCAATGTACTAACAGCAGACGGAGAAAAGCGTACATTTCATTCTCCTAAGAAAAAGAATATCAATCATTTAACCCTTTATGATTGCGTATCTCCGGAAGTTCAGAACAGTATAAACGAAACAGGGCGTGTGACAAACTTCTTTTGAAATTTGTCAGAAAGCAAGTTACTGATTTGAAGAAGGGAGAACACTTGAATGGCGAAAGACGATGTAATTGAAGTGGAAGGTACTATAGTCGAAACACTGCCAAACGCGATGTTCAAAGTTGAACTTGAAAATGGCCACACTGTTTTGGCTCATGTATCTGGTAAAATCCGCATGCACTTCATTCGCATTTTACCTGGAGACAAAGTTACGGTAGAATTATCTCCATATGACTTAACTCGTGGCAGGATTACGTACCGTTACAAATAAAGCACTCCGGAAACTGAAGGAGGTTGGAAACACATGAAAGTGAGACCATCAGTTAAACCAATCTGCGAAAAATGTAAAGTTATTCGCAGAAAAGGAAAAGTAATGGTGATCTGTGAAAATCCAAAGCATAAACAAAAACAAGGATAATTTATAAGGAGGTGCCCAGAGAATGGCTCGTATTGCTGGTGTAGATATCCCACGTGACAAACGTGTTGTTATTTCTTTAACATACATCTTCGGAATTGGCCGCACAACGGCTCAGCAAGTTTTAAAAGAAGCTGGAGTTTCAGAAGATACTCGTGTGCGCGATCTTACTGAAGAAGAACTTGGTAAAATCCGTGATATTATTGACAAACTGAAAGTAGAAGGTGACCTTCGCCGTGAAGTTTCTCTTAATATCAAACGTCTGATCGAAATCGGAAGCTACCGCGGAATCCGTCATCGCAGAGGATTACCTGTTCGCGGACAAAACTCTAAAAACAACGCGCGTACTCGTAAAGGTCCGCGTCGTACTGTAGCTAACAAGAAAAAATAAGTAAGGGAGGTTCTTAAACAATGGCTGCTGCTCGTAAATCTAACACGCGTAAACGTCGCGTGAAAAAGAATATTGAGTCTGGAATTGCTCATATTCGTTCAACTTTCAATAACACGATCGTTACGATCACTGACACTCATGGTAATGCTATTTCTTGGTCTAGTGCCGGAGCTTTAGGATTCAGAGGTTCTCGTAAATCTACTCCTTTTGCTGCGCAAATGGCTGCAGAAACAGCTGCTAAAGGTTCAATCGAACATGGTCTTAAAACTCTAGAGGTTACTGTTAAAGGACCTGGTTCAGGCCGTGAAGCTGCAATCCGTGCACTTCAAGCTGCTGGACTAGAAGTCACTGCTATCAGAGACGTAACTCCTGTTCCTCATAACGGATGCCGTCCACCAAAACGTCGCCGCGTGTAATTTGTTTGTATAGATTTTGTGTCCCTGTCAATAATGGGTTATGATACAGTTATTTATGAAACGAATGCACCGACTCGTTGCCTGAGCACATACGGGACTAAACAATGGGGAATTTCGGATGGAATCTCATATGATTCTATTCGAGGTTTCGACGTTTTGAAGGAGGGTTTTAAGTAATGATCGAGATTGAAAAACCAAAAATCGAAACGGTTGAAATCAGCGACGATGCCAAATTTGGTAAGTTTGTCGTAGAGCCACTTGAGCGTGGATATGGTACAACTCTGGGTAACTCCTTACGTCGTATCCTCTTATCCTCACTCCCTGGTGCCGCTGTAACATCAATCCAGATAGATGGTGTACTGCACGAATTCTCGACAATTGAAGGCGTTGTGGAAGATGTTACAACGATTATCTTACACATTAAAAAGCTTGCATTGAAAATCTACTCTGATGAAGAGAAGACGCTAGAAATTGATGTACAGGGTGAAGGAACTGTAACGGCAGCTGATATTACACACGATAGTGATGTAGAGATCTTAAATCCTGATCTTCATATCGCGACTCTTGGTGAGAATGCGAGTTTCCGAGTTCGCCTTACTGCTCAAAGAGGACGTGGGTATACGCCTGCTGACGCAAACAAGAGAGACGATCAGCCAATCGGCGTGATTCCGATCGATTCTATCTATACGCCAGTTTCTCGTGTATCTTATCAGGTAGAGAACACTCGTGTAGGCCAAGTTGCAAACTATGATAAACTTACACTTGATGTTTGGACTGATGGAAGCACTGGACCGAAAGAAGCAATTGCGCTTGGTTCAAAGATTTTAACTGAACACCTTAATATATTCGTTGGTTTAACTGACGAAGCTCAACATGCTGAAATCATGGTTGAAAAAGAAGAAGATCAAAAAGAGAAAGTTCTTGAAATGACAATTGAAGAATTGGATCTTTCTGTTCGTTCTTACAACTGCTTAAAGCGTGCGGGTATTAACACGGTTCAAGAGCTTGCGAACAAGACGGAAGAAGATATGATGAAAGTTCGAAATCTAGGACGCAAATCACTTGAAGAAGTGAAAGCGAAACTAGAAGAACTTGGACTCGGACTTCGCAAAGACGATTGACTAGTTTCCCTTGTGAACTAGGATTTTCGTGTGTTTATTATTCAGAAACAGCATTCCAATAAAGGAGGGGACATCACATGTCATACAGAAAACTAGGACGTACGAGTGCACAGCGTAAAGCTATGCTTCGTGATCTTACAACTGATTTGATCATCAACGAAAGAATCGAAACAACTGAAACACGTGCGAAAGAACTTCGCTCTGTAGTTGAAAAAATGATCACGCTTGGCAAACGCGGTGATCTTCACGCTCGCCGTCAAGCTGCTGCATACATCCGCAACGAGGTTGCAAACGAAGAAAATAACCAAGATGCACTTCAAAAATTATTCTCTGACATTGCAACTCGTTACGAGGAGCGCCAAGGTGGATACACACGTATTATGAAGCTTGGTCCTCGCCGTGGTGACGGAGCACCAATGGCAATTATCGAATTGGTTTAATCACATATTTTTGTGTATCTAAAGAAGGGCGGGACAGTTTCTAACTGGATCTATGCCCTTTTTTTAGATACTGTAACTTTTAATAGAGAGAAAAGCAGAGCATTAGCTGAGAGGAGGCCGGTTTTCCATGAATCAAAATCAGTTGATATCGGTAGAGGATATCGTATTTCGATATCGGAAGGACGCAGAAAGACGAGCACTAGACGGCGTCTCCCTGCAGGTGTATGAGGGTGAATGGCTTGCAATCGTAGGTCATAACGGTTCAGGGAAATCAACACTGGCCCGCGCATTGAATGGTTTAATTCTTCCTGAATCAGGCGACATTGAGGTTGCCGGGATTCAATTGACAGAGGAATCCGTTTGGGAAGTGCGTAAGAAGATAGGTATGGTCTTTCAAAATCCGGATAACCAATTTGTCGGAACGACTGTTCGCGATGATGTGGCTTTTGGTTTAGAAAACAATGGTGTACCGCGGGAAGAAATGATTGAGAGAGTAGACTGGGCAGTAAAACAGGTGAATATGCAAGATTTTCTCGATCAAGAGCCGCACCATCTCTCCGGAGGCCAAAAGCAGAGAGTTGCGATTGCGGGGGTTATTGCCGCACGTCCTGATATTATTATCTTAGATGAAGCAACATCCATGCTTGATCCGATCGGGCGAGAAGAAGTGCTTGAAACGGTAAGACATCTAAAAGAGCAGGGCATGGCGACTGTCATATCCATTACACATGATCTGAATGAGGCAGCAAAAGCAGACAGGATCATTGTCATGAATGGCGGTAAAAAATATGCTGAAGGGCCGCCTGAAGAGATTTTTAAATTGAATAAAGAACTTGTTCGAATTGGGCTTGATTTACCCTTCTCATTCCAGCTTAGCCAGCTTTTAAGAGAAAATGGACTGGATTTGGAAGAAAACCATTTGACTCAGGAAGGGCTGGTGAAAGAGCTGTGGACATTACAATCAAAGATGTAGAGCATCGCTATCAGATGAAGACGCCGTTTGAGCGCCTAGCACTGTATGATATCAATGCATCGATTAAAGAAGGAAGCTACGTAGCCGTTATCGGGCATACAGGCTCTGGCAAGTCCACTCTTCTTCAGCACCTAAATGGTCTCCTGAAGCCGACGAAGGGACAGATATCACTAGGTAGCACTGTCATTCAGGCAGGGAAAAAGAATAAAGATCTGAAAAAACTTCGTAAAAAAGTCGGAATCGTTTTCCAATTTCCTGAGCATCAATTATTCGAAGAAACAGTTCTTAAAGATATTTCATTCGGACCGATGAACTTTGGTGTTAAAAAAGAAGATGCTGAACAAAAAGCGAGAGAGATGCTGCAGCTTGTAGGTTTATCAGAAGAGCTTTTGGACAGGTCACCCTTTGAATTAAGCGGGGGACAAATGCGCAGAGTTGCAATTGCCGGCGTACTTGCAATGGACCCTGAAGTGCTTGTTCTGGATGAACCGACTGCAGGATTGGACCCAAGAGGGCGAAAAGAGATTATGGACATGTTTTATGAGCTTCATCAACGTGGGAACCTGACGACGATCCTTGTGACACACAGCATGGAGGATGCAGCTGCATACGCTGATGAAATGATTGTTATGCATAAAGGAACGATACAAGCATCAGGCAGTCCGCGTGATCTGTTTTTAAAGGGTGAAGAGATGGCCGGCTGGGGGCTGGATCTTCCAGAAACAATAAAATTCCAAAGACACCTTGAAGCTGCACTGGGTGTGAGATTTAATGAGCCTATGCTCACAATCGAAGATGCCGCTGCCGAAATCCGTGCTCTTTTTCAGGGAGAGAAGACTTTATGATGGACAGCATGATTATCGGCAAGTATGTACCGGGGACTTCACTTGTGCACCGGCTTGACCCCAGAACAAAACTGATCACGATCTTTTTATTTGTCTGCATTGTATTCTTAGCCAATAATGTCCAGACATATGCGTTGCTTGGTTTATTTACAATTGGCGTTGTTTCTTTAACAAGAGTTCCTTTCTCATTTTTAATGAAAGGGCTGAAGCCAATCATCTGGATTGTCCTTTTTACGTTCCTTCTTCACATTCTTATGACACATGAAGGACCGATTATCTTTCAAATAGGTTTTTTCAAAGTCTATGAGGGCGGTCTGGTTCAGGGGATATTCATTTCTCTTAGATTCGTCTATTTGATTTTAATCACAACCTTATTAACGCTTACGACTACACCGATTGAGATTACCGATGGAATGGAGCAGCTGCTGAACCCATTGAAAAAATTAAAGCTTCCTGTTCATGAGCTGGCTCTTATGATGTCAATTTCTTTACGGTTTATTCCGACACTGATGGAGGAGACAGATAAGATCATGAAGGCTCAGATGGCGCGAGGCGTTGATTTTACAAGCGGGCCTGTCAAAGAAAGAGTGAAGGCTATTGTCCCGCTTCTTGTCCCGCTATTCGTCAGCGCATTTAAACGCGCCGAAGAGCTTGCGGTGGCAATGGAAGCAAGAGGCTATCAAGGCGGAGAAGGACGTACGAAATATAGAAAGCTTGTATGGACAGGAAAAGACACTTCTGTCATTGTCAGCTTAATTGTATTAGCTGCTTTGTTATTTTTCTTAAGGGCTTAGAGGTGCTGTATGAGACTGAAATGCACGATTTCTTATGACGGACATTTGTTTAACGGTTATCAGGTTCAGCCGGGCAAAAGAACGGTTCAGGATGAACTGGAGAAGGCTTTGGCTGTCCTGCATAAGTCAAAAGACAGAATTCCGGTCGTTTCGTCTGGAAGAACAGACAGCGGGGTTCACGCAGCCGGACAGGTGATTCATTTTGACACTCCGCTGTCTATCCCGGCTGAAAGATGGCCATATGCCTTAAATGCACTGCTTCCGGACGATATCGCAGTCAAACAGGCAGAAATTGCGGATGATGGGTTCCATGCACGATTTAGCGCAGTCAAAAAAGAATATCGCTACTTTGTATACACGGAGAAACACCCGGACGTATTTAAACGGCATTACGCTTACCATTTTTCATATCGCCTTAATGTGCAGGACATGAGAGAAGCGGCAAAGCATCTTATAGGGACACATGATTTTACGAGCTTTTGCGCGGCTAAAACAGAAGTGCAGGACAAGGTAAGAACGATATACGAACTTGATTGGACTGAGACGGCTGACGGCCTGCAAATGCGGATCACAGGCAGCGGTTTCTTATATAATATGGTCAGAATTATTGCGGGTACTTTGCTTGATGCAGGTATTGGAAAAATTTCTCCCGATGAGGTGAAATCCATGCTGGAAGCGAAGGATCGCGAAGCGGCAGGGCGCACAGCGCCGGGGCACGGGCTATATTTATGGAACGTTTACTATGACAACTAAACCAGGTGTATAATATTTTCTTGACAGAGTCTGCATAAAGTTATAAGATATCATATGGTATGTATTTCAACCCCACGATAAGCCCCGGAACTTATTGTGTTGTGAAATAGAACGTAATCGAAGTTTATTGAAAATGACAGATCATTTAGGAGGGAAATTCAATGCGTACAACACCTATGGCTAACGCAAGTACTATTGAACGCAAGTGGTTAGTTGTTGATGCTGCTGGCAAGACTTTAGGTCGTCTTTCTTCAGAAGTTGCAGCTATCCTTCGCGGAAAACACAAACCAACTTACACACCACACGTTGATACTGGAGATCATGTGATCATCATCAACGCTGAAAAAATCGAGTTAACTGGTAAAAAGTTAACTGACAAAATCTACTACCGTCACACTCAACATCCAGGCGGATTAAAATCAAGAACTGCTCTTGAAATGCGTACAAACTACCCTGAGAAAATGCTTGAGCTTGCTATCAAAGGCATGCTTCCAAAAGGTTCTCTAGGTCGTCAAATGTTCAAAAAATTGAACGTATACCGTGGTTCTGAGCATCCACACGAAGCACAAAAACCTGAAGTTTACGAACTTCGCGGTTAATTAAAAAGGAGGTTACCAATTTGGCACAGGTTCAATATTACGGTACTGGCCGTCGTAAAAGCTCTGTAGCGCGTGTGCGTTTAGTTCCAGGAGAAGGCCGTATCGTCGTTAATAATCGTGAAATCAGCGAACATATCCCATCTGCAGCTTTAATCGAAGATATCAAACAACCATTAACTTTGACTGAAACAGCTGGCACTTATGATGTTTTAGTAAACGTACATGGAGGCGGCTTATCTGGTCAAGCTGGAGCAATCCGTCACGGTATCGCTCGTGCTTTGCTTGAAGCAGATCCAGAATACCGTACAACTCTTAAACGTGCAGGTCTTCTGACTCGTGACGCTCGTATGAAAGAACGTAAAAAATACGGTCTTAAAGGCGCTCGTCGTGCACCTCAGTTCTCAAAACGTTAATTTTACGTTTTCAAAAAGCTCTCGACCTTGGGTTGGGAGCTTTTTTCTTTTAATATAACGTGGCCAGCTCCGCATAAAAATAACACTGAACGGACGCTTGACGGGGTTAAACAAATTGTTTGTTTATAAACGGTCTCACTGTAAAAATCATGATAGCTTTCATTTTTATTCAATTGGAAGTTCGGTCAATGTTTATTATCGTTATGTCGACAGCCCAGCTCCATTTAACCACTGTATTTCATCCGTTAAAGTTCACTGCTGATTAACCCGGAGAAACAATAGCTCTCATTGCTAATGGCTTTATGTAACGAAGTAAAAGTAAATCTGATGATATAAATCACATATCTCCTTTGTGATTTTTTTGCGTTTTTATGAACTTTTTTCTAAATATGCAAAGGGAAAGCGATATCAATCTAGAAATATTTGTTATACTCTATACATTAAAGTAAGGAGAAGATTCATGAATGCGTTAGTAGCTCATAATAGCAAAGCCTGGGATAAAAAAGTAGAAACAGGCAATGAATGGACTGTTGCTGTTGAACAGCAGGTTATCGAACAAGCAAAAAAAGGCAATTGGGATATAAGGGTAACACCAATGAAAGATGTACCGAAGGAGTGGTTTCCGCCTATCAAAGGTCTGAAAGTACTCTGTTTAGCATCAGGCGGCGGCCAGCAGGGTCCAGTTTTGGCAGCCGCAGGCGCGGATGTCACCGTATTAGATAACTCAGAAAAACAGCTGAATCAGGATAGAATGATTGCTGAGCGAGATGGTCTCACGATACACACTGTCAAAGGAAGCATGGACGATTTAAGTGTATTTAATGATGAATCATTTGATGTCATTGTACATCCTGTTGCCAATGTTTTTGTTGAGAATGTCCTCCCGGTATGGAAGGAAGCGCACCGTGTGTTGAAAAGGAACGGCATTTTAATCTCGGGTTTTGTCAATCCTGTTGTATTTCTGTTTGATACAGAATTAGAACAGCAAGGTGTTTTAAAAGTAAAACACTCCATTCCATACGCTGACCCAGAAGATCTTCCGAAACATAAAGTGAAAAAACTGATCGAAAATAATGAGGCTCTGGAATTCGGCCATTCCTTAGAAGACCAAATCAAAGGCCAAATTGATGCCGGTTTTATCGTTACTGGTTTTTATGAAGATAAAGGCGGGTTTGTATTAGACCAATATATCCATACATATTCTGCAACAAGAAGCGTGAAAGTATGAAAAGCAGCGACCTGTTAGAGGGGCTGCTTTTTTCATAACCAATTACAGAACGTTTGTTCCGCACCCTGCAGAAAGCTGATTTTTTATCGATGTTACACCTTCATTTGGGCGAATTTCCAACCGAATTCGGGCATTGTTTCATCATCCAAACCTCAAAATAATCGGTAAAAGGAGAGTGAATTTATATGGCAGAAGTACTGTCTTTTATGGATGTGAAACGCCAAAAGGATTTTGAATTAGAAAAGAACTTGCTCAAAGAACTCTCTCTGAGACAAATTATCCAGTCTGTTAAGGATTGTTTGGGACCATTATTTCCATTTTTACATGATGAACGAGATATTATTACCGAAGGCTGTATTGATTTTGCTATAGAAGCCTATTTGTTAGGCGGGCGTTTTGGGATATTCGGCTATTACGGAGAATCCATGCAGAGTATCAGTGCCCGCTCTGCAAGAGAAGAAGAAGAGCTGCGTATGGAGTTTTTTGATTATCTCTATAATTGGATACACGAGCAATACGCAACATTTGATAAAAACACTGTTTATGAAGCGGCACGCAAGTTCATTAAAGATTGGTGGACAGCAGGGTTTGTTCAAAGAGAAAAACAGTGTAAGCTTCGCATGCGGTAATCATATTTCCCGGCCCTGTCCCATAGTTATGTAATAACGGACAAGCGGGAGGGGAAGGGATGAGGAAAAAGCTTAAATGGCTCAGTTTTTTGCTAGGCTTCATCATATTACTATTTCTGTTCAAGTATCAGTTCAGCAATAACGACTCTTGGAAGACGTGGAGCCTGCCCTTGAGCGGTAAAATCATTTATCTAGATCCAGGTCATGGCGGGCCTGACGGCGGAGCAGTCGGCGGAAAGCTGTTAGAGAAGGATGTTACCCTGGAAGTGGCCTTTAGAGTCAGGGATTATCTTCAAGAACAAGGAGCGCTTGTTATCATGACCAGAGAAAGTGATACTGATCTCGCTCCAGAAGGAACAAAAGGCTATAGCCGACGAAAAGCTGAGGATCTAAGACAACGAGTCAAATTAATAAACCATTCAGAGGCGGAGCTCTATATCAGCATTCATCTTAATGCGATTCCGTCACAAAAATGGAGCGGAGCCCAAAGCTTTTATTACGGGAAATATGCGGAAAATGAGAAAGTCGCAAAATACATTCAGGATGAGCTGAGAAGAAATTTGGAAAACACAACCCGGAAAGCAAAGCGGATTCATGGTATCTACTTAATGCAAAACGTCACCAAACCGGGGGCGCTTATAGAAGTCGGATTTTTATCCAATCCAAGTGAAGCAACGTTGCTCGGTAAACCGAAATATCAAGACAAGGTGGCATCTTCCATATATAAAGGCATTTTGCGATATTTCACAGAAAAAGGAGACCCTCCGGAGTAATGGAGGGTTTTCTTGTGGTTCTAAGCATAAGACACCCGCCATTTATGTATGATATAATAATAATTGTAAACGAATACACAAAAGGGTGAGGTTCGATGATAAGAGAAGATGAAGTAAGAAAACTAGTCGGAGAAATGCGCGAACCTTTTCTTCAAAGACCTCTGGGAGAATTGGATGCCGTTAAGGAAATTAAAATAAAGCCTGAAAAACGGCATATCAGTGTAAAAGTTGCTCTTGCAAAAACAGGAACTGCAGAACAAATGCAGATTCAGCAAGAGATCGTAAACGTATTAAAAGGGGCAGGAGCTGAGACAGTCGGCCTTCGATTTGAAGAGCTGCCTGAAGAAACGGTTGCTAAATTCCGGGCGCCGTCAGCTGAGAAAAAAACATTATTAAATATGGATAACCCGCCAGTCTTTCTTGCTGTAGCAAGTGGAAAAGGCGGCGTAGGCAAGTCAACTGTGTCAGTAAACCTAGCTATTTCTCTGGCTCGTCTAGGGAAAAAGGTTGGTTTAATTGATGCGGATATTTATGGGTTCAGTGTGCCGGACATGATGGGTATCACTGTGCGTCCAACAATTGAAGGAGAGAAACTTCTTCCTGTTGAACGCTTTGGAGTAAAGGTCATGTCAATGGGCTTTTTCGTAGAAGAAAATGCCCCGGTCGTATGGAGAGGGCCGATGCTCGGCAAAATGCTGAATAACTTTTTCCATGAAGTAGAGTGGGGAGAAGTAGACTATATCGTTCTTGATCTTCCGCCTGGTACAGGGGACGTTGCTCTCGATGTACATACAATGCTTCCGAGCTGCAAAGAAATTATCGTATCTACGCCACATCCGACAGCTGCTTTTGTCGCGGCCAGAGCGGGCTCTATGGCGATTAAAACCGATCATGAGGTCGTGGGTGTCATAGAGAACATGGCTTATTATGAAAGTGCAAAGACAGGGGAAAGAGAATATGTGTTTGGAAAAGGCGGAGGAGATAAACTGGCTGAGGAACTAAACGTGCCTTTGCTCGGCAGAATCCCATTGAAACAGCCCGATTGGGATAAGGACCAATTTGCTCCGTCTGTTTATGACGAAAATCATCCAATCGGAGAAATATATCAGGACATCGCAAAAAAAATAGATGCAAAAATGTCAGTGCAGGTATAAAAGGTGAACCGGGATTCCAGATCCCGGCTTTCCCTTTATTCACTTTCTTTTGCTGTGTCTTTTGCTGCTTTTTTCAGCTCATCTTCGAACTGCTTTTTGTAAAGCGGACTAGAAAGTGTTTCGTTAATAACCTCTTCTAAATAACTGCGGAATTCTTGGCTTTTTGCCAGCTGGCTGTACTTTTTATCCATGCCGGGATCCTGCATCACGCTCATCAGCATCTTCTGGTAATCTGGATCCTTCATCAGCTTTTTAATCACTTTTTCATGCTCTGTCTGAAGAGTTTTGGCAAAGCCCTCAGCAAAATCAGTGTCTTCAAAGATGTTTTTCCAAAATTCTTCACCTTTTTTAGATGTGAGTGTTTTTTCTATTGTTCCTTTAATTGCATCTTGGTCAATCACCAGCGCTTCATTCATGGCATCATCATTTAATAATTCCTTAATAGCTTTCTTTCCATCATCAGTTTTTAATATATCAACAACCATTTTTTTGGTCTGATCATAGTCCATATCCGCTGCTTGGTCTTTTGGAGCGCAAGCTGTTACAGATAATAACAAAAAACAGCTCATCAATAGCGTTTTGGCTTTTGACATGCTTAAGCTCCTTTCACATACTTGTCTTACCTTTAATATGATTCATCTGTTTGGAATTATACATAACAAAATATCGCTGTTCGCGATTTTTGAGGGGATGAATAAAGAAATGAAAAGCCGTGGTTTAGTTCGTTTTTTCTTTTCTATTTTAGCTGTCGGAGCGCTTATCACGAGTATTGTGGGTTTTGCTTTAAAATGGGGAGAATATAGAGGGCTGTTTCTTACATTTGAAGCGGGGCAGATTTTCTCTGTTTTATTTTGGTTTATTGGTGTAGGCATGATTTTCAGTGTGATCAGCCAAATGGGTTTTTTCGTGTTTTTAACAGTTCATCGGTTTGCGCTTGAGATATTAAGGTCCTCCTCTTTGTGGAATTTGCTGCAGTTGTTTTTCATCCTGTTTGTTGCTTTTGATTTAATGTACGTGCGTTTTTTATTTTTTGGAGAGAGCGGAGAATCGCTGGCTGGCTATGCGTGGTTACCGGTGTTTTTATTGATCTTTGGAGTGATTACAGCTTATATAAAGCAAAAGCAGTCCTCTAAGAAAACATTTGTGTCATCGTTGTTTTTGATGGTTGTGATTACCGCATTAGAATGGTTCCCTGCATTAAGAGTAAATGATGAGGACTGGCTTTATTTAATGCTTTTTCCGTTAATGGCATGTAATGCCTTCCAATTGCTGATGTTGCCGAAGTTTGCAGCAAAGTAATTACTTTACCTCTGTGGATTTGGCATCAGAATTTGCGATGAGATCACCCACGGTTACATTTTTTAATCCTTTTTCTTTCAGCTGATGGATGATATCAGGCAATGCTTCTTCTGTTTGTTTTGCCGAATCGGAGGCATGTAAAAGAATAATGTCTCCACCGGAAACTTGCTTGGTCACATTGTCGATGATTTTTTCAACTCCGGGATTTGTCCAGTCTTGAGAGTTCACACTGTAATGAACGACTGTATAATTGTATTGCTTTGCGACCTTTAGAACATTCTTATTGAATTGGCCGGTAGGGGGTCTTAATAGCTGTATGTCTTTGACCCCTAACTTTTCAAAGGCTGTTTGCGCACGGTTCATGTCCTTTTTTATTTCGCTGCTCTCTAAATTGGCATAGTTTTTATAAGCGTAGCCCATGCTCCCGATTTGATGGCCGTCCTTTACGATACGGGCCACTGTGTCGGGATGGCGTTCTGCCCAAGAAGCGGACAGGAAAAACGTTGCGTTTTTAATCCCGTGTGCTTTCAGAGTATTAAGTATCGGTTCTGCTCTCTCATCACCCCAGCTGATATCGAAAGTAAGTGAAATATCTTTAGAGTCTGTTTCTCCTTTATAAATGGCTTTAGGTCCGGTGTCAGTTGAAAACACGGGAAGCGGGACAGCTCTTTGGATATAAAAAAAGCTGGCAGCTGCAAATGCGGCGATAAGTATAATAATTAATTGTTTTACCCGTTTAATGTGCCACACATAGAAGTGATTCACTGATGATGCCTCCTTATCTTGTCCATCATTCTTGTTTTACATCTTATGAGCATGGACAATTGAATATAACCGATAAAATGTCTCTTCACATACAGCCTAAATTGGGTGTTGACCTTTTGATAATATCCGTGATATATTATTATTCGTCGCTGATAAACAGCTGACATCAACTAAAAGCTTCATTAAATACTTTAAAAAAAGTTGTTGACTTAAAAGAAGCTAAATGTTATAGTAATAAAGCTGCTTCGTTAAGCGGCAGTAATGATCTTTGAAAACTAAACAAGACAAAACGTACCTGTTAATTCATTTTTATAAATCGCACAGCGATGTGCGTAGTCAGTCAAACTAGGGCCTGTATGACGCAGGTCACACAGGTGTCGCCGCAGGATGCGGTGAACTTAACCTGTGATCCATTTATCGGAGAGTTTGATCCTGGCTCAGGACGAACGCTGGCGGCGTGCCTAATACATGCAAGTCGAGCGGACAGATGGGAGCTTGCTCCCTGATGTTAGCGGCGGACGGGTGAGTAACACGTGGGTAACCTGCCTGTAAGACTGGGATAACTCCGGGAAACCGGGGCTAATACCGGATGGTTGTTTGAACCGCATGGTTCAAACATAAAAGGTGGCTTCGGCTACCACTTACAGATGGACCCGCGGCGCATTAGCTAGTTGGTGAGGTAACGGCTCACCAAGGCAACGATGCGTAGCCGACCTGAGAGGGTGATCGGCCACACTGGGACTGAGACACGGCCCAGACTCCTACGGGAGGCAGCAGTAGGGAATCTTCCGCAATGGACGAAAGTCTGACGGAGCAACGCCGCGTGAGTGATGAAGGTTTTCGGATCGTAAAGCTCTGTTGTTAGGGAAGAACAAGTACCGTTCGAATAGGGCGGTACCTTGACGGTACCTAACCAGAAAGCCACGGCTAACTACGTGCCAGCAGCCGCGGTAATACGTAGGTGGCAAGCGTTGTCCGGAATTATTGGGCGTAAAGGGCTCGCAGGCGGTTTCTTAAGTCTGATGTGAAAGCCCCCGGCTCAACCGGGGAGGGTCATTGGAAACTGGGGAACTTGAGTGCAGAAGAGGAGAGTGGAATTCCACGTGTAGCGGTGAAATGCGTAGAGATGTGGAGGAACACCAGTGGCGAAGGCGACTCTCTGGTCTGTAACTGACGCTGAGGAGCGAAAGCGTGGGGAGCGAACAGGATTAGATACCCTGGTAGTCCACGCCGTAAACGATGAGTGCTAAGTGTTAGGGGGTTTCCGCCCCTTAGTGCTGCAGCTAACGCATTAAGCACTCCGCCTGGGGAGTACGGTCGCAAGACTGAAACTCAAAGGAATTGACGGGGGCCCGCACAAGCGGTGGAGCATGTGGTTTAATTCGAAGCAACGCGAAGAACCTTACCAGGTCTTGACATCCTCTGACAATCCTAGAGATAGGACGTCCCCTTCGGGGGCAGAGTGACAGGTGGTGCATGGTTGTCGTCAGCTCGTGTCGTGAGATGTTGGGTTAAGTCCCGCAACGAGCGCAACCCTTGATCTTAGTTGCCAGCATTCAGTTGGGCACTCTAAGGTGACTGCCGGTGACAAACCGGAGGAAGGTGGGGATGACGTCAAATCATCATGCCCCTTATGACCTGGGCTACACACGTGCTACAATGGACAGAACAAAGGGCAGCGAAACCGCGAGGTTAAGCCAATCCCACAAATCTGTTCTCAGTTCGGATCGCAGTCTGCAACTCGACTGCGTGAAGCTGGAATCGCTAGTAATCGCGGATCAGCATGCCGCGGTGAATACGTTCCCGGGCCTTGTACACACCGCCCGTCACACCACGAGAGTTTGTAACACCCGAAGTCGGTGAGGTAACCTTTTAGGAGCCAGCCGCCGAAGGTGGGACAGATGATTGGGGTGAAGTCGTAACAAGGTAGCCGTATCGGAAGGTGCGGCTGGATCACCTCCTTTCTAAGGATATTATACGGAATATAAGACCTT
Source organism: Bacillus sp. EU52 (assembly GCF_037964975.1). Lineage (NCBI taxonomy): Bacteria > Bacillati > Bacillota > Bacilli > Caryophanales > Bacillaceae > Bacillus > Bacillus sp. EU52. The sequence goes on from NZ_CP150177.1 coordinate 162,146, forward strand.
GGGTCTTATAAACAGAACGTTCCCTGTCTTGTTTAGTTTTGAAGGATCATTCCTTCGAAACGTGTTCTTTGAAAACTAGATAACAGTAGACATCACATTCAATTAGTAACACAAGATATCACATAGTGATTCTTTTTAACGGTTAAGTTAGAAAGGGCGCACGGTGGATGCCTTGGCACTAGGAGCCGATGAAGGACGGGACGAACACCGATATGCTTCGGGGAGCTGTAAGCAAGCTTTGATCCGGAGATTTCCGAATGGGGAAACCCACCACTCGTAATGGAGTGGTATCCATATCTGAATTCATAGGATATGAGAAGGCAGACCCGGGGAACTGAAACATCTAAGTACCCGGAGGAAGAGAAAGCAAATGCGATTCCCTGAGTAGCGGCGAGCGAAACGGGATTAGCCCAAACCAAGAGGCTTGCCTCTTGGGGTTGTAGGACACTCTGTACGGAGTTACAAAAGAACGAGGTAGATGAAGAGGTCTGGAAAGGCCCGCCATAGGAGGTAACAGCCCTGTAGTCAAAACTTCGTTCTCTCCTGAGTGGATCCTGAGTACGGCGGAACACGTGAAATTCCGTCGGAATCCGGGAGGACCATCTCCCAAGGCTAAATACTCCCTAGTGACCGATAGTGAACCAGTACCGTGAGGGAAAGGTGAAAAGCACCCCGGAAGGGGAGTGAAAGAGATCCTGAAACCGTGTGCCTACAAGTAGTCAGAGCCCGTTAACGGGTGATGGCGTGCCTTTTGTAGAATGAACCGGCGAGTTACGATCCCGTGCAAGGTTAAGCAGAAGATGCGGAGCCGCAGCGAAAGCGAGTCTGAATAGGGCGCATGAGTACGTGGTCGTAGACCCGAAACCAGGTGATCTACCCATGTCCAGGGTGAAGTTCAGGTAACACTGAATGGAGGCCCGAACCCACGCACGTTGAAAAGTGCGGGGATGAGGTGTGGGTAGGGGTGAAATGCCAATCGAACCTGGAGATAGCTGGTTCTCTCCGAAATAGCTTTAGGGCTAGCCTCAAGGTAAGAGTCTTGGAGGTAGAGCACTGATTGGACTAGGGGCCCCTACCGGGTTACCGAATTCAGTCAAACTCCGAATGCCAATGACTTATCCTTGGGAGTCAGACTGCGAGTGATAAGATCCGTAGTCGAAAGGGAAACAGCCCAGACCGCCAGCTAAGGTCCCAAAGTATACGTTAAGTGGAAAAGGATGTGGAGTTGCTTAGACAACCAGGATGTTGGCTTAGAAGCAGCCACCATTTAAAGAGTGCGTAATAGCTCACTGGTCGAGTGACTCTGCGCCGAAAATGTACCGGGGCTAAACGTATCACCGAAGCTGCGGACTGTTCTTCGAACAGTGGTAGGAGAGCGTTCTAAGGGCTGTGAAGCCAGACCGGAAGGACTGGTGGAGCGCTTAGAAGTGAGAATGCCGGTATGAGTAGCGAAAGAGGGGTGAGAATCCCCTCCACCGAATGCCTAAGGTTTCCTGAGGAAGGCTCGTCCGCTCAGGGTTAGTCGGGACCTAAGCCGAGGCCGAAAGGCGTAGGCGATGGACAACAGGTTGATATTCCTGTACCACCTCCTCACCATTTGAGCAATGGGGGGACGCAGGAGGATAGGGTAAGCGCGGTATTGGATATCCGCGTCCAAGCAGTTAGGCTGGGAAATAGGCAAATCCGTTTCCCATAAGGCTGAGCTGTGATGGCGAGCGAAATATAGTAGCGAAGTTCCTGATTCCACACTGCCAAGAAAAGCCTCTAGCGAGGTGAGAGGTGCCCGTACCGCAAACCGACACAGGTAGGCGAGGAGAGAATCCTAAGGTGATCGAGAGAACTCTCGTTAAGGAACTCGGCAAAATGACCCCGTAACTTCGGGAGAAGGGGTGCTCTGTTAGGGTGCAAGCCCGAGAGAGCCGCAGTGAATAGGCCCAGGCGACTGTTTAGCAAAAACACAGGTCTCTGCGAAGCCGTAAGGCGAAGTATAGGGGCTGACGCCTGCCCGGTGCTGGAAGGTTAAGAGGAGCGCTTAGCGTAAGCGAAGGTGCGAATTGAAGCCCCAGTAAACGGCGGCCGTAACTATAACGGTCCTAAGGTAGCGAAATTCCTTGTCGGGTAAGTTCCGACCCGCACGAAAGGCGCAACGATCTGGGCACTGTCTCAACGAGAGACTCGGTGAAATTATAGTACCTGTGAAGATGCAGGTTACCCGCGACAGGACGGAAAGACCCCGTGGAGCTTTACTGCAGCCTGATATTGAATGTTGGTACAGCTTGTACAGGATAGGTAGGAGCCTTGGAAACCGGAGCGCCAGCTTCGGTGGAGGCATCGGTGGGATACTACCCTGGCTGTATTGACCTTCTAACCCGCCGCCCTTATCGGGCGGGGAGACAGTGTCAGGTGGGCAGTTTGACTGGGGCGGTCGCCTCCTAAAAGGTAACGGAGGCGCCCAAAGGTTCCCTCAGAATGGTTGGAAATCATTCGCAGAGTGTAAAGGCACAAGGGAGCTTGACTGCGAGACCTACAAGTCGAGCAGGGACGAAAGTCGGGCTTAGTGATCCGGTGGTTCCGCATGGAAGGGCCATCGCTCAACGGATAAAAGCTACCCCGGGGATAACAGGCTTATCTCCCCCAAGAGTCCACATCGACGGGGAGGTTTGGCACCTCGATGTCGGCTCATCGCATCCTGGGGCTGTAGTCGGTCCCAAGGGTTGGGCTGTTCGCCCATTAAAGCGGTACGCGAGCTGGGTTCAGAACGTCGTGAGACAGTTCGGTCCCTATCCGTCGCGGGCGCAGGAAATTTGAGAGGAGCTGTCCTTAGTACGAGAGGACCGGGATGGACGCACCGCTGGTGTACCAGTTGTTCTGCCAAGGGCATCGCTGGGTAGCTATGTGCGGACGGGATAAGTGCTGAAAGCATCTAAGCATGAAGCCCCCCTCAAGATGAGATTTCCCATTCCGCAAGGAAGTAAGATCCCTGAAAGATGATCAGGTTGATAGGTCTGAGGTGGAAGTGTGGCGACACATGGAGCTGACAGATACTAATCGATCGAGGACTTAACCACATTTTGAATGATGTCACACCTGTTATCTAGTTTTGAGAGAACACTCTCAATTTGTTTGGTGGCGATAGCGAAGAGGTCACACCCGTTCCCATACCGAACACGGAAGTTAAGCTCTTCAGCGCCGATGGTAGTCGGGGGTTTCCCCCTGTGAGAGTAGGACGCCGCCAAGCAGATTTATTAATTCTACCATGTTTGTTTATGAAGCTTTATATTATTCCGCAGTAGCTCAGTGGTAGAGCTATCGGCTGTTAACCGATCGGTCGTAGGTTCGAATCCTACCTGCGGAGCCATTGCTTCCATAGCTCAGCAGGTAGAGCACTTCCATGGTAAGGAAGAGGTCAGCGGTTCGAGCCCGCTTGGAAGCTTAAATGTATTATTACCAAGGTTTCTCATAAGGAGAAAGCTTTTTTTATTGCGATATGCGGAAGTAGTTCAGTGGTAGAACACCACCTTGCCAAGGTGGGGGTCGCGGGTTCGAATCCCGTCTTCCGCTCCATTTATCCCAACGGGATATTGTAAATTGAATTGCGCCCGTAGCTCAATTGGATAGAGCGTTTGACTACGGATCAAAAGGTTAGGGGTTCGACTCCTCTCGGGCGCGCCATATCTTTTAATAGAATAGATAGGAAATCGGGAAGTAGCTCAGCTTGGTAGAGCACATGGTTTGGGACCATGGGGTCGCAGGTTCGAATCCTGTCTTCCCGACCATTTTTTATGGGGCCTTAGCTCAGCTGGGAGAGCGCCTGCTTTGCACGCAGGAGGTCAGCGGTTCGATCCCGCTAGGCTCCACCAAAAGTTTTTAAAAAAGTTGTTGACTTTGAAGAAGTGACGTTGTATACTAATAAAGTTGCTTTAACAAAGCGGACAAACAAAATGATCTTTGAAAACTAAACAAGACAAAACGTACCTGTTAATTCAGTTTTTAAAAATCGCACAGCGATGTGCGTAGTCAGTCAAACTACTTTATCGGAGAGTTTGATCCTGGCTCAGGACGAACGCTGGCGGCGTGCCTAATACATGCAAGTCGAGCGGACAGATGGGAGCTTGCTCCCTGATGTTAGCGGCGGACGGGTGAGTAACACGTGGGTAACCTGCCTGTAAGACTGGGATAACTCCGGGAAACCGGGGCTAATACCGGATGGTTGTTTGAACCGCATGGTTCAAACATAAAAGGTGGCTTCGGCTACCACTTACAGATGGACCCGCGGCGCATTAGCTAGTTGGTGAGGTAACGGCTCACCAAGGCAACGATGCGTAGCCGACCTGAGAGGGTGATCGGCCACACTGGGACTGAGACACGGCCCAGACTCCTACGGGAGGCAGCAGTAGGGAATCTTCCGCAATGGACGAAAGTCTGACGGAGCAACGCCGCGTGAGTGATGAAGGTTTTCGGATCGTAAAGCTCTGTTGTTAGGGAAGAACAAGTACCGTTCGAATAGGGCGGTACCTTGACGGTACCTAACCAGAAAGCCACGGCTAACTACGTGCCAGCAGCCGCGGTAATACGTAGGTGGCAAGCGTTGTCCGGAATTATTGGGCGTAAAGGGCTCGCAGGCGGTTTCTTAAGTCTGATGTGAAAGCCCCCGGCTCAACCGGGGAGGGTCATTGGAAACTGGGGAACTTGAGTGCAGAAGAGGAGAGTGGAATTCCACGTGTAGCGGTGAAATGCGTAGAGATGTGGAGGAACACCAGTGGCGAAGGCGACTCTCTGGTCTGTAACTGACGCTGAGGAGCGAAAGCGTGGGGAGCGAACAGGATTAGATACCCTGGTAGTCCACGCCGTAAACGATGAGTGCTAAGTGTTAGGGGGTTTCCGCCCCTTAGTGCTGCAGCTAACGCATTAAGCACTCCGCCTGGGGAGTACGGTCGCAAGACTGAAACTCAAAGGAATTGACGGGGGCCCGCACAAGCGGTGGAGCATGTGGTTTAATTCGAAGCAACGCGAAGAACCTTACCAGGTCTTGACATCCTCTGACAATCCTAGAGATAGGACGTCCCCTTCGGGGGCAGAGTGACAGGTGGTGCATGGTTGTCGTCAGCTCGTGTCGTGAGATGTTGGGTTAAGTCCCGCAACGAGCGCAACCCTTGATCTTAGTTGCCAGCATTCAGTTGGGCACTCTAAGGTGACTGCCGGTGACAAACCGGAGGAAGGTGGGGATGACGTCAAATCATCATGCCCCTTATGACCTGGGCTACACACGTGCTACAATGGACAGAACAAAGGGCAGCGAAACCGCGAGGTTAAGCCAATCCCACAAATCTGTTCTCAGTTCGGATCGCAGTCTGCAACTCGACTGCGTGAAGCTGGAATCGCTAGTAATCGCGGATCAGCATGCCGCGGTGAATACGTTCCCGGGCCTTGTACACACCGCCCGTCACACCACGAGAGTTTGTAACACCCGAAGTCGGTGAGGTAACCTTTTAGGAGCCAGCCGCCGAAGGTGGGACAGATGATTGGGGTGAAGTCGTAACAAGGTAGCCGTATCGGAAGGTGCGGCTGGATCACCTCCTTTCTAAGGATATTATACGGAATATAAGACCTTGGGTCTTATAAACAGAACGTTCCCTGTCTTGTTTAGTTTTGAAGGATCATTCCTTCGAAACGTGTTCTTTGAAAACTAGATAACAGTAGACATCACATTCAATTAGTAATACAAGATATCACATAGTGATTCTTTTTAACGGTTAAGTTAGAAAGGGCGCACGGTGGATGCCTTGGCACTAGGAGCCGATGAAGGACGGGACGAACACCGATATGCTTCGGGGAGCTGTAAGCAAGCTTTGATCCGGAGATTTCCGAATGGGGAAACCCACCACTCGTAATGGAGTGGTATCCATATCTGAATTCATAGGATATGAGAAGGCAGACCCGGGGAACTGAAACATCTAAGTACCCGGAGGAAGAGAAAGCAAATGCGATTCCCTGAGTAGCGGCGAGCGAAACGGGATTAGCCCAAACCAAGAGGCTTGCCTCTTGGGGTTGTAGGACACTCTGTACGGAGTTACAAAAGAACGAGGTAGATGAAGAGGTCTGGAAAGGCCCGCCATAGGAGGTAACAGCCCTGTAGTCAAAACTTCGTTCTCTCCTGAGTGGATCCTGAGTACGGCGGAACACGTGAAATTCCGTCGGAATCCGGGAGGACCATCTCCCAAGGCTAAATACTCCCTAGTGACCGATAGTGAACCAGTACCGTGAGGGAAAGGTGAAAAGCACCCCGGAAGGGGAGTGAAAGAGATCCTGAAACCGTGTGCCTACAAGTAGTCAGAGCCCGTTAACGGGTGATGGCGTGCCTTTTGTAGAATGAACCGGCGAGTTACGATCCCGTGCAAGGTTAAGCAGAAGATGCGGAGCCGCAGCGAAAGCGAGTCTGAATAGGGCGCATGAGTACGTGGTCGTAGACCCGAAACCAGGTGATCTACCCATGTCCAGGGTGAAGTTCAGGTAACACTGAATGGAGGCCCGAACCCACGCACGTTGAAAAGTGCGGGGATGAGGTGTGGGTAGGGGTGAAATGCCAATCGAACCTGGAGATAGCTGGTTCTCTCCGAAATAGCTTTAGGGCTAGCCTCAAGGTAAGAGTCTTGGAGGTAGAGCACTGATTGGACTAGGGGCCCCTACCGGGTTACCGAATTCAGTCAAACTCCGAATGCCAATGACTTATCCTTGGGAGTCAGACTGCGAGTGATAAGATCCGTAGTCGAAAGGGAAACAGCCCAGACCGCCAGCTAAGGTCCCAAAGTATACGTTAAGTGGAAAAGGATGTGGAGTTGCTTAGACAACCAGGATGTTGGCTTAGAAGCAGCCACCATTTAAAGAGTGCGTAATAGCTCACTGGTCGAGTGACTCTGCGCCGAAAATGTACCGGGGCTAAACGTATCACCGAAGCTGCGGACTGTTCTTCGAACAGTGGTAGGAGAGCGTTCTAAGGGCTGTGAAGCCAGACCGGAAGGACTGGTGGAGCGCTTAGAAGTGAGAATGCCGGTATGAGTAGCGAAAGAGGGGTGAGAATCCCCTCCACCGAATGCCTAAGGTTTCCTGAGGAAGGCTCGTCCGCTCAGGGTTAGTCGGGACCTAAGCCGAGGCCGAAAGGCGTAGGCGATGGACAACAGGTTGATATTCCTGTACCACCTCCTCACCATTTGAGCAATGGGGGGACGCAGGAGGATAGGGTAAGCGCGGTATTGGATATCCGCGTCCAAGCAGTTAGGCTGGGAAATAGGCAAATCCGTTTCCCATAAGGCTGAGCTGTGATGGCGAGCGAAATATAGTAGCGAAGTTCCTGATTCCACACTGCCAAGAAAAGCCTCTAGCGAGGTGAGAGGTGCCCGTACCGCAAACCGACACAGGTAGGCGAGGAGAGAATCCTAAGGTGATCGAGAGAACTCTCGTTAAGGAACTCGGCAAAATGACCCCGTAACTTCGGGAGAAGGGGTGCTCTGTTAGGGTGCAAGCCCGAGAGAGCCGCAGTGAATAGGCCCAGGCGACTGTTTAGCAAAAACACAGGTCTCTGCGAAGCCGTAAGGCGAAGTATAGGGGCTGACGCCTGCCCGGTGCTGGAAGGTTAAGAGGAGCGCTTAGCGTAAGCGAAGGTGCGAATTGAAGCCCCAGTAAACGGCGGCCGTAACTATAACGGTCCTAAGGTAGCGAAATTCCTTGTCGGGTAAGTTCCGACCCGCACGAAAGGCGCAACGATCTGGGCACTGTCTCAACGAGAGACTCGGTGAAATTATAGTACCTGTGAAGATGCAGGTTACCCGCGACAGGACGGAAAGACCCCGTGGAGCTTTACTGCAGCCTGATATTGAATGTTGGTACAGCTTGTACAGGATAGGTAGGAGCCTTGGAAACCGGAGCGCCAGCTTCGGTGGAGGCATCGGTGGGATACTACCCTGGCTGTATTGACCTTCTAACCCGCCGCCCTTATCGGGCGGGGAGACAGTGTCAGGTGGGCAGTTTGACTGGGGCGGTCGCCTCCTAAAAGGTAACGGAGGCGCCCAAAGGTTCCCTCAGAATGGTTGGAAATCATTCGCAGAGTGTAAAGGCACAAGGGAGCTTGACTGCGAGACCTACAAGTCGAGCAGGGACGAAAGTCGGGCTTAGTGATCCGGTGGTTCCGCATGGAAGGGCCATCGCTCAACGGATAAAAGCTACCCCGGGGATAACAGGCTTATCTCCCCCAAGAGTCCACATCGACGGGGAGGTTTGGCACCTCGATGTCGGCTCATCGCATCCTGGGGCTGTAGTCGGTCCCAAGGGTTGGGCTGTTCGCCCATTAAAGCGGTACGCGAGCTGGGTTCAGAACGTCGTGAGACAGTTCGGTCCCTATCCGTCGCGGGCGCAGGAAATTTGAGAGGAGCTGTCCTTAGTACGAGAGGACCGGGATGGACGCACCGCTGGTGTACCAGTTGTTCTGCCAAGGGCATCGCTGGGTAGCTATGTGCGGACGGGATAAGTGCTGAAAGCATCTAAGCATGAAGCCCCCCTCAAGATGAGATTTCCCATTCCGCAAGGAAGTAAGATCCCTGAAAGATGATCAGGTTGATAGGTCTGAGGTGGAAGTGTGGCGACACATGGAGCTGACAGATACTAATCGATCGAGGACTTAACCATATTTTTGAATGATGTCGCACCTGTTATCTAGTTTTGAGAGAACACTCTCAATTTGTTTGGTGGCGATAGCGAAGAGGTCACACCCGTTCCCATACCGAACACGGAAGTTAAGCTCTTCAGCGCCGATGGTAGTCGGGGGTTTCCCCCTGTGAGAGTAGGACGCCGCCAAGCAATTACACGTTAGTGTAATTTTTAAAAAAGTTGTTGACTTTGAAGAAGTGACGTTGTATACTAATAAAGTTGCTTTAACAAAGCGGACAAACAAAATGATCTTTGAAAACTAAACAAGACAAAACGTACCTGTTAATTCAGTTTTTAAAAATCGCACAGCGATGTGCGTAGTCAGTCAAACTACTTTATCGGAGAGTTTGATCCTGGCTCAGGACGAACGCTGGCGGCGTGCCTAATACATGCAAGTCGAGCGGACAGATGGGAGCTTGCTCCCTGATGTTAGCGGCGGACGGGTGAGTAACACGTGGGTAACCTGCCTGTAAGACTGGGATAACTCCGGGAAACCGGGGCTAATACCGGATGGTTGTTTGAACCGCATGGTTCAAACATAAAAGGTGGCTTCGGCTACCACTTACAGATGGACCCGCGGCGCATTAGCTAGTTGGTGAGGTAACGGCTCACCAAGGCAACGATGCGTAGCCGACCTGAGAGGGTGATCGGCCACACTGGGACTGAGACACGGCCCAGACTCCTACGGGAGGCAGCAGTAGGGAATCTTCCGCAATGGACGAAAGTCTGACGGAGCAACGCCGCGTGAGTGATGAAGGTTTTCGGATCGTAAAGCTCTGTTGTTAGGGAAGAACAAGTACCGTTCGAATAGGGCGGTACCTTGACGGTACCTAACCAGAAAGCCACGGCTAACTACGTGCCAGCAGCCGCGGTAATACGTAGGTGGCAAGCGTTGTCCGGAATTATTGGGCGTAAAGGGCTCGCAGGCGGTTTCTTAAGTCTGATGTGAAAGCCCCCGGCTCAACCGGGGAGGGTCATTGGAAACTGGGGAACTTGAGTGCAGAAGAGGAGAGTGGAATTCCACGTGTAGCGGTGAAATGCGTAGAGATGTGGAGGAACACCAGTGGCGAAGGCGACTCTCTGGTCTGTAACTGACGCTGAGGAGCGAAAGCGTGGGGAGCGAACAGGATTAGATACCCTGGTAGTCCACGCCGTAAACGATGAGTGCTAAGTGTTAGGGGGTTTCCGCCCCTTAGTGCTGCAGCTAACGCATTAAGCACTCCGCCTGGGGAGTACGGTCGCAAGACTGAAACTCAAAGGAATTGACGGGGGCCCGCACAAGCGGTGGAGCATGTGGTTTAATTCGAAGCAACGCGAAGAACCTTACCAGGTCTTGACATCCTCTGACAATCCTAGAGATAGGACGTCCCCTTCGGGGGCAGAGTGACAGGTGGTGCATGGTTGTCGTCAGCTCGTGTCGTGAGATGTTGGGTTAAGTCCCGCAACGAGCGCAACCCTTGATCTTAGTTGCCAGCATTCAGTTGGGCACTCTAAGGTGACTGCCGGTGACAAACCGGAGGAAGGTGGGGATGACGTCAAATCATCATGCCCCTTATGACCTGGGCTACACACGTGCTACAATGGACAGAACAAAGGGCAGCGAAACCGCGAGGTTAAGCCAATCCCACAAATCTGTTCTCAGTTCGGATCGCAGT
>NZ_CP150177.1:177500-897500 GCF_037964975.1 Bacillus sp. EU52
AAAATAAAGAGAGCCGCGGACAGGGAATTGCGAATATCGTGACTGGACTCTTTGGCGGAATGGCAGGCTGCGCTATGATCGGACAATCTGTCATTAATACAAAAGCGGGCGGTCGCGGACGTTTGTCAGCATTTGTTGCCGGTGCTTTTCTGATGTTTTTAATTGCGGTGTTAAGTCATGTCGTGGTGAAAATCCCAATGGCGGCGTTAGTAGCTGTAATGGTTATGGTGTCTGTCGGCACTTTTGATTGGTCTTCTTTAAAAGGTCTCAAAAAAGCGCCGCTCACGGACTCGATTGTCATGGTTGTGACTGTGGTTACGGTTGTTGTGACGGATGACTTATCTAAGGGTGTATTTGTCGGTGTTCTTTTAAGTGCCGTGTTCTTTGTGGCAAAAATCTCGAAGCTGAAAATCGTTTCTCATGCAGAGGAACAAAAGCTTAGAACGTATCAAGTAAAGGGGCAAATCTTTTTTGCGTCAGTGACTGATCTTACGAATGCGTTTATATATCAAGAGGATATTGAGCGGGTTGTGATTGACTTAACTGAAGCTCACGTATGGGACGATTCTGGAGCGGCCGCACTTGATAAGATTGTTGCGAAGTTTAAGGAACAAGGCATTGAAGCTGAGTTAAAAGGTTTGAATAAAGCGAGTAAATCTCTAATGAAACAGATGGCATAAAATAGAGAAGCCCAGATGAATGAGATCTGGGCTTTTTTATATAACATACACTTAAGCAGCATTGATATAATAGAGAGAAGAGAAATTTTAAATAGGGGACTTGCATATGATGCTTCAGAAGCTGAACCGTGTATTGGGGAGAGTGATGCCGCTGTTAACGCCGACTAGTGTGGTGTTGGGCGTGCTGCTGTCTCAGTTTTTAAATGGGTATGAATGGGCTGTACCTTGGATCTTTGCTTTTATTACGTTTGCAGGCAGTTTAAGCGCTAACTTTCAATCTTTGAGACATGCATTGTCTCACCCTCTCCCTATGATTCTTGCACTATTCGTTCTTCATATTTTCATGCCGCTTTTTGCTTGGGGCAGCGGCCATCTTATATTTAAAGGTGATCCTTTGACGATTACCGGTTTAACATTGGCTGTTGTGATTCCTACGGGGATTACAAGCTTGATTTGGGCAGCGATGTACAAAGGGAATGTCGGTTTGACACTTTCAATTATTTTAGTTGATACTGTGCTGTCACCGCTAATCGTACCGCTGAGTCTTTCATTGCTGGCCGGCGCTCAGGTTCACATGGATGTGTGGGGAATGATGAAAGGTCTGATTGTAATGGTCGTGATTCCTTCTTTTTTGGGCATGCTGTTTAATCAGATGTCATCTCCAGAAAGAACTGCGTCTGTGAGCAGTGCGCTGTCGCCTTTTTCAAAGCTTTGCTTGATGGCAGTGATTGCGATTAACAGTTCAGCGATTGCTCCTTATTTCAAATCCATTGATTTGAGATTTGCAGGAATAGCTGTAACGGTATTCTTTATCGCGTTAACAGGCTATGCCGCTGCTTGGCTGATCGGAAAAATGATGAAAAGGCGGCAAGAGGAAATAGTCTCTCTTATATTTACGGGAGGCATGAGGAATATTAGTGCCGGCGCAGTTCTTGCCGTTACGTTCTTCCCGTCTCAGGTTGCCGTTCCTGTTGTGATTGGCATGCTGTTTCAGCAGATATTGGCTGCTTTGTTTGGCTATATGCTGAATCGTTTTGAATTAAAACCCATGTTGCAGAAAGCATAAAAAAACCGCTCATAGGGTTGAGCGGTTTTTTCCGTATAGCCATTCGAGCGCGTTGATGAACTGTTTGCAGAAATACTTGCGGTGGTGCACCGCTCCTTTTTCAATTGAAAGATACAACCGGTCTTCAGTGAAGCCTTTTTCTTTTAGACTTTGATGAACTTGCTTTGTTTTTTTCAGCATATGTCGCTGAATGGATTGTTTTTCACGGCCTTCTTCACTCCCGACAGACATGAAAACACGTGTAGTGCCGGGCTTTAAAGAAGATATATGAATGGTTTCCGCTGCGTTCTCGTACCAGTATGAACCTGATATAGAGCCTATTTTCCCGAACATTGACGGATATTTTAATAAGGCGAACATTGAGATGAGGCCGCCTAATGAGGCACCGATCATTCCTCTTGACTGCGGTTCCCTGATGACGTTCCAGTTTTCTTCGATTAGCGGAATGAACTGGTTCGTTATATCAGACAGATAGTGATATCCCATTCCGCCGAAGTCCGTGAACCGATCACTGAGTGATGCAGCCGGCCAAGGTGTGTATTCATTTAGCCGGTTTTCGGGTTCGATACCGATCAGCACGAGTTCAGGGAGCCTTTGCTGTTGATATGCGCTTTCTAATAATTCGATTTGGTTTTGGAACAAAGAACTGCCATCCTGCACGTAAACAGCAGGAAATCCCCCGCTGTCTGTGCTGTAGGAAGGAGGGAGGTACAGCGTGAACCTCCTGTTGCCGGCTTTGTGTTCTGAAAGAGATCCTTTCAAGCATTCTCCCCCTTTTTTTGCTTGAAAAGCAGATATAAGAAATAAGGAACTCCGAGGATCGCCAAAATGATGCCTGCGGGCACTTCTGCGGGCTGAAAAAACAGTTTTCCGGAAAAGTCTGCGCTTATCACAAGAAGCATCCCGATTAAACCGCTCAGTGGCAGGATATAGCGATGTTCGACGCCAGCCAGTCTCCGTGAGATATGGGGAGCAATTAAGCCGACAAACGCCATGCTTCCCGCTACGGAGACACAGGCGCTGATGATTGCTACACAGGCTACGAGCAGGATGGTTTTTTCTTTATTTGATGAAATGCCGAGGCTTCTGACTGTGTCTTCATCAAAACGAATGGTGTCGAGCAGGCGGGATTTGCCGATAAGAATCGGTATAAACAGCAGCATCCATGGGAGAACGGCTGTGATATACGTCCAGTTGGCAGACCAGATGCTTCCGTTTTTCCACACCATGGCCATTTGATAGTCTTGCGGGTCCATTTTTAAAGATAAAAACAAAGACAGGGCGCTGAATCCTGAATTGATCGCAATCCCTACCAGAATAATTCTTCCTGAATCTAAATTGCCTCTGTGCCATGCAAATATGTAAATCAGGATCGCCGCGATGAGCCCGCCTATCAATCCAAAGAGCGGCATTCCCATCGCTGCAGCTATGGATGTCACTTCCTTCTGGCCTTGGAATAAGAGCATAAACGCTACAATGCCGGCTCCTGCCCCTGCGTTGATTCCGAGAATTCCAGGATCAGCAAGCCCGTTTCTCGTGATGGCCTGGATAACAGCGCCTGCAATGCCAAGACCGAGTCCAATAATAGCAGCCATGACAACCCGCGGCAGCCTTAAATCGAACAGCAAAATTTCATACTGCGGATTCGGGTAGATTTGAAAAAGAGTGGAGAGCAGCTCAGCAGGACGAACAGAAAATGATCCGCTCGTTAAGCTGAAATAACTGACAACAAGAATCAAAGCGATGAACAATGCATATTTTTTAGCCATTTTGCTCCCCTCCTTTTCGTTTAATTAAATAAAGGAAGAAAGGTACGCCGATAATGGATGTTACGACCTCAATCGGTGTTTCAAACGGATAGTTGATAAATCTGCTTGCGAGATCACACAGGGTTAAAAAGATTCCGCCCAAAATACAGGAGCACGGAATCAGCCTGCTGTAATCAGAGCCGACGAGAAATCTCGTGATATGCGGAACAACCAATCCGACAAACGCAATTTTTCCGGCCAGCGCTACGGCACTGCCGGTTAAAATGATGACGGAAAGCATCGCCATGATTTTAATGGTTTTTTTCTTTTGCCCCAGGCTTTTAGAAATGTCGTCCCCTAATGATACAGCGGTTACCTTTTTGCTGAGAGAAATGGCCATTATAATGCCAATCAGGAAAAACGGAGCGGCGAGCTTCAGGAAATCCGGACTCATTTGATGAAGTCTGGCACTGTACCAGAAACTGAGATCCTGAGAAATTTGAAAATAAATCGACATGGCCGCTGATAAGCTGCTGAGCAGCATGCTTGTGACTGTGCCGATGATGGCGAGCTGCACGGGGGTAAATCCGTTTGGCATCATGGCGGCAAGGCCGAATACTAACACAGCTCCTAACGCTGAGCCGATAAAAGAGTATATCATCATTTCAATCGAAGATGATTGCGGGAGCAGAACCATGCAAAGCGTAATGATAAACGCTGAACCATCTGAAACACCCATAATGGATGGCGAAGCTAAATAATTGCGCGTAATGCCCTGCATAAGCGCTCCAGAAACAGCAAGGGCTGCCCCTATGAGCAGAGCGCCGGCAGCCCTTGGAATCCGGGAATGCCATATAATTTGATGGTCTGTGTTTCCCGGATCGAAATGAATAAGAGATGTAAAAACAATATCTGTGCTAAGATGCTTTGCCCCATAAAGGATTGAAAGTAAAAGTGACAGCGCTATAGCAAATGGAGAAGTAATCAATATGATACGTGTCCACTGTTTTGAATACATACAAAAACCTACTCTGAATTAGTTTTGTGTCAATTTTTCAGCAGCCGCTTTCAGGAAACGGACTTTGCTCCAAGCTGTGCCGCCTTGTGCGAGAGGGTCCACTGAGTTGACATACACATGGTCTTCTTTGACTGCTTTAAGGCTTTTCCAGATTGGATTTTTCTCTAAATCTTTTAAGGCATCAGGTTTATCTGCATTTTCATCATCAGAAAATTGGACGAAAATATGGTCCGGGTTCATTTCACTTAATTTTTCTAATGAAATCAGCTCTTGCGCTTTTGCAGCTTTTACTTCGTTAGGCGCCTTAAGGCCTAAATCACCGTATAGTGTGGAGTTGAAATACACCTGTTCAGGGTAAATGTAAATGTTGCCTTGTCTAATTCTAATGACAAGCGCTTTTGAATCTTTCGCTTTATCGTTGATTTTTGTTTTTGTTTCTTTTAGATCTTGTTCATAGTCTGCAATAATTTTCTTTGCTTTTTTCTCTTTTCCGGTCAGCTGGGCAAGCAGCATCATGTTTTCCTTCCAGTTTGAAGAGATATGAGAAACTGGGATCGTCGTGCCTGCTGTGCTGATTTTTTGCAGCGTTTTTTCCGGAAACTTTGTTGAAGCAAGGATAACATCAGGCTTCATTTCAAGAATCTTTTCAATATTTGGCTCCATTTTTTCTCCGGTTGGTTCGGCTTTATCAGTGATGTCTTTGAACATATCAGGGAATTTGCCGGAGAATGAAATTGCGCCTTGCGGATGAACGTCAAGCAATTTCGCGTCTTCCATTGATTCAACGCTTCCCGTAATGGCGATTTTGTCTGTCGGTACAGTTACTTCATATGTTTTATCAAGATATTCAATTTTCTTCTTCTCAGATGCTGTGCCGCTTGCCTTGCTGGCAGTTGATTCATTTTTGCTGCCGCAAGCTGCCGCCGTCAGCGCGAGAAGCAAGATTAATAAGGTAAGAGATATCTTTTTCATCTATAGAGCCTCCTGTTCAATTGATAACTATTATCAATTGGAATTATAGAGAATGAACAGATATAACACCATGGACAAATTCCTGATTTATCATGGACAATCTCCGGATAGTAAAGAAACAGTTTGCTGAACGATGCGTTCGTGCCCGCAAGCTGAGTATTCATTCCACGGGTCAAGGGATAGAAGATAAACACGGTTATCTCGTACCGCGCTTAGGTTTTGCCATGCTTCTGTCTGCTGTAATTGCTGGTAGTAAGCTATGGTCTCCGGCTCTTTAAAAAGAAAAAGCATCATACAGTCAGCTTGGTAATTTGCGATATTTTCTAACGAAATCGCTTGTTCTGAAGGTGTGTCAGCCGTTGTTGCCGAGCTGAATCCTAAATCCCCAAAGAAAACTTCGCGGACACTTCGGTTATGTGCCAGATAGAAGTTTTGCTTATGCAGCCTCAAAAAGAGAAAACGCAGCCCTTGAACGTGCTGAAGTGTTTTTTTGGCGGCTGTTGTCTGCTGGTCATAATCCGCTAGCCACTTTTCTGCTTCGGACTCCTCCTTTAAAAATGAGGCAGTTTGCAGAAAGTGGGTTCTCCAGCTTTCTTCTGAAGGAAGGTACATGACTTCTGCGATGCGATTCAGGCGATTTTGTTCTTCTGGAGAAATAGAATCCATGCTGACAATCACATCTGGTTCTGCCTGCGATAACGTGTACAGGTTTTCTTCCCACTTTTCATTAAACCGGTATGCACTGAGCTGGACGGGTATATCTGTCGAATAATGCTGATAGTAGTAAGACGTCCATTTCGGATGCAGAGCGGCCGCAAAAGGTATGTGGTGAAGAGGGATGAGATGGCCCATTGTGCCCCTTCCGTATGCGGCGATTTTCTTTCGGCGTTTTTTCATATAGCTTGTAGGTGAACAGCCTGTATATTTTTTAAAGATTCTGCTGAAATAAAATTCATCTTGATAACCGGTTTGGTGTGCGATTTCTTTCAATTTGCAGTTTGATTTTGCCATGAGCCGTTTTGCCTTTGTGATTCGTGTTTTCGTAATAAATTCTGTTACGCTCTGTCCTGTCCATTTTTTAAAGCTTTCACTGTAGTGTTTGGCACTGATTCCTGCCATTTGCGACAGCTGGGCAAGCGTGATTTTTGTATCGGCATGTGTTTCGATATAGTGTTTTGTTTTTTCGATTGCTGAATGTGTATCCGTTTGATCAGATAAACTGGCAGTAAAAAGATCATAAATCAGGCTTTGTACTTCAATCACACATTTTAGCTGAGAAAGCTGAGACGATTCATTCCATAGTGCGGCAAGCTCTTGAAGCCGGACTGCAAGATTTTCGATATGTGAAACATTCATAAGCTTCAGTTTGGCTAATTCCGATTCTGTGCACGGTGTGTAAATATCTTGGCCGGCTTCCTTGATATAGCTTTGAAGCCTGATCAGACAGGCATCTATATGTCCATCGGCTGCTGGCATAAAGCCAAAGGTCTCGTTAGGCGGACAAACATAAAGTATCTTTTTTTGCAGAGGATTGGTGTTTGTTCCGATCGAAATATAGCCGTTTCCTTTTAAATGAAAAATCAGCACGAATGAATCGGCTAATTGCTGTTCTGAGAAGAGATCACTTGTCTTTTTTAGATATTCAATTTGTATCGGTTGATAAATCACTGCATTTTGCACGAGTAGACCACCTTTTCAGAAGCTTTCAATTGATAATCATTTTCAATAAAAATTGTACCAAATAAATGAAAGTTTTCCTATATAAAGCGGGTGGGTTTTTAGCATGAAAAAAACCCTTACTTATGTGTAAAAGTAAGGGTCTTTCGTTCAGTAAGAATATGTTACACGTGTAACATACGATGCTTACGTTCTAATAAATGAGATATTTTTTTCTTGTTTTGCTGAATTGTTGGAGTGTTTTTTCATAGCTGTTTATGATGCCCTCAACCGAAGTTCCATTTTCAATTTTTGTCCTGATCCAGCCGTTGCCTGCCAGTTTATCGAATGAACCTGTTGACAGGAACTCAAAATCCTCAGGATAGAGATCGTGTATGGTTTTAATGACTGAAAGACCCGTTTTAACGGCTTCAAACTTATCTCTGTCTGTCACATAGAGCTGCACACCGTGGCAAAGCGTTCCTTGATGTTTAGAAAACGTCGGTGTGAAGGATGCTGCCCTAAATGTTACGCCCGGCAAATGGAGGCTGTTTAATGTTTCTTCAAGTTCTGTGCTTTTGATAAAGGGAGCTCCGATCAATTCGAATGGCTTTGTTGTCCCTCGCCCTTCGGATATATTTGTTCCTTCAATCAGCCCGGTTGCAGGATAAACAAATGTGCTTTCCACCGTCGGCATGTTAGGCGAAGGGAGGACGAAAGGCAATCGGGTATCGTCAAAATCCATTTTTCGTTTCCAGTGTTTCATTTTTACCACTGTAAGATCGGCATCAATATCAAATTCTTTGTTGAACAGTAAAGCCAATTCGCCTATCGTCATCCCATGCTTCAATGGAATGGGATACAATCCGACAAATGAGGCGTATTCAGGTTCTAAGATTGGCCCTTCAATATGATTCCCGCCTTGGGGATTCGGACGGTCTAGCACCATAAATGGAATGCCGTTTTCTTTAGCGGCTTCCATTGCGTATGCCATTGTATAAATGTACGTGTAGAAACGGGTCCCGACATCCTGAATGTCAAACATTAGAATATCGACATTTTTCAGCATTTCTGGAGTCGGTTTTTTCGTTTTTCCGTAGAGGCTGTATACGGGAACCCCGGTTTTTTCGTCAATGTAAGAGCCTACTTCGTCTCCAGCCTGGGCGTCACCGCGGACGCCGTGTTCAGGGCCGAATAAAGCTGTCAGTTTGATATCTGGGTTCTCGTAAAGAATATCGACACTGCTTTTCAGAGATGCGTTTACTCCGGTTGGATTGGTGATCAGTCCGATGCGTTTTCCCTTGAGCTGTTTTTTATAGTCTGGCAAGAGCGTGTCTATCCCAGTCTGGACTTTAGGTTTTTTAGCCGTTTGATTCTTTGAATCGGGTGAAGCAGAGGCAGCGGTTATCGTTCCGAACATCATGAGCCCTGTCAGAAAAGCGAATATTGTTTTTCTCATGTGTCCCTCCTTATTAAAGCGGTCTTCCCGTTTTGATATTTAATCCGTAGCCATATGGATAAAGGGTGTCCCCCGGGTTCGTGACTGATGGGATGTTAACTGGAAGTGTGCCTTTAGGTTTTGCCTGGCCGAAAATCGCCATCACTCCGGCCGGAATATTAGGTTGAAGATAACGGCCATTTGCGTATCCTTTAAAGCCATAGACTGCAATCAGTGCCTTTGCTTCTTCGAAATTGGCGGCATCATATGGGTTGCGCAGGCTCATTAAGACAAATGGTTTGTTGTGCTGCAGTGCGGCTTTCATGACAGCTCTCGGAAACACGGTGGCCCATTTGCTTGAATCTGATATTGTGTCGTCGATGACACCGTCGTTGACGACAGGGTCATTTTTGACGACATAGGAGCCGGTTATGATATAATCAGCCTTTTTTACTTGTTTTGCATGCTCGGCATTAAATACTTGGTTGGCAAAATTCATTTTGTCGACAGATACGGGTTTGATTTTCTTTCGCTTGATGAGATCGTGAATGGTTTGTTCGATTGAAGCAGTTTGTTCTTCGTAAGGTGCCACAATTAAGATTCGGCTGCCTTTTTTAGGCTTGAACGGCAAAGTGTGCTGTTCATTTTTTAATACAGTTACTGCTTTTTCAGCTATTTTTTTCTCTGTTTTCAGGTGCTGCTGGCTTCCTACGATTTTTTTGGCTTTGGCTATTTTTTCTTTTGTACTGTCGCTGTTTCGTGCTGGATACATGCCGCGTTTTATTTTCAGGGAAATGATTCTTTCAACTGATTTGTTGATTTGTTGTTCAGGAATATCCCCGTTTTTCACGGCTTCTTTCAAAGCTTGAATGACACGTGCGAATTTCTGTTCTTCTTTCATTGAAGTGACTGAGGCTGGCATTAATGCAATATCGACACCAGCTTTTACGGCCATGACCACAGCCTCCTCCTGTCCGAAATGATCTGCAATTGCCTTCATATTGAGCGCATCGGTAACGATGACCCCATTAAAGCCCATTTCCTGACGAAGAAGACCTGTCATCACTTTTTGCGAAAGTGTAGCTGGAACCAGAATGTCCGATCCATCGAGTTTGCTTTTGTATGTGGTGTCGTCGAAGGCAGGGAATTGAACATGGGCTGTCATCACCATATCAGCACCAGCATCAATTGCTTTTTGAAAAGGATAAAGCTCGACCTCACGAAGCCGTTCTTGGCCATGGGAAACGAGCGGCAGTCCATAATGGCTGTCAACGTCCGTGTCTCCATGTCCCGGGAAATGTTTGAGGGCAGACGCGATATCCTGCCGCTGCAACCCTTTCATCGTATATAGACCGAGGCGTGATGTCAGTTCTCGATTGGAGCTGAATGACCGTACGCCGATTACAGGATTATCAGGATTATTGTTAATGTCCACGACAGGGCTGAAATCTGTATTGATGCCTAAGGCAGAGAGCTCTTTCCCGATGATGCTGCCGGTCTGATACGCATTGATTCTGCTTCTGGCTGCGCCCAGCGCCATATTCCCTGGGAAATTAGTGCCCTCCCCTAACCTCGTTACAATGCCGCCTTCCTGATCAATACTCAGCATGAGCGGGATTTTTGGACTTGCCTTTTGGTAATCGTCTGTCAGTTGGACAGTTTGTTTTGTTGTTTTTACATTTTCTGCAAAAAGGATGATGCCTCCGAATTGATATTTCTTGACGAGGCTGGCGACTTCATCATTCATTTCTGTAAGGGCTTGCGGAGAGGACTCGCCTTCCTTTTGCCAATTTCTAAAATCAGGCATCAGCATCTGGCCGAGTTTTTCATCTAACGACATACGATTGACAATCTGATTGGCATCGATTGCACGTTTGGATGCAGAGGCTTCTGTCTGTCTGGCCCCGAAAAAGCATGAAAGAAAGAGAACGGCTGAAAGGATAAGCGGAAAGACAGGTCTCATAGAAACTTCCTCCTATCGTCTAATCATTCACTCCATCGCTTCATAAATCGCGGTTATGACACTTCCATAACTGCCTGTTGCAAATTGATCACCCTCAAAGACGTTTGGATTTTCTTCCGGATCAATAACTGGTGTATGCTTTTTATTTGTTAACAATGCGATGCCTAAATTGTATGCTGGATCAATAATTGTAACTGTCCCCGTCCAGCCGGTATGCCCGTAAGCATTTTCACTGGCATGAGGGCCAAACATCCATTCCATGCTTTTACTTCCGTTCCGCCTCCAGCCAAGAGCGAATGTCAGATCTGTTGCTGAAGGTGCTGTAAACAGGTCGGCTGTTTTCTGATCAAATAAAGAAATGTTTCGATATGAACCTTTGTTTAACATGACTTGCAGCAGTATGGCCATATCATCTGCATTTGAGAACAATCCGGCATGCCCAGACACGCCACCCATTGAGTAAAACGCTTTTTCGTCATGCACCTCTCCTTGCAGCGTGTTTGTGCGGATGTTAGGGAATTGAATAACGCCGTCACGTGTATTGCCCATTCGTTCAGTAGCTGCGAACTGTTTCGGTTTAAAGCCCTTTTGCAGCGGATTGTACAAGGTATGCTTCAGCCTGAGCGGTTTGTAGAGCTCTTGCTCCGTGTAGACATCAAGCGGTTTGCCAGTGAGTTTTTCGACAATACACCCAAGTAGCATATATCCAATGTCACTGTATACGTGCTTTGTCCCGGTTTGATAATCGAGCGGAATTTTCGTCAAATATTCAATCGTTTTGTCCCGTTCCTGGGAATAGTACTTGCCGGCTTTTTCCGGCGTGTAAAAGTAAAAACTTGATGGGAGCCCTGATTGGTGCTGGAGGACATCGATGACACGTATCTTGTCTTTTCCTTTTATGTGGTCACCCGGCTGATCCTTGAAACCCGGCAAATATGCAGAAACTTTTTCATAGACGTCAAGTTTTCCTTGGCTGACTAAGCGCTGCAATGCAAAATTTGTTGCGTACATTTTTGTATTTGAGGCTAAGTCAAACATCGTGCGGGTTTTCATTTTGGCCGGACGGCGCAGCAGTTCTGATCCTTCGTACTTTTTACTGTAGCCGTATGCTGCTTTTTTTATGATGCGTCCATCCTTCACCACCACAAGAACGGCGCCTGGAAATCCTGCTGCAATATCCCGTTCTATCATCTGATCTACCTTCCTTAGCTTCTTCGTCGAGAATTGTGCAGTTTCTGCATTTATGATTTTCGGCTCAATCAAGTTGTCTGCTGTTTGTGCGAAGGTTTCATTTGGCGCAAATATCGATAGGGTTAAAATGGCACTGAATATGAACAGTGTCTTTGTTTTCACAGGCTAGCCCCTTTCTGTGCTTCTATCCCGTTTACTATCCCTAAAACAGAAACAATTTAATCGAACTGAGAAGCCATTTCATCTTTATATCCGAATGCATAGGTCAATAAAAAACCGGCCGCGTAGGAAATAAAGAGCCCAACGATATACAGGATGATTTGCGAAGGCAGGACTAGAAAAGAAAGCGGCAGTCCGGAGACACCAATCGCAATGGTGGCTACTTGAAAATAAGCTTGAAAGGCGCCGCCGATTCCAGCTCCTAAACATGCTGTTAAAAACGGACGGCCAAGCGGCAGCGTGACTCCGAAAATAAGCGGTTCACCAATGCCGAGCAGTCCCGATGGAAGCCCGCCGGCGATTGCTTTCCTCAGTGTTGTTTTTTTCGTCTTCACGAAAACGGCAAAGGCCGCGCCTACCTGTCCTGCACCTCCCATAGCCAAAATAGGGAGCAGAGGATCATTGCCAATTGAATTGATCAGTTCCATGTGCACAGGCGTCAAGCCTTGATGCAGTCCGGTTACGACGAGAGGAAGGAAGGTTGCGCCCAGAATAAAGCCTGCAGCGATGCCGCCGATGTCCAGGATGGACAGAAGGCCGGATGTAATGGCATCAGAAATGAATCCGCCTAAAGGCATAAATACGACATACGTTACGATTCCGGTGATTAACAGTGAAACGGTGGGTGTGACAATGATATCGAGTGATTGAGGGATAAAACGGCGAATAAATTGTTCGGTGTAAGCAATGAATATGGCTGCGAAAAGGACGCCGATCAGACCTCCCCTGCCCGGGAGAAGCTCTTCTCCAAATAAACTGATTTTTGCGATCTCCGGATTGATAATCAAGATCCCGGCCAAAGCCCCAAGTGCGGGTGTCCCGCCAAATTCTTTCGAAGCGTTAATACCGACGAGAATGCCGAGATAAGTGAACAGCCCTGATCCGATGACTGTCAGGATAATCGCAATTTGTGAGTCTGCAGAGAGCCAGCCTGCTTGAATAATTGCTTTGGTAATCCCAGTAATTAAACCGGAAGCGACTAGAGCGGGAATAAGAGGGATAAAAATGCTGGCAATTTTACGTAAGAAAAGTTTAAAAGGAGTGGCATTTTTCCGATTGATATCGGCTTTCTTTTTGGCGGCTGCTTCTTTGACATCGGCACCTTCTTCTGCTGACACGAGCTTTGAGAAAGCAGCTGTAACATGATTGACGACTCCTGTGCCGAGGATAATTTGTAAGGTTTCAGCTTCAACGACCCCCAATACGCCGTCAAGCTTTCTTAAAGCCTGAGCATCCGCTTTGCTTTCATCGTAAGGCGTAATGCGCAGGCGTGTCATGCAATGCGTATATGAAGAAATATTGGATTTTCCTCCGCATAGCTCAAGGATTTTCTGTGCGAGATGATGGTAGTTATTTTCTTTGCTCATTAAAACCCCTCCCCTTCAAGATGCCTTATTTTATTCTCATAGATTGTATGGCTGCTCTCGTTTTATCGATATAACCGGTTGTCGTTTCATACTGCTCAGCCGCCATGCCTAAAAACAAAACATCAATTATAAAAAGCTGGGCGAGGCGGGAGGAAGTGGCTGCACTTCGAATCAAGGCTTCATTGGAATGGGCTGTATACAAAGGGACATCAGCCAGTGCGGAGACGGATGTCTGACTGAATTGTGTGAGGCTGATCGTTGTGATGCCTTTTTCCTTAGCCATGGCAAACAGTTCAATGATTTCCTGTGTCTCTCCTGAAAACGAAATGGCGAATACGATGTCGTCTTTATCTGCATTTGCGATTAAAGATGCCACAAGATGAGTGTCTGTAAACGCGGTTGCTTGTTTATGAATGCGAAGCCACTTTTGCTGGGCGTCCTTGGCGACAATGCCGGAAGCCCCGAGGCCGATAAAATGCACGGTATGAGCTTTGAGAAGCAGAGAAACCGCTCGCTCAAGCTCTTTGTAGTCCATCAGGTCTGAAGTATCCTGAATGGCTTGAATGGCATTGCCGGCCGTTTTTTCGGAAATGGAGGGCAGCGGCTCGTGGGGAACAATATCCCGGTAGCCCTGAAAAGTAGGCTTTGCCAGATCGCCCGCTACTCTCATTTTTAAATCTTGAAATCCTTTTAAACCGAGTGATTTGCAGAGCCTGATGACGGCAGCGTCACTTGAATTGGCTAAGGCGCTGATTTCGTTGACCGTGCTTTCGATTGCTTTGTGGGGATGGGCTAGGATATAATCTGCAAGTTTGCGCTCGGATGGAGGGAGCTTATGCTTCATTGATTGGATGATCGCTAAACCGCCTGTGGCCATTCTAGTTCTCTCCTTATCATGGATGGTAATGTTCGATTGCTTTGTCAATGAAACCGTTTGCTTCATCGAGTAATGTCTTTGCTTGTTTCTGATCTGTGCTTGTTTTGAGCATGACGATTGCTGTTTTAACGTGATGATCGGCTTGTTCCAGAGTGTATCTGGCTGTGTCGTATGAAGCGTTTGTAAGGCTTTGGATGATGCTGATGGCGCGTTCTTTTAGTTTTTTGTTGCTGACGTTGACGTCTACCATCAAGTTTTCGTAAACCTTGCCGATTTTGACCATTACAGCGGTAGATATCATGTTTAGAATCATTTTATGAGCGGTTGCGGCTTTCATACGTGTTGATCCTGTAATGGCCTCAGGTCCGACGACAACCTCAATGCTGTGATCCGCATCCTTGCTGATGGCGGAATTTTCATTGCAAGTAAGGGCGATGGTGTGTGCTCCGACTTTGCGGGCGTATCTTAGGGCGCCTGCGGCGTAGGGTGTGCGGCCGCTTGCTGCGATGGCAATGACGGTGTCATTTGAAGTGAGCTGTATGTTTCTTAAATCTTCAGCTCCTGCTTCTTCACTGTCTTCAATGCCCTCTGCTGCCTGTAAAAAGGCTTCGGGGCCTCCAGCCATGATTCCGATGACCTGATCTGGGCTTACGCTGTAGGTGGGAGGACATTCAACAGCATCCATGACGCCGAGTCTGCCGCTTGTGCCGGCGCCTGTATATATGAGCCGGCCTCCATTTTGAAACGATTCATATGCGCAGTCTACAGCTGTTTTGATGTCGGGGAGAACCTCCTGAACGGCTGCAGCGACTTTCATATCTTCGTTGTTGATCATTTTAAGGATGCCGAGAGTGTTTGCTTTGTGGATTTCAACTGTTTGGCTATTGCGTGATTCCGTTGTGAGACGGTGAAGGTTTAATGGTTCTGACATGAGGATGCCCCCTGTTTTAAAATGATATATCTCAATATTCAGTATATTCATTTCTGTTATGATATTTCAACTATGTTTTTAAATTTTTGAAATTTTATTTCACTTAAGACTATAAGAAATGATGAAGGATCAACTGTTCTCCAAGCGGCCCGATTCTTCGCCGTCCTTTATCAAGGAACCCGCTTTTCATATAAAGGTGTTTTGCGCGTATGTTCAGATGATTGACGGCCAAGATGATTTCGTCGCACCATGGAAAATATCCGCTCACAAAAGCGGGAAGCAAAAGCATGGCTTTTTTCGCATAGCCTTTTCCGTGATGCACAGCGTTTAAAGACAGGGAGCTGAGCAGTAAAGCAAATGGATTGTTAGAATAGGAAGCAAGCGTTTCTTTTGATGCATGTAAAATGAAAAAACCGACTGGAAGGTCGTCTTTTAAGATGACAACCGGGTATCGGTCCTGTATGCCCAGAGCCTGAGACAGCACCTCTTTCGGGAGGGAGGTAAAGCGTTTGTCATCGTTGGTGAGCGTGAATGATTGGAGCTCGGGCAAGTGTTCAGGCTTATAGAAGGATAAAGAAATGTCTTGAGTCATGGGGTGGCCTCCTTACAATATGTCGTTAAGCTCGTTTTCCGAAATGACGCGGTAGCCCGCTTGTTTTAACAGTGCGGCGGTTACTCCGCTGCCGGTGATTTTTTTGCCAGAGAATGTGCCGTTATAGATAAAACCGCTTCCGCAAGATGGACTGTTTTCTTTTAATATGACGGCAGAAGCGTTGATTTCTTTTGCGTAAGCCAATGTTTTCGCGGCGCCTTCCATATATAGTTCTGTGACGTCTTCTCCTGAAGCTGTCACGATTTTCGCTGTTCCATTGAGGACATCCTCGCCAGTGCCTCCTATGATTTCTGCGGGTTCGCGTGGGGTAGAGAAGCCGCCGAGAAGTTCAGGGCAAGCCATGACTGCTTTCTTTTCATCGACTAGTTTTCTGATTTTCTCCGACGCTGCGTGAGAGCCGTTATATCTGCATTCAATGCCTCCAAGGCAAGAACTGACTAGTATCATATTGGTTTCTCCTCTCTTGCTTTGCTTGTCTCTATCATAAAATAAATGGCTTTAGTTGGGAGGCTTTTTCAGTTAAAAAAGGAGTTAAAAAGTTTGAAAATAAAAAATTTAATTTTTCTCTTTACAAACAGGGGGTGACCTGTATATAATAACTTTTGTCAGCTCGACGAGAACACAACGGCCCGTTGGTCAAGCGGTTAAGACACCGCCCTTTCACGGCGGTAACACGGGTTCGAATCCCGTACGGGTCACCATTTGGAGGATTAGCTCAGCTGGGAGAGCATCTGCCTTACAAGCAGAGGGTCGGCGGTTCGAGCCCGTCATCCTCCACCATCTTGCCGGTGTAGCTCAATTGGTAGAGCAACTGACTTGTAATCAGTAGGTTGGGGGTTCAAGTCCTCTTGCCGGCACTGTTTTTTCAAAATTTTATGTGGAGGGGTAGCGAAGTGGCTAAACGCGGCGGACTGTAAATCCGCTCCCTCAGGGTTCGGCAGTTCGAATCTGCCCCCCTCCACCATTATTGGGCTATAGCCAAGCGGTAAGGCAACGGACTTTGACTCCGTCATGCGTTGGTTCGAATCCAGCTAGCCCAGTCACAGACACCTTTGATCAAAAGGTGTCTTTTTTCTTTTCGGAAAAATCATTCCAACTTCTAACTGTTCAGTCTGTATAATAATTTTAAAAATATGTTAAGGTAGTTTATTCACGAATTACCATCTACACCCTGCCAAAAATTTGATAAACTTATTTTATAAAAAAATTGAAACCTTTTGAAACGAAGCTCGTATACATACAGACCGGTGAAGGCAGAGGTTAGATAAATATGGAAATGATGATTAAAAAAAGAATTAAACAAGTCAAAAAAGGCGACCAGAATGCATTTGCGGACATCGTAGATATTTACAAAGATAAAATTTATCAGCTTTGCTACCGTATGCTTGGCAATGTGCATGAGGCGGAGGATATTGCACAGGAAGCTTTCATCAGAGCGTACGTTAATATCGACAGTTTTGATATTAACCGGAAATTTTCAACTTGGCTTTATCGAATCGCGACCAATTTGACCATTGACCGCATTCGCAAAAAGAAGCCGGATTATTACCTCGATGCAGAGGTGGCTGGTACGGAAGGCTTGACCATGTATTCTCAAATCGCCGCAGATGGTGTTTTGCCTGAAGATGCAGTTGTGTCGCTGGAGCTCTCAAACACGATACAGCAGAAAATTTTAAAGCTTCCTGACAAATACAGAACAGTCATCGTATTAAAGTATATTGACGAACTCTCATTAATTGAAATCGGGGAGATTCTAAATATTCCTGTGGGGACTGTGAAAACGCGGATTCACAGAGGCAGAGAGGCTCTTAGAAAACAATTAAGGGATCTTTAAGTGGGGTGATGAAATGAGCTGTCCTGAACAAATTGTGCAGCTTATGCATATGCATCTTGATGGAGATATCCTTCCAAAAGATGAACACGTATTAAATAAACATCTGGAGACATGCGAGAAATGCAGAAAGCATTTTTACGAGATGGAGAAATCCATAGCGCTCGTACGGAGCACATCGCATGTCGAAGCCCCCGCGGATTTTACCGCTAATGTCATGGCAAAATTGCCTAAGGAGAAGAAAAGAGCTTCTGTAAAAAGATGGTTCAGATCCCATCCCGTTATCGCAGCTGCTGCGGTATTCATCATTTTGATGGGCGGGGGTTTTTTTAACAGCTGGCATAATGACCACAATTTCAGCGTGTCCAAGCAGCCGAATCTTGTGGTTCATAACCATACTGTGACCGTGCCAGAAGGTGAGACGGTCAAAGGTGATGTCACTGTTAAAAACGGCAAGCTGATTATTAAAGGCAAAATAGACGGGGATGTAACCGTCGTAAACGGCGAAAAGTATATGGCCTCTGCTGGACAAGTCACCGGTCAGATTGAAGAAATCAATCAATTA
Organism: Bacillus sp. EU52; assembly: GCF_037964975.1. NCBI lineage: Bacteria > Bacillati > Bacillota > Bacilli > Caryophanales > Bacillaceae > Bacillus > Bacillus sp. EU52. The sequence continues at coordinate 195,636 of NZ_CP150177.1, forward strand.
TTCGATTGGACATGGTACAAGATGAAGTCTGCGGGGAAAAGTGTACTCGATGCATTCAGTCCGAAGGGAGAAGAGTAAAGCGCGTTAGCCGCTTTGCTCTTTTTTTGCGGGCTGAGAGGGCTGGCACATTTCACTTGCTAAATCGAAATGTGGTATAATGGGCTCGCTATGTAAAGTACATATGCGTAACACGTAAAACACAAAATACGAAATGACTGAAATCTTGGAGGACGAGGAAATGGCTTTTGAGGATATCCCTTTTTTGCAGTACCTCGGCAATGCCGTTGATATTCTCCTTGTTTGGTATGTGATATATAAATTGATTATGGTGATACGTGGCACGAAAGCGGTTCAGCTGTTAAAAGGAATTGTAGTCATCGTGCTTGTTCGTATGGCCAGCCAATATTTGGGCCTCAGCACACTTCAATGGCTGATGGACCAAGCGATAACATGGGGATTTTTAGCAATTATTATTATTTTTCAGCCTGAGCTGAGAAGAGCGCTTGAACAGCTAGGCCGCGGCCGCTTTTTTTCGAGGAGCGGCACGCCTGTTGAAGAAGCGCAGCAGAAAACGATTGAGGCCATTACAAAAGCGATCAATTATATGGCGAAACGCCGTATAGGCGCCTTGCTTACCATTGAGCGGGATACTGGAATGGGGGATTATATTGAGACCGGCATACCACTGAATGCCAAAGTCAGCTCTGAGCTGCTGATCAATATTTTTATCCCAAACACCCCGCTTCATGACGGTGCGGTAATTATGAAAAATAATGAAATTGCCGCGGCCGCCTGTTATCTGCCGCTTTCTGAGAGCCCGTTTATTTCAAAAGAACTGGGCACGCGGCACAGAGCAGCTGTCGGTATCAGTGAAGTAACAGACAGTTTGACGATTATTGTGTCTGAAGAGACCGGCGGCGTCAGTGTGGCAAAGAACGGCGACCTTCACAGAGAGCTTACAGAAGAAGCGCTGAAAGAAATGCTTGAAGCCGAGTTTAAGAAAAACACCAGAGACACTTCTTCTAACCGCTGGTATTGGAGGGGCAAGAAAAATGGATAAATTCTTAAACAACCGCTGGGCTGTGAAAATCATTGCTCTGCTTTTCGCGCTCTTGCTTTATGTGGCGGTTAACAGCAACCAAGCACCGACTCCAAAAAAACCGGGTGAATCTTTCTTTCCGACATCAACAACTGATGAAGCAACTCTGACTGATATTCCGGTTAAAGCGTATTATGATGATGAAAATTACGTCGTGACGGGTGTTCCGCAAACGGTTAATGTCACGATAAAAGGCTCGACAAGCGCCGTGAAAAAGGCTCGGCAGACCAAAAACTTTGAAATATATGCCGATATGGAACATTTGAAAACCGGCACACATAAGGTTGAGCTTAAGGCCAAAAACGTGTCGGATGGGCTGACAATCTCAATTAATCCGTCTGTTACGACAGTGACCATTCAGGAACGGACGACCAAAAGTTTTCCCGTAGAAGTGGAGTACTACAACAAAAGCAAGATGAAAAAAGGCTATTCTCCGGAGCAGCCGATTGTCAGTCCGAAAAATGTGCAGATTACCGGATCGAAAAATGTGATCGATAATATTTCTCTTGTAAAAGCTTCAGTGAATTTGGAAAACGCAGATGAAACGATTGAAAAGGAAGCGAAAGTGACTGTCTATGATAAAGACGGAAACGCGCTTCCTGTCGACGTGGAGCCCTCGGTCATCAAGATTACCGTTCCGGTGACAAGCCCGAGTAAAAAAGTGCCCTTTAAAATTGAACGGACAGGAAGCCTTCCTGACGGTGTCAGCATAGCGAATATTGAATCAAGCCCCAGTGAGGTAACGGTTTACGGCTCACAGGATGTGTTGGATTCTCTTGAATTTATTGACGGCGTCAGCTTAGATTTAAGTAAAATTAACAAGGATTCCGATATCGAGGCAGATATTCCGCTTCCTGACGGTGTCAAAAAAATCTCACCGTCAAAGGTGACTTTGCATATAGAAGTCGATAGTGAAGCGGATCAGAAGTTCGAGAATGTCCCTATCAAGACTGTAGGGCTGAGCAGCTCACAAAACATTGAATTTCTTGATCCTGAATCACAAGCGATAGATGTAACGGCTAAAGGCTCTCCCACGAATATAAAAAAGCTGAAAAAATCAGATATTGAATTGTATGTGAATGTTTCAGATTTAGAGGACGGGGAGCATAGCGTGAAGCTTGAAGTGAACGGGCCACAGAATGTAACTTGGTCCTTGGGGCGGAAAAACGCCAAAATCAAGCTGACGTCTAAGAAAAGCAATACATCAACGAATGATAACAGCAGCAATACATCAGGGAACCAGGATGACACAGATAAACAAACAAATGATCAAAAGAACAATCAGCAAGAAGATACAAAGAACACTGATAAAAACAGCAACGATCAAAACCAAGACGAAAATAAAGATCAAAACCAAGATCAGGATGAGGATGAATCCACTGCGAATTCATCCTCATCGGAATAAAAAAGGAGCGATTATAAAATGGGCAAGTATTTTGGAACAGACGGTGTAAGAGGTGTCGCCAATAGTGAGCTTACACCTGAGCTGGCCTTTAAAGTCGGACGTTTCGGCGGTTATGTGCTGACAAAAGACAAACAACGTCCAAAAGTGCTGATAGGCCGCGATACACGCATCTCCGGCCATATGCTGGAGGGAGCCCTTGTCGCCGGACTTTTATCCATTGGCGCAGAAGTCATGCGCCTAGGTGTCATTTCTACACCAGGTGTATCTTATTTGACAAAAGCGATGGATGCAGAGGCGGGCGTCATGATTTCCGCTTCTCATAACCCAGTGCAGGATAACGGCATCAAATTCTTTGGGGGAGATGGATTTAAGCTTTCTGATGAACAGGAGGCTGAAATTGAGCGCCTGATGGACGAACCTGAGGATAAGCTGCCAAGACCTGTCGGAGCAGACCTTGGACTTGTAAACGATTATTTTGAAGGCGGACAAAAATATCTGCAATTCTTAAAACAGACAGCTGATGAAGATTTCACAGGCATTCATGTGGCATTGGACTGTGCCAATGGCGCAACGTCATCCTTGGCGACACACCTGTTTGCTGATTTAGATGCAGATGTTTCTACAATGGGGACTTCCCCGAACGGATTAAACATTAATGACGGCGTCGGTTCGACTCATCCCGAAGCGCTCAGCGCGTTTGTCAAAGAGAAAAACGCGGATCTCGGTCTTGCGTTCGACGGTGACGGCGACCGCCTGATTGCTGTCGATGAAAAAGGAAATATTGTAGACGGCGACCAAATCATGTACATATGCTCAAAACATCTGAAATCAGAGGGCCGTTTAAAGGATGATACAGTGGTTTCAACCGTGATGAGCAACCTCGGCTTCTATAAGGCGCTCGAAAAAGAAGGCATCAAAAGCGTGCAGACAGCTGTCGGCGACCGCTACGTAGTAGAAGCAATGAAAAAAGACGGCTACAACGTCGGCGGAGAGCAGTCAGGACATCTTATTTTCCTTGATTACAACACGACAGGGGACGGATTATTGTCTGCTATTATGCTGATGAACACTTTAAAAGCAACAGGCAAGCCGCTGTCAGAGCTTGCAGCTGAAATGCAGAAGTTCCCGCAGCTGTTAGTCAATGTGAGAGTGACTGATAAATATAAAGTTGAAGAAAATGAAAAAGTAAAAGCAGTTATTTCTGAAGTTGAAAAAGAAATGAACGGCGACGGCCGGATTTTGGTGCGCCCTTCAGGAACTGAACCGCTCGTCCGTGTCATGGCTGAAGCGAAGACGAAAGAGCTGTGCGATGAGTATGTCAATCGCATTGTTGAAGTCGTCCGGTCAGAAATGGGATTAGAGTAACGAAGTCTATTATCAGAGAGTGAACAAGACAAGCGAGGTTTACATAAGATAATTGTGAGACATACGGCAAAGTTGTTTAAAAAACAATTGACCGTTTATGCCACATGTTGTAAAATCAAGCTTGTCTTGTTCTTATTTTCTCAATAGGAAAAGAAGACGGGATTATTGCTTTACCTATAATTATAGCGCCCGAACTAAGCGCCCGGAAAAAGGCTTAGTTGACGAGGATGGAGGTTATCGAATTTTCGGCGGATGCCTCCCGGCTGAGTGTGCAGATCACAGCCGTAAGGATTTCTTCAAACCAAGGGGGTGACTCCTTGAACAAAGAGAAATCACATGATCTTCCAAAAAACATGTAGGAGGGGACGATTGAAAGTCCCCTTGAAATTTGACTTTCTTCGTCTCCTTTTACAATCTTAGGAGGAAGAAAAATATGTGTGGAATCGTAGGTTATATCGGTCAGCTTGATGCGAAGGAAATTTTATTAAAAGGGTTAGAGAAGCTTGAGTATCGCGGTTATGACTCTGCTGGTATTGCTGTTGCCAACGAACAGGGAATCCATGTGTTCAAAGAAAAAGGACGCATTGCAGATCTTCGTGAAGTTGTGGATGCCAATGTAGAAGCGAAAGCCGGAATTGGGCATACTCGCTGGGCTACACACGGCGAACCAAGCTATCTGAACGCTCACCCGCATCAAAGCGCACTGGGACGCTTTACACTTGTTCATAACGGCGTGATCGAGAACTATGTTCAGCTGAAGCAAGAGTATTTGCAAGATGTAGAGCTCAAAAGTGACACCGATACAGAAGTAGTCGTTCAAGTAATCGAGCAATTCGTCAATGGAGGACTTGAGACAGAAGAAGCGTTCCGCAAAACACTTACACTGTTAAAAGGCTCTTATGCAATTGCTTTATTCGATAACGACAACAGAGAAACGATTTTTGTAGCGAAAAACAAAAGCCCTCTATTAGTAGGTCTTGGAGATACATTCAACGTCGTAGCATCTGATGCAATGGCGATGCTTCAAGTAACCAACGAATATGTTGAGCTGATGGATAAAGAAATGGTTATCGTCACTGATGACCAAGTTGTCATCAAAAACCTTGATGGTGACGTGATTACACGTGCGTCTTATATTGCTGAGCTTGATGCCAGTGATATCGAAAAAGGCACGTACCCTCACTACATGTTGAAAGAAACGGATGAGCAGCCTGTTGTTATGCGCAAAATCATCCAAACGTATCAAGATGAAAACGGCAAGCTGTCTGTGCCTGGTGATATCGCTGCCGCTGTAGCGGAAGCGGACCGCATCTATATCATTGGCTGCGGAACAAGCTACCATGCAGGACTTGTCGGTAAACAATATATTGAAATGTGGGCAAACGTGCCGGTTGAAGTGCATGTAGCGAGTGAATTCTCCTACAACATGCCGCTTCTGTCTAAGAAACCGCTCTTCATTTTCCTTTCTCAAAGCGGAGAAACAGCAGACAGCCGCGCGGTTCTCGTTCAAGTCAAAGCACTCGGACACAAAGCCCTGACAATCACAAACGTACCTGGATCAACGCTTTCTCGTGAAGCTGACTATACATTGCTGCTTCATGCAGGCCCTGAGATCGCTGTTGCGTCAACGAAAGCATACACTGCACAAATTGCAGTTCTTGCGGTTCTTGCTTCTGTGGCTGCTGACAAAAACGGCATCGATATCGGATTTGACCTCGTCAAAGAACTCGGTATCGCTGCAAACGCAATGGAAGCTCTATGCGACCAGAAAGACGAAATGGAAATGATCGCCCGTGAATACCTGACTGTATCCAGAAACGCTTTCTTCATCGGACGCGGCCTTGACTACTTCGTATGTGTCGAAGGCGCACTGAAGCTGAAAGAGATTTCTTACATCCAGGCAGAAGGTTTTGCCGGCGGTGAGCTAAAGCACGGAACGATTGCCTTGATCGAACAAGGAACACCAGTATTCGCACTGGCAACTCAAGAGCACGTAAACCTAAGCATCCGCGGAAACGTCAAAGAAGTTGCCGCTCGCGGAGCAAACACATGCATCATCTCACTGAAAGGCCTAGACGATGCGGATGACAGATTCGTACTGCCGGAAGTAAACCCAGCACTTGCTCCGTTGGTATCTGTTGTTCCATTGCAGCTGATCGCTTACTATGCTGCACTGCATCGCGGCTGTGATGTTGATAAACCGCGTAACCTTGCGAAGAGTGTTACTGTGGAGTAATAAATGTTTAACCCCTTTGGATAAGATTATCTAAAGGGGTGTTTTTATGTCCAAAAGCGAAAGAACGTCTACAGTGGAAAAATGGATTAAAGAAGTTGATGGTACAGGACCCGACTATCGATCGGCCATGGCTATAGATTTAAGATGTTTCCTCATTAGATCGGTCAATCAGGTTAAAAGGCATTAAAACTTGGAGAGAAACTGCTTTTGCCTAACTGAGTTTTCTGATGTTAATACAGATATAAGAGAGCAGTTCCTCATTAAGATACGCTTTTGATAGCAGTTGGAATTTAGCATGCTAGAAATCCGAAAACCGGAGAGCCTATTGGAATGATAACGTGTTTTTTTATTGACAATTAATAAAGGGCAAAGAATTCTAGAAGTCGCACTTACAATGTACTTGTGGGATTAGGTTTTAAAGTTCATCCTTTTTTTATTGAGTACATTCCGGTTTAAGTTGAAATGATTCAGTAAAGGACACGCCATAAATAAAAGGTAGCGTATGACTCCCATTTTTTCCATGAAAACGATATTTCTAAGATTTCATCTTTCGTAGGCTTTCGATTCATATTACGTAATATTTTTATCGAACGAATTAGACACACATCATCGATTGGAAAAGCTGTCGGGAACCTAAGGCAGCGCATTAGAACATAATTGGCTGTCCAAGGACCGATTCCTCGTATTTTAATTAAGTTTTTTTCAGCATCTTTAAAGTTCATTTTCATTAATTTTTCCCTCGATAATTCTCCACTTGCCATTAATCTGGCTATTCCAATGATATATTCACTTTTTTTTACCGTCATTTTAATATCTGCCAGGTCGGTAGGGGTTAACCGTGCAATTCGTTCGTACGGTGGGAACACCCAATACTTTTTACCATTCCATTCAATAGAATCGCCAAATGCTTCTACAAATTGCTTCTTTAAGGAGTACGCGAAGGCTAAGTTAATTTGTTGCCCTAAAACTCCCCAACATAAAGCTTCAAATAAATCGGGAATGCCGATCACTCGCAACCCATAAAATTTTCGGGCAGGCATTTTAAGTAATGGATCTGCTTTTGCCATTTCATAAAATGGAGTTAAATCGTTATCAAGATCAAACCATTCATGAATATATTTTACAATCTCTTCCCGTTTCCACTGCTCAACAGGTCTAGAATCGTTTAGGAATTGAACAATCATTTGTTTATTATTGATTACGCTTACCTGCACTAAGGACCGAATTTCCCCAATGGCTATAACTTTTGTAATGATATTGTTTTCTATTTCATACATGCATTCATTTTTTTCCCTGGTTAGGTAGCCTAGGTTCGCATTCATGTCGAATATTTCAGGTAATGTAATGACGATAACATCATTGACTTCATGCCATGCCACTTTTTCTTTCTCCTTATCTTAAATAATTATAAGAAAACTCACGCTGGTTGAAATTAGTTTATCACATAATCATCTTTACTCATTTTGTTATCTTGCTATTACATTCTAACCATCTTATTTTTTTCTATTTATGAGGTTATAGTGTAGTTATCAAGAATGCTAAACGGGAGTAGATAAAAATGGCCCAAGATATAAAAAACGCGTGTCGAAAATTTAAATTGGGATTCAATTCAAAATGAATTAGATGAGCCATGTAAGGAGAGGTGAGATAAATGCCGGATAGTATCAATAACGGACATAAAGAGAGCCATGATCATAGAATTTCGAATGATGTAGAAATGATAACAGATGAAAAGTGGCAAGCAATTATAAATAATGATGCTGCGTACAATAATCAATTTTTCTACGCTGTAAAGTCGACAGGGGTATTCTGTAAACCATCCTGTAAATCTCGTGTTCCGAAAAAAGAAAATGTATGCATTTTTCCAAACGCAGAACAAGCTCTCCGCGCAAATTTTCGCCCTTGTAAACGTTGCAAGCCCACTAATGAAAAAATGCCTGATAGCGAGTGGGTTGATTTAATTACTGAATACATTGATAAAAATTTCACAGAAAAATTAACGCTAGAATCGTTAGCAGATATTTGTCATGGGAGTCCGTATCATATGCATCGAACATTTAAAAAGATTAAAGGCATTACGCTGGTTGAGTATATACAACAAGTTAGAGTACACGCGGCTAAAAAGTATTTGATTCAGACAAATAAATCGATTGGAGATATCGCTATATGTGTGGGTATAGCTAACGCGCCTTATTTTATTACTTTATTTAAAAAGAAAACTGGACAGACACCAGCACAATTTCGTCAAATGAGTAAAATGGAGGAAACGTACAATGGAAACAAATAAACCAACCCTTTATTGGTCTTTACTAATGTTCAAGAATTGGAATTTTTATATTGCTTCAACTTTAAAGGGGCTTGTGTTTGTAGGTTCACAGAACAAACCAATCGAGGAATTGTTCGAATGGGCTAAGAAACGCTTTCCAGGAAGTCTTCTTGTTGAAGATGATGATAAGCTTGAACCCTATGCTGTTGAAATCACTCAATATCTAGAAGGAAAGCGGAAAAACTTTACTGTTCCAGTTGAGTACGCCGGTACGCAATTTCAGCTAGCCGTCTGGAATGCACTTTGTGAAATTCCTTATGGACAGACGAAATCCTATTCCGACATTGCAAATGATATAAATAAACCAGCAGCTGTTCGTGCTGTAGGTGCGGCTATTGGGGCTAATCCGGTATTAATTACTGTACCGTGCCATCGTGTAATAGGAAAGAATGGCTCATTAACTGGCTATCGGGGCGGATTTGAAATGAAGACACTGCTCCTCGATCTGGAAAAGCGAGCTTCATCTGAAATGGATGTTCCTCATTGAAAGTGAATCATCTATAATGGGTTGGATTCTTTTAGAGGAAAGTAAAGACCAGTTTACTGATAAACTTGACAACTTTTAAAATTTAGCATATCTTATACGTAACTTAATAATCGATGCAGATGTTTATTTTTCCTTTTAAAATATGTAGGCCTTTAGCATTCTTTTCATATTTAATTTTAAATATTGATAGGATGAAAAAGTATCCTAATAAAAAAGGAAGAGAACATGAGTCGATTTATTTGATAATCAGGACTATATTAAAGGAAATGAAAACATAGCATAAAGTAAAGACCAATAATAAGGTAGCACTTCAAAAAACTTCGCTGAAGTTAGTTGAAGTGAAGCCGACAATTTTCAGGATTCAATGATCTAACATAATCATTGAAATTTTGAAGTTGTCGGCTTTTTTGTTGGAAAAAAATAGAGATAAATAAAAATTGAAATAAATAATAGACAAATATGATCTGATTGAAAGGTCTTTTGACCAATAATGAGTTTTAAAAAAGGGAGAATTTAGAATGTTAGTTTCGCTGAGTTTGTCATCATTATTAACATTATTTTTTATTATGCTTATGGCTTCTGGGATTAGTGGACTATTGTTTTTACATCCGCGAGTACCCTTGAGTTTTGTTCGCATTCATATTGGGATCTTGGCTTTACCACTTTTGGTTTCCTTACTGATTCTTGCCAATAGTGGTGTGAGTGGAAATGTTGGCCCTTGGCACTTAGATTCCTTAGCTTGTTTAATGACTTTCTTTGTTCTTGCAATTGGATTCATCATTCAGCGTTTTTCTGTACGTTACTTAATGGGGGATCGATCTTATCGAAAATATTTTACGCTTTTTACTTTCACAACAGGAGCTGCTTCAATGACATGGTTAAGTGGTGATCTCCGCTTGATGGTTCTATTTTGGGGAGCGACTCTTGTTGGATTAACCTTACTTATTAGGTTAAACAGTGCTTGGCAAGTGGCTAGTGAAGCAGCCAAAATTTCTGGCCGGTTATTTTTGTTAAGTTGGTTTTCTTTGTTTTTTGCGATGATGTGGCTTTTTCATGCCACAGGTCAATGGCAGCTATCATTGGTTGTAACAAATGAAAGTTTAGCTGGGCTGGGAGAATGGGAGAGAACAGGGATTCAGCTATTGATTGTACTGGCGGTGATCATTCCTGCAGCTCAATGGCCGTTCCAAAGATGGTTGGTTGAGTCTATTGTTGCTCCCACCCCAGTTTCTGCAATTATGCATGCAGGTTTAGTAAATGCTGGAGGAATAATCCTAACTCGATTTTCACCTCTATTTCATGGTGGTATCGCTTCGATTATCTTACTTCTGCTTGCTAGCATTTCTGTATTGATTGGAACTGGAATTAGTTTAGTTCAGGTTGATTATAAACGCCAGTTAGTAGGCTCCACGATTGGACAAATGGGGTTTATGCTCATTCAGTGTGCATTAGGCGCCTATATAGCAGCCATTATTCATCTTATTTTACATGGTTTATTCAAAGCTACGTTGTTTCTACAAGCTGGTTCAGCAGTAGGGCGTCATGAAGTATCGGCTCGCACTAATGAAAGAACATCCTATTTATGGATCATGGCTGGTCGGATTTTATCCTTAGTTATAGGTGTTGCTTTTTGGCTCGCTGCTCCTGGAGAGGGATATCAATTCATTAGTGCGCTGATCTTAGGGTGGTCATTGTCCGTTTCTTGGAATCAGCTTGTCGCTTTTGGAGAGGGCCGAATTGGCCGAATTGCCGGCTTAACTGTTTTAGGAGGAGCAGCCCTCGTATATTTTATCATTCATAACCTTTTCTATAAGTGGCTGCATACAACCATTTTTCAAAGTGTTCAACCTCCAATGTCAGCTGTCATGATTGTCGTATGTCTCTTATTATTTGGCAGTGCTTTAGGTACATGGGTTGCTCGTTATCGTTCTTCCGTTTTTTTCGCGGTGCTCTATCTTTGGTTAGTTCGATTAGGTGAAGCAAAACCAAAGTCAGTAGAGAGTCACCCAGACTACCTTAAACAATATATTTCATAAGGAGCTAATCTGAGATGGGCATTACATCCGTATTAACGAAAGATAATGTAAAAAAGATAGATACAGATATTGATGTTCAAGAAAGGGATCTTAACGTTTTCATTACATCTGCCAGCCGAGTGATTGCACCACTTTGGCCTATTTCTACATTTGCTGCACGTAATCCGTGGATGGGACTTGAAAACCAACCTTTTGATCAGGTTGCAAGTTGGTTGAAAAACACTCGCGATGTTGATATATACCCTAGTGCGTCTATGATCCGTTCAGCAAAGAATAAAGGTGAGATTGATGAAGATTTTGTGGAAATGGGGCTGCAGCGTTGGCTTGATTCACATTCCTATCACATCCCACGGGACGTGGCAGAGCGATTTTGTCATGCTGCATTAAAGTTAGATCCCCTGCCTTCCGACCTTTTATCATCACATGAGCTGGAGAAATTAGTAGGTGAATGTAGTGGATTGGATCATATCGAGAATGTGTTTATGCAGCCACTAAGTTCGTATATAGAGAATCAAGATGGTGAAAGGCTAGTCAATATACTAGATCATCATGTCATTAAATGGAGTAAATTATATCTTGATGACTCTCAAGCAGGCTGGACAATGCCTAATCGTGAGGAAGGTTTCTATCGTGCTTGGCAGCATCTCATTCAATATGATCCAGCACTTAGCAAAAAGCAGCGAGAAAGGTTAAAAGGTTGGCCGAAAGAGGCACATTTGGCTTTACAGGAAGCCTTATTCGCACTAGAAATCCCAGAGTCAGAAATCCAGACTTATCTTGAAGGTCATTTACTTTCATTACCTGGATGGGCAGGGATGATGCTTTGGCGCTCCCAGCAATCGAGCCACGAACATGCACTCCTAACAGAATACTTAGCGGTTCGAATATCCATGGAGTGGGCTCTTATAAAGCCATACTTACCTTTGAATGAACGATCTAAGAAAACAATTTCAATTGCTCCCCTTATAGCAGCTTGGATTCATTGGGGTGGGCATACATTAGAAGAATGGTCACAGATGACGGCCATTGAACAAAACGAATATTTATCATTTGCCTACAGCTTTGATGAGAAACTTCGCAAGAAACTTTGGTTAGAAGCTTGGGAACAAACGTACACTGATCGATTAAGCCAGAAGATCATCTCGAAACAACGTGAAACCGGCGGTAAAAAATCTGCATTAGCTCAATTAGCATTCTGCATCGATGTACGATCAGAACCTTTTCGTCGTCATCTAGAAAAAGAAGGCCCGTTTGAAACGATTGGTATTGCTGGTTTCTTCGGGGTGCCGATTGCAACTTGTGAACTTGGCAGTAAACACAGTCATGCTTCCTTGCCGATCATACAAAAACCGCAAAATAAAATAAAAGAGTTCGCAGATGAGGATGTATTCAAAAAATACAATCAACGGAAGCAAGCAATTCATTCTTTAAGCCATACCTTTAAAACGATGAAGCAGAATGCGCTTTCGAGCTTACTACTGCCTGAGCTAAGCGGACCTTGGCTTACTCTGCAAATGGCAGCCCGTAGCTTTGTGCCAAGAAAGGCGGGTCGTTTCATTCGTAATCTCCGTGAGGCTTGGTTACGCAAACCTGATACAAAACTCTCGCTTCATCATGATGCTACAGAGGCAGAAATACCTGTGGGTTTTACTGATGAAGAAAAAGTGAACTATGCTCGCCAAGCATTAAAAATGATGGGGTTAACAGAGAACATCGCACCATTGGTCGTAATTTGCGGGCATGGCAGTCAAAGCACTAATAATCCTTATTCTGCAGCCCTTGATTGTGGTGCCTGCGGTGGAGCGGCCGGTGGATTCAATGCAAGAGTTTTAGCTGCTTTATGTAATCTATCAGAGGTACGAGAAGCTCTTTTAGCTGAAGGAATTAAAATTCCTGAGGATACGGTTTTTGCAGCAGCTGAACATAATACAACAGTAGATGAATTACATTGGCTTTATGTACCAGAGCTTTCCGAAGCTGCACAAGAAGCATTTGAACAAATTGAAGCCGTGATGCCGAAAGTGAGACATCATGTAAACGCAGAACGTCTAGCCCAATTACCGAATTTCCAATCGAAGCTAAAAAATCCGAAGGCTGAGGCAAACCGATTTGCGGAAGATTGGAGTGAGATACGTCCGGAATGGGGACTGGCTCGTAATGCCGCTTTTATTATCGGTAAACGTGAACTAACTCAGGATTGTGATTTGGAAGGCAGAGCCTTTCTCCATAATTATGATTGGAAGCAGGATGAAAGCGGTGAACTCCTAGCAAATATTATTGCAGGACCTGGAACTGTAGCCCAATGGATTAATTTACAATATTACGCATCAACGGTAGCACCTCATTATTATGGCAGCGGAAATAAAGCAACTCAAACCGTTACTGCAGGTCTCGGCGTTATGCAGGGGAATGCAAGCGATTTGTTAGCCGGACTGCCTTGGCAATCCGTCATGGAATCAGATCACGAGGCCTATCATTCTCCTCTTCGTTTATTGATACTCATCCAAGCACCTAGAGAATATGTAGAACGGTTATTAAATAATGATTCAGCATTTCTGCAAAAAGTTCAAAATGGATGGGTCCGACTGGCTAGTCTTGATCCAGAAGGATGTTGGGAAAGCTGGTAATGATGAATCTAAGCATTTATCAAATGGATTTGTTATTCAAAATAAAAATGATAAACATAAGGAAGAGGTGTGCTGTATGAATGTAAACCAAAATAAAAAAGTATTATTTTTGACGGATATTGAAAACGGTTTGGAGCCTATTTTACAAGAAGCGACTAACACTTCTGCAGAGAATATGTTGACTATACAAAGCTATGGTGCCGGTATTTCACATCCTTATGGAGAAATCATGAGGTCTGTTATTTTTGCGATTTACCAGGAAGATGTTGAGGAGATTTTTGTAGTAGGAACAAAAGATAAGAAGACTTCCGCAGGTAATGGACTAACTCAACTTGAAACAATGAAAGATAAAATACAAACATTGGATTATCTTTTTCAAAATTGCAAGCCTGAATTTTTAGGTGGTACGGTCGATGAATGGCTAAATGAAAATAGCAGTGACACCATTGAAAAAAGTGTTGATATGATTCGACATCATCCCCTAGTGCCGTCATATGTTAAAGTTAGAGGTTTATTCGTTCATCATAAGGATGGAAAACCCTCAATCGCGGAGGGTCCTGATGCTAAAACAGGTCAAGCCATACCTGATCATTGCTTGTCACGATGAAATACAGGTTCAACTTCTAAACGCACCCATATATGGAGAAAGCAGTTCTAAGGAGATTGTATGAGCGCTAATTTAACTGATTTTGTCACGAAAACAATAGAGGACATGAACTCGTTTGATCGTGAAAATATGGAATTTATGAAAAAACTAATTAGAAAAGCAATTGATTTTTATCATCTAAAGTCTTATGAAGAAGTTGAGGAAACCCATTCAGGAAATGTTCGATTTTTGCATGTCCACTCTATGATGGAAGAAAATATGTTATCCAAAATGATAGTGGTCACAAGAAACGGTAAAACTGATTTGGATATTGAAGGTGTATATGAAGGATATGTTGTAAGAGAATATTAATGAGACGAAATCACAAATAGAATATGCCAATTTTTTTGCTCAGGAGATGTATTAGATATGAAAAAGTCTAAGGGTTCTATTGAATCAGAGATCAGTAAGTCCATTACTCAATGGGAGAAGGATTATCTTGGGCGGGGGTCTGTATCTGTTAAGACTGATATACTGCGGGACATGATCATCGTCAATTTAAAAGGGATTTTAACACCAGCCGAATATGTAGTTTGTGGATCAAAAGAGGGTATGTTATCTATCAAACAAACTCGTTCGGAGTTAGTTGAATCAGGTATAGAAGGCCTTAAGGATATTATCTTAAAAATAACCGGAGAAAAAGTGAAAAGTTTTCATACTGATTTAAGCTCCCGGACAGGTGAACGAGTGATGGTATTTAAATTATGTAATGATCTAGAGAAAAATTTGGAAAAGATCTTATAATCTAAAGAAAATAAATGTTAAGACGGTATGGAATTTGTTGTGAATTGAACATAAAGAACTGCCGATTCTTTTGTTTTACAATTATGGTATCATTGATAACTTTTATTCATATCCTAAGCGGACATAAAGAGATATCAATTCATAGTACACTGTTGTGTTATTCCTGTCGAAAGATCTAACATCCGCTGTTGTTATGAGCGGATGTTTTTTTACATCTATTTTAAATACATGAATTTGATGCTGGTGATTAGTCACTTGAACAATATTAAATTCACTTTAATTGAAAACATCCTTGTCACCTTCCAGGTTCACCCAAGTGTTTTGTGAAATGATTATGAGACCAATTTCGTAAAGCTTGATGATAAATTTAAGCGGTGAACAAAATTGATATGCTGTCTTCAGTTTCATTTCACGGAATTAGTCAGAGATAAACCTTTAATTAAATATATCCAAAAAACGGATTGACATATCGAAATATAACGATATAATAATCGATATGGAACCAATTGAAGTATTCAAAGCCTTATCAAATGAATCAAGGCTGCAAATTTTACAATGGCTGAAGGAGCCCGATCGTCATTTTGCACCCCATGAAGGGATTGATATGAACACAATCGGGGTATGTGTCAGTCAAATAACAGACAAATTGAAAATGACGCAATCGACAGCTTCTCAATATCTTACCATCCTTTTAAGAGCCGGCTTGATTAAGGCGGAGCGTATTGGAAAGTACACATATTACAAAAGAGATGAAGAAGCCATTGGGAAACTTGCTGACTTTCTTAAAACAGAGATATAAAAATAAACATCAAAAGATGTTTATTTTTACACCATACATATCGACATATTACGATGTGTTTATTTTTTATAATAACATATCGATAATTCGTGATATGTTTATTAATAATTAAGGAGTGAATGTTTTATGTCTAACACTTGGAAAATTTATATTTTAGCCATTGTCAGCTTTTTAGTTGGAACCTCAGAGTACATCATTTCCGGAATTTTGGATCAAATTGCTCATACTCTCGGGATCACTTTAGCTGCCGCGGGCCAGTTTATTACCATTTTTTCACTTGTATATGCTCTTTCTACACCCGTACTTATGGCGTTGACAGCAAGTATGGATAGACGCAAATTGATGATGTATGCCCTAGGTTTGTTTGTGTTCGGTAATGTCCTGGCTTTTGTATTGCCTGGTTATGGATGGTTTATTGCAGCGCGGATCATTATGGCGATGGGAGCAGGTGTGGTGGTTGTCACCGCATTAACGATTGCCGCTAAGATTGCATCGGAAGGGAAGCAGGGAAGTGCCATCGCTACGGTCGTGATGGGATTTACCGCTTCTTTAATCATTGGTGTTCCGCTTGGAAGAATGATAGCAGTAGCATTAGGCTGGAAGTCTGTATTTGGAGCCATTGCTTTGTTGGGATTGATCGCAATGGTCGTTATTTTCTTTACTCTTCCGCATACTGAAGGGGATAAGCCTGTGCCTTTGCTTCAACAGCTTGCTCTTTTCAAAAAACGGAAAGTGGCTATGGGATTATCAATCACTTTCTTCTGGCTCGGGGGATATTCTGTTGCTTACACTTATTTGTCACCGTATCTCTTGAACATCTCAGGTATAAACGGCAACTTGCTTAGCGGTGTTTTGCTTATATTTGGAATTGCCAGTTTGGTTGGATCAAAGTTTGGGGGATATAGCACCGATAAATGGGGAGTGCCCTTTACACTCGTTGGCGGGATGACGTTGCATATCGTCACACTGATTCTTCTGTCACTTGTCACTCATTCCTATATCGGAGTGTTGGTGATTCTCATATTATGGTCGTTTGCCGCATGGTCCACCGGTCCGACACAGCAATTTCACCTGGCTACAATAGAACCGGAAATGTCAGGTGTTTTGCTTAGCATGAATCAGTCAATGATGCAATTCGCCATGGCGGTCGGCGCAGGTATAGGAGGGGTTTTTGTGGAAAACGTATCATTGGCCTCGATTACCTGGGTTGGTGCGTTAGGGGTTATGATTGCCATTATTGCATCATTGCTGATTTTCAATTCGCAACCGAAACAAGCGCTAAAAGATATCAATCAATAATTTCGAAAGATCTAACATCCGCTCGTTATACAAGCGGGTGTTTTTTTATAGGCTCAAGTAGAAGGCACACTGAAGCTGAAAGGGATTTTTGCCGACGGAGAGCAGAAGCACAGCAAGTTATAATATACTAGGAAGGGAAATAACGGTATGGCAGAAGGGTTCTAGCGCTTCTCGCCTGTAAGATCATTACTTTGAGGATGTGTCATCGTGAATCAAAAGACGTACATTGAAATGAGCAGGACATCGCAGTACATCAACAAAATGAGAGAGTATTCAGTGCTAATTGATGGGGCTGAGATGGGAACTATCAAAGATGGAGGAAGGCTGCGAATTGATTTACCGCCTGGTGAGCATGTTATTCAAGTGAAGATTGCTTGGTGTACAAGCCCAACTTTGAGGTTTACTTTAGCGGAAGGAGAAGTGTTGAAGTTTAGATGCGGAAGTCCGCTTCGAGGTTGGAAGTTGCTTTTGGCACTTTTTTCTGTTTTGGGCCGTCCTGAAAATTATCTGTTTATCGAGCAGGAAGAAGAGAAAAAGCTTTGTGGTGACTTTGTTGTGTGAATAAATAGGAATAAATAGATTAAATACCCCTGAATTATGTTTTGTGAAAGATTGATATTAGCGGTAGCCTTCTCAATGTCGTTCTCGGTTGGAGAAGGCTGCGTATAAGAAATTCTCGGACTTTGCGGATAGACCTTCCGATTTCAGGATTAATGTCTTCTGGGTGGATGAGTCCGATTTCATCATAGTATCGCAGTGTTTTTGTTGATACTTTGCATATCTTTGAAAATTCGCTGATCGATAGCCGAGTGATCACCTCCATGCTCCAAATGTACACCTTTCCGTAAGGGCAAAGTCAAATGTGAAAAAAACTGTTCCAAAGTTAATCAGAAATTTATTTTCATATTGTATCCTTTCAGTATCAAGTGAAAGGAGCATCATATGAAAACATTATGGAAAGTCCTCAAAATTGTTTTTGTCAGCTTGGCTGCTTTGGTTTTGCTTGTATCCGTCTCGGTATTTATTTATCACCATTTCCAGCTAAATAAGGAGGCGGCACTCCTTAAAGAAAAAGGCACAGTAGTCGATGTTGATGGTAAAAAGATGAATGTGTATCAAGAGGGAAGCGGGAAGGATACGTTTGTGTTTATGTCTGGTTCGGGGATTGCTGCGCCTGCTTATGAAATGAAGGGGCTGTACAGCAAGTTTTCAAAAGAAAATAAGATTGCTGTTGTAGATCGGGCAGGTTATGGATACAGTGAAGTGTCTCACGATGACAGAGATATTGATACGGTATTGGAACAGACGAGGAAAGCGCTTATGAAAAGCGGAAATAAGCCTCCTTATATTTTAATGCCTCATTCGATATCCGGGATTGAAGCGATGTATTGGGCACAGAAATATCCTAAGGAAATCAAGGCCATTATTGCGATGGATATTGGATTGCCCCAGCAGTACGTCACGTATAAATTGAGCGGAGTTGACAGGTTGAAAGTGAGAGGGTTCCACCTGTTAACCTCGATTGGTTTTCATCGGTTTATGCCTTCCGCTGTATATAATCCTGAGGTGATACGGCAGTCGTTTTTAACTGATGAAGAAAAAGAAATCTATAAAGCCATTAACTTTAAGCAATTTTTTAATGCAGATATGGAGCATGAGCTTTTACAGTCTTACCAAAACGGCAGCAAATCTGTGAATCTGCCGGCGCCAAAGGAAACTCCCGTCTTGATTTTAGATGCGGTCTCTGACCAAAATAGACATTCAAAGTATGCTATACAAAACCGAAAAGACTATGAAGCGTTTGCGGCTCAATTCAATACTGCCGATATAAAGGAACTGAGGGGAACACACAGTATTTATTTATATCAGCCTGATCAAATATATAAACTGTCCATGGAGTTTATGAGAAAGGTTCGCTAGGATGAAGGGATATCATATTTTAATCGTGGAAGACGATGTGATGATTGGTGAATTGCTGCAAAAGATTTTGCAGCGTGAAGGATATCGTGTGATATGGAAAACAGATGGAGCGGATGTGCTTTCGGTGATTCAGAAGGTGGATTTGGTCATTATGGATGTGATGCTGCCGGGTGAAGACGGGTATCAAATGTCTGCAAAAATCAAAGAGCTGGGGCTGGGCATTCCGGTAATTTTTCTTTCGGCCCGTAATGATATGGACAGCAAGCTTCAAGGTTTGCAGATCGGCGAGGATTATATGGTAAAGCCCTTTGATCCGAGAGAGCTGCTATTAAGAATGCGGAATATGCTTGAGCATCATTATGGGACCTTTACGCAAATCAAACATTTGTATATTGATGCGGTAACGAAAAAAGTGTTCAATGAAAGCCTGCATGATGAGGTATTATTTACTGCGATTGAGCGGAAAATTTTCTTTTATTTATATGAAAATAGAGACAGTATCCTGACAAAGGAACATTTCTTTGAATATCTATGGCAGCTCGAAGATAGAAACCCGAATATTGTCAATGTGCATATTAAAAAAATTAGAGCTAAAATCAATGATCAAGCGGGTGAGATGATTGAAAATATATATGGAGAAGGGTATCGGCTGAATACCGTTGTCAAGAAATGAAGCTCAAGACAAAATATCAGTTGTTATTGTTTACGGCAGTCATTAGTGTTCCGATGCTATTGCTGGCGGTAAGTGTTTTGATGTCGGTGATTTATGACAGCATGTTTAAACCGATGAATCATGGTACGCCCTTTCACAGGTCGTTTGCGTACCCGGCAATGATTGTTGTATTTTTGATATCGCTCTTATTGTTAGCTTTTTTATTTTCAAAGTCGATTCATTCTCTGTTGCATAAAATCAATCTATTAAATCAAACCATTCGGCATTTGGCGAGTGATCAAAGGGTGCCCGATAAAATTGAAGTGAAGCGTGCTGATGAAATCGGGGAACTGATCAAGTCGGTCAATTTGTTAATTGAACGGACGACATATCGTGAACTGGAGCTGAGACAGCAAGAGGAAATCAAAAAGGAGCTTTTGCAAAAACTGCGGCATGACATTAATACACCTTTAACGGCTCTCAGGCTGCAGTTATTTTATTTGGAAGACCAATGTCATGGTCAGGCTGTATTCGAATCATTGTATCAGCAAATCGAATATATCTCGGAATTAACCAATGAATTCAATCTATATTCCGCTGAGACGCTGGAAAGCTCTTATATTGTAAATGAAGAAGTGCGTCTAAACGAGCTATTAGAAACAGCGGTGAAAAAGTGGGATTATTTATACAGTATGAGTGGGATTGAGCTGCACTATAAGGCGGCAGATCAAGATGTGATATGGATGAGCAACGCGTTATGGATGCAAAGGCTGTTTGATAATATTTTTCAAAATACGTTAAAGCATTCAAAAGCTGAAAAGATGGAAGTCACGATTGAACATGACAATGTTTTTATTCGTGATGACGGTATTGGATTTGATCGGAATGAGAGCAGTGAGGGACTTGGGTTAAAGATTATTGAGGATACATGCAGGCTGCTTGCGATTACTTATGAGCTGCATACAAATGATAGCGGAACGGGGTTCTTGTTTTCAAAAGAGTGACCCCGCTGATGTTTTTCTTTCTCCTATAAAATTTATATAATAGGGAGAAAGAAATGGGGTGAACAGCATATGTTTAAAAAAATCATCAAAACGATTAAGTACCTCTCAAGCAGTTCTAGTGACCGATATCGCAGACACCGGCATTACAGCAGCAGCCGGCGCAGACATTATCGCAGCTACAGCAGCTCGGGCAAAAGAAGACACTACGACCGTTATGGCGGCAGTCATCGTTACAAACGCCGGAGCTACAGCAGCAGTTAATCCAAAAAAGTTCTTGTTCCGCTTTTGGGACAAGGGTTTTTTTATGTGACCGATTGAATGGCCCGGTTTAGATCCTCGCGAATGGAAGCGGTGTGCTGATACTCCTCATCAATGCCCAATAATCTTTTCAGCAGCAGGGTTACTTCCTTTGTCAGTGTTAATTCCTCCAGCCAAGTGCCGTTTTTCTTCTTTTTTCCTTTATATTGAGAGTACAGCAGGAATAACAGCGTTTCTCCGAGATCGAAGAAGTCATCCTGTTTTCGTACCTTTATTTCCTCCATTTCTTCAGGAGTCAATTGTTTGGCAAGGCCGAAATCGATGAGGCAGAGCCTGCCGTCATTGATGATGATATTAGGCGTTCTGATGTCGCTGTGGAAGATAAGGCGATCATGCAGGTATTCTATAATCTCAAGCAGCTGCGAAATCAGTTGTAACGCCATAAGCTCTGTGAACGGCTGTTTTCGAAAAAATAATAATTCTTCTATATTCTCTCCCTCAATGAACTGCATGACATAATAAGCCTGTCCGTCTATGATGAACTCATCTATGAAGCCCGGAATTTGCGGGTGGTGAATGCTATTGAGCAGTTTTATTTCCTGCTGGAACCGGACTTTTTCTTTTTCCTTTTTCGCTTTTGTCGGCCGAAGCTGTTTTAAGACATAAGGTGTTTGAGTTAGGATATCGGTGCACAAATAAACCAAACCGTAGCCTCCCATACCGAGGCACTCTTCGATTTTGTATTGATGATTTAAGATAACGCCGTTCTTTAGAGGGCGGTCAAATAGCAGTTTTTTTAGAAGTTTTAATGCCATGTCTGCACTTCCCTTGGTTGTACTGACTATAGTTTACCTTCTAGACGGAGAATAAAAAAGAGCCGGATAACCGGCTCGGTATAAGTTAAAACTGCTTTGTCACGTCGTATTCATAATCTATTTTTGCTTTTACATTGCTCATCGTCGATCTGGCTGTCGCTAATGTATTATATTTAAAACTCCATACCTTTGCCACACTGAGTTGATCTGACAAAGAGATATCATAAGACCCTGAAGTCGAGCTGTTTACAAGAGCACGGCGCCATTCGTTGTTTTCGCTCGTCATGATCAGGTGCCGTGTATTTCCCTGGCTTGGTGTTTGAGTGGCGGTTGTCTGAACTCTGGTTACAATGGCATCACGCGGTATCCCAGATTGGTTTGTTAAATCAACCTTGATCACGCTGGAGTCAGAACCTGAGGGGCTAAGGGTTGTATTTCCTTTATTTTCAGCAACGCCGCTGAATTGGAACGTTCCGCTGCCTGATTTGATTCGGTCTTCAATTGAAAGTGTAAAATACATGTTTCCGGTATAGGTGCCTCGTGACACTTTCACATAAAAGGTATCTGTCGTGTTTTGGGCGTCTGCATTTGCATAAATAAAAGAAGAAAACGTATTAGGGTTAATGACTTCTGTCCCTTGAGAAACAGGTATTCTATTCTTATCATAAATTTCAATTTTCATCCCTGTATACGCGCTCTGGTATGTACTCCTCACGTATACTTTTTCTCCCTTATTAGCCGTAAAAGTGAAATAGGCTTCATCTTGACCAGCTTCCAGTATTGTTGTATCGATATTTTTATATTTCCAATAACCGATCGGCATTGCGGTATCAAATGAATTGTTTCCTGTGATAGCAGTGACTCCGGCAGCTGATGCCGAATACGTAAAGGTGAATAAGACAGACAGCATAACAGCGAATGGAATAAGCCATTTTTTCACCATGCAAACAACCTCCTTTTATTTCCATCATACATAATAACGATTTAGGTGTAAATAAATGTTTTTTGAGGTTAATATATACATTGTATTTGCCGATAAAAAAGAATAAGAGAGAATACTCGGGAGGGAATTCAATGCGTCTGAATCGGCAATTTATCCGCACTCAGCTGATGGCACAGAACATATTGAGCAAGAATGCGCCTGCCAAACGGGAGAATGCGACTGAAAATCCAGCGGCAGTTCTGGAAAAGGCATACAGCAGGCTTAAGTCACAATCTTCAACTAGGGGAATCAATCAGTTCAATTATTCTAAAATCAGCGTGTCGGGAAACAGCGGGACATTCAGCAAAGTGTATCAATCAGCGAATGATCGAACAGTGACAGACACAGGGGAAGAAACAGTGATTCAATCCCAAAACCCCTATGAATCTGAGAGTGATATCAGAATCAAAATACTAGATGAAAAATACAGCAGGATGAATGCGATTAATAAAACAAAGTCTGATCCATTAGGCTATATTAAGGATAAGTACCAAAATTCAAAGTCTCCTTATTTCAGAAGTGATCTGTCAGCTGCAGAAAGACAGGCCGCTTACGATAATGAAACAGAATGGTTATTCAAAGGGAAGGCGCAAAACTATAACCTTCAGGATGCTGTGTTTCGGAATGTCACATTTCATGGGGAAGTGGAAGCTGAGAATGAAAAGGTGTATCAGCGGGGACAGGTTAACCAGCAGCTGCAAGTGCTGTTGAATCGAAACCATATTTATATTCCAGAGGGGACAGAGCTGACGTTTACAATCACACCGATTGACTATCAGGTGCGGGTGAGCGGGACAGACGATCAGGATCTGATCAAGCAAATTGAGCAAGTGCTGCAATCTGGAGACAACAGCAAAGAACTATTTTTGCACATCATGAAAAGCCAAAGCAGTGATTCAACACAATTTTCCGAAGAGGCCTATCAAAAGTATCAGGCAGCTCGTGAGATGTACGAAGTCACAGGCTATCAATTGAAGGATTTAGAAGTGATTGATGGGCGGTATATCACGCCTGATGGACGTGACTTATTAGATGTATATAAGGAAGAGCTTGAAAAAGATCCAGTGCAGAAACAAACGGCTTCTTATGCTATATCTTACTATCGTTCAGAGCTCAGTAAAATCGCGGAAGCCGGGTATAATGCCATTCCAGATTTCATCCTATCAATTGATTACAGCAATGGATCTCTGAGAGATGTGGGACAAAGCAAGAGCTATGGGACCGGAGATACCGGGTGGCTTGAAGCATTAAAGCGTCAAACGGGTGTGAATTATTAAGTAAGCTGTTCATGTAGAACAGCTTATTTTTTATGAGAATCTAAGGGGTATATTAATTTAAATATTCAAACAATTTTATTATTTTTATATAAAAGATTTTAAAAGAAGTGAACGATTCAAAACTCTGAACAAAGGTGTTTACCTGAAAAAAACAATTGTATTTTCCAGAGAAATTTATTATGATGAAATAAGTAATTTAGGAGATTATATAACAATTTTAAGTTTGAATTTTCTGATTGTTATCACTGATTCATGTGAAGGCAAGCAGGTCTGCTGTTTTCTCATTTATGAGTATTTTGTTAGGAGGAGGAAGAGGAGTGGCAAATAAAGAATTAAAGAGGGGCCTGGGCGCGCGCCATATTCAGATGATCGCCTTGGGCGGTACAATCGGTGTTGGCTTGTTTATGGGTTCTGCCAGCACGATTTCATGGACTGGCCCATCTGTCCTTCTGGCTTATGCAATATGCGGAATTTTTATCTTTTTTATTATGCGTGCGATGGGTGAAATGCTGTATGTCGAGCCGAGCACAGGTTCTTTTGCGACGTTCGGCCATCAATATATTCATCCGATGGCAGGTTATATAACAGCATGGAGCAACTGGTTCCAGTGGATTATCGTCGGCATGTCAGAAATTATCGCTGTCGGTTCTTATATGAAGTATTGGTTCCCGGATTTGCCTGCTTGGATACCTGGTATCGTGGCAATGGTGATTCTTGGTGCGGCGAATTTAATTTCTGTTAAGTCGTTTGGGGAATTTGAGTTTTGGTTTGCGATGATTAAAATCGTGACGATTATCTTGATGATTATTGCGGGAATCGGAATTATTTTCTTCGGTTTTGGCAACGGCGGAGATGCGATCGGTTTGTCGAACCTGTGGTCTCACGGGGGCTTCTTTGCAGGAGGTTTCTCAGGTTTCTTCTTTGCACTGTCTCTTGTCATTGCGGCCTATCAAGGAGTTGAGCTGATCGGGATTACAGCGGGTGAAGCGAAGGACCCGCAAAACACGCTAAGAAATGCGATTCAAAGTATTATCTGGCGTATTTTGATTTTCTACATTGGTGCTATTTTTGTGATCGTGACGGTGTATCCTTGGGATGAGCTCAACTCACTCGGAAGTCCGTTTGTGTCTACGTTCTCGAAAATCGGAATTACGGCAGCGGCCGGCATTATTAACTTTGTCGTGATTACTGCTGCAATGTCCGGCTGTAACAGCGGTATTTTCAGCGCGGGCCGCATGCTGTATACACTGGGTGTCAATGGACAAGCACCGAAATTCTTTAAGAAGATTTCACGCAATGGTGTGCCGCTGTATGGCACAATTGCGGTGCTGATCGGTTTGGCTGTCGGCGTTGTGCTGAACTATATCGCTCCGCCGAAGATCTTTGTCTATGTATACAGCGCAAGCGTGCTCCCAGGGATGATTCCTTGGTTTATCATTTTGATCAGCCATATCGGATTCAGAAAAGCGAAGGGCGCTGCATTAGATAAACATCCATTCAAAATGCCGTTTGCTCCTTTTACAAACTATTTGACGATTGCTTTCTTGCTGATGGTTCTGGTTGGCATGTGGTTTAACGATGATACTCGTATCTCCCTGATTGTAGGCGTAATTTTCTTAGCGCTTGTGGTCATTAGTTATTATGTGTTTGGGATTGGCAAACGCACGCAGGCCAATTTGACAAAAAGCGAACAAGCAGCTGAATAACGATAAAAAAAGAGACATTCACGGATGTCTCTTTTTTTATTTTTCGCGTATGGATTTTCCCTATTTTAGCAAGCTATAGGGTAAAGATAGCAGAAGGAAAGGTGTTCATGAAATGGATGTTACACTCGGTTATTTGCGCGAATCACTTTCGAATCATCTAGAAAATGAAGTCTGCCAGCGTATTTGCAAGAAGATGCTGGCGAAGCGTTATGCAAATGAAGGGGAATTTGTAAAAGACTTAGATGATAATGAAATGTCTTTTTTGAACCATGTATTAGAAAAAGAAATTAAGTATGCCCAGAATGAACAGGATCAAAAACGGGCCAAGGAATTAAACGAGGTGTATGAATTACTGCTTTGAGAAAGGCGGGTAAGAAATGGGAGCAATTGAACGAAGCGGATATACATTTCAGCCGGAGTTTAGCGTTGTCCGTCAAAACGGAGCCATCCATGTGTACCATCAAGGAGAATTTGTGGAAGAAATCGAATTTGAATTTAACGGGGAATATCCCGATCATGATTTGATTGAAGAGCTTGTGAATCATTATTGTTTTGAGCATGAGATTTAGAGCCCTGCCGTGCAGGGCTCTTTTATTTAGGATGTGATCAGGCCATACTTTTTCAGGATATCCACGGTGATGTTTTTGGCTTTTGTGCCGGAATCATCGACATTGGTGACAAAGACATAAGAGCCATGCTCTGTTTTGATGAATCCGACAAACCATCCTAATCCCATATCTGTCAGGCGAGTTCCGGTTTTCCCGTAGAGCGTGTAATGATCGCCTTCCTCTTGAATCATCATGCGCTTGACGGTTTTCATTACCGGCTTGTCAAATGGAAGCTCCTCGTTAGCCAGTTTCTCCAAAAAAGTTTCTTGTTCCAGCGGAGATATTGTGAGCGAGCTTTGCAGCCAAAACTGGTCGATTCCCCCGCTGATATCCTCGTTGCCGTAAGATAGAGTATGAAGCCATGTTTTCATTCTTTCCTCGCCGATATCTCTCGCTAATGCCTGATAATACCAGATTGCGGATTCGCGCATGGCCGAGCCAAGCGTATGGTCGCGGTTCCATGATTCGAATTCACGCTTGACCCCGTCCCATCGTTTAACATCGTATTCATCTCTTACAGCTTTGACCTGCAAACCGATTAAAGCGTTCACGACTTTAAAGGTGGATTGCGGAGTTTGTCTTTGATTTGCCCGTTTTCTGTTATAGACAAATGTCTGATCCTTTTGTAAATCGTGAAGAATGAAGGTTCCATCCGTATCCTTGAATTCATCATCGACATTCATTCTGCTGACATTCAAGTGTTTTTCATGAGCAGATGATGCTGCGTGGACGGAAAAGCCGCCGATCCCTGCAATACTCAGCACAAGCACAACATATATCCATTTTTTCATTTTGTTCTCCCCTTCGTTTTGATTAAACCTTTTCTCTCTTTCGTTTGTTCTTCCTTTAAAAAATAATCAAAAAGCGCTTAAATTTGGTTTTGTAAACAAATACTGTTACTGGGTTTATAGTCGGAAGATAACGTGAAAATAGAGGGTAAAAAGGAAGGCAGGGTAAGCGGATGAATGAGCAGATTCCACATGACAAAAGTCTCGATAACAGTCTGACACTGCTAAAGGAAGGGTATTTATTTATTAAAAACAGAACAGAGAGCTACAATTCAGATCTGTTTCAGGCCCGTTTGTTGGGAAAAAACTTTATTTGCATGACTGGCGCTGAGGCGGCGAAGGTGTTTTATGATACGGATCGATTCCAGCGGCAGAACGCTTTGCCTAAGCGGGTGCAGAAAACGTTGTTTGGCGTCAATGCAATTCAGGCGATGGATGGCAGCGCGCATATCCATCGGAAGATGCTTTTTCTGTCATTGATGACACCGCCGCATCAAAAACGTTTGGCTGAGTTGATGACAGAGGAGTGGAAAGCAGCAGTCACAAGATGGGAGAAGGCAGATGAGGTTGTGTTATTTGAAGAAGCAAAAGAAATCCTGTGCCGGGTAGCGTGCTATTGGGCAGGTGTTCCGCTGAAGGAAACGGAAGTCAAAGAGAGAGCGGATGACTTCATTGACATGGTCGATGCGTTTGGTGCTGTGGGACCGCGGCATTGGAAGGGAAGAAGAGCAAGGCCGCGTGCGGAAGAGTGGATTGAAGTCATGATTGAAGATGCTCGTGCCGGCTTGCTGAAAACGACTCCCGGAACAGCGCTGCATGAAATGGCGTTTCACAAACAAGAAGATGGAAGCGAGCTGGATTCCCGCATGGCAGCCATTGAGCTGATTAATGTACTGCGGCCGATTGTTGCTATTTCTTACTTTCTTGTGTTTTCAGCTTTGGCGCTTCATGAGCATCCGAAGTATAAGGAATGGCTGCGGTCGGGAAGCAGCCGGGAAAGAGAAATGTTTGTACAGGAGGTCCGCAGATATTATCCGTTCGGCCCGTTTTTAGGGGCGCTAGTCAAAAAAGACTTCGTATGGAATAACTGTGAGTTTAAGAAGGGAACATCGGTATTGCTTGATGTGTATGGAACAAATCACGATCCTCGTCTATGGGATCATCCCGATGAATTCCGGCCGGAACGATTTGCGGAGCGGGAAGAAAATCCGTTTGATTTAATTCCTCAAGGCGGGGGACACGCCGAGAAAGGTCATCGCTGTCCAGGGGAAGGCATTACAATTGAAGTCATGAAAGCAAGCCTGGATTTTCTCGTCAATCAGATTGAATACGACGTTCCGGAACAATCACTGCATTACAGTCTCGCCAGAATGCCGTCATTGCCTGAAAGCGGCTTTGTAATGAGCGGAATCAGACGGAAAAGGTAAATCAAAAAAGCTCTCTTCCTTATCGAAGAGAGCTTTTTAATTACTTCTTTTTTTCATCGTAGTATTGGACGGGATACATGGAGCCTTCAGATACCATTTTGTTGTCCTCGATATCTTGCGGGTCCGGGTGGCCGGCTTTATCGACTGGGAACGTTTCCATGTCTGGCTGTTTTGTTATTTTCATCTTCATGCTGTGAATGAATTCTCTTGCCTTTTGGCGATTTGACGGGTCTTTTAATAGATAAGAAGTGATGCCGACAGTTGAAACAGCGAGACCTGAAAGTAACAGCTTTTGTTTCATGGTGATACTCCTTTCTATTTTAAGAATAGTGTTTCCTGTATCATTCCCGTTTTGGTTATAGCTAAACCTCTTGTGTTTTTATCATTGAAATTTACAGTAAATACTATTTAGAAAGAAACTAGTGACTTCATTCCTGTATTGGAAGGTAATATACATTGACTTATTATTATTTTCAGTCAAAATTCGATAAATATTGACAAAGTAAAGTAATCAGAATAATAATATAATTAGCAAGAAAATGTCATCCTACATGAAAGGTGTTAACGATATGAATCAATTGCATCGAAGAATGGGAACGTTTTCCCTCATGATGGTCGGGCTCGGGTCGATGATTGGCTCAGGCTGGCTGTTCGGGGCGTGGCGTGCGGCCCAAATAGCAGGACCAGCTGCTATTATTTCGTGGGTTATTGGAATGGTCGTCATTTTATTTATTGCTCTTTCTTATAGTGAATTAGGATCTATGTTCCCTGAAGCTGGGGGAATGGTAAAATATACGCAATATTCACACGGTTCGTTTATCGGTTTTATTGCAGGCTGGGCCAACTGGATTGCGATTGTGTCCGTCATTCCGGTTGAAGCGGTGGCCTCCGTTCAATATATGAGTTCTTGGCCTTGGGAATGGGCGAAATGGACAAGCGGTTTGGTGAAGAATGGAACGCTGACTGGGGAAGGACTAGCATTTGCCTCTGTATTGCTTCTCATTTATTTCCTGCTGAACTACTGGACAGTTAATCTATTTTCCAAAGCGAATTCATTAATTACGATTTTTAAAATTATTATTCCGGGTCTTACGATTGGAGCTTTGCTGTTTGTCGGATTCCATGGAGAAAACTTTACTAGCGGTCAAAGCATTGCGCCGAATGGCTGGGCAAGTGTGCTGACGGCGGTTGCCACTTCCGGTATCGTTTTTGCGTTTAACGGTTTCCAAAGCCCGATTAATATGGCGGGTGAAGCAAAAAATCCGGGGAAATCAATTCCGATTGCGGTTGTCGGCTCTCTTTTCGTTGCGACAGTGATTTATGTCCTGCTGCAGATCGCCTTCATCGGAGCGGTGAATCCTTCTGATATTGCTCACGGCTGGAGCCATCTGAATTTTAATTCTCCTTTTGCTGATCTGGCGATTGCGCTGAATATTAACTGGCTTGTTATTGTGTTATATGCAGATGCATTTGTATCACCGTCTGGAACTGGGATTACGTATACGGCGACAACGTCCCGAATGATTTACGGAATGGAAAAAAACAAATACATGCCGAGTATATTCGGGAAGCTTCATCCGATTTACGGCGTTCCGCGACAAGCAATGTTCTTTAACTTGATTGTTTCGTTCATCTTTTTGTTCCTGTTCAGAGGATGGGGCGTATTAGCGGAAATTATTTCTGTTGCTACGTTAATTTCTTATATCACCGGCCCGATCACAGTGATGACATTGAGACGGACGGGGAAAGACCTGTACAGGCCTCTTCGTTTAAAAGGCTTAAATGTGATTGCTCCGCTTGGATTTATCTTTGCGTCACTGGTGCTGTATTGGGCGCGCTGGCCGTTAACAGGACAGGTTCTGTTTATTATCCTGATCGGTCTTCCGATTTATTTCTATTATCAGGCGAAGGCGAAATGGAAAGGGTTTGGCCGGAACTTTAAAGCCGGCGTCTGGATGGTGTTTTATCTGCTGGCCATGATGGTTATTTCTTATTTGGGCAGTGATAAATTCGGCGGCCTGAATGTCATTCATTATGGCTGGGATATGGTTCTGATTGCGATGGTATCCCTTGTATTCTATGTGTGGGCGCTGAAGAGCGGCTACCAGACAGAATACTTAAAGGATGCGAAAGAGATAAATTCTCAGCTGCTTAATGGACAGTCAGAAGCTGCTGCCGGAAAAGAATAAAATATAGAAGAAAACCTTGCGATAGTTGTCGCAAGGTTTTTTGCTTTTAATAACCCTTTTTTACTTTGTGGAAAAGATCAGGATAGTTGGTGAACACTCCTGTTACGCCCCAATCAAGCAGGCGATGCATATCAGCTTCATTATTGACTGTGTAAGGATGAAGCAGGAGGCCGTGGCTGCGGATCATACGGACGTTTTCTTGATTTAAAGCTTTATAATCCGGGCCCGCACCGACAGCGTATGTTTTGATTTCTTCCAGGGCAGCATCTGTCATTGACGCCATTTGTTTGGCTTCCAGCAATTGAACGGTCGGCAGGTTTGGCTGTAATTGATGGACTTTTACCAGGCTTTCTTTGCTGAACGATTGAATGATCACCTGGCCTGGCTTAGAATGCTTTCCCAGTAATTTATGTTTCTGCAAAGAAGCGATCAGTTTTTCTTCCATACCTGGGTAGGTGTCAGGCGATTTTGTTTCAATGTAGTAGTTCGCGTGCTTTCCGAAACGGTCTAATACCTCTTCTAATGTAGGAACTTTAAGGCCGACGTACTGCGGCTTTGCTTTTTCCGGATAGGCTTCATTAAACCAAGAACCGGCGTCAAGCTTCTTAATGTCTGCGAGCGTATGGTCTTTCACCCAACCCATTCCGTTTGTGGTGCGGTCCAGTTTTTCGTCATGCATGACAATCAATTTTCCGTCTTTTGTCATTTGCAGATCCAATTCAATAAAATCAGCTTTCATTTTCTGAGCGGTTTCGTAAGACAGAATCGTGTGCTCAGGCACATATCCAGAAGCCCCTCTGTGCGCGACGGTCAGGATACGGTCAGGTGACAGCAGGTTTCCTTTTGACGCTGCCGACACTGGCGTTACCATAAATGAGAGTAAGCCCAGCGACAGAACAAACAAGGCCAGTATTCTATTTTTTCTCATGATTTCTCCTCCTTATAGATAAGCACTACCTGTCTTTCATAATAAAAAACGGATGTAAACGGCGTGTTGGAAAACTATTAATCTTTTATGTGTCTTTCTTAAACATGCTCTGCCCGTTTTCCTGTATTCCACGTCAAAGCCAAGAAGACGATGGCAAGAATGCAGGATGAGATCAGCATGATAAAGCCGCCGTTCCAGTTAAAACGGTCCACGACAAAGCCCATAATGGCGTTTGCGAAGGCGGATCCGCCGATGTATCCGAAAAATCCGGTCAAACCGGCTGCAGTTCCGGCTGCTTTTTTCGGTGCTAGGTCAATTGCTTGAAGGCCGATCAGCATAACAGGTCCGTAGATTAAGAAGCCAATGCTGATCAGGGCGATATTGTCCACGAGCGGATTGCCGGCCGGATTCAGCCAGTACACCAATACGGCAATGAAAACACCCGCCATAAACAAAACGCCTGCCGGTGCCCGGCGGCTTTTGAAGAATCGGTCACTGATCCAGCCGCACAAGATCGTTCCCGGTATGCCTGCGTATTCGTAAAGAAAATACGACCAGCGTGAGTCTTCAGGAGAAAAGCCTTTGGCTTCTGTTAAGTAAGTAGGCGCCCAGTCAACCACGCCGTATCGCACGAAATAAACAAATACATTGGCAAAAGCGATGTACCAAAGAAATTTGTTGTTCAGCACATATTGAAAAAGAATTTCTTTTGTTGTTAATTCTTTTTCCTGATTTTTAAAAGCGTGTTTTGGATAGTCATTCCGATACTCTTCAATTGGCGGGAGTCCGCAGGATTGAGGCGTATCACGAACCAATAAAACAATTAAAAATGAAATGATAATGGCGATGATGGCAGGGAAGAAAAACACGCTTTTCCAAGTGACGAACATCGCGATCCCAAGAGTGACAAGCGGAGCAAGAATACCGCCGCCTATGTTATGGGCGACATTCCAGATCGACATTTTTGTGCCGCGTTCACTTATGGAGAACCAATGGGCCATCGTCCTGCCGCATGGCGGCCAGCCCATTCCTTGAAACCATCCGTTGATAAACATAAAAATAAACATGATGGTGACGCTCGAAGTCACCCAAGGCATTGAAACGAATAGAATATTAACGATTGCTGATAAAAATAGGCCTGTCGCCAGAAAATATCTCGGATTACAGCGGTCAGACACCATTCCCATGATGAATTTGCTGAAGCCGTACGCAATGGACACAGCGGCCAGCACCAAACCCAGTTCTGTTTTCGAAAATCCCTGTTCCTGCAGATAAGGAATGGCAAAGGCAAAGTTTTTCCGCAGCAGGTAGTAGCCTGCGTAGCCAATGAAAATACCAATGAATACTTGCAGTCTGAGCCGTTTGTATGCCGCATCCATCTTTGAATCATCCAGTCTCTCAATATGAGGAGCCGGTTTAAATATATTAAGCATTAATAATTATCCCCCTTTGCTGTTTGTGCTGGATGTGTGGCGTGCCTCCTTTCCCGAAAAACAAAAAGAGCCAGAAAACACCCCTTGTCAAAAGGGGTTGGATTCCTGGCTCTCCTCATCTCCATCCAAGCTATTAACTTATCATGATAGCGCTTTCTTAAATTATCATAGTCCGGAGC
Organism: Bacillus sp. EU52; assembly: GCF_037964975.1. Lineage (NCBI taxonomy): Bacteria > Bacillati > Bacillota > Bacilli > Caryophanales > Bacillaceae > Bacillus > Bacillus sp. EU52. Next base: position 228,871 of record NZ_CP150177.1, read on the forward strand.
GAATGTAAACGGGTAATTTTCAAATTGGGCCTTAGGGAAGTGAATATTATCCTTTTACTAAATGCAATTATATTTTTTTACTAGTAACATAAAAATCTGGAGGGAGGCTGTTTAAAGATGGATGAATTAGATATCGCATTCTTTATTTTACCGTTAGGAATTATGCTGCTATCGATTGTCGGGACCTGTATTTGTAAAAACCCGTATCTGATGCCAATGCTTAGTTTGGTGATTTCTCTTGTGCTCACCTTTACCATTTTTAATCAATCATTTTTGGGATGGGCTGTTGTCTATAGCTTGGTTTCTCTGGCTTTATCCTATATCACATTGATTGTGGTAAGGAAAAGGAAGGAATCAGGAAATTAAAAAGACCTCACTTTCTAACATATCGTTGACTAAAGCAACTATATGTGATTATAATTGCTTTAGTCAACGATATTAGAAAGTGGGAATTGATTTGAAAACAAGAGAATCATCTGTCGGGTTAAAATTCAGAAAGTTCAATCGATTTTATACAAACGTCCTTGGTTTCCTTAATGAGCACATTTACGACAGCCCGTTTTCCTTAACAGAAACACGGATTTTATTTGAGATTTATAATACGCCTAATTGTACGGCAAAAGCTCTTCAGGATAAGCTGGGGCTTGACCGGGGATATGTCAGCAGGATTGTGAAGCAGTTTGAAAAAGAAGATTTGATTTATAAACAGAGGAGCAAAGATGACGCCCGCCACCATTACATTTTTGTCACAGAAACAGGAAAAACGATTTATAAAAAGCTGGAGGAGAAAGCCAACGAACAAGTAGAACTGATGCTGAAGGTAATCAACCAAAAGGAGCAGCACAAGCTTGCCGAGGCGATGGCAGAGATTGAAGCGATCCTTTCACAGTCGCTTTCTGCCAGAGCATCAGAGATATCGATTAGAGATTATTTTCTTTCGGAGGATCTTCAACTCCTTATTGAGAAACAAAGACAATTTTACGCGGAGGCTCACGGTTGGGATGACACGTTTTTAGCTTATCTTCAGGAGACATTTGACGCTGACATCGAAAAAATATGGATTGCGGAAAGCGGCGGGAAATTTGCCGGCTCTGTCGGGTTGGTCAAGCACGATGAAAAGACAGTCCAGCTCAGATGGTTTCTGGTTGATGCGGATTTTCGGGGCAGGGGGCTTGGCACGCAATTGCTGGAGCATCTGGTTGCATACTGCCAAGACATGAAGTTTGACCGCATTTTCCTTTGGACGGTGAGCACGATGGCTGAGGCTCGTCCGCTCTATAAAAAATTTGGATTCAGGATAAGTGAAGTAAAACAAGAAGCGCCATTATGGGGACAGCAGCTGACAGAAGAACGGTGGGATTTGGAGCTGTCATGAAAAGACTGCATTATGCGTGGATCATCGTCTCCGTCACCTTTTTGATCTTATTGGCGGTTCAGGGGGTGCGGCTGTCGTTTGGTGCGTTTGTGGAGCCGTGGGAACGGCAGTTTTCAATCGATAGAAGCACCATCTCGCTGATTTCGACGGTGAGTTTTATTGTTTATGGCATATCACAGCCTGTGATCGGTCGGCTTGTGGACAAATGGGGTGCCCGGGCTGTTTTGGCATGGAGTGCGTTACTGACAGGAGTCAGCATTTTCTTAACATACCTTGTGACTTCGCCTTGGCAGCTGTTTTTGCTTTACGGGCTGGGTGTCTCGCTTGGAGTGGGCGGAGCATCGAATGTGGCGGCAAGTGTATTGGTCGTCAATTGGTTCAGCAAAAAGCGGGGACTAGCCTTTGGGATCATGGAAGCAGGCTTTGGCGCGGGGCAAATGCTTCTCGTTCCCGGCTCACTCATGTTGATCCATTGGTTTAGCTGGAAGCTGACGGTTGTGGTGTTGGGACTGCTGTTAATCGTGATTGTCTTTCCGGCTGCGCTGCTGATGCTGCGGAACAATCCTTCAGAAAAGAATACAGAGCCGATAGGCGGACTGGCTGCATCAGAAAAAGAAACAGCACCCAAAACAACAGCTCTTTCAGTGGCCGGGATGTTTCGTATGAGGCAATTCTGGTTCTTGATTTTTCCGTTTTTGATCTGTGGATTTACGACCGTGGGGCTGATGGATACCCATTTGATTCCGTTTTCTCATGATCATGGCTTTTCAACGACAGTCACGAGTGCTGCTGTCAGTCTGCTAGCAGGCTTTAATATTGCTGGGATCTTGCTGTCCGGAATTGTAGCGGACCGGTGGAGCAGCCGGAAAATCCTGTGCATTTTATATGCGGTGCGGGCGCTGTCGATCGTGATTCTTATTTACAGCCACGAGCCCTACTTGCTTTTAGCCTTTGCGATTCTGTTTGGATTAGTGGACTTTGCAACGGTAGCACCGACTCAAATGCTCGCCACCCAGTACTTTCAAAACTACTCGATCGGCCTCATGATTGGCTGGCTGTCACTCGCCCATCAGATCGGATCGGCACTAGGTGCGTATGTGCCCGGCGTCATCTACACGGTAACGGGTGAGTATACACTGGCTTTTTATTTGTCGATTGGAATGCTCGTGCTTGCGAGCGTAATGAATGTGATGCTGAGGGAGCCAGCTGCGGTTACGCGTGACAGTGCGGCTGTGGTAGACAAGTGATGAGGACAAAGGGAAAGCATCTCTGATTTCGAGATTATTCAGAGATGCTTTTTTTGTATTTTTGTTCTAATACGAAGTCGATCATACCGACTATGCGGGCGTTTTCGGATTTTTGTTTGAAGCGTTCAGAAATTTGAACTTTTCTTGAAAATGGGTAAACACCAAATACCCATATTAGGCCAATTAACACAAAAAACATTTGTACACCCATTTCTATTAAATCATTATAATGAGAACTGAAAAAATAAATATATAACGTTATTAATGTTACTGTAAATACGATTTTGACAGTGTGTTTGAATGTGAGCTGTGGTTCAATTAAACACAATTTCATTTGGTTAAGTGTGAAAGAGTCTTGTTTCATTAGGTACGAAAGTAAATCATTATCGTTTTGACTGATAGGGTACAAGTCAGTTTCTATTTTTTTTGTGATCTCCTGATATTTATGTATATTACTTTTCATACAGTATCCCCCCTTTTTTAAGAAGAACTCCATGAATCCCTACAGGACTCATGGAGAAACAATATTATTTAAAAAGTGCTAAAAATGTACGGAAGAGTACTGCAGCAGCTCCCATTTCAGGACCTACCGTTAATACTAATGCACCAATACCAGCAACAATTAAGATACCTGTACCTACCACAAGCATGTTGTTGACAATAGTATCCCAATCTGGTGAGTATACTTCCTCAGTATCTGGTAAAGTAAAGTGCTTCTGTTTTATTTTAAACGTAATCGTAGTCGTTAGTCCAGTTGTGATATTGTCACCGACTGGAATATCAGGTGTATAGATTTTAATTTGAATATTTAAAGATTCAGCTGTTGGATTTACATAAACCTCCAAATAACCGTTGCGTACTGATAAGCTCAGACTATTTAAAAGGTTTTGATAAGAGTCGATTTGTGACGCAGTGAGAGACGTTTGAGTGTCGCCCAATAAACCCGTGATATAGGCACCTGGTTTACCATTTGTAATGGTAATTGTGTTTGGTGAACCTTCACTTGGTATGGTTGCCAGAAGTGAAGTTGATAGAATAATATCCAACTCAGGTGATGTGAAAATGGTTTCTGTCGTATCAAATTCAAACATCGCGTTTGCCAAACTTGTTAGATTTTCTAAAGCCGGAATGGTAGATAAAATGTCTGTCAGTGTACGCAGCCTTGCATCATATACCGGATCAGACGGCGGATTTACATTGCTTGCACCTGAGTCTCTTCCTGAAAATCCGTCTTTATCAATCCCGATGCTTCCAGAACCGCTTCCGATGGTTCCTTCATAAAATTGATCAAAGGCCCAGTTGTTTGGCATCGGATAGCCGAGATTGCCGCTAAATCCTGTTGACATATTTGCCACAAAACTATACTTTGTCAGTCCTGCTTCAGATGTACGGATACAAATGTTTCTTGGTCCGTAAACCCCTATTTCATACTTAGGTGCGGTTGAAAATGTCTGCATTTTTGTAAATGCTGACTTAATCTCTTGGAAATAAGGAATGATTTTATCGGTCACTTCATAATCGTATGCATCAAAATCGACAGCGAAATAAATGGTCGTGCCTGACGGAAAACCTAATCTTCTAGCAGCAGAAGCGGCACTATATGCATCTCTTGTGCCTTGGTCTTTGACAAAATAAGAAGATTCATAGCCGCCGTCTTGATAAATTGGGAAAACCTTCAATCCGGCATCAAGAATAACTGCAAGCTCTTTAGATGTCAGGGCTTTAGATGTGAGGCCGCTGCTTGTCCGCACATTTCCGGTCAAATATCTGCCAACCGTTTTATAACCGTTATTCCGCAGTGTTTGAGCTTTTTCTGCGGTTATAATTGTAGCAGTGTCACAAGCAGAAGCGGCGCGAGTTGTGTCTCCTGAGCTTGATAATAAAGCTTTAATGGTTGGCATATCTGCATAACCTGTTTGCGGCAGGCACATGAACTCTTGAAATGCTTTAACAGCTGAAACAACACCCACACCATATTTGCCGTCAAACTCACCAGGATCGAACGATTTTCCGTTACAATAGAGGGCGTACTGAACAATTAAGACAAATCCTGTTCTTGAATCGCCGGGAGTTAAAGTAGGGCACAAACTTGTGGTGCCGTTTCCGAAAAATCCATTGGCAACACTTGTGCTCATGCCTTCTTCTTTTTGCAGGGCATAAATAAGAGCTTTATTTGTATCGCGGCCATACAGTCCGTCACAAGGCATTAACCCGATATAGTCATTGTAGTCTCGATTTAAGTTTTGTTGAATCTGGCGAATTCTTGAATCACCCCCAGACACCAGCTTAAAAGCGCTCATGTCTAATAAGGCTTTCATAATTAACGTGGTGACAATCCCATCCTGTGTTGTCAGTCCGGCAGCTTTTTGAAATTCTTTTACCGCATTTTCTGTTTTTTCGTAAAAGACGCCTGTAAAACCGCCGGGATTAAAGCCTTTACACCATAAAGCCCCTTGTAAAATAAAATTCATGTTGCTTGGTTTTGAATCTGGAGCTTGGCGTTTAAGAGGCTTAAATAAGCGCTGTGTTGTCGGCCCGAAGTTATCGGCTGGCTCTGAGATACCCAATTCAATTTGAAGCGCCCGAGTCAGACCGTAGATCGTATCCCACCCAGTTTTCCCGCTTTCTTCAACTGGGTTATACCCATGTTTGCCGCTGTACGTATCGTTCAGCCATTGCTGTGTGATTAAGACCATTTCATCAACCATTTCGATTCCTCCTTTGTTAGATTGCGTTCATTTATAGGTGGCAAACGTAGGACAAAATAAAAAAATGGATGCCGTTAAGCATCCATTTTACATCCGTTCTCCAACAGCTTCGCTTTCGGTTTCAGCTCTGAAATGTAGAGGCCTAAAAGTGTAAGCGCGCCTCCTAGAAGAGCGATCCATGTCATGTTTTCGTGCAGAATCAGGACAGAAGCGGCGATCGTGATAACCGGGACCATGTAAATATACGCACTGGATTTGACGGCTCCGAGCACGCCAACTGAATAATTCCAAGTGGCGAAGCACAGGGCAGAAGCGCCAATCCCTAAGAAAAGCATGTTGAGTATATTTGAAGCAGATGAAAATCGGCTTAGGTCAAAATGGAAGTCGAACAAAAATAAAGCGGGAACCATAAACAATAAACCATACAAAAATACTCTCTGTGTCAGCTCGATGATGTGGTATTCGTAGGCGCTTAATTTTTTCATGAATATCGAGTATCCGCCAAACACGAGAGCAGCCCCGGCTGCCATGATGTCTCCGAGCGGATTTAGACGCAGTACCACATTGCCGTTAAACGTAATCAATAAAAGCCCGATCAGTGCCGAGATAAATCCAATCAAAAAAGTCAGACGCAATTTTTCGCCTTCGAGCAGAAAATGGGCCAAAACCGCAGTGATCATCGGTATAATGGACACGATCATGCCGACATTGGAGGCGTATGTATAGGTGAGAGCTATATTTTCTAATAGAAAGTATAAGGTTACGCCAAATAAACCAGCTCCGGCAAACAACAGCTCCTGCCGCCAATTTCTGAACGGAATCATGTTGGGACGGACGAGGATAAGAGCGATAAAGCCCATCAAAAACCGATAAAATAATATTTCCATTGGAGAGAAGTCAGCCAGCAGAACTTTTGTCGAAATAAAGGTCGTCCCCCAAATCAGAATGGTCACAATGGCTGCGATATGCCCCGAAGTTTCTCTTTGTATGTTCATCTGTGAAGCTCCTTTTCAAAAATCTTCATGTATTGCTTCGGCGTCAGCCCCACCTGCCGTTTAAAAAACTTCGTCATATGACTCTGATCGCTGAATCCTGTCTGAAATGCCGCATCAATCGGCCTTACCCCTTGTTCAAGGAGTTTTTTGGCTTGATTAATCCGGATTGTTTCCATGTAGCTATTAGGGGTAATGCCTTTTTGTTTTGTAAATGAACGCAATAAATGATACTTGCTCCAGCCTGTTAATTCACTCAAATCATTGAGTGTGACATTTTCGGCATAATGCTCTTCTAAAAATTCACAAACCATTTTGACTTCGTCTGATGGTTCTGGAACGCTGCTAAGGAACGTGACATCTGAATAATGGCGGATCAGCTCTTCTAATAGATGAAGAAACAGCTCCTCCTTACGCAAAGCTTGTTTTTCCTCGGATATCAAAATATGCAATTCCTGCAGGCTGGCTGTCAGCTCATGGCGGAATAACACATGCTGGGAGAAATAAGGGAGATGCCCGGCGCCAGTAATCTCTTTCACCGCCTTCTCCATGATATCCGGCATGACATTGATACACCGATAATCAAGCGTCCGGCCGTCAATCTGTTCACAGCTATGCGTGTCACGGGGGTTAAAGAGGAGAAGATCACCTGGATTGATGATATATTCTTGATCCTGGCAGGCCAGATACCGTTGCCCTTTTTCAATAAATCCAATCACATAATAATCGTGAAAGTGGTTCGGGAACTTTTGCATAATTCCCTTGAAGCGGTAGGCTTCTATATGAAGGTGTGGGTCAAGCTGCAGTGTGCGGGTTTCGTTTTGCATGGGATGCCTCCTGTCGGTGTGGTGGTCTTGGATTAAGTGTAGCATGATTTTGGGGGATTTCTTGTATGATGTTGCTGTTTAGGAATAGAGAAAGCAGACCGTTATTGGTCTGCTTTCGTTTAAGAATTTAAAAGATTTTACCCCCAATAATAAGTTTATCTTTTTTAATAAAAATTTATTTTTCAAATATTTCAGTTATAATGGTTTGGAACAGATAGGAGGGGCAAAGATGTATCAATCAAAGAAGGTTTTATTGTTAGGTTCAGGTGAATTAGGTAAAGAGGTAGTGATTGAAGCCCAGCGTCTTGGGGTACAGACGGTGGCAGTTGACAGTTACGAGCATGCTCCGGCGATGCAGGTCGCGCATAACAGTTATGTCGTTGATATGCTGGACCCAGAGCAGATCAGAACCATTATTGAGAAAGAAAAGCCGGATTTGATTGTGCCTGAGGTGGAGGCGATCGCGACGGATGAATTGCTGAAGCTTGAAGAGGAAGGATTTCACGTCATCCCGAATGCCCGTGCGGCCAAGCTGACGATGGATCGGGAAGGCATCAGACGGCTTGCGGCGGAAACGCTTGGACTTGCGACGGCTGGCTATGAATTTGCGAATACATATGATGAATTTATACAAGCGGCAGCACAGATTGGTTTTCCTTGTGTCGTTAAACCATTGATGAGTTCTTCTGGAAAAGGCCAAAGTATCTGCCGCTCTGAAGCGGATTTAGAGAGCTGCTGGGAGACGGCGATGGAAGGCGGACGGGTGAAAAACGGCCGCGTGATCGTTGAGGAGTTTATCCCATTCGAATCAGAAATCACACTCTTAACCGTACGTGCGGTTAACGGTACGGCATTTTGCGAGCCGATCGGTCATGTGCAAAAGGACGGGGATTATATCGAATCATGGCAGCCGCATGATATGACAGAGCAGCAAATAGAAGAAGCGAAGCATATTGCAAAAACGATCACGGATGAGCTTGGCGGATACGGCCTGTTTGGTGTTGAGCTGTTCCTTGCGAAAGATAGGGTATATTTCAGTGAGGTATCTCCTCGTCCGCATGATACGGGTCTTGTCACGCTGGTGACGCAAAATTTGTCAGAATTTGCGCTGCATGTCCGGGCGATTCTCGGCTTTCCGATTACAGAAATCACACAGCTTTCTCCTGGCGCCAGCAGGCCCCTCAAAGCGCCGGAAGAATTAGCGGATTACACTGTTGAAGGATTGGAAAACGCACTGGCAGTCCCAAAGACTCAAGTGCGCGTCTTTGGAAAGCCGATAACGAAAGCCGGACGTCGTATGGCAGTTGCGCTTTCTGCTGCTGATACAGTTGAAACGGCAAGAGAGAATGCTAAGAAAGCGTTGGACCAGCTAACGATAAAATAGAGTTTGAGCAGGCCTTGTCATGGGACAAGGCCTGTTTTTTTCTTCCTCCATAAAAGTTTTATCATAAGAATCAGAAACCTGATTATAATGTAAAAGTCTTCCATCAATACGGGTGGTTGACACTAAAGGAGGGAGATGACAAAATGAAATTAGTTCCAAGATTCAGAAAACAATGGTTCGCTTACTTAACGGTTTTGTGTTTGGCTTTGGCAGCAGCGGTATCTTTTGGCGTACCGGCAAAAGCGGCAGAGAACCCGCAAACTTCTGTATCGAATACCGGTAAAGAAGCTGATGCTACGAAAAACCAAACGTCAAAAGCAGATCAGGTTTCCGCCCCTTATGAGGGAACCGGAAAAACAAGTAAATCGTTATACGGCGGCCAAACGGAACTGGAGAAAAATATTCAAACCTTACAGCCTTCGAGCATTATCGGAACTGATGAACGCACCAGAATCTCCAGCACGACATCTTTTCCATATAGAGCAACTGTTCAACTGTCAATCAAGTATCCCAACACTTCAAGCACTTATGGATGTACCGGATTTTTAGTCAATCCAAATACAGTCGTCACGGCTGGACATTGTGTGTACAGCCAGGATCATGGATGGGCTTCGACGATAACCGCCGCGCCGGGCCGCAATGGTTCGTCATATCCGTACGGTACTTATTCAGGCACGATGTTTTACTCCGTCAAAGGATGGACGGAAAGCAAAGACACTAATTATGATTACGGAGCTATTAAATTAAACGGTTCTCCTGGAAACACGGTTGGCTGGTACGGCTACCGGACTACAAACAGCAGCAGTCCCGTGGGCCTTTCCTCGTCAGTGACAGGATTCCCGTGTGACAAAACCTTTGGCACGATGTGGTCTGATACAAAGCCGATTCGCTCCGCTGAAACGTATAAGCTGACCTATACAACCGATACGTACGGCTGCCAAAGCGGCTCGCCTGTTTATCGAAACTACAGTGATACAGGGCAGACAGCTATTGCCATTCACACGAACGGAGGATCGTCATATAACTTGGGAACAAGGGTGACGAACGATGTATTCAACAATATTCAATATTGGGCAAATCAATAAATACAGCAAATTAGCCATATTCATGTCTATTTTGTTTTTATGCGGGTGCAGTTCGCAGACGCATTCTTCTCAAAAAGAAACGACTATTCCTGTCACTCTTCATGTGGAGGATGCTAAGGGGCTGCCGGTCGAAGGGGTTCAAGTGACGATTGTCAAAGCGCCCTCTTCAGATGAGGAGCCGAGTACAGAGATTGGCGAGATACTCGGTAAAACAGACAAAAACGGAGATATCAAATGGGATACCGGCAGAAAAGGCGATTACTCAGTCGCGTTGACGAAGGGTGAAACATCAGTAACCCATCACATCTCGTTAACAGAGGATATGAAAGATCATGCCATTCCATTAGTCTTCAAAGAATAGCAGTTTCCTTGATTTTAAGGGAACTGCCTTTTTTATTTATTGCAGGAAACCAAACTATATACTGGAAATTTATTATGTGAGATAATAAGAAATAGGTATTTTTTCTTACGAGACAAAAGGGGCGTTATCCTTTATTTTATATCAATCAAACCCGGAGGAAAAAGAAGAAAATGATACAAGATTCAATGCAGTTTGCCGCGGTTGAAAGTGGTCTGCGCTTTTACCAGGCATATGATCAAAGCCTTTCTTTGTGGCCGATTGAGTCGGAAGCATTCTATGTTTCTACTCGTTTTGGAAAAACACATATCATTGCAAGTGGGCCAAAGGACGCACCTTCGCTCATTTTGCTTCACGGGGGCCTTTTCAGCTCTGCGATGTGGTATCCGAATATCGCGGCGTTGAGCCGTCAATTTCGTACATATGCGGTCGATATAATAGGAGACAAAAATAAAAGTATACCATCAGCAGCCATGGAAACGAGAGCTGATTTTGCAGAATGGATGAAAGATGTCTTTGATTCTCTTGGACTTGAGACGGCACACCTGGCCGGCCTTTCGCTTGGCGGGTCCCATATCGTGAATTTCTTACTCCGCGCGCCTGAAAGAGTAGAGCGGGCGGTTGTTATGAGTCCCGCTGAAGCGTTTATTTCATTTCATCCGGATGTCTATAAATACGCTGCAGAGCTTACAGGGGAAAAAGGAGCTGAATCATATATCAAGTGGATCACAGGCAACAGTTATGATCTGCATCCTTTACTGCAAAGACAAATTGTGGCGGGCGTGGAATGGCAGGATGAGCAAAGGAGCCTGAAGCCGACAGAAAACGGCTTTCCGTACGTGTTCACAGACCAGGAATTGAAATCGATACAAGTCCCGGTACTGCTGATGTTCGGTGAGCACGAGGTCATGTACCATCAGCAAATGGCCTTTGAGCGGGCTTCGGTATTGGTGCCGGGAATTCAGGCTGAAATCGTAAAGAACGCCGGACATCTGTTATCTCTGGAGCAGCCAGAGTACGTCAATCAACGCGTCTTGTCCTTTTTATGCGGGGGGATAAAATAGTAAGGAACATGAAAAGATTGGCATTCATTTTTCAAAAGGTAACAAATGTTGTATAATAATAGAATTTGAATGCTGCTTTTTTTGGGAGCATTCTATGTTATCATGCTTATTGGAGAAAAATTTTTCCTGTAACGCTATTCGATCACTATCGTCAAATAATATAGATGGTTTTACAATTGGAGGTTTGGTTACACTGTGAATTACATCCCCTGTATGATTACGATAGGAAACTTCATTTGCGGATTGCTGGCGATTCATTCCTTGCTATATCACAACATTCATTCAGCAGTGCTTTTTATTTTTACAGGCATGTTCCTTGATTTCTTTGACGGGATGGCTGCTCGTAAGCTGAATGCCGTTTCTGATATGGGGAGAGAACTGGATTCGTTTGCCGATCTGGTTACGTTTGGGGTGGCTCCTTCTATGCTTGCTTACAGTGTCGCGTTGTATACCCTGCCATTTATCGGGATCTTATGCGCATTGACGTACAGCATTTGCGGAATGCTTCGCCTCTCTAAATTTAACATTGAACAAAGCAAGCTCCCGACATTTATCGGTATGCCGATTCCGTTTGCGGGCATGTGTCTCGTTATTTTAAGCTTCACCTATAACCCGATCCTTCTGGCAATCGGCACTTGCGGACTCTCATATTTGATGGTGAGTAAAATAAAATTCCCTCATTTTAAAAAACATGCGGCAGAAAACCTGGAGTCCGGGAGATGGAATTAGTTCAGCAGCTCATAGCGGATTACGGTTATCTCGCTATTTTTTTGATGTTGGTATTAGGGATTGTAGGATTGCCGATTCCAGATGAAGTAATGATGACCGTTGTTGGCTATTTCACGCATACCGATGTGTTGAATTATGAGCTTTCGATATTGATCAGTTTTGTCGGGGCTTTGTTAGGTATGCTGATCAGCTACATGATTGGCAGAAAAGCCGGACGCCCGTTTATCGACAAGTACGGCAAGTGGGTCGGCTTAAAAGAAAAGAGAATGATGAAAGTGGAAAAATGGATGAAGAAATACGGTCCATATTCTCTTATTTTAGGTTATTTTATTCCCGGCGTCAGACATGTGACGTGCTACTTTTCGGGGATCGGCAAAATGGATCTGAAAACGTATGTTGCGTTTGCGGCAATCGGCGCCTTTTTATGGTGCTTTGTTTTTATTACAATCGGAAGGGTTATAGGGATTATTCATGTTTAATACGGCTGTAAAGATTCTGTATCGATCATTGATAGAGCTGACGAATCATCGTCTGTCATCCTATCTGATTAAAGGATTTTGCGAGTCAAAAATCAGCAAACCGGTCATTCCGCTTTTCTCAAAACATTTTCGGCTGAATTGGGATGATGTGGACGGTACGGCTGCTGATTACGGATCGCTGTCCGAATTGTTCATTCGACAAATAAATCTGGAGCGGCGCCCTGTGTCAAAAGAGGCGCATGCGGTGGTCAGCCCTGTTGATGGTGTAGTTCAGACGGTAGGAATCATCAACCCGAATCAAACCTTTACGGTGAAGGGAAAAGATTACTCATTCGCTGAGCTGACCGGCTGTAAAAGCGCAGACCATCAATACAATGGCGGTTACTTCGTCGTGCTGTATCTAAGCCCGAGGCATTATCACCGTTTCCATTCTCCGATCAGCTGCAGGTATCAAAAGCTGGCCGAGCTCGGAAATCGCTCATACCCGGTAAATCAACTAGGCTTAAAATACGGGAAAGATGTGCTGTCGAAAAATTACCGGTTTGTGTACGAGCTGAATAGCGGAAGCCGAAATGTCCTGATGATTCCTGTCGGCGCGATGAATATTAATTCTATCGTGCAGACGAGCACCCGTGCTGAATTGGAGATCGGCGAAGAGCTGGGATACTTTTCATTTGGCTCAACCGTCATTTTGATTTTTGAAAAAGACGCGTTCCAGCCGTCCGCCCATTTAGCAGAAGGCCAAGAAGTTCAAGTCGGAGAACTGATAGGTTATGAAGAGTAAAAAGAGGAGCTTGCATAAACGCAGCGCCTCTTTTTTTTGAAGAAAGGTGAGATTCATGGAGAAACAAATCATCAGCTGGATTACAGATTATCAGAACACCGGAGATGAAGCCGTCCTGCGGCAAGTGCGAGAAGTGTGCTGGCCGATCGTTGAAGCGGTTTTGCAAGAGAAGGCAATAGATGATGAACAAGCGAACAATTTACGCGAAAAAGGAATCGAGCGGTTTCCATTCATCATCAGCAAATACCAAGCGGATGTGCAGCTTCCGGTTGAGACATTTTTACAAAATACGTATCGGTTTTACTTTCATCAGGTGATGAGAGAATCCAGCTAAAGCTTCTTTCAACAGAGAAGCTTTTTTTTGTTGGCAGGAAAAGGAAACTTTTTCTATATCTATCTCGTAATGACTAGAGAACCTAGCAGAAAAGGAGAGATAGAATTGAAACGAATGATAGTGAGAATGACTCTGCCGCTGCTGATTGTCTGTCTGGCGTTTTCTTTTTTTTTTAGACTCCGCCCGTGCTGCTTCTGAAGAAAAATATTGGGATCACTGGATTGAACGACATGCACAGCCACTGGATGCTTCCAATGCTTCAAACAAAGACCTTCACTTTCTGAAGAAGGTGCTGAAAGGAAAACGAATCGTTCAGTTAGGAGAAACGACACATGGCGCTGGCGAAATCAATGCCACAAAGGTCAGAATGATCAAATACCTCCACGAAGAGCTGGGATACGATGTATTGGCCTTTGAGTCTGGCTTCCCTGATACAAATGCATTCTACCTTAATATGGACCAATTAACCCCTAAAAGCACGATGAAAAACTCCATTTACGCTGTATGGCACACAGAAGATGTCGTTGAATTGTTTGATTACATGAAAGAGCAAAAAGAGAAAGGCGATCCGCTGATCCTTACCGGTTTTGATATTCAAAGCATGAAGAATTCATTCAATGATGCTGCGACTCATTGGGTAAAAGCGGTGGACCCTGAGAAAGCAGAGTTGCTCTCCCAATCAGAAAATAATTTTTCAACATTAGTGACAGACAGCAATACGTTTGATGAATTTTCGCAAAAGAAGGAAAAGCTTGTGAAAAACTATCAGAAGCTGATCAAGTTCACTAAAACACATGCTTCAGAGCTAAAAGAAAACCTTCCAAAAGAGCCGAAAGCTTATGAGATGTTTATGCATTCCTTCAGCTGAGAATTGACGTAATGGAAACGTATATGCTGGAAGAAATGAAAGAAAAACTAGAGGAGTATCCGGAGAATATTGAGGATTTTTCATTCTTTATGAGAGACCGCATGATGGCTGAACAATTTCAGTGGGTAGCTGACACCCTTTATCCGAAAAAGAAAATCATTGTCTGGGGCCACAATTACCATCTACGCAAACAGAATACGAAGATGATAAAGGACTGGGTACAGCTAAATGGCCCTAACATGGGTGATTATTTGCCGGAGCGGCTGAAAAAACAAACATATACGATTGGCATTTATGCTTACTCAGGTGCGAGTCTTGATAGCTCCGATAATAAGACTGTTAAGCCGGTTACAAGCCCGCCGCCGTCTGGGAGCCTTGAAGCTTTGCTGAAAGCGGCGGACCGACCGGCTGTTTTTGTTGATTTTCTCCATACAAAAAACAAGAAAGGCACTTCGTGGATGTATACCCCCCGCACAGCACTCTATTGGGGATTCACAGAAGAGCAGCTGATCCTTAAGGAACAATATGACGGTGTCATTTGGCTGGAGCATATCACACCATCTGTCATTATCAAGTGAGCGGTGTCCCCTGTGGTAAACAGGGGATTTTTACATATCGCAAAAATAATCAAAACATATAATCCGTGATCCATTATTCTAAAACAGAAAGGAGATTGGAGCGTGCAATGTATTATGAAAAAGCTGTCCAGAAAACAATCAATTGGATTGAATCACATTTACATGAGCAAATATCAAACGAGGATATTGTTAACGTTTCAAGCTTTTCAAAATTCCATTTTCATCGGATTTTTCAAAAAGAAGTCGGCATGTCGGTTGCTTCTTATATTCGGTTAAGACGTCTTGCGAATGCGGCGGCAGCTTTGCTTTATACAGATCATCGTATTATCGATATTGCTTTGTATTATCAGTTTGAATCTCAAGAAGCATTTACGAGGACGTTCAAAAAGATGTATCACATGCCGCCAGGAGCATACCGAACATTTATGAAACGCTTTACTTCAAAAAAGGAGGAATCTTACATGGAGAAAAAAATGAAAGGCTGGGTATTGAGCGGGAGCCATCCGTTCCAATTCGAAATGGGGATTGACCGGGAAAATGTACATCAGGGAAAAGCTTCAGGGTATTTAAAGTCAACGATGGTGCAGGATATCGGTGAATTTGCGACGATGATGCAGCAATTCAAAGCAGATCGCTATCTAGGAAAAAGGCTTCGTCTATCAAGTTTTATCAAAACAAAGGGGGTGCAGCATTTTGCCTCACTTTGGATGCGGGTTGACAGTGCTGCTGATGATGTTCTCCAATTTGATAATATGAGCAACAGACCTATTACCGGAACAACCAATTGGAATCATTATGCTATCGTTTTAGATGTCCCAGAAAATAGCGCTGTGATATCTTTTGGCGTTCAATTATCTGGGCCGGGTCAGGTGTGGATGGATCATGTTGTTTTTGAAGAGGTAGATGAGAGCGTTCCTTCAACAAACCTTGAAATGCCGGGAGAACTTTTAGATGAACCGGTAAATTTATCTTTTGAAGAGGAACTACAAAAATAGTTTTCAGACAACTACTTTTACTAGTAAGTTAATGGAAAATACTATTTGTTTTTAATAAACCCTTGTGCCGCTTAGGTTTGTAAGAGCTTGGATATTTTTATCAGTCTGGGCGGATCTGTTCATCTTTGCGGCATTTTCCTGTATGATATAGTAAGAGTGTGCATAGCAACTAACTATAATTGAACAGGGTGTTTAAAACATGGAAAAACAATACAGAGTATTACTTTACTATAAATATGTTCCGATTGAAGATCCAGAGGCGTTTAGAGAGCAGCATCTGGCTTTTTGTAAGGAGCTTGGTTTGTTAGGCCGTATCCTTGTTTCTTCTGAAGGAATTAACGGTACGGTATCAGGTACGGTTGAACAGACTGAAAAATATATGGAAACAATGAAAGCTGATCCTCGTTTTGCGGACATGGTATTTAAAATTGATGAAGCAGAAGGCCATGCCTTCAAAAAAATCTTCGTCCGCCATAAAAAAGAGCTTGTAACGCTTCGTCTTGAAGATGATGTCGATCCGAACGAAACAACAGGCCAGCATTTGAAGCCTGCAGAATTTTATGAGAAGATGCAGGATCCAAACACAATTGTCATCGACGCGCGTAACGATTACGAGTATGACCTTGGCCATTTCAGAGGTGCGGTCCGTCCTGACATCGAAGCCTTCCGCGAATTACCTGAATGGATCGAAGAACACAAAGATATGCTTGAAGGCAAAAAGATTTTAACGTACTGTACAGGCGGCGTACGCTGTGAAAAGTTCTCAGGATGGCTGGTGAAGCAAGGCTTTGAAGATGTAGCACAGCTTGACGGCGGAATCGTGACATACGGAAAAGATCCAGAGGTGCAAGGCAAGCTTTGGGACGGCCAGTGCTACGTATTTGATGAAAGAATCAGCGTGCCTGTCAACCGTGTCGAGCATGTGATTGTCGGCAAGGACTACTTTACAGGAGAACCGTGTGAGCGTTATGTGAACTGCGCAAATCCATCTTGCAATAAAAAAATGATATGCACACCGGAAAATGAGTATAAATATATGCGCAGCTGCAGCCACGAATGCCGCACGAACCCAAGAAACCTGTATGTGAAAGAGCATAATATGACAGAAGAAGAAGTAAACGCAAGACTGGCAGCGATTGAAACAGAAGATCACGCTGCTGCTGAATAAAAAAAGAACACCTCGTATTGAGGTGTTCTTTTTTTCTATATGCTTTCAGTTTGGCTGTTTGCGGAAACCCATTCTTTTTGGCGGAAGGCCTTTTCCCATTTTGATACCACGATACAGGCGATCGCATGTCCCGGTACGTTCACGCCCGTTCTCGCCATGTCCATGACGCGGTCAACACCCGCGATAATGGCAACGCCTTCAGCCGGCAGTCCTACAGCATTGGCAGTCGCCAGAAGAACTACAAGCGATCCTGAGGGTACAGCTGCAATGCCTTTACTGGTCATCACAAGCACAAGCATCATGAGCAGCTGCTGGGACAATGTCATGTCTACTTGAAAGGCCTGTGCGAGAAAGATACAAGAAACTGATAAATATAAGCTGGAGCCGTCACAGTTCAATGACAAGCCGGAGGGAACGACAAATGATACCACTCGTTTGGGACAGCCGTATTTCTCCATTCTATCCATCAGCTGAGGGAGAATGGTTTCAGTGCTGGTGGTGGAAAATGCAATTAAAAACAGATCCCATATCATTTTCAATACTTCGAAATACTTAATCTGAAAGATGAGACCGACAAGCGGAAAGAGGACAAAGAGGATCAGGAACAGGCCAAGGAATACGGTGCCAACCAGCTTAAACATAGGGAGGAGGAGTTCAATGCCGTATTGGCCTACAGAAGCTGCCATCAGGGCTAACACGCCGATAGGAGCAGTGACCATGACGATTTGTGTGAGCTTGAACATAATCTGAGCGGTAGATTCAAAGAACTTCATCACTGGTTCAGAAGCTTTGCCGATACCAGCGGCGGCGACACCAAATAAAATGGCGAAGAAAATAACGGCAAGCAAATCATTTCTGGCCATGACATCAATAATGTTTGTAGGGATAATATCCAGGATCATTTGCTTGAAATCAACAACTTTGTCTGTGTAGCCGGAAAGTTCATGGATATCTTTTTTTGCCAAATGGGAGAGGTCAAGCCCGACACCTGGTTTTAAGACATTCGCTAATAAAAGTCCAAGCCCTAATACCAACGTTGTAATCACTTCGAACCAAATGATCGTCTTGATGCCGAGACTGCCCATTTTTTTCATGCTTCCGCTTCCTGCTGCTCCAATGACAATGGTAGAAAATACAATCGGCACAACAATCATTTTAATCAGGCGGATAAATCCATCTCCGACAGGCCTCAGTGCCATCCCGAAATCAGGAAAAAAGTGGCCGATCACCGCACCGACAGCCAAAGCGATTAAAATTTGAAACGCGATTAATTTTTTCAAATGAATCCCCCTTTAGAACGATAGAATGTAGGCATATTCATATCATTCGTGATTCAAATGCAAACACCTTTTTTCAAGTTATTTTATTTTGACAGCGCTTTCATTATGTTGGCGAAAAAGTCCCCCGCAGCAGGGGGGACTTTTTTACTTCATTTGAATGTGCTTTAGATCTTCTTCAGAGGTATTTGTGAAAATAACCGGTGTTATGGCTGAAGCGGCATGCTGCTTGATGTAATTGAGATCAAAGGTGAGAAGCAGTTCGCCTTGTTTGACGGCTTGTCCGCTTGTGACATGTGCTTCAAAGCCTTCCCCATTCAGTTTGACGGTATCGATGCCGACATGAATCAGGATTTCAGTGCCGCCGGCGCTCATAAAGCCGATGGCGTGTTTTGTCGGAAAAATCGAGACGATCTCGCCGTCCGCAGGTGCAACGACTTTTCCTTCTGATGGTATAATCGCAAATCCCTCGCCCATCATTTTTTCTGAAAAGACTTGATCAGGCACATCCCCTAAAGAGACTGTTTCTCCTTTAATCGGATAAAAAAAGGTCTCACCGGAATCGGGCTTCTGCGGTTTGTCAGTTACCGTGTCCAGCGTGGCGGCGGTGGCAGGGACGCCTCCGGCCATGATTGTTTTGATGTCGTCTTTTAAGGCATCGGACTTGGTTCCGAATATTGCCTGGAAGTTGTTGTTGACCTCCAGCACGCCTACTGCACCAAGCCGTTTTAATTCATCCTTTCTGACTTGACTTGGCTGATGAACGGTCACACGAAGCCTTGTGATACACGCATCCAGGTTAGCGATATTTTGCTGTCCGCCCAAGGCCTGCAACACGTGAAAGGCAAGTTGGTCTTTTGCAACTGGAGCTTTCTCCTCATTCTGACCGTCTTCATCTGTCTCACGGCCGGGCGTTTTCAAATTCCATTTCAGAATCGCAAATCGGAACAAATAATAATAAATGAAAGCAAACACGATCCCGACAGGAATGACAACCCAGCCGTTTGTAGACAGTCCGTAGTTCAAGACGTAGTCAATTCCGCCGCCTGAGAACGTATAGCCGTGGCGGACATGGAATAAATCACAAACGACAAAGATGACGCCGGCAAGAATAGAGTTAATCAAATAGAGCACGGGCGCAACGAACAAGAAAGAAAACTCAACCGGCTCTGTAATTCCGGTCAGCATAGATGTGAGCGCCGCAGAAATCATCACGCCGGAGATCATTTTTTTCTTTTCCGGACGCGCGGTATGGATAATGGCAAGAGCAACTGCCGGCAGACAGAAAATCATGTAAGGGAAATCCCCCATCATAAAGCGCCCGGCTGTCGGGTCTCCCGCGAAAAACCTTGTCAGGTCTCCGGTTACGGTGTTGCCTGTTGATGGGTCTGTGTATTCTCCCATCATAAAATAGAAAGGCGTATAAAAAATATGATGCAGGCCAAAAGGAATCAGCAAACGATAGATCGTTGCATAAAAGAACAGGCCGACTGTTGAATCGGCAATTAAACTGCTGGCTGCGTTAATTCCGTTTTGGATTAGCGGCCAAACGAATGAGAAAATGACGCCGATCACCAATGAACTGACGGAAGTAATAATCGGGACAAAGCGTTTTCCAGAGAAAAATCCAAGGACCGGATGCAGCTCGATTGATGAAAATCGCTTATATAAATAGGCGGCGAGAAGCCCGATAATGATTCCTCCGAAAACCCCCATATCAATCAGGTGCTCGGCTCCTTCATACGGAGGCTGAAGGCCGAGTAATTTTCCCATATTGTCGAGGGTGACGGTTAAAATTAAGTATCCGATGACAGCTGCAAGTCCGGCTACACCTTCTCCGCCGGCTAATCCGATCGCGACCCCCACGGCGAAAATCAGCGGGAGATTATCGAATACAACGCCGCCCGCATCCTTTATAATAGGGATGTTCAGTAAATCCTTGTCTCCGAAACGGAGCAAAAGACCTGCTGCCGGCAGGACGGCAACCGGAGTCATCAACGCGCGGCCAAGCTGCTGCAGAATTTGAAATGCCTTTTTAAACATGACAGTCTCCTTTTATTGTGTTATGAGAATGATGCACTCTTTAATTTTTGAGCTGCTTTATAATCGGCGATAACGGTTACATGATTGTGTTTTTGAAGAATAGAGGCTGGTACATCTGTCGTGACAGGACATTCAGCCATCTTTTGAATAGCGTCTGCTTTTTCCTCGCCGCTTGCTAAAAGCACAATATGTTTGCTGAATTCCATGATGGTTTTAATGCCCATTGAAATCGCGAGTCTCGGAACCAGCACCGGATCGCCGCCGAAGAATCTGGCATTTGCCTGTATCGTGCTTTCCGAGAGCTTCACAACACGTGTCCGGTCTTCAAAATCAGATCCCGGTTCATTAAAACCGATATGGCCATTGGCGCCGATGCCGAGAATTTGGACATCAATGCCTCCCGCCTGGCGGATGAGATCCTCGTATACTTTGCATTCCGCCTCAAGCTGCGGGTTGTCTCCTTGCGGGATATGAATATGATCAGGCTGCATATTGATATGCTGAAATAGATGCTCATGCATAAAGTGGTTATAACTTTGCGGATGAGATGGAGAGAGACCAGCGTATTCATCCAAATTAAATGTAGTAACCTTTGAAAAATCAATTTCGCCTGCCTGATAGTCTGAAATCAACTGCTTATACAAGCCGACCGGTGTGCTTCCTGTTGCCAGGCCGAGAACGGTATCTTTCTTAGCTTGTATTTGTTCTTTAATAATGGCAGCGCTTAACTTACAGAGTTCTTCGTAGTGCTCGGCGATTAGAATCTTCATGTGACACCCCCTCAAAGAGATAGACAAGCACCATATTTGTTATGACCAATTTATGATACTTGTCATTACGAATTTAGCACCGCCCTTATCAAACTGTCAATATTAATTTCTGAAAATTTGTTATAAAAGAAGGATACAAATCTTTCATATTGGGATGGCAAATGGTATTATGGTCTCAATGAAAAAGAACGGATTGCATACAGAATGGGGAGAATGAAATGACAGCTTTATATTCTGTGATCAAGTTTAAAATCATTGAGTTGATTAAATCGGGCAAATATCAGGCGAATGATCAGCTGCCGACGGAGAGTGAGTTTTGCGAACAATATGATGTCAGCAGAACAACTGTGAGACTGGCCCTTCAGCAGCTGGAGCTTGAGGGATATATTAAAAGAATTCAAGGAAAAGGGACATTTGTATCGGCGGCAAAAATACAAACGCCGATTCCGCATAAGATTACGAGCTTTGCAGAACAAATGAGAGGCCTTCGTTCTGAATCAAAAGTGCTTGAGCTTGTGGTGATTCCTGCCGATCACTCCATTGCCGAGCTTTTGAAAATGAAAGAGAATGAACCTGTCAACAAGCTTGTCAGAGTCAGATACGCCGAGGGGGAACCTTTGCAGTATCATACCTCATATATTCCCTGGAAGGCGGCACCGGGGCTGGCGCAGGAGGAATGCACCGGCTCGCTGTTTGAGTTGTTAAGGACAAAATACAATATTGAAATCAGCAGGGGCACGGAATCGATCGAACCGATTTTAACCGATGAAACGATCAGCGGCCACTTATTAACCAATGTCGGAGCGCCTGCGTTTTTATCAGAATCCCTTACCTATGATAAAAATGAAGAAGTGGTGGAATATGCGCAAATTATTACCCGGGGAGACCGAACGAAATTCACCGTAGAACAGTCATATCATTCATAAAGCAATGTGTTTTAAGAAGGGAATGGTGGTTCTATGTTTTTATTTACGAATGGAAAAGTGCTGTGGGGAGCAGTGATTGCTGCATTCATCCTTTCAATTGTATTTTACCCTTTTCTGCCGACGCAGATGCCGATTCATTATGATGTTGCGAACAGTCCGGATCTGACGGTTAACAAGCTGGCGGGGACTGTGATGCTGCCTATTTTGATGGTGGTGTTTGCATGGGCGTGGAAGATCAATTGGCAATTTGTATTCGCAGTGTATATTTTGCTGATTTGCCACATTGTCGTCCTTTGTTTAGCGGTCTAAATCAAACAGCCAGAATAAAACTGGCTGTTTTTCTTTAATTTCAGCTTCATCTGACAATGAATGTGGTGTATAATAGCTGATGATCCTAAAGAATATTCTGAAATTTATCGGTGTGGAGCGGCGTATCATGAAAGGAAGGGCTGTATGTTTTTTGCAGCCTTAAAAAGACTGAATATTTAAACAATTATATGAAAGGTGTGCTGATTAGATTGAATAAGCTTATTGAACGAGAAAAAACTGTATATTATAAGGAAAAGCCCGACCCGTCTTCCTTGGGGTTTGGACAATATTTTACAGATTATATGTTTGTGATGGACTACGAAGAGGGAATTGGATGGCATCATCCAAGAATTGCACCGTACGCACCGCTTACGCTCGATCCGTCTTCATCTGTTTTTCATTACGGCCAGGCTGTTTTTGAAGGATTAAAAGCATACAGAACAGAGGATGGCAGGGTGCTCCTGTTCCGTCCGGATCAAAATATCAAACGGCTGAACAGATCGTGTGAGCGCATGAGCATGCCCCCTTTAGACGAAGAGCTGGTGCTTGAGGCATTGACACAATTAGTTGAGCTGGAGAAAGATTGGGTTCCAAAGAAAAAAGGAACGTCACTGTATATTCGTCCTTTTGTCATTGCCACAGAACCGAGTCTCGGTGTGAAGGCATCCAGGAGCTATACATTTATGATCGTGCTTTCGCCTGTCGGCTCCTATTATGGCGACGATCAGCTGAAGCCGGTTAGAATCTATGTCGAAGATGAGTATGTGCGGGCGGTCAACGGAGGAGTCGGGTTTGCAAAAACGGCTGGAAACTATGCCGCCAGTCTTCAGGCACAGCGGAAAGCGAATGAACTGGGCTATGACCAGGTACTGTGGCTGGACGCCATCGAAAAGAAATATGTGGAAGAAGTGGGAAGCATGAACATCTTTTTCGTCATAAACGGGGAAGCTGTCACACCTGCTTTAAGCGGAAGCATTTTAAGCGGGGTGACACGCGCGTCTGCGATTGAATTGATTCGAAGCTGGGGCATTCCGGTTCGTGAAGAGAGAATATCGATTGATGAGGTGTATGCGGCCTCTGCACGCGGAGAATTGACAGAGGTCTTCGGCACAGGCACGGCAGCAGTCGTTACGCCTGTCGGTGAACTCAACATCCATGGAAAAACGGTGATTGTAGGCGACGGGCAAATCGGGGACCTCTCGAAAAAGCTGTATGAAACGATAACAGATATTCAGCTTGGCAAGGTAAAAGGCCCGTTTAACTGGACAGTGGAAGTGTGAAAATCGAAAAAGAACCTGCCCGGAGGCAGGTTCTTTTTATTTTGAATGAGTCATATCAGCAGCCGGCTGGCTTTTGCGGTTTTTTACATAATATATTGCATAGCAAATGGCCATAAATGGAACGCCGCAATAGAGTGCGATTCTTTGATTCGGATCAAAGGCAATGCCAACAACGGAAGCCAGGCATAACAGGAACGCAGCAATCGGCACGAACGGATACAAAGGGGTTCTGTATTTCAAATCAGTAACCTTGTTTCCCGCTTCGATATAACGTTTTCTAAACATGAATTGAGAAGCAGCGATACCCATCCACACGACAACGACGGCAAAACCGGAAATCGACACGAGCACAACGTATACAGTGTCTGGCGCAAATACGCTGGACAGCAACGACAGAATGCCGCCGATCATGCTGAACACCAGCGCGTTAAACGGGGTTCCTTTTGACGTCAGCTTTGCAAATGTCGGATGAAGCGTTTTTTCTTTTGATAAAGACCACAGCATCCGGGAAGAAGCGTAGAGTCCGGAATTAGCCGCTGACAGGATCGCTGTCAGGATAACAAAGTTCATGATATCGGCTGCGTATGGTACACCGACTCTGTCAAAGACAGCGACAAACGGGCTTTTGATGACACCTGCATCTTGAATCGGAATCAGTCCTGACAGCACAAAAATTGTTCCGACAAAGAAGAGTGAGAGACGCCAGACCGTTGTTTTAATCGCTTTTGGTATCGTCTTGTCAGGATCAATGCTTTCACCGGCTGCGATTCCGATTAGTTCCGTTCCCGAAAAGGCAAAATTGACGGAAAGCATCGTCATCAAAATCGGGACAAATCCATTTGGAAAAAGCCCGCCTTCCGCGGTGAAGTTGGACAGCATCGGAGCGGCTTCTCCGCCTTTGATCGGGATGATGCCGAACATGGCAGAGCCGCCTAAAAGAATAAATAATACAATGGCTAATACTTTGATGCTGGAAAACCAAAATTCTGATTCAGCGAAAAACTTGACCGAAAATGCGTTAAGCAAGAAAATGAACAGCGCAAAGACGGCACTCCACATCCAAACCGATGTATGGGGGAACCAGCGCTGCATTAACAGGCCGGCTGCTGTGAATTCTGATCCCAATGCCACGGTCCATGTTAGCCAGTACAGCCAAGCAACCGTAAATCCGGTGCCCGGCCCTATGTATTTGGCTGCATAGGTGTGAAAGGCGCCGGTCACAGGCATGGCGACTGACAGCTCACCGAGGCATAGCATGACCAGATAGACGATGCCGGCCCCGACTAAGTAGGCGAGTATCGTTCCGGCCGGGCCTGCTTGCTGAATGGTATAACCTGAGCTTAAAAACAGCCCGGTTCCGATGACACCTCCCAAGGAAAGCATAAAGAGGTGCCGGCTTTTCATACTTCTCTGAAAGTTTGTCTCATTCTTGTTGTGGGCAGAGTTCATCTTTTTCCAACTTTCTATCAGCGATTTATTTCCTCCTAATAAAAAATCTCATGTCAGGAAGTGACACGAGACTCCGGCGAACCGGCTTTAAGTTAGAATATACAAACTATTCCGATAAGTCAAGTTGTTTTTAAAGAGCGGGCCCAAGCCGCAATTTCTTGAATATCTTCGGGTTTTGTCCGGCAGCAGCCGCCAATCAGTCTCGCCCCTTTTTCATGCCAGGTGCGGGCGCTCGCCCCGTAAGATTCTGCGTATGCTGCGCCGTTCCACGTTTTTGTTTCCGGATCATATTGCTCACCTGAATTCGGGTAGACAATGATCGGTTTTGACGTGTTCTTTTTTAACTCCTCTATCAAGGAAGGGATATGCTGAAGCGGCGTGCAGTTGATGCCGAGTGCTGCAATTTGGCGGTGTTCATCAAGCCACGATGCGCAGTCAGCTGCAGGTGCTCCGTCACTGATATGCAAGCCGTCTTTAGCACTGAAGCTGATCCACGCATACGTTTCAGGAAATTCCTTCAACAGCTGAACAATCGCTTTGGCTTCAGTCAGACACGGAATCGTTTCGCATGCCAAAACATCAGCTCCGGCTTCAATCAGCGCCTTCATCCGGGGACGATGAAATTCAATCAGTTCATCTTCTGGTATTGCGTAGTTGCCGCGATATTCAGACCCGTCTGCAAGATAAGCGCCATAAGGGCCTACAGAAGCCGCAATGATCGGCTTTGGCCGATTCAAACGGTTCTCTTCAAGCGACCAAAATTCATCGCGTGCTTCAGCTGCGATGCTGACGGACAACTCGATGAGCCGGCGTGCTTCCGCTTCGCTCAGCCCGCGTGCGGCAAAGCCTTCAAATGTAGACTGATAGCTGGCGGTGATTGCACAATCGGCGCCTGCCGCAAAATAATCAGTATGAACTTGTTTAATCAGCTCCGGCTCTTCCATCAGGATTTTTGCCGACCACAGACTGTCGTTCAAATCACAGCCCTTGCGTTCAAGCTCGGTCGCCATGGCGCCGTCTAGCACAATAAGCGGGTATGTATCTAATATGTGTTGGATAGGATTCATAGAATGTACCGATGCCTTCTTTCAGATTTTTTTGAAAAAGATATGAAAATCGTAATGGAGGCTTACGTGTTTGTCAATAAACGCAAAAAGGGAAAGGTGTTCAGCCCATATGTCTGAACACCCTTTTCTTATGATATTTGTTTGTTGTGCGTGTCAGTCTTTGTGTCTGAAACCGGCCAGCACTCAATGCCATTATGGTTTTTGAGCACATCTTTATAAAAGACCGGATCCTTGCCTGCTTTTTTCTGGCGTGTATAGTCTTTCAGCGCAGTAAAAACGACCTTTGATAGTAAGAAAATCGCGATTAAATTCACGACGACCATCAAACCCATGAACAAATCAGCAAGATCCCAGACGAGCTGGACTTTGGCAACACAGCCAAACACGATCATTGCCAGCACGCCGATACGGTAGACAAAAATCAGTTTTTTGCTTTTGTTCAAAAAGCCGATATTGGTTTCGCCATAATAATAGTTTCCAATTAGAGCACAGAATCCGAATAACAAAATCAGAATGGCGAGAAAGCCTGATGCCCATGATCCGACATGGGAGCTGAGGGAGGCTTGTGTCAAGGCGATTCCGCTCAGACCCGGAGTATGATAGGCATCCGAAAACAGGATGATAAAGGCGGTGCTTGTACAAATGACCAGTGTATCTGTCAGTACACCAAAAGCTTGGATCAGCCCCTGTTTGACGGGATGGCTTGTTGTGGCGGTGGCAGCGGCATTCGGTGCGCTTCCCATTCCCGCTTCGTTTGAAAAGATTCCCCGTCTGACGCCTTGCATGAGTGCCGCGCCCAAAGCCCCGCCGGCGGCCTGATCAAAACCAAACGCATTTTTCACGATTAGCGCAAGCACACTTGGCAGCTGCGTAATGTTGGTGAAAATGACGAAAAACGCAACTCCGATATACAGGACAGCCAATACGACGACAATGGATTCAGCCAGCTTTGCAATGCGCTTGACTCCGCCAAAAATAATCGTGCCGAATACAGCAATTAAAATGAGTCCCAATGTCAGGCGGTTTGTGCCGAACGCGTTTTCAAAGGCAAGGCTGACTGTATTGGATTGAACCGAGTTGAAGACGATACCGAACGATAAGGTGATTAACACAGCGAACAGCGCGCCCATCCACCTTTTGTTCAGCCCTTTTTCCATGTAATACGCCGGCCCGCCGCGGAAGCCGTTTACATCTTTCACTTTATAAATCTGAGCCAGTGTGCTTTCCACAAAGCTGGATGCTGATCCGATAATGGCGATAATCCACATCCAGAAGATTGCACCGGGCCCGCCGAGTGCAATGGCGATGGCAATGCCCGTAATATTTCCCGTTCCGACACGGGCCGCCATGCTGATGCAAAAGGCTTGAAACGGAGAAATGCTGTTTTTTGACCGGGAAGCAGCACCTTCTCTTAATACCCTGACCATTTCTTTCAGCATGCGAACCTGTAAAAACTTAAGCCTGAACGTAAAATAGATTCCCAGAGAAAGGAGCAAAACAATTAATAGCTTTGACCACAAAAGATCATTTGCAATACCGACGATATGTTCTAGGATTTGCTGCATACAATCACCTCTTTTTTCATATTTAAAAAATGCTGAGCTCCCATTCCTGCGCCATATGCTTCAGCAGCATACCGCCAGTGAGGCTGTTGCCGTATTCATCAATGGCAGGCCCGTAAATGCCGATGCCGCATCCGGATTGAAAAGGCTGTTCTCTTCTGGCGCTTGGAGGCACCAGCGCCATGATGCCGCCGGAGACGCCGCTTTTGGCCGGCACGCCGACAAACGCCGCATATTTGCCTGAAGCGTTGTACATGCCGCACGTCAGCATTAATGCCTTGGCTAATTTTGCCACATCTTTTGGAATCACCTGCTCGCGTCGAATCGGATGATACCCGTCATGAGCAAGGATCAGGCCGATCAACGCAATATCTTCTGTAGTGCTCTCCATAGCGCATTGCTTCAAGTACACCTCAAGTGTTTCTTCTACTTCAGCTTCTAAAAAGTTTGTTTCTTTTAAATAGTAGGCCAGCGCTCTGTTGCGGTGGGCGGTTTCCCATTCAGAACGGAATACTTCCTCATGAATTCTCGGCCGTTTTCCTATCAAAGTTTCCATCACCGAGTAAAGAAACTCGAGCTTTTCGTATGCCGATTCTCCGGGAAGGATCGAAGCGATGGTGAGGGCACCCGCGTTGATCATGGGATTGAACGGCTTTCCCGGCTTGTTGATTTCGAGCCGAATAATTGAATTAAAGGCGTCACCTGTCGGCTCGACATCTACGCGGTCCAGCACATAGGGAATGCCGCGGCTCATGCAGGCGGCAATAAAGCTAATCACTTTTGAAATGCTTTGCAGGGTAAAAGAGACGTTCCAGTCGCCGGCGTGTATCATCGTTCCATCAGGCTCCAATACACAGATGCCGAGCTGTGAATCATTGACTTTTCCTAAAGCGGGGATATAGTTTGCGCTTTGTCCATTGGCGGCAAAAGGGCGATAGTATTCAACCCAATCATGAAGCTGTAACGCCGGGTTTATGTCTTTCTGGTGCTCTTTTATCAATTCTTTCATCGAATTCCTCCTCACTGATTTTTTTCTTAAAGGACTGAGGTGTATCAAAACGAAGGCTAAAGGGGCGTTAAACGCTTTCATAATAGCGGAAGGTATAATTACTGTATAATGGAGACTACAGAATCATACAAAATACGACAAAAACATTTTGAAAATAAGCAGTAAGATTTATAAAAACCTCATGTTCTGGGTCAAAAGCAATTTGCAGGTTTTCTCTCGATTCCCCAAAATAAAAAGCGAGGATGTGATCAACATAAAACTGGAACGGTTTATTGAAAAAGACGGATATATACTGGCCCTCATGCTGATTACGGTGCCGCTGGCCGGTGAACTGAAATTTTATCCCCTCAATGAAGAATTCCGGGTCAGCTTTGGGGCACCGGTTTTTTTCTTCTTTTTATCGTTGTTGCGGCAAGTGCCCGCTGTGCTGCCGGGTTTTCTGACTGGAGCGGCTGTTTTCATCTTTCGCGTCTTTCTGGAATTATGGGGCGGAGGACACAATGGGCTGACTCCGATTCTGTATGATCAAGCGTCTGGCTTTTTCTTTTATATGACTTACGCCTGTCTGTTTTCCATATTAAAGGCCAATCGTTTCCGTGAACGGCCGATTATGCTCGGTTTCATTGGGTTTATGATTGAAGTTGTGTCAGATTGTGTCGAGCTAACTGTGCAATTTCTCATTTTTCATACGGTTGTCACGCCTGAGAAAATCACTGACATTGCGGTGATTGCGATTTCTCACACATTTATTGTGATGAGCTTTTATAGTGTGCTGAAGCTGTATGAAACACAATCGAGAGAAAAACAGACAAGGCAGCAGCACGAGCACATGCTGATGATCGTTTCCAATTTATATGAAGAAACGGTGCACCTAAAAAAGACATTGAAAACGACAGAGAAAGTGACAAACGATTCGTATCAGCTCTATCGGGAAATGAAGAGCAAGGATGTTCAGCTGAGCGGCAGAATCCTGAGACTGGCCGGAGAGATTCATGAAGTGAAAAAGGACAACCAGCGGATATTCGCAGGGCTTTCAAAACTGATTTCGAATGAGAGTTTGAGAGATTATATGAGGGCTTCTGATTTGCTGCAGCTCGTGATTCGAATGAATGAAAAGTACGCTGAAGCACTAGGGAAGCAGATTGATTTTTACTGCTCGATCGAGGGAGAGCATGACGAATATCACGTATTTATCGTGCTTTCGATCATTAATAATCTAACAGCAAATGCGGTAGAGGCTATGGATGAAGAGGGAATGGTCAGCCTGAGGCTCCGTAAGCCAAATGAGAGTATGGTAGAATTCCAGGTGGAAGACAATGGCCCCGGGATTTCCGAGAAAATCGGAGACATTGTGTTTGACCCGGGCTTTACTTCAAAATATGACGAATTTGGCACGCCTTCTACGGGTATCGGACTTTCCTACGTAAAGGAAATCGTGACAGAGCTAGAAGGGGATATCACGTTTGATAATCAGCAGCGGGGAGTGGTGTTTGCCATCAGGCTGCCTGTCCGGCATTTGATTCAGAAAGGGTGAACCAAAAGCTATGCGTTTTTTTATTGCAGATGATGACCGTGCGGTGCGGTCAATTTTAAGGCAGATCATTGAGGACGAAGATCTCGGGGAAGCTGCTGGTGAAGCAGACGACGGAAGCCAAGTGGAAGGGCATATGCTGCAATTTAAGCAGATTGATATTTTATTAATCGATCTGTTAATGCCCGGAAGAGACGGCATTGAGACGATTCGTCAGATACAGAATACGTACTCCGGCAAAATCGTAATGATCTCTCAAGTGGAGGCGAAGGAAATGGTCGGGGAAGCGTACTCGCTCGGCATCGAATATTTTATCCATAAGCCGATTAACCGCATTGAAATTGTCACGGTTCTTCAAAAGGTGAAGGAGCGGATCGAGCTTGAACACTCGATTGGAGCCATTCAGCATTCTCTAAGCCGGCTTGTCAATCGGACTGAACGGAAAGCGCGTCCCCAGCAGAAGAGTGACAGCGGTTTAAAAGAGGCAGGAACATTCCTGTTGTCCGAGCTGGGCATGATGGGAGAAGGCGGCGCACATGATCTCATGGCGGTCCTGCAGTATTTAGCAGAACACGAGCAATCCGAGCCGCACGAAAAACAAAGCCCTTCGCTAAAACAAATATTCACCCAAGTAGCGGTACGGAAGCTGGGGACAGGGGCCTCACAGACGGAAGTCAATCGCGAAATGAAAGCCTCGGAGCAGCGTATCCGCAGAGCGATTATTCATTCGCTGCACCATTTTGCTTCACTGGGCACAACTGATTTTTCGAATCCAAAATTTGAAACCTATGCATCGAAATTCTTTGATTTTCCGGTTGTCAGCCAGAAAATGAAAGAACTCCAATCCAAGGATGCAAAACCCCTTGCACCTGCTAGAATAAATATGAAAAAATTCATCCACGTGTTTTTTTTGGAAGCAAAGCTTTTGCATGAGACGATGAAACAAAGAAGGATATAAACCAAACAGCCGGCTGACCTGGCTGTTTTTTTGCTGCGCAGAATCCCGGCCGGACAGTGATTTACCGCTTTTTTATAAAATATCAGAAAATAAAGATATTGACTTATTGTTTATTTGTCTTACAATTAAACAAAAGGATATATGGGGAAGGAGCGGATGTGAAAGAAAAATTAATAAAAGCGCTTACAGATAGAGGCTGTATACACAAATAACAGGAGGTTATGTTGATGAGCCGTATCAGAAAAGCACCCGCTGGAATTTTAGGTTTTCCGGTTGCTCCTTTTAACACACAAGGAAAACTGGAGGAAGAAGCTCTTTTTCAAAACATTGAGTTTTTGCTGAATGAGGGCTTGGAAGCGATATTTATCGCTTGCGGGTCTGGTGAATTCCAATCTCTCAGCCAGAAGGAATATGAGCAAATGGTGGAAGTCGCAGTCTCGGCAGCCGGAGGAAAGGTGCCGGTCTACACGGGGGTGGGCGGCAACCTCAGCACAGCGCTTGATTGGGCGCAGCTGTCGGAGAAAAAAGGCGCCGACGGCTACTTGATCCTGCCTCCGTATTTGGTGCATGGCGAACAGGAGGGGCTGTACCAGTATGCGAAAACGATTATTGAAAGCACTGACTTGAACGCGATTCTTTATCAGCGCGATAACGCAGTTCTCTCTGTTGAACAGATCAAACGTCTGACCGAATGTGAACAGCTTGTCGGTGTCAAAGACGGGGTAGGAAATATGGATTTGAATATCAACCTCGTCTATACGATCGGCGACCGCTTGGGATGGCTCAACGGAATGCCGATGGCTGAAGTGACGATGCCGGCATATCTGCCGATCGGGTTCCACTCTTACTCTTCAGCGATTTCAAATTATATCCCGCATATTTCGCGAATGTTCTATGATGCATTGAAAAACGGAAATGACGAGCTTGTGAAGGAACTCTATCGGCATGTGATTCTGCCGATCAACGACATTCGCAAACAACGAAAAGGCTACGCCGTATCCTTGATTAAAGCCGGTATGGAAATCATGGGTTTGAATGTAAGGAATACAGCCAGACCGCCTGTCGGCCCGGTTGAAAAAGATCATTATCAGCAATTGGAAACAATTTTGAAGCAGGCGGCTGACCGTTTTCCGAAAAAAGCCGCGACGGTTTGACCAGAAAAAACACGAAAGGGGCAATGGGCATGTCTGTGATCACGGAACAAAACACGTACCTCAACTTTATTAACGGAGAGTGGGTTAAGTCTCAATCAGGCGATATGGTCAAGGTCGAAAACCCTGCCGATGTGAATGATATTGTCGGATATGTACAGAATTCAACGGCTGAAGATGTGGAACGTGCCGTCGCCGCCGCCAATGAAGCCAAAACGGCTTGGAGAAAGCTGACGGGTGCCGAGCGCGGCCAATACTTATACAAAACAGCGGATATCATGGAGCAGCGCTTGGAGGAAATCGCCGCCTGTGCAACGCGTGAAATGGGTAAAACATTGCCGGAAGCGAAGGGAGAAACAGCCCGGGGGATTGCCATTCTGCGCTATTATGCCGGAGAGGGCATGCGAAAAACGGGTGACGTCATTCCGTCTACTGACAAAGACGCGCTCATGTTTACCACCCGTGTTCCGCTCGGTGTGGTCGGCGTGATTTCTCCGTGGAATTTCCCGGTGGCGATCCCGATTTGGAAAATGGCGCCGGCATTGGTATACGGCAATACCGTTGTCATCAAACCGGCGACAGAAACAGCTGTGACATGCGCGAAGATCATTGCCTGCTTTGAGGAAGCGGGGCTCCCGGCAGGGGTCATCAATTTGGTGACAGGCCCGGGTTCTGTTGTCGGGCAGGGGCTTGCTGAGCATGAGGGTGTAAACGCCGTTACGTTTACCGGTTCAAATCAAGTCGGAAAAATCATCGGGCAAGCCGCTTTAGCGAGGGGAGCCAAGTACCAGCTTGAGATGGGCGGCAAAAACCCTGTCATCGTAGCTGATGACGCTGACCTTGAAGCTGCGGCCGAAGCTGTCATAACGGGGGCCTTTCGTTCAACCGGCCAGAAATGTACCGCGACAAGCCGTGTCATTGTACAAAGCGGAATTTATGAGCGCTTTAAAGAAAAACTGCTCCAGCGCACAAAAGATATTACAATCGGAGACAGCTTAAAAGAGGATGTCTGGATGGGACCGATTGCCAGCAAGAATCAGCTTGATAACTGCCTGTCATACATTGAGAAAGGCAAACAGGAGGGGGCTTCCCTTTTAATAGGAGGAGAAAAGCTGGAGAACGGAAAGTATCAAAACGGCTATTATGTTCAGCCTGCCATCTTTGACAATGTGACATCTGAGATGACAATTGCCCAGGAGGAAATTTTCGGTCCGGTGATCGCCTTGATCAAGGTGGACTCGATGGAGGAGGCACTGAACATCGCCAATGATGTGAAGTTTGGTTTAAGTGCATCCATCTTTACGGAAAACATCGGCCGAATGCTTTCTTTCATTGATGAAATCGATGCCGGACTGGTTCGGATCAATGCAGAAAGCGCAGGTGTTGAGCTGCAGGCTCCCTTTGGCGGCATGAAGCAGTCGAGCTCCCACTCCCGAGAACAGGGTGAGGCAGCGAAGGACTTTTTCACAGCGATCAAAACCGTTTTTGTGAAGCCGTAATGGTGCTGGAAAGAGGCATGCGTCTCTTTCCCGGCTTTATCACAGCCAGCATATGATTCTCTACTTTGAAAAGGAGAAGATACTATGAAAAAAGACTTTGCGAATGTTACACCGGCGGGCAAAAAAACGTCCGTGCGCTGGTTCATCGTGTTTATGCTGTTTCTTGTGACCTCTATTAACTACGCGGATCGAGCGACGCTTTCCATCACCGGAGATTCCGTCCAGCACGATTTGGGATTGGACTCGGTCGCCATGGGATATGTCTTTTCTGCCTTTGGCTGGGCCTATGTCATCGGACAGCTTCCGGGCGGCTGGCTGCTGGACCGTTTTGGTTCAAAGACTATCATTGCGTTAAGCATCTTTTTCTGGTCGTTTTTTACGCTGCTGCAAGGGGCGATTGGCTTTTTCTCCGCCGGCACAGCGATTATCCTGCTGTTTGCACTGCGTTTTCTGGTTGGTTTATCAGAAGCGCCTTCATTTCCCGGAAACGGCAGAGTTGTTGCCTCATGGTTTCCAAGCTCCGAGCGCGGGACAGCTTCAGCCTTTTTTAATTCAGCACAATACTTCGCAATCGTCATTTTTTCTCCTTTAATGGGCTGGCTTACCCACTCTTTCGGCTGGCATTCCGTCTTCGTTGTCATGGGTATTGCAGGCATTCTTCTGGCTGTCATCTGGCTAAAAACGGTGTATGAACCGAAAAAACACCCAAAGGTTAATGAAGCTGAGCTTGCGTACATCGAACAGGGCGGCGGGCTGATTTCCATGGATGACAGTAAAAGCAAACAAGAAACAGAATCGAAATGGCCGTATATCAAACAGCTGTTAACGAACCGCATGCTGATTGGCGTGTACATCGCGCAATACTGTATTACGACTCTCACCTATTTCTTTCTCACATGGTTTCCGGTATATTTGGTTCAGGCCCGCGGCATGTCTATTCTTGAAGCTGGGTTTGTCGCTTCCCTGCCGGCGCTGTGCGGATTTGCCGGCGGCGTGCTTGGAGGTATTGTGTCAGACATCTTACTCAAAAAAGGCCGTTCACTGACCTTTGCAAGAAAAGTGCCAATCATTGCCGGCATGCTGCTGTCTTGCAGTATGATTGTCTGCAACTACACAGATTCAGCATGGCTCGTCGTTGTCATTATGTCGCTCGCGTTTTTCGGAAAAGGCTTCGGCGCATTGGGTTGGGCTGTCGTGTCGGACACGTCTCCGAAAGAATGTGCAGGATTAAGCGGCGGTTTGTTCAACACTTTCGGGAATATTGCCTCAATTACAACACCGATTATTATCGGATACATTGTCAATGCCACTGGATCTTTCAATGGCGCGCTTGTGTTTGTCGGCGCTAACGCGATTGCGGCGATCCTCAGCTATTTGCTGCTGGTCGGGCCGATCAAACGGGTAGTGTTAAAGAAACAAGAACAAGACCCCGATCAATCGTTGCCTGTCTAATATTTATGAAAGCGCTTTATAAAGGGAGGAAAATGCATGAGTTCACCGATACAAGAGCAGGTTCAAAAAGAGAAAAGATCGAATATTCCCTCAATTACTGAAATGAAGGTGATTCCTGTTGCGGGACATGACAGCATGCTGCTGAATCTAAGCGGAGCACACAGCCCGTTTTTTACCCGGAATATCGTAATCTTAACGGACAGCAGCGGAAATCAGGGAGTCGGCGAGGTGCCTGGCGGAGAGCATATTCGGCGCACACTGGAGCTGTCAGAGCCGCTTGTTGTCGGAAAATCTATCGGTGCGTACCAAGCGATATTGCAAACGGTCAGAAAGCAGTTTGGCGATCAGGACAGGGGAGGGCGAGGAAACCAGACGTTTGATTTGCGCACCACTGTGCACGCCGTCACCGCACTGGAAGCGGCTTTGTTAGATTTGCTTGGAAAGTTTCTTCAGGAACCGGTCGCGGCTTTGCTGGGCGAAGGGAAGCAGCGTGATGAAGTAAAAATGCTCGGTTACCTCTTTTACATCGGCGACCGAAAGCGGACGACCTTGCCGTATCAAAGCGATGAGCAGTCAGATTGCGCGTGGTTCCGTCTGCGCCATGAGGAAGCGCTGACGCCGGAGGCCATTGTGCGTCTTGCCGAATCCGCACAGGAGCGCTATGGCTTTCAGGATTTCAAGTTGAAAGGCGGGGTGCTGCGGGGAGAAGAGGAAATCGAAGCTGTTACCGCATTATCGAAACGTTTTCCAGAGGCAAGGATCACTCTTGATCCGAACGGGGCATGGTCATTAGAGGAAGCTATTGCATTATGCAAAGGAAAGCAAGATGTGCTCGCGTATGCGGAAGATCCATGCGGGGATGAGAATGGCTACTCCGCTCGTGAAGTAATGGCTGAATTCCGCCGCGCGACAGGGCTTCCGACTGCGACAAATATGATTGCGACTGATTGGCGGGAAATGGGTCACGCGATTCAGCTCCACGCGGTCGATATACCGCTGGCTGATCCGCATTTTTGGACGATGCAAGGGTCGGTGCGGGTTGCGCAAATGTGCCATGATTGGGGTTTGACATGGGGCTCGCACTCCAACAACCACTTTGATATTTCCCTAGCGATGTTTACCCATGTAGCAGCAGCGGCTCCGGGGCGCATCACGGCGATTGATACCCATTGGATCTGGCAGGACGGGCAGCGATTAACGAAACAGCCTTTTGAGATTTCTTCTGGCTGTGTCAAGGTGCCGGATAAGCCTGGACTAGGCGTCGATATTGATATGGAACAAGTGGAAAAAGCGCATGAGATCTATCGGAAAATGAATTTAGGCGCACGGAATGACGCGATCCCAATGCAGTTTCTGATCAGCAACTGGGAATTTGACCGGAAGCGCCCGTGTCTTGTGCGATAAGTTTGATTGTAAATATTGTCATATCCGCTATTTTGTCTTACAATTGAACAACTGAAGGGAGAGTTGTTCGTGTACGAAGGTTTAGAGGATTTGAAAGTCGATACAGTCAATCGGAAAACATTAGCCAAGCAGGTCATCGAACGGATTGTCCATTTATTATCGAGCGGACAGTTGAGGGCCGGAGACAAATTGCCGACAGAAATGGAACTGATGGACATTTTGCATGTCAGCAGGCCGGTGCTTAGGGAGGCGCTCAGTTCACTTGAAACGCTGGGCGTCATTACGAGAAAAACACGAGGGGGCACATATTTCAACGATAAAATCGGCATGCAGCCGTTTTCCGTCATGCTTGCCTTGGCCACTGATAATCTTCCGGCTATCATTGAAGCGCGGATGGCGCTAGAACTCGGACTCGTGACAATTGCCGCGGAAAAAATCAATGAGGAAGAGCTTCAGCGTTTGCAGAAGACGATCGACGATATTGCCAACAGCACTGACAATCTTTATGGTGAAGCGGATAAAGAGTTCCATCGAATTATTGCGTTAAGCGCTAATAACCCCGTCGTTGAAGGGATGATTCAGTCCCTGCTGATTACCCATGCGAAAATTGACAGCCAAATTCCGTACAGGGAGAGAGATGTAACGGTCGAATATCACAAAAAAATCTACGACGCCCTTGCCAAAAGAGATCCGTACAAAGCACATTACCACATGTATGAACATCTGAAATTTGTCCGTGACAAAATTTTAAAAGGAATGGATGAAAAATAATGGTGAGCAACCGCAGTTGAAACGTAAGAGCTGCGGTTTTTTTAAAACCAATTTAGAAAACGCTTACTAAGATATGAGGAGTGATTTTCATATGGCGATGAACCTCAGGAAGAACCAAGCCCCCCTTTACATCAAAGTGCATGAAATAGATAACACTGCGATTATTGTAAATGATGGAGGACTGCCAAAGGGCACTGTTTTCTCATGCGGGCTCGTACTTGAAGAGGATGTTCCTCAAGGCCATAAGGTGGCCCTCACCGATCTCAATCAAGGGGACGAGATCGTGCGTTACGGAGAGGTGATCGGATTTGCTGATGAGACGATCAAACGCGGGAGCTGGATACAGGAAGCCCTCGTGAGAATGCCCGCTCCTCCGGCGTTAGACGATCTTCCTCTCGCAAACAGAGTGCCGCAGCCGCGGCCCCCTCTTGAAGGCTACACGTTTGAAGGGTACCGAAATGCGGATGGCAGTGCAGGGACAAAAAATATCCTCGGCATCACGACAAGTGTTCAATGTGTTGTTGGCGTTTTGGATTATGCAGTCAAACGAATAAAAGAAGAGCTGCTGCCGAAATACCCAAATGTCGATGACGTTGTGCCGCTGCATCATCAATACGGATGCGGCGTGGCGATCAATGCGCCCGACGCTGTCATTCCGATCCGCACGATTCAAAATCTCGCGAAGCATCCGAACTTCGGCGGAGAAGTAATGGTCATCGGATTGGGATGTGAAAAGCTCCTCCCGGAAAGAATTTCCTCCGAAAATGATGATGACATTCTATCGCTTCAGGATCACCGAGGTTTTGCGGCGATGATCCAATCCATTTTGGAAATGGCGGAGGAACGGTTAATCAGGCTGAACAGCAGAACCCGGGTGTCATGCCCTGTTTCGGATCTGGTTATCGGCCTGCAATGCGGCGGCAGTGATGCGTTTTCAGGCGTGACGGCGAACCCTGCCGTGGGGTATGCGGCTGATTTATTGGTACGCGCAGGTGCAACGGTTTTGTTTTCTGAAGTGACAGAGGTGCGGGATGCCATTCATTTATTAACGCCGCGGGCTGTCAGTGAAGAGGTCGGACAATCACTGATCAAAGAGATGAAGTGGTATGACAGCTATCTCCGGCGGGGAGACGCAGACCGAAGCGCAAACCCGTCACCAGGCAATAAAAAAGGCGGATTATCCAATGTGGTGGAAAAAGCGTTAGGTTCGGTGGCGAAATCAGGCACAAGCCCCATCTCCGGCGTGCTCGGCCCTGGTGAAAGAGCAGAGCAAAAAGGCCTGCTGTTCGCGGCGACACCGGCAAGCGATTTTGTGTGCGGCACCCTGCAGCTGGCTGCGGGCATGAATCTGCAGGTGTTTACGACAGGGAGGGGAACACCATATGGCCTGGCTGCTGCACCGGTGCTGAAAGTATCGACTCGGCATTCCTTATCAGAGCATTGGGCTGATTTAATCGATATCAATGCCGGCCGAATCGCGACAGGAGATGCCAGTATCGAAGACGTAGGCTGGGAAATCTTCAGGACGATTTTGGATGTGGCAAGCGGCCGCAAACAAACGTGGGCTGACCGTTGGGGCCTTCATAATGATTTGTGCTTGTTTAATCCTGCTCCAGTGACTTGATTCATGTTTTTATAGCGGAAAGATGGAATATGCTGTAAAATGAAAATCAGCGTATAGGAAACGGAGGGGTTACAGCATGGCATTCATTAGATTCCGAGTGACACGAATTCAATAGTGAACAACTCTCGCCTGAATGCGAGAGAATCGGGATGAATCCGCCTATGTATGAGCCCTTATATGGTTATCAAAAAAGAGGGTGGCGTGCCTGCCCTTTTTTGTGCCTTCAAGCATCCCTTCTCTCTACTGCAGGCCGGAGCATGAGAAAGGGGAAATGGGATGACAAACCTTAACGAAAAACAGCGTATCACTGAGATTGTCGGGCTTGCACGCAGCCAAGGTTTGACGGTTCATTCTGAGAACGCGCAATTGAATGAAACCGGAATGGACTTTCAAGTTGTATTTGCCAAGGACGACACAGGTATGCCATGGGTGCTGCGAAAACCGCGGCGAAGTGATGTTGTGGAAAGAGCATCTGCAGAAGGCATAACGCTTGCCTTTCTCCGCGCGAATCTGACTGCTGATGTGCCGGATTGGAGAATTCATACACCGGAATTGATCGCTTACCCCATGTTAAAAGGAACTCCGGCTGCTGGAATTGACTTGGAACAAAAGCAATATGTATGGAATATGGATCATCAGCCGCCGTCAGACGACTTTGTCCGCACACTTGCCGACATACTGGCTGAATTACATGGCACGGATCAAATATCTGCTGGGCAATACGGAATAGAAGTGATAAGGCCAGAAGATTTCAGGCAAATGACAGCAGACTCTATGGTTGATGTGAAGAATAAGCTTGGTGTATCTACGACGCTTTGGGAAAGATGGCAAAAGTGGATAGATGATGATGCATACTGGCCTTGTTTTTCTGCACTGATACACGGCGATCTCCACCCGCCGCATATTCTTATCGACCAAAATGAACGTGTCACAGGACTTCTGGATTGGACAGAAGCGAAGGTTGCCGATCCAGCCAAGGATTTTGTTCTTTATCAAACCATTTTCGGGGAAAAAGAAACTGCCCGTTTACTTGAATACTATAATCAAGCAGGCGGCCGGATATGGGCAAAAATGCAGGAACACATTTCAGAGATGCAGGCGGCGTATCCGGTGGAAATCGCCAAGCTAGCTCTGCAAACACAGCAGGAGGAACACATCAATATGGCGCTGGAAGCACTTGGTGTAACATCGGATTAAGAATTGACTTCGTTTCATGAACCGAGTATTATAAACTCTACAAATAATAGAACGGATTAACAATCGTGAGGAAGAGCAAGTACGCATCAGAATGGAGGTTCAGAGAGTCGGTGGCAGGTGTGAACCGATCCTCCCCTGATGCCGAATGGGCTTCTGAATTGCTTTGCTGAACGGATAGTAGGCGATGCCGGGTTTCTCTCCCCGTTACCAAGAGAGGAGTATCGAAACATAGGTTTTCTGTACTTAGAGTGAACGGCTGTATAGCTGTTAATAAAGGTGGTACCGCGAGACCCTCGTCCTTTGCATAGGACGGGGGTTTTTTGTGTTTCTTAAAGGAGGTGACGGCCAATGGACGATGGCTGGTGGTGGCATAGCAGATGAGTTAGAAAGGAGGATATCAAATGGTCATTGCAACTGATGATCTTGAGGTCGCATGTCCTAAATGTGAAAGAGCGGGAGAAATCGAAGGAACACCTTGCCCGGCCTGCAGCGGAAAAGGTGTTATTCTGACTGCTCAAGGATATACGCTTCTGGATTTTATCCAAAAGCATTTGAATAAGTAAAGGAGAAAAGCTGAGCTGAGATGAGAGCAGAAGAGCAGAGTAAGATTCGTGAGGCCGCAGCAGGTACGATTTTTTTGCTGATCGGAACAGTTTGTTTTGCGTCTAAATCGATTTGGATAAAATGGGCATACCAAATGGGTGCTGAGCCAGATGCCGTGCTGCTATATAGGCAGCTGCTGGCTGTTCCGCTGTTTTGGCTGATTTTTTTAATATATCGTCCTCCAATGCCAGACGGTAAGAAAAAAGGAGACCTATGGAAGGCTTGTGGCGCGGGAGTGTTTTGTTTTTTTCTGTCTCCCTTGCTTGATTTTATCGGGCTGAACCATGTATCCGCAATGGTTGAACGTATATTGCTGATGAGCTATCCGTTGTTTGTGTTTGGATTCACCGCGTGTCGTGACCGGAAAATGTCCTCAATTCAGGACCTTTTCGCAGTTCTGGCGGTCATGTTTGGGCTTTTCTTGGCGCTGGGCGGCTGGAATGCTGAGCTTTTCCAGGCGAATATGATTGGAGCTGTATTCATTTTGTTATCTTCGGCCGTCTATGCTGGTTATCTTGTCCTTTCCGGGCATCTCGTCCATCAAATCGGGGGGATCCGTCTCAATGCATACGGGATGACAGCTGCTGGAGCTGCCATGATGCTTTACACAGGGATCAAATCGGCGGCTGGCATGAATACGCCAATGGCAGCATATCCGCTTTCTATGTATGGTTTGTTCGCGGTAATTGCAGTCGTTACCACAGTGATTCCATTTGTGCTAATGCTTGAGGGCATAAAACGAATCGGGGCACAGCGAGCCGCCGCCATTTCAATGGCAGGGCCTATCCTGACGATTTTCTATGGAGCTTTATTTCTCGGTGAACGGCTCGGGCTCATTCAAGTCATTGGATGCGGTGCCGTATTTTTTGTCATTACGGTGATGGAATACAGGAAGCTGAAAACAGGAAAATAAGAATAATTTATATAAAACACACACGTTTTTCAATTACAATAAGTGTAATTACGTGTGTGTTTTTTGATTTTGTAAAGGTTAGGTGAGAAGATGCAGCGCATATTGCTTGTAGAAGACGACCACTCAATCAGTGAAATGGTGGATCATTATTTAACAAAAGAAGGCTTTGGAATTGTGCATGCTTTCGACGGAGAAGAGGGCATCCGGCTGTTTCAGCAGGGTTCATACGATTTGGTCCTCCTTGATATCATGCTCCCGAAGCTGAACGGCATGGATTTTCTGAAAATCATCCGGGAAAAAAGCAATATACCGGTCTTAATGATTTCGGCAAAAGACGGAGATGTGGACAAGGCATTGGGACTGGGTTTTGGGGCGGATGATTATATCGCCAAACCGTTTTCGATGATTGAGCTGACAGCCAGAGTAAAAGCCGCGATACGGCGGGCGACGCAATATTCGGCAGAGGAGCCGGCTGTGAATAAGGTGATCCGGATTCACCAGCTTGCGATAGATATAGACAATGTTTCCGTTTTGAAAAACGGAGAGCCGCTCCAGCTGACGTCAACAGAATGGCAGCTGCTGTGCTTATTTGCATCAAATCCTAAAAAAGTGTTTACGAAAGAACAAATCTACCGTTCCGTTTGGAATGAAGAGTACTTTGATGATCAGAACATCATTAACGTACATATGCGGCGGCTCAGAGAAAAGATTGAGGATGACCCCTCCTCCCCTCAATATATTAAAACGCTATGGGGCATCGGTTATAAATTAGGAGAGTTTTAGAATGACAGTGCTATGGGTGGCCGCTGTCATCGCTCTGGCGTGTCTGAATGTGATTCAATTCATAATGAAAAAGAAGCGGGACGGGAATCTGGCTTACACGGCTGACCAGCTTAGCTACATGCTCAGCCGGGATTCGGCAGGACAAATTTTGCTTCCTACAGACGATCATGCGCTCAAAGGCTTGCTTGTTAACATCAATCTTATCGTTGAGAATCGTCAGCAGATCAGCGCTCGATTTGCCAAAACAGAGCAATCCATGAAGCGGATGCTGACCAATATGTCGCACGACCTGAAAACGCCGTTAACGGTCATTCTCGGTTATATCGAAGCCATTCAAAGTGACCCGAACATGCCGGACGAAGAGCGGGAAAGATTGCTGGGGAAGCTCCGCCAGAAAACAAATGAACTCATTCAGATGATCAACTCCTTTTTTGATTTAGCGAAATTAGAATCTGAAGATAAAGAGATCCCGATTACCAAAGTACATATGAACGACATATGCAAACGAAATATCCTGCACTATTATGACGCTGTTCAGTCAAAAGGCTTTCAAGCAGCCATCGATATACCGGATACGCCGGTGTATGCGCAGGCGAATGAAGAGGCACTGGACAGAATCCTACAAAACCTATTATCCAATGCGATTCAATATGGCGCGGTTGGCAAGTTAATCGGCATGACGCTGTCTTATGATGAGAGGAACATCGCCATCACC
Organism: Bacillus sp. EU52; assembly: GCF_037964975.1. Lineage (NCBI taxonomy): Bacteria > Bacillati > Bacillota > Bacilli > Caryophanales > Bacillaceae > Bacillus > Bacillus sp. EU52. The sequence goes on from NZ_CP150177.1 coordinate 272,139, forward strand.
GTATGGGATCGCGGAAAAGGGATTAGTGAAACCGATCAGCAGCGGGTGTTTGAGAGGCTGTACACACTTGAAGAATCCAGAAATAAAGCATTTCAAGGAAGCGGCCTGGGTTTAACCATCACAAAACGGCTTACAGAAAAAATGGGAGGCACCATATCCGTCCAAAGCAAGCCGTACGAACGGACTGCATTTACGATCACATTGAAACGCATGACATATTAATCGTAAGAATTTCTTAAGGTTTGAGAAATAAAAATGACAGGGCTCGCCGCTACAATAGAAAACAGGAAAAGAGAGGGAAGGAGAAACAAAGTTGACTTATATCGTACAAACAAACGGGCTGACCAAAACGTATCAGGGCAAAGAGGTCGTATCCAATGTCAGCATGCATATTAAAAAAGGTGAAATCTACGGCTTTCTCGGCCCGAACGGCGCGGGGAAAACAACCATTATGAAAATGCTAACGAGCCTTGTCAAACCGACAAGCGGTGAAATCATCATCCTTGGGAACAAGTTCACCCACACGTCATATGAGGTGCTGGGGAACATCGGCAGCATGATTGAATATCCGATTTTTTATGAAAACCTGACAGCTGAAGAAAATTTAGATCTGCATTGTGAATATATGGGATACCACAATAAAAAAGCCATACAAGAAGTGCTGGATATGGTGAATTTAAAACAAATCGATAAAAAACCCGTCAAAACCTTTTCCCTCGGGATGAAGCAGCGCCTTGGAATTGCGCGTGCCATCCTCACGAAGCCGGACCTGCTTATTCTGGATGAGCCGGTGAATGGTCTTGACCCTCTCGGCATTAAAAAGATCAGGCAATTGTTTCAAGTGCTGAGCAAAGAGTACGGTATGACGCTGCTGATCTCAAGCCACCTGCTGGGTGAAATCGAACAAATCGCGGACACAATCGGCGTCATTCGGGACGGCAGGCTGCTTGAAGAGGTATCAATGGAGGATGTCAGGGGCCAGAACACTGAATACATTGAGCTTGTCACGCCGAATCAGACAAGGGCCTGCTTTGTGCTGGAGAAAGAGCTGCAATTAACCAACTTTAAAATATTAAATGAGAAAACGATTCGAATTTACGAGGCTGAAGCCTCTCAGGCTGCCATATCCAAAGCATTGATTTTAAATGATGTAGACATTGAATCAATGAACAAAAAGTATACGTCGCTGGAGGATTATTTTATCAAATTGATCAACGGCAATAGCATCAGTGCGTAAAGGAGGAGAGACACGTTGATGAATTTGATCAGAATCGAATTAAGAAAAATGAAAATGGGCTGGTATATCAGAGGTGCCCTCATTGCCAACGTGATCATTATGGGTTTTATGTGGCTGATCAGTTATTCCGAAAAAGCCGATGGCGGGGTTTCGTTCCAAAGTACGGATGAAGCATTCCTCATCATCGGCACCTTCGTCAGAGCGGTATTTATCGTATTTGGCGCTGTGCTGATCGTAAAATTGGTGATTTCGGAATATAAAAACAAAACCATTCTTGTGATGTTCACGTACCCGATCAGCCGTAAAAAGCTGCTCACCGCTAAGCTCATGATCGCGGGCGGACTGACGTTTATCACGATTTTACTTTCAAATATACTCATAGCCGCCGGTTTCTTTTGGCTGAACTCGATCTACCATTTCATACCGGGAGAGCTTACTTCCGAGATCATTTCTCAACAGGCGGTCAAAATGGCGGTTTTCGCTTTTGGCGCCGCTGGAACCAGTTTAGTTCCCATCTTTTTTGGGATGCGTAGACACTCGGTTCCGGCGACCATCATTTCATCTGTAGTAATTGTGATGCTCATCAGCTCAACAAGTCCGGGCTTCTCGATTTCATCTGTTGTGTATATCCCGTTATCGTTAGCGGCATTCGGTTTGTTCTTTTCCTACATGGCGATCAGGAATGCGGACAAGCAGGATGCGTAAACAAAGGCGCCCAATATGTATAAAAGGCCGATGCTGTCAGCACCGGCCTTTCCATTATGAGTCTGTTCTTGTTTCAAGATAATGCTTCTTGCCAATCTCTTTGCTCATCATATAGAAATGGAAGCAATATTCACCGATTGCCATGACGATCGCGCCGAATAAAGCCGCCAATGCAACTTCACCGCCAGTCATCCCCAGGGAAAGCGGCATGCCCATCAGCCAGATCACAAGAAAGGCCAAGCCAAAATCAGCCAAAGTTGCAATCATATTATTCCATCTCGGCAATACATAAAGATCGCCCAGCAAATAAGAAATAACCCCTAACACAATCGTCATTAGCAGCGTATCACCAAACGTGAAACCAAAGCCCAGACCAAGCACCAGATACAACACAATAATCGTCATAATACCTTTAATAGCGAGCGCTTTCACATGTGTCATTACAATTCCTCCTTTTGTCATTTGATTTGTTATGTATAATTCCTCAAATGTAAAAAGTTAAACCTTATTTCTTTTCGGAGGCGGGTGCAAATCTGCTGGGGAGGGGTCAATGATGTGAATCCAGGAATTGAGGCTGCGGCGCTTCGACAGCGGAAACGTGAAGCTTGTACTGCACCGGACGCTGCTTTGATGCCCAACAGCCCATTATGTTTGCTGTTTTTAGATGAATAAATTTAAAAACTTCTCCTGTCCCTCCGTCATCACTTCTGAAGTAATGAAATATGATGAAAAGAGATCAAGGGGAGGTGACGTGATGGCGGTCGTGAGAGCAACGAGTGCGGATGTCGATTTGATGGCAAGGCTGCTCAGAGCGGAAGCGGAAGGCGAAGGCAAGCAGGGGATGCTGCTTGTCGGCAACGTTGGAATTAATCGGCTGCGGGCGAATTGCTCAGATTTTAAAGGCCTCCGCACCATCAGGCAGATGATTTATCAGCCACACGCGTTTGAGGCTGTGACTCATGGATATTTTTATCAAAGGGCGCGAGATAGCGAGCGTGCCCTTGCACGCCGGTCGATTAATGGTGAAAGGCGCTGGCCTGCAAAATTTAGTTTATGGTACTTCAGGCCGCAGGGGGACTGTCCAGCCCAGTGGTATAACCAGCCGTTTGTGGCCAGATTTAAGTCACACTGCTTTTATCAGCCGACGGCGGAGACGTGTGAAAATGTATATAACACATTTTAGAGACAGGACACCGTTCAAATTGAACGGTGTTTTTCTTTGAAAAGATGCAATGCAAAATATTCCTGTGAGATAATCAAAGAAAAAAGAGCTGACGGAGATGACAGAATGGCAACAATTGACCTGCAAAAGAAAAGTGTAAAGATCGTACTGGAGAAAAAGCAGTTAACGAAGGTGACGGCTCGTGTTGGACTGGTTCTTGATATTACGGGATCGATGAGACCGCTCTACAAAAACGGGACGGTTCAAAATGTGGTGGAGCGGATTTTGGCAGTGGCTGATCAGTTTGATGATAACGGTTTGCTGGATGTATGGGTGTATGATAATGAATTTTCCCGATTAAAGCCAGTTTCAGAAAAGGATTTTTCGGGCTATGTCGATCGTGAAATTTTAAATAATGACCGCTTGCATAAATTCGGCAGAAATGATGAGCCGCCAGTCATGAAGGACGTGCTGCGCAAATATGTTACGGAGGAACCGAGCTCGTATCCTGCTTTCATTGTTTTTATCAATGACGGGGGCTGTAAAAAGTCAATCAAACCGATAATTGAAGCTTCTTCTGATAAACCGGTGTTCTGGCAGTTTGTCGGCATCGGAAACGGAAACTTTGATTTTCTCAATAAACTGGATACGTTAGAAGTTCGTGTCATTGATAACACGAACTTCCTGCATATCGAAGAGATTGACCGCATTTCTGATGATGAGCTTTATGATGCTCTGCTTGCTGAATTTCCATTTTGGCTGAAAGAAGCGAAGGAAAAAGGGATTGTAAGAGAACAAGAGCCTCCTGCTGAAAAGCCGAAAAAGAAGGGCTTTTTCAGCAGATTGTTTTCGAAATAACTGATAAAGAGCACTGAGTCATTCTGCGAAATGGCTCGGTGTTTTTGTTTTTTTAAGATCATGTGAAGAAAAATAGGCCGAATGGGCGGCTTGCAAACGACAGGATATGCAGAAAACGCGTCATTCAGCCAGCTTTCGGCATGTTTTAGCGGCAGGCTTGTGAGGGAAGACCTGTTTTTGATGTTCAGCGCTTACAATCAGTTCACACTTCTTCACAGTCGTTTAACAATGATTTCCTATAATGGAGACGATCAATGAGGAGAGAGGGGATCTTGAATGGCATACGACAGTCGTTTTGATGAATGGGTACAGAAACTGAAAGAGGAAAGCTTTCAAAACAATACGTTTGACCGCCGTAAATTTATTCAAGGAGCGGGGAAGATTGCAGGACTTTCTCTTGGATTAACGATTGCCCAGTCGGTTGGGGCCTTTGAAGTAAATGCTGCGCCTAAATTCTCAAGCTATCCGTTTACATTAGGGGTAGCGTCAGGTGATCCGCTTTCTGACAGTGTCGTGCTCTGGACGCGCCTGGCACCTGATCCGCTGAATGGCGGGGGAATGCCGAAGCAAGCAGTGCCTGTCAAATGGGAGGTCGCAAAGGATGAGCATTTCCGCAAAATCGTAAGAAAAGGCACTGAAATGGCTAAACCGAGTCTTGCCCATTCCGTTCATGTGGAAGCGGACGGGCTTGAGCCAAACAAAGTGTACTATTACCGTTTCAAAACCGGCCATGAACTAAGCCCTGTCGGAAAAACAAAAACACTGCCTGCCCCTGGCGCCAATGTGCCGCAAATGACCTTTGCATTTGCTTCCTGCCAGCAATATGAGCACGGATATTATACGGCCTACAAGCATATGGCAAAGGAAAAGCTTGATCTTGTCTTCCATCTCGGTGATTACATATATGAATACGGTCCAAATGAATATGTATCAAAAACAGGCAATGTCCGCACGCACAACAGCGCGGAAATCATTACGCTGCAAGACTATCGGAACCGTCACGCTCAATACCGTTCTGATGCCAATCTTAAAGCTGCACATGCGGCATTCCCTTGGGTTGTAACTTGGGATGACCATGAAGTTGAAAACAACTATGCCAATAAAATACCGGAAAAAGGACAGTCGGTTGAAGCATTCGTGCTCCGCCGCGCGGCAGCATACCAGGCATACTATGAACATATGCCGCTCCGCATTTCCTCTTTGCCGAATGGCCCAGATATGCAGCTGTACCGGCACTTTACGTACGGAAACCTGGCGTCCTTCAATGTGCTTGATACCCGCCAGTACAGGGACGACCAAGCCAATAACGACGGCAATAAGCCGCCTTCTGATGAATCGCGCAATCCGAATCGGACCCTGCTTGGAAAAGAACAGGAGCAGTGGCTCTTCAACAATTTGGGCAGCTCGACTGCCCACTGGAATGTGCTGGCGCAGCAGATTTTCTTTGCCAAGTGGAATTTCGGGACAAGCGCAAGCCCGATCTACAGCATGGATTCGTGGGACGGCTACCCGGCTCAGCGCGAACGGGTGATCAATTTCATTAAAAGCAAAAATCTGAATAATGTTGTCGTACTGACAGGTGATGTACACGCAAGCTGGGCATCGAATTTGCATGTCGATTTCGAGAAGACAAGTTCAAAAATATTCGGAGCCGAATTTGTCGGAACCTCGATCACATCCGGAGGAAACGGCGCCGATAAGCGGGCGGATACGGACCAAATTTTAAAAGAAAATCCGCACATCAAGTTCTTTAACGACTATCGCGGATATGTCCGCTGTACAGTGACGCCTCACCAGTGGAAAGCCGATTATCGGGTGATGCCGTTTGTGACCGAGCCGGGCGCAGCCATTTCTACGCGGGCTTCATTCGTTTACCAGAAAGACCAAACTGGGTTGAGAAAGGTATCATCCACAACAATCCAAGGCGGGGTGAAGCAATCCGATGAGGTCGAAGAGGATCGTTTCTTTGCGCACAACAAAGCCCACGAAAAACAAATGATTAAGAAGCGGGCAAAAATCACGAATTAAGGAGTGGAAATTATGTTTTCAAACATTGGAATACCGGGCTTGATTCTGATCTTCGTCATCGCCCTCATTATTTTTGGCCCTTCCAAGCTGCCGGAAATCGGGCGTGCCGCCGGACGGACACTGCTGGAATTTAAAAGCGCCACAAAATCACTTGTGTCTGGTGATGAAAAAGAAGAGAAATCAGCTGAGCTGACAGCGGTAAAGCAGGACAAAAACGCGGGCTGAATGCTGATGAGGCAGACACCGGGTCTGCCTCTTTTTTTATGAAAGGGAGGGCTTTTTTGAATGGATAAAAAAGAAACCCATTTGATCGGGCATTTAGAAGAGCTTCGCCGCCGGATTATCGTAACCCTCGCGGCATTTTTTCTATTTCTCATCACGGCTTTTTTGTTCGTACAGGACATTTATGACTGGCTAATCAGGGATTTGGATGGAAAGCTGGCTGTGCTTGGGCCGAGTGAAATCCTCTGGGTGTATATGATGCTTTCCGGCATTTGTGCCATTGCGGCTTCTATCCCTGTTGCCGCGTACCAGCTGTGGCGTTTCGTTGCACCGGCGCTGACGAAAACGGAGCGCAAGGTGACGCTCATGTACATACCAGGTTTATTTGCGTTGTTTTTGGCGGGCATCTCCTTCGGATACTTTGTCTTGTTTCCGATCGTGCTCAGCTTTTTGACTCATTTATCCTCCGGCCACTTTGAAACGATGTTTACGGCTGACCGCTACTTTCGGTTTATGGTGAATTTGAGCCTGCCGTTCGGCTTCTTGTTTGAGATGCCCTTGGTGGTGATGTTTTTAACAAGGCTGGGCATCTTAAATCCTTACAGACTGGCCAAAGCGAGAAAGCTGTCCTATTTTCTGCTGATTGTCGTATCTATATTGATTACACCGCCTGATTTTATTTCTGATTTTCTCGTGATGATCCCGCTTCTTGTCCTGTTTGAAGTGAGTGTCACCCTATCGGCGTTTGTCTACAAAAAGAGGCTGAGGGAAGAAACAGCGGCGGCCGCTTAGTGCAGCGTACCGCCCGGTGACTTCACATCCTCATCATATTGTGCGGCCGTAACAGCGGCGATTCTCAATGCCCGGACAATCGTGTCCAGGCTGAGGCTCGGCGCTGTTTTGTCGATTGTTTGCTGCGGAATGTAAGGAATATGAATAAAACCGCCGCGAATGTGCGGGGATGTCCGGCTAATGTGATCCATTAACCCGTAGAACAAATAGTTGCATACAAAGGTCCCCGCTGTGTAGGAAACCGCAGCTGGAATGCCGTGCTCCTTCATCTTAGCAGTCATTCGTTTCACGGGAAGCCTTGTCCAGTAAGCGGCGGGCCCATCTGGAGAAATCTCTTCATCAATCGGCTGATGTCCTTCGTTATCGGGGATTCGCGCATCTGCAAGGTTGATCGCCACCCGTTCCGGTGTAATCTGCATCCGTCCTCCTGCTTGGCCGACACAAATCACGATATCTGGCTGATGTGTTTGAATGGCTTGGCGCAGAGTGCCCAGAGCGGATCTAAAGACGGTTGGAATTTGTTCCGCTGTAATAATGGCTTCTTCCGTCTCGAAGCCATTAAGCCGTTTCGCCGCTTCCCATGATGGATTGACGGTTTCTTTGTCAAAAGGGTCAAAGCCAGTGATCAGCACTTTTTTTCTCATCTTCTCATCTCCTTTTTCTTTTATTCTATTGTTTATTTATGGGTTTTTCATCAAAATAATGTAAAGGAGTGAATCATAATGGAGCATTTACCGCAGCAGTATCGTCATTTATTCCCAACCTTGCAGACGCATACGATGCTTGCCAGCTGTTCTCAGAGCGCATTGGCAGAGCCTGTATCAAGGGCGATCCAGGATTATCATGATAGCCTGCTGTATATGGGGACGAACTGGAAAGAAGCGATCGAAAAAACAGAGTTTGCGAGAAACGAGTTTGCAAAGCTGATCGGGGCTGAACCGGATGAAGTGGCGATTGTGCCGTCAGTTTCTGATGCGCTGGTTTCTGTAGCATCGTCCTTAACTGCATTTGGAAAGAAGCACGTTGTATATACAGATATGGATTTTCCGGCGGTGCCTCATGTTTGGCAGGCACACTCCGATTATACCGTATCCGTCATTCCATCAATAGACGGCGTGCTGCCGCTTGAACAGTATGAAAAGCATATTTCGGATGAAACAGTACTGACGTGTGTTCCTCACGTTCATTATCGTGACGGCTATGTTCAGGATATAAAAGCGATTGCCGAGATTTCTCAGAGAAAGGTCTCTTTATTGTTTGTAGATGCTTATCAATCAGCCGGGCATATTCCCATTGATGTGAAGGAATGGGGCGTAGATATGCTGGCGGCAGGCACCCGGAAGTATTTGCTCGGCATACCGGGTGTGGCGTTTCTTTATGTGAGGAAGGAGCTGGCTGACGCACTGAAGCCGAAAGCATCAGCTTGGTTCGGCAGAGAGAACGGATTTGATGGGGCTTATGCAAAAGGCGCGCGTCGTTTTCAAACGGGCACCCCAGCTTTTATCAGCGTATCCGCAGCTGTAGCGGCTTTATCGCTGCTGAATTATATTGGGGTTTCTCATATCCGGGATCATGTGAAAACGATCTGTGCCGATGCAGTTCAATATGCCGCTGAAAAAGGCCTACAGCTGGCGGCGGCACAAGGTGGGGGTCAGCCGGGCATGGTTGCGATCCGGGATGAGCGGGCATCGGAAACGGCGGCGTTGCTGAAGAAGAAAAAAGTGATTTGCGCGCCGCGGGACAATGTCATCCGTCTCGCTCCCCATTTTTATAATACGAAGGAGGAAATGCGGCACGCGATTGATGAAATCGCGGCGAAAACGATCCATAAGTAAACATAAAAAAAGCCCCTGAACATTAGTCAGGGGCTTTTCATATTAATGATCTACCTTCACGCGCTTCATAAAGAAAGCGCCAATTAAACCGATAATGGCAACAATCATTGCAAACACAAATGCGTGCTGTACGCCTGCTGTCAAAGCTTGCGGGATGACTGCCGGATCGGCAGGATTTTTGACTGTACTCATATAATCATGCTGGCCTGCAGCCATAATGCTGACCGCAACCGCTGTTCCGATAGCGCCGGCCATTTGCTGCAGCGTGTTCATAATGGCGGTGCCGTCTGGATAAAATTCGCGCGGCAGTTGGTTTAAACCGTTTGTCTGTGCAGGCATCATGATCATAGAAATCCCGATCATCAAGCAGGTGTGCAGGATGATAATCAGAACAGCTGTTGAAGTGGTCGTGACATTTGAGAAGAACCATAGTACAACGGTGACAATCACAAATCCCGGAATGACAAGCCATTTCGGCCCGTATTTATCGAACAAGCGGCCTGTAACAGGGGACATAAATCCATTTAAAATACCGCCCGGCAAGAGAACAAGACCAGATGCAAATGCAGTGAGGACTAAGCCGCCTTGCAGATACATCGGCAGAAGCAGCATAGATGACAGAATGACCATCATACAAATGAACACCATGATCACACCCAAAATAAACATCGGGTATTTGAACGCACGGAGGTTCATCATCGGCTGCTTCATTGTCAGCTGGCGGATTGAAAATAGGATAAGGCCGACAACGCCGACAATCAGCGACACGATAACAGTCGGGCTGGACCATCCCCCGGAGCCTTCACCCGCGTTGCTGAATCCGAACACAATGCCGCCGAAGCCAATCGTCGACAGGATGATAGACAATACATCGATTTTCGGCTTTGTCGTTTCAGATACATTCTGCATATATGCGATACCGAAAACAAGCGCCAGCACAAGGAATGGAAGAGAGATCCAGAAAATCCAGTGCCAGTTGAGATGCTCCAGAACCAATCCTGAGAAAGTTGGGCCGATGGCGGGCGCGAACATAATGACAAGACCGATCGTTCCCATTGCGGCGCCCCGTTTATGAGGCGGGAAAATCACCAAGATTGTGTTAAACATTAGGGGCAGTAAAAGACCGGTTCCAAGTGCCTGAACGATCCTTGCCGCTAATAAAAACGAGAAGCTCGGCGCAAGCGCCGCAATGAATGTACCTAAAATTGAAAAGATAAGTGACACGGTAAAAAGCTGTCTTGTTGTGAACCATTGCAACAGCAGTCCTGAAACAGGAACAAGGATACCGAGTACAAGCAGGTAGCCCGTCGTTAACCATTGGACGGTTGCCGCTGTAATGTTCAATTCCTTCATAAGGTCGGTTAACGCAATATTCAGCGCTGTTTCACTGAACATGCCGATAAAACCGGCCAACAGCAAGGAAATCATAATCGGCATCACTTTGTATTGCTGAGATGCTTTAGCTGTTGTTTCCAAAATCATTTCCCCTCTCTATCAACTGCATGTAGTATGTCGTTTTTTTTATCTCTTCAGCAGGTCAGGAATGCAGCTGGAGATATGAAGGAGCGGCGTACTGTTTTTTGCCGTCAAAGATAAAAGGATGCCGCCTTCAATCATCGCGTTAACCACAGTGCTGGCTTCTTTTGCATGCCTCTCGCTGCAGCCAGTCTGCCGCAGTTTTTCCTCATACACAGAGGCCCATTCTTTGTAGGCTTCATGACAGGCTTCGCGCAACGGTTCGCTTTTCAATGACGTCTCAGCCGCTAGCAAGCCCACAGGCAAGCCTTCAATGTCTTCCGTACATGAAAACTGGCAGGAGAGCTCCTTCAAAAAGGCTTGAATGCCTTCTGCTGGATCGGTGTAGGATTCCATGCAGTCCGCGATTTTCTGACGGATATACTCCTTCATCTCATTCACGGCTTCGATCGCAAGCTGTTCTTTACCCCCGGGAAAGTGGTAGTAAAGAGAGCCTTTAGGCGCGCCGCTTTCCTTTATAATCTGGTTCAGACCCGTGCCGTAATACCCTTGCAGCTGAAAAAGCCGGGTAGCTGCCGAAAGGATTTTCTCACGGGAATCTCCATAACTCATAACATTCCCACCTTACTGAATTGCAATCAAAAATATAGTGACTGGTCTATTATCTTGATTCAATCATCAATTGTCAAGAAAAATTCATTGTATGAAAAGACAAAAAAAGAAGGATATGACAACAAAAAATACTGAGAGAAAAGCTGACTGATCTTTTGACTGAATAGATAAAATGTACAATGATTAATCATCATATGGATGTAAGGAGAGAAATAGATGAAAAAACAACGAATGCTCGTACTTTTTACCGCACTATTGTTTGTTTTTACCGGATGTTCACATTCTCCTGAAACAAAAGAATCCCCGAAAGAAAAAACGCAGACACAAAAAGTCTCTTCGGCTTCTGCCTCTGAAAAAAAGGATCTGCCAAACATTAAAATTTTAGCGACAGGAGGCACGATAGCTGGTGCCGATCAATCGAAAACCTCAACAACTGAATATAAAGCAGGTGTTGTCGGCGTTGAATCACTGATCGAGGCAGTTCCAGAAATGAAGGACATTGCAAACGTCAGCGGCGAGCAGATTGTTAACGTCGGCAGCACAAATATTGATAATAAAATATTGCTGAAGCTGGCGAAACGCATCAACGACTTGCTCGCTTCAGATGATGTAGACGGAATCGTCGTGACTCATGGAACAGATACATTGGAGGAAACCGCTTATTTTTTGAATCTTACCGTGAAAAGTGATAAACCGGTTGTTATTGTCGGTTCGATGAGACCTTCCACAGCCATCAGCGCTGATGGGCCTTCTAACCTGTACAATGCAGTGAAAGTGGCAGGTGCCCCTGAGGCAAAAGGGAAAGGGACGCTTGTTGTTCTTAACGACCGGATTGCCTCAGCCCGATATGTCACCAAAACAAACACAACCACAACAGATACATTTAAATCAGAAGAAATGGGCTTCGTCGGAACAATTGCAGATGATATCTATTTTAATAATGAGATTACTCGTAAGCATACGAAGGACACGGATTTCTCGGTTTCTAATCTTGATGAGCTGCCGCAGGTTGACATTATCTATGGATACCAAAATGACGGAAGCTACCTGTTTGACGCTGCTGAAAAAGCCGGAGCAAAGGGGATTGTATTTGCCGGTTCTGGGAACGGGTCTTTATCTGACGCAGCCGAAAAAGGGGCGGACAGCGCAGTCAAAAAAGGCGTCACAGTGGTGCGCTCTACCCGCACGGGAAATGGTGTCGTCACACCAAACCAAGACTATGCGGAAAAGGACCTGCTGGCATCGAACTCTTTAAACCCCCAAAAAGCACGGATGTTGCTGATGCTTGCGCTTACCAAAACAAATGATCCTCAAAAAATCCAAGCTTATTTCAATGAGTATTGAAGAAAAGAAGGCGAATAAGCCTTCTTTTTTTGGCTTTTTAGGACCAATAATGACCTCTGAATCTTAAAATTTCTTTAAAAATAAGCCAAAATTACCCTTTACTTAATTAATTTGGTAACGTAATATAATTGAAGAATTTGTTACAAAAAAAGGAGGATATTATGAAATTTGTAAAAAGAAGGATCATTGCACTTGTAACAATTTTGATGCTGTCTGTTACATCGCTGTTTGCGTTGCAGCCGTCAGTAAAAGCCGCTGAACACAATCCAGTCGTTATGGTTCACGGCATTGGAGGGGCATCATTCAATTTTGCGGGAATTAAGAGCTATCTCGTATCTCAGGGCTGGTCGCGGGACAAGCTGTATGCAGTTGATTTTTGGGACAAGACAGGCACAAATTATAACAATGGCCCGGTATTATCACGATTTGTGCAAAAGGTTTTAGATGAAACGGGTGCGAAAAAAGTGGATATTGTCGCTCACAGTATGGGGGGCGCGAACACACTTTACTACATAAAAAATCTGGACGGCGGAAATAAAGTTGCAAACGTCGTGACGCTTGGCGGCGCGAACCGTTTGACGACAGGCAAGGCGCTTCCGGGAACAGATCCAAATCAAAAGATTTTATACACATCCATTTACAGCAGTGCCGATATGATTGTCATGAATTATTTATCAAGATTAGACGGTGCTAGAAACGTTCAAATCCATGGCGTTGGACACATCGGCCTTCTGTACAGCAGCCAAGTCAACAGCCTGATTAAAGAAGGGCTGAACGGCGGGGGCCAGAATACAAACTAATGAGATAAATAACCTTGAAGAGTCCTATTCTTCAAGGTTATTCTGCTTTCAGCACAATGGTTTTCGCCGCCATATCATGAACGGTTTGTTTTTTCTTCGTAAATGCGGCTGTCAAATAGATCAGGCGGGAGAATACATGCACCCACGCTATGATGTAACGGACAATCGCCTGTAGGAAAGAAATTTTCTCGTGTGTTTCGTCCCTCACGATTTGCAGCCCGATGATTTTTTTGCCCAGTGTGCCCTTCCAATTTGTCAGCGGCATCAGCAAAGGGTACACAATCAGCATCAATATGGCGGCAATAATGACACCGGCGGACCCATCGCCAAACGTAAATCCGGCTGCCAAAATCACTGCTGCGGCAATGATTACATCAAGTAAAAGAGCGCAGGCGCGCAGCATGAAACCAGCTAGTTCCAATAGAAACACTCCTTAAAATGTTAAATAAACACCTAATGATTGTAAAAAAGAAGGGCCTAAAGTGGGAATAGGTGATAAGCCTTAAATCACAAAAGTTGGTGAAAATGTCATAGGTAAATTGGCATAATCAGCCAGCTTATCACATTACCAAATTCTTTTTTAGCCCGAAACCAAGCCCTCAGAAGTTATTTTTGTTAAAATAGAAAAGTTACAACAGAATTCGGAGGGTTTATTGTGGGAAAAGTGAAACGAAATGCCCCTTGCCCATGTGGCAGCGGCAAGAAATATAAAAAATGCTGCGGAAGTAAAGTTGTCGACTTCCCGGCGGAACTAGCGGCAAAAGAAGCGAAACAAATTCAGGAAGACTTAGTGGAGTATGCCTTCACAGTACATAGAGAAAGCATTTCAGGCTTTATCAACCAGCATGATTTTCTTTCTGCTATGGACAGACAGACGAAAGACATCAGCGTATTTAATTTGGGTATCTGGGGAATCTTCTTCCACCCGCTTGCTGGTGAGAAGACAATCTTCGAAGAGTACCTTCAGAAAAAAGGCGATTCGATCACTCGTCCGAAAACGCGTGAGATCGTAGAATCATGGCAGAGCATGACGCCTGCTTTATTGCTGCTGAAGGACCTGAAGGAAGGCATCATTCACTTTGAAGATGTCATTACGGCAAAACAATTCGAAGTGGAAATGGACGCCAGCAATCAAGACCTTCCTCCAGTGGGAAGCCTGATTCTTGGATACCCAATCCACGAAGCGGAAAAAGCAGAATTCTTCATGCAGTTCACGATCTTCCCGGTGAAGAGAACAGAAGCGCTGATCAGCAAGGTGAAGAAATATGCGGATGCCGCTGTGAAGGACGGCAAAACGCCGGAGGACTTCATGAAGCAGGAATTCAACAACGTTCTGTTCGCGTTGTTAGCTGAGAAAGATGAAGAGCCACAAGCAGAAAAAGCGGAAGTAAGCACTGTTGAGTGGGCAAACGACTTGGAGAAAGAAACCGCTGCGGCTATTGAAGAAGGCATGAGCGGGGAAGAGTATCCGACTGAATTGATCCCAGCTGTTATTGACATCTGGAAAACATTCTGCGAGAAAAAATCACCTGTCATCAGAAAGCCGGAAGCTTTTGCTGCGGCAGTTGAATATTATGTAAACGCGATTTCTCTTAACGGCGCGTCCGTTTCTCAAGCTAAACTGGCGAAAAAATACGGCGTCAGCGCATCAACGATTTCCAGCCGTTACAAAGAAATTGAAAGCACGCTGCAGGATGAAGCGGATCGTTTTGCACAAGCGTTATCCTCATAATGGAAAAAACCTTGAAAAGCCAGGCTTTTCAAGGTTTTTTTATTTCTGAAACGGAATTTTGATTTCTAACCGGAAGACGGGGTGGCGGTAGGTAAAATCCAGCCTGCCAAAAGCGCTCTTCACCAGTTTTTGAATGATATATGTGCCCATGCCTTCATGAGCGTCGTTTTTCGTTGAGCGGCCAAACGATTGATAAATTGTATCGAGCACTTTTGGGTCCATCCCGGGAGTGCTGTTTTCACAAGTCAGTACATAAAGTCCGCTGCGCAGTGAAGTTTCCAGTTTAATCTCTGCTTTTTCTCGGGCCTCCGCTGCGCTGTCGAGCGCATTTTCTAATATGTTGCCGACCAAGCTGACCTGATCAGCAGGCGAAAACGGAAGGGAAGAAAGCGGTGTATGTATATGCAGCGAAACACTCACATTCGAGGCGCGGGCTTTTTCTAAAAAATCATAAAGCACCCCTGCAACGTACGCGTTCTCTCCTTTCAAAAAACGGTCATATTGCCTGAATTGATCCGCCCAGTTTTGAATATATGCTTGTGTATCTGCCTTGGGCTGAGCTGATTTGATTGCAGTGATATGTTTCATTGTGTCATGATTCCGGCTTCTGACATCAATCAGCATTTGATTGGCGTGCTGTTCAGCTTGAGTCAGCTTATCAATTTGATCAGAAAGCCTTGCCTGTAAAGCAGACTGTCCGATACGGAGCCCTTCACACCCTGCAAATATCGCGATTACACATAATGCCGGCATGATGTCTGTGCCGATCAGCACCACTCCCGCCGACATCACTTGAATCACGGCAATCCATGCACAAAGCCCTGAGGAACAGTGTTTCCACACCCGCTTCGTATTCCAAATGTACAATCCTGCAGCAGCTGCGCCTAAAACAGCGGTGAGCCAAGAGACGGCTGTGCTGTGTGAAAAAGCAGCAGCTCCCTGATAACATATGAAACTAAATAAAACCAGATAAAGACATTGAAAAAGGGTAATCACGTTCTGAACTCCTCAAAAGTAGTAGTTTTGAAAATAATCAAGCTGCTGCTTGGTGATCATCGCTTTTTTAGACGTTCCCTCAAAAGAAACTGTAAATGAATGCTTGGTATAAGCGGAAAAATGCTTTATGTAATGAATGTTGATAATAAAGGAACGATGCGAACGAAGAAAATCCTTTTCGGGCAGGTCGCCTTTAATATCATTTAATGTTTGATACGTTTGCACCTCTTCGGCGGTTGTCACAATCGTCGTCGAACGTCCCGTCCGTTCTGCGAAAATAATATCCTTCTTTTGCAGGACGTGCATTTCAGACTTTTGCTTTATCAATATACGCCCATTCAAACTCGTTTCCGTTTTCTTTTTCAAGTAGCGGTCGAAGGAAGCGGCCAGACGGTCGGCATAGTACGGCTTCATAATATAATCATGGACATTTAGGTCAAAGGCGTGAACCGCATAACCGCCGTGACCGGTAACAAAAATCACATCCACATCAAGTGAATGGGATTTGATCAAATCAGCAAGCTCGTAGCCAGACATATGGGGCATCTCGATATCGGCAAGCAGAAGATCAATGTCTCCGTTCTTTACCCGCCTGTAGGCTTCCTTCGCTGAATCGGTGGAAAAGACAATTTCGACGTCCTGCATTCTGGACACGATCGCTTCCAGCTTCTCTAAATCTACTCGATAATCATCTACAAGTCCGACTTTTACCATTATCATTCCCCTAGTTACATAGAATCATCTTTATTCTATCCCATTTCGCGACATAAAAAGAACTCTTCGCGACAACTTTATCCAACTAATCCAGCTTTTCGTATATAGTCATTACTAGAAATAAAGATAAGGGAGATTGTGACATGATTACACTGACCGATTGCAGCCGCAGGTTTCAGGATAAGAAAAAAGTAGTCAAAGCGGTGCGAGATGTAAGCTTAACAATTGAAAAAGGAGAAGTCGTCGGCATTCTCGGAGAAAACGGTGCCGGCAAAACGACGATGCTGAGAATGATTGCTTCCTTGCTTGAACCATCACAGGGTGTAATCACAGTAGACGGCTTTGACACGGTCAAGCAGCCGGCTGAAGTCAAAAAAAGAATCGGTGTCTTATTCGGAGGAGAAACCGGGCTTTACGACAGGATGACCGCTAAAGAAAATCTCCAATACTTCGGCAGGCTGTATGGGCTGAACCGCCACGAGATCAAAGCAAGAATAGAAGATTTATCGAAACGGTTCGGCATGCGCGATTATATGAACCGGAGAGTGGGCGGGTTTTCGAAAGGCATGAGGCAGAAAGTCGCCATTGCCAGAGCGCTGATTCACGATCCGGACATCATTTTATTTGATGAGCCGACAACTGGGCTTGATATTACGTCAAGTAACATCTTCCGCGAATTTATACAGCAGCTGAAAAGAGAACAAAAAACGATTCTTTTCTCCAGCCACATTATGGAGGAAGTGCAGGCGCTCTGTGACAGTGTCATCATGATTCACAGCGGAGAGGTGATTTACCGAGGGGCACTTGAATCACTATACGAGAGCGAGCGCAGTGAGGATTTGAATTACATCTTTATGTCTAAGCTTGTCAGGGGGATTTCTTAAATGCTGAGCCATATTTATAAAAAAGAAATGATCGACGCTTTGCGCGACAGAAAAACGATATTACTCACAATCTTAGTGCCGATGATTATGATGCTTGGACTTGTCTTCTTTTATGAAAGCATGCTGTCCGACAAAGGGGAGCAGTACACGCTGGCTGTCGGCCATTCGCTTCCGCCCGCACTGGAAAGCAAGCTTAATGAGATTGACGAAATCAGCGTAAAAACATTTGCAAAGCCTGAAGAGGCAGTTGATGAAGGAAAAGCAGATGCCTATCTGAACGTCCCGAAAGAGTTCGACTCATATGTCAACAGCATGACACCTTTTAAGGTTGATGTTTACGGCAATTCAATCGATCAAGGGTCGTCAAATGCCATGCAGCTTGTGCAGTCTGCCTTAGATCAGTACAAAAATGAAATTGTGCAGCAACGTTTAACAAATAAGCATATTGATCAATCGGTGATCCAGCCGTTTACAATTCAGCAAAAGGAAGCGGATGAGGAGAAAGGGACTTCCGCTATTATGCTTTCCGCCATTCTGCCCATGCTGATTCTGACTTCCATTGTTTCCGGCGCAATGCCGATCGCTCTTGATATCATGGCCGGTGAAAAGGACCGAAAGTCAATCGAGGCGCTGCTATTAACGCCAGTCAGCAGAAACAAAGTGCTGGTCGGCAAGTGGCTTGCGGTTTCCACTTTTGGCGTGGCTTCAGGTGTATTTGCTTTGGTGTTTTTGATTTTGTCCACCGTGTTATTTACCGAAAATTTAAAAACGGCCTTCCAGCTGGGAGATCATATGTGGAGTGTAATCGGCGCTTCAGCCTTAATCATTGTGCTCTCTGCATTGCTGATATCTGCGATGGAGCTTTTCATCAGCATCATGTCCAGCTCGGTAAAAGAAGCGCAAAGTTATATGTCTCTCGTCGTCTTTCTGCCTGTGTTCCCGATGTTTTTCATCTTCAGCAAGGCACCGAACCAATTTGACTTATCATACTTTCTCATCCCGTTTCTGAACCTGCATGCGTTATTTAAACAGCTTTTATTCGGGATGGTTGACCCGGCTGCCATTTTGTCTACGTCAGGAACCATCGCCGTGCTCATCGCCATCTTCTTTTTACTAGCCAGAGCCTGCTTCCTGAAAGACAAATGGGTTCTCCCAAAATAAACTTGCGAAAGGAGAAATACACTTTCTCCTTTTTGTATATCCTGAAAAAAGAAGGAAAATAGAAAAAGGATATCTAATACAAAAAGTGACCCTGCACTATTTTTCATCAAAATTGGTTTCAAAGGAGAAGGAACAATGGATCAAACACGTACACTCGGCAAAACGAAGCTGAAGGTGAAGCGGATCGGATTCGGCGCGAATGCGGTCGGCGGGCATAATCTATTTCCAAATCTAAATGATGAAACAGGGAAGGATTTAGTGCGCACGGCATTGGATGGCGGCGTCAATTTTATCGATACCGCCTTTATATATGGATTGGGGAGATCTGAAGAATTAATCGGCGAAGTCGTACAGGAACGCGGCGTGCGGAATGAGCTCATCATCTCCACCAAAGGAGCTCATAAAGAAGTGGACGGCAGCATTGAATTAGACAATAGCCGGGAGTTTCTTCGCAGCGAGGTCGAGAAGAGCCTGAAGCGGCTGAAAACAGATTACATTGATTTGTATTATGTTCACTTTCCGGATGGAAAAACACCTCTCGCTGAAGTGGCGGGCACTTTGAAAGAGTTGAAGGATGAGGGGAAAATCAAAGCAATCGGCGCTTCGAACCTCGATTATCAGCAATTGCAGGATTTTAATGCTGATGGCTATTTGGAGGTCTTCCAGGCCGAATATTCTCTCATACAGCGTGATGCCGAGAAAGAGCTTCTTCCATACTGTGAAAAACAAGGCATCTCCTTTATTCCTTACTTTCCGCTTGCGTCCGGACTGCTGACAGGAAAATTCACGCGAGACACAGTCTTTGATGACTTCAGAAAGGATAAACCTCAATTTCAGGGTGAAACGTTTATCCACAATCTCAAAAAAGTAGATAAGCTGAAAGCAGTAGCGGAGGAAAAACAAGCGGATACGGCACATGTCGCCTTGGCGTGGCTGTTAACGAGACCGGCGATTGATGCCATTATTCCAGGAGCTAAACGACCTGAGCAATTACAGGATAACCTGAAAACCTTGAACATTGAACTCACCGAAGACGAAGTGAATTTCATCAGCGACATTTTTAAATAAAAAGGAAATAGCCGTCAAGGCTATTTCCTTTTGGTGTTTTATTCTTTGATGAATGCTTCGACTAATTCTGCTGCTCTGTAATCATCCATATCAAGCTGCCATTGGTCGATGTCATTTTTCTTCATTTTCACTTCAACTGTTTTTTCAGATGAAGCAGGTCCAAGCTTTTTGAATTCCTCAGGATAGACTTGAAGCGCGTATTTCACTGCCTCTTCATAGCTGGCACTAGAGTTTTTACTGTAGTAGTCTTTCACTTTGTCTTCGATACGGTCTGAAAGAGAAGATGCATCTACAGGTTTAACTGTGGCTTCAACAATTGCTTCGTCTTTAGAGATTGAAGTCGTTTTTGCCTGAATGGAAGAGTTTTTGCTTAATCCCTCTTTAATGCCGTTCACGATATTATCAAGCGCTTTGCTGTCCGCATATGTGCTGGAAAGGCCGGAAGCTGAGAGATAACCGTCTTTGGCTGATTCATTGAAATCATTTACAATTTCATTTTTGTTAGCGCCGGTGATTTTTTCGAAATCGGCGTTATCTTTGCCGAAAAGAAGGACATCAACATAAGCTGATAACGCTTTTGCAGAATCTTGGAGCTTATCTGCCGTCGCCAGGATTTTTTTGTCTTTTCCGTCAATTTTAAAAGTAACTGATTTTGGCTTTTTATCACCGTAAGATTCCGGCGTATAGTTAAGCTCGTATTGCTTGCCTTTATCTACAACGAAGAAAAGATTTCCTTCAACGGATTTGTCAGCGTTAATCGTGCTGCCCTGAAGCTTTTCGCTATAGTCTTCAGGGTCTGTGTCAGACATTTTGGTATCACCTTGATACAATGTGAAATCCATACTGTCTACATTCAGCGGGTCTTTTCCTGTGTTTTTCACCGCGACATTGACTTTTAACACAAGCTGGTCATCTGAAGTGGACTTATCATATTTAGACGGAAGTGTGTAAGAGACATCCTTGATTTTGACTTGAGCTATATCTGAGCTTTTTTCTGTTTCTGATTCTTTCTTCTCCGCGCTTGTTTTGCTGCCGGAACAAGCAGCTGTAAACATCATCAGCAGAAGAATTAGGAAAACAGCGTACGTTTTTTTCTGAAACATTCATTTTTCCTCCTCAAATGGTTTAGGAAAGGGGAGTCTTTTGTCTTTGAGAAATGGATCTTTTTGAATGGATTAGCATCATATAACCAAAAAAATCAGTTCTTTTCTCACGGTTTTCACCGGATTTTCTGGAAACTCCGCCCTCCTTTGTCATGAATGGACCTATAAAAAGTTACAACGGAATTAATTTTAAGATTATTAGCTTTTATATTGAATAGGTTCATCATCCTATTTTTGGTGAAAAATGTTCTGGTAAAACTGGTAAACTCAGAAAACTGTGTATTTTAGACTATTACTTTTTGATTAGTTGGAGGGAACTTAAGAAGGATGAAAGGGGCCGCCTTTGTGAAGAAAGAGGGACTGAAACAAAAAGCACTGGAAATCGGCCGGGTGCCGACACACTTAAAACTGGAAATTGAAGATTATGGCGGTGATGACAAAAGAGCCTATTTTTGTTGGACAGATCCTCAGGATGAGAATATCGGCATTATCGTGGAACTTGGACCGGACGGGGAGCTGGAATCCCTTTCCCGTGATATTGAGCCTGAAAGCGGAAAAAGGCTGTCTGAGGAGAAACTAGAGGATATCATGCGCCAATTTGTCGAGACTCATCATCCGGGGGCACTCTCTGCCTTTGTTCGTGAAGAAAATGACCCTGCATACGGCGATAAAGTGAGATTTTCATATGTTCAAATGGAGGCTGGGCTTCCTCTCCCCATGAGCGGATTTATGGCTGATGTTTCCTTATCAGGTGAGATCGTTTACTTCCGCTATTACGGCGAAGCGGGCAGCATCATCAAGCCAAAGAGGGTCGCGGATGTTGAAGAGGCACTTGCCTTTATCAAGAAGGACGTGGAGTTCGACCTTTTGTTTGAGGTTCTCCATCGTTCTGTTTACAAAAACGGAGATGATCAGCCGCATTTGGTGTATGAGCCTGAATGTAGGGCGATTACCGTACCTGCGGATTTGGTTCAAGAAGAACAAGGAGGAGTTGATGATGACGATGATTACAGGGAGCCGGAGAGCTTTCCTCTCCCTTTATTCGAGGGCATCCGCGAAAAGGCCGATCCTGACAGCATGATTGGTATTGAAAATGGGTTTGTCAAAGAGCGGGAAGCGGATTTGGGAGATGGGAGAATTGGAATCGTTTGGCGGAATCCGGATGACCCTGTGTATCAGCCGGCGGATAAAAGCATGGACAGCTGGTTTAAGGGACGGACTCATCAAGTGCTGAAAACCATCTATCACAAAGAAACCGGAAAACTCGAAGGCGTCATGTCATTTATGGAGGAAAAAGGGCCGCTGACAGTAACCTTGGCAGAGTGCGAAAAAATCGCGCTTCGCTTTCTGTTTGCTTTATTTCCGAATGCCGATCAATATTTTAGGATCAGATACGATGAAAAGGATGAAGAAGAAAACGCAGTCGCTGTTTTTACATTTGAAACGCATTGTCACGGAGTTCCGCTCCGATTTGGGCAGATCAAAATTTGTGTCAGCCGCCAGACAGGGTATATCACCGTTTATATGGGACCGGATATTGACCCAAATGAGCTGGCAACCATTGATCCTGTGCCGGCCATTTCAGTTGAACAAGCCAAGGCTATCTTTTGGCAGCATTTTAAAGTTGAGCTTGGCTGGGAAAGAGAGTACGGAGATGATGAAGAACACAGCTACCGGCTCGTCTATAAGCCGGTGTATCCGCGTTTTATCGATGCACATACAGGAGAGCCTGTCTTCAGCTCATGGTAAAACAGCCAAAAGTCACGCAATTGCCTCAGGTATAGAAGAGAGTGTGTGATGAAAGTAACAGAAAGAATCTCGAAAAACAATGACAATAATAGAAAAGGACCTTTCTTCACTTTAAATGAAGAAAGGTCTTTTTATATAATAAACAGGATTCTCTTTGTCGTAGACTCTTTGAAAGGGATGACTTCATTGGTTAATAAACAGCTGAAAAAGAAGGCGCAGGAGATCGGAAATGTACCGACGCATTATGAGCTTGAGATAGAAGATTACGACCAAAAGCAAAAGAAGAACGGGCAGGCATATTTTATCTGGAAGGACCCTAAAGATCCGGAAAAGCACATTACAGTTGAACTTAGAAATGACGGCGCTTTGCTCACCTTTTCAACAACTGTCCGCTCCGAACCAGACAAACAACTTCCAGATGCCGAGCTGAAGCTGACGGCTCTTCAGTTTGCCGCTGCCAATCATCCCGGCACATTTATGAATTTTCATTTTCAAGGCAAGGAAGAACGGGGGCAGCACATCCGGTTTGTCTATACCAAAATGGAGCTGGGGCTTCCGATTCCCAATTCCGGCTTTTTAATTGATATGACACGCAGCGGTCAGATTGTCCACTTTCTATATTACGGGGAAGGGCATAAAGCCGAAGTTCCGACGGAATTTGTAGCAAAAGAGAAGGTTGTGTCCCATTACTTAAACACAATGTCTTTTGAGCTGATGTACGATGTCATTGATGGCGAACAGGAACCAAGGCTTGTATATGAACCGATTCTCCCGGGATACAGCTATCCCGCAGATGTAGACGAAATTGTGCCCGACCAGCATATCGCAGATGAAAGAATAGAAAACACGGCGTCACTGCCGCCGCTTCAGAACAAGGAAGAAGTTGATATATTTGCCTTGCTGGGTTTTACCTCTGATATGCAGAAAGTCAGTGAAAGAGACTTTGGGGAACAAATTGGAAGCACGTGGCGCAGGGGCGATGCGCCGGAGCGTAAGGATTTAAGCATAGGAAGCTATTTTGAAACGAGAAATAAAAACACAATCAAAATGAAGACGGATAAAAGAACCGGAAAATTAAAAGCAGCGCTTTCTTTTATGGAGCGGCCGAACAACCACCAATGCTCCACGGAAGAATGCCAAGAGATAGCGCTTCAATTTTTGTATGCCCTCTATCCGAGAGCGGCTGAGTTTTTCAGGGTGAATCCCGTCCGAATTGATGAAAGAGGGAGAGTCCGCAACCATTTTTCTGTCTGGTATAAAGGAGTGCCGCTGCGGTTCGGCGCTGCCCGCATCATTGTCAATCCGGAAACTGGGTTGATTGACGCTTTTATGGCGCCTGATATTGAACCTGAACAATTGGAAGCGATAAATCACAGGCCGGATGTTTCCGCTGAAGAAGCGAGAGAAGCGTTTTTAGCCGCTTTTGATGTGAAGCTGAAATGGCAGCCTGACTTTACTGCAGGCAGTGACCAGCACTACAAACTTGTCTATAAGCCGGTTTACCCTTCCTATATTGATGCGCACATAAGGAAAAAGAAAAGGCTGTGAGGGGTGTCTAGTTAGGAATCATCTCCAAGTGGGGGTAGTCCTTGAATCGTTTCCAATCCCCGCCCCATTCAAAACCGAGTGTCTTAGCGATCTCGACAACCTCCAGCCAATCTGATTTTCCGTTTTGATTGCCGTCATATTCCATATCCCATATGATGCTTCCATCCTTTTTTTGAAGGGCGAAATCAATCGCTAAACCATAGTTATGATACGATTCCCCTCCTCTTGCATAGGTGACAATATTCCCTTTTTTTGTACGTCCCTGTTTATATAATTCATCTTGTTCCTTAAAGGACCTGAATCCTTCAGTAATGACGACGGTAATGCCTTTATTCGCTGCAGCGGCTTTGAGTGCATCGGCATTCTGCTTCACAATCGGATGAAGATCCGAGGGGACAGGCATGTCCTGCAAGGCGTTTTGAGAATGCCATTCATGCCGAATATAACTAAAACAAAGATCTAGAAGAAATAGAATACATAAGATAACAAATGTTTTTGCGGGTAACTTCATATCGGTCTCACTTTCTCAAGTTGTGCTGAATGTGAACGCTTTTAAGTGATTGACTCTCTCTAAAAGCGAACAGCTATGATAAAATATAACATAAATAGTAGCAGGAGGAAGGAGGCAGACCGATGAGAGCAAAGATTCCATCAGAAGAAGTAGCAGTAAAGCTGAATGAATGGTACAAGCTCATTCGCGCATTTGAAGCAGATCAAGCAGAAGCGTTAAAGCAGGAGATTGAATATGATTTAGAAGATATGGAAGAGAACCAGGACTTGCTTTTATATTTTTCTTTGATGGAATTCCGGCATCGAATCATGCTTGATAAGCTGATGCCGGTGAAAGACAGCGACACCAAGCCTCCGTTCTCTGATATGCTGAACGAAATTGAAAGCAATCAGCAAAAACTCACGGGCTTACTGGAATACTACTTTTATTATTTCAGAGGAATGTACGAATTCAAGCAGAAAAATTTCATATTAGCGATCGACCATTATAAACATGCCGAGGAAAAGCTCGAGTATGTCGAGGATGAGATCGAAAAAGCTGAGTTTCTTTTTAAAGTCGCAGAAGTGTATTATCACATCAAACAAACGTATTTTTCCATGAATTATGCGAGCCAGGCGCTTGATATCTATACGAAATATGAACTGTACGGTCGCCGCCGGGTTCAGTGTGAATTTATCATCGCCGGAAATTTGACCGATGTGTATCATCATGAAAAAGCACTGACCCACTTGTGCAGCGCTTTAGATCATGCCAGGCAGCTTGAAGAAGCATACATGATCGCCGCTGCCTATTATAATGTCGGACACTGTAAGTACAGTCTGGGTGATTACAAAGAAGCGGAGGGCTATTTCAAAACAGCCGCCGCCATTTTTGAGGAGCACAACTTTCAGCAAGCTGTTCAAGCTGTATTTTCACTGACCCATATCTACTGTAAAGAGGGAAAATACGACAAGGCAGTAGAGGCTTATGACCGCGGGATAAAGAGCGCGGCTGAATGGGAGGATGACATGTACTTGACGAAATTCCGCCTCATTCATGAGCTGTATCTTGGAAGCGGCGACCTGAACGTGCTTACAGAATGCTTTGACCTGCTGGAATCCAGGCAGCTTCTTGCTGACGCCGAAGATCTGCTGCATGATACAGCGGAACGTTTCAATCAGTTGGAACATTACGAGTCCGCCGCTTTCTTTTACCGCAGGCTGATGAATATTAAAAAGAAGCTTGCCGAGCAGCGTTTTCAATAGGAAATGGCAGAGAACTACAGGTTCTCTGCTTTTTTTGTGCTGTTTTCAACTCGGAAAAACAGGGTATTTTCCACTGCATAGTGAGAAACAGAGGAGGATATCAAGTATGTACAAAGATTTAACCGGAAAAACAGCGATTGTGACAGGGTCTTCAAAAGGAATCGGGAAAGCCATTGCGGAACGGTTCGGACAGGAGAAAATGAATGTTGTTGTAAACTACCACAGCGACCCGTCTGGAGCCGATGAAACCCTGGAAATCATTAAACAGAACGGAGGGAAAGCCGTCGCAGTTGAGGCGGACGTGTCAAAAGAAGAGGGGATTCAGGCGCTCTTGGACACAGCTTTAGAGCATTTCGGCACGCTCGATGTGATGGTAAACAACTCTGGTTTTAACGGCGTTGAGGCGATGCCGCATGAGATGAGTCTTGAAGATTGGCAGAGAGTGATTGATGTCAATGTTACCGGAACCTTTCTGGGAGCGAAAGCAGCACTTAACCACATGATGAAAAACAATATCAAGGGCAATGTGCTGAATATCTCAAGTGTTCACCAGCAGATTCCGCGCCCTGTAAACGTTCAGTATTCCACATCCAAAGGCGGCATCAAGATGATGACGGAAACGCTGGCGCTCAATTATGCGGATAAGGGAATCCGCGTCAATGCGATAGCGCCCGGCACCATTGCCACAGAATCAAATGTTGATACGAAAAAGGAAGAGAGCAGGCAAAAACAATTGAAAAAAATCCCGATGAAAGCCTTCGGAAAGCCTGAAGAAGTGGCGGCAGCAGCAGCTTGGCTCGTATCTGAGGAAGCAAGCTATGTGACCGGCGCAACACTTTTCGTCGACGGCGGAATGACACTTTATCCATCTCAGCTTGAATAGAACACAAAACAGGGGGATTGCGGGATGAAAACGGACTGGTGGAAGGATGCAGTGGTGTACCAAATTTACCCGAGAAGCTTTCAGGACAGCAATGGAGACGGAATTGGGGATTTGCGGGGGATTATTTCCCGTCTTGACTACATAAAGGAGCTCGGGGCAGATGTGATTTGGATTTGCCCGATCTATCCTTCTCCGAATGTTGATTACGGCTATGATGTGACAAACCATAAGGCGATTATGGATTCTTACGGAACAATGGACGATTTTCACGAGCTGCTGGACCAGGTGCATCAGCGGGGATTAAAGCTGGTGATGGACTTTGTGTTAAATCACACCTCGGTCGAGCATCCGTGGTTTAAAGAAGCGGAGCTGGGCAAAAACAGCAAATACCGCAGCTATTATTATTGGCGTCCCGGCACAAAGAACGGCCCGCCGACGGACTGGCTCTCAAACTATGGATGCCCGGTCTGGCAATACGAAGAGCACACCGGAGAATACTATCTCCATATGAATGCCGTCAAACAAGCTGATTTAAACTGGGAAAATCCCGAAGTTCGCCAGGCGGTGTATGACATGATGAAATTTTGGCTCGATAAAGGGGTCGACGGTTTGCGAATTGATCAGCTCCATCTCATTTCTAAGAAAGAATATCTTCCTTCGTATGAGGACTATATCAATCAGCAGGCAGAGCCGAAGCCCTTTCAGCCAAATGGCGAACAAATCCATGACTATTTAAAAGAAATGACAGATGAAGTGTTTTCCCAATATGATGTCATGTCTGTCGGAGAGGTCGGCAGTGTCACACCGGAAGAAGGCCTGAAATATACGGGAACAGATAAGCATGAGCTGAATATGATTTTTCACTTTCAGCATATGGAGCTTGATCAGCAGCCCGGAAAAGAACATTGGGATTTGAAGCCCCTTGAGCTTTCTGATTTAAAATCGGTTTTGACAAAATGGCAAAAGAACTTGAACATCAAGGCTGGAATACATTGTTTTGGTGCAACCACGACCAGCCCCGGATTGTGTCCAGATTCGGAGACGATGGGGAATACCGCAAAGCATCAGCGAAAATGCTGGCAGCCGTAATTTATTTTATGAAGGGCACGCCGTATATTTATCAGGGAGAAGAAATCGGGATGACAAACGCGCCGTTCACCCGGATTGAAGACTACAAAGATATCCAAACGATCAATATGTATCATAAACGGGTGTTTGAAAAAGGCTATGATCCAAATGATGTGATGAGATCGATCTTAGCCAAAAGCCGGGATCACGCCCGGACCCCGATGCAGTGGAACAGCGGCAAAAATGCCGGATTTACTGACGGCACGCCTTGGCTGAAGGTCAATCCGAACTTCACCGCAATCAATGTGGAGGAAGCGCAGGGAGATCCTGATTCTGTCTTAAACTATTACAAAAAGCTGATCAGCCTGAGAAAGCAGTACGCTGACCTCATGAAAGGGAGCTTTGATCTTTTGCTTCCGGACGATCCGCAGTTGTTTGTATACATGAGAGAAAACAGTAAACAACAGCTTTTGTCGGTCAATAATTTTTCAAAAGAGCAGGCTGTTTTTCAGTGGCCTAAGAACTGCGGCAAAGCTCAGGCCTCACTGCTTCTCAGCAATTATAACAACGATGATCTTGATGACGAAATGGTGTTCCGGCCTTATGAGAGCAGGGTCTATCTTCTGGACAAAACAAACTAATGATTGAAGTAGCCCGGCATTTTTAGCCGGGTTTTTTTAGTACATATATTCGCTCTGCAGGCGGGAAGAATAAATGAAAATGAAATTTATTCTTGCAAAACGTAATGACTTCGGTTTATTATGATATAGGATTACAAAATCGTTATCATTTTGATTTAAAGTTACTGAAAAAGAGGGGATATACGATATGTTTAAAAAATGGAGCGGTTTGTTTGTGATTGCAGCGTGCTTTTTATTAGTTGCAGCATGCGGCAACTCATCAACAAAAGGGTCGGCGGATTCAAAGGATGATAAACTGCACGTTGTCACAACGTTCTATCCGATGTATGAATTCACAAAACAAATTGTAAAAGACAAAGGCGATGTGGATCTGTTAATCCCATCTTCCGTTGAACCGCATGATTGGGAACCGACGCCGAAAGACATTGCCAACATTCAGGATGCTGATTTGTTCGTTTATAATAGTGAATACATGGAGACATGGGTTCCGTCAGCTGAAAAAAGCATGGGCCAAGGCCATGCCGTTTTCGTTAATGCAAGCAAAGGCATTGATTTAATGGAAGGCTCTGAAGAAGAACACGAAGAGCATGATCATGGGGAGCATGAGCACAGTCATGCAATGGACCCTCACGTATGGCTCAGCCCTGTTCTGGCACAGAAGGAAGTTAAAAATATTACAGCGCAAATCGTGAAGCAGGACCCGGATAACAAAGAATACTATGAGAAAAATAGTAAAGAATATATTGCAAAACTGCAGGATCTTGATAAACTATATCGTACAACCGCAAAAAAAGCGGAGAAAAAAGAATTTATCACGCAGCATACAGCTTTTGGCTATCTGGCAAAAGAATACGGCTTGAAGCAGGTTCCGATTGCAGGGCTTTCACCTGACCAAGAACCGAGCGCAGCCAGCTTGGCAAAGCTGAAAACATATGCCAAAGAACATAATGTAAAAGTCATTTACTTTGAAGAAATTGCATCCTCAAAGGTCGCAGATACGCTCGCCAGTGAAATCGGCGCGAAGACAGAAGTGCTGAATACACTGGAAGGCTTGAGCAAAGAAGAACAGGATAAAGGTTTAGGGTATATCGACATTATGAAACAAAACCTCGATGCCCTGAAAGATTCACTATTGGTTAAATCATAAGATAGTGTGCGCCGGAGGGTGCACACTATTTCTTTGTGAGAAAGGAAGATTAACATGAATCTCGTCTCATTGAAAGATATCGTTTTCGGCTATTCCCATACGCCTGTTTTAGATAAAGTATCACTTGATATTGAAAGCGGTGAGTTCGTCGGCATCACTGGACCAAACGGCGCCTCTAAATCGACGCTCATAAAGGTAATGCTCGGCATGCTGAAACCGTGGGAAGGCACAGTGACGATCAGTAAAAGGAATACAGAAGGGAAACGCCTGACCATAGGGTACGTCCCGCAGCAAATTTCTTCATTTAATGCCGGCTTTCCGAGCACGGTGCTGGAGCTTGTTCAGTCAGGCCGCTATACAAAAGGGAAATGGTTTAAACGTTTAAATGAAGAAGATCATCTTGAAGTAGAAAAAGCACTGAAAATGGTGGAAATGTGGGAGCTCCGTCATCGTAAAATCGGTGATTTATCAGGCGGACAGAAACAGAAAATCTGTATCGCCAGAATGCTCGCCAGCAACCCGGATCTGCTGATGCTGGACGAACCGACGACAGCTGTTGATTACGACAGCAGAAAAGGATTTTACGAATTTATGCATCACCTTGTGAAAAATCACAACCGCACAGTTGTGATGGTTACTCACGAACAAAACGAAGTACAGCAATTTTTAGATAAAGTGATTCGATTAGAGAGAGGAGAAAAAGGCGGATGGAAATGTTTGACTTGGAATTCATGCGACGAGCTTTTCTAGCAGGCGGCATGATCGCCGTCATGGCTCCGATACTAGGAGTGTATCTCGTTCTCAGAAGACAGGCCTTAATGGCTGACACACTTTCACATATCTCATTGTCAGGTGTTGCCATCGGCTTTTTTCTCAGCACCAATATAACCGCAGCAAGCATAGTCGTCGTGACCATCGGCGCGATCGGAATTGAATACATGCGGCGGGCGTATCGGACTTATTCAGAAGTGTCCATTGCCATCTTAATGGCAGCTGGTTTGTCCTTCGCGATGTTTTTAATCAGCCTTTCCAAAGGCACAGCCAATATGAGCATCGATCAATACCTATTTGGATCGCTTGTGACAGTTAACCAGCAGCAGGTCTATATTATCAGTATTATCACACTGCTGATCCTGCTTTATTTTATCGTACTGAGAAGGCCGCTCTACCTGCTGACGTTTGATGAAGCAACAGCCAAAACATCGGGAATCAATACAAACGTTCTCTCGTTGTCATTCAGTATTGTCACAGGCCTTGCGATTTCAGTCATTATTCCGATCATCGGGGTTCTTCTTGTATCGGCCCTGCTCGTATTGCCGGCAGCCTTCGCCATCAGAATTGCAAAAGGCTTTAACATGGTTTTCATTACAGCCATACTCATTTCATTATTCAGCGTATTTACGGGACTGACATCATCCTATCAGCTCGGGACGCCGCCAGGTCCGTCTATTACCCTGCTATTGATCGTTTTGCTATTAATCGGATTTGCAGTTCAGGGAGTTTGGACGTTTATCAAAAAAGAAGCTCAGCGCAAAAAAAGAAGCCGATAACATGAAAAGCAGTTTTCCCTAGGGAAAACTGCTTTTTTTATAGAAACAATCCGGCAAGGCGCTCATAAGATTCTTTTTTCGCCTCAAAATCAAACACATTGCACAGAACCATGATTTCATTTGTTTCGTAGCAGCCTGTGAGGTCTAACAGCTGTTGTTTGACAGTGGTGGGAGAACCGATCACCATCCGCTTTCTGTTTTCTTCTATGAGTTTTTTATCGGACGCTGTATAGGGATGAGCTTTCGCTTCCTCGATGCTTGGCACGCGGCTGTCCAAGCCTTTTCCGACGCGAAGAAGCCACAAATCCTGGCTTAATGCGAGTTCTTCTGCCTCTTCATCTGTTTTTGCGCAAATGACAAAAATCGTAAACAGTGCGGATGGATTCGAAAAATGGGCTGAGGGCCGAAAGCTTTCCCGGTAGATGCGGAATGCATTTTCTCCTCGCTCGGGATTAATGAAATGCCCAAATACATATCCAATCCCCTGTTGCGCCGCGCGTCTTGCGCTGTTTTCACCAAGACCGAGCACCCATAGCTCGGGTGCCGTGTCAATAAGGGGCGCCGCTTTGATTCCGGCATACGGATGGTCGGGAGGAAGGGAATCTGTTAGAAAATAAGAGACATCCTGCAGCTGTCTGTTAAATTCGGTTAAGCTTTTTTTCACCCCGTCCGTTAATGCAAGCCTGGTTTTTGTCGTGCCGCCGGGGGAACGGCCGACGCCGAGGTCAATCCGGTTTGGATACAGGGCCTCAAGCTGGCGAAAGGTTTCAGCCACTTTAAATGGGCTGTATTGGGGCAGAAGCACGCCGCCTGATCCGACACGAATGGTGTTTGTCTGTGCTGCGATGCGGGCGATCAAGATTTCAGGCGCTGTGCTTGCCAGTCCTTTCGTGCTGTGATGCTCGGCAAACCAATAACGCTTATAGCCCCACTCTTCGCTTAATTGGGCAAGCTCAACCGAATGCTGGAGAGTTGTCACAGGGCTTTCTCCTTTAGAAACAGGTGCCTGATCAAGTATGCTTAAATGAATCAAAAGGCCGCTTCCTTTCTGTCTGTTTTTAGATGGTGACACCAGAATAGGCAAAATGACTTGCCCGCGTCAAATGGTTTGTTTAAGAAGCGCACTTTATAGCATTTGCAAATCATATATCAAATATGGAAGTTTTTTTTCGAGGTTTTTCGTCAATTATTCTTAACTTTTACGAAACTTTGATATAATAACAAACGTATATATTAGTAATTTACGGCTTATTTTCCTTGTGAGCGTAAAAATAAATGTGACTATCTTCACATTTCGATGAGTAGGAGTGAATCGTGTGGCAATTTCTTTAGAAAAAGGTCAACGAATTGATTTAACAAAAGGAAAAGCCGGTCTGTCAAAATTGATGGTCGGTCTCGGCTGGGACCCAGTGTCCTCAGGCGGAGGATTCTTCAGCAAACTGCTTGGCGGAGGCGGTCCGAATATCGACTGTGACGCTTCAGTGCTGATGCTGGAAAACGGAAAATTCACCGATAAGAAAAACCTGATTTATTTCGGCAACCTGAAAAGCCGCTGCGGCGGTGTACAGCATACAGGCGACAACCTGACGGGTGACGGTGCAGGCGATGACGAGCAAATTATGATAGATTTAGATAAAGTGCCTGGAAACATCGATAAGCTTGTATTTGTAGTAAACATTTACGATTGTGTCAGAAGAAAACAAGATTTTGGCATGATTCAAAATGCGTTTATCCGCGTAGTTGATCAATCTAATCACGAGGAAATGCTCAAGTACAATTTGAGAGACAATTACGCCGGCAGAACAAGCCTGATTACAGCAGAAATCTACCGCAGCGGCAGTGAGTGGAAGTTTGCGGCGATCGGTGAAGGCACAAACGATACGAGATTAGAAGATATTATCAGCCGATACGTATAAAAGAAAAGGAGTGGATGAAACATGACAATCTCATTGGCAAAAGGACAAAAAGTAGATTTAACAAAAACAAATCCTGGTCTTTCAAAGGTTGTTGTCGGTTTAGGCTGGGATACGAACAAGTATGACGGCGGACACGACTTTGATCTTGACTCAAGTGTGTTTCTGTTAGACGCCGCAGGCAAATGCGCGTCACCAAACGACTTTATTTTCTACAACCAGCTTGAAGGCGGCAACGGTTCAGTCGTTCATTCAGGCGACAACCTGACTGGTGCTGGCGAAGGCGACGATGAGAATGTAAAAGTAAATCTCAGCGCTGTACCGGCAAACATTGATAAAATCTCATTTGTTATTACCATTCACGATGCAGAAGCGCGCAGCCAAAACTTTGGACAAGTATCAAACGCGTTTGTCCGCATCGTAAATGAAGAAACAAATGAAGAGCTCATCCGTTACGATCTTGCAGAAGATTTCTCTATTGAAACGGCAATCATTGCAGGGGAGCTTTACAGACATAACGGCGAGTGGAAATTCTCAGCAATCGGCTCAGGCTACCAAGGCGGCCTTGCCCGCATTGCAACAGACTACGGTTTGCAAGTCGGTTAAGACAAATACGAAGAGCAGAAAGGAGAGAGGCAGTATGGCCATTCAATTATCAAAAGGACAGCGCATTGATTTAACAAAAACAAATCCGGGACTGACTAAAGCGGTGATCGGCTTAGGCTGGGATACAAACAAGTACTCCGGCGGACACGATTTTGACCTGGATGCTTCGGCCTTTTTAGTTGATGCGCATGATAACTGCGTAAATGATCTCGATTTCGTCTTCTATAATAACCTTGAACATCCGAGCGGCGGTGTCATCCATACGGGTGACAACCGCACGGGTGAGGGCGACGGAGATGATGAGCAGATTATCGTTGATTTCTCAAAAATCCCTGCTCACATTGAGAAAATCGGCATCACAGTGACCATTCACGACGCTGAAGCACGCAGCCAAAACTTTGGACAAGTTTCCAATGCATTTGTCCGCGTTGTGGATGAAGAAACGCAGAATGAGCTTCTTCGCTTCGATTTGGGAGAAGACTTCTCCATTGAAACAGCTGTTGTCGTTTGTGAGCTTTACAGACACGGCGGCGAGTGGAAATTCAATGCAATCGGCAGCGGATTTTCCGGCGGGCTGGCTGCATTGTGCCGGAATTACGGTTTGCAAGTGTAAGCGAGTGACAAATAGAGAAGTCACCGTTTCAAATTAATAGGAGGAAAAAACTTGGACTTTTTACATCATATTTTGTCTACGTATGCTTCATTTTTCGATTGGAAAATGTGGGGGGAAGTTCTGACTGATCCTGTTTCCTGGGGTTTGATCGGTTCCCTTGTTGTTCTGGAAGGCCTTTTATCGGCCGATAACGCGCTTGTTCTTGCGGTCATGGTTAAACACCTGCCGGAAAAACAGCGGAAAAAAGCGTTAACGTATGGTTTGTTTGGAGCTTATATTTTCAGGTTTATTTTCATCGGGCTCGGTATGCTTCTCATTAAATTCTGGTGGATCAAGGTGCTTGGCGCGCTTTACCTGGCTTGGCTCGTCATTAAGCACTTCTGGATTGGCGAAAAAGAAGAGGAAGCGGACGGCATCAAGAAAAACTCTTGGATGGTCCGCACGTTTGGGATCTTCTGGGCGACTGTCATTTCAGTAGAATTAATGGATCTTGCCTTCTCTGTGGACAGCATCCTGGCCGCGTTTGCAGTATCTGAAAAAGTATGGGTGCTTCTGATTGGCGGTATGCTTGGTATTTTAATGATGCGTACAGTGGCAAAAGTATTCCTTGTGCTGATTGATAAAATTCCTGAGCTGGAAAACACAGCATTCGTCTTAATCGGCATTATCGCGCTGAAAATGGCGGGGAGCGCTTTCCATTACGAAATGCCGCACTCTGTATTCTTCATTATCATTATCGCTGCATTTGCGGTAACATTGATCATTCACTACATCAATAAACAAAAGCAGGTGCGCGAACAAACAGCCGCTTCAAAAGAAGAATAAAACAAAACAAGGAGGGAGGTTCAATGTCCTTCCTTTTTTGTTACCGAAATATCGTTCAATGACAAACCGGAAAGGAGGATATGATGAGACAAGAAGAACTAACCATTCATAAAGCACTTCCGGCTGATGGCGATTGGAAAAGCCTGCTGTTTCAGCCATTGCCGGAGCGGGATCACTATGAAACTGCACAAGGCCTTTCTTTTTCTCGTCTTGCCGGGCAGATATTGGGCACGCCTATTGATGAGACGGACTACTATAACGAGCTGTATGAGCTGTCTGTAAACGACCGCATAACGATTTTGAGTGAAACGCTTGATAAAACAATCGAACCGGAAACATTTCAAAAGCTTCAGCATATTCATTCCATCAATCAGAAAGAAAAAGGGCTGTCAGTCAGCCGCTTTGTTGCCTTTCTGGACGGGGAAAAGCTGATTGCGAAGCACTCAAATCCCCTGATGCACCGCCATTTAAGAAAAGCGCTGATGACGCTTTTACATACCTTTGCGGACAGTCATGAAAAGGGGCTGAATCATCCTGATTTTCGCAGAGTGCTGCTTGATGTCTCGAAGTTTTCCTTAAACCATCTGAACCCTTGGCTGGAAAAAACCGATATAGAGCGGGAGATGCCGAAGGTTGTTTGGTATGGAGATGCGACGAAAAGCCAGCTCTATTTCTTATATTATCTGATGCTGGTCGGCTGTGATGTACTGCTGTTCCATCCGGCGGGAACGGATCAGCTGGCGCTTGTCGACCCGAAGCAGGAGCTCGGTTTTACGGAAAAGCTCCCGGATGTTTCGGAGCTTCAGCCGTTTCCGAAAGAAAAACCAGACCGGAAATCAACAGTGGCTTACCGCTCAACAAAGGAAATTGAACATGTGCTGAATCACGAGGAATCCATGCTGTATAAGCCGTGGCAGTTCAGAGATCACACACCGGTGTCCGTTACGCTGAAAACGACCTATGATGAATTGTTTTTAATCACGAAAGAACGCGCCTTTATTCGGCCGAATTTCAAAGCTGATAAACATTCCATTGAGATTCCGAATGTATTCGCCAAAATTATGGGCGTGTCGAAAGACAATAAGGAATATTGGAACAGGCTTCATACTCTAGCGGATTATCAGGAAACAGAAATGGTCAGAAGCTTTCCATTTACAGAAGAAATAAAGTCGAACTATCAATTTCACTACAGCCACGCACTTGATCAAGAAGGGAACATTGATCCGGACAAGCTGATGGCAAGCAATGTGTGGCAGTACAAACAGCTGCCGGCGGGCGTTCAGACTGCCATTGCCAAAACGATTTCGAGAATGTGCAGGCACCCGCGGCTTAAAGCTTTGCATCAGGAACAAGTCAAGGATGTTCAAATCTATTTGTTTAAACAAACAACAAATCTGCCTGCTAATCT
This sequence comes from Bacillus sp. EU52, assembly GCF_037964975.1. Classification (NCBI taxonomy): domain Bacteria; kingdom Bacillati; phylum Bacillota; class Bacilli; order Caryophanales; family Bacillaceae; genus Bacillus; species Bacillus sp. EU52. The sequence continues at coordinate 308,574 of NZ_CP150177.1, forward strand.
GCTGAAATTGATTCAAATGTTCGACTATGCGCAAACCGTTCCGAAACTCGTTTTATATCATACGGAAATGAGCGGCGGACTCACGCGTTCGGATGCTGCTGCCCTGCTGTTCCTGAATGAAATTGGAATCGATATCATCATTTATAATCCGCCCGGACACCAAGATATTGAGCAGTTTATTGAAGATGACCAGTATGATATCCACTGGCTGGATGACATGGTGTTTCAGCAGGACTACAAAGAGCCTTCGCTTGTGAAAAGGCTCTTCAGAACCATTACCCAAAAATAAGGAGAGAAGAAAAGCATGACAACAGAAAATCAAAATCCGCTTGTTCTCGATAAAAATGAAGAGATTTCCCAGCAAAAAGCTGACGATATCCGTCTTCAGCTTCGTCAGGAACCAGAAGTGAAGCGGCTTGCTCAACAAATTGACGTCAAAAACCAAATGGAGCTGCTTGAGTACGGCAAGGAGCCGGCCGTTGAAATATCCAAGTTCTCTGACCGCATCTTAGGGATGATGAAAACAACAAGCGTGACAGACTCCGGCACAATGCTGACTCAGCTTGGGAAAATCATGGACCGCTTCGACAAAAATGATTTTGATGAGCCAAAGGGATTAATGGCGAAAATTTTCAAACGCGGCGGCAGCATGATTGAAAAAATCTTTAAAAAGTATCAGACGCTTGGCGGAGAGATTGAAAAAATCCACGTTGAGATTTCAAAATACAAAGATGAGATGACGAAGACGAACTACACGCTCGATGAAATGTATGAAAACAATATCAAATACTATATGGAGCTTGAAAAATACGTCGTTGCCGGGCAGATGAAACTGGAAGAGATGCAGTCGATCCTTCCTTCATATGAGGAAAAAGCGGCAAGCGGGAACCAGCTGGCGCAAATGCAGCTCGATACGTTGCGCAACGGCATTCAGGCGCTTGAGGAACGGGTGTATGATCTGGATATGGCACGGATGGTGGCGCTTCAAACTGCTCCTCAAATCCGTCTCCTGCAGCGAGGAAATGCAAAGCTGATCGGGAAAATCAACTCCGCGTTTATCATTACCATTCCGATTTTCAAAAACGGCATTATTCAGGCTGTTACGGTAAAGCGGCAAAAGCTTGTGGCTGATTCCATGAGCGAGCTTGACCGCCGGACAAACGAGATGCTGAAACGAAATGCTGAAAACATCTCGAGCCAAAGTGTTGAAATTGCCAGAATGGCCGGCAGACCGAGCATAGATATTGAAACGATCGAATCGTCTTGGAACACGATTGTCAGCGGCATGCAGGAAACAAAACAAATCGAAGAAGAAAACAAGCGCCTCCGCGAAGACGGCGCGAGACGAATTGCACAGCTTCAGGATAATATTAAAAAAGCAGCATTGCAGCAATAATAAAAACCCCGCTTGTGGAACATAAGCGGGGTTTTTCAATTACATCATTTAGTTAATGACAATGTGTAAAGACAGGTGTAAACTTAAACGGTAATCATTTTGCATATCAGAGGTGTTGGCAATGGGAAAACAACAGCCTATATCCCAGCGTAAACTGCTGGGCGTCGCCGGTTTGGGGTGGCTGTTTGATGCAATGGATGTCGGAATATTATCGTTTATTATCGCCGCGCTCCATGTAGAGTGGAATCTGTCGCCCGAGGAAATGAAATGGATCGGAAGCGTCAATTCCATCGGCATGGCCGCGGGTGCGTTTTTGTTTGGTTTGCTTGCTGATCGAATCGGCCGCAAAAAAGTGTTTATCATCACCCTTTTATGCTTTTCCATCGGAAGCGGCATTTCCGCTTTTGTGACGAGCTTATCGGCATTTCTAATCCTTCGTTTCGTGATTGGTATGGGACTTGGCGGCGAGCTTCCAGTCGCTTCAACACTCGTTTCGGAAGCGGTTGTGCCTGAAAAGCGAGGCAGAGTGATTGTGCTTTTGGAAAGCTTTTGGGCCGTGGGCTGGCTCGCAGCGGCCTTGATTTCTTACTTTGTGATACCAAGCTTTGGCTGGCAGGCTGCCCTGCTGTTAACTGCGCTGACTGCTTTTTATGCGCTGTACCTGCGAACGAGTCTGCCTGATTCGCCGAAATATGAATCGCTTTCTGCCAAAAAGAGGTCGGTGTGGGAGAATGTAAAAAGCGTCTGGGCAAGACAGTATATACGGCCGACCGTGATGCTGTCGATCGTTTGGTTCTGTGTGGTGTTTTCTTATTACGGCATGTTCCTATGGCTCCCGAGTGTCATGCTGCTGAAAGGCTTCAGCATGATTCAAAGCTTTGAATATGTCCTGCTGATGACGCTTGCTCAGCTACCTGGCTATTTCTCTGCCGCATGGCTGATTGAAAAAGCGGGCCGGAAGTGGATACTCGTCGTTTACTTGATTGGCACAGCAGGAAGCGCCTATTTCTTCGGAACGGCGGATTCCTTAAGTCTTCTGCTTACGGCTGGAATGCTGTTATCGTTTTTCAATCTCGGTGCATGGGGCGTGCTGTATGCTTATACCCCGGAGCAATACCCGACTGCGATTCGAGCAACAGGTTCAGGAACGACAGCAGCGTTTGGAAGAATCGGCGGCATCTTCGGGCCTTTGCTTGTCGGAACGCTCGCAGCCCGTCATATTTCGTTTTCGGTCATCTTTTCAATCTTTTGCATTGCAATCTTACTCGCGGTTGCTTGTATTTTGATTATGGGGAAAGAAACGAAACAAACTGAGCTAGAATAGGAAAAGCACCTCTTGAATGAGGTGCTTTCGCGTGTCGACAAACCCTCGCATTCGTTGTCAGGACTGCGCTTCGGTGCTCAATGCGAAGTGGATCAACGGCTAAATTCTCAGGCGTCCTGCCTAAACGCCGTCGTCATCACATCCTGTGAATGTCCGCTCCTATGCTCGTCCTTCCTAGACTTCAAGGGTTTTCAATCACGCTGAAAAAATGACAAAATTCTAAAATGAAAACCATTTTAGAATTTTGTCAACAATCTGAGGTACCTCTGAATGAGGTGCTTTTTTACAATTGCGCCCGGGCTGCGGATTGGCGTTTCCCGGTTTTACTAATTGTCTGGTAGAGCGTCATAGAAAGTATGAACAGAATGGCAGTAAATCCTGTGACAGCTCCGAAATGCTGTGTGCTTTGATATAAAAAACCTGCAATACTTGTACCGACAGTGGTTCCGGCATACATAGCGGCATTGGAAAGGGAAGCGATGGTTCCTCGCGCATTTGGTGCAATGGATTGAAAGACACCCATCATTAACGGAAAGATGATGCCAGCTGTAAAGAACGTGAGAAAAAAGCCGGCTTCTACTAAAAACAAGTTTGGAAAGAACGGAAGAGCGAAATAGAGAGCGCCCATTAGCAGCATCCCGCTGATCAGTGTTTTAAACATGCCCAGCTTTTCTGAAACCCGGCTGCCGATAAGGCTCCCGAGCATATTTCCCAGTCCGAGTACAAGCATAGCTGCGCCAATTTGTGACACGGTTAAATGATAATCCGTGGAAAGCCAAGTACCCAGAAAGCTGAACGATGCGAAGTTTCCGGTTTGAAACAGAAAATAGGCAAGCAGAATAACCGATGTTTTCGGCAATGAAAAAAGCTCCCGATAGGGGTTGAAAATTGATGGGCGCGCCAATGGTTCAGAAGGCCGGATGCCAGGCATGACCGTCGCCAGGATCAATAGAAGAATAAGCGAGCACGCTGACAAAACGAAAAATGGCGTATGCCATGTAAAGGAAGCGAGAAACCCTCCAATAGGAAGTCCGAGCATTTGTGAAGCGGCCAAACCTGCTGTCGCAATCCCCATGCCTTTTATGATCTGAGAAGGCTGGACAATGACTGGGATGGACGCCCAAATTTGAGGCGTCACAAACGCAGCGCTAACGCCTGCGGCAAAACGGAACAGGCACATGGCGGCAAAAGAGGGAGCGATGCCGCATAAAAATGTGGATACGATAAAGCCTGCAAGTCCCCACAGCATGACTGTTTTCCTGTTCAGCCGGTCTGAGATTGGGCCTGCAATGAAAGCGAAGAGCGCATAACCGAGTGCATAAGCACTGACCATCCAGCCTGACAAATCAGTAGAGACATGAAACTGATCCTGTAAAAGGGGGAGAAGCGGTGAAAGCAAAAAGGTATCCGTGCCAATGACAAACATGACACTGAAGAAAAGCCAAATGCGATTCAAATTTTATCACTCCTATTGTTTTATAACTTTGAAACTATGAAACAGATATGTATAGAGAAAACCCTTTGTTAGAGGGTTTCCAAAAAGCCAGGCAGGTATGTTTGAAATGTGTCTTCACGCAGACTGACGTATTTTGTCCGCGAATCTTTCCGGGTTGCCGTCAATCCCGCTTCACGCAGCGTTTTAAAATGATAAGATGCCGTGGTTTTGACAATATTGCACTTTTCACCTACTTCACCGCAGCTGAGTTCTTTTCCGCTGACATAAAGCGTACGAATAATGGCAAGCCTTGATTCATCAGACAGTGCTTTAAAAATTTGCGCTCTGATTTGATCATCTGATTGTTTCATAGTCATGAAACTATAATACATAATGGGTGTTGAAAAAGCAACTTATTTTTCCAGTAAAGGAGCAGGAAGTCATAAGAGGAAGGAGGAATTCAATTCCAATAAAAGCGTTTTCAACTAAAGATAGGAGAAAAATCACCCGTAAAATACAATCATATAGGAGGATTACAGAGCATTTAGAAGCATAAATAAGATCATGTGGTCACATGGATGTTTATAAAGAAATGGTACAGAATAAAAGAGAATATGCTGTTTGTGTGGGAAGTTACATAAATGTTACGGTAATAAAGATTGCTTAATATGGAGGGAAAATATGAGTGTAGATGAGAAACCAATTAAGATAAAAGTCGAGAAAGTCTCTAAGATTTTTGGGAAACAAACAAAGAAGGCAGTTCAAATGCTTGCCAACGGAAAGACAAAAAAAGAGATCCTGAAAGCAACCGGATCAACCGTTGGGGTTAATCAGGCAGATTTTGAAGTATATGATGGTGAGATATTTGTCATCATGGGTCTATCAGGGAGCGGTAAATCAACTTTAGTACGGATGTTAAACCGGCTTATTGAACCGACTGCCGGAAGTATTTACATTGATGGTGACATGATAACAAATATGTCAAAAGACCAGCTCCGGGAAGTCCGCCGGAAAAAAATCAGCATGGTCTTCCAAAAGTTCGCTCTGTTCCCGCACAGAACGATACTTGAAAACACAGAATACGGACTGGAGCTTCAAGGCGTAGACAAACAAGAACGGCAGCAAAAAGCGCTTGAGTCTCTTAAGCTCGTCGGGCTCGAAGGATTTGAACACCAATATCCAGACCAGCTTTCCGGCGGGATGCAGCAGCGTGTCGGCCTTGCCCGCGCGTTGACAAATGATCCGGACATCCTTCTGATGGACGAAGCGTTCAGTGCGCTTGATCCACTGATTCGTAAAGATATGCAGGATGAGCTTCTTGATCTTCACGATAATGTCGGAAAAACAATTATCTTTATTACGCATGACTTGGACGAAGCGTTGCGGATCGGCGACAGAATTGTCCTAATGAAGGACGGCAATATCGTTCAAATCGGCACGCCTGAAGAAATCCTGATGAATCCATCTAACGAATATGTTGAGAAATTCGTCGAAGATGTTGATTTGTCTAAAGTCCTCACAGCAGGCCACATTATGAAACGCGCTGAAACAGTGCGGATTGATAAAGGGCCTCGCGTAGCATTGACACTGATGAAAAACCTTGGAATTTCTTCAATTTATGCAGTGGATAAACAAAAGAAATTATTAGGTGTTATCTATGCGTCTGATGCGAAAAAAGCGGCTGAGTCTGATTTGTCACTTCAAGACATCTTGAATACAGAATTTACGACTGTACCAGAGAATACGTATCTGACTGAGATTTTTGACGTTGTGTCCGATGCGAATATTCCAATTGCGGTTGTGGATGAGAAGCAAAGAATGAAAGGAATTGTCGTAAGAGGCGCGCTGATTGGCGCACTTGCCGGCAATAACGAGTATATCAACGCTGAAGGCACTGGCGAACAAACACAAGATCCTTCTGCACAGGAGGTGAAATAAGATGGATAGACTGCCTAGAATACCTTTAGCAGATATTATTGACCGTTTTGTTGACTGGATTACGATGACGTTTGGCGGATTCTTCGACGGAATCGCTAACGGATTGGCCGCTTTTGTAAATGGAATTGTCACCGGTCTTGGATTTATTCCATCTATTTTGTTAACGATTATTTTCGCCGCACTTGCGTGGTGGATCAGTACAAGGGGAATTGCGTTATTTACGTTGATTGGATTCCTCCTGATCGATTATTTAGGATATTGGGACCCAATGCTGCAAACATTGGCGCTTGTTTTGACATCTGTGATTATTTCGATTGTGGTCGGGGTTCCGATCGGAATTTGGGCGTCTCAGAAAGAAACGGTTCGCCGTATTGTAACGCCAATTCTTGATTTAATGCAGACAATGCCCGCTTTCGTATATCTATTGCCGGCGATTTTCTTCTTTAACATCGGTGTTGTGCCGGGTGTTGTTGCATCTGTTATCTTCGCGATGCCGCCGACAATCCGCATGACTGTTCTCGGTATTAAACAAGTGCCGGCCGATCTGATTGAAGCGACTGAGGCATTCGGTTCTACAACAGCTCAGCGTTTGTTTAAAGTTCAGCTTCCGCTTGCGACAAAAACGATTTTGGCCGGAATTAACCAGAGCATCATGCTTGCGTTATCAATGGTTGTTATCGCCGCAATGGTCGGTGCACCGGGACTTGGTTCTGAAGTATACAGTGCCGTTACACAGCTGAAAACCGGGGTCGGAGTAGAGGCCGGTATCGCCATCGTTATCGTTGCCATTACCCTGGACCGTATTACTCAAAATATTAAAGTGAAGAAGAAAAGCAGGGGGAATGCCTGATGCTTAAAAAAATCATCGGCATCGGCGTTTCCGCCATGCTGGCGCTCTCACTTGCGGCTTGCGGTTCAGAAAACGATGAAAATGCATCCGCAGCAGAACAGGTGAATAAGACCATCATCGGGATTGACCCCGGTTCAGGGATTATGTCCCTGACTGACAAAGCGATGAAGGATTATGACCTGAATGACTGGACATTGATTTCAGCGTCAAGTGCTGCGATGACTGCTACGCTTAAAAAGTCATACGACCGTAAGAAGCCGATTATCATTACAGGATGGACTCCGCACTGGATGTTCTCCAGATATAAGCTGAAATATCTCGATGATCCGAAACAATCTTATGGCAGCGCAGAGGAAATCCATACGATCACACGCAAAGGCTTCAGCAAAGAGCAGCCGAATGCCGCAAAGCTTCTGAGCCAGTTTAAATGGACGCAAGACGAAATGGGCGAAATCATGATCAAGGTGGAAGAAGGCGAGAAACCTGCCAAAGTTGCTGCTGAGTACGTCAATAAACACAAGGATCAGATAGCCGAATGGACAAAAGGCGTTCAAAAGGTGAAGGGAGACAAAATCAACCTTGCCTATGTGGCGTGGGACAGTGAGATTGCAAGTACAAACGTCATAGGCAAAGTCTTAGAAGACTTGGGCTATGAGGTAACACTTACTCAGGTAGAGGCTGGGCCGATGTGGACTGCAATTGCGACGGGAAGTGCGGATGCATCCCTTTCCGCATGGCTGCCGAATACCCATAAAGCATACGCCGCTAAATATAAAGGCAAATATGATGATATTGGCACCAGTATGACTGGTGTGAAGATGGGGCTTGTTGTTCCTCAATATATGAAAAATGTCAACTCAATTGAAGATTTGAAGAAGTAATCAAAAAAGCAGCCTGTGTCAGGCTGCTTTTTTTGCGTTATTTTACGTAAGCGGCAGCGGGTGAATCAGCCTTTTGAAAAGTTTTTAATACGGCGTTCGCTAAAATGTGAATGCCGTTGAACATCGCATTTCTATCAAAGGTCATGTGCGGATGATGGAGCCCCGGCTGGAGCCCGCAGCCTAGTCCGAGCATCGTTGTTTTCAGATTCGGCACCTTCACGGCGTAAAAATGGAAATCCTCTCCGCCGGTAGTGACAAGCGGGTCATCAAGCCGCTCAGCCCCGATGATATCTGTAATGGCTTCTGCCATGATCGCTTCAGCTTCTTTATTTTGTGTTGCCGCAGGAAGGCTGTGTTCTTTTTGCAGCTCGATTTTTGCGCCGAATGCAGCGGCGGCCGCTTCACAGGCTCTTTCTGTTTCGGCGATTAACGCCTCCATGGCTTCATTGGTCTGTGCGCGCAAATCAAGGCTGAACGATGCTTTTCCTGGAATGATGTTAGAGCTTTCACCGCCGGCTTGAAGTTTTGTCATTTTGACGGTATGCGGGATTTGCGGGTCAATATGAATGAGTCCGAGCTTATGTACAAGAAATGCCGCAATTTCAATGCTGTTTTTCCCGAGGTGCGGACGGGCGCCATGAGCTTCTTCCCCGATGATCGTTCCCTCAATGTGCTGGCTTGATCCGTGCAGAATAGACGGAGCGCAGCGGCCGTTCTGTGTTTCCTGGATCGGACGGACGTGAACGCCATACAAATAGTCGATATCATCAAGCACGCCTTCTTCTATCATTTTCAAGGCGCCGCCGCCTTTTTCTTCTGCCGGCTGAAAGATAAAACGGATTGTGCCCTTCGGAAGCTCAGGTTGTTTTTTTAGCAGCATTAATGTGCCCAATGCCATTGTCATATGTGAATCGTGTCCGCAGGAATGGTTGGCGCGAAATGTGCCGTTAACCTCCTGCCACAGCGCGTCAATATCAGCGCGTACCGCTACAACAGGTGAGCCTGAGCCGATTTCGCCGACAACCCCGGTGCAGTCTGAAAACGTGCGCGTCCGGCACCCTAAATCCTCAAGCTTTTGTTTCAAAAATGAAGTTGTCTCATATTCCTTCCAGCTGACTTCAGGGTTCGCGTGCAGATGCTCGAAGATGTCCATAATGGTTTGTTTCATGTCTTCTGAAAGCTTTTGCATGGTAAGAAATACCTCCTTCTATCAGAATGAATTTTTACCTTCTTTACTTTATTTATATTGAAACAGGAAGATAGGCTGTATATAATATAGCACATATTGCTACTATTCAGAATAATTAATATTTTCAAACAGAGGGGATGGATCGAAATATGAGTATGCCAGCAGCCGAAACACAGCCTAAGAAAAAACGAATGACATTTAAAATGCCTGACGCCTATGTCCTCTTATTTATGATTGCTTTCATTTGCGCAATCGCTTCATATATTGTGCCGGCAGGTGAATTTGACCGCGTGACAAAGGGGGATGTCACGACCGCTGTTCCGGGAAGCTATCATTCAATTGAACAGTCTCCGGTCAGCTTGATCAGCTTTTTTACTTCTCTACAGGATGGAATGGTTGGATCAGCACCCATCATCTTTCTGATTCTATTCACAGGCGGCACCATTGCTATTCTAGAAAAAACGGGTGCCATCAATGGCCTGATTTACAATGTCATCAGCAAATTCCGCACAAAGCAATTATTATTTATTTGTATTGTCGGCGCATTGTTCTCCATTCTCGGAACAACCGGGATTGTCGTGAATTCAGTTATTGGTTTTATCCCCATCGGCCTCATTGTGGCACGATCCTTAAAATGGGACGCAGTCGCGGGAGCCGCTGTTATATACATCGGCTGCTACGCTGGATTTAACTCCACCATATTATCACCGTCACCGCTCGGTTTATCACAATCAATCGCGGAGCTCCCTCTTTTCTCAGGAATCGGCCTGCGAGTTGTGATATACATATGCTTTTTGCTGTCTTCTATTATTTATATCTATTTGTATACGAGAAAATTAAAAAAATCAAAAGATGCCAGTGTGTTAGGAACAGATTGGTTCCCTGCGGCAGGAATGGCCGAAGCCGGTAAAGAAGAAGATCAGTCAGTGCCGTTTACCGTTCGCCATAAGCTGATTTTGGCTGTGGCGGGACTCTCACTTGTCGGATTTTTATACGGCGCTTTGAAGCTTGGCTGGTCAGATTCCCAAATGGCTGCGACATTTATTTTTATTTCTGTCCTTGCCGGTTTAATAGGCGGGCTTGCGGCGAACGATATTGCCAAAACCTTCATTACGGGCTGCCAAAGTCTTGTATACGGGGCGCTGATTGTCGGGATGGCACGAAGCATTTCCGTTATCCTTGAAAATGGAAAGCTTCTCGATACTGTCGTCAATGCTTTGGCTTCACTTTTGGATGGATTCAGCCCGATTGCCGGGGCAATCGGCATGTATATCGCCAGTGCGCTGCTTCATTTTCTCATCTCTTCAGGTTCTGGCGAAGCCGTTGTATTTATTCCAATACTGGCGCCGCTCGCTGATTTGATGGGAATCACGAGACAGGTTGCGGTGGAGGCAGTTATGCTTGGAGAAGGGGTCGTCAACTGTGTGAACCCGACATCCGGCGTTCTCATGGCGGTGCTTGCCGCCAGCGGTATTCCGTATGTCAAGTGGCTGCGGTTTATGGTGCCGCTTGCTCTGATTTGGTTCTTGATCGGGCTTGTCTTTATCGTGATCGGCGTCATGATCAATTGGGGGCCGTTTTAACGATTGCTGCCCGCCGGCTTGTACGGCGGGCTTTTGAGTTATTCATTGCAGAAGCGCAGGCTGTTATTGTAACATGTAAGCCATAAGCCATTCGTAAAAGTGCGGGAGGAAGGTCATGAATAATCTGCGTAATAGACTTTCAGGCGTGAATGGGAAAAATAAGAGAGTAAAAGAAAAAGAACAAAAAATCTGGTCGGAGATTGGGATGATAGCGGGAGCATTTGCGCTGCTTGATGTGATCATCCGCGGCATTATGTTTGAATTTCCGTTTAAAGAATGGGCTGCAAGCCTTGTGTTTTTGTTCATCATTATCTTATATTACTGCATCAGGGCTGCGGCATCCGGAATGCTCATGCCGAGAATAGACACCAAAGAAGAACTGCAAAAACGGGTGAAGCAGCAGCGAATAGAATCAATTGCGGTCGCCTTTGCGGTAGTGGTGCTTACGATGTACGACAGGGGGATTCCCCATACATTCTTCGCTTGGCTGAAAATGATTCTTCTTTTTATCGTCTGCGGCGGTGTTCTGTTTCAGCTTCGGTATGTGATTGTGAAGCTGGCTTACAGAAGAGCGGTAAAAGAAGAAATAAAAAAGAAATCATCTTGAAAAATAGATGGTTTCTTTTTTTGTTTGGAAAGCGAGGGAAGCGTTCACAGTTTCGGGCAGCTTTTTTTATAGGAACATTGATTTGTATTCACTCTGCCAAGTTGTTTTGATAGAGTGATTGTGATAATTTAAAATGTAAGCGTTAACAAAATTATCCAGTCTTCACATCAGGTTGAAAGGAGGAAGCGGAAGATTGAAGTAAGAGCGATTTTTGACTCCGAAGTAAGTCTTCAAAAAATCAAATAAGGAGTGTCAAGAATGTTTGCAAAACGATTCAAAACCTCTTTACTGCCGTTATTCGCTGGATTTTTATTGCTGTTTCATTTGGTTCTGGCAGGACCGGCGGCTGCGAGTGCTGAAACGGCGAACAAATCGAATGAGCTTACAGCACCGTCGATCAAAAGCGGAACCATTCTTCATGCATGGAATTGGTCGTTCAATACGTTAAAACATAATATGAAGGATATTCATGATGCAGGATATACAGCCATTCAGACATCTCCGATTAACCAAGTAAAGGAAGGGAACCAAGGAAATAAAAGCATGTCGAACTGGTACTGGCTCTATCAGCCGACATCGTACCAAATTGGCAACCGTTACTTAGGTACTGAACAAGAATTTAAAGAAATGTGTGCAGCCGCTGAAGAATATGGCATAAAGGTCATTGTTGACGCGGTCATCAATCATACCACCAGTGACTATGCCGCGATTTCCAATGAAATTAAGAGTATTCCAAACTGGACACATGGAAACACACAAATTAAAAACTGGTCTGATCGATGGGATGTCACGCAGAATTCATTGCTCGGGCTGTATGACTGGAATACACAAAATACACAAGTACAGTCCTATTTGAAACGGTTCTTAGAAAGAGCGTTGAATGACGGGGCAGACGGTTTTCGCTTTGATGCCGCCAAACATATAGAGCTTCCGGATGATGGGAGTTACGGCAGCCAGTTTTGGCCGAATATCACAAACACATCTGCAGAGTTTCAATACGGAGAAATCCTGCAGGATAGTGCTTCCAGAGATGCTTCATATGCGAATTATATGAATGTGACAGCGTCTAACTATGGGCATTCCATAAGGTCCGCTTTAAAGAATCGCAATCTGGGCGTGTCGAATATCTCCCACTATGCATCTGATGTGTCTGCGGACAAGCTAGTGACATGGGTGGAGTCGCATGATACGTATGCCAATGATGATGAAGAGTCGACATGGATGAGCGATGATGATATCCGTTTAGGCTGGGCGGTGATAGCTTCTCGTTCAGGCAGTACGCCTCTTTTCTTTTCCAGACCTGAGGGAGGCGGAAATGGTGTGAGATTCCCGGGGAAAAGCCAAATAGGCGATCGCGGGAGTGCTTTATTTGAAGATCAGGCTATCACTGCGGTCAATAGATTTCACAATGTGATGGCAGGACAGCCTGAGGAACTCTCGAACCCAAATGGAAACAACCAGATATTTATGAATCAGCGCGGCTCACATGGCGTTGTGCTGGCAAATGCAGGTTCATCCTCTGTTTCTATCAATACGCCAACAAAATTGCCTGATGGCAGGTATGACAATAAAGCTGGGGCAGGTTCATTTCAAGTGAATGATGGTAAACTGACAGGCACGATCAATGCCAGGTCTGTGGCTGTGCTTTATCCTGATGATATTGCAAAAGCGCCTCATGTTTTCCTTGAGAATTACAAAACAGGTGTAACACATTCTTTCAATGATCAACTGACGATTACCTTGCGTGCAAATGCGAATACAACAAAAGCCGTTTATCAAATCAATAATGGACCAGAGACGGCGTTTAAGGATGGAGATCAATTCACAATCGGAAAAGGAGATCCATTTGGCAAAACATACACCATCATGTTAAAAGGAACGAACAGTGATGGTGTAACGAGGACCGAGAAATACAGTTTTGTTAAAAGAGATCCAGCTTCGGCCAAAACCATCGGCTATCAAAATCCGAATCATTGGAGCCAGGTAAATGCTTATATCTATAAACATGATGGGGGCCAGGCAATTGAATTGACCGGATCTTGGCCTGGAAAACCAATGACTAAAAATGCAGATGGAATTTACACGCTGACGCTGCCTGCGGACACGGATACAACCAACGCCAAAGTGATTTTTAATAATGGCAGCGCCCAAGTGCCCGGCCAGAATCAGCCTGGCTTTGATTACGTGCAAAATGGTTTATATAATGACTCGGGCTTAAGCGGTTCTCTTCCTTATTGAAGACAAGGCTAGACTGGACTTACCGAAAGAAACCATCATAGATGGTTTCTTTTTTGTTCATAAATCAGACAAAACTTTTCCCTTGCAAAAGTTTGTGAAGTGTTGCACAATATAAATGTGAAATACTTCACAAACAAAAAGACATCAAAGAGAAACATACCCTGGAAGGATGATTAATGATGAACAAACATGTAAATAAAGTAGCTTTAATCGGAGCGGGTTTTGTTGGAAGCAGTTATGCATTTGCGTTAATTAACCAAGGGATCACAGATGAGCTTGTGGTCATTGATGTAAATAAAGAAAAAGCAATGGGCGATGTGATGGATTTAAACCACGGAAAGGCGTTTGCGCCACAACCGGTCAAAACATCTTACGGAACATATGAAGACTGCAAGGATGCTGATATTGTCTGCATTTGCGCCGGAGCAAACCAAAAACCTGGTGAGACACGCCTTGAATTAGTAGAAAAGAACTTGAAGATTTTCAAAGGCATCGTTAGTGAAGTCATGGCGAGCGGATTTGACGGCATTTTCTTAATCGCGACAAATCCGGTTGATATCCTGACTTACGCAACATGGAAATTCAGCGGCCTGCCAAAAGAGCGGGTGATCGGAAGCGGCACAACACTAGATTCTGCGAGATTCCGTTTCATGCTGAGCGAATACTTTGGCGCAGCGCCTCAAAACGTGCACGCGCATATTATCGGAGAGCACGGCGACACAGAGCTTCCTGTTTGGAGCCACGCGAATGTCGGCGGTGTGCCGGTCAGTGAACTCGTTGAGAAAAACGATGCGTACAAACAAGAGGAGCTGGACCAAATTGTAGATGATGTGAAAAACGCAGCTTACCATATCATTGAGAAAAAAGGCGCGACTTATTATGGGGTTGCGATGAGTCTTGCTCGCATTACAAAAGCCATTCTTCATAATGAAAACAGCATATTAACTGTCAGCACATATTTGGACGGGCAATACGGTGCAGATGACGTGTACATCGGTGTGCCGGCTGTCGTGAACCGCGGAGGGATCGCAGGTATCACTGAGCTGAACTTAAATGAGAAAGAAAAAGAACAGTTCCTTCACAGCGCCGGCGTCCTTAAAAACATTTTAAAACCTCATTTTGCAGAACAAAAAGTCAACTAACCGCAACTTTAGAGTAAAGGGCTGATTGTCAATGTGGGAGCAGTTGTATGATCCGTTTGGAAACGAGTATGTGAGCGCACTTGTGGCGCTCACTCCGATTCTCTTTTTTCTTTTGGCTTTAACTGTTTTGAAAATGAAAGGCATTCTTGCGGCATTTCTTACCCTAGCCGTCAGTTTCTTCGTCTCCGTTTTGGCATTTCATATGCCGGTTGAAAAAGCGATTTCTTCTGTTTTGTTAGGAATCGGGAGTGGGCTGTGGCCTATTGGCTACATCGTCCTGATGGCGGTGTGGCTGTATAAAATCGCAGTGAAAACCGGGAAATTTACCATTATTCGGTCCAGCATTGCCGGCATTTCGCCTGACCAACGATTACAGCTATTATTAATTGGTTTTTGTTTTAACGCGTTTTTAGAAGGCGCGGCCGGTTTTGGTGTTCCGATTGCGATTAGTGCGGCGCTGCTCGTCGAACTTGGTTTTAAACCGTTAAAAGCGGCAGCGCTCTGCTTGATTGCAAACGCAGCCTCCGGAGCCTTTGGGGCGATCGGAATTCCTGTCATCACAGGGGCGCAGATTGGTGATTTGTCTGCTCTTGAGCTGTCACGGACATTAATGTGGACACTGCCGATGATCTCATTTTTAATACCATTCCTGCTTGTATTCTTATTAGACCGAATGAAAGGAATCAAACAGACATGGCCCGCTCTTCTGGTTGTGAGCGGTGGGTATACAGCGGTTCAGACACTGACAATGGCGGTGCTCGGGCCGGAATTAGCAAACATTTTGGCTGCCTTATTCAGCATGGGCGGGCTTGCCCTCTTCCTCCGCAAATGGCAGCCGAAAGAGATTTACCGCGAGGAAGGGGCCGGCGATGCTGGTGAGAAAAAGGCATACCGTGCCGCTGACATTGCGAAAGCGTGGTCTCCTTTCTACATTTTAACTGCGGCGATCACCATCTGGAGCCTTCCTGCCTTCAAAGCGCTTTTCCAAGAAGGCGGGCTGTTATATCAATCAACGCTCCTGTTCAAAATGCCTTTTCTGCATCAGCAAATTATGAAAATGCCGCCGATTGCGCCATCTGCCATGCCGTTAGATGCAGTCTTTAAAGTTGATCTGCTGTCAGCGACTGGTACAGCGATTTTAGCGGCGGTCATCGTGACAGGGCTGTTCAGCAAAAAGTTCTCCTCCCGGGATGCCTTTGCTTCCCTGAAGGAGACAGGAAAAGAGCTGTGGGTGCCGATTATGACGATCTGCTTCGTGATGGGGTTTGCCAATCTGGCCAACTTCGCAGGGCTCAGCTCTTCAATTGGATTAGCATTGGCGAAAACAGGAGACCTGTTCCCGTTTGTCAGTCCTGTTCTTGGCTGGATTGGCGTGTTCATTACTGGTTCTGTTGTCAGCAATAATGCTTTGTTCGGTCATTTGCAGGTTGTCACCGGAGCGCAGATCGGTGCGGGTTCAGACTTGCTGTTAGCCGCAAATACGGCGGGCGGTGTCATGGCGAAACTTGTTTCTCCTCAATCTATCGCCATCGCTGCCGCAGCGGTCGGCCAAACAGGCAAGGAATCTAAACTGTTTAAAAAGACAGTGGCGTACAGCCTGATTCTGTTAGTGATTATTTGTATATGGACGTTTATTCTTGCAAGATTTGGAGTGTAATAGAAAAGAGCAGTACATGCCCAGCATGTACTGCTTTTTTATGTTAATTTGCTTTCTTTGTCATTTCGGCTGTTGTTTTCACTCTGGCTTTCCCCATAAATAAAATGGTAACCGCCGCGAGGACAATTGGAATCAAAGCGAGCAAAAACACATACGTAATACTTGATGACATCGCGTCAATAATGCGATTCAGGATCGCATCAGGAATCTGGGAACGTGTTCCAGCTTGGAATATCTCCTGCGGGTCGCCAATATTTTGCGCAGCACCTGATCCCGCTGAGCCTTTCATCCCGCTGAAGGCGTCGGTCAGCTTGTTCGTGAATACGTTTGTTTGCACCGTTCCGAAAATGGTGACGCCTAAGGTCATGCCAAATGATCGCAAAAATGAATTTGTAGAGTTTGCCGTTCCCCGAAAGCGAGGTTCAAGATCATTCATCGATGCCGCCGGCAGCAGGGAGAAGTTAAAGCCTACACCAAAGCCTGAAATCATCATAAAGACTGTCAGCCATACCCGTGCTGTGTCAGGCGTCATATTGGAAAGAAGCAGCATGCCGATAAAGAAAGCTATAACAGATATCAGCATCAAATTGCGGAAGCTTGCCTTCGTTTGGAAGATCCCGCCGATCATGCTTCCGATGACTGATCCAATCATCATCGGCGTCAGAATGAAGCCCGCGCTTGTCGCCGAGCTGCCGTAGACCGCCTGAACGAAAATCGGAATAAATACCGCTAAAATAATAAATGTTCCGCCATACAGGAAAGCGAGAATCTGTGCTGTGGCAAACAAGCGGTTCTTAAACATCCAGAAAGAAATAATCGGCTCTTCTGCTTTTCTCTCCACAATAAAAAAGGCAATGAAGAAAACGGCGAATACAATAAACAGCCCGATGATCTGAATGGAATTCCAATCGTATGTTTTGCCGCCAAGCTCAAGGGCGAACATCAGGCATACAATGGATACGACTAAGGTAATCGCGCCGCCCCAGTCTATTTTCTGCTTTCTGTGCTCCAGAGATTCTTTGTAGTAGCGAATAATGAAAAACAATGACAATGCGCCGATCGGCACATTGATGTAAAACACCCAGTGCCAGCTGATCGAATCTGTAATGATCGCGCCTAAGAGCGGACCAAGAACACTGGATAATCCAAATACAGCACCGAACATGCCGGACATTTTTCCGCGTTTTTCCGGCGGAAACAAATCAAAGATAATGGTAAAGGCAATCGGCAGGAGCGCGCCGCCTCCGATCCCTTGAATGGCCCGGAAGATGATCAGCTGATTCATCGTCTGGGCAATCCCGCATAAAGCAGAACCGATTAAGAAAAAAATAAGTCCAAACAGGAAAAAACGTTTTCGGCCGTACATATCGGAAAGCTTGCCGTAAATCGGCATGCCAGCCATAACCGCCACCATATAGGATGCCGTCACCCATGCAAATTTATCGAAACTTCCAAGATCGGCTACGATATTGCCCATCGCGGTGGCAACAATCGTATTGTCCATTGCAGACATCAAGATGCCCAGCAGGAGACCGAGGACCACAAATTTGGTGGAAGCCTGTTTTGCTGTTGTTGTGTCCATTTGTTCTACCTCCTCTTACTTTTCTATGTAAGTTCTGATATCATGATAATAGTTTGATTGTTGAATATCTCGATTATCAAGATAAACTCGATTTTATAGGGAGGACTGTCAGTTGTCAACAAGAAATTCCAGAAGTGAGTTGGAAAAGACTGCTGTTCAGCTTTTTCGAAAACTGGGCACAAGAACGGTTCTGTTTCATCAGGCAGCCGCTCAAGCTCTCGGTCTGTTTCCCACCGATTTGAAATCAGCTGACATTTTAAATGAAGCAGGGCCGATGACGGCCGGAGAACTGGGAAAAAAAACCGGCCTCAGCACGGGGTCAGTCACGGCGCTTGTTGACCGGCTGGAAAAAGCGGGGTATGTGGCTCGTGAAAAGGACCCGAATGATCGCAGGAGAGTCGTAATCGTCCCTTTGACTGCTTCGAAAAAACATATAAAGGATTTGTTCCGTCCTCTGTCTGAGTCAACGATGGATTTGTGCCGCGAATATACGGAAGAGGAGCTGGAACTCATTTTCAGTTTTGTAGGCAAAGCCGCCGATATTATGGAGGAAGAGCTTGAACGTCTGAAACAGTAAGTGAATTTGTGCATAGCTTGGCCCGTTCCCGAATAAATTGTACAAGTTACATAAGAGAAGGGAGTACGGGCCGGTGAACATTTTTTTGAGCTATATTGTGCTGGGACTGTCCTTGTCTGCGCCTGTGGGGCCAGTGAATGCGGCGCAAATAGACAAAGGAATTAAAAACGGTTTTTGGCATGCATGGATTTTCGGTTTAGGCGCCATGACAGCGGATGGGCTGTACATGCTTTTTATCTATTTCGGGCTGTCACAGTTTTTGACCGCTCCATTTGTGAAAACGTTTTTGTGGCTCTTCGGCTTTTTTGTCCTGACCTATACCGGAATTGAAACGCTTAAAAACGTCAGAGAACCGATGGATGTGCGAAGCTCGCGGGGGAAACCGTCATACAGGAAAACATTCGCATCGGGTTTTCTCATTTCATTGTCAAACCCATTGAGCATCCTTTTTTGGCTTGGAATTTACGGAAGCATTCTTGCGAAAACAGCAGAGGCCTACAATATGAATCAGCTTCTAATCTATAGCTCCGGCATCATGATCGGCATTTTAATCTGGGATTTCTGCATGGCTATCACAGCCAGTACGTTCAGAAACCTGCTTCATGAAAAGCTATTGAGAGGATTGACCGGAATCGCCGGTGTATCCCTCCTTGTGTTTGGCTTTTACTTTGGTTATCAGGGCATCAAACAGTTATTGGGCTGATTCATGAAGGACAGTCACCTGCCGCTTCCAGTTTTAATATAGTATCCAGATGATACTGGAGGTGGATCAATGGTGAATGGGATTTACACCAAAAGTTTTCTGGAACGTATTCAGGAAGAGCTTCCTGAATGGCAAAGAATCGCTTTTGAGCTGCTGGCAGAAACTCTGGGGGACGACGCGGATACGTTTCCGTGCATTCCCGGACGCCAGGCGTTTCTGACTGATCAGCTTCGGATTGCTTTTGCCGGAGATCCGCGGGAAAACCGCACAGCGGAGGAACTGGCTCCGTTGCTTGCGGAGTACGGCAAGATATCGCGGGACACGGGAAAATACGCATCCCTCGTTGTGTTGTTTGATACACCGGAAGATTTGGCGGAGCATTATTCGATTGAAGCGTATGAAGAGCTGTTTTGGCGCTTTTTAAATAGACTGAGTCATCAAGACGAAAAAGAATGGCCGGAAGACATTCCGGCCGATCCCGAGCATTATAAATGGGAGTTTTGTTTTGACGGCGAGCCGTACTTTCTTCTCTGCGCTACACCGGCGCACGAGGCGAGAAAAAGCCGAAGCTTTCCTTTTTTTATGATCACGTTTCAGCCAAGGTGGGTGTTTGAGGACCTAAATGGATCAACTGCATTTGGCCGTAACATGAGCAGGCTGATCCGATCTCGTTTAGAGGCCTATGATCAGGCTCCGATTCACCCGCAATTAGGCTGGTACGGAGGAAAAGATAATCGTGAATGGAAGCAGTATTTCCTCCGTGATGACGAAAAACAGGTATCGAAGTGCCCGTTTTCTTATTTAAAGAACATGTTCAACAAAATGAAATAAATCAAGGACTGGCAGGGCGATCTTTATGACCCTGCTTTTTTTGATAGATCATGGTAACGATGGCGATGATCACGAGAAAACCTATGCTGACGAAAAAACCGGGCCGGCTTGATTTTTCAAACAATGTACCGGACACAGCCGCAGCAATCAGAACCATCGCTAAATAAATTTGCGTTTTTCCCATGCCCTCGGGATCAGTCAGCTTTTTGCTGGAGAACAGGATAAACAGCCAAGTGTATAAAAGCATAAGCCCCGCAGCTGTTGTCATATGCTCATAAATGTTTTTAGGCAGCACTAACGACAGAATAATGGAGAGGACAAGCCCCGCAAACGTCAGCCCAAGTGCCGGCCAGCATATTTTTTTGCCTTCCTTTAGAGTAAAGCATTTCGGCGCGTCGCCGTCATCAGCCATTGTACAAAGCAATGTCGTAACGGCAAAAAGCGAAGCGACAAGGGTCGAGAACCCGGCGATGATGAAAATCCCGTTAAATATATCAAGGATGATCTCAAGGTTATATCCTTTTAATGATGTAATGAACGGACTGTCCTGTTCAGTAAACGCGTGTAACGGAACCAAAAGCAGAGCAAGCCCGATTGAAATGATATAAATAATCGCCAGCGTCGCCAGCATCAGTTTCCCTGATTTAGACGCTTCCTCAGGTTTTTTTAAGTGAACCGCCATCAGCCCCATGACCTCAATTCCGCCAAAAGCGTAAAACGCGTAGATTAAACCTGTCCATAGCCCCATGGCGCCGTATGGGAAAAACTCACTTGTCTTATTTGGAACATGTATGCCATGATTTCCGCCGGACAGGATACCGCATAAAGCCAGGATGGCAATGACAATAAACATAAAAATAGCAGCTGTTTTAATGACTGCCAGCACGTTTTCTGTTTTTTCAAAGACGGACAGGCCGGTGAAAATAATAAGGAGCCCAAGTACTGCGTAGATTGAGGCAAACACCCATAGCGGCACTTGAGGAAACCAATGCTTCGTAAAGAGCGAAATGGCTGTCAGCTGGCTTCCGGTAATCAGCATTTCTGATGTCCAGTACACCCAGCCGTTGCTGAAGCCTGCCCATTTGCCGAATGCTTTTCGGGCATACGCACAAAATGAGCCCTTTTCCGGCTGCTTCGCCGATAGCTTGGCGAGCTGTTCAAAGACAAAATACGTACCGATCCCTGCGATCAGAAATGAAAGGAGAACGGAAAAACCGCTTTTTACAATTGCGATGCTGGAACCGAGAAAGAAGCCTGTTCCAATCGTGCAGCCGACTCCGATCAGTGACAGCTGCCACCAAGCCAGATTCCCTTTTGGCTGGTCTTTTTTTGTTTGGCTCATTATTTATTCAACCCCTTTTATCTAAGGTTAGATTGTGATCTGTCCGAAGCTTATATACATCGGATTTTTGCCTCTTTTTACATGGAGAAGGAAGCGGACGCTCATACTAATGAAAAAAGGAGCAAACCAATGACACAGCAATATATTGTGGAGCCGAAAAAAGGGCTTGGGCTGAAGCTGAAAAAGGGTCAGATTTTAAAGGTGGTTGATGTAGAAGGGCAGCAGGTGGCTGATTTTGTCGCATACCATGCCAAGGATTTTTATGAACACCTTGATCAGGGAGCGACGATAGACGCCAATCACTCCATTCATGTGAAGGTCAACGACCATCTCTACTCCAACCTGTATAAGCCGATGTTAACCCTGATTGAAGATACGGTCGGCAAGCATGATCTGCTGCTGCCCGCCTGCCGTCCTGATATGAACAGGCTCTTATATGGGAAGCAAAAGGATGAGTTTCAGGATACGTGCTATGACAATATGAACCGTGCGCTTGAGCAGTTTGGCGTACCGAAGCCTCACATGCATTACCCATTTGCGATTTTTATGAATACTGTCCTTGATGAGAAAGGGAATCTGTCTGTGGAAACGCCGCTTTCGAATGCCGGAGATTATGTAAGGCTCAGGGCGGAGATGGATTTAATTGTCGCGTTTTCTTCCTGCCCGATTGAAAAAGGGAAATGCAATGGCGACAGTGTGACATCCATACGGGTTGAAGTCAGCTGATCTCTCTTGTTCACTGTGAATGAAGACCTGTGCTATATTTAATAGGGATACATAACAGTCATGATTCATTTTCATTGATTTGGGGAAATGATCAGTAACAAGGGAAAATGTACAGGAGGAATGATTGGGATGAGCATGCAGGAAAAGATTATGCGTGAGTTACATGTGAAGCCCTCAATTGATCCAAAGCAAGAAATTGAGGACCGAGTCAATTTTTTAAAACAATATGTAAAGAAAACCGGTGCTAAAGGCTTTGTATTGGGAATCAGCGGCGGCCAGGATTCAACACTTGCGGGAAGACTCGCTCAGCTTGCGGTGGAGAGCATTCGCGAGGAGGGCGGAGACGCTCAATTTATCGCGGTCCGTCTTCCGCATGGCACACAGCAGGATGAAGACGATGCCCAGCTTGCTTTGAAGTTTATTAAGCCGGATAAATCATGGAAGTTTGATATTAAATCGACAGTCAGCGCTTTTTCTGATCAGTATCAGCAGGAAACAGGCGATCAGCTGACTGACTTTAATAAAGGAAACGTAAAAGCAAGAACAAGAATGATCGCGCAATACGCGATCGGCGGCCAGGAAGGCCTTCTTGTGTTAGGAACAGACCATGCTGCTGAAGCAGTGACTGGTTTCTTTACGAAGTACGGTGACGGCGGAGCAGACCTCCTGCCGCTGACAGGCTTGACGAAGCGCCAGGGAAGAACCTTGCTGAAAGAGCTGGGTGCACCGGAACGCTTATACTTAAAAGAACCGACTGCCGATCTGCTCGACGAAAAACCGCAGCAGTCGGATGAAACAGAGCTTGGCATTTCCTACGACGAGATTGACGATTATCTCGAAGGAAAAGAAGTATCAGCGAAAGTATCAGAAGCGCTGGAAAAACGCTACAGCATGACTGAACATAAACGCCAGGTTCCGGCGTCTATGTTTGATGACTGGTGGAAATAAGTTGAAGAAAGCCCGCTCTCGGAGCGGGCTTTTGTCGTGTACAGAAGCTTTATTTGATGCGGATATGATTCAGCTTGACCATTAATCTGTCGGCGAACCTTCGGAGGCTGCCTCTCGTATCAGGATCTAATGGGAGTTCGGCTCTCGCGGCAATGTTCTCTGCCACATCCTGAATCGACAGGTTGTCTGTTTGAATGTGGTCCTCAAAAATGGGTGATGATAAACCTTCAATGCAGCGGTCAATTTGTTTGGCGGCCCAGGAGTTTTTTCCTTCTGCTCTGGTGCGCAGCCTTTTTAACAAGGTTTCCTTTGAAGCCATTAGTGTAAAGTGGTGAACGATCCTGCCTTCATGCCTGAGCCTGCCGATGATCTCATTGAAGTATTCAGGATGTACAATCGTCATAGGCACAATAATGATGCCGCGGTATGTATCTGTCAGAGAAGCTAGAAAACTGTAATTGAACGCCCGCCATAAAGGATAGCTTTGAAAATCGTCCTTTGCGATCTCCTGCGGCACCATGGAGCGCAGCGCAAAACCCATTTTCTCGGGATCATACACGTAAGATGGGTTCAGCCTTCTGTGCAGTTCGAAGGCTGTTTGTGTTTTTCCGGAACCGAATGCCCCGTTTATCCAAATGATCATCGCCATTTCTCCCTTCCTATTTATCATACAGAAAAAGACCCTTCCATCGAAGAGTCAGCTGGAAAAACAATAAAGGCAGAAGGTTTTAATGCTTTTTTGCGTCGAAGTATTAAAATACCTGCAGAAATGTTGTACAATGAATGTCATTCAGGCAAAAATGGCTAAACAACAAAGCGCACTATAAGCTTGACCGGTAAAGCCGGTATCTATATAAATATTCGCTAAATAAGCATATAATGAATATAAAATTTCATTCCTTAGGAGGATTTCGCCGAAGATGAACGCTAAACGAGCCATCCCAGTAAGAGAAAGAAATATCGTCCTGATCGGATTCATGGGTGTAGGAAAAACAACAATCGGCCAATTGGTCGCTAAAAAATTATATAGAGATTTTATTGATATTGACCAAGAGATCGAAAAGGATTTCAATATGACAATTCCTGAGATATTTGAGAAAAAGGGAGAAGACTTTTTCCGGAAAACGGAGAAGGAATATATTTTAGACATCTGCCATCATAAACGATTCAAAATCGTATCTCTGGGCGGGGGATCTTTTAAACAAGAAGAAATCAGGAATTGCTGTCTGGAAAACTGTCTCGTGCTTCATCTGGACCTGTCATGGGAGAACTGGAAGCAGCGCGCGGATTTATTGATCGAAAGCCGCCCTGTACTGCATAACCGTTCAATGGATGAAATGGAACAGCTGTTTAACGAAAGAAAAGTCATTTATGACAAGCACAATTCAAAAGTGGCAACAGACAACCTTTCCCCGGAAGAGGTTGCCGATTACATTGTTGAGACATTAAAAATTGGCTGGGATCTTTATCAGCCGATGTAAAAAGCCGTGCGCAGCGCACGGCTTTTTTTATCGTTTTATCCCTTGTATCAAAATCGCTTTTAAACAAAAGGAGATGGGCTGTCCGTTTTGGTTCAATGTAATACAGAACGTGTCGCGTGCTTCGTCTGATGCGTGGTTCAAGTGGGCAATGATTTGTTTTTCTCGGTCAGCGGGGGTTCCGCCTCGTTTGATCCAGCTATCGTATTGAATCGGCAAGTTCCACTTTTGGATGTCTTGATAGGCCAGTTGATTGGCGCTGAACATCGACTGCCATTCTGATAATGAGCTTTCTCGAACATGGGAAGGGTCTCGAAGCCGGTTCAAATGATTGACAAACTCATCAAGAATGGGATCTTCAGGCGCGTAATGATCAACTAAGAGAAAACGTCCGTCCTGTTTTAGTACGCGTGCAACCTCGCTGACAGCTTTGCGGACATCTGAAAAATGGTGGGCTGCGTATCGGCAGGTGATGATGTCAAATGAATCGTCGGGGAAGGGGAGTGACTCTGCCGTTCCTTGCTGAAAGCGTACGTTTTCAACTCCTTTTTCTTGCGCGAAGGAGGACGCAACCTCAACCATCTCTTTCGTCGCATCAACACCGATGCACTCCTGTACATAAGGAGAAAATGCCAGGGCCGTATGGCCGGCGCCCGCTCCGATATCCAGCACCCGATGCTCTGCCCGGCATTCCGCTGTTTTGATCATCAACCCCAAATCTTCCCCCTCGGCAAATACCTTTTCATCCCGATACATCTCGGCGTTTTTAGAAAACGGTGTTTCATTTGTCATGTGAACCAGCTCCTTCTTTTGTAAATGATGATATGGATTATGTTAGCAATTTCTGTTATGATTCGTCCAAGATATAAAAATGATGAAAATGATAGGTTCAACCTATGGAGGCTGAAATGGATATTAAAGTGATGGAATATGCAGCGGAAATTGCCCGGCGCCAAAGCTTTACAAAGGCGGCGGAACATCTTCATATCGCACAGCCGTCTCTCAGCCAGCAAATCAAAAAGCTTGAGGCTGAGCTGGGGCTTATCCTTTTTCACAGATCCCATGGCTCTGTTACACTGACACCTCACGGCAGGCGTTTCATTGAAAAAGCCGAGGACATCATTCGTTCCAGAAATGATTTGCTTCGGGAAATGCAGGAGCGATCTCAGGGAATCGGTCATAAATTATCCATCGGGATTCCTGCTGTAACAGGGAGATATCTCTTTCCTCCGCTGCTGAAGCAGTTTTTGGCGCGCTATCCTCATGTGGAGGTTCAGCTTGTTGAAAAAGATCCGGTTTCATTAGAGGAGATGACGGCAAAGGGAGAAGTTGACCTTTCTGTTTTATCCTTGCCCATCGAGGATGAACGGCTCTCCATTACACCCTTGCTCACGGAACCGGTTGTTCTCGCGGTGCCGAAGGAAAAACAAAGGTGGATGCCGCCGGAATTGGTCGCGCTGATTGAGAAAGTGCTGGAAGAAGATGAGGGACGCCAGCCGTGTGTGCCGATTGACATGGTAAGGAACGTGCCCTTTATTCTGTTAAAAGAAGGCTTCGGCTTTCGCAGGACAGTTCTCGATCTCTGCGCGGAAAGCGGCTTTAAGCCGAATGCTGCCTTTAAGACGAGCCATATTGAAACCGCCCAATCTCTTGTGGCTAATGGATTAGGTGTGACTATGGCACCGAATATGGTCAGAAGGGATAAAGATCCGGGTGTGATCTATTTATCGATTCAATCCGCGCCATCACGAACCCTCGTCTTTGTCTTTTTAAAGAACCGCTATGTCAGTCTGACGGCCCAGGCCTTTATGGAACTAAGCCGGGAAAGTCTTAAACAAACGTTTGATGAAGGCTGTCTGGGAAACAAAGATGAAAATATTTAGAAAACAAAGACGAAACGTGGTAGTATAGGAATACAAACTAAATCTTATAAAACAAAGGGGAATAATCGGAAATGCAACTATTCGATCTGCCGCTCGACCAATTGCAAACATATAAGCCTGAAAAAACAGCACCGAAAGATTTTTCTGAGTTTTGGAAATTGTCTTTGGAGGAACTTGCAAAAGTCCAAGCAGAACCTGATTTACAGCCGGTTGACTATCCTGCTGACGGAGTAAAAGTATACCGTCTCACATATAAAAGTTTCGGAAACGCCCGCATTACCGGATGGTACGCGGTGCCTGACAAGGAAGGCCCGCATCCGGCGATCGTGAAATATCATGGCTACAATGCAAGCTATGATGGTGAAATTCATGAAATGGTAAACTGGGCACTCCATGGCTACGCCGCATTCGGCATGCTTGTCCGCGGCCAGCAGAGCAGCGAGGATACGAGTATTTCACTGCACGGTCATGCTTTGGGCTGGATGACGAAAGGAATTCTTGATAAAGATACATACTATTACCGCGGTGTTTATTTGGACGCCGTCCGCGCGCTTGAGGTCATCAGCAGCTTCGACGAGGTTGACGAAACAAGGATCGGTGTGACAGGAGGAAGCCAAGGCGGAGGTTTAACCATTGCCGCAGCGGCGCTGTCAGACATTCCAAAAGCCGCGGTTGCCGATTATCCTTATTTAAGCAACTTCGAACGGGCCATTGATGTGGCGCTTGAACAGCCGTATCTTGAAATCAATTCCTTCTTCAGAAGAAATGGCAGTCCGGAAACAGAAGTGCAGGCGATGAAGACACTTTCATATTTCGATATTATGAATCTCGCTGACCGAGTGAAGGTGCCTGTCCTGATGTCAATCGGCCTGATTGACAAGGTCACGCCGCCGTCCACCGTGTTTGCCGCCTACAATCATTTGGAAACAGAGAAAGAGCTGAAGGTGTACCGCTACTTCGGACATGAGTATATCCCTGCTTTTCAAACGGAAAAACTTGCTTTTTTTAAGCAGCATCTTAAAGGCTGATAAATGTGAAAAGCCGCCGCATATCATCAGGCGGTTTTTTTCTGCAAACTGCCGGAATGAGAACAGACTGGAGACGAATAGATATGAAACAAAGAATCATTGATGAATTAAAACGGATCGAGCAGTCATACGGAGTCAAAATCGTGTATGCCGTCGAGTCAGGAAGCCGCGCATGGGGATTTCCCTCGCAGGATAGTGATTACGACGTCCGCTTTATTTATGTGCCGAAAAAGGAGTGGTATTTTTCAATTGAGCAGGAGCGTGATGTCATTGAGGAACCGATTCACGATTTGCTGGATATCAGCGGCTGGGAGCTGAGAAAAACGCTTCGGCTTTTCAAAAAGTCAAACCCTCCGCTCCTCGAATGGCTGTCCTCAGACATTGTGTATTATGAAGCATTTACGACCGCAGAGCAGTTAAGAAAACTGCGCACGGAGGCATTTAAGCCTGAAGCAAGCGTGTATCACTATATCAATATGGCGAGAAGGAACGTCAAGGATTATCTACAAGGACAAGAGGTCAAAATTAAAAAGTACTTCTACGTTCTTCGGCCTATTTTGGCCTGCCAATGGATTGAAAAGCACGGAACCATACCGCCAATGGACTTTACTGTTTTGATGAATGAACTTGTTGCTGAACCCGAGCTGAAGGCTGAAATGGAAACCTTGCTTGAACGGAAAAGAAGAGGGGAAGAGCTTGACCTCGAAGCAAGAATCGATGTTATTCACCAATTCATTGAAACGGAAATCGAAAGAATCATGGAAGCGGCAAAAGAACTGAAGGCAGAGAAAAAAGATATGACATCTGAATTGAACCGTTTGCTTTTGAATACGGTTGAAGAAGTGTGGAAGGATGGAGGAAGCTGATGTTTTTTGTCGCTTCCTTTTCTCCTTTATTCGACAGAATCCCCCCCGACTTTCTAACTATCTGATTGTGGCAAACCCACAAAAATAATCAGAATCTTTGTATTTTGAGAATATTGTGAACGCTGGTTTTGTCCATTTACAATAAACTCATACAAATACTTCTTAGATTGCGGGGTGTTGAGGTTGGAAGTGATCACAAGAGATTTTTTCTTATTTTTATCCAAAAGCGGCTTTCTCAATAAAATGGCGAGGAACTGGGGAAGCCGGGTAGCAGCGGGTAAAATTATCGGCGGGAATGACTTTAACAGTTCAATCCCGACCATTCGACAGCTTAACAGCCAAGGCTTGTCAGTTACTGTCGATCATTTAGGCGAGTTTGTGAACAGCGCCGAGGTCGCACGGGAGCGTACGGAAGAGTGCATTCAAACCATTGCGACCATCGCGGATCAGGAGCTGAACTCACACGTTTCTTTAAAAATGACGTCTTTAGGTTTGGATATAGATATGGATTTGGTGTATGAAAATATGACAAAAATCCTTCAGACGGCCGAGAAACATAAAATCATGGTCACCATTGACATGGAGGACGAAGTCAGATGCCAGAAAACGCTTGATATTTTCAAAGATTTCAGAAAGAAATACGAGCATGTGAGCACAGTGCTGCAAGCCTATCTGTACCGGACGGAAAAAGACATTGACGATTTGAATTCTTTAAACCCGTTCCTTCGCCTTGTAAAAGGAGCTTATAAAGAATCAGAAAAAGTAGCTTTCCCAGAGAAAAGCGATGTCGATGAAAATTACAAAAAAATCATCCGAAAGCAGCTCTTAAACGGTCACTATACAGCGATTGCCACACATGACGACAAAATGATCGACTTTACAAAGCAGCTTGCCAAGGAACATGGCATTGCCAATGACAAGTTTGAATTTCAGATGCTGTACGGCATGCGGTCGCAAACCCAGCTCAGCCTCGTAAAAGAAGGTTATAACATGAGAGTCTACCTGCCATACGGCGAGGATTGGTACGGCTACTTTATGAGACGCCTTGCAGAACGTCCGTCAAACATTGCATTTGCTTTCAAAGGAATGACAAAGAAGTAAAAAAGGAGAGATTATCATGACAACACCTTACAAACACGAGCCATTCACAAATTTCCAAGATCAAAACAACGTGGAAGCGTTTAAAAAAGCGCTTGCGACAGTAAGCGAATATTTAGGAAAAGACTATCCGCTTGTCATTAACGGCGAGAGAGTGGAAACGGAAGCGAAAATCGTTTCAATCAACCCGGCTGATAAAGAAGAAGTCGTCGGCCGAGTGTCAAAAGCTTCTCAAGAGCACGCTGAGCAAGCGATTCAAGCGGCTGCAAAAGCATTTGAAGAGTGGAGATACACGTCTCCTGAAGAGAGAGCGGCTGTCCTGTTCCGCGCTGCTGCCAAAGTCCGCAGAAGAAAACATGAATTCTCAGCTTTGCTTGTGAAAGAAGCAGGAAAGCCTTGGAACGAGGCGGATGCCGATACGGCTGAAGCGATTGACTTCATGGAGTATTATGCACGACAAATGATCGAACTGGCAAAAGGCAAACCGGTCAACAGCCGTGAAGGCGAGAAAAACCAATATGTATACACGCCGACTGGAGTGACAGTCGTTATCCCGCCTTGGAACTTCTTGTTTGCGATCATGGCAGGCACAACAGTGGCGCCGATCGTTACTGGAAACACAGTGGTTCTGAAACCTGCGAGTGCTACACCTGTTATTGCAGCAAAATTTGTTGAGGTGCTTGAAGAGTCCGGATTGCCAAAAGGCGTAGTCAACTTTGTTCCGGGAAGCGGAGCGGAAGTAGGCGACTATCTTGTTGACCATCCGAAAACAAGCCTTATCACATTTACGGGATCAAGAGAAGTTGGTACGAGAATTTTCGAACGCGCGGCGAAGGTTCAGCCGGGCCAGCAGCATTTAAAGCGTGTCATCGCTGAAATGGGCGGTAAAGATACGGTTGTTGTTGATGAGGATGCGGACATTGAATTAGCGGCTCAATCGATCTTTACTTCAGCATTCGGCTTTGCGGGACAAAAATGCTCTGCAGGTTCACGTGCAGTTGTTCATGAAAAAGTGTATGATCAAGTATTAGAGCGTGTCATTGAAATTACGGAATCAAAAGTAACAGCTAAACCTGACAGTGCAGATGTTTATATGGGACCTGTCATTGACCAAGGTTCTTATGATAAAATTATGAGCTATATTGAGATCGGAAAACAGGAAGGGCGTCTAGTAAGCGGCGGTACTGGTGATGATTCGAAAGGATACTTCATCAAACCGACGATCTTCGCTGACCTTGATCCGAAAGCAAGACTCATGCAGGAAGAAATTTTCGGACCTGTCGTTGCATTTTGTAAAGTGTCAGACTTTGATGAAGCTTTAGAAGTGGCAAACAATACTGAATATGGTTTGACAGGCGCGGTTATCACAAACAACCGCAAGCACATCGAGCGTGCGAAACAGGAATTCCATGTCGGAAACCTATACTTCAACCGCAACTGTACAGGTGCTATCGTCGGCTACCATCCGTTTGGCGGCTTCAAAATGTCGGGAACGGATTCAAAAGCAGGCGGACCGGATTACTTGGCTCTGCATATGCAAGCAAAAACAATCAGTGAAATGTTCTAAGCGGGACTAAATGGGCATCCTCCCTGCGGGGGTGTCCATTTCATCCATATACTATAAAAAAGAGGAGGAAGTGCCATAGAAAACACACAGCTGATTATTTCGATTTGTATTTATATGGCGGGAATGCTGCTAATCGGCTACTTTGCTTACAAGCGTACGTCGAATCTGACGGATTACATGCTGGGAGGACGCTCTTTGGGTCCGGCAGTAACTGCTCTCAGTGCCGGCGCTGCCGATATGAGCGGCTGGCTGCTAATGGGGCTTCCGGGCGCCATGTTTTCTACTGGTCTGAGCGGCGCTTGGATCGTCATCGGACTTTGCCTTGGAGCGTGGGCGAACTGGCTTTACGTCGCACCGCGGCTGAGAACCTATACTGAAAAAGCGGGGAATTCGATTACAATTCCCGGATTCCTGGAAAATCGCTTCGGAGATCAAACAAAGCTTCTCAGACTGTTTTCAGGAATTGTCATTTTAGTCTTTTTCACGTTTTATGTATCGTCCGGAATGGTGTCCGGCGGCGTCTTATTCAACAGCATCTTGGGGATGGATTATCACACCGGCCTGTGGATTGTGACGGGTGTTGTTGTGGCATATACCCTGTTTGGCGGCTTTTTGGCAGTCAGCTGGACAGATTTTGTTCAGGGGATCATTATGTTTGCCGCACTCATTCTTGTGCCGATCGTTACGTTTTTCCACACGGGAGGAGCAGGTGATACAGTTGCTGAAATCCGCTCTGTAGATCCTGATATGTTTAATATTTTCAAAGGAACGAGCGTCCTTGGCATTATTTCTTTGTTTGCCTGGGGGCTGGGATACTTTGGTCAGCCGCATATTATTGTGCGTTTTATGGCGATCACGTCTGTCAAAGAGATCAAAAGAGCGCGCAGAATCGGGATGGGCTGGATGATTTTGTCTGCAGTAGGCGCAGTGCTGACCGGTTTGGGCGGAATCGCTTATTACCATCAGCGCGGCATGACACTGAAGGACCCAGAGACGATTTTTATTCAATTAGGGAATATCTTGTTCCATCCGATTATCACGGGTTTTCTGATTTCAGCGATTTTGGCCGCGATTATGAGTACAATTTCTTCCCAGCTGCTTGTGACATCAAGCTCTCTGGTAGAAGATTTGTATAAGTCGATGTTCAGACGCTCAGCTTCAGATAAAGAACTGGTGTTTTTAGGCCGACTGGCTGTTCTGGCTGTTTCAATTGTCGCGTTGGTTCTGGCTTGGGAGAAAAATAACACCATCCTTGGATTGGTCAGCTACGCGTGGGCGGGCTTCGGTGCATCATTCGGGCCGGTTGTACTGCTCAGTCTGTTTTGGAAACGAATGACCAAATGGGGGGCACTCGCCGGCATGATTGTGGGAGCAGCGACTGTAATCATTTGGGCGAATGCCGGTCTTTCGGACTTTCTGTATGAAATGATACCTGGTTTTGCTGCGAGTCTATTATCCGTCTTTTTTGTCAGCATATTGACGCAGG
This sequence comes from Bacillus sp. EU52, assembly GCF_037964975.1. Classification (NCBI taxonomy): domain Bacteria; kingdom Bacillati; phylum Bacillota; class Bacilli; order Caryophanales; family Bacillaceae; genus Bacillus; species Bacillus sp. EU52. Next base: position 340,929 of record NZ_CP150177.1, read on the forward strand.
CTCCGTCACAAGCTGTCACAGACCAGTTCAACGACTACCAAGATACAATGTCACAATAAAGATCGAAAGGAGGAGGAAGGGGCTGTCCCTTTTTCCTCTTTTCTCCTTTTAAGCGGCCATTTTTTTCTTTTGGAAACCAACGTATTTTTTTCTATACAAAAAGACCCCGTATGGATATGATTAAAGTAAAAAAAGTATAGGAGAAAAAGGTATGGAAGAGCTTTTAGAGAGAGTTTTTTCATTTTCAGATGTTGATAAGCTGATTGATTTTATTAGCTATGAACTGCAAAAGCCAGTGATACTGGAAAGCGCGGATTTCTTTTTGTTAGCCTATAATTCTTACTATATTAACCATTTTGATTCTGCCAACCAGCAGACTATTTTTTCGAAAAAGTGTCCGGTCCAGATTTTTGAGAGGTTTCTGAAGGACGGAATTATTGAAAAATTGAAAACAGAGCCTGAGCCTTTTCGCGTCAATAAAATTGAAAGCATTGGGTTAAACCAGAGGGTGGTCGTGAGTGCAAAGCACAAAGGGGAAGTCATGGGCTACATCTGGATTCAGGAGCTGGACCAAAATCTGACGGATGAAGAGCTCGACTTTTTGTACGAGACCTCCTTCCATGTCGGGAAAATCATTTATAAAACGAATAAATTGAAACAGGAAAAGGAAGAAAAAGCAGAGGATCTCATCAAACGGGCGATCTATCAGCAATTTACCTCTGAGAAGGAACTCAGACGGGAAGCTGAAAGGATCAACACCGTGCTGCCTTCCATGTTTTCAGTTGTTATCCTGCACGCCGCAAATGGGGATGGGGAAGCGGTTGAGGATTTAAAGGAAAATATCAGGTCGTACCTGAATTTACGGGATAAGGTCAGTCATGTCTTAACGATCGAATCAAACATTGTCATCGTCGTAGCGAGTTTTTCCCAAAAAAGCTCCGTCTCCTCAGCAGCTTCTGAGTTTATTAACAAGCTGTTAACACATTTTCACTTTCAAAAAATACCTACCCCTATTTATATCGGTATCGGAAACGAATATAATCACCTATTAAAACTTGGCAAGAGCTACACAGAAGCACTTGAAGTCATCAAAGCCGCAGAAATCACCGGCAATCAGGAAAACATTCCATATGAATATGCCAAACTCGGTATTTACCGCTATTTAGAAAGCATCGAACAGAAAAATGAATTTTTAGAATACGAGAATAAAGATTTAGCTTTATTAAAAGCGAAAGACGAAGAAAGCAGCACTGAGCTGCTCAAAACCTTGGAAATCTATCTCCTCAACAACTGCAAAACAAAACCAGCGGCAGAACAGCTGTTTATTCACCAAAATACATTGAATTACCGCATCAAACAGATTACTGAGATGACGTCGATCGATTTAAGCGATTTCAGAACTCGGTGCCAGCTCTATCTCGATTTGATGCTGATGAAAAAGAAATAAAAAAGAAACCAGTACTTGTACTGGTTTCGTCTTCACTTAAAATCCTCTGTAAACATACGGATCATCAGGTTTTTTAATGGTATTCCAGTCAGTTACTTTGACGACAGGGAGAGTTGACTTGAATGGCTGGTAATACTCTGAGGCCAGAGTGCCCTTAATGTGAATCCATTCATCATCCTTGATGTCCATGTCCTTCGGAAATTCCACAAGCATCCCGTACACGCCGGAATCAGCGATACAGTGAATGATGCCAAACCTTAATACGAACAGCTGATTTTTGTTAATTGCGTTTCCTTTGTAAGCAAATCCATGGAAATCTATCGTCCGTCCGAGAAATTCACCCGGATAATTATAGATGGTTTCCATTCCTTTTAGGAAATCGTCATCGGTCAGAGAAATCTCTTTTTTGCTGGAATACTTATTAAACAGCTGTTTCATTTGTTTGTCATAGCTGTCTTGCGCGTAATAAAGGCTGGCATCAGGCCGCAAATACTGTGTTTGGGAGTAGTGATCTCCGCTCTCCATCGCCTTAAACGAGAACCCTTTTGTTTTGACTATGGATGAGTCAAGCGTTGCAATCGGGAAGAAGATGCCTGACACCAAAGGAAAAAGAAAAACAACATAAATCAAATAACGCTGATAAAATGGCTTGTTTTGTTCATGGTCATGCTCGTGATCATGGCCGCACCCGCAATCATGGTCATGGTGATGCCCGCTTTTTTCAGGCGACTTGATAAATAGGTACGCTTGAACGGCTGTCAAAATGGCCAGCAGGAAGATCGCAATAAAGGATAGATAGGCATATTTCATATTGATATATTTTGTTAGATTTCCGGAGGCATGCAGATGATAAAAGAAAAACGTAAATCCCATCAGCACCAATAAACGAAACATCCAATCACCCCTTTACCAGTAGTGATCCCGCTAAAACAATCACGACAATGTATGTAATCAGCAGGAAAACAAATCGTTTTTTGAAGGCCGCAAGCATCATCAATAGATTCTTAATATCCACCATTGCGCCAAAGACGAGAAAGGCAATTAACGATCCTAATGAAAATGTGCTGCTGAAGGAAGACGCGATGAACGCATCAACTTCTGAACAAAGCGACAGGACAAACGCCAGACCCATCATCACGAGGGAAGAGGATACATCATTCTGCCCGATCGCAAGCAGAGTGGATGTTTTGACATACGTCTGCATTGCGGCTGCGATAAAGGCGCCGATGATTAAATATTTCCCCACGGAGAAAAATTCATCAATGGCATGCCGCAAGGTCCCGCCCAGTTTTTGGAGCAAGGTGCCGTGATGATGATGGTGGTGCCCGGGTTCATCAGGCTTTAAAAGCTGGTTATCCTTAAATTGATAGGATAAGATGACCCCGATGATCAGCGAAACGGCGAGAGCCAGTCCGCCTCTGTAAAAGACAACGCTCCATCTATTCCCGAACGCAATATAAGTAGAAAATAAAACGATAGGATTAATGATAGGCGCGGTCAGCATGAAAGCAACGCCCGCATGCAGAGGAACTCCCTTTAACAGAAGCCGCCTCGTAATCGGGATGATGCCGCATTCGCAGGCGGGAAATAAAACGCCGGCCAGCGCACCGAATAAAACGGCGAGAAAACGGTTTTTCGGCATGATTCTTGCAATCATTTCTTCAGAAACAAACATTTGAATGATTCCGGAAAGTATGACGCCAATCAGAATAAACGGAATGGCTTCTATTAAAATGCTGATAAAAATAGAATTCAGCTGAAGAAAAGATGATTGTGCTGTCACAATAAAACCTCCGCTCATGTTAAGCTGCCTTTCTTATGATACCAGAAAAAAAGGCACTGCTTGTTTGACGGAGGAGGGGAAAGGATCGTTTCACTTTGGTTAGGATTCCAAAAAGCCGAGTAGGATACTGTCTGTTTCTGCAGCTTCTTTTCCGAGCCAAATCAGGTGTCCCCATGAGTGAAGCAAACAGAGAGCAGCGCCACGAATGTGCTCTTTTGCATGATGTGCATGTGACAAGTCAACCAATCCATCATAAACACTTTGCATAATCAGCACGGGACATATGATGGCTTGCAGGTCTTTTAAAGAGACAGCGGCGGTTTGTGACAAGTCAATCAGAAATCCTTCACCCGAGCGCTGCCGGCTGTTCATTTTCCGAAATGCTTCTATGTCTTTTTCATTCATCAAGGACTTGATTCGCTGAAACGGAAGCGTGCTGAATTGGGGGCTCATAGCTCGAAACATCAAACGCGGGAAAGCGTTATTCAAAGAAGAAATTAGCTTCCATATCCACTTTTCCACCGGCGGGCGGAAGAGAATTCTCCCCAATTTATATTCAGTGTCTTTTGGGGTGAGCCACTCTTTGGTGACCGCGGATTGCAGGGTCAATGTATTTACTCTTTCCGGATAATGTGAGGCAAAGCATATGCCGCTTGGCCCTCCTGCTGAGATGGCGATCACATGGACACTCTCGATTTGTAGATGATCTAATAATTTCACATAGAAACGGCAGGCATTGGCAAGACTTTTTCCAATTTCTTTTGACGTCCGTCCATAGCCAGGCCTTGAAGGCGTAATGATGGAATACCCTTGCTCAATCAACGCTGTGTATCCGAATTCCTCGTAACAATTTGAATGCCCGCCATGCATGACAAGGATGGGGGCACCCTTTTCAGCCACTGAATATTCTAGTGTATGTCCTTCGAAGGTGATCGTTTCGACTCGTCTTTTCATCTGTTTCACCCAATTGGTTTTTGCCTATTATAGAGTTTTCAGCAATTGATCACAAGGTGAAGAAATGAATAAACACAGGCTCGTGAAATATGATATACTTTGTATTGATATTCATTCTCAATTAAAATGGTTTGATATAGATGTGAACGGGAGGCAGGACGGATGGCTGAGAATCAAGAGGTATATGACGTTACGATAATAGGGGGCGGGCCGATTGGGCTGTTTACTGCTTTTTACTGCGGGATGCGGGAGCTGAAAACAAAGGTAATCGAATTTTTGCCGAAGCTCGGAGGGAAGGTGTCTTTATTCTTTCCTGAGAAAATCATTCGCGATATCGGCGGCATACCGGGGATTGCGGGAAAGCAGCTGATCGAGCAGCTGAAGGAGCAGGCGGCAACGTTTGATCCTGATATCGTATTGAATCAGCGTGTGACCGGGTTTGAACGCCTAGATGACGGCACCATTGTTCTGACGGGTTCTGAAGGCGAAAAGCACTATACAAGAACTGTGATTTTGGCTTGCGGCATGGGTACACTTGAGGTCAATGAGTTTGACAGCGAGGATGCGGCCCGATATGCGGGCAAAAATCTTCATTACGGAGTGGAGAAGCTCGATGCGTTTAAAGATAAGCGCGTGGTGATATCAGGCGGCGGAGATACTGCGGTCGATTGGGCTAATGAGCTTGAACCGATTGCGGCGTCTGTGACTGTCGTTCATCGGCGTGAGGAATTCGGCGGAATGGAAAGCAGCGTGACGAAAATGAAGCAATCATCGGTGCGGGTGCTTACGCCTTATCGGCTGGAGCAGTTGAACGGAGATGAAGAGCGCATCAAAAGCGTGACCGTTTGTCATACTGAGTCTAGCCAGAGGGAAGACATAGAAATTGATGAGCTGATCATCAATCATGGGTTCAAAATTGATCTCGGGCCGATGAAGGAGTGGGGACTGGAGATTGAAGAAGGCAGGGTGAAAGCTGACAGACATATGCGAACGAATCTTCCGGGCGTGTTTGTGGCGGGCGACGCGGCTTTTTATGAAAGCAAGCTGAGATTAATTGCCGGCGGCTTTACGGAAGGCCCGACAGCAGTCAACAGCGCTAAGGCTTATTTGGATCCTAAGGCTGAGAATATGGCGATGTATTCCACCCATCATAAAAAATTGGTACATAAATAAAACAGCCCTTGGGGGAAAGGGCTGTTTGCCATCAGCTGTGAAGGAGTTTTTTTTCCGCTTGTTGATTTTGGATGAAAGCAAATAATTCATCCTGTTCTTGGATGGCTGTGAATCCATAAGCCCCGGCAGCTGAGTCATCGCCTATACAGACGATAGGAGGCCGGCTTGCTGATGGATCCGGCGAAATGCCAATTTGTTCGCCACCATTGATCAATTGCTGAACGGACAGCTTGTTCGGGCAAATGACCATGTGCAGCGGGGATTCACTGATGGTACGCTGAATCATGTGGGTGAACCGGTCATCTATGACGTTTTCATGAGTGATATAAAACGAACAGGATTCATGCTTTTGCATGTTTTCCACTGCATGGCGGCTCCCGACAACAAGACGTTTCTCTGAATCAGGCTGAATGGCGGTGACAAGAAAGCCCCGTTTCTCAAGCTCTGTCTTTGCTTGCTCAGATGCTGCACTCAGTTTGGCTGTCAGCTGGCGGATGTCGATTTTCTGAGAAGCCAGTGCTCTGAAAAATTCACAAACCGCCCGGCGCGATGTGAAAAAAACGTCTTCAAAGGTGCCAATCTTTCGAAGAATGTCTTCATTGACAGGCATGTTTTCGGTCCGCCATTTCGGCCACTCGATGAGATCGGCGCCGGAATCGCGCAGCTTGTCTGCAAGCGGGTCTTCATCTTCGCCATGAGTCACAACCATCAAATGCCGTCCGATGAGCGGTTTGCTTTCAAACCAGCTGTGTGTTTGAAAGTTGACGATGTCTCCGATGACGATAATCGCAGGGTTTGTAATCTGGTGTTCCTGCACTTTTTGCTGAATGTTCTCAAGTGTTCCTTTCACACTCCGCTGGCGGCCCCACGTTCCCCATTGGATGACAATGACAGGGACAGAAGGCGATTTCCCGTATGAAATAAGCTGCTGGCAAATATAAGACAAGTTCTTGACACCCATGTAAAAAACAAGGGTTTGAACGCTTCGGGCCAGCCCTTCCCAGTCAAGGTTCGGCGTGCCTTTTAATGATTTATCATGCGCTGTAATCATGGCAAAAGACGATGCAAAATCCCGATGCGTGACGGGGATGCCCGCATATAGCGGCGCTGCAATTCCAGAGGTGATTCCCGGCACCATTTCATAGCGAATGCCGTGCTCATGAAGAGCATCTGCTTCCTCGCCGACTCTGCCGAATACGCTCGGATCTCCGCCCTTCAAGCGAACGACGGTTAACCCATTTAATGCTTTTTCAACCAGCAGGGCGTTAATTTCTTTTTGTTTCATAAAATGGCGGTTTGGCAGTTTTCCGCAATAAATAAACTGGCAGTCCGGTGATGCAAATTCGAGCAGCTTCGGGTTGGCGAGCCGGTCATATAAAATCACATCTGCTTCCTCGAGCGCCTGTTTTCCTTTGATGGTGAGCAGGCCTGGGTCGCCGGGTCCGGCTCCCACGAAATATACGATTCCGTTCTTCATGATCATGTCATCCTTCCGTCACTGTAAAAAATGAAGGACCACTAGAAAAGTGATCCGGTCTTTTGATCAATATACGAGATAAACATGTTCTCCTTCGATCAGCGTTTCATATGTTTTGACGCATCCGTGGTCAGGTTCTTGGACGATTCCGTCTTCTAAGGAAATTTTCCAGTCGTGCATCGGGCAGAAAACATATTGACCGCTGACGATGCCTTCTGCCAGGACGCCGCCCTTATGCGGACAGCGGTTTTCAATGGCGCGGATGCTTCCGTCTGAAAGCTTGAAAACCGCGAGCTCCTTATCTTCAATATACACTGTTTTGCCTAATTGTTCAGGCAATTCTTCAATTTTTCCGATACATACTTTTGTTACGTCTTTGTTTACCATGTCCATTCCTCCTCAATGATAGTTTTTGTCATTATGATGTGGTCACGACATTTTCAAATAATTCTTTAGAGGTTTGTTTATCCTCTAAAAAGTCTTTCCACGGATCCTTGTGGACAGAGAGTGTTTCATTCATTCGGCCGTTCAGCTCCTGCCGCTTTTCCGGATCGTTTAACACGGATTGGACATGGGATAAACCGACGCGCTCAAGCCATGCGGACGTACGCTCCAGATAGTTTGCGGTTTCCCTGTAATATTGCAGGTAAGCGCCCGCGTATTCTAAGACTTCTTCATTTGTTTTCACCTTCATCAGCAAATCGCCGGCACGCAAATGGGTTCCGCCGTTTCCGCCGACATAAAGCTCCCAGCCTCCGTCGATGCCAACAACGCCAAGGTCCTTAATGCCGGATTCCGCACAGTTTCGCGGGCAGGCAGACACGGCCATTTTGACTTTGTGAGGCGTGTTCAGCCCTTCGAATTTTTTCTCAAGCGCAATGCCCAGTGCCATGGAGTCTTGTGTGCCGAAGCGGCAGAATTGCTCGCCTACACATGTTTTCACTGTGCGGAGCGTTTTTCCGTACGCGTAGCCCGATGGCATATCAAGATCTTCCCATACCTTCGGAAGGTCTTCTTTTTTCACGCCGATAAGATCAATTCGCTGGCCGCCTGTCATTTTCACGAGCGGGATCTCATATTTGTCAACGACATCGGCGATCTTGCGCAAATCTGTGGAGTTGGTCACGCCGCCGTACATCCGAGGAACGACTGAGTATGTTCCGTCTTTTTGAATATTGGCGTGCATTCGTTCATTAACAAAGCGGGATGTCCGGTCATCCTCGTATTTGGTTGGATTGATCATGCCTAAGTAGTAGTTCAGAGCGGGTCGGCATTTAGAACAGCCTTCTGGCGTTTTCCAGCCGAGCACATTCATGACTTCTCTTGTATGTGACAGCCCTTTGGCTTTGATTTCTTCTACGACTTCATCTCTCGACAATGTGGTGCAGCCGCAAATGGCTTCTTTTTGCGCTGACGCATCAAAGTCTGATCCGAGCGTATGCTGGAGGATTTCTTCTACGAGCGGCTTACAGCCTCCGCATGAGCGGGATGCGCCGGTGCATGCTTTGATTTCGTCCGTTGACGAGCAGCCCTTTTCCTGTATGGCTTGAATAATCGCACCTTTTGACACGCCGTTACAGCCGCAGATGATTTCATCGTCGCTCATCGCTGCGGTTATGCTTGTGCCTGCTTCCTGGCTGAGGGGCTGTAAGATTGATATTTTAGAGGTTTCAGAGATATCGGCTTCTTTTTGAATCATAGAAAACAGGCGATTGCCTTCGCTGCTGTCGCCGAATAAAACAGCACCGACAATTTGATTGCCTCTCAGGACTATTTTTTTATAGATGCCGTCCTGCTCATCGAAGACTTTAATCGCTTTTTTCTCCTCTGATTCGTTAAAGTCACCGGCAGAGAAGACCTCGACGCCTGATACCTTTAACTGTGTGGAGAGAACGGAGCCCTCATACGGTTTTGTTTCGATGCCGCACATATGCTTTGCCAGCACTTTTGCCTGTTCATACAGCGGCGCCACAAGCCCGTAGGCGATTCCTCGGTGCTCGGCACATTCGCCGACCGCGTAAATGTGCGGGATTTCAGTCTGCATATAATCGTTGACGATGATGCCGCGGTTAACCGGAATGCCGCTCTCGGCCCCGAGCGTTGTATTTGGGCGGATGCCGACAGCCATGACGACTAAATCAGCTTCAATGCTTGTGCCATCCTTGAATCGGAGGCCTTCGACACGGTCGTCACCGACAATTTCTTCTGTTTGCTTTTCAAGTAAAAAGGTCATACCTTGTTTTTCTAACTCGTTTTGCAGCAGGCGTCCTGCCGTTGCATCAAGCTGGCGCTCCATCAGGAATGGGGCAAGGTGGATGACGGACACATCCATGCCAAGATTCAGCAGTCCGCGAGCTGCTTCCAAACCAAGAAGTCCTCCGCCGATGACGGCAGCTTTTTTATATTGTTTTGACGCGGCGAGCATTGTGTCTGTATCTTTTATGTCCCGGAAAGCTGTGACGCCTTTTTTGTCTGCGCCCGGAATCGGAAGGATAAAAGGGACCGAGCCTGTCGCCAGGATCAATTCATCGTAAGGCTGGATTCTGTCTGCATCTGTGATGACTGTTTTGTTTTCCGTGTCCACTTTGATGGCTGTTTCATTTGTATACAATTGAATGTTGTTTTCTTCGTACCAGTCCCAATCGTTTAACGTAATATCTTTAATATCTGTATCGCCTTGAAGCACTTTTGACAAAAGGATTCGGTTGTAATTGGGATGCGGTTCGGCACCGAAAATTGTGATCTGAAACTCGTCTTTAGCAACACTCAGTATCTCTTCAATGGCCCTTACCCCGGCCATTCCATTACCAACAAGAACTAGCTGTTTTTTTCCCATCAGATGATCCGCTCCTTATCAATGTTTTTTCCAGCGTAGCACAGCAAAAAGGAATATTTAAGATACATGTTATAAAATGTAACAAAATATACGAAAAGTTCTAAAAATTTTATGAAAAATTTAAATAGGTCTGATTCGGACGGCGCATACCTTAAAACCGGGCATTTTACAGGCTGGATCTAAGGCTTCTCCGATTAAATCATTCACATTTTGAGCGTCTGCCCAATGGATGGGAACAAAAACAGTATCTTTTCTGATTTGTTCTGATAATTTGCTGCGGACGGTGATGCTTCCCCGCGGCGATTCTATTTTTACCAGTACACGGTCCTCGATATTGTAGGTCGCTGCTGTTTGCGGATGGATTTCCATAAACGATTCAAAATGTCTCGCGGCAAGGGCGGCGCTTTTTCTTGTTTGGACGCCTGTTAAGTAGTGAGACATGACTCTGCCTGTCGTTAAATAAAGCGGATAATCGGCTGTCGGCTTCTCTTTTGGAACAGGTGGTTCGTTTGGAATCACACTTAATGCCGCTTTTTGATCCGGATGAGCAAATGATTCTGTAAACAAGCGCCCAGTTCCGGGATGATCAGATTCCGGACACGGCCAATGAATGCCGCCTTCACGTCTGAGCCTGCCGTATGAGATGCCTGAATAATCGGCAATCCCGCCTCGGCTCGCTTCTCTCAATTCATTAAAAATATCCTCCGCTGACGTATAAGAAAAGTAGCGGCCCTTGCCGAGAGCGGATGCGAGATCACAAATGATCTGCCAATCATGCTTTGCTTCGCCGGGACATGGCCGGCTTGCTTCTCTTAATGTCACGCGTCCTTCTACATTTGTCATGGTGCCTTCATCTTCTAAGTAAGAGGAGGCGGGTAAAATCACATCTGCGTATTTCGCAGTCTCAGAAATAAACAAATCGATTGCAACAAAGAATGTCAGTTTACGTAAAGCCTTTTTCACGAGATTCGCATTTGGACTGGAGACAGCAGGATTGGAGCACATGAGGAACAATCCTTTAATGTCGCCGTCATTGATTTTTTCCATCATTTCATAGGCTGAGACACCTTTTCGCGGCAGATCATCCTGATGGATTCCCCACACTTTCGCAACATGTGCCCGGTGTTGTTCGTTTTCAATAGATCGATAGCCCGGAAGCTGATCGGCTTTTTGGCCATGCTCTCTTGCACCTTGCCCGTTGCCTTGTCCGGTGATCGCCCCGTAACCTGAGTAAGGTGTACCGATTTTTCCTGTGATCAGCACCATGTTTAAGAAGCCTTTCACAGCCGCTGTTCCATCGGTTTGCTGTTCAATCCCGCGGGCTGTAAACAGCATGCCGGACGTTTCCTTGGCAAACTTTACAGCCGCTTTTCTTATATCCGCCAGGGGGACACTCGTCTGTTCGGCGATGTCATTCAGGTCCAACGAGTCAGTATGCTGCTTCAGCTCTTCGAATCCATTTGTTCGTGATTGAATGAAATCCTCGTTTATAAGCTGTTCGTCAATGATGATTTTGACGAGAGCGTTGGCGAGGGCGGCGTCTGTGCCAGGTTTGATTTTCAGATGAAGATCGGCGATTTTTGTTGTTGCTGTTTCACGCGGATCAATGGCAATGATGTAAGCTCCGTTTTCTTTCGCTTTTTCAAAATACGGCATAATCGTAGGCTGGCATTCCGCGATATTGGTGCCGGCCAGAATGATCACACGGGTGTGGGGAATGTCTGATAAGGGATTCGTTAAGCCTCTATCGGCTCCGAATGTTTGGTTGGCTGCGGTTGCTGCGGCGGACATACAAAGCCTCCCGTTATAGTCGATGTATTTTGTCTGTAAGCCCACCCGTGCGAATTTCCCTAACAAATACGCCTCTTCATTTGTAATCGAGGCGCTTCCGTATACCGCCATGGCGTCATGGCCGTGTTCTGCTTGGATCATTGTCACTTGGTCTTTAATGTAATTCAATGCTTCTTCCCAGGAAACAGGGATAAACTCGCCGTTTTTCTTCAGCAGAGGGCGGGTGATGCGAGAGGAGTTCAAGGCATGCTGGTGAGCATTCATGCCCTTCATGCATAGCCGCCCCTGTGTTGTAGGATTATTAATCCCGATCGCAGTGTACTTTTTGCGCGTGACGATGGTTTGTTCCACGAGCTGCATTTTGCACTGCATGCTGCAAAACGGGCATTGGGTGTCATATGTTTTTTCTGATTGGACGTCTTGCTGTTTATCTCGGAAATATCTAAGCAGTCGTTCAGTCAAAATGTCTCATCCTTTCTTATATGCGCCCGTCTCTACAGTCGGGTTTTGGATCAGTGACAGATCTGTTTGGAGGCTTTCCAGCAGCTGTGCCCTTAGGTCTTCTTCGAATAGCACTTCTCTGATATGAACGATCCCGAGACGGTCTATCCACTGATGAACAGCTTCTAAGTAATGAGCCGTTTCCCGATAATACTGGATCAGTCCTTTGATCATGCCGGCAGTGCTGTCTTCGTTCTCAGTCACGCAAAACAAAGCTCCTGAACGGGCATGAGTTCCCCGGACGCCGCCGATGTGAATGTCCCAGCCAGCTTGTGTCCGAATTGCGCCGACATCTTGCAGGGCGGCATCGGTGCAGTCTGTTTCACATGATAAGCTGATAGAAATGGGAGCGGGTAAGGGAAGCGTCTCAAGTTGTCTTTCGATTTGGGCTGCCAGCTGCTGAATCGATCGATTTTGCCCGCATGTACATGCTTTGATGCTTTGCAGCGTGTGTCGGTGTTCATTGGTGTAAACGGGCATTTTCAGATCTTTTTTCATGTTCGGGAGATCCGCAGGCTTGATCCCGGAAAGCTTCAGCCTTTGGCCGTGAGTGATGGATACGTCGGGAATGCTGTATGCCTCAATGATGTTGGCGATGGTTCTTAGCTGCTCCGCGTTTGTCCGCCCGCCGTACATTTGCGGGATCAGGATGCATGTCTCTTCAGTGGCTGGCTCAGGCTGGACAAACCCAGGGTACAGCATTTCCAGATAGTATTGAATCGCAGGAACACAAGTACTGCATCCGTTTTTTGTTTTCCAGCCAAGCTGGTTCATCACTTCTGCCGGATTAGTGAATGGCCTGCGCTGAAGCTCAGCGATGATGTCGTCTTCTGTAAAATCAGTACAGCTGCAAAACGAAGGTGTGCCGGCGGGCTTCGTATATTCGCTGTTGGTCATGTATCTCAAAAGGTCTTCAACGAGCGGTTTGCATCCTCCGCAGGACCCAGTGGCTTTGGTGCAGTGCTTGACTTCCTCAACAGTTGTTAAGCTTTTCGTGTACACCGCGTCTTCAATCGCGCCTTTCGTCACTGTGTTGCATTGGCAAATCGTTTCACTGGAAGGCATGGATTCAAATAAAGGGCCGCTTGTCTCCGGTTCGATGATCTGCTTTTTGACAATGGAGATGTCTCGTTGTTTAAGCAGGCTGTCGAGAAGCCGCTGCTTGTCATGGGTGTCTCCGAATAAAATAACGCCGGCCAGTTTGTCATCTACAAAAAGTGCTTTTTTATAAACGCCTGCTTGTTCGTCGTAGATTTTGATGCTCGTCGTGCGTTCATCCTCTTGGATCTTTCCTGCTGACCACACATCGATTCCAGCTATTTTTAACGCCGAAGATGGTGCTGAGCCTTGATATTCCTCACATGGAACGCCGCAAATATGACTGGCGAGAACTTTTCCCTGCTCATAAAGCGGAGCCACCAATCCGTACACCGTTCCGTTATGCTCAGCGCATTCACCAACGGCGTAGATATTCGGTTCGCTTGTCTGCATGAAGTCATTCACGATGATCCCGCGGTTCACTTTGATTCCAGCAGATACAGCCAATTCAATATTCGGTTTGACGCCGGCCGCCATCACAATCAAGTCTGCTTTTAATGAAGAGCCATCTTTAAAATGGATTCGGTCTGCTTTCGTGGTGCCGGAAATGGAGACGGTGTCTTTCTCCAAAAGAAAGGTTAGGCCTTTTTGTTCCAGCTCTGTTTGCAGCAGCCGCGCCGCTGTTTGATCGAGCTGTTTTTGCATAATGCCGGCGGAGTGGTGAATGACGCTGACATTCATACCGAGATGCTGTAAACCGACTGCAGCTTCCAGTCCTAATAAGCCGGCTCCGATTACCGCAGCCTTTTGAAAGTGCTGGGCCATGTTCATCAGCGCTTGGCAGTCTTCTATTGTCCGAAATCCATAGACACCTTTTTTGTCTGCCCCGGGGATAGGGAGAATATGAGGGGAGGAGCCTGTTGCCACTATTAATTTGTCATACGACAGAGTGCGTTTCCGATCTGTGATGACCTGCTGCTGATCTGTATCAATCTGAATAACCGTTTCGCCTGTGTAAAGCGTGATCCCGTGCTTGTCGTACCAATCCTTGCTGTTCAGTGTAATATCATCGAGTGACGCTTCACCCTGCAATACAGAGGATAAGAGAATGCGATTGTAATTGGGATGCGGCTCGCTTCCGAAAATGACAATCTCAAACATGTGGCGATTCAGCTTTAATACTTCTTCAATACAGCGGATTCCGGCCATGCCGTTTCCCGCTAACACCAATCTTTGTTTCTTCATGTATCAGACCTCCTTTGGCGAAGCTCGTAAGTTTTCTCCTATTAAAAATTATGTCACAATGCACTGTTAACGCATTAAACGTGTCACAAAAACTTACACATGTCTTTTCCATAAAATAATGGTCCTATATCCTTGATTCAGAAAATGTAAAATAATGAGGGTCTAGAAAGGGGAATCTTATGAAGCTGTCGGAACTGAAAACTAGCGGTCATCCACTCACTTTGCTCTGTTCCTTTTTATACTTTGATGTCAGTTTTATGATATGGGTTATGCTTGGGGCGCTGGGTGTTTATATTTCTCAGGATTTTGGCCTGTCTCCTTTTGAGAAAGGGCTTGTCGTAGCTGTGCCGATTTTATCTGGATCAGTGTTTCGTATCATTCTTGGTATTTTAACGGATAGAATCGGACCGAAAAAAACGGCAGTGATCGGGATGCTGGTGACGATGATTCCGCTGCTTTGGGGGACATTCGGCGGCCGTTCCCTGACTGAGCTGTATGCCATCGGGATTCTGCTTGGCGTGGCGGGGGCAAGCTTTGCTGTAGCGCTGCCTATGGCCAGCCGCTGGTATCCGCCTCATTTGCAGGGACTTGCGATGGGGATTGCCGGAGCGGGGAACAGCGGCACGTTGTTTGCAACCCTGTTTGGCCCTCGTCTGGCAGAGCAGTTCGGCTGGCACATTGTCATGGGAATTGCGCTTATTCCATTATTGATCGTCTTTATTCTTTTTGTATCCATGGCAAAGGATTCTCCTGCACAGCCGGCTCCGCAGCCGCTCAAAAGCTATCTGCATGTGTTCGGGCAAAAGGAAACATGGTTTTTCTGCCTGCTGTACAGCGTCACATTTGGCGGATTTGTCGGGCTCTCAAGCTTTTTATCTATTTTCTTTGTTGATCAATACCAGCTGTCAAAAATTCACGCAGGGGACTTCGTTACATTATGTGTGGCGGCGGGGAGCTTTTTCCGGCCTGTCGGGGGCTTGATTTCGGATCGTGTCGGCGGCACGAAAGTTCTTTCTGTACTGTTTGTCATCGTGGCACTGTGTATGGCCGGAGTCAGCAGCCTGCCATCTCTTTCAATGGTTATTGTTCTATTGTTTGTCGGAATGATGGGGCTCGGAATGGGTAACGGTGCAGTATTCCAGCTCGTGTCGCAGCGTTTTCGTAAAGAAATTGGCATGGTGACGGGAATCGTCGGTGCGGCCGGAGGAATCGGAGGGTTTTTCCTGCCGAACATCTTAGGATCTCTCAAACAGATGACAGGCACATATGCTATCGGTTTTATCACGTTTTCCTGTATCGCGCTGCTGGCGTTTGCACTTGTGCTTGCCGCAGGCTATTACTGGCGGAAAAGCTGGAGCGCGGAAAGCAGCCCGGCGGATGTTTAGGATTTTGACGGACACGCGTTTGTGCGTGTCTTTTTTATTTTCTCTTGATTTTCAACAGTGAACCGATCAAAATAAATAGTAATTATTACGATTTGTTAGTGAGAGGAGTTTTCTGAATGAATCAACATACGCTGCTCCCGAAAAAAAAGGAGCGTCTTCAATACTTTGGATCGGTCAGTCCGATCAAAGGCGAGAAACCAGTGGAAAAAGAGAAAATGAAGGACCTGCAAAATATCAGGAAGGATTATTTTTTTGATATTCAGCATGTAGGTGTCGCTAATGTGTCCCATCCAGTCACAATCACTTCTGCCATGATGCCTGCCGAGCAAACAACGGCTGCGAACTTTACAATGACTTGTAATTTGCCGAGAAATCAGAAGGGGATTAACATGAGCCGGTTAACAGAGCTGCTGCAAGTCTATCATCAAAATGGCTGGGTTCTCTCATTTTCCTCTCTTCAGCAATTTACGAAAGAGCTTGCAGAAAACATGGACATATCATCTGCCACAGTTGAAGTGAGGTTTCCGTGGTTTTTCGAACGGAAAAGCCCGAAGCTTGAGAAAGCGGGTTTGATGCATGCTGATATATTCATGTCTGTCACCTATCGCAAAGATCAGCCGTTTAAACAGCGTGCCGGCATCTCAGCAAAAGTAACGACTCTGTGCCCTTGCTCCAAGGAAATCAGCGAATACAGTGCCCATAATCAGAGGGGAACGGTCAGCATTTGGGCGGATATTCATCCGGCCGCATCGCTGCCAAGTGATGTTAAAGCTGATTTGCTTCACGCCGCAGAATCAAATGCTTCTGCGAGACTGCATCCGGTATTGAAGCGGCCTGATGAAAAAGCCGTGACAGAAACGGCCTATGAAAATCCGAGGTTTGTTGAGGATCTCGCCCGGCTGATTGCTGCAGATTTGTTTGAGCTTGAATGGGTGTCAGCCTTTGAGATTGAATGCCGCAATGAAGAATCGATCCATCTCCACGATGCCTATGCGAAGCTGTGTTTTTCGAAGGAAGTGGATAAAATATGAAACGCTCATTATTCATTATTGCAGTTCTTATGCCAGTCAGCCTGCTGTCAGCCTGCTCCGATCATGCAGAAGAACACGCAAGTATCAATACAAAGAAAACGGTCGAAAACATAACGGACGTTCGAAAAACAGCAAAAACAAGCATTGATTGGACGAAGCCTTCGGGCGGAGAATACCCGGATATTAAACAGAAGCATGTCTGGATTGATGTGAATGTGAAGGAGCAGAAGGCTTACATCAAGGAAGGAAGCAACACCATCTATACAATGATGATCTCTTCTGGTCTTGATCAAACAAAAGATGATGCTACGCCAAAGGGCACCTTTTATGTAGAGCCTGAACGGGGAGAATGGTTTTTCTCCGAAGGATACCAGGAAGGCGCAGAATACTGGGTATCATGGAAAAATCACGGTGAATTTTTATTTCATAGTGTGCCAATGACTAAGGATCAAAAAGTCATCAAAACGGAAGCAGAAAAACTAGGAACGAAAGCATCTCACGGATGTATCAGGCTGACCATTCCAGATGCGAAATGGGTATATGAAAATATCCCTGAACATACAAAAGTGGTGATCAGCTGAATTGAAAACCGTTGACAAAAAGGAAAAAAGACCATACAATTTAAATCGTAACAATTACGTTTTATGATAAATGGCTTATCATTGTCTGTGCATCTGTGAAAAGCGGAAAGGCATCGATTAAGGATCTTGCTGTCGGCAAGGGCAGGGATTTGCGATGGGGAAAAGGATTAAACGCGGTTGGAGCCTTTACTGATTTATAAATCGGGCGGCAGCGAGAAATGAGCGCGAAAAGCTGCTCTACACCATTGTACATACGGCAAAGTATACAATTTAAATCGTAATCATTCTATTTTAATGGAGGCATTATTATGAAAAAAATTCCGGTTACCGTACTGAGCGGTTATCTAGGTGCGGGAAAAACAACATTGCTGAACAGCATTCTGCAAAATCGCGAAGGCTTGAAAATAGCGGTTATCGTAAACGATATGAGCGAGGTGAACATTGACGCGGGCTTGGTTAAGCAGGAAGGGGGCCTTTCCAGAACAGATGAAAAGCTTGTGGAAATGTCAAACGGCTGCATTTGCTGCACGCTTCGCGAAGACTTATTAATTGAAGTTGAGAAGCTGGCAAAAGACGGACGGTTTGATTATATCGTCATTGAATCGACAGGAATCAGCGAACCGATCCCGGTGGCCCAGACTTTCTCTTATATCGATGAAGAGATGGGAATCGATCTTACAAAATTCTGTCAGCTGGATACGATGGTGACGGTTGTTGATGCCAACCGTTTTTGGCATGATTATCAGTCAGGCGAAAGCCTTCTGGACCGCAAAGAAGCATTGGGGGAAAAGGATGAAAGAGAAATCGCCGACCTCTTGATCGATCAAATTGAGTTTTGCGATGTACTGATCTTAAATAAATGTGATTTGGTCAGCGAGCAAGAGCTCGAACAGCTTGAAAACGTTCTTCGTAAACTGCAGCCAAGAGCCAGGTTCATTCGTTCCGTCAAAGGAAATGTAAAACCGCAGGAGATTTTGCATACAGGGTTATTTAACTTCGAGGAAGCGAGCGGATCGGCCGGCTGGATTCAAGAGCTGACGGCAGGCCATGCGGAACACACCCCGGAAACAGAAGAATACGGTATCTCTTCATTTGTATATAAGAGACGTTTGCCGTTTCATTCTACACGATTTTACCGTTGGTTGGATCAAATGCCAAAGAACGTGGTACGTGCCAAAGGAATCGTCTGGTGCGCATCTCATAACAACCTTGCTTTGCTGATGTCGCAAGCAGGTCCGTCGGTTACGATTGAGCCTGTATCTTATTGGGTGGCGGCGCTGCCGAAGCTTGAGCAGGAGCAAGTCAAGCAGCAGGAGCCGGAAATCCTGGAGGAGTGGGACCCGGAGTTCGGCGACCGCCTAACACAGCTAGTTTTTATCGGAACTGACCTGGATGAAGAAACGATTACGAAAGAGCTTGATCAATGCCTGCTGACTGAATATGAATTTGATTCCGACTGGTCGCTGTTTGAGGACCCGTTTAAATGGAAGCTGAATCAATAGAAAAAAAGCCGTCCCCTGGGGAGCGGCTTTTTTTAATGAAACGTTTGTTTAAACATAATGAGCGTATTTTTTCTCAAGGATATTCTGAAAGACCGCGGCAATGGAGCAGATGGCCCAATAAATGAGAGCGGTCAGAATATACATGGTCATATAATCAAACTCTCTGCCCCCGATGATTTTCGCATGCTGGAGCAATTCCGGCACTGTAATCATCGCAGCGAGAGATGACGCCTTGATTAAGTCGAGCAATACATTGGCAAGCGGAGGCAGCGCAATACGTATCGATTGCGGCAAAATGATGCCCCTCATCGTCTGCCAATAGGAAAGACCCAGCGAGGATGCGGCTTCCCACTGTCCTTTTTCGACGGATGAAATGGCTGAACGGTTAATTTCCGCAATGTAGGCGGCGCTGTTTAGGCTAAAGCCGATTAAAGCAGCCGTGACAGCGGAAAATTCAATGCCGATATAAGGAAACCCGAAATAAAGGATAAACAAAATCACCAAAATCGGAACGCCCCGCATAAATGAGATATAGAGCTTCGCCGGCCATCTTAACAAAGCAAGCTTAGACATTCTGGCGAGTGATATGAACAGGCCGATCACAGTTCCCGCAAACATGCTTACAAAAGAGATGAGCAGTGTATACCCAATGCCTTTTATGACATAAGGGAACGATTCAATGGCCAGCTTCGTGTTGAAAATATATTCCCACTGAATGCTATTGATCATGGCGTCCAATTACAAATCAACGTCCTGAACGTCGGCATCAATTTTTTTTGATACATCTGCTTTATTGAAGAATTGTTTCGACAGTTTAGTCAAAGAGCCATCCTTGCTCATCTCTTTCAATGCTTCGTTCATCTTTTTCTGAAGTGCCGCATTGCTTTTTTTCATGACAAGGGCCTGTTTGTTCGGCATGTACTTGATGTCAGGATGAATTGTTATGTTGAGATCCGGGAATGCCGCGAGCGCAAGTGTCTGCAGGTAATAGTCGTTTAAAATGACGTCAGTGCGTCCGTTGGCAACATCTTTTAAATATTGCTCATTCGTCGCATTATCATAAATCACTTCTTTGGCGCCGTATTTTCTCGCGACCTCCATGTAGACGGTTGTAGCCGCGCCAGCCGCTTTCTTCCCTTTTAAATCCTTGAGCGTTTTAATCCCTGATAAATCGTCTTTTCGGACAATTGCCGTGCCGTATGAATATTTATATGGAGTGGAAAATGCGAACTTCTTCTCGCGGTCCTTCGTCACATCGATGTCATTTGCGGCTGCGTCAACCTGTCCGCTGTTCACCGCTGTCAGCATCCCGTCAATGCCCATCTCCTTGAACTCAACCTTCAGCCCCAATCGTTTTGCCGCTTCACGAACGACTTCAACCTCGTAGCCCGTCAGCTTATCGGAGCCAGAGTCGGTATCATGATAAGAAGTGGGATAAAGCGTACCTGATGTAGCGACTACGATTTTCCCTTTGTCCTTGATTTGCTCCCAGCCTGTATCCTTGGAATCGGCTTCATTTTTGCCGGAACAGGCTGCCAATATAAGAAAGAAAGCCATTGTGAAACTGAATATAACGGCTTTGGATTGCTTGAATGATTTCACCTATATTTCCCCCAATCTGTTAATCAACTAAAAAGATAGCATTGAACATAAGGGGTTGCAATATGTTGATCGCGTTTTCAAAAAGTTCGAATTGTGTATACAAAAAGCATGGGTGGGTGTTTAAAAGCGTCTATGAAGGGAAGAGGTGATGAAAAAAGGAATTGTCCAAGGATGAATGCCAGACGTACCAAGGAAACGCATGTGAAAGTGAAGGATGCAGCAGACCCGTCACTCATCTATGCCAATACCGGAAGAAATGGTCAAGAGGCATGAAACCGATCTTCAGAATAAATTTAAGTCTTGCTGATGCCCCTAAGGCATATGATATATTCGATGAGAAAGAAAATGGAAACATTTAAACCATAATGGGGAGTCAAATGAATATTTACAAACCAGCCGGATTTTGGATCAGACTTGGAGCTGCATTGTTAGACTACATTATAGTCTCCGTGCCGCTTTTGCTGATCTATTGGCTGATTACAGGAAAAGACCCAAACGACAGCATGTTCATCAGTTTGGTTGTTCTGCTGTATTCTATTTTGCTGCCGGTGTTTTGGCGCGGTTATCTTATCGGAAAAAGGATCTGCGGAATCAGAATCGTAAAAAAAGACGGATCACAAGTCAGCCTGTTAACAATGTTTTTACGAGTTATTGTAGCCGGCCTGGTTTACGGTATAACCTTCGGACTCGGCTTGATCGCCAGCCTGATTCTGATTGCCGTACGAGAAGACAAACGGACCCTGCATACTTTAATCGCAGGAACGTCTGTCACTTATGCGACACCAGGTGAAGAGGAACTTAATGCTGACGAAGAGATTAGAAAGAGCGAATAATGGATCGCTCTTTTTATTTTTATGCATAAAAAATACAAGGCAGCAAAACATATGAAAAATAGGATTGGAGGAATAAACTGGATGAAACGAATAACCATCAACATTATCACAATGTTCATTGCAGCGGCTGTCATTTCTCTGACCGGTACAGCTGAGGCCGCTGAAAAACAGCAGCAGCCTCCCGCAAATGTTACACTGACAGATCAGCAAAAGAAAGAGATTGAACAACTGGAAGCAGAGATTCTTAAAAAGCGCAAAGACGTGATCTCAAAGTATGTACAATACGGTATCCTGCCTAAAGAAAGAGGAGAACACATCAAAAATCACTTGGACAAACACTTTGAAATGATGAAACAAAACGGCTTTGTTCCAAAGCACCATCCTCATCCGCATAAATTTGAAAAAAGACATTAAGATTTTAAGCATCCAATGGGAATTGGGTGCTTTTGCGTTATTTACAGGTAGGCAATATTAGCTGAGCTGTTCCGCGACTAACATCGAGTTGATATGAAACGCGTTTCATAGCCTATGATAGGTTTATCAAATGATTCAGGAGTGATAAACACTGATCCACCAGCATCCAGAATCTTTTCCGAAACATTTTTTGTGGGGCTCTGCTTCTGCAGCGTACCAGATTGAAGGCGCTTGGAATGAAGATGGCAAAGGCCCTTCTGTTTGGGATGTGTTTACGAAAATACCGGGCAAAACGTTTAAAGGAACCAATGGCGAGATTGCGGTTGACCATTATCACCGATTTAAAGAAGATGTCGCTCTGATGGCTGAGATGGGGTTAAAAGCATATCGATTTTCCGTCAGCTGGCCACGGGTTTTTCCAAAAGGAAAAGGAGAGATCAATGAAGCAGGTCTAGCGTTTTACGATAGTCTGATTGATGAATTGCTTTCTCATCACATCGAGCCGGTTCTGACTTTATATCACTGGGATTTGCCTCAAGCGCTTATGGACGAATACGGCGGGTTTGAATCCAGAAACATCATAGAGGATTTTAATCACTACTGTATTACTCTTTATAAACGTTTTGGAGACAGGGTGAAATATTGGGTTACGTTAAACGAACAGAACTACAATTTTAATCACGGATTTATTACAGCCATGCATCCGCCTGGAGTGAAAGACAGAAAACGATTTTACGAAGCAAATCATATTGCGTTTCTGGCTAATGCAAAAGCCATCGAATCATTTAGAGAATATGTGCCTGAAGGCAAAATAGGTCCTAGCTTTGCTTATTCTCCGGCTTACCCTTTATCAAGCCATCCAGAGGATATACTGGCATTTGAAAACGCCGAAGAATTTATGAACAATTGGTGGCTTGACATGTATTGCTGGGGAACCTACCCACAAATTCCATTCCGCTACTTGGAAAAACAGGGATGGGCGCCGACAATCGAAGCAGGAGATATGGAGCTGCTTGCCAAAGGGAAGCCTGATTTTGTAGGTGTCAATTATTATCAGACGATCACCTATGAACGAAATCCGCTTGATGGTGTGTCTGAAGGGAAAATGAATACGACAGGCCAAAAGGGAACCAATCAGGAGACGGGGATACCCGGAGTGTTCAAAACGAAAAAAAATCCGTATCTGACAACGAGCAACTGGGATTGGACAATTGACCCAATTGGGCTGCGTATCGGTCTTCGCCGAATTACAAGCCGCTATCAGCTTCCAGTGTTTATAACAGAGAACGGTTTGGGTGAATTTGATAAAGTTGAGGACGGCTCTGTACAGGATGATTATCGAATTGATTATTTACGTTCGCATCTTGAGCAATGCAGACAAGCCATCAGTGACGGTGTCGATTTAATCGGCTATTGCAGCTGGTCGTTTACTGATTTGTTAAGCTGGCTGAACGGCTACCAAAAAAGATACGGATTTGTATATGTCAATCGTGATGAAGAAAGCACATACGATTTAAAACGCTTGAAGAAAAAAAGCTTTTATTGGTATCAAGATGTCATCAAGACGAACGGAGAAAGTTTATAAAGAGTCCCTGAGAGTTATTCTCTCAGGGGTTTTTCATTACACAGAAACAGCATCAATAATATAAGTGTCGGCGTGCAAATCTGACATTTCAGCCGGCACAGTCCAGCATGTCAATTGATAGTCTCCTTTAGGCAGATCAAAGGATAGTCTTTTAGACATGATGCTTTCAATATGAATTCCGTTTTCTGTGATATGAAAAGGAACAGTCACTTTTTTTTCATACGAGCTTACTGTTTCTGAACTGTTCAGGCGCAAAAGAATAAAGGCCTTTGTATTTCGCTGTGCCTCAAAGGAAATGGCTCCGTCTGCCGCAGCATATCCTTTTTCAATCGCTTCGTCAGTCCAATCCATTACAGGAGGTGTAGAATCCTTTTGAAATACAGTAAATTGGTGATATGAAATCGAAAGTTCTTGCGGCTTCCATGATTTGATCAATGTGCTGTTCCTCCTCTATGTACTGTTTACTGAATTGTGAATAAAACCTTTGTGCCGTCTGGGTAATCGGTAAGCTGATGCCCGACCCAAGAGCCTGCTCCGCGGTTGTCAGCGGGAGAAATGTATTCTACAGAAGCTCCCTCACCGCCTTCTTTGCACATGGCCATTGGCCATTCATCTCTGTCATACCCCTTTTTGGAAGGTACGTCCTTTAATGATTGCTCGCGGCGTTCCTCAGCTCCGTCTCTGTCGATAGTGCACACCTCTGAGTGCCCCTCATTTATCGCATCCTTAATATGCTTGGCCGTTTCGGGATATCGGTCAGATGGGAAGGCGATTGTTTCATCATATTCTTTCGTTTGAGACGTTTTTTGATCAGCTGAGAAAAAGTCTCCTTTTATCAGGCCGGCAGCTGCAGCTGCTATGATGACGATGACGAGAAGTATCGTTTTTATGATGTCCGTCGTGATGTTCACCTCCCGCTTTTAAAACTGACACAAGAGTAATCCAGAAAGCATTTGGTGTAAAGATTTAAATTTTATGTTTTACGCTCAGTTTATTGCAAAAATCGTAATTTTAGCAGGTCGAAATATTTGTTTTCAGCAAAATACGATTGCCAATTTACAATAATGATAGTAAGTCATCAGCCGTTTTCGGCTTGATTAATCATTTTAAATTGGCTTATGATACCGGTAAGCTCCTCAGCTAATTGAGAAAGTGTTTCAGAAGCTGCGGTAATCTCCTCCATTGCAGCAAATTGC
Organism: Bacillus sp. EU52; assembly: GCF_037964975.1. Lineage (NCBI taxonomy): Bacteria > Bacillati > Bacillota > Bacilli > Caryophanales > Bacillaceae > Bacillus > Bacillus sp. EU52. The sequence continues at coordinate 365,303 of NZ_CP150177.1, forward strand.
TCCTCTGTTAATGCAGCCGCTTGCCGGGTATTTTTAGTAGATTCTTTAATGTCGGCCGTATTGGCTGCAAAGGAATCATTTATTTGATGTGCACTGGCTGAAATGTTTGTTACAGATGCTGATAAATCACTAATCTCGGCGCTGATTTCACCTGTTGCAGCTGCAATTTCCTTAAATGCATCTCTGGTGCGCTGGATCATGGTGACTCCTTCTGCAGCTTCTGTTTTCACATGCTCAACAGATCTTGCAGACCGGTTCATATCCTTTTGTATTTCTATGATCAGTTTTGAAATCTGCCCCGCAGACTGTTGAGACTCTTCTGCTAATTTCCGTACTTCATCAGCAACAACAGCAAAGCCTTTTCCTTGTTCACCGGCTCTGGCAGCTTCAATCGCTGCATTCAGCGCAAGCAGGTTTGTCTGATCGGCAATTTGGGTGATGACCGATAAAATTTGCTCAATTTGTTTAGAGCGGCCGTCTAACTGGTGTATGATTTCTCCGCTTTTCTGAATTGACTGGTGAATCGCATCCATTTGCGCCTGTACATTTGCAATTTCCTTTTGTCCAATGTCTGCTTTTGATTGCGCGAGCTGCCCTTTGTCAGCGATAGCGGCAGTATTTGCAGAAATATCCCGGATGTCTGCTGAAGCTTGTTTTAATGAGCTTTCACTGTTTTCAATTCGGGTGATCTGATCTTGGGCTCCATTTGCAATCTGCTGTACAGCTTCTGTGATTTTTTCTGAAGCTTGATTTGTTTCCTCTGCTCCGGCTGAGAGCTGCTGAGAGGCTGACGCAAGCTGAAGGGCTGATTGTTGTACGGTTTGTATGGTATCGTTCAGCTTCATTCTCATCTTATTATAATAGACGCTTAGTTCTGAAAGCTCGTCACCGGTTTTGTCTGACACCTCTATTGTCATATCTCCGTTTCCGGCACTTTCAAAGGCGCTTTTTAAAGCGTTCAGCCGCTTGTTGATTTTTCTGGTGAAAACCAAGACAAGGATGACTGATACCATAATGACGATAACAAGAACGATAGCGAATTGAGTGAAAAGTGATTGTGTAAGTGATGCTAAAATACTTTGATTAGCTCCGGTATACAGCATGCCGATGATGTTCCCATTTTGATCTTTTAACGGCATGTATGCAGTTTGATAAGAAGAACCTGCTACATCTGCTTGTCCGTAAAAACGCTTTCCTTTCTTTAAAACAGCGGCAATAACTTCAGAAGAAGCCTGGGTGCCGACAGCTCTTTCGCCATTCTTCATGACATTGGTTGCAACACGAGTATCGCCTTGGAAAATGGTAATGGTATCACCTGTCTTTTCACCAAGCAGATCAACAATATCTTCATTTCCATTGATTTGTGTTTGCCCTTTATAGAGCTTATTGTTTTTCACCTGCCAGTCGCCTGACATGACATCATCAATATAAGTGCTGCTTAAAGCAAGATCACCTTTCGCTTTTTCAGTTGCCATTTGTTTCATGTTTTCTGTAATTTCCTTAAGCATCACAGTGCCAACTGATGCCGAAAACAAAAGAATCACCACGAAAACGAGGCAAAGAATTTTAGTTCCTAGCTTCATCTTAAATCGTTTTATCAACATAATTCCTCCCTTTACGATTTGTAGGTCATATTACTTATCGGGTTTTCGGGTTTAAAGTTTTATTTTAGAAAAAATAAAACCGGCCTGATCTTCAGGCCGGTTGTGTGATGCTATTCAAGGTTTGCGTGGTGAGTGAACATAGTTTCAGAATCGAGTCCTTTTTTCTCCATGAGTTTTAAAATCACTGCATCATAGAAGAGCAGCAAAGTTTGTTCAAATAATGATCCCATTGGCTGAATGGTTTTATAGCTTCCGTTAGACTGGTCTTTAGGGGAACCAGGCATTCTGATGATGAGGTCCGCTTGTTTTCCGATGCTTGATTCCGGATTGATGGTTAAAGCGGCAACAATTCCGTGTAAGCTTTTTGCTTTTGCTGCGGTATGAATCAAGCTCTTTGTCTCGCCTGATCCTGAGCCGATAATAACTAGATCTCCTTCGGCGAGCGGCGGAGTGAGAATCTCACCTACTATATGGGCGTTAAAGCCCATGTGCATCAATCTCATCGCGAAGGATTTTGCCATCAGGCCAGACCGCCCCGCACCCGCGGTGAAAATTTTGTGGGATGAAAGAATGTGATCGGCAAGCTGGTCAGCCTCTTCATTAGAAATATAAGCTGCTGAACGGTGTAACTCATTGAGAATTTCCGCTACGTATTCAGTCGTTTTCATCGGAGTTATCCTTGGACAATCAGCTGCTTCATTTTTGAAGCTGTTTCCGCCTTATCAGCTGCGCTTGTAATTCCGCCCCCGACAATGACAAGGTCAGGCTTTTGCTGGATCACTTCTGGCAGTGTATCAAGTTTGATGCCGCCCGCGATTGCGGTTTTTGCGTTTTTTACGGTATTTTTGATTGTCGTTAATTCTTCGAAAGAGTTTTTGCCCTCTGCTTGAAGATCATAGCCAGTGTGGACGCAGATGTAGTCAACACCGAGTGCGTCAATTTCTTTCGCACGGGATTCGATATCTTTCACGTTAATCATGTCCACTAAGATTTTCTTCTTTTGTTTTTTGGCTTCTTCTACTGCGCCTTTAATCGTTGCATCGTCTGTAGCCCCTAAAACGGTGATGATGTCAGCGCCTGCTTCCGACGCTTTCATAATTTCGTAGCCTCCGGCATCCATGATTTTCAGGTCTGCAAGAACCTTCAATTGAGGAAATGCTTCTTTTATTTCTTTAACGGCTCTTAGGCCTTCATTGATGACGACCGGTGTTCCGATTTCAACTACGTCGATGTATTGTTCTACCTCTTTGACAAGCTCAATGGCTTCCGGGATGTTGACGAGGTCTAATGCAAGCTGTAATTCCATTGTTGATCCACTCCCTTTTTCGAATTATTGTTCATTCTATAGGTTCCTTCTTTTGTTGAGAAGTAGGCACTTTGAAGTCAACAAGTTACTTGGAGGATACTGTGAGGAGAGACAATCAGATTTCTTTCGCTTGATTTTATGAGTGAGTATAATGAAAAAAGAGTCTGCAAAAAAGTAAGTAAGTGATGATACGTATCTAACATACAAAAAGGTTACTAAGGGGGGGGATTCTATTGAGCCGGATGGACGACAAAAGGTTTAATTGTGAGAAGGAATTAACGCTTGCAGTGATTGGCGGTAAATGGAAAATGCTCATTTTATGGCATTTAGGAAAAGAAGGCACAAAACGGTTCAATGAATTAAAAACATTGATTCCTGATATTACGCAGAAGATCCTCGTGAATCAGCTGAGAGAGCTTGAGCAGGATATGATTGTTCACAGGGAAGTGTATCCAGTTGTCCCGCCGAAGGTTGAATATTCTCTGACCCCGCACGGAGAAAGCCTCATGCCTATTCTTGAAGCCATGTATGAGTGGGGGAAAGGCTATATGGAATTGATTGATATCGACAAAAATGTCATGAAAGAATCGTTGTAAGACGCTCTTCGCAAGGGTGTCTTTTTTTTGCCTTTTTTTCGGTTTTTGCGCGGTACACATAGTCATGTAAAGATTGTAAATTGCATTCAGCAATAAAAAAAGATTGAACGCAGCAGTTTGGTTTAAAAATTTTTATTTTTCTGTAAATAATGTTTAGTGGAAATGATTGCGGCATCCCGCAAAAATATCCCTGTAAATAAACTGGAATCTTTCGGCATCCCGCATGAAACTTTTCACCCATTTTTCGGTGATAAAAACATTTTTTTCATTTAAAGTGAACGGTAGTAAGATAAAAAATATTGAAAACAATGAATAAATAGCCAAAATTGTTTCCTGTTAGGATAGGGGATCTTGCGGTCTTTATCCGCTTATGTTAAACGCCGCAATGCTGACTGACGGCAGCCTGCTTTAATAGCGGCCATCTGTTTTTTGATTGGAAGCACTGCTTTTTAAGTGTAGTACTTTGGGCTATTTCGGCTGTTAGTTCATAAGAATTAAAAGCTGATATGGATAAGAAAGAGAAAATGCGTTGCACATGTTCACTGCTTATAAAGATTAGGGGAGGTATGACAATATGGAAATAACTTTTTATCCTTTAACGGATGCACAAAAACGAATTTGGTACACAGAAAAATTTTATCCTCACACGAGCATTTCAAATCTTGCGGGGATTGGTAAGCTGGTTTCAGCTGATGCGATTGATTATGTGCTTGTTGAGCAGGCGATTCAAGAGTTTATTCGCAGAAATGACGCCATGCGCCTTCGGTTGCGGCTAGATGAAAACGGGGAGCCTGTACAATATATTAGCGAGTATCGGCCTGTTGATATAAAACATACTGACACTACTGAAGATCCGAATGCGATAGAGTTTATTTCACAATGGAGCCGGGAGGAAACGAAAAAACCTTTGCCGTTGTACGATTGTGATTTATTCCGTTTTTCCTTGTTCACCATAAAGGAAAATGAAGTATGGTTTTACGCAAATGTTCATCACGTGATTTCTGATGGTATCTCCATGAATATTCTCGGGAATGCGATCATGCACATTTATTTAGAATTAGCCAGCGGCTCAGAGGCAAAAGAAGGAATCTCGCATTCATTTATCGATCATGTTTTATCTGAACAGGACTATGCTCAATCGAAGCGGTTTGAAAAGGACAAGGCGTTTTGGAACAAACAATTTGAATCGGTGCCTGAACTTGTTTCCTTGAAACGGAATGCATCCGCAGGGGGAAGTTTAGATGCTGAGAGGTTCTCTAAAGATGTGCCTGAAGCGCTACATCAGCAGATTCTGTCGTTTTGTGAGGCGAATAAAGTCAGTGTTCTTTCGGTATTTCAATCGTTGCTCGCCGCCTATTTGTACAGGGTCAGCGGCCAAAATGATGTTGTGACGGGAACCTTTATGGGCAACCGGACAAATGCGAAAGAGAAGCAGATGCTTGGCATGTTTGTTTCTACGGTTCCGCTTCGGACAAACATTGACGGCGGGCAGGCGTTTTTAGAATTTGTCAAAGACCGGATGAAGGATCTCATGAAGACACTCCGCCACCAAAAGTACCCGTATAATCTCCTGATCAACGATTTGCGTGAAACAAAGAGCTCTCTGACCAAGCTGTTTACTGTTTCTCTTGAATATCAGGTGATGCAGTGGCAAAAAGAAGAGGACCTTGCCTTTTTGACTGAGCCGATTTTCAGCGGCAGCGGATTAAATGATGTCTCGATCCATGTGAAGGATCGATGGGATACTGGGAAACTCACCATAGATTTTGATTACCGCACTGATTTATTTTCACGTGAAGAAATCAACATGATTTGTGAGCGCATGATTACAATGCTGGAGAACGCGTTAACGCATCCAGAACATACAATTGATGAATTAACGATGATTTCTGATGCGGAGAAAGAGAAGCTGCTTGCGAGGGCGGGCGGTAAATCTGTGAGCTACCGTAAGGACATGACGATCCCGGAACTGTTCCAAGAAAAGGCTGAGCAGCTTTCAGATCATCCAGCGGTTGTATTCGAAGATCGTACATTGTCCTATCGAACGTTACATGAGCAATCTGCACGCATCGCCAATGTGCTGAAACAGAAAGGGGTTGGCCCGGACAGTCCTGTCGCGGTTTTGATTGAACGTTCTGAACGGATGATTACAGCTATCATGGGAATTTTAAAAGCCGGCGGAGCCTATGTGCCGATTGATCCGGGTTTTCCTGCAGAGCGGATTCAATATATTTTGGAGGACTGCGGGGCGGACTTCATCCTGACTGAATCGAAGGTTGCAGCGCCTGAAGCCGATGCTGAGCTGATTGACTTAGATCAGGCAATTGCGGAAGGTGCAGACGATATGACGGAGGCTGATGTAAACGCGCGGAATCTTGCCTACATTATTTACACATCGGGAACAACCGGACGTCCGAAAGGCGTTATGATCGAGCATCGCCAGGTTCATCATTTGGTTGAATCTCTGCAGCAGACGATTTACCAAAGCGGCAGCCAAACCCTGCGGATGGCATTGCTTGCGCCGTTCCACTTTGATGCGTCAGTGAAGCAGATCTTCGCGTCGCTTCTTTTGGGACAAACCCTTTATATCGTACCGAAGAAAACAGTGACGAACGGGACCGCCCTTGCTACATATTATCGGAGAAACAGCATTGAGGCGACGGATGGAACACCGGCTCATTTGCAAATGCTGGCAGCAGCGGGCGATTTTGAAGGCCTAAAACTGAAGCACATGCTGATCGGAGGAGAAGGCCTGTCATCTGTTGTTGCGGACAAGCTGCTGAAGCTGTTTAAAGAAGCCGGCACAGCGCCGCGTTTGACTAATGTGTACGGGCCGACTGAAACGTGCGTTGACGCGTCTGTTCATCCGGTTATCCCTGAGAATGCAGTTCAATCAGCGTATGTGCCGATCGGGAAAGCGCTGGGGAATAACCGCTTATATATTTTGGATCAAAAAGGCCGGCTGCAGCCTGAAGGCGTGGCGGGTGAGCTTTATATCGCGGGAGACGGTGTGGGCCGAGGCTATTTACATTTGCCTGAATTAACGGAAGAGAAGTTTTTACAAGATCCATTCGTGCCGGGCGATCGCATGTACCGGACCGGGGACGTGGTGCGCTGGCTTCCAGATGGAACAATTGAATATTTAGGCAGAGAGGACGACCAGGTCAAAGTCCGCGGATACCGGATTGAGCTTGGGGAAATTGAAGCCGTGATTCAGCAGGCGCCAGACGTTGCAAAAGCCGTTGTTTTGGCACGCCCTGACGAGCAGGGAAACCTTGAGGTTTGCGCATATGTTGTGCAGAAGCCTGGAAGCGAATTTGCGCCAGCCGGCTTGAGGGAGCATGCGGCCAGACAGCTTCCTGACTATATGGTGCCGGCTTACTTTACAGAAGTGACAGAAATTCCGCTTACGCCAAGCGGCAAAGTCGACCGCCGCAAGCTGTTTGCACTAGAAGTGAAGGCTGTCAGCGGCACTGCCTATACAGCGCCTCGAAATGAGACTGAAAAAGCAATCGCAGCCATTTGGCAGGACGTGCTGAACGTTGAGAAGGCGGGGATCTTTGACAATTTCTTTGAAACTGGCGGACATTCATTGAAAGCCATGACCCTTTTAACAAAGATTCATAAGGAAACAGGCATTGAGATTCCGCTTCAATTTTTGTTTGAGCATCAGACGATTGCGGCTCTTGCAGAGGAAGCTGATCACAGAGAAAGCAAAGCTTTTGCGGTGATTGAACCTGCTGAAAAACAGGAGCATTACCCGCTTTCATTGGCACAGCAGCGAACATATATCGTCAGCCAGTTCGAGGATGCGGGAGTCGGCTACAACATGCCTGCGGCAGCAATTCTGGAAGGGCCTTTAGATATTCAAAAGTTGGAGCGCGCATTTCAGGGATTAATCCGACGCCACGAGTCATTGAGAACATCATTTGTTCTTGAAAACAGCACGCCGAGACAGAAAATTCACGATAGCGTTGATTTCAACATCGAAATGATTGAAAGAGGCGGCCGCTCAGATGAGGCAATTATGGCTTCATTCGTTCGGACATTTGATTTGGCGAAAGCTCCGCTGTTCAGAATCGGTTTGCTGGGGCTTGAAGAGAACCGTCATATGCTGCTGTTTGACATGCACCATTTGATTTCTGACGGTGTATCCATTGGCATTATGCTGGAGGAGTTAGCACGCATTTATAAAGGCGAACAGCTTCCTGATCTTCGTCTCCAGTATAAGGACTACGCTGTATGGCAAAGCAGACAGGCTGCTGAAGGGTACAAGAAGGACCAGGCTTATTGGAAGGAAGTCTTTGCAGGAGAGATCCCGGTGCTTCAGCTTCTGTCCGATTATCCAAGACCGCCTGTCCAAAGCTTTGAAGGGGATCGGGTGTCAATCAAGCTGGATGCGGGGGTAAAGGATCGCCTCAATCGTTTGGCTGAACAAAACGGCGCCACTTTATATATGGTGATGCTGTCCGCTTACTATACGCTTTTGTCAAAGTATACGGGGCAGGATGACATCATTGTCGGGACACCGTCAGCGGGCAGAAATCACTCCGATACAGAGGGCATTATCGGGATGTTCGTCAATACGCTTGCGATTCGCAGTGAGGTGAAGCAGGATGAGACGTTTACCCAATTGATCTCGCGTGTCCGCAAACGGGTGCTGGATGCCTTTTCTCATCAGGACTATCCGTTTGAGTGGCTTGTTGAAGATTTGAACATCCCGCGTGATGTTAGCAGGCATCCGCTGTTTGACACGATGTTCAGCCTTCAAAACGCGACAGAGGGCATTCCGGCTGTCGGCGATCTTTCCTTGTCTGTTCATGAGACCAATTTCAAGATTGCCAAATTTGATTTGACGGTGCAGGCGAGAGAAACCGATGAAGGCATTGAGCTTGATTTGGATTACAGCACAAAGCTGTTTAAACAAAGCACGGCAGACAGGCTGCTTACGCATTTTGCGCGTTTGCTTGAAGATGCTGCGGCTGATCCAGAGAAGCCGATTTCTGAGTATAAGCTTCTTTCTGAAGAGGAGGCTGCTTCGCAAATTCAGCAGTTTAACCCGGGCAGAACACCTTATCCGAAAGACAAAACAATTGTTCAGCTGTTTGAGGAGCAAGCGGCGAATACGCCAGACCACACTGCGCTTCAATATGAAGGCGAATCACTCACTTATCGTGAACTGAATGAACGGGCCAATCGTTTAGCCCGCGGCATTCTTTCTCTTGGAGCTGGCGAAAGCAGGACAGCGGCTGTCTTATGCGAGCGGTCAATGGATATGATTGTGTCGATCTTGGCAGTATTAAAATCAGGTTCGGCTTATGTTCCGATCGATCCGGAACATCCGATTCAGCGGATGCAGCATTTCTTCCGTGACAGCGGAGCAAAGGTGCTTCTCACTCAGAGGAAATTAAAGGCTTTGGCGGAAGAAGCGGAATTTAAGGGCGTTATCGTGCTAGCCGATGAGGAAGAAAGCTATCATGCCGATGCGCGCAATCTCGCACTGCCTCTTGATTCTGAAGCAATGGCCAACCTGACGTATACTTCCGGAACGACTGGAACACCTAAGGGGAATATCGTGACACATGCCAATATTCTCCGCACGGTGAAGGAAACGAATTATCTCAGCATTACAGAACAGGATACGATTCTCGGTCTTTCCAATTACGTGTTTGACGCGTTTATGTTCGATATGTTCGGCTCTTTGTTAAACGGAGCCAAGCTGGTGCTGATACCGAAGGAAACCGTTTTGGACATGGCTCGCCTGTCCCACGTCATTGAACGGGAGAACATCAGCATTCTCATGATTACAACCGCTTTGTTCCACTTGCTTGTGGACTTGAATCCGGCATGCTTGTCAACGCTTCGCAAGATTATGTTTGGCGGGGAACGGGCTTCGGTTGAGCATGTCAGAAAAGCTTTGCAAACGGTTGGAAAGGGCAAGCTTCTTCACATGTATGGGCCGTCTGAAAGCACGGTTTTCGCGACGTATCATCCGGTTGATGAATTGGAGGAGCACACGCTGTCTGTTCCGATTGGAAAACCGGTCAGCAATACGGAAGTATACATTCTTGACCGTACGGGACACGTGCAGCCTGCCGGGATTGCCGGAGAGCTTTGCGTCAGCGGCGAAGGTCTCGTGAAAGGCTATTACAACCGTCCAGAACTGACTGAGGAGAAATTTGTTCCCCATCCGTTTACATCCGGCGAACGCATGTATAAAACGGGAGACCTTGCGAGATGGCTGCCGAATGGCGACATCGAATTTATCGGGCGAATCGACCATCAGGTGAAGATTCGCGGACAGCGCATCGAGCTTGGAGAAATCGAACATCAGCTGCAAACCCATGATCGTGTTCAGGAAAGTGTTGTGCTTGCCGTTGATCAAGGAGCGGGAGATAAACTGTTGTGTGCTTACTATGTCGGAGAGGGAGACATCTCATCACAAGAGATGAGAGAGCATGCTGCGAAGGACTTGCCGGCATATATGGTTCCTGCGGTGTTTATCCAAATGGACGAGCTGCCGCTGACAGGGAACGGAAAAATTGACCGGAGAGCGCTGCCGATTCCTGATGCCAACGTTTCAAGAGGTGTTTCATATGTTGCGCCACGCAATGGAACGGAACAAAAAGTCGCGGACATTTGGGCACAGGTACTTCAGGCAGAACAAGTCGGCGCTTATGACCACTTCTTTGACATTGGCGGACATTCATTAGCAGGCATGAAGATGCTTGCCTTGGTTCATCAGGAACTGGGCGTTGAGCTGTCACTCAAGGATCTCTTCCAGTCACCGACGGTTGAGGGCTTGGCACAGGTGATTGCCTCCGCTGAAAAAGGGACAGCCGCAAGTATCAGCCCGGCAGAGAAACAAGATACGTATCCTGTTTCTTCACCGCAAAAACGGATGTACGTGCTTCAGCAGCTTGAGGTTGCGCAAACGAGCTATAACATGCCGGCGGTTCTGCGCCTGACAGGTGAGCTTGATGTAGAAAGGCTTAACAGCGTCATGCAGCAGTTAATGCAGCGTCATGAAGCCTTGAGAACCACGTTTGAAATAAAAGATGGAGAAACGGTGCAGCGGATCTGGGAAAAGGCTGAGTGTGAGATAGCCTATTTCGAAGCCCCGGAAGAAGAGATAGAGCGGATCGTTTCTGAGTTTATTAAGCCTTTCAAAATCGACCAACTTCCACTGTTCAGAATAGGGCTTATCAAGCATTCAGACACTGAGCATGTGCTGCTGTTCGATATGCATCATATTATTTCTGATGGTGCATCTGTCGGTGTGCTGATTGAGGAGCTTTCAAAGCTGTACGACGGAGAAACCCTTGAGCCGCTCCGTATTCAATATAAGGATTATGCCGTGTGGCAGCAGCAGTTCATTCAGTCTGAGCTTTACAAGAAGCAAGAAGAGCATTGGCTGAAGGAGCTGGACGGAGAGCTGCCGGTGCTGACGCTTCCGACCGATTACAGTCGGCCTGCCGTTCAAACATTTGAGGGAGACCGCATTGCATTTTCATTAGAAGCAGGCAAAGCTGATGCTCTGCGCAGGCTTGCAAAAGAAACGGATTCCACGCTTTACATGGTGCTTCTGGCTTCATACAGTGCATTTTTATCAAAACTTAGCGGGCAAGACGATATCATCGTCGGTTCACCTGTGGCCGGACGATCTCAAGCGGACGTCAGCCGCGTCATCGGAATGTTCGTCAATACATTGGCGCTGCGCACGTATCCGAAGGGTGAAAAGACGTTTGCTGACTATCTTAACGAAGTGAAAGAAACGGCACTCAGCGCTTTTGATGCGCAGGATTACCCACTTGAGGATTTGATCGGAAATGTTCAGGTTCAGCGTGACACAAGCAGAAATCCGTTATTCGATGCAGTTTTTTCAATGCAAAATGCGAATATAAAGGATTTAACAATGAAAGGGATTCAGCTTGAGCCGCATCCGTTTGAACGGAAAACAGCCAAGTTTGACCTCACGCTGACGGCTGACGAAACCGACGGAGAGCTTACATTCGTACTCGAATACAATACAGCTCTGTTTAAGCAGGAAACGATTGAACGATGGAAGCAATATTGGATGGAGCTTTTAGATGATGTTACTGGGAACCCGAACCAGCTGCTTTCCAGCCTGTCACTGGTCACCGAGACAGAAAAGCAAGCGCTTCTTGAGGCATGGAAGGGCAAAGCGCTGCCTGTGCCGACAGACAAAACGGTTCATCAGCTATTCGAAGAGACTGCCCAGCGCCACAAAGACCGCCCGGCTGTCACATATAACGGCCAGTCTTGGACGTACGGCGAGCTGAATGCGAAGGCAAACCGTCTCGCGCGGATTCTGATGGACTGCGGCATTAGCCCGGATGACCGCGTCGGCATTCTCACGAAGCCGTCGCTTGAAATGTCCGCCGCGGTGCTCGGCGTCTTGAAAGCCGGAGCGGCGTTTGTGCCGATTGATCCTGACTACCCGGATCAGCGGATTGAGTATATTTTACAGGACAGCGGCGCGAAGCTTCTCTTGAAACAGGAAGGCATTTCAGTGCCGGACAGCTATACGGGAGATGTCATTCTTCTCGACGGAAGCCGCACAATTCTAAGCCTGCCGCTTGATGAAAACGACGAGGGAAATCCAGAAACCGCTGTAACCGCGGAGAACTTGGCGTACATGATTTACACGTCTGGAACAACCGGACAGCCGAAGGGTGTCATGGTCGAACACCATGCGCTTGTGAACCTGTGCTTCTGGCACCACGACGCGTTCAGCATGACAGCGGAGGACCGCAGTGCGAAGTACGCGGGCTTTGGGTTCGACGCTTCCATTTGGGAGATGTTCCCGACCTGGACGATCGGTGCCGAGCTTCACGTCATTGATGAAGCGATCCGCCTCGATATCGTCCGCCTGAACGATTATTTTGAAACGAACGGCGTAACGATCACGTTCCTGCCGACACAGCTTGCGGAACAGTTCATGGAGCTTGAGAACACATCACTTCGCGTATTGCTTACTGGAGGAGACAAGCTGAAGCGCGCAGTGAAAAAGCCGTACACGCTCATCAACAACTACGGGCCGACAGAAAATACGGTCGTTGCCACAAGCGCAGAAATCCATCCGGAGGAAGGCTCGCTTTCCATCGGAAGGGCCATTGCCAATACGAGAGTATACATTCTCGGCGAGGGCAATCAGGTGCAGCCGGAAGGCGTAGCCGGAGAGCTTTGCGTGGCGGGGCGCGGACTGGCACGCGGCTATCTGAATCGAGAAGACGAAACCGCGAAGCGGTTTGTCGCTGATCCGTTTGTGCCGGGTGAGCGCATGTACCGCACCGGCGATTTGGTGAAATGGACGGGCGGCGGCATCGAATACATCGGCCGGATCGACCAGCAGGTCAAGGTCCGCGGCTACCGGATCGAGCTCTCAGAAATTGAAGTCCAGCTCGCACAGCTTTCTGAGGTGCAGGATGCGGCGGTGACAGCTGTCAAAGATAAAGGAGGCAACACAGCGATCGCGGCGTATGTCACACCGGAAACAGCTGACATAGAAGTACTGAAATCAGCACTGAAGGAAACCCTGCCGGATTACATGATCCCGGTGTTCTGGGTGACGCTGGACGAGCTTCCGGTTACGGCAAACGGCAAAGTGGACCGCAAAGCCTTGCCTGAGCTGGACATCGAAGCGGGAAGCGGAGAATACAAAGCGCCAACGACCGACATGGAAGAACTGCTTGCCGGCATCTGGCAGGACGTGCTTGGAATGTCTGAAGTCGGTGTCACCGACAATTTCTTCTCGCTTGGCGGAGATTCCATCAAAGGAATTCAAATGGCGAGCCGCTTGAATCAGCACGGCTGGAAGCTGGAAATGAAAGATCTCTTCCAGCATCCGACGATCGAAGAGCTTACCCAATATGTAGAGCGTGCCGAAGGCAAACAGGCAGACCAAGGCCCGGTAGAGGGCGAAGTCATCCTGACGCCGATCCAGCGCTGGTTCTTTGAAAAGAACTTCACGAACAAGCACCACTGGAACCAATCGGTGATGCTTCACGCCGCGAAGGGCTTTGATCCTGAACGGGTGGAGAAAACATTGCAGGCGCTGATCGAGCATCATGACGCGCTCCGCATGGTCTATCGTGAGGGACAGGAAGACGTCATTCAATACAACAGAGGTCTTGAAGCTGCTTCAGCTCAATTGGAGGTCATCCAGATTGAGGGCCAAGCTGCAGATTACGAAGACCGAATAGAGAGAGAAGCGGAGCGTTTGCAAAGCAGCATCGACTTGCAGGAAGGCGGCTTGTTAAAAGCAGGCTTGTTCCAAGCGGAAGACGGAGACCACTTGCTTCTTGCCATTCACCACTTAGTGGTTGACGGCGTGTCGTGGCGGATTCTACTGGAGGATTTCGCCGCGGTATATACACAGCTTGAGCAAGGCAATGAACCGGTTCTCCCGCAGAAAACACATTCATTTGCAGAGTATGCAGAGAGATTGCAAGACTTCGCGAACTCCAAAGCCTTTTTGAAAGAAAAAGAGTATTGGAGACAGCTTGAAGAACAAGCTGTCGCGGCAAAGCTTCCGAAAGACCGCGAATCTGGTGATCAGCGAATGAAACATACAAAGACAATTGAATTCTCGCTGACTGCTGAAGAGACAGAACAGCTCACCACAAAGGTGCATGAGGCATATCACACAGAAATGAATGATATTTTGCTGACGGCATTCGGATTGGCAATGAAGGAGTGGACGGGTCAAGATCGAGTAAGTGTTCATTTAGAGGGGCATGGACGTGAAGAAATCATAGAAGACCTGACCATTTCTCGCACAGTCGGCTGGTTTACAAGTATGTACCCAATGGTGCTCGATATGAAGCATGCGGATGATCTGGGCTACCAGCTGAAGCAAATGAAAGAAGATATCAGACATGTGCCGAATAAGGGAGTCGGATACGGCATTCTGCGCTATCTGACGGCACCCGAACATAAAGAAGATGTGGCGTTCTCGATTCAGCCGGATGTCAGCTTCAACTATTTAGGTCAGTTTGACGAAATGTCGGATGCAGGTTTGTTTACGAGATCAGAGCTGCCATCAGGACAGTCATTAAGCCCTGAAACAGAAAAACCGAATGCGCTGGATGTTGTCGGATATATCGAAAACGGAAAACTGACGATGTCACTGGCCTATCATTCTCTTGAATTTCATGAAAAAACAGTACAAACATTCAGTGACAGCTTTAAAGCGCATCTTCTCAGAATCATTGAACATTGCCTATCTCAAGACGGTACGGAACTGACCCCGAGTGATCTTGGTGACGACGATTTGACGCTGGATGAGCTGGATAAATTAATGGAAATTTTCTAATAGAGGTGGCATATGAGCAAAAAATCGATTCAAAAGGTGTACGCACTGACACCAATGCAGGAGGGAATGCTGTATCATGCGATGCTTGATCCGCATTCTTCCTCGTACTTCACACAATTAGAGCTTGGGATTCACGGCGCTTTTGATCTTGAAATCTTTGAGAAAAGCGTCAATGAACTGATTCGGTCATACGATATTCTCCGTACGGTATTTGTGCATCAGCAGCTGCAAAAACCGCGTCAGGTCGTGTTAGCGGAACGCAAAACAAAGGTGCATTATGAGGATATCAGTCATGCAGACGAGAACCGCCAGAAGGAGCACATTGAGCGTTACAAACAAGACGTTCAGCGCCAAGGCTTTAACCTGGCAAAAGACATATTGTTCAAGGTGGCGGTTTTCCGCCTTGCTGCAGATCAGCTGTATCTTGTCTGGAGCAATCATCATATTATGATGGACGGCTGGAGCATGGGCGTCCTCATGAAAAGCCTGTTCCAAAACTATGAAGCGCTCAGAGCAGGAAGGACACCGGCAAACGGTCAAGGCAAGCCTTACTCCGACTACATCAAATGGCTTGGAAAACAGGACAATGAAGAAGCGGAGAGCTACTGGAGCGAGCGCTTGGCGGGTTTTGAACAGCCAAGCGTGCTCCCGGGCCGCCTGCCTGTGAAAAAAGACGAATACGTCAATAAAGAATATTCCTTTACATGGGACGAAACACTGGTTGCCCGTATTCAGCAAACCGCAAATCTCCATCA
Source organism: Bacillus sp. EU52 (assembly GCF_037964975.1). Taxonomy (NCBI): domain Bacteria; kingdom Bacillati; phylum Bacillota; class Bacilli; order Caryophanales; family Bacillaceae; genus Bacillus; species Bacillus sp. EU52. The sequence goes on from NZ_CP150177.1 coordinate 380,902, forward strand.
AGTGACAGGGCCTAACCTATTTCAGGCCGTTTGGGGCATTGTTCTCAGCAAATACAACTTTACGGATGATGTGGTCTTCGGAACGGTCGTCTCGGGCCGACCGTCTGAAATCAACGGAATCGAAACGATGGCGGGGCTGTTTATCAACACCATTCCAGTGCGGGTGAAAGTTGAACGAGATGCTGCATTCGCTGATATTTTCACAGCTGTTCAGCAGCATGCAGTAGAGGCAGAGCGTTACGATTACGTGCCGCTCTATGAGATTCAAAAACGCTCAGCTCTTGATGGCAATCTCTTAAACCATCTGGTCGCGTTTGAAAATTATCCGCTTGATCAAGAGCTTGAAAACGGCAGCATGGAAGACCGCCTCGGGTTTTCAATTAAGGTAGAAAGCGCATTTGAACAAACGAGCTTCGATTTCAACCTGATTGTGTATCCAGGCAAAACATGGACCGTCAAAATTAAATATAACGGAGCCGCCTTTGATTCCGCTTTTATCGAACGGACAGCGGAGCACCTTACCCGCATGATGGAAGCAGCTGTCGATCAGCCGGCCGCTTTTGTGCGTGAGTACGGGCTTGTGGGAGACGAAGAGCAGCGTCAAATTGTCGAGGTGTTTAACAGCACGAAAGCCGAACTCCCTGAAGGAATGGCTATTCATCAGGTGTTTGAAGAGCAAGCAAAACGGACGCCGGCGAGCACTGCCGTCGTATATGAAGGAACCGAGCTGACGTACCGCGAGCTGAATGCAGCGGCCAACCGTCTGGCGAGAAAGCTTGTCGAACAAGGTCTTCAAAAAGGGGAAACAGCAGCGATTATGAACGACCGCTCAGTAGAAACCGTTGTCGGCATGCTGGCTGTTTTAAAAGCAGGCGCCGCATATGTGCCGCTTGATCCAGCGCTTCCTGGGGATCGTCTTCGTTTCATGGCAGAGGACAGCTCCGTTCGAATGGTTTTGACCGGAAATTCTTATACAGGGCAGGCACATCAGCTGCAGGTGCCGGTTCTTACACTGGACATAGGCTTTGAAGAGAGCGAAGCGGCTGACAATCTCAACCTGCCATCCGCCCCGTCTGATTTGGCGTACATCATGTACACATCCGGTTCAACGGGCAAACCGAAAGGCGTCATGATCGAACATAAAAGCATTCTGCGCCTCGTCAAAAATGCCGGGTACGTTCCTGTTACTGAAGAGGACCGCATGGCGCAAACGGGAGCTGTCAGCTTTGATGCCGGAACGTTTGAGGTATTCGGCGCACTGCTGAATGGCGCAGCGCTTTATCCGGTCAAAAAAGAGACGCTGCTTGATGCGAAACAATTTGCTGCATTTCTGCGTGAGCAAAGAATCTCGACGATGTGGCTGACATCACCTTTATTCAACCAGCTTGCTGCAAAGGATGCGGGTATGTTCGGCACACTGCGCCATTTAATCATCGGCGGAGATGCCCTTGTCCCGCATATTGTCAGCAAAGTAAAACAGGCATCGCCGTCGCTTTCATTGTGGAACGGATACGGCCCGACAGAAAACACGACGTTTTCAACCAGTTTTCTGATCGACCGTGAGTATGGGGGCTCTATCCCAATCGGGAAGCCGATCGGAAATTCCACTGCCTATATTATGGATGAGCAGCAATGCCTGCAGCCAATCGGCGCGCCTGGTGAGCTTTGCGTAGGCGGAATCGGTGTAGCGCGTGGGTATGTCAATCTCCCTGAGCTGACGGAGAAGCAATTTCTGGAAGACCCGTTCAGACCGGGTGAGAGAATTTACCGCACTGGTGACTTGGCAAGATGGCTGCCGGACGGCAATATCGAATTTTTAGGCAGAATCGACAACCAAGTGAAGGTGCGCGGCTTCCGAATTGAGCTTGGCGAAATTGAAACAAAACTGAACATGGCTGAGCATGTGACAGAAGCCGCGGTGATCATCCGCAAGAACAAAGCAGACGAAAATGAAATTTGCGCGTACTTCACGGCGGATCGTGAAGTGGCTGTGAGTGAGCTGAGAAAAACACTGTCTCAGTCTTTGCCTGACTATATGGTCCCTGCCCACCTGATTCAAATGGACAGCCTGCCGCTCACGCCAAACGGGAAAATCAACAAAAAGGAACTGCCTGCACCGCAATCAGAAGCCGTGCAGCCGGAATACGCAGCACCAAAAACAGAGAGTGAAAAGAAATTAGCGGAGATCTGGGAAGGAATACTCGGCGTCAAAGCAGGCGTTACCGATAACTTCTTTATGATCGGCGGCCATTCTTTGAAAGCGATGATGATGACGGCGAAAATTCAAGAGCATTTTCATAAGGAAGTTCCGATAAAAGTGCTTTTTGAAAAGCCGACTATTCAAGAACTGGCACTGTATTTGGAAGAGAACGAAAGCAAGGAGGAGCAGACGTTTGAACCGATCAGGCAAGCATCTTATCAGCAGCATTATCCTGTATCCCCGGCCCAGCGGAGAATGTATATCCTCAATCAGCTTGGACAAGCAAACACAAGCTACAACGTCCCCGCTGTACTTCTGCTGGAGGGAGAAGTAGATAAAGACCGGCTTGAAAACGCGATTCAGCAATTAATCAACCGGCACGAAATCCTCCGTACATCGTTTGACATGATCGACGGAGAGGTTGTGCAAACCGTTCATAAAAACATATCGTTCCAGCTGGAGGCTGCCAAGGGACGGGAAGAAGACGCGGAAGAGATAATCAAAGCATTTGTTCAGCCGTTTGAATTAAACTGCGCGCCGCTCGTCCGTTCGAAGCTTGTCCAGCTGGAAGAAAAACGCCACCTGCTGCTCATTGATATGCATCATATTATTACTGACGGCAGTTCAACAGGCATTCTAATCGGTGATCTTGCCAAAATATATCAAGGCGCTGATCTGGAACTGCTACAAATTCACTATAAAGATTACGCAGTTTGGCACAAAGAACAAACTAATTATCAAAAAGATGAGGAATACTGGCTCGATGTCTTTAAAGGCGAACTGCCAATACTGGATCTTCCCGCGGATTTCGAGCGGCCAGCTGAACGGAGCTTTGCGGGAGAGCGCGTGATGTTTGGGCTTGATAAGCAAATCACGGCTCAAATCAAATCGCTCATGGCAGAAACAGATACGACGATGTACATGTTTTTGCTGGCGGCGTTCAATGTACTCCTTTCCAAGTACGCGTCACAGGATGATATCATTGTTGGCTCGCCGACAGCTGGCAGAACACATCCTGATCTGCAAGGTGTGCCGGGTATGTTTGTCAACACGGTGGCACTCAGAACGGCACCAGCGGGAGATAAAACCTTCGCGCAATTTCTTGAAGAGGTCAAAACAGCTAGCCTTCAAGCATTCGAGCACCAGAGCTACCCGCTTGAGGAGTTGATTGAAAAGCTTCCGCTTACAAGGGATACAAGCAGAAGTCCGCTGTTCAGCGTGATGTTCAACATGCAGAATATGGAGATTCCTTCATTAAGATTAGGAGATTTGAAGATTTCCTCGTATTCCATGCTTCATCATGTTGCGAAATTTGATCTTTCCTTGGAAGCGGTCGAGCGTGAAGAGGATATCGGCCTAAGCTTTGACTATGCGACTGCCTTGTTTAAGGACGAGACGATCCGCCGCTGGAGCCGCCACTTTGTCAATATCATCAAAGCGGCCGCGGCTAATCCAAACGTTCGGCTGTCTGATGTAGATCTGCTTTCATCTGCAGAAACGGCTGCTTTGCTAGAAGAAAGACATATGACTCAAATTACCGAAGCAACCTTTGCCGCTCTTTTTGAAAAACAGGCCCAGCAAACACCTGACCATCCTGCGGTGAAGGCTGGCGGAAATCTGCTGACCTATCGCGAGCTTGATGAACAGGCGAACCAGCTAGCGCATCATCTTTGTGCCCAAGGGGCCGGAAATGAAGACATTGTCGCGATTGTTATGGACCGGTCAGCTGAAGTCATGGTATCCATTCTCGGTGTCATGAAGGCGGGGGCAGCTTTCCTTCCGATTGATCCTGATACACCCGAAGAACGAATCCGTTATTCATTAGAGGACAGCGGAGCAAAATTTGCGGTCGTGAATGAAAGAAACATGACGGCTATTGGGCAATATGAAGGGACAATCGTCAGCCTTGATGACGGTAAATGGAGAAATGAAAGCAAGGAGCGCCCATCATCCATTTCCGGGTCTCGCAATCTTGCATACGTCATTTATACGTCCGGTACGACCGGAAAGCCAAAGGGCGTGCAGATTGAGCATCGCAATCTGACAAACTATGTCTCTTGGTTTAGTGAAGAGGCGAGCCTGACGGAAAATGATAAGACTGTATTGCTTTCATCTTACGCATTTGACCTTGGCTATACGAGCATGTTCCCTGTACTTCTGGGCGGGGGCGAGCTCCATATCGTCCAGAAGGAAACCTATACGGCGCCGGATGAAATAGCGCACTATATCAAGGAGCATGGGATCACTTATATCAAACTGACACCGTCTCTCTTCCATACAATAGTGAACACCGCCAGTTTTGCAAAAGATGCGAACTTTGAATCCTTGCGCTTGATCGTCTTGGGAGGAGAAAAAATCATCCCGACTGATGTTCTCGCCTTCCGTAAGATGTATGGACATACCGAATTTATCAATCACTACGGCCCGACAGAAGCAACGATCGGCGCCATCGCCGGGCGGGTTGATCTGTCTGAACCGGATGCATTTGCGAAACGCCCGACAATCGGACGGCCGATTGCGAATGCCGGCGCGCTTGTCTTAAATGAAGCATTGAAGCTTGTGCCGCCGGGAGCGAGCGGACAGCTCTATATCACGGGACAGGGGCTTGCGAGAGGGTATCTCAACAGGCCTCAGCTGACAGCCGAGAGATTTGTAGAAAATCCATATTCGCCGGGAAGCCTCATGTACAAAACCGGAGATGTCGTACGAAGACTTTCTGACGGTACGCTTGCATTTATCGGCCGGGCTGATGATCAGGTGAAAATCCGCGGCTACCGCATTGAGCCGAAAGAAATTGAAACGGTCATGCTCAGCCTCAGCGGAATTCAAGAAGCGGTTGTATTAGCGGTTTCCGAGGGCGGTCTTCAAGAGCTTTGCGCGTATTATACGTCGGATCAAGCTATTGAAAAAGCAGAGCTCCGGTACCAGCTTTCCCTAACACTGCCGTCTCATATGATTCCTGCTTTCTTTGTGCAGGTTGACGCGATTCCGCTGACGGCAAACGGAAAAACCGACAGAAACGCTTTGCCGAAGCCGAACGCGGCACAATCCGGAGGCAAGGCCTTGGCCGCACCGGAGACAGCGCTTGAAGAAAGCTTATGCCGCATTTGGCAGAAAACGCTTGGCATAGAAGCCATCGGCATTGACGACAATTTTTTCGATTTAGGCGGCCATTCATTAAAAGGGATGATGCTGATTGCCAACATTCAGGCGGAATTGGAGAAAAGCGTACCGCTTAAAGCACTGTTCGAGCAGCCGACAGTTCGCCAGCTGGCGGCTTATATGGAGGCGTCTGCCGTTTCAGGCGGCCATCAAGTCCTCAAACCGGCTGACAAGCAGGATATGTATCCATTGTCATCCGCACAGAAACGGATGTACGTGCTCAATCAGCTTGACCGCCAGACGATAAGCTACAACATGCCATCTGTTCTTCTAATGGAAGGAGAGCTTGATATTTCGTGCCTGCGCGATTCACTCAATCAGCTTGTGAACCGTCACGAATCATTGCGGACGTCATTTATGGAAGCTAATGGTGAGCCTGTTCAGCGCATCATTGAGAAGGCGGAGGTTGATCTTCATGTGTTTGAAGCCAAAGAAGACGAAGCGGACCAAAAGATTAAGGAATTTATCCGGCCATTCGACTTAAACGACGCACCGCTCATTCGCGCAGCTTTGCTTCGAATAGAAGCGAAAAAACATTTGCTGCTTTTAGATATGCATCATATCATCGCAGACGGCGTCTCAAGAGGCATTTTTGTAAAAGAATTGGCGCTGCTTTACAAAGGAGAGCAGCTTCCGGAGCCGGCGCTTCATTATAAAGATTTCGCCGTTTGGCAACATGAAGCTGAGCAAAAAGAACGGATGAAGGAGCATGAGGCGTACTGGATGTCAGTTCTTTCAGGCGAGCTGCCTGAGCTTGATCTCCCGCTTGATTATGCCCGTCCGCCTGTGCAAAGCTTTAAAGGAGATACGATCCGTTTCCGTACGGGAAGTGAGACGGCAAAGGCGGTAGAAAAACTGCTTGCCGAAACCGGAACGACCTTGCACATGGTGCTCCATGCTGTTTTCCACGTCTTTTTAAGCAAAATTTCCGGACAGCGGGATATCGTCATCGGCTCCGTTACTGCCGGCCGGACGAATGCTGATGTTCAGGACATGCCGGGAATGTTCGTCAATACACTTGCTCTGAGAATGGAAGCGAAAGAACAGCAAACATTTGCGGAGCTTTTGGAGCAAGCAAAGCAGACGAACTTGTCAGCGCTTGAGCATCAGGAGTATCCGTTTGAAGATCTGGTTAATCAGCTTGATCTCCCTCGGGATATGAGCCGAAACCCATTGTTTAATGTGATGGTGACGACAGAAAACCCTGATAAAGAACAGCTTACATTGCAAAATCTGAGCATTTCACCTTATGAGGCTCATCAGGGAACCTCTAAGTTTGATCTGACACTGGGCGGATTTACTGATGAAAATGGCATTGGCTTGCAGCTCGAATATGCGACAGATCTGTTCGCAAAAGAAACAGCTGAAAAATGGAGCGAATACGTTCTGCGGCTACTAAAGGCTGTTGCGGATAACCCGAACCAGCCGCTTTCCAGCCTGTCACTGGTCACCGAGACAGAAAAGCAAGCGCTTCTTGAGGCATGGAAGGGTAAAGCGCTGCCTGTGCCGACAGACAAAACGGTTCATCAGCTATTCGAAGAGACTGTCCAGCGCCACAAAGACCGCCCGGCTGTCACATACAACGGCCAGTCTTGGACGTACGGCGAGCTGAATGCGAAGGCGAATCGTCTCGCGCGGATTCTGATGGACTGCGGCATCAGTCCGGATGACCGCGTCGGCATTCTCACGAAGCCGTCGCTTGAAATGTCCGCCGCGGTGCTCGGCGTCTTGAAAGCCGGAGCGGCGTTTGTGCCGATTGATCCTGACTACCCGGATCAGCGGATTGAGTATATTTTACAGGACAGCGGCGCGAAGCTTCTCTTGAAACAGGAAGGCATTTCAGTGCCGGACAGCTTTACGGGAGATGTCATTCTTCTCGACGGAAGCCGCACGATTCTAAGCCTGCCGCTTGATGAAAACGACGAGGGAAATCCAGAAACCGCTGTAACCGCGGAGAACTTGGCGTACATGATTTACACGTCTGGAACGACCGGACAGCCGAAGGGTGTCATGGTCGAGCACCATGCGCTTGTGAACCTGTGCTTCTGGCACCATGACGCGTTCAGCATGACAGCGGAGGACCGCAGTGCGAAGTACGCGGGCTTTGGGTTCGACGCTTCCATTTGGGAGATGTTCCCGACCTGGACGATCGGTGCCGAGCTTCACGTCATTGATGAAGCGATCCGCCTCGATATCGTCCGCCTGAACGATTATTTTGAAACGAACGGCATAACGATCACGTTCCTGCCGACACAGCTTGCGGAACAGTTCATGGAGCTTGAGAACACATCACTTCGCGTATTGCTTACTGGAGGAGACAAGCTGAAGCGCGCAGTGAAAAAGCCGTACACACTCGTCAACAACTACGGGCCGACAGAGAATACGGTCGTTGCCACAAGCGCAGAAATCCATCCGGAGGAAGGCTCGCTTTCCATCGGAAGGGCCATTGCCAATACGAGAGTATACATTCTCGGCGAGGGCAATCAGGTGCAGCCGGAAGGCGTAGCCGGAGAGCTTTGCGTGGCGGGGCGCGGACTGGCACGCGGCTATCTGAATCGAGAAGACGAAACCGCGAAGCGGTTTGTCGCTGATCCGTTTGTGCCGGGTGAGCGCATGTACCGCACCGGCGATTTGGTGAAATGGACGGGCGGCGGCATCGAATACATCGGCCGGATCGACCAGCAGGTCAAGGTCCGCGGCTACCGGATCGAGCTCTCAGAAATTGAAGTCCAGCTCGCACAGCTTTCTGAGGTGCAGGATGCGGCGGTGACAGCTGTCAAAGATAAAGGAGGCAACACAGCGATCGCGGCGTATGTCACACCGGAAACAGCTGACATAGAAGCACTGAAATCAGCACTAAAGGAAACCCTGCCGGATTACATGATCCCGGCGTTCTGGGTGACGCTGGACGAGCTTCCGGTTACGGCAAACGGCAAAGTGGACCGTAAAGCCTTGCCTGAGCCGGACATCGAAGCGGGAAGCGGAGAATACAAAGCGCCTACGACCGACATGGAAGAGCTGCTTGCCGGCATCTGGCAGGACGTGCTTGGAATGTCTGAAGTCGGTGTCACCGACAATTTCTTCTCGCTTGGCGGAGATTCCATCAAAGGAATTCAAATGGCGAGCCGCTTGAACCAGCACGGCTGGAAGCTGGAAATGAAAGATCTCTTCCAGCACCCGACGATCGAAGAGCTCACCCAGTACGTAGAGCGTGCCGAAGGCAAACAGGCAGACCAAGGCCCGGTAGAGGGCGAAGTCATCCTGACGCCGATCCAGCGCTGGTTCTTTGAAAAGAACTTCACGAACAAGCACCACTGGAACCAATCGGTGATGCTTCACGCCGCGAAGGGCTTTGACCCTGAACGGGTGGAGAAAACATTGCAGGCGCTGATCGAGCATCATGACGCGCTCCGCATGGTCTATCGTGAGGAAAACGGGGACATCGTTCAGGCGTATCAACCGATCAGTGAGAGCAAGGTCAGCTTCGAAATCGTGGATCTGTACGGCTCCGATGAAGAGATGCTGAGAAGCCAGATTAAAATTCTCGCGAACAAGCTGCAGAGCAGTCTCGATCTGCAAAACGGGCCGCTTCTAAAGGCGGAGCAATATCGCACAGAAGCCGGGGATCACCTGCTCATTGCTGTACACCATCTGGTGGTCGACGGTGTGTCATGGCGGATTTTGCTTGAAGATTTTGCTTCAGGCTACATGCAGGCTGAGAAAGAAGAGAGCCTTGTCTTCCCGCAAAAAACAAACTCCTTCAAGGACTGGGCGGAAGAACTGGCGGCATTCAGCCAATCAGCGCATCTTTTACAGCAGGCTGAATACTGGTCGCAAATTGCCGCTGAACAGGTTTCTCCTTTACCGAAGGATTGTAAAACAGAGCAGCGGATCGTCAAGGATACATCATCTGTCCTATGTGAATTAACGGAAGAAGACACTAAGCATCTTTTAACAGATGTTCATCAGCCATATGGAACTGAAATCAACGATATTCTTCTCAGCGCGCTCGGTTTGACAATGAAAGAATGGACAAAGGGGGCCAAAATTGGCATTAACCTTGAGGGACACGGCCGGGAGGACATTATCCCGAATGTGAATATCTCCAGAACGGTCGGCTGGTTTACGGCACAATACCCTGTTGTGCTCGACATATCTGACGCAGATGCCTCGGCTGTGATCAAAACAGTCAAAGAAAACCTGCGCCGCATTCCGGACAAAGGTGTTGGCTACGGCATTCTTCGTTATTTCACAGAAACAGCGGAAACAAAGGGCTTCACACCGGAGATCAGCTTCAACTATTTGGGCCAATTCGACAGTGAAGTCAAAACCGATTTCTTTGAACCGTCCGCTTTCGATATGGGGCGCCAAGTAAGCGGAGAATCAGAGGCGCTGTACGCTTTAAGCTTCAGCGGCATGATCAGAAACGGCCGGTTTGTGCTTTCCTGCTCCTACAATGAGAAGGAGTTTGAAAGAGCTACAGTCGAGGAGCAAATGGAACGGTTTAAAGAAAACCTCCTGATGCTAATCCGCCATTGCACGGAAAAAGAAGACAAGGAATTCACACCAAGCGACTTTAGCGCCGAAGACCTTGAAATGGACGAGATGGGAGATATCTTTGACATGCTTGAGGAGAATTTAAAATAAAACGCAAGGGAATTACAGAAGGCGGGAGCGAAACATATGAGTCAATTTAGCAAGGATCAGGTTCAAGATATGTATTACCTATCGCCGATGCAGGAAGGGATGCTTTTTCATGCCATCCTGAATCCCGGCCAAAGCTTTTACCTTGAACAAATCACGATGAAAGTAAAAGGCAGCTTGAATATCAAATGTCTTGAAGAAAGCATGAATGTGATCATGGACCGGTACGATGTATTTCGTACCGTGTTCATTCACGAAAAAGTAAAAAGACCTGTCCAAGTCGTATTGAAAAAACGGCAGTTCCAAATAGAAGAAATCGATCTGACACACTTAACGGGCAGCGAGCAAACAGCCAAAATCAATGAGTACAAAGAACAGGATAAGATCAGGGGTTTTGATTTGACGCGGGATATTCCGATGCGGGCAGCCATTTTCAAGAAAGCTGAAGAAAGCTTTGAATGGGTGTGGAGCTACCACCACATTATTTTGGACGGATGGTGCTTCGGCATCGTCGTACAGGATCTATTTAAGGTATACAATGCTCTGCGCGAACAAAAGCCGTACAGCCTGCCGCCCGTCAAACCGTATAAAGACTACATCAAGTGGCTTGAAAAGCAGGATAAACAAGCATCGCTCCGCTACTGGCGCGAGTACTTGGAGGACTTTGAAGGACAAACGACGTTTGCGGAGCAAAGGAAGAAACAGAAGGACGGCTATGAGCCGAAAGAGCTGCTCTTTTCACTGCCGGAGGCGGAAACAAAGGCTTTTACTGAGCTTGCAAAATCGCAGCATACCACTTTAAGTACGGCGCTGCAGGCAGTCTGGAGCGTATTGATCAGCCGCTATCAGCAGTCTGGCGATTTGGCCTTCGGTACAGTTGTTTCAGGGCGTCCCGCGGAAATCAAAGGCGTTGAACATATGGTCGGGCTGTTTATCAACGTTGTCCCGAGACGTGTGAAGCTGTCTGAGGGTATCACATTTAACGGCTTGCTCAAGCAGCTGCAGGAGCAATCGCTGCAGTCTGAGCCGCACCAATATGTGCCGCTTTATGACATCCAAAGCCAGGCCGATCAGCCGAAACTGATTGACCACATCATTGTTTTTGAGAACTATCCGCTTCAGGATGCGAAAAATGAAGAAAGCAGTGAAAACGGCTTTGATATGGTGGATGTTCATGTTTTTGAGAAGTCGAATTATGATCTCAACCTGATGGCTTCCCCGGGAGATGAGATGCTGATTAAGCTTGCCTATAATGAGAATGTGTTTGATGAGGCGTTTATCCTGCGCTTGAAATCTCAGCTTCTCACAGCAATTCAGCAGCTCATCCAGAATCCGGATCAGCCTGTCAGCACGATCAACCTCGTTGACGACAGGGAGAGAGAATTTTTGCTAACCGGCTTAAACCCGCCGGCTCAAGCTCATGAAACAAAGCCTCTGACGGATTGGTTCAAGGAAGCAGTGAACGTCAATCCGGATGCGCCGGCGCTTACGTATTCCGGCCAGACCCTGTCTTATCGCGAATTAGATGAGGAAGCGAACCGCCTTGCACGCCGGCTGCAAAAACAAGGTGCGGGCAAAGGCTCTGTTGTAGCGCTGTACACGAAGCGCTCACTTGAACTGGTGATTGGCATTCTCGGTGTATTAAAGGCGGGAGCAGCCTATCTGCCGGTTGATCCGAAGCTGCCAGAGGACCGAATCTCGTATATGCTGGCTGACAGTGCGGCAGCCTGTCTTCTGACGCATCAGGAGATGAAAGAACAAGCGGCTGAGCTGCCGTATACAGGCACAACGCTCTTCATCGATGATCAAACACGGTTTGAAGAACAGGCAAGCGATCCTGCAAATGCGATTGATCCTAATGATCCGGCATATATCATGTACACGTCCGGCACAACCGGAAAGCCAAAGGGCAATATCACCACTCATGCCAATATTCAAGGATTGGTCAAGCATGTAGACTACATGGCATTCTCTGAGAAAGATACATTCTTATCTGTTTCCAATTACGCCTTTGACGCATTTACCTTTGATTTCTATGCTTCTATGCTGAATGCGGCACGGCTCATTATCGCAGATGAACATACGCTGCTTGATACAGAACGGCTCACAGATCTGATCCTGCAAGAGAATGTCAATGTCATGTTTGCGACAACCGCACTATTTAATCTTCTCACGGATGCGGGAGAGGATTGGATGAAGGGACTACGCTGTATATTATTCGGCGGAGAGCGCGCCTCAGTGCCTCATGTCAGAAAAGCGCTGCGGGTCATGGGGCCGGGCAAGCTGATTAACTGCTACGGGCCGACTGAGGGAACAGTGTTTGCGACTGCTCACGTCGTGCATGATATACCGGATTCCATCTCCTCATTGCCGATCGGAAAGCCGATCAGCAATGCCAGTGTTTATATTCTGAACGAGCAAAGCCAGCTCCAGCCATTCGGGGCGGTCGGTGAACTGTGCATCAGCGGAATGGGCGTGTCAAAAGGATATGTAAATCGTGCTGACCTCACGAAGGAAAAGTTTATCAAGAACCCGTTCAAGCCGGGAGAAACGCTTTACCGCACAGGGGATTTAGCGCGCTGGCTGCCGGATGGAACGATTGAATACGCCGGCCGTATTGACGACCAGGTCAAAATACGCGGACACCGGATTGAGCTTGAAGAAATCGAAAAGCAGCTGCAGGAATACCCAGGTGTGAAAGATGCGGTCGTTGTGGCGGACCGCCATGAGTCTGGCGATGCATCAATCAATGCCTACCTCGTGAACCGGACGCAGCTTTCAGCTGAGGACGTGAAGGCGCACCTGAAAAAACAGCTTCCTGCTTACATGGTGCCGCAAACCTTTACCTTCTTGGATGAGCTTCCTTTAACGACGAACGGGAAAGTCAATAAACGGCTGCTCCCAAAACCTGATCAGGATCAGCTGGCGGAAGAATGGATCGGACCGCGGAACGAGATGGAAGAAACAATCGCACAAATCTGGTCTGAGGTTCTCGGCAGAAAGCAAATTGGCATTCATGACGATTTCTTTGCGCTCGGAGGGCATTCCTTGAAGGCAATGACCGCCGCTTCCCGCATCAAGAAAGAGCTCGGGATTGATCTTCCAGTAAAGCTTTTGTTTGAAGCGCCGACGATCGCCGGTATTTCAGCGTATGTGAAAAACGGGGGCCCTGATGGCTTGCAGGATGTAACGATAATGAATCAGGATCAGGAGCAGATCATTTTCGCATTCCCGCCGGTCTTGGGCTATGGCCTTATGTACCAAAATCTGTCCAGCCGCTTGCCGTCATACAAGCTGTGCGCCTTTGATTTTATTGAGGAGGAAGACCGGCTTGACCGCTATGCGGATTTGATCCAGAAGCTGCAGCCGGAAGGGCCTTTAACATTGTTTGGGTATTCAGCGGGATGCAGCCTGGCGTTTGAAGCTGCGAAAAAGCTTGAGGAACAAGGCCGTATTGTTCAGCGGATCATCATGGTCGATTCCTATAAAAAACAAGGTGTCAGTGATCTGGACGGACGCACGGTTGAAAGTGATGTCGAAGCGTTGATGAATGTCAATCGGGACAATGAAGCGCTCAACAGCGAAGCCGTCAAACAAGGCCTCAAGCAAAAAACACATGCCTTTTACTCATACTACGTCAATCTGATCAGCACAGGCCAGGTGAAAGCAGATATTGATCTGCTGACTTCCGGCGCTGATTTTGACATGCCGGAATGGCTTGCATCATGGGAAGAAGCTACAACAGGTGCTTACCGTATGAAAAGAGGCTTCGGAACACACGCAGAAATGCTGCAGGGCGAAACGCTAGATAGGAATGCCGGGATTTTGCTCGAATTTCTTAATACACAAACCGTAACGGTTTCATAAATGAAGTGATGAAAGGAGGAGACAGCCAATGAGCCAACTCTTCAAATCATTTGATGCGTCGGAAAAAACACAGCTCATCTGTTTTCCGTTTGCCGGCGGCTATTCGGCGTCGTTTCGCCCTCTCCATGCTTTTTTGCAGGGGGAGTGCGAGATGCTCGCTGCCGAGCCGCCGGGACACGGCACGAATCAAACGTCAGCCATTGAGGATCTCGAAGAGCTGACGGATTTGTACAAGCAAGAACTGAACCTTCGCCCTGATCGGCCGTTTGTGCTGTTCGGACACAGTATGGGCGGAATGATCACCTTCAGGCTGGCACAAAAGCTTGAGCGTGAAGGCATCTTTCCGCAGGCGGTTATCATTTCTGCAATCCAGCCGCCTCATATTCAGCGGAAGAAAGTGTCCCACCTGCCTGATGATCAGTTTCTCGATCATATTATCCAATTAGGCGGAATGCCCGCAGAGCTTGTTGAAAATAAGGAGGTCATGTCCTTTTTCCTGCCTTCTTTCCGATCAGATTACCGGGCTCTTGAACAATTTGAGCTTTACGATCTGGCCCAGATCCAGTCGCCTGTTCATGTCTTTAACGGGCTTGATGATAAAAAGTGCATACGAGATGCGGAAGGGTGGAAGAAGTGGGCAAAAGACATCACATTCCATCAATTTGACGGCGGGCACATGTTCCTGCTGTCACAAACGGAAGAAGTCGCAGAACGGATTTTTGCGATCTTGAATCAGCATCCGATCATTCAACCGTGATCAAAAGCGGACAGCTTCGGCTGTTCCGCTTTTTTTGTGTTGAATGCCAATTTCTGCATGGTATAATAGTCGAAATACTCAAATAAAGGCAGGTCGAAACATGCGCACGTCTCCCAGGATGAAATGGTTTGTATTGCTGTTTACGTTTGTTTTCGCCATCGGAATGAACTCATTCAGAAATTCCTTTCAATTTTTTATGCTGCCAATGGCAGACGCCTTCCATGCCGACAGGTCGCTGATTTCGGTTTCTGTCAGCATTTTTATGATCACAACCGGCATCGTCCAGTTTTTTGTCGGTTTTTTTATCGACCGTTTCAGTGTCAGAAAAATTATGGCGCTGGGAGCTGTTTGCATCAGCGCAAGCTTTTTGGTGCTTCCTTATTCACCGAATGTTCATGTGTTTTCCGCCATTTACGGTGTGCTTGGCGGAATCGGGTATTCCTGCGCGGTCGGCGTGACGACCCAGTATTTCATCAGCTGTTGGTTTGACACACACAAAGGTCTGGCGCTTGCTATTTTGACCAATGCCAACTCTGCGGGCCTGCTGCTTCTCTCGCCCATTTGGGCTGCGGCTCCGTATCATGCCGGCTGGCAGAGCACCTATACCATTTTGGGAATCGTCATGGCGGCTGTTCTGCTGCCGCTCCTCGTCTTTGGGATGAAGCACCCGCCACATGCGCAAGCGGAAACTGTGAAAAAATCTTATGATTGGCGAGGGTTTTGGAACGTGATGAAGCAATCCCGCCTCATTCATATCCTGTACTTCGGCGTGTTTACTTGCGGATTTACAATGGGAATTATTGATGCTCACCTCGTCCCGATACTGAAGGATGCGCATGTCTCTCATGTCAACGGAATGATGGCCGCGTTCGGGGCATTTATCATCATTGGCGGATTATTGGCGGGCTGGCTGTCAGATCTCCTCGGCAGCAGAAGCGTCATGCTATCCATCTTATTTTTCATTCGGCTGCTCAGCCTCATTTGCCTGCTCATTCCCATTCTCGGAATTCATCACAGCGACCTTTGGTACTTCGGGTTTATCCTGTTATTCGGGCTCAGTTACACAGGCGTGATCCCGCTGACCGCGGCGTCAATTTCGGAAAGCTATCAAACAGGATTGATCGGATCGCTGTTAGGCATCAATTTCTTTATCCATCAGGTTGCCGGAGCTCTCAGCGTGTATGCGGGCGGTTTGTTTTTTGACATGACTCATGGTTATTTGCTGATTGTCGCTGTGTGCATTGTGTTTGTGGGTTTATCGGCTGTAATAGAGCTGGTGCCGTTTTTCAATAAACAGAAGGCAAAAGAAACTCACCATTCAATATAAAAGGATCAGCACTGTCAATGCTGATCCTTTTTAAATTTGAGTTTTTTTGTTCCGGTATTTTTAAGGATAATCTTCTTGAATCTATTCATCTCCACTTGGGAATGAAAAAATGTTTTGGGATCGCAATATATTGGCTGCTGGATGTATTGATGCGGAAGATATTCTTATATTCGAAAACAGCTGTGATTTCATCCCAATTGAAAATGAGGTCATATTTTTTAGAACATATACGAATTCCTTCTTGGTTCAGAGTATATGTTCTTTTAGATTTCATCCGTTCGTTCTTCTTGTATGCTCTGGAAAACTTCACATATAGAAGAAGGAGAAGCAGCAGTGTAAACAGAACGGACATCACGATAATCAACATACTGTTCATAAACAAGTTAAGCGCGTCACTGCCATAAACGATACGGGGCCATCCGTTAATGAAGTTAACTGCAGCAAATATGGCGCAAAACAACAGAAAGTAAAAGCATGATATTTTTGCGATTTGATAAAAAAAGATTTCTCTTACATCCTTAAAAGCGATTTCTCCTGGAAGATTGATACTTTCACTAGCATATTGAATCATACGGTAAACCTACACCTCTAACCATGTTTTTCCTTTCAGTCTAGCATAATTTCTCATTTTTTTGCAGGCATACCAAGGCGCTTTGTTTTTTTCTCCAGATTGATATTGCTCCCCACCACGCCAATCATAATACAAACAGCCCCGGCAAGATGATACCAGGCCAGGCTTTCGTTGAGAATCAAAACTCCTGCAATCATCGTCACAATGGTAGATACATGATTAAAAGCGCTCATTTTAAACGCCTCAATTCGCGACAGCGTATAGTTAGACAGAAACGAAGTAACAAGTGAAGACAGCACGCCCAAATACACAATGGCGAGAACGAAGCCGGGCTCCCGGAACGGCAGAAAATAAGTGCCGACTGTTCCCGCCGCTCCGTGACGCACAAGGGCGATGGCGTTGAAGACGACAAAGCCGATGGCTGACATGATGTAGGTGAGCTCGGTCAGCTTGAACCGCTGCGTCATTTTTCTGGCAGCAGTATTGTACATCGCTGAAGACAAAGCGGACAATAGGATCAGCAAAGACCCTTTTAAGCTGGCTGATTCCACGTCAACGCCTTTCATCACAAAAATAAACATGACGCCGGCAACGGATAAAACCGTGAACCCCTTTTGGGTCCACGTTGGGCGTTCCTTTAAAACATAAGCGGCAAAGACCATCGTGAAAATCGGAATGGCTGCCTGAATAATTCCCGCTTCAGAGGAGGACGAGTACACAAGGCCAAATGCCTGAAAGCTGAAAAATAACGCGGGATACAGCAGGGCGAGCGGCAAAATGGCAATGACGTCCTTTACGCGGATTGATAGCTTTACCCAGCCGAATAAGATCGGTACAGTGGCCGCAGCAAACGCAATGGTGAACCGATGCGCCAAAATATCAAACGGCTCTGCTGTTTGCAGTGCGATTTTTACGAATAGAAAGGATAAACCGATAATGAACGAATATAAAATAGCCGCTATATAAGCGGGGGCTTGCTGATGTTTAACCATAATGGGAATGGCTCCTTTACCTGAATTGCAGCGCCGGTCGCTCCCTTTATTGTATGGCCGCGGTCAGAACGGTACAATGAGAAAAACAATGAACTGTACCGGTACAAAACAGGGGGAGAAGGCATGGAGAAATATATGAGTCTATTAACGAAGATAGAGGAGATGATGCAAAGCACCGCCTATCAAGAAGGAGACAGGCTTCCATCTATCCGTCAGCTGTCCGCCCGCTACCAAGTCAGCAAAAGCACAGTGATCCGCGCGCTGCAGGAGCTGGAAAAGCGCCACCTTATCTATTCTGTTCCAAAAAGCGGCTATTATATTGTGAAAAAGGCAGGGAAATCAAAAAGCGGGCAGCCTGGCCCCATCGACTTTGCCACATCTGCGCCGGACCCAGATGTGTTTCCGTATCTTGATTTTCAGCACTGCATCAACAAAGCGATTGATACATACAAAAACGATTTGTTTATTTATGGGACGCCAAAGGGGCTTCCATCACTCATCCGCGTACTCCGAAAGCTCTTGGCCACTCAACAGGTATTTGCGGATGAACGGCATATTTTCATTACATCAGGTGTCCAGCAGGCGTTATCCTTGCTTTGTGCCATGCCGTTCCCAAATGGGAAAGAGAAGATCGCCATTGAACAGCCGGGCTACCATTTGATGGTCGAACAGCTTGAGACGCTTGGGATTCCCGCCATCGGGGTGAAACGAACGGAAGAAGGGCTTGATATAGCCGAGGTTGAGCGGTTATTTCAAACAGAATCGATTAAATTTTTTTATACGATGCCCCGCTTCCATAACCCGCTTGGCTGCTCTTTGTCAGAGCGTGATAAACAGGAGCTTGTGAGACTGGCAGAAGCGTATGATGTCTACCTCGTTGAGGATGATTACCTCGGTGATCTGGAGGAAAATAAAAAGGCAGATCCGCTGTACGCATATGATCTGTCCTCACATGTCATCTATTTGAAAAGCTTCTCGAAAATGATGTTCCCCGGCCTCCGCGTGGGGGCGGCTGTTTTGCCCGAAGCGCTGACTGACACGTTCTATGCGTACAAAAAGCTGAACGACATCGACTGTTCGATGATTTCTCAAGCGGCATTGGAGATTTACCTGAAAAGCGGTATGTACGGCAGGCATAAGGAGAAAATCAGAGATTCTTATAAAGAGCGGTCGCTGAGGCTACATCAAGCCATTCGAACTCACAGGCAGCTGGGAAGCGGACGCTTTACGTTCTCCAGCGGGCAGGCACCCTGTATGCACACCCATCTAGTGCTTCCTCAGGATCTGCCCGCCTCAAGAGTGATTCATAGACTGAAAAAACAAGGGGTTCTCCTTGAGGCGATAGACCGTCATTATTTATCAGATTATCCGAAAGAAAATCTATTAAAAATCAATATTTCCAATGTGAAAACGGAAGATATTGAGCACGGTGTCAAGCTGTTGATGAGCCATTTATAAAAGCTCTTCGTACGAGACCATTGTGATATCCTCGGGGAAATCAGGGTGTGCGGCGCATACAGCCATTTTGTAGCCGGGATCGACCTCATACGTTTTGATATAGCATGGGGAATGGCTGTCCGGAAGCTCAATGGATACTTGTCCGTCCTGGTGCAGGCGCACTGAAAAAGAATCAAGCGGAAGCGATAAGCCTTTGCCTTCCTGTTTGATAAAGCTTTCTTTCATTGACCATAGATGATAAAAATAGTCTGTCTGCTCGTCCTTGTCTTTTGCTAAAAGGTCGCTGTACTCTGTTTTTGAAAAGAAGCGCTTGGCGATCTCAAGGCTGATCGGTTTCGTTTTTTCGATATCTATGCCGATCGGCTGTGAATCAAACGCACCAATGACCCAGCGGCCGGAGTGAGAAATGTTGAAATGAGCGTCGGGAAGATCAGGGATGCACGGCTTCCCGTATTCCTGTGTGCTAAAGCGGATATCGGATTTGTCCAACTGATACTGCCTGCTTATGACTGAGCGAACGAGCACATCTCCCAGCAGGGTGCGATGAGCATCTTCTTTATGATAAAATCTCCGGCATTTCTCCCGTTTTTCAGGTGATATGAAAGACATGAACCGTTCATTTTCTTCTTGTGAAAGCGGGCGGTCCATATAAATTCCGTAAATCTTCATTCTAGATCCTCCGTCTGCAAAAGATTGTCAAAACCATCCTATCATACTTCCACAAGACTCATATAGAGGAGAAAATAAAAAAACAAAGCCAAGGCGGCTTTGTTTTAGTGTACAGGCGGAGATGCTTTCACAGCGGCGGTCCGCCTTGCCACAGCATAATTCAGCAACTGGATTGACTGGGGCAATGAAAAGCGCAAAATAAGTCCTGTGAGGATGGCGGTCAAAATGGTGCCAAAACCGATCGGCCCGCCCATGCCCCATGCCGCAAACAAAATGGTTATTTCCATGCCGTTCCGCACCCATTGCACATTCCAGCCGGTTTTTTCTGTAATCAGCATCATCAGTGAATCACGCGGCCCCGCGCCAAGGCCTGCTGATACATAAACACCGACGCCGTAACCGATCAGCACCACGCCTAGAGAGAAGACGATGATCGAGCCTGTGTAGGTCGAGGGGGCAGGCAGAATGAAATTGAAAAAATCTATAAATACACCAATGAGCACCATATTCAGGAGGGCCCCAATTTTCGGCCAAGCTCTCGTAAACAATGACGTGAATCCGACGATGAGCGCTCCAATAATGATGGACCACTGGCCGACGGTAAGCCCGAAGTGCTGAAACAGGCTGTAATGAAATGCATCCCACGGACTAATGCCGAGTGCTTTTCCTTCTATCGTCAGGGATACACCAAAAGCCAAAATGATCAAACCGGCAAAATAAAATGTCCAGCGCAGAACAAGTTCTTGCTTCACGTGAGGTCCCTTCTTTCGTAAAAATCAGTCGATTGTCATTGTAGCACATCTGACAGAAGGGCGGAATAGGCGAAAGGGGCTCAACAAAAAAACAGGGCCGCCGCAGGCGCCCTGTTTCAGCGTGTTGGTAAACCCTTGCATTCGTTGTCAGGCCTGTGCTTCGGTACTCACGAATTTAACATTCGCTGTGCTCCAATGCTCGCCCTTCCTAGACTTCAAAGGTTTTCAATCACGCTGAAAATCACAAAATCCTAAAACGAATATCGTTTTAGGATTTTGTCAATAATCTGAAACAGGGCGCGGGCGCCCTGTTTTTCTTATTACAGCGGGTTCAAAATCCGGTTCAAGAACCGCTGTGTCCGTTCTTCTTTTGGTGCGGAGAAAATTTGCTCCGGCGGTCCTTGCTCCACGATAACGCCGCCGTCGATGAAGATGACTTCATCCGCAACTTCCTGCGCGAACTTGATTTCGTGGGTCACGACGACCATGGTCCAGCCTTCATTGGCCAAGTCCTTGATAACCTTCAGCACCTCTCCGACAAGCTCGGGATCAAGCGCTGAGGTCGGTTCGTCAAACAGCATGAGCTCAGGCTGAATCGCCAGTGCGCGGGCAATGCCGACGCGCTGCTGCTGTCCGCCGGAAAGCTGGAACGGATATAAATCCATTTTGTCCTTCAATCCGACTTTATCAAGAAGCTGAATCGCTTCTTTTCTGACTTCCTCTTTGTTCCGTTTTTGCACCTGAACAGGGCCCTCCATCACATTTTCGAGGGCTGTGCGGTGCGGGAACAGGTGATACGCCTGAAACACCATTCCGGATTTTCGGCGAAGCTTTAGGATATCCGCCTGTTTCACCTTTTTGGAGAAATCGATGGAGAAATCATCAAATGCAAGCTCTCCGCGATTCGGGATCTCCAGAGCGTTCAGGCAGCGGAGCAGCGTCGTTTTCCCTGAACCTGAAGGCCCAAGTATGGCGATGACTTTTCCTTTTTCAATCTTCATATCTATCTTTTTTAAAATTTCATTTTCACCGAATGATTTGTTTAATCCTTTAACGGTAAGCATACTCGGAACCTCCTTATTTGGCCACGTAGCGGTCAAGACGCCGTTCGATGACATGCTGGACGAGTGAGAGCAGGAAGCAGATAATCCAATAAATAAAGGCTGCTTCAATATAGATCACTAAAATTTGATCAAGATTCCGCGCGCCGATTTCCTGGGCTTTTCTGAACAGCTCAGCGACCAGAATTTGAGAGGCGAGGGATGTATCTTTAATCAGGCTGATAAAGGTATTGGATAATGGCGGGATTGACACACGAAACGCCTGCGGCAAAATGACGCGGAACAGCGTTTTTTGATGTGTCATGCCAATTGTGTAGCCGGCTTCCCATTGCCCTTTCGGCACGGATAAAATAGATGCCCGGATGATTTCAGATGCATAGGCGCCGACGTTTAATGAAAAGGCGATAACTGCGCTTGGAAATGGATCTAATGTGACGTTAAAGGCCGGGAACAGATAGAAAATGATGAACAATTGAACGAGAAGAGGAGTGCCGCGTATTGCGGATACGTATACGCTGAACACCCATCTCAAAGGTCTCACTTTCGACATTCTGGCAAGCGCCGTAATCAGCGCCAGGATCATTCCGAATATAAAGGAAAGAATCGTAAGGGGAATCGTATAGTAGATTCCCCCTGAAAGTATCGGCCAGAATGACTGCTGCACCAGATCCCACGGGATCGCCGTGCCAAGCGTCAATGCCGGCAGATTATTTAGAAACATCTTCGCCGAACCATTTTTTAGAAATTTTAGAAAGAGTCCCGTCCTCTTTCATTTCTTTTAATGCTTTGTTGACTTGATCAACAACCTCGCCGCTTCCTTTACGGAACGTGAAATATGTTGACTGAGGCTCACCTGTTTCAAACGCGATTTTCACGTTTTTATTGCCAGATGTTTTTAAGTAGTTCAATACGGCAAGCTTATCGTTGTATGTCATATCGACGCGGCCTTGCTGGATCATTTGAAGGGCCTGCGCCATGCCTTCAACGCCTTCTACTTTAGCGCCGGCATTTGTAGCTAATTTGTTGTAGTTGCTTGTCAGTGATTGAGCTGACATTTTTCCTTTTACATCTGCTTCAGACTTAATATCGTTGTTGTCTTTTTTCGTTACGACAACGGCTCTCGATGTTGTGTATTTATCTGAGAAATCATATTTGTCTTCACGATCTGTTTTTCCGACTTGGTTGGCAACAACGTCAAACCGTTTGGAATTCAGGCCGGCAAACATACTGTCCCACTGTGTTTCCTTAAAGTCGACTTTAAGCCCGAGGCGTTTTGCGACTTCTGTGATAACTTCGACATCATAGCCAGTCAATTTATCAGTGTCTTTGTCGTGGTAAGTGAACGGCTCATATGTACCTTCCGTTCCGACTGTGAGCACACCTTTTTTCTTAATTGAAGCCCAAAGATCGCCATCTTTGGCATTATCTTTTGACTGATTGTCATTTCCTGCTCCGCAAGCTGCAAGGGCTGCAATACTTACGACCATGAATAAAGCCAATAATGCTTTTTTCATCTTATTCCCCACTTTTCTGGTTGATTTTATTGAAATAAAAAAATAGCTTACAAATCTAAAGGATAACTTTTTTTTAGTATGAGTCAAGTAATTGGTTTTCATAAGGCAAAATCTTTTAAAATAAATCCAAAAATTGCTGTGCCGGTTTAGGCAAATAACTGTCCGTTCTCCACATGACAGCCGGTGTCATAATGAAGGGATTATTTTCGATATGGACGGTGTGAACGTGATTTCTCATATGAACGGGAATCATTGTGACGGGCAAAATAGACGCGCCGAATCCGGATGACACGAGGCTGAGCAAAGTTGCAGAGTCGTGGCATTCACAAACAATGCGCGGCTCCAGGTTCAAACGATGAAATTCATTCATGACCTGATTATAGACGCCTTTTCCGTTGACAGGCCGCAGCAGTATCAGCGGAAATGAAGGAATGTCCTCCATCTTAATGGTGTCTCCGCACGGATATCCGGCTTCATCTGAAAGCACGAGCACACATGGAATGTCATCAAGCTGTTTGAATTGTACTGTGTCACTTTTGATCAGTGTTGTCGTGACCGCCGCATCGATTTGCCGGCTTTCCAGCAGTTCCAACAGTGTTGCGGGTTCATTTTCCCAAATATTAAAGGTGAGATGGGGGTATCTCTCTTTGATCTGTGTTACTTTTTCAAGCATCAGAGCCGCGCAATAAATCGTTGATCCCACGGCAAGTGTGCCGGCTACTTCCTCCTTCAGCTCCTGTACCTCAATGACTGCATCTTCAAACCTATGCAGAATCTCTTTTGCTCTTTTTAGAAAAACAGCTCCTTCATATGTAAGAGTCATTTGTTTTTTCTTGTTCCGGTCAAACAGGACAACACCAAGTTCGTCCTCCAGCTGTTTGAGCTGCCTGCTTAAAGGCGGCTGCGCCATGTGAAGCTTTTTGGCTGCGGACGTAATTTTCTGTTCTTGGGCAATGGTAATGAAGTATCGAAGCTGGCGAATATCCAAAAGAAAGCGCCTCCTTATCATACTTTTTAGGTATTAAATATAGATTTAATAGATATTTTTCATATGGATATATCAGGAGTATGATTGAAATGAAAACAGAATTCAAGCGTAAAGGAGGGGGCAAAGTGAAACTCGTTGTCGGAATGACAGGGGCAACAGGGGCCATTTTCGGTGTCAGGCTGCTGCAGTGGCTGAAGGCCGCCGGAGTGGAAACCCATCTCGTTGTGTCTCCTTGGGCAAACGTCACGATCAAACACGAAACAGGCTATACCTTACAAGAAGTAGAACAACTGGCCACATACACTTACTCACATAAGGATCAGGCGGCAGCCATTTCAAGCGGGTCGTTTGATACCGATGGAATGATTGTTGCGCCGTGCAGCATGAAATCTCTCGCAAGCATTCGCACCGGCATGGCGGATAATCTGCTGACACGTGCGGCGGATGTCATGCTCAAGGAGAGAAAAAAACTCGTCCTCTTAACGAGAGAGACGCCTTTGAACCAAATACATCTCGAAAATATGCTAGCGCTTACGAAAATGGGCACCATCATTCTTCCTCCGATGCCGGCATTTTATAATCAGCCGAGCAGCTTAGAGGAAATGGTTGACCATATTGTATTCAGAACGTTGGACCAATTCGGCATTCGGCTTCCTGAAGCGAAGCGCTGGAATGGGATTGAAAAACAAAAAGGAGGAGCTTGATCATGGCTTATCAAGATTTCAGAGAATTTCTCGCTGCCCTTGAAAAAGAAGGACAGCTGCTTACAGTGAATGAAGAGGTAAAGCCGGAACCGGATTTAGGGGCCGCCGCACGGGCAGCCAGCAATCTTGGCGATAAAAGCCCCGCGCTCTTATTTAACAACATTTACGGCTATCATAACGCACGAATTGCGATGAATGTCATCGGCTCTTGGCCAAACCATGCCATGATGCTGGGCATGCCGAAAGACACACCGGTAAAAGAACAGTTTTTTGAATTCGCAAAGCGTTATGACCAATTTCCGATGCCGGTCAAACGTGAGGAAACAGCGCCATTTCATGAAAATGAAATCACAGAAGATATCAATTTGTTCGATATACTGCCTCTTTTCAGAATAAACCAAGGAGACGGAGGCTACTATCTAGACAAAGCATGTGTCATTTCCCGTGATCTTGAAGACCCTGACAACTTCGGCAAACAAAATGTCGGCATTTACAGAATGCAGGTCAAAGGAAAAGACCGTCTCGGCATTCAGCCTGTCCCGCAGCACGATATTGCAATCCATCTGCGCCAAGCTGAAGAACGCGGCATCAATCTTCCGGTCACCATTGCGCTCGGCTGTGAGCCGGTCATTACAACGGCGGCATCGACTCCGCTTCTCTATGATCAATCAGAATACGAAATGGCAGGCGCGATTCAAGGCGAACCATATCGCATCGTCAAATCAAAGCTGTCTGATCTTGATGTTCCGTGGGGTGCTGAAGTGGTGCTTGAAGGTGAGATTATTGCCGGAGAGCGCGAATATGAAGGGCCGTTCGGTGAATTCACAGGCCATTATTCCGGCGGACGCAGCATGCCGATTATCAAAATTAAACGCGTCTATCACAGAAACAATCCGATCTTTGAACATTTATACTTAGGCATGCCTTGGACAGAATGCGATTACATGATCGGCATTAACACATGCGTGCCGCTTTATCAGCAGTTAAAAGAAGCGTACCCGAACGAAATTGTGGCAGTGAACGCCATGTACACACATGGTTTAATCGCGATTGTTTCCACAAAAACCCGCTATGGCGGATTTGCGAAAGCGGTCGGCATGCGCGCACTCACAACGCCGCACGGACTCGGCTACTGCAAAATGGTCATTGTCGTTGATGAGGATGTCGATCCATTCAACCTTCCGCAGGTCATGTGGGCGCTTTCGACCAAAATGCATCCGAAACACGATGCGGTCATCATTCCGGACTTATCTGTCCTGCCGCTTGATCCGGGATCCAATCCATCAGGAATCACTCACAAAATGATTCTTGACGCCACTACACCGGTTGCGCCGGAAACAAGAGGCCATTATTCACAGCCGCTTGATTCTCCGCTAACAACGAAAGAATGGGAACAAAAACTAATGGACTTAATGAATAAATAAGGAAAGGATGTTCGAAATGCATACATGTCCTCGATGCGACTCAAAAAAGGGAGAAGTCATGAGCAAATCGCCTGTAGAAGGCGCATGGGAAGTTTATCAGTGCCAAACATGCTTTTTTACATGGAGATCCTGTGAGCCGGAAAGCATTACAAATCCCAAAAAATACAATCCAGCGTTTAAAATTGATCCAAAGGAAACAGAAACAGCAATTGAAGTTCCGGCGGTGCCGGAACGAAAGGCTTGATCGGCGTGAACAGTATGTCAGACCGTCTCTTTGAGCTGCTTGACGGGAGATGCCTGAATGAGAAGCAGCATGAGGCCTTCGTTCTGCAAACAGTATCAGAGGATGGCTGGCCGCATGCCGCTATGATCAGTGCGGGTGAAATTATCGCGCTGAGCCGAACTGATATCCGAATCGCTCTGTGGAAAAACACAATGACTTCGGCCAACATCCTTCGCACAGGAAAAGCACAGTTCACGGCGTGGTGGAAGGGAGCGGCCTATTATGTAAAGCTTGAATGCGCGCCTTTACCGCCTTTGAAAGATGCCGAATATGATAGAGACCGTTTTTCCTGCCGCATCGTTTCAGTGAAGGAGGACGTTGCGAAATACGCTGATTTGACTTCAGGTGTCCGTATACAGCTTCACAGCCCTGAAGAGGTGCTGGGCAGATGGGAAAAGACCCTGGAAGATTTAAAACGGTAATAGCGATAGCCTGACGCCATGCGTCAGGCTTTTTTTATATAATGAAAACAAAAGGGGGCGTGAGAAATGGAACGTGCGGGGATCTGTCACTCGGACGGCTTTGATTTAGCTTATCGAATTGAGGGCGAGGGCGCACCCATCCTTGTGATCGGGAGTGCGGTTTACTATCCGCGCCTTTTTTCCTCAGATATCAAACAGAAATATCAATGGGTCTTTGTCGACCATAGGGGATTTGCTAAGCCTAAGCGGGAGCTTTGTGCGGAGGATTCGGGGCTTGATGCCGTCTTGGCCGATATCGAAAGGATGAGAACATTTCTTCAGCTTGAGGATGTTACTATCCTGGGACATTCCGGGCACGCTTTTATGGCTTTAGAGTATGCCAGGACATATCCCAAACAAGTTCGGAAGGTGGCGCTCTTCAATACTGCGCCTGATAACAGTGAAGAAAGACAGCGAAAAAGCGAATCATTTTTCATGGAAACAGCCAGTCTTGAGAGAAAGAAACGCTTTGAAAAAGACATCGAGAATTTGCCGCAGGACATCGACAAAGATCCTGAAAGGCGCTTCGTGCACATGTGTATTCGTGCTGAAGCGAAAAGCTTTTATCAAGAGCGGCCGCATGCTGCTGCCTTATGGGACGGTGTATTCACGAATATGCCGATCATGGATGAATTATGGGGCAAAACATTTGCCCGGCTTGATCTTATTCAGCGGTTAGCTGATGTTCGTATGCCGGTGTATATCGGATTAGGGAGATATGATTATTTGGTTGCGCCTGTTGCGCTATGGGATGCTGTCGACGGTTTATATCCCCATGTGGATAAGGTTATTTTTGAAAAGAGCGGCCATCAGCCGATGCTGGAAGAACCGGAAGCCTTTGATCAAAGCTTCAGCAAATGGCTGGATCAATAAAAAAAACAGCCCGCAGATCAAAATCCGCGGGCTGTTTCTGATTATAAGACCCCTTTCATCGCGCGTTTGATAACCGGCGAGAGCAGCAGGAGAATGCCGCCAAGAACGATAGAAATCAAACCGATGGTGCCGAAGTACATTGTTTCAGGAATTTTATCAAACAATCCGGCTACTTGGGCATTGATCGCTTGGGCTGCTGCGTTCGTCAGAAACCACATACTCATTGTCTGTGCAGAGAAGGCAGCTGGTGCCAGTTTCGTTGTCACGGATAAACCGACTGGAGACAGGCACAGCTCTCCAAGCACGACAAGCAGGAAGCTGAGAACGAGCCAAAGCGGGCTTACGAGTGCTTCTTTTCCTTGCATAGCAGGGAATACCATAATGATAAATGACAATCCGGCTAAAATAATTCCGATTGAGAATTTAACTGGTGTAGACGGCTGACGTTTGCCAAGCTTCATCCAGAGCCATGCGAATATTGGCGCAAAAATGACAACAAACAATGGATTTAATGATTGGAACCATGATGACTGAAGTTCGAATCCGCCCAATGAAAGTCTTATGCGTTCATCAGCGTATACCGCAAGAATGGTCGCTCCCTGTTCCTGAATGGCCCAGAACATGACAGCACCGATAAACAAAGGAACGTAAGCGGCAAGACGGGATTTTTCTGTTTTGTCCGCTTTTTTGCTTGTAAACATGATGATGAAATAAATCACAGGAATCAAAATACCGAGAATACTTACAAGGTCAATGAAACGTTTGATCGTCAGCACGCCTGTTTGTACAGAGATCATCACTGCGATCGCCACGATGATAACACCGATGCCGGTGCCAATCGCAGATTTTTTAGACAGCGGATTCGGCACATTGGAACCTGCAAGCCCGAGGTTTTTCTTTCTTGTCAAAGCAAAAACGATAAGTCCGAGAAGCATTCCGACCGCGGCAGCTCCGAAGCCGAGATGATAGTTGTACTTCTGTCCGAGTGTTCCGACAATTAACGGCGCAAGTAAACCACCGAGGTTAATCCCCATGTAGAAAATACTGAAACCTGAGTCGCGGCGCGGGTCTTCTTTCGTGTAAAGATCCCCAACCACGCTTGAAACGTTTGGTTTTAATAAGCCTGTTCCGACAATAATAAGCACCATGCTGATATAGAATGCGATCGCGCTGCCCGGATAGGCGAGTGCAATGTGGCCGAACATAATGAATATGCCGCCGTAAAACACGGTGTTTGCGGTACCGAATACCCGGTCAGCGAGCCATCCGCCAATAATGGTGGACATGTATACGAGTGATCCGTAAATCGACATAATGGCAACCGCAGTGCCCTTGTCAAAGCCGAGCCCTCCGTTTACCGTCTCTGTATACAAATAGTAAAGTAAGATTGCTCTCATTCCATAGTAAGAGAAACGCTCCCAAAATTCGGTGAAAAATAGTGTAAATAGTCCTCGCGGGTGACCAAAGAACCCTTTTTGCGGGACGCTTTTAATGATACTTTCGTTATCAATCGAAGCCATGTCAGCCAAACCCTTTCTAAAAAAAGTGTATTATAAAAATCATATTCTTATATAATACTTGTGTCAATATAATTTATACTCATTTCAAATAGTTCCATATTGGAAAAATTATAAATACCTAAAAATAGTGATTTCCTCCTAATTTTTATACTCTTTATCGTGAGATTTTCTTACACAACTATTCCTTTATATTTTTTTAATAAAATTTTAGAGAAATGTACAAGCAGATCGGGCCTTTGTGAGTAACATGATAGTAATCATAGAGAAGGAGGCTCGCAATTGGCTGAATTCATATTAAATGCAGCGGATTTCGGTGTTCCTGGAGATGGTAAAACGGATTCGACAGAACGGATTAATCAGTGCCTCAGTACAGCTGTATCGAAAGGCTATCATACTGTCTGGTTTCCAAAGGGAACATATTTAATAGACGCAACGCTTGGCGGAGATCTTAATCAGAGGTTTCGAAACGCGGGGATCATTGTTCCCGGCAACCTTGAGATTATGATGGACCCCGAATGTATCATGAAAGTGATCCCGAATAGTTCGTGGGGTTATTCCGCATTTTATGTGGGCAAGCAAGAGAATATAACCATTTCCGGGGGACAAATTATCGGCGAACGGGATGAGCATACGTATGCCTCGGCAGGGATAAGGTCAACCCATGAATGGGGCTTTGGCATATGTATTGAAGGATGCTCGAATGTTGTCATTGATGATGTGAAAATTTCTGATTTTACCGGCGATGGGATCATAGTCAGCCCAAGGGGATTAAAGACCAATCAAGATTATCGAACGTCAGAGCAAATTATCATCCGCCGCTGTGAGGTTCGGCGGTCGAGGAGAAATAACATTTCCATTACCGGATGTGACATGGTCACGGTGGAGGAATGCTTGATTGAAGATGCCGGAACGGGGAATGGAACAGCGCCGAAATTCGGAATTGACATTGAAGGATATGGCGAAGGTGATGTTGATTATGAGGAACCGATTAATGTATCAATTCGCAATAACCACTTTGTTGGAAACGTTTCAAGTTCTGTGACCAATTTTAACGGGTATGGCATTTTAATAGAAGGAAATCACTCTGACAATACAATCAGCTACGGATATGGGACGCAAACAGTGATCAAGGGCAATATTCTGAGACGCCCTGAAGACGCGGCGGCTGCGCCAAGAGTCGGGATAACCGGACTCGGTGTATCACAAGGAAAAGAGACCAGTGATGCAGTGATCGCTGGCAACCTCATTACCGGATTTTCAACTGGAATTGATGTCAGAGGAAAGAGCGTTCTTGTGACGAACAACAAAATCAGCAACTTTGAAAACACAGGGATATTGGTTTATCAGTCTTCCGATGTAAAGGTAGACGGAAACCAAATTCAAAACGGACTGTCTGAAACAAGGCGCAGCATCGGTCTTCGCGCAGTGCTGTCAGATGACATCGCTTTTCTGAATAACTGTCTCATTCAAGTCGTTGACGGTGTGAACGTTTCCGGCGGAAATATGATCATTAAAGATAATCTCCTGAGAAAATTCAGCCGGGGCATTTGGATTGCTCAAGGGAACGCGGTGATTGAAGGGAATACACTGAATCCTGACGCGTTTGAAGCAGTGCCGGAATCATATTCTGTTTCCGTCACAAACAATGCCGGCGCCATCATCAAAAACAATACATTTAAAGAGTTCAAAAATTACCCCATTTATTGCTCCACAAGTGCAAAAACCTCAATTATCGGCAACCACTTAGAGAGATCTCCGCTTTTGGTCACCATCTATATCAGCGCCGGTGTGCATGAGATTTTTGATAATACCATTTCAGTCAACAGAACAGCCGGGAATCCGATTGTGATTTATGTCAATGGCTCGGCAGGCTCTATCATCTCAGGAAACACCATCAATAACCTCTCCGCGGGCACTGCGACAGCTATTCAAACAAACACCTCAACCAATTCCAAAATCATCGGCAACCGCATTTTTAAAGGGACAATCAACAAACACAGCAGTGATACAATAGACGGCAATTTTATTGTCTAAAAAAAGCGCCCCCTCTAGGGGTTCTTTTTTTTCGATTTATAGATCACGTACATTTCTCTCACAAGTACTAACACAAAAAATAAAATCACGACCCATTCCGCAAATGTTGTCATCTTAAAGCTGGACATATTGTTATAAACGGCTTTTGTTAAACTGAACCCTTGAAGCATGTCCATCAATACAGAAATAGCTAATAAACAAATTAATATGACTCCGGTCACGCCCAATATCTTCATGCTTCATCATCCTCCGCTTTTAGTGTCTATCGTTGGCGGAGAAGTTATACCGCATCTAACCCTAATGCATAATCTCAATTTTAAAAGGAAGAATATGAGAAAACGACAAGGAAAGGTATTTGTGTATGCCTTTATTTTCTAAGCGAAAGAACAATACCGATTCAAAAGACAAGCAGAATACAGACGAAAGGAATCAGGAACAGCAGCAAGAAAAAGAAAGGCCGGTTCTCATTTCTCCAAGTTTGGCAAAGAATATAGCGGAAACGAAAAAGGAAGTCGGAAGCAGCTCTGACGTCATCATTCGCGAGATTAAAATCGGGGAGCAAGATCATGTCCACCTAGCTGTTATCTATATTGCTGGGCTGGTCGATAATAACACGATCCATGAGTCGTTAATTGACCCATTGGTACAGGATGAGTCTATCCAGAATACTCATGCGATCCAGCAAATTCTTGAAAAAACGCTCCCGCTGGGCGGGGTGAAAGCGGAAAAGAGCTGGGACAAGCTTTTTTCCGAGTTAATGCTCGGCAATGCGCTCATTTTTGCTGATGGCCATGATGAAGCTTTGATTTGCAGCACTCAAGGGGGAGAGCAGCGCTCCATCCAAGAGCCGAGCACCCAGGTGTCATTCCGCGGCCCGCGCCAAGGGTTTACAGAGTCTCTGCAAACCAATATTTCCATGATCCGGCGATACATTAAAAATCCGAATTTATGGGTTGAAAAAATGAAAAAAGGTTCTGTTACGAATACGGATATCGCTCTCATGTACATTCAAGGAATATGCGATGAAAAGGTGCTGAAGGAAGTGAAACAGCGCCTGGAAAAAATAGATATTGACAGTATTTTGGAATCTGGATATATTGAGCAGCTGATTGAAGATGAAACATTTACGACGTTTCCGACTATGTATCATACAGAACGCCCTGATGTTGTAGCGGGTAATCTGTTAGAAGGAAGATTCGCGATTATTGTCGACGGAACACCGTTTGTGCTTATTGCCCCGGCCTTATTTGTCCAGTTTTTTCAGTCTGTTGAGGATTATTATTCGCGTTTTGACATTGCGACAAGCATAAGAATTCTTCGTGTTTTAGTCTTTTTCATTTCGCTTGTGGCTCCGGCTGTATACGTGGCAGCCACGACGTTTCATCAAGAAATGATACCGACTCAGCTGTTAGTGGTCATTGCGGCCCAGCGGGAAATTGTCCCGTTTCCGGCTGTTGTGGAGGCGTTGACGATGGAGGTTGCTTTTGAGATTCTGAGGGAAGCGGGAGTCAGGCTGCCCCGGGTTGTCGGCTCGGCAGTGTCAATCGTAGGCGCGCTCGTAATCGGCCAGGCTGCCGTACAGGCTGGTATCGTCTCTCCGGCAATGGTGATTATCGTGGCACTCACCGCGATTGCGAGCTTCGCAACACCGGCGTTTGCAATGGCGATTTCAGCCCGGCTTATTCGGTTTATCTTTATTATTGCCTCAGCTGTTATGGGTTTTTACGGGCTGATTTTAGGGATCATTATGATGTTTGTCCACTTATGCAGTCTTCGTTCATTCGGCGTTCCATATATGTCGCCGCTTGCACCTTTTTCTTCACAAGGCGTAAAGGACGCGCTTTTCCGGGTTCCGTGGTGGGCCGATGAAAAAAGGCCGGAATCGGTCAGCAAGGAAGATAAGGTGCGGCAGGGGAAAGATCAACGCCCAGAGCCGGCCGCTTCACGAGGAATGGTGAACAAAGATTTGGAAGAAGGGGATCAGAATGGTACGTAAATGTCTATTAGCCGTTCTCATGCTTTTGAGCGTCATTGTGCTGCCCGGCTGCTGGGATAAGCGGGAGCTGACGGATCTTGCGATTATCTCGGCGATTGGCATCGATCGGACAAACGACAGCAACTACGTGCTGCATCTTCAAATTATCAATCCAGGAAATGTTGCCGGCGGCCTTCAGGGAGGCGGTGCTGGAGACAGGCCGCCTGTATCTGTCTATTCGATTGAAGGTAACAATATAACGGAAGCACTCAGAAAAGCCTCCATGAAGGTATCACGGCGGCTTTATTTTGCCCATACCAATCTAGTCGTGATCAATGAAAAGCTGGCAAAAGAAGAAGGTTTGGATTTTGTATTAGATAATCTTGACCGGGACACAGAATTCAGGACAACAGCAACATTCGTCGTTGCCCATAAAACAAAAGCAGAAAATATTGTGAAAATCTTGACGCCGATTGATAAAATTCCGTCAAATAAAGTCAATAAAACACTCGATTTCACGGAGGCACAATACGGGCGGGTGGTCAAAATCAATATTCAGGACGTTTTGAAAACACTTGCCGCCAACACTATGGCACCGGTCATCCCCGGATATATGATGATCGGTGACGATAAAAAAGGAGTCAGCATGGAAAACACGCAGGCGACTGACCCGAAAGCCATTCTTCAGGCAGATGGTTTGGCGGTTTTTGATAAGGCAGGATATTTAAAGTATTGGCTGGAAGATGATGAAAGCGTGGGGGCAGTCTGGCTTATGAATAAGATCCAGCATACGTTTATTAATGCTGACTGGGGCAAGACGAAGGATGCGGTCAGCTTGCAGGTTACCCATCAAGACACAAAGCTGGTACCGAAAATGCGGAACGGACGTCCGTACATCCATGTGAAAGTGTCGGTTGAAGGTATTATAGATGCTGTCAAATACCCTTTCCAATTGTCTGATCCCAAGGTGCTGGCCGCTATTGAAAAAGCGCTCAACAAAGAGCTTGAAAAGGAAATCAGCCATACTGTGAAAAAGATTAAGAAGAATAAAATAGATTTTATCGGTTTTGGTGACACGATATATAGAAAGTATCCGGAGCAGTGGGAGAAAATGAAGGACACTTGGGACAAAGAATATTTGCCGGAACTGCCCATCGATGTGAAGGCCGAGACGTATATCAGAAGGACGGGATTGCGAAACAATCCGATCAAACACCAGTTTAAAGATGATTAGGTCTGAAGAAAGGGGAAGTGACAGATGGAAAAAGCCAGAATAAGCATAAGGCAGCTGTTTGTCATGATTATCATTTTTGAACTGGGCAGCTCCTTATTGATTACACCGGGATCAATGGCGGGCAGGGATGCTTGGATAGCAGTTTTATTAGGCTGTGCGATCGGACTGTTTCTTTTCTATTTGTATCAAGGCATTTATCAATGTTATCCGAATTCTTCTCCGAAAGAATATATGGATGATATGCTGGGAACCAAGCTGAGCTGGCTGTTTTCATTTCTCTATATCTTGTACTTTGCCTATATTGCCGCAAGGGTGCTGCGTGACTTTGGAGAAATGCTGCTGACGTTTGCTTATCATGATACACCTATCATTATTGTAAATGCTTTATTAATGGTAGTAAGCATATATGCCGTAAGAAAAGGAATTGAAGTACTCGCACGCGCGGCCGAACTTCTTTTCGGGGCCATGTATTTACTGGGCGCGATCGGCCTTGTGCTGATTATTGTCTC
Source organism: Bacillus sp. EU52 (assembly GCF_037964975.1). NCBI lineage: Bacteria > Bacillati > Bacillota > Bacilli > Caryophanales > Bacillaceae > Bacillus > Bacillus sp. EU52. The sequence continues at coordinate 415,881 of NZ_CP150177.1, forward strand.
AGGGACTATAGACCCGCACAATTTAAAGCCGGTTTTGGCAAACGGCATTTCTCCTGTCCTTCACTCTGTTTTCACACAGACCATGTACGTTCCATTTGGTGAAGTTGTTTTATTTGTGATGATTTTCCCTAACCTGAATGACAGAAAAGATGTGAAAAAAATGGGGATGATCGCCATGGCTATTAGCGGATTGGTTGTGGCGCTCACCGTGGCGATTAATATCAGCGTGCTTGATGTTGATCTTACACTCAGATCCCAGTTTCCGCTTTTAAGCACGATCCAGACAATCAAGGTCGAAGAATTTTTAGACCGACTCGATGTCTTTTTTATGCTGGCGCTGATCATCGGGGGCTTCTTTAAGGTCAGCCTCTACTTATATGCCACTGTGGTTGGGACATCTACGCTCTTTAAGGAAAAGAATCCCTCTCAATTGGCTTATCCGATGGGATTGGGCATCTTAATCCTTTCTATAACGATCGCGACTAACTTTTCGGAGCACTTGAATGAAGGCCTGAATGTGGTGCCGCTGTATATTCATTTGCCTTTTCAATTATTGTTTCCGCTCTTTCTGTTTATTGTGGCTGTTTGGAAAAAGAAACGAAGAGAGAAGTCAAAAGGGGCGGAAGCAAAAAAATGATAAAAAGAGCGGGGGGATGCAGCCGCCGCTCTTTTTATGTTCACTTCTATATAAAAGGGGGATATAGGGTGCGCCCCTGTCTGCACTGGCAGAGGCGCGTTTTGTTATACGACTGCGACGTTTTCCTTCACAGTAAAACTTCCTCTTGAAAGTCTGATATTGATGTCTGACACTTTTGCAATTTGTTCATCGTGCGTCACCATAATGACGCATTTATCTTCCTTGTGCGCCAGATCCTGAAAGAGCCGTACGATCTCTTTTGATGTGTCCTCATCAAGGTTTCCGGTCGGTTCATCGGCTACGATAAGATCCGTGTCACAGCAGAAAGCCCTTGTAATTGATACCCGCTGCTGCTGTCCGCCGCTCAGTGTGAGCACTTTTTGCCGGGCTTGTTTTTCGTTGATGCCAACCTTCTGCAGCATGTCAAGCGCATATGATTCTTTGTTCTTTTCTTTAGAACCTGTGATTTCCATAGCGGTTGTGACGTTCTGCAAAGCCGTCATATACGGGAGCAGGTTGTACGCCTGAAAGACGATTGATACATATTGATTTCTGAAATTGGTTAAGCCGATTTTAGAAACCGCTTTTCCGCCGTAAAGGATGTTTCCTTCTTTTGGTGCGTCAAGTCCGCCTGCCAGAGACAGGAAAGTGGTTTTCCCCGTCCCTGATGTGCCGACGATTGTGTAGAATTTGCCTTTTTGAAAGCTGATGTTAATATCCTGAAACAATGGCTGGCTTTTGTCTTTATACCAGTAGCCGACTTGCTGAAATTCTAATAAGCTCATAGGTTCCGCCTCTTTCTATTCTTGTTTTGTCAATATCGTTTTCGGATGAAGCCGCAGTACTGAAATTGACGGCAGCAATGTTGCAATGATTGCGATTAGGATGCCGATCCCGCCAAGAATAAGCATGTCGTTCATAGAAACCGCGACGTTCAGTGAATCGATAACGTCCACGTTTGATGAACTATGGCCGAACATTCTGCTGCCCATGCCGCCACCGCCGCCGGGCATTTGTCCGCTTGCGGTTTGCGTTGAATCGGTTGATGAACTGATCTGCTGGGATAAAAGCTGATTTCCAAGCTGATTCGCGACGAGATTTCCCGTCACAGATGCAAGGCCGATAGCGATAACGGCCACAATCAGAATCTCAGTCAAGAACTGTCCAATCAATTTCCATCGTTTTTCACCGATGGCCATTAACACGCCCATTTCGTATTTGCGCTCCCTGATTGACATCATGACAATCAGGCCAAGGATGACGGCGCCTGCCACTGATACAAGATACACCACGTTTTTAGAGAAAGAAGCTACATTTTCAATCGGTCCGACCATTTGCTGGTAAAGCTGATCGTTTGTATTCAGTGTGTACGTATCGAAGTCAATTGATGTTTTCTTCGCTGCTTTTACGAAAGCATCCATATTTTTCGCGTCGTCCATATAGTAAACAGCTGAGTCAATCGTATTTTTATAGTCGTCGCCTTTCAGCGCCGCTGTTGCTGTGTAAGGCGTATAAAGCTTGTTATAAGGATTTAAGAAAGAGAAATTTTGGGCTTGGTCATCACCAGAAGATGTTGTTTTATAAATACCGACGATCTTCAGTTTTACTGTTGTATCCTCATCCGTTGCTGATTCAATTGTGATCGAATCGCCAACGCTTAAATCATTTTCTTCCGCTAATGTTTCGTTGATCACTGTTACTTTTTTGCCGACATCTGATTTTGTAATCGCGCGTCCGTCTGTGATTTTTGAATCTCCGTCAGAGAAATCATCGACTAACGCTGTGCTGATGACACCTTCAATAGAAAGATCAGCTTGAACCATTTGCGGTCCGCCTTGTCCTCCGCCTTGACTGTTTTTAGCGTTTGAGCTTGAACTGCTGGAGCTGGAATCACTTGAACTAGAGCTTTCAATCGCATCAAAGTTTCCCGCGTTGGCTGAAGCTGATGTGGTGTAATTGTAGCTCTTCACATGATCAAGCGCTGCAAGCTTATTCGCATCAGACACTTTGATCGGTGTGGATTCGAAGCTGCGCTTTTCACCGCTGTCCTGCTGTTTTTCCATTTGCTTTTGGCGGTCAACCTGAAGTGTCACGCTTCCGCCGAGTTCCTGTCTGGCCAGTTCGCTTGACTTTTGTGCTGCCGACTGGATGGTGAGGCCTGATAGAACAAAGACACATATGACTGTAAACACAAATAATTGCAATAACGTTTTTCCCTTTTTAGCCTTCATATTCCAAAAGGCCCGTTTGATAAAGTTCATTTATGTTCCTCCGTATAGGTATTTTTATTGATAAGACCACCTCTGGGGCGCGTCCCCTTGCTGATAAATTAATAGTAGTCCAAAGGTATGAAAAAAATATGAACAATCTATTTCTAGTTGATGAAATAAAAACTAACAATTGTGAAACGCAAAACCTTCTGTTTAAAATGGTGCTATTATATAAAAAAGCATCAAAACAACCGGAGGATATAATGAAAATATTAATGATAGAAGATAATGTTAGTGTATGTACGATGACGGAGATGTTCTTTTTTAAAGAAGGTTTTGAAGCGGAATTCGTTCATGACGGGTTAGAAGGGTACCAGCGTTTTACGGAAGAAAATTGGGATCTGATCATTTTGGATATCATGCTTCCATCTATGGACGGCGTGACCATCTGCAGAAAAATAAGAGAGACAAGCACGGTGCCGATTATCATGCTGACTGCCAAAGACACTGAATCAGATCAGGTCATCGGGTTTGAGATGGGGGCGGACGATTATGTCACAAAGCCGTTCAGCCCGCTGACATTGGTTGCCCGCATCAAAGCCGTCATCAGAAGATACAAGGCGACAGGCAAAGCGGTTATTGATGAAGATATGATCGAATCAGAATGCTTTACCATTAATAAGAAGACGAGAGAAGTATTATTAAACGGAGAGCCTGTAGAAAATCTCACGCCGAAGGAATTCGATCTGCTTTATTACCTTGTCCAAAATCCGCGGCAGGTGTTCTCCAGAGAACAGCTGCTCGAGCAGGTATGGGGCTATCAGTTTTATGGAGATGAACGAACGGTTGACGTTCATATCAAACGGCTGCGTAAAAAGCTTGCCAGCGAGGACAAGCCTTTCCTGTATACTGTGTGGGGAGTAGGGTATAAATTTGATGAAGATTAAATATTTATATCAGCTGCTGCTAAGCCATATCAGCATTTTGATTTTAGCGTTTGTCATTATCATTTCTCTGTTTTCCCACTTTGTGAAGGAATTTGCCTATCAGAACAAAGTAGAGGAATTGACGTCATATGCGGTGCAGATTGCAAATGAATTCCAATCCGGCCAGGTGGACATGCGCAGGCTCTATCCTTATCAGGACATTTTAAGCACAAGAAAGACGCAGTTTATCATCTTTAATGAAGAGCAGCAGCCTTATTTTCTTCCTGAAGGCTTTCATCACCCACCAAGGGAACAGCTGAAGAAGTCAGAATGGAATAAGCTAAAAAAAGGGCAGACTGTCATGATCAGGGCAGATGGCCGTTTTGATGATGAAGTGTCACTTGTGGCGCAGCCTATATTTGTTCAGAACGAATTTAAAGGCGCTGTTCTGCTGATTTCTCCGATCAGCGGTGTTGAACAGATGGTCAATCAGGTCAACCTCTATATGTTTTACGCTGTGATCAGCACGCTTGTGATTACGATTCTCGTGAGCTGGCTTCTGTCCAAATTCCATGTCAAACGGATTCAAAAGCTGAGAGAAGCGACAGATAAAGTGGCTTCCGGCGATTATGACATCCATTTGGAAAACAGCTACGGGGACGAAATCGGCGTACTGGCGTCTGACTTTAATATCATGGCGAAAAAACTAAAGCAGTCAAGGGATGAAATCGATCGCCTTGAGAAGCGGAGAAGGCAGTTTATCGCTGACGTGTCACATGAATTAAAAACACCGCTGACGACGATCAACGGTTTGGTTGAAGGGCTGAACAGCCATACGATTCCTGAGGATAAGAAGGATAAATGCTTCTCGCTGATCAGTGAGGAAACGAAGCGCATGCTGCGGCTCGTAAAAGAAAATCTGGATTATGAAAAAATCAGATCCCAGCAAATTACCTTGAACAAGCTAGACGTTCCTCTGATCGAGGTGTTTGAAATCGTGAAAGAGCACTTGCAGCAGCAGGCGGAAGAAAAACAAAACAAGCTGATGATCCAGGTAGAGGATCACGTCATCGTACATGCCGATTATGACCGGTTCATTCAAATTCTCGTCAACATTACGAAAAACAGCATCCAATTTACGAAAAACGGTGACATTTGGCTGCGCGGAATGGAAGGTTATAAAGAGACGATTATTGAAATTGAAGACACGGGTATCGGCATTCCAAAAGAGGATATTGAGCATATTTGGGAACGGTTCTATAAAGCAGATATTTCAAGAACGAATACGGCATACGGTGAATACGGACTCGGTCTCTCGATCGTCAAGCAGCTTGTTGAAATGCACCAGGGCACAGTAGAAATCAAGAGTGAAGAAGGGAAAGGCACAAAGTTCATCATCCGCCTTCCTTTAACGGCAAAACAGCAATAGCATACAGGGCGGCGGCATCATCTGATGGAGCCGCCTTTTTTGCACACCGCTTCGGTTTATTGCGTGCTCCCGAAAACAAAGATTGCGTGTTTTTCGGGTTGGGACGGCCTATAAACATGATAAAATATGACATAAACAGTTTTTGATGGGAGAGGGTGAAGGAATGAAGAGTGGGGTAATTCCTTCTTCAGCGGTCGGTCAAAAAATTAACGAGTGGTACAAATATATCCGGACATTCAGCGTGCCGGATGCCGAAGTGTTAAAAGCTGAAATCCAGCAGGAATTGAAACACATGCAGCATGATTCCAACTTGCTGCTTTATTATTCACTAATGGAATTCCGGCACCAGCTTATGCTGGATTATCTTGAGCCGTTAGAGAAATTAAATATCGAAGACCAGCCAAGCCTGTCTGAATTATCAAGAAACATTGACAGCAACCAGGCAGATCTCAAAGGGCTGCTCGACTATTACGTGAATTTTTTTCGCGGGATGTATGAGTTTGATAAGCGGGAATTTATTTCTGCCATTACATACTATAAACAGGCGGAGAAAAAGCTCTCCTTTGTCGCAGACCATATTGAACGGGCTGAATTCTATTTTAAAATCGCGGAAGCTTATTATTATATGAAGCAAACGTATTTTTCATTGATTAATATAAAAAACGCTTATGAAATTTACGTGGAGCAGGAAACCTATAATGTGAGAATCATTCAATGCCATTTCGTCTTCGGGGTCAACCTGATGGATGAAAGAAATTTCGAACAAGCCGCACGCCATTTCAAATTGGCGCTCAATATGGCCCAAGCGGAACAAAAAGCCCAGCTGGTCGGAAGAGCATACTACAATCTCGGATTATGCTATTACAATCAAGACCTTCTAGACCCTGCCATTGATTACTTTGAAAAAGCGGTCTCCACTTTTGAAAGCAGCAGGATCGTCAATTCACTGCCGCAAGCATACTTTTTAATTACCTTGATTTATTATAAACGGGGAAAACATGATAAAGCTTCGGAATATCACAAGCGGGGCTATGAATATGCTAAAGAAACAGACGATGCAGACTATGCCGTAAAATTCGAGTTTTTGCAATCCCTATATCAGGATCAGCCCAATGAAGAAGGAATCGAACGATGTTTCCAATACCTAAAAAATAAAAATATGTACGCTGATATAGAGGATTTAGCCCTAGAAGTAGCAAAATATTACTATGAACAGAAATGGTTTAAACTGTCTGCTTCCTACTTTCTACAAGTTGAAGAGGCAAGAAAACAAATACAAAGGAGTGAAGGTTTGTATGAAATTGAAATCTAAGTTGTTTGTTATTTGTTTGGCCGCAGCCGCGATTTTTACAGCGGCTGGCGTTTCTGCTAATGCGGAAGCACTCGACTTTCATGTGACAGAAAGAGGAATGACGTAAGAACAAGCCCCTTCTCATTAGCGAGAAGGGGTTTTTCTTTTCAAAAAAACACCGCAAGACATAGTCTTGCGGCGCCGCCTTCATGGAGATTACGTTTATTTAGTAGCCTCCTACAAATGCAGTTCCCACAATGATCAAGAGGATAAATAACACAACAATCAAAGCGAAAGAAGTTCCGTAACCTGACATTTTGTGCACCTCCTTGCGAGATTGCTTCAGCAAATGCTGCAAAACTGTGGCGGACAGGGTCCCGCAGAGACGGTCAGCAGCTTAGAAGCCGCCAACAAACGCAGTCCCTACGATAATTAATAGAATAAACAATACAACGATTAAAGCGAAAGAACTGATGCCGCCGTAACCGCCGCCGTTAGAGTATCCTGACATAAGGTTTCACCTCCCTATGAAGGATACTATAAGATATGCTGAACCGATCCATTTGGCAGGGATAATAGTGGACAAGAGAAAAAATGAAGAATTCGGCTATATGAAGGTGATATAAAAAAATAGCGGGCGCTGCCGCCCGCTATTTATGTACGATTAAGAGATCAGCACGCCCGCGAAAAATTCCTGGTATAACGCTTGAACGGCTTTTCTTTCTTCGGCTTCTTTTACGCCAAACATCATGCTCACTTCAGAAGACCCCTGATTGATCATTTCGATATTCACCTGTGCCTCTGATAATGCTTTGGCGGCTCTTGCCGTTGTACCGACATTGTGGCGCATCGCTTCCCCTACAACCATAATCAGGGCGAGATGATGCTCGACGATGACTTCATCGGCATGCAAATCCTCTTCGATCCGTTTGATGACGCTGCGTTCAGTGGCGGCATCCATTTGCCCCTGCCGTAAAATGATTGTCATGTCATCGATTCCCGATGGAACATGCTCATACGTCAAACCATGCTCCTCCAGGATTTGAAGGGCTCTGCGGCCAAAACCGATTTCTCTGTTCATGAGATACTTGCTGATATAAATGCTGCAAAAACCGGTGTCGCTGGCAATGCCGACGACAGGCCCGTTTGTGTTATCCCGCTTGCTGACGACGCGGGTGCCTTCGGCTGAGGGGTTGTTCGTATTTTTGATCTGAACAGGAATCCCCGCTCTGAATGCCGGAATGAGCGCTTCATCATGAAACACTGAAAAGCCCGCGTAGGACAGCTCCCGCATCTCTCTATATGTCAGTTCGCTGATTTCCTTTGGATTCTCAACGAAGGACGGATTGACAGAATACACAGCGTCCACGTCTGTAAAGTTTTCGTACAAATCGGCTTGTAGTCCGTTGGCAAGAATCGAACCGGTAATATCAGAACCGCTCCGTGAGAATGTGATCACATCGCCATCCTTGCTGAATCCGAAAAAACCGGGAAAAATGATGAGTCCGTCACGTTCCCGAAGACGATAGAGGTTTTGATAGGATTCAGGAAGAACTTGCGCGTTGCCGGGTTCATTTGTCACAAAGAGGCCGGCATCCTTCGGGTTTACATATTTCGCTTTGACGCCTTTATAACGGAAGTAAGCGGCGATCAGTTTGGCATTGTTATCCTCTCCGCTGGCCTTGACTGCGTCAAGGTATTGTTCGGGATTGCTTTTGTCTCCTTCTAAAAGCGTAAACAGATCATCTCTGATTTTTTCGATAATGCTTTGCCCCAGCTGAAGCTCATTGGCGATGAGAGCGTACCGTTCCACAACAGCTTCCGCCAGTTCAGGTGCGCTGCCTGTTGCCAAATATTGTTCTGCACATGCGATTAAGAGATCAGTCACTTTCGTATCCTCGGCATAGCGTTTTCCCGGAGCTGAAACGACTACAGCTTTCCGTGCCGGATCTGAGGTAACGATGTGAAACACCTTGTCAAGCTGGGCGCCTGAAGCAAGTGAGCTGCCTCCGAATTTAACGACCTTCATGTTTACATCTCCTAATGTTTAAAATTTTCACACAAATTTAGTATTTATTATCTCTCTTTCAGTACTGTAAATCAAGGGGGAATTTCTTTCTCAGGAGAACATTTGTATTTTTCACGAGGAATAATGTTAGGTTTGCTGACCGTATGCCTGCGTTATAAAGATAAATATGGTAAACAGCCTAACGTTTTGGGATGGAAAATGGTTAGAATGATTAGTAAAATTGATAAATGACTAGGTTAATATTTTTAAAGAATATTGACTAACCCTATAAAAATGGTAATATGTAAATGATAATGATAATCAATTACTATATGGCCATATTGTTTTGAGTCCTTGCGGAGTAGGAGATACGTTCTTTTTGCTGTAAGGATGTAAGGAGGCAGCATGAAGCTACGTTACTTATTTATTCTACTTATCATATTAGCAGTCACATCTGTATTTATCGGTGTAGAAGATCTGTCGCCGCTTGATCTCTTCGATTTAAGCAAACAAGAGGCGTCAACGCTGTTTGCAAGCCGTTTGCCGCGATTGATCAGCATTGTCATCGCGGGATTAAGCATGAGCATCTGCGGTTTGATTATGCAGCAGATCAGCAGAAATAAATTCGTGTCACCGACGACGGCGGGCACGATGGATTGGGCGAGGCTCGGCATTTTAATTTCCTTGCTGCTGTTTACATCCGCCAGTCCTTTAATCAAAATGCTGGTCGCGTTTGTCTTTGCCCTTGCAGGAAATTTTCTGTTTATGAAAATCCTTGAAAGAATCAAGTTTAACGACACCATCTTTATTCCGCTTGTCGGTTTAATGCTCGGGAATATCGTCAGTTCAATCGCGACATTTATCGCATATAAATATGACTTGATCCAGAATGTGTCATCATGGCTGCAGGGAGACTTCTCTTTAGTCGTGAAAGGAAGATACGAGCTTCTTTATCTGAGTATTCCGCTCGTCATCATTGCCTATGTGTATGCGGATAAATTCACATTGGCCGGTATGGGTGAAAGCTTTTCTGTCAACCTCGGCCTCAAGTATAAACGGGTTGTGAACATCGGGCTCATTATCGTGTCCCTGATCACGTCTCTTGTCATTTTGACTGTCGGTATGCTGCCGTTTCTCGGTTTAATCATCCCGAATATTGTATCGATTTACAGAGGAGACAATCTGAAGAGCAGCCTGCCGCATACTGCGCTGTTGGGAGCAGTTTTTGTGCTGTTTTGCGATATACTGGGCAGAATCATTATCTTCCCTTATGAAATCTCGATTGGCCTGATGGTCGGAATCATCGGCAGCGGCATTTTCCTGTTTATGCTGTTAAGGAGAAAAGCCTATGCGTAACCAGATGAAAATAGCTTTGCTCGTTGGTTTAGCCATTGTATGTATTGGCTTGTTTTTGTTTTATGACTTAGGAAATTGGGATTACACCCTGCCGAGACGAATCAAAAAAGTCGCTGCCATTGTGCTGACTGGGGGAGCGATTGCGTTTTCGACCATGATCTTTCAAACGATTACGAACAACCGCATCCTAACGCCGAGCATTTTGGGCCTTGATTCTCTCTACATGCTGATTCAGACTGGCATTATCTTTTTGTTCGGTTCTGCGAATATGGTCATCATGAATAAAAACATCAACTTTATCATCTCTGTTCTGCTGATGATCCTGTTTTCTCTTGTTTTGTATCAGATCATGTTCAAGGGTGAGGGGAGAAATATCTTTTTCCTTCTGCTTATCGGAATCGTGTTTGGCACGCTGTTCAGCAGCTTGTCTTCCTTTATGCAGATGCTGATTGATCCGAATGAGTTCCAAGTTGTGCAGGACAAGATGTTTGCCAGCTTTAACAATATCAATACGGATTTGTTATGGCTCGCGTTCATCATCTTCCTGCTGACAGGCGTTTATGTCTGGCGTTTTACAAAATTTTTCGATGTGCTGTCGCTCGGACGCGAGCACGCCGTGAATTTGGGCATTGACTACGACAAAGTGGTGAAGCAGATGCTGATCGTGGTTGCGATTTTGGTTTCTGTTTCAACAGCGCTAGTCGGGCCGATTATGTTTTTAGGCCTTCTGGTCGTCAACCTGGCGAGAGAATTCCTGAAAACATATAAGCATTCATACTTAATCGCAGGCTCCGTTTTCATCAGCATCATTGCGCTGGTCGGAGGGCAGTTTGTGGTTGAGAAAGTGTTTACCTTCTCAACGACGCTGAGCGTCATTATTAATTTTGCCGGCGGGATTTATTTTATCTACTTGCTGTTAAAGGAGAATAAATCATGGTAGAGGTCAGAAATGTAAGCAAACAATATGGCGGGAAAGTTGTTCTTGAAAAGACGTCAGTCACGATTCAAAAGGGCAAAATCACCTCGTTTATCGGTCCTAACGGCGCCGGCAAAAGTACGCTGCTGTCTATCATGAGCCGCCTGATCAAAAAGGATTCCGGCGAGATTTACATAGACGGACAAGAGATTGGAGCATGTGACAGCAAAGAGCTTGCCAAGAAAATGAGCATTTTGAAACAGGCGAACCAAATCAATATCAGGCTCACGATCAAAGACCTTGTCAGTTTTGGCAGGTTTCCGTACTCACAGGGTCGGCTGACAGAGGAAGACTGGGTTCATATCAACCAAGCGCTTAGCTATATGAAGCTGGAAGACATTCAAGACAAATACTTGGATCAGCTGAGCGGCGGACAGTGCCAAAGGGCATTTATCGCCATGGTCATTGCCCAGGACACAGATTATATCTTTCTGGATGAGCCGCTGAACAATCTGGATATGAAACACTCAGTTGAAATTATGAAACTGCTGAAACGGCTGGTAGAGGAGCTTGGAAAAACGATCGTGATCGTCATTCACGATATCAATTTTGCTTCAGTCTATTCTGACTATATCGTCGCTTTGAAAAACGGCCGAATCGTTAAAGAAGGACCGCCTGAAGAAATGATAGAAACATCAGTGCTTGAGGAAATCTACGATATGACCATCCCGATTCAGACGATTGATAATCAAAGAATAGGTGTTTATTTTTCTTAATATATAGAAGAGGTGAGGAGCATGAAAAAGTTCGCGTTACTATTCATCGCTTTGGTCACTGCCGTTGTCATTTCTGCATGCGGAAACCAAAGCACAAGCAGCAAAGGTTCTGATACAAAGAAAGAACAAATCACAGTGAAACACCAGCTCGACAAAAACGGCACAAAAGTACCGAAGAACCCTAAAAAAGTTGTCGTATTTGACTTTGGAAGCTTAGATACATTAGATAAACTAGGACTTGATGATATAGTAGCGGGCCTGCCGAAACAAGTCCTTCCTAAATATCTGTCCAAATTCAAGGATGACAAATACGCTGATGTCGGCAGCTTAAAAGAGCCAGACTTCGACAAAGTGGCAGAATTAGATCCTGATCTGATCATTATTTCAGCAAGACAATCTGAGTCTTACAAAGAATTCTCTAAAATTGCGCCGACGATTTACCTTGGTGTAGATACAGCGAAGTACATGGAATCATTTAAATCAGACGCTGAAACAATCGGTAAAATCTTTGATAAAGAAGACAAAGTGAAAGATGAGCTCGCAAACATTGATCACTCAATCGCAGATGTAAAGAAAACCGCTGAAAAGCTTAACAAAAACGGTCTCGTCATCATGGCGAACGACGGGAAGATCAGCGCATTCGGTCCTAAATCAAGATACGGCCTGATCCATGACGTGTTCGGCGTGACACCGGCTGATAAAAACATCAAAGCGTCTACTCACGGACAAAGCGTTTCTTACGAGTACATTTCAAAAACAAACCCGGATTACCTGTTTGTCATTGACCGCGGTACAGCGATCGGTGAAACATCATCTACTAAACAAGTCGTTGAAAATGATTATGTGAAAAATGTAAACGCAGTGAAAAATGATCATGTCGTCTACCTTGATTCTGCTACTTGGTACTTATCAGGAGGCGGTCTTGAGTCTATGGCACAAATGATCAAAGAAGTGAAAGACGGTTTAGAAAAGTAAAACCAAAAAGAGCCTCCGCTAAATAGCGGGGCTCTTTTTTTGTTAATCAGCGTGCCGGCTGCTGTTCGGCAGGGCGCTGAGGTTTTTTTAATGTGAATGAGAGAAGGAAGCCGACAAGTGCAATGACGGCAGCCACAATAAAAGCGGCGTTCATGCCGTGCAGGGCGGCGTGCTTTACATTTGTCGTGCCTGCATGTGCCGCCTGGTTGCTCATCACGGAAACCAATAGTGCGGTTCCGATCGAGCCGCCGACTTGGCGAATCGTGTTGTTCATCGCAGTTCCGTGCGGAATCAAGTGGCGCGGCAGCGCGTTGATTCCAGCTGTTGTCACCGGCATCATGATCATGGCGGTGCCTAAGAGACGAACGGTGTATAAAACGACAATCCAAGCGAGTGACGTATGGTCAGTCAGCTGCATAAACGGCAGAGATGTCAGGAAGATGATGCAGAAACCGGCAATCGCCAGCCCTCTTCCGCCGACACGGTCAAAAATTCTGCCGATAATCGGCGACATAAAGCCCATCACAACGGCTCCCGGAAGGAGCATAAGCCCTGTATCAAAAGCTGTGACGTCTCTGACATTTTGTGTATAAAGCGGCAGGATGGTTTCCGTACCGATCAATAATGCAAAGACGAGGGTTCCCAGCAGTGTTGTTAAACTGAAAACGCCAAACGTGAAGACGCGGAATTCCAGCATCGGTTTTTCAAGCTTCATTTGTCTTGTGATAAACAAGAGCAGCGCGATGACACCCACCAGCAGTGAAATCAAGACGGTTGAACTGGACCAGCCATAAGAGCCGACGCTTGAGAAGCCGTACAGAAGGCCGCCGAACCCAAATGTTGAAAGGATGACTGATAAAATATCAATCTGTGTTTTTCTTAAAGTCGTCACGTTTTTCATCAGGATGCTGGCAAGAATCAAATCAATCACAGCAAACGGAAGAATAATATAAAACAATGATCTCCAAGAGAAAGCTTCGACAGCCCATCCGGAAAGAGTCGGTCCGATCGCAGGCGCGAATGAGATGACCAATCCGACCATACCCATAGCCTGGCCGCGCTTTTCAATCGGAAAGATTGTCAGGAATACAGTCTGCATGAGCGGCATCATAATGCCGGCTCCAGCCGCTTGAATGATACGCGCTGTCAGCAGAACCGGGAAGTTCGGCGCGAACGCTCCGACGACTGTTCCGGCAGTGAAAATGCTCATTGCTGTGATGAGCAGCGCCCGGCTTGTGAATTTCTCAATTAAAAACGCGGTAATCGGAATTAAAATCCCGTTGGTTAACATAAATGATGTTGTCAGCCATTGTGCTTGGTTGGCATCGACATTGAAATCCCTCATGATATGGGGAAGTGCGGTAATCAACAATGTCTGGTTCAAAATCGCCACAAACGCTCCGGCTAACAAAATGCCGACAATGACAGAACGGTTAAAAGGTTTTTGTTCAATACTTGTGTTCAATACATATCCCTTCTTTTCTCTAAGTAATTAACAGTGTTTTTAACATGGAAACGGGCTGTGTTAAAACACCGGTTTGTTCCAGATAGCCAATCAGTGATTTGAGTAAAAAAGCGCGGGGTTCTTCCTTCTTCGCTTCTTCCTCCAGCATGGCGGCTGCGGATGTCAGTTCATCTACGTCATAGTCCGCGGCGGGCAGGGAAGAGATGCCTTTATGTAATTCCTTCAGGCTTTCCGATAATAGGACTGACTTATCCTTTGGCTTGTAGGAGGATGCTGAATGAATATAAAGCTCGATGGCTTCGGGCGGAAGAAGAGACTGGCGGGTTTCCCTGTTTTTGATAATCTGATTGAGGGTGCTGATGATAAACTCTGCGATCGGGTCAAGCTCAAGCGGTTTTTCCTCGATTTTGATCAGCATTAAAAACTCACGCATCATGCCGTGAAGAATGATAACCAAATCCCACACAAACGGGAGAATGGTTTCTCCATACGCCTGGATCAGCGAATCGCGGTGCCAGCAGATAATCGTCGATCTGGTCTGATGGATATGCTGTTTGACCCGGTCATTATGCAGCTTGGGGTTTCCGTAGGTCAGCATATTGAAAAACTGCTGATTCCGCCTGAAGCCCTCCAGTTCCATTTTGACCTTTTGCGTCAAACGCTCCTCCGGTGTAAGTGCGGTATTTTCCTGAAGTCTTGAGGCTGCGGCCACCATTTGCTTCTGGTTAAATGACAGCAGCTCCAAAAGCAGATCTTCTTTAGATTGGAACAGCTTATATATCGAAGCTTTTGACATCTTACATTCTTCTGCGATCGCCTGCATGGAAACCGACGTAAAATCCTTTTCCGAAAAAAGCTTTCGCGCGGCTAACAAGATATCTGTTTTTTTATCAAGCATCTCATGGCTTCCTTCTTTCTTGAACATTAGAAAACCCATTGGTTCACAGAAAACCAATGAGTAACTATGAAAAAATTTTACCAAATAAACAAAATAGAAGTCAATGGATTTTAACCGGGTAAATGAAAGGCCTGCCGGAAAATCCGACAGGCCGAATAAGAGCTTATTTTTCAACTTTAAATCCTTGTTTTTCAAGCATTTCACGGATGTGCGGATAGTACAGGCGCTCATAGTAGGAAGCGATGCTCTGTGACCAGTTTCTTGTTTCTTTTCCGTTTGTCCGTTTATTCATGTATTCAGACATCTGTTCGTCGTATGCCTGAATGTGAGACGTCAGCTCATCCTGATTCAAATAAGTTTCCTGATGATTGACAGCTTCCTGCGGCAAGCGCGGTTTTTTCGCTGAACGGTCGGCAGGATGCCCAATGACAAGGCCGGATAAAGGGAACACGTATTTTGGAAGCTCAAGCAGTTCGATCAGCTCTTGAGGATTTCCGCGAACTGCACCGATCGGAACTGTGCCAAGTCCGAGTGACTCCGCCGCTGCTGTTGCTGTGCCGAGGGCAATACCAGCGTCTACTGCGCCGACAAGAACAGATTCCAATCCATTTGTGATTTCCATTTTGAAATCATGCAGATCTTCAAGCGCAATTTTGGCCCGGTTGAAATCTGCGCAGAACAGCAGGAAAACAGGAGCTTGATCGATCCATGGCTGGCCGCCTGCCAGCTCGGAGATTTTCTTTTTGCGCTCCTTATCCTGGACTGTGATCACAGTCACTTGCTGTCCGTTGATAGAAGAAGGGGCTGATTGCACCGCTTCAATGATTTGGTCCAATTGCTCCTGAGCTACAGGCTCATCTGTGTAGCTGCGAATCGAGCGGTGGTCTGTTAAAGATTTAATCACTTCATTCATATGAGACACCCTTCCTTTACTCGCTAAGCTCTGTGCGGACAACATCAAGAGGAGCGCTCAGCAGTTCTTTTCCTTTTGCAACAAACCCTTGGAAATGCGCAGTTTCGTTATGGAATTTCATTGCCGCTTCATCTTTCCATTTTTCAAGCATGACAAATGTATTTTCTTCGCCTGCTTTTTCAAATAGGTCGTATTGCACGTTGCCTTCCTCAGCTCTTGAATGCTGAACAAGTGATTGAGCCTCGCTCAAAAATTCCTCGCGTTTTTCTGGTTTTACTTTGATATAAGCTTGTAATACGATCATTTAAATCTCCTCCGTTGTTATGCGAATTTATTGTTCGAATTTCATCGAACTAAATGTAACATGTATTCTAATTGAGGTAAAGGAAAAACCCTTAAATAGTAAAATTGTCATTCTAATTGTTGTGTGATACATTTGTGTCATGAACATTCCAAACCATCCAGAAACAGAAACATTGCAGCTGACAAAGGTTCTTCATGCACTTAGTGATCCGCTTCGTTTAGAGCTCGTCAAGCAATTAGCTGAAGCAAAAGAAAAAACGTGCAGCACCTGTGCAGATGTGCAGGTTGCCAAATCGACTTTATCGCATCATTTTAAAGTTTTGAGAGAATCAGGCATCGCTCAAGTTCGGATAGAAGGAAAGCGCCGGTATTATTCGCTTCGCGCTGAAGACCTTGAAAAGGCATTTCCGGGCCTGCTTGAAGCCGTGCTGAATGTAGACCAGGACCGCTGGTGAATCAATCCCCTGTAACGGGGATTTTTTTATGTCCGTAAACCGCTTTGAAAAGCCGCTGCACACCCTCCTGAATATCTTCTTCCTTCAGCCGTGCAAAGCCGATAATGAGAGCTGGCCTGCCCGTTTGCCGCTTGTTTTCCTTCAAGTTAAATCGGCTCATTCCGAATATTTCAAGCTGCAGCCCGGCAGCATGTGACAGGATGTCTTGTTCGGTGCGCCTGGTATCAAATTCGGTAACAAAATGCAGCCCCGCATTTGCCCCTTTTACGGTAACCTCTCCGCTGAACTCTGCTTCTAAAGCGGTGATCAGGCGTTCTCTCTTTTCTTTATAATGCTGCTTCATTTTTTTTATATGCTTCTGATATTCACCAGACTCGATAAATTCCTGCAGAGTGAGCTGCGTGAGTGACGAGCAAGTCTGCAGATCATAGTCCCGCTGTTTGTATGTCCTCAACAGCTCAGGCGGCAACACCATATAGCTGATCCGCAAGCCGGGGAGAAGGGACTTTGAAAAGGTTCCCATATAGATAACATTTTGAAAACGGTCGAGGCTTTGCAGCGCTGGAATACTGTCTACATCATATGTGAATTCACTATCATAATCGTCCTCAATGATATATCGGCGCGGCTCCTCGGCTGCCCAGTTCAGCAGCTGAATTCTTCTGGATACAGGCATAATCGTTCCGGACGGAAACTGATGCGACGGGGTAGTCACCAGCACATCTGGCTGCTGTCTGGTGATTTCAGCAATCGACATGCCCTTTTCATCCAGCATGATCGTCTTTACTTGTTTTCCGGTACTCTTCAAAAGCTGATACATGCGCCTGTAGCCAGGCTCCTCCATCGCATACACGGCTTCCTTGGGTAAAAGCTCAGTCAACAGCTGCATGAGCACCTGTGTGCCTGCCCCTATGATCATTTGTTCTGGCCTGCATTTTACACCCCTCGTCAGGGAAATGAACCTGGTAATGGCAGCTCTCACTTCATATATCCCTTGCGGATGTGACATATCGCCGAGCGTGCGGTATGAGCGGGAGGCCGCTTTTTGCTCGCAGCGGAACCAGCTTTTGATCGGAAAATGGTCTGTATCGGAACTCATGTGTGAAAACGATATCC
Organism: Bacillus sp. EU52; assembly: GCF_037964975.1. NCBI lineage: Bacteria > Bacillati > Bacillota > Bacilli > Caryophanales > Bacillaceae > Bacillus > Bacillus sp. EU52. The sequence goes on from NZ_CP150177.1 coordinate 433,555, forward strand.
AATCGCTCTGGTCGATGTGAATCTCTTTTAGATCATCCGGCAGTGCAAATGGAGGGTGCTCCTCGGCGGAAAACATGTCTAGTTCCTCCACGAAGAAACCCTTTCGTTCAATGGCGTACAAATACCCTTCAGCCAGCAGCTGCTGATAGGCTGAATTCACTGAATTTACGCTGACCTTGAGATTTTCAGCCAGCTCCCGCTTGGAGGGAACCTTCGAGTGCGGCAGCAGATTGCGGCTGAGGATTTCTTTTTTCAGCTTTTGATAAATTTGCTGATAGATATAATCGGCTTGCTCTGAACGATCGAGTGTAATTGTGATATCCATTTTGTAGTTTCTCCTTCTGATACCATCAAAAAGTTATAATTGGTACTTTTCATCATACCAAAGAGAAGTCAGAATGATAAGAAAATACCGACAGGGGGATATTCACATGAGTCAAACAACAGTAAGCATCACAACTGCACAATGGCAGCAAAAACGGGATCAATTTGTGTCAAAAGGTGTGAGCAACGGCAACCGCAGTCTGGCGGTCAAAGGAGAAGGGGCCGAGCTGTACGATCTGGACGGCCGGAGATTTATTGATTTTGCAGGCGCCATCGGCACGTTAAATGTCGGACACTCGCATCCGAAGGTGGTTGAGGCTGTGAAGCGGCAGGCGGAGGAGCTGATTCATCCTGGTTTTAATGTCATGATGTACCCGACTTATATCGAATTAGCAGAAAAACTGTGCGGCATCGCGCCGGGCAGCCATGAGAAAAAAGCGATTTTTCTTAACTCAGGGGCAGAAGCGGTCGAAAACGCTGTGAAAATCGCCAGAAAGTATACAAAGCGCCAAGGCGTTGTCTCGTTTACGCGCGGGTTTCATGGACGCACGAATATGACGATGAGCATGACAAGCAAGGTAAAACCTTATAAATTCGGTTTCGGGCCTTTTGCGCCAGAGGTTTATCAAGCGCCGTTCCCTTATTATTATCAGAAGCCGGCCGGCATGAGTGATGAAAGCTATGACGATATGGTCATTCAAGCATTCAATGATTTCTTTATCGCTTCAGTGGCGCCTGAAACGGTGGCGTGTGTCGTGATGGAGCCGGTGCAGGGAGAAGGCGGATTTATTATTCCTTCGAAACGGTTCGTACAGCACGTCGCTTCATTCTGCAAAGAACACGGCATTGTTTTTGTTGCTGATGAAATCCAAACCGGCTTTGCCAGAACTGGCACTTATTTCGCAATTGAGCACTTTGATGTAGTGCCCGATCTGATCACGGTTTCTAAATCGCTTGCGGCAGGCCTGCCATTAAGCGGTGTGATTGGGCGTGCGGAAATGCTTGATGCGGCAGCGCCAGGGGAGCTGGGCGGCACGTATGCCGGCAGCCCGCTCGGCTGCGCGGCGGCTTTGGCAGTCTTGGATATTATCGAAGAAGAAGGACTGAATGAGCGATCTGAAGAAATTGGCAAAATCATTGAAGACAAGGCGTATGAGTGGAAACAAGAATTCCCGATCATCGGTGACATCCGCAGGCTCGGGGCGATGGCCGCAATCGAAATCGTCAAGGATCCAGACACGCGTGAGCCTGATAAAGCAAAAGCAGCGGCGATCGCAGCCTATGCGAATCAAAACGGATTACTTTTGCTGACAGCGGGAATTAACGGTAATATCATCCGCTTTTTGACACCGCTCGTCATCTCAGACAGCCTATTAAATGAAGGGCTCAGCATCTTGGAGGCGGGCCTGCGAGCTTAATCATTGGAAAGAAAATGGCCGGGTCTGCTATCATTTTAAGTAATCATGAAAAGAAAGGAATGTTCAATATGCCAGATCAATTAACGGTCTACAACCCGGCTACGGGCGAGGAGATCAAAACGATTCCTCAGCAATCAGCCACAGAGGTAGAAGAAGCCATTGAACGTTCACATCAAGCGTTTAAAACGTGGTCTAAAACATCAGCGAACGAAAGAGCGTCTCTTTTGAAAAAATGGTATGAGCTGATTGTTGAACATAAAGAAGAGCTTGCAGATTTAATTACAAAGGAAAACGGAAAACCATACAAGGAAGCAGTTGGCGAGGTACTTTACGGCGCAGGCTATATCGAATGGTTCGCAGAGGAAGCGAAGCGTGTGTACGGAAGAACGGTCCCGGCCCCGACAACTGGTAAACGAATTGTTGTCACACGCCAGCCGGTCGGCCCTGTTGCTGCTATCACGCCCTGGAATTTCCCGAATGCGATGATTACACGCAAAGCGGCGCCTGCTCTTGCCGCCGGCTGTACATTTATCATCAAGCCGGCGCCGGACACACCGCTGTCTGCTTATGAACTAGCGCGCCTCGCATATGAAGCGGGCATTCCGAAGGATGTTCTTCAGGTTGTGATCGGCGATGGAGAAGAAATCGGAAATGTGTTCACAAGCAGTCCGAAAATCCGCAAAATCACGTTCACAGGCTCAACACCTGTAGGGAAAATCCTTATGAAAAACAGCGCGGACACCGTAAAGCACGTCTCAATGGAACTCGGCGGACACGCCCCGCTGATCGTAGATGAAGATGCGGACATTGACCTTGCCGTTGAACAGGCGATGGCGTCCAAATACCGAAACGCCGGCCAAACCTGCGTATGTGCCAACCGCCTGATCGTTCATGAATCCATTAAAGATGAATTTGCTGCGAAACTGAGCGAGCAAGTGTCTAAGCTGAAAGTCGGAAATGGACTTGAGGAAGGCGTCAATGTCGGCCCGATCATCAACAAACGAGGCTTCGAAAAAATCGTCAGCCAAATAGATGATGCGGTTGAAAAAGGCGCGAAAGTGATTGCTGGGGGCACATATAACCGAAACGATGACAAAGGGTGCTACTTTGTGAATCCGACAGTGCTCACCGATGTCGATCCGTCCATGAACATCATGCATGAGGAAACATTCGGCCCGGTCGCCCCGATCGTCACGTTTTCTGATATTGATGAAGCGATTCAGCTTGCCAACGATACACCGTATGGCTTGGCTGCTTACTTCTTCACAGAAAACTACCGCCGCGGCATCTATATTTCCGAGAATCTAGAGTATGGCATTATCGGCTGGAATGACGGCGGACCGTCAGCTGTTCAAGCGCCATTCGGCGGAATGAAAGAAAGCGGCATCGGCCGTGAAGGCGGTTCAGAAGGTATCGAGCCGTACCTTGAAACAAAATATTTGTCCATCGGTTTATAAAAGAATGCACGCTCCTAAGAGCTGCCGGATTTTCCGGCAGCTCTTTTTGTGTTCCGGCGAATAATCACAACAATTCCAGCCAAAATAACAGCAAATACATTTTGAAAGAAGGTTCCCCAACAATGGATTTATTATTGGCTCTTCTCCCGGCTTTGTTTTGGGGGAGCATTGTTCTCTTCAATGTGAAATTAGGCGGCGGGCCGTACAGCCAGACACTGGGAACGACGATCGGGGCGCTCATTGTTTCTATCGTTATTTACTTTTTTGTTCAGCCCGTTCTGTCCCTTCGCATTTTTATTGTTGGAATCGTATCCGGCTTATTTTGGTCACTTGGACAGGCCAACCAGCTGAAAAGCATTCAATTGATGGGCGTGTCGAAAACAATGCCGATTTCCACAGGAATGCAGCTCGTTTCCACCTCGCTGTTCGGTGTGATCGTGTTCCGCGAATGGTCAACACCGATTGCGATTACGCTTGGCGTTCTCGCTTTGATCTTTATCATTGTAGGAATCATTCTCACGTCCTTGGAAGATAAGAATGATAAAAAAGAGGGCGAGCCAAGCAATTTGAAAAAGGGCATTTTGATTCTCCTTGTTTCGACTCTTGGTTATTTGGTTTATGTAGTCGTGGCTAGATTATTCAATGTGTCCGGCTGGTCCGCGTTGCTGCCACAGGCAATTGGTATGGTGGTCGGGGGGTTAGTTTTAACCTATAGACACAAACCCTTTAACAAGTATGCGATCAGAAATATTCTCCCAGGGTTAATCTGGGCAGGCGGAAATATGTTTTTGTTTATTTCTCAGCCGCGAGTCGGCGTTGCAACGAGCTTTTCCCTTTCACAAATGGGAATTGTCATTTCTACGCTCGGCGGTATTTTCATCCTGCGTGAAAAGAAAACGAAACGCCAGCTAATAGCAATTGCGATCGGGATTATCCTGATTATTGCCGCCGCCGTATTCTTAGGAATCGCCAAAACAAATTCATAACAAATGGAGGAGGATGTATATGTATCCGGATTTAAAAGGAAAAGTCGTCGCTATTACAGGAGCTGCTTCAGGGCTCGGAAAGGCGATGGCCATTCGCTTCGGCAAGGAGCAGGCAAAAGTGGTTATCAACTATTATAGTAATAAACAAGATCCAAACGAGGTAAAAGAAGAGGTCATCAAGGCGGGCGGTGAAGCTGTTGTCGTCCAAGGAGATGTCACGAAAGAGGAAGATGTAAAAAATATCGTGCAAACGGCAATTAAGGAGTTCGGCACACTCGATATTATGATTAATAATGCCGGTCTTGAAAATCCTGTACCATCTCACGAAATGCCGCTCAAGGATTGGGATAAAGTCATCGGCACGAACTTAACGGGTGCCTTTTTAGGAAGCCGTGAAGCGATTAAATATTTCGTAGAAAACGATATCAAGGGAAATGTCATTAACATGTCCAGTGTGCACGAAGTGATTCCTTGGCCGTTATTTGTCCACTATGCGGCAAGTAAAGGCGGGATAAAGCTGATGACAGAAACATTAGCGTTGGAATACGCGCCGAAGGGCATTCGCGTCAATAATATTGGGCCAGGTGCGATCAACACGCCAATCAATGCTGAAAAATTCGCTGACCCTAAACAGAAAGCTGATGTAGAAAGCATGATTCCAATGGGATATATCGGCGAACCGGAGGAGATCGCCGCAGTAGCAGCCTGGCTTGCTTCGAAGGAAGCCAGCTACGTCACAGGCATCACGTTATTCGCGGACGGCGGTATGACACAATATCCTTCATTCCAGGCAGGACGCGGTTAAACAAAAAAAGCGACCCAGACATCACATCTGGATCGCTTTTTTATTACGCACGCTTTTTCTTAACAAGTGCTGCTACAGATAAAATAATGGCAGCCGCAGACAGCACAATCGCTGTAATGTCTAGAGCTGAAGAACCTGAGTCTTCGGAATCGTCTTCTGTTTTCGTGGCGCCGTGCTCATCTGTCACTTGTTTTGCAGACGTGATGTTTGTAATGGAATGAGGTGTATCGGCATCCTCGTCACCTGTCCACTCAACAATGCTGCCGTCTTTGTAATATTGGTATGCGTCCCAAGCAGCTTCCTCCGCTTTGTCAGGGTTTTTGGCAACAAAGGTAAACTGCTGGAACTGTCCTTCCTGAATGCCTCCGTCAGTCGCCTCCCATGTCACGGACACTGATTTGTCATCATGTTTTTGAGTGGAGACCTTCCAGCCCGGAATTGGCTCATATTGCTGGAATTCAACATCCTTCGGCATTTTGAGGACTACCTTCGTTGTCGGCAGATTTTTCTCTGAAGGAACCTTCATTGTATACGTTTCCCAAGAGCCTGCAGCAGACTCAGCCGGTTTTACAGAAACATGCGCGCTGGCAGGGGCCGTAAAGAATAAGAGGGAGCCGACAATAGCCGGACATAGTGTCAATGCGATTTTTTTCAACAACGTAAACACTCCTTAATTGGTCTTTGTAAACATGATATTGATTTCGTTAAAGTCGCCGGTCAGGCCGTGGACTTTGATCTTCCAGTTTCCTTTTTCATTAATCGACAGGTTTTGATCCTGGAAGACGCCTTTTGTTTTTTCTTTTAATGTAAAAGTGCTTTTGTTTTCGCTGCCTGACAGGCCTGTTTTATAAACGGTTAACGTGATTTGCTGGATGTTTTTCACGGGATCTCCGTTATGGTCGGTGACCCGCAGCTCAAAAACATTTTTTCCGGGCTGGTTTGGGCTGATGCTGAGAGAAACGCTTTGTCCGTTCTCAATCGCTTTGGTTTGGTAGAACGGTTCCGGCGCCGGCTCAGGCGGGCTTGGCAGGCTTGTAAACACGGCCGCTGTGATCAATACAGCGATGCCGATTGCCCACTCCGCTTTCAACGTTCGGCTGATTCCTGTGCGGCGCTGCTTTCTGGTAAGCAGAAAATGAATTGCGCCTAAGACCAGCATGAAAACAAACAGCCCGCTTTTCACTAAAAGAGCTTGTCCGTACGCTGTATGGAACAGTGAATCCATTGAACGAATGATGAAAAATCCATTGAGCAAGCCTGAAAACAAAATGACGCCGACTGCAGTGAGCGCCCATGGGGAGAACCGTCTGACCGTCTCCCACGCGAGCGTTTTGTCAGGCTGCCTCCATTCTTTTGAGAGCAGCAAAACGAGTGCCGCTATTCCGCCGACCCAGATGGAAGCGGAAGTTAAATGAAGGAAATCCATCAAAATGCCGACCGTTTTTTCTTCAACGACAGCGGCATGCCCGGTAAACGCTTTGGCAAGCAGGAGACCGAAAAAGAAAATGAGCGGCGCTGTCCAATAGCCAAAGGATGAAAAGCGGTTTTTCCGTATCGCAGGGATTACAGACAGTGCGAGCAGCACGAACAGCGCGGCCTGTATGATCCAAATGGAGCCGCCTGCTGTCTCAAACAGTGTTTCTCTGATGTAGCCCGGCTGGAATGCGCTGCCCCAGCCGCCGCCTGCGTTCGCTTTTGTCTGAATCGGAAGCTGAAGCAAAAGCGCTAGCCCCAATGCTGCGATCGAAACGATCAGGATACGTCTCGTCCGTTTGACGAGCTGTTCTGATTTCCCTTTATACCAGAAAAGATGGAAGAAAACCGTTCCGATAAACAGAGATAAGGCTGTATACAGAATCGCGCGATCTGCTGCTGTTCCCGGATTCAGCGCTGAATCGGCTGCTTTTTGGCTGCTGAATCCGCCATCCGCTTTCCCGATACTGAACGGAATGACGCCGGAAACAGGATGCCCGTCCGCGGATACAGCATTCCATTCCGCTCTGTACACATCATGAGGCAGATTCTTCTTCAGCTTCACTGTCATGATGTGATGATTATCTTTTTTGATTTCAGTCTTGTCCGTATCCACACGGTCGCCGTTTGAATTATAGACTTTAATGTAATGAAACCCTTCTTCAACCGGTTCATTAAATTCGATTTCCACCTGCGCAGGGGCGCTTTTTAATTCGCTGTTTTCCCCAGGTGAAGATTTGACAATATAGGCGTGAGCAAAGCTTGTTTTCGGCAGGAAAACAAGAAAAAGCAGAAGGATGATCCACCATCTGTTTCGCTTCATCACTCAGACACCACCTTCCGCTGTATGTGTTGTGTTATTTCTTGGTGCAGGTGCAGCGTTTCTTTCTGTCTTGAAGCATATCTTCCAGCGCTTGGTCGAAAGTGCGGACGGCTCCGCCGAATCCTTTTTGAAATCGTTCGGCATGGTCAAGTGTCGCAAACGGAATGGCCTGCGGCTGGCAGCAGTGCAGGTTTAATTCAGCATTTACGACGAAATAAGCCGAACCGGCACTGACGGTTGTCTGTAACAGAAAATCTCTGCAAATCAAGTGTGAAACCTCTTCCGTTTTATCCGCGTAACGCAAAAACGCGCAATGTGCGCAGCATAGCTGTTCAATGTCTTGGTTTACCGTAATCAGCTGAACCGAATGAGCTTGATTGACGGGCTTCAAGCAATAGCTGCACATATGATCTGTTTGAGGTGTTCGGACGGGGAGCGTGATACCGCCGGCGGTTTTTATGACCTGATTTGACTGAACCAGCTGATTGACATCTCTATATACCGTCATTTCCGAAACGCCGAACCTTGCGCTGATGTCAGAAATTCTAAGCGAGCCTTCTTCTTTCAGCCACTTCAGTATGTGTTGCTGTCTATTAATCGGAAGCATTCATACACCCTCTTCATTAAGATCTATTTAAGCGTAGAGGATTTTAGAGACGGAGACAAGTAAGTGGATGATAAAAAATGTGAAAATGTGTTGAACAGCAACAAAACGAAACAGAAGGGACTCTGGTATAATAGACAGATGGAATAGAAAGTGAGGAATACCCTATGAAAGAAACACCATGCCCGAACTGCGGCAAACCTTTGACAGGCGATATGGTCAGATCATCAAATGTGCCTTGTCAATTTCGCTGCGGCCACTGCCGGGAACGGCTTTATGAATATAAAGTTTCAGCTCCGATTATGCTGGTATCATTAGCGGCCATCGTGCTGCTTATTTATCTTTTGATGCTCCTCCGCAATGCGGCAGGCTCAGTGCTGCCAGCTGTACAGCACGTGCCGATGGCTGTATTTGCGCTTGTGTGCGCGTATCCCGTTTTTATTGTGAGTGAGCGGATGATCGCAAAGTACGTGATTCAAAACGGCAACATTATTTATAGAGGAAAGAGAAAAGGCTCCTGAAACCAGGAGCCTTTTTATTTTTAAAAAATTGTCACAGTCATGTGCCAAAGTCCTCTTTACTTTCAATTGTATAGGGACTGTAAGCGTTTTAACATAGAGTCAAAGGGAAGCATCATTCTCTGAACATATTTTTTTATCTTACAGCGACAAACAAAACAGGGAGGGTTTATATATGCAGCAGCAAGAACAGCAGCAAGGCGGCATGAAAGTGAAAGTGCAGCGCTTTGGGAGTTATTTGAGCGGAATGATTATGCCGAATATCGGCGCGTTTATCGCGTGGGGTATCATTACCGCGCTGTTTATTCCGGCAGGATGGTTTCCGAATGAACAGCTGAACACGCTGGTCAGCCCGATGATTACGTATTTATTGCCGCTTTTGATAGCGTATACAGGCGGAAAAATGATCTACGACCACCGCGGCGGAGTTGTCGGAGCGACAGCGGCAATTGGGGTGATTGTCGGATCGGATATTCCAATGTTTTTAGGCGCAATGATTATGGGTCCGCTTGGCGGATACCTCATTAAACAGACTGATAAATTATTCAAGGATAAAGTCAAACAAGGCTTTGAAATGCTGATCAACAACTTTACGGCAGGGATTGTCGGCGCGGCTTTAACGATTCTCGCGTTTTACGCCATCGGCCCGGTTGTCCTGACGCTAAATAAATTGCTGGCGGCTGGTGTGGAAGTCATTGTACACGCTAATTTACTGCCGATAGCCAGTGTTTTTGTAGAACCGGCGAAAGTGTTGTTCCTCAACAACGCCATTAACCACGGAATCTTAAGCCCGATCGGAATCGAGCAAGCATCCCAAACAGGAAAATCAATTCTGTTTTTAGTAGAAGCAAACCCTGGACCGGGGCTCGGCATTTTGCTGGCGTACATGTTCTTTGGCAAAGGATCTTCAAAATCAACGGCTCCCGGTGCGGCGATCATCCATTTCTTCGGAGGGATTCACGAGATTTACTTCCCGTACATTCTGATGAAACCGGCCCTGATTCTCGCAGCCATTGCCGGCGGAGCAAGCGGACTCTTAACGTTTACGATCTTTAATGCCGGACTTGTCGCGGCAGCGTCACCGGGAAGCATTATCGCATTGATGGCAATGACGCCAAGAGGAGGCTATTTCGGGGTATTGGCGGGTGTATTGGTCGCTGCAGCTGTATCGTTCATCGTTTCAGCAGTGATCCTGAAATCCTCAAAAGCTAGTGAAGAAGACTTGGCTGCCGCAACAGAAAAAATGCAGTCCATGAAGGGGAAGAAAAGCCAAGCAGCAGCTGCTTTAGAGGCGGAACAAGCCAAAGCAGAAGAAGCGTCTGAGCTGTCTCCTGAAAGCGTGAACAAAATTATCTTTGCGTGTGATGCGGGAATGGGATCAAGTGCCATGGGGGCATCCATCTTAAGAAACAAAGTGAAAAAAGCGGAGCTTGACATCAGTGTGACCAACACGGCCATTAACAATCTGCCAAGCGATGCGGATATTGTCATCACCCACAAAGATTTAACAGACCGCGCGAAAGCAAAGCTGCCGAACGCGACGCACATATCAGTGGATAACTTCTTAAACAGCCCGAAATACGACGAGCTGATTGAAAAGCTGAAAAAGTAATCTTATAGAAAGAGAGTGATACTCATGCAAGTACTCGCAAAGGAAAATATTAAACTCAATCAAACGGTATCATCAAAAGAAGAGGCCATCAAATTGGCAGGCCAGACGCTGATTGACAACGGCTACGTGACAGAGGATTACATTAGCAAAATGTTTGAACGTGAAGAAACGTCTTCTACGTTTATGGGGAATTTCATTGCCATTCCACACGGCACAGAAGAAGCGAAAAGCGAGGTGCTTCACTCTGGAATTTCAATCATACAGATTCCAGAGGGCGTTGAGTACGGAGAAGGCAACACGGCAAAAGTGGTATTCGGCATTGCGGGTAAAAACAATGAGCATTTAGACATTTTGTCTAATATCGCCATTATCTGCTCAGAAGAAGAAAATATTGAACGCCTGATCTCCGCTAAAAGCGAAGAAGATTTGATCGCCATTTTCAACGAGGTGAACTGACATGATCGCATTACATTTCGGTGCGGGGAATATTGGGAGAGGGTTTATCGGCGCGCTGCTTCACCACTCCGGCTATGATGTGGTGTTTGCGGATGTAAACGACACGATGGTCAGCCTCCTCAACGAAAAAAAAGAATACACAGTAGAACTGGCAGAAGAGGGACGTTCATCAGAGGTCATTGGCCCGGTCAGCGCGATTAACAGCGGCAGTCAGCCCGAAGAGCTGTACCGGCTGATGAATGAGGCGGCGCTCATCACAACAGCTGTCGGTCCGAATGTGCTGAAGCTGATTGCTCCATCTATCGCAGAAGGTTTAAGACGGAGAAACACTGCAGACACACTGAATATCATTGCCTGCGAAAATATGATTGGCGGAAGCAGCTTCTTAAAGAAAGAAATATACAGCCATTTAACGGAAGCAGAGCAGAAGTCCGTCAGTGAAACGGTAGGTTTTCCGAATTCTGCCGTTGACCGGATCGTCCCGATTCAGCATCATGAAGACCCGCTGAAAGTATCGGTTGAACCATTTTTCGAATGGGTCATTGATGAATCAGGCTTTAAAGGGAAAACACCAGTCATAAACGGCGCACTGTTTGTTGATGATTTAACGCCGTACATCGAACGGAAGCTGTTTACGGTCAATACCGGACACGCGGTGACAGCGTATGTCGGCTATCAGCGCGGACTCAAGACGGTCAAAGAAGCAATCGATCATCCGGAAATCCGCCGTGTTGTTCATTCGGCGCTGCTTGAAACTGGTGACTATCTCGTCAAATCGTATGGCTTTAAGCAAACTGAACACGAACAATATATCAAAAAAATCATCGGCCGCTTTGAAAATCCTTTCATTTCGGACGATGTGACCCGCGTAGCGAGGTCACCTCTCAGAAAACTGGGAGAAAATGATAGACTTGTAGGCCCGGCAAAGAAAATAAAAGAGCCGAATGCACTGGCGGAAGGAATTGCCGCAGCCCTGCGCTTCGATTTCACCGGTGACCCTGAAGCGGTTGAACTGCAAGCGCTGATTGAAGAAAAAGGATACAGCGGCGTACTTCAAGAGGTGTGCGGTATTCAGTCCCATGAACCGTTGCACGCCATCATTTTAAAGAAACTTAATCAATAACCGATCACCCGTGACACAATGTCACGGGCTTTTTTTACTATCTCGCAATCTAGTATAATAGAAAGCGCTTACGAAAACAGGGGGAGGAGAATGACGATGAAACAATTCGAGATTGCGGCAATACCGGGAGACGGAGTAGGAAAAGAGGTTGTAGCGGCTGCTGAGAAAGTGCTTCATACAGCCGCTGAGGTACACGGAGGTTTGTCATTCTCATTCACGGCTTTTCCATGGAGCTGTGATTATTACTTGGAGCACGGCAAAATGATGCCCGAAGATGGAATACATACGCTTACTCAATTTGAAGCGGTTTTTTTGGGAGCCGTCGGAAATCCGAAGCTGGTTCCCGATCATATATCGTTATGGGGACTGCTGCTGAAAATCCGGAGGGAGCTTGAGCTTTCCATTAATATGAGACCCGCCAAACAAATGGCAGGCATTACGTCGCCGCTTCTGCATCCAAATGATTTTGACTTCGTGGTGATTCGCGAGAACAGTGAAGGTGAATACAGTGAAGTCGGCGGGCGCATTCACAGAGGCGATGATGAAATCGCCATCCAGAATGCCGTGTTTACGAGAAAAGCGACAGAACGTGTCATGCGCTTTGCCTTCGAATTGGCAAAAAAACGGCGCAGCCATGTGACAAGCGCCACAAAGTCTAACGGCATTTATCACGCGATGCCGTTTTGGGATGAAGTCTTTCAGCAGACAGCAGCTGATTATAGCGAAATCGAAACATCATCTCAGCATATTGATGCGCTGGCCGCTTTTTTTGTGACGCGTCCGGAAACGTTTGATGTCATTGTGGCGAGCAACTTGTTCGGTGATATTTTAACCGACATCAGCTCAAGCCTGATGGGAAGCATCGGCATTGCGCCTTCTGCTAACATCAATCCATCCGGCAAATATCCGTCCATGTTTGAACCGGTTCACGGCTCAGCTCCTGACATTGCCGGACAGGGCCTTGCCAATCCGATCGGCCAGATTTGGACAGCGAAGCTGATGCTAGACCACTTCGGAGAGGAAGAGCTGGGGGCGAACATTCTGGATGTAATGGAGCAAGTGACTGCCGACGGCATCAAAACACGCGACATTGGGGGACAAAGCACAACGGCTGAGGTCACTGATGAAATCTGTTCGCGCTTAAGAAAGCTCTGATGAATCAGGCCGGTGGCAGATGGCTGCCTCGGCCTGTCCATTTCCTTACGAAAATTTCCACGAAAGTCTAACCAAGCAGATCCAAATGCTGTATAATAATTTGGAATTCTTAGGAAAGCATCGGGTGAAGGAAGTTGAATGCAAAAACAATCACGTTAAAGAAAAAAAGAAAAATCAAAACGATCGTTGCACTCAGTATCATTATGATCGCAGCTCTCATTTTTACGATTAGATTGGTGTTTTACAAGCCTTTTCTTATTGAAGGATCATCAATGGCCCCAACGCTTAAAGACTCAGAAAGAATTCTGGTTGATAAAGCAGTCAAATGGATTGGCGGGTTTCACAGAGGCGACATCATAGTCATTCATGACAAAAAGAGCGGCCGCTCATTTGTCAAACGTTTAATCGGTTTGCCTGGTGACAGCATTAAAATGAAAAATGATCAGCTATACATAAATGATAAAAAGGTGGAAGAACCATACTTAAAGGAATATAAACAGGAGGTCAAAGAGTCGGGTGTAACCTTAACAGGTGACTTCGAAGTTGAGGTTCCTTCCGGTAAATATTTTGTGATGGGAGATAACCGTCTCAATTCACTGGATAGCAGAAACGGAATGGGCATGCCTTCTGAAGACGATATCATCGGTACTGAATCTCTCGTCTTTTATCCATTCGGTGAGATGAGACAGGCAAAATAAAATGCAATGCAAAAAGAACATGGAACATGACGGCACCGATAATAAAGCGCCGTGCACGTTTAAAAAAATGATGATGAAACGGTGCGGAGCCGGCTTTCCGCCCCGTTTTTTATGATAGAAAGCGTTTTGAAGAAAAGGGCCCTGTTGAAATAAACAGAATCAGGATTGGCGAAGCCGTGAAGCGCATCGAATTGATAAATCTCAAGATGGGTATGCTGTTTTTCCCGCAATTTTTTGATAAGAAGCGCTACGTCAAACGACGGCTCATAATTAGGGAAAAACAATAGGACCGGGCAGGCTGGCACGTGATGAAGAGAGTCGCGTATCCGGGAACCGTAATAACAAACCGATCCGCTCACCTCAGGCATACTGCTGCATTTCCATGCGATAGTAGCCCCCACGCTGAATCCAATCACAAAGATGTGCCGTCCGGCGTTTTGCCTGATCACATTCTGGATGATGGTTTCTCCCGTTTTCAGCCGTTCGTGTTTTGTAAATTGTTCGTATGCCGTTTTTTCTTCTTGCAGTGTGTAGACTTCATTCTCGCCGAGCAGGTTGGGCGTCAACACATCATATCCAGCCATTTTGATCAGCCGGCCCATCTTTTTCATATGGCTGTTTACACCGTATATTTCGTGTACGAGAATGACAAGCGGTTTTGGGGACATAACGGCCTCCTTTTGTGTTTTTTCCATTATATCCTATCGTTTCACTTTAGGCTGAGATATAATGGTCAAAAAAGGAGATATAAAATGAACTCATTATCTTTGCCTCACCGCTATCCATTTTTGTTTATTGATGGCGTGACGGATAGCGAGCCCGGCAAACATGCGGCAGCTTATAAGCTGATTAGTGAGAACGACTGGTTTATCACTGATACGCAAACAGAAATGCCGTTTTCACTTGTGATTGAAGCGCTTGCGCAAACCGCGGCTTTTACAGGAATTACAGATGAGAACAGCTTGGGATTATTGACTTCGGTGAAGAAAGCGGAAAAGCTGGGAGAAGCTGTGCCTGGTGACCGGCTTGATCTTACGTTTGAAGTCACGCGCAATCGGCGCGGGTTTGTGTTCGGACATGCCAAGGCATCAGTTGGAGAGCAGCCTGTTGCTGAAGCTGAAATCGGCATCTATATTGAAAAATGAAAAAAACCCTTCACAACATTTTGTGAGGGGTTCTATTTTGTGTCGTAATCCCGTTCGCTTTGAGAGTTATCTCTTTGCTGGCGTTTGTGTTTTTCATCATTCATATTTTCCTTCAGCTCTTCATTAGGAATCGGATCGGTTAAGTCGTTGTGCTCGGGGTTTTCATTTGGTTTGTTTTGCTGTTTTCTTTCTGTCATGTTTGATCACCTCACCGTTTGTTTTCCTCTTATCCGTTCTCCTCAAACATAGGAAATCGCTTTTTTGTCCCGCTGGGTATAATGTATTAGAATAGAGAGAAGCACAACAAAAAGATAAAGAGAGGTACATATATGTCTGTTCAAAGAGAAGATGTAGATATCAAGCTGATCGCAATTGATATGGATGGTACACTGCTGAACGACGAGCAGCTGATCTCGGATGAAAACCGCAAAGCCATTCGTGAAGCGGAGGATAAAGGTGTGTATGTGGTGATCAGCACGGGCCGGACGCTGATGACGTGCCGGGAGCTGGCGGAATCGCTAAAGCTGTCATCCTTTCTAATCACGGCAAACGGCAGTGAAATTTGGGATTCGAATTTTAATTTGGTGGAACGGAAGCTGCTTCATACGGACCATATTCAAATGATGTGGGATTTGCGGAATAAGCACAACACTAATTTCTGGGCTTCTACGGTGAATAAAGTATGGAGAGGCGAGTTTCCGGAAAACATTACGGATCATGAATGGCTCAAATTCGGCTTTGACATCGAGGATGACGATATCCGAAACGAAGTGCTTGAGGAGCTGAGAAAAAACAAAGAGCTCGAAATCACAAATTCAAGTCCGACAAACATTGAAGTCAACGCGCTTGGCATCAACAAAGCTGCAGCCCTTGCCAAGGTTACGGAAAAACTCGGCTTTACAATGGAGAATGTGATGGCGATGGGCGACAGCCTTAATGACATTGCGATGATCAAAGAAGCGGGTCTTGGCGTCGCAATGGGCAATGCGCAAGACATCGTAAAAGAAACGGCTGATTATATCACGGATACAAATATTGAGGATGGTGTCGCTAAAGCGATTCGCCATTGGGTACTATAAAAAAAGAGAGTCCTAAGATGGACTCTCTTTTTTAGTTTGGCAGGTTTTCTTCTGGGACCATGGTAGGTTTTCTGACAAAAGTATTTCACAAACAGATATGATTCACTTATAATGAAATAAAGTTCAAAAATTCGGAATAGTCGTTCCGGATTTCGGGACAATAAATGACATAAAGCATATCGTTTGCTTTGGCAGGAGGGATTCTGTGTTTCAGATTGATTTAAACTGTGATTTAGGAGAAAGCTTCGGAGCCTACAAGATAGGCCTTGACCAAGATATTTTAGAGTATGTGACATCAGCGAATATCGCATGCGGATTTCATGCAGGAGATCCTAGTGTTATGCGAAAAACCGTCGCGCTTGCAGCAGAAAGAGGCGTGAAAATGGGTGCGCATCCGGGCTTGCCGGATTTACTCGGTTTTGGGCGCCGCAATATGGCGATTTCTCCTGAGGAAGCGTATGATCTTGTCGTTTATCAAATTGGCGCGCTCTCTGGCTTTCTAAAAGCAGAGGGACTTCACATGCAGCACGTCAAGCCGCATGGCGCTTTATACAATATGGCGGCAGTCGATCAAAAACTGTCGGATGCTATCGCGAAAGCTGTCTATAAGGTTGATCCAGGCCTGATTCTTTTCGGTCTTGCTGAGAGCGAGCTTGTAAAAGCGGGAGAACGGATCGGACTTCAGACCGCAAATGAAGTGTTC
This sequence comes from Bacillus sp. EU52, assembly GCF_037964975.1. Lineage (NCBI taxonomy): Bacteria > Bacillati > Bacillota > Bacilli > Caryophanales > Bacillaceae > Bacillus > Bacillus sp. EU52. The sequence continues at coordinate 449,934 of NZ_CP150177.1, forward strand.
GCCGACAGAACATACCAATCGGACGGCACGCTGACACCGCGCTCCCAGCCGGACGCACTCATTGAAAGTGATGATGCCGCCGTCACCCAGGTCATCAAAATGGTGAAAGAAGGGGCGGTCAAATCTCAGCAAGGACATGATGTGTCATTAAAAGCAGATACAGTCTGCATTCATGGAGATGGAGCCCATGCGCTGACATTTGCGCAAAAAATCAGAAAACAGCTCAAAGCGGCTGGAATTGAAGTGACAGCTATTTCAGAACAGAGGTCAACATAAAGGAGGAACAATAGATGGAGCAGCAGAAAAAGACAGCAGGAAAAAAAGCGGGCAGCTGGTCATTGCTGATGGGCGCCGCCTTTTTAATGGCGACATCAGCAATCGGACCGGGTTTCCTCACCCAAACCGCAACATTCACAAACACACTCGCAGCAAGCTTCGGTTTTGTCATCTTAATCTCTATTATTTTAGATATTTTCGCCCAAACCAATGTGTGGCGCATCATCGCAGTTTCTGGAAAACGAGGTCAGGAAATTGCGAATATGGTGCTTCCCGGACTGGGGTATTTCATCGCCATTCTCGTCGTGCTTGGCGGACTAGCTTTTAATATTGGGAATATCGGAGGGGCCGGGCTGGGACTTCAGGTGCTGTTCGGCATTACACCTGAAACAGGCGCTTTAATCAGTGCCGTTATCGCCATTTTGATTTTTGTCATCAAGGAAGCAGGAAAAGCGATGGACCGTTTTACGCAAATCGCGGGGTTCGTGATGATTATTTTAACGGTCTACGTTGCGGCGACGACAGCTCCTCCGGTCGGACAGGCAGTCGCAAATACATTCGTCCCGGAACACATCAGCATATTTGCCATTGTCACCCTAGTGGGCGGAACCGTCGGCGGTTATATCACATTTGCCGGGGGACACCGTTTGCTTGATGCCGGAATTAAAGGAAAGGAATCCATTCCGCAGGTGACAAAAAGCTCGGTTGTCGGCATTTTAATTACATCTGTCATGCGTATCGCTCTTTTTCTTGCGGTTCTAGGCGTTGTATCGAAAGGGCTGCACATCGATGAAAGCAACCCGGCGGCTTCTGTCTTCAAGCTGGCTGCTGGAAATGTTGGTTATAAAATTTTCGGATTGATCATGTGGTCTGCGGCGATTACGTCTGTTATTGGAGCAGCCTATACATCTGTTTCATTTTTCAAGACCTTTTCTCCAAAAATTGAAAAGAATTCACGCGGTATTATTATCGGATTTATTGTGGTTTCTACGTTAGCTTTTGTCACAATCGGCCAGCCTGCGAAGATCCTCGTCCTTGTCGGTTCACTGAACGGCTTAATTCTGCCGATTGCGCTCGGAACGCTGCTTGTTGCCGCCTACAAGAAAAACATTGTCGGTGATTATAAGCATCCGCTTTGGCTGACAAGCACAGGCGCGCTTGTAGTGATTGTAATGGCAGTTATGGGAATCTACACGTTATGTACACAACTTCCTCAATTGTGGAGCTGATATAAGTGGAGCAATTAAACAAAATGGCGCCGAAGGATGTACGCGCCCTGATACGAGAGGGGAAAATAAACGGGCCGACCGCAGGCATGTCCGGCGGCTACGCCCAAGCGAATCTTGTGGTTTTGAAAAAGGACCTTGCTTTTGATTTTCTGCTGTTTTGCCAGCGAAATCAAAAGCCCTGCCCCGTGCTGGATGTGACTGAAGCAGGTTCGCCTGTGCCGTCTCTGGCTGCGCCGGATGCTGATATCAGAACGGACTTTCCGAAATACCGTATTTACAGGCACGGTATCTTATCGGAAGAAGTATCTGATATTACGCCATACTGGGAGGACGATTTTGTCGGCTTTCTGATCGGATGCAGTTTCTCCTTTGAACAGGCACTGATCAATAATGGGATAGCTGTCCGGCATATTGATGAGGGGACAAACGTCTCGATGTATAAAACGAATATCGATTGTGTTCCGGCGGGGGCGTTTCACGGACAGATGGTTGTCAGCATGAGACCGGTTCCTGAACGGCTGGCTGTACGTGCCGCGCAAGTGACCTCGCGTTTTCCGGCTGTGCACGGAGGGCCGATCCATATCGGCAATCCGGGAGCAATCGGGATTCGCGATCTCGGGAAACCGGATTTCGGAGATGCCGTTCCCATTCGAGAAGGCGAGGTTCCTGTTTTTTGGGCATGCGGAGTGACACCGCAAGCCGTGGCTATGAATGTAAAACCTGAAATGGTCATCACACATGCGCCGGGGCATATGCTCATCACAGATATTCGAGACGAGTCGCTTGCGGTGCTGTAACCTCTCGTCATCCTGATGAACGAGAATTAAAAGAGGTGAGAAAGATGACTGTACGATATCAAATCGAACAGCTCGGTGATTCTGCAATGATGATCCGATTCGGAGAAGAAATCAATGAACAGGTCAACGGCATTGTCCATGCCGCGGCCGCTTATATAGAAGAACAGCCATTTCCGGGATTCATTGAATGTATCCCAGCTTTTACAAGTCTAACCGTATTTTATGATATGTATGAAGTGTACAAGCATTTGCCTCAAGGCATAAGCTCACCTTTTGAGAAGGTCAAGCGCGATGTCGAAGAGCGCCTGGCAGAAATAGCCGAAGACTATGAGGTCAACCGCCGTATTGTAGAAATTCCCGTCTGCTATGGCGGTGAATTTGGTCCGGATTTAGAAGAGGTGGCGAAGATCAATCAGCTGTCACCGGAGGAAGTAATCGACATTCATACAAACGGTGAATATGTGGTGTATATGCTTGGCTTCGCGCCCGGTTTTCCTTTTCTAGGCGGGATGTCAAAACGCATTGCAGCTCCGAGAAAATCATCGCCAAGACCGTCGATTCCCGCAGGTTCGGTCGGTATTGCGGGATTGCAGACAGGCGTTTACCCGATTTCAACGCCGGGCGGCTGGCAGCTGATCGGCAAAACGCCGCTGGCTCTTTTCCGGCCGCAGGAAAACCCGCCGACATTGCTGCGGGCGGGAGATACTGTGAAATTCGTTCGCATCTCAGAAAAAGACTATCACGCCTATAAGGAGGAGTCCAATTGAGCATGAAAGTATTAAAGCCCGGACTGCTCACAACGGTTCAGGATATAGGCAGAACGGGTTACCAAAAATACGGCGTTCTGGCCAGCGGCGCTATGGACACGGTATCACTGCGCATTGCCAATCTGTTGATAGGAAACGGCGAAAATGAAGCAGGTCTCGAAATAACGATGATGGGGCCCGGTCCGTCGTTTCATTTTTCAAAACAGACACTGATTGCTGTGACAGGGGCGGACTTCACGCTGCGTATTAATGACGAGGAAGCGCCTTTATGGAAGCCTGTGCTCATCAAGGAAAACAGCACAGTCAGCTTTGGCCCCTGCAAACTCGGCAGCCGTGCTTATTTGGCGGCAGCCGGCGGCATTGAGGTGCCTGCCGTCATGGAAAGTAAAAGCACATACGTCAGAGGAAGCATCGGCGGACTTCATGGCAGAGCGCTTCAAAAAGAAGATGAACTGAACATTGGAGAGATGTCAGCTCTTTCGCAAACCATCCTTTCCCGCTTAAGTTCGCAGCTTGGAAAACAGGGATTTGCAGCACCGAAGTGGTCAGTCAGCCGCGGCAGATTTCTGCCATTGAAGAAGAATCCCGTCATTCGGGTGCTGGAAGGAAAGCAATTTGCCTTTTTCACAGAAGAATCAAAAACGCGTTTTTATGAAGAAGCATTTCGTGTCACGCCGCAGTCTGACCGTATGGGCTACAGGCTCAAAGGAGAACCGCTCGAACTGAAGGCCCCGCTTGAGATGGTGTCGGAAGCGGTTTCATTCGGAACAGTTCAGGTGCCGCCTGACGGCAACCCGATTATCCTGCTTGCAGACCGGCAGACGACTGGCGGCTATCCGAGGATCGCGCACATCATATCCGCTGATCTTCCGATTGTTTCCCAAATCATGCCGGGTGAGCACGTCCAGTTTGAACCTGTGTCCCTTCAGGAGGCAGAAGCGCTTGCGGTAGAACGGGAACAGCATATAAAAGAACTGAAAACGAGAATGAAGATGGAATGGCTGACATAGCAAAGGGGATGAATGATGCAGAATAAAAATAAAACCGTAGTCAAATCTATGGCGCTGCTCAATTTGTTTTTGCATAAACCAAGCCTAACCTTAAGTGAACTGGTGGCGCTGACAGGAATGCCGAAGACCTCTGTTCACCGGATGGTCAGCTCTTTGGAGGAAATGGGGTTCCTCAGTCGGGATGCGTCCGGCGCTTATTCGCTGGGATTGGTGTTTTTGGAATTCGGACAGCTTGTCGCTGACAGGCTGGATATCAGAAAAATAGCGAAACCGGTGATGGAAGAGCTGTGCCGGGAAGTGGATGAGGCCGTGCAGTTGATCATGAGAGACGGCAATGAAGCGATATACGTTGAGAAAATAGAAGGGACACAGACTGTGCGGCTGTATACGGCGATCGGCAGGCGTTCCCCCCTATACGCGGGAGCGTGCGCCAGAAGCATTCTGTCCTTTCTTCCCCGTGAAGAAATCGAAGCATACATCAAACAAACCGAGCTCATTTCGATTGGCTCCGGAACGATTACCGATCCCGAAAAACTGCTTCAGGAGATTGATGCCTCTGTGCAAAATGGCTATACTGTCAGCTATTCAGAGCTCGAAAACTATACGGCGGCGATCGGCGCCCCGATCTTTAACCATAAGCGCCAAGTGGCAGCCGGCATTAGCATTGCAGGCTTTGAAGCGAGATTTACAGAAGACAGGCTGCCCTATTTAACAGAAAAGGTGAAGGACGCCGCTTTACAGATTTCAAGAAAAATAGGATATACATAAGTAGCCAATCTTTTCTCTGCTGCGTACATTAACGTATCGACGTTCAAGAGTGGAGGAAAGAACATGGTGCTTCGATATACAGCTCTGGGCGATTCCTTGACGACAGGGAGAGGCTCCGGGCTGTTTTCACCCGGCTTCGTCCAGCGTTTTGGGGACATGATGGAAGCTGACTTGAAAACAAGAACGGCAATAAACATATTTGCCAGATCAGGCCTGAATACAGAAGAGATTTTGGGACTCCTGTCATATCCCTATGTGCAAAAATGCATTCGAGATGCTGATATGATAACGATCACAGGTTGCGGAAACGATCTCATCGATTCGGTCTTAGCCTACCAAACCTCTAAGGATGAAACGATTTTCAGCCGTGTATCCGCCCATTGCCATGAGAATTTTGAAAAGATGATTGCCGAAATCGCCGAGATTAAAGGAGAAAATCCTTCCCCGTACGCCATTCGTGTGTTCAACTTATACAATCCGTTTCCCGAAATTGATATCGCCGGCAAATGGATCACTTCGTTTAATTCACATTTAGAAACACTTGCATCAGCACCCCATGTCAAAATCGCGGATGCCTATAGCATCTTCAAAGGCAAAGAACAGGAATATCTGTCCTTTGACGGTGTCCATCCGAACAGCAAAGGCTATCAAGCGATGGCTGAAGCCGTTCACAAGCTAGGCTATAAAGAATTATCAGTTTCATAGAAAACGCGCCTCATGACAGGCGCGTTTTTTATGTGTGATCGAAATATTAAAAGAAACTTAAAATTCTCTGTCTTCTGTTCTACAGACAAACAAAGTGCGCTAGAATAATGGAGGGCGTAGGCAAATATAGCCATAACGTTCAATATTTCGTATATAAGGAAGGATGGTCCTTTTGTTTCGGATTTTTAAAATGTCTTTTGCGGTTATCATTATTATACTGGCGCTTATTGCTTTTAACTATACGGAACACACCTCTGTTATCCAATCGGTCATGCTCGTCTTTCTTGGTGCGGTCATGTTTATGCAGGGGCTTGAAGAACGCAAAAAAGAAAATGACGGTTCAGGCGCTTTTAATATTTATACCGCCGTTTTTGTATGGTCTGTCTCCCTTATCGGTTTTACACTTCATATTATATAAATCTATTACACATCCTGAAAATGCTCGACCGTCGGGAACGGGGTATAGAACCGATGAAGCAAGGCTTTCCACTCTTGATACTCTGAAGAACCGCGAAAGCCTTCCGTATGGTCCTCAAGTGTTTCCCACTCCACAAGAAGCAGATATTTATGCGTTTCCTCCATGCATTTTGATAATGAGTGAGTGATATAGCCCTTCATGCCGGAAATAATCGGCGCCGCTTGCCGGAATGCATCCTCAAACTCTTGTTCAAGGCCTTCTTTAATGTGAAGCATTGCTGCCTCTCTGACCATGCTATCCCTTCTTTCTGTCTTTTCAAATAGTCTACAGCAAACGATAGGAGATTTCTGCAAAATCGGTGAACTTTTCCTTCATTTTCAAAAAAATCTTGCACGCACCAATTCAATTAAGAGAAAATAACAAGTGGAAGGCAGGGGAAAGTCATGTTAAAAAAGTGTATTCTACTAGTATTTCTATGCGTCGGATTGATTGGGTTAATCGGATGCTCCAAAACAGATTCACCAGAGGATCGCATGGAAGCATTCGTGAAACAGTGGAACGATCAGCAATTCGATGACATGTATCAAAGCCTGACTAAAGATGTCAAAAAAGAAATCTCCAAAAAAGATTTCGTCAACAGGTATAAAGCCATCTATGAGCAGGCTGGCGTAAAAAATTTGAAAGTCACTGCGGGAGAAGTAGATAAGGACGATCAAGACAACAAGACAATGAAACATATCCCGTATAAAGTCAGCATGAACACAAATGCCGGCAAAGTCAGCTTCAAGAATACTGCTGTGCTGAAATTAGAAAAAACAGATGACGAGGAGTCATGGAATATAGATTGGGACCCATCGTTTATTTTCGAGCAGCTGGCTGACGACAAAACCGTGCAAATTATGAGCATTGAACCGAAACGAGGCCAAATTTACGATAAAAATGGAAAAGGTTTAGCTGTCAATACAGATGTTCCGGAAATTGGAATTGTTCCCGGAGAGCTTGGCGATAAAAAAGAGAAAGTTATAAAAGAACTCGCCAAAAAACTTGATTTGACTGAAGACGACATCAAGAAAAAGCTGGATCAAGGCTGGGTAAAAGACGATTCGTTTGTGCCGCTCAAAAAGGTCAAGCCTGACCAGGAGAAATTAGTTTCTGAAGCGACGTCATTACAAGGCGTAACAAGAACGAATGTCAGCTCCCGCTACTATCCGTATGGCGAAAAGACAGCCCATTTGACAGGCTATGTCCGCGCCATTACAGCGGAAGAACTGAAGAAAAAGAAAGAAGGAACGTACAGCGATACGTCTAACATCGGTATCGCCGGACTTGAAAATGTGTATGAAGACAAGCTAAGAGGCACAACTGGCTGGAAAATCTACGTGCCGCAAACCGGGGAAGTCATCGCTGAAAAGAAAGCAAAGGACGGCGAGGATCTTCACCTCACAATTGATATCAAAACGCAAACGAAGCTGTATGATGAACTGAAGGATGACAGCGGGGCGGCAGTCGCGCTGCAGCCGAAGACAGGCGAAACACTCGCCCTTGTCAGCGCGCCTTCCTACGATCCAAACGGATTTATTTTCGGCTGGAGCGATAAGGAATGGAAAAAGCTAAACAAAGATAAAAACAATCCGTTTTCAGCGAAATTCAATAAGACATACGCGCCAGGTTCTACCATTAAACCGATTGCGGCTGCTATTGGAATCAAAAACGGCACCCTTAAAGCCGATGAGAAGAAAACAATCAAAGGCAAGGAGTGGCAAAAAGATTCGAGCTGGGGCGGCTATTCAGTGACACGTGTGTCTGAGAGACTTCAACAAGTCGATTTGGAAAACGCCCTTATTACGTCAGACAATATTTATTTTGCCCAGAATGCGCTTGATATGGGAGCGGACACCTTCACAAAAGGCTTAAAAACATTCGGTTTTTCAGAGGACGTTCCGTATGAATTCCCGATCCAGAAATCGTCTATTGCAAATGACAAGCTTGATTCAGACATTTTGCTTGCGGATACAGGCTACGGACAAGGGCAAATGCAAATGTCTCCGCTTCACTTGGCAACTGCTTACACGCCATTTGTTGACAATGGAGACCTTGTCAAACCGACGCTGATCAAAAAAGATTCACAAACAGCTGATGTTTGGCACAAGCAAGTGGTCACGAAGGAAGGGGCGGCAGACATTACAAAAGGTCTGAAAGGCGTTGTGGAAGATGAGCGCGGATCAGCGTATCAGCCTGTCGTAAAAGGAATCACAGTGGCCGGGAAAACAGGAACAGCCGAGCTGAAAACATCAAAAGATGATAAAGACGGCACGGAAAATGGCTGGTTTGTCGGCTACGATTACAAAAACAAAGACCTGCTTGTCGCCATGATGATCCAAAATGTGCAGGACCGCGGCGGCAGCCACTATGTCGTTGAGAAAGCGAAAAAGCAATTTCAATCGAATTAAAATGTCTTTTTAAAAGGAGCGAAAGGAAAAAGGGGATCTGAGGCCGAATGAACTAGTAAGGGGCAAAACCCGGTTTATACAAAGAAAAGAGGGATTTTGCATGCAGCGTATTCAATTGGCGGAGGATCTTCAATTTTCAAGAGTCATACACGGGCTTTGGCGGCTGAATGAATGGAACTATTCAGATGCTGAACTTCTGAGCCTCATTGAATGGTGTATCGATCACGGCATCACGACCTTTGATCATGCGGATATTTATGGAGGCTATACGTGCGAAAAGCTGTTTGGAAACGCCCTTGCCCTTTCGCCTGGATTAAGAGAAAACGTAGAGCTGGTCACAAAATGCGGCATCGTTCTTGAATCGCCTGAACGGCCTGCTCACAGATCGCATCATTATAACACAAGCAAATCGCATATTTTGGCTTCTGTTGAGCAATCGCTTATGAACCTTAGGACGGATTATATCGATGTGCTGTTGATTCACAGACCGGACCCGCTCATGGATCCGGAGGGAGTAGCAGAGGCGTTTCAGGCCTTGAAATGCTCTGGCAAGGTCAGGTACTTTGGCGTTTCAAATTTTAAAGATCACCAGTATCGGATGCTGGAAACGTATCTGCCTGAGAAGCTTGTGACCAACCAGATTGAGCTTTCCGCATACGAATTAGAAAATATGCTCGACGGCACTTTGAACCTGTGCCAGGAAAAACGGATTCCGCCGATGGCTTGGTCGCCTCTGGCAGGCGGCAAAGTTTTCACTGGTGACACGGAAAAAGACCGGCGTGTCCGCACGGCGCTTGAATCCGTTCAAGCAGAGATTGGCGCCGCTTCATTGGGCGAGGTCATGTACGCATGGCTGTTCACGCATCCGGCCGGCATTATGCCGATTGTCGGAAGCGGAAAGCGCGAGCGGATTTCCGCCGCGATAAATGCGTTGTCATACAAGCTTGACCAGGATCAATGGTTCCGCATTTTTACAGCCGTACAGGGTTACGATATTCCATAAAAAGCATCAGCTTACCAGCTGATGCTTTTTCAATATTGTCACACCGCATAGTGCCAAATTACCATTTATAAGTGATTGATTCTTTCTTGAAAGCGTTTTATATTAAAAGGAAACCTCTCTATATCCTCTACTGCATCTCCTTGCGACTTCATCCGCACATCAAGATTGGCTAGGAGGTCTTTTTTATGTATATGACTGCCAGAGAACAAAAGCTGTTAAAGCACTTATTATTACAAAACAGATATATAACCGTAACTGAGCTTGCTGAGCTGATGCAAGTCAGCACGAGAACCATTCACAGGGAACTCAAATCAATTAAACCGCTGATGGAAACCGTGGGGCTTACGTTAGATAAACAGCCCGGTAAAGGGTTGAAAGCAGTGGGAAGTCCCGAGGATAAACAAAAGCTGCTTACTGATTTATCATATGAACAGCATGAATACAGCGCCGACGAACGGAAACTGCTCATTCTTTGTTCGTTATTAGAGTCTCAGGAGCCCGTCAAACTGTACACTCTTGCTCATGATCTCCAGGTGACGAATGCCACGGTCAGCTATGACTTAGATGAGCTCGAGAAGTGGATTTCTCCCTTCGGACTGACACTGATCCGCAAAAGAGGTTTTGGCATCCAGCTTATAGGGCCGGAGAATGCGAAACGGAAAATTGTCGGCAACTTGATTGTGAACCGTCTCGACATCCAAATGTTTTTGGAAGCGGTTGAATTAAACATCAAAGGAAAAGCCGATTCTTCAGAGAAAATGTTCGGGGTTGTCAGCAAAGGTGAGCTGTTAAAAATGGAGCGCATCTTATTTCAGCTCAAAGAAAAAATCGCTTTTTCATTGTCCGATAGCTCCTATATAGCGCTCGTCGTCCATCTGACGTATGCGATCGAACGAATTAAGCTTGGGGAAACTATTACCATGGAGCAAAATGAGTTTGAGGAACTGAAGAATGCGAAAGAATACAGTTCGGCTCTTGAAATCGCGGGCGAGCTTGAACGTGCCTTCGGCGTGACGATTCCAGAGGCGGAGGTCGGCTATATTACAATCCACCTTCGAAGCGCTAATCGAAAATACAAAACAGAATACAAAGCGCAGGAAATTGAGCTGGAAACAGCCCTGCAAACAAAGCGGCTCATTGCTTTTATTTCAGACAAAATCAGAATGGATCTGACGAAAAACTACTCTTTATATGAAGGCTTGATTGCCCATTTGGAGCCGGCCGTCAGCCGCATAAAAGAAAATATTGAGATATACAATCCGATGAAGGAACAGATCAAGCGCGATTATTTTCTGCTTTATATGGCGATCGAAGAAGGCGTCGAAAAGTATTTTCCGGGCATGTCCTTTTCTGATGATGAAATCGCTTTTATCGTTCTTCACTTTGGCTCGGCTCTTGAAATCAAAAAAGAAGAAGCAAAAGTGAAAGCGCTTGTCGTCTGCTCAAGCGGGATCGGCTCCTCGAAAATGCTTGCCTCCAGACTGAAAAAAGAGCTGCCGGAAATTGAATCGTTTGATATGTCATCCCTGATCGAGCTAAAGGGGAAGGATGTTCAAGCCTATGATATGATTGTGTCCACTGTACCGATTCCTTATGAAAACATTGATTACATCATGGTCAGCCCGCTATTAAATGAGGAAGACGCAAACCAGGTCAAGCAGTATATCAAGCGGAAGATCCCCCTTATTCTTAACAAAAAAAGAAGCCCGAAGGAAGAGGCGCAGCAAGCTGATGTACCTGACATGCTGGAGGCGGCGGAAAGCATAGGGCGGTATATGGAAGTTATCCAAGATGTTCTGCGCCATTTTACGCTAGCTCAACTCCAAACAAACCCGGACCATAGCATGCTTCTGCTAGAGCTTTTTCAACAGCTGAAGAAGGATGGCCTGATCCGTGATCCGGAAAAAGCCGCGGTTTGCCTGGCTGAGCGGGAGAAACAAGGGGGATTGGGAATCCCCGGAACAAACATGGCGCTTTATCATCTCAAAAATGATGAAATCGTCCTGCCTTTTTTCAAAATGTTTGATCTCAGCACCCCCTATGAAGTGGATGGCATGGACGGAAATACCCTCAGGATGACACGCATCCTCGTCATGATGGCGCCTAGCTCATTATCCGCTGAAGGGTCGGAGATTTTAAGCGCGATCAGCTCGGCAATTATCGAGAGCGGAGAAAGCATGGCGGGGTTTCAGGAAGAAGGAGAACAAGAATTGTATCAGCGGTTAAACCGCATATTTTTCACATGGATGAAAGAAAAAAACATACTGTAAACCTGCATGGCACACGTCAAAAATTTGGCGTGTGTTTTTCTGTGGAGGGGGAACAAAATAAGAAAATGTGGGACTATTTTATCATTCAGTATTGGAATAATTCCAAAATGAAATAGTTTTACAAGTTATCTTTTTTGGGTTAAAATGGGTGAGGTAAGGAAGAAAATCTAACAAATTATTGAAGATTCAAGAGAATATAGGAGATGACGATATGGAAACATTACAGCATCTGATTCTGCATGACATGCCGAATAGCGAAGAAATAGAGGCTGTAAAAAGCGGAGACCATACACTGACATATAAAGGTTACCGTAAACGGATTAATCAGCTGGCGAATGCCATGCTTCAAAAAGGAATTCAAAAGGGCGACCGTGTTGCATTGCTTTGCAAAAACGGCCATCCCGCCTCAACTGTTATGTTCGCCGCACTTGAAATAGGTGCTGTTGTCGTACCTGTCAGCTGGCAGCTGAAACCATATGAAATGACAGGCATTTTAAAAGCAAGTGAACCGAAAGCGATGTTTTACGGAGCGGAGTTTAAAGAGATACTGGATGAAGTTCTTCCTGAATTGTCCTCACTGTGTGTAACAATGGAAACAGGAACAGCTTACGAAACATCTGCTGAATTTGAAGCGCTGTTTGCAGGTCCTGATCATTTGCCAGAGACGGAAATGGTTTCACCTGATGATACAGCACTTCTGATGTTTACATCTGGAACAACGGGAAACCCGAAAAGATGCATGATTACACATGGCGGCATATACAGATATGTTAAAAAATCCAACAGCTCAATAGCACGCATGAAGGGCCTTCGTTTTCTCGCGTGCCATCCGATTTATCATACGAGTGCGCTCATTTGCATCATGCTTGGAACGTTTGCAGAAACAACCTTTGTGTTTACAAAGGATCAAGATCCTGTTCACATGCTGAAGGTCATTGAAGAAGAGAAGATTCAGACCGTGATGGCTCTTCCTGTGTTCTACACGTATTTGCTTGAGGCGTGGGAAAAGCACCAAACTGACTTATCTTCGCTTGTTATTTTAATGACAGGCGGAACAAAAGTGCCGAGCAGCCTAATACGCCGCTATCTTGATATTGGCATTCCGCTTGCGCATGGCTATGGAAGTACTGAGGCTTGGGGCATCAGCACATGGACGCCTGATATGGGAATGGATAAAGCGGCATCTGCAGGAAAACCTGTGGCAGGTGTTAAAGTCAAAGTGGAAGATCCTCTGACCGGAGAAGAACTTCCTCAAGGAGAAATCGGCGAAATCGTTGTTCATACTCCATTCTTATTTAAAGGCTATGAAGACAATCCTGAAGCAACAGCGAAAGTGCTGCAAAACGGATGGTTTAGAACCGGAGATTCAGGATATGTGGATGAAGATGGCTTTATTTTCATCACGGGACGCTACAAGGATGTCATTATTTACGGAGGCGATAACGTCTATCCTGATCAGGTTGAAGAAGTTATCCAGCAGATCCCGGGAATCCTTGAAACGGCTGTGGTCGGTATTCCTGACCCGCTTTACGGTGAAAAACCGAAAGCTTTTATCGTGAAAAATGGCGGCCAGCGCATCACGGTAGAGGATGTCATCGCATTTTGTAAAGAACGCCTGTCCGCTTACAAAATACCTGAAGTTGAATTTGTTAACGAACTGCCGAAAAACAACCTTGGCAAGGTGAAAAAAGACGTCCTGCGCAATCAGGCTGTACATTCATAAAAGAAGAAGCCCGTCCACTTTATGTGGCGGGCTTCTTTGCAGTTGCACAGACGGAAAGCTCAGGCTTAATGTTCTTAAATTGTATATCAGTGTCTTCGAAGCCGGCTGCTTTAAAGTCAGCAATCATCTGTCTTCCAAATGATTTGGTTTTCTCAGGACTGGCATCCGCTTCCCGCGGCTGCATCGTAATGGCTGCTTTGCCGCCTGGCTTTAATGCCCGATAAATCTGTTTCATGCCTTTTGTTTGGTTATTCCAAATGGTGTAGTTGTTAACGGAAATCACTTTATCATAAAACGAGGCGGGGAGAGGAAATGTCTCGATGCTTCCTTGTATCAGGCGCACACCCTTGGATTTCACTCTGCGGGCGGCCAGCTTCAGCATGGCCTCTGACACATCAATCCCATGAAGCTGAACATCCTTCTCGCGTTTCAGCACCTGCTCTATGCAGTATCCCGGGCCAAACCCGACTTCTAAAATGCTGTCCCCGCGCGTGATACCCAGCTGATTGATTGTCCACTGATTCAGTGTTTGATTTTCAGCAGCCATGATGTACCCGGCAATCATGCCGATGACGCCCTTTGGCCTGCTGAATCTTCTAGAAAGCATGTTAATCATTCAGCAACCAACCCCCTTTTTGAGTTATTTCCTCCAAGCGTTCCATGTGAAACATTTTTCTGATAAAGCAATGCGAAGGTGCCAAGCCATGTTTATCCAAAGAGTGTGTGAGGTACACAACAAATAGACATGAAAACAAAGGAGGAGAATCATCATGGCAAATTATCCAAAAGAACTGCCGGCACAAACTCAAAGTCGCCAGCCGGGAATTGAAAGCGAAATGAATCCGAGTCCGGTGTATGAGTACGAGGATTATAAAGGAGCAGACAAATTAAAAGGAAAAGTAGCTCTTATTACAGGCGGCGACAGCGGGATCGGACGCGCGGTTTCCGTCGCTTATGCAAAGGAAGACGCAGACATCGCCATTGTGTATAAGGATGAGCATGAAGACGCTGAGGAGACGAAGAAACGTGTTGAACAAGAAGGCGTAAAATGCCTGCTGATTACTGGTGACGTAGGTGAAGAGGAATTCTGCAATGAAGCGGTTGAAAAAACGGTCAAGGAACTAGGCGGCCTTGACATCCTTGTCAACAATGCAGGTGAACAGCATCCGAAGGAAAGCATCAAAGAGATTACGAGCGAACAGCTTCACCGCACATTCAAAACAAACTTTTATTCTCAATTTTATTTGACTAAAAAAGCAATTGATTACCTGAAACCGGGCAGCGCCATCATCAATACGACATCCATCAACCCGTACGTAGGGAACCCGACACTGATTGATTATACAGCGACAAAAGGGGCGATCAACGCCTTTACAAGAACAATGGCGCAGGCGCTTGTTAAAGACGGCATCCGTGTAAATGCAGTCGCGCCGGGTCCAATCTGGACGCCACTAATCCCAGCTACGTTCCCTGAAGAAACAGTTGCTCAATTTGGGCAAGATACGCCGATGGGCCGTCCTGGACAGCCTGTTGAGCACGTCGGCTGTTATGTGCTTCTGGCATCAGATGAGTCCTCTTACATGACAGGACAGACCCTGCATGTCAACGGCGGAAACTTTGTGACGACATAAGAGGGAGTGAGACATATGGGCATCACGAAAGAAGAAGTGAACAGCTACTATCAAAAAGCAGGGATTGTATTAACGGACGAGGAAGTAGACCAAATCCAGCTGATGGATTACGGCTTAGGAAAAGAAAGAAAAGTCGGGCTCCAGCTCTTCGTCTACGTCAATACAGACCGTTATTGTTCAAAGGAATTGGTGCTGTTTCCGGGACAGACTTGCCCGGAACACCGCCATCCGCCGGTCGACGGCCAGGAAGGCAAGCAGGAGACCTTCCGCTGCCGCTACGGAAAAGTGTATCTTTACGTAGAAGGAGAAAAAACGCCGCTTCCAAAAGTTCTCCCTCCTCAGGAAGACAGAGAACACTATACGGTCTGGCACGAAATTGAGCTAGAACCGGGCGGGCAATATACAATCCCCCCGAATACAAAGCATTGGTTCCAGGCCGGGGAAGAAGGTGCCGTCGTGACGGAAATGTCATCGACGAGCACGGATAAACATGATATCTTTACCGATCCAAGAATATAAGGATGAGGCTTAGCAGCCCATCCTTTTTTGTATTGAAAAAAACAGAATCATCGATATAATGGGTAAAAAAGGAAAGAGGGCGAAGCGATGTTCACTTGCAAGGTAAATGAGCACATCACCATCCGATTATTGGAGCCGAATGATGCGGAGCGGCTGGCCGACCTCATTATCCAAAATCAGCAGCGGCTCAGCCAGTGGCTGTTTTGGGCGGAAAATCCAAGCAGCGCTGACACGTACAGAGAAACCATCATTCCAGAATGGCGGCATCAGTATGCCGACCTGAACGGCATTGAGGCGGGGCTCCTTTATGACGGCAGCCTATGCGGCATGATCAGCCTGCATAACCTTGATCAAGTGAATCGTAAGGCGGAAATCGGATATTGGATTGCCAAAGAATTTGAAGGGAAAGGCATTATTACAGCTGCCTGCCGAAAACTCATTACGTATGCTTTTGAAGAGCTTGAGCTGAATCGTGTGGCGATCTGTGCGGCTGTCGGAAACGAAAAAAGCAGAGCGGTTCCGGAGCGGCTCGGGTTTCTAGAGGAAGGAAGGGCACGGGATGGCTTATACGTAAACGGCAGGCATCACGACCTCGTCTACTACAGTCTGTTAAAGCGTGAATGGGAAGGCGATAAATAAAGAGCACACTTTCTTGTTTAAATCTTCCCCGGATGTGGAAAAGTAACAGCGGAGACGTTAAAAAGGAGTGATTCGAGATGAATCAGCAAGACATTAAACAAAAAGTGCTTGATGTTCTAGATCACCATAAAGTAGGTTCGCTCGCAACAGTTCAAAAGGGCAAACCGCATTCCCGCTACATGACTTTTTTCCATGACGGGCTGACGATTTACACACCGACAAGCAAGGAAACTCATAAAGCAGAAGAAATTGAGAACAACCCCAATGTCCACATTTTATTAGGCTATGATTGTGAAGGTTTTGGCGACGCATATGTCGAAGTTGCCGGAAAAGCCAAAATCAACAATTCGGCAGAACTCAAGGACAAAATATGGAGTTCCAAATTAGAGCGCTGGTTTGACGGCAAGGATGATCCGAATCTGGTGATTCTTGAAATTGAACCGGAGGATATCAGATTAATGAATGCCGGGGAGAAAACACCGGTCTCACTCAAACTATAAAAAATTTGTGTTTTCAGGGGCGATATGTTATTATGAATAGCTAGTAAGAAAAATAAGCAAATAAAAAAGAAAGTAAACTTCTTTTTTCTGTTTTGAGAGAGAAGCTTACCGCTTCCCAAGCAGCATAACCAGCTGCCCTTATTCTTTTCCTTCATAACAAATCGCCCCTAACGATGAGATGGAAAAAAGACTTTTTTGTTTTACAATTCACACCGGCGCGGCTTCGGAGCCGCAGTGACGATTGAGAGGTAGGGCTTTCGTTGTCTTGTGTTCAAGAAATTTCCATGGTGTTTACTTTCCAGAATGATTCTTCGGAACAATGCTTTATGAATCTAACCCGCCTGACTTGGCGGATGATATAATCTTTATTTGCGTATAGAAAAGAATAAGACAAACCGCCCGGCGTACGCCGGACGGTTTTTTTATTGCAAAAAACACATCGTACTGAAACCTCCTTGTCTTCTTTCCAGTCTTATCTCTAGGATGAAATTGGAGGAAGAATAACGTGCATGTCATTACAACACAAGTACTTTTTATTTTTTGTTTTTTATTGCTGATTCACTCGATAGAAACCTTAGCCTATGCCACAAGGCTTTCCGGAGCCCGCGTTGGATTTATTGCGTCCGCGCTTTCTCTGTTTAATGTCATGGTCATCGTATCCAGAATGTCGAACATGGTGCAGCAGCCCTTTACTGGGCATTTAATTGATGATGCTGGAAAAAACGCACTGGCGATTGTAGGGGAGCAGTTCCGCTTTTTAATTTTCGGATCGACAGTCGGCACCATTTTGGGCATTATCCTGCTCCCGTCTTTTGTCGCTCTTTTTTCACGGGCGATTATTCACTTGGCGGGCGGCGGCGGCTCTGTTTTTCAAGTATTCCGAAAGGGATTCTCGAAACAAGGATTCAAAAATGCCCTTTCCTATTTACGTCTGCCGTCCATTTCATATGTAAAAGGATTTCATATGCGCTTGATTCCGAAGCGTTTGTTTGTCATCAACATGCTGATCACATCGATTTATACGATTGGTGTGCTTTCGGCTTTATACGCAGGCCTTTTGGCGCCGGAGCGCAGCACGACAGCCGTCATGGCTTCAGGTTTGATCAACGGAATTGCGACGATGCTGCTGGCCATTTTTGTTGATCCTAAAGTATCCGTTCTAGCTGATGATGTGGCAAAAGGAAAACGAAGCTATCTCTATTTAAAATGGACCTCTGTCACAATGGTCACATCAAGGGTGGCGGGCACACTCCTCGCCCAGCTCATGTTTATTCCGGGGGCCTACTATATCGCGTGGCTGACAAAGTGGTTTTAATAAAAAAGGCTGGATCATAAAAATCCAGCCTTTTTTGCGTTCCCTTATTTATATTTCCTTAATCCGCGGTCGTACAAAAAATTTCCGAATGGGACGAAAGCGGCGATGAAGCCGGCAGCTGACCATTTCAGCGGCCATTTGACAGAGAAGGTTGCATAAGCCAAGACAAGCAAATACAAAATGAACAACCCGCCGTGAACCGAACCGACAATTGTCACCGCAAGCGGAAGGCCTGCCCAATATTTAAGCGGCATAGCGATGAACAGCAGGATTAAGAGTGACATTCCTTCAATAAAACCCATCGTGCGAAGTCTTCCAATCGGCGTGTGCAGCATAAATCGCCCTCCTTGTGGACACGTTTTCATTTTATACTATAAACAATCCGGAGGGGCATATGACAGCTTTCAAAAAATGTTCGGAAAACATTCATTTTTACATGCCTTTTCTAGGGAACTGTACTTGTCATTTACAAAAATACCCGAGATAATGTGTACAAAATCAAAAAAGAAGGATGTTGAAATGAAACTTGACCAGATTGATCTGAATATCATTGAGGAGCTGAAGAAGGACAGCCGTTTGTCGATGAGGGAATTAGGCAGAAAAATTAAGCTGTCGCCTCCATCTGTAACAGAACGGGTAAGACAGCTTGAATCGTTTGGCATCATTAAGCAATACACGCTGGAGGTCGACCAGAAAAAACTGGGGCTTCCCGTTTCCTGCATTGTAGAAGCAACCGTTAAAAACGCGGATTACGAGCGGTTCAAAAGCTATATTCAAACATTGCCGAATATTGAATTTTGCTACCGGATTGCGGGTGCAGCCTGCTATATGCTGAAAATCAATGCCGAAAGCCTCGAAGCGGTAGAAGATTTCATTAACAAAACATCGCCCTACGCGCAAACCGTCACTCACGTCATTTTCTCAGAAATTGACACGAAAAACGGGCGCGGTTAGAGAGTGCCGCGTGAAGTCTGTTATAATAACAGGATGAGCGCGAAAGAAAGAGAAGTGATCAAGCATGTCAAAAACAGTTGTATTAGCTGAAAAACCTTCAGTCGGCCGGGATTTAGCCCGGGTGCTGAAGTGCCATAAAAAAGGAAACGGTTATCTCGAAGGCGATCAATATATTGTGACCTGGGCTTTAGGCCATTTGGTGACGCTTGCTGATCCCGAAGGCTACGGAAAAGAATTTCAATCATGGCGCCTAGAGGATCTGCCGATTATCCCAGAACCCTTAAAGCTTGTGGTAATAAAAAAAACCGGAAAGCAGTTCAATGCAGTCAAATCCCAGCTTACCCGTAAAGACGTCAATCAGATTGTCATCGCGACTGACGCAGGCCGGGAAGGTGAGCTTGTTGCGCGCTGGATCATTGAGAAAGCGAATGTCCGAAAACCAATCAAGCGGCTGTGGATTTCATCTGTGACGGATAAAGCGATCAAGGAAGGTTTTCAAAAGCTGCGCAGCGGCAAAGAATATGAAAACCTGTACCATTCTGCCGTCGCCAGAGCGGAAGCGGATTGGATTGTGGGAATCAACGCCACCCGTGCACTTACCACAAAATTCAATGCCCAGCTCTCATGCGGTCGTGTGCAGACTCCGACGCTAGCCATGATTGCAAAGCGGGAGGCAGACATTCAGGCGTTTACGCCCGTTCCGTATTACGGCATACGTGCTGCAGTCGACGGCATGACGCTGACGTGGCAGGATAAGAAATCAAAGCAGACGAGAACGTTCAATCAAGATGTAACAAGCCGTTTACTAAAAAATCTCCAAGGAAAGCAAGCGGTCGTAGCTGAGCTGAAAAAAACAGCGAAAAAAAGCTTTGCGCCTGCGCTTTATGATTTAACGGAGCTCCAGCGTGACGCCCACAAGCGCTTCGGTTTTTCTGCCAAAGAAACGCTTTCTGTCCTGCAGAAGCTATATGAGCAGCATAAGCTCGTCACATATCCGCGGACGGACTCTAGATTTTTATCCAGTGACATCGTCCCGACGTTAAAAGACCGTCTGGAAGGCATGGAAGTAAAACCGTATGCCCAATATGTCAGCCAAATTAAAAAACGCGGCATTAAATCTCATAAAGGATATGTCAATGACGCGAAGGTGTCAGACCACCACGCGATTATCCCGACCGAAGAGCCGCTCGTTCTCAGCAGTCTGAGTGATAAAGAACGAAAGCTGTATGACCTGATTGCGAAACGTTTCCTGGCTGTATTAATGCCTGCATTCGAATATGAGGAAACAAAGGTCATCGCAGAAATCGGCGGAGAAACCTTTACGGCGAAAGGCAAAACCGTGCAGTCGCAAGGGTGGAAAGCCGTTTATGATATGGCGGAAGAGGATGATGAGCAGGAGGATGACAGAGATCAGACACTTCCTGCGCTTCAAAAAGGCGACACACTTGCCGTCCGCACGTTAACGGAAACAAGCGGCCAAACGAAGCCGCCTGCCCGCTTTAATGAAGGGACCTTGCTGTCAGCGATGGAAAACCCAAGCGCGTTTATGCAGGGAGAAGAAAAAGGCCTCGTCAAAACGCTTGGAGAAACAGGCGGCCTCGGCACGGTGGCAACGCGTGCCGACATTATTGAAAAACTGTTCAACAGCTTTTTAATCGAGAAAAAAGGCCAAGATATTTTTATCACATCTAAAGGAAAACAGCTCCTGCAGCTTGTTCCGGAGGATCTGAAATCACCGGCCTTAACAGCAGAATGGGAGCAAAAGCTGTCTGCGATCGCGGCCGGCAAATTGAAATCGGCTGTTTTTATTAAAGATATGAAGGCTTACGCTCACCAAACGGTAAAAGAAATCAAAAACAGCAGCCAAACCTTCCGACATGACAACATCACGGGAACGGCATGTCCGGAATGCGGCAAAATGATGCTGAAAGTAAACGGCAAACGCGGGACGATGCTCGTGTGCCAAGATCGTGAATGCGGAAGCAGAAAAACGATTGCCCGAAAAACAAACGCACGCTGCCCGAATTGCCATAAAAGAATGGAGCTTCGCGGCCAAGGCGAGGGCCAGACCTTTGCGTGTGTGTGCGGTCACCGTGAAAAGCTCTCTGTATTTGAAAAACGAAAAAACAAAGACAAAGCGCGTGCTACCAAACGGGACGTATCCTCTTATATGAAAAAACAAAATAAAGATGAGCCGATTAACAACGCGCTGGCAGAACAGCTGAAAAAACTCGGTTTGGATAAATAATAAAAAAACCTGTGCCTATCGCACAGGTTTTTTTAGTGGACTTAGGTCCTGTTTTCTTAATGTTCAAAAAGGGGAAAAAAAGCTAGCAATCTGCATTTTTTTCTTTTATAGTAAATGTACTTTGTAACATGGCAGTCATATTTTCGTCTATAACTATTTGTGAGCGTCTGATTTGCTTCAGGCGACAAAGGGGGATTTGCCTGTGAGGCATGTACTAATTGCTGTCATCTTATTCTTCTTATCTATCGGACTTTCCGCAGGGTGTGCTGAAGCTGGAAACAAGACCCAAAATCAGTCGGCGACAGAAGTGAATGCCAGCCCGCTCCAGCCGGCGGAATATTTCATCTATCACAATTTAATGAATGACCAAGGGCTGATTAAAACCGATTTTTCAGACCAGCCTTCTTACTTGTCGGAATCTCTCGGCCTGTGGATGGAGTTTCTGCTCAGCAAAAATGACGCACCGCATTTCCAGGATCAATATCAGCATCTGACTGATTCATTTCTGATGAGCAATCACTTGGTGACGTGGAAGATTCAAAATGGCCAAGCGAGCGGGACGAATGCGCTGATAGATGATATGAGAATTATGCTGTCTCTTGACCAAGCCGCCGCAAAATGGGGCCGCAGCGACTACGCGCAAACGGCTAGGGATATCGGCACGTCTTTGAAGACATACAATATGAACAACGGGTTATTTACAGACTATTACGACTCACAGGCCGCTTCAAAGGATGTGACGCTTTCATACGTCATGCCTGACGCCTTAGCCGTCTTAAAGAAGAATGGAATCATAGACGAAGACACAGAACAGCGGAATGCCAATGTTCTCTATTCAGCTCCTTTAAAAAATGGCTTTCTGCCGAAGACATACAGCTCGGAGACGAAGGAATACACATATGATAGTGAAATCAACCTGATTGATCAGCTTTACTCTGCTTGGCATTTGCCGGAAGGGGATGAAAAAGCATCTGTTTTAGCGGACTGGATCAAGCAGGAATTTCAGAAAAACGGAAAGCTGTACGGGCGGTATTCGGCAGATACGAAGGAGCCTGCCGTCCAATATGAGTCTCCATCCGTATATGCCTTAGCCGTATTGTTTTTGACAAAACAGCATGAAAACAGTTCTGTCATCAAAGCCATATATGACAGAATGAATGACTTTGAAATTCATGATCCGGTGAAATCGTATTATGGAGGCTATATGAGCGGCACTCAGACGCATTCATTTGACAATCTGCTGCCGCTGTTAGCCGAAAGGAAGCTTTTTAATGAAAATATCATTCAGTGAATCACAAAAATTATTTGCTTATTTTTCAGGGCTCATCGCGGCCCTGTCTTTGTTTATTTATTATGTGTCAGCCCAGCAATCAGAAGGTGCTCTGATCCTTTGCATCACATTTGGCGTCATCGCCGCAGGCATCTGGTTCGGCCCGATTTACGCGCTGGCAGTGACCTTAATCGTACTCTTTGTTCTCGGCACCTTAATGATGTTTTTCCAGACTGGACAGACATCGCTCTTTCCGGCTGAGGAAGGGCTGCGAATGCTTGTTGTGTGGGGAATCGCGCTTTTGCTGTTTTCTTTTATTTCTGGAAGAATCCACGATATTACAGCAGAGCTTCGGCGCTCAATAACACGGCTTCAATCCGAAATTAAAAGCTATGTTGCTGTTGACAGAGTGACTGGTTTTGATAACAAGCAAAGGATGAAGCTGGAGCTTTCAGAAGAAATCAAGCGGGCGGAGCGCTACGGCAATTCTTTTGTGTTTTTGCTGCTCCATATGCATTATTTCAAAGAGTTTAAGTCTTTGTACGGTGAAAAAGAAACGGACCGCCTCTTCCAATATGTCAGTCAGCAAATCAGGACAAGCGTTCGGGAAACGGATAAGAAATTCCGTCCCTCTGATGAGCGTATCGGGATCGTGCTGACGCACACGCCTGCTGAACATATGCCGGCCGTTCTGACTAAGCTGAAGAAACAATTGGATACATATCAGCTGGAAAATGGAAAGTATGTGTCGCTTACGTTCCACGTTTGCTATTTGCCCTACCGCAACGATATCAAAACAGCTGATCAATTTTTAGAAGAACTGGAAAACGAGATGATGATGAATGAACTATAAAGGAATCACATTGCTATGCGTCATGCTTCTATTTTCAGCTATTGCGTCTTTTCCCGTTTCTGCGCAAGCGAAAGATCAAGATGCCGGCATTCTCATCATCTATTCAACCTTGGATGGCAAAGAGTCGTCACAAGTCAAAATGCTCGATTTGCTTGCGGGCCACTTTACATCCCATGTGACAGTCAAAAAAGATTCAGACGTTGAAGCGTCGGATCTCAAAGGGAAAGACCATGTGATTTATTACGGCCAAACGAAAAGAAAGCTCAGCAAAAAATTGCTGTCTCTTATCAGCGGCGTAAAAAAACCGGTTGTCGCCATTGGCTATAACGCAGGCCAAATCAGCCAATTTTCCGGTCTTTCATTAGCCCGCAAAGAAAATGTGTTTCAGGTTCACAGCAGGTCGGAAAAGGCCGATGTGTCTCTGGAAAGCGGGCTTAACGTGCTGAGTGTATCAGGCCTGAAAGGAACGGCGCTTTACACCTTCAAAGCCGATGACGGCACAACGCATTCTTTTATATGGAAAACCAAAAAAGGGAATGTGTACATTGGATTAACAAATTTGTTAAATGACAATTTGATCGTGGCGAAACAGCTCAGAGAAGCTTTCGGAGAGAAGGCGGGGACGACGTTATTGTATTTGCGTCTCGAGGATATCAGCCCGATGTCTGATGAAAAATTGCTGCTTCAAGCCGGTACATACCTGCATAAGCGGCATATTCCTTTTATCCTGGCGGTCATTCCGGTTTATTTGAATCCGGAAACAGGCGACAAAGTGTATTTGTCTGATCAACCGAAGATGGTCAAGGTGCTGAAGAAGCTGCAAAGCATGGGCGGCAGTATCATTGTTCACGGCTATACTCACGCTTATCGCTACAGTGAAACAGGAGAGGGCTTTGAATTTTGGGATGCAAAGGCGGATCAGCCGATTACATCCGGAAATGCCGAAGACCCCCCGTCCATTTTGGAGAAAGAACAGGACTTCCCGAACGAACAAGCCTATCACAGCTATCTCGAACCATTTCGGGAAAAGGAAGAAACGTATACAAAACAAAAACTGACGCGTGCCATTGAGGATTTGACATCGTCGGGTCTTTACCCGCTGGCGTTTGAAGCGCCGCATTACACGATGTCCGAATATGGCTATCAAATCGCCTCGCAGTATTTTACAAGCATTTTCGGCCAGGTCCAGCTCAGCAGCACAACATGGAAAACATCCGGTGCACCTCCGTTTGTGAGTGCTCCTTCGATGTTGCACGGAATGACCCTTTATCCGGAAACGATCGGCTTTGTCGACACATCAAAGCAAAACCCGCTCGGTGAGATGGAGGAGCACATCTCCCAGATGATTGATTTTGAAGGCGGAGTAGCCGGAGGATTTTATCACCCGTACCTTGGGATGAAATATCTGCCGGAGCTGGTTGATCAGATGGAACGCATTCCAGACAGTGAATGGCTTGATTTAAAGAGAACGAAACAAACCGTCAAAACAGACAAAGTGGAAATTCATACAAGCGGTGACGGAACGATTCAGGTGAAAAACGGCGTAAGCGCCATTGACGAGTTTTTCGATCATCATCGTCAAACCCCGCTGGAAAAGGCGTTATGGATTCTCTCCGCTGTTGTGCTCTTATTTGTCATCATGTTTGTCAGTTATACGTTTTACTTGAGAGCCACATTGAAAAAACGAATTTTTAAGGAGAGAAGAAGCCTTGGGTAATACGCTGTTCTTTATCTCGCTAAGTTTAATATGGGTTATGCTTCTCTACCACATGTTCCTCATGCAGGGCGGGTTTCGCCACTATATGACCTTCGAACGGAATATCCCGAAGTGGAGAGAAAACATGAAGGAACTGCCGAAGGTCAGCGTCCTCATCCCGGCGCATAACGAAGAGGTTGTGATTCGGCAGACGCTGAAGGCGATGGTCAACCTTTATTATCCGAAGGACCGGCTGGAGATTATCGTCGTTAATGATAATTCATCAGACCGGACGGGTGATATCGTCAATGAATTTTCCGAGAAATACGATTTCATCAAAATGGTGATTACGAAGCCGCCAAATGCAGGAAAAGGAAAATCCTCTGCACTTAACTCGGGTTTTGCCGAATCGAACGGCGATGTGATCTGTGTGTATGACGCCGACAACACGCCTGAGAAAATGGCCGTGTATTACCTCGTGCTCGGCCTGATGAATGACGAAAAGGCAGGCGCCGTGGTAGGGAAATTCCGCGTCATCAATGCAGCAAAGACGCTGCTGACGAGGTTTATTAATATCGAAACGATCTGTTTTCAGTGGATGGCCCAGGGAGGCAGATGGAAGTGGTTCAAAATCGCCACGATCCCAGGCACCAACTTCGCGATCCGCAGAAGCATTATCGAAAAGCTCGGAGGCTGGGATGACAAAGCGCTCGCTGAGGATACTGAGCTGACCATCCGGGTGTATAATCTCGGCTATCACATCCGCTTTTTCCCTGCCGCCATCACGTGGGAGCAGGAACCGGAAACATGGAAGGTATGGTGGCGCCAGCGCACCCGATGGGCGCGCGGCAATCAATATGTCGTGCTCAAATTTTTGGCGCAGTTTTTTAAGCTGAAACGAAAACGGATTATCTTTGATTTGTTTTATTTTTTCTTTACGTACTTCCTGTTTTTCTTTGGCGTGATCATGTCAAATGCGATTTTTGTAGTGAATTTGTTTTATGATTTGCATTTGTCGGTTGGATTTTTGGCAATGATTCTCTGGATTTTGGCATTTTTCTTATTTATGACAGAGGTCATGATTACGTTGAGCATTGAAAAAACAGAAATGAACAAGCAAAACTTTTTTATCGTATTTCTCATGTACTTCACATACTCGCAGGCATGGATTGTGCTTGTTATCTACTCTTTATTCGTGGAAATCAAGCACCGTTTATTCAAGCAAGAGGTCAAATGGTACAAGACAGAACGATACAATCAACATAAAAGCGGGTGACCTTTTTGAAACAAATAATGATTTTTCTCACAAGCTTCATGCTGCTGGCGATGACTGGACAAACGGTTCTTGCCAAAGACGTAAAGGTCAGCGGTTCGCTCCTCGGGAAAAGCAGCCAAGAACAAGCCAAACAGCAGGTGCTGACAAGCGAGCTGATTACACTGTATGGATCAAAAGACAGCGCAGAGCTGACGTACCAGATCCCGGCAGGCGCCTCTTCGGGCAATCAGCAATTGGTAATCGAATACGAGGCATCAAATCTTCTAATTTCTCCATCATCGTTAACGGCTGTCATTGATGATGAACCGGTCAAGACGTTAAAGCTTGATGGTGATTCCAAACGGAAAACAGTGAAGCTGAATCTGAATAAAAGCCAGTCTGCGCAAGGCTATCACAACGTATCGCTGAAATTCTACGGCGTAATGAAAGAGGGCGTGTGCGTCAGACAGGATACATCAGGCAACTGGATTAAAATTTATCCGGACAGCCGGCTGACACTTGCTGACAGCAGTGAAGCGAAGGGAACGTCGCTGGACCATTATCCGTATCCTTTCGCCCAATCTGGAAATACAGCGGAAGAAACAGCCATCGTCATTCCGGATAACCCAAGTTCAGCAGAAATAGAAGCTGCTGTTAAAACAGAAGGCTATTTGAAAACGGTGGACAGCAGTGTCAGTATTGCATATGTCACGGAATCTGAACTGAAAAAAATCGATAAGCCGACGATTGTTATCGGCGTGGACAAGCATTGGAACGGCAAAGTGAAAAAACTGTTGAAACAAGCTGGGCTACAGGCAAAAGGAGAAAACCTTCTGCTTGCGGAGCGGGTGCTGAAAGCAGAGGGCAAACAGCAGCCGGTTCTGTTTGCGCAAGCGGCGTCCGAGTACGCGCTCACTAAAAAAATCAGCGTGATGACAGATCAGACATATACAGGCCAGCTCAGCGGCGATACACTTTCAATCAGCAAGCTTCAGCAGACTGAAAAAAAAGAAAGCGATAAGCTGACCCTTGAGAATTTTGGAGCGGGTGATATCACAATTGGAGCTGACAAAACATCTTCAGCACATTATTTTTATCCGGCTTCGGCTGTTTTAGATGAAAACCAATCGGCGAAGCTGTCGCTTAAACTGAAAAAGTCTGAAACGATTCAAGCCTCAGCGGCTGAAAACGAGTCTGCCTCTCAGGCCGCAGAACTGAAAGTGATGATCAACGGCCAGCCGCACTCGGTCCGACTTGATGAATTAGGAAAAGAAGATAAAAACGGATTCTATCATGTCACAGTGAAAGTGGACCCTAAACTGCTGCAAAAAAACCGCTACATTGATATTCAGTTCGTCACGACCGGCTTAAAGGAAAACAACCCTTGCAACACCACTGATGAGGAAAAGTGGGTTTTTATCGATAAAAACAGTACATTATCATACGCCATCAAAGGCATGTCTCCGTCAGCGGATTTTCAAGAGTGGCCGCTTCCTTACGCCGGAAACCAGGATCAAACAACATTAATCGTGCTTCCTGACACCGTAAGCCAATCGAAGCTTGAGGAGCTTTCTCTCGTAACGGAATCCTTTGGCAGCGAAGCACAGCATTCATATACAGTAAAGAAATCATCTGACGTTACAGCAAAGGATGCGAAAGGACGAAACCTCATTTTCATAGGAGGGATCAATCAATTTTCTCTTCTGAAGGAGAAATCATCAGATCTGCTTGTGCCGCAGGAGAAGAACGGCTCGTTTGATGTATCTGGTTTCGAGATGCTGAATGAGACGACAAAACAAGTGGTATTTACCCAAGCATCGGTTTGGGATTCACGCTATACAATGGCAGTCTTTGCACCGTCAAAAGGAGATGGAACGGCTGTCACAAAAGAGATCATCAGTTATCTGAACAGCAACGATGAGTCGGCAACCGTCCTTAATGAAACAAACAGCCAGCAGGTGTTTACAAACCACCAGCAGCTCAAATCGGAAACAAACAGTTCCGATGCAGAACAACCAACACAGGATCATAGCCAGAAATGGATGTATATTGGTGTGCTGGCACTCATTATGGTGGTTGCGGCAGTGTTCATTTGGATTGCCGTAAGACGCAGAAAAAGAAAGACAGATACAGAATAAAACAGAGGCTATTTTAGCCTCTGTTTTTTTATTTTTGGTAAGTAAATTCCATTTGTGGAACCTGTCATTTTATTTTTTTCTCTCAGCCAATAAGCCTCTTTACAACGTGCGGGAACGGGAGTATGATCTCTTTTAGAAAACAAATCGCTTAATCTGAAATCAGAGCGGGGGACCCAATAGAACGGCTTTTTGCCGTTGGGGTGAATCCTTTTTAGGTAGGGCTAACTCTCATATGCCCGAATCCGTCAGCTAACCTCGTAAGCGTTCGTGAGAGGAGATGAATGAAACCTGTGTTCGATGTTATGGCACAGGGGCATCCGTTTGCCTCTGTGTTTTTTGTTGTTCATTTTTGAATGCAAATCGCATACAGAGACATCATAGCAGAAAGGACTATCATCAACATGTGAGAGCAAGACACTGATGGATGTTTTATTGTTTTAATTGAAAAATGAGAAATTAAAAGGGGAAGACATCGATGTATCATTCAATCAAACGTTTTTTGATTGGGAAACCACTAAAATCCCAAGCAGCTGGAGAGCAAAAACTGACGAAATTAAAAGCCTTGGCTATGCTTTCCTCAGATGCGCTATCATCTGTCGCATATGGGACAGAACAAATTCTAATCATTTTGGCAACAATCAGTGCTGCCGCATTTTGGTACTCCATTCCGATTGCGGTGGGCGTTCTCATCTTGCTGCTCGCACTGATTCTTTCATACAGGCAAATTATTTACGCTTATCCGCAGGGCGGCGGGGCGTATATCGTTTCTAAAGAAAATCTCGGTGAAAAACCGGGATTGATTGCGGGCGGTTCATTGCTTGTTGATTATATTTTAACAGTAGCGGTAAGTATTTCCGCAGGCACGGACGCCATCACGTCAGCCTTTCCTGTATTGCATGATTATCATGTGCCGATCGCTATTTTTCTCGTGTTAGTGATTATGATTTTGAACCTGCGCGGGCTTTCGGAATCGGCATCCATTCTTGCCTACCCTGTTTATCTGTTTGTGGTGGCGCTTTTGGTTCTCATTGCAGTCGGGTTGTTTAAACTTATGACAGGACAAATAGACCAGCCAGCCCATCATACACCGCTCGGCACACCTGTAGCCGGCATTACGCTGTTTTTGCTGCTTAAGGCTTTTTCCTCCGGCTGCTCAGCGTTGACCGGGGTTGAGGCCATTTCTAATGCGATTCCTGCATTCAAAAACCCGCCTGCGCGAAACGCGGCAAGAACGCTTGCGATGATGGGGATTTTGCTGGCGATTCTGTTTTCCGGCATCACGGTGCTCGCGTACGGGTATGGTACGGCGCCGAAGCCTGATGAAACAGTGGTTTCACAAATTGCGTCCGAAACCTTCGGGCGGAATGTGTTCTACTATGTCATCCAAGGTGTCACATCGCTTATTTTGGTTCTTGCGGCAAATACGGGATTTTCAGCCTTCCCGCAGCTTGCCTTCAACCTGGCGAGAGACCAGTATATGCCGCGAATGTTTACAGTCAGGGGCGACCGCCTAGGCTTCTCAAATGGGATTATCTTTTTAGGCGTTGCTTCCATTGTGCTCATCCTGTTATTCGGGGGACAGACAGAGCACTTAATTCCGTTATATGCTGTCGGCGTATTTATTCCATTTACGCTTTCGCAAACCGGCATGTGCATCAAATGGATCAAGCAAAAACCAAAGGGCTGGATCGGAAAAATGCTGATCAACTCTTGCGGCGCTTTGATTTCGTTTATGGTTCTGTCGATCCTGTTTGTGACGAAGTTTAATGTTGTATGGCCTGTTTTAATCTTTATGCCTATCGTCGTTCTGTTGTTTTTTGCGATTAAAAATCACTACACCGCTGTCGGCGAACAGCTTCGCATCGTAGACAAAGAGCCGGAAGAAATCAAAGGCACCGTTGTGATTGTGCCTGTGGCCGGTGTCACCACCGTCGTACAAAAATCGATTCACTATGCGAAATCACTGTCCGATCAGGTGATCGCCGTTCACGTGTCATTTGACAGAGAACAGGAAAAGAAATTCGAAAAACGCTGGGAAGAGCTTAATAACGGCGTGCGTCTCGTTACGCTTCACTCCTCGTATAGAAGCCTTGTCCATCCGTTTGATAAGTTTTTGGAAACAGTTGAGGCGAAAGCGAAGAAGGAGCAGTTTTCCGTTATGGTGCTGTTTCCGCAATTTATAACGAAAAAACGCTGGCACACCATCCTTCACAACCAATCAGCCTTCCTCCTCAGAGTCCGGCTGTTCTGGAAAAAGGACATAATGGTTGCCACACTGCCGTATCATTTTAAAAAGTAAAGCTCTAGGACCAAGGGAATCACCTTGGTCCTTTTTTGCGGAAAAAGGAGGTATGGCGGTGTATACACAAGGTGCTTTTGTGATCGTACTGAACGAAAGTCAGCAGGTTCTGCTGGTGAAACGAAAAGATGTCCCTTTATGGGATTTGCCGGGCGGCAGGGTTGATCCCGGGGAATCGGCTGAGGAAGCGGCAGTGCGGGAGGTATTGGAAGAAACGGGATACAATGCAGCGCTTTCTGCGAAAATAGGTGTTTACCAAAGGCCAAAGTTTCAAGATGAACAGCATCTGTTTTTCGGAAGCATAACAGGCGGACAAGCAGTGGCTGACGGCACAGAGACAGCGGGATTAAAGTGGGTTTCCCCGGAGCGTTTGCCGCTTTTTATGGTGCCGAACCGAAAAAGGCAGATCAATGATTTCAAGAATGGCGCTCAAGATGTAAATGTCACCGTCAAGGATAGAGGGTTGCTCGCGGCGATCGACCTGTTGAAAAGAAGACTGGGCAAGTGATTCAGGTCTCCGGGTTTTAAAGCCTTTCTCCTGTGGTATTGAAAAAAGGAAAAAGGAGGATACGTTATGGCACACAAAACTGCAGGACAAGCAATGACAGAGCTGCTTGAGCAATGGGGAGTTGATCATGTATACGGCATCCCCGGAGACAGTATAAATGAGTTTATTGAAGAATTAAGACACGAAAGAAATCAACTGAAGTTCATTCAAACTCGCCACGAAGAGGTAGCGGCACTGGCAGCCGCGGCTGAAGCAAAACTCACCGGCAAGATCGGAGTCTGTCTGTCAATCGCAGGGCCGGGAGCGGTGCACTTATTAAATGGTTTATATGATGCAAAAGCCGACGGCGCCCCTGTGCTGGCGATTGCAGGACAGGTTTCTTCTGGCGAAGTCGGACGGGACTATTTCCAGGAGATTAAGCTGGAGCAAATGTTTGAGGACGTGGCTGTGTTCAACAGAGAGGTACATAGCGCGGAATCACTTCCGGATCTCTTAAATCAGGCGATCAGGACCGCCTACAGCAAAAAAGGCGTTGCGGTATTGAGCGTGTCAGATGATTTGTTTGCGGAGAAAATCAAACGCGAGCCCGTGTATACTTCACCAGTGTACATTGAAGGGAACCTTGAACCGAAAAAAGAACAGCTCGTCACCTGTGCCCAATATATTAATAACGCTAAGAAGCCGATTATCCTGGCAGGGCAGGGAATGAAAAAGGCGAAACGGGAGCTCTTAGAATTTGCGGACAAAGCCGCCGCTCCGATCGTTGTTACACTCCCGGCAAAGGGTGTTGTTCCCGATAAGCACCCACATTTTCTCGGCAACCTCGGTCAGATCGGAACAAAGCCGGCTTACGAGGCAATGGAGGAATGTGATTTATTAATCATGCTCGGAACGTCATTCCCGTACCGTGATTATTTGCCTGATGACACGCCGGCGATACAGCTCGATTCAGAACCGGCAAAAATCGGAAAACGGTATCCGGTGACAGCGGGCCTTGTCTGTGATTCGGCTCTCGGTTTGCGCGAATTGACAGAGTATATTGAACGCAAGGAAGACAGAAGATTCCTGAATGCCTGCACAGAACATATGCAGCATTGGTGGAACGAAATTGAAAAAGATGAGACAGAGGCAACAACACCGCTTAAACCTCAGCAGGTCGTGGCCCGTCTTCAGGAAGCGGCAGCCGATGATGCGGTGCTCTCTGTAGATGTCGGCACTGTGACAGTCTGGATGGCGCGTCATTTCAAAATGAACGCGAATCAGGATTTCATCGTTTCCAGCTGGCTTGCGACAATGGGCTGCGGCCTGCCGGGAGCGATTGCAGCGAGCTTGTCCGAACCGGAACGCCAGGCGATCGCCGTCTGCGGTGACGGGGGATTTTCCATGGTCATGCAGGACCTTCCGACCGCCGTTAAATATAAGCTCCCGATCACAGTCGTTATTTTAAACAACGAAAATCTCGGCATGATTGAGTACGAGCAGCAGGTCAAAGGCAATATCGACTATGTCACAAAACTTCAAAATGTCGACTATGCCGCATTTGCAGAAAGCTGCGGAGCAAAGGGCATCAAAGTGACCAAAGCGGAAGAGCTTGCGCCGGCTTTTCATGAGGCGCTGCACTCTGACCAACCGGTCGTAGTGGATGTCATGATTGGAAACGAACCGCCGCTTCCTGGCAAAATCACCTACGGGCAGGCGAAAGGCTTTAGCAAGTACATGCTGAAAAACTTCTTCGAAAACCAAAAATTTGAAATGCCGTCACTGAAGAAAAGTTTGAAACGGTTATTTTAAAAAAACAGGGGCCCTAAGAGCCCTTGTTTTTTTTTTTTTTTGGAAACAAATGTATTTTCAGCATGTTTGAATTCATAAAATGATCGGTATATGTATTAGGAACTGATTTCGCCATACTCGAAACAGACAAAAGGACAAATGCATCTTGTTTCAAAGGAAGATGCATTTGTCCTTGCATGCTTATTCTTATCAAATCTTACAGAACTCTTCTCATAATAGGTTATTTTTCTTTTTTCTTCAGCCCGAAGAAGAAAGGAAAAGCAGAACCGACCAAGAAGGTGCCGAATAAAAACATGCCGCCGATAAACACGTGGAAATTTGTGTGTCCGGCCGTAAACGCCGTGATTAGGGAAATAATACTGAGCACGATCATGGCAATGCCGGGCGCGACTCTCATTTTTCCCTTGGATCTATGGGCAGCAACAGAACATAAAATGCCGATAACAATAGGAACAATCCACAAATAAAACAGAATAAATACTGACATCATCAAAACTCCGATTTTTCTTCTATCATAACAAATTTCTGTCAAAAAGGGTATCAATGAGCTTTTGCGAAAAAATAAAAACCGGCTTTAGAAGCCGGTTTTTTTATCGAAACGTATCTACAATTAAAAACACATTCAAAGCAACGATCAATACAGCAATCAGCCAAGACACCACTGTGATCCATTTGGCGTTGATCAGAGATCCCATGATCCGTTTATTGCTTGTAAACATAATAAGCGGAATGAGGGCAAAGGCGATCCCGAAGGACAGCACGACCTGGCTCAGTACGAGAGCGGTCGTCGGATTAACACCTGACGCGATGATCAAGATCGGCGGAATGATCGTGATAAAACGCCGTACATACAGCGGAATGCGGTAGTTGATAAATCCTTGCATAATCACGTCGCCTGAAAGTGTGCCGACAGACGAACTGGATAGACCGGCAACGAGCAGCCCGATCCCGAATAAAGCCGCAGACATAGGGCTGACAAGATGTCCGAATTGCTGAAATGCGACGTCGAGATCCTCAACAAACAGGCCGTTTTTGAAGAATAATGCGGCAGCCACAATCAGCATACTTGCATTAATAGCCCCTGCAATCAGCATCGCTATTAAAATATCAATAAATTCAAACCTAAAGATTTTCTTCCGTTCTGCATCAGTTTTGCCAACCACCCGCCGCTGTGTAAGGGCAGAGTGTAAATAAATGGCGTGCGGCATAACAGTTGCGCCAAGAATACCCGCTGCAAGAAGCACACTGTCGGTGCCATGAAACGCCGGGACAAAAAGGCCCTTCATCACTGACACGGCATCAGGCTTTGCGAAAAAGGTCTGCAGCGCAAAGGCGATCACGACCACAAACAGCATACCGGCAATACCGGCTTCAAGTGAGCGATAACCGCGGCGCTGAAGCTCCAATATCGCGAAAGAACCGATCGCCGCAATAATAGACGCTTCAAGCATCGGAATGCCGAACAGCAAATACAGTCCCAGAGCCGCTCCGATAAATTCCGCCAGATCAGTTGCGATAATGACCAGCTCGCCCTGAATCCATAATCCGATCGAGACAGGCTTCGGGAATTCTTCACGGGCAACCTCAGGCAGGTTTTTGCCTGTCGCAATACCGAGTTTGGCGGATAGGGATTGAATTAAAAGGGCCATGATATTGGAAAATAAGATCACCCATAAGAGCATATATCCGTATTTAGAACCCGCCGAAATATTCGTTGCGAAGTTGCCGGGATCAATATAGGCAATGGCTGCTATAAATGCAGGGCCGAGAAAAGGGAGCAGCCCTCTGAATCCTCTGATTTTCCCGTCAAGCGCATCTTGGACGGCTTTGGAACGGGGAGATTGTGCTGTGATGTCCTTGTTCATCATGTCTCACCTGAATTCTGTTTGTTTTTGCCGTACAACAAAGAGTTTCCTTAAGGCAAATTATTTTATCTACATCATATGACCATCCCGGTTTCTTGTCAACCGAAAATGTTCAAAATACACTTCTGAATTTTTCCCTGTTATGTAACATGATATGTAGGGATTCGGGATAAGGTCCCATATAAAAAGACATCGTTTCAGTTCGAAACGATGCCTTCTGTATCTAATGAGTCTAGGCTTCCTTCCGCAGCCCGCGGAATATAAGGCCCAGCAAGAATACGAAGATGGCTGCCCCGATGATGGCAGGGAAAATAGCAAAGCCGGCGAGGCTCGGTCCCCATGTGCCAAGAAGTCCGTGCCCGATCCAAGCGCCGATCAGCCCGGCAATCATAGAGCCGAAAATTCCTCCCGGCAGCCGGTTTCCTACAATGGCGCTCCCAATTAATCCGATAACAATAGCAACAACTAATGAAACCAAAAAGCTAAGCATCATGATCACCTCTCATAAATGATTTACCAATCAATAACCGCTCCTGATCATTTCGAAACACTTGAAAGCATATTCCTTTATGATCCTGTTTTAATCTTTCTCTGCACACTGCCGTCAGCTAAATGAACAATGACCTCAGTGCCTTTATGCGCCGCGATTTCCTTTGCCCGTTCAATCGCTTCTTTCTTTGTATCCTTGATTTCAGACACACGTTTGGCGCCCTCGGCTTTGACTGCCCAGCCTTTTTTATGCTTAATAACATGCTCTGCTTTATTCATGAGCTCGGGGCCGCTGCCGCTGCTTGGATCAGCATCGCGTTCTGTCTCATCATCATGCGTCAGGAAATCATCAATTTCATCTGTAGAGGCGTTTTCCGCCCATTCCTTCGCTTTGCTTGTCGCAATTGGAATCGCGCGCCCTTCCTCATAGCCTTCATCAATCATCGCATTCGCAATGTCTATCGCCTTTTTTCTCACCGGCTTCTCAAGATTTTTTAATGAAGCAGGATAATCCTTCATCGACCAAGGCATGTCCATCACTCCTTTTCCTTTTATAAAAATGGTACCCGCAGGTGAAAAATAAAAACGCATCCGAAAAAATGAAGGTATACTATATAGTAGAAAAAACGGAAGGGAAGTGCGGATTGGGTGCCAACAGAACGAAAAGAAGACTTACATCAGCAATTAAAAGAGATAGAGAAATGGGAAAAAGATCAGCAAAAAGTCTGGTTTTGGGAAAAGCTCAGCCGTCTCCCGTTTCAACTCCTGGACAAGCTGACACCGGAATTCATCCAGAAAAAGATCGGCAAGCTCTTGGATGAGGTCGGCAGCTTTGTTCAAACAGGCGGACAGTACCTGACATCTGAAAAACAGATTATCAGGATATTTCAAAAGAAACTGCCGGAGGAGATCTTTGAATCGCTGGAGGACATCCGGAAAGCGCCTCTTCCTGTCATGGATGAAATTGCGGAAGGAATGGGCAAAAACAGAACCAACGCAGCAACCGTTCAAGGCGCGACAACCGGTGTGGGCGGCGTGTTTACGCTGGCGGCAGACATTCCGGCAGTGCTTGGCTTATCACTAAAAACATTACAGGATATCGCAGTCGCATACGGCTATGACCCAAAGGAGAAAAAAGAACGCGTCTTCATTGTGAAATGTCTGCAGCTGACGTCGGCTGATGTTGTCGGCAAAAGATCGATTTTGCAGGAATTAAAACACTACGATCAAGACCGTACATATAAGAATGTCGCTTCTCAAATCCAAGGCTGGCGAGAAGTCGTTTTGGGCTATCGAGACACGTTTGGCTGGAAAAAACTTTTCCAGATGGTGCCGGTTGCCGGAATGGTTTTTGGCGCCGCTGCCAATCGCTCAACATTAAACGACATTACCGAGACAGGCATGATGCTGTACAAAAAGAGGCGCATTCTTGAACGACTGAAAGAAACAGAACGAGAGATGGAATAGCAGAAAGCAGACGGACACCGCGATCCGCCTGCTTTTTTTAGTGGAAACATACCCAATGTGTTTTGTTTGTTTAAAAGAATTGTGAGCGGGAATACAACAACCAACACCAATTAAAGGAGGAATTCAAAATGGCAGACAATAACAAAATGAGCAGAGAAGAAGCAGGTAGAAAAGGCGGAGAAACAACAAGCAAGAACCATGACAAAGAATTCTATCAAGAGATTGGTCAAAAAGGCGGAGAAGCCACTAGCAAAAACCATGACAAAGAATTCTATCAGGAAATCGGCGAAAAAGGCGGAGAAGCCACTAGCAAGAACCATGACAAAGAGTTCTATCAAGAAATCGGTGAAAAAGGCGGAGAAGCCACTAGCGAAAATCATGACAAAGAATTCTATCAAGAAATCGGCCGAAAAGGCGGAGAGGCAACAAGCAAAAATCATGATAAAGAATTCTACCAAGAAATTGGCTCAAAAGGCGGAAACGCCCGCAACAACGACTAATCAAAAGCATAAAGGCAGACAACCTGTAAATAAAAAAGCGATCCGGCACATCAGCTGGATCGCTTTTTTTTGGAATCTTCTCAATTTATGCCGCTATTGCGATACAATAAGTGAAAAAGGGGTTTTCGCTAATGTCCAAGATGCAAAACTTGCTCGCCATCGCAAATGAAGTCAAAGAAAAGCACGCCAATTTTTCAATCTCAGAGGTCAACGACCACTGCGTGCGCCTTGCGGTGTTTACGGGAGAATATGACTGGCACCATCACCCTGACTCAGACGAATTGTTTATTGTTCTTGAAGGGGAGCTGCTGATCGATTTTAAGGACAAAGAAACCGCGGTGCTCAAAGCAAATGACAGCCTGCTGATCCCGAAAGGCACGGTTCACCGCACACGCTCTTATGTCAGAACGGTTAATCTCTGTGTGGAGCATAAACAAGCCGAAACCGTCATCATAGAGGAGCAGCCATGCTAATCAAAAAGGTGATATGTGAAGTAGACGCTGCAAACGCTGAAGCATTTGCAAAAGCGCAGTCACAGTGGGAAGCATTATCGCATATAAGCGGCTTTATCAAACAGGCCGGCGGCTGGCGAAAAACGATAGACGAGCCGCTCACCGCAGAAATCATCAGTGTATGGGAAAACAGAGAAGCCTATGATCATTTTATGGAGAACGAACATGACAGCATATACGAGGAAAACGATCAGAAGGCTGTAATTCTTTCGATAGAGGTGACGGTGTACGAAGAGGATAAACCGTTCGTTCACGATCTGTTACATAACCCTGATATCCGGTACGAACCAGACTGGACGGTTCTGAAGGCATAATCAAAGCCCAAAACATCATGTTTTGGGCTTGTCTCTTTACTCGCGTCCCGGAAGTGTATTATGAACAAAAGGCGGTGCTGGTTTTAACTCCGGTTTTTCTCCAAACGTTTTTGCTTCTTTCACATATTCAAAGGCTTCTCCGTCCGGCGCTTTTTCATTCAGCCAGTTTTGCTCGGCGCTTTCTTCGCCTTCAGAGAAATTGATAAGCTGATGTGAGAACTCTTGTTTTTCGAGCGCTTTCGGGAATGTACCCGGCACAACCGGACCTTCCTGTGCTTCTAATTCTTTAATGGCGGCAAGCCATTGGTTCTGGTGCATTGTGTCACGCGCCAGCAGGAAGCTGAGCATATCTTTGACGCCTTTGTCATCCGTCATTTCAAACAGGCGTGCGACCTGCAGACGGCCCTGAGATTCCGCATTCAGGTTGGCGCGGAAGTCTGCCAGCAGGTTTCCGCTTGCTACGATATAACCGCCGCTCCAAGGTACGCCTGTACTGCTTTCCGGCATGGCGCCAAGTCCTGATACAATCGCATGGTGAGGGTTCATGCCGCCCAGGATGGAGCCGATGACCGGATCTTCAGCAGCTTTTTCCTGCTGATCAAGAGGGGCATCCTCAAGAAGTCTGGCAATCATCGTTGCGATCATTTCAACATGCCCGAGCTCCTCAGTTGCCGTATCCATCAGCAAGTCCTTGTATTTTTCATTTCCTCTTGTGTTCCAGCCTTGAAATAAGTACTGCATGGCAACTGAAATTTCTCCGAATTGCCCGCCTAAAATTTCTTGCATTTTTTTAGCGAATAATGGATCTGGACGATCTGGTTTAGCAGGATGCTGCAGCATTTTTGTGTGCTTAAACATGTACCCATCTCCTTTTTCGATTATCTCTTTTTATATTTCCGATCGATAGAAAGATAAACGAAAAACAGCGTATCGAGATGGGAACTATGAATCTTTTCGCAGCTCCAACAGTTCCCGGATCAGCTCCCGGCCAAAGATGGGCTCATACTGCCGGTAAACAGGGTCAAGACGCTTCATCCATTCTTGTTTCTCTTTATCTGACAGCTCATAAATATGTATAGCAGAATTCTTTTTGATTTCTTCCAGCTGCTCCTTGTTCATTTGTTCGGCATACGTTTCATTCCACTCCGTCGTCTCCTTCATCGCTTCAGTCAAAATGCGTCTTGTTTCTGGTGTTTGCGCCTTCCAGAAGTGTTCATCAGTCATGACAGCGTAGCCGAGGTAACCGTGGCTGCTTATTGTCAAATAGTCCTGAACATTATAAAATTTTTTAGAATAGATGTTTGAAATTGTATTTTCTTCGCCATCGACTACATTGTTTTCTAACAGCTGAAAGGTAGAATTGAAGGATTCCTGATGAGGTGTTGCGCCAAGCAGCTTGAACTGATCCTCAATCACATCGCTTTGCATAATGCGCAGATCCTGCCCTTTTAAATCATCCGGTGTTTTGACCGGCCCTTGATTTGTTGTGATTTGCTTAAAGCCGTTCGTCCAATAGGCCAGTCCTCTTAATTGGTTTTTCTTTAGAGAATCAAACAGCTGTGTGCCGATGCTTCCGTTCAGCCCTTTTTTGGCGGCGTTGTAATCTGTAAATGCATACGGCAGATCCAGCACTCCCCATTCAGGCGAGAGCATGCCGAGCTTCGATGTGGAGGGGGCGATAAATTGAACATCACCGTTTTGCAATGCTTCAATTTCTTCGATGTCCGAGTACAGGCTTCCATTCGGAAATACTTCTATTTTTATTTTCCCGCCTGATTTTTCGTTCACCAGATCAGCGAATTTATTGGCGGCCAGCCCTTTTGGCGTATTTTCAGCAACCACGTGGCTGAATTTAAACACGATTTGATCCTTCAGGCCTTCCTGGTCGTCATCATAAACAATCTTTTTATTGCCTGTATGATCATGGAATCCAATAAATAAAGCGGTTGCAATTCCAGCGATCATCAGTGCGAGACATGCAAGCAAACTCTTCATGAAAAGCCCTCCCCTATGTTAAGGATAATGGGGGCAATGACATTCGTAAAGACCTGAAAGGAGAAGCTGATGAACAAAAAGAAGCTCTCAATCCGTTGGAAAATCACAATCTTATCCTATATACTCGTCATTTTCTCCTTTTTGATCGGCGGCATTGTGCTCATCGGCAACATTCAGCATACAGAGGAGCGGGAGCTGAAAAAGCGGCTGATGAATACGGCCCGGACGGTGTCAGAGATGACAGAAGTGAAAGAAGCCTTGGCGCGAAAAAAACAAACAGAAGCTGTTCGCCATGCGGTTGAAGAAATCAGGATGATTAATGAAGCAGACTATATTGTCGTCATGGATATGAATCACATCCGATATACGCATCCTGTCAGCACAAGCATCGGCAAGAAATCAGAAGGTGCAGACGAGGAGGCAGCGTTTGCGGAGCACATTTATTTCTCTGAAGCAAAGGGCGAGCTCGGCACGGCGGTTCGCGCTTTTTATCCGGTTAAGGATCAAGACCTGAACCAAATAGGCGTGGTGCTTGTCGGAAAAACGCTGCCGGGGATCGCTGACATCCTGCTTCATTTAAAGCGTGATATTGCATTCATCGTTGTGCTGACACTCGGCTTTGGCCTTGCTGGTTCCTTTTTGCTGGCCCGCCATATCAAAAAACAAATGTTTCAGCTTGAACCCCATGAGATTGTCCGAATGTATGAAGAACGGACAGCGACGTTTCACTCGATGAATGAAGGGGTGATCGCTATTGACAATCGGCTCGTCATTACGATTTTCAATGAAAAAGCGAAACAGATCTTTGAAGTGCAGGGGGATCTGATCGGCAAGGTGATTTGGGAGGTTCTCAAGGATTCGCGCCTGCCCGAAATCGTGGAGCGGAACAAAGCGGTTTATAATGAAGAAATTCGTGTTAGCGGAAAAGTCATCATGAGCAGCAGAATTCCGATCGTCATGAAGAAAAAAGTGATCGGCGCCGTCGCGATTTTTCAGGACAGAACGGAAGCGGCCAAGATGGCAGAGGAATTGACTGGTGTCAGAAACTTTGTGGAGGCGCTCCGTGTCCAAAACCATGAGCATATGAATAAGCTGCACACGATCGCCGGCCTCATCCAGCTGGGGAAATCTGAAAAAGCCTTGCAGCTTGCATTCCAGGCGTCAACTGAGCAGGAAAATGTGACTGAATTTCTGCACCGCTCGATTCAAAATGACGCTGCGGCAGGCCTTCTATTAAGTAAAATCAGAAGGGGAAGAGAGCTCGGCATTGCTGTTCATATAGATGAAAACAGCAGTCTTCAGCAATTTCCCGAGCATGTTGATCAGCATGATATTGTCGTGCTTTTGGGGAATCTGATTGAAAATGCCTTCGGCTCATTTGAAACCGTTCAATCTGAAGACAAACGAATTGACATTAGTATCGAACAAACAGATGATATCCTTGCTATTTTAATAGAAGATAACGGCTGCGGAATTGATCCGGCACATATGCCTCGCCTTTACGACAAAGGTTTTACGGTCAATAAAACTGGCGGCACAGGCTATGGCCTGTATCTAGTGAAACAAATCATAGACAAAGGATCGGGCACGATAGAAGTTGATTCACATGCGGGGCAGGGGACATCTTTTTCTATCGTTTTTCCAATGAAGGGGGAGGAAGCACAGCATGGCTCGTAAAGAATGGAAGGTTCTGCTCATTGAAGACGATCCGATGGTTCAAGAGGTCAATAAGGATTTCATTACAACTGTTAAAGGCGTTACTGTCTGTGCAACGGCAGGAAACGGAGAGGAAGGCATGAAGCTGATCAAAGAAGAACAGCCGGATCTCGTCATTCTCGATGTGTACATGCCGAAAAAAGACGGCATCAAGACCTTGCAGGAGATCAGAAAGCAAAAGCTTGAAGTGGATGTCATTGTCGTCTCCGCTGCAAAAGACAAGGAAACGATCTCACTCATGCTGCAAAACGGGGCGGTTGACTATATCTTAAAGCCGTTTAAGCTTGAGCGAATGAGACAGGCACTCGAAAAGTACAAGCAATATAAACAAAAAATCGAAGCGAATGATACGCTGTCCCAGGAACAGCTCGATGCGATCCTGAATATTCCGCAGCAGGCTGTACAGGATCTGCCGAAAGGGTTGAATCATTTCACGATGAATGAAGTCACTGCTTTTTT
Source organism: Bacillus sp. EU52 (assembly GCF_037964975.1). Taxonomy (NCBI): domain Bacteria; kingdom Bacillati; phylum Bacillota; class Bacilli; order Caryophanales; family Bacillaceae; genus Bacillus; species Bacillus sp. EU52. The sequence continues at coordinate 492,283 of NZ_CP150177.1, forward strand.
GAAACAGCAAACCGCATCCCTTTCTGCTGAAGAGGTCGCCAAGGCGCTTGGCATCGCCAGAGTGACAGCCAGACGATATCTTGATTACTTAGAAAAAACCGGGATCATCAAATTGGACGTTCAATACGGCGGAGTCGGCCGGCCGGTCAACCGCTACGTGTTAAAAGGATAAACCTGAGACCAAAAAGACCAAAATGTCCGTTATGATCATAAACTTCCCCAGACATTATGAAAACGCTATCATTATAGTAAGAAAGACACAAAAGGCGAATAGGACAGGGGGATGAAGGATATGAAACTGTTTAAAAATTTAACAGTTCAGGTCATAACCGCGGTCATCATCGGGGTCATTGTCGGGCTGGTCTGGCCGGATGTCGGCAAAGAAATGAAACCGCTTGGCGATACATTTATCAACGCTGTTAAAATGGTGATTGCACCAATTATTTTCTTCACAATCGTTCTCGGGATTGCAAAAATGGGCGATATGAAGAAGGTTGGAAAAGTAGGGGGAAAAGCGTTTATCTATTTCGAGGTTGTCACCACCCTCGCACTCATTATCGGTTTATTTGTCGTCAATATTATGAAGCCGGGTGCGGGTCTTGATTACAGCAAGCTTGAAAAGGGTGATGTATCACAATACACGCAAAATGGCGGTCAGGGAATCGACTGGATTGAATTTGTTACACACATTGTTCCATCCAACATGGTTGATGCCTTCGCAAAAGGGGACATTTTGCAGGTCTTATTCTTTTCTATTCTTTTCGGAGTGGGTCTTGCGGCATTAGGCGAAAAAGGAAAAAGCGTCATTGATTTCTTCGACAAGGTTTCTCACGTTTTTTTCAAAATTATCGGCTACATTATGCGTGCCGCGCCAATCGGGGCATTCGGGGCGATGGCGTATACAATCGGACACTTCGGGCTCGATTCCATCAAACCGCTGGCAAGCTTAATGATGTCTGTTTATATTACGATGTTCCTGTTCGTATTTGTTGCTTTAAATATCATCTGCAAGCTTTACGGATTCAGCCTGTGGAATTACCTTCGCTTCATTAAGGATGAGCTTCTGATCGTGCTTGGCACAAGCTCTTCCGAATCGGTGCTTCCTCGTATGATGGATAAAATGGAGCGCTACGGCTGTTCCAAATCCGTTGTCGGGCTTGTTATTCCGACGGGCTATTCGTTTAACCTCGACGGCACATCCATTTATTTATCAATGGCGACTGTCTTTTTGGCACAGGTGTTTGGAGTAGACCTCAGCATCGGCCAGCAAATTACGATTATCCTCGTTCTGATGCTGACATCGAAGGGAGCGGCAGGTGTGACGGGAAGCGGATTTATCGTCCTTGCCTCAACGCTGTCAGCGCTGCAGGTCATTCCGCTGGAGGGTCTTGCACTCCTGCTAGGGGTTGACCGTTTCATGAGTGAAGGAAGAGCCATTGTGAACCTGATCGGAAACGGAATCGCCACGATCATTGTTGCCAAAAGCGAAAATGAATTTGATGAAGCAAAAAGCGTAGAGGCTGTTGAAGGCATGAAAAAAATGAAAACAGCAGTCTGAAAAAAGAACGGCCCATTCATGGGCCGTTTTTTTAATTGTTTAAGAATTATTAAGGTAAGGACAGAGACCTCAGCATTTTTTTGTTATATAATTTACAAATGGATACTATATTGAATGAAGGACGTTTGTCCTAACAGGAGTGTATAAATGGCCGCTTTAGTTAAATTTTTTCAGCACCCGGGAGTAAGGCGTTTCTCCATCTTTGTCGTGTTAACTGGTGTGTTATATCTATTTAAGAGCATGATCAACTTAATATTGCTTACCTTCATTTTCACATTTCTAATGGATCGTTTGGAGCTTGTCGTGCGGCAGTTTGTAAGCCAGTTCTTCCGCGTGAGCCAGCGGGTTGTCATTACGTTTCTTTACATGTTGCTGGCTGTGCTGCTTACAGTCGGGGGCTTTGTGTTTTATCCGGTCGTCGCGGCGCAGATCCAGCAGCTGGTAAAGCAGATTAAACATATTGCGTATCATCCTGACAGCATCCCTTTCTTTGATGAGATCACCAGTGTCTTCGGAGATATTAACATCAGTTCATATGTCAAAGAGGGCTTCAATGTAGTGTATACGTATCTGGCCGATATCAGCACATTCGGCTTGCAGGTTGTGATGGCGCTCATTCTTAGCATGTTTTTCTTATTTGAGAAAAAACGGCTTTCTGAATTCATGGCGAAATTTAAAACGAGCAAACTGAGGGTCTTTTATGAGGAAATTGCTTTTTTCGGAAGCAAATTTGCAAGAACGTTCGGCAAGGTGCTCGAGGCTCAATTTATCATTGCGCTCGTCAACTGTATTCTGACGTTTATCGCGCTTTGGATTATGCATTTTCCGCAGCTGTTTGGGCTGTCGATTATGGTGTTCTTCCTTGGATTGATCCCTGTAGCAGGCGTCGTCATTTCCCTGATTCCGCTCAGCATTATCGCCTACAGCACTGGCGGTGGAATGTATGTGCTCTACATTGTTCTTGTCATATTCGCCATTCATGCGATCGAAACCTATTTCTTAAATCCGAAGCTGATGTCGGCGAAAACAGAGTTGCCAATCTTTTTCACCTTCACAGTACTCATTTTCTCTGAACACTTCTTCGGCATTTGGGGTTTAATTATCGGGATTCCGATCTTTGTGTTTCTCCTTGATATTCTGGATGTCACCAACAAGGAAGATAGGTCTAAAGGTCCCCGAGAGAATAGCGATAAAAAGTAGTTTAAAATCGAATAATGAGTGTGCCTCGATCTGCCGGCCTGCCTGTTCAGGGCATGGAATTAAGACTCGGAATCGGAGTTTGGCATTGCTTCGCACAGTGGTGAACACAACAGGTGACAATGCCTGTCATCATTACAGAAACTGAAAAGAACAAACAGTCGGAGCAAACGCTCATCATCGGTTTAACCAAACATTTGGAAGCAACAAATGCTATAATACAAACAGTGCCTAATGTTGGGCACTGTTTATTTTTTGTCGAAAAAGGAGGAAGGCTTTATGGCTGAGCCGATTTTACATATTGAAGGCCTCGATAAAAAGATTGGGTCTAAACAGATTTTAAAACAGATCAGCATGGACGTTATGGAGGGCGAAATCATCGGCCTGCTCGGTCCAAATGGTTCCGGGAAAACAACACTCATCCGTATCATCGTCGGGCTGCTGAAACAAAACAGCGGAAGCGTGACAATCAGCGGATTCCAGCATGATACAGAGTTTGAAAAAGCGATGGAAGCGGTTGGAGCAATTGTTGAGAACCCTGAGTTCTATCCGTACCTGACAGGCTGGGAAAACCTCAAGCACTTTGCGAATATGCACAAAAAAATAGCGGATGGACGGCTTGATGAAGTGGTAGAACGTGTCGGGCTGACGTCAGCGATTCATGATAAGGTGAAAACCTATTCCCTTGGGATGCGCCAGCGTCTGGGAATCGCCCAGGCAATTCTTCACCGGCCGAAGCTTCTCATTCTAGATGAACCGACAAACGGACTCGATCCTGCGGGGATGAAGGATTTTCGCAATCATGTTAAGGAACTCGCAGAAATGGAAGGAACAGCTGTCCTGTTCGCCACTCATTTATTGCGCGAGGTTGAAGACTTGTGCGACCGTGTCATCATCATTCAAAAAGGTGAGATCAAAGCGGAAGTCAGCTTACAAGGAACTGATCAAACCACAGAAAAAGCAATTATAGAAGTGCAGCCGCAAGAAAAAGCGCTCAATTGGCTTACAGGCAATCAATATCAAGCTGAGAGCCAAGACGGGACGATTGTAGTTGAGGTGGCAAAAGAAAACATACCGGAGCTGAACCGATCACTTGTCGGACAAGATCTGAATGTATTTTCCATTACGCCTTACACGCAGTCACTGGAAGACGAATTTATAAAAGCGACAACAGCTCATCAAGAGGAGGGAGAAGAGCTTGTCTAAATTAATTTGGAATGAACATATGAAACTTTTTAATCGGAAGGTCACTTTGGTTTCTCTTATCCTGATGGCTGTCTTTCAATTCTTCATGGCATTGATCATTAAACGGATTGTCATCAGTGCCGGAACAGATGAAAACTTCATCGGCTATTTATCGTATACACCGAGCCTGAACATTTTGCTGCAGGCTTTAACGATCGTAATTGCAGCAACAATTGTTTCGATGGAATTTGATAAAAAGACGATCAAATTTTTGCTCATTCGTCCGGTTAAACGCCAAAAGGTCTTTTGGTCAAAATTAATCACAGTCGTGATGGTAAGCTTCTATTTGTATCTGGCATACTACATTCTGGCATTATTATTCGGTCTCGTGTTTTTTGGCACATCGGTGACTGCGGAATCAAAGACATTGCTGGTCAACACCTTGGCGCTGATCGGGTCAAACTGGCTTGAAGCTGTAATGATGGGATTATTCGGGCTGCTTTGTTCTTCGCTGTTCCGCAACAGCGCGGTAGCAGTTGTTGTTTCTTTTGTCGTTTTATACGGAGCGAGTACACTTGTTCAGCTCATGAAGTTGTTTGAAAACAAGTGGGGCAGCTTTTTGCTTTTTGCGAACACTGACTTTACGCAATACAGAAGCGGAGAGACAGCGTTGTTTTCAGGCATGACGCCATTGTTTTCAATTGGAATTCTCATCATACATGCCATATTCTTCATCGTTGTTGGCTGGTGGTGCTTCTGTAAACGGGATGTTCGGGTCTAAAGGCAAGGAATGACATTTTTGTGAAAAAGCTCACGTAAATCAATATCATTTGATATTTTGGTTTATACTAAAGGTACTGACGGAGGTGTCTCGATTGAGGAACTTTATTACCGCTTTACCGATCGTATTGCTGCTTGGATTCTCATTTGTGTCATTCATGTTTCAGTTTGAACATCTTGTTTATTTCAGGCTCGCGCTTGGGTTGTTTTCTCTCGTGGGACTGTACATGATATATAAAATGAAGACGGGCATCCGCTATTTTATCATCTATCTGTATGCCAGCTGGATTGTGTTGGCCGCAGTGACCGCTTTTGAAGAGCCGATTTTCTCAAGCTTTTTCTTTGGCGGCCTGGTGATGACGATGGGTTACCTGACATATATGCTGATTTATCTCGGCATGAAACAAGACCGGGATGCAAATCCTGTGTAATCGCGCTGTTCCCTTGGGGAACGGCGTGTTTTTTTATACTGGACAAAAAGATTAACAGTTGCGGAAAAATGGCAGGAAATCTATAATACATATTAAATTTATCGGAATTAAAACTTGGGGGGCTGCCGGATGTCATTATTTATACAAAACGATCAACAGCGGCAATGGATGGAGAAAATCGGACGGATTGCGGATGAATTTCAGCAAACAGCTGCTGAAGATGACGAACAGGGACGTTTTCCTGCAGAGAAAATACAAAAACTGCGTGATGCTGGGTATACAGCATTAACATTGCCGGCATCTCATGGCGGAGGGGGCATTTCTGTTTACGATATGCTCCTGTTTCAAGAACGGCTTGCACGGGGAGATGCTCCGACGGCTCTTAGCATCGGCTGGCATTTGAGCGTGATCGGGGAGCTTGGAGAAGGCAACAGCTGGGATGAAGACGTATTTGCATTTGTTGCCAAGGAAGTCCAAAACGGAGCTGTCATTAACAGGGCGGCGACTGAAGCGAAAACCGGAAGCCCGACAAGAGGAGGGCGTCCCGGTACACACGCCGTCAAAAAGGATGGCAAATGGGCAGTGAACGGGAGAAAAACCTTTACGACGATGTCACAAGCTCTGGATTATTTTTTAGTAACCGCATGGATTGAGGACAAACAAACAACAGGCGTGTTTCTCATTCATAAAGATGATCCCGGCTTGTCGATTGAAGAAACGTGGGATATGATGGCGATGCGGGCGACTGGGAGCCATGACCTTGTACTGAACGAAGTCATGCTTGATGAGAATAAGCTGGTGGAACTGCTTCAAGGGCCTCGTGGAGCTAAGCCGAATGGCTGGCTGCTTCACATTCCTGCGATTTATCTTGGTGTGGCTCAAGCTGCTCGTGACTATGCAGTGCAATTTGCATCTGAGTATTCTCCAAACAGCTTGAATGGACCGATCAAGAATGTCCCGGCCGTACAGCAAAGAACAGGCGAAATGGAGCTTGAACTGCTCAATGCCAGACACTTTCTTTTCCATATCGCTCAATTGTATGACGATCCGGTGCGGCGTCCACACTTGACCAGCGAGCTCGGTGCGGCGAAACATATCGTCACAAACGCTGCGCTGTCTGTTGTTGATAAAGCGATGAGAATTGTCGGGGCCAAAAGCCTGGAACGAACCAACCCGCTTCAGCGCTATTACCGTGATGTGCGCGCCGGTCTTCACAACCCGCCGATGGATGACGCCGTGATACACAAGCTGGCAGCTGAAGCGTTTGAGTCATAAAAAAAGAGCCTAGCCGGCTCTTTTTATGTATTGTTTTGCTCTTGCAGATTTTTTTGATGCTTGCGGTCAATTCTGTCATAAATAACGTTCATCAGCTTTGGATTGCCCATAATCGCCTCTTTGTTTTCCTGGATCAGCTGTTGGTAAGTTTTCACTTTACGCTTCGGCATGCTCCGGCGCCCTCCTGACATGTTTGTATTCACTTTCTAACTCCGTCAGCGACAATTCATACAGATGACGCTTTGACTTTTTGTATATACCATTCTGTATTAACAGATGAATGAGCTGTTTTTTTCTGATTTCTGCAGACTGAGGTGTCATTGTGTCACCAACCTCCAATCAAACGATATTGATAATCATTATCAATTAACTTCAGTATACAATGTCCGCAATCGCCTGTAAAGGTGAAAACAGTCCTATTCTTTCGCCAATTTACAAACATTCAACAAATCGACAAAAAGTTTCCCGGGCAATAATTTGCTGTCGAAATATTCCGCTTCATTGAACGCGTCCTGCTATTTTTCATGTTTTGAACCATACTATGTAATAGAATGGAGGCTGGTATTCAATGGAGCGGACAGAAAATCTGAAAAAGGGAGAAAAAGGGGCGCTCCTCAATATTTTTGCATATGTCATCCTTGCTGTTGTAAAGCTAGTCATCGGGATTCTATATCATTCTGAAGCGCTGAGAGCAGACGGGTTAAATAATGGAACAGATATTGTTGCGTCAGTAGCAGTGCTGATAGGATTGCGGATTTCTCAAAGACCGGCTGACAGCGATCATCCATACGGCCATTATCGGGCTGAAACAATTTCGTCTCTTGTTGCGTCTTTTATTATGATGGCAGTCGGCATTGAAGTGTTAATCGGCGGAGGAAAAGCGATTGCGGGCGGCACAACGGAAACGCCAAATCTTATCGCGGCATGGACGGCGTTAGGCAGTGCTGTGTTTATGTATGGCATCTATTTATATAACAAAAGGCTGGCAGCGTCCATTAAAAGCTCTGCCCTGATGGCAGCGGCAAAGGACAGCAGGTCAGACGCTTTTGTAAGCGCCGGCGCGTTTATCGGTGTTTTTTCGTCCCAGCTGAAGCTGCCGTGGATTGATCCGGTAACGGCTTTTATCATCGGCATCATCATTTGCAAAACAGCGTGGGATATCTTTAAAGACGTTTCACATTCCTTAACAGACGGCTTCCATTTAAAAGATCTTGAGCCTTACAAACAGACCGTCGGCAGGATCGAAAATGTGCATCGCCTAAAGGATGTGAAAGCGAGGTATTTAGGCAGTACAGTTCATATCGAGATGGTGATTACGGTTGATCCGAAGCTTACAGTAGAAGAAGGCCATGGAGTGGCGGATGAAGTAGAAGACAAAATAAAACATGAACACGATGTCACTCATGTTCATGTTCATGTAGAGCCTGACGACATAAAATAAGGCTGTTTAACGAATTAGCTTATATGTTCAGATAAAAATTCAGTCACTTCTTCAGGCGTTTTGGCATTGGCGCTGTGAAGGTGAGCTGTTTTTTCACCGTTCTTGAAAATAAGCAGGCTGGGAATGCCCATTACTTGGTATTTTTCAGCCGGGTCAGGAAGCTCGTCCTTATTCAGCTCATACCAATCGTTTTGGTTGTATTCTTCCAAAATGTCGCCGATGAACATATTCATGCGTGTGCAGTCTGGGCACCAATCAGCATAAAACTTTACAATGATTTCTTTATCTGATTGAATCAGTTCATTAAATTGTTCGTTTGTTGTGATTTTTTTCATATGTCACATCTCCTTTTCAATGCCATTTTAATATAAAATAAAAAGGAATTACATACAAATGCATTCAACATCAGCATGCCCAAAAATAATTAGATCATTTTCCGGTGAAAATGATAAGATAGTAAAGATGAATTGTAGTGGGGGGAGTATCCATTGAAAACAAGTCTAGGATTAGTGTACGGAGGAAAGTCGGCAGAACATAATGTTTCCCTGCAGACGGCTCTGGCTGTAATCAAAGCGCTAAATACTGAGAAGTTTGATATACATCCGATTTATATAACAGAAAAAGGCGAATGGGTAAGAGGCGCCCGTTTAACTGAGCCTGTTTCAAATGTGAAAATGCTTCAATTTGAGCAAGGAGGCAGTGCTTTTTCTCCAGCTGCCTTGAACCAGGAGATGTTTCCGCAGGAAGCGTCACAGCAAAATGAAGCCATCGACGTCGTATTCCCGCTCCTCCACGGACCGAACGGAGAAGACGGTACGATCCAGGGAATGCTCGAGCTGTTGAACATTCCTTATGTCGGCAACGGAGTGCTTGCTTCCTCAGCTGGCATGGATAAAGTTGTCATGAAACATTTATTTGCTCAGGCCGGCCTTGCTCAGGCTAAATACGCAGCTTTCCTTAAGAAAGACTGGACTCGTTCTCCGAAAGAAAGCTGTGAGCAGGTTGAACAGGAATTAGGCTACCCTTGCTTCGTAAAACCGGCGAACCTCGGCTCAAGTGTCGGAATCAGCAAATGCCGAAACCGTGAAGAACTGCAAAAAGCGTTTGAGCTTGCTTTCCAATATGATCGTAAAGTCGTCGTTGAAGAAGGAATTAACGGCCGCGAGATTGAGATCGGCGTTCTTGGAAATGATGATCCTAAATGCTCTGTTGTGGGAGAAATCGCACCGAAGACAGATTTCTACGATTACAAAGCGAAATATGAGGATGGAGATACTGATCTGATGATTCCGGCGATTGTGACTGATGAGGAATACGCAACAATCAGTGATATGGCGATCAAAGCGTTTAAAGCGATCGATGGTTCAGGACTCGTCAGAGCGGACTTTTTCCTGACAGCTGACGGCGACGTTCTGATCAATGAAGTCAACACAATGCCTGGCTTTACACCTTTCAGCATGTTCCCGCTGCTCTGGAAAGAAGCCGGAGTGGAATATGCTGACCTGATTGAACAGCTTGTGGAGCTTGCAAAAGAACGCCACGCTGAAAAACAATTGATTAAGCATACATTCTAATGAAGAAGGACACTGCCGGTAAAAGGGCAGTGTTTTTTCCCGTATATACAAAAGAAAGAGAGGGACCTTACTTGATTAAGCGAACAGTAAAAAACATTGCCGAAATGGTTAATGGCACACTAACAAATCCGCAATATGAACAAACAGTCATTCATGGAGTGGCAACCGATACAAGAAAACTGGAACAACATCAGCTCTTCATTCCGCTGAAAGGGGAACGTTTTGACGGCCACACTTTTGTGGAGCAGGCCTTTGAAGCTGGTGTAGCGGCTGTTCTTTGGGATCGGTCAGTACCAAATCCGCCCGAGAATCACGCCGTCATTTTAGTGGACGATACCCTTACTGCACTTCAGCAGCTTGCAAAAGCCTATTTGCAGGAGCTTGGCACGCGTGTCATCGGAGTAACCGGAAGCAATGGCAAAACGACAACAAAAGATATGATTCACGCCGTACTGGGGACCCAGTACCGTGTCCACAAAACTGGAGGAAACTTCAATAATCATATCGGTTTGCCGCTGACAGTTTTAGCGATGCCTGAAAATACGGAGATCGCCGTATTGGAGATGGGAATGAGCGCCAAAGGAGAAATTGACCTCTTGAGCCGCCTGGCAAACCCGGATGCGGCAGTGATTACGAATATCGGCGAATCGCATATGCAAGACCTCGGCTCTAGAGAGGGCATCGCAGAGGCGAAGCTTGAAATCATTAACGGGCTTAAAGAAGACGGAGTGCTGATTTATATCGGGGACGAACCGCTCCTTCAAAATGCATACAGCTGCCAGACGAAAACGTACGGGACGGGAGCGCATAATGATTATCAGCTTCAGGATGTCAGCCAGAGTGAGGAAGGAACCCATTTTACAATCAAAGGGATAGAAAAAACGTTTTTTATTCCGATACTCGGCAAGCACAATGTGATGAACGCCATGGCTGCAATTGCTGCAGGGGCTTATTTTGGCATCGCGCCTGAGGATGCGGCAAAAGGACTGAGCTGCCTAAAGGTAACCGGGATGAGACTTGAACTCATCAAAACAGACAGCGGCCTTTCGATAATCAATGACGCTTATAATGCGAGCCCGACTTCTATGAAAGCTGCAATTCAATTGACAGAAAGCCTCGAAGGCTACGGCAAAAAAATGCTCGTGCTCGGTGATATGCTTGAACTCGGCGATCTTGAAGAAACGTTCCATAAAGAGTGCGGTGCTGTGATCAGCCCTGAGAAAATTGACCGCGTCTTTACGTACGGAAAACTGGGAGCTTTTATCGCAGAAGGCGCCTTGAAACACTTTGAGAAAGACCGCGTCAGCCATTACACTGAGAAAAAAGATCTCCTCCAAGCTGTGAAGGAAAACGCATCAAAAGGCGATTTGATTTTATTCAAAGCGTCCAGAGGTATGAAGCTTGAAGAAATCGTTAAAGATTTAATAGAGAGCCCGCTTTCATAAGAAAATATTTTGCGAAAAAACGCATATTGCATCATAAAATAACATGATATGCAAACACTAATGTATGCCGGCCGAAAATTATGTATATCTGGCCGGCTGCGGCTATGATACAATATATATAGGTTATTTCGCGATACGAACATATTCGTCCGGACTTTTCATCGTGACCCGAAGTTCTCCGCCGGATTCTTGGGAGCGGATGGAGCAGCAGCCGGCATATTCGAGATGCCGATCTGCTTCTCATCTTATTGAAAAACAAATAGTGTAATGGTAAGATAAAACTTAAAGTAATTCGGGCTTTGTATACGGATGGATCCTGTCCTTCTTGTCTAAAGGGCAGTTTTATAAGTGGTAAATCACGACATTACTGAAACAGCAATTAGAAGGAGTTTGAATAATTTGACTATAACGTTTCAAGATTTTAATTTAAGTTCTGATCTCATGAAAGCAATTAATCGTATGGGATTTGAAGAAGCAACACCGATTCAGGCACAAACGATACCGCTCGGACTTTCAAATAAAGACGTCATTGGACAAGCGCAAACAGGTACAGGTAAAACAGCTGCGTTTGGTATACCCCTTGTTGAAAAAATTAACCCCGAGTCTCCTAATATTCAAGCAATCGTAATCGCGCCAACCCGTGAATTAGCCATTCAAGTATCTGAAGAATTGTATAAAATCGGACAAGATAAACGTGCGAAGGTTCTTCCTATTTACGGCGGACAGGATATTGGACGGCAAATCCGGGCGTTAAAGAAGAATCCGAATATTATTGTCGGAACACCTGGACGTCTTCTTGACCACATCAACCGCCGCACCATTCGTTTAAACAATGTAAATACCGTTGTAATGGATGAAGCGGATGAAATGCTGAACATGGGATTCATTGATGATATTGAATCTATCCTTTCAAACGTGCCAAGCGAGCATCAGACACTTCTGTTCTCTGCCACAATGCCTGCGCCGATCAAACGCATTGCAGAGCGCTTTATGACTGAGCCGGAACACGTAAAAGTAAAAGCGAAAGAAATGACGGTTTCTAACATTCAGCAGTTCTATTTGGAAGTGCAAGAACGCAAAAAATTCGATACACTGACTCGTCTTCTTGACATTCAGTCTCCTGAGCTTGCGATCGTATTCGGACGTACAAAACGCCGTGTCGATGAGCTGGCTGAAGCCCTGAACCTTCGCGGATATGCAGCTGAAGGAATTCACGGTGACTTAACGCAGGCGAAACGTATGGTTGCGCTTCGTAAATTTAAAGAAGGCGCAATCGAAGTTCTAGTCGCAACTGATGTTGCCGCTCGCGGACTTGATATCTCAGGTGTTACACACGTATACAACTTCGACGTGCCTCAAGATCCTGAAAGCTACGTTCACCGTATCGGAAGAACGGGCCGTGCAGGAAAAACAGGTATGGCAATGACGTTCATTACACCGCGTGAGAAAAGCATGCTTCGCGCAATTGAACAAACAACAAAACGCAAAATGGACCGCATGAAGGAGCCTACACTTGATGAAGCGTTAGAAGGCCAGCAACAGGTTACTGTTGAACGTCTTCGCACAACAATCAGTGAAAACAACCTGAACTTCTACATGACAGCGGCAGCTGAGCTGCTTGAAGATCATGATGCAGTAACAGTGGTTGCGGCGGCTATCAAAATGGCTACAAAAGAGCCAGACGACACACCGGTTCGCTTAACAGACGAAGCGCCGATGGTCAGCAAACGCTACAAGAACCAGCGCTCTTCTAAACGCAGAGACGGTCAAGGCGGCGGCTACCGCGGCGGAAAAGGGAAAAGCAACAACCGTTCTTCCTATGACAAAAAGCGTTCAAACGATCGCCGTTCTTCAGGTGACAGACGCCAGAAAAAATCTTACTAATTTGATCGATTCAGAGCCCAAAACATGATGTTTTGGGCTTTTTTATGTTCGCGATTTGTTATTCAGCAAATTTTCAGCTGACGGAAGCCATTTTTCTCTGTATGCTTAAGAATGAAACCTTTCTGTAAAAGAGACGTATAAGTAACGACGAAAAAAAGGGAGGTAGGTATTTTTGAGAGAGCAGCCAAAAAACCAAATCAGTCCAGACGGATTAAAGGTTTGGCGACTTCAAGAGATCATCATATCCGCTGTTTGCTTGCTTATTGTCATTGCAGTTGCAGTGTTAAGCTATTATTTTCATTGGCCGTACTGGATCAGCGGCGTGCTCGGCGCGGTTTGGCTGTTGGGATCGATTGTGACGGTCTTTATCATTCCGAAGGTCCGTCATAAGGTGTGGCGATATGAAGTCCATGAACATGAAATAGATATTCAGTCAGGTATTTTTGTGGTAACACGTGTGATTGTTCCGATGGTCAGAGTTCAGCACGTCGATACGTCACAAGGGCCATTATTAAAAAAATACAACCTGGCAACGGTGAAAATTTCCACGGCCGCGACCGTTCATTCGATCCCCGCTTTAGAGATGGAGGAAGCGGATCGGCTGAGAGACTCCATTTCCCGTCTGGCGAGGGTGACTGATGATGATGTCTGAACCGAAACGCCTGCACCCGGCAGCAGTCATTTTGAATTTATGCCATACCATTATTCAAACGATAAAAAATATCATTCTGCCATTCTTTTTTGTGTATATTGTCAATTCAAACCATACTGTCCGTTTTTACGGAGCCATTGCGCTCGGTGTGCTATTCATCTGGCTTGTAGCGGCAAGCATTATCAAATGGAGAAGGTTTACCTATCGAATTGAAGATGATGAATTTAGAATCGAAGAAGGCTTATTTGTTACGAAAAAGCGATACATATCGATTGATCGGATTCAAACGATGAATACGAGCGCAGGCCTTGTCCAGCAAATCTTTAAGCTTGTGAAGCTGCAAATTGAAACAGCAGGCGGGGGCAAGGAGGCAGAAGCCGTTCTTTCTGCTATTTCTGTTGAAGAAGCGGAACGCATCAAAGAAGCTGTCTTTAAGAAAAAAGCGCAAAGACGAGAAAATGAACTTGATGAAGAACGGCTTGAAGCTGAAGAGGAGTTGGTTCCGGCCGTTGAGGTGCAAGAGCACTATCGCATGAACGCGAAAGAATTGCTCATGGCCGCTTCTACCTCCGGCGGAATCGGAGTCATTATCTCCGCTGTATTTGCACTTATTTCCCAGCTTGATGAAGTGCTGCCAATGGATTGGTTATTTGATAAATTTTCCTTCCTTCAGCACGCCAGCATCGGTATTTATGCGGTACTCATTTTTATCGGTTTATTTATCGCCTGGATTTTCAGCATCGCGGGCATGATGTTTAGATACGCGAACTTTCAAATCATAAAAAAAGAGCAGGAACTGGTGATTTCAAGGGGAATTATTGAAAAACATCAAGTCACGATTCCGCTGCGAAAAATACAAGCCATTAAAATCAAAGAAAATATCATTCGCCAGCTTTTCGGCTTTGTAACGGTGTCCATCGTCAGCGCAGGAGGCGGCGACCGGGAAAAAGAAGAAGGCGCTTTGACCATTCTCTTTCCAATGATTCATAAAAAAAAGCTTCCGCACATGCTCCGAACATTTACGCCGGAATACACGCTGGAAGAAAACTGCCGCCGCCTGCCGCGGCGCGCGTTGAAACGCTATTTGTTCCGTTCTGTCATTTTTTCACTCTTTTTGATCATCCCGTTATGTATCTTCTTTCAGCCATGGGGCTATCTGTCAGTGATCCTGCTGCCGATAGAATTGTTCTTCGGCTATCTCGCGTATAAAGAGGCTGCATGGACGATCAACGGGGACCGTCTTCAGCTGACGTCTAGATTTATAGGCAGAACAACCGCCATTGTACTGAAAAAACGAATGCAGGTCTGCAAGTTCAGCCAATCCTATTTCCAAAAGAAAGGCCGCTTGTATACCATTTCTACTTCGGTGAAATCATCGAGCCATATGGAAGAATTAACGGTGAGGGATGTAGGTGAAGAGGATGCAGCCTTCATTTTAAAGTGGTACTCATATGAAAAAGCGGACGGTTAATACCGCCGCTCCAGCGTGTCGGCAAACCCTCGCATTCGTTGTCAGGACTGCGCTTCGGTGCTCACGAATTAGAACATTCGCTCCGCTCCTATGCTCGTCCTTCCTAGACTTCAAGGGTTTTCAATCACGCTGAAAAGATGACAAAATCCTAAAATGAAAACCATTTTAGGATTTTGTCATCAATCTGAAGCGCGGTTAATACCGCCGCTCTTTTTTTTGCACGCATAAAAACGAAAGAAGAAACCCGCCGCATAGTCCAAACAGATGGGCCATCATGTTAATATTGGAATTGATAAACGACATGAGAACGGCAAATGCGAGCAGTGTGATGATCATTTTGGAATGCTCCTGCCCTATTAGCTCATTGCGAAAAAGAACCATAAACAGGTATACGCCAAATAGCCCGAAAATTGCGCCTGAAGCACCGACATGCACGTAATCAAGCGGCTCTGTAACATAAGTGCCAATATTGCCGATGATGCCGGAGCCGGCGTATACAAGAAGGAAACGCGCTTTTCCCAGCATGCGTTCCAAAGCCGGGGCAAATAAAAAGATGGACATGGAATTAAACAGCAGATGTGTGAAACCGGCGTGCAGCAAAATCGGTGTGATAAACCGCCACCATTCACCGTTTGCGACACCTAGATTATAGCCTGTGACGGTATCCCTCCATAACACGACTGAATGGGCAGGAAGTGAAAAAAACAGCCAGAGAACAGCTTGCAAAGCCAATATAAAGGTGACAACGGGGTAAAGCCTGATAAATGTTTGAAAATTTTCAGTCCGTATAAACATTCCGAGCCCCTTTTCTTCATTTTGGTATATCTATAGTAACACGTTTATGAGACAAACCATTTAAATAGTACGTACGCAAAGGAGGTTATCATACATGATTTACGGCATTGGACTGGACATTACCGAGCTTAAACGGATCGCCTCTATGACTGGGCGCCAGAAAAGGTTTGCCGAGCGGATTTTGACGCGAAGCGAGCTTGACCAATACCATGAGCTTTCAGAGAAAAGAAAAATCGAATTTCTCGCGGGCAGATTCACGGCAAAAGAAGCTTTCTCGAAAGCATTTGGCACCGGCATTGGGAGGCAGCTCAGCTTTCAGGACATTGAAATTAGGAAAGACCAAAATGGCAAGCCCTATATCATTTGCACGAAACTGAGCCAGGCTGCCGTTCACGTATCGATCACTCATACAAAAGAATACGCTGCCGCGCAGGTTGTGATTGAAAGGTTGTCAAGCTAGTCTGCATATTAGGGAAACCCCACTCATATATTTGATAGTGCATTAAGGGAGACAAGTTGTTTGAGGCTTTTATGGTACGCATCTGTTCTGCCTAAACGTGTACCGAGCGTACCGTTAAAGTCAAACAAGCGATTTCTTCCTTTTACATCAATTGAGAAAAAGGGGTTGAAAAAGGTGAGAAAAAGCTTTGTTTTGCTTTTAACGGGACTGCTTGCTGTTCTTATTCTTTCTGCCTGCGGGCAAAAAACACAGCAAGATATTGTGGCCGGGTTAGATGAAAAGGCGAAAGAATACACCTCGTACAAAGCAAAAGCGAAAATGACCATCGAGACAGGGAGTGAGCCTCAAGTATACAATGTGGAAATCTGGCACAAAAAGCCGTCTCTGTACAGGGTTTATTTAGAAAATCCGAAAAAGGACCAAAACCAAGTCATTTTACGAAATGAAAACGGAGTATTCGTTCTCACGCCGTCTTTAAATAAGAGCTTCAGATTTCAAAGCGATTGGCCGAACAACAGCAGCCAGGTTTATCTGTTTGAATCGCTCGTAAAGGATGTTCAAAACGATTCGGATGCAGTTTTCACAGCGAAAGAAAAGAAATACGTATTTGAAACAAAAACAAACTATCAGCATAACAAAATGCTGCCCACGCAAGAAATCACATTTAACAAAAAAGATATGAGCCCGTCATCTGTCAAAGTGATGGATACTGACCGGAAAGTGATGGTCAAAGTAGAATTCAGCAGCTTTGAATTTAATAAACAATTTGATAAAGAATCATTTGACGAAAAGAAAAATATGACCCTTTCTCAAATGGATGTTGCCACAAGCGCAAAGCCTTCCGATACATTCGCGGTCAAAACGCCGCTGGAACTGCCGCTTGGCGTCAAGCTGCTTGAAGAAAAAGATATATCTACTGAAGACGGGAAGCGCATCATCATGACGTACGGAGGAGAAAAGTCATTTACGTTAATTCAGGAAAAAGCCCAGATTGCCAAGGCTTCCTCCTCCGTTACGCTGAACGGCGAACCGGTAAATCTCGGCTACACCATCGGCGCCTTGTCGGATGCATCATTGTCATGGACATATGAAGGTGTAGATTACCTTCTCTCTTCTAAAGATCTTTCTAAAGAGGAAATGGTGACAGTAGCGAAAAGCATGCAGGGACAATCATCGAAATAACAACAAAGGCCAAACATGATTTGGCCTTTTTTTCGTTAGACATCGTTTCCCTTTAGCCTTTAATTTTAGTATGATATGTAAATGATATTGAATAAAAGCTAGGAAGTGTCGTAATGAGCACAAAACCTTTTTACAGAGATACGTGGGCGGAAATTGACTTGTCCGCGATAAAGGAAAATGTCAGCAATATGAAAAAACATATCGGTGAACATGTCCACCTGATGGCAGTTGTGAAAGCAAACGCCTACGGGCATGGTGATGCAGAAACAGCAAAGGCTGCTCTTGACGCAGGTGCTTCATGCTTGGCCGTGGCCATTTTGGATGAAGCGATTTCACTGCGCAAAAAGGGATTGAAGGCGCCTATATTGGTGCTTGGCGCGGTTCCCCCAGAGTATGTGGCAATCGCTGCTGAGTATGACGTGACCTTAACAGGTTATTCTGTTGAATGGCTTCAGGAGGCAGCCCGCCACACAAAAAAAGGTTCTCTTCATTTTCATCTGAAGGTCGATACAGGGATGAACAGGCTTGGTGTAAAAACAGAGGAAGAAGTTCAGAACGTGATGGCCATTCTTGACCGCAACCCTCGTTTAAAGTGCAAAGGGGTATTTACCCATTTTGCGACAGCGGATGAAAAAGAAAGAGGCTATTTCTTAATGCAGTTTGAGCGTTTTAAAGAGCTGATTGCTCCGCTGCCGTTAAAGAATCTGATGGTCCACTGCGCGAACAGCGCCGCCGGACTCCGGCTGAAAAAAGGCTTTTTTAATGCAGTCAGATTCGGCATCGGCATGTATGGCCTTCGCCCGTCTGCTGACATTTCGGACGAGATACCGTTTCAGCTGCGTCCGGCATTTACCCTGCATTCGACGCTGTCGCATGTCAAACTGATCAGAAAAGGCGAGAGCGTCAGCTACGGAGCCGAGTACACAGCGGAAAAAGACACATGGATCGGGACGGTGCCTGTAGGCTATGCGGACGGCTGGCTCCGAAAATTGAAAGGGACTGACATCCTTGTGAAGGGAAAACGCTTGAAAATTGCCGGCCGAATTTGCATGGACCAATTTATGGTGGAGCTGGATCAGGAATATCCGCCGGGCACAAAAGTCACATTAATAGGCCGGCAGGGGGATGAATATATTTCCATGGATGAGATTGCAGGAAGGCTCGAAACCATTAACTATGAGGTGGCCTGTACAATAAGTTCCCGTGTTCCCCGTATGTTTTTGGAAAATGGGAGTATAATGGAAGTAAGAAATCCTTTATTGCAGGTAAATACAAGCAATTAACTTACCTAAATGGAGAATTCATAAAACAGCTTTGCTTGAAGAGTGAATAATGGTATCATTATCACTGGATGGATAAAAGAGTCGTATCCGTAAGTTTGGTGGAGGTGTATGTTTTTTGTCTGAATCCAGCGCAAGAACCGAAATGAAAATCAGCTTGCCCGAAAACCTAGTAGCTGAATTGGATGGTGTAGCGATGCGGGAGAAACGAAGCAGAAACGAACTGATATCACAAGCAGTGAGAGCGTATGTCAGCGAACGAACAACTCGTCACAACCGTGATTTGATGAGACGCGGCTATATGGAAATGGCGAAAATCAACCTGAATATTTCTTCTGAGGCTCACTTTGCGGAGTGCGAGGCTGAAACGACAGTTGAGCGCTTAGTCAGCGGAGGATAATCATTTGATTGTGAAACGCGGCGATGTTTATTTTGCTGATTTATCTCCTGTTGTTGGCTCAGAGCAAGGCGGGGTGCGCCCGGTTTTAGTGATCCAAAATGACATCGGAAATCGCTTCAGCCCAACTGCTATTGTTGCAGCCATAACAGCACAAATACAGAAAGCGAAATTACCAACCCACGTCGAAATCGATGCAAAACGCTACGGTTTTGAAAGAGATTCCGTTATTTTGCTGGAGCAAATTCGGACGATTGACAAGCAAAGGTTAACGGATAAGATTACTCATCTGGATGATGAAATGATGGATAAGGTTGATGAAGCCTTACAAATCAGTTTGGCACTCATTGATTTTTAGACATATTTGCAGGTTGCTCAAATAGAGCAACTTTTTTTGTTTTCAAAAAACATAAACGATATAATAGTGAAATAACGAAAAAAATATGTTGTTTTTTATTGGGAGGTAAGCGAATTTGATGTCGAATCAGACTGTATACCAGTTCATTGCCGAAAATCAAAATGAACTGCTCCAACTGTGGACTGACACACTAAAAGAATTAAGCGAGCAAGAATCCTATCAGCTGACTGACCAAGTGTATGAAAATATATCTAAAGAATATATCGACATTCTGCTGCTGTCTGTTAAGGACGAAAACGCTGCTGAAAGCCAAATCAGCGAACTGGCGCTTCGAGCGGTCCAAATCGGACTGTCTATGAAGTTTTTGGCTACTGCGCTTGCTGAATTCTGGAAGCGTCTCTACACGAAAATGAATGATAAGAGATTGCCAGATCAAGAGAGCACGGAATTAATCTGGCAGATTGACCGCTTTTTCAGCCCGATTAACACAGAAATTTTTAATCAATACTCAATCTCATGGGAAAAAACAGTATCCCTGCAAAAAATCGCGCTGCAAGAGCTGTCTGCGCCGCTTATCCCGGTGTTTGAAAATATCACTGTGATGCCTCTTGTCGGAACAATTGATACCGAACGCGCGAAACGAATTATGGAAAACCTTCTTAATGGCGTCGTCAAACACCGTTCCCAAGTCGTGCTGATTGACATTACAGGTGTCCCTGTCGTCGATACGATGGTTGCCCATCATATTATTCAGGCATCAGAAGCTGTAAGGCTTGTCGGAGCAAAATGCCTGCTGGCCGGAATCCGTCCGGAAATTGCTCAAACAATCGTCAACCTGGGGATTGATTTATCCCAAGTTATAACTAAGAATACCCTGCAAAAAGGAATTCAAACAGCATTGGAAATGACGGATCGAAAAATCGTTTCATTGGGGGAATAACATTTTGAGACATCCGAAAATCCCGATCTTGAAACTGTATAATTGCTTATTAGTATCCATTCAATGGGAACTTGATGACCAGACAGCTTTAACTTTTCAAGAAGACTTATTAAATAAAATATACGAAACAGGTGCTAACGGAGTCGTCATTGACCTGACATCTGTGGATATGATTGATTCATTTATCGCGAAAGTGCTGGGCGACGTCATTACAATGTCTAAGTTAATGGGGGCTAAAGTCGTCTTGACCGGCATTCAGCCCGCTGTGGCAGTGACGCTGATTGAACTTGGAATCGCACTTGAGGAAATCGAAACTGCGCTCGACTTAGAGCAGGGGCTTGAGACATTGAAGCGGGAATTGGGGGAATAGCGAATGAACGACCAATCCTGTGTAAGAATCATGACAGAATGGGATATTGTGGCCGCCAGACAGCTGGGACGAAACGTTGCGAAAGAACTGGGTTTCGGCACGGTAGACCAGGCTAGAATTACAACAGCTATTTCAGAATTAGCCAGGAATATTTATTTATATGCCGGCAAAGGGCAGATTGGAATTGAACAGGTCGCAGACAGAGGAAAAAAAGGCCTGAAAATTATAGCGGAAGACCAAGGGCCGGGAATTCCTGATATCCGAAAAGTCATGGAAGACGGGTTTTCAACGTCTGGAGGACTTGGTGCGGGACTTCCCGGGGTCAAAAGGCTGATGGATGAATTCAGCTTAAATTCCGTATCGGGGGAAGGAACAGAGATACAAGCCATCAAATGGCTTCGGTAGGAGGTAAGAACGTGGATTTTAGGGAGGTTATTGAGCAGCGGTATCATCAGCTGCTTAGTCGATATATAGCCGAATTAACAGAAACATCTTTATATCAAGCCCAAAAATTCAGCCGAAAAACAATCGAACACCAAATTCCTCCGGAAGAAATCATCAGCATTCACAGAAAAGTGCTGAAGGAGCTGTATCCAAGTCTCCCGGAAGATGTGTTTCATTCGCTGGATTTTTTAATTGAAGTCATGATTGGCTATGGAATGGCTTATCAGGAGCATCAAACCCTTAGAGGGATACAGCAGGAAATCAAATCAGAAATTGAAATCGCGGCAAATGTCCAGCAGACGCTTCTCGGAACTAAAGTTCCTCAGGAGGAAGCGCTGGATATCGGCGCCATCAGTGTTCCCGCTAAACAGATGAGCGGTGATTACTACCACTTTGTCAAAGACAAGGAATCCATCAATATCGCAATCGCGGACGTGATCGGAAAAGGCATTCCAGCGGCTTTATGCATGTCCATGATTAAATACGCAATGGACTCTTTGCCGGAAACAGGCATACACCCTTCTCAAGTGCTGAAAAATTTGAATCGTGTTGTTGAACAAAACGTTGATGCCAGTATGTTTATTACGATGTTTTATGCGAATTACAATATGGACAAGCATCAATTTACATATGCTTCAGCGGGACATGAACCGGGATTCTATTATTCTCAAAAAGACAACACGTTTTACGATTTAGAGGCCAAAGGACTCGTTCTCGGCATCTCACAGGACTATGACTACAAACAATTCGATCAGCATCTGGAAAAGGGCGATATGATTGTTTTATTTTCTGACGGCGTCACAGAATGCAGAACGGAAAACGGTTTCTTGGAGCGTCCTGATCTGCAGAAGCTCATTGAGGAACATATGTGTTCCTCCGCGCAGGAAATGGTCAAAAACATTTATGACAGCCTCCTCAAATTGCAGGATTTTCAGCTTCACGATGATTTTACGTTAATTGTTTTGCGGAGAAAGGTTTAACGTCTGTCAGACGAGGGTATAAAGCAACTAGTGATTTGAAGGAAAATTTGAGGTGATACGAATGAATATAAATGTTGATGTGAAGCAAAACGAGAATGATATACAAGTAAACATTGCAGGAGAAATTGATGTATACTCAGCACCGGTGCTCAGAGAGAAGCTCGTTCCTCTGGCAGAACAAGGAGCTGACTTAAGAATTTGCCTGAAAGATGTCAGCTACATGGACAGTACCGGATTGGGCGTTTTTGTAGGGACCTTTAAAATGGTGAAAAAACAAGGCGGTTCGCTGAAACTTGAAAATCTTTCTGACCGGCTGATCCGACTGTTTGACATTACAGGCTTGAAGGACATCATTGATATTTCTGCAAAGTCAGAAGGTGGAGTGCAATGAAGAATAATGTTGATTACATCGAAATGAAAGTGCCGGCCCAACCTGAATATGTTGGAATTATAAGACTGACGCTGTCAGGGATCGCAAGCAGAATGGGCTATACGTACGATGAAATTGAAGATTTGAAAATCGCAGTCAGCGAGGCGTGCACAAATGCGGTTCAGCACGCTTACAAAGAGGATAAAAATGGGGAAGTGTCAATACGATTCGGTGTGTTTGAAGACCGTTTAGAGGTTATTGTGGCGGATGAAGGAGACAGCTTTGACTTTGATCAAAAGCAGCAGGATCTAGGGCCGTACACACCTTCGCACACAGTTGATCAATTATCAGAAGGAGGGCTCGGTCTATATTTAATGGAAACGCTCATGGATGAAGTCAGAGTGCAAAACCACTCCGGCGTCACCGTAGCGATGACAAAGTATTTAAATGGGGAGCGAGTTGATCATGACACAACCATCAAAAACTACGAAACTAACTAAAGATGAAGTCGATCGGCTCATAAGCGATTACCAAACAAAGCAAGATGAACAGGCGCAGGAAACGCTTGTGCGGGTGTATACAAATCTGGTTGACATGCTTGCGAAAAAATATTCAAAAGGCAAAAGCTTCCACGAGGATCTCCGCCAGGTCGGCATGATCGGGCTGCTAGGCGCGATTAAGCGATACGATCCTGTTGTCGGCAAATCGTTTGAAGCTTTTGCAATTCCGACAATCATCGGTGAAATTAAACGTTTCCTCAGAGATAAAACATGGAGCGTTCATGTGCCGAGACGAATTAAAGAACTGGGTCCAAGAATCAAAATGGCGGTTGATCAGCTGACCACTGAAACACAAAGATCGCCGAAAGTCGAAGAGATTGCCGAATTCCTCGATGTTTCTGAAGAAGAGGTTCTTGAAACGATGGAAATGGGCAAAAGCTATCAAGCCTTATCCGTTGACCACAGCATTGAAGCGGATTCGGACGGAAGCACCGTCACGATTCTTGATATCGTCGGATCACAGGAGGACGGATATGAGCGGGTCAACCAGCAATTGATGCTGCAAAGCGTGCTTCATGTCCTTTCAGATCGTGAAAAACAAATCATAGACCTTACGTATATTCAAAACAAAAGCCAAAAAGAAACTGGGGACATTCTCGGTATATCTCAAATGCACGTCTCGCGCTTGCAACGCAAAGCTGTGAAGAAGCTCAGAGAGGCCTTGATTGAAGATCCCTCGATGGAGTTAATGTAATGATCCAGGTTGAAGAAAACGAGCATATTCAAACTCTAGTATATCAACTGAATAAAGAAGGGAAATCGATTTGCGGTGACAGCTTTTTTATGAAAGCTGATGATAAGGAGTTAATTTGCGCGGTTGCTGACGGACTGGGAAGTGGATCACTTGCTAACGAATCCTCTGCAGCCATCAAAGACTTAGTGGAAAACTATGCGAGTGAAGACGTAGAAAGCATTATCGAACGCTGTAATCAGGCGATGAAAAACAAAAGAGGCGCTACAGCATCTATCCTGAAAATCAATTTTGAGCAAAGGCAGTTTACGTACTGCTCTGTCGGAAATGTACGGTTTATTCTGCATTCCCCGTCTGGTGAAAGCTTTTATCCTCTGCCGATTTCGGGCTATTTATCAGGCAAGCCGCAAAAATACAAAACGCACACCGCCACCTATGAAAAGGGTTCAAAGTTCATTATACATACAGATGGACTCAACGTACCTGATATCCGCTCCCACTTGAAAAAAGGCCAATCGGTAGAAGAAATATCGAATTCGCTGAAAATGTATACGACATCGAGAAAAGATGACCTGACCTATATTCTCGGACAGCTGTCCTAAGAGAATAAGAACAAGAAGAAGCTGAAATACCGGCTTCTTTTTTTTGCGGTTGACTATTAATAAGTGCGCTTATTATAATTAATAAGAAGCTTTACTGCGATCGGCAAAGTAAAAAAAGGATTTATCGAAAGAAGCAAAAATCCCCAGGATAAAAGAGAGGTCCTCCTGTCTCTTACAGAAATAGGAGGAGAAAAAGTAACAGCGGCTTTGCCAATTGTTGAGAAGATTGATCAAGCCTTCTTTGCAGCTGCGATGAAAAAAGAGAATTTTCTGAGCGGCTTACAGGAACTATTGAAACATGAGTAAAGATACGGGCAGCGCCAGCTGTCTTTTTTTATGTGTTTTTTTCGGTTTTTGATACACTAGAGAAAGAACGACAAAATTGGAGGCTTTGGTTACATGGAAACGTCAGCCCTTTTAAAACAGCAAATTGCGAAAGAAATAGGTTTATCACAAAAACACGTTGAAAGTGTCATCCGCCTGCTTGAGGACGGCAATACAGTCCCGTTTATTGCCCGGTATCGAAAAGAGCAGACGGGTTCAATGGATGAGGTTCAGATTCAGACGATTTCTGAACGCTGGCAATACATACAAAACCTGAATCAGCGAAAAGAAGAAGTCATCAGGCTGATCGCAGAGCAGGATAAACTGACAGATGATCTAAAACGTAAAATCGAGCAATCGGTGAAGCTTCAGGAAGTGGAAGACCTTTACCGCCCTTATAAACAAAAACGTAAAACAAAGGCGACAGTCGCCAAAAGCAAAGGCCTTGAGCCGCTTGCCGACTATATCCTGACACTTCCCCAAGATGATCGTCTTGCAGCAACAGCAGACCAATACATCAGCGAAGAAAAAGAAGTGTTCACACGAGAAGAAGCGATTGAAGGCGCCAAGCACATTATTGCGGAACAAATCTCAGACGAGCCGACCTTCAGAAAGTGGATTCGCCAGGAAACCTTCAAAAGAGGAACCATTAAGTCTGCAGCAGGAAAGTCGGCAGACACCGATGAGAAAAATGTGTATGAAATGTATTACGAGTATGAAGAGCCAATTGCAAAAGTCGTTCCGCATAGGGTGCTGGCAATGAACCGCGGCGAAAAAGAAGACATTTTAAAAGTAGCGATCGAACCGCCTGCGGATCACATTAAGGCGTATTTAGAAAAACAAATCATCAAAAATCGCTCAACATCCGTAAGAGAGATTTTGCAGGAGACAATTGAAGACAGCTATAAAAGGCTGATCCAGCCGGCAATCGAGCGTGAAATCAGGAAAGAGCTCTCAGAAAAAGCTGATGAACAGGCGATTCATATTTTCTCAGAGAACTTGAGAAAGCTTCTTTTGCAGCCGCCGATGAAAGGCAAAACCGTTCTCGGTGTTGACCCAGCCTTTCGAACCGGCTGTAAGCTCGCTGTGTCAGATGAGACTGGAAAAGTCTTGAAAATTGATGTGATCTATCCGCATGCGCCAGTCAACAAAACAAAAGAAGCCCATGAAAAAGTGAAAAAGATTCTTGAGCAGTATCAAGTCGAGATGGTGGCGATCGGAAACGGCACAGCATCCAGAGAAACAGAGCAATTCATCGTCAATGTACTCAGAGACATGCCGCGCAAAATTTATTATGTGATCGTCAATGAAGCGGGAGCAAGCGTCTATTCGGCTTCAGAGCTTGCCAGAGAAGAATTCCCTGACCTTAAGGTTGAAGAGCGCAGTGCCGTATCTATTGCTCGGAGACTTCAAGACCCGCTCGCGGAGCTCGTTAAGATCGATCCGAAGTCTGTTGGTGTCGGACAGTATCAGCATGACGTCAGCCAAAAACGCTTAAATGAATCTCTGCGGTTTGTCGTCGAAACTGTCGTAAACCAGGTGGGAGTAAACGTCAACACAGCCTCCGCCGCGCTGCTTCAGTATGTAGCGGGATTATCGAAGTCTGTAGCAGGCAACGTTGTCAAAAAACGTGAGGAAATCGGAAAGTTTTCAAATCGAAAAGAACTGAAGGACATCCCAAGGTTAGGTGCGAAAACCTACGAGCAATGTATCGGTTTCTTAAGAGTGCAGGAAGGGACAGAGCCTTTGGATAGAACAGGCATCCACCCGGAAAGCTATAAAGAAACAAAAGCACTTTTGAAAAAACTCGGACTTTCAACAGAACATATCGGCACGGCGGAATTGAAGGACAAAATCAATCAGCTGGCGCTCTCTGAAACGGCAAAAGAGCTGGGAATCGGCGAAATCACTCTGAAAGACATTTGTGAACAGCTGACAAGGCCGGAACGCGATCCACGCGATGAGGTGCCTAAGCCTTTGCTGAAAACAGACGTCCTTCAGCTGGAAGATTTGAAAGAGGGAATGGAACTGCAGGGCACCGTGCGCAATGTAGTGGACTTCGGAGCGTTTGTTGATATCGGAGTCAAACAAGACGGGCTTGTGCATATCTCAAAATTGAGCAATCAATTCGTCAAGCATCCTCTTGATGTCGTATCTGTCGGCGATATTGTGACAGTTTGGGTTGACGGCGTAGATGTACAAAAAGGCAGAGTATCGCTGTCTATGGTAAAATAAAAGCACTGCTTACGAGCAGTGTTTTTTCCTATAGAAATACCAGCATTGATTCAGCAGTTTAATTTGGTAATTATCTTTTTCAAGGAACGCTTTTTGCATCTGCTTTTTAAGCCAATTTGGCATAGGCTCATTCCTCCTCAGCTTTTATCATAAGAGGGACGGTGATTACCATATTGTATGCGAACGGTGAATTGTCCCGTTCAATGTTTTTTAAGTGAGGTGCACTATGGATAATATAGAGCTTCAAAAGCTGACAGAGGATATTTCTAAAACGTATTTTAAAAAGCCGTTCCGCCATCAGGCGCTTTTTAATGACAGGCTTAAAACCACTGGCGGCAGGTACCTGTTAACCTCCCATAACATTGAATTGAACAGAAAATATCTGATTGAACACGGCAGGGAGGAGCTGATCGGCATTATCAAGCACGAGCTCTGCCATTATCACCTCCACCTTGAAGGAAAAGGGTACAAGCACAGAGACAGAGATTTTAGAATGCTTTTGCAGCAGGTCAACGCGCCGAGGTTCTGTACACCCCTTAAGAAAAAAGCGGAAAACAAAAAAACTTATATGTATATCTGTACGGCCTGCGGCCAACAGTATATAAAGAAGCGCGCCATGAACCCTGACAGATACAGGTGCGGAAAATGCCGCGGGAAAATAAAAAGAATTTTTTCGTGAAAAAGGTTGACGAATATGGCAAGCCTATGTTACATTATAAAAGTCGTTACGAGAGATAAATAAAAATATTTACCTCTTGACACTGTAAATCAAGGCTGATATAATAAGTCTTGTCTCATTATTCCACAGTAGCTCAGTGGTAGAGCTATCGGCTGTTAACCGATCGGTCGCAGGTTCGAATCCTGCCTGTGGAGCCATATTGGAGAAGTACTCAAGTGGCTGAAGAGGCGCCCCTGCTAAGGGTGTAGGTCGCGTAAGCGGCGCGAGGGTTCAAATCCCTCCTTCTCCGCCATAAGATTTCGATATAAGTTCTCAACCATCGGCCCGTTGGTCAAGCGGTTAAGACACCGCCCTTTCACGGCGGTAACACGGGTTCGAATCCCGTACGGGTCATTCCATTTCGTTGGGCTATAGCCAAGCGGTAAGGCAACGGACTTTGACTCCGTCATGCGTTGGTTCGAATCCAGCTAGCCCAGCCATTTTTATTTTTGAAATCTAATAGTAAGAGCCATTAGCTCAGTTGGTAGAGCATCTGACTTTTAATCAGAGGGTCGAAGGTTCGAGTCCTTCATGGCTCACCATTTGTCTTTTTGCGGGTGTGGCGGAATTGGCAGACGCGCTAGACTTAGGATCTAGTGTCTTACGACGTGGGGGTTCGAGTCCCTTCACCCGCACTTTATTTACAAAGTGCACGCAAATCTGTTTTACTAGGTTAAGAGCCTACTAAACCAGCATAACACAATTTAATGATCACGCGGTCGTGGCGGAATGGCAGACGCGCTAGGTTGAGGGCCTAGTGGGTGAATAACCCGTGGAGGTTCAAGTCCTCTCGGCCGCATCAATGATACCAAGGGTTTTGACGCCCTTGGTATTTTTCATTTTTGGATGTCTCCATTTGGGTCTAAAGTATTTTTTACGAGTATGATGAATTAATGACACATTGAATCCCTTAGATTTATGACGTGTTGTTCAAAGTAACTTACTTCAAATATCCTTTTTCTTTAAACCTTCCTTATAAAATAATCCTCTTAAAAATGGAGTGATAACATTTGAAATTTAATTTTGACTTTAATTTACCGTTTAAATTACCATTAGAATCTAATCAGAAGTTTTATAGTAATTATGGTATTGTTGAGTACATATTAAATTTTAATACTTATACTAGAAGTATAGTTGTTGATGATAGTCTTTTTCAAAGCAGTCAAGAATGTACAAGAATAACTGTTGATTATATAATTCCAAAAGATAACTTGCATAATATAAAAGAAGTTGATGAGATACTGAGAACTGTGATTCTCAATACTATTAGTTATTTAAATAAGTTCTTTGATGCCATCAGAGCAAGTTTTAATTTAGAATACGTACATAACATTACTATCGCTGATTTACCACCAATAATAATAATTAAATATGGAGATAAAGATTATATTTATGTAACAAATCCACAGGATTATGCGTACAAAGAATTTGTGTTAGGAGAAGAGGGTTTAAAAAAGTTACAAAATAAAATTAAGATTTATGATGATCACCATGATTTATATCTAGTTGAAAAATTTTTTCATTCTGCGAAATCTCACTTTTATAAGGAACAATTTATTGATGTAATTATTGATTTGCAAACCTCATTTGAGATTTTTATTAGAAATTCTCACAAACTTATATTATTAAAGAATGGAAAAGAAGAGCAGGAACTCTCTAAAGCATCATCAATTGCCTTTCGGAATGTCTTAGAGGATCATTTAGGAAAAAAGTTTTTAAAAACTGACCTAGGTTTTAAAAGTAATCCAATTATTAAAGATTGGTATGACGGACTATATTCAGTTAGGAATGAAATTGTTCATAGTGGAAAAATAGATATAACAGGTGAAATAGCTCTTGAAGCACATAGGGTATATGTTAATGCGAGAAACTACATAAGTAAAGCACTAAAAGAAAACGGTTATTTGAACTATATGGGAGAAGTCGATCTAAGTTTATTTAAAGGGAGTACAAAGGGTAGCATTGATGAAGAAGCTCTTATAAAAAGACTTAAAGAATTAGACATGATTGAATGAATTATTTGAGTGAACAACAATAACGCATGTACTTATGAGATATTTTGTTTATTTTTCTTAATTAATTTTCTGTTGGTTGCATAATAAATGATACCAAGGGTTTTGAATCCCTTGGTATTTTTAATTCTCTTGTTCCTTGAAGATGGCTTTTATCGAAAAAAATCATATGACGATAATTGTTCATTAATCATAAGGAATAATAACTTGTTAAATCATGAATAAGGGCTACAAGCACTCAGAATTTTTTCTTGTTATTCTTCTAGAAGTTCTTTTTTACCCAGTCATCTTTAAACATCTCAAGTTCCTCTAATAAAAACCAAGAAATTTATTTATTACCTACTGTTTACATTAGCCATCTTGGATATCTTAAAGAATAACAGCATTCGCCATTATTTGTTTTGTTGGTATCAAGGCTTAAAACAACTTCAGCTCCATGAGAGTCATAACCGAGTATCATAGTCCCGAACGCGCCTCCTGAACCATACTCAGTTAAAAACCACTTATAACTGTCTGGAAGGGTTACTTTGAGATCTTTTTCTATCTCTTTAATATGTTTGTCAGTGACGCCTCCAGTAAGAATTGAATATTTTTTATTCTCATCAAAGAATTTTTTCACTCTAGAGTAATTCACATTTAGCCTCACATACATTTAATTTTGGTTTGCAATTCATCGATCTTATTAAGTTCATACTCATAATCACAGTTACCTTCTAAAACAAAATTCATAGTTTCAAAGAAACTTTTCGCATTCTTTAAGAGTGATTCAAAAAAATCAAGTTTCGGTAGTAATACTTTTTGTTTTTGGTCAATTTCAAATAACAACATATCATTCGATATTGATTTCATTTTCAATAGAAGGGGTTGATCTGGAAAATAAGTTTCGCTTTTTCCTGTTTCAATAGCTTCTTCAATTAGATTTAAAAAATAAGCCCACAATTGGTCAACCAAGTCCCACATAGTGACATCAAGCAAATCTTGTTCACCATATTTTAAAATAATCGCCCCAGATAAATAGTAAGAGTCTAACTGTGGTTTTATGTTCTTTAGTCCCTCTATATTGCTAAGTGGAACAAAGTAATCGTCAATATTATTTTTTAAGATTGAAAGATCGTTTATCTTCTTATTTGGCCTAAGAATTAATGATTCAATATAAAACATTTTACCTCTCCTATTTTTCCGGATAGAATTGTCCTACTCTTCCTTTTTGAAAGCCAACAACATATTTTTGACCCTCATATGTTCCTCGAATTTGATAACTAAATTTAGTTCCTTTTTTTGTTAACTCTTCACGGTTTTGTTTCATAATTGATTCTATCGCATCTGCAACATCGTTAACAGTCATCTCTTTATTAAGAAAAGATTGTTGAGACTTAATTGAACCATCCCATAAATTAGGATGATGGCGCTCTAAAATATGCTTCATTCCTCGTTTGTCTATGAGGAATGATTGTCCTCCGAAAATGTATTTTCTGCTTTGAAAAGTTTTTAATTCGTTTACAACTTCATACGGTTTAGCTTTCTTTAATCCTTGTACAGTAGACGAGTTCTTAAATATTTCAAGTGCAGAGTTTTTATAATTCTCTCCATCAAGCACGTTAAAAGGAAAAGTCCCTGAACCACCAGCCATTGCGTACTGTTGTTCAAAAACACTTGGTATTTTAACGTATTCTATACCTTTTTTTATTCCTGTTTTTGAAACTTCAAGTGTCTTAAGTGCAGCAACTTTTGAACCGGCTTTTGCAACTTTAGACACTTTATCAATGCCTTTCGGACCAACTATTGCAAGAACAACAGTACTGCCGACATAGGAAACCCATTTTGCTCTGCTGTGGCTATCTCCATTAATCATTTCACGTTGAAATGTGTCTTCTATGTCTTTTGCTATGATCTTATAAGTATCGATTGGATGTAAGGCTGCGTTCACAGTTCCAGAAAGCGATTCAATCGGGTGTCTTGCAAGTTGATAGAGACCCATCACTGTATCTTTACCTGCTTCATACATTCCCACTGCAATACCTTTTCCAATTTCAGCTTTTTGTTGGAGTTCTTCGAGTTGGCGGAAATAAACTTGCTGCTCAGGTTCCAAATTCTCGTATCCTATTTTCTTCGCAATTTTTAAATACTCGTCTGGATCTGTTACCTTTACAAGCTGCTTTTTCAAATCTTTTATCTCACGTTTGTTAGCTTCCTCTTTTTTGATCTTTAAATATGCTTCAGATTGCTTTTCGATATCGCCTTTTTTCTTATGTATATCGCTCTCACGATATGCCTTGGCATTATAGTGAAGGGGTGTAGCATTCTTGCCCTTACCTGTTGATTCCTGTAACTTTTGAAAGTCTGCTTTAATGAATTGTTCGTTAGGTTCAGTTATCGCATATTCAGTTTTTAAGTTTTCATCCACATCGCCTATTTTATCAACAGTCTTTTTCCGTTTGTTTTCGGCAGAAGAGAGTTCATCTTTAAAAGTCTCTGTTGAAAATAAATCAAGTGTAAGAATGTCATCGATATCATTCAGAATATCTTTCATTGCTTTCTTCTGCTCAGACATAATTGATTTTGATTTTTTATATGCGTTTGTTAGTTCATGTTCTAAGAAGGATTCCTCGATATATGCGTCAGATAAGCTGGCATCTTCTAAAACACCGGAGATACTAGTAAGGAAAGCGATCTTCATTTCAATTAAATCAATCCATTGATCAGTGACACCCACATGATCGTGATAAAAAGCTTTAATATTGTTTGCTCCCTTGCCAGAGAACTCACTGTCATCAAGATCGGCAACATCCTTAAATGCTTTTCTTAGCTTAATCATTTGATTTTTCAATTCTTTATAATCTTTTGCTCGGTTTTCAGCTTCAGATAACAAAGACTTAGCTTCAAATACCTTCATTGTCCAATCCTTTCAGTAAGTTTATATCTAAATATTACCATGGAATAGATATGAAGTTTAAGGGGTAGGGAACGAATCTTAGATCATTTAAACATAATGAGAGTTGGAGAAATATGAAGTAAGGGTGTTTTTTTGCTCACCAATTATTAACGTAAAGAGAAGTTAGAAAGTGTAATGAAAATATTCTTACATAATCAGTGATTCTGTATTCTTTTGTTTGCTCTACAACTTCAGCGCCTCAGAGTCATAACCAAGAATCATTGTTCTGTATGCGCCATCAAAACCGTGTTCTTTTAAAAATATAAATTACACTAGATCGAACCTGACGGAATCATGAATTTCGTCAGGTTCTTTCTGCATTCTGGTTCATGATTAAATCAAAGTAATCTAAGTAAACATAAAAGTATTTTATATTTTTGTATAAGTTTACTTTACTTTTATATAAGGTGGATTTATAATTTGGTTCAAGAGGTGATGGTCATGAAGAAAGATTTTGGTGATTCGATCTCAAATAAGGTTTATGAATATCGTGTACTTGCCAGATTGTCTCAGCAAGAATTAGCAAAGAAAGTCGGGGTTTCCAAACAAACCATCTTTGTAATGGAGAAAGGAAATTATGTTCCGACTCTGCTGTTAGCTTTTCGAATTGCCGAATTTTTTAATGTGGATGTAAACGAGATTTTTACTTATGAGAAAGGAAATGATCAAAAATGAAAATGAATTCGATCACAGATACGATCACTAACGCAATTTTTTCTCCTTTAAAGTCCTGGGCTGAACATTCTCCGGGAAATTGGAATATTCTTATTGGCAGTGGGTTTGTATTGCTTGTAGTCGGATTGATTCTGACATTCGTATTTCTTAAAAAAATGGGTAAGGCTGACGAAAGAACAAATCAAATATCATTAAAAAGTGCCCTCTTTATGTTATATGGAGTAATTTTGTGCGACTTGATTTTCCCGAAAGAATATATGTGGCAAGTTTTCTTCTTATTTAAATATTCTCTTGCCTTATTAGCTTCAGGAATCTATCTAGCCGTTCGATATAAAAAAGATTTTTTGTGAATTCAATAACCGAGAAAGATAGTGTCTCTGAAGTTTTAATTGTTTTAGGAGAGGGAACGAATATGAAATCATTTTATAATGAGATTTGGAGAAGTGAGGAAGTGGGTTTTTGCTCACCAATTATTAACCATAATTCATACAACCTTATAGAAATGATGTAAAGTGGAGTTAGAAAGTGTAATGAAAACAAGCTTTCATAATCAATGATATGGATTTACAATGTTGAGGGCCCAGTGGGGGGAATAACCCGTAAAGTTCAAGTTCGCTCGGCCGCACCCCAATAATACCAAGGGTTTTACCATCTTTGGTGTTATTTTTTTGCGGAAAATACGGCTGTACCACATTGTGGAGTCCACTAAAAAAGTGCTGACCTCTGCACAACATCGTTGCGCGAGTCTGCACTTTTATTCTGCGATTATGGGGAGTTTATTTTAATCCGTTGTTAGCCGCGCCGATACTTGGCTTTTAGAAGCTTTTTTTAAGTGGCTAAAACCAACAAATTTTTTGCCTTCTTCATCCCATAGGCGGAACTTTAACGATTTAAGGCTTGTTGCCAGTGTAATGGTCGGAACGTTTTGCAATGGTTTAGTGTTGTTATGCACTTTTTCAAGCTTATAGTTTGGGACTCTCGGGCTTAAATGATGAACATGATGAAAACCGATATTGCCTGTTAGCCACTGCATGACTTTTGGAAGCTTATAAAAAGAGCTTCCTTCAACTGCTGCTTTTACATATTCCCAATGCTCATCTTCTTCAAAATAAGAATCCTCAAACGTATGCTGAATATAAAACATCCAAATTCCGAGAGAGCCTGATATCATAAAAATCGGCACCTGAACCAGCAGGAAGTTTTGCCAGCCAATAGCCCAACATAAAAGTGCTGCCAAAGCGACGATCCCCAGGTTCGTTACATACGTATTCATCCGTTCTTTGCGTTTTGCCCCTTTTCGATTAAAACGATTGGCAATCCCGAAAACGTAAATCGGCCCAATAATAAACATAACAAACGGATTTCTGTACAATCGGTACATTATTTTTGTCTTAGTTGAGGCTTTCTTATATTCCTCAACCGTCAGTACCCAAATATCGCCTGTACCGCGTTTGTCCAGATTGCTGCTTGTCGCATGATGGACAGAATGGTCGTGTGCCCAATGATCAAAAGGATGCAGAGTCAGAATTCCTGTTAATGTTCCAAGGATTCGATTCGCCTTTCTGTTCTTAAAAAAGGAATAGTGGCAGCAATCATGAAAGATGATGAAGGTTCTCACTAAAAAACCTGCCGCAACAACAGAAATCGCTAATGTAAGGAAATAAGAAATCGACAAGCTCTTATATGCCAAACACCATAATAGGAAAAATGGTACCAATGTGTTAATGATTTGACAAATGCTTTTGTGTAAATCGGACTTTTCATAAGGTGTAACCAGTTTTCTCAAAGTCCTTAGGTTTTGTTCTTTCATATTAAAAAGTTTCCCCTTCCCTGGTGATCTTCTAAGTGTAGAAAACGTTTTATAGCCTTAGAAGGCCCAACGTGATACACCCCATATATGATAAGTATCCTTCCCGATTCATCTGTGAAATTATTGGAAATGATAAACTGATTTCCAGTTTATTATTAGCAGAGTCAGCCGGGATACAAAAGGCGTATGAAGATTATACCCAGCACTTTATTGGGTCAAACTCTCTCAATGCTCCCCCATGGGGATCGATTTATTTGACCGTGAACATTGATTGTTTGAGGAAAAAAGGAATGAAGTAATGGGTATATCCATGAGTGACTGTTTGGAAACATCTGCAGAAACAAAGTTTTACAAGTGAACAGCCTTGTTTTTAAAAGATTATCTTGCTCTTTAACAAGAAACAGCTGAGCTAAGTACTATTAAGCAAAGAAAAAGGTTTGAAGACACTCGTGATTCATTTTTCATGGTGTTTTCAAACCAAAGTTTTTAATAGGCCTCTTATTCTGCACTGGTATACACATGTTTAACAAATAATGCCATGAATAAATCGGAAATATAATTTGCAGTTATTTCCGATTCCTGATATAATAAAGAAGAATTATTTTTGTTCGGTGTAAAGGATAGTATGAAGATTGACTTTTCGTCTTGATGATACTTTGGGCAAGGATAGTATATACTGTGTGGTTACACACTAGGAGGCAACAAAAATGGAACAAGGTACAGTTAAATGGTTTAATGCAGAAAAAGGTTTTGGTTTTATCGAACGCGAAAATGGAGACGATGTATTCGTACACTTTTCTGCAATCCAAAGTGACGGATTCAAATCTTTAGACGAAGGTCAAAAAGTATCGTTCGACGTTGAGCAAGGTGCTCGTGGAGCTCAAGCTGCTAACGTTCAAAAAGCTTAATCTTCAATCGTTTATACAAACAGGCTCTTTATATAGGGCCTGTTTTTTTATGTCTATATCATACTCAATAAAAAACCCTACTCAACGTTCGAGTAGGGAGATGCTACAAGGTATAGAAAAAGATTTAAAACTTCAAAGGTTTGTTTACAGTATAACATACTGGATTGACAATATGCGGAATGTATATAAATTATTTAATGTTTTGTTCAAATATAACTCTTTCTTTTTTCACGTTCGTTACTTTAAGTAAGATTAGATGAATTATAAAAATGGTTTCATCTAAATGTTATCAACTCGCATATCTCTTTTATGAGAAGAAGATAAACAATTATTATTCAATGTGGCAGTGGATATAAGAAATTCTTAAAAATAATGAGGAGATCGATTGTTTTTTTCTCCTGGAAATAATCACTTAGAGATACCTAAAACAATGAAAGCCCTACCTCTCTTCCATCCTTACGGCTCCTTGTCCGTGCCAGTGTGAATCAGGATACTAAAAAAAGTGACTATTTTATTGAGTTTTTTGGTAAAACTTCAATCTTCGCAGAAGAAATGTAAATAATAAAAATGGATTAGAATGTAGGAATAACAAAAGAGGTCGTTAATGTTCTAAACATAAGTTGGAGAAGATTTGCTTTTCATCATAATATTCCGAAATATTTTTTGGGATCAATACACTATCTAACCGAAACTTTTTATTTGTTTTTCAGTGATTCCTTTAATTACTTCCAGTTCACTAATCAAAAATTCATATGCATTATCCAGCATTTTTTTTTCGCTTGCATTAAGTGCTTTTTCTTTCTTCATACGCATTAAATCACGTACAACTTCAGCGCCTTCTTGTATTTCACCCGTTTTTATTTTGTCCGTGTTTATTTTATACCTTTGCTTCCATGGCAGTAACCTATCTGATTCTCCATGCTGAAAAATGTGCATAATGTGTTTTAATGCAAGTATATCGGTAACTGGTCGTATATTCGAACTCAATATTTTACGCGTTGGAATCATAACGGTCATATTACTGATTGACATTCTTATGACATAATACTGTTGTTTTTCCTCTAAGAATTCTTTTTCTTCTATGGCTTCAATTATACCTGCTCCGTGCATTGGATAAACAATGTTATCGCCAATTTGAAACATATCATCCACCTCCATATATGGTAACCTTCTTAAGATTACCATATATGGAGGTGGAATATCAAACTTTTAATAATAACATGATCGAATTTTTGATGTCAATAACTTTTTTTAAAAAACAGATCAAGCAAAAACAATAGGGAACGTGTCGGATTTCCAATCAAGGAAACGGTCAATTGATCCGTGTATATCCTAAAACTTCGACTAATTAACATAGATCAGTTTTTTCATTGAAAATGGGTTATTCCATTTCCTTTAGGAATTCATGACTTGGCTCAATGACATCACAGAAATGATTTGAGTAGATAAGAAAGAACGATATTCGTGAAATGTCAGCTAAAAATATTTAAAGCACATGATTAAGTTCTAATTTCTTTACCGATTTGATATGGATAACGGCCCACTTACTTAATGATGCATTTTCACTTATCTTGCGAACAGAAAAAGGTTTGTGGATATTGAACATTTTGCCACCGAGATTGGCATTATTATCATGGAAATTGACAACCTTCAAATGGGTATTGAGGTGAAAAGAAAAATAAAGAAAGGAGAGATTATAAATGAAGACCAGAACATAAAGAAGTGAAGGGGAAAGAACAAGGTTAATTGAAAAGCAAACTATATAAAATAGTTTGCTTTTCTTTTTGTTATGAATTCACTTCTTTTTCTTTCTCTTTAATGACTAATAAAACACCGCTCAGAATTAAAAACGAACCTATCCAAAATGTCCCGCCTATTTGTTCTCCAAGCAGAATCCATCCGAGTAAGGTTCCAACCAGAGGCTGAAAAAAGAAAAAGAGGCCTCCACTTGAGGCATTTAATAATTGTAAGCCTCGGTTCCACAATAAAAAAGCACAAGCGGTTGAAACAATTCCCAAATACAAAAGACCACCTAGAATTTTAGGGTCAAGCAGTTGTGATGTAAAAATGGTGCTAGGTTTTACAAAAGGAGTTAGCGCCACAATGGCAACAAAAGTTGAATATGTTGTAACAAGTATTGGTGAATAACTGCTTGGAACGCGTTTGATCAGCACTGACATAAGTGCCCATGTAAGGGCTGCAACAAGCAGAGAAATACCGCCAAGCTGATGAGATGTATCAATATGTCCGTTTCCCACAATAAAGAATACACCTATGGTCGCTAAAATAATTGAGGTTCCTTTTTTGATAGTCAATGGTTCTTTAAGTAATAGACGAGCAAAAATAACCATGAACGCTGGTGTGGAGGACGTAATAATTGCTCCCATTTGTGCTGAAGACAACATCGTTCCATATTCTTGTGTAACAATTGAAATGGTGTTGCCAACAATTCCAATGGCCACAATTAATAAAAGATCGCGCTTATGAATTTTCCAAGATTGTTTCCTTATTAAACCAACAATAAGAAGCGCAAGGATGGCGATGACATACCTGGTCCAAACCAATTCAAAAGGCGGAATCACTGCGAC
Source organism: Bacillus sp. EU52 (assembly GCF_037964975.1). Taxonomy (NCBI): domain Bacteria; kingdom Bacillati; phylum Bacillota; class Bacilli; order Caryophanales; family Bacillaceae; genus Bacillus; species Bacillus sp. EU52. The sequence continues at coordinate 530,807 of NZ_CP150177.1, forward strand.
AACAACCTTAACCACAACATACATGCCACCCCAGATACTAGCGGCTAAAGCTAAATATATAGAACCTAACAGGGTATTTTTCATTTTTTTGTTCCCTCCGTATTTAAAATTAGGTCAATAAATGCCCTAACGGAGAGAAGTAGTCACTTTACTCCATTAAGGGCGGAGAAGTGCTACTGGAACATCATTTTCAAATAGTGGAGCTAAAAACATGTTATGATCACCTCGATTTTTAAGAATGACTATCATTATACAATGTTGGTTATAAAGCCGTAAACACCTTAAGGGGACTCCATTTATTAATAGAATAAACTTTATGAATTCATTTTTTTGTATGATAATGGCGTCATATTCATCGCTTGTTGAAATTTACTTATGAAATAACTGGTACTGTTAAATCCAACTTGATAAGACACTTCTGTCACATTGGATTCAGGGTGTTGCAGTAATAATAAGCTTTTTTGAATTCTATAATCCATTACATAACGTAATGGCGTCTTATTCAGCATTCGTTTAAAATAACGGCAGCACTCAGAACGGCTCAGTTGGCCAGCTTTTGCAATGTCCTCTAATGTGATTTTTTCAGCATAATGGAGATGGATCCAGTTTAACATTTGTTTCATTCGATGACTTTTTATCATTTCAGATTGATCGTACTCTAATTGAAAACCATTAACGACCATGTTTTTCCACATTAACGTTAATTGCATCGTAATGTCAATCTCATAGAGCGATGTCTTTTGTTGAATCAATTGATTTATTTTTTTAACAGCATCTAGAATATTTTTTGCCCACTGTTGATTTCCATCCAAAAATAAATAGGGCAAATTGGTTGAAAACATATAGGGCTGAACATAGCTTGAATACAGTTCCTGAGATAAAACGAAATGGGGTGACACATTTAAACAAATATACGTACAATCCGAGCCTTCCTTTTCTTCTGCCATGTGCAGGCAGCCGCTATTGATAAATAATCCATCCCCTTCGTGAACCTCTATTTTTTCTTCATTTATTTGAAAGAGAGCTATTCCTTTTAGTATCAAAACAAATTGGATTTCATCATGCCAATGAAGCGGAATATAGCCATTTATATTTTGATTGATCCTTGTCTTGTAACAGGCAACTGGTAATTCTACCGTTCGGTGCTCTGTTAATTCTTTTAAATTTTGATCGATCACAAAATTCTTCATTCTGACTTCTCACCTCAATATATTTATATTTTTTCATTCGATTTGAGTATTTTTTATCCTATTTTGCATTTATTATAACACTATTATTATATTTATTAGTGAGGAGTCATGTATGAATACTTCCAATAGAAGAATGGGATTGTTCTATGTTATAACAGGGGCGACATGTTGGGGAATTGGAGGCACAGTAGCCAAAAAACTTTTTCAAGAATATCAAATCGATGTCAATTGGCTTGTAACGACACGCTTGCTTACGGCTGGAATGTTACTTTTAATGCTGCAACTGTTCAGAAAGGACCGGTCTCAGGTTATTGAGGTTTGGAAAAACAAAGCGTCGGCTGGCCAGCTTCTAATTTTTGGCCTATTGGGAATGCTTGCTGTGCAGTACACATATATGGCATCCATTCAACATGGGAATGCTGCCGTTGCTACATTATTGCAATATTTATCCCCAGTAATCGTCATTATCTACACGCTTTTGCGAAAACAAACGGTTCTTACCAAACAAGATATCATTACTGTTGTACTTGCTTTAGTGGGTTGCTTTTTTTTGTTAACAAATGGTTCAATATCTCAACTTTCAGTGCCGGCAGCTGCAGTAGTATGGGGAGTTTTATCAGGATTCGCGGCAGCTTTTTATACTTTATATGCCGTTGGTTTATTAAATAAATTTGATTCTCTTGTCGTTGTAGGTTGGGCTATGATTATTGGCGGTTTTGCATTGGGTTTTATCCATCCGCCATGGCAACTGGATTTTCAACGATTAACTGCTGAGGCGTATGCATATATTTTATTTGTGATATTATTTGGAACAATGATTGCGTTCTGGTTCTTCATAAAAAGCTTGGAAAGCCTTTCTCCCAAAGAAACAAGCCTATTAGGCAGTTTAGAACCTCTATCCGCTGTTGTAACAACTGTCGTTTGGTTAAAAGCGCCATTTGGTTCTTTTCAATGGATTGGTGCTATTTGTATTATAGGAATAACTTTAATATTGGCTTTAAATAAAGAGCCTTCTGTACAGAGTGAAAAGTCGATATTAAAGATTAGGAATCATGCAAATCGGGATATATAGGGGCTTTTTTTGCTTATATGACCGGTCCGGCAATGAAAAACACTGGTGGAGTTTGAGCCCTCTCGGCAATATCAAAAATACCAAGGGTTTTGACGCCCTTGGTATTTTTTCTTCAAGAACCTTCAATTTTTCTTCTCTGATCAAAAAACGTATTACTTTTTTGTAATTGGTATCCAAATTTCACTTTTAAAAGATGGTGATGTTACATCCTTATGCTCATTCCACAATATTTCTGGACCTTCTATTTGTTCGTAATTTGACGATGGAAACCATTCGGAATAAATACGTCCCCATTACTTCTTGCAGTGTATCCGGAAATGGTCCGATTGATTCGAATACAGCCCACGTTGAGGCAGGAACTTCAAGCCGTGAGAAATTATCTGGACACTGTTTCGTTGTGGCTGCGCCAATATAGTGATCGAGCTCTCCGTTTTCCTCTGTCCGACCTTCAGAAAAATTCGTGGATGCACTAATGAGTCCTGATGGTGCTACATTAGAAAGCTCTTTTAGTTTATTTATTGCTTTTTCATCTAAACTTTCCCACATAGATGCAATTTCCGGATTAATTCCTTTGAAAATAATATGAACTCTTTTTTTAATGCCAACGATGCGAAATGCCTCTTTTTCTTCAATACGGTAGTTCATTTCATTTCCTCCTTTAATTGTTAGCTGGAAGGTCATTCGTGGATAAGCTTTAAGGGAATGGCCATTAAGTCTGGCTTTTGATGGGTTTATGCCATGTAAATTTTGGAATGCCCGTGCAAAAGAATCTGGTGAGTTATAACCGTACTTTATTGCAATATCAATCACTTTTACTTTGCTGTCTTTCAGTTCAAAAGCTGCAAGAGTAAGACGTCTGCGACGAATATATTCCGATAATGAAATACCTGCAAGGAAGGAAAACATCCTTTTAAAATGATATTCAGAGCAGAAAGCAAGCTTTGCTGCCCTCTTGAAAATCAATATCGTTAGTGAGGTTTTCTTCAATATACTTTAACGCCCTATTCATACTTTTAAGCAAATCCATTTATTTGGCCTCCTTTAACCAAAGAATAACAGGAGTGAAATGTATTTATCCGACATTTTGTGCACAGTTTTGCAAGATGACTTATATGAAATAAAGTAAGTGATTCACTTGTATTTGTACAGGTTTTATTGAAGCATGCTGTTCATAAAAAGGCATCAATAAAGAAAATTATAATTGTCTTATAAGCAGCACATTCATATAATTGAGTGAAAAAGGATGCGTATCATGCCTATCAATTCTTTTGAAAATTATCCGATGAGCTGGAAGCCATCGATTGATAAAGCTGAAAAGCCTATTTATAAAGCACTTGCAGGGCAATTGGAACAGGATATTTTAAACGGAGTTTTATTACCTGGAACAAAACTTCCTCCACAGCGAGAATTGGCCGATTATTTAGATTTAAATGTGAGTACGATTTCAAAAGCATTTAAAGTGTGTGAGTTAAAGGGGTTGTTAAGTGCGACTGTAGGGAGCGGCACATTTGTATCGTATGATGCGTTGTCGAATGCGTATTTACTTGAGGATACAAAGCCGACACATTTAATTGAAATGGGAGCAATACTTCCAGATCACGCTTCATATGAGCCCTTGTTACACCAACTGAAAAACATGATTCAGGAGGAGGATTATGAAAAATGGTTTAGCTACGGCCGGGCAGGCGAAAGCCTTTGGCAAAAAGATGCAGCTGTAAAGCTCATCCAAAGAGGCGGATTTGAAACATCCGTTGATCACATTTTATTTGCAAATGGAGGGCAAAATGCGATTGCTGCGACATTGGCGAGTCTTTGTAAGCCTGGAGATCGCATCGGTGTTGACCATCATACGTACCCTGGATTAAAAACTGTTGCATCATTGCTTAGTGTGCAAATCGTACCGATAAAATCAGAAAACGATGAAATGAGTCCGGAGTCACTTGAATATGCGTGTAAAAACGAAAATATTAAAGGTTTGTATTTAATCCCCGATTATCATAATCCGACGACTTCCTTTATGTCTGTTGAGAATCGAAGAATGGTTGCAGACATTGCAAAGAAATATAATCTATTTGTTATTGAGGATGCATCGTACCATCTTCTCAACAAAAATCCGCTTCCGGCACTCGCCTCATTCGCACCGCAACAGGTTATTCATATTGCAAGTTTATCAAAATCGTTAGCGCCAGGCCTGCGTTTGGCTTATGTAGCAGTGCCGAGACAATATAAGGAGCCAATATCGAAGGCGCTTTATAATTTAAATATAACCGTTTCCCCGCTATTAGCTGAACTTACTGCTCGCACGATTGTATCAAATCAATTTGAAGTCTTAATTGAGAGTCATCGTGAACAAACCATTCGCAGAAATCAACTCGTAAACCGATATGTTGCGGGATATACATGTTTAGGTGTTGAAACAGGCATTTTTCGTTGGTTGTTGTTACCGGGTAAAATGTCTGGTGCCGAATTTGAAGAATTGGCTGCTCGACATGGAGTGCAAGTGTATGCGGCTGAACGCTTTGTAGTGGGAAATAGTTGTCCTGAAAGGGCTGTAAGGGTTTCTGTCTGTGCACCAAAAACACTTGAAGAGCTTGAACAAGGATTAATGATCCTGAGACGTTTGCTAGATGATCTTACCTAATATTGTTTGCCATACAATTATGACATTGTATGGCTTTTTTGTGCGTGTTATGATGATCCACATCTAGAGGGAGGTTTATAAAAAAATAGGCTTTTAGAAAGGAAGGTCAGATGATGTTAGACAAGGACAGCGTAAAAGCAATAGATGTTCAAACTGCTTCATTACAAAGCTACATCGGTTCACCAGAAAAACAAAAATCGTTATACAAGCGTACACTATTCGTTGTGAGTATCTCACAAATTTTTGGCGGTGCGGGGCTGGCGGCAGGAGTGACTGTCGGTGCGCTTATTGCACAGCAAATGCTTGGCACTGATGCGTTTGCTGGTCTGCCTTCTGCGTTATTTACTTTAGGGTCAGCAGGATCTGCATTAATTGTTGGAAGACTTTCTCAACGTTATGGCCGTCGAACAGGTCTTTCGGCTGGCTTTATGATTGGCGGACTTGGAGCAATAGGCGTTATTATGGCAGCAATCATAAATAGTATTTTCTTGTTATTTATTTCGTTGCTTATTTACGGTGCAGGTACAGCCACTAATTTACAGGCGCGTTATGCTGGTACAGACTTAGCAAATCATAAGCAGCGAGCGACTGCTGTTAGTATTACGATGGTTTTTACTACATTTGGCGCAGTGGCAGGTCCAAGCTTAGTGAATGTGATGGGGGATTTCGCTCTTTCTATTGGTGTTCCATCACTTGCTGGCCCTTTCATTTTAGCCGCAGCAGCATATATGTTAGCAGGTGTGGTCCTTTTCATTATGCTTCGTCCAGATCCATTAGTTATAGCAAGAACAATAGAAGCGGCAAATGAAGAGCCTGGTGATAAAGGACATTTGGCGGCAACTGAGCATACAGAAAACAAAAAAGGGATAATCGTTGGGGCAACGGTTATGGTTCTTACCCAAATAGTAATGGTAGCTATTATGACAATGACACCGGTTCATATGAGACATCATGGGCATGACTTGGGGGCAGTAGGGCTTGTTATTGGTTTTCATATAGGTGCTATGTATCTCCCTTCACTGGTTACAGGTGTTCTTGTAGATAGGTTGGGACGTACCGCAATGGCTATTTCCTCTGGAACAACGTTGCTTTTGGCAGGTGTAATAGCAGCATTTGCTCCGGGAGATTCTATGGTTCTTCTCGTCATTGCTCTTTCTTTACTGGGATTAGGGTGGAATTTTGGTTTGATAAGCGGGACTGCCCTTATTGTAGATTCAACTGATACTGCCACACGAGCTAAAACGCAGGGGACAGTGGATGTTCTGATTGCGTTGTCAGGGGCTGCTGGCGGAGCATTATCTGGAATGATTGTGGCAGGTTCAAGTTACCTAGCATTATCATTTGCTGGAGGGATGTTGTCCTTATTACTCATTCCAGTGGTGGTATGGTTTAGGGGACGATAAAGGATAGGATTGTTTAATTTACATTAATTTGTTATATTGTTAGATAAAGTCTATTGCGTCGTCTAATAATCTAACTAACTATAGTTGCTCCATTAAATCTATTATAAAGATTTGACTAGGATTCCTTATAGCTGTGTCACTCACTGCATATTCTTTAATTGAATCACATAAAATGGTTATCGGATTTGAAAAAGGCAGGATTACTCGCTTTAGGTAAAGGAGTCATCACGTTGTTAAAAAGGTTTTCTCTTGTTTTTGTTACACTAATGATGTCTATTGTTGTTGTTTTAGCGGCAGCTAAAGAGTCGCCTGGAGATTATGTCATCTCATTTGATGAACCTCTTATCTTGATGATCTCAATTGGGATCGTTGTATTTTTATTTATCCCTCCATTAGTCATGTCCTTTTTTGGCAATTTGGTTGTAAGAATAATATCTGGTGTATACCAATGTTTTATCGTTTTCACATTTCTGGGGCTCATTCCAATTGGATTTCTTATTCCCAATGGCTTTTTGACAATTCTAGTTTCTATTGCAGGAACTTTAGTCAGTATAGCTAGTGTTGCCGTAACCTTATGCATTGGCAAGAATAAAAAAGATATATAATAATCGAATTGTTATTTTTCCAGATTGTCAGTGAAATAATTATACAAGAAGAGAAGGCTTGTGGGCCTTCTTTTTTTGTTGTTGCATCATCCCCACTTTAAGCTTAATCTATTGAATAATAAGAGAAGGAACCTATAGAAGAATAAAATAAATACCGAGATGTCAAAAATAAAACTGGACTTCATTATTGTCAATTCACATAAATGTAAAAAGCTTGGAAAGAGGGGAATTCCTTCATGACAAATAGCAGAACGAATCCGAAGGTTGATGAATTTTTAAGTAAAGCGAAAAAGTGGAAGGAAGAATTTGAGAAGTTGAGAACCATCATTCTTGACTGTGAGCTGACTGAAGATTTTAAGTGGATGCATCCTTGTTACACATACAATAATAAAAATGTCGTTTTAATACATGGGTTTAAAGAATATTGCGCGCTTCTGTTCCACAAAGGCGCCTTATTACAGGATACCGATGGAATTCTCATTCAACAAACGGAGAATGTACAGGCGGCGCGCCAGATTCGGTTTACAAATGTTCAGGAAATAAATGAGCTAGAAAACATTTTGAAAGCCTATATTCACGAAGCCATTGAAGTTGAAAAAGCCGGTTTGAAAGTGGATGTTAACAAAAATATTGAATTGAACATCCCTGAAGAACTTCAAAATAAATTCGATGAAATCCCTGCCTTGAAAACTGCTTTTGAAGCATTGACCCCGGGACGGCAAAGAGCATACACTCTTTATTTTTCTCAAGCCAAACAATCCAAAACCCGAGAATCGAGAGTCGAAAAATATGTGCAAAAAATTCTCGATGGAAAGGGATTAAAGGATTAGGCACGCCAAGGTTCAGGCTAAAGGAATAGCATCATAGCGTAATAAGATACTTTCTATAGAAGAAAAACAAGCATAGTAAGATGCTTGTTTTTTTCTTAGGACAACATTCACTTACTGCTGAAATGCTTCTAACATTGTATGCCACTAGACAGCGTTATAAAATATTAATGCAACACCTAGAAATAGCTCAATGGTACGGCTCATCACATTTAGAATGCCTAGGAGAACTAATAGAACCGGAAGATTTTTAGCAAGTTACTACACTCTAAACTTTGTTTTTGTATTAATATACCTTATTAGCCATTGTTTACTAGTCAGGTGCAGACAAACGAATACTGATTAATGAATCATCATAATATCAATGAGCCGCTTGATTTTTTCATCGTCGCCTGTATCAAGGTACACTGTTTTTCTGTTTTTTATGATACTCTCAGTCACTTCCCGCATGACGCCTTTTTCTATATCATCAGCGGAATCCCAGCGTAAAGGCACATTATATACATGAATCGTGCCATCCCCATTGCCATGATAAGTGACTGATCCATCCACTAAACGAGAACCTGCTAACTGGGTTACATCTTCTGGATAGCTGGCACTTGTATCATCATTAGGATTAATTGGCTCGCCAGCCGAAATATGTCGAACATTTAATTCATCTATCTCTTGATTAGGTCCGAGTTGAAGCCAAACTCTGGCATATTCGATTTTTTCCGAAGAGTATGCTGCCAATACATTGTCTTCTTTGCTTTTCTCTTCTGCTGAAGAGGTATCATTTGCAGCTTTTGTTGCGGATTCTTCTGATTCTGTTATTTGCTCCGCTTCATCCTTGCGTATTTTGGTGCTCTCTTCAGGCTCAGTGTGTTTTTCGTCAGATTGTACAGCAGAAGCTTGATTTGAAGGTTGAAGTGCTTCTTCATCCTTACTGCCCGTACATCCAGCAAGCAAAATCATGAGCAGCAGGGCAGTTTTGCAATAACATATCTTTCTGCGTTTCTTCATTTTTTCATTCCTCTCCATTAACTCAGGTCAGCTTCATATATAAGTTTATGTATCTAAATATTACCATGGAATAGATAGGATGATATTGAAAACTGTTTAAGAAGAGGAAACGATCTTGAATAACATCGCGAAAACTTAAGAATTCTTAAGAAGTTTTGCCCCTTTTTCTTCAGGTTTTGAATGTAAAGTGGGATATAAATGCAAAACAAATGGAGAGATTAGATATGAAACGCCTGTTATTCTTATTTCAGTATATAGTGAATCCGAGAACTGTTGGTGCGATCCTTCCTAGTTCAAGATATCTTGGAGATAAAATGGTGGATGGAATTGATTTCAAGAAGGCTGCATACATTGTCGAATACGGGCCGGGTACGGGTGTATTCACAAAAAAACTGCTTGAAAAAAGAAGACCTGAGACGACTATTTTATTAGTGGAGCAAAATGAAGAATTTTATTTACTATTGAAAGAGACATTTAAAGACGAAAAGAATGTATTTATTGTAAATGGATCTGCTGAAAATAGCAGCCAGTATGCAAAGGATTATGGTATGCCTTATATAGACTATGTGATTTCTGGCCTTCCCTTTGCAAGCTTGCCAAAAACTGTTTCAGCCAACATTTTATTAGATACTGCAAAGATTTTAAAAAGAGATGGTGAATTCATTACTTTTCAATACACTATGTTGAAAAAACCGTTTTTTGAACAGTTTTTTACCAAAATAGATGTAAAAAGAGAGCTTAGAAATGTACCGCCGGCTTATGTCTTTAGCTGCTCGATGCCGCAAAATGATTTGGAGGAATTATATGGAGTCGAACGTTCTTATTGTTGATGATGACAAAGACATTAGAAATCTCATCTCTGTTTATTTAGAAAATGAAGGCCTGTACACTCAAAAGGCTAAAGACGCAATCGAAGCTTTAAACCTGCTGGAACAAAAAGAATTTGACCTGATGATTTTGGATATTATGATGCCCAACATGGATGGTATTGAAGCATGTATGAAGATTAGGCAAGAACGAAATCTGCCTATTATCATGCTTTCTGCAAAATCTGAGGATATGGATAAAATTCAGGGACTTGCCGCTGGTGCCGATGATTATTTATCAAAACCGTTTAACCCATTAGAATTAATCGCCAGGGTTAAATCTCAGTTAAGAAGATATAAAAAATACAATACTGATACAAGCAGCACGAAGAACATCATTGAAATTGGTGACTTGACCGTAAATACAGATACACGGCAAGTATGGGTGCGGGGCCGGGAAGTCAGGCTGACCCCAAAAGAATTTGATATACTCGAACTTCTTTGCATGAACAAAGGAATGGTTCTGAGTGTGGAGAAGATATATGAAGCAGTATGGAAGGAAGACTTTTTTAAGTCGGACAACACTGTCATGGTCCACATTACAAAAATCAGAGATAAAATAGAAGAGGATTCCAAACATCCTATTTACATCAAAACTGTTTGGGGAACGGGATATAAAATATGAGAAAGTTTGGAAATAAGCTGGTTGCAAAGCTTCTTGGCGCGATTGCAATTAGTTTTCTTGTTTCATTGGGTATGATGGCACTCATTATATTATCGAACGTCTATCTACAAAAGATGAATTATCTCAAAGAGTTTAGCATCCGGAGCAGCTATTTTATGATACTGCTTCAGTTTTCGGCAGCTATTCTTACTTTTATTGCAGTTTTTTTTATCATGGCACGGAAAAAAATATTATATTTGAAGCTTATTACTGAGAGTGTTCATCATATTGCTAATGGGAAATTAGGCTTGACCATTAGGATTGAAAGTAGGGATGAATTGACCCAGCTTGCCCAAAACATTAATGATATGTCCAAAGAGTTAGAAAAAAAGTTTGAACACGAAAGACAGTTAGAAAGGTCGAAAAGTGAACTGATTTCAAATGTATCCCATGATTTAAGAACACCATTAACATCAATTATCGGATATTTGGATTTATTAAAAAAAGGGCAATACGACAGTAAAGCGCAATTTCAGGAATATCTTCAAACGATTGATTCGAAATCGCAAAGACTGAAATACCTGATTGATGAGCTGTTTGAGTATACGCATTTATCGAGCCCGGACGTTAAGTTAACCTGTAAAAAAGCTGATTTGTCAGGTTTATTGGAACAAATAATAGGAGAATACATTCCTATTTTTGAAAAGGAACGACTAAGTGTTCAAAAATCAATTGCAGAAGACAATGTACCTGTTGTAATGGATATAGAAAAGATGGTTCGCGTTTATGATAATCTCTTTATGAATGCGATAAAATACAGCAGGAAACCATCTGAATTATTCATAAGCCTTGAGATCATTGGTGACAAAGCACTTTTGAAAATTTCTAATCAAGTTGAGGGTTTTCCGGCTGACAATATAGACAAATTGTTTGAACGGTTTTTCAGGGGTGATAAGGCAAGAACAGATCAACAAGGAAGCGGCCTTGGGCTAGCCATTTCAAAAAGAATTGTTGAGCTTCATAATGGTAATATCCATGCGGATTATAGAGAGGGCTGGATGAGCTTTATTGTCGAACACCCATTGTGTATATAAAAGCTTATGGAGGAAAGTTTCCATAAGCTTTTTTCTTTAGAATAAAACTTAAGAAACCTTAAGAATTTTACGGAGAGTTTCTTCATTCTTATTGCTTATCATGTAGGTATGGAAAGTGAGGAGAGTGTAGAAATTGAAAAGTAAATTTCTTATTATAGCTTTGTGGTTTTTAGCCATTTATATAGCAAAGGAATATCATTTACTGTCACTCGATATGGATGATTTACAGGAATTTATATCGTTGAACACAAAATACGCAATGCTGCTGTTTATTGCGCTCTGGATCATTAGACTTCTCTTTTTTATTCCAGGTGTGACTCTCATGTTTTTGGGGGGAGTATGCTTTGATCCGGTTGTGAGCTTTATATTGTCGATGGCTGGCATTTTTTTGAGCGAAACCTTGGTTTACGTTTTTTCAAGAATGTTTTCAAGCGGGAACATGATGAAGGATTTAGAACGTAAATATCCAGAGTTGAAAAAATTATTGGAGACTTACAATTATAAGTTTTTGGCGCTGGGGATGATTTGTCCAATAGCTCCAACAGATGTCGTTTGTTTTTTATCGGCAGCTGTAGGAATCAAGTATACCACTTACATTTTAACGGTTATCGTTACGAATATCCCTTTATTGATATTTTCGAATTTCATTGTGATCAATTTTAGTGAGTCATTAATGGGAACTGTATTGGTTGTCGCATCATTTGTTTTGGTTTCTATTGTATCCATTAAAATGTGGAACACCCTTAAGCATAAACGGAGCACATAGAAATGCCACGAGACTAACCATTTATAGCTTATAAGCACCTGTAGAGATTTAAGTTCTTTCGTTATCCAATAATACCAAGGGTATAACTGCCCTTGGTATTATGTTCTGCTGCACATATATAAACCCTCCATTTTCGTTTGTAGATCCTTTTTAATTTTTGTATTTTAGGTTGAATGATCACCAGAAGAAAAATGAACGCATGATCTGAAAAGCTGTTTTGTCGCAAAATAAATAAATCAACCAACGATAACAATCTCGCTACTACGATAGATTTTGATTACTGTATATAATCGTTTTTTAGTAAATGCTCTTTCATTTTTTGAATTGCCTTCGCTTCGTCGGCTCCATGAGCGTATATATGTATTTCGGTTCCTGGTTTAATTCCTAAATCCATAATGTCCATGATGGCTTTTGGCGCTTGTTTGAGGTTAACAGTTTTCCCTTGGTATTCAAGAAAAATATCTGATGTAAACCGATGAGCTATACTGACTAACAGGGTAGCTGGTCGCGCAAACCCTGTTTCCTTAATGATCGTAAATTGTCTTTTAATCATTCTTCACCTCATTACATTCTGCCTCTTGACGGATTTATAGTTGGGCTGCAGATCAAATTCGAATTTAGAGTACCTTTAGGATAAGCGGTCTAATTTCATCGAAATAACACCCTTTCTTTGTGTTTACAAAATAATTCTCAACTAACTAAAATGGACAATGACTTCATTCGGGAAAAAGCATGATTCACTATCAGCTTTTATTTATTATTGTAAATACAAACATGGTGTGTACAATGGTTACATTCAGGCTATTTGTTGATTATTCAACATTCCACTCTAAATTGTTGATTATCTTAAGAAAGTTTGGTGAAAAGCTATGTCCAAAGTGGATAGAAGAATAACCAAAAGCCAAGAGGCTATTAAAATAGCTCTGATTGAGCTGATGACTGAAAAAAGTTTTGATCATATTACGATTAAGGAAATTTCTGAAAGGGCAAATGTAAACCGGGGAACAATCTATCTTCATTACTTAGATAAATTTGATCTATTAGAAAAAATTATGGAAGAGCATATAAATAATATGGGGGATTTTTGTGAGTCGGCAGCTGAAATGGACTGGATTGAATCGACTGTACACTGCATGGAATACCTTGAGAGTAATTATTTATTCTTTTCGACGATGTTAGCCAGTGAAGGCGCTCGATATTTTCGCAGTCAGTTCCTTAAGTTTAATATCGAAGAGTTCAGGAAAGATGTAGATGTAACGAAAGGCAAGAATTACGGCCAAAGTGAAGATGTCATTGTTGAATTTATAGCAAATGCTTACGTAGGGGTAGTGGAGTGGTGGTTAAAAAACGAAATGCCTTATCCGCCTCGTGTCATGGCAGAAAAAGTGGGGGATTTACTAGAGCGGATTTTATAATGGAGGCAGGAAATGGGTGTTGACTTATTTGTCTAGGCGGGAGATTCAAGTCTCCTCGATCGCATACAAAATACCAAGGGTTGCTGGCCCTTGGTATTTTTATACCTTCATGCATTTTTGAAGTTTATGCTTAAAGGTCTGCCTTACTTTGCAAATCGCCGAGCTGCTGCAACGCACATGATAACGGCGATATTCACTGCTACGAGTGCCCAGCCCACTTTCTCGTGCAGAATCACTGAGGCAAGCAGCAGCCCAAAAAAAGGCTGGAGAAGCTGGAGCTGCCCAACCGCCGCAATTCCTCCTTGGGCAAGACCTCGATACCAGAACACAAAGCCGATCAGCATGCTGAATAAGGATACATATGCAAGACTGAGCAGTGCGGGAACGCCGATGTCCGACCATGAGTCCGGCGTAAAAAAGAACGACAATGGCAACATAAGAGGAAGCGACAGAACGAGTGCCCATGAGATCACCTGCCAATTCCCCAGACGACGTGAAAGCCTTGCCCCTTCTGCATAACCAAGACCGCATACGACAATAGAAGCCAGCATGTACGCGTCGCCAAGCGGGGATGAACCTCCCCCCTGAATGAGGGCGAAACCTGCTACTAACAAGCTGCCAACGGTTGAGAAAATCCAGAAGACGGGCCGAGGGCGTTCACCCCCGCGCAGTACGCCGAAGACCGCCGTTGCGAGTGGAAGAAGTCCAATGAAGACAATGGCGTGTGCGGATGTGACATGCTGAAGCGCTAAAGCTGTCAGCAACGGGAAACCAATCACTACGCCAAACGCTACCACTAATAATGAAATGAGATCTCTTTTGGCAGGATGCTGCTGCCGGAAGATGAGAAGGAGACCTCCCGCCAGTACACCAGCTATCGCAGCACGGCAAACGGTGAGAAATAACGGATCGAAGTCTGACACAGCCAAACGGGTCGCAGGCAGCGAGCCGCTGAAAATGAGTACGCCTATAAAACCATTTATCCAGCCATTTGTTGTTTTGTTCATTATAATCACTCCACATATCTTTCTTGTTCATTGTCTGTATTTTCTTAACAAAACCAGCAGCTAAGGATTACAATGACTATAAACTGGAATTGGCCTTTTTTAAACGGCCAGTTTTCATAAAAAAATGCATACCAGTTAGGAGAACAACGTGCAAATGGATATCACGCCTTTTTTGAATAGAACTCTGGATATTCCGCTTTATCAGCAGCTTTATCGGTATTTTAAAGAAAATATGCATCGGGGCCGTATTCAAAAAGGAATGAAGCTTCCTTCAAAAAGACTCTTGGCGAATCAGCTTTCCATCAGCCAAACGACTGTAGAACGTGCCTATGAACAGCTCGCTGCTGAGGGCTATATTGTGAGCAAGCCAAGAAGCGGGTGGTTTGCTGATTATCATGATTCTGATTTTGCTTATGATAGAATGCCAAGCACAACACCCATTCAACAAGAAGCAGAAGAAAATAAACAATGGATTGATTTTCATTATGGGAATGTAGATTCTTCTTACTTCCCTTTTTCCGCATGGCGAAAAAGCATGGTCAATAGCTTAGACCAATATGGACACGAGCTTTATCGGCCGGGACATGTTTTAGGAGAGTTTGAGCTGAGAACACTCATTGCAGAGTACCTGTATCAATCTCGGGGTGTTCATTGCGGCCCTGAACAAGTGATTATAGGTGCCGGGAACCCTATTCTGCTGCAAATCTTGTGCCAAGTTTTTGAGCCGAATATTTCTATAGGGTATGAGGATCCTGGTTATCCAAGAGCACGCAAAATTTTTGAAGCCAACCGCATGAATATTGTTCCGATACCAGTCGATGAGGAAGGAATCTGTATACAGAAGATCAAAGAACAGCAGCCAAACCTTGTATATGTCACACCTTCCCATCAATTTACGCTGGGAACCATAATGACAATAAACAGAAGAATTCAGCTGCTCAAATGGGCGGCCGAAAATCAATCCTTTATCATAGAGGATGATTATGACGGGGAATTTAGGTACACAGGACAGCCGGTTCCTTCTCTTCAAGGGCTTGATCAGCATAACCGTGTCATTTATATGGGCACTTTTTCTAAGTCTCTTTTGCCCTCGCTGCGTATCAGCTATATGATTCTTCCTTCACCTCTTTTAAAAAAGGGGCATGAAATCACGTCCTTATATAAGCAAACAGTGTCCTGCCACAGTCAGCTAACCCTAGCTGAATTTATAAAAAATGGAGAGTGGCAAAAACACATCAACAGAATGAGAAAACTTTACCGCAAAAAAAGAGCCATTGTATTAGAGGCAGTGCAAAGGGAATTAGGAGAGCATGTCAGAATCCGCGGAGAAAACTCTGGGCTTCGTATCTTACTTGACGTTTATTTGCCATTTGGTGAAAAAGAGTTAATTGAGAAGGCGAAAAAACATGGAGTAAAAATTTATCCTGTTTCTCTTTCTTATCAAAATCATCCTCCTGCAAAAACGGTCTCGCTCGGGTTTGCAGGGGTTTCTGAATCCGACATAAGAGAAGGTATAAAAAAACTGAAGGCTGCCTGGAAGATATGAGGGAGCTTTCAGTTTAGCAAAACGGCCAAGTGACGACTAAGTGTTGAGAGCTGTTCAATATTTTTTAAGTATATGATGAGTGCCAGCAGTCCAGTCCACGATATGTCTGTTTAGCGAAAAACAGAATTTTTTATTTGCTCCTCACAGTGCTAAAATAAACAAAATAGACAATTGAAAAAATAGAGGTGTAAGAATGAAGTTAGATGAGTTTACAATTGGCCAGGTCTTCAAAACGAAATCATTAAAAGTATCAAAAGATGATATTATGCGGTTTGCGGGTGAATTTGACCCTCAGTATATGCATGTAGATGAAGAAAAAGCGAGTAAAGGCAGATTTAATGGAATTATCGCTTCCGGCATACAAACACTGGCCATATCTTTTAAACTTTGGATTGAAGAAGGTTTCTATGGAGACGATATTATAGCCGGAACAGAGATGAATCATATGACATTCATAAAACCTGTATATCCGGATGATGAATTGTTTACAATTGTTGAGGTTCTTGATAAGCAGCCAAAGAGAAATGAATTGGGAATACTCACAGTATTGCTATCTACTTATAATCAAAAAGAAGTAAAAGTGTTTGAAGGTGAGTTATCTGTATTGATCAAACGATAACTCAGAAAGCCCGCTTTTCGCGGGCTCGATTGAAGCAGATGGGGGAAAGATGTTAGCGAGTTTCCTTTGAAAAATAAGAGGTTAAAACATCATAAACAATAGGCAAAGAAGTAAATCCCTCATCTTCTAGAAAATGACCTCCGTGCTGAACTTCATATAACGCAGCATCAATTTGTTGTGCCAGATCCTTGCTGAATGAAAAAGGCACAATTTGGTCGTCCTTAGAAGCAATGACAGCACGGTGCTTCGCGGACTCAATGATTGTTTGATGATCAAACGATCCCTGTGTAAATTCATCTAACATCTTTAAAGTGGGCAATGATTTGGCAAAGCCGGAAACAAGTATGATTCCGCCAAGCTGTTTTCGTAATTGAAGATGTTCCAAAAATCTCAAAATGGTGGGGCAACCTAAGCTGTGCGCAACCAAATACGTATTTTCATGTAAAGTGTGCTGATATAAAGAGAGTGTATCCAGCCAATCCTCAAGTCTTGGCTGGAGCGGATTGGGCATGTTTAAAATGTCTGCTTGGACCCCATCTGCGAGCAGACGTTTTTTCAGCCAAGGGAACCAATGATTTGTTGAGGAGGCTCTGTAGCCATGAATGATATAGACTTGTTTTGTCATGTTTTCCTCCTAAGAAATATTTTCATTCAGTATAAAATTCCTCTCATTGGGAAACAAGTACGCACTTTTTTGTAAGTAGTTTTACATATGAGGCATTCCTTGTACCATTCCCCACTTACACATTTCATCTATGAGGGGATACAAAGATCGCCCTCTGTCAGATAACGAATACTCTACTTTCAGTGGGGTTTGAGAAACCTCAGACCGATGAATAAGGCCGTCAGTTTGCAATTCCTTAAGCTGTGCGCTTAACATTTTATGGGTGATGAAGGGCATAGCCCTTTTCAGCTCGCCGTATCTCATCGTTTTTTCACACCCTAACTCATAGAGAATTCTCATTTTCCATTTGCCCCCTATAAGAGATAAGGTGTATTCAAATGGGGCTTGTTTACTGCGGCACAAGCTATTCACTGTAATCAAACCTCCTTTTTTTAGTATCATAACAGAATAATTCAGGGTTTTCGGTGTTGAAGTTTGAGGGCGATTCACGATCTGAAGTGAAAGGGGCCGCTTGCTCAACAGGCGGCACGGTACATGAATGTTCTAAGTCAAAGAGGGTTACCTTACTGTTAGTTACTTTATTTAAAAAAACGCATGTTTTTAGCTGAAAATATCTATTATGGTATATTTAAATATAACGAAATATTTGAGAAATGAGGAATGGTATGAATACACCCAAAAAACATAAGAAATTTAAAGCGAAAATGATTCTCCAAATCATCATGGTTATCATTGGAGGAATCATAGCGGCATATGGACTAGAAACAGTGCTCATTCCAAACAGTGTATCTGATGGAGGGGTGACGGGTCTTAGCATCGTTGGTTCACAGCTATTCAACTTGCCGCTGGGGATTTTGATTGCTGTGATCAACATTCCATTTGTCTGGTTAGGATATAAGCAAATTGGGAAAAGCTTTGCATTATTATCAATTATCGGAATCGTATCGCTTGCCGCGGGGACAAGCTTTTTCCACCACACACCCGCCATCATAGAAGGAGATACCCTGTTAATTACCGTTGTCGGCGGGATTATCCTTGGATTCGGAATGGGGCTGGCGCTGCGTAATGGCGGCGCATTAGATGGAATTGACATGCTTGCTGTGCTGCTATCCCGAAAACTGCCATTCGGAACGAGCGATCTCATTCTATTCTTAAACCTATTTGTGTTTATTTTTGTTTCCACAGTATTTGGCTTACAAGGGGCATTGCTTTCAGTCATTGCTTACTACATTGCATCCAAAGTGATTCATGTTGTGGAGGAAGGCTTAAGCGGCTCTAAAACCTTTCAAATTATTACAACCCAACCTGAATTAATGGTAGAGACAATACGTGATCAATTAGGCCGAAGCGCCACATATAAAGAAGCTTACGGGGGTTTTTCCCACGAGAAATTTAAAGAAATCACATGTGTCATCAACCGTTTAGAAGAAACCAAACTAAAGGAAATTATTAATGATATTGATAAATCCGCCTTTGTCACCGTATATGACGTAGCTGAAGTGAAGGGCAGCAATTTTAGAAATCTTAATCATCACTAAAAAATAGAATGACCTTTTTAACCGTAACTGACATGCCGACGGTAAATGTAATCAAAAACACTTTTTGAGGCTTGTGGGTGAATAACCGGTGAAGGTCTGAATCACAGAAATACCAAGGGCGTCAAAACCCTTGGTATTTTTTCTGGTTATTAGATTTTATCTTCAGCTTTACGTGCTGCTTCGAGCTTATCAATCCTGTCTTTATATTTTTCTCCCCAGTCCTTCATGTGCAGGATAACAGGTTCTAATGTTCTTCCAAACTCAGTTAAAGAGTATTCGACTTTTGGAGGGACCTGTTTATAAACCTCGCGGTGAATCACGCCATCCCGTTCCAATTCTCTTAATTGCAGCGTGAGCATACGCTGGGTAATTTTTGGGTATAGTTTTCGAAACTCATTAAACCTCTTTTTACCGTCAATGAGATGATAAAGAAGAATGCCTTTCCACTTACCTCCGATGATATCTAATGTTGTCTCCACCGGACATCCTTCAAAGTCATCAGAAGAATAATCAATGCCGAGTTTACGATTTCTCAAGCTGTTCACTCCTAATAGTATACTTTTTGATACTATATACATTCAATGTGCGTACTTTTTATATTTTAATATACATCATATAATGATGTCACATCAAAGGAATGAAAGGAATGGATCATATGAAAACACTCGTACTCGTTGTACATCCGAATATAGAATCCTCTCGTATCAATAAAAAGTGGAAAGAAGCCGTTTTAAGTGAACCGGATGTAACTGTCCATGATCTTTATGAAAAATATCGTGATCAACCAATTGATGTGGAATTTGAACAACAGCAGCTCCTGGCCCATGACCGTATCGTTTTTCAGTTTCCATTTACTGGTACAGCAGCCCCCCGCTTTTAAAACAGTGGTTTGATGAAGTGTTTACGTTTGGCTGGGCTCATGGTCCCGGCGGAAATAAATTGAAGGGGAAAGAGTGGGTAACTGCCATGTCCATCGGTTCACCTGAACACTCTTATCAAGCCGGCGGATATAACTTGTTTTCGATAAGCGAGCTGACAAAACCGTTCCAAGCATCTGCCCATTTAGTAGGCATGACCTATCTGCCTTCCTTTGCCGAATATCGCGCCAATACAATTAGTGACCAAGAAATTGCCGAAAGTGCGAATCGGTATGTAAAGCATATTACAAATATAGAATTAAACCCGAAGGTTCGCCTGCAAAGATATTTGAAACAGCTGGAGGGTGTCGATTTAACATAAAGATTGATTTTGGAAAATTCTGTATTAACCAAGCGGGATTTTTTCTTGTTCAGCAGAGGGATTTTAACATATAGCGAAAAAAGAAGAAGCCACCAAAAATAAGCTATTCGCTTGGTCCTGACTGCTTATTTTTGGTGAAAGACTTATTTCTCTGTGATGAAATAAAGCAAAGCGATGACCGGAAAAGCGATGCCAATCCATAATGCTGTATCCCATCCGCCTGAGGCATATGCCCATCCTCCAATTGATGACCCTATCGCACCGCCTAGAAAGAAGATCGCCATGAATAATCCGTTTAATCGACTGCGAATTTCAGGCGCCAACGAAAAAATAGCACGTTGACTGAGCACAAGGTTTGCAGATACACCCATATCTAACAGAATAGCTGCGGCCACTAGAACTGTTATACCGACGGGGGAGCTGCTCTGAATCATGAGGGGCAGTAATAAAGAGACAATGACAACAACGAGAGCGATTCCAGTGGCAAGCCTGGTTAAGCCTCGATCAGCCAGGCGGCCGCCTATTGGTGCAGCGACTGCACCCGCAATGCCCACCAATGCGTAGAGTGCTATTGCCTTCTGAGAAAAATGAAAATCAGGACCGGACAATAATAAAGGAACAGTTGTCCAGAACAAGCTGAAAGCTCCAAATACAAACGCATGATAGATGGCACGGCGGCGTAAGACTGGAGTCGTGCGCAGCAGCTTCCACATTGAACCGAGTAAGGCAGTATAGTTTGTATTTACTGTTGGTTTTCTGGCAGGAAGCACTTTTGATAATACGATGGCCAGGATAACACTTACCACGGCGGACAAAGCGAATATTGCATTCCAACCCCAGATATCAGCGACTAGACTAGATATCGGACGGGAAAGCATAATACCGAGTAATAAGCCGCTCATGACATTGCCAACAACCCGGCCGCGTGCAGCGTCTGATGCAAGGTATGATGCAAATGGAACAAGCACTTGGGCTGCGATTGATCCCAATCCGACGAAAAACGCAGCTGCTAAAAACAGTGTTCCATGCTTCACAAATGCTGTTAGTGTCAAAGCCGCTGCGCTTAGAAGGAGCGATACAACAATAAGTTTTTTGTTTTCGATAATATCTCCCAAAGGGACAAGAAATAATAAGCCGGCAACGTATCCGATTTGAGTGAGTGTGACAATTAATCCAGCACTGCTTGGAGAAAGTCCAATTGCCTTACTAATTAATCCGACCAAGGGTTGTGCATAGTAAAGATTAGCAACAATGATACCGCATGCAGTTGCGAGAAGAAGGGTTAAACTGGGTGAAATCCTCTGACCTGCTTGTTTGTTTCCATTAGCCATAAGAATGAACTCCTTTTTAAGTGGTTTTTTGAGTGTAATCATGACTTCTCAACACAAGTGATTTTATAAACTGAACGTTCAGTTTTGTTGATTAATGAAAATAATATACTGAACGTTCAGTTTTGTAAATAGGTTTCTGTTTTCTTTTTTATTCAGGTTAAGTATACTGAACGTATAGTTTATATTTAGGGAAGGAATGATTCATGTGCAGAGTAAACGAGGGCGGCCGCGTGATGAAGGAACTCATAAGGCGATTCTCTCTGCAGCCTATGGCCTATTGCTGGAAAAAGGCTTAGATGCGGTGACAGTCGATAAAATTGCCGAGCGTGCGAAAGTGAGTAAAGCAACGATTTATAAATGGTGGTCTAACAAAGCTGCCGTTATCATGGACAGCTTTCTTTCGACAGCGACGGACAGGCTGCCTGTGCCTGATACAGGGTCGTCAGTACAAGATATAGTAACCCACGCCACGAATTTAGCTAGGTTTTTGACAAGCCGGGAAGGAACCGTTATTAAGGAATTAATAGGTGCAGGGCAGTTGGATGAAAAATTGGCAGAAGAATATCGCATGCGATTTTTCCAGCCTCGCCGCCTCCAAGCGAAAGGCCTTCTAGAAAAGGGAATTCAGAAAGGTGAATTGAGAGAGAATCTTGATATTGAAGTAAGCATAGATCTCATTTACGGACCAATTTTCTATCGTCTGCTTATAACAGGGGATGAGGTGAATGATTCCTATGTGCATGATTTGGTGATGAACGCGTTTAAGGGAGTTCAAGCTACCTCTGCTACAGAGAGTATGTAGCTGATAAGAACTGCAAAAGCTACGGTTTATATGACAAATTGGTTCTCTCTAATCGCACAGTGAAAGATAAGATTTTTGTTGCTGAGCGGAATCATCGAGGGAAAAGTTCTCTTATCGGATGTCGAAAAAGAAGTCATTCAATCGTGAATACATTATATTATTACATTTCCTTTTCATCGATTGGAACAAGGGTTCTATACTTCAATGGAATATCGCAAAGTTGGAGTATTTAAAGAACAGGGGAAAATCGATGGCCATTATGTAGATGTCATGGCAATCGAAAAAATACTTGCAATGTAAACAGGCCTCTAAAGAGACCTGTTTTTTAATATCCAGAGGATCTGTCTATTTTCATCTTGGGTTCTATGACTACTCCCATAACTGAAATAGTCTAATATTTATACCGGAATATCTGATGTTCCGAATATAAGGGATTGTTTATATAAATAAAAGTTTATATAATGACGGGGGCGCTAAGGAAACGCGGGGAGCGACTCAGGTTTTCGTTTCAAAGTTTTGATCCTTAAGATATACGGAGCGCTACATATGGAAACGTAAAGGGGAATGTATAATCATTTGGCGTGTATATAACGATTTGCTTATATATTGATTTGGGAAGGAGGAGCTCATATGACGATTGATGTTGCGGCGATGAGTCGTTGTTTGAAAACACTTAGTGATCAAACTAGGCTTATAATGATGAGATTATTTCTTGAAAAAGAATATTGTGTCTGTCAATTGGTTGATATGTTCGAAATGAGCCAGCCCGCCATAAGCCAGCATTTGCGGAAATTAAAAAACGCAGGTTTTGTGAATGAGGACAGAAGAGGCCAATGGCGTTATTATTCAATAAATGGTTCCTGTCCTGAGTTTGATACATTGCAATTGATCTTACATCAAATTGATCAGGAGGATGAATTGTTAAACCATATCAAACAAAAGAAAACTCAAGCGTGTTGCCAGTAAGGAGGCATTAGATTGACATCAATGATTTTGGCAGTATTCATCTTTTTATTAACTCTAGTATTGGTCATATGGCAGCCGAAAAATTTATCTATAGGGTGGTCAGCCTGTGGAGGCGCAGTTTTAGCTCTAATAGCAGGTGTTGTCAATTTTCATGATGTGTTAACTGTGACAGGGATTGTTTGGAATGCGACATTGGCTTTTGTGGCCATCATACTGATATCGTTAATTCTTGATAATATCGGTTTCTTTGAATGGGCAGCGCTTCATATGGCTAAGGCTGCAAAAGGATACGGTGTGCGGATGTTCGTTTATGTATCTCTATTAGGAGCTATTGTCGCCGCGTTATTTGCAAATGACGGTGCAGCTCTTATATTGACACCAATCGTATTAGCGATGGTCAGAGCATTACATTTTAATGAAAAATTAGTTTTTCCTTTTATCATTGCCAGCGGATTTATTGCGGATACCACTTCGCTTCCTTTAGTAGTGAGCAATTTGGTCAACATTGTTTCAGCGGACTATTTTCATATTACGTTTATTGATTATGCATCCAGAATGGTTGTCCCGTACCTGTTTTCGCTGCTGGCGAGCATCATTGTACTTTACCTTTTCTTTAGAAAAAGCATACCAAAACGCTATGATCTGACTGAGGTTAAAAAACCTGTTGAAGCAATTAAAGATCAAAACATGTTCAGACTGTCATGGTATATCTTAGGGCTGCTGTTAATTGGATATTTTGCAAGTGAATTTTTTTCTATCCCTGTATCAGTGGTAGCGGGCAGCATTGCAATCATTTTCTTAATCGCTGCGCAAAAGAGTCCGGCCGTCCATACAAAGAAAGTGGTGAAAGAGGCGCCATGGGCTATCGTATTCTTTTCAATTGGCATGTACGTTGTTGTGTATGGTGTCCGAAATGCCGGATTAACGGATGTCCTTTCAGATGTGATTCAAGCCGCAGCTGATCAAGGATTGTTTGCTGGGACAATTGGAATGGGCTTTATTGCGGCGATTCTTTCTTCCATTATGAATAACTTGCCGACTGTTATGATTGACGCATTGGCCATTGCCGGTACAGATACACATGGGATGATGAGAGAAGCGCTTATTTATGCAAATGTGATCGGTTCAGATTTAGGGCCTAAAATAACACCGATTGGTTCCTTAGCGACATTATTATGGCTTCATGTTCTTTCGCACAAAGGTATGAAGATTTCCTGGGGCACGTATTTTAAAACAGGAATTATCCTCACGATACCCACTTTATTGATCACACTTGTCGGCCTGTATATTTGGCTGCTGATAATCCATTCTTGTTTCTAAAAGGACAAGGTCACTATATCAAGGAAAACAATGCACTGGTAACTCTTGCCGCAGCCAAATGGCTGAAGGGTGGGGGAGAAAATACCTTGGGGCTAAGTGGAATGTGTACAGCGCAGGAATCGAAGCTCATGGATGACATCGAGTGCTGTCAAAGCAATGAAAGAAGCAGGGATTGATATTTCAAATCAAACATCGGATAAATTTGATGATCCGGCAAAAGCACACGGAACAGAAGAAGTGTTTCCAAAGGGTATGTGATGAAATTGGTGACTGTTTAAAACAGTTTGCTGTAACTGGGGAATAAGAAATCGATATACTCAGCGTTTCCTTGGGTTTATATAATGCAATGTGTTGTTCAACAGGTGTCTGCGAGCTGAGTGCAGACACCTGTTTTTATTTGTCTGAGATTCGTAACAGGGAAGTTATTTAGCTGGTGACAGAGGAAAATTGATTTGTGAACAGAATCATGAAGGAGACGGTGTTTTAAAGGAGTTGTCTGTTTTGCAGGAATTAACAAAAGAAAAATACAGTAGCTTAAAAACAATGTTTGATGACAAATATTGTCCCACATTTGTCTATTCAATATTAGACCAAACCATTCCGGGAGCTGTTTATGCAGATGATCAAACCTTTCCTAAATCGTTTTTTATAGGAACTGAATCAGGCATTTATTTTATTGCGGGAGACCAAGGGAATCGGGATTTTCATGATTTCATTGCAGGATATTATGAAGAACAAGTGAAATCATCAAAACGATTTACCTTGTTTTCTTCCAGTGATACATGGGATAGTGTACTGAAACCCATACTGAAAGATGACTTGAACCAAATGAGAAGAGCTGCATTTTCTTATCAACCAAAATCTTTCAAAAAGACTTTGCAACTGCCAAAGGGGCTTGTATTGAAAAGAATTGACGAAGACATCATTTCACACAGCACAGCGTTTAACAGCGCTTATTATGAGGAGTATTGGAATTCTGTCTCAAAGTTTGCTTCAAAAGGTTTTGGATTTGCCGTATTACATGGCAATCATGTAGTAAGTGAGTGTACTTCTATATTTTTAGGGCATAATCGAGCGGAAATGGATATCTATACACTTGAGGAATATAGAGGACTGGGGTTAGCTTATTGCGTAGCAAATAGGTTTATAGCGTTTTGTATGGAAAATGGGATTGTTCCTAGCTGGGATTGTGATATCTGCAACAATTCGTCCATTGCATTAGCAGCTAAACTAGGGTTTAAGCCGGTAACGGAATACACTATTTACTACTCTGGCTAATCTTAATGAAAGAACCTTAAAAGGAGATACCAACCGATGTTGGTATCTTTTTTGTTTTAGAGTTTTTTTACCCTTTTAGCAGAAAAATGGGTGATGAAAATCTTATTCATTTTATTTACTTTTAGGTAGGTAAAACATACCCCGCCAACTGTAACCACTCCGCCTAGCAGAGAGAGCAGTGTGGGTATTTCGCCGATCCAGATCCAAGATATGATCAAGGCTAAAGCCGGTGTAACATAAAGTGAAAGGGTTGCTTCTGAAGCACCGACGAGTGAAGTGACATATGCTAGTGCGAAGTAAGGAATAACCGTCGGCAATAATCCTAAGTAAACGATAGACAAAGTTGCGCTTATTGAAGCGTTCATCATCTCTTCGCCTAAGCCTGGCAGAAACACAAGCATAGGTATTGTTCCGCCCCAAATGGTAAATGTAACGAATGGAATAAAACCATATTTTTTTATATAGCGGGCTTGAAAAACGAAATAAATACTCTCCGAAAATGCTGCCAGCAGGATGACCAAGATACCGCTCATTGAATATGTAAAGTCTCCCGCCCCAAATGCAATCAATAATACACCCAATAAACTGATCATAGAGCCAAGCCATTTCGTAAATCCAAAATGCTCTTTATAAAACAGGCGGGATAGCATGGCTGAGAAGATCGGTGCCGTAGTAACGAGTAAGCTTGCAACTCCGGCACTAACTGTTTTTTCACCGATGTTCAGCAAAATGTGATAGAGTGCAAATCCTAAAAACCCTAAAAGAAAAATGGCAGGAATGTCTTTCAAGTCGGGTAGGCGCATCTGAGTCAAAACAGCAAAAAGCAATAATGCCATAGAGCCGATTAACAAACGAAATAAAGCAAGGTGTTCTGGTGTGTACCCTTCTAGTCCTGCGCGAATTCCCGGAAAAGCAGATGCCCATAAACAGATCATCAGACTGTTTGAGGTTATCAATTGAACTGTTTTCTTTTGCATATTTCCCACTCCTCTTTACAAAAACCAACCAGTTATTTAATGTGTTTTTATATTAATAAAGATTTGGTGATATGGCTTCAACCAGTTAAACGGATTTTGACCCAACCAATTTATTTTAAGGAGACCGATTCTATGAGCTTTCCAGAAGAAAAAAAGATGAAAAAGCTCCCTAAGTACAGACAAATCGTTCATTTTATTAAAGAGAAAATAGGAAATGGAGAGTGGCCGATTGGAAGCAAGATTCCAAGCCAGCGCACGCTTGCAAAAGATTTTCAGGTAAATCGGAGCACAGTGATTACAGCGTTAGAGGAATTGATGGCCGATGGGCTAATAGAAGGCACAATGGGGAAAGGCACAGTTGTTATCAACAACACATGGACACTGATGGCTAAGAATTCTGCTCCCGATTGGGATCAATATGTCACCTCTGGCATTCAGATGCCAAGCCGAAAAATCGTTCAAGAGATAAATCAATCAGAATCAAATACAGACCTTATACAGCTCAGTAAAGGTGAACTTTCAGCTGAGATTTTTCCTTTGGCTGTTATGAAAGAAATAATGGGGAAGGTATCTCAACACATGGAGGCATTCGGATATGAAGAACCAAAAGGTTACTTACCTTTGAGGGAGGCATTAAGCAACTATTTAAAAACCATTGGAATCAACGTCTCATCTTCTTCCATTCTGATTGTCTCAGGAGCGTTGCAAGCCTTGCAGCTGATATCAATGGGGCTGTTACAAAGAGGATCAACCGTTTATCTTGATCAGCCCTCCTACCTTTATTCATTACACGTATTTCAATCAGCTGGTATGAAGCTGACTGGACTTCCTATGGATAATGAAGGACTTTTGCCTGAAAATGTTCATTTAACAAGAGGAGAGCGGGGAAGGGCTATCTTATATACAAATCCATGTTTTCACAATCCGACTGGTATTCTTATGTCTAAAAAGCGACGGGAAGAAATCCTAGCAGTAAGTGAGAATACACAGCTTCCTATTATTGAAGATGACATTTATCGTGAGTTATGGATCGATGAAATTCCGCCATATCCTATTAAAACAATTGATAAAAATGGACACGTACTGTACATAGGAAGTTTATCGAAAACATTAAGCCCAGGTTTGAGGATTGGATGGATCGTCGGACCGGAACCGGTGATTGAACGTTTATCTGACATTAAAATGCAAACAGATTACGGATCCAGTTCGCTATCCCAGAGAGTAGCGGCAGAGTGGTTTACTTCCGGCCACTACCAGCAGCATGTAGAAAAGGTTAGGCAGCAATTAAAGGTGAGAAGAGAATTGGCCTTGAGTGCTTTAGAAACTCATTTGAAAGAAGTGGCGACATGGAATATCCCAAAAGGAGGGTTTTTTGTCTGGATAAAAATATTGCCTTCCATATCAATGAAATTACTTTATACTAAAGCCTTATCAAAAGGGATTCTGATCAATCTCGGCAGTATCTATGCTCAGGAAAAAGGGAATTATATTCGCTTATCATATGCTTATGCATCTCTTGAAGACCTTCAAAAGGGGATTTATGAGTTGGGTTTAATGATTAAAGAATTGGCAAGCAGGTAACTTTTATATCCTTAAATGGATGTTTCACTAAAAAAGAGATCAAGCCTAATGATCGCTTGATCTGATAATAACAAGGGTTACTAGAATAGACCAAATCATGGTTCGGTCTTAAAATAATCATGTCTCTGAACGAAAAGTCTTTCCGACTTCTCTTCCTAAACCAAAGTAGTGTCTGAAATTATAGATAAGCGGGCTCCATTTGGAAGGGTTGATATGGTTTTCGTCCAGAATGATACTTTCCTCGGCATGAAAATGTAGTGCCTGCGTCTCTACAATTGCGAATGACGATTCATATTCTGGAAGCCGAATGTGTTTCACTTCGGCTTCGATTTGGATAGGGCATTCTTTAATTCGTGTTGGTGATACTGTTTTTGATTGTAAAGGCGTTAACCCTGCTGCCTCGTATTTTTCTTTTTTATATGTAAATCCGATCTGCTTCTTTAAAGGCGGTATACTCTTTTTTCCGCTATAAGATGAAATTCTTTCAACGTTTTCCCATAAATCCGGGCCAGGCAAGTTTATGACACACTCTTTGTGTCTTTCCAAATTGTCGATGGCTTTTCCTCCCAGTCCTACTCCAAGGATTATATAATGTCCAAGAGCCCAAGAAGAAGACATAGGACTAATATTAGTGGTTCCATCCTCATTCAATGTGGTTAGAAGAAATGTCGAGGTACCATAATACATGATCTTGGGTTTGATTTCCTTAAATCGACGAGTGTCTTGTTTTTTGATGTCCAACGTTTTTTCCTCCTTGTCACGCTTACATTTATATTGTAAAGGATTAACATTTCAACTATCATCGAAATATGAATGTAAGGAGGAAAATCATGAATCCTAATATTGCAAAAATCTCTTCGTTGCTATCAGATCCCTCGCGTTCTTCCATTCTTCTCAGTCTGATGGATGGAAGGATACACCCTGCGGGAGAGCTTGCATATCTCGCTAACATTAAACCTCAAACTGCAAGTTTTCACCTGAATAAATTGCTTGAAGCAAAGCTGATTAGCGTAGAGAAGCATGGGAGACATCGGTATTACAGATTGGCTGACTCAGATGTTGCAAATGTGATCGAACAATTGCTTCATATTGCGCCTAAAGCAAAAGTCAAATCTTTAAAAGAGTCAAAAGAGAAAAAGGACTTGCATTTCGCCCGGACCTGTTATGATCATTTGGCAGGTTATGTGGGCGTGCAAATGGCACATTCACTAGTTGAGCAGGGGATGTTAAAAAAAGTTGATTTAAACTTTGAGGTGACTTCAGAGGGTGCTTTATTCTTTTCGAAGTTAGGCATCAATGAAGAGCAACAACGGAATAAGAGGAGAGCCTTTGCCCGCTGCTGTTTGGATTGGAGTGAACGGCAGCATCATATTGCAGGAGCATTAGGAAACGCCCTATTGGTGCGCATGTTAGAAGAAGAATGGATCGTTCGTATGCCTAAAACGAGAGCGATTAGGATTACACAAAGCGGGAAAATCGCGTTTGAAAAGCACCTAAACGTGAAGATTTAGGATTTTGAAGCGGAAACATCAGATGATGAGGCACGATATCTAGGAGGAGTAAGATTTGTTCTAATCTTACTCCTTCTTCTTATTTTGAAGCAGCTCGATTCCCCATTGCAATAGAGATGCGGTTCCAACTGTTTATTTGA
Organism: Bacillus sp. EU52; assembly: GCF_037964975.1. Lineage (NCBI taxonomy): Bacteria > Bacillati > Bacillota > Bacilli > Caryophanales > Bacillaceae > Bacillus > Bacillus sp. EU52. The sequence goes on from NZ_CP150177.1 coordinate 560,772, forward strand.
TTAATGATCAGAACAAGGTCAACATATTGTTCCTCATCATAATGTTCCCGCACCCGATGATATAGCTCATCAGGAACCCTTTTAGATGGAATGAGCGTGATGTGTTCAGATAGTTCGAGAGCCGCTTTCTCTTCAGGTGAGTAAAAATCACATTCATTCCAAGCATGTAAACAGTAAATTCGCTGTTCAGTTTCTCCCATTTTGCGGGCATCGGACGTATGCATATCTATGCAGAAGGTACAGCCGTTCATTTGAGAGACTCTGATTTTGATTAGTTCTCTCGTCGTTCGGTTAATTGAGGATTGTTTCGTGTATTTCTCCATATCCATCATGATTTTCATACCTTCAGGTGCAATCTCATAGTAGGACACTCTTTGACTCATAAAGCAAGACTCCTTTCCATAGAATACCTAGATTGTATCCCGGTATTGATCATTTTACCAATGTGCGGTTTGAATGACAGCTGTTTCAGCGTCTTTTGGAAAGAAGCTTCTTTGAATAAAAATAAGGGTAGCCAGCAATGATGAGTGGAGCTGCTAATGCAAGCAGTATCCATGAGCCTGATTGGCTGTCTCTAGTGACTCTAATGAATATATAAGTACCGATCAGAAAATATAATAAAGCACCTAGAAACCAATACATGTTCATTCCTCTTTTTCCTTGCTTTTTGGTTGCGCATTTTTGTCTGTCATATGGCTTAATCGATCAGGGTTCTGATTTTTTAATACCTTTTCGGTCCGGATTCCTTTTCTCTTTAATGATAAAATTGTGAGATCAATCGATTTCAATGATGATCATTCCTTCAATGAATAGTAAGTTCCTTATGATTTTAAAGGTAAATTTGAAAAGATAAAACGTACATAGAGGCAGAACGTTCATGTACGTTTGGGCAATGATCACTTGTTGGAAACTCTAATGTTTCCCTGCACCTGATATTGTTGTGTTCCTTCTCTTCCTATAAAATGATTGGATACATGTATGTTTGCACGTTGAAATATGGGTTCGATTTTCATGAATCTCTATTCGGTGAAACAGGTAAAGGAAGTGGATAAGGTTTGCTTATAAGGAATCCTTTTAAAGATAAATATTACTCACATGATAGGCGGGCATTAAACATGCTTGCACTCAGAGTGCCGGGCCTGGCTTTTATTCTCATGATCTATATAGCCTCTATCGTGCTGCAATTTGTTTCTGGGGGCTGGTCCATTTTATTGCTTTATGCGTTTACCATATTAATCGCCATTTTTGCTTTGCTTCATTGGCACTCATATCGCTGGGTTAAGAAAAGAGTGATTCTGTATTTCGCGGTACAAGGTTTGATCACCTTTGCACTTGCTAATCTCATGACTGGCTTCTTTATACTTGTCATTATCGGCCTTTATGCATTTTTAATTGGACAAATCATAGGAATGGCAGACAGAAGAAGGACTTTTCTCATTCTTTATCTATTGCTGCTGCTGGTCATAAATTCGGCGTTTCACCTTCATAAAGGTGAAGTTTTGCATTTTATTGTTATTGCTGGGCCAATCATGATTGTCATCATCACTTATGCTGCAACATTTTTTGCCCAAGTCGATGAAAAAATAAAAGCTCAATTGACTCTTGAAAGGCTGGAGCTGGCTCATCAGCAGGTAGAACAGCTGACGCTGCAGAACGAAAGACAGCGGATGGCTCGAGACTTACACGATACGCTTGCTCAAGGTCTTGTCAGTTTAAATATGCAGCTGGATGCGATTCATGTTCATCTCGCCAAAGGCAACACAGAGAGAGCGAAGGAAATCATACAACAATCGATGAAAAGAGTGAAAAGCACATTAGCTGATGCACGTTCAGCTATTGACGATCTCCGCAGAAAATCAGAAGAAATCGGTGTTTTAAAAGAAAGAATTACCTCGCTAATGGATCATTTTATAGAGTCGACAGGCATGGCTTGTTTATTAGATTACAGATTGCATCAGGTGCTGGATGTGCGTTCAGCTGAAAACTGTTATTACATCATTGGAGAATGCATGACGAATGCGGCAAAGCATGCTGAGGCGAAAACAATCTGGATATCCATTTGGGATGATGAAAAGGGAAGGCTCCATTTAACAGTTAAGGATAACGGCAAGGGATTTGATGTTGAAAAAGGAAAGAAAAAGAGAGGACATTATGGGCTTCTTGGCATACAAGAACGCGTCAGGGCAATAAATGGCCAATTCAATATCAAGAGTACAAAATTGAAAGGAACACAAATTGAGATCACTGTACCAATTCAGGGAGAGATGCAAGATGAATAAGGTTTTAATCGTTGATGACCATCTTGTCGTGAGGGAAGGTCTGAAGCTTTTAATTGAAACGAATGATCAATACACCATTATAGGAGAGGCGGAAAATGGAAAAGTCGCAGTCCGTCTTGCAGATGAATTAGAACCGGATATCATTCTGATGGATTTGTATATGCCGGAGATGAGCGGGTTAGAGGCCATTAAACAAATAAAAGAACAACACGATACCCCCATCATTATTTTGACTACATATAATGAAGATCACTTAATGATCGAAGGGATTGAATTAGGAGCGAAAGGATATCTGTTAAAGGATACGAGTTCAGAAACCCTTTTTCACACAATGGATGCAGCGATCAGAGGAAATGTGCTATTGCAGCCTGATATCCTTAAACGTCTGCATGAAATCCAATTTGAGCGGATGAAAAAGCAGCGCAGTGAGACGCAGCTGACAGAAAAGGAAGTCATAGTTCTAAAAGCAATTGCTAAAGGTCTTAAAAGCAAAGCGATTGCCTTTGATTTGGGCGTCTCTGAGCGAACAGTAAAGTCCAGATTAACGTCCATTTACAATAAATTAGGCGCGAATTCAAGAACTGAGGCAGTAACGATTGCCATGCAAAAAGGTATTCTGACAATAGACAACTAAACTGCATATTTGAAAATTGCCCAAACGTACATGCCCGAATGTACGTTTTTTTCATTTCATTGTCAACTACAATGAGAAAGAATGTGATCAAGCAATGTGTTGAAAGGAGATTATCATGTCAAAAATGTTATATACATTAGGAGGATGGGTTGCTCGCAATCGCATAAAAGCAATATGTGTGTGGATCGTTGTGTTAGTTGCTGTGATAGGCCTTGCAGTGACCTTGAAACCAAGTTTTTCTGAGGATATGTCCATACCTGACACACCTTCGGAAAAAGCGATGGATGTGATTCAAAAAGAATTTCCTCATGGTCCTGATAAAGGGAGCATACGGGTTATTTTCGGTGCTGGTGATGGGGAGAAACTTACTGGGAAGCCAGCAAAAAAAGCAATAGAAGATACGTTCAAAGAAATCAGTAAAGATGATTCTGTTGACTCGATTGCAAGTCCTTTTGTGACAGGGACAATCGCGAAAGATGGCACAGTTGCCTATGCTGATATCAAGTATAAATCATCAGCAGATGATATAAAGGATTACTCTATCAAACACTTAAAAGACAGTTTGAAACTGGTTGATGATGAAGGATTGCAAACTGAGCTAAGCGGAGATGTACCGGGAGCCGAGATGGAGATAGGCGGTGTCTCTGAAATTGTCGGCATTATCTTGGCTTTTGTCGTTTTAGCCATTACATTCGGTTCTTTATTAATAGCAGGTTTGCCGATTTTAACTGCACTGATTGGTTTAGGTGTAAGTATTGGACTGGTTTTGATTGGGACACAAGTATTTGATATTGCTTCCGTCAGTCTTTCATTAGCCGGAATGATTGGCCTTGCTGTTGGTATTGATTATGCTTTATTTATTTTTACGAAACACCGCCAGTTTTTAGGCGAAGGCATACAAAAGAATGAATCAATTGCGAGAGCCGTGGGAACAGCGGGAAGCGCAGTCGTTTTTGCCGGACTTACTGTTATCGTTGCACTTTGCGGATTAACTGTCGTTAACATTCCTTTTATGTCTGCGATGGGGCTGACAGCAGGGCTTAGTGTACTGATGGCTGTTTTGGCTTCCATCACACTTGTGCCTGCGGTCTTATCGATTGCAGGGAAGCGGATGATTCCGAAATCAAACAAGAAAATAGAAAAACAAAGCACTGAAACAAATGTCTGGGGACGCTTTGTCACCAAAAATCCTATCATGCTAAGTGTATGCAGCATTCTGATTTTGATCGTCATTAGTATCCCATCTATGCATTTGGAACTGGGCTTGCCTGATGCTGGGATGAAAGCTAAGGATAATCCGGATCGCCGGGCATATGACTTGCTTGCCGAAGGCTTTGGAGAAGGATTTAATGGCCAATTAACAATCGTAGCGGATGCCACAAATGCTACAGAAAATAAGGCGGAGGCTTTCGCAGATGCAGTGAAAGAAATAAAGGGCTTAGACCATGTAGCAAGTGTCACCCCTGCAATGCCTAATAAAGAAGGGAACTTTGCCATCATTACGGTCGTTCCGGAAACAGGTCCAAATGATGTCACAACGAAAGATTTGGTACACGATGTACGCAGTTTATCAGATAAAAACGGAGTAGATTTGCTTGTTACTGGATCGACTGCAGTGAATATTGACATTTCAGATCGCCTCAATGATACGATACCGGTGTTTGCTGTACTTATTGTTGGCTTTGCGTTTGTATTGCTGACCATCGTTTTCCGTTCGCTGCTTGTGCCGCTTGTTGCTGTTGCAGGTTTCATGTTGACGATGACAGCCACTCTTGGAATCTGTGTATTTGTCTTGCAAGACGGGAATCTCATCGACTTTTTCAAAATACCTGAAAGAGGGCCGATACTCGCGTTCCTGCCGATTTTATCTATTGGGATTCTGTTCGGGTTAGCCATGGATTATCAAGTATTCCTTGTCAGCAGAATGCGTGAAGAATATGTAAAAACAAACAATCCAGTACAAGCCATTCAGGCTGGATTAAAACACAGTGGTCCTGTTGTTACAGCAGCCGGCTTGATCATGATCTTCGTTTTTGCAGGATTTATCTTTGCAGGCGAAGCTTCTATTAAAGCCAATGGGCTGGCTCTTTCCTTTGGTGTACTCTTTGATGCCTTTATTGTAAGAATGACACTGATTCCAAGTGTCATGAAGCTGATGGGGAATGCAGCTTGGTATTTGCCGAAATGGTTAGACAAGATTATTCCGAATGTGGATATAGAAGGGCATCAACTGACAAAGGAAATACAGCCGGAAATAGATCATGAACAAAAGAAACAAATCAGTGTGTAATAGAAAAAGCAGATCTTTAATGATCTGCTTTTTTGCATATGATAGTATTTAGAAGATGAAGTCGGCAGTTAAAAGGAGACACTTATGGCACAATCACTCATTTTCGATATGGATGGAACTTTGTTTCATATTGGCAGAAGCTGCGTCATACTAGCAGGCATTCCAGGAGAAGTGATAAAGCACATCAAATGATTTTTTTGACGCTGCCTTCTCTCCGTGATGCCTAGGTTCTTGATAATTCTAAGAATAAACCAACTGATCATATAAGAAACCTAAAGAAACAAGCACACAAAACCAGCTGCGGGTTTTGTCCAAGAAAAATAGAGTCCATAAGAGGGACTCTATTTTTTGAAATGCCCGGCTAGAAGCATATTGCAGGACTTTATGAATGCAAATCACTATCTTATAAGCCCTTACCGTGAAATGCCTGTTTCTGCATTGAAAAAACGCATTACACGTTCATTTACGTAAGCGGGTTGTTCCATCGATAAAACATGTCCGGCATTTTTAATGACTTCCGCCTCAATATCTGGAACGAATGAAGAGGCTCGGTGCAGGGCTGAGTGGGGATCATAGATGACTTCATGTTCACCAAGTAATAATAGGATAGGAACTCTTGCTGAACGTAATTCCTCATCGGTAAAAACATACGGAAATCCGTCGGCTTTAGGATTTGGATTTCTTGCTCCATCCTGCCATATTACCCCTGCTTGAAACTGCTTCACAAAAATCGGGTGCAGCACATTCTGATCATTCATCATCCAATTTAAGAATGTTTCAACTCCATTTGACGCTGTAAGGCCAAGAGCGTATTTGTAGAAATCGTGATGAAATGGCAAAAACGTTTCTGCCGGACTCAGTATAGCTGCGCTTTTTACTCTCTCAGGCATACGTAAAAGGAAATTCATCGTATGGAGACCGCCAAGCGAAAGTCCGATCATGTGGGACTTTTCGATCCCCAGATTGTCAAACACATCAAGAAGCCAATTGGCGTAATCCGTTCTTGTACCGCTTACATTCTCAGGAATACTCTTGTTTTTATCACCTATGATATCAACTGCATAAGTTCTGTATTTGCTGCTCCAATCGGCGATGTTGGGATACCACATCGTCGAGCTGAATAATGCTCCGTGGAGTAATATAAGCGGCGGGGCATCCTCTGGGCCGCTTGCAATCACATGTGTTTGACCAAAACGAGTAGATATATAGAATGATTCCCAACGGACCGGCCAAAGACTAAGGCTTTCATTATAAGTTTGATAATAGCGGATACCGTTGTCACTTAATTCGGGAATACTAGATGAATGGTTTGACATACAAATGCCCCTCCCAATTTTATTTAAATGAATGTGCCGTTTCGTGATGGGGAATTTGATTTTGATATAACAGACTTTATTTACAATATAATACAGTTGTTATTAGACGTCAAATCTAAGATGAAAAGGAAATAAAACGATTGGAACAGATTATTGAAAATCAATATAACAGAATATTAACCTCCTTTGTGGAGCCGCTTCATTAAAGCCGCAATCCAAATGCATGAATCACAAAAATCACAACAGGAGGGATCAAGAGGGAAGGCAGCAAATTCAATGTTTTGAACTTCTTGATTCCAAGAATGCTTAGACCTGAACTGAGGATGAGTATGCCTCCCACAATTGTGATTTCATTAATAAGGTCTGTATTGATTGCGCTCTCCATTACTTTAGCAAATAAATAGATGGAGCCCTGCCAGACAAATAATACAATGGCGGCAGCCGCTATTCCAAAACCAAAAGTTGAAGCGAGCACAATGGAGGTGATCCCATCTAACATCCCGTTTGTCAGGAGGTATGTATAATCTCCATGCAAAGCGGCTTCAACAGGGCCTAATATTGACAGCGAGCCTATACAAAATAATAAGACCGCAGTTGATAAGCCCTCTGCTAAATTGCTTTTAGAAAATTTGTTCACCAGCTTGTTGAATCGTAATTCTAAATTGATGATCTGGCCTAGCAAACCTCCAATGGCTAAACTCACGATGAATAGAATGGGGTATTTACTATCAGGCAAATGCTGTGTAATGGCGTTGATCCCCAGTGCGACCGCAGCGAATCCCATTGCCTGCATCAAAATATCCTGGTATTCATCTTTAATGCCTTTTTTGAATATCCCCCCGATTATGCTTCCTGCAATGATCATCACTGTGTTAAAAATCGTTCCAAACATAAGCTTTCTCCTCCAAAAATCATTCCTGCATAAAAAATAAACCCTCTAGTTAGTAGAGAGTCAAGGGAAATCAAAACATATTCATGAGATTATTTGATGGGCAGCAGGATTTCAGTCACGTAATTATCTAGGTTATTCGTAATGCCATAATCAATGAGTGTGATTTCGATTGAGTCCCCTGCTACCTCATAATGATGTTCTTTCATATATGCCAGTAATTTTTTGTAGTATGGTTCGGCTTCTGGATGTGACCCTTTAAACCGAATTTGCAGATATTCTCTTGAAGGAAAGATGATTTCTGAAGAAGTTTTTTCATTTTCATCTTCAAGAATCATAAATATACTGGAATATTTGTCAAACTGTTTTGCTTTCACATTTGCTGCTGATATGGATAAACCGATCTTGCCTATGAATATATCTTCGTTCACATTCAGGTGGGTTCTCAATTCAGCTAACGAATGTTCGATATCATGGCCGAGAACATATTCATGCTGCAAGTAAGCCACACGCATTGCGGGAAGTTTGATTTTTGTAATTTGATATAACGGCATGTTAACGGCATCTTCTATATGTGTGATGCGTCGGGAGATCTTTCGTTCAATGCGTTCCAATTCTTTCTTTTTGCGATCAATTTCAGCCTGCTGGCTTTTTAGTAAATGAAGAAGAGTGTTTGTATTTTGAGAGTTATAAAAATCAAGAAGCTTATTGATTGGCAGGCCTAGGGCCCTCAAATACTTGATGGTATCCAGCCGCTCAAACTGTTGGGTAGAATAATATCTATAGTTCGTTTGCCCATCTTTATATTCCGGTTTCAAAAGGCCGATTTCATCATAATACCGAAGAGCAGAGATGTTCACATTGAATAACCTTGACACTTCTCCAATCGAAAAAAATTCCTTCATTCTAACAACCTTTCTGTCCCTATGATTATATACATCCACATTATATAGTACGGGCGAGTTCTAAAGGTAAAGTTTGCAGCAAAAAGAAAAAACTCCTTCTAAAAAGGAGCTTTTCATTCTTCGAAATAAGGATTTACATGGATGAGCACTTCTTCTACATCTGAAAACTGTCTTTTGATTTCATTCCGAATTTCGCGGGCAATGTCGTGTCCCTGCTTAATTGTCAAATCATGATCCAAAGATAAACGGACATCAAGCAATTTATAGTGGCCATGTTCTCGCGCGCGGATTCTATCAATTCGTTTTACTTGATCACATTGAAAAATAACAGCTTTATATTCCTCTATCAGCTCGGGATCAACACTCTTTTCCATGAGCACATCAACAGACGGCCTGATTAATTCCATTGAAATCTTAAAAATGAGGTAAGCAACGATTGCACTGGCAATGGCATCTGCGTACAACAGATAGGGCCAGCCGCGGGTGTTTCCGATGATAGCCAACAGGACGCCGATAAAAGCGGCAAGAGAGGCAACGATATCGCCTTTATGATCGTACGCAATCGCTATAATCGCTTTGCTGTTCCATTTTTCCCCTTGCTTTATAGAATAACGATATAAGATTTCCTTAGCCACGTATGAAATCAGAGCCGCAAACAATGCGCTGTATTGGGGAACGCTTGGCCCTTTAACAAAGGACAGAATCGCTTCTATGAGGATATAAACGGATACGATCACTAAGATAATTCCTACAATCGCCTCACTAATGACTTCAGCTTTTCCGTGACCAAAAGGATGGTCTTGATCGGGCGGTTTATTGGAAATGCCGATCACTGCCAAGACTGCAATCGAAGCAACGACATCTGCCGCGGAATGTATTCCGTCTGCAAACACGGCTTCACTATCGCCTGCCAGCCCAAAAAAGACCTTTCCTGCCATTAAGATCAGATTGGCGATCAATGCAATCAAAGCAACTTTTCTGCTTATTTGTTCTCTTTCACTTGCCATTTTTTCCTCCTATAAAACTGCACAAAAAAATAGGAGTGCTCTATATACGCTCTCCGTATCCTTTCCTGTGTAATCACTTTGCTTATCATACCAATTCAATTTCGAGTGGGTCTATAGCAACGTTGTTTCCTGTTTACTAATAAATAAGGTGACAGAAAAAAAGTTGGAGCTATGCTAAAAGGTCATACAGCAAACAAATGAGTTCTTATGTAACAACAGTGATGATTCGCCATTAAAATGCTGCCGTCAGTGAAAAATTTCCACCTAATTTTCAAAAACCTATTGACATGAGAAGATCTGTATTTCACTATTATCTCATATTCAAGATATTTTAATTCGAGACATTTGATTGAAAAGATCAACGATCAAGCGCAACTCTAAGTGTTCAATCGTTGTCAGTTCTTTTACACAATATTCAATATGATTTTTTATAACATAATATCTCGAATTCGAGATAAAAGGGAGTGTAGCGTAATGGCTGAATTTACTCATTTAGTCAATGAAAGACGATCTGCAAGCAATTTTCTTTCAGGTCATCCAATCACAAAAGAAGATCTCAATGAGATGTTTGAATTGGTTGCATTGGCACCATCGGCTTTTAATTTGCAGCATACAAAATATGTGACGGTTCTTGACCAGGACGTAAAGGAAAAGCTGAAGCAGGCCGCAAACGGACAATATAAAGTGGTTAGCTCTTCTGCGGTTCTCTTGGTATTAGGGGATAAGCAGGCATATCAACAAGCGGCCGATATCTATGAAGGTTTAAAGGTATTGGGGATATTAAATAAGCAAGAGTATGACCACATGGTGCAAGACACCGTTTCGTTTTATGAAAACAGGGGAGAACAATTTAAGAGAGATGAGGCGATAAGGAATGCTTCACTTTCTGCGATGATGTTTATGCTGAGTGCTAAGGAAAAAGGCTGGGATACCTGCCCGATGATCGGCTTTGATGCGGAAGCCGTAAAACGGATTTTGAACATAGACGACCAATTTGAGGTTGTCATGATGATTACGATTGGAAAAGAAAAAACAGAGAGCAGAAGACCGCGCGGCTACCGGAAGCCTGTGAATGAGTTTGTTGAGTATATGTAAAAGGAGCGGATAAAAATGGCGAAAAAAACGATGGGAATTCATCATATTACAGCGATTGTCGGTCACCCTCAAGAGAACACAGATTTCTACGCAGGAGTGCTTGGGCTTCGTTTGGTCAAGCAAACTGTCAATTTTGATGACCCAGGTACGTATCATCTTTATTTTGGGAATGAAGGCGGGAAGCCGGGAACAATCATTACCTTCTTTCCGTGGGCCGGAGCCCGCCAAGGCGTCATTGGAGACGGTCAAGTTGGCGTGACTTCGTATGTCGTGCCGAAAGGGGCTATGGCATTTTGGGAAAAGAGACTAGAAAAGTTCAACGTTCCCTACACCAAAATCGAGCGCTTTGGGGAACAATATGTAGAATTTGATGATCCTCATGGACTGCACTTAGAAATCGTGGAAAGAGAAGAAGGAGAGGCTAATACGTGGACTTTCGGAGAAGTAACGCCCGATGTTGCCATTAAAGGTTTTGGGGGTGCAACCCTATTATCAGCGCAGCCTGACAAAACCGCTGACCTTTTAGAAAACATCATGGGGCTGGAGCGAGTCGGCAAAGAAGGAGACTTCGTTCGTTATCGTTCCGCCGGTGATATCGGAAATGTGATTGACCTTAAGTTAACGCCTATTGGCCGCGGGCAAATGGGGGCCGGAACGGTGCATCACATCGCTTGGCGGGCTAACGATGATGAAGATCAGTTAGATTGGCAAAGATATATTGCTTCCCACGGATATGGTGTAACTCCTGTTCGGGATAGAAACTACTTTAATGCCATTTACTTCAGGGAACACGGGGAAATCCTGTTTGAAATCGCAACTGATCCCCCAGGCTTTGCACATGATGAAACACAGGAAACAATGGGCGAAAAACTGATGCTGCCTGTGCAATATGAACCGCATCGCACACAAATTGAACAAGGGCTGCTGCCGTTTGAAGTAAGAGAGTTAGATTGATTTGACACATAAAAAATAAAGAAACATATATTCAATTGATGATTGCTGGATGGTACTGTCAGCACAGAATCAGATGAAATCAAAGATGAGGAGAGATACAAATGGAAGATGCAGGACTGTTGCTTATTCGTATAATGATTGGTGTGGTGTTTTTGTTTTATGGCACACAAAAATTATTCGGCTGGTTTGGCGGATACGGGATTAAAGGAACCGGACAATGGTTCGAATCAATTGGGGTGAAACCAGGAAACGTTGCGGCCGCTCTATCAGGTCTTGGGGAGTTAGTAAGCGGAATTCTATTTATTTTAGGCGTATTCCTCCCGCTTGGAGCTGCTATCATAACGATCATCATGTTAGGTGCCATCGTAAAAGTCCATGGAGCGAAAGGTTTTGCGAATGGCGCGGGAGGTTTTGAATATAACCTGGTGCTCATTGCAGTTTCCATAGGGGTTGCACTCATCGGTTCAGGAGCTTACGCTTTGCATTTTTAATACGAAAGTATGTAAGAACAGTTGCTGCTTGTCAGTAACTGTTCTTTTATTTTGGCATTTCGGCAAGCTTGCAGGTACTCTGCAAAGCAAAAAAGCGGATATAATAAATATAAATCTGTATAGTGAATGATACGTATTGATGAGCTTGGTCATGAAAAACAGACCTATTTGAAGGAGTAAATGGATGAAAGAGATGACAGAATTACATTCATTAGTTTTTATAGAAAACTTTATCAAACAGCACAAATTCAGTTTTATTTATATATCAAGGCCTGGCTGTTCAGTATGTCACGCAGTTCTGCCCCAGCTCAGAATAGTATTGGATCAGTTTCCAAACATCAAATTGGGGCATATCAATGCTGACGATGTAGCAGAGGTCGCCGGCAGATTTTCAGTTTTCACCGTTCCTGTGCTTCTTTTGTTCATTGATGGGACTGAGTTTCTAAGAGAAGCCCGTTTTGTTCATTTTGAACAGCTTGAACAAAAGCTGAAAAGGGTTTATCGATTATATGAAGGCGAATAAAGGAATAAGGCAAAAAAAGAACTCAAATGAGTTCTTTTTTTATTCTTCACTAGGCGAAGAAGGGTTATCAACCTGCCCTTGATCACTTGTATCATTATCACAACTTGCTGAAATAATAATTGAATGAGAAGGAGAGTAATCTCCTAATGTGAAATTCACTCCGTAATTTTTGCTGTTCGCAGTATGGCTGTTTTGCAAGTTTTGTCCGATATCTGTATTGGCGTTTTGTATCATTCCATTTATCGTGAGATTTGAGATGTTGATTTGAGATCGCATGCTTCAAAAACTCCTTTCACTCAGAAGTAGCTGTCATAAAGGACGCTGGCAGTCTATTTACTTCTATGATATTGCGTTTTTATATCATTGCATCAACATAATGGTAAAAATAATAGCGAGTGAATGATCATCTTTTGAAGATGATCAACCTATCAGCAGAAATAAAGCCGCCTGATAAAGAGGCGGCAGATCGTTATATGTCATCTATGAATTTGATGTATCGTTTTTCGTTTGCCTGAAGGATAAGATAGTCGTTTTTAATGATGAGTAGGAGCCTATAGCAGCGTAGCCATAAAACCAGCCCATAAATACGCCAGAAAAGAGGCTGTGTCGATGGCTTATGAAAACAGAAATGACAAGGCCTGTTATTAAGGCAACTGACGGTACAAAAGTTTTGGGGATTTTCAATAATATTTTGAGGATTTGGGTTATCAATATGATGATTGGAACAGCTATCACAGCATCCCAAAAGTTCGTGTGAATAATTGGAAAAGCCATACGGCACCTCATGAAGTGTTTATTTCTTAATTTTTACGCTAAAAGCTTGGAAAGCAGCTCTTGGATCGCATATGTTACATTTTGGGCTTGATTGGCGGAGCTTGTTTGGCTTAAAGCATTGGATTCAAAAACCAAACCTGTATTACTCCCACCGGAACCCTCTGTTGTTTTAGACACAGAGAACGGGCTGATGGAAACTGCAAATCCGTTATTAAAAACGCTGTTCCCGGATATCGAATGAATATAAACTGGGAATTTCATCATTCATCTCTCCTCTCTGTTATGACTGTTTATACAATATGGTGTGTGAGCAGCAGTTGCTTAAACAAAACGGCAAAAACTTTCAGTAAGAGACAAAAACCTGCAAAATGCCACAAGCGCCTTTTGTTAATGCAGCTTTTTAGGGACGTTTTTTTTATTTTTTTTGCCAACTTCATCAAAAATATTCTGATTGCCAGACTGGGCTTGTCCGTCCTTATTTATGAAATCGGGGTGAATGAGTTTTTTCAGATCCCTGACTGTTAAAGGCTTGGCGTCATCAGTTAATTCTATTCCTAATTGCCCGTTTGCCTCTAATGTCGCAATTTTGACATCTTGTATAGCCGTAACGCCGTGAAGCCTTAGCTGCATTTCAAGCTGGTCAGCTGTAAGTCTCATCTTCTTTAAGTTTTCGATATGAAGCTGTCCGTTTTCAATGACGATTTTTGCTTTTCCGGTTAACATCTTTTCAATGGTGTTCGATTTCATTTGGATCCATTCCATAACGATGAGTGTGCTTGTGAAAATTGCCGCTGCAATTAATGTTTTGAAGAGGCTGTACTCGATGATTGGCTGAACGATAATAGTTCCGATCGAAATCATGACAACCGTTTGAGTCGACGTCATTTGTGCGATTGATTTCCTTCCTGAAATTCTCAGCAAAATGACCCCGGCTACAATGAGAACAAGAGATTCCCAAGTGAAATTCATGCTACCACCTGACCAATGATGAATTAGATTTGTCATGGGATTGGCTTTTCTTCCGGCCAATCGCAATTTAATATATCCGAAAGGCAGTCGGTTCATTCTGTCCTGAACCGAACAATATTTTTGGTATAGATGGATATATTAAGCCAAACAATGATAGCAACAGGAGTTTTTTGGCCGAAACAATCTGGGAAGCGGGGAGCGCCATAACATGATTGAACTTGAAGTTGTCATTAGAACGGTTGCCAGCTTTGGCTTGCTGTTAATCGCAGAACGAATTTTAGGCAAACAGACAATCTCTCAAATGACGATTTTTGATTTTATTGCGGCGATCACACTAGGGGCGATTGCTGCCGGATTAGCTTACAATACTTCAATAAAACCGCACAATATGGCCATTTCGTTTAGTATTTTTGTGCTAACCATTTTTCTAATTTCGTTTCTGTCGATAAAGAACAGGAAGCTGAGGAAATTTTTTGCCGGAGATCCAACAGTGCTGATTCAAAACGGGAAGATACTTGAATCAAATATGAGGAAAATGCGTTACACACTTGATTATTTAAATCAGCAATTACGGGAAAAAGAAATATTTAATATCGAAGAAGTTCTTTTTGCCATTCTTGAAACGAATGGTCAGCTGACTGTGTTAAGAAAACCGCAATTCCGGCATGTGACCAAACAGGATTTAATGATTGCGGTAAACCAAGAACAAAGGCTTCCGATAGAACTTATTATGGACGGAGAAATCATTGAGAATAATTTAAAGCAGAATCGTTTGACGGAATCCTGGCTTTTGGAAGAATTGCGAAAAAGAGACATAAAGGTGAAAGAGACCGTGTACGCAGTGCTGCTGGGTAATGGGGATATTTATGTGGATCAATATAAAGACCATATATCAGTCCCTATGGATAAGGAATGAAGGAACAATCAATCTTAAAGCCCCTTATTGAACGCAATGGTTTCAACTTGTCTTGGGTACGAAATATGCAGAAGCCCGTTTAACAGCTGAATCTGTAACAAATGAGTTTCAGCGGCTTCGGGAAGCTGAATGATTCGCTCAATTTCTCCGTAATACCGTTCACGCAGCACTTCCATTTCGGCTGGAAAAACAGGCGTGATCGTTCCTTTGATCAGCAGCTGGGTTTTAGACAGTAAACGGATCGTTAATTCTTCCTCATACACACCGGGCATTTCCACAATGATAAAATTATATTCCTCATCTTGATAAAAGTCATAAACAAACGTAGAAGCTTCGGAATCAAAAAAATGTTCCGGGGCTTTATATTTGAGCACATTTGTCCAAAAGTCACTTTGTTTATATTCATTCGTAATCTCAAGCCACTTTCGAATTTTTTCGAAATCCATATGAGATTCTCCTTAAATTTGATTTGAAATCGGCGCAGAAGGGTTTCCGATTTGGTCTTGGTCACTAACGTCTGAATCAATATTTCCAGTGTTCAAAAGTGAAGACGTAGGCGAAAGATCCCCTAAGGAAAAGTTTGCTCCAAAATATTTGCTGTTCGCAGTATGGCTGTTGTGCACAGTCGGACCGACATCTATATTTCCGTTTTGCGTGACGCCGTTGATCTTAATATTTGCGATATTAATTTGATATGGCATAGACGAAACCCCTTTAATCTAAAATTGGCGGTGGTGCAATCGGAGGAGCATTAACGTTGGATGTATCAGAGTTGCCGATAGATGTCTGGTCATTTACATCAGGATCGTTTAAGAAGTTTTCCATTACGGATTCTGTAGGTGATGTATCACCGAAAGAAGAGTTGGTCCCTTGAGATTTTTGATTGTTGGTAGGGCTGTTATAAGCAGCTTCGCCTATTGTAATTGAACCATTGCCCGAAATACTGTTGATCTTCAAATAATATAGGTTGATTACTGTAGACGGCATCCCATCACACCCTTCCATCTTTCTGTACAGTACATTATGCGCCGCTGCACCCAATTGTTCCTAGCATTTGCGGGCAAAACTCTATCTGGCCCTGGAGTGATGCTCGTTAGAAAAAAGAATAAAGTTTGTCACAGCCTGAATGTCAATCTATTCAGCAAATACTTATCAGTGAATGAAAAGCCATTGATATAGGAAGCAATGAATTGATTCAGTTATTCGAAATGCATGAGACCTTTTAATAAAGGAAGCTGGCAAACAGGATCAGTTTGAAATCATTGACAATGAAGCTAATGTCATGAAATAATACTCGTTAGTAACATTACTTGCGAGTATTATTTTTGGGGGTGGTCCTCGTTGAAAAGTAAAAAAGGACGTAAAGGGGAAGAAAGCCGGAAACGGTTACTCAAAGCTGCCGCTAATGAATTTTCGATTCGGGGATTCCATGACGCGAAGGTAAGTGAAATTGTAAAAAAAGCTGGGTTCACGCAGCCTTCATTTTACCTGTACTTTCAAAGCAAAGAAGCCATCTTTGAGGAGTTAATCACCGATTTTCACTTCCGAGTAAGAAAGCTGACAGAGTCACTTCTTCTGGAAAACGGATTAAACACGGAGGATGTGACAAAACGGGTGCTGTCTGCTGTGGAATCTGTTTTTCAATGTCTGGCTGAGGACAAGGATTTAACCAAGATCGGCTTTTTTCTCAACCCGGAAGCAAAACAAATGAAAAAAGACTTGGCGATGGTTTTGAAAGAGAACTTAGAAGCAGAACAGCGGCTTGGCTATTTTCACTCTGAGCTGGATATGGAAACTGTCGCTGAGTGTTTGATCGGCATGATTGAACATTTAACCGATTCATTTTTGTTAACCGGAATCAAAGATCCGGCAAGCCTCGCAGCAGAGGTTGTGAATCTTTTAATATACGGGATGCTTCCGAAAGGGAATGACGTAAGATGATATCTATTATGATGAAAGTCAGTTTGGCAGTTTTTATGCTTGCGGGAGGCATCATAAAGGTAAGCCGTGTTCCCTTTCAAGTTGAGCATTGGCGGCATTATCAATATCCATTATGGTTTCTGACTGTTACCGGCATTCTCGAAATAGCCGGGGCACTTGCTATGACAGCGGGAATTTGGAATCGGTATGCAGCGATTGGAGCAGGTGTTCTGTTTGTCGTTCTCATGGCGGGAGCAACTCATGCGCATATGTTTCGAGCAAGACAATCGGTCATCATGGCGATACCAGCGATGATTTGTTTGATTGTTTCTATCATGATCATCATGGGGAGTTACACGTAAGCTTTTCACTAATGTTTAAGAACAAGCCCATTTGCAGGAAATCTCCTTTTCTTATCGAATAATAGAAAGTCCAGGAATTAACTGAATCAGTAAAATAGAGCTCCATTTCTGTGTTATTCGTCTGGCATCAGCTGGGCTTTTTTTATAAAGGAGGAATACAGGATGGCATTCACTTTGGAAGACATGACTGAGGAAGAGTTCGAAGCCTTTCGCGGGATGTCCGTGCAAAATTATGCGAAACAAAACATAACGTCAGGAACTTGGACGGAAAAAGAGGCGCTTGAGAAATCGGAGCAGGCATATGAGAACATGGTTCCGAATGGGCGAGACAGCAGCAATCATTATTTTTGGAACATCACAAATGACCAAGGGGAAAGAATGGGCTGGCTCTGGCTGTATGCTGATCCGTTTCATCCGCAAAAGGAAGCGTTTATCTATTCCTTTGGATTGTATGAAGCCTTTCGCGGAAAAGGACTTGCTCAATTGGCGCTTCAAACGCTTGATGAAAGAGCAAGAGAGCTTGGTGCGGAAAGGCTGGCTCTACATGTATTTGCACACAACGAGACAGCCGTCTATCTTTATCAGAAGATGGGCTATGCCTTGACCAATATACGTATGCGGAAACAGCTATGCTGAAAAGTCGCTTACGTTACCCAAACACAAGATGCCTATCTGGAAGCAGTGGCAGGGTACTATAAGTCATCATTAGAAACATTAAGGTCATGGGAAGGCTTGAACATATAAAGAAAAAAGGACAACAGCTGTTGTCCTTTTCAATGCCGCTTGAACTTTCTCCCTCAGTCTTTTTTGTCTTGATGATCCAGCTCTTTTATTCGTTTCGTAAGCTCATTGAAAGCCTGATCAAGCTCCTTATACCCTTTATCATTTGGCGTCATAAAACTGAGCTTTCCCAGCACTTCTTGTCTTTCTGTCTCAAGCTTTAAGCGAAGCTCCTCCCGCTCATTTCTTTCTGAAGGAGCGGCGTCATTTAACTGCTTTTCGATGCCGTTGTTTGAGATGACGAGTTTACTGTTTGTTATTTTTTCAAGAAAGTATCGGTCATGTGAAACCGCCAGCAATGTGCCGCTGTATTGTGATAGTGTTTCTTCCAGCTGTTCGCGTGACGGCAGGTCGAGATGGTTTGTCGGCTCATCTAAAATCAGCACGTCTTTTTCCTCCAGAATATAGGCCATCAGCTTGATCTTTACACGCTCACCCATACTCATATGCTTGATCGGTTCAGTCCATTGGGCGGCTGTAAAACCTAAGTGCCTCATCAGATTTTGAACGTGCCCCCTTGCTTTGAATGTTTCATTCTTAAATAACTCTTCCGGTGTTTGTTCTAAAGGCAAATCAAACACCTCCTGCGTTAAATAGCCGATGTTTGCGGACGGCGACACCCATACGCTTCCTTCTGCTGTTTCCTGTCCAAGAATGATGTTCAGTAATGTCGTTTTTCCGCTGCCATTGGGGCCTATGATCGCAACCTTTTCGCCGTGCTGAATCGTAAAGTTTGCGTTTTCAAAGAGTGTCCTTTCTTCAAACGCTTTTGTTACATTCTGAACTTCTAAAAAACGTTTCCCTGTTTTGTGGGTTGTATCGATTGAAAAGCGGACTGTATATTCTGGGGTAACGGGTTCCGCCTTTGCTTTGTCCAGCTCTTTTTCAAGCCGCTTCTGCTTGGATTTTATCTGGGCATCCGTACGCTTCGCTTTTACCCGGTGATATTCTTTAAACCCTTCCTTTTTCGTCGATTGAGCATGGGCTTTTTCCGACCAAGAAGCGAGCTCATTCATTTGTGCTTCAATCCGTTCAACCATTTTTTGCTGCTTTTCATATTCACGCTGCTGGGTGAGTCTTTTCTTCTCCCGGAACTTCATATACCCGGAGTAATTCCCTTTGAATTCAATCAGCGTCTGATCCTCAAGCGACCATATTTTTGTTGCGGCTTCGTCTAAAAAATATCGATCGTGAGAAACGAGAATCACCGTGCCGCTATAATGTTTCAGCTGTTGGATGAGAAATTGCAGGCTTTTTTCATCAAGGTGGTTTGTCGGTTCATCTAACAGCAGCAGATCTGCATCCTCCGACAGTCCTTTCGCCAGCCGCGCTTTCAACTTTTCACCGCCGCTTAACTGATGAAAATCACGAAGAGGCACATGCCATTTCTCTAGTAACTTCTTTTCGGCAGGTGTCTGATCCGCAAAGGAATACGCCGCGGTTTCCTGTTCAACCAAAGCCAGTTTTATATCCTTCCGAAGGATTTGTCCCTGTGCAGGGGCTAAGTCATTGTGAATGAGGTGCAGCAGCGTAGATTTCCCAGCGCCGTTTTTTCCGATAATCCCAATGATATCTCCTTGCTGAACACTGGCGTTTACATGTTTAAAAACAGTCAGATCCTTTACTTCATAGCTAACGTTTGTTAATGTTACGATCTCTTTCATCCATATCCCTCGCTTTAAAGGGAGAATAAAAAAATCCTCCCAAATGTGTTGGAAGGATTAGCCGTGCCTGTGCATGATCAAATAAGCTATTTTTTATAAATAGCAGTGTCGTATATATAGAAAATGGGCAGACTAATCCTATTTTTTGATTTGAAATATTGATTTCAAACGGTAAAAATAAGATTAGTTAATCATTGTCCACCCATCATCCCTTCTTGTTTTGATTACAAACACTATAGCATACCTTCAAATTCAAAAGCAAAGGTCATTTTCATCAAAAAAACTCCTGCTCTCATTTTTGAGGCAGGAGTTTCGAGTGTTATTGATGCTTCGCTTTTCTCACTTTATAAATCACAATCAGCAAAATAAACCAAACCGGTGTGACAAATAAGGAAACACGAGTATCCTGTGCCAGTGCCAGCACAACCAGAACAAACGCCAGGAACGCAAGAATCAGGTAATTTGTAAACGGATAAAGCGGAAGCTTAAACTTGTTTGTTTTCGCTAATTCAGGTCTTGTTTTGCGGTATTTCATATGGCAGATGACCGTAATTCCCCAAATGTAGATAAAGCATACGGTTGAAATACTTGTGATCAGGGTGAATACGCCTTCTGGCATGATGTAGTTTAACGTAACACCGATTAAAATCACGATAGCTGAAAAGAATAAAGCATTTCTAGGCACTTTACGCTGAGTCAGTTTCGCCATTGACTCAGGCGCATTGTGATCTTTCGCCAGAGAATAGACCATACGGCTTGTACTGAATACAGCGCTGTTGCATGCTGAAGCAGCGGATGTCAATACAACAAAGTTGATAATACTTGCAGCCCCGACGATGCCAACCGCGACAAATACTTGTACGAATGGGCTTTCGCTGGGATTGATGACATCCCAAGGATAGATGCTCATAATCACGAGAAGAGCCCCGATATAAAAAAGCAGCACACGGACAGGAATATTGTTGATCGCCTTAGGGATTACTTTTTCAGGATTTTCTGTTTCACCGGCCGTAAGCCCGACAAGCTCAATGCCGACAAAAGCAAACACAACCATCTGGAACGAGAGGATAAACCCGTGCATGCCATTCGGGAACAGGCCTCCGTGGCTCCAGAGGTTTGTGAAGCTGGACACTCCTGAGCTTGTGGAAAAGCCTTTGAAAATCATCACAAGGCCAATGACGATTAACGCCAAAATGGCAATGACTTTAATCAAAGCGAACCAAAATTCTAATTCTCCAAAAAGTTTGACTGTCGCCAGGTTCATAATCAGTAAAATAATTAGAGCGATTAAGCCAGGCACCCATTGCGGCACACCCGGGAGCCAATATTGAGTGTAGAGCCCGACTGCTGTCAGATCAGCCATCGCAATGGAAATCCAGCAGAACCAATATGTCCAGCCGGTGATAAATGCTGCCATATCGCCTAGGTAGTCTTGTACAAAATCCACAAAAGAGTGATAGTTCAAGTTTGATAACAGCAGTTCACCCAGCGATCTCATAATTAAAAAGCAAATGATCCCTGTGATCATATAAGCAAATAAAATCGAAGGTCCGGCAAAATGAATCGATTTGCCCGAGCCGAGAAATAAGCCTGTCCCAATGGCTCCGCCGATGGCGATGAGCTGGATATGCCTGTTTTTCAAGCCTCTCTGCAACGTTTGCTGATTTATATTGTCTTTCGTCATGTCGTCTGTCACTTTATGTGTTCCTCCATTGAAAATTGTTTATTGAGTCAGCAATCTATTTTTAATGATTATTATAACACTAAAATTTCTATCTTTTTTACTAAAAAAGGATTGATGAAAAGAATTTTAATGTGATTTGGACTATTTCCCGAAAAAAGCGGCTCCATTTAGGGAGCCGCTTTCTTATGCTTTTTCAGTTTTTTTCATAAACAGGTAGAGCCCATAATCTGTCGGTGCGGATGCGTAGCCTGCCTGCCGCAGCATTGCTGTGATATTGCCGCGGTGGTATGTCCCGTGATTGACAACGTGGGGAAGCAGTTCGGAAACAGTTGTTTTCATGATTCCGCTTGAGGGATTTTGAATCTGGAGTGGCTTATTGAGCTGTTCTTTTTGCTGTAAAAATAGTGTAAAGCGCTCGGATAACCTCAGAAAAAGGTCTTCCATTTCCTCTATTTCTTTTGCCTCTGTCTGTTCTTTAAGCTGTTCAGCTAAAGCCAACGCATCGCTCAAGGTTTTGCCGGAAAACACTTCAATCCAGCCGAGATCAGAAAGATAAACATGAGACAATACATGGGATATTGACGGAAACACGCTTTGAATTTCCTGATGGTATACCTCTTTTGGAAGCTCTTTTAATCGGTTGAATATTTGTTGATTGGCCCAGACGTTATATTCATACAATTTGAACGCCAAATCTGACATGTTAAAATTCCCCCTTTCATGTATATAGCTTCTATTATACACGAACGTGCGTTCCTGTGTAGAGTGCCCGTGAATAAAATTTGTTGACATATATAGTTTAGAGGAATAAACTAATTGACATTGAACATAAAGTTTAGTGGGGTAAACTATAATGAGGAGGGGAAGATATTGAATGAACAAAAGCTATGTCAGGCGATAAACCTGTTTGTGGAAGTCCTGCTTGAAGGGACAGAATTTGTGCATCGTGAAATCAATCAGGATGTCTTCAAGCATATCTCAAGGGAACAGGCAGACCTGTTGAAAATTTTAAAAGTCAAGGGCCCAACCTCTCCCGGCAGCCTGGCCATGTACCAAAATGTACATAAGAGCGCGATCTCTAACAGACTGAAAAAGCTGCTCGAAAAGGGATTGGTTCAATGGGACGACTGTCCGGAAAAAAGTGATAGGCGCTCTAAGCTTATTAACATTACACTCAGTGGTGAACACATACTAGAAGAATTAGATTCTGCCATCTTTAACGCGCTCAAACCGCTGATCGATGATATAGATGAGGAACACTTACATTCCATCATCGAGATATTCACCATTTTAAAAAGCAAATTTAAAGGAGGAGATTCTGCCGAATGAGAGCAATCATCAAATTCAAGTGGGCAATTGCAGCCATAGTATTAGCACTTACCGTCGTTTTGAGTTTGTTTTCTCCGAACTTAACGGAGCTGGCCAATCAAAAGGGGCAGGCCCAGCTTCCCGCTGATGCTGTTTCAGAAAGGGCAAACGCCATTTTAAAACAAGCGGGAGAAGACAATAATTCGATCAGTGTCGTCTTTACATTAGACCATGCTCTAAAGAAAGAAACAGAGAATCAGCTCCGGATAATGATTGATAAAATCAAAAAGATCGACGGTGTAGAAGAGGTAACATCTCCTCTGTCAGCGGAAAAAGAAGTCAAAGACCAGTTGATGTCGAAAGACAAGAAAACCGTTCTCATGCCTGTCACGATTACAGGTTCTGATAAAAAGGCGGAAAAAATTGCGGACGAGATTTATCAAATCGTTCCTGATGATTTGACGGCTTATATTACGGGAGCTTCCCTTATCAACCAGGATTTCGCTCACAGCTCAGAGGAAGGGCTTAAGAAAACGGAAGTGATAACAGTCTGCCTGATCATCGGTTTACTGTTGATCGTGTTCCGATCTGTTGTGACGCCTTTTATCCCGATTGTGGTTGTCGGTTTTTCTTATCTGATCAGTCAATCTATACTGGGCATCCTTGTATACAATGTTGATTTTCCTATCTCGACGTTTACGCAAACCTTCTTAGTTGCGATCCTGTTCGGCATTGGAACAGAT
This sequence comes from Bacillus sp. EU52, assembly GCF_037964975.1. Lineage (NCBI taxonomy): Bacteria > Bacillati > Bacillota > Bacilli > Caryophanales > Bacillaceae > Bacillus > Bacillus sp. EU52. The sequence continues at coordinate 584,275 of NZ_CP150177.1, forward strand.
TACTGCATACTGCTTCTTACACGGTTCCGTGAAGAATTGGCAAACGGGCATGATAAAAAAGAAGCGGCGCTTATCGCTTACCGTACAGGGGGAAAAACCTTATTTATCAGCGGTTTTGCGGTATTGATCGGATTTTCCGCCTTAGGATTTGCGAAGTTTGCGATTTTCCAATCCGCAGTAGGGGTAGCAGTCGGTGTGGGAATTTTAATGATCATCCTCTACACACTGCTGCCATTATTTATGGTGACGCTGGGTGAAAAATTATTCTGGCCTTCTAAGAAAGTGCTGTCACACAGTGATAACAAACTATGGGCGTTTCTCGGCAGACACTCCGTTGCGCGTCCGTTTCTGTTCATTGTCATCACGGTGGTGATTACGCTTCCGTTCATCTTGACCTATGATGACCAGATTTCATTCGACTCAACTGCGGAAATCAGCAGCGATTATAAATCTATAAAAGCTCTCGAGGCCATTAAGGATGGATTCGGGGAAGGAAAAGCGTTCCCGATCAATGTTGTCGTAAAAGGAGACAAAGATCTTACAACAGCTGATACAATCCCTTATCTAGGAAATATCAGCAAAGCGATCGAGAAAGTTGATCATGTTGACTCTGTTATGACCATTACGCAGCCGACTGGTAAAAAAATCAAAGATTTATATATTGATAACCAGCTAGGATCGGTTTCAGACGGGCTGGATAAGACGGTGAAAGGGATGGCCGATGTCCAAAGCGGATTAACGGATATAGAAAACGGACTGAATCAAATGGCAGGGCAAACCGGCTCGACCTCAAATGGAGGGTCTGGCGGTTCACTGGGCGATGCGGCAGATGGCTTGGGCAAAATCAATCAGCAGCTGCAGCTCGTGAGCAAACAGATTTCCCAAACCGGCAATACCGCACAGACCGTGCAGCAGCTTACGGCAATACGCGGACAGCTTGGCCAGATTCAAACCGGCCTTGAACAAGCGAACCAACAGCTCTCAGGCCAGCAGGCACAAGCTGGAACCCTGACAGAAAGCCTGAAGAAGCTGTCCGAAGGCGTGAAAAGCGCAAATGAGGGCCTGACGAAAGTCTCTGACGGTATTACAGCTTCCAGTGATATGTTAGAGGACATGAGCAAAAGTCCAACTGTAAGAGATACAGGCATATTCATTCCTGATCAAGTAATGAAGGACAAAGACTTTAAGAAGTCAATTGACCAGTATTCCTTTGCAGACGGAAAAGGTGTTCAATTAAGTGTCGTTCTGGATTCAAATCCGTACTCAGAACAAGCTATTACGACAATAAACCAAATCAAAAAAGCTGTCGCAAACGAAGTTGACGGCACTCCTTTGGAGGATGCACAGATCGTATACGGCGGGGTAACGAGTATGAATGCGGACTTAAAGGAGCTGTCCACAACGGACTTCTCCAGAACAATGGTGATTATGATTATAGGCCTGTTTATCGTGTTAACCATTTTGTTCCGCTCAATGATCATGCCGATTTATATGATCGCGTCATTGCTGCTGACGTACTATACGTCGATATCCATAACAGAATTAATTTTTGTAAACGGCTTAGGAAACGCGGGTGTCAGCTGGGCAGTGCCATTCTTCAGCTTTGTCATCTTGATCGCGTTAGGGGTAGATTATTCGATCTTCTTGCTGGATCGATTTAAGGAAGAGGTGCACCTTGGCATTGAGCAAGGTGTCGTCAGGTCAATGAGCAAAATGGGATCTGTCATTATTACAGCTGCCATTATATTGGCCGGTACGTTCGCGGCGATGATGCCTTCAGGTGTCAATACACTGATGCAGGTGGCAAGTGTTATCATCATCGGGCTCTTGCTTTACGGCCTTGTCATTCTTCCGCTTTTCATCCCGGCAATCATTGCGACCTTTGGAGAAGGAAACTGGTGGCCGTTCGGCAGGAAGAAAGGAAAAGAGTAATCGAGAGAAGAGTGATGAATGGTCATCACTCTTTTTTCATGACTAAACGACTAACTTCAGACGTGTTACCAAAAAAGATCAGACGATCAAACGGCGGCTGTACTTAAAAACAAAGAGCCCGGAAAACATTCCCGGGCTCTTTGTTTTATTTCCATTCTGCAATTGTATCAATCGGCAGACGGTAGGAAGCATAGCCTTCGTCTGCTGCTTTTCCGATAGAAAGTAGCATAACCGGTACATAACGTTCTTTATCTAATCCGAAGGTTTCCGCGATGTTTTCTTTATCGTATCCGCCGATCGGGTTTGTATCATAGCCATGCGCGCGTGCAGTCAGCATCAGCTGCATGGAAACGAGACCTCCGTCAATCAGGATCGTTTCACGGTTGACCTGTGCCGGAAGCTTTTCAAAATGTGCGGTCAGCGCGGTGATTTGTCTGTCTTTGACCTCCTGCGGCATGTAACCAAGTTCCACAGCTTTTGAATAGATTTCTTCTAAGTAGTCTGCATTGTTCATGTCTGCAAATACAGCGATGACAGCAGATGATGTTGTGACCTGTGTTTGGTTAAAGCTTGCAAGCGGTGCGAGCTTTTCTTTTCCTTCCGGGCTGTCAATGACAAGAAAACGCCATGGCTGCGCGTTAACAGAAGATGGCGCAGTTGTTGCTTCCTCTAAGATCTCTGTCATTTCTTCTTTGCTGATTTTTACTGCCGGATCATAGTTGCGGATAGAACGGCGGCCTTTCATAATTTCCATAAAATCGTTTGTTTTGATCATGTTGATACACTCCTCTTAAGCTTCGATATTATTTATATTGTTTCGCATGCGCGCCAGCACATCAATGAGCAGGCGGCGTTCTTCTGCGCTTACATTTGCGAGCATTTCCTTCATGAAACGCTCCTTTTCCTTCTTAGAAGACTCAATTCGCTCTCTTCCTTGGTCTGTTAACCGAACAAGGGTGATGCGGTTGTCCTCAGGCTTGCGCCGCCTTGATACCATGCCTTTGGCTTCCAGCTGTTTCAGGTGTCTGGTAACGGCTGCGCTATCGATATTTACTTTCTTTTGAAGGTCGCTTTGACTGATCTCATCTGCATGATAAAGCAATGTCAGCAATTCCAAACGAGATTGGCTGATGCCCGTGCATGCCTCGAACTTCAAGCCAATCACCTTGTTCACGCCTTGCAGCTGATATAAAATCTCGGCTTCCTCTGAACAAAATGACGCCAAAACCCATCCCTTCTTTCCTGTCAAAACTATTAATTGATATATCAATGATTGACACGTCAATTAATATACAACGATTGATTTCATCTTACAAGCCATTTGCACTTTTGAACAACCTCCCAGCGCATAAAATTCGCTAGGCTAGAACTTAGCAAAAAAAGCTGGCCGCTTCTTCAGATGATGCTGGTCACGATGATTCCCTGCATCATTCCCATTTATAGGTGTTCGGAATATCACTTTGCCGAGCCCGTGCTCAAGCGGCTTTCACAGGCTGAAAGTTATGATACAATATACAAATGTTTCACAGCTTCAATCCATAGTTGGAGCTGACATCCATTATATAAGGGACTAGGTTGAAGGGAAGGTTTGATAACATGCTGCACAATCCAACTGGAAAAGAACGCTTGGCACTAGCGTTTCTGCTCGGCATGCTTGCTATATTGGGCCCGCTTAATATAGATATGTATTTGCCAAGTTTTCCTGAAATCGCGAAAGATTTATCAGCAAGTGCTTCACTTGTTCAGTTAAGTTTAACAGCCTGTCTGGTCGGGCTTACGATCGGCCAGCTGATTGTCGGGCCGGTCAGCGATGCGCAGGGAAGACGAAAACCGCTATTAATCTGTATTTTTTTATTTGCGTTATCTTCTCTGTTTTGTGCACTGTCGCCCAATATAACAACTTTAGTGGCTGCGCGTTTTTTACAAGGCTTCACTGCTTCTGCAGGGCTTGTGCTGTCTCGCGCAATCGTCCGCGATGTGTTTACCGGAAGAGAGCTTTCTAAATTTTTCTCGCTGTTAATGGTCATTACCGCGGTGGCGCCAATGGTTGCGCCTATGACAGGCGGTGCCATTTTGCTTTTGCCGTTCGCAACGTGGCATACAATTTTTCACGTCTTAATGATCATCGGATTTTTACTAGTTCTTCTGATTGCATTGAGGTTAAAAGAAACGCTTCCGCTGGAAAAACGGATTCCAAGCTCAATCGGAACATCCGTCAAAACGATGGGCAGCCTGCTGAAGGATCGATCCTTTATGGGGTACGCGTTAACTGTCGGATTTATTCACGGGGGAAGCTTTGCATATGTGTCTGGTACGCCTTTTGTATACCAGGATATCTACGGGGTGTCTCCGCAGGTATTTAGTATTCTTTTTGGCATTAACGGGCTGGCGATTATATCGGGCAGCTTTATCATCGGACGCTTTGGCGGAATCATTCATGAAAAAAGCCTGCTTCGTATAGCGGTCATTACGGCTATGATTGCGACGGCTGTGCTATTAACCATGACCATGATTCACGGTCCTCTTGCTACATTAGTCATATCCATTTTCATTTACATGATTACGATCGGCATGGTTCTGACCAGCACGTTTACCCTGGCCATGGAAAAGCAGGGGCACCGCGCCGGAAGTGCAAGTGCGCTGCTTGGAATGCTTCCGCTGCTCCTCGGTTCAATCGTGTCACCGCTTGTAGGCATTAATGAGACAACAGCCGTTCCGATGGGAGCCATCATGTTTGTGACAGCTGTCATCGGCTCACTGGCGTTTTTTGGATTAACGAAAGAACGAGTAGGGCAGAATTCATAAAAAAACCTGACATGACGTCAGGTTTTTTGTTTTATTTAGAATAACAACAGCAGGCCTGCAATCGCCGGAGTCAAAAAGATGGCTGATTTCAAAACCACCTTTGGCATGAGGTTGGTGAATTTCGCGCCTACATAGGCCCCGCACATTGTCCCGACCAGAACTTTGACAAGTAAAACGTAATCAACAAAACCTTCTGTAATATATCCGATGCCTCCACCTACAGCCAGAGGGATGATCACAAGCATCGTCGTTCCGACAGAATGGCGAATGGACAGATTCAGCATAATCATTAAACCGATTTGAATAAAAGGTGCCGACCCGATGCCGAATGTGCCGGAAAGAACGCCGGCTGCAATTCCTAAGATGACCGCTCTCGTATACGTTGAAAGAGTGCTTTGATTCACTTGAGCCTTCTCTTTTAAAATAAATAATCTGATTAAAATGAGAATTGCTGATAAAAATAACATTCCAGCCGTCAAATAATGAAGCAAATCAGCCGGAATAAAAGAAGTCAGCTTGGCGCCGAAAAATGAGCCAACCGCAGCAAAGCCTCCGACTATTAAGCCGATTTTCATTTGAATGTTGCCCTCGCGATAGTGGCTGTATGCCCCTGATAAGCTTGTAAAAGCCATGCCGGCAAGCGAAGTGCCTAAAGCCGTATGAATCGGGATATGGAAAAGAAGCGTTAAAAGGGCAATGACAAAGCCGGCTCCACCGGCGCCAATAAAGCCTAAAATAATTCCTAGAAGAAACATAACAAGAATAATGAGCATATTTTTTCCTCCATTGAAAAGATGTAAAAATGTAATCGTGCGCTATTCTGGCGGAGGTATGGTGTCCTATTGACGAAGAAAAACACGCCGTTTTTTCAGTTGCCAGTAGTCCGTCGACCGTCGTTCAGCAAACATATCGTACCTCAAATTCAGGGATCTGACAAGGCAGTTTGTTGCTTCCCATTACCATCTGTTATATGATTTTGATGAAGAAAAGCCCTTGAATATATTCAAAAGAGGTATTATATATGGACGATTTTAAATTAGATAAGCCGACTCCCTACTACCTGCAATTTTATAACCAGCTAAAAAAAATGATCTTCAACGGGACTTTTAAGCCTGGGGAACGGATAAACGAAACACAGCTGGCGAAAAGCTTTGGCGTCAGCCGCTCTCCGATAAGGGAAGCCATGCGATTGCTTGAGAAAGATGGTTTGTTAAAAGCGGATGACCGAAATGGATTTTCGATCACGTCGTTAACGGCAAAAGATGTAGATGAGATTTATAAAATCAGAATTCCTCTGGAGCAGCTGGCAGTCGAATTAGTCATAGACGAAGCGGACGAAGAAGAGCTGACCATACTCGAAAAACAGCTTGAAGAAACAGAGAAAGCGATTCACAACGGCACGGAAGATACAGAAATCATTCGTTTAAACCAAAAATTTCATGAGCTGCTGGTTGATTTCAGCCATAACAGACATTTGAAAAATTTGCTTGAGCATGTAAATGACCTGATTCATTTTTGCAGAATCCTTAATTATACCGGCGACCACCGCGCAGAAACGATACTGCGTGAGCACCGCAGGATATTTGAAGAAGTGAAAAAGAAAAACAAAGAAGCAGCCAAACAGCATGTGCTGGCTCATTTCAATCATGACTGTGAGCATTTGAAGCATGTGCTTGAAGAAGGTAAAGAGAATTGATTTCTATGATCCGGTACCAAGGGGGAGCAGAACCCTTGGTATTTTTTTATGTATTCACCACATATCTAAGAGGCCCCGTTAATAAGATTTTATGATGGTTTGACTAACGAATAATGGGGGTTAAACATGTTTATCCATATCGTCGGGCCTGGTGATTCTTTGTTTTCGATAGGCAGAAGATACGGTGCTTCTGTTGATCAAATACGGGGTGTGAATGGTTTAGATGAAACGAATATCGTGCCGGGGCAGGCTCTGCTTATCCCTCTTTATGTATATACGGTTCAGCCGGGAGACACGCTGACCGCCATTGCGGCAAAAGCATTTGTTCCCTTAGAGCGGCTGCGGGCCGCAAACCCGGGCATCAGCCCAAATGCTTTACAAGCGGGAGCAAAAATAACGATTCCTTCGATCTCAAATTACATTGCGGGAACGTTAAGTTTTTATGTGCTTCGTAACCCAGACCTCGATCGGGAATTAATCAATGATTATGCGCCATACTCGTCTTCGATTTCGATTTTCGAATACCATATTGCATCGAACGGCGACATTGCAAACCAATTGAATGATGCGGCTGCTATTGAGACAACTTGGCAAAGACGGGTCACGCCGCTGGCAACAATAACGAACCTTACATCAGGAGGCTTCAGTACGGAGATTGTTCACCAAGTGCTAAACAATCCGACAGCGAGAACCAATCTGGTCAACAACATTTATGACTTAGTTTCCACAAGGGGATATGGCGGTGTCACAATCGATTTTGAGCAGGTGAGCGCCGCGGATCGCGATCTTTTCACTGGGTTTTTACGCCAGCTGAGAGATCGCCTTCAGGCGGGAGGGTATGTGCTGACGATAGCTGTTCCGGCAAAAACAAGCGATAATATTCCCTGGCTGAGAGGCTACGATTACGGGGGGATAGGAGCGGTTGTCAATTATATGTTTATCATGGCTTATGATTGGCATCATGCCGGAAGTGAGCCGGGTCCAGTAGCGCCGATTACTGAAATAAGGAGAACCATTGAGTTTACGATTGCGCAGGTGCCGAGCAGAAAAATCATTATCGGAGTCCCGCTCTACGGGTACGACTGGATCATCCCGTACCAGCCGGGCACAGTTGCTTCAGCGATTTCAAATCAAAACGCAATCGAAAGAGCGATGAGGTACCAAGCTCCGATACAATATTCAGCCGAATATCAATCACCGTTTTTCCGGTACAGTGATCAGCAGGGGCGGACGCATGAGGTATGGTTTGAGGATGTCAGAAGCATGAGCCGGAAGATGCAGATCGTCCGCGAATACAGATTGCAGGCTATTGGCGCTTGGCAGTTAACGCTGGGCTTTACACCGGGCCCATGGCTTCTGCGGAAATTTTTTACGATCAGAAAAGTGTAAAAAAAAACACCACAACTGGGGTGTCTTTTTTTTGATTAAGTCCAGAGCAGCAGAATAGTTCATTCATTTGTACCTTGCATAGGTTGTGTTCCCATTTTACGATTAGTAGTAGTCTGATCAAACAAAGAGTCAGAATACGATTTGAGAGGGAGTTGTCTACATGAAGACAGTATTGATTTTGAATTTTCCTGCGGAAGGCCATGTGAATCCTACCTTAGGCATTACAAAAGCGTTTTCCGATAAGGGATATGATGTCCATTATATATCCACTGAAAAATATAAAAAACGATTAGAAGCAGCGGGAGCAACGGTCCATCTTCACCGGGATCTGCTGCGAACAACACCTATTCATGTCGGTTCGCCCAATGGCATTCTTGATTTCGTGAAAATCCATATCAAAACGTCATTGGACATTTTACAGATTGTCAAAGACTTATCTAAGAGCATTCAATTTGATTTTGTTTATTATGATAAATTCGGCGCGGGGGAATTGGTAAGGGATTACTTAGATATTCCAGGAGTCTCTTCATCGGCGTCTTTCTTGTTTGGCGAGGAGCACCTGAAAATCCTGCCGCTGCATCCGGAGTCTGGAGCGCCGCTTGAATTGGATCAAGAGTGTGAAGATCTTTTGGCAAAAATGAAAGAAACGTACGGTGTTGCCCCGAAAAACCTGGTTCAATTCATGAACAATAAAGGGGAATTGAACGTAGTGTATACAAGCCGTTATTTTCAGCCAGAAAGTGATCGTTTCGGGGATGAATGTCTGTTTATCGGGCCAAGCTTTCCAAAGAGAGCGGAAAAAACAGATTTCCCGATTGAACAGCTAAAAGATGAGAGTGTCATTTATATTTCAATGGGGACTGTACTGGATCATACAGAGGATTTCTTCAACCTTTGTATTGATGCATTTTCAGGCTTTAACGGAAAAGTCGTCATCGCTGCCGGAGAAAAAGCGGACCTGACCAAATTAAAGCAGGCGCCGGAAAACTTTATCATTGCTCCGTATGTCCCTCAGCTGGAAGTGCTGGAGCAATCGGATGTTTTCATTACACACGGCGGAATGAACAGCGTAAACGAAGGCATTCATTTCAGCGTGCCACTGGTTGTCATGCCTCATGACAAGGATCAGCCGATGGTGGCGCAGCGTCTCTCTGAACTCCATGCAGGCTATGTCATCTCTAAAGATGAAGTCAATGCCCAAATATTAAAACAGGCCGTAGATGAGGTTTTGCGCAACGATCAGTATACGGCAGGCATTAAAAAAATCAATCAAAGCTTCAAAGAATGTATGGACATGGAAGAAGTGATGGAGCGGATTGATGAGTTGATTCGCCAAAAAAACAAATAAGAAAAAGAACTCCCGTACCTTGTACGGGAGTTCTTCATTTAAAACTTGATTTTGATTTTTTGAGCATCACTGATTTTCTTATGGTTATGGTCAAAGACGTCACTTGTCGTGATTTCGATCCACTTAATCTCTTTTGTTTTCTTCTCCGCATCCGCGGCCTTATCATGAGCATGGCCGCTTGATGCGTTCACAATAAAGCCGAGATTTCCAGACTTTTCGGCCCCGCCTTCCAATTCACCGTTTAACTCTTCAAGATAAATATCTTTGTTCCAATCAAAGGTTTCGCCCGTATTTGTTTTCATCAATGCAATCGGCGCAACATTTACTTTTTTTGAAGAGGTGTTCTTGATATCAACGAAAACCTTAACGAAATCAAACTCTTCATCGTGTGTTAACTCATGAAAGTAATCAATCATGCTGTAGTCCGGGCGCAAGTGGATCAGCTTCATTTCTTTTACTGTTAACTCCACGTCGCCAATCTTATAGGTTTTGTTCACTTGTTTGATATCTTTTAAGACAGCTTTTCCCTTATCATCTGAAAACGTTTGGCCGACCTTAAGCAATGACCGGTCATCAGTTACCTGGGAATTAGGCTGATAATCATCTGTGCTGTCCTTCTGGGATGAAGTGCTTTGCGGCTCAGCTTTTACTGTTTTCTCCCCGCCTGCATGCTGTTTTTCAGTACTGGCGTTTGATGAGCAGCCCGCAAGCATGATAGCAAAAACGAAAATTGAAAGAATTCTTCTCATGATGATTCCTCCATTAAAAAGAGATCCCGTTACTTCATACAAGCAACGGGACACCTTGTATTCTTTTACTTATCGTTAATCTTAATGTTGTATTGTAAAGCCTTGAAGACATTTTTGGCGATTTCTGTATTGTCGATTTGGCCGGCAAATGTCTCACTAGACGGACCGTATGCATAGACGGGCACATCTTCACCGGTATGTCCGCCTGTGGTCCATCCAGTGTGAGAGCGTTTGTTAAAGATGTTCTCGATTGCGTTATCGATATCCAGTACTTCCTTCGATTTTGCCGCTTCTTCAACAGATTGAATTTCGGATTTTGTTAAAGCCAATTTTTTTTGATCGATATATGTTTTCAACGTTTTTTCAACATCCGCGCCGTCAGCGATCTTTTCTGCCATAAAGTCAGGTGTGCGCTTTGCGGCTTTAATGGGTTCACTGAACCAATTGTAGATGCCGTCCGCACCGATGGAATATCCGCCGGTTGAGTGGTCAGCCGTTGCGACAACCAATGTGTGCTTGTCTTTTTTAGCGAAATCAATAGCCGCCTTATAAGCTTGTTCGAAGTCTTCCATCTCGCTCATGGCGCCGACGATATCATTGTCATGGCCCGCCCAGTCAATCTGGCTGCCTTCCACCATGAGGAAGAAGCCGTCTTTATTCTTGTTTAATTTTTTAATGGCTGTGTTTGTCATATCTTTAAGTGATGGAATATCCTTCGTCCGGTCAATCTTTTTAGGCAGGCCGCCGTCAGCGAATAGGCCGAGAACTTGGCTGTCTTTGTTTTTCAGCATGTCCTTGCGGTTATCCACATAGCTGTATCCCGCTTTTTTGAATTCCTTGATCAAATTACGGTCCTTACGGTCAAAATTGCTCTTTCCTCCGCCTAAAAGGACATCAATTTTGTGCTTGCCGTTGACCATCTCATCAAAATAATCATCCGCAATTGAGTTCATATTTTTTCGGCTGTGGTCGTGTGAACCGAAAGAGGCCGGAGTGGCGTGTGTAATTTCTGAAGTGGCCACAAGTCCTGTTGCTTTTCCTTTTTCTTTCGCAGCTTCAAGCACCGTTTTGGCTTCTGATCCGTCGTTATCCACCGCTATGGCATTATTGTATGTTTTAATTCCCGCAGACATAGCCGTTGCCGCCGCTGCAGAATCCGTTACATTTTGTTCAGGATCATCGGGGTAAGTTGTTTGCTGGCCGACAAGATACTGATCAAAAGCCGTAGGCTCCACAACTTTTGTCTTTTTATTATCCTTTAAGTATCGATAAGCAGACGTATAAGACACACCCATACCATCACCAATCAGAACAATAACATTCTTAATTTCGTCTTGGTTTCCCTTTTTCTTTTCCTGGGCGCTGGCTTCAGGCACACTGCCGCTGGCTAAGCTGCTGAACGCAATTGATGATAAAACCGCGATAGGCAGTAATTTCTTCGGGAATTTTTTCAACTGGATAACCTCCTAAAAATAGATAAATCTCAATGACAACCCAATTATATTTTTAAACTGTTAAGCTAGTATTAATCGATTTTAAAGATTGGATTTACAAGAATAATGAACTGGCACCCTTAAATAATGGTTATTCTTTTATGAGAAGTTTTAGAAGGAAAGAGCGATAGTACTAAAGAAATAAATTGGAGGAATAGATACTGGCCGTGGATAGGCGGACTGAAATCTGCTATAGTCGCATAGAAGCAACCCGCTTACATCTTGAACAATTTAAAGTATTACGTTGGAAAGAGGTATTGTGTAAGTACATGTCTGAGCAGTTCATATGGAGTGGCATCATTTTATTTTAGGAGGGAACAACATGGACGTTTTTTCTGAGTATTTAGCGGGAATTGATGACCCGTTCCACCGAGAAAGAACGGAAGAGGTGTTAACTTGGATAAAAAATAAATATCCAAATTTACATACAGAAATAAAATGGAACCAACCGATGTTTACGGATCACGGTACATTTATTATTGGCTTTAGTGTTTCTAAAAAGCATTTAGCTGTCGCTCCTGAAAAAGTAACGATAGCGCACGTAGAGGATGATATTGTGAAGGCTGGATATGATTACACCGAGCAGCTGATACGTATCCCTTGGAATGGTCCAGTTGATTACACGCTACTTGAGAAAATGATTGAGTTTAATATTCTGGACAAGGCGGAATGCTCCACTTTTTGGCGAAAATGAAGGAAAAAGGCATAACATATGAGCTGTATAAAATATGTTACGCCTTTTCATTTGTCTATTTTTCGTTTTGATCATCTATTGCTGCTTTTCTTCAAACAAGGTCATTTCATTGAGCGTAAGCTGGCTCGCAGAATAATGATTACCTTGTTTCCATTTCACTTCAATCGTAATATCATGGCCTTCAAGCTCATGTTCATCTAACCGCTCTAAAAAAGAAACGGACTTTTCCTTTGCGCTTCCATCACGATAAGTGCCTCCAGCATAATCATGCATCGGGATTTCCGTGTCAGAACTCAGCAGAATTTCATCATCCTTTTTTACAATCAGTGATTCCAAATAAGTGTTGTCTGTTTCATGTGGTTCACCGATCCAATAAAGTTCGCCGCTGTATTCATTCGGTGCATCTTCATTTTTTTTGAAAACAGCTTCCCAATTCTGGTCTTTGCTTTCTCCCTGCCAATTCGGATACTCCAAACGAACATGATGAATCAGGTGATAGGAAAAAAAGATCAAGCAGAGAGCGATTAATAGGAATGCCGTGAAAATGAGAGGGTATTTATAATGACTGGACATAAAAGACTCCTATTCGTTTAATCAATTACCTTCGAAAATAGAATTTCATCCCGAATCAAAATGCCGTTTTCAGCCACCTCGGGAATCTCCGGCTTGAGTCGGCGCGCTTTTTCAACTGCGTTCGGAAACACTTCGGCGAATTGATAGCCTCTCTTTTGATAAAACGCCATCGCATGTACATTATCATTCGTTGTAATAAGCTTTATTCGTTGACAATGTGCATATTTAGCCGTCTCTTCAACCTGCTGGAGTAAAGCTGTGCCGATTCCTTTATTTTCAATCATACTATCTAATGAAATAATTTCACAATCTTTCCCATCTATCAAGTATGTAATACAGCCAATGATTTCGCCGCTTTCATTTACTGCGGCAAATCCATCTAATTCATCACACCGAAAAATGCCGCTGGAAATCGCCATCTCGGGTGTACCCCAATGCTTGGCAAAAAAATCGGTCAACATCTGTTTCGCTATCTCATTGTTTGGGATGATCATCATCATAACACTCCTCTATTGAAAGATTGCATATGTACTATCAATATAAACAATATATAACAAAAAAAATAGATGTTGAGGTGACGGCATGGAAATCAGCGATGTCATTTACGGGCACCACCATATAGACGGAGTGCTGGAAGAGCTTATCAAAAGCGCTCCTGTGCAAAGATTAAAAGGGATCTATCAAGGCGGAGCAAGCTTTTTAGTCAATCGAAGATGGAATGTGACCAGGTATGAGCACTCCATCGGCGTAATGCTCCTCATCAAAAAGCTCGGAGGAACGATAGAAGAACAGATTGCAGGTCTGCTCCACGACGTATCACACACAGCTTTTTCTCATGTGGTCGACGTTGTCTTTGAAAATCAAGCAGAAGACTATCATGAAAACATCTTTCAACAAGTCATTGTTCACTCTGAAATCCCGGACATTTTACAAAAACACGGCTATCATACTGAAGAACTTTTATCTGACGATTCAAGGTGGACATTGCTCGAACAGCCCGCACCGGAGCTGTGTGCTGATCGGACAGACTATACGCTGCGTGATATGTACCGATATGGACACATTAACCTGCACGAAGCGCAAACCTTTTTGGATCATCTTATTGTGAGGAACGGAAGGATGTTTCCTGATAGTATTGAAGCCGCCGAATGGTTTGTCAGTGTGTACTACAAGGAAGTAATTGATTTCTTTTTGAATCCTGTGAATGTATATGGATATGAATATTTAGCGCGAGCATTGAAGGCAGCGCTGCGGCATGATGTCATATCTGCAGAGGATCTGCTGAAAACGGACCAAGAGGTACTGAACATCCTGCGTGCATCAAAAAATGAAGAAGTCCTGAGCTTGCTTACATCCATTCATCCCGGCATACAAGTAATAGAGGATGACATCCAGTACGATTTCCATCAAAAGAAGAAAATGCGCCTAATCGATCCATCCATTTTTTTTGATGACAAATGGATCAAATCCTCAGATGTTTCTGAAAAGGTGAGGAAAATGGGTGAGGCCGCTTATCAAAAAGCAAAAAAAGGTGTGTATATAAAAATCTTAAATCAGTAATTGCCGCCTGACAGCGGCTTTTTTTATGTTTGGCTTTGCAAACAAAGGGGAATAGGACAAACTGCGGGAACGCATTATGAGAATATCAGCGTATTTACATACCGTTCGGGGGTATAGTATTATCGAGAGGGCATGTTTTCATTGTCTGCGGGCAAAAGTTACAGGAAAAAAATGAAGCAAAGGAGAATGAACATGAAAATCTCTAAAAATGCACTGGGAATTCTGATGTTATCTCTTGTTTTTGTTTTATCAGCATGCGGCAATAACAACAGTACGAAAGAAAGCACACATGACAATCATTCAGACTCCTCAACACATGAAGAGATGGACCATTCCGGATCAGCTGACGTTCCAGAGGGATTACAGGAATCTAAAAATCCGAAATACAAAGTAGGCAGCCAGGTAATCATCAATACTTCCCATATGAAAGGCATGAAAGGTGCTGAAGCTACGGTAACAGGTGCCTATGATACAACTGCGTATGTTGTTTCTTATACTCCGACTAATGGGGGACAGCGTGTGGATCATCACAAATGGGTGATCCAAGAAGAAATCAAAGATGCCGGAGATAAAACGTTACAACCCGGAGATCAGGTGATTTTAGAGGCTTCTCATATGAAAGGCATGAAAGGAGCAACAGCCGAGATCGATTCCGCGGAAAAAACAACTGTATACATGGTTGACTATACATCGACAACAAGCGGCGAAAAAGTGAAAAACCACAAATGGGTCACCGAAGATGAGCTTTCAGCTAAATAATAAAAAATCCTCCTTTTACAAGGAGGATTTTTTTGCTGTTTGAACAGGTCTTGTTAAAGAAATGAAAGCAAACAGGACAGCGATGATCACAATCGATCCGCCGCACCATGCTGTTGACACTACAGTACCCGTCTGATCCAAAACAACACCGCCAATGGCTGAGCCAAGGGCAATTCCGACTTGGAGGGCCGATGTGTTAAAGCTTTGCTGAATGTCAGACGAATCAGGTGCAATTTCAATTAAATAGCTTTGCTGAGCCGGGGCGAGGCTCCAGCTCAGAAGACCCCAAATCACCATGACAGGCAAAAAGAAAATCATAGACGATGTAGACAGCGGCAGTAAGAACATAATGATGGCAAAGGAACCGGTCACCAGCAAAATGCTCTTAAAGGAACCAAGCCGGTCAGATAGCGCTCCTCCGAAAGGGCCTCCGCATACAGCAGATATCCCAAAAAGGAAATAACAAATGCTGACCCAGAAAGAGCTCAGGTGAAGAGTCTCTTCTAAAAACGGCGCAAAGTAAGCGTAAAGCGTGTAGTGGCCAGCTAATGTAAACATCGTGACGAGGTGTGAACTCGCGATTTTCAGATTACCGATCGTCTTGAGTTGTTCCCGGAAAGGAATCATTTTCTCCGCCGGTATTCTTTCAAAGAAGATTGAAATAATCAGCATGGAGATCAGTGCCAACAGGCCGATGCCAAGGAACAAAATCCGCCACCCGAAGGAATCGCTGATTAAGATTCCGAGCGGCACGCCTAATGCGATAGCAGAGCTGAATCCCATAAAAATAATTCCGATTGCGCGGGCTCTGTATTCAGGCGCTACAATTTTCGGGGCAATTGTTAAAGAAAGCACAACAATCAGCCCTGTACTCATTGCTGCCAATACCCTAGATACCATCAGTGTTGCGAAATTAGGGCTGAAATAGGCGACAAGATTGCTAAGGAAGAAAACAAATAAAGCAATTAGATATAAGCGCTTCCGCTCAATCCTCGCAGTCAATGCCAAAAGCAGCGGCCCAGATACTGCATATCCCAGCGCAAACACACTGATCAGCTGTCCGGCTGAAACAATGGAAATGTCTAAATCATTTGCGATCTGAGGAAGAATTCCCCCCACAATTAACTCAACCAATCCGACTGCAATCGTAGAAGCTGCAAGCAGGAAAACTTTGAAATTCATAACAAACTCCTTTACTTAAATGTTTTGATAAATAAAAAAAATCCTGATTACAAAAAATGTCATAAACAAATTTTGTAATCAGGATTTTACGGTTCCTGGTAGACACCCTCAAACCATATTATTGAGGTTATACAAGTGATAATAGCTATTTAATTGATTCGTTTCCGTTGATGAGTGTACCACATTATGAATGAATCTTCCATAGAAAAATTTACAAAATGATGAACCGGACAAGTATATGATTATATTTATTTTATAAAAGTATAGACATTTAAAAATAAATGACTATAATAATCGGTGTAAGCGTTTTAATCACAAGGGGGGATAGCAGTTGAAAAAAATATTACTCGCGTGCAGTTCAGGAATGTCTACCAGTTTATTGGTGACAAAAATGAAGGAATACGCACAGTCTATTGGTGAGGAAGCAGAGATTTGGGCTGTTGGCCAGGATAAAGCAAAAGAAGACATGAGAAAAGCGGATGCCGTTTTGATTGGTCCGCAAATGAGCTTTCTGAAAAGCGAACTCCAAAAAGAAGCGGATCAATACAACATTCGGGTTGAAGTCATTGACATGATGGCCTACGGAATGGCAGATGGGAAAAAAGCGTATGAGCAGGCATTGTCCTTAATGGTGAATCAATAATGGAACAGATGAAAATCACGAATTTAACAGACGAGCAAATCAGTTTTCAGCTAATCCTGCACAGCGGAAATGCCCGAAGCTGCATCATACAATCACTGCGCGCCTACAAAGAAGGGAACAAGGACGAGGCTGATGCCCTCATTGCCAAGGCTGAGCATGATTTATCCGCGGCCCATGACATTCACTTTCAAATGATACAGAAGGAATCCGGCGGAGAAGCAACAGCTTTTTCATTGCTGCTTATGCATGCAGAGGATCATCTGATGTCAACATTATCCATGAAAGAATTAGTGAAAGAGATGCTTGATCTCTTTAAAACCAAGAATCTATAAATAATCGGGGTGGATAGGGTGTTCGAGAAAATCAGCCAATTCCTTGTTCCAATTGCAGGGAGGTTAAACAATAACCGCTATTTGCAAGTGCTGCGTGATGCATTTATGCTGGCTTTCCCGCTGACGATATTCGGGTCCATTTTTGTCGTGTTAACGAATTTGCCGTTTCTAAACAAAATCATGAACGCCTCAATGCTTACGTCGTTTCAGTCTCATTTCGGCATTGCCTCCACGGCGACAATGGGCATTATGTCTGTCTTTGTTGTGTTCGGGATAGGCTATTACCTGTCGAAAAGCTATCAGGTCGAAGCTGTATTTGGCGGAGCGATCGCTTTGGTTTCCTTTTTGCTCTTAACGCCATTTATCGTTCAGCCGGAAACAGGTGATGCCATTACAGGGGTTATCCCGGTCGATCGTCTCGGTGCAAAAGGGATGTTTCTTGGGATGATTACGGCATTTCTTTCTGGCGAAATTTACAGAAGAATCGTTCAAAAAAACCTGACAATCAAAATGCCAGCCGGCGTTCCGCCTGCTGTAGCAAAATCATTTGCCGCACTTATTCCGGCTTTTATCACATTGACCGTATTTTTGCTGATTAACGTAATGGTGACTCTGTTTTTTAAAACAAATATGCACGACGTCATTTATCACGCGATTCAGGCTCCGCTTGTCGGACTTGGAAGCGGTATCATCCCAACGCTGATTGCCGTGTTTTTCATTCAAATTCTTTGGTTTTTCGGACTGCATGGACAGATCATTATCAACTCCGTGATGGACCCGATTTGGAATACACTGCAGGTAGAAAACCTTTCTGCTTACACGGCGGGAAAAGAAATCCCTCATATTATTTCAAAACCGTTTATGGAGATTTATACAGTAGGGATGGGCGGAACCGGGATGACGCTTGCGATTGTGTTTACCATTCTCATATTCATGAAAAGCAGGCAGATGAAGCAAGTATCAAAACTTGGCCTCGCTCCCGGTATTTTTAACGTAAACGAACCGATTATCTTCGGGCTTCCGATTGTCATGAATCCGATCATTATTGTGCCTTGGGTGCTGGCACCGATGGTTGTTACGCTCGTCACCTATCTGGCTATGTCAGCCGGGCTCGTTCCGCCTCCGACTGGTGTGACGGTGCCGTGGACGGTTCCATTATTCATTAATGGCATCATGGCGACGAACTCAATCATGGGGGGCGTGATGCAACTTATCAATCTGCTGATTGTCTTCGTGATCTGGTTTCCATTCCTAAAAGCAATGGATAAATTAAGTCTGGCAAAAGAAAAAGAACAGGCTGTGCAGGAAACAGCTGCTCAGCAAAATGATAACAGCATAAAAATGTGACATAAGGGGAGAGAGACTTGGCACAAACAGAACAATATCGTTTTCCAAAGGATTTTTGGTGGGGATCATCGGCTTCAGCAACACAAACGGAGGGTGCCGCCGACAGAGACGGAAAAGGCCAGAATATATGGGATTATTGGTTTGAAAAAGAACCGCATCGTTTTTTTGATCATGTCGGACCCGCAGACACATCCCAATTTTACGACAACTATAAAGAAGATATCAGGCTGATGAAGGAACTTGGCCACAACTCGTTCCGGATGTCGATTTCCTGGTCGCGTTTAATACCAAACGGAACGGGCGAGATCAACGATAAAGCCGCAAATTTCTATAACAATGTCATTGATGAGTTGATCGCTAACGGAATTGAACCTTTTGTCAATTTGTTTCATTTCGATATGCCGATGGCGCTTCAAAAAATCGGCGGCTGGGTCAACAGAGAGACGGTTGACGCGTATGAAAACTATGCAAGAACTTGCTTCCGTTTGTTTGGCGGCAGAGTGAAAAAATGGTTCACGCATAATGAACCAATCGTTCCTGTAGAAGGCGGATACCTATATGATTTTCATTATCCAAACAAGGTCGATTTTAAAGAGGCCGTCCAGGTTGGATTTCATACGATGCTGTCAAGTGCCCGTGCCATTCAGGCTTACAGGGAGATGAAGCAGGACGGAAAAATCGGTATCATCTTAAATTTGACCCCTTCATACCCGAGAAGCAGCCATCCGGCGGATGTGAAAGCCGGGGAAATCGCAGACGCGTTTTTTAACAGATCTTTTTTAGATCCATCTGTCAAAGGCGAATTTCCCAAAGAGCTGGTTGACATTTTGAAGCATGAAGGCTTTATGCCTGATTACATTCCTGAAGATCTTGACATCATCAAAAAGAACACGGTTGACCTGTTGGGAGTGAATTATTACCAGCCGAGACGTGTGAAAGCGAAAGAACATCTTCCGAATCCCGACGCTCCTTTTTTGCCTGACAGGTATTTTGATCCCTACGTCATGCCGGGCCGCAAAATGAATCCGCATCGCGGCTGGGAGATCTATGAAAAAGGCGTTTATGATATTTTGATCAATTTAAAAGAAAACTACGGAAACATCGAGTGTTTTATCTCTGAAAACGGCATGGGGGTTGAAGGTGAAGAGCGCTTCAGAGATGAACAAGGCATCATTCATGATGATTACCGGATTGAATTTATAAAAGAGCACCTCAAATGGATTCACCGCGCCATACAGGAAGGCTCGAACGTAAAAGGCTATCACTTATGGACGTTCATGGACAACTGGTCTTGGACAAATGCCTATAAAAACCGATACGGATTTGTATCAGTCAATCTTGAGAAAGACGGAGAAAGAACCGTCAAAAAGAGCGGAAATTGGTTCAAAAAGGTTGCTGAGCAACACGGTTTCTAGATTTTCCTAAAGGTCAAGATCTTCCGGCAATCATCATAACGAATAGAGATGACGAAAATCCGCAACATTGATGAAATAGGGAAAAGAACTTATGATATCCGTAAAAGCTTATGTGATATCAGACTCTAACAGCTGCCGGAGGATACCAATGAATAAATACGAAATCATTGCAAATGAAATGAGAAATAGAATTAAAAATAACGTATATCCGATCGATCAGCCCATTCCTGATGAAGTATCTCTTGCAAAAGAATTTAACTCAAGCCGCATGACGATGAAGAGAGCCTTGGATAATTTAGTTGCTGAGGGTCTGCTGTTCAGAAAACGAGGCCATGGCACGTTTATTATTCAATCTGCAATACAGGATGACCATGTACATGTAGTCAGCAATGAGATTCTCGGATTGACCAACTTGCTGAAAGATAAAAAAATCCAAAGCAAGGTCATTCAGTTTGAAGTGCAATTTCCCACTGAGGAAGTGGCCGCCCATTTGTCTATTGATCAGAAAACACCGGTTTATTATGTCGTTCGGCTGCGAATTGTAGAAGGTGAACCCTATGTATTAGAAAAAACATATATGCCGACTCATTTAATACCGGGCATTAATGACGATGTCCTTCATGATTCGATCTACAATCATATTACAAATGTGCTGCAGCTCAAAATCGCCGGAACGCATCGGAAAATCAGAGCCTGCAAATCTGATCATATTGACCAGCAGCATCTGGGCTGTAAACAGGATGATCCAATTCTGGAAGTAGAACATGTGGGCTTCTTAGATACCGGGATTCCATTTGAATATTCCTTTTCACGTCATCGGCATGACAAGTTTGTTGTGACTTCTGTAAACATACGGCGCTGATTGCGGAGACAACAAGGAGGCCATCTGCATGCTTGGCGGTATTGAAGCAGGCGGCACAAAGTTTGTTTGTGCTGTCGGTAGAGAAGATGGAACGATCATTGACAGGATAGAATTCTCCACAAAGATGCCGGATGAAACGATAGAGAAAGTGATTCAATATTTTCGCCAATTTTCATTACAGGCAATCGGCATCGGCTCCTTTGGTCCCGTTGATAACGATAAAACCAGTCAAACATACGGTACCATTACGGCCACGCCGAAAGCGGGCTGGAGACACTATCCCTTTTTGCAAACCGTTAAGAACGAAATGAAGATCCCAGTCGGTTTTAGTACAGATGTCAACGCTGCGGCGCTGGGTGAATTCCTTTTCGGTGAAGCGAAGGGTCTTGACAGCTGCCTGTATATAACGATTGGCACTGGCATCGGAGCGGGGGCTATTGTAGAGGGGAGGCTCCTTCAGGGGCTGTCACACCCAGAGATGGGCCATATTTATATCCGGAGGCACCCGGATGACGTATACCAAGGGAAGTGCCCTTATCATGGAGATTGCTTTGAAGGCTTAGCTTCAGGCCCCGCTATCGAAGCCCGCTGGGGAAAAAAAGCCGCGGATTTATCAGATATAGCACAAGTCTGGGAACTGGAAGGGTACTATATTGCCCAAGCACTGGCTCAGTATATTTTGATCCTTGCACCTAAAAAAATCATTCTTGGCGGCGGCGTCATGCAACAGAAACAAGTGTTTTCTTATATCTATCAATATGTACCAAAAATCATGAACAGCTACTTAGATTTTTCTGAATTATCAGATGATATAAGTGATTATATTGTACCTCCACGTTTAGGCAGTAATGCCGGAATCATCGGCACGCTAGTTTTAGCGCATCAGGCCTTACAAGCAGAGGCAGCATCCGGGGAGGTGCGATCATGACGCATCCTTTATTTTTAGAGCCTGTCTTTAAAGAAAGACTATGGGGAGGGACGAAGCTTCGTGACGCTTTTGGCTACGCAATACCCTCACAAAAAACAGGTGAGTGCTGGGCCGTTTCTGCACATGCCCATGGCCCGTCGGCTGTAAAAAATGGCCCGCTGGCAGGAAAAACACTAGATCAAGTATGGCAAGATCATCCAGAGATATTCGGGTTTCCGGATGGTAAGGTGTTTCCGCTGCTGGTAAAGCTGCTGGACGCCAATATGGATCTCTCCGTGCAAGTCCATCCTGATGATGATTATGCAAAACTGCACGAAAATGGCGACCTTGGTAAAACGGAGTGTTGGTATATCATTGATTGCAAAGATGACGCCGAACTGATTTTGGGACATCATGCAAGCACAAAGGAAGAGTTCAAACAACGAATAGAAAGCGGTGATTGGAACGGGCTGCTGAGGCGAATCAAAATCAAGCCCGGAGATTTCTTTTATGTGCCAAGCGGTACACTCCATGCTTTATGTGAGGGAACCCTTGTCCTTGAAATCCAGCAAAATTCTGATACAACGTATCGCGTATACGATTATGACCGCTGTAATGACCAGGGCCAAAAAAGAACTCTTCATATAGAAAAAGCCATGGAAGTCATAACGATACCGCATATCGATAAAGTGCATACACCGGAAGTAAAAGAAGTTGGTAACGCTGAGATCATTGTTTATGTGCAATCAGATTATTTCTCAGTGTACAAATGGAAGATTAGCGGCCGAGCTGCTTTGCCTTCATATCAAACCTATTTGCTGGGGAGTGTTCTGAGCGGATCAGGACGAATCATAAATAATGGTATTCAGTATGAATGCAATGCAGGCTCACACTTTGTCTTGCCTGCGCATTTTGGCGAGTTTTCAATAGAAGGAACATGTGAATTCATGATATCTCATCCTTAATGAATGGGGGAGTTGCATTTGTTTAAGAAACATACGATCTCTTTGCTCATTATATTTTTACTTGCGTCTGCTGTTTTAGCAAAACCAATTGAAGCGCATACTGTGGCGCCTGTGAATCCTAATGCCCAGCAGACAACAAAAGCAGTGATGAACTGGCTTGCACACCTGCCGAACCGAACGGAAAACAGAGTCCTTTCCGGAGCGTTCGGAGGTTACAGTCATGACACATTTTCTATGGCTGAGGCTGATAGAATCCGAAGCGCCACCGGGCAATCGCCTGCTATTTACGGCTGCGATTATGCCAGAGGGTGGCTTGAAACAGCTAAAATTGAAGATTCAATAGATGTAAGCTGCAACGGTGATTTAATTTCGTATTGGAAAAATGGCGGAATTCCGCAAATCAGTTTGCACCTGGCGAACCCTGCTTTTCAGTCAGGGCATTTTAAAACACCGATTACAAACGATCAGTATAAAAAAATACTAGATTCTTCAACAGCAGAAGGAAAGCGGCTAAATGCCATGCTCAGCAAAATTGCTGACGGACTTCAAGAGCTGGAGAACCAAGGTGTGCCTGTTCTGTTCAGGCCACTGCATGAAATGAACGGCGAATGGTTTTGGTGGGGACTTACATCATATAACCAAAAGGATAATGAAAGAATCTCTCTATATAAACAGCTCTACAAGAAAATCTATCATTATATGACCGACACAAGAGGACTTGATCATTTGATTTGGGTTTACTCACCCGACGCCAACCGAGATTTTAAAACTGATTTTTACCCGGGAGCGTCTTACGTGGATATTGTCGGATTAGATGCGTATTTTCAAGATGCCTACTCGATCAATGGATACGATCAGCTAACAGCGCTTAATAAACCATTTGCTTTTACAGAAGTCGGCCCGCAACCAGCAAACGGCAGCTTTGATTACAGCCTATTTATCAATGCTATAAAACAAAAATATCCTAAAACCATTTACTTTCTGGCATGGAATGATGAATGGAGCCCAGCAGTAAACAAGGGTGCTTCAGCTTTATATCATGACAGCTGGACACTCAACAAGGGAGAAATATGGAATGGTGATTCTTTAACGCCAATCGTTGAATGAATCAGTAATGTACAATAAGAAGGTGCTCAAGAAGTTTCTTGAGCACCTTCCCACTGGATTAAGCATTCATATCGCCTAACCCAGGACTGTGTTCATTTGGTATTTCAGGAAGCACTGGTACGGGAAAGCCTGCCGGAGGATTTATTACTTGTAACTCTCCGCCATTTCGGCTTGGAGATTTCCCTTGATAGATTTCACTGATTCTCGTTTCATCCAACCTAAAGTTAAACTGTGCATTATGGTAGCCTAATTCGACATACTTTCTGCACTCAGGATATTTATTAATGTCATAATTCGGCACAGGGAGCAGCTTCGCCCATTCAACGCCCAATGTCTCGAGCGCTTTCGCGAATGCATTCTGGTGAGCATTGTCGCGTACAATCAGAAAAGCAAGTGTTTCGCGGAACGTCTGATTAGAGCTCATTTCATAAATTCTTGTTTTTTGCAGCACACCTGTCGACTCAAGAAGCAGGTTATCCAGCAGGTCAGTAATTAAGTTTCCGTGGTTATACACCCACGACCCGTTCCACGGATTGCCCCCTGCATCAACGGGAAGGGAACTTTGCGCACCAATAATATAATGATGAGGATTAGCATGTTTAACGGCTTCATTAAGTGGTGCTTGATCTGCACCTTGACTGCCGACACCTTCACCACCTGATTCATCTAATAAAGCATTGATTGTGTTTTGAACCAGTTCAACGTGGGCAATCTCCTCTAAAAAAATGCCGCGAAGCAGATCGCGGTACTGTTTCTGCTTTCCTCTGAAATTAGAGCTTTGGAAAAAAAACTGCATCATTGTACGCATTTCTCCGTAATGACCGCCTAATATCTCCTGCAGGACCTTAGCAGCTGCCGGGTCTGGTTTGTCCGGTTTAATGATATTAATCAGTTCCTCTTTGTAGTAATACATAACACGCCTCATTTCTTCTTAAGAGATTTTCTTATATTATTTGTAAGATGAGATAAAATATATACATGAGAAGGGGTGAAAGAAGAGAATAAAAAAATACAGAAAAAGTGTTGACCAAATAAAACAGGCATGGTATATTATTAAACGTCGCTGATGAACAGCGTGAAACAAAACGAAAAACAAAAAAAGTTTTTCTAAGGTGTTTACAAGATTTTAAAAATGTGTATAATAAGAAAAGTCGAATTGAAAAAGATTCGAAAAAACATTTTAAAAAACTTCTTGACTTCACCATCAAATGATAGTATGATAGTTAAGTCGCTTGATAAGCGCCCGTAGCTCAATTGGATAGAGCGTTTGACTACGGATCAAAAGGTTAGGGGTTCGACTCCTCTCGGGCGCGCCATTTAAGATACCACGCGGGTGTAGTTTAGTGGTAAAACCTCAGCCTTCCAAGCTGATGTCGTGAGTTCGATTCTCATCACCCGCTCCATTATTGAATGATCTTTGAAAACTAAACAAGACAAAACGTACCTGTTAATTCATTTTTATAAATCGCACAGCGATGTGCGTAGTCAGTCAAACTAGGGCCTGCACGACGCAGGTCACACAGGTGTCGCCGCAGGATGCGGTGAACTTAACCTGTGATCCATTTATCGGAGAGTTTGATCCTGGCTCAGGACGAACGCTGGCGGCGTGCCTAATACATGCAAGTCGAGCGGACAGATGGGAGCTTGCTCCCTGATGTTAGCGGCGGACGGGTGAGTAACACGTGGGTAACCTGCCTGTAAGACTGGGATAACTCCGGGAAACCGGGGCTAATACCGGATGGTTGTTTGAACCGCATGGTTCAAACATAAAAGGTGGCTTCGGCTACCACTTACAGATGGACCCGCGGCGCATTAGCTAGTTGGTGAGGTAACGGCTCACCAAGGCAACGATGCGTAGCCGACCTGAGAGGGTGATCGGCCACACTGGGACTGAGACACGGCCCAGACTCCTACGGGAGGCAGCAGTAGGGAATCTTCCGCAATGGACGAAAGTCTGACGGAGCAACGCCGCGTGAGTGATGAAGGTTTTCGGATCGTAAAGCTCTGTTGTTAGGGAAGAACAAGTACCGTTCGAATAGGGCGGTACCTTGACGGTACCTAACCAGAAAGCCACGGCTAACTACGTGCCAGCAGCCGCGGTAATACGTAGGTGGCAAGCGTTGTCCGGAATTATTGGGCGTAAAGGGCTCGCAGGCGGTTTCTTAAGTCTGATGTGAAAGCCCCCGGCTCAACCGGGGAGGGTCATTGGAAACTGGGGAACTTGAGTGCAGAAGAGGAGAGTGGAATTCCACGTGTAGCGGTGAAATGCGTAGAGATGTGGAGGAACACCAGTGGCGAAGGCGACTCTCTGGTCTGTAACTGACGCTGAGGAGCGAAAGCGTGGGGAGCGAACAGGATTAGATACCCTGGTAGTCCACGCCGTAAACGATGAGTGCTAAGTGTTAGGGGGTTTCCGCCCCTTAGTGCTGCAGCTAACGCATTAAGCACTCCGCCTGGGGAGTACGGTCGCAAGACTGAAACTCAAAGGAATTGACGGGGGCCCGCACAAGCGGTGGAGCATGTGGTTTAATTCGAAGCAACGCGAAGAACCTTACCAGGTCTTGACATCCTCTGACAATCCTAGAGATAGGACGTCCCCTTCGGGGGCAGAGTGACAGGTGGTGCATGGTTGTCGTCAGCTCGTGTCGTGAGATGTTGGGTTAAGTCCCGCAACGAGCGCAACCCTTGATCTTAGTTGCCAGCATTCAGTTGGGCACTCTAAGGTGACTGCCGGTGACAAACCGGAGGAAGGTGGGGATGACGTCAAATCATCATGCCCCTTATGACCTGGGCTACACACGTGCTACAATGGACAGAACAAAGGGCAGCGAAACCGCGAGGTTAAGCCAATCCCACAAATCTGTTCTCAGTTCGGATCGCAGTCTGCAACTCGACTGCGTGAAGCTGGAATCGCTAGTAATCGCGGATCAGCATGCCGCGGTGAATACGTTCCCGGGCCTTGTACACACCGCCCGTCACACCACGAGAGTTTGTAACACCCGAAGTCGGTGAGGTAACCTTTTAGGAGCCAGCCGCCGAAGGTGGGACAGATGATTGGGGTGAAGTCGTAACAAGGTAGCCGTATCGGAAGGTGCGGCTGGATCACCTCCTTTCTAAGGATATTATACGGAATATAAGACCTTGGGTCTTATAAACAGAACGTTCCCTGTCTTGTTTAGTTTTGAAGGATCATTCCTTCGAAACGTGTTCTTTGAAAACTAGATAACAGTAGACATCACATTCAATTAGTAACACAAGATATCACATAGTGATTCTTTTTAACGGTTAAGTTAGAAAGGGCGCACGGTGGATGCCTTGGCACTAGGAGCCGATGAAGGACGGGACGAACACCGATATGCTTCGGGGAGCTGTAAGCAAGCTTTGATCCGGAGATTTCCGAATGGGGAAACCCACCACTCGTAATGGAGTGGTATCCATATCTGAATTCATAGGATATGAGAAGGCAGACCCGGGGAACTGAAACATCTAAGTACCCGGAGGAAGAGAAAGCAAATGCGATTCCCTGAGTAGCGGCGAGCGAAACGGGATTAGCCCAAACCAAGAGGCTTGCCTCTTGGGGTTGTAGGACACTCTGTACGGAGTTACAAAAGAACGAGGTAGATGAAGAGGTCTGGAAAGGCCCGCCATAGGAGGTAACAGCCCTGTAGTCAAAACTTCGTTCTCTCCTGAGTGGATCCTGAGTACGGCGGAACACGTGAAATTCCGTCGGAATCCGGGAGGACCATCTCCCAAGGCTAAATACTCCCTAGTGACCGATAGTGAACCAGTACCGTGAGGGAAAGGTGAAAAGCACCCCGGAAGGGGAGTGAAAGAGATCCTGAAACCGTGTGCCTACAAGTAGTCAGAGCCCGTTAACGGGTGATGGCGTGCCTTTTGTAGAATGAACCGGCGAGTTACGATCCCGTGCAAGGTTAAGCAGAAGATGCGGAGCCGCAGCGAAAGCGAGTCTGAATAGGGCGCATGAGTACGTGGTCGTAGACCCGAAACCAGGTGATCTACCCATGTCCAGGGTGAAGTTCAGGTAACACTGAATGGAGGCCCGAACCCACGCACGTTGAAAAGTGCGGGGATGAGGTGTGGGTAGGGGTGAAATGCCAATCGAACCTGGAGATAGCTGGTTCTCTCCGAAATAGCTTTAGGGCTAGCCTCAAGGTAAGAGTCTTGGAGGTAGAGCACTGATTGGACTAGGGGCCCCTACCGGGTTACCGAATTCAGTCAAACTCCGAATGCCAATGACTTATCCTTGGGAGTCAGACTGCGAGTGATAAGATCCGTAGTCGAAAGGGAAACAGCCCAGACCGCCAGCTAAGGTCCCAAAGTATACGTTAAGTGGAAAAGGATGTGGAGTTGCTTAGACAACCAGGATGTTGGCTTAGAAGCAGCCACCATTTAAAGAGTGCGTAATAGCTCACTGGTCGAGTGACTCTGCGCCGAAAATGTACCGGGGCTAAACGTATCACCGAAGCTGCGGACTGTTCTTCGAACAGTGGTAGGAGAGCGTTCTAAGGGCTGTGAAGCCAGACCGGAAGGACTGGTGGAGCGCTTAGAAGTGAGAATGCCGGTATGAGTAGCGAAAGAGGGGTGAGAATCCCCTCCACCGAATGCCTAAGGTTTCCTGAGGAAGGCTCGTCCGCTCAGGGTTAGTCGGGACCTAAGCCGAGGCCGAAAGGCGTAGGCGATGGACAACAGGTTGATATTCCTGTACCACCTCCTCACCATTTGAGCAATGGGGGGACGCAGGAGGATAGGGTAAGCGCGGTATTGGATATCCGCGTCCAAGCAGTTAGGCTGGGAAATAGGCAAATCCGTTTCCCATAAGGCTGAGCTGTGATGGCGAGCGAAATATAGTAGCGAAGTTCCTGATTCCACACTGCCAAGAAAAGCCTCTAGCGAGGTGAGAGGTGCCCGTACCGCAAACCGACACAGGTAGGCGAGGAGAGAATCCTAAGGTGATCGAGAGAACTCTCGTTAAGGAACTCGGCAAAATGACCCCGTAACTTCGGGAGAAGGGGTGCTCTGTTAGGGTGCAAGCCCGAGAGAGCCGCAGTGAATAGGCCCAGGCGACTGTTTAGCAAAAACACAGGTCTCTGCGAAGCCGTAAGGCGAAGTATAGGGGCTGACGCCTGCCCGGTGCTGGAAGGTTAAGAGGAGCGCTTAGCGTAAGCGAAGGTGCGAATTGAAGCCCCAGTAAACGGCGGCCGTAACTATAACGGTCCTAAGGTAGCGAAATTCCTTGTCGGGTAAGTTCCGACCCGCACGAAAGGCGCAACGATCTGGGCACTGTCTCAACGAGAGACTCGGTGAAATTATAGTACCTGTGAAGATGCAGGTTACCCGCGACAGGACGGAAAGACCCCGTGGAGCTTTACTGCAGCCTGATATTGAATGTTGGTACAGCTTGTACAGGATAGGTAGGAGCCTTGGAAACCGGAGCGCCAGCTTCGGTGGAGGCATCGGTGGGATACTACCCTGGCTGTATTGACCTTCTAACCCGCCGCCCTTATCGGGCGGGGAGACAGTGTCAGGTGGGCAGTTTGACTGGGGCGGTCGCCTCCTAAAAGGTAACGGAGGCGCCCAAAGGTTCCCTCAGAATGGTTGGAAATCATTCGCAGAGTGTAAAGGCACAAGGGAGCTTGACTGCGAGACCTACAAGTCGAGCAGGGACGAAAGTCGGGCTTAGTGATCCGGTGGTTCCGCATGGAAGGGCCATCGCTCAACGGATAAAAGCTACCCCGGGGATAACAGGCTTATCTCCCCCAAGAGTCCACATCGACGGGGAGGTTTGGCACCTCGATGTCGGCTCATCGCATCCTGGGGCTGTAGTCGGTCCCAAGGGTTGGGCTGTTCGCCCATTAAAGCGGTACGCGAGCTGGGTTCAGAACGTCGTGAGACAGTTCGGTCCCTATCCGTCGCGGGCGCAGGAAATTTGAGAGGAGCTGTCCTTAGTACGAGAGGACCGGGATGGACGCACCGCTGGTGTACCAGTTGTTCTGCCAAGGGCATCGCTGGGTAGCTATGTGCGGACGGGATAAGTGCTGAAAGCATCTAAGCATGAAGCCCCCCTCAAGATGAGATTTCCCATTCCGCAAGGAAGTAAGATCCCTGAAAGATGATCAGGTTGATAGGTCTGAGGTGGAAGTGTGGCGACACATGGAGCTGACAGATACTAATCGATCGAGGACTTAACCATATTTTTGAATGATGTCGCACCTGTTATCTAGTTTTGAGAGAACACTCTCAATTTGTTTGGTGGCGATAGCGAAGAGGTCACACCCGTTCCCATACCGAACACGGAAGTTAAGCTCTTCAGCGCCGATGGTAGTCGGGGGTTTCCCCCTGTGAGAGTAGGACGCCGCCAAGCATTACTTTTATCATCGCGGGGTGGAGCAGTTCGGTAGCTCGTCGGGCTCATAACCCGAAGGTCGCAGGTTCAAATCCTGCCCCCGCAACCAAATATATGATTAAATAAGGAGTGCCCTAAGGGTACAACTAAAATAATCTTATACAAATATGGTCCGGTAGTTCAGTTGGTTAGAATGCCTGCCTGTCACGCAGGAGGTCGCGGGTTCGAGTCCCGTCCGGACCGCCATTAATGTAAACGAAACGATCATGTTTTCGTTTTTTTTGTGTTTTCTTTTACTGTATCTTCTGCTTGGTGTCATAGCCAAGCTTTCTTTATATCGGGAACATCTTGGATATTCCAGCAAAATTCGATAAACTAGGAAGAGCACATATAGGCATAAGCAGGGTTGAAAGGAGATTTTGGTTCATGGATGAATTTGATTTGATACATAGCATTACTCCGCGGACCATTCACCATTCTTCCGTTGATGTAGGAATAGGTGATGATGCAGCGCTCTACACTGCGAAACACGGCGTTCAGGAAATTGTTTGTGTTGATACTATGGTAGAAGACGTGCACTTCAAATTACACTATTCCTCACCTGAAGATATCGGGTATAAGGCGTTAGCCGTTAATATAAGTGATATTGCCGCGATGGGAGGCATTCCGAAATTTTATTTGGTATCACTTGCGGTACCTTCAAAATGGACGGCATCCGAAATCAAGGCGATGTATGAAGGAATGAATGAACTGGCGAAACTATATCAGATGGATCTGATTGGCGGCGATACAGTTTCTACCGCTGACAAATTAGTCGTTACAGTCACTGTGATCGGTGAAATTGAAAAGGGACAGGCCTGTTTGCGCAGCTTGGCAAAACCGGATGATATTGTGTTTGTAACCGGTGAAATCGGTTCTTCTGCAGCAGGGCTTTCTTTATTGCTGGAAGAGACTAATCCTCAAAACTCATCTGTGGAAACGGATTACTTTATCCATAGGCATAAACGGCCTGAGCCAAGAGTAAGCGTCGGCAGATTATGCTCGTGTTTTAAACGGGCAGCTTTAAATGATGTTAGTGACGGATTGGCTAGTGAACTGAACGAGATTGCAGAAGCCAGCTGTGTTTCAATTGAAATTGATGAAAGCATGCTTCCAATTCATTCTGATTTACCTAAGCTTCATCCTAACTGGAAAGAATGGGCTTTGTTTGGCGGTGAGGATTTTGAGCTGACAGGGACGGTTTCAAAAGAGGAGTGGGAAGTGTTGAAGCAGCAGTGCGCAGCACGTCAACTTCCCATTACAAAGATTGGCCATGTCAGGGAAAAAACAAAATCTAAAGTGATCCTAAAAACAGATCAAACATCAATGATCTTAGAGAAAAAGGGATATAATCATTTTAAATAAGACGGGTGACTCGTGTGAAGCAATTAAAATGGAGAACTGTAAATCCAGAAGAAACAAAAGCAATTGCCAAGCTTGCGGCAGCGTTTGCTAAACCGGGAGACGTCCTGACATTAGAGGGCGATTTAGGTGCAGGAAAAACGACTTTTACGAAAGGTTTTGCAGAAGGGCTGGGAATTACACGTGTTGTAAACAGTCCGACTTTTACAATTATAAAAGAATATAACGATGGCGTACTTCCTCTTTATCACATGGATGTGTATAGAATGGAAGATGAAAGTGAAGATTTGGGACTTGATGAATATTTTCACGGACAAGGTGTCTGTCTCGTTGAATGGGCTCATTTAATTGAAGAACAGCTGCCGCAGGAGCGACTGCAAATTGTCATCAAAAGAGCTGGTGATGATGAGCGGGAAATTACCTTTACTGCTGTCGGGAATCGGTATGAAATGCTTTGTGAGGAGTTAAGTAGACATGACAATATTAGCAATTGATACATCAAATTATACATTGGGCATTGCGCTGCTTCGAGAAGACACTGTTATAGCAGAGTACATTACATATTTGAAAAAGAACCACTCTGTAAGAGCGATGCCTGCTGTTCATTCATTGCTGAATGATTGTGATATGGCACCGCAGGACCTTTCTAAAATTGTCGTTGCAAAAGGCCCTGGTTCATACACAGGAGTAAGAATAGGTGTGACGTTGGCCAAAACACTTGCCTGGTCTTTAGACATTCCAATAAGTGCTGTATCAAGTCTTGAGACGCTTGCGGCAAATGGCCGGCATTTTGACGGTCTGATCAGCCCAATCTTTGATGCTAGACGGGGACAGGTGTACACAGGTCTGTATCAATATAAAAATGGGCTTTTAGAGCAAGTTGTTCCAGATCAAAATGTGATGCTGGCAGATTGGCTGGAGATGCTAAAAGAAAAGGACCGCCCTGTTTTGTTTTTAGGCCATGATACTTCTCTTCACAAGCAGATGATCGAGGATGTGCTTGGAACAAAAGGGTTCATTGGAACTGCCGCCCAGCATAACCCGCGTCCTTCAGAATTGGCTTTTCTCGGGAAGGAAAAGGAAGCAGCTGATGTTCATGGGCTTGTCCCGGATTACTTGCGGCTGGCAGAAGCTGAAGCGAAATGGATTGAAAGTCAAAAGTAGGGTGATAGGATGAAAACAAAAGCAGCGGTCAGAAATATGCGGCTTGAAGATATAGATCACGTATACGAAATCGAAGCATCCTCCTTTACGTCTCCTTGGACGAAGGATTCGTTTTATCATGAGCTGCTGGAAAATCCGTATGCTCATTATCTCGTGATTGAAAAGGACGGCCATCTTGCTGGGTATTGCGGGATTTGGATTGTGATGGACGATGCCCAAATTACAAATATAGCGATAAAACCAGAGTATCGCGGCCAGTCTTTAGGAGAAACGCTTTTTCGCTCAGCTGTTGAACTGTGCAAAGAAAAAGACGCAAGGCGGCTTTCGCTTGAAGTGAGGGTTTCGAATCATCCTGCTCAAGGCTTATATAAGAAATTCGGGATGCAGCCCGGCGGAATAAGAAAGAACTATTATACTGATAACGGGGAAGATGCGTTAATTATGTGGGTGACGATAAATGAGTGAGCAAAAAGACATGTACGTATTAGGAATTGAAACAAGCTGTGATGAGACTGCTGCAGCTATTGTGAAAAACGGGAAAGAGATCATTTCAAACGTAGTAGCCTCTCAAATTGAAAGCCATAAGCGCTTCGGAGGCGTTGTTCCGGAAATTGCTTCAAGACATCATGTTGAACAAATCACTTTGGTTATAGAAGAGGCGTTTCGCAAAGCTGGCATGACGTATAGTGATATTGATGCGATTGCAGTAACAGAAGGTCCGGGACTGGTGGGGGCGCTTCTTATTGGAGTGAATGCCGCTAAAGCATTGAGCTTTGCACATAACATTCCGTTAGTAGGCGTTCATCATATAGCCGGTCATATATACGCGAACCGTCTTGTAGAAGACATCGTGTTCCCGGCACTGGCATTGGTCGTTTCAGGAGGCCATACAGAACTGGTTTATATGAAGGAACATGGATCATTTGAAGTCATTGGGGAAACCCTTGATGATGCGGCAGGAGAAGCTTACGACAAAGTGGCGCGGACGATGGGATTGCCATATCCGGGTGGACCGCAAATTGACAAGCTAGCTGAAAAAGGGAAAGACAATATTCCGCTTCCTCGCGCATGGCTTGAAGAAGGCTCTTACAACTTCAGCTTTAGCGGGTTGAAGTCTGCAGTGATCAATACGCTTCATAATGCATCCCAAAAAGGGCAAGAGATTGCTCCGGAAGATTTGTCTGCCAGCTTCCAAAATAGTGTGATCGATGTCTTGGTAACCAAAACGGCGCGCGCGGCAAAGGAATATGATGTCAAACAGGTCCTTTTAGCCGGAGGAGTAGCTGCAAACAGAGGCCTCAGAGCTGCATTAGAAAAGGAATTTGCCCAGCATGAAGGGATTACGCTTGTCATTCCTCCATTAGCTTTATGCACGGATAATGCTGCGATGATTGCTGCTGCTGGTACAATTGCTTTTGAAAAAGGAATTCGCGGTGCATATGATATGAATGGCCAGCCCGGCCTTGAATTGACTTCTTATAAAAGTCTCACGAGATAATAGCGTGAGACTTTTTATATGTTTGTTATTAACAGATAATTCACAATTTATCCACATGTCTGTGAGTAATTATAGAGATATAGATGGATAAAGGGCTGAAGTCGCTGTTAATAAAGTGGATAAATTCAGAATATTTTGTGGATATTGTGTATAAAGCGCTTACTTTGTTTTGCTTATTAGGGTATGTTCTGTGGATAAAAAGCACCTCTAAAAAGAGGTGCTTGACTTTTTTAATCTTCTTCTGTGGATAGTTCTTCCCATTCGGACAAAAGAGATTCCAGCTCCTGATTGAGCTTCTCATTGTCTGCATGGATAGCTTGTACTTTTTCATGATCCTGATAGACTTCAGGGTCACATAGCAATTCATCATTGCGGCTGATGTTTTCTTCAATGGTTTGAACAGTGGTTTCAATTTCTTCAATCCGACGGAGTCGTTGGCGCTCTTTCTTTTTCCATTCTTTTTCTTCCTCGTAGGAACGTTTGGAGTCAGACTTCACTGTAGCTGGCGTTTTTTCAGTTTCCTCTTGTTGATTTATTTTCTCCAATTCAAGCTGCTCTGTTTTTTTCTCTGTATAATAATCGTAATCTCCCAGATACTCCTCTATATGGCTTGAAGAAAGCTCCAATACTCTTGTGGCGATTCTGTTAATAAAATATCTGTCATGTGAGACAAATAACAGTGTGCCTGGATAATCAATCAGCGCGTTTTCGAGAACTTCTTTGCTGTCTAAATCCAGATGGTTAGTCGGTTCATCAAGGATGAGAAAGTTGGCTTTTTGAAGCATCAGCTTAGCTAGAGCCAATCTTGCTTTTTCGCCTCCGCTCAGTGAATGAACTGGTTTCAGCACATCATCTCCGGAGAATAAGAAATTTCCGAGACACGTTCTGATTTCTTTTTCTGGGAGCCCGGGGTACTCGTCCCACAGCTCATCAAGGACACGTTTAGAGGAAGTCAGCTCAGCCTGTTCCTGATCATAATAGCCGACACTGACATTTGAGCCGTATGAGATCGTTCCTTGATCTGGTTTTAGGGTGTCTATCAATGTTTTCAGCAATGTTGATTTACCAATTCCGTTAGGGCCGACAAGCGCGGCGCTTTCTCCTCTTGTCAGCATGAATGACACTTCTGTTAAAAGCGGCGGCTGGTTTTCATAGCTGATTGTGAGATCCTGAACACGGAGGACTTCATTTCCGCTCTGTTTTGTAATATCAAAATGAAAGTTTGCGGATTTTTCATCGCCAAGCGGTTTTGACATGACTTCCATTCGCTCCAGTTGCTTTCTGCGGCTTTGCGCCCTTTTGGTGGTAGAGGCTCTCGCCAGATTTCGGTCTACGAAGTCCTGCAGCTTTGCAATTTCGTCCTGCTGCTTTTCATACATTTTCAGATCTTTTTCATACTGCGCGGCTTTTTGGTCGAGATAAGCGCTGTAGTTGCCGTGATACTTTTTGCTTTCTGCTCTTGATACCTCGTATACCTGGTTTACTACTTTGTCCAAAAAGTAGCGGTCATGCGAAACGATGAGAATGGCGCCTGAATAGCCTTGCAAATAATGCTCAAGCCAGGTAAGCGTATCAATATCCAGATGGTTTGTCGGCTCATCGAGAATGAGCAAATCAGGCTGTGTTAACAGAAGCTTACCTAAAGCCAGTCTTGTTTTCTGGCCTCCGCTGAGGCTTTGAACCTGTGTAGAATCGTCAAAATGGCTGAAGCCGAGACCATGCAGCACAGATCTTACATCCGCTTCATATTGATAGCCGCCTTTATCTTTGAATTCCTGCTGAAGGCGGTCGTAGGTTTTCATGATGCTTTCTAATTCACCCGGGTCAGCTGCCGCCATTTTTTCTTCCATAGCCCGCATTTCCTTTTCCATTGCTTTTAAGTGGTCAAAAACAGTCAGCAGCTCTTCTTTTATGGTAAGCTTAGAATCCAAGCCAGTATGCTGGGCGAGATATCCCATTGTAATATCTTTCGGTTTAATAATTTCGCCCTTTTCATACGAAAGCTGGCCTGCGATAATTTTAAGGAGCGTGGATTTTCCGGCGCCATTTCTTCCTACAATGGCGATGCGATCACGATTTCTGACTTCCAGCTTTATATTGTTTAAAATAGTATCAGCACCAAACGATTTGGACAGCTGATTAATTTGTAAGATCATCATATTATTTCACCTCTGCTATAATAAGTTAAGTGTAGCTTATGAACCAGAAGTCAGCAAACAATACATTGGCCATATAAGACATAGAGAAGAAAATAGTGTATGATCTGTTTAAGGAGCGTTTTAATATGAATGGATTTTCTCATTTTAATGAACAGGGCAGAGCCCAGATGGTGGATATCAGCGAAAAATCTTCGACTGTCCGTACTGCGGCGGCTGTTTCAAGCGTACACATGAAGAATGAGGTGTACGAGAAAATACAAAGTCACGATATCGGCAAAGGAGATGTACTGGCTGTCGCGCAGGTGGCAGGCATTATGGCCGCAAAGCAAACGTCGAATATCATTCCGATGTGCCACCCGCTTTCACTGAGCGGGGTAGATATATCGTTTGACTGGAAAATAAAAGAAGCAGAAGTTATACTTCATATAAAAGCACAGGTCAAAACGAAAGGGAGTACAGGTGTGGAAATGGAAGCGCTCACTTCTGCATCGGTGTGCGCTCTTACCGTTTACGATATGTGCAAGGCCCTTGATAAGGGGATGGTCATCGGCCCTACTTTCTTGCTGGAGAAGACAGGCGGGAAAAACGGTGACTTTAAAAGAGAACTATCCGAGTATAATTTGGAGGACCAAAAATGAATAAGGATCAATCAAAAATTCCGCAGGCGACGGCGAAACGGCTGCCGCTTTACTATCGCTTTTTAAAGAATCTGCATGCGTCAGGAAAACAGCGTGTATCATCCGCTGAACTCAGTGATGCCGTAAAGGTTGATTCTGCCACGATTCGGAGGGATTTTTCCTATTTTGGAGCTCTTGGCAAAAAAGGATACGGATATAATGTGGATTATTTGCTGTCTTTTTTCCGAAAAACGCTTGATCAGGATGAGATGACAGACGTCATCTTGATTGGTGTCGGGAACTTGGGAACGGCATTTCTTCACTATAATTTCACAAAAAATAATAACACAAAAATTTCTATGGCTTTTGATATAAATGAGAGTAAAATAGGAACTGAGGTAGGCGGCGTGCCCGTCTATAACCTTGATGACCTTGAACAACACGTAAAAGATGAATCAGTTGCCATTCTTACAGTGCCAGCAGTTGCCGCTCAATCCATTACAGACAGATTGGTCGCATTAGGAATCAAGGGAATCCTTAATTTTACGCCGGCCCGTTTGAATGTGCCGGAACACATTCGAATTCATCATATAGATTTAGCAGTTGAGCTTCAGTCACTGGTTTATTTTTTGAAGCATTATTCAGTTTTAGAGGAAATCGAATAGAGGGAAAGGAGGAGCCCAAATATGCCGATCGGTCCTGGAAGCCTTGCTGTTATCGCAATCGTTGCTCTGATTATCTTCGGTCCCAAAAAGCTGCCTGAATTGGGGAAAGCAGCGGGAGACACACTTCGTGAATTCAAAAACGCTACTAAAGGATTAACGAGTGATGAAGAGGAAAAAAAGAAAGAAGATCAGTAAGTTAGGATGACACGAATGAAAGTGAATCAAATGTCGCTGCTGGAGCATATTGCTGAGCTTCGAAAACGGTTGCTGATTGTAGCGCTGGCGTTTGTCGTTTTCTTTATTGCTGGATTTTTTTTAGCAAAGCCGATTATTGTGTACCTGCAAGAAACAGATGAAGCGAAGCAGCTTACGCTTAACGCGTTTAACCTGACAGACCCGCTTTATGTGTTTATGCAATTTGCATTTATCATCGGCATAGTCTTGACCTCGCCGGTTATTCTTTATCAGCTTTGGGCTTTTGTGAGCCCGGGCCTCTATGAGAAAGAGCGCAAAGTAACGCTCAGCTACATTCCGATCTCTATTTTGCTGTTTTTAGCGGGCTTATCTTTTTCATATTATATTTTATTTCCTTTTGTTGTTGATTTTATGAAGCGAATTTCTCAGGACTTGAATGTCAATCAGGTGATCGGAATTAATGAATATTTTCATTTTCTTCTGCAGCTGACGATTCCGTTTGGACTGCTGTTCCAAATGCCGGTCATCCTCATGTTTTTGACCAGGCTCGGAATTGTGACACCGATGTTCTTGGCGAAAATCAGAAAGTATGCGTATTTTACGCTGCTGGTGATCGCAGCCCTGATTACACCGCCTGAGCTTCTGTCCCATATGATGGTCACAGTCCCGCTTTTGATTTTATATGAAATCAGTATCCTTATATCGAAGGCCGCTTATCGGAAAGCACAGAAAAGCAGTGCAGCCGATCGGGACGTGTCTTCTGGGCAATAATAAAAAATCCATTTCTCATGCGAG
Organism: Bacillus sp. EU52; assembly: GCF_037964975.1. NCBI lineage: Bacteria > Bacillati > Bacillota > Bacilli > Caryophanales > Bacillaceae > Bacillus > Bacillus sp. EU52. The sequence continues at coordinate 622,891 of NZ_CP150177.1, forward strand.
AAATGGATTCAGCGTGTTGACAAACCCCCGCATTCGTTGTCAAGCCTGTGCGTTGGTGCTCACGAATGAAAACATTCGCTCCGCTCCAATGCTCGCCTTTCCTAGACTTCAAGGGTTTTCAATCACGCTGAAAATGACAAAATCCTAAAACGAAAGCCGTTTTAGGATTTAATTTAAATCCATTTCTCATTCAGAAATGGATTTTCTTTATTTCTGGTTCTTTTTGATTTTAAATGAAAAGGCGAACATCTTAAAGGAAATGCTGATGTTGTAAGCGGCGAACACCATCAGCAGGATGGAGTAAAATGACCACATGCTGCCTGGCGAGCTTGCGGCAAGATAAGTAAAGATGCACCCTACGGCAAAGTAGATCATTCCCCAAACTACCGGGTTTCTCATAAAAATAATCCTCCAATAATCAATTGCATTTGTGTGCTCTGCTGTTCAAGGTAATTCCGAACAGGCTCAAGCTGCATGATGACGACGAATGTATTCATCATTAAATGGGCGAAAATCGGCACCCATATCCGTTTTGTTCTCGCATATAAAAAGGCAAAGGTGAAGCCCATTGCTGTATATAAAAGAAGATGCTTCAAATCAGCGTGAACAATACCGAAAATAACCGAGCTGATCAGTCCTGCGAAAAAGAAATTCGTTTTTTCGTACAGTGCGCCGAAAATGATTTTTCTGAAGATGATTTCTTCTAATATAGGCCCGACGATGGAAGAAACGATAATCATGAGCGGGACTGCCTGAATGACATCCAGAATCGCTTGTGTATTTTCTGATTCTCTTCCGATGCCAAAAACATAATATTCAATAGAGCCTGCTATTCCTTGAGAGAAAAGGGCAATGAAAAAACCGGCTATCGCCCAAAGGATAGAAAGTCCGATTGAGTCCTTCTGTCCGTTTCGCAGCGTTTCTTTCGGAACGGTTCTCAGAATGAGCAGAACAACAACGAGACAGGCGATAAAGCTGATAACGGACCATAATCCTTGTGCATGCAGCATATTTTCATCTGTAGGCTGTCCTCCGGCATAACCGAATTTAAATAACAAGGGAATCGCGATTAATGCGGAAAACTGCATGATGATATATGTCAAAATAATAAACCAATACTGTTTTCTCAAATGGTATGTACTCCTTTGTTAAGTGGGTTTCGTTCATCTACAGCTATTGTAACATAATCGGAACTGGGGTGAAAAAGCTAACGGATACGGGAGCTGAAAAGAATCATGTAAGCGTGAAAAATTTTTTATCTTATCACTTGAAATTGGAAGGGAGATTCTTTATTATAAGAATTGTGTTAGCACTCTTTAGTGCTGAGTGCTAAAATTACATATTCATACTATTGAGGAGGTTATTACATTGTTAAAGCCATTAGGTGATCGCGTTGTCATTGAACTCGTAGAATCTGAAGAAAAAACTGCCAGCGGAATTGTGTTGCCGGATTCTGCAAAAGAAAAACCGCAAGAAGGCAAAATCGTGGCAGCTGGTTCAGGTCGCGTGTTAGAAAGCGGAGAGCGCGTTGCTTTAGAAGTAAAAGAGGGCGACCGCATTATCTTCTCAAAATACGCAGGTACTGAAGTGAAATACGAAGGTACTGAATACTTAATCTTACGTGAAAGCGACATTTTAGCTGTTATTGGCTAATTCTTAAATAAACAATACTTAAAACATTTGAGGAGGTCTTGTAAACATGGCAAAAGAAATTAAGTTTAGTGAAGAAGCTCGCCGCGCAATGCTTCGCGGTGTCGATGCACTTGCTGATGCTGTTAAAGTAACTTTAGGACCAAAAGGACGCAACGTGGTTCTAGAGAAAAAATTCGGTTCTCCGTTAATCACAAATGACGGTGTAACAATCGCTAAAGAAATCGAGCTAGAAGACGCGTTTGAAAACATGGGTGCTAAGCTTGTTGCTGAAGTAGCCAGCAAAACAAACGACGTTGCCGGTGACGGTACAACAACTGCAACAGTTCTTGCGCAAGCAATGATCCGTGAAGGCCTTAAAAACGTAACAGCAGGCGCTAACCCTGTAGGCGTGCGTAAAGGGATGGAACAAGCTGTATCGGTTGCGATCGAAAACTTAAAAGAAATTTCTAAGCCAATCGAAGGCAAAGAGTCTATCGCTCAGGTTGCTGCGATCTCTGCTGCTGATGAGGAAGTCGGAAGCCTTATCGCTGAAGCAATGGAGCGAGTAGGAAACGACGGCGTTATCACAATCGAAGAGTCTAAAGGCTTCACAACTGAGCTTGAAGTTGTTGAAGGTATGCAATTCGACCGCGGATATGCGTCTCCTTACATGGTAACTGACTCTGATAAGATGGAAGCGGTTCTTGACAATCCTTACATCTTAATCACAGATAAAAAAATCACAAACATTCAAGAAATCCTTCCTGTGCTTGAGCAGGTTGTTCAGCAAGGCAAACCATTGCTTCTGATCGCTGAGGATGTTGAAGGCGAAGCACTTGCAACACTTGTTGTGAACAAACTTCGCGGCACATTCAACGCAGTGGCTGTTAAAGCTCCTGGCTTCGGTGACCGCCGTAAAGCAATGCTTGAAGACATCGCTGTCCTTACTGGCGGAGAAGTCATCACAGAAGATCTTGGCCTTGACCTGAAATCTACTCAAATCGCTCAATTGGGACGCGCTTCTAAAGTTGTCGTTACTAAAGAAAACACAACAATCGTTGAAGGCGCTGGCGAAACAGACAAAATTTCTGCCCGCGTGACTCAAATCCGCGCTCAAGTGGAAGAAACAACTTCTGAATTCGACAGAGAAAAATTACAAGAGCGTCTTGCTAAACTTGCTGGCGGCGTAGCTGTCATCAAAGTCGGCGCTGCGACTGAAACTGAGCTGAAAGAGCGTAAACTTCGCATCGAAGACGCCCTGAACTCAACTCGCGCAGCTGTTGAAGAAGGCATCGTATCCGGTGGTGGTACAGCGCTTGTAAACGTATATAATAAAGTCGCTGCAGTTGAAGCTGAAGGCGATGCTCAAACAGGTATCAACATCGTGCTTCGCGCGCTTGAAGAGCCAATCCGTCAAATCGCACACAATGCTGGTCTTGAAGGATCTGTCATCGTTGAACGCCTCAAAAACGAAGAAATCGGCGTAGGCTTCAACGCTGCAACTGGCGAATGGGTAAACATGATCGAAAAAGGTATCGTTGACCCAACGAAAGTTACACGCTCAGCTCTTCAAAACGCTGCGTCTGTAGCTGCAATGTTCTTAACAACTGAAGCCGTTGTCGCTGACAAGCCAGAAGAAAACGCTGGCGGCGGAATGCCTGATATGGGCGGCATGGGCGGTATGGGTGGTATGATGTAATACCGACAAAAAACCCTTGATTTACAAGGGGTTGTCGGCAACGGACGTCATTTTTGATGCCCTTTATAACTTTTCGAGGCTTCTCATGAGTTCACTGAACTTGTGAGAAGCTTCTTTTTTTCTGTCTTTCGTAGTTTGATTTTTTCAGCACTGTTCTATATCGATTTTCAATAGTTTTGATAATCCCGATATGAACTATTCAATTGACCAAAATACAAAATTCTACCGGCTCAGATTCCTGTTTACGTCTTCTTTGATAAACGGCTTACTGTAACTTCAGTAAACTGCATTTCTGTTATGATTATAAAAAGGGTTTAAAAATTTTTCGTCCAAACCTCTGTTACTTCTCTCCCTATTGCAGACAGGAGATGGTATCCTCTCATACAGACAAAAAAGCCCCAGTTTTCTAAATAAATAGTGTCACCAACACTCTTAGAAGTTTCCCTAAGGAGTACATTGCCAAAGAGAAATCCTATTAAAATGTCTATTTGTGCTGCTTTTTAGCTACTAAGACGATGTATGTTAAAGATATAGAACGGCAGAATAATCTGATTCTCAAAAATTCACTGTCGGTGTAGTTAGGTTCTTCCACCAACATCTTGATAATATTCATCCCGACTCTATGGAGACCGACATTCCAATTATTAAATCTAATATTAGTTTTTTATGATTACCAAGGAGGACTTAATAGTGCATTTTTCAGAAATGATAGATCGCTTGGCTTTATATGATTTACACAGAAAAAGAAGCAAAGATAAACATTTTTCTGCTGCTATTGCAGCCGATATCGATGATAGAGAGGAATTTTACAGTGCGAATATAGCTGATGTTTCAATTGATTTGAATGAATCTAAAAAAAAGTATAGGGTTGGAACATTTCGTTATGAATCCTTAATTCAAACTGGGAATCCTGTTAATGATACTTTAAAAGGGGAGGTTTTTTTACATAAAAATGATATAGATCAACCCAATGTTATCTTTGTACACGGCTGGCGCATGGAATCGTACAATAGGATCAAAAGAATATTTCATAAGCGTATAATGAACGATTTAGGCTGGAACATGTATTATTATTCTCTTCCATACCATTTTGAAAGAGAACCGGAAAATTCACTGTATAGTGGCGAGTTGATGATTAGTGCGAATATTGATCGTACAATTGAGTCGACAAGACAGGCCATTGTAGATTTACGGGCATTAATTCACTGGATAAAAGCAAATAAAAAAGGCCCTGTTATCATAGTGGGGGTAAGTTTAGGGGGATGGATCACTAATCTAATTGCTACCCTAGAATCTCAAATTGATGTAGTGGTATCAATCTTTTATGCCAATCGCCTTTCTTATTCAATATGGAACACGATCCCAGGTAAATTCATAAGAGAAGAATTAGAACAAAATGGTGTGACCTATGAAGATTTAACAAAATATTGGAATATCACAGATCCTAGTCAAGCCTTGCCGAAAGTTAATAAAGATAACATTCTGCTGATTTCTGCTAAACATGATCAGTATATTGACTTAAAAGATGCAGATTATTTATGGGAAAGTTGGGAGAAACCGAAAAGATATGTCTATAATTGCGGTCATTCCGGCATTGTTCTTTGTCGCAAAAAGCTGGCAAATGATACGATTTCCTTTATAAGAGAAAGGATAAATACGGGAAAACCTGGTTCAGTACATTTGTAGACCTTAATAAGAAACAAAAGGCCAACTGCAACTTCAGTTGGCCTTTTCTATTTATAATAAAGAAACTGGGTGAGATTGCTGTCAGAACTACTATGCGTACTAGTCGTTTTCTTTAATCACCATTGCCAGTTCTTCCACCTCACCCCGAATCCCAATCGCAGGCTCCCACGAATCAATCAAACGAATCGCCTTCTGATTAGATTCCATCGCTTTCGTTTTCTCTCCTTTACGGTACAACAGCTGCGCCATTCCGAAGTGATAGTAGATCAGTTCAACTTGATTGGCGTTATGTTTGTCATAGAGCATTTGCTCAAAGGCTTCTTCCGCTTTCTCAAATTGACCACATTTCACGTAAGCGACACCCAGATTGAAATAGGCTTCTATCGTTTTTTCGCCGCCGTACGTGGAGCTGATTTCATTTGCCGCTTCGTATAATTGAATTGCTTCTTCATGATGACCTCTCGCAAAGCTTAAGTCACCGCGAACCAATAGAACTCTGTGTTGAATGGTAGGGGAAATCGGTTGATCTTCAATTTCGCTTAAAATGGTCTCTGCTTTTTCCTGTTGCCCGGCTTTTAAAAACAGCCTTGCTTTGAGTGCATGTCCCCAAACCTTTAGATCATAGGCATCGTGAGCGTCTGATTGTTCCAGAATCCTCAGCCCGGCTTCTATTTGCTGTAAGGCCCTGTCTAAATCATTGACTTCCATCAGAGCCCAGCCTGCTGTGTCGATTCGGAAGTACGCTTCTCGTGTGTGTTGGCCTAAGTGATGGGCGGCGTCGGCCGCTTTGCGTCCGTATTCGATTCGCAGGGGCAGGTTGATTCTGCTTAGAAAATGGCTAATGCGGGTGATGAGTTCGATTAGGATTTCTTTTTGTTCAGTTTCACTTGCCCATTGGATGACCTTTAAGATGTTTGGCCATTCTTTTTTCATTTGATCTAAGTTCCGTCCCAGCAGGTAGCTCCAATAGATAGAGTTGGGCTGTTCCCGCTTTAATTGGGTTTCGGCATAATCAACATAATAGTGCGCCCAGCGATTGCGGGCTTCTTTTTCATATTCGTGCTGTTCGGACAAGTGCTGTTCTCCGTAAGCGACAACGGTTTGGTGCGCTAAGTATTGTGTCCTTCCTTCGCTTCGTTCCGGCTGAATCAGCGCATATGACCGCATTTGTTCCATAGCGTAATGAAAACGGCGGGCGTCTAATCCGGCTGCTGCCGCCAGGCTTTTTTCATCAGGCGGCTTGCTGAAAAAGCAAAGCGTCTGCCAGAGCTTTCGTGTATCTTCATTGCATCTGTCCCAGGTGCGGCCAAAGAGGAATTCAAACAATTCCAGCAGTGAGTAGCCTGCTTTTCCAAGCTCATGAATCAACTGCTGCGCGGGGATGTCATCGTCTGACATATAGGCAATGCTGAGTGCCATGGCTTTCGGGTTTCCGGCAGTCGCTGAAATGAATTCGTTTTTCAGGTCAGATGATAGATGTAACAGCTGCTCCAGCTTTTCCCGTTTATTTTGAATGTTGCATGTTTGTAAGCATCGGTGCACTTCTTGCTGAAAAAAATCCAAGGCATCTGTTTGGTCAAGGCCGCTTAGCTGAATAGCTGTCATTTCTCCGAAGCTTTCCCGATAGGTTTGCTTTACGTTTTCCCGCGCTGTGAGGAGGACTTTCACACCTTGCGGAAGGCTTGTGATAAATTCGTGAATGTCACGTTCTGCAGTATCAATGCTGTCAACGATCAGCAGGATCGGTTTTTCTCTAGTGTAATTGGCTAACGCATTGCGGACGACAAACCGTTTTTCATTGATTGATTTATCGATTTGTTCTGTGCGTCCGAGCTGATAGGCGATCGTATTTAAAAAATCGCTAAAGCTCATTCCTTTCCAATCAGCGCTGACCCAGATGATGCTGTTGAATGCGGGCCAATCTGAAGTATCGCCGACACAGGAATAGGCGGCTTCAAGAGCGACTGTGGTTTTACCCATACCAGCCCAGCCGGTGATTAAACAGACTGGTGAAGGAGAAAGCATCCATTGCCGTATCGCTTCCATATCAAAGCTGCGTCCGATAAAGCGTCCGGACCAGCGTGAGGGTAAATTATGCGTGATAGGCTGTTCTGTAAGCGCATTCGTTTCATGGCCGGGTCTGTCATGAAACAGCCGTTTTACTACATTTTCAATTTCATCTTCACTCGGAGCCCCGAATGACCCGTCTTTTCGCAGTGTTTTTGCCTTTTTCAAACAAGACGCTGCCCATACAGGCAATGCGGGTTTGATGACTGGGATGGTGGTGGTTTCCAGCAGGTTGGTCAACCACTCGATATCGACGTCGGTCTTTTCGAGAATGATCCAGATCATTCCGAACAGTTTTCCGTCGTCGATTCTTCCGGGAATGTAGTTTGCCCCCATCTGTCCGATCCAGCTTTTGATCGTGTTTGGGGAGACTCCCAGCTGGAGTGCGATTTTATCTATGTAAGACTGTCCTGTTTTTTCATTCTTTTTCCTTCTGACTTTATAATCAGGATGAAGTTTTAGCGTTTTGACGCCAGGTGCCAGCAGTTGTGCAAATTGTTTTCGGTTTTCAAGTTCAGCCATAAGCCTGCACCTCCTATTAGTACTATTTTATCAATCCAGCGTTTTTTGTATATGAAAAAATAAAAGTACAGTGCCGCTGTCCTTTTATACAGCAGAAAAGGCTGTTGAACGTCTTGAAAAGCAGATAAAATGGGGGCAGTAACAGAGAAAACAAAAATGTATGCACTTACATTTTATTTTCTGAAGAAAGGAATTTGCCAAATGACTCACACAGTACCTCAAAACATGAAAGCGGCTGTTATGCACAACACAAGAGAGATCAAAATTGAAACATTGCCTGTGCCTGACATCAATCATGATGAAGTGTTGATTAAGGTGATGGCTGTCGGAATTTGCGGATCTGATCTGCATTACTATACAAATGGCCGAATAGGTAACTATGTTGTGGAAAAACCATTTATCCTTGGGCATGAATGTGCGGGTGAAATTGCCGCTGTCGGATCATCTGTCGATCAATTCAAGGTGGGAGACCGCGTCGCTGTAGAGCCGGGTGTTACGTGCGGACGCTGTGAAGCGTGCAAAGAAGGGCGCTATAATCTTTGCCCGGATGTACAGTTTTTGGCTACACCGCCGGTAGACGGTGCGTTTGTCCAATATATTAAAATGCGTCAGGACTTTGTTTTTTTAATCCCAGACTCACTTTCTTATGAAGATGCTGCTTTGATCGAGCCGTTTTCTGTCGGCATCCATGCGGCGGCCAGAACGAAGCTTCAGCCCGGATCAACGATTGCGATTATGGGGATGGGCCCTGTTGGGTTAATGGCTGTTGCCGCAGCTAAAGCATTTGGGGCAGGTACAATCATTGTCACCGACTTAGAGCCGCTGCGGTTAGAAGCTGCGAGAAAAATGGGAGCGACTCATATTATTAATATACGTGAACAGGATGCACTTGAAGAGATTAAAACGATCACGAATGATAGAGGCGTTGATGTTGCTTGGGAAACAGCAGGGAATCCAGCGGCATTGCAATCCGCACTGGCTTCTGTGCGCCGGGGCGGAAAATTGGCGATTGTCGGTTTGCCTTCACAGAACGAGATTCCGCTCAACGTGCCGTTTATTGCGGATAATGAGATTGATATTTACGGGATCTTCCGTTATGCCAATACGTATCCAAAGGGAATCGAATTTCTTGCTTCAGGCATTGTGGACACGAAGCATCTAGTAACGGACCAATATTCGCTGGAGCAGACGCAAGATGCGATGGAGCGGGCGCTTCAATTTAAGAATGAATGTTTAAAAGTGATGGTGTATCCAAATCGCTGAGTGAACAGGGAGGATCTTCGTATTCTCCCTCTTGTTTACTGGAAATGAAAACGGATTCTTGGGGTGGGAAATGATGATTGAAACAGAAAAAGTAACGGCAATGAAAGTGAAGCATCAGTCAAAATCCAGTACCGGACTGTCCTGGTTTGAACGAATCGGTTATGGATTCGGTGATATGTCGTATAATATTATCTTTCAGTTTGTAAACGCATACTTATTATTTTATTATACAGACGTCGGCGGCATTCAGCCTGCGGTGATCGCAACTTTGTTTCTTGTTGTGCGTGTGCTGGATGCTATTTTTGACCCGATCATGGGATTGATTTTAGATAAAACGAATACAAGGTGGGGAAAAGCAAGGCCATATTTGCTGTGGGTGGCATTTCCTTTTGCGCTATTCACATTCTTATGTTTCACGACGCCTCATTTCGGTGAGACCGGAAATATGGTATATGCGTACGTCACCTATATTCTGCTTGGGATGTCCTTTAGTATGCAAACGATCCCGGTGAACAGCTTAACGGGGCGGATGACGAATTCTGTGGAGGAGCGAACGGTTCTGACCACAACCCGGATGATTTTGGTGTATATCGGCATTCTTTTATCCATTTCCTGTGCGACACCGCTTGCAACTGCTATCGGAGGAGAGGATCAGGCGTTTGGATTTCAGATGACGGCGCTCATCTACGCGGCGGTCAGCATCGTTTTGAATCTATTTAGTTTCTTTACTGTACGGGAGCGAATTCAGCCTAAAAAGAGAAAAAAACAAGGGATCAAAAAGACATTATCAGTTTTATTCCGAAACAAACCCTTGCTTATGTTAATTTCATCCTTTTTGGCTTTTGCGATCGGGTTTAATATTAAACTCAGCACGATGGTGTATTATTTTACGTATAACGTCAACCATAAAGAGTTCGTATTTATGGGGACCGTTTTATTTTTCGGAGCAGCGCTGATCAGCAATTTGTTTATTCCTTTCTTTTCTGAGAAGTGGGGCAGAAAACAAGTCATGATCATCACGGCAGCTCTATCGCTTATTTCTTATGCCGGCCTGCATTTTACGCCGTATTCTTCCATTACACTCATTTTCATTTGGCTTTTCGTTTCGGGATTTTTCACAACGCCTTTAAATACGCTTGCTTGGGGAATGGTTGCGGATTGCGTCGATTATGCGGAATGGAAAACCGGAGTTCGCGCGGATGGTGTTGTGATTTCGAGCATGAGCTTTATTAATAAGCTGGGTGTTGCGTTAGCCGGGTCATTTTCGGCCATTTACTTAGGAATCGCCGGGTATGTGGCGAATACAGACCAGACAGTTGCGTCGTTGAATGCGATTAAAAATATGAATGCTTTGATTCCGGGATTTTTCATTTTGCTTTCTATTATTCTTATCTCCTTCTATCCTTTAACGGAAAAAAGATATAAACACATCATCTCTGAGCTGGAGCAAAGGTCTGCGAGATAAATATATGTAAAATTTTTAATATTCAATGTTGTATTTATGGCAGAAAGTAATATACTGAGACTGTAATCTAGACTTTATAAATGAGTGTGATAATATGCGTAGTCATTCTGTAGTTTGTATTGGGGAATTGTTGATCGATTTCTTTTGTACCGATGTTGACGTTGATTTAATGGAAGGGCGCCAATTCCTGAAAAGTGCCGGCGGGGCACCGGCGAATGTGTCGGCAGCAATTGCCAAGCTGGGAGGAGACGCCGCTTTCAGCGGAAAAGTAGGAAAGGATCCGTTTGGGTATTTTCTGAAGCAAACATTGGACGCTGTACACGTCGATACCTCTATGCTGGTGATGGATGAGAAAGCGCCTACAACGCTTGCTTTTGTTTCATTAAAACAAAATGGAGAGCGTGACTTTGTTTTTAATAGAGGCGCGGACGCTTTGTTTACGCTGGAGGATATTGACCATGAAAAACTAAACGAAGCGAAAATCCTTCATTTCGGCTCTGCAACGGCACTGCTATCAGATCCGTTTTGCTCAGCCTATTTACGGCTGATGTCGAGTGCGAAAGACAATGGACAGTTTATTTCGTTTGACCCTAACTACCGTGAAGATTTATGGAGGGGAAGAGTCTCAGAGTTTGTAAGTGTTGCGAAAAAAGCGATCGCTGTAAGTGATTTTGTGAAAGTCAGTGACGAGGAGCTTGAGATTATAAGCGGTGTGAAGGATCATGAAAAGGGTGTTGCGATCCTTCATGAGATCGGAGCCAACATTGTCGCTGTGACACTTGGGAAAAGCGGAACGCTTCTTTCCAATGGAAAAGACCATGAAATCATTCCAAGCATTCCGGTGACATCAATTGACTCAACAGGGGCGGGAGATGCTTTTGCCGGTGCGGCTTTATATCAATTGGCAAATACGGATCAGATTCAATCTGTAGATGCTGATTTTGTGAAACTGCGTGAGATTGTGGCGTTTGCCAATAAGGTCGGAGCTCTTGTGTGCACTAAAATTGGAGCGATTGATGCACTGCCGAGCTTGGATGAGATCGAAGTTTCTTTGTAAATCATTGAAGATGTTTCTTGAAAGTCTTTGGACTTTTGGGGGCATCTTTTTTTATTGCTTACATTTTTGTTCAGGTAAAAAGTTGTATATTTTCTGTTTGAAATGTCATTTTTTATTAAAAAAGTGAAACTTTTAACGATAATAGATAGTATATGTAACAAGGGTTACCGAATTAGCTTTAGGAGGATCGATATAATGAGTATAATTGGAAGATTTAAAGATATTATGTCTGCGAATATCAATGCTTTATTGGACAAGGCTGAAAATCCGGAGAAAATGGTAGATCAATATTTAAGAAATATGAATAGCGATTTGGCTAAGGTTAAGGCAGAAACAGCAGCTGTTATGGCCGAGGAGCAGAGAGCAAAAAGAGAATATCACGAATGCCAGGCGGATATGGAAAAGATGGAAAGCTATGCAATGAAGGCGCTGCAAGCCGGGAATGAGGGCGATGCGAGAAAGTTCCTTGAAAGAAAAACATCTTTGGAGTCAAAGCTTTCTGAGCTGCAGGCGGCGAATCAAATTGCTGCAACCAATGCCGCACAGATGAGAAAGATGCATGACAAATTGGTATCTGACATTGGAGAGCTGGAAGCACGTAAAAATATGATCAAGGCGAAGTGGGCAGTAGCGAAAACGCAAGAAAGAATGAACAAACTGGGCGCTTCTGTTTCAAGTACAAGCCAATCAATGTCTGCATTCGGCCGAATGGAGGACAAAGTAAATAAGGCACTTGATCAGGCCAATGCAATGGCTGAACTGAACAGCGCTCCGCAGGATGATATGGCTGATCTGACTGCAAAGTATGACACTGGCGGTTCAAGCCAGGTTGATGATGAACTTGCGGCGTTAAAAGCGAAAATGATGCTCGATAAGTAATACATAGGAGGCCGCAGCTTTCGGCTGCGGCGTCATTTTATCATAAGATGTGAGAGGGAACGGTAATGATAATATCTTATAAGTGTCCGAACTGCGGCAGTGATATGGCATTTGACAGTGAAACCGGCTCGTTATCCTGCAGCAGCTGCGGAAGACAGGACAATATTGAAAGCCTTCCGAAAGAAAACATTGCGGCACGGTTTTCTGATGATGAAGCAAAAGAATATCAATGTGAAAACTGCGGTGCCGTTTTGATCACGGAAGCTGAAACGACAGCAACGACGTGCAGCTTCTGCGGAGGTGCTGCAATACTTGCCGATCGTTTATCAGGACATTTGGCGCCGGCGAAGGTCATTCCATTTACAATCAGCAAGCAAGAAGCGGAGCAGGCATTTCGAAAGTGGTGCAAAAAAGGCCTTCTGACACCAAGAGGTTTCATGTCTGCCGATCGCATTAAAAGCATCACCGGCATGTATATTCCGTTTTGGATGTTTGATTTAAATAGTGAAGTACAGGTGAGAGCAAACTGTACCAGAGTCCATCAATATGAAGAAGGGGATTATATTTGCACGGAAACAGAGCACTTTGAAGCGTTTCGTGATATCAATCTCGATTATTTGAAAATCCCTGTCGATGCCTCTGAAAAAATGAAAGACGAATTAATGGACAAATTGGAGCCTTATTCATACGAAGAGCTGAAGGACTTTCAAACGGCATATTTGGCCGGTTATATTGCGGAAAAGTACAATTATACCGATGAGGAGCTTTTTCCGAGGGCAAAAGAGAAAATCAGCAGTTATATAGATTCATACATCCATTCTACTTTTTCCGGATATACATCAGTCAATGTGAGGGACAAACATATTCACACGAAAAACGTGAACAGCTTTTACGTTTTGCTTCCCGTTTGGATGGTCAGTTACGATTATGAAAGAGCGGAGCATATCTTTGCGATGAACGGGCAAACAGGAAAGGTTGTTGGAAAGCCGCCGATCAGTCGAGGAAAAGTGGCGGCATGGTTTAGCGGAATAGCAGGCGGGACATTTCTTGCGTTGAAGCTCGTCTCATTGATGATGGGAGGCGGATTTTGATGCGTGGATTTTTTGGAAAAGCGATCTTTGTTGTGCTGGCTGTTTTCATCATGATGCCTTTACTGGGGATCGAAGCGGCAAGAGCTTCTGAATCACAGCAGCATGTGTACGATCGCGCTCATCTATTGTCAAAAGCGGAGATCGGAAAACTTGAATCTCTCTCGGCAGAGCTGGGTGCAAAGAGGGACACTGATTTCATCATTATTACGACCAAAAGCACAAACGGTGAAGATATTGCAGACTATACCGGCGATTTTTATGATCGTTACGGAAAAGGCAGTACAGCCATTCTGACCATTGATATGACAAACAGAGAAGTGTTTATCGCAGGCTTCAAAAAAGCCGAACAGTATTTGGACAACAGCAGGCTCAATAGCATCAGAAATACGATTTCATCTGATTTATCCAATGAAAATTATTTTGAAGCTTTTGAGACATATATTCAGCTTTCCTATAAAGATATGGGCATAAAACCGGGAGTAAACCCCGACAACATATTCTTTACATGGTGGTTTCAGCTGATTGCTGCCATCGCAGTCGGGGGAATTGCGGTTTCAATCATGCTTTATCATGCAGGCGGCAAAGTAACGGTTAATGGAAATACATATATGGATCAGCGTACGTCTGATGTGATTGATCAATACGACACTTATATTAGAACGACTGTAACAAGAGAAAGAAAACCATCAGATAAAGACAGCGGCAGCGATGGCGGTGTTACGAAAGGCGGCACGTTATACAGTGGGAGCCGGGGCAGTTTTTAAATGTAAGAAATAGAGAAAGGGAGAGGCGTAATGTCGTTTTTCAGAAATCAATTAGCGAATGTAGTAGAGTGGGAAGAATTTAGAGATGATATGATTTTTTATAAATGGAACAATCGTGAAATCAAAAAAGGGAGCCGTTTAATCATTCGTCCCGGACAGGATGCTGTCTTTTTGAACAATGGGCGGGTTGAAGGAGTCTTTCAAGATGATGGCGATTATGATATTGAATCAGAAATTATTCCATTCCTTTCAACGTTAAAGGGCTTTAAGTTTGGCTTTAACAGCGGCATGCGAGCTGAGGTACTGTTTGTCAATACGAAGGAATTTACCGTAAGATGGGGAACAAAACAGGCGATAAATATTCCGGCAGCGGGAATGCCAGGCGGGATGCCCATTCGCGCAAACGGCACATTTAATTTCAAGGTGCAGGACTATATCAGCCTGATTGATAAAATCGCTGGCGTGAAAGATCAATATTTTGTAGAGGATATTAAAACCCGTATCATTTCTATTCTGGATCAGCTTCTCATGAAGTGGATCACAAGAGAAGGGAAAGATATGTTTAATCTTCAAGCAAACGCTTTTGATATTGCCAAGGGAATTCAAGAGGACTTAGATATGCAATTAATAAGCGACGGAATGACAGTCACTGGTTTTCAAATCATGAGCTTTAATTATCCTCAAGAGGTTCAAGATATGATTACAAAGAACGCTTCCTACGGTATGGTTGGGGATGTGAACAGATACCAGCAAATATCAATGACGGATGGAATGGCATCCGGAAAGATGAGCGGAGGCGGAGCGGCTTCGGATATGGCTGGAATGATGATGGGAATGAATATGGCCAATCAGATGATGAGCCAAATGAATCAGAATCAGCAGGCACAGTCATCAGGCCCACAGTCAACTGGCAGCGGAAGCAAACCGAATTTCTGTCCAAATTGCGGAACAAAAACGGGTGAAGCCAATTTTTGTCCGAATTGCGGCCAGAAGCTTGTATAAGAATCATACAGTGAAAAGTCCGGAGTGATCAGACACTCCGGACTTTTTTATTTAGGAGAATAAGCGTTACCTATTGCTTGCTCCTGAACAGGCCATTTTCGAGCACCCGCTTGGATAATTCCCAGCAGCAATTGACGACGTTCCTTTATTGAATTGACGGCAATTTGAAATGTTTGCTTTGATAAAGCCGGTATGCCTGATTGTTGAAGCTTTGAGATGTCTGGTTCCGGCGGCGCTTGTTCTGCAGGATGGATATAGGCAGTATGAACGGTATCCAGGTAGTTTTTGATACTTGAGCGCGCTTCTTTGATGTGAAGCTGATTCGGCTGATATTGTTCAGGAATTCCGTATTTGAAAATGGTTAGAGCCTCATCCAATACAGCAACAGCTATAATGGATGATTCCTGATGCTGCGTGCTGTGGTAAAAATGAAGGATGGGGAAGGCGTTATGCTGAGCGGTCAGCTTTCCCAGTTCTGATGAGGCAGCGACAAGAAGAAAATCAATGTCGTGAAAATCTTTGCCATTCCATGCATTATGGACGATTTCTGTTCCGTCATGTCCTAGACTTAATACACTTTGGGCAAAGGAGCGTTTTTGATTAACCGCACTCAAGACGGAAATCAAATACGTGACAGAAAACGTGATGGTAAGCAGTCCTTGAGCTGTTTCAATAATCGTGACAAGCTTCCATAGGCCTCCGTTCGGAGCGAGGTCGCCATTTCCTAATGTAAACATGACATAGCCGGAAAAATAAATTCGGTCTGACCAGGAAGCCGGTTCTTTTGATTGAGTTTCCATAAGTGAGTGAGGGTCACTCGAGTAAATCAAAACCCACCCGCTCCAAAATAGACTGATCCATATCACTAACGTCAGGCATAACAGCAGAGGACCAGCCATACTTAGAACCTTTGCGTGGTCACCGCTGATTTTGCGGCAGCCCTTCCACAGCCAGGCAGACAGGCATCTTGTGATCGGGCCGGCACCGCTCTCTAACCATAACGTGGTCCATAAAAAATCAATCATCCCTGCTGTCAATAATAAAAGGCCTGCAATGATATAACCCTCATTCATTTTGGTTGCCTCCCTTAAGTCAGCCTTCTTTTATTTTCTTCTCTATTTCCTTTTATCCTAAGTCTGAAACAATTGAACGAATGTTTGATTTTAGATGAAGTTACCCAAAACTTACTCATTTATCGATATGAACAGAAAATCACAGGATTTTTGACTTGATTCACACATTTTTATGAAGAAAAACGTTCATTTTCCCCTTGAATTGGTGATTTTCCTTTTATAGAGTAAAAAATTTTCAGAAATTTATATTGACTGAAAGCGTTTTTATAATTATGATAATATCAGATATAACAAAAATGTCACTATCATATCACTACAATTAAACTATCAAGTGACTATTAAATTCCAAATTTACAAGGTTATGCACAAAGAAATGACCATTGTTCTTTTAGCGAGAAATGAAATCGCTTCCATCAGGACTGACATGCTAAGAAGAAGGGAAGGTTATGAGGTTATTGGATAAAAACATGAACAACTATTTTCTGAAGCCTGCTTACGAAATGTGAGGAAGGCAGCAGCCCTGGAATAAGTTTTTGACATACGCATTTTGAAAAAGACTGGGGGAAACAGTATGAATAAACAAGGCAATCAAATGTCATTTTTACGTACAATTATTTTAGTCTCCACTTTCGGCGGGCTTCTTTTTGGCTATGATACCGGTGTGCTCAATGGAGCTTTGCCGTATATGGGAGAGCCGGATCAGCTTAATCTCAATGCCTTCACAGAGGGCCTTGTCACCAGTTCACTTCTTTTTGGAGCGGCACTGGGTGCTGTGTTTGGCGGCAGGATGTCTGATTTTAACGGCCGCCGCAAAAATATTTTGTTCCTCGCTGTTATATTTTTTATTTCAACGATTGGGTGCACGTTTGCACCAAATGTTACGGTCATGATTATTTCCCGTTTTGTGCTCGGTATTGCGGTTGGGGGTGCATCCGTAACGGTGCCTGCCTATTTAGCAGAGATGTCTCCTGTGGAAAGCAGGGGACGGATGGTGACGCAGAACGAATTGATGATTGTATCAGGACAGCTTTTGGCCTTTGTTTTTAATGCGATCCTTGGAACAACAATGGGAGACAACTCCCATGTGTGGAGGTTTATGCTGGTCATTGCGTCACTTCCAGCCGTGTTCCTGTTTTTCGGCATGATCAGAATGCCCGAGAGTCCCCGTTGGCTTGTTTCTAAAGGAAGAAAAGAAGATGCTTTGCGTGTATTGAAAAAAATCAGGGACGAAAAACGGGCAGCAGCTGAGCTGCAAGAAATTGAATTCGCTTTCAAAAAAGAAGATCAGCTTGAAAAAGCGACGTTTAAAGATCTTTCGGTCCCATGGGTGCGCCGTATTGTGTTTATTGGATTAGGGATTGCGATTGTACAGCAAATTACAGGTGTGAATTCGATAATGTATTATGGGACTGAAATTCTAAGAAATTCCGGTTTCCAAACGGAAGCCGCTTTAATCGGAAATATTGCGAATGGCGTGATTTCGGTATTGGCAACATTCGTCGGAATCTGGCTGCTGGGAAGAGTGGGGCGCCGGCCGATGCTGATGACAGGCTTGATCGGTACGACAACAGCATTATTGCTGATCGGGATATTCTCACTTGTACTTGAAGGATCACCGGCACTTCCGTATGTAGTCCTGTCATTAACGGTCACATTTCTTGCTTTTCAGCAGGGCGCCATTTCACCAGTGACTTGGCTGATGCTATCTGAAATTTTCCCGCTTCGCCTTCGCGGACTGGGAATGGGTGTTACGGTATTCTGTCTGTGGATGGTGAATTTTGCAGTCAGTTTCACGTTTCCGATATTGCTGGCAGCTATCGGGCTGTCCACAACGTTCTTTATCTTCGTTGGATTAGGAATTTGCTCAGTCCTGTTTGTGAAGAAGTTTTTACCGGAAACGAAAGGTCTTTCGCTTGAGCAGCTGGAGGAAAACTTCCGCGCTTATGATCACGGCGGGGCAAAGAAGGATTCTGGGGCTGAAGTGATTGGATAATTAAAAAAAGAATCCGCACCCGAGTGCGGATTCTTTTTGGTTTCAAATTAGTTAGGTCTGACAAGGATTTTGACTTGGCTTTTCTCTTTAATAAGAGCCCCGAAGCCTTCCTCGATCAAATCATCTAGTACGATTTTTTTCGTTACGAGTTTGTCGGCTGAGAAATAGCCTTCTTTCATTAATGACAATACAGCCGGGAAGATGTCGCGGTATCCGATAATTCCTTTTACTGTACGTTCTTTGATTACGATATCGTTCGGATGGATTTCAGCACCTTTTTCCCAAATGCTGACGATGACGGTTTCACCGGCAATTGTAGTGGACTGGATGGCTTGTCGTAACACCACTGGGACACCAGTGACTTCGAATGCTACGTCAACACCGCCTCCTGTACGTTCTGCAATCTCAGCGACTACATCGTCTGTTTTAGACGGATCAACGATGATCGCGCCAAGCTCCTCAGCTTTTTGCTGGCGTTCAGGAGAAAGCTCAACAGCGTAAATATCAGTTGCACCGGCAGCCTTCAGCGCTTCAATGACAAGAAGTCCGATCGGGCCGCAGCCGAATACAGCCGCTTTGTCGCCTGCTTTGAGTTTGCTTGAGCGGACAGCGTATAGAGCAACTGCAGAAGGTTCAACGAGCGCGCCTTGTTCATATGATAATTCATCAGGAAGTTTGAACAAAAGCTCTTCATCCACAGAGACGTATTCAGAGAAACCGCCGCCTCCGCCGGCTAAGCCGAGGAATCCCATTTGTTCATCAAGGTTGTAGGCGCCTTGGTGGCCGTGTGTAGCAAAAATCGGCTCGACTACAACGCGGTCTCCAACTTTATAATTTTCAACGCCTTCTCCGACTTCGACAACTTCACCGGAGAATTCATGCCCCATTGTGACAGGTGCCGTTTCATTTGTTAATGGGTGCGGTTTGTCAACCGGAATAAAGATCGGGCCGCCCAGATATTCGTGTAAATCACTTCCGCAGATGCCGCACCATTTGACTTTGATCTTTACTTTTCCCGGCTCCGTTTTTGGCTCTTCGATATGTTCAATACGGATATCCTTTTGGTTATGCCATCTTGCTGCCTTCATGGATTACCACTCCTATAACTTTTGATGTGAGTAATTCCGCACCGGTCAATATGAACTGTTCACAAAATCGCCATTTTTAAAACCAAAAAAGAAATGAAATTTTTATATAATATAATCTACGTTTTTTTGAAAAAAGAAACTTTAAAGAAAAAAGGGTCTCGCACACTCTTTTTTCTTTATATGAGAGTATCAATCGTTTACATAGCTATGAATTTGGTTTGAACAATACGGTAATGGTTCGTTCATATTGAATGCGACAACTACTCTATCAATAATTATAACGCTAATACTGCTATTATAATAGGATAATCTTCCATGGTTTATTTTAGCAGAGTAACTTTTTTGACTTTGTAACATTACTGTAAGGATATTGAAATAAAAAATAGCTGGTTGATCGTGTATAATCTTCCTAGATGTTAACAAACAGGGGGACGAAATGTTGAAGAAAGTCATTTTAGCCGCTTTTATCTTAGTAGGAAGTACTTTGGGAGCTTTTAGTTTTTCATCAGATGCCAGTGCGAAACATGTGAACGGAAATATTACTTGGTATAATGGAGTCGGGAAAAAAGGCTCTTCAGGTAAGAAACTTGGACATTGGGATTGTGCGACCAAAATCGGATTTGATGTTCCTAGAAACGGGACAAAAATCAGAGCTTATGCAAAAGCGAAGCCTAAAAAGGTGATTACGGTTTATAAAAATGATGTTGGCAGAATGCCTAATGCAGTGCTGGATGTTAGCCCTAAAGCGTTTAAAGCGCTTGGATATCCATTAAGCAAAGGTAAAGTAGCGGGGCATTACAGCTATTAATGTACATATATAATCTGGAAAGCAAGAAGTCACATTCTTGCTTTTTCTATTGGTGGAGATAAAAGATGAAAAAAAGAATCATATTATTATTAGCAGTGATAATAGCGGCAGCTGCCGCGGGGGTTGCGTTTTATCTTGCAAAGGATAAAGGCCATGAGAAGGCTGCTGATGTTTCAGTCAATACCGAAAGCGGTGATGAGCTGCTGGTTTCAATTACAGATACGGATCTGCTGACAAAGTATTATGAAAATGACAAGGTGATCCATGAGGAGAAGCTGACCAGCTATCCGGCATTTGCCTTGGATCAAAAACAGCAGGTGCTCTATTATACGGGCAATAATGAACAGAATGAAATGAGGCTTTTTAAATTGGATCTAAAGTCTAATAAAAAGACGGTGCTTTATAAAGGCGCGGAGAGTGCGGACAGTTTGTTTTTATCAAAGGACCGTTCAACCATCTATTTCCGCTTAGGAAAAGCGGACGAAAGCAATTTTCGGATCGCCGCTTTTGATCTGAAAACGAAAAAGTACAAAAATCTTTATCCTGCCGCTAATGATCAGGATAACACCGTCAGCAGCTTCTTTTATAACCAAAAAAATGATTCATTTGTATTGCTTCATTATTCTGTAGAAGAAGACTACAAGAAAACAGATGAAGCAAACGAAAAGGGCATCGACCCCGAACCGACAACGATTCATTTTGCGGAAGGCCGCCAACATAATTTTAATGAGCTGAAAAGCCTGAACCAATTTATCAGCGATATTGCTGTTTCTGATGATGATAAACGTATTTTATTCACATCATATACGCAAAAAGGAACGGAGCAAACCGCTTCTATTCAAATGCTCAATGCGGATACGAAAAAATATGAAAGCATCATCTCAAATCAAAAATCATTTAAGCTGTTAATTGACGCACAGCCTCAGTTCTCTAAGGATGGAAAGAACATTTATTTTCTTGCCGAAGCCAAGGGGGCTAAAAAGCTGAAGGACGAAACAGGGCGTGAAGCTAAGGTGCGGACGATTTATTCCTATAGCCTTGAAAATAAGACCTTCAAAAAAGTATGGGAAAATCCGAACGGCATCATCAACAGCTTTTCTGTGATTAACTAATAAAAACCACTCGGCATAAGCTGAGTGACTTTTTTAATGGATGAGGTGCAGGGCTAATGATTCGAGCCATTTAAAGATATGAATCAGAGGTACTGACAAAAACAGAAGTTCAACATATGAGTTCATTGCAACATTCAGCTTTTTGAACGCAGCTCTTTTTTTCAAGTCTTTTTGCTGCTGGTTTGAGATCACGTTATCACTCCTCTTATATCCATATTATACCATTAAAGCAGACAAAAAAGCCCTAAACGTTTACAGTTTTGGGCTTCTTTCTTCGTATTTGGCCTCTTGCAATGAGAGGTTTTTATTCTGAAATATAGAATTTTGTCTCCGTTCGGAGTTTGTTTGCTTGCAGGAGACTGCATTTGTTATAGGGAAGAACTAGCTTGTTTTCGTTTGGCTGTTGTTTTGGAGATTCACTAATGAACGGATGCCGTCGACCATTTTACTTCCGCACAAAGGGCACAATGGCGTATCACTGCTGGCGAAGTTTTTTCGGGTCCAGCCATTACAGTCTTCTTTTGTGCATTCCCAAGTACTCACATCTTCTTTTGGCAGCGGTTCTTGATTTCGTTTGTTATAGTAAGACATAAAGTCACTTCTTCCCTCATGTATTTTACTGCACATTTCTTATTGTCTCATACTTTTCCCTAATCTCCTAATTCCTTTTTCTTTATGACTTTCCAATAACCCCATCTAAAAAGGAGAGGAGTGTGCTGTTAAAAGCATCTGGCTCTTCTAAAAACGGGCAATGGCTGCTTTTAGAAAAGGTAACGAGTGTCGCGTTCGGAATATTGCTGCGCAAGTGTTCTCCAGCTGCTGTAGAGAAAAATTTCTTGTCTTCCCCGAAGCACAGCAATGTCGGCACATTGATGTTTTGGAGGGTGCCCCGGTAATCAGCGGCCGTTTGGTTAAATAAAATCGTGCTAGAAATGGCAGCCGGCTGTTTGAGGATTTCTGCCAGCATCCATTCTGTTTCGGTCTCGGCAGGCGGTTCTGCGAACATATTCTGGATGAAGCTTTCGTAGAAAGGCAGCGGGTCAGTTTGAATGGCGTGCATCGCTGTTTTTAAGCCGTCAAAATCAAATGGACCGTGTTCCCAGCCCTCCCATTGATAGTCGGAAGCGGATTGATCGATGATCACAGCGGCTTGAATATTATCATTCCCAAATTGATTGAGATAATCCCATACGACAAAAGCGCCCATTGACCAGCCGGCAAGAACGACATGGTCAAGCTCCATTGCATTTAGAAATTCCCTTATGTCACGGGCATATTGGGAAATGGTGTGGCCGTGAAGCACTTTGTCAGATTCGCCGTGTCCTCTAAGATCAAGACGAATACATTGATAATTGGCATTGGCAGAAAGCGCCGAAAATTGTTTGTGGAAAAATTGTCCGCTCATCAGCACCCCATGTATAAACAGGATCGGCGTCCCGCTCCCGTGTGTTTCATAGTAAAGGCGTGTCTGATCTTCTAATGTGATGTATGGCATGTTTCTCCTCCTTTAGTTTCCATCATGAGTATGGCTGGCTGCTGTTGAGCTGATGATGACAGCTGTCGCGGCTGCCTGCTGCGCTTGAATGGCTGTTTCGATAGCGGTGTATAGTCCTGATTCCATCAGCAGATTTTTCTCCATATGCTCACTGAGATAGAGGCTGACAGCAATTTTAAAATTCATTTCCTTCTGCCATTTAAAAGCTTTTTCCTGGTTTAATTCGTCAGTGATGCACAAAACGGTTTTGATATCTGGCTCTTCCAGAAATGTGAGGAGAGCAAGGTCTGGATAATGATAATCCTTTGGTTTTTTGACAGATTCAGTGATTGATTGATATATCTGTTTGCAAGCGGAAACCAGCATTTCGGGCTCTTTTTCACTTTGCAAGGCCAGAATATGGCTGACCTGATGTAAGTACTGTCCTTTTTTAAAGCCGTTGGCTGCCAGCAGCTGATAGCATGTTTCCACCTTCTGTAGCGCCTGCAAACCTTTTCCGTTTTCTCCAAGCAGTATGGCAAGCGGAACATTCTGAGTTGAAGTGAGGAAATAATGATTTTTCTTCATCTGCTGATAAACTGCTAGCCCCATGTTCATCTGTTCTTTTTGGTTTGTCGTTTCAGATTTGCCGGTGAGCAAGATCAGAGTGGAAAGGTATGTGAACATATCCCGCTTATATCCTAGCTTCACCATTTCATTGTATACATCGATAAAAGTATGAAATGTTTGTTTTGCCTCATGCTGAAAATGAATGTCCAGAATAGATGCAACAGTAAAGCGGTGGTGTGAATTGAGTGTTGAGAAGCTGCCGATGTTTGATTTGATATAGCTGCTCAAATCATAAAAGCGCTGAAAATCAAACTCTCTTTTATTCACAATATATGCAGAAGAAATGAGCATTAATATCTGATCGTGTGAAACTTTCCATTTTAATTTTGATTTTAATTCAGCATAAATGGAAATGTATTGCTTTATTTTTTCATGTAGGTCGTGTGTCAGCATAAAAAGCAGCTCCTTTTTGCTGTTTTTACGTAATACGATAAATAGGGCCAAAGGTTTCATAAGGAAAAAACTTGCCTGCTAGAGGCAAGTTTGTCGGGTTATTTATGGGGATCTGTTATATCCATCGGTCTCATCATGTCATAGTCTTCATGCTCTAGAATATGGCAATGCCATACGTATCGTCCGCTGTACGGACCGAATGTCGCCGCGATTCTCAGGACTTCACCTGCATGCGCTTGAATGGTGTCTTTCCAGCCCTTTTCACTTGGCGGCGGCGGGACAGCCGGACCGGTATAGGACAATTCCCCGCTTTCTTGATAACGGGCGATATCAAACGGCCGCCGGTCTAATACACGGAAGGAGACTAGATGCAGGTGAATCGGATGTGTTCCGCGTGTCGGGTTGATAATGGACCATATTTCAGTTGTGCCCACTTTTGGTGCTTCTGTGACGGGATCGTGCCAGCGTTTGTTATTAAGCAGAAGGACGGGTCTGCCGTATTCGTCCTGGGTGCCTGCCAGTTTTAACGTTCTGATGTTTTGTATTCTTTCATGCTGTACCGAAGGGTATGAGGCGAGGTACTTCGGCTTTCTGCTTTCGTCTTTTTGTGCCAATGGTTTTGTGACTCTGAATTGCATGATATTCGCATCTGTTTCAGGATTGACGTCACCGCCGCAGCCCGCGCTGTTTGCCAAAATGATCGATTCTCCTTCATATGCTGTGAAGTCAATGATGATATCATAACGTTCAGCAGGCGCAAGGCTGAAAGAATTCAGTTTAACAGATCGCGGCAGGAGCCCTCCATCTGAACCAATCTGAATAAACTCTCCGCCATTATCGAGTGACAGGTTATAGGTTCTTGTATTGGAGGCGTTGATGACACGGAATCGGTATTTCCTCGGCTCGACTTCCAAGTATGGCCATACCTTCCCGTTGACGAGTATGGTTTCTCCGCAAAAAGCCGGAACGATTGAAGGATTAGGCAGTGACGGAGAAGGGTTTTCCGGTGCGCTCGGATAAAACAAAGAACCATCCTCATTGATCGTGCGGTCTGTGATAAGAAGCGGCACATCGTATTCGTCTGAAGGCAGTTTTAAGCGTTTTTCCTTTGGGTCATGAATGATATATGCACCGACAAGTCCGGCATAGACATTTAGCCTGGTGAGCGCCATGGCGTGATCGTGATACCACAATATAGCCCCGCGCTGCTGGTTTGGATAATGATAAACCTCTCTTTTGAAATAAGGTCCTGTTTGTTCAAAGTCTTTGGAAAACCAAGCCTCCGGATACCCGTCACTATCATCTGGCGTGACGCCGCCGTGTAAATGAACAACAGTCTTTACCTCTGGCTCTTCATGCTGGCTGTCACTGTGATGAATGGTGTGATCAATCGGAAGGAAATGCGTGGAAGGAAGGTTATTCATCCATTTTACATATACGTTTTCATTTCTTTTAACCTCAATGGTCGGCCCCGGAAATAAGCCGTTGTAGCCCCACAGGCGGGTTGGAGGGAGATCGCGATGGAGCTGATGGGTGCATTCCTCCATGGTGACTTCGTAGTATGTTTTTTCTTTTGATTGCTGTACTGGCTTTAGTGTATCTGGGATTGGGAGAGCATCCACAAATTTTTCAAGTGTCATTTTCATCTGTCCTTATCTAAATTTTCCAAATTGGTACTATAGTTAATGACAATAAGGACGTGATGGTTACAAAAAATCTTCGTGCTGCAGCCCGCCCGAAGAAGAAAATAACAAAATCCTAAACGGCAGGCCGTTTAGGATTTGATCAGCATTAAGGCAGGATATCGGGCTGCTGCTGTGTGACTGGGTTGGCAGCCGCTTTCTCGCTCACCTTGCGTTTTCTGAACACAAGGTAAGAAATCAGAACGATTCCCGTGATGACGCCTGTCAGCAGCAGCTCGTCTCTCATGGAATCAATAAACGCCATGGACACTAAAATTCCGCAAATGGCGATGATGGTCAAGTAGGTTAGGAAAGGGAAGAGCCACATTTTGATCTTCAATGCTTCCGGGTTTGTTTTTTCGAGTTTTTTCCGCATTTTCAGCTGGGAAACAGCGATGACAAGATAGACGAGTAAAGCGATTGCGCCTGATGAGTTGACTAAGAATAAAAAGACGGTATCCGGTGAAAAATAGTTCATTACGACCGCGATATAAGAGAAAAATGTCCCGGCCACAATGGCTTGTACGGGAACGCCTTTTTTGCTCAATTTCATAAAACGGCGCGGCGCTTCGTTTCTTTCTGCTAGTGAATACAGCATTCTGGATGTGGTATACAAACCTGAATTCAGGCAAGAGAGTACGGCTGTGAGGACGATAAAGTTCATAATCTGTGCGGCTGCCGGCACTCCTATATGCTCAAGTACAGCGACGAAAGGGCTTTCTAAAATATTTGCTGAATTCCATGGCAACAGCGCCACGACAATGGCGATTGAGCCCACGTAAAAGACGATGATGCGCCATACAACGGATCTGGTGGCTTTTGTCACAGATTCGATCGGGTTGGATGTTTCCCCTGCTGCAATGGCAACGATTTCAGTTCCCATAAAAGAGAAGATGACAACGACAATGCCGAGCAATACGGAGCTGATGCCCTCCGGGAAAAATCCGCCTTTGCCTGTAAGATTCGAAAAACCGACTGGCTCACTGCCCGGTGCAAAGCCAAAAATAAAGGCAAAACCAACGATTAGAAAAGCAATGATAGTCACAACTTTAATGAGGGAGAACCAATATTCAAACTCACCGAAAGACTTAACGGAGTAGACGTTTGTCAGGGTGAGCACAATGGTCAAGATCAAACTTGTCAGCCACAGCGGAATATCATGGAACCAGTATTGAATAATGCCAGCACCGGCAATGGCTTCGATCGCGATGACGATCACCCAGAAAAACCAGTACAGCCAGCCGATTGTAAATCCTGCCCACGGTCCGATGGCGTCGTGAGCGTATTGAGAAAACGATCCGCTCGTCGGGTTTACGGCAGACATCTCACCGAGCATTCTCATAATAAAAATCACCAATAATCCGGCTAACGCGTAAGAAACAACGGCACCCGGACCGGTCGAGTGAATCACTGAACCGCTGCCTACAAATAGGCCGGCTCCGATTACACCGGCAATCGAAATCATTGTCATATGGCGGGTCTTTAATTCCTTTTTTAATCCTGATTGAGATTGGTTCATAAGTTACCTCCTTTTAAAATGCAATCATTACTGAATATTATGATAATTGAAACTCTATCATAAATATACAGTTTGTCGAAAATTCATGTGAGAAAATATAACGTTTTATTTCAAATTTGTAGTGTTTTGTTTGCGCTTTCAGCGAATGTGTGGAAAAAATGTTTCGTTTTTTATTTGCTGTGTGATTTTGTGTACTATTTACAATTCGATAGAATGCGAGAAGCGCTGGTGTCATTGGATCTGATGGGCTTTTTGGCGGAGCAAATAAATTGGATGAGAGAAAAAGTGTTCCTTCGTCACTATTTTTCTGTGGCGGGTGAATCATGTTTCTGTAGACCCACTGCGGATCAGCTTTGTAAGATAATAATAGGAAAATGTGAGCGAGAGGAGGTTTTGTATGGAGAGATATGATGAACTGAAAAAGGGAGAATCCGGAGCGCTGGTCAGCATTGCCGCGTATCTAGTTCTTTCCGCAATTAAACTGATCATCGGTTATCTTTTTCACTCGGAAGCACTTACGGCAGACGGGTTAAATAACACAACTGACATTATTGCTTCTGTTGCTGTGCTGATTGGCCTGCGCATCTCTCAAAAGCCTCCTGACGAAGATCATCCATACGGCCACTTTCGAGCGGAAACGATTGCATCGCTTATCGCATCGTTTATTATGATGGTTGTCGGACTGCAAGTGCTGTTCAGCGCCGGAGAATCTATTTTTTCTGCTAAACAAGAGACGCCAGATATGATTGCGGCTTGGACGGCAGCGGGCGGGGCAGTCCTGATGCTGATCGTTTACCGGTACAATAAAAGGCTGGCCAAAAAGGTGAAGAGCCAGGCGCTCCTTGCTGCGGCTGCTGATAATAAATCAGACGCATTCGTCAGTATCGGCACATTTATCGGCATTGTGGCTGCTCAATTCCATCTTGCTTGGATTGATACGGTCACTGCGTTTGTGATCGGTCTGCTTATTTGCAAGACCGCATGGGATATCTTTAAAGAGTCATCTCACTCTTTGACAGATGGATTCGACATAAAGGACATTTCCGCTTATAAACAGACAATCGAAAAAATCTCCGGTGTGAGCCGTTTAAAAGACATAAAAGCAAGATACTTGGGCAGTACGGTTCATGTTGATGTGGTGGTTGAGGTATCGGCAGATTTAAATATTACGGAAAGCCACGATATAGCCAATGAAATTGAGCGGAGAATGAAGGAGGAGCATGCGATTGATTATTCGCATGTTCATATGGAGCCTTTAGAACAAAAATAATGGAGCTTCCTGTCACAGGAAGCTTCAGCGTGTCGACAAACCCTCGCATTCGTTGTCAGGTCTGCGCTTCGGTGCTCACGAATTAGAACATTCGCTCCGCTCCTATGCTCGTCCTTCCTAGACTTCAAGGGTTTTCAATCACGCTGAAAAGATGACAAAACCCTAAAATGAAAGCCATTTTAGGATTTTGTCAACAATCTGGAGCTTCCTGCCACAGGAAGCTTTTTTGTGTGTTTTGGCCAGCTTTATTGGAAACAATTTGCTAGAATCGTTTTTTTATACAGATTGCTTTTTGTGGTAAAGTTAGGTTACATTATGATGAATTTTGTAGATGACTAGGAGGAAAAGAATGGCATATCAAGAAGACCTGCATCCTTTGCTGGGGAAAGCAGTTGAACATATTAATAGAGTAATGGTTGGAAAACGAGACATCGCCATACTCAGCTTAGCAGCCCTTCTTGCCAAAGGGCATGTGCTGCTTGAGGATGTACCCGGAGTCGGAAAAACGATGATGGTCCGCGCGCTGGCAAAGTCAATCGGCGCCGATTTCAAAAGAATCCAATTCACTCCGGATTTGCTGCCATCTGATGTAACAGGGGTATCTATCTATAATGCGAAAACGATGGAGTTTGAATATCGTCCCGGCCCAATTATGGGAAATATCGTGCTGGCAGATGAAATCAACCGTACCTCTCCGAAGACACAGTCGGCTTTGCTCGAAGCGATGGAAGAGGGGAGCGTCACGGTAGATGGCCATACGATGCAGCTTGCCGATCCGTTTTTTGTGATGGCAACGCAAAACCCGGTCGAATATGAAGGGACCTATCCTTTGCCGGAAGCTCAGCTTGACCGTTTTTTATTCAAACTTCGGATGGGTTATCCGTCCTTTAATGAAGAGCTTGACGTCTTATCTCTTCAGGAAAAAAGCCATCCGATTGAGACGCTTGAGCCGGTTATTGCAAAAGAAGACTTCATCTGTTTACAGAGGGAAGTGCAAAATGTCCGTGCTGATAACAGCATTAAGGAATATATCGTTGAAATTGTGCAGAAAACGAGACAGCATCCTTCTGTTCAATTAGGCGTCAGTCCGCGCGGCTCAATCGCCCTCATGAAAGCGGCACAGGCATACGCGCTGCTGCATCATCGCGACTATGTCATACCGGATGATATTCAATATTTAGCTCCTTTCACGCTGCCGCACCGGATGATGCTTCATCCTGAGGCAAAATTTGAAGGGATTCAGGCAGAAGCGATCGTAAGGGAGATCATGTCAGCTGTGAAGGTGCCGGTTCAAAGGTCGTCGGTCCGCTGATGAATAAGAAATGGCAATGGCTCATATATGGTTGGAAGCTGATTATATTAACTTTATTGACGGCTGCTGTTTTTTCTTATGCGATGTTTCAGGGCGGCTTTGTCAGCTGGTTTTTGTTTTACGCGTTTCTCCCTTTTGTCTTGTATGCCGGGCTGTTGGCCTTGTATCCGCTCCGTTCTTTTCAGGCTTCAAGGCAAATGGATAAAACACAATTGCATGCGGGGGACAGGCTGGGCGTAACGGTTACGCTGAGAAGAAAGCTGCCATTTCCGCTGATGTATATGGTGATTGAAGATTGCCTGCCAGAAGGTATCGAGTCATTAAATCGAGACGGAGCCGCGGCCAAACGGCTCGTTTTTCCTTGGTTTAAACGGAGCATGACGATGTCGTATGAATTAGCTCGGGTACCGCGCGGAGAGCATCACTTTCATTCTGTCAGGGTGCGAACCGGGGATGTTCTTGGCTTAATTGAAAAAACTGCATTTTTTGAGCTGGATGATACCCTGTTTGTTTATCCATTCTATCAGCGTTTTTCCTATCAGGTGAATGAGAGGCATCAGGAAGACGGTGTAAGCGGTTCTTCTCCAATTCATCAGCACCATTCCTCAGTCGCAGCAAGTGTGCGGAATTATCAGCCGGGAGACCGGTTTGCTGCGTTAGATTGGAAGACATCTGCACGGCGGAGCCAGCTGATGACGAAGGAATTTGAGCCTTCTCGCAGCAAAAATCTGTTTCTGCTGATGGACCGTTTTTCCTCAGACGCATTCGAAGAGGTCGTTTCAGTGACAGCTTCGATTCTTCATTCTGTTTTAAAAAACGGCGCGGGTGCTGGCTTGGCTTCCATCGGAAAGGAAAAAAACATTTTCCCTATTCAGGAAGGGGATCAGCATTTTAAGCACATGCTTCGGCATTTAGCCATCGCTCATTGTGATGCGGCAGACCCGATAAGCCGATATGCACGGGAAGAGCTGGGAAAGCCATCTGTTCGCCAAGCTGATCAAGTTGTTGTCACGGGACAGTTAACGGAAGATATGCTGCACCTCGCAGAAATAGGAGGCGGCCGGGTTACGGTGATACTGGCAAAAGAGAAAGATGCTGAGCTCTCTCAAGCTGAAAATGTCATGATTGAACGCATGATGAAACGCCAAATCAGAGTTCGGGTCATGAGGGGCGGGCGAGTTTTGCGTGTTGTTTAGAAAGAGAGGTGACTGGTTCACATGCCGCACGATGATCACAAGGGAAGCCGTTTGAGCTTGCTGTTATTTTATTTTCTGGCTTTTTTATTGCTGTGGGAGTGGCTCAGGCCGCTTGACAGTTTTACTGAAACGAAACATACAGGCTTTTTTAGTGTCTTTATCGGTTTGACGTTTCTGCTGACTTTTTTCAGGATGAGGTGGTTTGTCACCGTTCCTTTTTGTGTCATATTTACATTGATCTCGATACACATCCTGTTTTATCAAGAATCTATATTCGACTTGAGCTGGGTCAGCTCTTTTTTGCAGGATGTCTATCTGAATATCACGCTGATTCAATCTGGGCAATGGAATGAGATGATTCCTTCATTTCGGACCCTGCTGTTTTTTGTGCTGCTGTGGCTGCTGGTCTATCTCCTGCATTATTGGGTGATTTACCAGAGAAGAATTTTGTTTTTCTTTATGATGACAGTAGCGTATATTACGATTCTTGATACCTTTACGCCATATGATGCTACTTTTGCCGTCATCCGTATCGTGCTGATCGGCTTCTTTATGCTGGGCCTTTTATACTTGGAGCGCATTAAGCTGATGGAAAGAATCACACTGCCAAAAACATCTGTCCTGAAATGGTTTCTTCCTTTATCTGTATTGGTTTTGGCTGCAACGGGATTCGGACTCGCCGCTCCAAAATCAGATCCAGCTTGGCCTGATCCGGTGCCTTTTCTTAAAAAAATCACTCATCAAGACCGCGTGTCTGCAGGGGAAAGCAAAATCGGATACGGGAATCATGATGAATCACTCGGCGGCCCGTTCCAGCAGGATGCTACACCTGTTTTTACATGGCAGGGAAAAGAGCGTACGTATTTCCGTGTGGAAACGAAGGACACGTATACCGGAAAAGGCTGGATTGAAACAGACACAGGCATGTCGTATCAGCTTAGCAGAGGAAAAGTTGAAAATCTGTGGTTTGACCATAAGGTTGCGACAGAGCGCCGCACCGTCCGTGTAAAAGTCGATAAGCACTACGGGTATAATCATCTGATGTATCCGATTGGTGCGGAAACCATTCAGCCAAAGCAGGCTGTCTCACTTGAAATGAACGGCAACACGGAGCAAATTTCTCCGATCAGTGAACAAGCCGGTGAAATCAGAAATATGGGAAATTATACTGTAACGTACAATTCCCCGGTCTATAAGCTGGATGAACTGAGAAAGGTAAAAGTGAGAAAAAACAGTGAGGAGTACACATTCAGCGATCGCTACATGCAGCTTCCAGATTCACTGCCAGAGCGGGTGAGAACCCTTGCGATCAAACTGACTCAGGATCACGACAATATGTTTGATAAGGTGAAAGCGGTTGAGGACTATTTAGGGTCAAATGCGTTCACATATGAAACAGAAAACGTGACCATTCCTAAGAATGATGAAGATTATGTCGATCAATTTCTCTTTGAAACGAAAATGGGTTATTGTGATAACTTTTCTTCCGCCATGGTGGTGCTCTTGCGCTCGGCCGGGATTCCGGCCCGCTGGGTAAAGGGTTATACGTCCGGCGAATACAAAGAAGCAGGAAACAAAAATGGCAGCATCTACGAAGTGACAAATAACAATGCCCATTCCTGGGTAGAGGTGTATTTCCCGGAACAGGGCTGGGTTACATTTGAGCCGACTAAAGGGTTTACAAATCCGGCTGAATTTACTTCTTCTTACACAAAGGACTCCGGCAGCGATAACAGCAGCTCGCCGAAGAAAGCAAAAGAGAAGCAGAAAGAAGAGAAAAAACAGCCGCAAAAAGAGGAAAAACAAAAGGAAAAGCGGGAGCCAGCTGTTTCTAAAAAGCCGTCCGCTTCGCTTACCAATGCCGGTGCGGGCTTGTATGCAGCGCTTGCGGTTCTTGCAGTCCTCCTGGTGGCAGCTGTATTGCTGTATGTTTTCCGCTCGTTATGGATTCCTGTTTTCGCCGTGAGGAAATTGAAGCGGCGCAGCGATCAGCACGCGTTTTTTGAGGCATATGGCGCGCTGCTGAAACAACTGAAGAGAAAAGGACTGCCGAAACGAGACAGTGAAACGCTGCGTGATTATGCAAAACGAATCGATGAAAAATACGACATAGAAGACATGTCAAAGCTGACATTAAGCTATGAAAGGGCGCTTTACAGAAATGAAGATTCTTCGGCGCTATGGAATGATTCGAGAGAGTTATGGGAAAATTTAATTAAAAGAAGATGGTCTTGACCACTTATCGACGTGTTGTTAGAATTAGTGAATATTATCGGAGTCTGGGAGCGAGTTGGCCTGACTCCGGCAAACGGCCTTGCCAAAGAGGGCGGAGCGAGCTTCATATCTGTCCTCGTTTTTTTCTGTGTCAAAAAACTTAGAGGAGATTAGGTGACAACCATGACAAAGTTAGTGAATGAAATGATTCTTGTCCTTGATTTCGGCAGTCAGTATAACCAGCTGATTACACGCCGTATCCGTGAATTCGGTGTATACAGCGAGCTGCATCCACATACATTGACGGCTGAAGAAATTAAAAAAATGAATCCAAAAGGAATTATTTTATCCGGCGGTCCAAACAGTGTGTATGATGAAAACTCTTTCCGCTGTGACGAGAAAATTTTCGAGCTTGATATTCCTGTTTTGGGAATTTGTTACGGCATGCAGCTGATGACTCATTACCTTGGCGGTAAAGTTGAAGCGGCAAGCCAGCGTGAATACGGAAAAGCAAACATCCACATCGAAGGCACACCTGATTTGTTCAGAGATCTTCCGAATGAACAAGTGGTTTGGATGAGCCACGGCGATTTGGTTGTAGAAGTTCCTGAAGGCTTCACTGTTGACGCGACAAGCCATCACTGCCCGAACTCAGCAATGAGCAAAGCAGACAAAAAATGGTACGGCGTTCAGTTCCACCCGGAAGTGCGCCACTCCGAATACGGCAATGATCTTCTGAAAAACTTTGTATTCGGTGTTTGCGAATGCGAAGGCGAATGGTCAATGGAGAACTTTATCGAAATCGAAATGCAAAAAATCCGTGAAACGGTCGGAGACAAACAGGTTCTTTGCGCGCTAAGCGGCGGCGTTGATTCCTCTGTTGTTGCTGTTTTGATTCATAAAGCGATCGGCGACCAGCTGACTTGTATCTTTGTAGACCATGGTCTTCTCCGTAAAGGCGAAGCTGAGGGTGTTATGAAAACATTCAGCGAAGGCTTTAACATGAACGTGATTAAAGTAGACGCACAAGATCGATTCTTAGATAAACTAAAAGGCGTTTCTGATCCTGAGCAAAAACGCAAAATCATCGGTAATGAATTCATTTACGTGTTTGATGATGAAGCGGACAAGCTCAAAGGCATCGACTACCTTGCACAAGGTACGCTTTACACAGATATCATCGAGAGCGGTACAGCAACGGCACAAACGATCAAATCTCACCACAATGTCGGCGGACTTCCTGAAGACATGCAGTTTGAGCTGATCGAGCCGTTAAACACGCTTTTCAAAGACGAAGTGCGCGCGCTTGGCACAGAGCTCGGCATTCCGGATGAAATCGTATGGCGTCAGCCGTTCCCAGGACCGGGACTCGGAATCCGTGTTCTTGGCGAAGTAACAGAAGAAAAACTTGAAATCGTTCGTGAATCAGATGCAATCTTGCGTGAAGAAATTGCAAATCACGGCTTAGAGCGTGATATCTGGCAATACTTCACTGTTCTTCCTGACATTCGCAGCGTTGGTGTTATGGGTGACGCAAGAACATATGATTACACAATCGGAATCCGTGCCGTTACATCAATCGACGGCATGACATCTGACTGGGCGCGTATCCCGTGGGATGTGCTTGAAGTCATTTCGACACGTATCGTAAACGAAGTGAAGCACATTAACCGCGTGGTGTACGATATTACAAGTAAGCCGCCTGCGACGATTGAGTGGGAATAAGAATCAATTAATGGAAACCATCTTTTTGGCAATTTTGCCGGGAAGATGGTTTTATTTGTTTATTACGAACAAAATCCGATTTTGTGTGACTATTGTTCGCTTTTTGTATTGTTTTTTCAAAATGAAGTTGGTACAATAGACACAGAAATCAAATAAGATGAATTCGTATAATCGCGGGAATATGGCTCGCAAGTCTCTACCAAGCTACCGTAAATGGCTTGACTACGTAAACATTTCTTTCGTTTGATATAAATAAAACACGTTTATTTATTCAAACTGAAATCCGTCTGTAGTCAAGCGTCCCAAAATGTATTGGGACGTTTTTTATTTGGCGTTTTCAGGACAGAATAAATAGCAAAGAGTGAAGGGAGTCAAATAGCTTGAAAAAGTATTTTCAGTTTGATGAGCTGGGCACCAGCTATCGCAATGAAATCATTGGCGGGTTAACGACTTTTTTATCTATGGCATATATTTTGTTCGTCAATCCGATTACGCTTGCTTTGGAGAGCGTGAAAGATTTTCCGGAGGCGCTGAGAATTGACCAGGGTGCAGTCTTTACGGCGACAGCGCTGGCGTCTGCAGCAGGATGTATCTTAATGGGATTAATAGCGAGATATCCGATTGCCATTGCGCCGGGTATGGGGCTGAACGCGTTTTTTGCGTTTTCTGTTGTCCTTGGTATGGGTATTTCATGGCAGGCAGCTTTGTCCGGTGTTTTTATTTCAGGTCTTATTTTCGTTGCTCTTTCTTTAACAGGTTTTCGTGAAAAAATCATCAACGCCATTCCGCCTGAGCTGAAATTGGCAGTCGGTGCGGGGATCGGCCTGTTTATTACATTCGTTGGCTTACAAGGCTCAGGAATCATTACTGCAAATCCTTCTACGCTCGTCACGATCGGAAACATTCACAGCGGTCCTGTGCTGTTAACGATTTTCGGTGTGATTGTCACGGTTATTTTAATGGTGCTTCGCGTGAACGCAGGCGTGTTTATCGGGATGCTATTAACAGCGGTAGCCGGCATGATTTTCGGTTTGGTTCCGGTTCCGACTCAAATTATCGGCAGTGTGCCAAGCCTTGCGCCGACTTTCGGACAAGCGTGGATTCACCTCCCGGATATTTTCTCTGTACAAATGCTGATCGTTATTTTAACATTCTTGTTTGTCGGATTTTTTGATACAGCTGGTACACTTGTTGCTGTGGCAACACAAGCTGGTTTAATGAAGGAAAACAAATTGCCGCGT
The DNA here is from genome assembly GCF_037964975.1 of Bacillus sp. EU52. Lineage (NCBI taxonomy): Bacteria > Bacillati > Bacillota > Bacilli > Caryophanales > Bacillaceae > Bacillus > Bacillus sp. EU52. The sequence continues at coordinate 658,748 of NZ_CP150177.1, forward strand.
GCGGGCCGTGCGCTTTTAGCTGATTCATCTTCTATTGTGATCGGTGCCGTGCTTGGTACGTCTACAACAACTTCTTACGTGGAATCAAGCTCAGGTGTCGCTGCGGGTGCCCGTTCAGGATTTGCCGCAATTGTAACAGGGATTCTCTTTTTACTGGCTACGTTTTTCTCTCCGCTCCTATCAGTCGTTACGTCAAATGTAACAGCGCCGGCGCTTATTATTGTTGGTGCATTGATGGTGGCGCCGCTTGGCAAAATCGCTTGGGATAAGTTCGAAGTGGCCGTTCCTGCTTTCCTTACCATGATCATGATGCCGTTAACGTACAGCATCGCGACTGGTATTGCCATCGGATTTATTTTCTATCCGATTACAATGGTGTGCAAAGGAAAAGCAAAAGAGGTTCATCCAATCATGTACGGGCTGTTTGTCGTATTTATCCTGTACTTTATCTTCTTAAAATAAGGAATGAAAAACCAGCTGCACTGGCAGCTGGTTTTTTTGTTGCAAAAGATAAAACCATTTCATACGATATACCGTCATGTAGATGTGCCGCCATGCTTTACTTAAATGGAAATGACTTGACTGTTCAGGAAGGCTTCGGTACCTTATATAAGTGTTTTATTTTCTTGCTGAATGGTATTCCGCCGTATTTTTTTGATAGGAGTTGCTGACATGACGGAAGAAAGAAAAGAAACGTTTGAAGAAGAAATTAACCAGAGTGAAAGAATAGATGCAGATGAAGAACCGCTATCGAGAATGTCCAGAAAGGCGAGCCGGCAAAGCAAGCAGAAGCAAAAACAAAAGCAGAAACCGCGCCAGGAACGCGGTGAATCAACTGTTAAAGACAAGCTTGCGTCTGTTTGGGCAGCCATCAACAGATATTGCGGTTTTGCGTTCTCGATTTTAAAATCTCCGGCGAAAACTGTCGTAACGGATGGTTTTTCTCATTATAAGTACGGTCTGATTTCAATGCTTATATTCAGTATCATTTTTTCAATTGGGAATTGGTTTCAGTTAAAGGCAAGCTGGAATCGGCCGCTCGGTTTCGGAGAACGCCATCATGCTTTCTATGACGGGTTTTTAGTTGTTCTTGTGTATTTGCTGATCTTTTTCGCGGTAATGGTCTTTGCTATATGGGCTGTCTCCCGCTATATGATGAAGCAGAAGGTGACGTTCAGAGAAGCGGCTGCCGTATTGGGTTCATTGCTTGTACCGGTAATTGCTGTTTCAATCCTTTGGCTGATCTTTGCGATCGTAAATATCCCAATGCTGACAGTACTGTTTACGGTGCTGATCTTGTTTTCCATCTTTTTTATCATCGCGCTGTATGTACAGCGTGTATACCAGGCGGCACAAGATGCACCAATTGATTATATCTATTGTGTATTTGCAGTGGTTGCGATAGCGCTGCTGTTTACGGCAGTGACTTGGCCGTTTATTTCTGAATATTTTACGGCGTCGCTGATTCCGCTTTAATGAAAAAACCGGCTAATCCTAGCCGGTTTTTTTATGTCACACTTTTTACAAATATATCTAAAAAACATAGTTGATTTGTAGGATTAACCCGTGTATGATGGGGAAAATGCTGAAAACGTCCAGCGCAAAAACCTTTATGTTTAAGGAGGATGATGGACATGGCTGATGTGCTTCGCCGAGCAATTAATCAAAAGAAGCAATTTTTAAAAACCAAATTACTGCTCTCGGAATTTTATCAAGGAAGAGGCGAACAGCTTGCTGACTACACGCTGAGTGAGCTTGAGAAAGAATACAAGTCCCTTCAGAAAATGAAAAAAGAGATCTGACAATAGATATAAAGAGGTGAGTCTGCTGAAAAGCGGGCTTTTTTGTTTTGATTTTGAAAAGGCGAGAAAGAGGGTAAACTACTACTGTTCAACGCATAAAAGCATGTCGAAATATTTTGCTTTAGCTTACGGGCGAAGCTGATTGTAAACGGCTCATTTCTCTAGTAGAATATGAATGCTTTGTGCAAGCTGAAGAGTAGGGGGATGAATAAAATGATGCAAACCATCTTATCAAATGGGATAGCCATGGTTCTCATAATTCTCATTATTAATATTGTCTATGTGTCATTTTTTACGATAAGAATGATTTTAACGCTGAAAGGACAGCGTTATTTAGCGGCCGGCATCAGTACGATTGAAATACTGGTTTATGTGACAGGACTGAGTCTGGTGCTCGATAACTTAGACCAGATTCAAAATGTGATCGCGTACGCGCTCGGTTACGGTCTTGGCGTAATTGTCGGCATGAAAATAGAAGAAAAATTGGCGCTTGGCTATATTATGGTCAATGTGATTACGAAGGAGCTCGATCTTGATCTTCCGAAGCAGCTCCGTGAAAAAGGCTACGGCGTGACAAACTGGGTGGCAGGCGGGCTTGAAGGCGACCGCACAGCCCTTCAGATCCTGACGCCGAGAAAATATGAACTCCAGCTATATGATACGATTAAAACACTTGATTCAAAAGCCTTTATTATTGCGTACGAACCAAAAACAATCCACGGCGGCTTCTGGGTCAAAGCGGTGAAGAAGAGGAGAATTAAAGAATAATGGCAAAGCCGAAGAAGAAAAAGTTTGAAGTGACAGAGCAGCAAACGATTGATGCGGTGCTTCAGCAAATGAAAGAAGAAGGATATCTGCCTGTAAGGCGAATGGAAGAACCTATTTTTATGGAAAAAAAGGAAAATGGGTCAATTCAGATCGTTCCGTGCGGGAAAAAAATCGTATTTGAAGGGAAATTGATCTAAAACACGAACATTAGTAGAATGAATTTTTGTATCGTTCGATAATATCGTTGACATTATCCATGTCCGTTGTTAAGATAAACATGAAATCAAAACACGACCTCATATAATCTTGGGAATATGGCCCATAAGTTTCTACCCGGCAACCGTAAATTGCCGGACTATGCAGGAAAGTGATCGATAAAACTGACATGGATATATCGCAGAAGCGAACGACTGACGATACATGTACCATGCCCGGTTTGTATTGCTTCCTCATAAGTGCAATGCAGAGCGGGTATTTTTTATTTTCTGAAAACAAAAGCATTAGAAGGTGGGGAACAGAATGCAGCCGCTAGTAGGAATCATCATGGGAAGCACTTCCGATTGGGAGACAATGAAACACGCATGCGACATACTTGACGAACTCAATGTTCCGTACGAAAAAAAGGTCGTTTCCGCTCACCGGACGCCTGATTTCATGTTTGAATATGCTGAAACTGCTAGAGAAAGAGGCATCAAGGTGATTATTGCCGGTGCCGGAGGAGCGGCGCATCTGCCAGGGATGACGGCTGCGAAAACAACACTGCCAGTCATTGGAGTTCCGGTTCAGTCCAAGGCGCTGAACGGAATGGATTCACTTCTTTCCATCGTCCAAATGCCTGGAGGCGTGCCTGTTGCGACAACATCCATCGGCAAAGCGGGTGCTGTGAACGCAGGCCTGTTAGCGGCGCAAATTTTGTCAGCATTTGACGAAGACCTTGCCCGTAAGCTGGATGAGAGAAGAGAAAATACAAAACAGACGGTGTTAGAAAGCAGTGATCAGCTTGTCTAAACAAATCATCTATCCGGGAGCTGTAATCGGCATTATCGGCGGCGGCCAGCTTGGGAAAATGATGGCTGTGTCCGCCAAACAAATGGGGTATAAAGTCGCGGTCGTTGATCCGGTGAAAGATTCGCCGTGCGGGCAGGTTGCGGATGTCGAAATTACCGCTCATTATAATGACCGTGAAGCGATTCGAAAATTGGCTGAAATCAGCGATATCATCACATATGAGTTTGAAAACATCGACTATGATGCGCTGCATTGGCTAAAAGATCATGCGTATCTCCCGCAAGGAAGTGAGCTGCTGCTCATTACCCAAAACCGTGAAACAGAGAAAAAAGCAATTCAATCCGCGGGCTGTGAAGTCGCACCGTACAGCATCGTCAAAACAAAGAATGAATTGAAACAGGCGGTACAGGAGCTCGGGTTACCCGCAGTTCTGAAGACATGCCGCGGCGGGTACGACGGCAAAGGCCAATTTGTGATAAAAGAAGAGGCGCAAATGGAGCAGGCAGCCGCTCTGTTAGAACACGGAACTTGCATTCTTGAAAGCTGGGTTTCTTTTAAAATGGAACTGTCGGTGATCGTCGTCAGATCGGTAAACGGTGAAATTTCAACATTTCCGACAGCTGAAAACATTCACCACAACAATATTCTTTTCCAAAGCATCGTGCCCGCACGGGTAGAGAAAGGGATTCAGCAGAAGGCTGCTGATCTCGCAGTTAAGCTTGCAGATGAGCTTAACCTTGTCGGACCGCTTGCTGTTGAGATGTTCCTGACAGAGGACGGAGAGCTTTTGGTCAATGAACTGGCGCCAAGACCGCACAATTCTGGGCATTATACGCTGGACCTTTGCGAGACGAGCCAGTTTGAGCAGCATATCAGAGCGGTATGCGGGCTTCCGCTTGGGAAGACAGATTTGCTGAAGCCGGGCATGATGGTGAATCTTCTCGGCGATGAAGTGAAGCTTGTTGAGGAAGACCCGGAGCTTTTAAAAGAGGCAAAGCTATATATATACGGAAAACATGAAATCAAAAAAGGCCGCAAAATGGGGCATATTACATTTATGAAGCAGCCTGAAGACGAATGGATTCAGGAGATCACAAATCAATGGATGAATAGAGACGGAGGACAAGCAGAATGATCGAACGTTATTCAAGACCTGAAATGTCCGCGATTTGGACGGATGAAAACAGATTTCAAGCATGGCTGGAGGTAGAGATTCTTGCCTGTGAAGCGTGGGCGGAGCTTGGTGTCATTCCGAAAGAAGATGTAAAGGTTATGCGCGAAAACGCGTCATTTGACATCAACCGCATTTTAGAAATCGAAAAGGACACGCGCCATGACGTTGTCGCTTTTACACGCGCCGTTTCCGAATCACTGGGCGAAGAAAGAAAATGGGTGCACTACGGATTAACGTCAACTGACGTTGTTGATACGGCTCTTTCCTACTTATTAAAACAGGCAAACGATATTTTGCTCAAGGATCTTGAGAGATTTGTTGACATTATTAAAGAAAAAGCAAAAGAACATAAATACACAGTCATGATGGGGCGCACGCACGGCGTACACGCTGAGCCTACAACTTTCGGCTTAAAACTTGCGCTTTGGCATGAAGAAATGAAACGTAATCTTGAGCGCTTCAAACAAGCGAAAGCAGGCATCGAGGTTGGAAAGATTTCTGGCGCTGTCGGCACATATGCGAACATTGATCCATTTGTTGAACAATATGTCTGTGAGAAGCTCGGATTGAAAGCAGCACCAATTTCCACTCAAACCCTTCAGCGTGACCGCCATGCTGACTATATGGCAACACTTGCTTTGATCGCGACAAGCATTGAGAAATTCGCTGTGGAAATCCGCGGACTGCAAAAGAGTGAAACACGTGAAGTAGAGGAATTTTTCGCGAAAGGGCAAAAGGGTTCATCTGCAATGCCGCATAAACGAAATCCGATTGGCTCTGAAAACATGACAGGCATGGCGCGCGTGATCCGCGGCTACATGATGACAGCTTACGAAAATGTTCCATTATGGCATGAGCGCGATATTTCTCATTCTTCAGCAGAACGAATTATTCTTCCGGATGCGACAATTGCGCTGAACTACATGCTGAACCGCTTCTCCAACATCGTGAAGAACTTAACGGTCTTCCCGGAAAACATGAAGCGCAACATGGACCGCACTCTCGGTCTTATCTATTCTCAGCGTGTGCTGCTTGCTTTGATTGACACAGGCCTGACTCGTGAAGAAGCCTATGATACAGTTCAGCCGAAAGCAATGGAAGCGTGGGAAAAACAAGTGCCGTTCCGCGAGCTTGTTGAAGCGGAAGAGAAAATCACGTCACGTCTTTCTCCAGAAAAAATTGCTGACTGCTTTGATTACAATTACCATCTGAAAAATGTTGATCTGATCTTTGAACGTTTAGGTTTAGCATAGAAGAAGCTTTTAGCGGCTTCTTCTAAGCCGCCGCAGTTTGAAAATTCCCAACATTCGGGTTAGGAGGCCTTCCGTGAATATTGTGAAGAATGAACTTTTATACGAAGGAAAAGCAAAAAAGATCTACAAAACCGATGACGAAAACACGCTGTATGTCGTGTATAAAGACTCCGCCACTGCCTTTAACGGCGAGAAAAAAGCAGAAATCAGCGGGAAAGGGCGCTTAAATAACGAGATTTCAAGCTTAATTTTCAAACACCTTCATGCAAAGGGCATTAACAATCATTTTATCGAGCGCATTTCGGAAACGGAACAGCTCATTAAAAAGGTAACGATTGTGCCGCTTGAAGTCGTCGTCAGAAATGTTGTGGCAGGAAGCATGTCCAAACGTCTCGGCATTCCAGAAGGCACGGAGCTTGAGCAGCCGATTATCGAGTTTTACTACAAGGATGACGCGCTGGGTGATCCGCTCATCACAGAAGATCATATTTGGCTTTTGAAAGCGGCGACTCCTGAGCAGGTAGAAACCATTAAGTCCATTACAAAAACAGTAAATGAAGAGCTTCAAAGCATTTTCGGCGATTGTCATGTCAGATTAATAGATTTCAAGCTTGAATTCGGTTTAGATGCAGAAGGGCAAGTGCTTTTGGCGGATGAAATTTCTCCTGACACATGCCGCTTGTGGGATAAAGAAACGAACGAAAAGCTGGATAAAGATTTATTCAGACGCAATCTGGGAAGCTTAACCGACGCATACGAAGAGATTTTCAAAAGACTGGGAGGCATTCATCATGTATAAAGTAAAAGTTTATGTCAGCTTAAAAGAAAGTGTACTAGATCCACAAGGGAGCGCTGTCCAGCATGCCTTGCACAGCATGACTTACAACGAAGTTCAAGATGTGCGCATCGGGAAATACATGGAGCTTACCATTGAAAAATCTGACCGTGATCTTGACGTGCTAGTGAAAGAAATGTGCGAAAAACTTCTTGCGAACACAGTGATTGAAGATTACAGATATGAGGTTGAGGAGGTAGTCGCACAGTGAAATTTGCGGTGATTGTGTTACCCGGCTCCAACTGTGATATCGATATGTATCATGCTGTAAAGGATGAGCTCGGCCAAGAAGTGGAATACGTCTGGCATGAGGAAACAAGTCTTGACGGCTTCGACGGCGTGTTAATTCCGGGAGGGTTTTCTTACGGTGATTACTTAAGATGCGGCGCCATCGCCCGATTTGCGAATATTATGCCAGCTGTCAAACAAGCAGCGGCTGAAGGAAAACCTGTTCTTGGCGTCTGCAACGGATTCCAGATTTTACAGGAGCTTGGGCTGCTGCCAGGCGCAATGAGACGCAACAAAGATCTGAAGTTCATTTGCCGTCCGGTTGAATTAATTGTTCAGAACGACGAAACATTATTCACAGCTTCCTACGAAAAGGGACAATCGATTACAATCCCGGTTGCCCACGGTGAAGGAAATTTCTATTGTGATGACGAGACGCTTGCTTCATTAAAGGAAAACAATCAAATTGCTTTCACATACGGATCTAATATCAATGGAAGTGTAAGCGACATTGCCGGTGTCGTCAATGAGAAAGGCAACGTATTAGGCATGATGCCTCATCCTGAGCGCGCGGTCGATGAACTGCTTGGAAGCGCCGACGGTCTTAAATTGTTCCAGTCTATCGTGAAAAATTGGAGGGAAACTCATGTCACTACTGCTTGAACCAAGTAAAGAACAAATAAAAGAAGAGAAACTATATCAGCAAATGGGTGTCAGTGATGATGAGTTTGCATTGATAGAATCCATTCTTGGAAGATTGCCGAACTACACAGAAATCGGGATTTTTTCTGTCATGTGGTCTGAGCATTGCAGCTATAAAAACTCAAAGCCGATTCTGCGTAAATTCCCGACAAGCGGCGAGCGTGTGCTGCAGGGGCCTGGGGAAGGCGCCGGAATCGTTGATATCGGTGATAACCAAGCGGTTGTGTTCAAAATTGAATCACATAACCACCCATCAGCTCTCGAGCCTTACCAAGGCGCTGCGACTGGCGTAGGCGGAATTATTCGTGATGTATTCTCAATGGGTGCCCGTCCAATCGCTGTATTGAACTCTCTTCGATTTGGTGAACTGACTTCACCCCGCGTGAAGTACTTGTTTGAAGAAGTAGTAGCGGGTATCGCCGGATACGGCAACTGTATCGGCATCCCGACAGTCGGCGGAGAAGTGCAGTTTGACAGCAGCTATGAAGGAAATCCGCTCGTCAACGCAATGTGCGTCGGTTTAATCAACCATGAAGACATCAAAAAAGGCCAGGCAAAGGGTGTCGGCAACACAGTAATGTACGTAGGAGCGAAAACAGGGCGTGACGGCATCCACGGCGCTACGTTTGCTTCTGAAGAAATGTCAGACTCGTCTGAAGAAAAGCGTTCTGCTGTCCAAGTCGGCGATCCGTTTATGGAGAAGCTTTTGCTTGAAGCATGTCTGGAAGTCATCCAATGCGACGCCTTAGTCGGCATTCAGGATATGGGAGCTGCCGGTTTAACAAGCTCAAGTGCAGAAATGGCAAGTAAGGCCGGTTCTGGCATTGAAATGAACCTTGACCTGATTCCTCAGCGCGAAACAGGCATGAGCGCGTATGAAATGATGCTTTCTGAATCACAAGAACGGATGCTTTTGGTTATTGAGCGCGGACGTGAGCAGGAAATCATCGATATTTTTGACAAGTATGATCTTGAAGCGGTTTCTGTCGGACATGTGACAGATGATAAAATGCTTCGCCTGACACATAAAGGAGAGGTTGTGTGCGAGCTGCCTGTTGATGCCTTGGCAGAAGAAGCACCGGTTTACCATAAGCCTTCTCAAGAGCCTGCTTACTATCGCGAGTTTTTGGAAACGGACGTTCCGGCTCCGCAAATTGAAGATGCGAATGAAACGCTGAAGGCCCTTCTTCAGCAGCCGACGATTGCGAGTAAAGAGTGGGTTTATGATCAGTATGACTACATGGTGCGCACGAATACAGTTGTCGCTCCTGGGTCTGATGCTGGTGTTCTCAGAATCCGCGGAACGAAAAAGGCGCTGGCTATGACGACAGACTGTAACGCGCGTTATCTCTATCTTGATCCTGAAGTCGGAGGGAAAATTGCTGTCGCTGAAGCAGCGCGCAACATCATTTGCTCAGGCGCAGAACCGCTTGCGGTCACAGATAACCTTAACTTCGGTAACCCGGAGAAGCCGGAAATCTTCTGGCAGATCGAAAAAGCGGCAGACGGCATAAGCGAAGCGTGCAATGTTCTCAGCACACCGGTTATCGGCGGTAACGTATCGCTTTATAACGAATCAAACGGCACGGCGATCTATCCGACACCTGTTATCGGCATGGTCGGCTTAATTGAAGATACAGCACACATTACAACACAGCATTTCAAACAAGCGGGAGATCTCGTATATGTGATCGGCGAAACAAAACCAGAGTTTGCCGGAAGCGAGCTGCAAAAAATGACAGAAGGCCGTATTTACGGCAAAGCCCCGCAAATCGATCTTGATGTAGAGCTGTCTCGTCAAAAAGCACTGCTTGACGCGATTAAAAAAGGCTTCGTTCAATCTGCGCATGATGTGTCTGAAGGCGGCTTAGGTGTAGCGATTGCGGAAAGTGTCATGACGACGGAAAACCTTGGCGCTAATGTGACTGTAGAAGGGGGAGCGGCGTTATTATTCTCTGAATCTCAATCCCGCTTCGTCGTTTCAGTGAAAAAAGAACATCAAGAAGCGTTTGAAGCAATTGTCAAAGATGCAGTTCATATTGGTGAGGTAACAGCTGACGGAATTCTGGCGATTCAAAATCAAGACGGACAACAAATGATTCATGCGCAAACGAAAGAGCTTGAACGCGTATGGAAAGGAGCTATCCCATGCTTGCTGAAATCAAAGGCTTAAATGAAGAATGCGGCGTTTTTGGGATTTGGGGACATGAAGAAGCCCCGCAGATCACGTATTACGGTCTCCACAGCCTTCAGCACCGAGGACAGGAGGGCGCTGGCATCGTAGCGACTGACGGTGAAAAGCTGACGGCTCACAAAGGCCAAGGGCTGATCACTGAAGTATTTCAAAACGGCGAACTCAGCAAAGTAAAGGGAAAAGGCGCTATCGGGCACGTTCGGTACGCAACGGCTGGAGGCGGCGGATACGAAAATGTTCAGCCGCTCCTCTTCCGTTCCCAAAACAACGGCAGCCTGGCGCTTGCTCATAACGGAAATCTTGTCAACGCCACTCAGCTGAAGCAGCAGCTCGAAAATCAAGGGAGCATCTTTCAAACCTCTTCGGATACAGAGGTTTTGGCTCACCTGATCAAAAGAAGCGGACACTTCACGCTGAAGGATCAAATTAAAAACTCGCTTTCTATGCTGAAAGGCGCCTACGCGTTCCTGATCATGACCGAAACAGAAATGATTGTCGCACTTGATCCGAACGGGCTGAGACCGCTATCCATCGGCATGATGGGCGATGCTTATGTGGTCGCATCAGAAACATGCGCATTTGACGTCGTCGGCGCAACGTACCTTCGCGAGGTAGAGCCGGGGGAAATGCTGATCATTAATGATGAAGGCATGAAATCAGAGCGTTTTTCCATGAATATCAATCGTTCCATTTGCAGCATGGAGTACATTTATTTCTCCAGACCAGACAGCAATATTGACGGTATTAATGTGCACAGTGCCCGTAAAAACCTTGGAAAAATGCTGGCTCAGGAATCCGCAGTTGAAGCCGACGTCGTAACCGGGGTTCCGGATTCCAGTATTTCTGCGGCGATCGGCTATGCAGAGGCAACAGGCATTCCGTATGAGCTCGGTTTAATCAAAAACCGCTATGTTGGCAGAACGTTTATTCAGCCGTCCCAGGCTCTGCGTGAGCAAGGCGTCAGAATGAAGCTGTCTGCGGTGCGCGGGGTTGTAGAAGGCAAACGCGTCGTGATGGTGGATGACTCTATCGTGCGAGGAACAACTAGCCGCCGGATTGTCACGATGCTAAGAGAAGCGGGTGCGACAGAGGTGCATGTGAAAATCAGTTCACCGCCGATCGCTCATCCGTGCTTTTACGGCATTGACACTTCCACACATGAAGAACTGATCGCGTCTTCGCATTCTGTTGAAGAAATCCGTCAGGAAATCGGAGCCGATACCCTCTCATTTTTGAGTGTGGAAGGGCTGCTGAAAGGCATCGGCAGAAAATACGATGACTCGAATTGCGGACAGTGTCTCGCTTGCTTTACAGGAAAATATCCGACTGAAATTTACCAGGATACAGTGCTTCCTCACGTAAAAGAAGCAGTATTAACCAAATAAAACTTGAAAAATGACATAAAGGCAGCGCAGTTCGGCTGCCTTTCTCTTTCTGCCCTCGTTCGGGGAGATACTTTGAAAAGCGCCTTAAAGGAGTGAATAGGATGTCTGAAGCATATAAAAACGCAGGAGTTGACATCGAAGCCGGATATGAAGCTGTAAAACGAATGAAAAAACACGTGGAGCGCACGAAACGGCTTGGCGTTATGGGCAGCCTTGGCGGTTTTGGCGGCATGTTTGACCTGTCTGAGCTTTCTTATCAAAAACCAGTTCTCATTTCGGGAACGGACGGTGTCGGCACAAAATTAAAGCTCGCTTTTTCCATGGATAAGCATGACACGATTGGCGTGGATGCTGTTGCAATGTGTGTCAATGACGTGCTGGCACAAGGTGCAGAGCCGCTGTTTTTCCTCGATTATTTAGCGGTTGGCAAAGCGGACCCAGTGAAAATTGAACAGATTGTACAAGGTGTTGCGGAAGGCTGTGAGCAGTCAGGTTCAGCCTTAGTCGGCGGTGAAACGGCTGAAATGCCGGGGCTCTATACAGCTGATGAATACGATATTGCCGGTTTCTCAGTCGGAGTGGCAGAAAAGGACGAAATCGTGACTGGAGAAAACATTGAAGAGGGCCATCTGTTGATCGGCCTCAGCTCCAGCGGCCTTCACAGCAACGGCTTTTCCCTTGTCAGAAAAGTGCTTCTGGATGATGCGGAGCTGGACCTCGATACAACATATGAGCCGTTTGAACGCCCGCTTGGCGAGGAATTGCTTGAACCGACAAGGATTTACGTGAAGCCTGTGCTTGCCGCGGTCAAAAGCGGAAAAATCGACGGCATGGCGCACGTGACAGGCGGAGGATTTATTGAAAATATTCCGCGTATGCTTCCGGAAGGCTTAAGTGCGGAAATTGATCATGGCTCATGGCCGATCCCGCCAATTTTTTCTTTCTTGCAAGAGTACGGCAAGCTAAAGGAAGAAGACATGTTCAACGTCTTTAATATGGGGATCGGTTTTGTTTTGGCTGTCAAAGAAGAGCATCTGACAGATGTGATCGGAACGCTTGAAAGCCATGGCGAAAAAGCCTATTTAATCGGGCGTGTGAAAAAAGGTGAAGGCGTCACATTCGGCGGTGCGGCACTTTCATGAAAAAGTTTGCGGTATTTGCATCAGGAAACGGGTCAAACTTCGAAGCCATTGTCACGCGTTTGAAGGAGGAGAACTGGGATGCGTCAGCAGCGCTCCTCGTTTGCGACAAACCGCAGGCGAAAGTCATCGAACGGGCGGAAGCATTCCACATTCCATCCTTTGCATTTGAGCCGAAGTCTTATGAAAACAAGGCTGCATTTGAACAAGCCATCATTGAACAGCTTCGTCTTCACGAGGTTGAATTGATTGTTCTTGCCGGCTATATGAGGCTGATCGGTGATACGCTCCTTCAAGCATATGGGGGAAAAATCATTAACATTCACCCATCGCTTCTTCCGGCGTTTCCTGGAATCGACGCAGTCGGACAGGCGTTCCGGGCGGGTGTGAAGGTGGCCGGAATCACCGTGCATTATGTCGATGAAGGAATGGATACAGGTCCGATCATCGCTCAAAAGGCAATCGAAATTGATGAACATGATACATTGGAAACAATCGAACAGCGGATTCACAAGCTTGAGCATAAATGGTATCCGAGTGTGATTAAACAGCTATTAGGATTAAATAACAGAGGTGAAAAGGCATGACAATTAAACGTGCGTTAATCAGTGTTTCAGATAAAACAAATCTCGTTCCTTTCGTAAAAGAACTGACAGAGCTTGGCGTTGAAGTCATCTCCACAGGCGGAACGAAAAAGCTTCTTCAAGAAAACGGTGTGGATGTGATCGGAATTTCTGAAGTGACAGGCTTCCCTGAAATTATGGACGGCCGGTTAAAAACCCTACACCCGAATATTCACGGCGGCCTTCTGGCGGTTCGCGGCAATGAAGAGCATATGGCGCAGATCAATGAACACGGGATTCAGCCGATTGACCTCGTTGTCGTCAACCTCTATCCATTTAAAGAAACGATTTCTAAAGAAGACGTCACGTATGAAGAAGCGATCGAAAATATCGACATCGGCGGACCTGGCATGCTGCGTGCGGCATCAAAGAACCATCAGGATGTCACAGTTATCGTCGATCCGGCCGATTACAGCCCAGTGCTGAATCAAATCAAAGAAGAAGGCAGCGTATCTCTTCAGAAAAAACGCGAGCTCGCGGCAAAGGTATTCCGTCATACTGCGGCATATGATGCACTGATCGCTGACTACCTGACAAATGTTGTCGGTGAAAAAGAACCAGAGCAATTCACTGTGACATTTGAGAAAAAACAATCGCTTCGCTATGGAGAAAACCCGCATCAGGAAGCAACTTTCTATCAAACAGCTCTTCCTGTCAAAGGCTCTATTGCGCAAGCAGAACAGCTTCACGGAAAAGAGCTTTCTTACAACAACATTAAAGACGCGGATGCGGCAGTTCAAATCGTTCGTGAATTCACTGAGCCGGCTGCTGTTGCTGTAAAGCATATGAATCCGTGCGGTGTAGGAACAGGAAAAACGATCGCCGAAGCGTTTGACAGAGCGTTTGAAGCGGATAAAACATCTATCTTCGGCGGCATTATCGCGCTGAACCGTGAAGTGGACAAGGCAACTGCCGAAGCGCTTCACAACATTTTCTTAGAAATCATCATTGCACCTTCATTCAGCCAAGAAGCGCTCGACGTCCTGACTGCGAAGAAAAATCTCCGTCTGCTGACGCTTGACGTATCCGCCGCTGTTCAAAAGGAAAAACAACTGACATCTGTTCAAGGCGGGCTGCTGATTCAAGATTTAGATATGCACGGTTTCGAGGATGCTGAGATTAGCATTCCGACAAAAAGAGAGCCGAACGAGCAAGAGTGGGAAGACTTGAAGCTTGCTTGGAAAGTCGTGAAGCATGTGAAATCAAATGCGATTGTTCTCGCGAAGGACAACATGACAGTCGGTGTGGGAGCAGGCCAAATGAACCGCGTCGGATCGGCAAAAATCGCAATCGAGCAAGCAGGGGAAAAAGCGAAGGGCAGCGCGCTCGGTTCGGATGCATATTTCCCAATGCCAGATACTGTCGAAGAAGCGGCAAAAGCGGGCGTTACAGCCATCATTCAGCCAGGCGGATCGATCCGAGATGAGGATTCCATCAAAAAAGCGGATGAATACGGCATTGCCATGGTATTCACCGGCATCAGACACTTCAAACATTAAGGGGATGAAAACGACGTGAATGTATTAATTATCGGTAAAGGCGGAAGAGAACATACGCTGGCGTGGAAGGCAGCGCAAAGCAGCCTCGTCGAGAATGTATTTGCCGCTCCCGGAAATGACGGCATGGCAGCTTCCGCACAGCTTGTAAACATTGAGGAAAGCGACCACGCAGGGCTTGTCTCATTTGCAAAACAAAATCAGGTCGGCCTGACCATTGTCGGCCCTGAGGTTCCTTTAATTGAAGGTCTGGTGGATGAATTCGAAAAAGCGGGTCTGCGCGTGTTCGGCCCGTCAAAAGCCGCGGCGATCATCGAAGGAAGCAAACAGTTCGCTAAGGATTTAATGAAGAAATACGACATTCCGACCGCAGAATACGAGACGTTTACATCCTTTGATGAGGCGAAGGCATATGTGCAGGAAAAAGGTGCTCCGATTGTGATAAAAGCAGATGGACTTGCAGCTGGAAAAGGCGTTACTGTGGCTATGACAGAGGAAGAAGCAATTGCATGTCTGCATGACTTTCTTGAAGATGAAAAGTTCGGTGATGCGAGCGCGTCCGTTGTCATTGAAGAATACCTTTCTGGTGAAGAATTTTCTCTAATGGCCTTTGTCAAAGGAGAAAAAGTGTATCCAATGGTGATTGCCCAGGATCACAAGCGTGTGTTTGACGGAGACAAAGGCCCGAATACGGGCGGAATGGGCGCTTACTCTCCAGTTCCGCAAATTTCGGAAGAAACGGTTCGCCATGCTGTAGAAACGATCGTTAAGCCGGCCGCAAAAGCAATGGTACAAGAAGGCCGTTCCTTCACTGGCGTTTTGTACGCTGGATTGATGCTTACTGAAAACGGCTCGAAGGTCATTGAATTTAATGCCCGTTTCGGCGATCCGGAAACACAGGTCGTGCTTCCGCGCATGGAATCTGATCTGGTACAGGTGCTTCTTGATCTTTTAGATGATAAGGAAGTTGACTTAAGATGGAAGGATACCGCTGCTGTTAGTGTGGTGCTTGCTTCTGAAGGATATCCGGAAAGCTACGCAAAAGGCACGCCGATCGGCAGCCTTGCTGCGGAAACTGAGCAGGTCGTGGTCTTCCATGCCGGAACGAAAGCAGAAGGCGGAGAGTTCGTTACAAACGGGGGGCGCGTCGCCAATGTGACGGCTTTTGATGAAACGTTTGAAGCGGCTAGAGACCGAGTGTACAAAGCGGTTGATGAAATTTTCAAACCGGGACTCTTTTTCAGAAAAGACATTGGGGCACGCGCTTTAAAGGCTGCCCAAAAATAAGTGAGGAAAACTCGCAGATTAGCTGCGGGTTTTTTGTTATCAAAAAGCGGGATGGCAGCTGGAAGAGGAAAGCACAACGAGTGTGGTTGGTTTTCCATGGGCCATCGAGGCGTCAATAAAATCCTCAAGCGTATGTACCGATTCAGTCACGACCTTTGTCACATAGCTGTACATCCCTGTGATGCGGTGGTTTTCTGCTACATCAGGATGCGATGTTGCAAAGGCGGCGTAGTGCTTACAGCTTTTTGGCTCCATGAGAATAAAAGCGGTGACATGCTTGTTTAGTTTTTCGTAACAGATATTCGCGCTGTAGCTGGTAATCACTCCTTTGTCTTCCAGCTTCCTGACACGCTCCGCCGCGCTTGGCGAGCTGAGTCCGACAAGCTTTCCCAGCTCAACCATCGTTAATCTGCCATTTCGCTGCAAATGCGAGAGAATCTGAAGGTCTGTATCGTCCATTTGTCTGGCTCCTTTACATATTTAGGCGAATGAATGAAAATTCCTTTGATTGTAAGGTAATGCTGTTGATTTACCTTCATTGTAGCATATGGATGCCGTCTTATTTTTTCTATAATAAAGCCATCAATTTGAGAGGAGGCATCATGTTGCCAGAATTACAGCGCTCTATTACTTGGATACAAGGGACGGCGTTAACGATTGGGGCGGTTTTAGGCTGCGGGATATTAATTTTGCCGTCTGTTACCGCGGATAAGGCCGGTCCGGCTTCTTTATTTGTCTGGGTATTCATGTCTTTTTTATCTTTTCTTCTCGTCGGCACGCTGGCACGGCTTGTGAAAATTGCGCCTAGTGCGGGAGGAATCACGGCTTATGTGCAGCTGGCTTTTCGAAAAAAAGCCGGGGCTATTTTGGGCTGGATCATGTTAGGTTCCGTTCCGATTGGCGTTCCCATCATCGCTTTGACTGGCGCGCATTACGTCAGTTACGTCACAGAGGCGGTGGATTGGCAGGTTACATCGATTGCTGGTTGTATGCTGGCTATATCTATTTTGCTTCATATGAAAAGGATTCAACTATCAGCAAACATCAGTACAATCGTTATATGTGTCATTGTATTTCTGCTTGTCATTTCTATTGCTGTGTCATTGCCACACGTCACGATAGCAGAATTCAAACCGTTTCTTCCGCATGGCTGGTCTGCCGCGGGATCTGTTTCTGTTATGATTTTTTTCTCTTTTGTAGGCTGGGAAATGATTACTCCATTGGCTGAGGAATTTCATCGCCCTGAAAAAGATGTCCCAATCAGCTTGTTCTTGGGAGCGTCTTGTGTGGCAGGGCTGTATATCATGCTGTCATTTGTAACAGTGGGAACTCATTCATACGGAGAGAATGGAGAAATTGCATCGCTTGCCATGCTCATCTCAAAAGGAGCAGGGGAAAGCGGTGTATACGTCACGGTATGCTTAGCGCTGTTTATTACATTCGCCACCATCCATGCCAATATTGCCGGTTTTTCAAGAATGGTGTACGCATTGGCGAGAGAGGGGCACATACCCGTATTTTTTGGAAAACTCAGTGCGACAAAACGTACGCCTATTCGCGTTTTGACAGCGATGGCCGCAGTGTTTGGCTTAGTGCTTGCGGCGCATGGTCTGTTTCAAATCGATTTGACGACTCTGTTGAAAGGGCCGAGCGCGGCTTTTATCGCATCTTACATATGTACAATGGCGGCAGCACTGAAACTGCTGGGCAGGAGAGATATAGGCTGGTGGATGGCGCTCGGGGCATTTGTGGCGTGCGCGGTGATTTATTCATTCAGCGGCTGGGCACTGCTTTATCCGGCAGTGCTGGCAGCTGCAGGATATTTCTATATGAAAACAAAGGATGGGCATAAAAAAAAGCTTGATCACGTTTTGTGATCAAGCTTTTCCGTTTATCCGTTTTGATGCTCGTTATTTCCAGAATCACTGTGTTGAAACATGTAGGTCACAGGACAGAAGCGCAAGATTCCCGAACCCGCTTTCATGGCCCCCATAAAGATGTAAAAGAGATGCATTCTGCACCAAGGTTTTTTCGTAAACTTTGCACTGGCGGCTGACATAATCGTCAATCCGCAGGCGATTCTGAACACGGCATTGATGAGACTGATGTTTGGCTTCAAGGAAATCCGCTCCTTTTACTTAAAAAAGTTTTTTTACCGAACCTTCAAAAATTTGTAACGTTTTTATCGTGCGTGATGAGGAAGGATGTGATACCATGAGTCTAATACATGTAAAGGAGAGTATGTGAATGTCCGAACGCACCTTTAACTGGAAAAACAAAGACATCAGGGCACAGGTTGATGTTGTAGACTCAAAGCTGCTTCCAACGCTCCTTTTACGGAATGCTCTCGTCTTAAATCCATATGTAAAACAATGGCTGAAAAAAAACATTTGGATTTATCAGGACCGCATTGTTTATGTGGGTCATGAACTTCCGAATAGAGCCGAAGAAATTCATACGATTGATTGTGAAGGAAAATACATTGTGCCAGGTTATATTGAACCGCACGCACATCCTTTTCAAATATATAATCCCCAAACACTGGCGGAATATGTGTCTCAATACGGAACAACGACATTCGTGAATGATAACTTATTTTTGCTTTTGCAAAGCGGAAAAAAGAAAGCGCTTACGATTTTGAATGAACTTAAAAAGCAGCCTGTCCAGTATTTTTGGTGGTCACGCTATGACCTCCAGACCGAGGTTCTGAACGAGGACCACGTCCTTCCATTTGACGTCAGAAAACAGTGGATTGAACATCCGGATGTGATTCAAGGCGGAGAAATGACCGGATGGCCACGCTTGGTAGATGGTGATGATTTAATGCTCCACTGCATGCAAGCTACAAAGAAACAGCGAAAACGCATTGAAGGGCATTTTCCCGGCGCTTCTGATAAAACGCTTACAAAAATGAAGCTGTTCGGTGCGGATTGTGATCATGAAGCGATGACAGGTGATGAAGTGATGAGAAGGCTGGAACTGGGCTATTATGTTTCCCTTCGGAACTCTTCCATTCGCCCTGATGTAAGAAAAATCTTGCAAGAGCTGCATGAGAAGGGCTTCCGCTATTATGACCACTTCTTTTACACGACAGATGGCGCAACCCCGAATTTCTATAAAGGCGGCATGACAAACGAGCTGATTCGTATCGCGTTAGAAGAAGGCGTACCTGCAATCGACGCCTACAATATGGCATCATTTAATATCGCAAAGTATTACCAAATGGATGATTATTTAGGAGTTGTCGGACCGGGCAGACTGGCATCGCTCAACATACTGGAAGATCCGTTAAATCCGAATCCAGTGACTGTTCTGTCAAAAGGGACCATTCTGCGTGAGGACGGCTGTGATTTGAAGGCGTTTACAAAGACGGACTGGCACAAAGGCGGTCTTGTCCCGCTTGAACTTTCATATGATATGACGATGGATGACTTGCAGTTTTCTATGCCGATGGGCGTGAAAATGCGGAATGCGGTTATTATGGAGCCATATATGATTGAGATCGACAATTCGATGGAACAGCTCTCGTTTGACCATGATGAAAGTTATTTGACGATGCTCGACAGACACGGGAAATGGCGCGTCAATACGATGATAAAAGGGTTTGCCTCAAGCGTGCAGGGATTTGTAAGCTCCTTTACGACGACGGGCGACATTGTCGCGATTGGAAAAAATAAAGCGGATATGCTGCTCGCTTTCGCCCGGATGAAAGAAATCGGAGGAGGAATTGTTTTAGCGGAGAACGGAAACATTTTGCATGAAATCCCGCTTGCGCTGTGCGGCTGCGCCTCTTCGGAAGCGTATGAAGACGTGCTTGAGAAGGAACAAAAGCTGAGAGATCTTTTGACTGAAAGAGGCTATGAGTTTTGCGATCCTATCTATACGCTGCTCTTTTTGCAAAGTACGCACCTTCCGTATATACGCATTACGCCAAGAGGAATCTTCGACGTCATGAAAAAAACTGTACTCTTTCCATCGATAATGCGTTAAAATATAAAAGAGCAGGGAGCCGACATATGAAAAAATGGATGACAGTTTGCGCGCTGTGTTTCGTGTTTTTTCTGCTGGTATCCTGCCAGCAGAAGGATGCTGTCCCGGATACTGCAAAGAAGCTGAAAGCTCCTTTAACGGGGCTAAAGACTGAACAGAAGGCGACTGAACGCCGGCCTGTTGCTGTTGTGGTGAACAATCACCCGAAGGCGAGGCCGCAGTCGGGTCTGTCTAAAGCCGACATTGTCATAGAAGCGCTAGCCGAAGGGCAAATCACAAGATTTCTGGCCATTTTCCAAAGCCAGATGCCTGAAACTGTCGGACCTGTGCGGAGCGCGCGGGAATATTTCGTCACTCTCAGCAATGGCTTTGACAGCATATTTGTCCATCACGGCTGGAGTCCCAGCGCCAAAAAGCAGCTGGAATCCGGAGCTGCCGATTATATGAACGGATTGGATTTTGACGGAAGCTTATTTTGGAGAGCTGATTTCAGCAAACCGCCCCACAATTCCTATACGTCTTATGATTACATAAAAAAGGCGGCAGAACAAAAGGGTTATAAGCTGAAGCAGGAAACAAATCCGCTGCTGTTTCAAACATCAGATGCAAAACCTGCAAATGAATCTTACAATGTTCGGGTAGATTATGGAACAAAAAACGTTACAAATCTTGTCGAATACAACTATGATAAAAAAGCTGAATCTTATACAAGAAGCTCTGATGGTGTCATAACGACAGACCGGGAAACCGGAAAGCCGGTTGCAATGCAAAATATTTTCATTGTTGAAGCCAGCCATCATATTATTGATCAAGATGGAAGGCGGGACATCGACTTGGAATCAGGAGGAAAAGGTCTGTTGTTTCAGCACGGAAACGTCATTGAAACAGACTGGAAACAAGTGAATGGCAGAATTGTGCCGATAAAAGACGGCAAGTGGCTTCCGTTTGTGCCAGGAAAGACTTGGATCAATATCGTACCTGATCTTGATGCGGCTTCCATTAGTAAAGGAGAAGGTGTGTAACGATGCAAATCGATAAATTACGCGGCAAAGAGCTGGACCAGTTATTTAACTCGATCTTATCGCTGAAAGACCTGGAGGAATGTTACCGATTCTTCGATGATCTATGCACAATTAACGAAATTCAATCGCTGGCTCAGCGCCTTGAAGTGGCGCGCATGCTTCGCGAAGGAAACACGTATCATAAGATTGAAACAGAAACAGGCGCTTCCACGGCTACGATTTCCCGTGTGAAACGCTGCTTAAATTACGGGAATGACGCTTATGAAATGGCGCTTGACCGTGTGAAGGAGACGGAAACTGAGTCTTCTTCAAAATAATAAACAACCGCCCTGCCGTTCGGCAAGGGCGGTTTCTTTATGAAACAAATTGATGGATCAGGTTGTCGATATCGATGAGACTGCCATCCTCTTTCCGATAGACAACATGCTCCATGGAAAAGTGAACCGGCGAATTGATCCCTGCTGCGGCTGCAAGGTTAAACAGCCCCTCACGCAATGAAATAACGTAGTTGCAGACACGATGCTGTTTTTCCTCAACGCTCAATGCTTTTTGCAATTTCGGATCTGTCGTCGCCACACCTGCCGGACAGGTGTTGGTGTGGCAGACGAGAGCGCGGATGCAGCCAACGGAAAACATCATGCCGCGTGCGATGTTGACAAAGTCAGCGCCGAGGGCTAAGGCGACCGCGATTTTGTCAGGAGTCAGGAGCTTTCCGGAAGCAAAGATTTTCAGCTGGCTGCGCAAGCCGTACTGTTTAAGAAGCGTGTCAACAATAGGCAGCGCTGTCATAATCGGAAGGCCGACTGTATCCGCGAGCTCGTAAAAGGAAGCTCCGGTACCGCCTTCACCTCCGTCGATCGTGATAAAATCCGGATGCTTTCCGCTTTTCTGCATATGAGAGAAAAGCTCATGCAATTCTTCAGGATGCCCTGCGACCAGTTTGATGCCGACTGGCTTTTGTCCGACATCTCTAAGTTTTTCAATAAAGTCGAGCATTTCAGGAGGGTTTGAGAATTCATAAAAGCGGTTCGGGCTGTCAATCGACTTTCCAGGTTCGACATTCCGAATGTCTGCCACTTCCTCTGATACTTTGGCGCCGTCCACATGGCCGCCGCGGGTTTTCGCTCCTTGTGCCAGCTTTAGCTCAAACGCTTTAATTTGGTCAATCCTGCTTTTTCTTTTAAATTCCTCCCACGAAAATTCCCCGTTTCTTTTGCGCACGCCGAATAGGCCTGGTCCGATTTGGCAAATGATATCGGCGCCGCCCTTTAAGTGATACTCAGACAATCCTCCTTCACCTGTATTCATCCAGGTTCCGCCTGCCTGGTGGAGCCCTTTTGAGAGCGCCGTAACAGCCCGTTCTCCAAGAGAGCCGTAGCTCATGGCAGACTGGCCGACTAAGCCCTTCACATAAAATGGCTTCTCGCATGTATGCTCGCCAATCACCTGTACATCATCAGGATGGAGAAAATACGGGTCTGCCTTGATATGTTCGGCATGCTCCTTGCGTTTGAACAGATTGTCAGCATCCATTTTATAGATTTGGGTTTCAATTTTTGGCGTTTGATTTACATGCATTTCTTCCCTTTGTTTTGGAAACATAGCGTTACGGATATAATAGCCAGGTTTATCAAAATCTCTTACAGATCCAAAGCCCATCATTCTGCTTTTGTATTTTCCGGAGATGACGGTTTGCTCATATTCCTTTCGTGAAAAAGGCTGCTCCTCATTGTCATTGCTGTATAAATACTGCCTCAGCTCCGGCCCGATTTTTTCAAGGATATACCGAAACCTTCCGATGACGGGATAGTTGCGAAGAATTGAGTGCTCCTGCTGTTTTTCATCCTTTATGTAGATCCAGGCAAACAAGACGATCGGGATAGCGATGATCCCTATGATAAATGCGATGAGTGCTATTATGATGGTTTCCATCTCTCAGCCTCCCTTTTTTATGTAACCATTTCCACAGTTGAACACTTTCCAAACAATAGCAGAAGGAATCAGGTGAAAAATGTGTGCTTCTGCCGATACAGGACTCACCATGCAGGTCTGCCTCCTGCTCCTTTTTTTATGAAAAAAGAATCAAAACACCTTTTTCAGTGAATAACGAGATTAACGGCTTTTTCCGTTTTTCCGCGCTATGTGAATTTGTTATAATGTTTAAATGGTAACAAACGAATGGAGGAACGTATGACGTGTACGATGTAACGGAGTGGAAGCATGTCTTTAAACTCGATCCAAATAAAGATTTGCCTGACGAACAGCTGGAGATTCTTTGCGAATCAGGAACGGATGCGGTCATTATCGGAGGCAGTGATGGTGTAACAGAGGATAATGTCCTGCGGATGATGTCTAAGGTAAGACGGTTTTTGGTGCCGTGTGTCCTTGAGGTATCAGCGATTGAAGCGATCGTTCCCGGCTTTGACTTATATTTTATTCCGAGTGTATTAAACAGCAAAAACGCGGATTGGATTGTCGGAATGCACCAGAAAGCCATGAAGGAATACGGAGAACTGATGTCTATGGAAGAAATCGTGGCGGAGGGCTACTGCATCGCAAATCCAGATTGCAAAGCCGCGGCACTGACTGAAGCGGACGCCGATCTGAATATGGATGATATTGTCGCCTATGCGCGTGTGTCGGAGCTGCTGCAACTGCCGATTTTTTATTTAGAATACAGCGGCATGATTGGAGACATAGAAGCTGTCAAGAAAACGAAGGCTGTATTGGAAACGTCAACCTTGTTTTACGGCGGCGGCATCAAGGATGCGGAAACGGCCAGACAGTATGCAGAGCATGCGGACGTGATCGTTGTAGGCAATGCTGTGTATGAAGATTTTGACAGGGCTTTGAAAACAGTAGCGGCTGTGAAAGGCGAGTAGTAAATTGTACGGATTTGGTTTATGATAGAACATATGTTTTGTATAGGCGGGTGAACAAATTTTGAATTATATTAGCAATCAATTACTAAGCGGTTTAAACCCCGTTCAGCAGGAAGCAGTCAAAACAACGGACGGGCCTCTTTTGCTGATGGCGGGAGCGGGAAGCGGAAAGACGCGTGTCCTGACCCATAGAATTGCTTATTTAATGGCGGAAAAGCATGTGGCGCCGTGGAACATTCTGGCGATCACATTTACAAATAAAGCGGCACGCGAAATGAAAGAACGTGTGGAAAGCATCCTCGGACCCGGCGCGGACGATATCTGGATTTCCACATTCCACAGCATGTGCGTGCGGATCTTGCGCAGAGATATCGACCGGATTGGGATCAACCGAAATTTCTCCATCCTTGATACGGCTGACCAGCTTTCAGTGATCAAGGGGATTTTGAAGGAGCGCAATCTTGATCCGAAGAAGTTTGACCCGAGAAGCATCCTCGGTACGATCAGCAGTGCGAAAAACGAATTGACCGAACCGGAGGAATTCTCTAAAGTTGCTGGCGGCTACTACGATCAGGTGGTCAGCGATGTATATGCTGATTATCAGAAGAAGCTATTGAAAAACCAGTCGCTCGATTTCGACGATTTGATTATGACGACGATTAAACTGTTTGACCGAGTGCCGGAAGTACTTGAATTTTATCAGCGCAAATTCCAATACATCCATGTTGATGAGTATCAGGATACGAACAGGGCGCAATACATGCTTGTTAAGCAGCTTGCCGAGCGTTTCCAGAACCTTTGCGTTGTGGGGGATTCTGATCAGTCAATCTACAGATGGCGCGGCGCGGATATCACCAACATCCTTTCATTTGAAAAAGATTATCCGAATGCAAGCGTGATTTTGCTAGAACAAAACTATCGTTCAACGAAACGGATTTTGCGCGCGGCAAACGAGGTCATTAAAAACAACTCTAACCGCAAACCGAAAAATTTGTGGACGGAAAACGATGAAGGCATCAAAATTTCCTATTATCGCGGTGATAATGAATTCGGAGAAGGACAGTTTGTGGCCGGCAAAATTCATCAGCTTCACAGCTCAGGCAAGCGGAAACTGTCTGATATCGCCATATTATACCGGACAAACGCGCAGTCCCGTGTGATTGAGGAAACGCTTCTCAAAGCGGGCTTGAACTATAACATTGTCGGCGGCACAAAGTTCTATGACAGAAAAGAAATTAAAGACATTCTTGCGTACCTGCGCCTCGTATCCAATCCGGATGACGATATCAGTTTCACGCGCATTGTCAATGTGCCGAAGCGCGGAGTCGGCGCGACATCACTTGAAAAAATCGCTTCGTATGCGGCCATAAACGGCTTGTCATTTTTCCAAGCGATTCAGCAGGTTGATTTTATCGGCGTCAGTGCCAAAGCGGCAAACGCGCTTGACAGCTTTAGACAGATGATTGAAAACCTGACCAATATGCAGGATTACTTATCCATTACAGAGCTGACAGAAGAAATTCTTGATAAGACGGAATACAGAGAAATGCTGAAGGCTGAGAAATCGATCGAAGCCCAAAGCCGTTTAGAAAATATCGACGAGTTCCTGTCTGTTACGAAAAACTTTGAACAGAAAAGTGAAGACAAGACACTCGTTGCGTTCCTGACAGACTTGGCGTTGATCGCAGATATTGATCAGCTCGATCAGCAGGAGGAAGAGTCAGGCGGCAAGGATGCGATCACCCTGATGACACTGCACGCCGCGAAAGGACTGGAGTTTCCGGTTGTTTTCTTGATGGGGCTTGAAGAAGGCGTCTTCCCGCATAGCCGTTCACTCATGGAGGAAGCGGAAATGGAAGAAGAACGCCGCCTTGCGTACGTTGGGATTACAAGGGCGGAACAGGAGCTTTATCTGACCAATGCTAAAATGCGCACCTTGTTTGGCCGGACAAATATGAACCCGGAATCTCGCTTCATTGCTGAAATACCGGATGATTTATTGGAAAACCTAAATGAGAAAAAAGAAACGAGAGCGACGTCTGCGAGAAAAATGCAGCCGAGACGCGGCCCTGTTTCACGCCCGGTATCCTACGCCAGCAAAACAGGCGGCGACACCTTAAACTGGGCAGTCGGAGATAAGGCGGGCCATAAAAAATGGGGAACAGGAACTGTCGTCAGCGTGAAAGGCGAAGGAGAAGGGACGGAGCTCGATATTGCCTTTCCGAGCCCTGTCGGCGTGAAACGCCTGTTAGCAGCATTTGCTCCTATTGAAAAGCAGTAATTGAAGAGGAAAGGAAGAAGCAGATGGACAAAGAAACAGCGAAGCAGCGGGCAGAAGAACTGCGCCGCACCATCAACAAGTATAGCTATGAATATTACACCTTAGATGAACCGAGCGTCCCAGATGCCGAATACGACAGATTGATGCAGGAGCTGATTGCGATCGAGGAGGAGCACCCAGACCTCAGAACGCCTGACTCTCCTACGCAGCGCGTCGGCGGAGCCGTGCTTGAAGCGTTTCAAAAAGTCACCCACGGCACACCGATGCTCAGTCTGGGCAACGCCTTTAATGCTGATGATCTTCGTGATTTCGACCGCCGTGTGCGCCAAGCCGTCGGCGACGATGTGGCGTATAATGTGGAGCTGAAAATAGACGGTCTTGCTGTTTCTCTCCGTTATGAAGACGGCTATTTTGTCAGAGGGGCCACAAGAGGTGACGGAACGACTGGAGAGGATATTACGGAGAACCTGAAGACGATCCGCAATATCCCCCTTAAAATGAACCGTGAGCTGTCAATCGAAGTGCGCGGAGAGGCGTATATGCCGAAACGTTCGTTTGAAGCACTCAATGAGGAACGGATTAAAAATGAGGAAGAACCGTTCGCCAATCCGCGAAATGCCGCGGCGGGATCTCTCAGGCAGCTCGATCCGAAAATTGCAGCGAAACGAAACCTCGATATCTTCGTCTACAGTATAGCGGAGCTTGACGAGATGGGTGTGGAGACGCAAAGCCAAGGGCTTGATTTTCTCGACGAACTCGGATTTAAAACGAATCAGGAACGAAAAAAATGCGGCAGCATAGAAGAAGTCATAGTGCTGATCGATGAGTTTCAGGCGAAGCGCGCAGACCTGCCGTATGAAATAGACGGCATTGTCATTAAAGTCGATTCTCTCGATCAGCAGGAGGAGCTCGGTTTTACGGCGAAAAGCCCGCGCTGGGCCATCGCGTATAAGTTTCCTGCTGAAGAGGTCGTGACGAAGCTTCTCGATATCGAATTAAATGTCGGCAGAACGGGTGTGATCACGCCGACCGCGATTCTTGAGCCGGTAAAAGTTGCCGGCACAACGGTCTCAAGAGCATCCCTTCATAACGAAGATTTAATTAAAGAGAAGGACATTCGGATTTTGGATAAGGTTGTCGTCAAAAAAGCGGGCGATATCATCCCGGAAGTTGTGAATGTCCTCGTTGAACAGCGAACAGGAGAAGAAAAGGAATTCAGCATGCCGACGGAATGTCCTGAATGCGGCAGTGAGCTCGTCCGGATCGAAGGAGAAGTGGCGCTTCGCTGCATTAACCCTGAATGTCCGGCGCAAATCCGGGAAGGGCTGATCCATTTCGTTTCCCGCAATGCCATGAACATTGACGGGCTCGGCGAACGAGTGATCACACAGCTGTTTGAGGAAAACCTTGTCCGCAATGTGGCAGATTTATATAAGCTGACGAAGGAACGAGTCATCCAGCTCGAGCGCATGGGTGAAAAGTCCACTGAAAACCTGATCAGCTCCATCCAAAAATCAAAAGAAAATTCGTTAGAGCGTTTGCTGTTTGGGCTTGGTATCCGTTTTATCGGATCAAAGGCTGCAAAGACGCTTGCCATGCATTTTGAAAGCTTGGAGAACCTGAAAAAAGCCTCAAAAGAGGAACTTCTCGCGGTAGATGAAATCGGTGAAAAAATGGCTGACGCGGTCATCACCTATTTTCATAAAGAAGAAATGCTTGAACTCTTGAATGAACTTCAGGAGCTGGGCGTAAACACGCTCTACAAAGGCCCGAAAAAAGTAAAAGCAGAGGACAGCGACTCTTACTTTGCCGGTAAAACAATTGTTCTGACAGGAAAGCTGGAAGAGCTGTCAAGAAACGAAGCCAAAGCGCAAATCGAAGCGCTGGGCGGAAAGCTGACTGGAAGCGTCAGCAAAAACACAGACTTAGTCATCGCCGGAGAAGCGGCGGGAAGCAAGCTGACAAAAGCACAAGAGCTGAACATTGAAGTGTGGAATGAAGAACAGTTAATGGGAGAGCTAAAGAAATAAGAGGAGTGTTTTCTATTGAAAAAGACGTTGGCATTGGCGGCAACGGCGGCAGTATTAATGCTGTCTGCCTGCTCGTCAGGTTTTGGGGGGGAGAAGGAGGAAGAGATTACGCAAAAGACGGCGAAATCGTCAGAAAAAGCGATTGTCCCGAAATATAATATCTCTGACTCCTATTACAAAATGGTGCTGCCGTTTAAGGCAGGCAAAGCGCGCGGCTTAACAACGGAACAGCTGAACACTAGGCTGGACATTGACGAGTTTGAAACAGGGCTGATGCGTCTTGCCCAAGATTCTTTCTCGACTGACGATTATCTGTTCCAAGAAGGACAATATTTAGATGAGGATACAGTATTAAGCTGGCTGGCACGGAAAAAAACGGGCTCTGATTTGAAAAAAGCCGAAAAAGAAGATAAAAACTTCAAAAATGAAGGCTTGAACCCGGCGCTCCCGAGTTCTGGTTCAACAGAAGAAAAGAACGAAAGCAGCCCGATTTATTTAGCATCCATGCTTGAGCACGATTATTTAGTCAGAAAAGACAAGAATTCTATCCAGCTTGGCGGCGTCATGATCGGACTGGCGTTAAACTCAGTGTATTACTATCGTGAAAAAACTGGCGACCCGCAAAAAGAAGTGGAGATTAAAGACAGCACGCTTCGCCAGCAGGGAGAAAAAATTGCACAGGAGGTTATTAACCGCCTCCGCAAAAAAGATAACTTGAAGAATGTGCCGATTACCGTCGCGCTCTACAAGCAGGCGTCAAAAACATCGATTGTGCCGGGGAACTTCATCGCCAAAACAGAGGTCAAAGCAGGCTCTACTGATATCTCAAATTGGGATGACATCAATGAAAAATATGTATTCTATCCGGCAGATACAACCACAGCAGAAAAATACCCGGATGACACCGAGGTCTTTAAGCGGTTCAAAAACTCAATTGAAGAATATTTCCCGAACTATACAGGCGTTGTCGGTACAGCGCTGTATGAAAATGATGAAATGAAGAAAATGAAGATTGACATACCAATGCAATTCTACGGAAAAAGTGAAGTTGTCGCGTTTACCCAGTTCTTAACGGGTGAAGTGATGGACTACTACTCTAAGAGCTCAGTTGATGTCGAAGTCAATATCACGTCCTCAGACGGACAGGAAGCGGTCATTATCCGCAATGCCGGAGATAAAGAGCCGACTGTTCACATTTATGACTGATAGAAAACCCTTGTGCCATATTGGCACAAGGGGTTTTATGTTACAATTAACAGGAAAAGGGAAAATATTTCCGCTTCTGCCGAAACACAAATCAAGGGGAGGTATGTTGATGCTGGAAATCGTGTGAAAACAATCATTATCAAATCTATAGCAATGAAAGGATGTTAGACATGCATAAAGATATCAAAAAAATATTTGAGGAAGAGCAGGTTTTGGCAGAAGCTGCAGCGAGATACGGTTTCTCAAAAGATCAGGTGCGTTTTCTGGCTGATGCGGAAAACTATGTATATGAATGTATGAAAGACAATCAACCTTATATTTTAAAGATTACCCATACGATTCGGAGATCTTCTGATTATATAATGGGAGAGATGGAATGGCTCCGTCACCTTGCAATAGGAGGAATTTCAGTAGCCAAACCGCTCCCGTCGCTGAACGGAAAAGATGTAGAAGCAGTGCCGGACGGAAACGGCGGGTCATTTTTATTGAGAGTGTATGAGAAAGCGCCGGGGCAAAAAGTGGATGAATCGGACTGGAATGAAACGCTATTTTATGAGCTTGGCAGATACACAGGCAGCATGCACAGCTTGACAAAAAGCTACAAATTGAGCAATCCCGCTTTCAAAAGACAGGAATGGGATGAAGAGGAGCAATTAAAGCTGAGAAAATATGTACCTGAAGATCAGATAAAGGTGTTTCAGCAAGCCGATTCTTTGATGAATGAACTGCGGAGGCTCCCGAAAAGCCAGGACAGCTACGGCTTGGTGCATGCGGATCTGCACCATGGCAATTTTAACTGGGATCATGGCAAAATCACGGCATTTGATTTTGATGATATCGGCTACAATTGGTTTGTTAACGATATTAGCATTCTTCTCTACAATGTCCTGTGGTATCCTGTTGTGCCATATGATGATAAAGCTGCGTTTACAGAAAAATTTATGACGCATTTTATGAAAGGGTACTGGGAGGAAAATGAGCTTGACCCTGCATGGCTGATGATAATACCTGATTTCCTCCGCCTTCGCCATATGCTGATTTACGGATTGCTGCATCAGATGTTTGATCTTAACACAATAGGAGCAGAGGAAAAAGAAATGCTGGCCGGTTTCAGAAGAGATATAGAGAATGGCACGCCGATTACAGCATTTGATTTTTCAGCACTGGTGTAGATAGAAAAAGCCAATGGGATTCCAGTCCCATTGGCTTTTATAATGTATCACACTTCACGCCGACTACGCCTTCAATGGCTTTAATGTCATAGTAGACGTCGGTCGTGTATCTGTTTTTATGGACGCGGACCTTCACTTCCATAATTGGAAAATCCTTTTCGCCTAGGTCGTCGATCCGAACGGAGTGTGCTTTGATATCTCTTCTTTTCATTTCTTTTAAAATCTCTGTCATTTTGTCTTTATCAGAAAGTGACATTCTGATGCGGATGTCTTTTTCCTGCAGGCGGTCGGGGCCGATTTTTCTGACCACCCATGGGAGAAATTCCACGCTGATCAGGATGAACAGAAGACTGGCAAACGCTTCTTTATAAAAACCGGCTCCCGTAGCAAGCCCGAGCCCCGCTGCCCCCCAGATCATGGCCGATGTCGTCAGGCCGGAAATGACATCATTGCTTTTTCGCAGGATGACACCGGCTCCGATAAACCCGACGCCGGAGATGATTTGTGCCGGCAGACGAAGCGGATCCATCATAATGCGGTAGTATTTAGGGAAATGATATGCCGCATTAATACTGACGATCGTCAGCATGCATGAGCTGACTGCGATGACGATACAGGTTTTTAATCCGAGCGGCTTATTTTTTAATTCGCGTTCAAGCCCGATGACCATGCCAATCAATGTGGCAATGCCCAATTTCAATAAAATATCAGGATCAATATACCAGCTCAACAGCAAACTTCCCCCTTCTCTATGGTGTTTTTAAATAAATATGATTTTCTCACAGTATTTATAGCAAAACAAGGGCACAAAAGCCACCAAGCTGCGCTTGATGGCTTATTGCTTACTTTTTGCGTTTTAACAGCTTTTCCATGACACCGAATAATCGGTAAGAGGCTTTTGCAGGACGTTTTGTGATCATGCTGACAATGATGCCGGCAATCATACTGAGAATAAACCCAGGGATGATTTCGTACACACCGGTTGATTTTGCCAGGCCGGTTGTAATCCAGATCAACACGGTCGCAGCCCCGACAATCATGGCAGCAAGCGCGCCCCATTCGTTCATTCGCTTCCAATATAGACTGAGCAGAATCGCAGGTCCGAAAGCTGAACCGAAGCCGGCCCAAGCGTATCCGACCAAATCAAGAATGGTGCTGTTCGGGTTCAATGACAAGAGTACCGCGATAACGGCAATGACTAAGACGGACAATCGCCCGATCATGACCAATTCTTTATCAGAAGCTTTTCGTCTGAAAAATGACCGGTATAAATCCTCTGTAACAGCACTTGCTGTGACTAAGAGCTGTGAGGAAATCGAACTCATGATGGCAGCCAAAATAGCTGACAATAAGAACCCTGTAATTAATGGGTGGAACAAAATTTTAGAGAAGATAATGAAAATCATCTCCGGATCTTTTACAGCAACTCCGAATTTATGGGCGTATGCAACACCGATTAAACCCGTCAGCACGGAACCTAGAACTGTAATGATCATCCAGCTCATGCCGATTCGGCGTGCAGGCTTCAAATCTTTAATGTCTTTAATGGCCATAAATCGGACGATGATATGAGGCTGGCCGTAGTAGCCCAAGCCCCAGGCTAAATAGGAAATAATGCTAATGACGCTCGCGCCTTTAAAAATATCCAATAAGTGTGGGTTAACAGCGTCGATTTCATGGAAAGTCGGAGCAACGCCGCCCACATGGGTAAAAGCAACGATCGGCACAAGCACTAGTGCTGCAAACATGATCGCACCCTGCACGAAGTCAGTCAGACTGACAGCAAGGAAACCGCCAAACAGTGTGTATAATACGACAACTGCGGTGGTCAGAAACAAGCCTAATTTGTAATCCGCACCAAAAGCAGATTCAAACAGCCGTCCGCCAGATACCATACCGGAAGAGGTATACAATGTGAAAAAGATCATGATGATCAATGCAGATACGATTTTCAGCAGTGATGAAGAATGCTGGAATCGTTTATCAAAGAAATCAGGAATCGTAATCGCATCATCCGCCGCTTCTGTATAAGCACGCAGCCTTGGAGCCAGCAGCAAGTAATTTGAGTACGCCCCGATTGTAAGACCTAAAGCAAGCCATAAGGTGGACAGCCCTGTCGCAAACATCGCGCCGGGAACACCCATCAGCATCCATCCGCTCATATCGGCCGCGCCGGCAGACAAAGCAGTAACGAATGGTCCGAGGCCTCTTCCTCCAAGCATGTAATCATTGATGTCAGTGGTTTTCTTGAATGCATACCAGCCGATTAACAGCATGGCAATAAAGTAAATTCCTAAAGATATAATAATTTCAATACTCACGTTTTACCCTCTCTTCATTTCTAATAATGTTGCATCACCTCTCAAATTGATGGTGCCAGTTAAGCAGCCTGGCGTAAGTGCAAAACAAAAGAAATTCCTTTGCGGGTGCACTTGGTAACTTAACCTAACAAAGTATTCCCGGCCATTCAAGCGATGAAACCTTGATCATGAGCGGGGAAAACCGTTGCAAACCTAGAAGGGAATAAAGAATAAAACGCTTTCAAGAAATAATTAAAGTAAAAATATTCAGAAAAATATTTCGTTTCTCCTTCTCCTCATTTTAGTA
This sequence comes from Bacillus sp. EU52, assembly GCF_037964975.1. Lineage (NCBI taxonomy): Bacteria > Bacillati > Bacillota > Bacilli > Caryophanales > Bacillaceae > Bacillus > Bacillus sp. EU52. The sequence goes on from NZ_CP150177.1 coordinate 691,832, forward strand.
TAAAATATATAGGGTATTGTTTCGAAAACACAGGCCTGTCTCAAGGCGTTTTGTTGCTTTAAAGGGCTTGTTTTTGATATGATCAGTATTATATGACTTAACGGAGAAATATGTGGAGGTGGATCATATGTCACGAATTTCAATAGAAGAAGTAAAGCACGTTGCGCACCTTGCAAGACTTGCGATTACTGAAGAAGAAGCAAAAATGTTCACTGAACAGCTCGACAGTATCATTTCATTTGCCGAGGAGCTTAATGAGGTTAACACAGACAATGTGGAGCCTACAACTCACGTGCTGAAAATGAAAAATGTCATGAGAGAAGATGAAGCGGGTAAAGGTCTTCCGGTTGAGGATGTCATGAAAAATGCGCCTGACCATAAAGACGGCTATATTCGTGTGCCATCAATTCTGGACTAAAGGAGGGACACAAGAATGTCATTATTTGATCATAAAATCACAGAATTAAAACAGCTCATACATAAAAAAGAGATTAAGATTTCTGATCTGGTTGACGAATCTTATAAACGCATCCAAGCGGTTGATGATAAGGTACAAGCCTTTTTGGCATTAGATGAAGAAAGAGCGCGCGCATACGCGAAGGAGCTTGATGAGGCGGTTGACGGCCGTTCTGAGCACGGTCTTCTTTTCGGTATGCCGATCGGCGTAAAAGATAATATCGTAACAAAAGGGCTGCGTACAACATGCTCCAGCAAAATTCTCGAAAACTTTGATCCGATCTATGACGCTACTGTCGTTCAGCGCCTTCAAGACGCTGAAGCGGTCACAATCGGAAAACTGAACATGGACGAATTCGCCATGGGGTCATCTACCGAAAACTCTGCTTACAAGCTGACGAAAAACCCTTGGAACCTGGATACAGTTCCCGGCGGTTCAAGCGGCGGATCTGCGGCTGCGGTTGCTGCGGGAGAAGTTCCGTTTTCTCTTGGATCTGACACAGGCGGCTCCATCCGTCAGCCGGCATCTTTCTGCGGCGTTGTCGGATTAAAACCTACATACGGACGTGTATCTCGTTACGGTCTGGTCGCATTTGCTTCTTCATTAGACCAAATCGGGCCGATTACACGTACGGTTGAGGATAACGCGTTTTTACTTCAAGCGATTTCCGGCGTAGACAAAATGGACTCCACGAGTGCAAATGTGGACGTGCCTGATTTTCTTTCTTCATTAACTGGCGACATCAAAGGACTGAAAATCGCCGTTCCGAAAGAATACCTTGGTGAAGGTGTCGGCAAAGAAGCGAGAGAATCTGTCTTGGCAGCGCTGAAAGTCCTTGAAGGTCTCGGCGCTACATGGGAAGAAGTGTCTCTTCCGCACAGTAAATACGCGCTTGCGACATATTACCTGCTGTCATCTTCTGAAGCGTCAGCGAACCTTGCACGCTTTGACGGCATCCGCTACGGCTACCGCACAGACAATGCGGATAACCTGATCGACCTTTACAAGCAAACGCGCGCTGAAGGTTTTGGAAATGAAGTCAAACGCCGCATCATGCTTGGAACGTTTGCTTTAAGCTCAGGCTACTACGATGCGTACTACAAAAAAGCGCAAAAAGTGCGTACGTTGATTAAGAAGGATTTCGAAGACGTATTTGAAAAATATGATGTTATTGTTGGACCGACTACACCGACACCTGCGTTTAAAATCGGTGAAAACACGAAGGATCCGCTCACAATGTACGCAAACGATATCTTAACGATTCCGGTCAACCTTGCCGGCGTACCGGGAATCAGCGTGCCATGCGGTTTAGCAGACGGTCTTCCGCTCGGCCTGCAAATCATCGGAAAACACTTTGATGAAAGCACTGTATACCGCGTTGCTCATGCATTTGAACAAGCGACAGACCATCATAAAGCAAAACCTGAACTGTAAGGGGTGAAAAGAATTGAACTTTGAAACGGTAATCGGACTTGAAGTCCACGTTGAGTTAAAAACAAAATCAAAAATTTTCTCAAGCTCTCCAACGCCATTCGGCGCGGAGGCGAATACGCAGACAAGCGTTATTGACCTCGGATATCCGGGCGTCCTGCCTGTTCTGAACAAAGAAGCCGTTGAATTCGCAATGAAAGCCGCTATGGCGCTCAACTGTGAGATCGCAACGGATACGAAGTTTGACCGCAAAAACTATTTCTATCCTGACAACCCGAAAGCGTATCAGATTTCTCAATTTGATAAACCAATTGGTGAAAACGGCTGGATCGAAATTGAAGTCGGCGGCAAAACAAAACGCATCGGCATCACGCGCCTTCACCTTGAAGAGGATGCTGGAAAACTGACGCATACGGGCGACGGCTATTCTCTTGTTGACTTCAACCGTCAAGGAACGCCGCTTGTTGAGATCGTATCAGAGCCGGACATCCGCACGCCGGAAGAAGCGTACGCGTATCTTGAAAAGCTGAAATCCATCATCCAATATACAGGCGTTTCTGACTGTAAAATGGAAGAAGGCTCACTTCGCTGTGACGCCAATATCTCTCTTCGTCCGATCGGCCAAGAGGAATTCGGCACAAAAACGGAATTGAAAAACTTGAACTCCTTTGCGTTTGTTCAAAAAGGCCTTGAGCATGAAGAAAAACGCCAGGAGCAGGTTCTTCTTTCCGGCGGCGTCATCCAGCAAGAAACTCGCCGTTATGATGAAGCAACGAAGAAAACCATTCTTATGCGTGTCAAAGAGGGATCTGACGACTACCGTTACTTCCCAGAGCCAGATCTAGTCGAGCTCTACATTGATGATGAATGGAAGGAACGCGTAAAAGCAAGCATTCCTGAGCTTCCGGATGAGCGCCGCAAGCGTTATATCGAAGAGCTTGGCTTGCCTGCATATGACGCGATGGTTCTGACGCTGACAAAAGAAATGGCTGATTTCTTCGAAGAAACCGTTCAAAAAGGCGCTGAAGCTAAACAAGCGTCTAACTGGCTGATGGGTGAAGTATCAGCTTACCTAAACGCAGAACAAAAAGAGCTTGCCGACGTTGCCCTGACACCTGAAGGCCTTGCCGGCATGATCAAATTGATTGAAAAAGGAACCATTTCTTCTAAGATCGCGAAGAAAGTGTTTAAAGAATTGATTGAAAAAGGCGGCGACGCTGAGAAGATTGTGAAAGAGAAAGGCCTTGTTCAGATTTCTGACGAAGGCGTGCTTCTGAAGCTTGTCACTGAGGCGCTTGACAACAATCCTCAATCAATCGAAGACTTTAAAAACGGAAAAGACCGTGCTATCGGCTTCCTAGTCGGACAGATTATGAAAGCGTCCAAAGGACAAGCCAACCCGCCGATGGTCAACAAAATTCTGCTTGAAGAAATTAAAAAACGCTAATAAAAAAGCAGCCCTTAGAGGCTGCTTTTTTTATGGTCAAATTGAGATAAAGACAGAGATGAGGGCCCGAAGCTTTTCAACTTCTTTGTCGTTGGTTCCGGTCAAATTGGACAGCATGCCTTTAATAATCGGTTTGCGCGGTTTATCCTGAGTCAATTCTTCCTCGATAACATCAAGTGACACGGTGATATCCTCGGGCAGCGTGCTGTTTTCTTTCACTTTCTGAATGTCCTCAAGCAGCTGGTCTTTCCCCGCAGGCATCGGGTTGAAAATGTCTTTTGACACAATCGGATTGAGTGCAGAACGGCTCAGCCCCTGTACAAGATCATCCAGTCTCTCAATAATAAAGGCTGAGATTTCTTCTGCATCGATATTAAGCTCACCGTTAAATACCATCACGTTCATATAAGAATGCACAATGCCTCTTGCCATGATGGACAGATCTGCGACATACCGCTTGATTCCTTCGCCATAGGATACCAGCAAGGCGTTCCGGTACAGCTTATCCGTCTCCATGGTTACTTTGTAAAAGTATTGCTTGATTTCTTGGTTTTCCGGAATGATATTTTCGGTAAGCAAAAGAACGATAAAATCTTTATGATCACGAAAATCCTCAAATTGTGCGCCAATTTGTTTTTTCAAAACTTCTTTAGGCGGCTTTCCGGCGAGATCTTCTTCTATATTTTTCATTTTGTTCATAGACATACCGATATAATATTCACAGGCAGATAACAGCAGCGCTTCTTTCGATTTGAAGTGCAAATAAAAAGCGCCCTTCGAAATGCCGCATTCACTGGCGATTTCTTGGATCGTCGTAGCTGCGAATCCTTTTTTCGCAAATAAACGAATGCTGGTTTTTATAATTCTCTCTTTTTTTTCATTCATGACGTGCTTCCCCTTAATCCTTGAAAAATTTAGTAAAATTTTCTGGTATATGAGTTGACGTTGTTGCGTTATAACGTTTAGTATTATATAGAATGACCAGTCAGTCAATAAAAAAATGTAATGGAGGATATGATGAATCACGTTATTAATTTCGTTCTGAAAAACAAATTCGCCGTATGGCTGATGACGATTATTGTAACGGCAGCCGGCTTGTATGCGGGTATGAATATGAAGCAAGAGTCTATTCCTGACGTGAACATGCCTTACTTGACGATCAGCACGACATATCCGGGTGCGACACCAAGCCAAGTGGCTGATGAAGTGACCAAACCGGTTGAACAAGCCGTGCAGAACTTGGACGGTGTCAGCGTTGTGACGTCGACGTCCTATGAAAACGCATCGTCGGTCATGATTGAATATGATTATGAGAAAGATATGGACAAAGCGAAAACAGAAGCAGCTGAAGCGTTAGAAAACGTCAACCTGCCTGATGACGCGAAAGATCCGGAGATTTCACGCTACAGCTTGAACTCATTCCCGATTCTGACGCTGAGCGTGTCCAGTGATAAAGATAACCTGCAAGAGCTGACGAAACAAGTGGAGGACAGCCTCGTTTCTAAACTTGAAGGCATAGAAGGCGTTGCGTCCGTCCAAGTATCGGGCCAGCAGGTGGAAGAGGTTGAATTCTCTTTCAAAGAAGACAAACTGAAGGAATACGGCCTTGATGAAGATACTGTGAAGAAAGTGATTCAAGGTTCAGATGTGACAACTCCGCTTGGATTGTACACATTCGGAAATGAAGAAAAATCTGTCGTCGTCAGCGGCGATATTGAAACAATTAAAGATTTGAAGAATATGAGAATCCCGACGGCATCAGCTTCAAGTGCAGGCAGCAGTTCAGCATCTCAAGCGGCGGCGCAGAGTGCACAGGCAGCCCAAAGCGCACAAGCGGCAGCACAGGCGCAGCAAAGCGCAAGCACAGCAGTGCCTACGGTCAAGCTTTCTGACATTGCTACAATTAAAGATGTGAAAAAAGCTGAATCCGTTTCACGCACAAATGGCAAAGACAGCATCGGCATCAACATCGTCAAAGCAAACGATGCGAATACGGTAGAGGTTGCCGACAATGTCAAAGCTGAGCTGAAGAAGTTCAAAGAAGACCATAAAGGCTTCAATTACAGCGCAACTCTCGACATGGCGGAGCCGATCACACAGTCAGTTGACACGATGTTAAGCAAAGCCATCTTCGGTGCTATTTTTGCGATTGTGATTATTCTCTTATTCTTAAGAGATATCAAATCAACATTAATTTCGGTAGTTTCAATTCCATTATCATTGCTGATCGCACTCCTTGTGCTGCAGCAGCTTGATATCACATTGAATATTATGACGCTCGGCGCAATGACTGTTGCCATCGGACGTGTGGTCGATGACTCCATCGTTGTGATCGAGAACATTTATCGCCGAATGAGACTCAAAGACGAGCCGCTCCGCGGAAAAGCCTTGGTTCGTGAAGCGACGAAGGAAATGTTTAAACCGATCATGTCATCGACGATTGTGACAATTGCGGTATTCCTGCCGCTCGCACTTGTAGGCGGACAAATCGGTGAGTTGTTTATTCCGTTTGCCTTAACGATTGTTTTTGCGCTTGCCGCATCCCTGGTGATTTCGATCACGCTTGTGCCGATGCTCGCACACAGCCTGTTCAAAAAATCATTAACCGGTGCGCCGATTAAAGCGAAAGAACACAAACCAGGCAGACTTGCAAACATCTATAAAAAAGTATTGAACTGGGCGCTTAGCCACAAATGGATCACGTCTATCATCGCTGTTCTGATGCTCCTTGGAAGCTTGTTCCTCGTACCGTTAATCGGTGCCAGCTACCTGCCGTCTGAGGAAGAAAAAACGATGCAGCTCACATACAGCCCAGAACCGGGTGAAACGAAAAAAGAAGCCGAAAATGAAGCTGAAAAAGCGGAAAAAATCCTGCTTGACCGCAAGCATGTCGATACGGTTCAGTATTCATTAGGCTCTGGCAGCCCGCTTGCCGGAGGAGATTCTAACGGTGCGTTATTCTATATCAAATATGAAAGCGACACACCTGACTTTGATAAAGAAAAAGATAACGTTCTGAAGGAAATCCAAAAGCAATCTGACCGCGGAGAATGGAAGTCACAGGACTTCAGCTCTTCAGGCAATAACAACGAATTAACATACTATGTGTATGGCGATTCTGAAAACGATATTAAAGACACGGTCAAAGATATTGAAAAAATCATGAAGGATGAAAAGGATCTGAAAAACGTAAATTCAGGCCTTTCCAGCACATATGATGAGTACACATTTGTCGCTGACCAAGAAAAACTAAGCAAACTCGGTTTAACCGCGTCTCAAATTTCTCAGGCCTTAATGTCACAAACATCGCAAGAACCGCTTACCACCGTGAAAAAAGACGGCAAAGAGCTTGATGTGAACATTAAGACAGAAAAAGACGAGTATAAGAGTGTGAAAGATTTAGAGAATAAAAAGATCACTTCCGCGACTGGCCAGGAAGTCAAAATCGGCGATGTGGCAAAAGTGAAGGAAGGATCAACATCAGATACCGTGTCAAAACGTGATGGAAAAGTCTATGCGGATGTCACAGGTGAGGTTACATCTGACAACGTCACAGCCGTATCAACTGCTATCCAGAAGAAAATCGATAAGCTTGACCATCCTGATAACGTATCGATTGACACAGGCGGCGTATCAGCGGATATCGCTGATTCCTTCACGAAGCTCGGTTTAGCGATGCTGGCAGCAATAGCGATCGTTTACCTTGTGCTCGTGATTACCTTCGGCGGAGCACTAGCGCCATTTGCGATTCTGTTCTCATTGCCGTTCACAGTCATCGGTGCCCTGGTCGGACTTTACGTATCAGGTGAAACGATCAGTCTGAACGCCATGATCGGTATGCTCATGCTGATCGGTATCGTTGTCACGAATGCCATTGTCTTAATTGACCGCGTGATTCATAAGGAAGCGGAAGGCCTGTCTACGAGAGAAGCGCTCCTGGAAGCCGGCTCTACACGACTCCGTCCGATCCTGATGACAGCCATTGCGACAATCGGCGCCTTGATTCCATTAGCCCTCGGCTTCGAAGGCGGAAGCCAGGTCATTTCAAAAGGACTCGGCGTCACGGTTATCGGCGGTTTAATCAGTTCAACGCTTCTGACGCTCTTGATCGTGCCAATCGTATATGAAGTATTGGCGAAGTTCCGCAAGAAAAAACCGGGAACGGAAGAAGAGTAAAAAAACAAAAAGCCTCAGCTATGCTGGGGCTTTCAGCTTGTTGAAAAACCCTCGCATTCGTTGTCAGGTCTGCGCGTCGGTGCTCACGAATTCTACATTCACTCCGCTCCAATGCTCCCCCTTCCTAGACTACAAGGGTTTTCAATCAAGCTGAAAGAATGTTAAGGATGACAAAAGCTCAAAACAAGAATCAGTTTTGAGCTTTTGTGCGTTTTCACCTGTAAGATTATGTACATTTTGTTGCGATTTTTTTAACTCATAGTATAATTAAAGGTTGTTAGTGTAAAAATGGATCGGATACTCTTAAGTAGGATGATGAGATAATGAAACGTGCACGCATAATATACAATCCGACTTCAGGACGGGAGATCTTTAAAAAGCATCTTGCCCAGGTCCTGCAAAAATTTGAACAAGCCGGCTATGAAACCTCCACCCATGCGACGACATGCGCAGGAGACGCTACACACGCTGCCAAGGAAGCGGCATTGCGTGAGTTTGACCTGATCATTGCGGCAGGCGGAGACGGAACGATCAACGAGGTCGTCAACGGGCTTGCGCCTTTAGACAACCGTCCGACACTCGGTGTGATTCCTGTCGGCACAACGAACGACTTCGCCAGAGCGCTCGGCATTCCGCGCGAGGATATTTTAAAAGCAGCAGATACGGTCATTAACGGCGTTGCCCGCCCGATTGACATCGGACAGGTCAACGGCCAGTATTTTATCAATATCGCCGGAGGAGGCCGCCTGACGGAGCTGACGTACGACGTGCCAAGCAAACTCAAAACAATGCTCGGCCAGCTTGCTTATTATTTAAAAGGAATGGAAATGCTGCCTTCACTTCGTCCGACAGAAGTCGAGATTGAATATGACGGCAAGCTGTTTCAAGGTGAAATCATGCTGTTTTTGGTCACGCTGACAAACTCCGTCGGCGGGTTCGAAAAGCTCGCGCCGGATTCCAGCCTGAATGACGGCATGTTTGATTTGATGATACTAAAGAAAGCAAACCTTGCTGAATTTATCAGGGTCGCCACGATGGCGCTTCGCGGCGAACACATCAACGACCAGCACATTATTTATACAAAAGCGAACCGCGTGAAAGTCAATGTATCAGAAAAGATGCAGCTGAACCTGGACGGCGAGTACGGCGGCATGCTGCCGGGCGAATTCGTGAATCTGTACCGGCACATTCACGTCGTCATGCCGAAGGAGAAAGCGGAACAGCTGGATGACTAAAACTTGGCTTTGTAAGCCAAGCTCAGAATGTTGACAAAATCCTAAAACAGTTTTCGTTTTAGGATTTTGTCATCTTTTCAGCGTGATTGAAAACCTTTGAAGTCTAGGAAGGGCGAGCATCGGAGCACAGCGAATGTTGAATTCGTGAGCACCGAAGCACAGGACTGACAACGAATGCGAAGGTTTGCCTACACGCTGAAACTTGGCTTGAATAGGCCAAGTTTTTCTTTCGCTTAAAACAAGAGGTGAACATACATGAAAATGAAACCCCCAGTAGAAAAAAACGAATACTATGACGTGACATTTGAGGATTTGACCCACGAAGGAGCGGGTGTCGCAAAGGTCCAAGGATTCCCGATCTTTGTGCCGAACGCCCTGCCGGAGGAAAAAGCCCAAATCAAAGTCACACGTGTCAAAAAAGGGTTCGCCTTCGGCCGTCTGATTGAGCTGAAGGAAGAAAGCCCGCATAGAACGGATGCCCCATGCCCGATTTACAAGCAATGCGGAGGCTGTCAGCTTCAGCACATGACCTACGAAGGCCAGCTCTTGTTTAAACAGAAACAAGTCAAAGACGTCTTAGAACGCATCGGCAAGCTGGACCTTTCAAACGTCACCGTGCACCCGACACTCGGCATGGAAGACCCGTGGAACTACAGAAACAAAGCACAGGTGCCGGTAGGAGAACGGGAAGGCGGACTCGTCGCGGGATTCTATCAGCAAAGAAGCCATGACATCATCGACATGAGCGCCTGCCTGATCCAGCAATCCAAAAACGACGAAGCCGTTCAAGCTGTCAAAGACATTTGCGCAAACTACGGTGTCAAAGCCTACAACGAAGAACGCCACAAAGGCTGGCTCCGCCACATCATGGTCAGATACGGCGTTGTTACGGGCGAAATGATGATCGTCTTCATCACAAGAACAAGCGACTTCCCGCACAAAGCGAAGATCATCGAAGACATCACAGCGCAATTCCCGCACGTCAAATCCATCGTGCAAAACATCAACCCAAACAAAACAAACGTCATTTTTGGCAACGAAACAAACGTCATCTGGGGCGAAGAATACATCTACGACCTCATTGGAGACGTCAAATTCGCCATCTCCGCCAGATCGTTCTATCAGGTCAATCCGGAGCAAACCAAAGTGCTCTACGACAAAGCGCTTGAGTACGCTGAGCTTCAAGGGGAAGAAACCGTCATCGACGCCTACTGCGGCATCGGAACGATTTCTTTATTTCTGGCAAAGCAAGCGAAAAAAGTGTACGGCGTAGAAATTGTACCGGAAGCAATTGAGGATGCCAAACGAAACGCCGAGCTCAACGGCATCACAAACGCTGAGTTCGCGGTCGGGGAAGCGGAAACTGTGATTCCAAAATGGTATGAAGAAGGCATTACAGCTGATACGCTAGTCGTCGACCCACCAAGAAAAGGCTGCGACGAAGCCCTCCTGCGGACGATTGTGGAGATGAAACCGAAGCGGGTGGTGTATGTGTCCTGTAATCCTGGCACGCTTGCGAGAGACCTGCGGGTGGTTGAGGATGGCGGGTATCAGACGCTCGAAGTGCAGCCTGTGGATATGTTTCCGCATACGAATCATGTGGAGTGTGTGGCTGTGCTAAAATTAATTAAATAAGAAGCAGGTGGGTTCGAGAATCGATAAAAAATTCTCGGACTTCATCTGCTTTTATTTCAATTGTCTCAAGAAAGCGATGAAGCATTTCTTGAGTTAATTCTTGAAATTCCATAAAAGCATCTAACTGTTGTTTAATATCATTGATATGGTTGCAAGAGAAGACTTCAATTGCTCGGTTTTAGAATTGATAATGTCCGTCTGGTCATTGATATCGCTGACACTCCATCATAATCTGCTTTGGATATTTTTTCGTCAATAAACAAATTGAGTGACTTCTTTTTCTTTTGTTTGAGCCGTTCTAATTCCTTCTCAAAGATTCTAATTTGCTTTACTGAATTCTTTTTCTGTTGAATAGATTGCTTACATTGATATGAAAATTTTGTCCAAATCGATGCTAGATGTTTTAAACTATTGAGAATGAATTGTAGTGATCACAGCTGATTTCTAATATTAATAATTAAGAGTAGAAATAGACACTATTTCGCTCAGGATTGATGAAACAATGTGTCAATAGATCGACAATTTTATTTAGAAATGTAGTAACACAATTTGAATACATAAATTTTCCTTTATTATTCTTTAATAATCTAAATAATTAGTATAAAAGCCCCTTATATAAGTGGGTTTTTAAAAGAGTCTGAATATTTGTAGCGTTTGACCTCTCATCGAATATTGGAGTTTTGTGCCCCCCTCTTTACTTTATAGGGACACTCCATAAAATTTGGATGCTTACTAAAAAAAGAAACATGTAGTAGCAAATGTAGAGGGAGATTTTTATATGGTATTACTTTTTGTTGTACAAACTCTTATAATAATAGGTAATGATATCTATTTTGATGAATCAGTGAATAGGGTGTCAGTAGGTGATATGAGCGAAAAAATGCTCAGTTATTACAATGAGATAAGCATCCTTAAATCTTGCTCAAATTATCTCAATCTAGCTACATGGAATTAGATTCGAAAAAAATTTTTAAATGAGGTATATAACATGATTAACTTCCAAGATAAAGTAAACTTCATTTGGTCAATTGCTGAGATTTTACGTGGACCTTATAAACCAGAAGACTACGGTAAAATCATTTTACCATTAGCAGTATTACGTCGTTTTGATTGCGTATTAGAGAGCACAAAAGAGGAAGTATTAGCTAAGGCAGAGCAGTTTGCAGCAATGAATGAAGATGCTCGTGAGCAGATTTTAAATCGTGTCTCAAAGCAAAACTTCCATAACACTAGCAAATATGATTTCAACAAGCTATTAACAGATTCAGATAACATTGCGGATAACTTACGTGATTATATAAATGGTTTTTCAAAAGTGGCTCGTGATATTATGGATCAATTTGACTTTGATCGCCAAATTGATAAGCTCGAACAAAATAACTTGTTGTACTTAACGATTAAACGCTTTAGTGAAATCGACTTACATCCAGAAACAGTGTCAAATATTGAGATGGGCTATGTATTTGAGGAATTAATTCGTCGTTTCAATGAAAATGCAGAAGCAGGGGATCACTATACGCCACGTGAAGTAATTCGCCTTATGACGCACTTATTATTCTTACATGACGATGCCAGCATTTTAACGAAGCCAGGTTTAACACAAACCTTGTATGACTGTGCAGCTGGTACCGGTGGGATGGGTTCTGTAGCACAAGAGTATTTACTAAGTCAAAACCCAACAGCACACTTAGAGTTTTTCGGCCAAGAAATTAATCCTGAATCATATGCGATTTGTAAAGCAGACTTGCTGATTAAGGGGGAAGACGCGCGTAACATTCGTTTGGGGAATACGTTATCAAAAGACCAATTCCCACGAGATAAATTCGATTACTTAATTTCAAATCCGCCATACGGAGTAGACTGGAAATCGTATGAGAAGCCAATTAAAGAAGAACATGAGAAACAAGGGTTTAACGGTCGTTTTGGTCCAGGTACACCAAGAACGAGTGATGGACAGCTACTATTCTTAATGCACTTACTGTCAAAAATGAAGCCAGTCACAGTAGAAAATCCACAAGGCTCTCGTTTAGCCATTATTATGAATGGTTCGCCGTTATTTACAGGTGATGCAGGTTCTGGTGAAAGCGAAATTCGTAAGTATGTGCTTGAAAACGATTTAGTAGAAGGTATTGTGGCATTGCCGAACGATCTTTTCTACAACACAGGCATTGCAACGTACATTTGGATTTTAACGAACAATAAAGCACCTCTTTATAAAGGGAAAGTACGGTTAGTCAATGCTGTAGACTTTTCGAAAAAAATGAAAAAGTCGATGGGGAGCAAGCGTAACGAAATTACAGAAGAGCAAATTAATGAGATTGTTCGTTTATACGGTGATGCACAGCCAAATGAGTACGTGAAGATTTTTGATAATGAGGACTTCGGCTACGCAAAAATTACAGTAGAACGTCCATTACGTTTAAACTTCCAAGTCAATGAAGAGCGTCTTGCTCGTGTTGCAGAGGGAAAAGGTTTTGCAAACTTAGCAACCTCAAAGAAAAAAGGCGATGCAGGTCACTTTGAAATTGAAGAAGGTAAGAAGCTGCAAACGCAAATTTTATATGTTTTACGCACGTTAGAAAGCGATACATTATATAAAAATCGTGACGAGTTCACGAAAGTACTAAAAGATGCATTGAAGCAAGCGGGTATTACTATCGGAGCACCTGTATTAAAAGCAATTTTAGCTGGTCTATCTGAAAAAGATGAAACAGCTGACGTATGTATGAAAAATAAAACTGATATCGAACCAGATACAGATTTACGTGATACTGAAAACGTACCGTTAAAAGAAAACATTCATGACTACTTTGCACGTGAAGTATTACCACATGTACCAGATGCATGGATTGATGAATCAAAAACAAAAATTGGCTACGAAATTCCATTCACTCGCCATTTCTACAAATACACAGCATTACGCAGCTCAGCAGAAATTATGGAAGAAATTCGTGCGTTAGAAGCAGAGATTGCTGTACAGTTGAAGAAGGTGATGGGATGAGGTTTAAAGAATCAAATATCAAAGGAATAGGTGCTATTCCATCACATTGGGAGATTAAAGAATTGAAATTTTGTTTACTTCCAGGGAGTGAAGGAATAAAGATAGGTCCATTCGGAAGCGCATTAAAATCAGAGATGTTAATTGAAGAAGGATATAAAGTTTACGGTCAAGAAAACTTAATAAAAGATGATTTTACTTTAGGTCATAGATTTATAAGTGAAGAAAAATTTAAAGAGTTAGAGGTTTATGAGATTTCTGAGAACGATGTCTTAATTTCAATGATGGGTACTATAGGTAAATGTAAAGTTGTTCCGCCAAATATTGAAAAAGGAATTATGGATTCTCACCTTATTCGAATTCGATTTAATGAAAATCTAATTTTACCAGAATTTGCAGCATACTTGATACAGGATTCGTATTATATCAAAGTACAAATCGACTTATATAGTAAAGGCTCAATTATGTCTGGTTTAAATTCCAGTATCATAAAAAATCTTAAATTAGTTCTTCCATCTATAGAAGAACAAAAGGTTATTTTAAAATATATTAGAAAGAAGAACACACAATTAAATCAATTGATAGATTCAAAAAATTTCTTAATTGATTTATTGAATCAACAACGCCAATCAATCATTACAGAAGCTGTTACAAAAGGTTTAAATCCGAATGTGAAAATGAAAGATTCAGGTGTTAAGTGGATTGGTGAGATTCCTCAGCATTGGGGAAAATCTAAACTTAAATACTTAACAAGGCAGATTATTGATGGAACACATCATACACCTGATTATCAAGATGAAGGTGTCCCTTTTTTAAGGGTTACTGATATAACTCAATCTAAAGGCAAGGATATTAATTTATCTGATGTAAAATATATTTCTCAAAGAGAACACAATGAATTAATTAAACGCTGTAGACCTGAAAATGGGGATCTTTTAGTGTCGAAAAATGGAACTATAGGAATTCCTAAAGTTATTGATTGGGATTGGGAATTTAGTATTTTTGTTAGTTTATGTTTAATTAAAATGAATAATGAAAAACTAAATACTTATTTCGCTAGTTTCTACTTTGAAAGTCAATTGGTTGACGAACAAATTGCATTTGGAAGTAAAAAGAGTACTATTATTAATTTACATCTTGATAAAGTCAAAGAATTTTTTATTTTTGTCCCTCCATTATTTGAACAAAATGAAATAGTAAAATTCCTAAAAGTTAAAATTTCCGAAGTAGATAATTTAAAAAGAATTGTAGAAAATGAAATCGAAAACCTAAAAGAATACCGCCAAGCCCTTATCTACGAAGCAGTAACAGGTAAAATCGATGTACGTGATATGAAACTTGATTAAGTGAGGCGAGTTGTGATGGCGTTGGATACTTCAGAAAAAGGCTTTGAAACGAATATAGAAGCAGCATTAATTGCGAATGGATATAAAAAGCGTGTGCTTGAAGGTGAGACGAGTGCTTCTTTCAAGCAGCATGCAATCGACGTAGAAGAGCTATTTGCTTTTTTAGAGGATACGCAGGAAAAACGTATGCGTACCTTAGAGAAATCGTATGGTCCTTCTTATAAAGAAGAAGTGTTAAAACGTATTAAAGCCCAGCTGCATAAACAAGGTTTAGTCGAATGTTTACGTAAAGGTATCAAAGACCGAGGTGTGACATTACAGCTTGCGTATAATAAGCCACCTACAGATATGAACAAGATGTTAAATGAACAGTATGCGAAAAACCGCTTTAATGTTGCTCGCCAAGTGTATTACAGTGATAAGCATAATAATAGCTTAGATATGGTCCTGTTTTTAAATGGTTTGCCGCTTATTGTGATGGAGCTGAAAAATCCATTAACAAATCAAACAGTTGAAGAAGCGATGAAGCAATTAAAGACGGACCGTGATCCACGTGAGCAGCTGTTCAAATTTAATGAGCGTGTAGCTGTCTACTTTGCAGTTGACCCAGATGAAGTATTTATGACAACAAAGCTTGATAAAGGCAAAACCTACTTCCTACCATTTAACAAAGGCAATAATGGTGGTAAAGGTAATCCATTAACTTATGGTGACAATTATCGTACTCATTATTTATGGGAAGAAATTTTAGCTCCAGATAGCTTGCTCGATATTTTATATCGCTTTATCTTTATTAAGAAAGACGATATTAAAGATTCAAACGGTGAAACGATTGGTGAGCGTCAAATGCTCATTTTCCCCCGTTTCCATCAGCTTGATGTTGTACGTAAGTTAGAAGCAGATGTTGCACAAAAGCTTGTCGGTCATAATTATTTAATTCAGCACTCTGCGGGATCGGGCAAGACGAACTCGATTTCGTGGCTTGCACACCGTTTAGCGAAGCTACATAACGAGGACAATGAATCAATTTTTAGTAGTATAATCGTAATTACCGATCGCCGAGTCTTAGATAAGCAATTGCAAGATGCAGTGTATCAGCTGGAGCATAAAGCAGGAATGGTAGAGCCGATTGATAAAGATTCAGAGCAATTGGCACGTGCCATTAATAATGAGACTCGTATTATTATTACGACGCTCCAAAAGTTCCCGTTTATTTTAGAAAAAGTAGCGGGCTTAGAGCGTAAAAAGTATGCGGTCATTATTGATGAGGCGCATTCATCCCAGGGTGGTAAAGCTTCAACTGCATTAACGAATGTGTTATCAGATAAAACGTTAGAAGCAGCTTATGAGGAAGATCGTATTGCGGAAGAAAACTTAGGTGATGTGGACGAAAAGATCGTTGAAGCCATCATGAAAAGTGGTAAACAAGATAACGTATCTTTCTTTGCGTTTACGGCGACACCAAAGCCAAAGACATTAGAGAAGTTCGGTACAATTGGCATAGATGGCAAGCCAGCTGCATTCCATCAATACACAATGCGCCAAGCGATTGAAGAAGGCTTTATTTTAGACGTACTTGAAAATTATACGACCTATAAAACGTTCTGGAAAATTGCAAAGACAGTTGAAGATGATCCAGAGGTATCAAAAAAACAAGCTACTAAAAAGCTAGCACAATACGTGTCACTACATCCACATAGCATCGCACAAAAAACAGAAATTATTATCGAGCATTATCGCAATTTCGTACAGCGCAAAATTGGCGGCCGTGCAAAGGCAATGGTTGTTACAGCAAGCCGTTTACACGCAGTACGTTACAAAATGGCTTTCGATAAGTATATTAATGAAATGGGCTACGATGATTTAAAAACAGTAGTTGCTTTCTCCGGTACTGTGAAAGATGGTGAGATTCATTATACTGAGTCAGAAATGAATCAGTTCTCTGAAAAAGAGTTACCTGAAAAGTTTAATTCTGATGAATACAAAGTGCTACTTGTTGCAGAGAAATATCAAACTGGATTTGATGAACCACTGTTGCACACAATGTATGTAGATAAGCCATTAAGCGGTATTAAGGCAGTGCAAACACTATCTCGTTTAAATCGCACATGCCCTGGTAAGGACGATACATTTGTTTTGGATTTTGTAAATGATCCAGAAGACATAAAAGCGTCTTTCCAGCCTTATTATGAATCGACAGGTCTATCAAAAATTTCTGATCCGAATATCCTATATGATATGCAGGCCGAGCTAGAGCCCTATCAAGTATTTACTGAGGAAGAGGTGCAAAAGGTAAATGAGCTTGAAGTAACGGGTGGTGTGAAGAAGTCTACGAAGGCTCAAGCCGAGTTAAATGCGCTTCTCGATAAAGGTGTGGAGCGTTTTAAAAAACTTTCGGGAGAAGAACAATTCGCATTTAAACAAGTGGCTACGAAATTTATACGTACGTATGGCTTTGTACTACAAGTAGTAACATTTATCGATTTAGATCTACACAAGCAATATATTTACCTGACGTACTTGTTACGTAAATTGCCCCGTGGTCGAGTAGATAAGGACGTTTACTTGGCGGATGATGTAGCACTTGAATACTACCGTAATCAAAAAGTATTCGAAGGTAGCATTGAGCTTGAGAAAACGGGCGGCTACGACTTAGATCCTCAGGAACATGGTGCTGGTGGTGCAGCTGAAGATGAGAAGGTTCGTTTATCGAGCGTGTTAGAAAAGTTAAATGAGCGCTTTGGCACGCAATTCACAGAAACAGATTTCCTTTCTCGCGAGCAAGTGAAAGAGGATATGTTAAATGACGAAGATATTTGTCAAAAAGCAAAAAACAACACAAAAGAAAACTTCAAATTCGCCTTTGAAAAATCCTTTATGGACTTCGTTATTGACCGTATGAGCAGCAATCAAGAGTTCTTTATGAAGATTTTAGAGAACGACGAGTTTAAGGCTTATATTATGGAAGATATGATGAATGAAGTTTATGGAGAAGTGAATAGTTAGCTTTTTAGTTTGGACGGAGTTATGATATTAATCTTTTAAGGTTAGTCTTGGCTCCGTTACATATATTATTTACAGAAAGGAAGTTTTATATTGACGCATTATTACGATTCTAATAAAGTAGATATTTCGTCTATTATTATTGATGATAGGCAAAATATTATACCGGGTGTAAATTTAAGATATAGCTTATCAATTCCTTTTAAAAATCGAATGGAAGGTATTACTGTTACAGTAATATTAATGAATCCATCGGAAGCTGAATCAAATATTTCAGATAGAACTGTAAATAAATTAATTGATTTTTTCTACTGTTATACCCATGAGAAAATTCAAGTAAAAAAACTTTACGTAGGAAATGTTATACCTATCTATGCTCCAAATCCAGCAGACACCTCAGCAAAATTGAAAAGTATTCACGGTGCAAATCTATTAAATCATGTTCAAAAGAATAATATTAATACAGTTAGTTCAATGATAAATGATTCAGATATAGTTGTCCTTGCATGGGGGAAACCAAATGTGAAAACTGTACACAACCTTTATTACTATTCTCAAGTATATAAAATCATAGAGGTAATTTCGAATACTGATAAAGATATTTTTGTATTTAATATGGGAAATACAAACACAATCTTAACAGAACATGGCGACCCGAGACATGCTGGACGGTCAGCAACTTTAATTGATTTAATCAAAATAAATAGTAATGAATTATTGGGGTTAGCGTGAAATATGGGAATTTACGAATACAATTGAAAAGATTTCAATATCAAAAATAGCCCTGCAGTAAAGAGCTGAGCCATTTTTGATTTATAGACTGAAGTAGTTTATTACAAAATCTTTGTCTTTCTAATCTTCAGGCAAGATACCTAAATTCTTATATTCCCATACTACTTGCCGTTGTGTTCCGTTTAAGTCTGAGGCAATGACATCGGTGTAATCGTAGTCTATTGAGAATTTGCCGGTATTCTCTAGTTTAAGCGTTAAATTAGTCCAAATATCTTGGTTGTTTGCTTTAAATTCTTCTCTTAACTCCTCGAATAATTCTTGAAGTTCAATTAATAAACTCACATATATTTTTTTACTAACATCGAATTGTTTCGGTATATCATGAGAATAGATATATTCTTCACTTTGCGGTGTATTGAAGAAAAAGTAAACTTCTGATGAATCATCTAATATTTCCGCATAAAGAACGATTTTTGTCCATTCAGATGGAATCATTTCATTAAGTTGTTCTGCTATTTGTTGATATAACTGTCCCATATCAGAAATTAATTTAAATTTTTCCTTCGTTAGTCTTGATATAATCCTCTAAAAAGTCTCTTACCGTTTTCCTTTTTGGCATTAAACCTAGATTTTTATACACCCAAACAGCCTTTCTTTGAGATCCATTTAGCTCTGAAGCAATTACATCTTCATAATTATAATCTATAGAAAACTGGCCTGTCCTATCTAGTTTCAAAGTCAAGTTCGTCCAAGTTTCTGGATTATTTTCCTTGTATTCTTCGCGTAATTCTTCGAATGATTCTTGAAGTTCGATTAATAAATCATCATAAATATCTTCGCTTACATTAAAATATTCTGGAATGTTATGTGAGTATAAGAATTCATTCTCGCCCGGTATATTAAAATAAAAATACACTTCCGAAGAGTCGTCTAATATTTCAGCGTAAAGATATACGTTATCCCATTCAGAGGGAATGATTTCATTTATCTGATTTGCTATTCTTTGATATAAGTCACCCATTTTTGGTGTTTCCATGATCTCAACCTCCGGATTGATTCTTTAATGTTACTTTTTCGAAATCAGCATCTCCAATTCTGTACTTAACGATGAATTTGTCTGGTCTTAGTGAATCACCTTTATATATGGCTTTTATATTAACGTTAACTTTTTGCGGAGGTTCTTCTTTAAGAGCTTTTGCCCACTCCTGCTCCATCTCATACCATTTCCCGCCGCTCCTATTAATCTGAGAATTCATCGGCACGATATTGTCGAACTGGCCTGAGCCTTTGAATTGGGTGGCGATTAAATGGCCTCCGTCATCGTCAGGCTTTCGGTCTTGGGGCTTTCCAGCATTCGTCTGTGCATATTGGTTTCGTTTTGCTTCTCCCAGCTGTAAGTCTGTTTTGACACTTGTAATTCTACCATAGTTGTCAGTCGTGTACGTGTAGCCTTCTTTTGTTTTATAGATGACATTCGGCTTCAGTACTTTCTTTCTGCTCCATCTTGCGAAATGCTCGCCGTATTTGACGGTTACCGGCGGTACATGTGGCGCTGGAGTTCGTCTTCCGCTTGATGACGTTCCGTATGGTTTCGGAAGAATGACCTTGGCGAATTTTTGCAGTCCTTCTTTAAGTGTGACCCCGTTGACTGCGTTGTAAGGAATGCCTGCCGGCACTAAATCATGACGGGGATGATACGGGAGAATATCCGCAAGTGTGAGATCTCCGATTTGATTTAACTTGGTTTTGACGTGTTTTTTTGATGCTTCAATGCCTGTGTTTACTTTTTGTTTGATGTGATCAACGGTTTGTTTTGAGACTGTTATGGCTTTTTGGGCTGTTGCAGATTTGCTTGCTGCTGTTTTGACTTTGGTCGTCACTTTGGCGGCTGTGCCAGTTTTTGAGACGGCTCCTACGCCTTTTGTGCCGACAATTGATGTGACAACAGTGCCAACCGCATATGACACCCATCTTGCTCTTGAGTAGGTGTCACCATTCACCATGTCTTTTTGATACGATTCTTCGATTGCCGCTGAAATGGCTTCATACGTTTTGATCGGGTGAGCCATCGCTCCGGTAATCGCTTCAACGGTTCCGCTCGGATCTGTGACCATATCCCATAGTCCTACGACCGCGTCTTTTCCGGAATCATAAAGGCCGACGGCGACCCCTTTGAAGCCAGCTTCAAGCTCACGCGTGTTTTCAATTTGGGTGAAGTATCTCTGCTGTTCTGCTGTCAGATTTTCATAGCCGATCGTTTTTGCCATTGAGTAAAATTCATCGGCATCCGCATAATCGTAGTTTTTCAGTCTTTCTTTTAATTTTTCAATCTCGCGTTCCTTCGCTTCCTCTTTCTTAATCTTCAAGTAAGCCTCAGTCCGCTTTTCAATGTCGCCTTTTTTCTTGTGTATGTCACTCTCACGGTACGCCTTGGCGTTGTAGTGGATGGGTGTGGCGTTTTTGCCTTTGCCCGTTGCTTCTTGGAGCTTTTGGAAGTCGGACTTAATGAATTGTTCGTTTGGTTCTGACATGGCGTATTCTGTCTTCAGGTCTTCGTCCAAGGCGTCCAATTTTTCCAGTGTTTTTTTGCGTTTGTCGTTGGCATCAGCCAGCTCGTCTTTGAAGGTTTCTGTTGAAAACAAGTTGAGCGGGAGGATGTTGTCGATATCGTTTAAGATATCTTTCATCGCTTTTTTCTGTTCAGACATGATGGATTTCGATTTTTTGTGCGCATTTTCCAGTTCATGCTCCAGGAAGGATTCTTCGATGTATGCGTCAGAGAGGCCTTTGTCCTCGGCGGCTCCGGCGATGCTGTTGAAAAATGCGATTTTCATGTCGATGTAGTCGATCCATTGGTCGGTGACGCCGACGTGGTCGTGGTAGAAGGCTTTGATGTTGCTGGCGCCTTTTCCTGAGAATTCGCTGTCACTGAGATCAGCGACGCTTTTTAACGCTTTTCTCAAGTTCACCATTTGCGTTCTTAGTTCTTTGTACTCTTTTGCACGGTCTGTCGCTTCCGAAAGTAGTGTTTTCGCTTCAAATACTTTCATGACCATTTCCCTTCTTTTGTTCGCTCAATATCAAAATTTTACCACGGGTCGGGATAAGGTGGGGGTGAGAACGTGTTTTGGTGGAAAAATGAGTCATTTGGCATGTGTCTTTATTCGTGGAGGGATTGGCGGAAACATGGTCGAAATGATATTGATTGCTACACATTTTTTGGAAGTTTGTATTCTATATTGTTTTTTAAGGAGCATGTTGATGACGAAAAAACGGATTACATTTGGTTTATTAGTTTTAATGGTATGTGTCATCCTGTTTGTTCTGTATGTTCAGTTACGCAATAAAGACAGTATTCCTGTCCAATCTTCCGCCATCCACCCCGAAGAAGACCGCATCTTTTTTATCTACTCCAATCCTTTCATAAAAGAAAGCGTGCTGGTTTCAACCTCTACAGGCGAACGGTTTAACAGGCGTACGTTCAAGGTGGCGGATGTGCCTTATATCCAAACGAAATCTTATGCATCAACAGACCTTGTACTATTAGCGGAGCACGAGCCTTTTTACTACACACTGGAGAAGGATGCGATCATAGAGCATCCGCTGTCAGATCCATTTGCGTTTTGGTATGAGGGGAAGGATGTGTCTGTTAAGGCCTATAATGTTGATACGACGGGAAATGAGATCCACATAAACGACAGAAAAACGAAAAAGGAATATAGCCTTACCTTGCCTTCGCTTGTCACGATGGGGGCCAGTGATGAGAACTTTATTTATATCATTCAAAGCATGGCTATTTACGTGATTGACAGAAAAACAGAGGAAATGATTGAGACCCTGAGTTTAGCTTCATACGCTGATCAATTCGCAGACTCGAAGGAATTTATTGTCACGAGCTCGGAGCACAAATTGACTGTGATTGAAAAAGGGACATGGAAGACGACATATATTCCGTATCCTGACGACCTTGAATATGCAGATACTGTGTATTATGACAAAGAAAGCGGCAGTTTTTACGTGGCGTACGAGGACAAAGAGGATGAAGCAAACTTGCTGGAATATGGGGAGGATTTTTCTTTTCACACATACAGCTTGACATTCCCTTATATGGAGGCGAAGTTCAAGGGGAATCAACTGTATATTCTTACCCAGGAAGAGCATAAAAAGGGCATTGGCGGATACGTGGGTGTGTTTGATATCCATTCTAAGAAGATGCTTTATCAGTTTGATTTGCCTGAGGAACACGCGAAGGTGCAGGATTTTGTTGTGGTTGACATTAAGTGAGACAAAGACCCTTGCGTAAAGGGTCTTTTTTGCGGAGAAAAACAAATTGACAGGATGAAAAAACAATTTCTTCCTTCTATATTGTTTTCAAAATTTGGGATTGATAGAATATGACATATCTCATAGAGAAGGAGGGAAGCCGTTGAGTCAAGCCATACCGTCTTCGCGTGTAGGTGTTAAGATTAATGAATGGTATAAAATGATTCGCCAGTTCAGTGTTCCGGATGCTGAGATTCTGAAAGCTGAGGTGGAGCAGGACATTCAGCAAATGGAAGAAGACCAGGATTTACTGATCTATTATTCTCTGATGTGTTTTCGGCACCAGCTGATGCTTGATTATTTGGAGCCTGGACAAACATACGGAAATCGCCCTACAGTGACAGAGCTTCTTGAAACGATTGAGACCCCTCAGAAAAAACTCACAGGCCTTTTGAAATACTACTCTTTGTTTTTCCGCGGCATGTATGAATTTGACCAAAAAGAATATGTGGAAGCGATCGGGTATTATCGCGAGGCGGAGAAAGAACTGCCGGTTGTGTCAGATGATATTGAGAAAGCCGAATTCCATTTTAAAGTGGCCGAAGCGTATTATCACATGAAGCAAACCCATGTATCGATGCATCATATTCTTCAAGCCTTGGACATTTATCAAAACCATCCTCTATACAGCATTAGGACGATACAAAGCTTGTTTGTGATCGCCGGCAACTATGATGATTTCAAACATTATGATAAAGCGCTCCCGCATTTAGAGGCGGCGCTAGATTTGGCAATGGACATTCAAAATGACAGGTTTATCGCCATTTCTCTATTGAACATCGCGAACAGCTATGACAGATCAGGAGACGATCAGATGGCTGTAGAACATTTCCAAAAAGCGGCGAAAGTAAGCAGAGAGAAAGTGCCTGATCTGCTTCCGAAAGTCTTGTTTGGATTAAGCTGGACATTATGTAAAGCGGGCCAAACACAGAAGGCGTTTCAGTTCATAGAGGAAGGATTAGACCATATCACAGCACGTTCTCACAAATTTTATAAAGAATTGTTTCTGTTCTTGCAGGCCGTGTACAAGGAGACTGTTGATGAACGAAAAATTCATGATCTTTTAAGCTATTTCGAAAAAAAGAACCTGCACGCTTACATTGAAGCATGTGCCCGGAGTGCTGCCGCTGTTTTTGAAAGCAGCTGTCACTTTGAACAAGCTGCTGCGTTTTATCGGAAAGTGCTGAAAGCCCAAGAAGATATTTTAAAAGGAGAGTGTTTATATGCCTATTAAGAAAAAAGTGATGATGTGCCTGGCTGTTACTCTAGTTTTCGGAAGCATGTCGTTTCCATTCCTGGCATACTCCGGTGGATTTAAGGAATCAACAGATCGAAATACGACGTATATCGATCATTCCCCTTACAAACTTAGTGATCAGAAGAAAGCCAAAGCCCTTAGCTAGGGCTTTTTCTTGCTTTACGGAAGACGTTCCATTTTCCACATCGCGGCATTCCTTCTATTTCTAACGCAAGACACTCGAAACAACCAAACCATTTGAGGTATAATGGATAAAGTGAATAACAGTATTTAGATTGATATATATGAAAGAGAGTGGAACATCATGGGCCGTAAGTGGAACAATATTAAAGAGAAGAAGGCGTCTAAGGACGCAAATACGAGTCGGATTTATGCGAAGTTTGGCCGTGAGATTTATGTGGCGGCGAAACAGGGCGAGCCTGATCCGGAATCCAACCAGGCGCTGAAGGTTGTGCTTGAGCGTGCGAAGACTTATAGCGTGCCGAAAAACATCATTGAACGTGCGATCGAGAAGGCGAAGGGCGGAGCGGAAGAGAATTACGATGAGCTTCGTTATGAGGGCTTCGGGCCGAACGGATCAATGATTATCGTTGATGCGCTGACGAATAATGTAAACCGTACGGCGCCGGAAGTGCGTGCGGCGTTCGGGAAAAACGGCGGAAACATGGGTGTGAGCGGATCTGTTGCTTACATGTTTGACGCGACGGCTGTAATCGGTGTGGAAGGCAAAACTGCTGACGAAGCGCTTGAAATCCTGATGGAAGCGGATGTTGATGTACGTGACATTTTAGAAGAGGATGACAGCGCGATCGTGTATGCCGAGCCTGATCAATTCCATGCGGTGCAAGAGGCGTTTAAAAACGCGGGTGTCGAGGAATTTACAGTAGCGGAGCTGACAATGCTTGCGCAAAGTGAAGTAACGCTTCCGGATGATGCAAAGGAACAGTTTGAAAAATTGATTGATGCATTAGAAGATTTGGAAGATGTTCAGCAGGTATATCATAACGTTGATTTAGGTGAGTAAGGAGTGAGCAGGCTGTTATGGCCTGCTTTTTTTGTCCCGGAAATTGTTTTAGCTGTATGTAGGCGGCCGCCTATACGATCTATAAGATATTCTCATACTCTGGACTGTAACCTATGTGAAGGAGAGAGTGAATATGACTGATACAAGACATATGTATGGCGGACCTGGTTTTGGTCATTATCAGGGCTTTGGTATTGGCCACCCGGGCTATGGCATGCAAAGCACAGGCTATCCGGGCTATGGCATGTATGGAGGCTACCCAGATCATGGCATACATGGCGGAGTCGGCGGCTATCCGGGCTATGGTGGTGGGTACGGTGGTTACCCAAGCGGCGGCTATGGAGGCTCTCCGGGAACTGTAAGTTATCCGAACATGCACCATGAAAATGATGGCCATCACCACTATTATCACCATCATCATGATGGAAAAGATAACCTTCATCACCATCATCACCATGTTGGAAAGGATAATCACCACCACCATCATGATGGTCATTATGGCCACCATCACCACCATATGGGCCACTGGGGAAAAGACGGTTATAAATAAAGAAGATGATGGTATAAAGAGGACACTCTTGCAGATCAAGAGTGTTTTTTATCTTTTTTCTTGACTGTTCAGTCTGGAAACTGGTAACATTTGTTTCGGGAGGTGATCGTCTTTTGGGGAGGAATAAAGAATTTGATACGGCGCTTGTTCTTCACAGGGCGATAGAGGTTTTCGGAGAGTATGGCTACGAAGGAACGTCTCTTCAGGATCTGCTCTCTCATTTAGGCATTGCGCGCCAGAGCTTGTATGATACGTATGGCACGAAGCGTGATTTGTTTTTGTCCGCTGTGAAAACGTATCTTGAAGGGAAAAACACTGCCGTTATGGAAAGGCTTGAAGCGCCAGGAGCTGTAAAGGAAGCCATTCGTGATATTTTTCAGGAAGGTGTCAATGCTCTGAGGGACCCTGAACGGGCGAAGGCGTGCTATATCATTAACAGCGCGATTGAACAGATTCCGCATGACCCTGAGCTTGCCCTGTATTTTGAAAGACAATCCAAGCAGCTTGAGGACGCTTTTTATCAGGCGCTTTTAAGAGCGAAGGACCAAGGAGAATTGAATGGCGAAGATACTGATATATCTGCGCTTGCCCGGTACCTGAATCAAAGCAGGCTGTCTCTGACATTTGTTGCGAAAGTGACGGCTGATATGGATCGGCTTCAGGACCATGTTGACGTGAGTTTATCAGTGCTTGATTAACATGTGGTAAAGGATTCTTTGCCCATGTATGTATTTTTCGGACTGAATAGTCTAGAAATAAAAATGAGGTGATGATGAATGTTGATGAATGAATTTGAAAAAGCATGTGAAACATTGAGAAAGTTTATGGCTTATATGCTTGAGAAGGACATGAAGAGCTGGACGGAGCTTTGGGATGAGAATGCTGTATTTGAGTTCCCTTATGCGCCGGAGGGATCACCAAAAAGAATAGAAGGAAAAGCGGCCATTTACGATTATATTAAGGATTATCCTAAGCAGATCCATCTTTCTTCATTTACCACTCCGACAGTGTACCGTTCAGCAGACTCGAATACGGTGATTGCGGAGTTTCAATGTGACGGCCATGTGATTGAGACTGGACTGCCTTATCGCCAAAGCTATATCAGTGTCATCGAAACGAGAGACGGCCGCATTGTGCGTTATAGGGATTATTGGAATCCGCTTGTTGTAAAAGAGGCCTTTGGAGGATCATTTTTGCAAACAGAGGAGAGTGGGAAATGATGAAACAGAATCCGATTTTAATCACGGGCGGGACTGGCACAGTCGGCAGCCGAATCGCCAGCCGTTTAATAAAGCTGGGATACAGAGTGCGTATTGCAAGCCGAAAAAAGGGCGCGCTTGCAAGCGCGGAGTATGTGTATTTTGATTGGAAGGATGCCTCCAGTTTTACGCCTGCTCTAGAACAGGTAAAAGACATCTATCTTGTTGCTCCGGTTGGTGTACTTGATCCGGCTCCCTATGTGCTTCCCTTTTTAAAGGAAGCAAAGCGTCTCGGCGCAAAGCGGGTAGTGATGCAAAGTGCGTCTGTTGTCTCCGAGAACGGTCCCGTGTTTGGCGCGCTTCACCAGGCAGTGCGCGAGTTTCCAGAATGGACGGTGCTGCGGCCCTCATACTTTATGCAAAATTTCATCAATGTCCAGCATCGCATGTCTATTCAAACGGAGGGGCGCATCACAACGGCTTCGGGTGAAGGAAAACTTGGGTTTATTGACGCTGATGACATCGCAGAAACAGCCGGCAGGGCTTTGATTGATGATGTTCCTCATCAAACACATCATATTCTGACAGGTCCCGAGGCGCTGAGCTATGCCGAAGCGGCGGAGATCATTGGAGCTGCGGCGGGACGCCGGGTGGAGCATGTCAGCATTTCTCGTTCCGAGCTGCAGAATCGGATGGAGACAGCTGGTTTGCCGGCTGATTATGCGGGATTTATGGCGGGGCTTGATGAGGCAATCAGCCATGGTGCGGAACATCGGGTAACGGATACAGTGAAGCGTGTGACGGGAAAAGAACCTCGTTCGCTGTCAGAGTTTGCGGCTGCTCATGCTGCATATTGGAAACACTGACCTCGTTTTGGACTGAATAGTCTAGAAAGACCTTCGGCGCTTCCGAAGGTCTTCTTATTGAAAAAGCTAAGTCGTGTTTTAGTCATAATCATGCCTCCTGCCTCATACCTATTAAGGTCATTGTTTTTGAGAAAGGAGGAGCCGGAATGAAGGATATGCAGCCGTTTACGCCTGTCAAATCATATACGCCCTTTCACAGCCGTTTTGATCCCTGTCCGCCCATAGGGAAGAAATATTACAGAACGCCCCCTAACCTTTATATGACCTTTCAGCCTGAGCACATGGAGCAGTTTTCGCCGATGGAGGCTTTGAGGAAAGGCACCCTTTGGAAGGATCTCTATGATTTTTATGAAAACCCTTATCGAGGGGGAGACGCACATGGCAAAAAAGGTTGACGCCGAATATTATCGTCAGCTAGAGCAAATACAGGCTGCTGATTTTGTGCTTGTTGAGCTGAGTCTTTATTTAAATACACATCCTCATGATGAAGATGCGTTGAAGCAATTCAATCAATATTCCGGCTATTCAAGGCACTTAAAAAGACAGTTCGAATCCTCTTACGGACCGCTTCTGCAGTTCGGCAACAGCCCCGCGGGCAAGGATTGGGATTGGGGAAAAGGGCCATGGCCGTGGCAAGTATAAGGAGGAATGCCTGAATGTGGGTGTATGAAAAGAAGCTGCAATACCCTGTCAAGGTCAGTACGTGCAACCCGACGCTGGCGAAGTATTTGATTGAGCAGTATGGCGGAGCGGACGGCGAGCTGGCCGCAGCTCTCCGGTATTTGAACCAGCGTTATACGATTCCTGATAAGGTCATCGGCCTTTTAACAGATATCGGCACGGAGGAGTTTGCCCATTTGGAAATGATTGCGACCATGGTCTATAAGTTAACGAAAGACGCCACACCGGAGCAGCTGCGTGAAGCTGGGCTTGGCGATCATTACGTCAATCACGACAGCGCGCTTTTTTATCATAATGCGGCGGGCGTGCCGTTTACCGCGAGCTATATCCAAGCGAAGGGCGATCCGATTGCCGATTTATACGAAGATATTGCCGCAGAAGAAAAGGCGCGGGCGACGTATCAATGGCTGATTGATATTTCGGATGATCCTGATTTAAACGATTCCCTGCGTTTTTTGCGTGAGCGTGAAATCGTACACTCTATGCGCTTCAGAGAAGCGGTTGAAATTTTAAAAGAAGAACGGGATAAAAAGAAGATTTTCTAATAGGCAGATTGGCCTCTCTTTCATACACCCTTTTACATACAGAGAAAATGGTCTGTTTTTGCAGTTTGGTCTGCATTATAATCAAGGTGTGTGTGCAAGCTTACTTTTTGATTGGGAGGCCTTTATGTCAGCTTTTAAGATTGAGAACGAAACGATTGCAGATGGATTTTACGCGTGTCCGGCCGTCTATGAGGATGCAGAATCGATTACCGGGTTGCTCGTCCGAACAGCTGAATGGCTCCGGGATCGGGGTTCTAACCAATGGAGCGGACTTCTGAAAGGGCAAGATATACATGATATCACGGGGTCAATTGAAAAGGGACATGTGTTTGTGTTTAAAAAAGATGAAGAGCTTGCGGCTGTCGTGATGCTGCTGCCTGCACCGAGCGAGTGGGACCGGACGCTTTGGGGAGACGATGGGCATGAGGAGTCCATTTATTTACACCGCCTCGCAGTAAGCCGCCGGTTTGCGGGACAGGGGCTTGGAGCCCGCGTCCTTCAGTGGGCGGAGACGGGCATACACTTTCCGGAAAAAACGCGGATCCGGCTTGACTGTGTCGCTGATAGTGACGCCCTGCATTCCTTTTATCGGCGTATGGGATATGAATTCATGGGTGCTGATGCGTCCGGATATCATTTGTTTGAGAAAGAGATTACGGCAGAATAAGCGTCCTTTGCAGGGGGCTTTTTTGTCTTTTTCTAAAAGGGAGGCAGGCGATGTGTGGCCAATATTATTTGTGACAGGGATTGTGACGGCTTGTCTGTTTGCTGGCGTATCCGTATTGATGCGGATGAGATTTCCTGACAAAAGTCGGCCGGAATGGATGTTGGCCGGGCTGATCGTCCTTGGTGTGTTTGCGATCTGGTACAGCCTCGTGTATGTACGCGGCTGGGAAGGGGCTGCGCTCGGAATGCTTGGATTCAATGTCATTTTCGGAGCCATTGCCGGATATTTGATCGATAAGGCCATCCGGCGTTACAGGAAAAGATAAGGCTGCTGCCGTCTCTCAACAGGTCGAAATTTTCACAGACCGGCAGGAATTTTCTTTCGAAAGGAGAAATACATATTACTTTAAAATGAAAGCGTTTTCCAAAGCAGGAAGGTGATGTTGATGATACACAGTGTGGCAAATGGGCTGAATCATTTTTGTACGTGGGTGATGAGACTGGCCTATTTGAATGTGCTTTGGATTTTGTTTTCTCTTGCAGGCCTGGTTGTATTTGGGCTGATGCCCGCTACTGCCGCGATGTTTACAGTGGCGAGAGAATGGGCGAAGGGGAATACAGATGCCCCGGTGTTTTCTGTCTTTTTTCGGACGTTTAAAAAGGAATGGCGGGCATCACAGATCCTCGGGCTTATCGTT
Source organism: Bacillus sp. EU52 (assembly GCF_037964975.1). Lineage (NCBI taxonomy): Bacteria > Bacillati > Bacillota > Bacilli > Caryophanales > Bacillaceae > Bacillus > Bacillus sp. EU52. Next base: position 722,102 of record NZ_CP150177.1, read on the forward strand.
GTGACGGCTGCCCTGTTTCTGTTTGCGGATATGCGGATAGCGGCTCAGATGGACCAGCCTGTGCTCGTCAATGTATTCCTGAGCATTAGTTTGATTTTCGCGTTTGTTGTGCTGTATGTGTTCCCGGTGTTTTCTCATTTTGACGTAAAAATCAGAGAGGTGCTGAGCATCAGCTTTTTCATTGCCTTCAGCCGTCCGGCGGTGACGCTTTTGATGGCGGCGGGCGCTGTCGGTGTGCTTTGTCTCGTTCTGTTTCATGTCACGTTTCTATTGTTTTTCAGCGGGAGTTTACTCAGCCTGATCTTAACGAAGCTGTCTTTTAAAGCGTTTCGGTCAATGGATCAGCGGCAGGAGAAAGAAAAGGCGGCATGAAGAAAAGAGTTGCTGGCTGGTACAGGCGGATGAAGATTAAGGATAAGCTGTTTGTGTTTCTATCGTTGATTATGGCCGTATCCTTTCTGTTTGTATACAGCGGGGTCCAGTATGCCTTTCATGTGTATGATGAGCAGATTTACCGCAAGTCCTCGGAGGTGCTTCGGATGTCTTCTGAAAGGATCGAAGACGAGCTGAAGAAGATAGAGGATGTGTCATATGAAATCATTACGGACGAACAGATTCAGCGCATCCTGAGCATGCAAAATCGCGATGATACGTACGATCAGTATCAAATGAAGCAGGAGCTCTGGGATCAGCTGGCTGGATATGCCAGCGATGAAAAGTACATCGATTCCATTCATTTGATTGATGCCCGCGGCTCAGAGTATTCAGCCGGAAGCAGTTCTTCAGATCTTTTGCAGCAGGAGCAGGAAGAGGTATTTAAGCGAGTGAAAGCGAAAAATGGAAGAAATCTTTGGATGACGCTCGGCGGGTCAGATCCTGTCCTGATTTCAGCACGGCAGATCAGGTCCTATCACCAGCTGAGTCTGAACGGCTTGGGCATGGTGCTGATCCAAGTCAATGTAAAACAAATGATTCGTGATGTGCCGAAGGATTGGGGCGATTCAGTCGGAGACATTATGATTGCTGACCAAGGCGGGAATTTGGTGTATACGGCACATGCATCAGCGCATGTTCCTGAGGCAGCAAAAGAGACGCTGAAGCACCCCGGTTATGACTTGATAAAAAAGAATGGCAAACGTTACTTTATTTCTTATCTTCAATCATCCTACCAAAATTGGAGCTACTATAACGTTATCCCCTTTGATCAGATATTCGCGAAAATTTCCTTTATGAAAACAGTGATCGGCACATGCTTTCTCCTCTTTTTCTGTGTGGTTTTGCTTTTCGGAAGGAAAATCGCCAACAGCATCACGGAGCCGATTGAACAGCTTGTGACCGCGATGAAATCGGTACAGCACGGCGGCATTGAAGCAGGTGTGTCGCTTTCTCTGCCGGAACATACACAGGATGAGGCCGGCATGCTGAACCGTCATTTTACTGTCATGATGAAACGGATTAATGAGCTGATGGAAGAAAATGTGGAAAAACAGCTCATCATTAAAGAAACCGAATTGAAAGCACTGCAAGCCCAGATCAACCCGCACTTTTTATATAACACGCTCGAGTCCATCAATTGGCTGGCCAAGGCGAATCAGCAAAAGCAAATCTCAAAAATGGTGGAATCGCTCGGTTTTCTTCTGCGAAACAGCATACATATGAAGAAGGATATCGTGACCATTCAGGAGGAGGCGGACATCGTACTCCACTATATGACCATTCAGCGATTTCGATTTGAAGAGCGTCTGAACTTCACGTTGGATATTGACGATGAGGTCAAGCATTGCCTCATTCCGAAACTGACGCTCCAGCCGCTTGCGGAAAATGCGATTCAATACGCGCTTGAACCCTTTACAAGGCCATGCGCCATCCGGATTCAGGCCAAAAAGGCGAAGGGCTGTGTCTGTATTACGGTCGAAGATAACGGCCCTGGCATGGATGGACGGATTCTTGAATCAACGGGCGGAAGAGGAATCGGACTGTGGAATATTCGCGAGCGCATCAGCCTGACATTCGGAGATCCATACGGATTGCGGATTCAGAGTGAGCATGAAAAGGGGACGAGGATTGTGATCACAATACCGTGCCGAAATGAGGTGGTGTGATGTATAAAATACTGCTGGCTGATGATGAGAGGATTATCCTTGATGGAATGGCAGGAATCATTGAGTGGGAGTCGCTTGGTGCCTCATTGATCAGTAAAGCGCAGAACGGACATGAAGCATATGAAAAGATTGTACATAAGCAGCCGCATATCGTCATCACAGACGTCAAAATGCCCGGCATGGACGGGCTTGAGCTGATCAAAAAGGTGTCAGCCGTCAGCCCGTCGGTGAAATTTATCGTCCTGTCTGGGTTTGGAGAGTTTGAGTACGCAAAGGAAGCCATGAAATATGGGGTGAAGCATTATTTGCTGAAACCCTGCAATGAACAGCAGATTATCAGCTCGCTGGAGGAAATCATTGCTGAGCTGAAGCGGCAAGATGTGCACAAAAAGAAAACAGCCCATCTGAAACACGAGCTGGACCATATCCGTTCCTTTGCAGCCGATCAATACTTGGAAGGCTTGATCGCCGGTGTGGCCCAGCTGTCTCCGCCGCCTTCACTTGCCGGAAAAAAGATCCGCCTCTTGATCTTAAAAGGGGAACAATCTATTGATGCCGCAGCCAGAGAGGCACTCGGGTCGGCACTGACAGCGGTTTGCAGCAGCGGAGAATGGACCGTACTCGCCGTAGAGGAGAACGCCGCTGAAAAGGTGGCGGAGGTTTTTGCAACCCGCAAGCTGGCCATCAGTCAGGCGGGAGAACTCCGGCACGCGGGGCAGCTGTTTCGTGACACAGCTGAAGCGTCTGGTGACCTGCATGGGAGCGCAGTGATTTCGAAAATGATCAGGCTTATTGCCGACGAGCTCGGAAATCCGAATCTGTCCTTAAAATGGGCGGCGAAGGATATGTTGTTTATGAATCCTGATTATCTCGGGAAGTTATTTAAGCAGGAAACAGGCGAGAAATTTTCCCAATATGTTACACGAGTGCGTCTTGAACATGCGATGAAACAGATGAAAATGAGGCGGGATGCGAGTGTATCAGAAATTGCTGAAGAAATCGGGTTTGGCGATAATCCGAAGTATTTCAGTCTTGTTTTTAAAAAATATACCGGTCTGACACCGTCAGAATTCAGAAGAAAACAGGGAGGCGCTTCCGCAGGATAGCCATCTCTGTTTTTTTGACTTTCGCCACTGTTTTTTGAGTGTTTCGCCCTATCCGAACGCTTTAAAATAAAATGTAAGCACTTACATTAAAGGGGGGATTGGTTTGAAGAAGATTTGTTACGTGCTGTTATCCCTTGTCTGCGTCTTTTTTTTCAGCGGATGTTCAGCTGGTGAAGAGGCCTCAGGAAAAAAAGAAGACGTTACACTCAGAATCGCGTGGTGGGGCGGGCAGCCAAGACATGATTATACAACAAGGGTAATTAAACTTTACGAGGAAAAGAATCCGCACGTCCATATTGAAGCGGAATTTGCGAACTGGGATGACTACTGGAAAAAGCTCGCGCCCATGTCTGCCGCCGGCCAGCTTCCTGATGTCATTCAAATGGATACCGCTTACTTAGCCCAATACGGAAAGAAGAACCAGCTGGAAGATTTAACGCCGTATACAAAGGATGGAACGATTGACGTCAGTTCAATCGACGAGAATATGCTGTCGGGCGGAAAAATCGACAATAAGCTATATGGATTTACGCTAGGTGTCAACGTGCTGTCTGTGATTGCCAATGAAGATTTGCTGAAAAAAGCCGGTGTGTCTATCAATCAGGAAAACTGGACGTGGGAGGATTACGAGAAGCTGGCGTATGATCTTCAGGAAAAAGCCGGTGTCTACGGTTCCAACGGAATGCATCCGCCTGATATTTTCTTCCCTTATTATTTGCGCACAAAGGGTGAGCGCTTTTATAAAGAAGACGGCACTGGCCTCGCGTATCAAGATGATCAGCTGTTTGTCGATTACTTTGAGCGGCAGCTGAGGCTGGTGAAAGCGAAAACGTCCCCAACACCTGATGAAAGCGCACAGATTAAAGGGATGGAAGACGATTTTATCGTCAAAGGCAAATCAGCGATTACATGGAACTACTCCAATCAATATTTGGGCTTTGCCCGGCTGACAGACTCGCCGCTGTCTCTCTATCTGCCGCCGGAGCAAATGAAGGAAAAGGCGCTGACATTGAAGCCGAGTATGCTGTTTTCCATTCCGAAAAGCTCTGAGCATAAAAAAGAGGCAGCGAAATTTATTAATTTCTTCGTGAATAATGAGGAAGCGAACCAGCTGATTAAAGGCGAGCGAGGTGTTCCAGTCTCCGACAAGGTGGCGGATGCGATTAAACCGAAGCTGAATGAGGAAGAAACCAACATCGTGGAGTATGTAGAAACCGCGTCAAAAAACATCAGCAAAGCCGATCCGCCAGAGCCTGTGGGAAGCGCGGAGGTCATCAAGCTGCTGAAGGATACGTCAGATCAGATTCTGTATCAGAAGGTATCGCCGGAAAAAGCCGCCAAAACGTTCCGGAAAAAGGCCAATGAGATATTAGAGAGGAATAATTGACGGGAAATGGGGCTGATGCAATGAAAAAAAGCCGGAGTATAAGAAAAGACAATCTGGCGGGATATGCTTTTATTTCTCCGTTTATCATCGGGTTCCTATGCTTTACGGTGATCCCGATGGGGGCGTCCCTGTTTCTGTCCTTCACGAGCTATGACTTGTTTACGGCGCCGAAATGGATCGGGCTCGACAACTTTAAGGAAATGTTTACGGGTGACGAAAAGTATTGGCAGTCTCTGAAGGTGACGTTTACGTATGTGCTTGCCGGGGTTCCGCTCCGCCTCGGCTTCGCGCTTTTTATCGCTGTCATTTTAAACAATGCAGCAAAAGGAACGGCCATTTACAGAACGCTCTTTTATCTGCCTTCGATCATCGGCGGGAGCGTCGCCGTGGCGATTATGTGGCGCAATATTTTTGGCAATGACGGGGTCATCAATGCGCTGCTGTTTTTTGTCGGAATTGATCAAAAAATTCTTTGGTACCAGAATCCGACAAGTGCACTGTGGACATTGATTCTGCTGTCCGTCTGGCAGTTCGGGTCGTCAATGCTGATTTTTCTGGCCGGGCTGAAAAACATTCCGTCTTCTTATTTGGAAGCGGCAAGTGTGGATGGGGCAAATCGGGTGCAGCGTTTCTTCAAGATCACGCTTCCGATTCTTACACCGATTATTTTCTTTAACCTAGTGATGCAGACGATTTCTGCTTTTATGACATTTACACCTGCCTATATCATTTCGAAGGGCGAGGGCGGGCCGCTTGACGGGACACTTCTCTATTCGCTCTATTTGTTCCAGCGGGCGTTTAACTATTTTCAAATGGGCTACGCATCGGCGATGGCGTGGGTCATGCTTGTCATTGTCGGGCTGATTACGCTCATATTGTTTAAAACATCGTCATATTGGGTTCATTACGAGTCAAAGGAGGAATGACGGATGGAGCCGGTCAACGAGCCTGTCAGAAAAGCCCCGGTTTTAGAAAGAAAAAAAGCCGGGCGCGTCAGTCCCAAACGCATACTGTTCCATGTTTGTACGGCAACGCTGGCGGTGTTACTGCTGTACCCGGTCATTTGGCTGTTTGTCAGCTCGTTTAAAGAAAGCGCCAGTATTTTTACAACCTCACATTCTCTCATTCCCGACCCTTTTATTCTCAGTAACTATGCTGAAGGGTGGAAGGGCATTGCGGGACAGCCGTTTCTGACGTTTATTAAAAACTCGGCGATCATTGTCGGACTGTCAACAATCGGTGCCGTCCTGTCATCGGCTGTCATTGCGTACGGATTTGCGCGTATTCCGTTTAAGGGAAAAAAATTTTGGTTTGCGTGCATGATGGGGACGTTAATGCTGCCTCATGAAGTGTTGATGATTCCGCAGTATATTATGTTTGCGAAATTAGACTGGCTGAATTCCTTTAAACCAATTGTCGTTCCGCAATTTTTCGGGCATGCGTTTTTTATCTTTCTGATGATCCAGTTTATCCGGACGATTCCCGAAGAGCTGGATGAAGCCGCGCGAATCGACGGATGCGGGCGCTTTGCCTGCTTTTGGCGAATCATTCTCCCGCTGATTGCCCCCGCGCTTGCGACGTCTGCGATTTTCTCCTTCTATTGGAAGTGGGAGGAGCTGATTCAGCCGCTTTTGTATTTGAATAAGCCGGAGCTTTATCCTGTTTCACTTGCGCTGAAGCTTTTTCTCGATACAGAGTCGGCTTCGAACTGGGGTGCGATGTTTGCCATGTCGGCCGTCTCGTTATTGCCTGTGATTCTTGTTTTCTTTTTGTTTCAGAAATATATCGTTCAGGGCATCAGTACGACCGGATTAAAATAAAAAGGAGTGTTGCAGATGGCACAGCTTATCTTTGATGAAGAAAAGGTGACGTCGGTTATTGACCGGATCGTGAAACGGACATTTCAGATGGATTTTGCGTGGGATTGGCCGGGCGGCGTCGCGTTTTACGGCGTGGCGGAGGCCTATGAAGCGACGGAAAACGAGGAATATATCAATCTGTTAAAAACGTGGGTGGATGAACAGCTGGAGGATGGGCTGCCGCCGCTTTCAATCAACGGAGTTTCCATCGGGCATACGCTTTTGTTCCTCCACAAGGTGACGGGTGATGACGTGTATTTGGAAACAGCGGCCGAGATGGCGGAATATGTGCTGCATAAGGCGCCGCGCTTTGGCGAGGGTATCCTTCAGCATACGGTGAATGCGGCAGAATATGTGTTTCCTGAGCAGGCATGGGCGGATACGCTGATGATGGCTGGGCTGTTTATGCTGAGAATTGGGCGGATCATGGAGCGTGAGGATTATTTTGAAGACGGCCTGCGCCAGTTTCACGGACATGAGGATGTGCTTCAGGACCCTGTCACGAATTTGTACTACCACGCCTGGGACAACAAAGCGCAAAATCATCTGTCGGGGATTTATTGGGGCAGGGCGAACGGCTGGGCGGCACTCACGATGGCAAAGGCGCTCCCGCTCATTGAGGTGACACATCCTTCCTTTATGATCATCGACGGATCGCTCAGAGACCAGCTGAGCGCGCTTGTCCGGCTTCAGGATGAATCAGGGCTGTGGCATACGATTTTGGATGATCCGGATTCTTATCTGGAGGTTTCGGCATCAGCGGGTATTGCTTCTGCTCTGATATCGAGCGGAAAGCTGTATACAAAATATGTGCAGAAATCGCTTGCCGCCATTTTGGATGCAGTGGAAGAGGACGGACGGGTCAGCAAGGTATCGGCCGGGACAGCCGTCATGAAAAATGCCGAAGGATACAAACAGGTGCCTTACAAACGAATACAAGGATGGGGGCAGGGACTTGCGCTGACGTTTCTTGCTGATGTTTTGAAAACGAAAAAACGCGTGTATCAGTAAAGACAGCGGCGGGGGGAAAGGGATGAAAAAACAGCCTCAACAGAAGGAACGGGTTTCTCGCTGGAAGGGAACGTATTTTAAAAGAAACTTTGTCTTCATTTTGCTGATTGCCTGTATTCCCGGATTGCTGACTGGCGGCGCAATCTACTTTCTTTCGATCGACAAGGTGGAGAAAGAGCTGCAGAGATCGCATGAAACACAGGTGGCGCGTGAGGTCAGCCGAATGGATGAGAAGCTGGGAGTGCTTGAACTGGCACTCACCCAGATGGCCTACGATTCTTCACTGATGAACGGATTGGCCGAGAGGGATTTGGAGAAAGACTTTACGTTCTCCTATCAATTAACGAAAAAGCTGTTTCTTTTGCGGGACCAGCAGCCGCTGATCGAGCAGGCTTCCATCTTTCTGAACAGCCCCCGGCCACTTGTGCTGAGCCCTGAATACAGCGCTTTGACAGAACAGGAGGCGCTTCGCAAGTATCGCTCGCTGCTTTCCTCAGACCACAGCATTTATTGGAAACGGTCGGGAAACCAAGCGATGCTGATCCAGCTCATTCCGGGCGCGGCGGAGAAACCGTTCGGCGCGATCATGCTGGCGGTTGATCCGAAAGAAATGGAATCAATCCTGCAAAGCTTGTCCCCCTATCCTGATGGCAGTGCGCTGCTTTTGGATCAAAATCGAGAGGTGCTGTTTCATGAGGGAGAAAAAGATTTTAAAAAGACTTTACTTCAAGAGATAAAAAAACAGCCTGCTGAGAACGGCCATTTTCAGATGGAATGGGAAGGCAAGGTGTATTCTGTCTCCTTTGGAGAAATGAACCGGATGCATCAGCAATGGACCTTTGTGTCAGCGGCGCCTCTTTCAGCTATTACAGCGCCGATGGTGTTTTTATCAAAAGTGATCATCGTGATGCTGGTCATTTGCATCGGTTTGGCGGTATGCATGACATGGTATGCATCAAAAAAAATCTATCGTCCCATTCAGCATTTGCTTGGCTTGTTTACCGGTGGAGAGAAGAAAGTATGGCAGGCGTCCGGGCAGGATGAATTCAAGTGGATTGAAAAGAGATGGCAGGATCTATCCCTTGAAAGCCGGAAGCTCCAAGAGCAGCTCCTGCGGCAGACGCCCCATATGAAAAAGAGTTTTTTGCAGCACCTCTTGCAGGGGGATTTTTACTATGACAACGAGGACAGTCTCAGATCTCGGATGGAGGAGGCTGGCTGGAACATCGGCGGAAACGTGTTTCATGTGCTGGATCTACAGGTGACAGGGCTCCGCTGTGAAAAAAGCATCTTCCGTGAAGGTGATGAACAGCTTGCCGTGTTTACCCTGACTAATATCGCTGAGGAATTGGCGGATAAACGCGTTTTTCAGCTCTCCATACTTGATATCGGCCGGCTTTCTGTCACCGTTCTTGTGATAAAAACAAACAGCTCTGATCTGAAGGCGTATATAACAGAGCTGGCACGCCAATTTGGGAATGTAACCGGACTATGCCTGACCTCGACATTGAGCAGCGAGACGGAGCGTGTCACGGAAATTCCTTCTTTATTTCAGAATGTGAAAAGCGGCAAATCCCGCAGGCAGTTTGCTAACCGGGATCAGGTCATTGATTTGCAGGCCGACTTCCCTCAGGATGAGCAGTTCGCCCCTTATTACCCCTTTGAGCTGGAAAAACAAATTGTTCAGGCCATCCGGCTGGAAAGAAAACAGGAAGCCAAGGAACTGATAGATGGATGTATGAGGGAACTGGCGGAAAAGGCGGCCATAGACAGGCATGTGCATTCCGCCCTGATTCAGCTGTTTTCCCGCATTCAGGAGGATATTTTGCATTCCGGGCTCAATCCCAGCGAACTGTTTCAGCATCGGAATCCGTTTCTTGATATTTCAGAATTGCGCGAACCAAATGAAGCGGCGGCCTGGCTGATGGATGCAGTGGTGACGCCTTACCTTTCCAAGCTTGAGGGCAGAAAAAACAGACAGCAAAAGCAGCTGGCAGAACGTGTGATTGCGATGATTCACGAACAGTATATGGCGGACATTTCATTGGAAAGCTGTGCCGATGCGCTTGGCATGAATTCATATACGTTAAGCAAGGCATTTAAGCAAGTGACCGGCATTAATTTTATCGATTATGTGACCCAGATCAGAATCGAAAAGGCGAAAGAACTGCTGGTCAATACGAATAAAAAAATTCATGACGTATCAGAAGAAGTCGGCTACCGCCACAATTACTTTAACCGGATTTTTAAAAAACAGGTCGGCATGCCTCCGGGTGTCTTCAGGCAAATGTATCAGGAAACGCCGTGAAAGGAGAGAACATGTGATGAAGAAACCGATTCAAGTATTTTTAGCGGGGGATTCCACTGTGAGTGACTGCCCGCCTCATGAAGCGCCGATGGCGGGGTGGGGGCAGGTATTCGGGCAATTGTTTTCTGAAGATGTGCTGGTCCGCAATCATGCCAAAGGAGGAGCGAGCACCAATTCTTTTGTGGAGGAAGGAAGGCTTCAAGCAATTGCCGAACGCATCACACAAGGCGATTATTTGTTGATTCAATTCGGCCACAATGACCAAAAACCGCGGGGGACGAAGCCGTACTCCACATTTCAGCAGTTTCTTACCTTGTTTGCAGATACGGCACGCGAAAAGGGCGCGCATCCTGTGTTCGTCACATCGGTGCAGCGCCGCCGCTTTGATGAAAACGGACGGATTGAGCATACGCTCGGCGAGTACCCTGATGCGATGAAAGCACTGGCGAAGGAGCTCGATGTACCTGTGATTGATCTGCTTGCGAAAACAAAGGTGCTGTATGAAGCATACGGGCCGGAGGAGTCGAAGCGATTGTTCGTTTGGTTTCAGCCGAATGAACATCCGAATTACCCGGACGGCATTGAGGACAATACGCATTTTTCGGAAGAAGGGGCAATGGAGGTTGCGAAGCTTGTGGCAGAAGGCATTGAAGAGCTCGGACTTCCGCTTAAGGACCACCTTGTGAGCCGGGAGGGAAAAGAACATGTATAAGGAAGGCGCTTGCTTGTACCGCAATCCGCTCCGGTCTAAAAGCGATGTGAAGGACTGGCGGATGGAGGGAGGCGGACAGATCTCATTTGACGATCACAGCTTGCACCTGTCACATGTCCAGGATGAAGCGCACTTTGTCTTTTGGTGTCCGGAAACCTTTCCAGACGGCATCATTGTGACATGGGATTTCTCTCCGATCGAGCAGCCGGGATTGTGTATGCTGTTTTTTTCTGCTGCGGGAATGGGAGGCGAGGATTTGTTTGATCCAAGTCTCCAGAAAAGAACGGGACAATACCCCGAGTATCATTCGGGGGACGTCAACGCTCTCCACCTGTCGTATTTCCGCAGAAAATACGCGGAGGAAAGAGCATTCCGCACCTGCAATTTAAGAAAAAGCCGCGGTTTCCACCTCGCCGCAATGGGTGCCGATCCGCTGCCTGCTCCAGACGACGCTGATTCTCCGTATCGTATGAAGCTGATCAAAGACAAAGGCTATGTGCACTTTTCAATCAATGGTCTGCCCATTCTTGAGTGGATGGACGACGGCAGCACATATGGGCCTGTGTTAACAAAAGGAAAAATCGGGTTCCGGCAGATGGCCCCCATGAAAGCCGTTTACAGGGATTTTGCCGTGCATCAAGCGGTGAGAAGATGAAGACGAATGTAACGGATGCGCTTTATGCAGGCTGCGAAGCGGTGGTGAAAATAGCATGGCTCAACGGGCTGTGGCTGTTGTTTACACTTTTGGGCGGCGTTCTTTTCGGATGGGCGCCGAGCACAGCCGCGATGTGTGCCGTTATAAGGAAATGGCTGATGGGGCAAAAGGATGTCCCGATATTTCCGTTATTTCTCGATACCTATAAAAAAGAGTTTCTCAAGGTTAATGCGATCGGATTGGCGTTTTGGGCTCTTTTGCTCATATTGTCCGCGAACTATCATTATTTTTCTGCCAGTACGGATTGGCTGTCCTTTGCCGTAACAAGCTGCACGCTGCTTGCAGGGCTTTTGTATATCATCGCGCTGATGTATGTGTTTCCCCTTTATGTGCATTACCAGCTCCCGCTTCGCAAATATATTCCGCAGGCACTGCTTTTTGGCGCCATGAGGCCGCTGACGACCGGCTGTATGCTGATCGGGTGCGGATTTGTCCTTTATTTGCTGTATACGCTTCCTGGCCTGATTCCGTTTTACGGCCCATGTTTATTTGGGCTTGTGTTGATGTTTTTTGCTCTTAGGGGATTTCAAAAGACGGAGGCCCAGCATCATCAAGCCGGGTAACAAAAAAATGACAAATACGCAAAAAAGTGCATTGTCCGAAATAGGCAGATGCAAAAAAGTGAAATTGAAGACAGCTCACACAGCGCATAAAATCCAATTTAGGTAAGCGCTTACAGATAAATGAGAAGGAGCTGTCTGATGATTACACGAAGGAAACGCATGTTTACCGCTGTTACGTTGCTGGTCTTGTTGGTGATGGGAGCCTCTGTATGTCCTGTGAAAGCTGAAGGGGCAGCGCGGCAGATGGAAGCGCTGAACCGGGGGCTTGTAGCGGTCAAGACGGACGGGGGCATTTTTGTCAGCTGGCGGTTTCTTGGAACCGAAAACGCATCTGTTTTGTTCAATGTGTACAGAGACGGGCAAAAACTGAATGCTGCGCCTGTCAAAACAACGAACTATGTGGATAAAAACGGATCGGCGGGCTCAACGTATACGGTTCGGGCTGTTGTAAACGGTACCGAACAGCCGGCTTCTGAAAAAGCCTCCGTATGGGCGCAGCCGTATCATTCCGTCCCGATGGATAAACCGGCTGGCGGCACGACGCCAAAGGGTGAAGCTTACACGTACAGCGCTAATGACGCAAGTGTTGGCGATGTGGATGGTGACGGGCAATACGAGCTGATCCTGAAATGGGACCCGTCTAACTCAAAAGACAATTCACAGGATGGCTATACGGGTGACGTGCTGATTGACGCGTATAAACTGGATGGCACAAAGTTATGGCGGATCAATCTCGGCAAAAACATCAGAGCGGGCGCGCACTACACCCAGTTTATGGTGTATGACCTTGATGGTGACGGAAAAGCGGAAGTGGCAATGAAAACGGCAGACGGGACAAAAGACGGCACGGGCAAAGTAATTGGAGATGCCAATGCAGATTACAGAAATGAACAGGGGCGTGTGCTTTCAGGCCCTGAATATCTCACTGTGTTTCAAGGTTCAACCGGGAAAGAGCTTGTCACCGCAAATTTTGAACCGACGCGCGGCAATGTGTCGGATTGGGGAGACAGCTACGGCAACCGTGTTGACCGTTTTCTCGCCGGCATTGCCTACCTTGATGGACAGCGGCCGAGCCTGATCATGACCAGAGGGTATTACGCTAAAACCATGCTAGTTGCCTATAACTTCAGGGATGGAAAGCTGTCAAAGCTTTGGACGCTGGACTCCTCAAAGTCAGGAAATGAAGCGTTTGCTGGACAGGGGAATCACAACCTGAGCATCGCGGACGTTGACGGGGATGGAAAAGATGAGATTATTTTCGGCTCAATGGCTGTTGATCATGACGGGAAAGGCATGTACTCGACCGGATTAGGCCATGGGGATGCCCTTCATACAGGAGATCTTGATCCGGGCCGGCCGGGGCTTGAGGTGTTTCAAGTTCATGAGGACAAAAATGCAAAATACGGCTTATCTTTTCGGGATGCTGCAACCGGAAAAATCCTTTGGGGCGTTTATGCCGGCAAGGATGTAGGCCGGGGAATGGCTGCTGATATTGACCCGCGTTATCCGGGACAGGAGGTGTGGGCAAACGGTTCTCTCTACTCAGCGAAAGGGGTCAAAATCGGAAGCGGGGCTCCGTCCTCGACCAACTTCGGCATCTGGTGGGACGGCGATCTGCTGCGGGAACAGCTGGACAGCAACCGAATTGATAAGTGGGATTATCAAAACGGCGTATCGAAAAATGTGCTGACTGCATCAGGCGCAGCGGCTAACAACGGCACAAAAGCAACACCAACGCTTCAGGCTGATCTGCTCGGTGACTGGCGCGAGGAAGTGGTGTGGAGAACGGAGGACAGCAGTGCACTGCGCATTTACACGACGACCATTCCGACTGAGCACAGGCTGTATACGCTGATACACGATCCGGTGTACCGGCTTGGCATCGCCTGGCAAAATGTCGCCTATAACCAGCCGCCGCACACAAGCTTCTTTTTAGGAGACGGCATGGCGGAACAGCCAAAACCAAATATGTATACGCCTTAACTGAAAGGGGGAAGGAACGGGCTGCGCGCAGCCCGTTCCCATTAAAATGAAACCAAAAAAGAGGCAAATGGAATACCTGACCAGAGGTTTGATTGCGGTAAAGACAGAACAGGGCGTGTTTGTCAGCTGGCGTTTTCTCGGCACGGATCATGAGACGACGGCTTTTCACCTTTATCGGGATGGAAAGCGGATCACCCGCGATCCAATCGATGAAAGCACTAATTTTCTCGATCAAAATGGAACGGCTGACTCTGTTTATCAAGTGGCGGCTGTCAATAAAGGACGGGAAGAAAAGCTTTCCAAGGAAGCTCGTGTTTGGCAGGAAAATGTCCTGGAGGTTCCGCTTGCCAAACCGGAAGGCGGTGTGGCGCCGGACGGAAAGCCGTACACTTACAGCGCCAATGATGCCAGTGTCGGGGATATAGACGGGGATGGAGAATATGAAATGATCCTGAAGTGGGACCCATCCAATTCAAAAGACAACGCTCATGACGGTTATACCGGGGAGGTGCTCATAGATGCCTATAAACTGGACGGCACCTTTTTGTGGCGCATCAACCTCGGCAGAAACATCAGAGCGGGCGCTCATTACACGCAATTTATGGTGTATGACCTTGACGGTGACGGAAAAGCAGAAATCGCCATGAAAACAGCTGACGGCACAACAGACGGGAAAGGACATATCATCGGTGATGAGCATGCCGATTTTAGAAATGAACAGGGAAGGATTCTGTCCGGACCGGAATATTTGACGGTGTTTAAAGGAGAAACCGGTGAGGCGCTCACGACCGTGGAATATGAACCGCCCCGCGGCAAACTGGAGGATTGGGGAGACGGCTATGGAAATCGGATGGACCGTTTTCTCGCCGGGATCGCTTATTTGGATGGGGAGCGGCCGAGCCTCGTGATGGCGCGGGGCTATTATACGAGAGCCGTTCTCGTAGCATACGATTTCAGAAACGGAAGGCTCAAAAAACGCTGGCTATTTGACTCCAACCAGCAGGGCCATGAAGCGTACGCAGGACAGGGGAACCACAGCTTGAGCGTGGCAGACGTTGACGGAGACGGAAAAGATGAAATCATATACGGCGCAATGGCTGTCGATCATGACGGAACCGGCCTGTACTCAACGGGGCTCGGGCACGGAGACGCGATGCATGTAGGGGATCTGGACCCGTCACGAAAAGGGCTTGAAGTGTTTCAGGTGCATGAGGACGCCACGAAGCCGTACGGACTGTCACTGCGAGATGCCGGAACCGGTGAGATATTATGGGGCGTCCATGCTGGAACTGACGTTGGCCGGGGCATGGCAGCTCATATTGATCCAAGCTACAAAGGGTCGCTCGTCTGGGGAATTGATCCGCCGGGCAATGATGGCATGTCGTATGGGCTTTTCACGAGCAAAGGCGAAAAAATCAGCGACAAAGCGCCCGCTTCAGCCAATTTCGCCATCTGGTGGGACGGTGATTTGGTCAGAGAACTGCTTGATCATGACTGGGACGGAACGATTGGCAGGCCAAAGATTGAAAAATGGGATGCTGAAAACGGCTGTCTGAAGACGATATTTCAGCCGGCCGGCGTGCTGTCCAACAACGGCACGAAAGGAAACCCGGTTCTTCAGGCCAACCTGTTCGGAGACTGGCGGGAAGAAGTGATATGGAGAACGGAAGACAGCAGCGCGCTCCGTATCTATACAACGACACATCTCACCCGCCACCGCTTTTACACGCTGATGCATGATCCGGTTTACAGGCTCGGCATCGCCTGGCAGAATACCGCCTACAACCAGCCGCCGCACACGAGCTTTTACCTCGGAACGGGAATGAAAAAACCGCCGAAGCCCGCCCTGTACATAGTGGGAAGTAAAGCGGAGGCGCCGCTGTAGGAGGACTAAGGGATAAGACGCAAAGGCTGAACGCTACGACAAGATGATTAACGAACGGGCAGGACGAACCAATGCTCAAGCGCTGTACGCACCGGTCTTTTTCAAGGGAAGAGCTATCCGTGATGGAAGCTGTATAAAAAACGAGGAGGAATGAAAAAATGGCAAATCATATTTATCTTGCCGGCGATTCGACTGTTCAAACGTATGGAGACAGCACAAATCAAGGGGGCTGGGGGCAGTTTCTCGGCTCGCATCTGCCGGAGCATATTCAAGTGATCAACAGAGCGATCGGGGGAAGAAGCTCGAAAACATTTGTGGAAGAGGGCAGGCTTCAGGCAATCCTCGATGTGATTGAGCCGGATGATTGGCTGTTCGTGCAGATGGGCCATAATGACGCGTCAAAAAATAAGCCGGAGCGCTACACCGAGCCCTATACTACTTATAAACAATATTTAAAGCAGTATATCGCAGGCGCGCGGGAAAAAGGCGCCCATCCGCTTCTCATTACCCCCGTAGCCCGCTTTCATTACGAAAACGGCGTGTTTTTGAACGATTTTCCTGATTACTGCATTGCCATGAAGCAGACGGCTGAAGAGGAGAATGTCCAGCTCATTGATCTGATGGAGAAAAGTCTCGCTTTCTTTACTGAGAAGGGCGAGGAAAAAGTGTACACCTATTTTATGATTTCAGAAGGGATTAACGATTACACGCATTTTACAAAAAAAGGCGCAAATGAAATGGCGAAACTTGTGGCAAAAGGCATAAAGGAGCTCGGCCTGCCATTGACAGAATCGATCATCAAAGAAAGGTGAAAATGGGATGAGAAAACTGTATCATGGCGCTTGCTATTATCCGGAATTATGGGATGAAGAGACGATTCAGCAGGACATTGACATCATGCGTGAAGTTGGCGTAAATGTTGTGCGGATCGGCGAATTTGCCTGGTCTGTCATGGAACCTGAAGAAGGAAAAATTGACGTCGGTTTTTTCAAAGAAATCATCGCCCGGCTGTATGAAAGCGGGATCGAAACGATTATGTGCACGCCGACGCCTACCCCGCCAATTTGGTTCTCACACGGCCGGCCCGAACGCATGCATGTCAATGAAAAAAGAGAGATCATGGGGCATGGCTCCCGTCAGCATGCCTGTACGAACAACCCGTATTTCCGAAAAAAAGCCGCCATCATCACCACAGCCATCGCCAAGGAGCTTGGCCGGCTCCCGGGGCTGATCGGATGGCAGCTAGACAATGAGTTTAAATGCCATGTTGCAGAATGCATGTGTGAGACATGCTTGCGCTTATGGCATGACTGGCTCAAAAATCGCTACGGGGTGATTGAGCGCTTGAATGAAGCTTGGGGAACCGATGTGTGGAGCGAAACCTATCAGACGTTTGAGCAAGTCCCACAGCCGGGACCGGCCCCGTTTCTGCATCACGCTTCCCTAAGCACCATGTATCAGCTGTTTTCGATGGAGATGATCGCTTCGTTTGCGGATGAACAGGCCAAAATCATCCGCTGCTATTCAGATGCGCCGATCACGCATAACGGATCAGTCATGTTCAGCGTGGACAATGAGCGAATGTTTCAGAATCTCGATTTTGCCTCCTATGACACGTACGCTTCGCAGGAAAACGCCTCTGCCTTTTTATTGAACTGTGATTTATGGAGAAATCTGAAACAGGGACGCCCGTTTTGGATTTTGGAAACGAGTCCGTCGTATGCCGCCTCGCTTGAAAGCTCCGCTTACCCGCACGCAGACGGGTATTTGCAGGCCGAAGCCGTATCGTCCTACGCCTTAGGAAGCCAGGGATTTTGCTACTGGCTATGGCGACAGCAGCGTTCAGGCAGCGAGATTTCCCACGGTTCGGTTCTCAGTGCCTGGGGCGAACCCACCATCGGCTATCAAAATGTGCTGGCGGTTGAGCGGGCAAGAAAGGAAATCGAGCCTATTATTCTATCGACTGAACCCGTTCAAGCCGAGGCGGCAATGACTTACTCTGACAGAGCAAAAGCATTTATTAAAACTGAGCCTCACCGGGGACTCCGGCATCGTTCGCTTGTGACGCATTTTTATGAACGTATTCTCAACACGGGGATTCACCGTGACCTTATTCCGGAAGGCGCTCCACTGGACGGCTATCGCTTGCTGTTTACGCCATTTGTGCCGTATTTGTCTTCTGAATTTATCAAAAAAGCTTCGGCATTCGCTGAAGCGGGCGGCATCTGGATCACTGGGCCGCTGACAGGAGGGCGCACATGCGAGCATACCATTCATACCGATTGCGGACTTGGCGAACTTGAGAAAACGTCAGGGATCAAAACACTTTTTACCTTTCCGATGAATGAGAACGTGAATACAGGAAAAGCGTTTGGCATCACGGCACCGCTCGGACTATGGAGCGCGGTGTTTGACACAGAGAGCGGAAACACCCTTGGCACGGTTGAATCAGGACCGGGGGCGGGCCATGCATTTCTGACGGAACGGAATTACGGCGAGGGGAAAATTGTCATGCTGGGCTCGCTTCCATCCGGGAAAGAAGGGGATGCGATGCTGGAAGCGCTCGTTAGGCATTACGCGGAGGAAGCTGTTATTTCCAGCCGGTCGGATGTGACACCCGGCACGATCGTTGCCCCGCGTATAGGCGAAAACGGCCTTGTGTGGATCGTTGTGAATATGGATGGAAAAGGCGGGAGCGTGACATTGCCGGAAGCGGGAATGGATTTGTTGACGAACTGTTTGACCAAAGCGGGGAGGCTGGCGGTCGGACCGCATGAATACCGTGTGATTCAATTTGACAATCCCAGCTGATTCTTTGCATCGAATCAGCTTTTTTCTATGGAGGGAGAGACCGATGAAAAAGATCAAATGGTTATCAGGACAGCCAAAGGTGATAAGCGGTGTGACGTGGGGCGTGCCATGGAAAAAAGGAGAATTAAAAAAGGGTGACCGTCTGGCGCTTATGAATGAAAACGCGGAAACGCGATATGTGCAAAGCGAACCGTCGGCCTATTGGCCGGACGGGAGCATCAAGTGGACAAAGCACGCGGCGGTGTTTGGCGGTAAGGAAAACCAAAGCTTTATCGTACAAAAAAGAGAAGTCCCGCAGCCAACTGAATCGCTCAGTATTCATGAGACAGAGCACGATATCCAAGTGGATACAGGAGCACTCGTTTGTACCATTCATAAAACAGGATCTGATTTCATTCAATCATTGCAGATCAACGGAAAGCCGATCGCCGCAGGCGGGAGGCTCGTTGCCATTAGAGAAACGAGAAAGGAGTCAGCGGCGGAAACGGTTCTTTTTCAAGAAACGTCTGTCAGCGTTATCAAACGGGCGGCGATTGAGCAGAGTGGTCCTGTCAAAGCAGTAGTCAAAATCGAGGGAGTGCATGTGCTCCATAAAACGAATGAAGAATGGCTGCCGTTTGTCATCCGATTGACGTTTTATGCCGGGCTGTCTGAGATCGGCCTTGTGCACACGCAGCTGATTGACAGGAGCGGTAAACAAGAATTCATAAAGGGGCTCGGTATCGAATTTGCCCTTTTTTGGGAGGGAGAGCCGTACAACCGCCATTTCCGCTTTGCGGGAGAGAAAGGGATGTACAAAGAACCCGCCCAGCTGTTTGGCACACGTAAATTCAATGAACGATATCCGCTTTATGAAAAACAAATCAATGGAGAAATGCTGTCTTCAGATGAAGAGCATAAGGAATGGTTTGCACATGGCACACAGAATGCGGTTTGGGACGATGTCAAGCTCGTGCAAGATTCCAGCGATCATTACAGCCTGTCTAAACGGACCGGAAAAGATTATGCGTGGATCGGCATGCTGCATGGCAGCCGGGCGAAGGGGCTTTGCTATGCGGGCGGAGAAAATGGCGGTGTGGCTCTCGGCCTGCGGTATTTCTTTGAGAAATATCCTTCAGCACTGGAAATCACAGGTCTTGCCGGCAGCCGCCCCAAAATGACTATCTGGCTTTGGCCTCCGGACGGCGAAGCGATGGATTTGCGGCATTATACAGGAAACACCCACGTGGCCAGCGCGTATGAAGGCTTTGATGAAATGCGCTCTGATCCGACAGGCATTGCGAACACAAATGAAATAAGCCTGGCGTGCTTTTCGCACATGCCGTCTGACGAAGTCCTCAATGCGCTGGCTGACAAATGGCAGGCGCCGCCGCTCATTGTATGCGAGCCGGACGTCTATTACGAATCAAAAGCACTCGGGGTATGGAGCATCATTGACACATCCCATCCGCTCAAAAAAGAGCTGGAAGAACAGCTTGATGCGGCCTTTCTGTTTTATAAAAAGGAAGTAGAGCAACGCAGATGGTACGGTTTTTGGCATTATGGCGATGTCATGCATACGTATGACCCGATCCGGCATATGTGGCGGTACGATCTCGGTGGATACGCATGGCAAAACAATGAGCTCGTTCCGACCCTATGGCTGTGGCAGGCGTTTTTCCGCTCAGGCAGAGAGGATATCTTTCGCATGGCAGAAGCCATGACCCGCCATACGAGCGAAACGGACAGCTTTCACCTCGGTGAATACGCCGGACTTGGTTCACGGCATAACGTTGTGCACTGGGGATGCGGCTGCAAGGAAGCGAGAATCAGCATGGCCGGGCTTTATAAATTCTATTATTATCTGACGGGTGATGAGCGGACGGGAGATCTTTTGACAGAAGTGAAGGATGCCGATTATGCCCTCGTCAAAACCGATCCGATGCGCGCTTTTTACGAGAAAGGCAAGCACCCGACTCACGCCAGAACGGGACCGGACTGGGCGGCGTTTTGCTCGAACTGGCTGGCGGAATGGGAGCGGACCGAAAATCCGAAATATCTCAAAAAAATCGAAACGGGAATCAACTGTCTGAAGCTGCTGCCGCTCCGCTTATTATCCGGCCCGACATTTGAATATGACCCGGCGACCTCGATGCTTCATCACATGGGAGACGGCATTGCGGGCGGATATCATATGATCATTGCCTTCGGCGCGCCGCAAGTGTGGATGGAGCTGGCTGAGCTTCTTGATGACCGGGAATGGGAGGATATGCTGAGTGAATTCGGCGAATTTTACACACTCAGTGATGAGGAAAAACGGAAAAAAAGCGGAGGCGCTCTTCATGACAGGCATTTTCACTGGCCGATGTTCGCCGCCGGTATGACAGCCTACGCCGCGAGAAAAAAACAAGATCCTCATCTCGCCGCCAAAGCGTGGAATCTTTTGCTCGATGATAAGCTCAGCCATACGCCGCTTCCGATCAAACCGGAGCGCATCGAGACATGGACGCAGCTAGAGGAGCTTCCATGGGTGACAACGAACACTGTCTCTCAATGGTGTTTAAATGTCATAGCGGCGCTGGAACTGATCGGAGATTCCCTTCCGGCAAAAAAAGAAACATCGGGCAAAAAAGGATAACAGCCGGAATTTCATAGGAGAAATGGTGCAAAAAATGAAGATTGCAAGAATTTATGTAAGCGCTTTATATTGAGAGGGGCAAAGGGGAAATGCAAATTGAAAAAAGGGGGACTTACGCAACATGAAAATAAGAATGCGAAAAAAATGGATGGCCTTGCCGCTTGCTGCCATGATGATCGCCGGATGCAGCCATTCGGAAACATCCAATTCAGCAAGCGGTTCGAAAGATACGATCAAAATTATGGCGCCGCTTTTATCGCCGGAAAGCCCGAGTGATAAAAGCCCTTCATTAAAAGCGCTCGAAAAATACACAGGCAAAGAGATTAAGGTCACATGGGTGCCTGATTCATCCTACAACGACAAATTCAACATCGTCATGGCTTCAGGAGAGATGCCTCACGCGATTGTCATTAAAGATAAGTCAGCCGGCTTTATCAAGTCTGTCAAAGCAGGGGCGTTTTGGGAACTGTCTCCTTATTTAAAAGACTACAAGAATTTAAGCCAGGCAGATGAAAAGATTTTGAAGAACAGCTCGGTGAACGGCGAGGTGTACGGAATCTACAGAACGAGGGATCTGATCAGGGCGTGTATGATCATCAGAACCGACTGGCTGAAAAATGTCGGTCTGGATATGCCGGAAACGCTTGATGATTTCTATGAAGTGCTGAAAGCCTTTAAGGAAAAAGATCCTGACGGAAACGGCAAGGATGATACGTACGGCATGGTCGTGCCGAAATGGATGGGACTCGGCAATGGAAGCCCATGGGATGTTCTGCAAATCTGGTTCGGCGCTCCGAACCGCTACGGTGTTGAAAACGGAAAGCTGATTCCAGATTTTACAACGAAGGAATACATGAATGCGCTCACGTTTTTTAAAAAGCTCTATGATGAGGGATTGATCAATAAGGATTTTGCTGTCATGGATTCTGCGAAGTGGAATGATCCGGTTGTAAAAGGAAAAGCGGGTGTCATCGTTGATACAGGCTCAAGAGCGTCTCAAATCCAAAGCGCGATGGAGGAGGCGGATGAGTCGAACAAGGATATCATTGATATCGTCGGCTCGCTTGAGGGACCGAATGGCAAGCGCACTTTCCCGACATCTGGTTATTCAGGCATGATCACGATACCAAAATCAAGCGTCAAAACTGAAAAAGAGCTGAAAGAGGTGCTGTCCTTCCTCGATAAGATGAATGATAAGGAAGCGCAGATTCTCACGAACAACGGAGTGAAGGGCCGCAATTACGAGCTCAAGGACGGCGTATTCACCTCACTTGAAAAAAACAACAAATCTCTCCTGTATGAGCATGAAGGCTTGGCACAGTTCAGCATGTCGATTCCGAAAAGCGAGTATTACATCGAAGACCAGAAAACCAAGCTCTTCCAGCATCGCAAGGACATCATAACCGAAGGAGAAAAAATAGCCGTCTTTAACCCAGCTGAGTCGCTTGTATCTGATGTCTATACCCAAAAAGGAGCCCAGCTTGACAACATCATCCTCGACGCGAGAACACAATTTATCATTGGAGAAATTGATGAAAAAGGGTTCGCTGATGCAGTGGAGCTTTGGAAAAAAAGCGGCGGCAATGACCTGATGAAGGACTTGAACAAATTGTACCAATCGTCAAAATAAACCGATGCGCCTGCCTTTCGGCGGGCGCCCCGGTATCACGAAAGGAGAACAGATATGGAAACAGTGCCGAAGAAGGGAGATGCACCTGTTCTCACCGCTGGAAAAGGCATCAGCTGGATGGCTGCGCTCAAACGGGACAAATGGCTTTATCTTCTTCTTATTCCCGGTCTGCTTTATTTCTTGATTTTCAAATACTTGCCGATGTGGGGTGTGCTGATCGCTTTTAAAGACTATTCGCCATATCTCGGCTTCTGGAAAAGCGAATGGGTCGGCTTTGATTATTTCAAAGACTTTTTTATGAATCCGGATTTTTTCCGGCTGCTGCGCAACACCCTCATGCTGGCGAGTCTGGATCTTTTGTTTGCCTTTCCCGCGCCTCTCATTTTGGCCCTGCTTTTGAATGAGGTAAGAAAGGCTGTGTATAAAAGATGTATCCAAACCTTTATTTACGTACCCCATTTTGTATCATGGACAATTGTGATCAGCATCACCTTCGTTTTTTTTACTGTCGATACAGGTGTGATCAACAAAATGATCATGAGCCTGACAGGTGAGCAGATTTCTTTCTTGTCGGATGCAGACTGGTTCCGGCCAATGATTGTGATGCAAAGCATTTGGAAGGAGACGGGCTGGGGAACGATTCTATTTTTGGCAGCGCTTGCTACGGTTGATCAAGAGCAGTATGAAGCGGCCATCATGGACGGAGCGGGGCGGTTCAGGAGAATGTGGCATATTACGCTGCCGGCGATTAGAAGCACCATTATCGTTTTGTTGATTTTAAGAATCGGCAGCTTTTTGAATCTAGGCTTTGAACAGGTGTATTTGATGACGAACTCGCTCAACCGCAGTGTGGCTGACATCTTCGACACGTATGTGTACATGATGGGGATTACCCAAGGGGCGTATAGCTACAGCACGGCGGTCGGTTTGTTTAAATCAGTTGTCGGGATTATCTTGATTTTTGGCGCCAATTACATTGCGAAAAAGTTTGATCAGGAAGGATTGTTTTAGAGGAGGGAGAGGTATGGCTGAAATTCACACGATGCACAACACCAAAGCCGGACGGGTGTTTGACGTCTGCAACATTCTGTTTCTCGGCGGTGTCGGCGCGATTACCATTTTGCCGTTTTTATATATTATCGCCGGTTCCTTTGCGACAGAAGCGGAACTCGCCCAGCGGAGCTTCTTTATTTTCCCGAAAACCTTTACACTTGATGCTTACAAGTATGTGTTTTCGACACCGACGTTCCTTCGAAGCATGGGCGTGTCCATCTTCATCACGGTGGTTGGGACGGCTGTACAGCTGTTTTTTACCTTCACGATGGCGTATCCGCTGGCGAAACGGCATGTGAAGGGACGGAATCTGCTGTTGAATCTGGTGATTTTCTCCATGCTGTTTTCAGGCGGCATGATTCCGACGTACCTTGTCGTAAAATCACTTGGCCTTTTGGATACGTATTGGGCATTGATTCTGCCGATGGCGATTAATCCGTTCAACCTTATTATTATCAAAAACTTCTTTCAGCAGCTGCCGCGCGAGCTGGAGGAATCAGCAAAAATTGACGGCTGTTCCGAAATCGGCGTCTTCTGGCGGATCGCCCTGCCTCTGTCAAAGCCGGTCATAGCGACCTTTGCGCTGTTTTATGCGGTCGGGATTTGGAATGATTTCTTCCACGCTCTCTTATATATCAATGACAGTGCAAAATGGCCGCTGCAAATGGTGCTTCGCCAAGTCACGATTTTATCGGATTTAACGGCGACCAATGGCGATACGATGCAAAATGCCGTTCCGCCGGAGCAGGGAATTAAACTCGCTGTCATTGTCATAGCGACGCTGCCGATTTTGGCGGTCTATCCATTTTTACAAAAACACTTTGCAAAGGGGATGCTGATTGGTTCGGTGAAAGGCTGAGAAAGGGAGTGTTTCATATCAGTACATTAGATCGGATTAAGATTGCCTATATCGGCGGGGGGTCCCAAGGCTGGGCCAGAAGCCTGATGAGTGATTTGTCGATTGATGAACGGATGTCAGGCACGGTGGCGCTCTATGATCTTGATTTTGAAGCCGCTCAGAAAAATGAAGTGATCGGCAATCACAGCGGGAACGGCAGATGGAGATATGAGGCTGTTTCTACTTTGAAAAAGGCGTTATCAGCCGCGGATATCGTCATTATTTCCATTTTGCCGGGATCACTGGATGATATGGAAGTCGATGTCCACTTGCCTGAGCGCTGCGGTATTTATCAGTCTGTAGGTGATACTGTCGGGCCTGGAGGGATCATCAGGGGCTTGCGTGCTGTGCCGATATTTGCGGAAATTGCCCGGGCAATAAGAGACTACGCACCTGAATCATGGGTCATTAATTATACAAACCCGATGTCTGTCTGTACAAGAGTGCTGTATAAAGTGTTTCCCGGCATCAAAGCGATTGGCTGCTGCCACGAGGTATTCGGGACGCAAAAGTTATTGGCGGAAATGGTCACGGAAAGGCTGGGGATTGAGGTGCCGCGGCGTGAGGATATCCGCGTTAATGTGCTCGGCATTAACCATTTTACATGGATCACAAAAGCCTCTTACCGCCATATTGACCTGCTGCCTATATTCCGTGAATTCAGCGCGCACTATGGGGAATCAGGAGGATATGAGCTGGAGGGGGAAAGCTGGAGGGACAGCGTCTTTTGTTCGGCACACCGTGTTGCGTTTGATTTATTTGAAACGTATGGCGCCATCCCTGCTGCGGGAGACAGGCATCTGGCAGAGTTTCTTCCCGGCCCATACCTCAAACAGCCTGAAGTATGGAAATTTCATCTCACACCTATATCATTCAGAAAACAAGACAGAGCTGAGAAACGACAAGAAACAGAACGGTTGATCGTGCAACAACGAGGCGTTGCTGAGAAAGCTTCGGGAGAAGAAGGCGTGAATATCATAGCGGCTCTTCTCGGATTGGGTGAACTCGTCACAAATGTAAATATGCCGAATCAAGGCCAGGTCTCAAACCTTCCTATACAAGCCATTGTCGAAACAAACGCATTCATCACAAGGAACCGTGTCCAGCCGATTTTGTCCGGAGCGCTTCCGAAAGGTGTGGAAATGCTGGCGGCTAGGCATATATCCAATCAGGAGGCAGTGGCGGAAGCAGGTTTAACAAAGGACACTGGCCTCGCGTTTCAAGCCTTCCTCAATGACCCGCTTGTCAAGATTGACCGCAGTGATGCAGAGCAGCTTTTCAATGACATGCTCCAATTCACCATGCAACGTTGAGCGGAGCTTTTCCGGTTTAGAAAGGAAAGCATTGACCATACTGATAGTATAATCAAGAAGTAGGTGCTATCAATATGGGAAATTATTTAAGCGTTGCGGTAGAACTGGTCTGCGGTCTAGGCATTTTATTTATCATCTTAAAGCTTCTCGGGAAAACCCAATTTTCTCAAATTACGCCGTTTGATTTTATCTCTGCTTTAATTTTAGGAGAATTGGTCGGAAATGCCGTTTACGATCATGAAATCAAAATCAAAGAAATTATTTTTGCTTCGCTATTGTGGGGCGTGCTGATTTATATTATTGAATTTATCACGCAAAAAATGAAATCATCGCGAAAGTTCTTGGAGGGCGAGCCGAATATCGTCATCCGCAAAGGGGAGCTTCAATATAAAGTATTGAAGAAAAATAAGATGGACATTAACCAGCTGCAAAGCCTTTTGAGGCAAGCTGGGAGCTTTTCGATCCAAGAAGTAGAATATGCGATTTTGGAAACAAACGGGATGGTCAGCGTGCTTCCAAAATCAGACTTTGACAAACCGACCAATAAGGATTTGCAGGTTCCTTCGAAGTCTGTTTCCCTGCCAATCACGTTAATCATAGATGGAGAGCTTGTCCGGGATAATCTGAAGGAAGCAGGTGTGGATGAACAGTGGCTGAAGCAAGAATTGAAAAAGAAGAACATTGATAAGACAGAGGACGTGTTATTTGCAGAATGGCATAAAAATAAGCCGCTGTATACCGTAACATACGAACAAAGCAGATCAACATGACTCTTAGAAAAAAGCTTGCAGCAAGGCGCAAGCTTTTTATTGATTGTATGTCCCTTGTTTGACAGCACGTACATGGTACATGCTCACTTCAGTGCTGATCAGATAGTCAGGCTTTGGTTTGCCTTTGTTTGCTTTATGGCCGGCGATATGCGCATCGCTTTTTTCCCATTGCTTCCAGTGATCCTCTGATTCCCAGCGAATCATGACAACAACTTCTTCATCACCGCGGCGCACATTTTTCTCAAGCACTGTCACATCAATTAAACCTTCTTGTTTTTCAATGATTCCTTCAGCGCTGAAACGTTCTATGACTTTATCTGCAAAGCCTTCTTTAACCGTCATTTTTCTCAACTGTACAAACATTTGTCTCACTCCAATCATTCTCACATATGAATAATTGTAAATGAAATTCATTCTCAAAGTCAAAGAAAGCGCAGGGCGGAATCGAACCGCCGTGCGCAACAGTTTATTCTTTTAATAAAAACACATTTCCGTCTTCGTCCTTAAATTGAACGAAGGTGCCCCACTCCATTTGATTGGGCTCACCGAGAAATTCTACACCGTTTGTCTTCATTTTCTCGTATGTACCAAAGATGTCTTCGCATTCAAACACAATAGAAGCCTTCATTTGCTCTGAGCCTTTCATCATGGCTTTCGGGTAAATGACTAAACGAGTCTCGGCCCCTTTTGGCGCAACCTCCAGCCAGCTTGCTTCAGGTCCCATTGGGTGGTCCGCTGCAATATCAAAGCCTACCTTCTCTGTCCAAAATTGCTTCGCTTTCTGCTGGTCCTCGACATATACAGCAACAGTGCCAATTTGTTTGATCATAGGGAAACCTCCAAGTTGAAAAGATAATAATACTATAACCTGTTTACGGCCGAAGTAACATAAAAAAATCAGCCGGGAAACCGGCTGATTTTTAAAATGAGCAGCTGACAACATCGATGTGATTTGTGTCTAAGGCGAAATAAACCCAGCGGCGCCGTGAGGAATCCCAATAAAAGCCGCCGACGGATCTTCTGCCAAGGATAATTGGGTAGAACCAAAATGAGCGGCCATTGGTTAACCAAACATAGGTAAATCGGAAAAGGCAAGGACGAATGGTGATTGGTTCAACTAACAAAACGGCTCCTTGAGAACCCTGCGGTTTTGGGGGTTTCGCTGGTATTTGGGAAGGAGGAGGTCCCTGCGGCGCACCGCCGAAGCCTGGGCTGGCACCGCTGCCAATACCAGGGCCGGAGCCGCCGCCAAAGCCTGGAACAGCGCCACCGCCAATGCCAGGGCCGGAGCCGCCGCCAGAGCCCGGAACAGCGCCGCTGCCAATGCCAGGGCCGGAGCCGCCGCCGAAGCCCGGAACAGCGCCGCCGCCAATGCCAGGGCCGGAGCCGCCGCCAGAGCCCGGAACAGCACCGCTGCCAATGCCAGGCCATGGATATCGGTATTCATATTCAAAAGCAGGCCAAGGCTCATAAAAATGCCCCGCTAACATATAAGGATCAACATAATACATGTGATAACGTCCTTTCTCATTGTAAACTGTACATTGCAGTTTATGCGGGCGGACTCTTATTGGTGCATTCGCCTAAGGATATGAAGCAGGAATGCTCTCAGAGAGCAGAATCATTTGATTTTTCTCTAGTCTTATTCACAATTCCGATTTATCATTTTATAATGAAAGTGCTTCTATTACGAAAAAGGAGACAGACCGTGAATATCGATCAATTATTATATCAATATATCATAGACAACACTGCGGATATTACTGAGAAATGGTTCAGTTTGCGTTGCCAGCTAAAAGGCGAGCTATATTCCGCCAGCCATTTAAGTGAAGAAACGAAAACACTTTTAACCGAGCAGCATACATTTACCAATATAACAATCGCAAGCGCTTTTCTGGAGGATCAAACCGATTTTCAAGAAAACATGACAAAATGGGCGCAAAACGTTGCGAAAAACAGGGTAGAGCAGGATGTTCAAGTGCATGAGGTCGTAGAAGCCATATCCAACTCTAGAATCTCATTCTGGGACGCAGTCGCCACATTTATAAAAGAGAATCAGGAGATTGTGACAAATGAGGATGCAGACCGATGGAACCGCATTGTGAATCAATCGTTCGATAAGCTGATTATTGAATTCTCCGAGCAGTACCAAAAATTCATGCTGATGAGGCTCACATCTCAGCAGGAACTGATCTCAGAGCTTGGCTGCCCGGTCATTTCCATTGCCGATGGAATCGGGATATTGCCGCTTATCGGCTCCATTGATACAAAACGGGCACATGTCATTTTAGAAACAGTGCCGGTCCGCTGTGTCGAGAGAAAAATCACAAGCCTCGTCGTTGATCTTTCAGGTGTTCCGATTGTGGATACCATGGTGGCTCAGCAATTGTACAACCTGTCTAAAACGCTTTTCTTATTAGGCGTCAAAGCCGTATTTTCAGGGATTCGCCCGGATGTGGCCCAAACTTCGATTCAATTGGGGCTTGATTTTAGTGAATATGAAACGTACGGCACGCTGAAGCAGGCATTAGAAAATATGGGTGTCCGCTGTATTGTTGAGGAATTGGAAGAAAACAAATAGGAATTTTCCAGGCATATGATTGACCGTCACCGGGTGATCATATGCCTTTTTGATTTGAACAGAAATCACCATTGATTTATCAAAAAAAACATAATATTATAATTCTTATAAGAATACTGTGAATTAAAACCTATTCAACAGGGGGGAAGGTCTTTTGGTTTCTAAATCAACGATTGATCCGGAAGTGATTGAAAAAATAATCAGCTCGCTGGAAACACTCGATTTCGGCACCGTTCAGATTACGGTTCATGATTCTCAGATTACCCAAATTGAGAAAATAGAAAAGCACCGTTTTTCGCTGAAAAGGAAAGAATCAAAATGATAATGTAAAGGGCGTTTGTTTTCATTAAATTCTCCTTAAAACATATACATATTTCATCCAATTTTTATATAATAGACCTTTAAGATCATTTTTTAGGAGGATTTTTGACATGCAAGCTACGGTTCACGAGAGTAAGCAATCGATCATGCAACGCATTTTGACAGTCTTTGTCTTCACTTTGCTGATCGCGACTGTCGGCCTTTTTATCGGCCAATTTGTTCCTGCCGCTTTGATGCTGCCGCTTTCTATTCTTGAAGTGGCGATGATTATTCTGGCCTTCTGGATGCGCAGAAGAAAAGCGGTCGGGTATGCGTTTGTATATACATTCGCGTTTGTTTCCGGCATTACCTTATTTCCGATCGTCAGCCATTACGCTTCCATCGCCGGCGCCTATGTCGTGCTTGAAGCCTTTGGCTCTACATTTGTCATTTTTGCCGTCTTAGGCACAATCGGAGCAAAAATGAAGAAGGATTTATCCTTCCTGTGGTCCTTTCTGCTGGTAGCGGTGCTCGCCCTCGTTGTGGTAGGGATTTTCAACATTTTCAGCCCGTTAAACTCAGCGGCGATGATGGCGTATTCCGTGATCGGAACCATCGTCTTTTCCCTTTACATTTTGTATGATTTGAATCAAATCAAACACCGCCACATTACGGAAGACTTGATTCCGGTTATGGCGTTATCGCTGTACCTAGACTTTATCAACTTGTTCATCAACCTGCTCCGCTTCTTCGGCATTTTGAGCAGTGATGATTAATGAAAAAGCGCCTGTCTTTGGATAGGCCCTTTTTGCTATACATAAAAAGGCAGGTGGAGTCGTGCGTCTGTCATGTTGTCAGGCGTGATATTAAAGGAGCCGTTTGAGCTTGTGCATTTGATTGGCATTGCATGTGTCATCGGCGGCATATTTGTTACGGTCATAAAGAAAAAACAGCCGGATGCGTATCCGGCTGCAGAAGAAAAGACGCTATAGCCTGTCAGGATCGGACGGGTTTTTTAGTCTTTAAACACGCTCAGCCTTTCAAAAAGATCACCAAGCATCTTCACGAACATGTCTTTTTCCTCGTCGCTGTAGTTTTCCATGACCGCTGAGATTTTGCTGAAATGGCCGGGCAGAAATTCCTCAAGGCGTGCTTTGCCTTCCGTTGTCAGTTCAATGCTGATTTTTCGTTTATCCTCTGTGTGATGCCTGCGCCTGACAAAACCGTCCCTCACCAGTCCGTCCAGCAGGCCTGTAATCGTCGCTTTCGTGACGTTTGACTGTTTGGCAAGCTCTGTCGGACTTAACCTATGATCCTTGGCATCAAAGAGCAGCATCAGGATTTTGAATTTTCCTTCTGAAAGCCCTCGGCCAGCAAAGTAATGCTCCATCACATGATTCATTTTTTTTGAAATATCAAAAAGAGATAAAAACAATTCAAGAGAGCCGGCGTCAATATTGGCATACGTTTCGGCGTGCTCTGTTATATGCTTATATTTCGGTAAATGTTTTAATTCCATCGCAAGTAGCTCCCGTACATTCGTTGTGACACGATTATAAAGGAGGGAAAACCATAACGCAACTTGGCTTGGAGATGATTGACAGCTTTTCTTGGGACATAGTAAGGTTATATAGTTAGGCGCCTAACTAATACATATAGAGCTGAAAAGGTGGTTATTGATATGAAACATATGTTAATTGCAGGAGGCGGCATCGGCGGCTTGTCAGCGGCCATTTCTCTCCGTAAGGCAGGGTTTTCCGTCACCTTATGTGAAGCGGCTTCAGAAAACCGAAAAACAGGTGCGGGGATTCTTCAGCCGCAAAACGCACTGGCGGTGTTGAAAGAACTGGGCGTATTCGAAGAGTGCTGTAAGCACGGCTTTCAAACAGAATGGTTTAAAACGTTTGATGAACAGGGGAATTTGCTGTTTCAAGTCAGTGAATCCTTTTTAGACGATTCACTTCCGGGACGCAATAATATCCTGCGCAAAACGTTAAATGACATTCTCATGAAGCATGCCGAGGCAGTGGGTGTAGACATCAAGTGGGGGAAAAAGGTTGTCGCTTATGAAGAAACAGCTGAATCGGTCACTGCCGTATGTGAAGATGGAGAAAAGATGCAGGCTGACATTCTGGCGGGCTTTGACGGCATTCACTCCGTTGTTCGCGATATAATGCTGCAAAAGGAGACGGAAAAAGAGCATCTCGGCATGGGAGCGTGGCGCTTTTATATCGAACTTCCTGATTACACATTCGAGGACGCAACATTCATGTATAGAAGCGGAGACACACAAATCGGGGTGGTGCCATTGGCAGAACACGCTGGCTATGTCTTCGTCCTCCAGCCTTGCACGAGCGATTACTGGGATGAGGAAGATACCCGGTTTGATAGAGTAAAAGAGATTCTTTCTAGTTTTCGGGGGCTGGATTTTGTCACAAAGCACATGTCAAAACAGCATCCTGTCATCTTTAACAAACTGGAGCAGGTCGCCGTGCAGGAGCCATGGCATAAAGGCCGCGTCATCATCGGAGGAGACGCCGCCCACGCCGGCGCGCCGACCCTGGCGCAAGGAGCGGCAATGGCGATCGAGGATGCCATCGTCCTCGCCGAAGAACTCCAAAACCACGCCGACCACGAAACAGCATTACAGGCGTACTACAAAAGAAGAGCCCCACGAGCGCTCAAAGTCCAGAACCTATCATCGGAAATCGTCCGCCGTGGGCTGAAAGGAGAGCCGGGAGCGGAAGAACTGATTGGGGAGTGCTATGCGGTGTTGAGGGAAGGGTATTAAATAGGAAAAGTCCAGAAAGTGATTTCTGGACTTTTTAATCTTGCTCTGTTTTATTCCTTATCCGCTCAATCACCTCATGCAGCCCCTCAGGCTTATAAAACTCCACCGGTGAACTGCCTTTCTCAAACGAAATCGTCTCGGCTTCAATCAGCGCGACATAGCGCCCGTTTACTTTTGCGAGATGAATAGAATCGCCAAAATCCGCTAGCAATCCCTTAATCTCTGTTTCTCCGACTTTCATTTTCAGCTGGGCCTCTGGCGTGTGCTCGATGATTTGGGCGGAGGCTTCGATGACTTGATGGGTGTCGAGGCGCTCTTGGATTTCCCGCTTTTCGCTTGCTTCCCAAATCTCAATGTCGTGCTCGAACTGCTTGAGCTCTTCGCTGTTGTCTTCAAATGTCTCGTAGACGTGCTCCTGTACCATGTTCATGACCTGGTTTTTCATGATTTCCGGCATCGATTCTCCGTACTCGACGAATTTCAGAAAGTCCTCAAAATAGCGGGCGTGCGAGGCCTGGTGGATTTTCAGTTCACCTTCCTCGACCATTCCTTCCTCTGGCATGTACGGGTATTGGATGCTTTTCATGTTTTTTGTCGTGATCGCCATTTCGACTTTTTTAATGAGAGAAGACGCGTCAGAGATGCGGGCGACCTTCGGCTCAAAATCACATTTCATAATGAAGACAAATGACTCATCAAAGTATTTTCTCGGTACGGCCGAAGCGACGAGAAACACGCCGCCGCGAACCGCGCTTGTGTCAAGGTACGTGCGGACGAACTGCTCGCTCAGCTCATTGAAGTCTTCTTTTGTTTCCGCCAGACGCGCGCGGTTGAACATGTTGTAGTTTGGGTTGGAATCGAGCTCGTGGCCGGGCTCGACGATAAAATGGCCGATTTTCGTCGGCACCTGCTCGGACTGCGGATGGCGGTCTGCTTTCCGTTTGACGATTTTTTTCAGTTCCCCGTCGAGAAAGTCCTTCAGCTCGCTTTCTTCAAATTCGCCCGTATCAAGGGTCTGGAAGTGCTTGAACTGCTTGTTCGCCTGCTCATCTTTGCCTTCCACCTGTATGACATAAAAGGATAAAAACCGAATTTCAAAATCCATATATAAACTCACCTTATTCGCGTATTGTACAGCTTCTCAAGTATAGAAAAAACAGCGATCATGCGTCAATTGGGAGAACGGAATAATCATGACCATGAAAGGGAAATGTAGTCAAATAGAAGGCATCTCATACGGAAAGGAATGGTTCGATGAAGGAAACAAGCCCGATTCCTCAGCCGAAGACGTTTGGGCCGCTCGGCAATTTGCCTTTAATCGATAAAGACAAGCCGACGCTTTCGCTGATCAAACTGGCGGAAGAACAGGGCCCGATTTTTCAAATCCATACACCCGCGGGCACGACCATTGTAGTGTCCGGCCACGAATTGGTGAAAGAGGTTTGTGATGAAGAACGGTTTGATAAAAGCATTGAAGGCGCCTTGGAAAAGGTTCGCGCATTTTCCGGTGACGGATTGTTTACGAGCTGGACGCATGAGCCTAACTGGAGAAAAGCGCACAACATTCTGATGCCGACGTTCAGCCAGCGGGCCATGAAGGACTATCATGAGAAAATGGTCGATATCGCTGTTCAGCTCATTCAAAAATGGGCAAGGCTCAATCCGAATGAAGCAGTCGATGTCCCGGGAGATATGACCCGGCTGACGCTCGACACCATTGGGCTATGCGGGTTTAACTACCGCTTTAACAGTTACTACAGAGAAACGCCCCACCCGTTTATCAACAGCATGGTGCGGGCGCTTGATGAAGCGATGCATCAAATGCAGCGGCTTGATGTTCAAGATAAGCTTATGGTCAGAACAAAGCGGCAATTCCGCCATGATATTCAAACGATGTTTTCGTTAGTCGACAGCATTATTGCAGAGCGCAGGGCGAATGGAGACCAGGATGAAAAAGATTTGCTCGCCCGCATGCTGAATGTGGAAGATCCGGAAACGGGTGAAAAGCTCGACGACGAAAATATCCGCTTTCAAATCATTACGTTTTTGATTGCCGGCCATGAAACAACGAGCGGCCTGCTTTCCTTTGCGACTTATTTTTTATTGAAGCATCCTGACAAACTGAAAAAGGCGTATGAAGAGGTCGATCGGGTGCTGACGGATGCAGCGCCGACCTATAAACAAGTGCTGGAGCTTACATACATACGGATGATTTTAAATGAATCACTGCGCTTATGGCCGACAGCTCCGGCTTTCAGCCTTTATCCAAAAGCAGACACAGTCATTGGCGGGAAATTCCCGATCACGACGAATGACAGAATTTCTGTGCTGATTCCGCAGCTTCATCGTGATCGAGACGCTTGGGGAAAGGACGCAGAAGAATTCCGGCCGGAACGGTTTGAGCATCAGGACCAAGTGCCTCATCATGCGTACAAACCATTCGGAAATGGACAACGGGCCTGTATCGGCATGCAGTTTGCCCTTCATGAAGCCACACTTGTGCTGGGCATGATTCTAAAATATTTCACGCTGATTGATCATGAGAATTATGAGCTTGATATCAAACAAACCTTAACACTTAAGCCGGGCGATTTTCACATCAGGGTTCAAAGCCGTCATCTGGAAGCCATTCATGCAGACGTCCGGGCAGCTGAAAAAGCCGCGTCTGATGAGCAAAAGGAGAAAACGGAAGCAAAGGGCACATCAGTCATCGGTCTTAACAACCGCCCGCTTCTCGTGCTGTACGGCTCAGATACCGGCACCGCAGAAGGCGTCGCCCGGGAGCTTGCTGATACTGCCAGTCTTCACGGCGTAAGGACAGAGACAGCACCTCTGAACGACCGGATTGGAAAGCTGCCGAAAGAGGGAGCGGTTGTCATTGTGACCTCGTCTTATAATGGAAAGCCGCCAAGCAATGCCGGACAGTTCGTGCAGTGGCTTCAAGAAATCAAACCGGGTGAGCTTGAGGGCGTCCATTACGCGGTATTTGGCTGCGGCGACCACAACTGGGCGAGCACGTATCAATACGTGCCGAGATTCATTGATGAGCAGCTTGCGGAGAAAGGCGCGACTCGGTTTTCTGCGCGCGGGGAAGGTGATGTCAGCGGTGATTTTGAAGGGCAGCTTGACGAGTGGAAAAAAAGCATGTGGGCGGACGCCATTAAGGCATTCGGACTGGAGCTGAATGAAAACGCCGATAAGGAACGAAGCACGCTAAGCCTTCAGTTTGTCAGAGGGCTGGGCGAGTCTCCGCTCGCTAGATCGTACGAAGCCTCTCACGCATCCATTGCCGAAAATCGTGAACTCCAGTCCGCAGACAGCGATCGAAGCACTCGCCATATCGAAATTGCATTGCCGCCGGATGTTGAATATCAAGAGGGCGACCATCTTGGCGTATTGCCAAAAAACAGCCAAACCAATGTCAACCGGATTCTCCACAGATTCGGTCTGAAGGGAACCGATCAAGTGACATTGTCTGCAAGCGGCCGCAGTGCGGGGCATCTGCCATTGGGCCGTCCTGTCAGCCTGCATGATCTTCTCAGCTACAGCGTCGAGGTGCAGGAAGCAGCCACAAGAGCGCAAATACGTGAACTGGCCGCTTTTACAGTGTGTCCGCCGCATAAGCGCGAATTAGAAGAACTGACAGCAGAGGGTGTTTATCAGGAACAAATATTGAAAAAACGAATTTCCATGCTGGATCTGCTTGAAAAGTACGAAGCATGTGACATGCCGTTTGAACGATTTTTAGAGCTATTACGCCCGTTAAAACCGAGATATTATTCGATTTCAAGCTCTCCAAGAGTGAATCCGGGGCAAGCATCAATCACAGTCGGCGTTGTGCGCGGCCCGGCGTGGAGCGGCCGTGGCGAATACAGGGGTGTGGCATCAAATGATTTAGCTGAGCGTCAAGCCGGTGATGATGTCGTGATGTTTATCCGCACACCGGAATCCCGGTTTCAGCTTCCGAAAGACCCTGAAACGCCAATCATTATGGTCGGACCTGGCACGGGAGTCGCGCCATTCCGCGGTTTCCTTCAAGCCCGCGAAGTTTTAAAGCGGGAAGGGAAAACGCTCGGTGAAGCTCATCTCTATTTTGGATGCAGGAACGATCGTGATTTTATATACCGCGATGAGCTTGAGCAGTTTGAAAAAGACGGAATTGTCACTGTCCACACAGCCTTTTCCCGCAAAGAAGGCATGCCGAAAACGTATGTCCAGCATGTCATGGCTGCCCATGCAGAAACGTTAATATCAATTTTTGATCGCGGAGGCAGGCTTTATGTATGCGGTGACGGCAGCAAAATGGCCCCGGATGTGGAGGCGGCACTGCAAAAGGCGTATCAGTCTGTCCATGGCACCGGGGAGCAAGAAGCGCAAAACTGGCTGAGACATCTGCAGGATACCGGTATGTACGCTAAGGATGTCTGGGCAGGGATATAGATAAAGAAGACTGGAGACATCCAGTCTTTTTTGTCCTATCGAAAAAATGGTGATCGCGCTAAACATTCATGCATACAATAACTTCAGTCCGCCGGAAGGGCGGGCTGTCTGCAAAACCTATTTTTCGTTTTTGCTAGTTTATGTTATTCTTATACTCGGTATCTATTTCTTTTTTCAAAGGCACACATGACAAAAGAAATCCTTTTTTTATTTCCGAGAAAAAAATGTGAAACGAAATGAAGGTTTCTTTCGTCCAGTGATTGGTTTCCAAATGGTTGTAATAAAAATGATATGGTGCGAAACATAAATATTCCGGCTTGCCGCGGTGTATTTCTTGTTGTGTGATGCCTTGATTTTGTTTGGAAAGAAGGAATTGGAAGGCAGAATATAAAGAGCAGGTAAATATGAATGAAGAACTTAAAGTGTTTAAGAAAGTAGAGGTTGCCATGAAGAAACTTTTTTCTTACAAACTTAGCTTTTTTGTGCTGGCTGTTATACTGTTTTGGGCAAAAACGTATTTATCCTACAAGACTGAGTTTAATCTTGGGGTAAAAGGCACAACTCAGGAGATCCTCCTGATATTTAACCCATTCTCAAGCGCCGTCTTCTTTTTAGGACTGGCTTTGCTGGCGAAAGGGCGTAAATCAGCCATTATTATGCTGATTATCGATTTCTTGATGACATTTGTGTTATATGCAAATATTTTATTCTATCGTTTCTTTGACGATTTCTTGACGTTCCCGAACATTAAACAGTCCGGAAACGTTGGAAACATGGGAGACGGGATTTTCAGTATCATGGCCGGTCATGATATTTTCTATTTCTTAGATATTATCATTTTGATTGCGGTATTGATCTGGAGACCTGAATTAAAAGAATACAAAATGAAAAAACGCTTTGCATCTTTAGTGATCCTTTCTGGGATCGCACTGTTTTTCATCAACCTGCACTATGCGGAAAAAGACCGTCCGCAGCTGCTGACAAGAACGTTTGACCGCAATTATATTGTGAAATATTTAGGTTTATACAACTACACCATTTATGACGGTGTACAGACGGCTCAAACAGAAACGCAACGGGCCTATGCAAGCAGCGATGATTTAACAAGCGTCGAGAATTACACGACGTCTCATTATGCAAAACCGAACGCCGAGTACTTCG
The DNA here is from genome assembly GCF_037964975.1 of Bacillus sp. EU52. Lineage (NCBI taxonomy): Bacteria > Bacillati > Bacillota > Bacilli > Caryophanales > Bacillaceae > Bacillus > Bacillus sp. EU52. The sequence continues at coordinate 760,098 of NZ_CP150177.1, forward strand.
GCTCTGCCAAAGGCAAAAATATCATTAAAATTCACCTCGAAAGCTTCCAGTCATTCCTGATTGACTACAAGCTAAACGGTGAAGAGGTGACGCCTTTCTTAAATAAACTTGCGCACGGCGGGGAAGATGTGACGTATTTTGATAACTTCTTCCATCAGACAGGCCAGGGAAAAACATCTGATGCCGAGCTGACAATGGATAACTCGATCTTCGGTCTTCCTGAAGGCTCCGCGTTTGTGACGAAAGGCGAAAACACCTACCAGTCGCTTCCTGCGATTTTAGACCAGAAGGAAGGCTATACAAGCGCCGTCCTGCATGGTGATTACAAATCGTTCTGGAACCGTGACCAGATTTACAAACATATCGGATATGACAAGTTCTTCGACGCAAGCACGTATGATATGTCAGATGAAAATGTGATTAATATGGGGCTTAAGGATAAGCCGTTCTTTACAGAATCGATTCCAAAGCTTGAATCTCTTAAACAGCCATTTTATGCGCATTTGATTACATTGACAAACCATTATCCGTTTAACCTTGATGAAAAAGACGCGTCTCTTAAAAAAGCGACAACTGGCGATAACACAGTTGACAGCTACTTCCAGACAGCGCGTTACCTTGACGAAGCGCTTGAGCAATTCTTCAAGGAGCTGAAGGAAGCCGGGCTGTATGACAACTCAGTCATCATGATTTACGGTGACCATAACGGTATTTCTGAAAACCATAACCGAGCGATGAAAGAGATTCTTGGAAAAGAGATCACAGATTATCAAAACGCACAGAACCAGCGTGTGCCGCTGATGATCCGCGTTCCTGGCAAAAAAGGCGGAGTGAACCATACGTATGGCGGCGAAATTGACGTCATGCCGACACTTCTGCACTTAGAAGGAATTGATTCTCAGAAATACATCAACTTTGGTACTGACTTATTCTCTAAAGACCACGACGATACAGTGGCATTCAGAAACGGAGACTTCGTAACGCCGAAGTACACATCAGTCGACAATATCATTTACGATACGAAGACAGGTGAAAAACTGAAAGCGAATGAAGAAACGAAGAATCTGAAAACAAGAGTGAACCAGCAGCTGAGCCTTTCAGACAGTGTCCTGTACAAAGACTTGCTGAGGTTCCATAAACTAAATGATTTCAAAGCCGTTGATCCGTCTGACTATCATTACGGCAAGGAGAAAGAAATCAAATAAGATGAAAAAGAGCCTTGAGCGGGCGCATTGCCTTCGCTCAAGGCTCTTTTTTTTGGTTATACAACCAACTTGAAAAAATAGATTCCATTTGGTCACCAAGGCTGGCTTTCTCTCATATCATTACAGTAGATTTTGAAACCGGATTGAAATCGGACAAATTATCGGGGAAATGCCTTGATAGATTGTGAAGATGTACCAGGTTTCGAACTCAATATTCATAGAGATGAGGGGTAGAGATGAAAGCGGTCATTCTCTGCGGCGGAAAAGGAACGAGAATGAGTGAAGTCACGAATGACATTCCTAAACCGCTCGCCATGATAGGCGGCAAACCGATTCTATGGCATATTATGAAAATTTATCAGTACTACGGAGTAAACGAGTTTATTCTGCTTTTGGGCTATAAAGGAGAAAAAATCAAGGAATACTTTCTCGACTATGAATGGAAGCACAACAGCCTGACACTCGACAGCTCTACGGGAGAGGTACAGATGCTGGGACAGCCTGAAACGTGGAAAATTACGTTTTTGGAGACTGGGGAAGATACGCTGACAGCCGGAAGAATCTTGCAGGCGAAAGACTATATCGGTGATGAAACATTTCTGCTTACCTATGGGGACGGGCTGGCCAATATCAATCTTTTCCATCTCATCAGCTATCATCAGACAAAAGGTGCTGCCGCGACTGTCACCGGCATTGACAAAGTCTCGCAGTTTGGCACCTTGACGGTTGAGGACGGCATGGCGAAAACATTTTCTGAGAAGACATCAAGTGACGGAATCATCAACGGCGGATTCTTCGTTCTCAGTCCAAAGGTTTTCGATTATTTGCCGAAGGACGGAAACACGATGTTCGAAGATGAACCGCTGAAGAATCTTGCTAAAGATGGGGAGCTTGCTGTGTACCGCCATTACGGATTTTGGACGGCCATCGATACGTATAAAAATCTCTTAGAAGTCAACAAAATGTGGAATCAAGGACAACAAGTATGGAAGGTATGGTGAATCGATTTGAGTTTCTGGAAAAATAAAAACGTATTTGTCACGGGATGCACAGGTCTTTTAGGAAGCTATTTGGTGAAAGAGCTGATTGAACAGGGCGCAAACGTTACGGGGCTTGTCAGGGATCATGTGCCTCAATCCAATCTTTATCAGGGAGAACATATCAAGAAAATGAACATCGTGCGGGGCTCTCTTGAGGACTTGGCTGTGATTGAACGCGCGCTTGGCGAGTATGAGATCGACACAGTCTTTCATCTTGCTGCACAAGCGATTGTCGGCGTGGCAAACCGCAACCCGATTTCTACCTTTGAAGCGAATATCCTCGGCACCTGGAATATTCTCGAAGCCTGCCGCAAGCATCCGTTAATTAAGCGGGTCATTGTCGCTTCAAGTGATAAAGCTTACGGCGATCAAGAAAACCTTCCATACGATGAAAACATGCCGCTGCAAGGCAAGCACCCGTACGACGTCTCAAAAAGCTGCGCAGATCTGATCAGCCACACCTATTTTCACACGTACGGGCTTCCGGTCTGCATTACGCGCTGCGGAAACTTATACGGCGGCGGAGATTTGAACTTCAACCGCATCATTCCTCAGACGATTCAGCTTGTGCTGAACGGGGAAGCGCCGGAAATCCGAAGCGACGGCACCTTTGTACGGGACTACTTCTATATTGAAGACGCCGTTCAGGCTTATCTGCTTCTTGCAGAAAAAATGGAAGAAAACAATCTTGCCGGAGAGGCCTTTAACTTCAGCAATGAGATCCAGCTGACCGTACTTGAACTGGTAGAGAAAATATTAAAGAAAATGAACAGTAATCTGAAACCTAAGGTGCTGAATCAGGGAAGCAATGAAATCAAACATCAATATTTATCCGCGGAAAAAGCAAGAAAGCTGCTGAATTGGACACCGGCCTACACTATTGATGAGGGACTTGAAAAAACGATTGAGTGGTATACGGAATTCTTCAAAAAGTAATGTGAAACGAGGTGAACAAGACTGTGACCAGCGCGTATTGCACCGTTTTATCAAAAGGAAGATTATATCAGGCAGTCGCTTTGTTTAAGTCGTTAGAGCAAGTTGATCAAGACAGTCCCATTTTTATACTTTGCATGGATGAAGATACGCACCGCGTGTTACAGAAGCTGAAGATGAAGCAGCTGAACCTTGTGCCGGTGGCCGCTCTTGAAAATGAATTGCTATTGAAGCTGAAGGAAACTAGAGATCAAAGTGAGTATTGCTGGACGATGAAGCCGATCTTTCTGCAAGCTGTGCTGAACAGCAATCCCGAGCTGGAGCGCGTGACGTATATTGACGGGGATCTCTTTTTCTATGCAGATCCATCGCCGATTTTTGAAAACCAGCCGGACTGCTCGGTGTTGCTTTCACGGGGGGATATTGTAATCCCTTCTTTTGAGAAAGAGCAGATTGACATGCTGCAGCGTCTTTTAGGCAGATATAATTCCGGGTTTATCAGCTTCAAGCATGATGATGCAGGCACGGATTGCTTGGAGTGGTGGAAGGAACGCTGTCTTGAGGAATGCAAAAATGCACCGGGTGAAGGAAAATTCGGTGATCAGGGCTATTTGGATTATATGTCTGAGCTGTTTCCGAATGTGTGTGACATTACAACACCCGGCGTGAACATCGGCCATTGGAATTATGGGCAGCATACGTTTTCCTGGAAAGATGGCCGGATCGTGCTGGAGGATGGCAGTCCGCTGATCTTTTATCATTTCAGCGGATACCGAATCGTCAGCATCAATGAAATCAAACAGATTCATGAAACAACCCGCACAGATCTGCCGTTTGTGCATGAACTGTATCAAGAGACACTGCCGCATATCATTCAGCACATCAAAACGTTAGACCCTGAATTTAACGGTTTTGCTTCAAAAGATGACAACAAATAAATGAGTAAATACAGGAAGTGAAAATGAAGTGAAAGCAAGCGTTATTATTCCTGCATATAATTCAAAGGAGCGTCTTTACAACAGCCTTCTGTCATTAAACCAGCAGGAGTGCGATGAAGAATTCGAAGTCATTGTAGCGGACAATGGCTCTGAGGACGGGACGCTCTCGATGCTTGAGTCATTTCAAGCTGATTTTCCGCTGATCTTTACACGGATTAAAGAAAACAGGGGCATTGCGTACGGACGAAATCAGGCGCTTCGCAATGCCAGAGGAGACATCCTGATTTTCCATGACAGCGATATGCTTGCGGCAAAGGACCTTGTGGCAAAACATATTAAAGCCCATGAGAACGAAGAGAATCTCGTCGTGTGCGGGTTGTTTTGGAAACGGATCTACAGTTTTTACTATGAACGGTTTGAAGAAGAACATAAGGAACAGCTCGCAAAGCTCACAGGTGAAATGCCGAAGAAAGACAAACAAAAGCTGCTGGAGGAAGCGGACATCAAAAACGGAAGCTTTCTTGATAAAAGCTTTGACCTCGATACCGACTTTATAGACGTGCTCAAGAAGATTTTAGATGAGTACGGCGATGACTTGAAAGGCTATCATATGCCATGGCGCTTTTTTATCACGAATAATTCCTCTGTGAAACGCAAGCATGTGGTTGACCTCGGTTTATTTGACGAAGGCATTGTGCGGTACGGGTTTGAGGATTATGACCTCGGGATCAGGCTTCATCAGGCCGGATTGACCTTCAGGCTTCGCCGTGATATTGTCAGTGTTCATCAGGAACATCCAAGCAATTGTAAGTCTGTAGACGATATTCGGGCAAACATTGCCTATATGTGCGATAAATACAATAACATCCGCTCCTTAGACGTTCATCTCGCTTTTAATGGGCCGTTCCCGCCTGACATGACGAACAGAATCATGGCTGATATTCAAAAGCTGCTGGAATCACAGAAATATGATATGCTGCTGAATCTGTTTCTTGAGCTTCTGCATGTTGTTAAAGAGCGCAACATTGATCCGGATTGGCGAAAGAAATCCCCAAGGGTGACGGCGAAAAGCTTTGATTTACAAACTGTCCGCAAGCTTCTGCCTAAGGCGAAGAAAAAGCTAGGCGTGAACGATTTTGCCAACGCACTGTATGCGCTTGTCAACGATTTGCTGCACGTGGATCTTAGATCATTGGATGTGGTATAAGTGAGTACATTTCATTTTTCAACGATAGTGTCAAGGACACATATCTTTAAGCTCATGCCTATGATTCATTCTCTCCATGAGCATTGCGATGATTTTCATTTATATGTGCTGTGTGTCGACCAGAAAGCGTATGAATTGCTTCAGCACGTTCCATGGGAGCATGTAACCTTTGTGCAGCTGCATGAAATGGAAGACCCGGAGCTGTTGAAAGCGAAAAGCAACAGAACGTTTCATGAATATTGCTGGACGTTAAAGCCCGCCTTTTTGTTTCATGTGATGAGCAAGTGGGATGACGCTGAATACTTTGCCCATATGGATACGGATCTATTTTTCTTTTCTGATCCGGCACGTATTTTTGCAGAAAACCCAACGGCGTCTCTGTATTTGACTGATCATCGTAATTCGCCGCGCTTCATGTCCTACTACGACCGAACCGGACGCTTTAATACAGGCTTTGTCGGCGCCGGTAATACAAAGGAAGCATATGAAGCGGTGTGGCAGTGGAGACAGGACTGTATTGAATTTTGCACGGTCGAAATGGATACGGAACGAAAGACATATGGTGATCAAAGATATGTGGAGAAATGGCCGGAGCAGTTTAAAGGTGTTCATGTTGTCAAATCAATAGGAGCCAATACAGCGCTTTGGAATATCGAAAACTATAAGGTCGGGCAAAAGGACGGCCGCGTGTATATAGATGAAACGCCGCTGATTTTCTATCATTTCTCTGGGTTTACACTGGTGACAGAAAAAGAGTTTAATCTTTGCTGGTACTACCGGATTGAAGACGAAGCGACAATTGAGATGATTTATATGCCGTATATATTAAATCTGAAAAGATGGATTGATGAAATACAGTCGGCGTTTCCGGACTTTGCGGATGGCTTTATCCCGAAGCACGCAGTGCCTGACACTCATTTTATCCAGCTGGATTAAAAAACCCCCTGCCGCCTGGCAGGGGTTTTTTCAGCTATGCCATTCTCTCAGCTTCTGGTCACTTGGCAATAGGAAGGCAAGGATGCCGAGAACAGGGAGAAAGGCAATGGCGATCATCGTCGGGGTCAGGCCCGCGGCGTCAATCAGAGCGCCCAGCGCCACAGCGCCGATTGCGCCCATCCCGAAGGCAAGCCCGACGGTTAAACCGGACATTGTGCCGATTTTTCCAGGAACTAGCTCCTGTGCGTAGACGACCGTTACAGAAAAGCTCGACATCAGAACCAAGCCAATCAATGCGAGCACGCCATAGGCGAGAACCGGGCCGGCAAATGGCAGCACAATCGCCAGCGGCGCCGAGCATAACAGCGAACCGAGAATAACGAAGCGTTTTCCAAAACGGTCTGCAAGCGGGCCGCCGAGAAACGTGCCGATCGCGCCGAACAGCAAGAAGACAAAAATATAGCTTTGTGCCTGCTGAATGCTTACGTGATATGTATCCATCGCGTAAAACGTGTAAAAGTTACCGATCGCACTCGTATACCAAGAACGAGCAAAAATGAGAAATATAATAATAATAAGAGCAGATACAACAGATTTGGTGATGGCCGTGTTTTCAGCCGTTTTCTTTTGCTTGCCTGATTTCTGGGCAAGGCTGCCGAGACGTGAGGCGTACCATTTCGCAATATACATGAGAAACATAACAGCAAGCGCGGCGACAAGCGTGAACCAAACAGCGCCGAATTGCCCGAGCGGCACAAGGATCAGCGCGGTGATCAGCGGCGCCATCGCCTGGCCTGAGTTTCCGCCCACCTGATAAATCGACTGGGCGAGCCCGCGTTTTGTGCCGGCGGCCATATACGCCACACGGGAGCCCTCCGGATGGAAAATGGCCGAGCCTAATCCAATGAAAAACACACAGCATAAGATCGTTATGAATGACGGGGCAAATGCAAGGCCCAAAATGCCAAGCATGCTGGCGGTCAAACCGACTGGCAGCGCATACGGCCGCGGCCGTTTATCGGTATACCAGCCGACAACAGGCTGCATGACGGATGACACCATGTTTAATGTGAAAGCAATGATGCCGAGCTGTGTAAACGTCAGGCTCATGGAGCGTTCCAAAATAGGGAACATGGCCGGAATCACAGCCTGAAGCGAATCGTTGAGCATATGGCAAATTCCGATAATAATCAAAATCGGATACACCGTGGTGCCTGGTTTTTGAACTGTTTTTTCTTTTAACGGGGCGGCGATAGCCAATTGAGTCTCCTCCTTACATATATAACCAAAGCATACCACCATATTATTCATAAGGTGAAGAATTTATCAAGAGGAAAAAAGACTCTTATGAAAGAAACGCCGTCAGCCTGATTAGCAGCTGACAGTATTTTCGATATTCAAAATGTGATATAGCTCTTCAAGCTTACGAATCTCATAGGTTGGTATGATCTCTGGCACATTCGGCTTCATGTCAGGGTTCATCCAGCAAGTATCAAGCCCGGCGAGCTGTCCGCCTTTGATATCAGCAGTCAGTGAATCCCCAATGATTAATGTGTGCTCTGCTGAAAATTGAGGAATCCGTTCAAATACGTAATCGAAATATTCCTTCATCGGCTTTTGGAAGCCTGTGTCTTCAGAAACGAAAATGTCCTTGAAGAATGAAAATAATCCTGAATCACGGAGACGCTTATATTGTGTGTGAGACACGCCGTTTGTCACGATGTACAAATCAAACTGTTGCTGCAGATTTGAGATGAGATCAAATGCACCGTCAATAAGCTGATGTCCTTCTTCAAGAAAGCGGCGGTATTTTTGCTCAAGCAAAGCGCCGTCCGCTTCGTAAACGTACTCCTTGAGCAAAGCGGAAAAACGTGTGTTTACGACTTCATCCCGTGTCATCTTACCTTCTTCAAAGGCTCTCCAGAGACCTTGATTGATGGTTTTATACTGCGCCTTCATGTCATTTGTTAAAGGAATGTTCTGATCTTCAAACAGCAAACGCAGGGCTAAAGCTTCTGCCGCTTGAAAATCAAGGATGGTATCATCTACATCAAATAATAAAGTGCGGTATCGTTTCATCTGTGTGTCTCCCTTTCCTCATATGTATTCAAAGTATAGCACATAAAAAAAGGAAAAAGCCGGCGGGTGAGGCACCGCCGGCTAAAAAGAGATTATTTGTTTAATAAGCTGTGTTTTCTCGAATATAGGAAGTAAACCAGCGTTCCGACAGCGATCCAGATGACAAATGAAAGCCATGTGACGCCGGGAAGGCTGTACATGAACCAAATGCAGATGCCTGCGCTGATAATCGGCACAACCGGAACGAACGGCACTCTGAAGGACGCCTTGATTTCAGGATGTTTCTTTCTTAGCACAATGACAGCAATAGATATGACTGTAAACGCAGCAAGTGTTCCCATGTTCACCAGGTGGGCCAGCGTTCCGAGGTTAATAAAGCCGGCGATTCCCGCTGCAACGATCCCTGTCAGCCATGTGTTGCGGAACGGGGTTTTAAATGACGGATGAACCTTTGCGAACAATCCAGGGAGAAGGCCGTCTCTGCTCATGGCAAATGTCAAACGAACCTGAGCGTACAGCAAAGCGAGCATCACCGTCGTAATCCCGATAATCGCACCGACAGAAATAATTCCGGCAACAGCGTCCTGTCCGACGAATTTCAGCGCAAAGGATACAGGATCTCCGACATTCAATTTGGCATAAGGCATCATGCCTGTCAGCACAAGCGATACCGCGATGTACAGAACCGTACAGACGGCTAGAGCTGAAATAATGCCGACGGGCATGTTTTTTTGCGGATTTTTCACTTCCTCTGATGCGTTAGAAACCGCGTCAAACCCAAGGTACGCGAAGAATACAGTGGCAGCGCTAAGTATGACGCCTTTCATCCCGAATGGCATAAAAGGAGACCAGTTGTCCGGTTTCACATAGCCGATGCCGACAATAATGAACAATAAAATGATCGCGATTTTCATCAGTACAATGACGTTGTTAAAGCGTGTGCTTTCCTTGACGCCTCTGCTGACAATCGCAGTGATGAGGAGAATGATCACCGCAGCCGGAAGGTTAAATACGGCGCCCGCCGTGCTTCCCGGCGCTCCTGTCAGTGCAGCCGGAATATGAAGATTGAAGCCGGCAAGCAGTGATTGAAAGTATGAAGACCAGCCGGTGGCAACCGCCGACAGTGCAATGACATATTCAAGCATGAGATCCCATCCGATCAAAAAGGCGAGCAGCTCTCCAAGTGTCACGTATGAGTATGAGTACACGCTTCCCGAAATCGGAATGGAAGACGAAAACTCAGCATAACAGAAAGCAGCCAGCGCACAGGCGAGCCCCGCTAAAATAAACGATATGATGAGGGCGGGACCTGCACCGGTCGCTGCCACTGTTCCTGTAATGACAAAAATCCCTGTACCGATGACACAACCGATACCGAGCAAGGTTAAATCAAATGCGCTTAACGTACGGGCAAGGCTTTTTGACTTGCTCTGCGCACTCAATGTTTCAAGCGGTTTTTTTCTAAATAATGAACTCATCAAAAGTTCCTCCTAGAAATATTCAAAATATTCTAATCATTATATGCAGTTCTTGTTGTATTATATTGTCGAAATTTGACGCAGTCAATAAAATATTTTTCTGCTTTAAATGATAGAAGCGAAACAGCGTTGCCGTATCATAGGATAGTAATTTTTACTAATCGTATATTCAATTTTATGCAAGATGAACCGATAGAAAAAATAGATTCGCCCATATTTTGATTTGCGGTTATAAAGGAGATGCTGACCATGTTTCAATATGAAGAGTTGAATAAACAGTTTATCGGCGGGAAATGGCAGGAGGGCAGCAGCCCAAATGTATTGGAAAACAAAAATCCTTATACTCAAAAAACATTCACAACATTCCGTAAAGCGACTGCTGACGATGTAGATGAAGCGTATCGGGCAGCGGCGCTGGCAAAGAAAAAATGGGATGCGGTCAATCCGTTTGAGAAAAGAACCATTTTAGAAAAAGCCGTCACGTATATCGAAGAGAACGAAGAAGCCATCATTTATTTGATTATGGAAGAGCTTGGCGGAACAAGGCTCAAAGCAGCTTTTGAAATCGGTCTTGTCAAAAACATCATAAAAGAAGCGGCAACGTTCCCTGTCCGCATGGAAGGCAAAATTCTTCCGTCCACAATAGATGGCAAGGAAAACAGATTATATCGCGTGCCGGCAGGCGTTGTCGGTGTCATCAGTCCGTTTAACTTCCCATTCTTTTTATCTATGAAATCAGTGGCGCCTGCACTCGGAGCCGGCAATGGCGTTGTGCTAAAGCCGCATGAGGAAACGCCGATTTGCGGCGGAACGCTGATTGCGAAAATTTTTGAGAACGCGGGAATTCCAGCGGGACTGCTGAATGTTGTTGTCACAGACATTGCTGAAATCGGCGACAGCTTCGTTGAGCATCCAGTGCCGCGGATCATCTCATTTACCGGTTCTACGAAAGTCGGCAGCTACATCGGACAGCTTGCGATGAAACATTTTAAAAAGCCGCTTCTTGAGCTTGGCGGGAACAGCGCCTTCATCGTGCTTGAGGATGCAGATATAGAATATGCGGTCAATGCGGCGGTGTTCAGCCGATTTACACATCAAGGACAGATTTGCATGTCAGCCAACCGCGTGCTTGTTCATTCTTCTATTTATGACAAGTTCCTTGAGCTGTACCAGGCAAAAGTGGAATCGCTGAAAGTAGGCGACCCAATGGATCCTGATACGATTATCGGGCCATTAATCAACAGCAGACAGACGGACGGGCTGATGAAGACTGTTGAGCAAGCAATTGAAGAAGGCGCTGTACCAGTGAAGCTTGGCGGATTTAACGGGACGATCGTGGAACCGACGATCTTAAAAGACGTCAAACCGTTCATGAGCATTGCCAAGGAAGAGCTGTTCGGACCAGTCGTCTCCTTTATGAAGTTTGATTCAGAAGACGAAGCGGTGGATATCGCAAACGAAACCCCGTTTGGCTTGAGCGGTGCCGTACATACGTCAAATCTTGAGCGCGGCGTGGCTTTTGCGAAACGCATTGAAACAGGCATGATTCACGTCAATGACACGACCATCAATGATGAACCGAATGTAGCCTTCGGCGGTGAAAAGCAATCAGGCCTCGGCCGTTTAAACGGTGAGTGGAGCCTCGAAGAATTTACAACGCTGAAATGGATCTCGGTCCAGCACGAAAAACGCAGCTTCCCTTATTAATGAAAAGGAGTGAATGGAATTGACCATAAATACGGAAAAAGAAACCGCAGATATTCTGGACGCATTTATCAAAGTAGCCCCTTATTTAAACAGCCTGGTTCAGGATGATATTACAATCGGCATTTATGATACGGAAAAACTGCTCGTGAATATACCGGCCAAAACCTTTTCGCTGAACGTAAAAGCCGGCGATCCGCTGCAGGAAGGGGATATTATCACAGATGCCATCCGAAGCAATCAGAAGAAGACGAGCATGGTTCCGAAAGAATTGTTCGGCTTCCCATTGATCGCGCGTGCCATCCCGCTGCACGACGAGAATGGAAGAGTCATTGGAGGCGTCGGCCTCGGAACGAGCCTTGAGGAGTCGTCAAAGCTGCATGATGTGGCGGAAAGCTTATCGGCTGTTGTTGAACAAACGGCCGCGGCCATTTCCGACATTTCTGAATCAATTAACGGGTTTTCAACTCAAATGTCGGGCATTTCCTCTCAGGCGAAAAAAGTAAGCGAAAGCGCCGGTGAAATCGCCGATATTTCAGTCACTGTTAAAGGCATTTCTGACCAAAGCAATCTGCTTGGCTTGAACGCTGCGATCGAAGCGGCAAGAGCAGGGGAGTCTGGAAAAGGATTCTCTGTCGTCGCAGATGAGATCAGAAAGCTAGCGACGCATTCAAAAGAAAATGTCGGCCAAATTGACCAGATTACGAAAAAAATCCACAGCCTGCTGAAAGGGCTGGAGGAATCCATTGAGTCGATTAATCAGCATACAGACGGACAAGCCGCTGCCGTTGAACAAATTTCCGCCACGATGCAGGAGATTTCAGGAAGCGCGCAGCATCTTGCAAAAATGGCCGAAAAAGCGCTTGAGGAAGAGTAAGAGACCGGGGACAAATGTCCCCGGTCTTTTTCTATCCTGCATTTCCATGAAATTCGTCTGACGTTTTACTAGTTTTATTCCAGCGGCTGATTTAAAATGTACACATGAACTTACGTGAGGATTGATAGGAACCATGAGCATATTAAAAGCGGAAAATCTTTATAAAACATACGGAGATAAAACATTATTTGACCATATCTCCTTTCATATTGAAGAGAATGAGAGAATCGGATTAATCGGGCCGAACGGAACAGGAAAATCAACGCTGCTGAAAGTGATTGCCGGCTTGGAATCTATCGAAGAAGGAGAAATCACGAAATCCGGAAGCGTGCAGGTCGAATTTCTTCATCAAGACCCGGAGCTGCCTGCGGGGCAAACAGTGCTGGAGCATATCTATTCCGGTGAATCGGCTGTGATGAAAACCTTGCGTGAATATGAAAAAGCGCTGTATGAACTGGGGAAAGATCCCGAAAATGAACAGCGCCAGAAACACCTGCTGGCAGCACAAGCGAAAATGGACGCAAACAATGCATGGGATGCAAACACCTTGGCAAAAACCGTATTGTCTAAGCTGGGCGTCAACGACGTAACAAAACCGGTCAATGAGCTCTCAGGCGGCCAGAAAAAACGGGTAGCCATTGCCAAAAACTTAATTCAGCCCGCTGATCTGCTCATTTTGGACGAGCCGACAAACCATTTGGATAATGAAACGATTGAGTGGCTTGAAGGGTATTTAAGCCAATATCCCGGCGCCGTCATGCTGGTGACGCACGATAGATATTTCTTAAACCGTGTCACCAACCGCATTTATGAGCTTGAAAGAGGCAGCCTCTACACGTACAAAGGCAACTATGAAGTGTTTTTAGAAAAACGCGCGGAACGGGAAGCGCAGGCTGAGCAAAAGGAAACGAAGCGGCAAAACCTGCTGCGCCGCGAGCTGGCCTGGCTCAGACGGGGAGCGAAAGCCCGCTCAACAAAACAAAAGGCGAGAATTGACCGGGTAGAGACGCTTAAAGAGCAGAAAGGCCCTCAGTCATCAGGTTCACTCGATTTTGCCATTGGCTCGCACCGTCTCGGAAAACAGGTTATTGAAGCGGAGAACGTCATGATCGCTTATGACGGCCGCATGCTCGTCGACCGTTTTAATGAACTTGTCATACCAGGTGAACGGATCGGGATCATCGGGCCGAACGGCATCGGGAAAACAACGCTGTTAAATGCCCTTGCCGGCCGTCATACGCCGGACGGAGGCGATATTACGATCGGACAGACGGTCAGAATCGGCTACTATACTCAGGATCATAGTGAAATGAACGGTGAGTTAAAGGTCATTGACTATATAAAAGAAACGGCGGAGGTCGTAAAAACGGCAGATGGCGATATGATTACAGCTGAACAAATGCTCGAGCGTTTCCTCTTCCCGCGTTCGATGCAGCAGACGTATATCCGCAAGCTGTCCGGCGGGGAAAAACGCCGTTTATACTTGCTTCAGGTTCTCATGCAGGAGCCGAATGTCCTGTTTCTCGATGAGCCGACGAACGATTTGGATACTGAAACATTAAGCGTTCTTGAGGATTATATTGACCAGTTCCCTGGCGTCGTCATCACCGTATCCCATGACCGCTATTTCCTTGACCGCGTCGTCGACCGTTTGATTGTATTTGAAGGAAATGGCGTCATTTCCCGCTTTCAAGGCTCCTACAGCGACTATATGGAGGAGTCAAAAGCGAAAAAAGTGGTCCCAAAACCGGCAGCTGAGGAAAAAACGGCTGAAGCCGAGCCGAAGAAAAAACGGAAAAAGCTTTCTTACAAAGACCAGCTGGAATGGGACGGCATCGAAGATAAAATTGCCCAGCTGGAAGAAAAGCATGAACAGCTCGAAGCTGACATCGCCGCAGCAGGCAGTGATTTTGGCAAAATCCAAGAGCTGATGGCCGAGCAGGCGAAAACTGCGGAAGAGCTTGAGGCTGCGATGGACCGCTGGACAGAATTGTCCCTCATGATCGAAGAACTGGAAAACTAAAAAGCGTGGCCGCAGCAGGCCGCGCTTTTTTTCACATAATGGACAAAAACGAACCGGCTTGCTTATGTTAGGATAAAATTGTGTGTCAGCGGCACATGGAAAACTAACGGAGATGATGAAGTATGACATGGGCGATCGTGATGTTAATTCTCATGAGTCTGGTGAAAATCGTATTAACCTGTCTTCCTACAGGCGTCATAGAATGGCTGCTCAGCAAATTTGAAGTGCACGCCAAGCTTAGTGGCGAAAATGCGAGTCTCTCTCTAGATGGAAAACGTCTCAAGGGTACAGAGAAGCAGAAAGTGATTGATCAATTTAACGAAGCTATCTTCCTGGAAAAATATTATATCTATCCAGGTGATGAAGAGCGTTATTTACATCCGGAAAACGGCGGCACGCCGCTGGTGATAGATACAAAAAAAGGAAACAAAGACGTGAAGCTGTTCGTGTACCGCTATGACGACCATATCGACGTCGTGAAACAGTACAAGAAGAAAGTGATCGCGTATCGAGTGCTTTCTGAAAGCCTTCAAAAAGAGTCTCTGTCAGTGGCGGGAAGTTTAGCTTAAACAGGAAAGTGAAAGACGGGTGCTTTATGCTGCTCGTCTTTTTTATTGTTTTTTAAAACTTAACGTTTACGTTAAGGGTCAAAAGGTGTATAATGGTAACAGAAACGGCGAAGGGGGATTTACCTTGGAATGGATGAAGATTGATCAAGTGGCCAAAAGAAGCGGACTGACAAAGCGGACCATCCGGTTTTATGAAGAAATCGGCTTGATTCCGGCGCCGAAACGGACAGACGGCGGCGTAAGGCTTTATTCAGAGGATGATATGGAGGAGCTTGAGAAAGTCATCAGCACAAAAGAGGTGCTCGGTTTTTCCCTTCAGGAGCTTCAGCATTTCATGGAAACCAGCCGCCAGCTAGAGTTAAACAAAGAGGGGTATTTGTTGTCACTGGATCCCAAAGAACGGAAAGAAAAACTGGAGGAAATTCAGGAAACCCTGAATCACCAGCTGAGTTTGATTGATGAGAAAATCCGCACATTTCAAAGCTTTAAAGAACGCCTGCAGGGCATGAAAGGCAAAGCGGAACGTGCCATTCAATCAATCGAATGAAAAGTTTGCCAAACGCTATTTTTGTAGCGTTTCTTTTAATGGAATAAAGATGGAGGTCAGGTCAAATGGATAAGACAACACAAGTGAATCAGAAAACAGGCTTGCTCAGCCAGCCAAAAGCAGTATGGGCTGTCGCGTTTGCCTGTGTGATTTCCTTTATGGGAATCGGGCTGGTTGATCCAATTCTTCCGGCCATTGCCGCACAATTACATGCTTCACCTAGTGAAGTATCACTCTTGTTTACAAGTTATTTGCTTGTAACCGGATTTATGATGTTTTTCTCAGGAGCCATTTCCAGCCGCATCGGCGCGAAATGGACATTAATTCTCGGACTTATTTTTATTATTGTGTTTGCGGGGCTTGGCGGCAGCTCAAGCTCAATCGCTCAGTTAGTCGGCTATCGCGGCGGCTGGGGATTAGGGAATGCTTTGTTTATTTCAACAGCGCTTGCGGTCATCGTCGGCGTATCAGTCGGAGGAAGCGCCCAAGCGATTATTTTGTATGAGGCTGCGCTCGGTCTCGGGATTTCCGTCGGGCCGCTTGCAGGCGGAGAGCTTGGAAGCATTTCATGGCGCGCACCGTTTTTTGGAGTATCTGTCCTGATGTTTATTGCGTTAATCGCGATTTCATTCATGCTTCCGAAATTGCCGAAACCGGCGAAACGCGTCGGTGTGTTTGATGCGATGAAGGCGCTCAAATATAAAGGCCTTTTAACAATGGCGGTATCGGCATTCTTATACAACTTTGGATTTTTTATTTTGCTTGCTTATTCTCCGTTCGTTCTGGATTTAGATGAACACGGTCTTGGATATGTCTTCTTCGGCTGGGGCCTTCTGCTGGCGATTACGTCAGTCTTTACGGCGCCGCTCGTGCACAAAGCGCTGGGCACAGTGCGTTCGCTCGTCGTTCTCTTTATCGCCTTTGCGGCCATTCTCGTTATTATGGGGATCTGGACAGACCATCAGACTTTGATTATTACATGTATCGTTGTCGCCGGTGCTGTCCTCGGTATGGTGAATACGATCATGACAACCGCTGTGATGGGTTCTGCGCCGGTTGAACGTTCAATCGCGTCTTCAGCCTACAGCTCAGTCCGCTTCATCGGCGGCGCGCTCGCCCCGTGGATTGCAGGAATGCTGTCAGAACACTTTACTGCAAGCACACCATATACAGTAGGCGGAATCGTCGTTTTTGTCGGCATGCTTGTCCTTCTCATGGGACGTAAACATCTTGCTGGAATTAAGGCGGGACATTAATAACGAAAGACACTGCGAAGATGCAGTGTCTTTTTATTCGTTATAATGCATCATAATCGAATTGGTGAAGGAAAGGACAACCTTTATGACACAATTTTACTATTTTTCGGCTGAAAACTCCCTTTAGAAACCGGTTTTTTCGGTCAGCAAGAACGGCGTTCGCGGAAAGGGCATCCGCTTCGGTCAGACATTGATGCGGCTGGGATTTATCTTGCAGAAGCTGAGAATGTGTCCGTTCATTTACGATTGCCATTTCAAGTGATGGTTCATGCTGTAGAGGGGACGTTTGCCATGGATAAGGCAAAGCCTGACGAATATGATCAGAAGTGTTTACAGGTGCTCTATCATTATATACACAGCGTCATGAAAAACAGCTTTTCGGTTGAATGGTTCACCGCATGGGCTGATGAGGAAGACTATGAGCTGTCTGCCAAAAGAGAGCTGACACTTGATGAATTCACATCTCCATTGCAGCTCATTTTAAAAGACAGAGAGCTTTTGAGAATCGTTCAGAATAAATGGCAGTAAAAAACCCGCCCTTTAGCAGGCGGGTTTTTTTATAAATTAAAGCACTTTCGTCGTCCAAGACTCGCAGTTCCACGTTTCTGTCGCAATATCCATATAAAAGTCTGGCTCGTGGGAAATGAGCAGAATGGAGCCTTTGTATTCTTTCAGGGCGCGCTTGAGCTCTTCCTTGGCATCGACATCCAAGTGGTTTGTCGGCTCATCGAGCACCAGCAGGTTTGTTTCTGAGTTGATTAGCTTGCACAATCTGACTTTCGCTTTTTCGCCTCCGCTTAATACGGAGACGCGGCTTTCGATATGCTTTGTCGTCAGTCCGCATTTTGCCAGTGCGGCACGGATTTCATACTGGGTATAAGAAGGGAATTCGCTCCATACTTCTTCGATGCACGTATTGTTGTTTGTTTCCTTGACCTCTTGCTCGAAATAGCCGGTATAGATGTGATCACCGCGTTCAACAGAGCCTTCGAGCGGCTGGATTTCACCAAGCAAACTTTTCAGCAACGTTGTTTTTCCGATTCCGTTTGCGCCGTAAAGGGCGATTTTTTGGCCGCGTTCCATGCGGAGGTTGAGCGGACGGGACAGCGGGGAATCGTAACCGATCACGAGATCCTTCGTCTCAAAAATCAGCTTGCCTGACGTTCTCGCCGGCTTAAAGTGGAATTCCGGCTTTGGCTTTTCTGCCGCAAGCTCGATCATATCCATCTTATCGAGTTTCTTTTGGCGGGACATCGCCATGTTTCTCGTGCTGACACGCGCTTTGTTGCGGGCAACGAAATCCTTCAGCTCCGCGACTTCCTGCTGCTGCTTTTTGTAGGCCGCTTCAAGCTGCTGTTTCTTCACCTCGTAGACTTCCATAAACTGATGGTAGTCGCCGACATAGCGTGTCAGCTCTTGATTTTCAACGTGATAAATCAGGTTGATGACACTATTCAAGAACGGAATATCGTGGGAAATCAGGATGAACGCGTTCTCGTATTCCTGCAGGTAGCGTTTCAGCCATTCAATATGCTGTTCATCAAGATAGTTGGTCGGCTCATCGAGAAGCAGAATTTCCGGCTTTTCAAGGAGAAGCTTAGCGAGAAGGACCTTTGTGCGCTGTCCGCCGCTCAAATCGGTGACATCCCGCTCTAAACCGATATCGCTCAAACCGAGACCGCGGGCGATTTCTTCCACCTTGGAATCAATGACATAAAAATCATTGTTTGTCAGCGCGTCTTGAATGACGCCGACTTCTTCAAGCAGCTTCTCGAGCTCGTCGGGATCAGCCTCGCCCATTTTGTTGTAAATCTCGTTCATTTCCTCTTCCATCGCAAATAAATAATGGAATGCGTCTTTCAGGACGTCGCGAATAGATTTTCCTTTTTCCAGCACGGTATGCTGATCAAGGTATCCGACACGGACATTTTTTGACCATTCGACTTTTCCCTCATCAGGTTCAAGCTTTCCGGTAATAATATTCATGAAGGTTGATTTTCCTTCACCGTTTGCGCCGATCAAGCCGACGTGCTCGCCTTTTAACAGGCGGAAGGAAACGTTATTAAAAATGGCCCGATCCCCGAAGCCGTGGCTTAAATCCTTTACAGACAAAATACTCATGTTTACACCTCTATCGTTATCAAACACGCACAATCGGCGTGTAATATTCACCCTTTTGATTATAAAGGAGGATTCGGAATGTTGAAAGGTATAGGAAAGAAAAAGAAAAATTGCGTTCCGGGCGAGGTTTTGAGATACTATGGAATAGATTTCAGGAATTGAGGAGAACAAAATGACGCAAACTTGGCCATTTTTACATAATGCACAATCATTTATACAAGAGAATTGGAATGCTTCCGGCTTTCAAACGCCAACCCCTGTTCAAGAGCAGGCAGCCCAGCTGATCATAGACGGAAAGGATGTCATTGCAGAATCGCCGACAGGCACAGGGAAGACGCTGGCGTATGCGCTGCCGGTCTTGGAGCGGATCAAACCAGAGCAAAAGCATCCGCAGGCGGTGATTTTAGCGCCTTCCCGTGAGCTGGTCATGCAGATTTTTCAGGTGATTCAGGATTGGAAAGCGGGCTCAGAGCTGTGCGCGGCTTCCTTAATCGGCGGGGCGAATGTGAAGAAGCAGGTCGAAAAGCTGAAGAAACATCCGCATATCATCGTCGGCACGCCGGGCAGGGTGTTTGAACTGATTAAAGCGAAGAAACTCAAAATGCATGAAGTGAAAACGATTGTACTTGATGAAGCGGATCAGCTTATCCTGCCGGAGCATCGCGAGACGATCAAACAAATTATTAAAACGACATTAAGAGACCGCCAGCTTCTATGTTTCTCTGCCACGCTTAAAAAGGAAACAGAGGATGTGCTCCGCGAATTGGCGCAAGAGCCTGAGGTGTTGAAGGTGCAGCGAAGCAAGGCGGAGGCAGGGAAAGTGAAGCATCAATACCTGATTTGCGACCAGCGCGACAAAGTGAAGCTGCTGCAAAAGCTGTCTAGACTTCAAGGCATGCAGGCACTCGTATTTGTGAGAGACATCGGCAACCTGAGTGTATATGCGGAAAAACTGGCATATCACCACGTTGAACTCGGCGTTTTGCACAGTGAAGCGAAAAAAATGGAGCGGGCAAAAATCATTGCCGCATTCGAAGACGGAGAGTTTCCTCTTTTATTGGCGACTGACATTGCCGCACGCGGTTTAGACATTGAAAACCTGCCATACGTGATTCATGCTGATATTCCTGATGAAGATGGCTATGTCCACAGATCAGGACGAACAGGCCGGGCCGGAAAAGAAGGCAACGTGCTGAGCCTTGTGACGAAATTGGAGGAATCAAAGCTGAAAAAAATGGCGAAGAAGCTTGGTGTTGAACTGAGTGAAGCTGTGTATGCAGGCGGAAAACTGAAGACGAAATAAAAAGAAGGGCGAAGAGCCCTTTTTTTGTTGTAAAATAATAGAAAAGATTTTGCGCGGAGGTGGGAAAATGTCTTCAATAGACAGGTTTCAAGTAATGCAGGAGCCAGAGCTGAAAATCCTTGAACACTGGTTTGAGAATGAGGATACCAGGCGGAGAATGGAAGGGATGCTGCCATTAGATGAGTGGTATGCACGAGTAAATAAAGATAAACACGATACTGTCATCATGGCGTATGATGGACAGCTGCCGGCAGGGATGGTCGTTATTGAGTTCGGAGAGGAGCGGACGTATATTGGATTGATCGTCAATCCTTTGTACCGGCTTCAAGGGTACGGAAAACGGATACTGCAAAAGCTGATGACCGAACCTGATTTTACTAGCGTGCGAGAATGGGTGGCATGCATTGAAGAAGACAATCGAATCAGTTTAGCTTGCTTTCAAGCAGCAGGATTCACTTTAGAAGACACGGAACCTGATGAAGATGGTTTTCTTACGCTGATTCTTCGCAACTGATCTCATCGAAACACAAAAGGAGGGCAAAAAGCCCTCCCGTTTTCATCTTCATTCAGCTCGGATCACTGACCTTGATCAGCTGTTTCCCTTTATTTTCTCCCTTAAATAAACCGAGAAACGCGTCAGGAATGTTTTCGAAGCCTTCTGTGATGGTTTCCTCGTAATGGAGTTTACCAGCCTTCAGCCATTCGGCCAGCTGTTTTGCTCCCTCAGAAAAACGATCGGAGTAGTCGCTTACGATAAAGCCTTGCATCAGCGACTTCGTTTTAATGAGTTTTGATTGGACACGAGGGCCCATGTCATCTGCTTCGCTTTTTGCGTTATAGGAAGAAATGGCGCCGCACACCGGAATGCGGGCAAATTCATTGAGCAGATTCATCACCGCGTCTGAAATCGGTCCGCCGACATTGTCAAAATACACATCGACACCGTCAGGACAAGCGTTTTGAAGCGCTTTTTGGATATCATCCGCTGTTTTGTAATTGATGGCTTCGTCAAACTGAAGCTCCTGTTTTAAATAGTCGATTTTTTCATCAGAGCCCGCGATGCCGACGACTCGCGCGCCTTTGATTTTGGCAATTTGCCCGACTGTTGAACCGACGGCTCCAGCAGCTCCGGAGACAACCACGGTTTCGCCTTCCTTCGGGCGTCCGATGTCCAGCAATCCGAAGTATGCTGTTAAGCCGGTCATTCCCAAAATGCCGAGATAGGCCGAAGCGGGAGCAAGGCTTGTATCAATTTTTCGCAAGGCAGACTCGCTCACAGCGGAAAATTCCTGCCAGCTGAGATTTCCGATGACGATATCGCCTTTTTTCAGATGATTCCCGTCTGACACAACTTCAGCGATAACCCCGCCAGAAAGCGCTTTATCCAAGGCGAACGGCTCAACATATGACTTCGTATCCTGCATACGGCCGCGCATATAAGGGTCAACCGATACATAAAGCGTTTTGACAAGCACTTCCCCTTGCTTGGGTTCAGGAACCGGAATGGTTTCAAAGCGAAAGTCTTCATGAACAGGAATACCTTGTGGACGTCTTGCTAATTGAATTTGCTGCTGAGATGCTGTCATTTTCATCCTCCTATCACTTGGTTGACACCACTGTAACATGGACAGGAGAGGAAATACAAAAGGTAAGCTGGCATACAAAAAAGGAGAGGGGGCTCCTCTCCTTTTCATTTCGCCCGTAATTTCGGGCACAGTCCCGTCGGCAGGCACATTGGCTTCTGGTCGATCGGGCTTCTCATGATGCAGCATTCCAAGCCGAAGACTTCACGGAAAAATGGCTGGGTGAACACATCTTCCGGTGTTCCGGCGTTGTATATTTTTCCGTCCAGCACACTGATTAGATAGTCAGCGTATTGAGCGGCTTGGTTTAAATCATGGAGCACCATGACAACGGTGCGGCCATGGTCGCGGTTCAGCTTTTTCAGCAGTTCAAGCACTTCAATCTGATGTGAGATGTCTAAATACGTGGTCGGCTCATCAAGCAAAAGCAAATCAGTGCCTTGCGCAAGTGCCATGGAAATCCAGGCTCTTTGTCTTTGGCCGCCTGAGAGGGCATCAAGTGTCCGATCCTTCAGTTCAATCATGCCCGTTGCTTCCAGCGCCCACTCTACCATGTCATGATCCTCTTGGGTATGCTTGGATAACAGCTTTTTGTGAGGATGTCTGCCAAAATAGCATAACTCCTCTACCGTCAATCCTTCAGGGGCCTGAGGAGATTGTGGAAGAATGGCCAGTTTTTTTGCGACTTCTTTTGATGGCTGGCGGTGGATGTCTTTTCCTTCTAGTAGCACTGTACCGCTTTTCGGGGCCATCAGCCTGGCGAGCGATTTGAGGATTGTTGATTTACCGCAGCCATTAGCGCCGATGAGCGCAGTGATTTTTCCTTCTTCTATCTTTAAGTCGACTCCGTCAATAATCACTGTACTGTCATATGAAAGAGTGAGCTGGTCTGCAGCCAGTTTTCCCATGGTATCCTCTCCCTACTGTTTCCTCGCTTCGAATTTCAATAAATATAAGAAATAAGGCGCGCCGATCACGGCTGTCAGTATTCCGGCAGGTATTTCAACCGGAGGCATGATGCCGCGCCCTAACGTATCTGCAATTAATAATATAATAGCACCAATCAATGCCGATGCAGGCAGTAAATATTTAGCTTTTTCTCCGGTAAGCCGTCTGGCGATATGCGGAGCAAGCAAGCCGATAAAACCGATTGAGCCGACGACGGCTACACAGCTTCCCGCCAGCGCCACCGCGGTGAAAATCAGGATGAATCTCAGCCGGTTTGCGTTTTCTCCGAGACCCTGTGCAAGCTCATCCCCGAGTGACATAAGATCCAGCTTCGGTATGAGTATGCAGACGATCGGAAAAAGAATCAAAAGCCATGGCGCAAGCAGCTTGACTTCTTCCCAGTTTCTTCCCCAGAGGCTTCCTGTCAGCCAAATGAGTGCAGCATTCACGTCGCCTGGAAACTTGACCATCATATATTGCATTCCGGCGTGGCAGACCGCGCCTAAAGCAATGCCTGATAAAGCCAGTGAAGAGGGCTGAATGCTCTTTTTTCGGGCTATCATTAATAATAGTACAGCAATAATGGCGGCTCCGGCAAATGCGGAGAACGGAAGCACGTATACCGGCGACTCAGGAAAGATGAGAATCACAGCCATCGCCGCAAGTCCGGAGCCTTTTGAAATGCCGACAACGTCTGGGGAAGCGAGCGGATTTCGGATCACACCCTGTAAAATCGCTCCGGCAGCGGCAAGCCCAGCACCGGCCAAAATCGCTAATATGATGCGGGGCAGACGATATTGCTGGATGATAAATTCAAAGGAATGATCCAATCCCAGCAGATTCGTCACTACCGCATCAGGTGAAATGTATAATGCACCGATTCCAATGCTGATGACGGACAGAACGATCAAAATCACGGCCAATATGAGTATCGCCAGCAAGGGGCGTTTTTGTTTTCTGGTTGTTTTCTTCATTTCAGATGTCGCCCTTTCCTTGCCAAATATAAGAAAAACGGCGTTCCGATAATCGCGGTGACAATGCCGACCGGTGATTCATAAGGAAATGCAATCCATCTGGCCAGAACATCTGCGTACACCAGCAAAATGGCACCGAACAGTGCCGAAAACGGAAGCACGTATTGATAATGTTCTCCGATCAGCTTGCGGACAATATGCGGGACGAGCAGCCCGACAAAGCCAATCGGCCCGGCGACGGCTACGGAAGCGCCGGAAAGGATTAAAATAATCAAACTGATCAGAATCCGGATGCCGTTCATATTTTGTCCAAGCCCTTTTGCTGTTTCGTCTCCGAGACCGAGAACAGAAACAGAACCGGAAAATACGAGGGCAAGCCCGATGCCAATGACAGAAAACGGAGCGATGGTTATGACGTCCTGCCAGTTGCTGCCGTCGATTGCGCCTGTCATCCAGTACAGAACATCCTCACCTGACTCATTTAAAATAATGATGGCCTGTGTCATAGAGGAGAGGAACAAGTGCACGGCCATTCCTGACAGCGCCAGCTTGACAGGTGTCATTCCGCCGGATGAGGCAATCATATACACAATCGCGCCGCCTGCTGCCGCACCCGCAAAAGCGAATATAACAGATGAATAGGGCGATGCCGGCAGAATGACGAGAGAAGCAACGACAAAAAGCGATGCACCCGCATTCACACCGAAAATTTGGGGTGAAGCCAGAGGGTTTCTGGTCATAGCCTGCATCAGCGCCCCTGCTACAGCTAGGCTGGCGCCGACAAAAACGCCGATTAATGTGCGGGGAAGGCGAAGAGTAGAGATGATGAGCTGTTCCTTTGAACCGTCCCATACAAAAAGATATTTCAATGAATCTATGATGCCGATGTCTGAGGCTCCTACTGAAAGATTCAGCCCAAGCCCAAATATAAAAATAATCAGTGCAATGATGAACATCATCAGTCTTGATGATGAGCGCCGTTTGGCTGATTGATACAACAGTCTCACTTCCTTACTGCGTCTGGTTGCAAAAACGAAGAAGCAAGGATTCCCCTCGCTTCTCATTTGTCCTATTTATTATACACTTTTTTAAGCACATCTTTGGCGCTTGTTTCACTAGACTTGATGCCTCTGAATCTTGTCCAAGTGTCACGGTCCGCATCATAGACTTGTCCATTTTTCACCGCTTTGAGATTTTTCCAGAGCGGGTTCGTTTTCCACTCATCTACAATGGTTTTGCCTTCGTTGGCTGAGATGAACAAAATATCAGGATCGATTTTGCTCAATTGCTCAAGGCTGACCTCTTGATAGGCGTTATCTGACTTCACAGCGTGTGTAAAGCCTAGCATTTTAAAGATTTCTCCGTCATAGGATGATGATGTATGAAGCTGGAAGGAATCCGCTCTTGCAACGCCGAGAACGATGTTGCGGTTTTCATCTTTCGGAAGTTCGGCTTTTAGATCGTTGATGACTTTTTTGTGCTCGGCAAGCTTTTCTTTTCCTTCATCTTCTTTATTTAATGCTTTAGCAATGGTCGTAAAGCTGTCGATCGTTTCGTCATATGTCGCTTCACGGCTTTTTAATTCAATCGTCGGGGCGATTTTTTTCAGCTGTTTATAAATGTTTTTATGGCGCTCAGCGTCAGCGATGATTAAATCAGGCTTCAAGGAACTGATGACCTCAAGATTGGGTTCGCTGCGTGTGCCTACAGATGTGTAATCAATGGAGCTGCCGACAAGCTTTTTAATCATATCTTTTTTGTTGTCATCGGCGATGCCCACCGGCGTAATGCCGAGATTGTGAACGGCATCCAAGAATGAAAGCTCAAGCACAACCACCCGCTTAGGTGTGCCGCTTACTGTCGTTTTTCCTTCTTCGTCATGGATCACTCTGGAATCCTTAGACTCGCTTTTGCCGCTTCCGTTGTTATTCTGGCTTGATGAACAGCCGGATACAATGAGGCAGGCGAGCAATAAAACACTCATGATGGCAATCAACTTGTTAGAATAGGTGCGCATGTCATTCTTCCTTTTTTCAGATTTAGTAATGAGAATCATTATCACATGTAACACTATAATAGCATGGCTTATCATGTCAATATTTTTTTAGTAAAGAAAGCTGCGTTTTTTACTGCTTTCTCATGAAAGCATCATCAGACACAAATAAGTGGTATGAAGCGTTACCGTGTCTTCGAGACAAAAACGCATGGGCGTTGGCTTTAGAGGTTTCGAACATATCAGCAGTGACATAAGGAAGGAGAGTGCTGAGATAACCGGACAATTTCTTTTCTATTTCATCTGTTAGTGCAAATTCAATGTCGCCGATATTCATGATAATCGAGAAAACAAAGTCGATATCGATATGAAAATGTTCCTCGGCAAAAACCGCAAGCTCGTGAATTCCTGGTGAACATCCGGCACGCTTATGGAAAATCTGTTTGACTAAATCACTCACAATCCAAGCATTGTATTGCTGTTCTGGTGAAAAGTATTGCATTAGACATACCTCCTGCTCGTACGGATAAAGGCAGCGTTTCATGGTCGTGTGCTCCGTGCAGCGGCTTCTCCTTAATTTTGATTTTTCTGAAAATAGGTTCCGTTCCTATCACTTTACCATGGACGGAAAACAAATAGCTACTACCATTC
The DNA here is from genome assembly GCF_037964975.1 of Bacillus sp. EU52. Classification (NCBI taxonomy): domain Bacteria; kingdom Bacillati; phylum Bacillota; class Bacilli; order Caryophanales; family Bacillaceae; genus Bacillus; species Bacillus sp. EU52. Next base: position 786,463 of record NZ_CP150177.1, read on the forward strand.
CTCCTGTTTTTCTCTTTAATGTTCTGGAATCTGTTTCAGGTACAGACGATCGGGTATGAAAGAAATATAGAAAACATGAAGGAGGAATATCGACATGAAACCAGTTGTAAAAGAGTATACAAATGACGAACAGCTCATGAAGGATGTAGAGGAATTGCAGAAAATGGGTGTTGCGAAAGAGGATGTATACGTCTTAGCTCACGACGATGACAGAACGGAACGCCTGGCAGACAACACGAACGCCAACACGATCGGAGCCAAAGAAACAGGTTTCAAGCACGCGGTGGGAAATATCTTCAATAAAAAAGGAGACGAGCTCCGCAATAAAATTCACGAAATCGGTTTTTCTGAAGATGAAGCCGCTCAATTTGAAAAACGCTTAGATGAAGGAAAAGTGCTTCTCTTTGTGACAGATAACGAAAAAGTGAAAGCTTGGGCATAAAGCAAGGAAAAAACCAAAAGGCCATGACGGCCTTTTGGTTTTTTTGCGGTCTTTGCGGTGGCATTTTGCAGAATGCCGCAATAGGATAGCGGAAAATTTTCGGTTCTGCATGTCCCTCAATTTGCTATTATATTTTTGTGATAAATTGGAATAAAATCTCACAAAATAGAAAATGGGGGTACATAGTGGATGAAAAAAGTGATGTTAGCTACGGCTTTGTTTTTAGGATTGACTCCAGCTGGCGCGAACGCAGCTGATTTAGGCCACCAGACGTTGGGATCCAATGATGGCTGGGGCGCGTACTCGACCGGCACGACAGGCGGATCAAAAGCATCGTCCTCAAATGTGTATACCGTCAGCAACAGAAACCAGCTTGTCTCGGCATTAGGGAAGGAAACGAACACAACGCCAAAAATCATTTATATCAAGGGAACGATTGACATGAACGTGGATGACAATCTGAAGCCGCTTGGCCTAAATGACTATAAAGATCCGGAGTATGATTTGGACAAATATTTGAAAGCCTATGATCCTAGCACATGGGGCAAAAAAGAGCCGTCGGGCACACAAGAAGAAGCGAGAGCACGCTCGCAGAAAAACCAAAAAGCACGGGTCATGGTCGATATTCCTGCAAACACGACGATCGTCGGTTCAGGGACTAACGCTAAAGTCGTGGGAGGAAACTTCCAAATCAAGAGTGATAACGTCATTATTCGCAACATTGAATTCCAGGATGCCTATGACTATTTTCCGCAATGGGATCCGACTGACGGAAGCTCAGGGAACTGGAACTCACAATACGACAACATCACGATAAACGGCGGCACACACATCTGGATTGATCACTGTACATTTAATGACGGTTCGCGTCCGGACAGCACATCACCGAAATATTATGGAAGAAAATATCAGCACCATGACGGCCAAACGGATGCTTCCAACGGTGCTAACTATATCACGATGTCCTACAACTATTATCACGATCATGATAAAAGCTCCATTTTCGGATCAAGTGACAGCAAAACCTCCGATGACGGCAAATTAAAAATTACGCTGCATCATAACCGCTATAAAAATATTGTCCAGCGCGCGCCGAGAGTCCGCTTCGGGCAAGTGCACGTATACAACAATTATTATGAAGGAAGCACAAGCTCTTCAAGTTATCCTTTCAGCTATGCATGGGGAATCGGAAAGTCATCTAAAATCTATGCCCAAAACAATGTCATTGACGTACCGGGACTCTCAGCTGCTAAAACGATCAGCGTATTCAGCGGGGGAACGGCTTTATATGACTCCGGCACGTTGCTGAACGGCACACAGATCAACGCATCGGCTGCAAACGGGCTGAGCTCTTCTGTCGGCTGGACGCCGTCTCTGCATGGGGCGATTGATGCTTCTGCTAATGTAAAATCAAATGTTATAAATCAAGCGGGTGCGGGTAAATTAAATTAAGAAAGTGAAAAACACAAAGGGTGCTAACCTTTGTGTTTTTTAATTAATTAAAATGTTTATTAACTTAGTTAAGGAGTAGAATGGAAAAGGGGATCGGAAAACAAGTATATAGGAGGAGACCTATTTATGGCTTCAGAAAAAGACGCAGGAAAACAGTCAGCAGTAAAGCTTGTTCCATTGCTTATTACTGTCGCTGTGGGACTAATCATCTGGTTTATTCCCGCTCCGTCCGGACTTGAACCTAAAGCTTGGCATTTGTTTGCGATTTTTGTCGCGACAATTATCGGCTTTATCTCCAAGCCCTTGCCAATGGGTGCAATTGCAATTTTTGCATTGGCGGTTACTGCACTAACTGGAACACTATCAATTGAGGATACATTAAGCGGATTTGGGAATAAGACCATTTGGCTTATCGTTATCGCATTCTTTATTTCCCGGGGATTTATCAAAACCGGGCTCGGTGCGAGAATTTCGTATGTATTCGTTCAGAAATTCGGGAAAAAAACCCTTGGACTTTCTTATTCACTGTTATTCAGTGATTTAATACTTTCACCTGCTATTCCAAGTAATACGGCGCGTGCAGGAGGCATTATATTTCCTATTATCAGATCATTATCCGAAACATTCGGATCAAGCCCGGCAAATGGAACAGAGAGAAAAATCGGTGCATTCTTATTAAAAACCGGTTTTCAGGGGAATCTGATCACATCTGCTATGTTCCTGACAGCGATGGCGGCGAACCCGCTGATTGCCAAGCTGGCCCATGATGTCGCAGGGGTGGACTTAACATGGACAAGCTGGGCAATTGCCGCGATTGTGCCGGGACTTGTAAGCTTAATCATCACGCCGCTTGTGATTTACAAGCTGTATCCGCCGGAAATCAAAGAAACACCGGATGCGGCGAAAATCGCAACAGAAAAACTGAAAGAAATGGGACCGTTCAAAAAATCGGAGCTTTCCATGGTTATCGTGTTTCTTTTGGTGCTTGTGCTGTGGATTTTTGGCGGCAGCTTCAACATCGACGCAACCACAACCGCATTGATCGGTTTGGCCGTTCTCTTATTATCACAAGTTCTGACTTGGGATGATATCAAGAAAGAACAGGGCGCTTGGGATACGCTCACTTGGTTTGCGGCGCTTGTCATGCTCGCCAACTTCTTGAATGAATTAGGCATGGTGTCTTGGTTCAGTAATGCCATGAAATCATCCGTATCAGGGTTCTCTTGGATTGTGGCATTCATCATTTTAATTGTTGTGTATTATTACTCTCACTATTTCTTTGCAAGTGCGACAGCCCACATCAGTGCGATGTATTCAGCATTTTTGGCTGTCGTCGTGGCAGCGGGCGCACCGCCGCTTTTAGCAGCGCTGAGCCTCGCGTTCATCAGTAACCTGTTCGGGTCAACGACTCACTACGGTTCTGGAGCGGCTCCGGTCTTCTTCGGAGCAGGCTACATCCCGCAAGGCAAATGGTGGTCCATCGGATTTATCCTGTCGATTGTTCATATCATCGTATGGCTTGTGATCGGCGGATTATGGTGGAAAGTACTAGGAATATGGTAGAAAGAAAAAGGCAGACGCGGTCTGCCTTTTTTTTATTTTCACTCCTTCGCAAGAAAACGGATTTTGAAAAATGAGAAAATTTCCTGTGAAAAATGGTATGATCTAGGTAGAAAGGACGGCTGGTGCTGTGGTGAAAAAGCGGTTCCATTTTTCCCTGCAAACAAAAATAATGGGGCTGATTGCGGCTCTGCTGGTCTTTGTCATTGGTGTGCTGACCATTACGTTAGCCGTTCAGCATACACAGGGAGAACGGAGACAGGCAGAGCAGCTGGCGGTTCAAACGGCGAGAACCATTTCCTATATGCCGCCGGTTAAAGAGCTCATTGAGAGAAAAGACGGACATGCGGCTCAGACGCAAGAGGTCATTGAACAAATGAAAGAACAGACTGGCGCGTTTGCCATTTATGTTTTGGACGAAAAAGGAGACATTCGCAGCGCCTCTGGAAAAAGCGGATTAAAGAAACTGGAGCGCAGCAGAGAAATTTTGTTTGGCGGTTCGTATGTTTCTGAAACAAAAGCGGATGGACGAAGAGTGATCAGAGGGAGCGCGCCGATTATAAAAGAACAGAAGGGATACAGCCAAGTGATCGGCAGCGTATCTGTTGATTTTCTGCAAACGGAGACAGAGCAAAGCATCAAAAAGCATTTGAGAAATTTGAGTGTGATTGCTGTGCTTGTACTGCTGCTCGGATTTATTGGCGCCGCCGTGCTGGCGAAAAGCATCAGAAAGGATACGCTTGGGCTTGAACCGCATGAGATCGCGGCTCTATATCGTGAGAGGAACGCAATGCTTTTCGCGATTCGAGAAGGGATTATTGCCACCAATCGTGAAGGCGTCGTCACCATGATGAACGTATCGGCGGCCGAGATGCTGAAGCTGCCCGAGCCTGTGACCCATCTTCCTATAGATGACGTCATGCCGGGAGCAGGGCTGATGTCTGTGCTTGAAAAAGGAGAAATGCTGCCGAACCAGGAAGTAAGCGTCAACGATCAAGTGTTTATTATCAATACGAAAGTGATGAATCAAGGCGGGCAGGCATATGGGATTGTCGTCAGCTTCAGGGAGAAAACAGAGCTGAAGAAGCTGATCGACACATTGACAGAGGTTCGCAAATATTCTGAGGATCTCAGGGCGCAGACTCATGAATTTTCAAATAAGCTTTATGCGATTTTAGGGCTGCTTGAACTTGGGGAGTATGATGAAGCCATTGATCTGATAAAAGAGGAATATGCGATACAAAATGAACAGCATGATCTTTTATTCCATAACATCCATTCGCAGCAGGTGCAGGCCATTTTGTTAGGGAAAATAAGCAAGGCATCGGAAAAGAAGGTCAAGCTGGTGATTGATGAGAACAGCTCACTCGCGCCTCTTCCTGCGCATATCGGCTTGTCCCATCTTATTACGATTATTGGCAATTTAATTGATAACGCTTTCGAAGCTGTAGCGGAGCAAAGCGTGAAGGAAGTTTTGTTTTTTATCACGGATATGGGCCATGACATTGTCATTGAAGTATCAGACACAGGGCCCGGTGTGCCGCCAGAGAAAATAGAAGCTGTGTTTGAGAGAGGCTATTCTTCAAAGGGGATGAGGAGAGGCTACGGTCTGGCCAATGTGAAAGACTCAGTGCGTGAACTGGGCGGCTGGATCGAACTGGCGAATCAAAAAACTGGCGGGGCGGTATTCACTGTGTTTATACCGAAGGAGAAACAAAGGGGGAATCCATTTGATTCACATCGCGATTGCGGAGGATGATTTTCGAGTTGCGCAAATCCATGAGAGATTGATTAAACAGCTTGATGGATTCAAGATTATCGGCAAGGCGGCTAACGCAAAAGAGACATTGGCGCTTTTGAAGGAACACAAGGCTGATTTGCTTCTGCTGGATATTTATATGCCGGACGAGCTTGGGACCGCGTTGATTCCTGATATACGAAGCCGATTTCCTGAAGTGGACATTATGATTATCACAGCGGCAACAGAAACCCGTCATTTGCAGGAAGCGCTAAGGGCGGGAATTGCCCACTATTTGATCAAACCCGTAACAGCTGACAAGTTCAGGCAGGTGCTGCTTCAGTATAAAGAAAAAAGGAAGCTGCTCATGTCTCAGCCGGAGGTCAGCCAATCCATGATCGACCATATTTTTGGGAACAGTGTGAAGACAGCTTTGCCGGCAGAGAATTTGCCGACTGGCATTAATTCGATTACACTGCGAAAAATTAAGGAAGCGCTTCAGACTGCGTCAGAAGGATTGACAGCGGAGGAACTTGGGGAAAAAATGGGGGCGTCACGAACAACTGCCCGCCGTTATGCCGAGTACCTTGTGTCAAAGGAAGAAGCAAGAGCCGAGCTTGAATACGGAATTATCGGCAGGCCGGAGAGAAAATATTATTTGGCGGCGGATTAGATATGAAAAAATCTATAATCCTATTGATTATTCTATTGATCTTTACTCAGGGTGATATCAGGCAGGCGGCTGCGCCGCGCCTGCCGGACGGGCCGATAGAAATTGTCGTCCCTGCCGAACCTTCTGGCGGCTGGGATGTCACAGCGCAGGCGATCCAATCAGTTTTGAGGCAGAAGCAGATCGTGAAGGATGATGTTCATATCGTCTATAAATCCGGCGGCGGGGGAGAGAAAGGCTGGAAATATGTCAACAAAAGCAGCAAACAAACCATCAGCATGACGTCCAGCTTAATATTGAGCAATGATCTTCTCGGGCAAAGCAAATTAAAAATGGCCGATTTTACGCCGCTCGCCATTCTCTCCAAGGAATGGCAGACGGTTGCATTGCCAAAAGGATCAGCGTTAACAAATGGCAAGGATGTGCTGAATGAGATCAACATGCATCCCGGCAAGGTGAGAATCGGCTTTGCCCCGGGGTTTGGCAATGATGATCAGCTCTCGTTCGTCAGAGCGGCAGATATGTACGGCATTGACCCGTTTGACATTCAATTCTCACAGTATGACAGCAGCGAACAGCTCATTCAGGCGCTGATCAGACATGAGATAGAAGCGGCTTCCATGACCCTTTCTGAAGCGAAACCATATGAACGAAACGGCGATATCACGTTAGCCGCTGTAACATCTGATAAAAGACTTCCCGGTTTTCCAAATGTACCGACGTGGAAGGAGCAGGGAATCCCGTTTGTTTTTTCTCATTGGAGAGGGATTTTGGGCCCGAAAAATATGTCTGAGGAAGAGATTTCTTACTGGGATCAAGCGCTAAAGAAGGTCACCTCTTCACCTGAATGGAAGCGGAAAATAAACGAACAGGACTGGGAAAGCTTTTATTTAAACAGCAGGGAAACGAAACGGTTTTTAGAAGAGCAATCCGCTTTTTATCAAAGCATCATGACAGGAAATTAAGATCCCGGCATCCCGGGATTTTTTTCATGCCGAAAATTGATCAAAAAGAACAAAACGGTTTTAAAAAATTAAAAATACAAAAAAACCAAATTATTTACTTGCGGTTGGTTTTCCCATACGATGGCAAAAAGGCAAGACAAAAAGGGGAGTAAGGGAGAAAAAATGTAAGCGGATTCATTTAAGGGGGAATGGATGTGTTAGCAATCTTAGGCTTTCTCATGATGCTTGTGTTTATGGCATTGATCATGACAAAACGGCTTTCTGTTTTAACAGCATTAGTTTTGACGCCGATTGTGTTTGCGCTTATCGCCGGATTTGGATTTACTGAAGTTGGGGACATGATGATTTCGGGGATTCAGCAAGTCGCGCCGACTGCGGTCATGATTATGTTTGCGATCTTATATTTTGGAATTATGATTGATACAGGCCTGTTTGATCCAATGGTTGGCAAAATTTTAAGCATGGTCAAAGGAGACCCTTTAAAAATTGTTGTCGGGACAGCGGTCCTTACAATGCTCGTCGCCTTGGACGGAGATGGCTCGACAACGTACATGATTACGACAAGCGCCATGCTTCCGCTCTATTTGCTGCTAGGCATCCGGCCAATTATCTTGGCAGGAATCGCGGGAGTCGGCATGGGAATCATGAACACGATTCCATGGGGCGGTGCGACGCCGAGGGCGGCGAGTGCGCTGGGGGTTGATCCAGCTGAGCTTACAGGGCCGATGATTCCTGTCATTGCAAGCGGGATGCTTTGTATGGTGGCAGTTGCGTATGTGCTTGGAAAAGCGGAACGAAAGCGCCTTGGTGTGATTGAACTGAAACAGCCAGCCAATGCCAATGAACCGGCTGCTGCGGTTGAAGATGAGTGGAAGCGGCCGAAGCTTTGGTGGTTCAATTTATTGTTAACGCTTTCTTTAATAGGATGTTTAGTATCGGGTAAAGTCAGTTTAACCGTACTGTTTGTCATTGCGTTTTGTATTGCGCTGATTGTGAATTATCCCAATCTCGAGCATCAGAGACAGCGCATCGCGGCGCATTCCAGCAACGTGCTGGCTATCGGTTCAATGATTTTTGCCGCGGGGGTGTTCACGGGGATTTTGACAGGCACGAAAATGGTTGATGAAATGGCGATCTCGCTCGTGTCCATGATACCGGAACAAATGGGCGGATTGATCCCAGCGATTGTTGCCTTAACAAGCGGCATTTTCACATTCTTGATGCCGAATGACGCGTATTTCTACGGGGTGCTGCCGATTTTATCAGAAACAGCTGTCGCATACGGTGTGGATAAAGTGGAAATTGCCAGAGCCTCTATTATCGGCCAGCCGATTCATATGCTGAGTCCGCTTGTGCCATCCACTCATTTGCTTGTCGGGCTCGTCGGAGTTTCTATTGATGACCATCAAAAATTCGCATTGAAATGGGCGGTTCTCGCAGTGATCGTCATGACGGCTATCGCTCTATTGATCGGTGCGATCTCTATTTCCGTATGATAATTCAGGCGTAATGACACACACTAACGGCATATAACATTCCGGAGGTGTCATTATGAGTGATCCTTATATGCCGCTGACTTCAGTCAGAAGCGGAACGGGGTTCGAAGCGGCAAAAGGGGTGCACGGCCTGACTGTGCAAATTGCGAATGTCTATTTTATTCAGCTGCCTTCTGAACCTCACTCATTTGTTTTAATTGATGCCGGCATGCCTCAAGCAGCCGGCATGATTGTCAATGAAGCCAAACAAAGATTCGGTGAAGGGTTTCAGCTGAAGGCGATTATCCTCACACACGGGCACTTTGACCATATTGGGGCAATCGAAGAGATCCTTGAGCATTGGGATGTGCCTGTTTATGTCCATTCTCGGGAAATGCCTTATGTAACAGGTAAAGAGGATTATCCTCCGGCTCGTCCTGACAGCAAGAGCGGGCTGGTCGCTAAGCTGTCGCCGCTGTTTCCGCGGCACTCCATCGATATTTCCTCACATGTCCAGGCACTGCCGGAAGACGGTTCAGTCCCTTTTCTTGACGAGTGGATGTGGATCGCGACACCAGGACACACGCCGGGCCATATTTCGTTATTCCGCGATGACGGCCGCGTGCTTGTAGCAGGTGATGCTGTTATTACAGTGGAACAGGAGAAAATGGCTGACGTCTTGATACAAAAACAGGAGCTTCACGGGCCGCCGGCTTATTTCACGCCTGACACAGAGACGGCCGCGGAGTCCATTCTAAAGCTGGCCGGTCTTGAACCGGAAGCGTTATTGACAGGGCACGGCATACCGATGACCGGCAAAAACTTTCGAAGTGACTTAACTGAATTGGCAAATCGGTTATCGTCTATTTGACACCCGCACCACGCGGGTGTTTTTTATTGTTTTCCAGGAAGTTGCAGAAAAATCATTTGTCTTGCCGCTTAAAAACGATACAATGAAAAGCATGAAGTGATGTGAAGGGGAGAGTTTGTTGGAAGAAAAAGAAATACTCTGGAACGAAGCGAAAGCGTTTATTGCCGCATGCTATCAGGAATTGGGAAAGGAGGAGGAAGTGAAAGACCGTCTCGAGGACATTAAAAGTGAAATTGACCTGACCGGAAGCTATGTACATACGAAGGAAGAGCTGGAGCACGGAGCGAAAATGGCTTGGAGAAACAGCAACCGCTGCATCGGCAGATTGTTCTGGAATTCGCTGAATGTTATTGACAGACGAGACGTCCGGACGAAGGAGGAAGTGCGTGACGCCCTCTTTCACCATATTGAAACCGCCACCAATAACGGGAAAATCAGACCGACCATTACGATTTTCCCTCCGGAAGAGAAGGGTGAAAAGCAAGTCGAGATCTGGAATCATCAGCTGATCCGGTACGCTGGATATGAGTCAGACGGAGAAAGAATCGGCGACCCGGCTTCCTGTTCCCTGACAGCAGCCTGCGAAGAGCTCGGCTGGCGCGGAGAACGAACGGATTTTGACCTGCTGCCGCTCATTTTTCGCATGAAAGGCGACGAACAGCCTGTCTGGTATGAGCTGCCGCGTTCACTTGTGATCGAGGTTCCAATCACACATCCGGACATCGAGGCGTTTTCTGATTTGGAGCTGAAGTGGTACGGCGTGCCTATCATCTCTGATATGAAGCTTGAGGTCGGGGGCATTCATTATAATGCCGCGCCATTTAACGGCTGGTATATGGGCACGGAGATCGGAGCGAGAAACCTCGCAGATGAAAAGCGGTACGACAAGCTGAAAAAAGTAGCGTCCGTGATCGGCATCGCCGCTGATTACAATACGGATTTATGGAAGGATCAAGCGCTAGTTGAATTGAATAAAGCTGTGCTGCACTCGTATAAAAAGCAGGGTGTCAGCATCGTTGACCATCATACAGCGGCAAGCCAGTTTAAACGGTTTGAAGAACAGGAGGAAGAAGCGGGCAGAAAGCTGACGGGGGACTGGACGTGGCTGATTCCGCCAATTTCACCCGCTGCCACTCATATCTTCCACCGATCCTATGATAACTCAATCGTTAAGCCGAACTATTTTTATCAAGATAAGCCTTATGAGTAAACACTAGAAAATCGATGATGGCCTTCAAGGCTGCGGGATTCAGTCACAGAGATGTCGGTAACCTTTGAGAAAGGGCTTCCGTTCTTTACAGCCTCAACAAACGATTGCAGGGCGTTTTCCGGACCCTCTGCCAAAATCTCGACACGCCCGTCATCACGGTTTTTGACCCAGCCGGCCAGTTTTCGCTTATCAGCTTCCATTTGAACAAAATAGCGAAAGCCCACACCTTGAACCCGGCCGTCTACAATGATTCGGTATTGAAGCATGTAAAAACCACCTTTTCTTTTTATGATAATCAATCATTTTACAACCTGTAAAGGGGATGTGTTTGTATGAAACCAGAGCGCTATTCAGTTCTTTCTCTTAATCTGGGAAAACCGCAGACGCTTGAATATGACGGAAAGAAAATCGATACCGGCATCATGAAGCGTCCGGCTGAATCAGCCGTCATGCTGTATCGGGAGAATTTTGAAGGAGACGGACAGGCGGACCTCGTCAACCACGGCGGACCTGATAAGGCTGTCTGTGTCTACCCGGCGGAGCATTATCCGTTTTGGGAAGAGTTCCTCTCAAGACCGCTGTCAAATGCCGCATTTGGAGAAAATCTGACGGTCGCGGGCCTGACTGAGGAGAATGTTTGCATCGGGGATGTGTTCAGGCTTGATGAAGCTGTTGTTCAGGTCAGCCAGCCGCGCCAGCCGTGTGTAAAGCTGGCGAAAAAGTTTGGTGTAAAAGAAATGGTGCTGAAGGTCCAGCAAACCGGCTATACAGGGTTTTATTTTCGCGTGCTGGAGGAGGGCAGGGTGTCTCCCGGCGCGAACCTTGAATTGCTGTCCAGAGGAGAGAAGGGCATATCCGTCCAGTTCGCCAACCGCATCAACTACCATGATGCAAAAAATCTCACCGCCATTGAACGGATTTTAAGTGAGGCTGCACTATCGGAAAGCTGGAGAGCGTCCTTTATGAAAAAAAAGGACAGGCTGCTGCCGGTTGAATAGAAAAAAGCCGCGCATATCAACGTGCGCGGCTTTGCCATATTTAAGATTGTTTTTTCTTTGTTTCAAGCAGGTTGGCAAGAAAATAGGTTTTATAGCTTTGAAGCTTTCTTCCCTCATGGTGCGTGATCCCCTGCTTTTTTAGTTCTGCCACATACCAGCCTTTACTGCCGTAATGCATGTCAGAAAACTCCTTTCCCTATCTGATTTCGAAACGATTGGCATTGTAACATCTATAAAAAGATGCTGAAAAGAGATGCGGGGAAAACTGAGCCTTTCGAACTAGATGTGCGAATGTTCTTCTGTATGTATATGCGGAGCAAAAGCCGAATATGATTTAATGGCCGGTTAGTTTGATCATGACAACGCCAAATGTCATAATGGCGAAAACAATGCCGATATATGTGAGCATCCCGTTTTTTTTCTTAACGCCGTAAACGGTTATAATGATGCCTTCAATGAAAAAAATGATGCCGAAAATAATAAACCACATGCAGATAAAGGCTCCTTTCACAGACATAATAGTAGTGTAGCATATCTGAAAGAGCCGGGCTGTGATAATATCAAGAAAGCCGGGCGCATATCGCCCGGCTCATGTTTTATTGTTTATCAACCAATTTGACCAGAAGCTGTGCCAAATGTTCTTTCTCATCTTCGTCTGCAACGCTCCAAAGCTCTTGCAGCAGCATTTCTTCACCGTTTTGCGGCTCTTCATGCTTTGCGAGATAGTCTCCCAGGATCGCAGCGCTTTTCACAAGCTTGCCGTCATCCAATCCCAGCTTTTTGCCTCGGTTGACTTGTTTTTTCAGGTAGCCTTTAAATTCATCAAAGTCTTTTAAAATGTCTTCTTTTATTGTGCCATGCATCGCGTTCATTTCGTTTTCAATTTGGATTTTTTCTTGATCTCTGTTCATTGCAAGACCTCCTCGTGCAGAATAATGATGTTTTACCTGCTAATGGAGGAGGTTAAACCTGCCGGAAGCCCGGAATGTGTTTTACAGTTTCGTCAGGATAATCGGTTCATCTTTTGTGATGACGATCGTGTGTTCAACTTGGGCAACCATGCTTTTATCCGGCGTCTTGAACGTCCAGCCGTCTCCAGCTTCAACAATCGTTTCTGCTTTCGTTGAAATAAACGGTTCAAGCGCGATGACTGTGCCATTTTTGAACAGTGCGTTATCAAACGGATCATAATAGTTCATGATGTGATTCGGCGATTCATGCAGGCTTCGGCCGATTCCGTGGCCGGTCAGGGTTTTGATGACGGTAAAGCCTTGAGAGCGTGCTTCATGATAAACGGCTCTTCCGATCTGGTTTTGGCGCTTGCCCGCTTTTGCCTGCTGAAGCCCCTTTTGAAAAGCGTTTTCCGCGCATTGGCAAAGCTTATGAAGGCGTTCTTCTCCTTCACCGAGCACAAATGAGATGCCTGTGTCGGAATAGAAGCCGCCAAATTCAGCGGAGATGTCGATGTTGACAAGGTCCCCTGCTTTTAAAATTTTGGATGTGCTTGGTATGCCGTGAGCCACTTCATCATTTACGCTGATGCATGTCACGCCTGGAAAATCGTATTCCTTCTCAGGAGCTGAAACGGCGCCATGCTCATCAAGCACAGCTTTTCCGATAAGGTCAAGGTCTTTTGTGCTCATGCCGGGCTCTGCCTTCCGCTTCATTTCTTCACGCGCAAGCGCGACGATTCTTCCGATTTTTTTCAGGCCTTCTAATTCTTGATCGTTTGTTACAATCATCTGTCATTCCCGCTTTCTTTTTAAATAATCTAGATTAAGCTTACCACAACTGTCTTAAAAATAGGAAACACACGGACCTGGGAAAAAAGAAATACCCCCGGGAAAATTGGTATAGATCACTAGATATCTTATGTGGTATATTTGAAAAAAAAGGGTATGAGGGGGATGGGTATGCTTTCATTTTTACAAAAACTCGGGAAGTCATTTATGCTCCCGATTGCAGTTCTGCCTGCGGTTGGAATTATCCTTGCGCTTGGCAGAGAGGATGTATTTAATATCCCGTTTGTCTATCAGGCGGGGACGGCGGTTTTTGATCATCTGCCGCTTATTTTTGCGATCGGAATTGCCATCGGCATTTCAAAAGACAGCAATGGGGCAGCGGGTTTATCAGGGGCGATATCGTATCTGATGCTTGACGCGGCAACAAAGACAATTGATAAAACAAATAACATGGCGGTGTTTGGGGGAATTATTGCCGGTTTAATTGCCGGTTACACCTATAACCGCTTCAAGGATACCAAGCTGCCTGAATATCTCGGGTTCTTCAGTGGCAGACGGCTTGTGCCGATTTTAACAGCCATTATTACGATCATTTTAGCGGGCATATTCGGAGTCGTCTGGCCGCCGATTCAATCGTGTATAAACTCATTTGGAGAGTGGATGCTGGGGCTCGGCGGCATCGGGGCAGGCATATTCGGCCTATTCAACAGGCTGTTAATTCCGCTTGGCCTTCACCATGTGCTGAACAATATTTTTTGGTTCCAATTCGGGGAATATAACGGAGTGACAGGGGATCTGGCGCGCTTTTTCGCGAAAGATCCGACAGCGGGCACATATATGACCGGATTCTTCCCAATCATGATGTTCGGTCTTCCGGCGGCGTGTCTGGCTATGGTTGTGACTGCGAAGCCGTCTAAACGGAAAGCGACGGCTGGGATGATGATTGGGTTTGCTTTAACGGCGTTTATCACAGGGATTACGGAGCCGATTGAGTTTGCATTTATGTTTTTATCTCCGCTTTTATACGCTGTTCACGCGGTCTTAACCGGGTTATCTTTATTTATCGTCAACTGGCTCGGCATCCGCTCAGGCTTCTCTTTTTCAGCCGGAGCTATCGATTATGTGCTCAGCTATGGAATCGCGGAAAAACCGCTGCTTCTGCTTTTGGTAGGTATATGCTATGCGGCAGTATACTTTATCGTGTTTTATGTACTGATTAAGGCTTTGAATTTAAAAACGCCTGGACGGGAAGACGATGATGTAGATGAAGTGCTGGATGAAAATACTGTTCAGGATGTAAATGAAAACATCATGCTGAAAGGGCTCGGCGGAAAAGAAAACCTTCAAACCATTGATCATTGCGCCACAAGGCTGCGACTGACTGTGAAGGATACCGCTTTGGTGGATGAAGCGCTGCTAAAGAAAGCAGGCGCAAAAGGGGTTGTCAAATCAGGGGGGCAATCGGTTCAAGTCATTATTGGCCCGAATGTGGAATTTGCGGCGGAAGAATTGAGGGCTGCTGTCAAATAAAAAAGCGGAGAGGTTGCCCTCTCCGCTTTTTCTTATTTATCTTCGTTATCCTTTGACGTTTCGGAAGAATCTTCGTCATGTTTTGTGTAATCATAATCAGAAGGATTCACCTTCTTAAAACCTTTCGGCTCGTAGAACCGCAGCAGGTCTCCGTTTATGATTTTATCGGACATTTCAAGTTCCTTCTTGACGAGCGAGTCTTCTGACTTGTCGACTTCGGATTCATCGAGTTCTTTTCCGGTTTTCGTGTCGTAATACTTACCGGATATTTTCGTGTACTTCGGTGAAATAAAGTCTCCGTTTCGGAACGGAATCACTTCACGGTGTTCTTTCGATAAAATATCAGAACCGGACATCAGATAGTCCTTCGTATCCACTCCGAGCAGATGCAGAATGGTAGGAGCCACATCAACGTCTCCGGCATATTTATGAACTTTCTCGCCCTTCACGCCGGCAGCGTGGATAAAGAGCGGCACCCGTTGAAGCTGGGCATTGTCGTAATCAGTGATTTCATCTTTGCCAAGCACTTTCGCCATCGCTTTATTGTGGTTTTCAGAGATGCCGTAGTGGTCTCCGTACATCACAATAATCGATTTATCATATAACCCGTCTTTTTTCAGATCATTGAAGAATTGTTCAATGGACTGATCAAGGTAATGGGCTGACTGGAAGTAGTTATCGACGACAGAGTCACCAAAGTCTCCAGCCGGGAAGTCTGTATCCCCCTCATCCATTCCGAATGGGAAGTGGTTAGACAGGGTAATGAACTTCGTATAGAACGGCTGCGGCAGGCTTTCCAGCAGCGGCATTGATTCTTTGAAGAACGGTTTGTCTTTCATGCCGTAGTTTTTCGTGTTTTCTTCGTTCATGTCATAGTAAGCAGAATCAAAGAATTTATCAATGCCTTCCGCCTTGTACATTTCGTTACGGTTCCAGAACGTCTGCGTGTTCCCGTGGAAAGTAGCAGATGTGTAATTCTTAGACTTCAGAATCGCCGGAACGGATTGCAGCGTGTTTTGCGCTTTGTTTACGAAAACTGAACCTTGAGCCAGCGGGTACAGAGAGTTTTCCATCATAAATTCAGCATCAGATGTTTTACCTTGTCCCGTTTGGTGGAAAAAGTTATCAAAGTAGAACGTTTCGTTATCATGTGCCAGTTTATTTAAGAACGGTGTCACTTCTTTGCCGTCAATTTTATAGTCGATGATAAATGACTGCAAAGATTCAAGTGAAACGTAAATGACGTTTTTTCCTTCCGCTTTGCCGAAATACACGTTATTCGGCACATCGTAATTGGCTTTCATGTAGTTTTCCACTTCCGTCACGTCGCTGGAATCGGCAAGCGCGCGCTGGCTGTTGGACTTGATATTCTGTACAGCGTCATAAATCGTGAAATTGTATGTTCCCAAGTATTTCACAAGATAGTTCCGGTCGAATGATCTTGTCAGCAATTCAGGACGGTCTGATTCCGCAACTGCCAGGTTGATCAAGAACACAAGAATTGAAGACGCAAAAATAATTCGGAACGATTTTTTGCTTGACGTTTCGGCAGGCTTGTTTACTTTGATCGCCAAGATGATCAGGATGATCGTATCGATAAAGTAAAAGGCGTCAGTCGGTCTCATCAGCGAAAATGCGCTGTCTCCGAGTTGGCCGCCGTTTGTTTTAGCCTGCATAATGACCGGAATTGTAATAAAATCATTGAAAAATCTGTAGTACACAATGTTGGCGTACAGTAAAAAAGACATTAAAAAATGAATCACTATAATGGCTGTCTGCTGTAATTTTTTCTTGAACAAGAGTCCAAAGCCAAGAAAGAACAAGCTTGAGCTAAGAGGATTCACAAAAAGCAATATTTTTTGTATCGTGTTGTCTATTCCTAAGTTGAAGTTCAGGACATAACCGACATACGTTTTGATCCATAACAGGACGACCGCGATTAAGAAGAAGGCCAGTCCTCTTTCTTTTATAAATGTTTTCATTGTTACACTCCTTTTTTCCGATCCAGTTCGAGCGAAACGATAGAAAAAACGAACGTATCCAATATAACACGAATCAGCAGATTAGAAAAGTGAAAATCGTATGAGGGAGAAAGTGGCGAAAAACGCCGTCGAATCAACGTTTCGCTTTGATATTACCAAATGTAAAACAAGGTATCTTTCTAGAAATAGAGGAATAAAATGGTACATTGGGAATTGTATGATAAAATATAAGGTATAGATAAAAAGAGGTGAAATGATGGATTTTTCCCATATTGTGTCTGAAGATAAAATTAAGCGCGCCATCAAAGACGGGGACTTTCAAAACCTCCCGGGAATGGGGAAGCCGCTGCCGAAGGATGACGCGGCACACTTGCCGGAATCGCTGCGCATGGGCTATCGTATTTTGAAAAACGCGGGAATGGCAGAGGACGAGGGCGCGCTCAAAAAAGAGCTTATGACCATCGACCATTTAATCGAAAAGTGCTATGACGAAAAAGAACGCGAGCAATTAATCAGAAAAAAATCTGAAAAGCAATTGCTGCTTGATAAGCTTGTCGACAAAAAAGGCATGTTTTCAAAGCCAGCATCCGCTTTTTATAAGAATAAAGTATATGACCGGCTTGGACGAAACAGACCTTCTTCCAGCTGATTTGTCTGATCTGCAGGATGGCGATTGATAAAAGCCATCCTTTTTATGTTCCAAGTTCTATGTCAAAAGGTTTATGTTTTTCCATCTATGGGAAATGACCCATAAACGAAAAAAGGGTGATGGGATGGAACGACTATTAGTATGGATAGAGCATATATCTGATTGGCTGTGGGGTCCGCCGCTAATCATCCTGCTGACGGGAACGGGGTTGTATTTCACTATTTTGCTGAAAGGTTTTCAATTTCGCTATCCTTTATACATTTTCAAACAGACAATCGGCAGCGTAGGAAAAAAACCGAAGGGAGAGGGCACAGTCACACCGCTTCAGGCATTGACCTCAGCCCTCAGTTCAACGATCGGTGCAGCGAACATTGTCGGTGTGCCCGCCGCTATTATGTTTGGAGGGCCGGGAGCGGTTTTTTGGATGTGGCTTATTGCCTTATTTGCCATGGCGATTAAGTTTTCTGAAAGTGTTCTTGCTGTTCATTACAGAGAAAAAAATGAGCAGGGTGAATACGTCGGGGGACCGATGTATTACATAACAAAAGGGCTGCGCATGAAATGGCTCGGCGTATTCTTCTCTGTTGCGCTGATTGTGGAGCTGATTCCCAGCATTATGGTTCAGGGAAATTCGGTTTCAGTCTCGCTTGCCGAGACGTTTTCTTTCAATAAAATATACGCAGGAATCGGAATTGCGTTTTTGATCGGCTTAGTGGTGATAGGAGGGGTAAAGCGGATCGGAAAAGTAACAGAGTTTGTCGTACCTCTTATGGCAGGGGCATACGCAGGTGCCGGTCTCCTGATTGTTCTCATGAATCTATCATCAGTGCCGGCGTTTTTCTCTCTCGTTTTTTCAAATGCGTTTACCTCTTCTTCAGCAGTTGGAGGGTTCGCAGGTGCTGCGTTGGCGGAAACCGTTCGCTGGGGATTTGCCCGCGGGCTTTATTCTAATGAAGCCGGAATGGGAACAGCCCCGATTGCACATGCGGCAGCAATGACTGATCATCCTGTGCGGCAAGGGTTTTGGTCTGTGATCGGCATTGTCATTGACACCTTGATCATCTGCACGACCACCGCTTTTGTCGTTCTTGCATCTGGTGTCTGGACAGGGAAGAACGCCTCAATTGATCCGGCAGCACTGACGACGGCTGCATTTCAGCATTATTTCGGTTCTGGCGGAGGGTACTTCGTTTCGGTTTCCCTAGTCTTCTTTGTCGTATCAACCATTATGGTTGTCATTTTTTACGGCGTAAAGCAAGCTGAATTTCTGTTCGGGCGGCTGGCAGGACACGTGATCAAATTCGTTTATTTAGCGGCTATTATCATAGGTGCCGCAGGCGGAGCAAAAGCCATTTGGGGTTTTTTGGACTTAGCATTGGCTTTTATTCTCGTTCCAAATGTGATTGCGCTGTTGTTATTGAGCAGAAAGGTAAAAGCGCTGTACACCGAATTCTTTACATCTGAACAGTACTACCTGAAAGATATAAGAAAAACAAAACAGAATCCTGTTTATCAAACAAAAGAAGCTAAAAACTCCTAGTGCTTTGCTTTGGCGCCGAACACCGCTTTGCTTTTTATGATCAAATAAATGAGTAAAGGCAGCAAAAGAGAAATCACTACATTAATAATTGGTTTAATTCTGTTAAAGTCGATTAGCTGATTTGTATTTAAAAAAAACCAAAAGCTGCATACGACTGAGAGCATGCCGATTGGTGTATACATGGCTTTCGGGTCGATTTTTGAGTGTGAAAACGAAAGGCCGTATACCACGATATATAGGGAACCTGCTATCTTCACCATAATGACTGGAATCCAAAAAGCCGCGATGATCAGGTCTGAGCGATCCAGAAAATCCGTAATGCGGATCTGCCTGATGACCATATAAGCAGGATCAAAGAAAGTAGATGTCAGGTTGGGACCAAAGACAGAAATTGAAGAAAATAACATCACGGCCAGCAATAAAGCGCCCAGCAGTATCGCGAAAATGGTGTATTTTAGCGGGACGCTCCGGTTTGAGAAGAGAAGCGGAAGGATAATCAATTCCCCCATTGTCCCAAACGCGTAATAGCCTGATTGAAGGTATGGGATTAGACCTTCAAAAACAGGTGTCAAGTTTTGAAGCTCAATTTGTGTGGCCAGCGTAAATGGAAGGAACAAGACCAGGATGCCGAATGGAAATAGGAATATCTGCGCCATTCTGGTCAATGTTTCTTTTCCCTCTCTGGCAATACAGATCGCCACAAAGATAATAACACCGCCAAGAACAGCCATTGGTGTTCTCGGGAGAAATAAAATGTTAATCAAATTGATGAAAAAACGGATGTCATGAGCATTGATTAACAGGAAATACAAAGAAAACAGTAAAATGATAATCCGGCCTGCGATTGGTGAGGAATCGCTCAGCAGCTCATAGATATTTTTATCCTGATGCTTTTTCATCAGCCTATGCATGAGCCAGAGTGCCGGAATCACGATGACAACGCCGAGGATGTAGCTGTGCCAGGCATTTTGTTTTGCTGATTCGATCATGAGAATCGGAGCATGCTTTAATCCGACTGCTAACGTATACAGAGCTCCGAAAAATAATCCTTGGTATGCAGAGGTCTTGTCCATAAAGCACATCCTTTCTGTCATGTTCAAAACGGAATATATTTAAACAGGTGCCCCAGCCGCGGAAGCAGGGGATTCACTCTCATATAAATCCATAGAAAAGCACTTCCTGCAATTAGCAGGCTGAAGGCCCATTTTGTTAGATTGTTAGCGGAACGAAAATTCTTCCATTCATATGCGTATATGGCAATGCACACAATCAATGTCTGTACGATATAGCTGATCATGCTGACGCACCTCCATTAATGGCTGATCGTTTTGTATAGGACACCGCCCTGCTCAATCGTCACAATTGGGACGACGTGAACCTCCATATCTTTATATACCTCTTCCCATTCCTTTTTCAGCAGATTCTTCGTGGTTGCCGTGCTTCTGATGGTCCTGTCTTGAAAGCCGGCCGGGTCCGCCTTTAGCTTTTGCAAACGATGAACGGTGCTGATCACATCCTTCTTTATGGTTCTGTTTAGTGCTTTTTGAATGATGTAATACTGGTCATTTTCTCTCGTCTCATAGGTTGATTGGTTTTCCATAATAATTCCTTTGGCTCTGATCTCGATTGTCATTGACAGCTTTCCGTTTTTTTCAGCGGCATGAAAGGATGCATTGGACTTTTGAAGCTGAATGGATGCTTGCCCCATTTGATTCGGCAGGTCTACTATGAATTCTGGCTGGCGGGCTTGATTCAGCAACATCAGGGCTGCTGTCATGTGTTCATCTTTGAAAATATCCATCAATCTGTCCTTTTTAAAGATCGCAAGCCCGTCAATTTTCAAATTAGATTTGCCTTTCCCTCCAGGTTTTGTTTTAGATGCAGAGATGACCGGTGCATACGGATCACTGCCTATTTCTACTAGATCAGACATGAATCTGCTTAAGAAAACGGGGCGGGTCGTTGCGATAATGGCCAGCTCCCGAATCATTTCCGCCGGAAACTGTTCAAGCTGAACATCGGTGTTTAAAATGTCCCGCGCTTCTCCCCGGCTGACTAAAATGAGCGCCGTTAATCTGTTCTGCGGATTTCGCGTTAAAATATCAAAGACTGGGGCAACGCCGTCTCTCGCCATATCCTCTCCAATAATGACTGTACGTCTGTGGGACGTATTGATTGTCCGTGACAAGGAGGTTTGCAGCTTGTTGTTCGCTTCTCTGATCGTAGTGCCGGAAGCTGAATCAACATACCATGTTTTTGAACCGGCAGTTCCGCCGCCGCCCCCTGTTTGTCCGCCTAATTGGCCGACCAAGGGAATCTGCATGGCCACTCGATACTGATCTTTTTTCTTATCAATGGCTGAGCTGACAACAAATGCAATGTCATTGATTTCTGTCCGGTCCCAGCACCCCGATAGAAGGATACAAATGAGAAGCGGCAAAACACACTTATATATTGTTTTCTTCATCTTTTGGGTCCTCTCTTTTCGCTCCCTTCTGTCCGTTGCCGCGCGAATACGTGCCCGGCCTTCTGGTCATCGTCCACCAAGGCGCCCTGACAAAAATATCTTTTACTTCATCTCGTTTAAACGGAGAAATCCCGGATAAATAAGGAATGCCGAAAGATTGCAACTTGCATAAATGAAGCACTAAGATAATTGTGCCGAGCATAATGCCGAATATCCCAAAAATACTCGCCAAAAACATAAGCGGGAAACGAAGCATCCTGATGGAGATAGCTAAGTTAAACCGCGGAATTGTAAATGACGCGATCCCTGTTAACGATACGATGATCACCATGGGGGCAGACACAATTCCCGCTTCAACAGCGGCTGTCCCAATGACTAGGGCCCCGAGAATGCTGACGGTCTGGCCGATGGTTTTCGGCAGGCGCACTCCCGCCTCACGGAGAGCCTCAAAAGAAATTTCCATAATCAATGCTTCTATGATCGCGGGGAAAGGAATCGGTTCACGCGCAGAGGCCACACTGAACATTAAGTTTGTCGGCATTAAGTCCTGATGGTATGTAATAACGGCAACATAAATAGCCGGCAAATATAAAGCAACGAATAAAAACATATAGCGAAGCCAGCGGATTAAGTTAGACATCAAATAACGCTCATAGTAATCTTCACTGGCCTGCATAAGCTGCCAAAACGTAATCGGGCCTGTTAAGACAAAGGGCGTATTATCTGTGAAAATGGCAAATCGGCCTTCGAGAAGCTGGGCGGCGACGGTGTCCGGCCTTTCTGTGTATTGCAGCTGGGGGAATGGCGAGTACGTGTCGTCTTCGATAAACTCTTCAATATATCCGCTTTCTAAGACAGCATCAATCTTTATCTTTTTGATTCTTTTTTTTACTTTGTCAATGACCTTTGGATCGGCAAGCCCGTCAATATAGGCCAAGACAACATCGGTTTTGGTTTTCGTGCCGATTTTAAACGAGATCATTTTAAGCTGAAACGTTTTGACGCGAAAGCGCACAAGCGCGGTATTGACCCTGAGGCTTTCAGTGAAGCCCTCTCTTGACCCTCTGATGGTCGATTCTGTTATCGGCTCTTCAATGCTTCTTCTTTGTCCGCCTTTTATATTTAAGATCAGGCCTTTTGAGTGCCCGTCGGCAAATAAAACCGCGTTCCCCTCAATGATGGATGCAGCCACTTTGCTCATACTCGTTTCTAATGCAACACTTGAAATTGATAGAGTATTTTGCAGCGCCTCTTCATGTTCATCTATTTGATCCGTCAAATGCATTAAGAAAGGGCGGAGGGCGTGATCCTGAATATGTTCAGATTTTACAATTCCTTCGATATAAACAATAAATCCGCACAGCCCGTTTCCAAAGTCAAATTGTCTAAATACGATGTCTGAGCAGCCTTCTGTTAATAAGGTCAGATTATCGAGGTTTTCCTTCAAATTGGGAGAGATCGGTCTGTCCTGATTGTCTTCAAGCTCTTTGATGAGCTGAAGCGCTTTGTCGCGTATATTCATAGAGGCTCACCCTGCTTTTTAATGTCACAATAAGTGCTTGTGACTTTTAGGGTAACCTTGTCTGTTTCATATATTCCAGACTAGGATGAAAGCGCTATAAAAAAGTGTTGACTACCTGTATATACAGGAATACAATATGATTATAAATTGTATATACAAGTTATAAAAACGGATACGGAGGGGTTGGCATGGGGGAACTGAACAAATCGGCACGTCAGATTGTCGAAGCAGTCGGCGGTGCTGAAAATATTGCAGCGGCAACTCATTGTGTTACACGTTTGCGTTTTGCTTTAATAGATGAAAGCAAGGTTGACCAAGAGATGCTTGATCAAATTGATGTGGTAAAGGGATCATTCTCGACAAACGGACAGTTTCAGGTCGTAATCGGCCAGGGAACTGTCAATAAAGTATATGCTGAACTGGTTAAGGAAACGGGGATTGGCGAGTCAACAAAGGATGAAGTGAAGAAGGCCTCAGAAAAAAATATGAATCCTTTGCAGCGTGCTGTGAAAACGCTTGCAGATATTTTTATTCCAATATTGCCTGCGATTGTCACGGCGGGTCTTTTAATGGGGATCAATAACATTTTAACGGCGGAAGGCATTTTCTTCAGCACAAAATCGATTGTGCAGGTTTATCCGCAGTGGGCGGATCTTGCTAATATGATTAACCTGATTGCAGGCACGGCCTTTACGTTTTTGCCTGCGTTAATCGGATGGTCTGCAGTCAAGCGGTTCGGCGGCAATCCGCTTCTCGGCATTGTGCTCGGGGTTATGCTCGTGCATCCTGATTTGCTGAATGCGTGGGGATATGGCGCGGCAGAACAAAGCGGAGAGATCCCGGTATGGAATCTATTCGGCCTAGAGGTGCAGAAAGTCGGCTATCAGGGCCAGGTGCTCCCAATTTTGCTTGCTTCTTATATGCTGGCGAAGATTGAGGTATTTTTAACAAAACGCACACCTGAGGGCATACAGCTGCTCGTTGTCGCACCAATTACGCTTCTCTTAACAGGATTTGCCTCTTTTATCATTATCGGCCCGATTACATTTGCGATCGGTAATGTACTGACTTCAGGGCTTATCTCGGTGTTTGGTTCTTTTGCCGCACTGGGCGGTCTGTTATATGGCGGTTTCTACTCAGCGCTCGTGATTACCGGTATGCATCACACGTTTCTTGCAGTCGACCTGCAGCTCATCGGTTCAAAGCTCGGCGGCACCTTTTTATGGCCGATGCTGGCGCTTTCTAATATCGCACAAGGTTCGGCGGCTCTGGCCATGATGTTTATCGTGAAGGATGAGAAACAAAAAGGCCTCTCCCTCACATCAGGGATTTCTGCTTATCTTGGCATTACAGAGCCTGCCATCTTTGGGGTGAATCTGCGATACAGATTCCCGTTTATCATTGCAATGGTCAGCTCTGGCCTGGCCGGAATGTATATTTCTTCTCAAGGTGTGCTGGCAAGCTCCGTTGGTGTCGGCGGCGTGCCGGGGATTTTCTCAATCATGAGCCAGTACTGGGGCGCGTTTGCAATCGGGATGGCTATTGTATTGATCGTGCCGTTTGCCGGAACATACGCGTATGCGAGATTCAAACATAAATAACAAATGGGGAGCGGGACGTGTTGAACGTTCCCTTTTCCCATTTTCAATTTAAATATGGTGGTGGAGACAGATGAAAACAGAACAAACGCCATGGTGGAAAAAAGCTGTGGTTTATCAAATTTATCCGAAAAGCTTTAACGATACGACGGGAAACGGTGTCGGCGATTTGAACGGCATTATTGAAAAGCTGGATTACTTAAAAACACTTCAGGTGGATGTGCTTTGGCTGACGCCGATTTATGATTCTCCTCAGCATGATAATGGGTACGATATTCGTGATTATTACTCGATTTATCCTGAATACGGAACGATGGAGGATTTTGAGCGGCTAGTGTCCGAAGCACATAAAAGAGACCTGAAAATCGTCATGGATCTTGTTGTCAATCATACGTCAACAGAGCACAAATGGTTTCGCGAGGCGATCTCTTCAATAGACAGCCCGTATCGTGATTTTTATATATGGAAAAACCCGCAGGAAAACGGTTCTGTTCCGACGAACTGGGAATCGAAATTCGGCGGCTCGGCATGGGAGCTTGACGAAGCATCGGGCCAATACTATTTGCATCTGTTTGATGTGACACAGGCTGATTTGAATTGGGAAAATGAAGAGGTCAGAAAGCATGTCTATGACATGATGCATTTTTGGTTTGAAAAGGGAATAGATGGCTTCAGGCTTGATGTCATCAACCTGATTTCTAAAGATCAGCGCTTTCCGAATGCGGAGGACGGCGGCGACGGCCGCTCTTTTTACACTGACGGGCCGCGTGTGCACGAATTTCTGCATGAAATGAACGAAAAGGTGTTTTCACATTACGACAGCATGACGGTCGGTGAGATGTCTTCAACAACCGTAGACCACTGTATCCGGTATACGAATCCTGACAATAAAGAACTTGATATGACATTCAGCTTCCATCATCTCAAGGTTGACTATCCTAACGGCGAAAAATGGGCCTTGGCGCCGTTTGACTTTTTGAAGCTGAAGGAGATCCTATCCGACTGGCAAACGGGGATGCACGCAGGAGGAGGATGGAACGCTCTGTTCTGGTGCAATCATGATCAGCCGCGCGTTGTATCAAGATATGGAGATGATGGCGCATATAGGGTGAAATCGGCGAAAATGCTTGCTACGGCCATTCATATGATGCAGGGCACGCCTTATATTTATCAGGGCGAGGAGCTGGGGATGACGAATCCGAAGTTTACTGACATCAGCTCCTATCGGGATGTCGAATCGCTGAACATGTATCACGCCTTTAAGGAAAAAGGAATGGCTGATCAAGAGATCACAGCCATTTTACAGGCGAAATCCCGTGACAATTCCAGAACCCCCGTTCAGTGGGATGCTACGGAGAATGGCGGTTTTACAACGGGCACACCATGGATACCGGTTGCAGGAAATTACCGGGAAATCAATGCTGAAGCGGCGCTGAGGGATCAGAATTCGGTGTTTTACCATTATCAAAAATTGATTCGAATTCGCAAAATGTATGACATTGTGACAGAGGGAACGTATGAGTTAATCGCAAAGGATGACCCGAACATTTTTGCGTATCTCAGACACGGCAGCAATGAAAAGCTGCTCGTGATCAATAATTTTTACGGGACAGAGGCGGCCTTTACACTGCCGGACTCTTTAGCGCCTGACGAATGGAAGGCAGAGGTGCTGTTGACGAACGATGAAGCAAGGGAAGGGCTTCAGAACATGACGCTTCGCCCGTATGAGTCCATTGTTTATCGTTTAACAAAACCGTGTTAAACTAAGCTGGGTGGTCCATAATGAAGGCGAATAAATTCATCACAATTTATAAAGACATCGCACAGCAAATTGAAGGCGGCCGATGGAAAGCGGAGGAGATTCTTCCGTCTGAACATGAGTTGACCGCACAGTACGGTACATCAAGAGAAACGGTCCGAAAGGCGCTTCATATGCTCGCGCAAAACGGTTATATCCAGAAAATCAGGGGAAAAGGCTCCGTCGTGCTCAATCGTGAAAAAATGCAGTTTCCCGTTTCGGGCCTTGTCAGCTTCAAGGAGCTCGCGCAAACGCTTGGCAAAGAAACGAAAACAACTGTACACAAATTCGGGCTGGAGCCTCCGTCAGAGCTGATCCAAAAACAGCTCCGGGCCAATCTGGATGACGACATCTGGGAAGTCATCAGGTCTAGAAAGATTGACGGGGAACATGTGATTTTGGACAAGGATTACTTTTTCAGAAAGCATGTCCCTCACCTGACGAAAGAAATTTGTGAAAACTCCATATATGAATATATAGAAGGAGAGCTCGGTCTTTCGATCAGTTACGCCCAAAAAGAAATTGTCGCCGAGCCGTGTACGGACGAGGACAGAGAGCTGCTCGATTTACGCGGCTATGACCATATGGTCGTGGTGAGAAACTACGTCTTTTTGGAGGATACCAGTTTGTTTCAATATACGGAAAGCAGACACCGTCTCGACAAATTCCGATTTGTTGATTTTGCGCGGCGGGGGAAATGAGAGAGGCGCCTGCCTGCGGCAGCGCGCTTTTTTGTTTGGTATCAAAATTGATACTATCCAACAAAAATGTGCGTACTTTTACTTTTTATCATAATGGCTACAATAGAGATGAGAGTAACCTAAAGGAGAGGTGTTTTACATGGCAGATCTAAAGAAACAAATTCTGGATGCATACAATTTCAGGCATGCGACTAAGGAATTTGACCCGAATAAAAAAGTGTCAGACAGCGATTTTGAATTTATTTTAGAAACAGGAAGACTGTCTCCGAGCTCACTCGGCCTTGAGCCTTGGAAATTTGTCGTCGTCCAAAATCCGGATTTCCGCGAGAAGCTTCGTGAATACACATGGGGCGCGCAAAAGCAGCTGCCGACCGCAAGCCATTTCGTCCTGATTCTTGCGCGTACAGCGAAGGATATCAAATATAATGCGGACTACATCAAACGTCATTTAAAAGAAGTAAAACAAATGCCGCAAGACGTGTACGAAGGCTATTTAAGCAAAACAGAAGAATTCCAGAAAAACGATTTGCATTTGCTTGAAAGTGACAGAACATTGTTTGACTGGGCATCAAAACAAACCTATATCGCGCTTGGCAACATGATGACTGCCGCTGCGCAAATCGGTGTTGATTCCTGCCCGATCGAAGGCTTCCAGTACGATCACATTCACCGTATTCTTGAAGAAGAAGGCCTTCTGGAAAACGGAAGCTTCGATATTTCTGTGATGGTGGCATTTGGCTACCGAGTGAGAGACCCTCGTCCGAAAACAAGATCTGCTGTTGAAGATGTTGTGAAGTGGGTTTAAATAAAGAAAGCTGCTCGCTTAGCGAGCAGCTCTTTTTTATGCCTGATTCACTCTATTCTGTTTTCTCCTCTGATGTAAGTACATTGCGGTGCCGAGTGCGCTGATCAGAAATCCGGCCAACAGGATCGAGTACATGGATGTGGCTGTGTCCGGAAGCAGGCCGCCAGCCGGACCGTCTGTTCCTGATCCGCCCGAACCGTTTCCTCCAGAGCCGTTAGTCGGTTGAGTGCCGGGAGGCGTATCATTTCCTCCGTTTCCGTCAGTTGGCTGTTTTCCGCCTGGTTTGTTGTTCTCTCCGGAATTTAAGATCGTGTATTCGCTGAAGTGGTTTGTATATCCTGTCACCATATCATCGTCAACTGATCCGTGATCTGTCTTTGTGAAAGCTTTCTTTTTCCTGTCGACATGATAAATGGCAGGGTTATGGGCTTCTTCAATATCAAACATGCGAAGCGAAAGCTGAACGGGCTCCTTGAATGATTTTATTTCTTTTCCTTTTTGCTTCACTGTAAAGTCATATACATCTGCCAGTGACACATCCAATTCTCCCGTCGACTTGATTCCGATTGCAGTGTCTGCTGATTTAAGGTTCGCCATTGGCATCTTCATGCTGTACCAGTAGTTGAACACCGTCAATGAAGGATCTGATTCTCTTTCTTTCAAAAGTTTGACCTGATCTTTTTTCATTTTAAGATTGATAGGCTTCTCTTGAGATCCTTCATGTGTTCCATAATAGACAAATGGCGTGTTGGCATTTTTAGCGTAAATCGCAAATTTGTCTTCATCAAGTGTCCAGCTGCCGTCCTCCTGCTTTGTCGGCAGGAATACTTCTTTGATCCGTCCTTCAACTTTAGGAGAGACCTTGTTTCCTAGTTTTTTCAGCTGTTCGGTGAAAATCTCATAATCAACGTAGCCAAGGTCTTCACCATGGGAGGCTTCTGTAAAGACAGAATATCCGTCTCCTCCGGCACCAACAAAATTATTTGTTGCCACGCGGTAGGTATCATCCGTATTTATAGCAACTTTGTCTCCGTTAGGCGATTCAATTTTCACTTCTAACACACGGTGTCCAGGTTTGTTGTTTAATGTAAAGGTATATTCGATTCCGGCCACCTGAGGGAAAGCGCCGCCGCCATTTTCCACATTGCTTAGGCCTTGTTCAAGGGCTTCTTTAATTTGTTTTCCGGTTAAATCGGCCACGTAAAGCGTATTGCCGAACGGCATCACGTTGAGCACCTCGCCGAGTGTGATATCACCTTTGTCAATGCCGGCTCTGATGCCGCCGCCATTTGTTATCGCTATTCTGGCGCCGGCTGCTTCTTTCGCTTTTGCCAGCATACCGTCCGCGATGAAGTTTCCGAGATTTGTTTCCTTCGTGCGCACATGCTCACGCTGGCCATCAAGCGCCACATCCGTGTAGCCGACTTTTTCATTTTTCACGTCCTCTAATTCACTTTTGAACTGATCGAGCTCTTGTTTTGCTTCTGCGTTTTCTTCTGTATGTTCATCAATCGGCAGCACGCTCAGATTTGATTTGTCTGTTTGCACAACGCCATTTTCATCAAATGCGACATCAACGCGCCCTAAGAATTGGCCGTATTCTTTGGCCTGTGCCACGATCGTCGGTTCTTCGTTGTTCACGACCTCCATTTTGTCTACGAGGGTGTGAGTGTGTCCGCCGATGATCAAGTCAATGCCTTTTACTTTTTTGGCTAGCTCAAGATCCCGGTTATGCCCGATGTGGGTTAATGCAATAATTTTATTTACTTTTTCTTCTTCCTGAATCGCTTTGACGGTGTTTTGTGCTGTTTCAAAGGCATCATTGAATACGATGCTTTTGCCCGGGCTTGATGTGGTGGCCGTATCTTCCGTTGTCAGGCCGAATACGGCGACTTTCTCCCCGTCAACGTCTAACAGAATGTAAGGGTGGATGCCGGCCTCTTTCTTTTCACCTGCGGTAAAGGTTTGCGGCTTTTTGACAAATGATTTCAGTTTGGGCTCATTTGACACATCTACGTTTGCGCTGACAATCGGAAATTCCGGCGCTTCAAAGTGATAGCGGTTCGCCGGATCAACGGTTGCGCTGTTTCCGCTTAGAAAATCAGAAAGCACTGTCGGGCCTTTGTCAAATTCATGGTTTCCGAAGGTCATGGCGTCATAGCCCATCATGTTCATCATTTTCAGATCGGCCAAACCGTTCCATTTAGTAAAATACAGATCGCCGGAAAACACATCTCCCGCATCAAGGAGAATGTTGTGATTTGTTTCGCTGCGTACTTCGTTGATTTTCGTCATTCGTCTCGCTGCATCATCGAGATGTGCGTGCGTATCATTGGTGTGCATGACGGTCAGGTCCCACAGTCCGTCTTTAGGAGGATCTGGATTTGAATCATCATCGAATTGCAGCTTATACACACCATAGCCTTCATTCGCAGACTTGCCTACATAAGCGACGTCTTCTGCTTTATCGGCAAATGGCTTGGCCAAAAGCGAGGATTCAAACGTCAGATTCGTGCCGGAAACAGGCGCGATTGACCAGTTGTTGTCTGCCTTTGGATTGACTGTTTTTTGTTCAATAATGTAATCCATCAGCACCTGCCTATTTTCAACTGCAGAGCCGTGGACAATTTTATCGCTCGTCAGATGAGGGAACCCGCCGCCTCCGGACGCACGATAGTTATTGGTGACTACGAGAAATTCCTGGCTTGGGCTGATCGGCTTGCCTTCATAGGAAAGGTTGATGATCCGGGATGAATCCGCATTGATCACTTTTCCGTTCTCATTGTATTTAGCCGGTTTTGTCACATCGACCTGATATGTGACACCGTCAATCACGTCAAAATTATAGGAGCGGAAATTCTCGTTCAGCAAGGCCTGATCGCTGCCTTTGGCTGGATCAATTTGATTGAATTGGCCTGCTGACATCTCCAGCCAGTCCTTGACCTCGCTGCCTGTCAGCTTGACGATTTGAACAGTATTATCGTAAAGATACAAGTCACCGACATTTTTAATCGCAAGATCTCCGGCTGGAATGTTTGTATAGTAATTGGCTCCGTTTCTGCCGCCTGCTTTAAACGGCGCTCCAGCGGATAAAATCGGCAGGTTCTTGTACTCGGTATCCTTCATTTCTTTTTCAGCGTACCACTTTTGCGCGTCAGTCACGATCTGAATGGAAGGATCATCTTTGACCTGTGCAAAGAAGCTGTTAATATCTGCTTCGGTTTTGCCGACTGGCTTTCGGACATACTCCAGTGTGTTTTGGTGTGTTTGCTGAATGGTGTTTGTAACGGTTTCGTTTCTTGATGTGACGTTGCCAGCAATAGATTCAATACTTCCTTTGGAATCTGCTACCTTCCATGAGCCCTCTGCCTTTTCAAGCTTGAGGTCAATCACGCCTAAATATTTGCCCCAGCTGCTTGGCATGACGACAGGGATGCCGTTAATTGTTCCTTTTTCCACATCAAATTGAGCAACACCCGCATACTCGGAGGAAGGAAAGAGTCCGTGCTGATGGCCCGAGATAATCGCGTCAATGCCTTTCGTTTTAGTGGCAAGGTCAAACACGGCGTTTTCTGCACCTGATGATTGTGACTGCTTTTCAATGCCGGTGTGGGCGAGGGCAATAATGACATCTGCGCCTTCGGCCTTCATTTTCGGGATCGTTTCATTGGCGGATTCTACGATATCCTGCACCTGAACCTGCCCCTCGAGATTCTTTTTGTCCCATGTCATGATTTGCGGCGGGACAAAGCCTATGTAACCGACTTTTACTTTCTGCTCATTACCGTTTTCATCAATGAGGGTTTTTTCATTAATCACATACGGCGTATAACGGTTTTCACCGCTAGTTGTTTTGACGTTGGCATTTACAATTGGGAAATCGGCTCCTTTGATTGTGCCGTCGAGAAAGTCGAGCCCGTAGTTGAATTCATGATTGCCAAGCGTTCCGGCGTCGTATTTCAGCGCATTCATGACGCCGATAATCGGATGGGTTTTCGCGCCGGAGATAATATCGTCTTTTTGATATTTCACCGCGTATTCACCCAGCGGATTCCCTTGAATCAAGTCGCCGTTATCCACAAGAAGGGTGTTAGGGTTTTGCTCGCGATGCTTTTGGATCAATTGCGCTGTTCTCGCCAGACCGAAATCCGCCGTTTCTTTGTCGCTGTAGTAATCGTAATCCATCATGTTGGCATGAATATCAGTCGTAGCCAAAATACTCAGATACACCTGAGGAGCCGCGCTTTCTTCTGCATGAATGGGTGGTGTTGGGAGGATTAGGCTAAGTATCATAATTGGGGGCAAAAGAATACGGAGAATGTTTCTGACGTGTGTTCGTCTTTTCTGTATTCTCACCAGTTCTCCACCTTTCAACGAAATTTGTGTTACAGCTCCTATTGTAA
Organism: Bacillus sp. EU52; assembly: GCF_037964975.1. Taxonomy (NCBI): domain Bacteria; kingdom Bacillati; phylum Bacillota; class Bacilli; order Caryophanales; family Bacillaceae; genus Bacillus; species Bacillus sp. EU52. The sequence goes on from NZ_CP150177.1 coordinate 818,581, forward strand.
GAATATTTTGTAACTATTTGTAGGTGTTTCTTTATGATTATTGTAAAAGGGAGAAAAATGAGTATTATGTATCAGTATCAAGCGACAAATACTGGGTATTTATGCTTATCGTTTGCCACAATCGCGGAATGTTTATTTTAGTGTGGCTGGGGTAGAGTGTTTTATGTAGACATATAAAGCGGGAGGTTATGAATCATGGGGAAAAAAATTGCAGTTGTTTTAACAGATTATTTTGAGGACAGCGAGTACACTGAGCCTGCGAAAGCCTTTAAAGAAGCGGGACATGAACTGACTGTCATCGAAAAAGAAAAAGGAAAAACAGTAAAAGGCAAGCAGGGAAAAGCGGAAGTGACGGTTGACGCGTCCATTGACGACGTAAACCCTTCAGACTTTGATGCGCTTTTGATTCCCGGAGGATTTTCACCAGACCAGCTTCGCGCTGACGATCGTTTCGTCCAATTTACAAAAGCGTTTATGACTGACAAAAAACCGGTATTCGCCATTTGCCACGGCCCGCAGCTTTTAATCAATGCGAAAGCGCTCGACGGCCGAAAAGCGACGGGCTATACGTCCATTCGTGTTGACATGGAAAACGCCGGTGCCGACGTTGTGGACAAGGAAGTGGTTGTTTGCCAGGATCAATTGGTCACTAGCCGCACACCGGAAGATATACCGGCATTTAACCGCGAGTCATTGGCATTGCTTGAGAAATAAGAAAAAACGGACGCTCTTGGGCGTCCGTTTTTTGTTGCTTAGGCTTGAGCACCTGTCAGTTTCTGGTACCTGTAATACAAGAAAGCAGCTGCAGCCGTTCCGATGACCGCAATGCCGAAGTCGAATATGAAAATATGGGCGATGCCCCCCGCTTTTGCGATAAGCCCTGTTGCAATCGGCAGCAGAATCGATGCAAGGCTTGAAGCGGTCGCTACAATTCCGGTAACGGTTCCTTTTCGCTTCCAGAAAAGCTCTGTCATTAACGTAATGGTAATTTGAAACACACCCGCAGTTGAAAAGCCTAAGAAAAAGGCAGTGATGTCCAGCACAACTGGGATATGAACGGTCAGCATGACTGCGAGCGTACATAAAGTAATAATAGGATATAAGAGCGTTATGAAGACAGGTTTGACCCATCTATTCAGCAAAACGGCTAATAATAAAACAGATGCCAGAGATCCTATACTATAATAGCTCAGCAATTGTACAGATGCTGATTCAGCTAAACCGGCTGCCTTTTGCGCGTAGCTCGGGAGCCAGATTTGAGAAACCGTAAATAAAGCCGTGGATGTAAAACCGATGATAATCAGTGCGGTGCCTTCCTTCTGAAAAACGGGTTCAGACAAGAAAACGGGAGATTCCTGTTGGCCGCTATTAGTTGGTTTCTTATGTTTTTTAGGAAACGAAAGCGTTGATAAATAAATAATATTCAGGAGATAGACCGCTGCCGGCAGATAAAAAGCAAATCCGTAAAACATGCTGTGGTCTGATAAAAATGTGATCAAAAGCGGCAAAAGTGCGGCCCCGACAGACATAAAGGCTTTGACCAAGACATTCGCCGAACCGGAAGCAGACGGAAAGAGCTCGGTTAGGGCCGGATATGTTCCGGCATCCATCGCTGAATTTGCGACTCCGGCTAATAAGGCGAACACAAACGCCAGCTCATAGCTCGGTGATAAAGGAATACCGACTAAAAAGACGGCCATAATTCCCGCAGAAGCGACAACAAGCGGCTTTCTGCCGATTTTATCTGATAGAACGCCGGAAATGCCGTATGTCAGCAGTTTGCCAAATCCGATAGCGGCAATGACATAACTGATGCCGGTCGGATCGGTATTCCACTGTTTTGTTAATGAAGACATATTGGATGCGAGAATGATGTTGACCATCCCCAGAAAGAAGTAGTTGATATACATTCCGGATGCTGTTTTGATAGATGTCGTTTGCATGCTTGTACTCCTTCAAATCTTATTCGAACACTTTGCTGTTTTGGTTTGGGGAAATGATAAAAAAGACTCGCCGAGTTTCCGGCCAGTCTCCATTATTTACGAAGCGAGGCTAATTCTTGAGCAATCGCCTGCATTTCACTTGGGCTGAATGATTCTTTTTTCATCACCATTCTGTGAAGGTACGTGAGGTCTTCAATCTTCTCATCACTGAAATCCTCCGCTTTGATTACGCCGACGTTCAGCATGTTCAGCTTTTGGGAAATCTCTTCAATCATTTGAGTTAATGTTTCTGTATTTGGGCTGGACAAAGGGTTCCATCCTTTCTATGCGCAATATAGGTATGTTTTATTCTAACAGAATTCCATCAGAAAAAAACCCTATTCTAAAAGCAGGCTGTTCATTCCAAAAAAGTGAAGACATCAGTTGAAAAGAAAATGAACATCCTACTAAGATATTCATGAAGGTTTCTTTTTAGAGAAATAGGGGCAAAGAATAGGGAGGTTGGACAACATGATAAGCGTGTTATTTGTTTGTTTAGGAAACATTTGCCGGTCTCCGATGGCGGAAGCGATTTTTCGGGACCTTGCAGCCAAAAAAGGATTAGAGGAGAAAATCAAGGCGGACTCAGCGGGAATCGGCGGCTGGCACATCGGCAATCCGCCGCATGAGGGAACGCAGGAGATATTGCGCAGAGAAGGAATCAGCTTTGATGGCATGCTGGCGCGTCAAGTCAGCGAACAGGATCTGGCCGATTTTGATTACATCATTGCAATGGATGCAGAAAATATCGGAAGTCTCAGAAGCATGGCGGGATTTAAAAACACCTCACATATCAAAAGGCTGTTGGACTATGTTGAAGATTCAGATCTTGCCGACGTTCCCGATCCTTACTACACAGGGAATTTTGAAGAAGTCTGCCAATTAATCAAATCGGGCTGTGAGCATCTGCTTGCGTCTATTCAAAAAGAAAAACAATTGTGAGTGAAAGGAGAATTTGCATGAACAACGAACGTTTAATGCTGAAAGGGATATTTCTCGGAGCTGCGGCAGGCGCGGCGTTATCACTGCTCCATAAGCCGACAAGACAGGCGTGCGGCATGAGATGGCTGACATGCAAGCATAAACTTTCACTGTATAAAAGCAATCCGGAGCTGTTAAAAAACACTGTTATCACAAAAGTGGATGAGGCCAAAAAGCTTGCCCAAACGCTTTCAAAGGAAGTCGACTTTGTGAACCAGCAGGTGAAAGAGCTGAAGAAAACAGCGCCGCAAGTGATGGAACTCGTGCAAGAAACGAAAGAGCATTTTTCAAAAAAATGATCAAACATGCGAGGTGAGACGACATGAGTTTTTTGAAAGAGCTTTTCAGCAGATACACCCTTCATGAAGGACAAAGTAAATCAGCGGAGCTGGCGTATTTTTTTCTATTGTCACTGTTTCCGTTTTTGATTTTTATGCTGACGCTCACCGCGTATCTTCCGCTTTCTACCGATGATGTTTTAGGAGTCATAGAACAATATGCTCCCGCCAGTGCGATGTCTCTCGTTGAATCCATTACCCATCAAACCTTAAATAATCGAAATGGCGGTTTGCTGTCATTCGGGATTATCGCCGCATTATGGTCTGCGTCTAATGGAATGAACGCGATCGTCCGGTCGCTGAACCACGCGTATGATGTGGAAGAAAACCGCTCTTTTATCATTGTTCGTCTAACCTCTATTTTTTTGACGATTGCCATGGTATTTACGATTTTAGTGGCTTTGCTTCTGCCGGTATTTGGCCGGGAGATTGGAAGGCTCGCTTCTGACTTTGTCGGCGCGTCGGATCTGTTTTTATCCGTCTGGGCCGCCATTCGCTGGGGTGTCAGCCCGCTTGTGCTACTGATTGTTTTTTCCGCGCTGTATATGATTGCGCCGAACAAAAAGCTGTCTCTCCGGTTTGTCATGCCGGGTGCGGTCTTTGCGACCATCGGCTGGATCGTTGTCAGCACATTGTTTTCATTTTACGTCAGCACGTTTGCGAACTATAGCGCCACTTACGGGAGCATCGGGGGAATCATCGTTCTGATGATTTGGTTTTACTTGAGCGGCATTTTAATTATCCTAGGCGGAGAAATCAACGCTCTTTTACATAAACGTAAAAAGCTTCCTGATGAAAATCCCTACCATTAGCGCACCCTATAAACGAACTTCGGTTCAAAAAGAAGTCGGGGGGGATTCGTGATGACCAAGCATACGAAAAAAGGCGGAAGCCATAACAAACAAAACTCGAAAAGCAAATCGAGCCATAAAACAAGCGGAAGCGCCAACGGACAAAACGGCTACCATTAGCATAAAAGCCTCCTGACATGATGTCAGGAGGCTTTTTGATTAAGAAGATGAAGAATAGGTTTCAGCCGGTGACCAGCTTTTCGGTTTGCCCAGCACAAGGGCCAGCCACACAGCGCTAAGCGTGAGAGTAATGAAGTAGAACAAGTTTGCGCTTTCAAATGTCTGCATATACCAGCCGCCGGCAATCGGGCCGAGGATGCTGCCGAGACTGAAGGTAATGCCGCAAAGCAGGTTTCCCGCCGGCAGGAGGTGGGGCGGAAGAAGATCTGTCATATAGCTGATGCCAAGTGTAAAGGTTGATCCTACTGCCATTCCTGCAATAAAAAAGCAGCCGCCGATCACGTAAGGCGAAGGAAATACACCGGCGATGAAAAAGCAAAGAGCCCCAGTCAGTAAAATCACCAGCAGCACATTCCGCCTGCCGTATTTATCGCTGAGGATGCCGAGCGGAAACTGAAAAATAATGCTTCCAATCGCAAATGCGGGAAGGATGATCGCTACTGCGTCTACTGATATCCCCAAACGGAGCGCGTACACCGGAAAGCTTCCGTTCAGCGCCGTTTCCAGAAAGCCATAGCCAAATGTAGGCATAAAGGCAACCCACCCAAACAGCATGGCCTGATAAAATCGCCTGAAACTATTGTCTGATTTGGTTTCATGAGGACTGGTTTCCGGGTATGCATTTTGTAGAAAGAAAACAAAAAGCCACGCAAACAGACTGATGCAGCCGGACACGATAAAAGGAAGCGACGGACTCAGCTTGACAAGCGGCACCATGAACGGGCCTGCGGCAAAGCCAAGGCCAAAGGAAAGCCCATAAATAGACAGGTTTCTTCCGCGATTTTGTTTTGATGACATGGAGGTCACCCACGTTTGCGTAGAGAAGTGAAGCATGTGGTCGCCGATTCCAATGAACAGGCGAAGCAGGAACCAGACCCAAACTGACTGAAGCCAAATAAATCCGAATAAGCTTAAAATGACAATGCTTCCGCCCATGACGATCAGCGGCTTGAACCCGAGCTTTCTGAGCGGCGCTTCCATAAACGGCGAAGCCAAAAGCACACCGATATACAGCCCGGTCGCGTGCAGGCCGTTGATAGCAGCGGATTCTCCATTTGTTTCAAAAATGATTGAAATGACAGGCAGCAGCATGCCTTGTGAAAACCCGGAAATGGATACGAGCAAGACAAGGATAAAGAAATGAAATCGTGACATCGTGTCAGTTCTCCTTATGTGGAATCTATGTTGATCGTACAATGTTTTCCAAAAGCAGGCAACCTGAAAAAAGCCTATATCACGCTATACATTTGCCCTCGTGTAATCATGAAGGTTTTTGTGAAGAATAAAAATAAAACAAGTCATAAAAAAGGAGCTATTTCACCATGAATCGTATCTTTTTTATTTTAGTGGCGGCCGGTGTTCCGCTTTCTGTGATTGGCAGTTTGATGCATTGGCCTTCCGCGGTTCTATTTGCCGTTTATTGCGTGACGATTATCGCGCTTGCAAGCTATATGGGGAGGGCGACAGAATCACTGTCCATCATTGCAGGACCGCGTATCGGCGGTTTGTTGAATGCAACCTTCGGGAATGCGGTGGAGCTGATTATTTCCCTTTTTGCATTAAAAGAAGGCCTGACAGGAATCGTGCTTGCCTCTTTAACCGGTTCAGTGCTGGGGAACCTGTTGCTGGTAGCGGGCCTATCGTTTTTTGTCGGCGGTTTAAAATATAAGCGGCAGGAATTTAATATCCATGATGCCCGCCATAACTCCGGGCTTCTGATTTTTGCCATCATTGTCGCCTTTGTGATTCCGGAGGTATTCTCTGTTGGTATGGGAAACGCCAGCAAGCTCAATTTAAGCATCGGCATCAGCATCATTATGATTCTGTTGTATGTGGCGGCGCTGTACTTTAAACTTGTCACGCATCGGGGCGTTTATCAGCCGAATAATGCCGCTCAGTCTGAAGAAGAGGAAGAGCCGGAATGGTCAGGGAAGGTTGCGACGATTGTCTTGTTTGCGGCAACGATTGTGGTTGCATACATATCCGAAAACCTGGTCCATACCTTTCACTCGGTTGCTGAACAGTTCGGGTGGAGCGAGCTGTTTATCGGGGTCATCATCGTGGCGATTGTAGGAAATGCGGCGGAGCACGCGTCAGCGATTATTATGGCCTTCAAAAATAAAATGGACATTGCGGTTGAAATTGCAGTCGGCTCTACGCTGCAGATCGCTATGTTTGTCGCACCGGTTCTCGTCATCTGTTCTATCTTTTTTCCGACAAGCATGCCGCTTGTATTTACATTGCCGGAGCTCGTCGCGATGGTATCAGCGGTTCTCTTGATGATCGCGATTTCGAATGACGGGGATTCCAACTGGTTTGAAGGGGCGACACTGCTTGCTGCATATGTCATTATGGCGATCGGCTTTTTCCTTCTTTAACCTGAAAAAATGATGGATAACAACAAAGCGGGATGAAAAGACTAAGGGAAAATGCCATAGAAAGAGTGATATGATGAAAAAGCTATTTCATTCCACACTTATCGTGTTGTTATTCTTTAGTTTTTTCGGCGTTCAGCCCATCCACGCGAAAAAGCAGTTTAAGGTTCCTAATTCTGTCGCAAGCATTTCAAAGGAAAACACGTATCCGAATGCTTCACAGGATCAGCCAATGCTTCAGCCGAGCAAGCTGGCAAAGGAATTGCTCGATCATTCTGAGGTGAAGATTGAAAATCCGCATCTCATCAAAATGCTGAATGAATCCAACATATCCGGCACACCGCTTGCAGTAGGGTACCGGGCGACAATATTTCTCGGGAAATGGGCGCTCGGCTATGAATCAAATGAAACAGTCGCAAACTGGGAATATAAAAAAATCAATACAAACCGTGCGGATAACCGCGGCGGGAAAGAAACGGCTGAAATGCATTATGCCCAGGAACAGCAGTACAGAGTGAAGGGCGGCCTCACAGCTAAAGTTCCAAATGCTGAAGATGTCAAAAGCATGATGATGCAAAAAGCAATGAAGAAAACGAACCTTCCGCTTGCATTTGAGACGGTCATCGGGGCTGGCACAAAACGGGATCAGATTTATAAAGTCGCTCCTAAAAAAATCGGTTATTTACATGCATATGCACCGGCTGTGAATGAAAAAGGAAAAGTGACTTACGGAGAAGTGTACTTAGTGCTGAAAGGAAATAAACGAAAACTCATCGTGAAAAATGTCACGTCACAGGGAATCGGCGCGTGGATTCCAGTTCAAGATCATGTCACGTTTGGTTTTCAGCTTTCCTCACTGCCAAGATAAATAAAAAACTGATTCCAACTCGGAATCAGTTTTTTTGTTTATTGGGTTCTCTCAATTCGGACCGCTTCCTCAAGCATTTGCACATTGTTTTGGTAGAGCTGGCGAACGAGAACCCGTCTGACTGCAAGGCTGGCACTGAAATAATCATCATCTTTCACCATGCCTTTAACCGTAAATTCGACGCCGCGATTGATTTTATTCAATGCGGTGATGCCGTGGATTTGAAATGGTTCTGTCGGATTGCCGAATTCATCCCGCTTCAATGAATCACGAAGCTCTTCATTCAGCATGTCACATGCCTCTTCCAACACGCTGTACACGCGGTCCGGATCTTCTTTAAAGCTGATAAGAAAGGATTCGGTAATCCGCATAAAATCAATATTATAGTTCTCTATTTGTCTGACCTCGCCGTTGCTGATGGTGAGCAGCTTCCCGCTCCATTCCCGGATTTGCAGCGAGCGGAGGCCGATTTCCTCCACTGTTCCGTTGAACAAGTTGTTGACGGTGACATAATCGCCTTTGTGCAGCTGGCGTTCATATATTAAGAACACACCAGCCAGCACATCTTTGATCAGCGATTGGGCGCCAAAACCGATCACGATACCTGCTACGCCCGCCCCGGCCAATATCTTGCCGAAATCATGCACAAATAAAGAAATAACGTAAAAGATAAAACCAATTGTCGCCGTATACTGGGTGACAGAACGGACAAGGCTTTCAATCGTTTTTTCCTTTTTTTCTTCAATAAAATCCGTCCGTTTAAAAAATAGCTGTACCAGCCGGTTGATGATAAAGACACCGATCCAAAGGATAACGGCAACGAGGAGAATATCGACGATTTTATTTTGAAAAATCTCCGTAAGTGTTTCTTTCATCCGCATCTAACTCCTGGCTTGACGTTTTGTGAAGTCTGTATCCTGATAATAACTGTTTTTGACAAGAACATTCGGTCCGAGGCACCGGACATTCGGGCAGTGGCAACTTAGTTCCTTCGCAAGCTTGGTCTCTCTCCACTTTTCATAGGCGGAAGGGAGGCTGTCCGTCTGAATGTTGCCAAGCGGCGGGGTATCACCGAAATCGGTCACGATAATGTTTCCATCGAAAATGTTCACATTCAGGCGGGATCGGCCGTCAGGGTCATTTCGCACTGTGACGTTTTTCGCCGCGCGAAGCCGGCGAAGCAGCTTTTGGTCGTCTTCGTCCGGACTGCAGGCATAAAACGGCAGCGTTCCGAACAGCATCCACGTATTTTCATCACGAATATCCAGCAAGCGGTGAATGGCCTGTCTCATCTCTTTCAGGCTGAGGGATTCAAGAGCGCTTGCGAAATCGCTTGGATACATTGGGTGGACCTCGTGACGCTGACATTTCATATCTTCTGTGATTTGGCGGTGAATATGCTCAATATGCGGAAGTGTTCGTTTGTTCAGCATCGTTTCCGCAGATACCATTACTCCGGCATCCACGAGCGTGCGGCTGTTTTCGATCATTTTTTCAAAATAGCGCGCGCGCTGTTCGAAGGTCGGTTTTCTGTCCATCATGGCAAAGCCGATTTCAGCAAAATCTTCAACTGTTCCCCAGTTATGTGAAATATGTAGCACATCGAGATACGGAATGATCCATTCGTACCGCTCGATGTCGAGGGTCAGATTTGAATTAATTTGTGTCCGCACACCCCGTTCATGGGCATATTTCAATAAAGGAACAACATATTCTTTTACTGATTTCAGCGAAAGCATCGGCTCTCCGCCTGTGATGCTGATGGATCTGAGGCGCGGGATTTCCTCCAGCCGTTTTAACAGAAGATCTATTGGCAGAGCATTCGGGTCTTTAGGCTGCAATGTATAGCCTACAGCACAATGCTCGCATCTCATATTGCACAGTGTCGTCGTTGTGAATTCAACGTTTGTCAGCTGCATGTCTCCGTATTGGTCAACATCCATATAGGCTTCCCAAGGGTCAAACTCGGGCGTAATCGGACGCAGCTTCGTATTTTGTGTCATGACTATCTAACTCCTTTATAAATGGGCATACTAACGCTGCCAACAGTTAATTTTAGACCTGATTTGCCAAGATCGCAAGTAGCGCGGCGATTGAAAAACGGCAAAAAATGAGCTACCATAATAAAAAATGAATGGAGGAACAGAATGGGGAACGCCGTAAACAATAAAGATCAGCAGATTGATTATTTAAAGAACAGACTTGACATGTTTATGAACGTCATCGATTCATTAGACCCTGAAGCAACCGACGTTGAAGATATAGACAGGCTCATCAGCATGCTTGATGACCTGGAAGCCAAATACGAACGTTTTAAAAAAGATTGGGAATAAAACCGCGAGCCCGCCGCGGTTTTTTTTATTGGCATAAAGCAACAGTATAAAACAAAGCCCCTATCTGTAAAATAAGAAAAAATGCAGAAGGAGCGCTGGCCATGAAGTGGATGTGTTCAATATGCTGCGCCGCCGTATTGCTTGCCGGAGGTGCAGCACAGGCGGAAGCGGTGCCGAATGAGCCGATTAATTGGGGCTTTAAACGAAGTGTCAATCATCAGCCGCCAGATGCCGGGAAGCAGCTGAACAGTTTAATTGAAAAATATGACGCGTTTTATTTAGGGAATACAAAGGAAAAAACGATTTACTTAACGTTTGATAACGGATATGAAAATGGCTATACGCCAAAAGTGCTTGATGTCTTAAAAAAACATCGCGTAACAGGAACGTTTTTTGTTACCGGGCATTTCGTAAAGGACCAGCCTCAGCTGATCAAACGAATGTCAGATGAGGGCCATATTATCGGCAATCATTCCTTTCACCATCCGGATTTAACGACAAAAACAGCTGATCAGATTCAGGATGAACTTGATTCAGTCAATGAAGAGGTTTATAAAATTACGGGAAAGCAGGACAATCTGTACTTGCGTCCGCCGCGCGGCGTGTTCAGTGAGTACGTACTGAAAGAAACGAAACGCCTCGGCTATCAAACCGTTTTCTGGTCGGTCGCTTTTGTTGATTGGAAAATCAACAACCAAAAGGGGAAGAAATATGCCTACGATCATATGATCAAGCAGGCGCACCCGGGAGCCATTTACCTGCTTCACACCGTATCGAGGGACAATGCAGAAGCGCTGGATGACGCGATTACAGATCTGAAAAAACAGGGCTACACATTTAAAAGCATTGATGATCTGATGTTTGAGAAAGAAATGAGGCTGCCGTCTTTGTAAAAGAGAAAGACCTCTCCTTAAACGGAGAGGCTTTTCTTTATTTTATACATTTAATCAGTGCGGCCCAGTCCAGATCCCCGAAGCCTTTCTCAATCCCGCTTTCAAAATGGCTCTTGGCCAGCTCGGCAAGAGGAAGATTTGCAGAAACCCGTTTTGCGGCGGCGAGTGCCAGGTTGGTATCCTTCAGCCCTAAAGACATTTTGAAGCCGGCCGGCTCAAATTTCTGCTCGGCCATAATGGTTCCGTAATTTTGATAGACTGGAGAACCAAAGAGCGCGCTGGCGATTTCTAAAAATTGTTTTTGTTCTAAGCCGTATTTCTCCATCATTAAAAAGGATTCAGATAACGCCTCCAGCATGGACACAAGCAAGAAATTGATGCTGATTTTCGCTGCATTTGCCGTCTTGCTTTCTTCGCCGACGTCAAATACCTGCTGGCTCAGGCTGTCGAGCAGAGGCTTGGCAGCTTGCTTTGCTTCTGCCGGTCCGGCTGTTATGATACGGAGCGCGGCTTTGGCTGCGGCATCCGGTCTGCCAAGGACAGGAGCGGCGAGAAAAAATTGTCCTTTCTCTGCATGAGCTGCTGCGAGCTTTTCTGAGAACTCAACACTGATTGTGCTCATCGAGATGTGTATGCCGTTCTCTGCTAATCCTTCAAGCAGCCCGTCTTCTCCGAATGTCACGGTGCTGACAGAATCATCATCTGCAAGCATTGTGATGACAATATCAGCGGATTTTGCCGCCAGCCGCGGCGTATCAGCTGCCTGTGCGCCTTCTGTGACAAGGTCTTCTGTCTTTTGTTTCGTCCGGTTATAGACAGTCAATTCGTAGCCTGCTTGAAGAACATTTCGGGCAATGGGCTGTCCCATATTGCCGAGTCCGATGACAGCAATTTTCAATCTGATCACTCCCTGAATATTTTTTCCATTATAAACAATATGAACAGAATATGCATAGCGATCGGCTTACAACAAAAAAGAACAGCTGCTCGCTGTCCTCATTTAAAAATATTGAACCATCCTTTATGTACAAACCAAATCAGCATTCCAATCACAAGCGCGGCCATCAGGCCAAGTACAGCGAAATATCCGAATTTCCAATGCAGCTCCGGCATAAAGTCGAAGTTCATACCGTATACACCGGCAATAAAGGTGAGCGGGATGAAAATGGTTGATACGATCGTCAGTGTCATCATAATCGCATTCATCCGGTTTGAGTTTAGCGTCACGTAGCTGTCACGCAAGTCGGACGTCATGTCACGGTTGGATTCCACAATTTCAGACAACTTTAACAAATGATCGTATATGTCGCTGAAATAGGCTTTCGTTTCCCGCTGCTCTTTCACATGGTCAAGGCTTAAAATCCGGTAGAGCAAATCACGCATCGGGATAATCGTCCGTCTCAAATGCAATAGGTCTGTTCTGAGATCAAACACCTCGTTCATCAGCGTTCCATACGTTTTGTGGGGACGGCTTTCTTCAATTTCATTCAGCCGGTCTTCAATTTTATACACGAGAGGAAAATATTCATCAACAAGCTGATCCATGATCATATAAGAAATATGCCCGGGCCCTTTTTTCAATATATCCGGTGAAGCATACAAACGCTCCCGGACTTTAGCGATACCGGGCGTTTCGTGTAAATGAAAGGTGACGACAAATTTTTCGCCTTGAAAGATATCGACTTCCTCCGTCTCAAGTGTTTCCTTATTCAGCGCATGAATCACGTAAAAACGATAGCCGTCATAATGGTCAAGCTTCGGCCGCTGCATGTGCTGGAAGCAATCCTCAATGGCAAGCGGGTGAAAATGAAAAAAATCTCTCAATAACGCCGTTTCCGTATCCTCCGGGCCGTAAAAATCAACCCAGTACCATGCAATATCAGGCTGTTCCACTCGTTCGATCGGTATATTTTTCAGCAGCTGATGCTCTGTTGTGATTGCGGTAATGTTGATCATAAACAACCCTCCACCTGCCATTATATCATGCGGTCTTTATGAGAAAAGTATACGGTACTCTCTGCCTAATTCAAGCGGCATGTTATACTGAACAAAAACGGAAAAAAGGGTGGATCTCATGTGGAAGGAAAAAGTATCTGTCACGCCTCCGTATCATTTTGACCGCGTGCTGGACAGGCTGTCTTTAGACCCCCTCAATGCTGTTGATCGAGAGGCGAGGGAAGTCCGTGTGCCAATCAGAAATCAAGCGGGGGACGTATGTATTGTAAAGGTACAGGCGTTAGGCCATGCGGGCGAGCCTGAGTTCCTCGTCAGCGGGGAAACGGATCAGGGAGAAATGATGAAGGAAATCAAGCGGATTTTTCAATGGGAAAATCATTTGCAGCACGTTCTGGATCATTTTTCAAAAACGAGCCTGTCCGCCATTTTTGAAGAGCATGCCGGGACGCCGCTTGTTCTGGACTACAGCGTGTACAACTGCATGATGAAATGCATTATCCACCAGCAGCTTAATCTTTCCTTCGCTTACACGCTAACAGAACGATTTGTTCATGCGTTTGGCGAGCAGAAGGATGGCGTGTGGTGCTATCCAAAGCCGGAAACGATTGCGGAACTTGATTATCAGGATCTGCGTGATCTGCAATTCAGCATGAGAAAAGCGGAATACACCATTGATACATCAAGGATGATCGCAGAAGGCACACTCAGCTTGTCAGAGCTGCCGCATATGGCGGATGAAGACATTATGAAGAAACTGATCAAAATCAGGGGTATCGGCCCGTGGACCGTGCAAAATGTCCTCATGTTCGGACTTGGCCGTCCCAATTTATTCCCGCTTGCCGATATCGGCCTCCAGAATGCCATCAAACGCCATTTTCAGCTGGACGATAAGCCGGCAAAGGATGTCATGCTGGCGATGAGCAAGGAGTGGGAGCCTTATTTAAGCTATGCGTCTTTGTATTTGTGGAGAAGTATAGAATAATTCGTCTGACAATGAAGGAAATCCTGCAAACGTGTTATACTAGAAAGATGTGAAAAAACCATTTCACTTTCTGCCAGCTGCAGAAAGCTTCATATAGAAACGGAGAGAACAACGTGAACCAACAAAAGAAACAGGCGCCCGTCGAACTGAAGGTCGGACAAACCTTTCCGCTGACGATTAAGCGTCTCGGCATTAACGGAGAAGGTGTCGGCTATTTTAAGAAAAAAGTCGTCTTCGTGCCCGGCGCGCTTCCTGGCGAAGAAGTTGTTGTGCAGGCCACAAAGGTCCAGCCGAAGTTTTCGGAGGGCCGCATTAAGAAAATCCGCAAGGCGTCTGAGCACCGGGTGGCACCGCCTTGCCCTGTTTATGAGCAATGCGGCGGCTGTCAGCTTCAGCACCTTGCATACAGCCAGCAGCTTCGGGAAAAACGCGATATCGTCATTCAGTCTCTTGAACGCCATACGAAGTTTAAAGTTGAAAACATGGAAATCAAAGAAACGATCGGCATGGACAACCCGTGGAATTACCGCAATAAAAGCCAATTCCAGATCGGGCGCTCGCAAAGCGGCAGCATCATCGCCGGCTTATACGGCCTTGATTCTCATGACATCGTTCCGATTAAAGACTGTATCGTTCAGCATCCGGCAACGAACAAAACAACAGGCATCGTCCGCCGCATTTTAGAGGACTTCAATGTGTCTGTTTATAATGAAAGAAAACGAAAAGGCGACGTTCGCACGATCGTGACGAGAGTCGGCTTTGAAACAGGCGAAGTGCAGGTCGTGCTTGTAACCGCAAAAGAAACGCTTCCGCACAAGGAAGAAATCGTCAAAGCGATTCAAAAGCGATTGCCAGAGGTCAAATCCATTATTCAGAATGTAAATGGTGCGAAAACTTCAGTGATTTTTGGCGAGAAAACAAAACCGCTCGCCGGAAAAACAGTGATTCAAGAAGTGCTCGGCGACGTATCTTTTGAATTGAGCGCCCGCGCTTTCTTCCAGCTCAATCCGGAACAGACCGTCAAGCTGTATGATGAAGTGAAAAAAGCGGCGCAGCTGACCGGAAAAGAAAAAGTCGTTGATGCGTATTGCGGCGTCGGCACTATCGGCATGTGGGTTGCGGACGGAGCGAAGGAAGTCCGCGGCATGGACGTCATCAAGGAATCGATTGACGATGCTAAGAAAAACGCCAAAAAACACGGAATGGCAAATGCCACATACGTAACAGGAACAGCCGAGCACTGGCTCCCGAAATGGACGAAAGAAGGCTTCCGCCCGGACGTCGTCATTGTAGACCCGCCAAGAACGGGCTGTGACAGCACGTTCCTGGACACGATCAAAAAAGTCAAACCGAAACGCTTCGTCTACGTTTCCTGCAATCCATCCACGCTTGCGAAGGATTTGCAGACGCTGTCGAAGGACTATCGCGTGGACTATATCCAGCCTGTCGATATGTTTCCGCAGACGGCGCATGTGGAAGCAGTGGCGAGACTTGTATTGAAATCGTCTAACTAAAATAAACAATACCTAATAAGACCTGGGTTTCGGTAAAATAAACAATTCCGATTTCCGGGTCTTTTTCGTGCGCAGCCCTTGTCCTAACTGTCTGTTCTCAATTTTATCTTCCTTCTCATTCTCGGAGATCTTTATTTTAACTGGCGAAAAGAGTTGAAAAAACGTGTTGAAAAGCGGGTGAAAAAAAGCGTTATTTAACCGGGAAAATATCCTCCCAGTATGATTAAAATACATGAGTAAAATGATGTAAAATCATAGATATATTTTCATAATTTGTAAAATTATATATTGACTTGCAGTTATTACGTGTGAAATATTGATTATAGGAATATAAGGAAAGGTATGGCGTATATCATTTCAAGAGTCATTCGATGTAAAAAGTTGAAACATTGTAATAAACGAAAGAGGTGAAAATGATGGCCAACTCCATTTTAAAATGAATAACGTATGAGCACTAAAATAATAGTGCCGAGACGATAAAAACTATTACAGTAATACCAACAATGGTTATACTAGCTAAAAAGTATTGCAGAGAAGGAAATGGATAACTAAATGGATAAAGTATATAAAAAACGACCGTTATATAAAAGAAGTTGGTTTCAAACATTTTTGGCATTTTTAGTATCTCAGCTTTATTTTAATTTTGTAGAATTAACGGGATGGGGTCCTAAGTATAGAGAAATGAATGGATTCCCAGCAAACATAGTTGAACTAGATTTCTTTCAAACATATCTTTCATTCTATGATAATCCATGGTTTAATATTATTACTGTTTTCTTGGGAGTTTTCACTATTATACAAATAATTACAGGGATAACAAAGGATATTCGAAATTAAAGCAATAACTTCTGATGCCTTATTTAATGATGAAAGAAAATGAACACTTTCTTAATTATCTTATGAGTGAAGACTGCGACATTTAGTCAGCAGTCTATTTTATTGGTTCTGGATCAGGATTACCGAATTATAACCCTATACAAATATATAGTAGGTTGCCACTTGCTGCGTTGGTTATTTTCTAAATCATGAGCAAATCCCAAATGATTCAGATTGAAGTTCTTGAATTCTTTTAAATAAGGATTTATTTTCTCTTCTCATCCTCTTTACTCCATGTGATTCACAAGTGGTAGCAGCTTAAGTAGAGTTTTTTTTATTCTCTTGAGTACTCAGTTATACCACCCCCAACTCAATTTGCTTTATCTCTATTAGTTTTTCCGCAAATATGATATAGAGATACGGATATGGTGTAGTGTTAAATATCTTATCTTCAATAACAGGGCAATTATTTTGCGTTGGTAATATGGAGAACTCATATGATATTCTATTTAGGTTGGAATCCTTTTTATCCAAAAGTTCAAAAGTAAGGCCACTAAGAAAGACGAAGGTCAGCGCGAGTTAACCACAATATAAAAAATAGGGTAGATAATTATCCCACGTGAAATGTTCAAAATTTACTATAGATTGATAAGAAATGCTTTCGCATGCGATAAGTGTAAAAAGAAGCATGGTCAGTTTTTTAATATTGAGATACAGGTCTAGCTGTATCCTCTAATGAAAGGATTTGATTTTTGTTATGACAGAAAATTTCTGGCGTGAATTGCCACGGCCATTTTTTGTACTGGCACCAATGGAAGATGTGACAGATGTTGTTTTCCGGCATGTAGTAAGTGAAGCAGGCAGACCGGATGTGTTTTTTACAGAGTTCACAAACTCAGAGAGCTATTGCCACCCGGATGGGAAGGATAGCGTGCGCGGCCGTTTGACTTTTACAGAGGATGAACAGCCAATTGTGGCCCATATATGGGGAGATAAGCCTGAAAACTTCCGTAAAATGAGTATTGGCATGGCAGAGTTAGGATTTAAAGGACTAGATATCAATATGGGCTGTCCTGTGCCTAATGTGACACAGAACGGTAAGGGAAGCGGTCTTATCCGCCGGCCGGAAGTTGCAGCAGAGTTAATACAAGCAGCAAAAGCAGGGGGATTGCCCGTAAGCGTAAAAACAAGACTTGGTTTCACGGATGTAGACGAATGGCGCGAGTGGCTGACACACATACTGAAACAGGATATTGCCAATCTTTCTATTCATCTGCGCACAAGAGCAGAAATGAGCAAAGTAGATGCGCATTGGGAACTCATCCCGGAGATTAAGAAACTTCGTGACGAGGTGGCACCAGATACATTGTTAACAATAAACGGGGATATCCCTGACCGCCAAACTGGCTTGAAACTTGCTGAACAATACGGTGTTGATGGAATTATGATTGGGCGTGGTATTTTTACAAATCCATTTGCCTTTGAAAAGGAGCCGAAAGAGCATAGCAGCAAGGAATTGCTTGATCTCTTAAGGCTGCATCTGGATCTTCATGATAAATATTCAGCATTAGAAGCCCGTCCGTACAAGCCTCTTCCTCGCTTTTTCAAAATTTATCTCCGCGGGTTCCGAGGGGCAAGTGAATTAAGAAATCAATGCATGAACACAAAGTCAACAGATGAAGTGCGTGCATTGCTCGACGACTTTGAGAGAAAGTATCTTGATGGGATAGAGTAACAGCAGTGCTTGATTCAAAAGAGGCTAACACAATTCTTGACTAAAATAAACCTGGATTTTCGGTAAATCCGGGTCTTTTTTGTACGCAGCTTTTACTCAGCCTGTCTTTTCTCTAATTTATTGTAAGAAAATAATGGTATATTTAGTGGAGATATCTTATAAAGGGGGAGAGGAAAATGAAACGACTATGCATCATCCCCTGCGGCAAGAAAAAAATCTGGGACGTCCAGCCTGATGCCGGGCCGGTAAGAGCAGAGGACGCTTATCTCAGCCCGTTTCATCAGGCGTGCGAACGGTATGCGAAAGCATTTTTCGATGAGTGGGTGATTTTGTCTGCGAAGCACGGGTTCCTCCGCCCTAATGATCTCGTTTCGGGAAATTACGATGTCACTTTTGGCACCGGTCATCCGGAAATCATGACAGCGGACGAGCTGAGCCGTCAATTTCACGAAAAAGGCTTTTCTAATATCGAAGAGCTAGTCATGCTTGGCGGAAAAAAATATCGAAGCGTTCTAAACGCCGTCATCGGAGAACACCAGCATATCAGCTGGCCGCTATCATCTTACAAAGGCATAGGCTACATGCTCCAAGCGCTGAACCGGGCTGTTGAAGAAAAGCATGAACTGTAGTACGCACATATGTAGAAAAGAGTGTGAACATGTGTGCCAGCGGGTTATCAAAAACAGATGCCGAAAAGATGGCGGTATCGCATATGTCAAATATTCAATTGATTTTCTTTCAAAAGCAGCTATTCAGTCAAACGATGCAGAGGAACTAGGAAGTTAAAAAGATTTCCAAGGAAATAAATAAGTCGATCATTGTCAAAGGCCGGGTGATATCCGGTCTTTTTTTGCATGCTGTAAAACGAGACAAATGAATCAGTTTGAGACAAAACGAGACACACGTCTCAAACTGTCTCCAAGGTGAAGACGAGAAGACTGATTTTACGGGCTCAAAAGACTGGCACACTTCTTGCATTTTTAATGGTGAACCCTAAATAGAAGGAGGCGCACAAAATGGAATTGTTAAAACGAGAGGGCTTGTCATTAACTGAGGAAAAAGCGCTGTGGATGTACCAAAAGATGCTGGAGATCAGGGGCTTTGAAGACAAAGTGCATGACCTGTTCGCCCAGGGAGTGCTTCCCGGATTCGTTCATTTATATGCCGGTGAGGAAGCCGTGGCTGTAGGGGTGTGCGCTCATTTACATGATGGCGACAGCATTACAAGCACCCACAGGGGACATGGACATTGTATCGCCAAAGGCTGTGACCTGGACGGCATGATGGCGGAAATTTTCGGGAAAGCGACCGGATTGTGCAAAGGCAAGGGCGGTTCTATGCACATTGCGGATCTTGATAAAGGCATGTTAGGCGCAAATGGAATCGTCGGGGGCGGCTTTACGCTCGCATGCGGATCAGCGCTCACGGCTAAATATAAACAGACTAAAAATGTAAGCGTTTGCTTTTTCGGGGACGGGGCAAATAACCAAGGCACCTTCCACGAAGGGCTGAATTTAGCGGCTGTATGGAACCTTCCTGTCGTATTTGTTGCTGAAAACAACGGCTATGGCGAAGCTACCCCATTTGAGTACGCATCAGCCTGCGATTCAATCGCCGATCGGGCGGCTGCTTATAACATGCCGGGGGTGACAGTTGACGGCAAAGATATTTTAGCAGTTTACCAGGCAGCCGAGGAAGCGATAGAAAGAGCAAGAAACGGCGGCGGCCCGTCTTTGATTGAATGTATGACCTACAGAAACTACGGCCATTTCGAAGGAGATGCCCAAACCTATAAAACGAAGGATGAAAGAGTTGAGCACCTTGAAGAAAAAGATGCCATTCAAGGTTTTAAAAACTACCTTTTAAAAGAAACAGATGCTAATAAGCTGTCAGACATTGAACAGCGTGTCAGCGAATCGATTGAAAAAGCCGTCTCGTTCAGCGAAGACAGCCCATATCCAAAAGATTCGGAGCTGCTGACAGATGTGTACGTGTCATATGAAAAAGGAGGAATGTAAGAGATGGCGAGAGTCATAAGCATGTCAGACGCGATCAATGAAGCAATGAAGCTTGCGATGAGAAGAGACGAAAATGTGCTTTTGATCGGTGAGGATGTCGCCGGGGGAGCGGCGGTCGATCATTTGCAGGATGATGAAGCATGGGGCGGTGTATTAGGGGTCACAAAGGGACTCGTACAGGAATTCGGGCGTACAAGAGTGCTGGACACTCCGATTTCTGAGGCGGGCTATATGGGTGCGGCTATGGCTGCGGCATCAACCGGTTTGAGACCGATTGCCGAGCTGATGTTTAACGATTTTATCGGCACGTGCTTTGATCAGGTGATCAACCAAGGGGCGAAATTCCGTTATATGTTCGGCGGAAAAGCGCAAGTGCCGATTACCGTCCGCACCACATACGGAGCAGGGTTCCGGGCCGCTGCCCAGCATTCACAAGCGCTGTATGGCCTTTTCACGAGCATCCCTGGACTGAAGACGGTTGTTCCATCCAATCCGTATGATGCCAAAGGTCTTCTGCTTGCAGCAATAGAAGATAATGATCCGGTGTTCTTCTTTGAAGACAAAACGTCCTACAACATGAAGGGCGAGGTGCCGGAAGATTATTATACAATTCCGCTCGGAAAGGCGGACATCAAACGTGAAGGCAATGATGTCACGCTATTTGCAGTCGGCAAGCAGGTCAATACCGCGCTTGAAGCAGCTGCACAGCTTTCAGAGAGGGGCATCGAAGCTGAGGTGCTTGATCCCCGCAGTCTGTCTCCTCTGGATGAGGATGCGATTTTCACATCGTTAGAAAAAACAAACCGGCTGATCATCATTGATGAAGCCAATCCGCGATGCAGCATTGCCACGGATATTGCTGCGATTGTCGCTGACAAGGGCTTTGATTTGCTTGATGCGCCGATTAAACGGATTACAGCGCCGCATACACCGGTTCCGTTTTCACCAGTGCTTGAAGATCAATATTTGCCGACACCAGATAAAATTGTCAGCGTCACGCTTGAATTGCTTGGCGAGCCGGCAATGAATTAAAGGGGGGACACAAATGGCGGTAAAAGTAGTGATGCCAAAATTGGGAATGGCCATGAAACAAGGGGAAGTATCGATATGGAATAAAAAAGTAGGCGACCCGGTTGAAAAGGGAGAAAGCATTGCCAGCATTCAATCGGAGAAAATTGAAATGGAGATCGAAGCGCCTGAAAAAGGAACGCTGATCGATATCAAAGTGAAAGAGGGAGAAGAGGTTCCGCCCGGCACAGCTATCTGCTATATCGGGGACGCCAATGAGTCGGTGCAGGAAGAGGCGAGTGCGCCTGTTGCTGAAGACAATATGCCGCAAGCCGTTCAGCCCGTCAAACAAGAAAACAAACCCGCAGCCTCCAAAAAAGATCGAATGAAAATATCTCCAGTCGCCAGAAAAATAGCAGAAAAAGCAGGATTAGACCTAAAACAACTGAAAGGAACTGGACCAGGCGGACGAATCGTGAAGGATGACGTAACAAAGGCTCTTGCTGAACAGAAAAAAGATCAGGCAAAGCCTGGTTCGGAACAGAAAGCGCAGGAAATCCCGGTGACAGGCATGAGAAAGGTCATCGCTGCCCGAATGCAGGAAAGCCTGGCAAACAGCGCGCAGCTGACGATCACGATGAAGGCTGATATCACTAAGCTTGCCACTCTTCAAAAACAGCTTTCATCAACTGCGGAAGAGAGATACGGCACAAAACTGACGATCACTCATTTTGTCTCAAGAGCCGCCGTTCTCGCTCTGCAAGCTCACCCTGTGCTGAACAGCTTTTATCAAAATGAGCGCATCATCACACATCCCCATGTACACCTTGGTATGGCTGTAGCCTTGGAAAACGGCTTAGTGGTGCCTGTCATCCGCCATGCTGAAAAGCTATCGCTGATTGAACTGGCTCAATCAATCTCAGAAAATGCCAAAAAAGCACGCGAGGGACGTGCGGGAAGCGAAGAACTGCAAGGCTCTACCTTCTCCATTACAAACCTTGGCGCGTTTGGAGTTGAGCATTTCACACCGATACTAAATCCGCCGGAAACAGGCATTCTCGGCATCGGAGCAAGCTATGACACGCCGGTGTATCAAGGGGAGGAGATCGTCAGAAGCACGATCCTGCCGCTCAGCCTGACATTTGATCACAGAGCGTGTGACGGCGCCCCAGCCGCTGCATTCCTGAAGGCGATTAAAACATATTTGGAAGAACCCGCAGTATTAATTTTATAGGAAAAGCAGGTGAAAACGACATGACATTAGCCATTATCGGCGGCGGACCTGCAGGCTATGCGGCTGCGGTCTCCGCGGCACAGCAGGGCAGAAACGTGCTGCTCATTGACAAAGGCAAGCTTGGGGGGACCTGCCTGAATGAAGGCTGCATCCCGACAAAGTCTTTGTTAGAAAGCGCAAACGTTCTTGATAAAATCAAGCATGCCGACAGCTTTGGGATCGAACTTCCGGCAGGTGCGATATCAGTCGATTGGAGTAAAATGCAAAGCCGAAAACAACAGGTTGTCAGTCAGCTTGTCCAAGGCGTACAGTACCTAATGAAGAAAAATCAAATACAGGTTGTAAAGGGAACAGCCTCCTTTCTTTCTGAAAGAAAGCTCTTAATCGAAGGAGAAAACGGAAAAGAAATCAGAGAGGCGGACCAAGTATTGATTGCCTCCGGATCAGAGCCAATCGAGCTGCCTTTCGCTCCGTTTGACGGCGAATGGATCATCGACAGCAAAGACGCGCTTTCTCTTTCCGAGATTCCGTCTTCACTAGTCATTGTCGGCGGCGGTGTCATCGGGTGTGAGTATGCAGGGCTGTTCGCCAGATTGGGATCGAAGGTGACCATCATTGAAACAGCGGACCAGCTGATTCCGGCTGAAGATGAAGATATTGCCCGTCTCTTTCAGGAGAAACTTGAGGAAGACGGTGTCGAAGTGCATACTTCATCCAGATTAGAGCGGGTGGATCAAACGGCCAAAACGGCAATATGGAAAAGCGGTCAGCGAGAGTTTAAAACGAAGGCCGATTATGTGCTGGTGGCGATCGGCAGAAAACCCCGTCTTGACGGATTACAGCTGGAACAGGCCGGAGTTGATTTTTCTCCAAAGGGCATTCCGGTGAATGGGCACATGCAGACGAACGTGCCTCATATTTACGCGTGCGGAGATGCTATAGGGGGCATTCAGCTGGCGCATGCCGCTTTCCATGAGGGCATCATCGCTGCTTCTCATGCTTCCGGAAGGGATGTCAAAATCAATGAGAAACATGTGCCGCGCTGCATCTATACGTCCCCAGAAATCGCGTGTATCGGAATGACAGAACGACAGGCAAGAAGCATATACGGGGATGTGAAGATCGGCGAATTTTCATTTTCCGCAAACGGCAAGGCGCTCATTAAACAGCAAGCGGAAGGAAAGGTCAAAATCATGGCTGAACCGGAATTCGGCGAAATCGTGGGTGTCTCGATGATTGGCCCGGATGTAACCGAGCTCATCGGCCAAGCGGCAGCGATCATGAATGGTGAGATGACGGCAGATATGGCGGAGCATTTTATCGCCGCCCATCCGACTTTATCGGAAACATTGCATGAGGCGCTGTTAAGCACGATCGGCCTTGCGGTACATGCATAATAAAGGAAAAAGCAGGCGCATGGATATAAGGCGCCGGCTTTTTTATTGTTGAAAGCGCTTTATTTTTCCCCTACAATAGATGAAAACGGCGTGTAAGGGAGGAGCGATCAAGGAAATGAATTCGGTCCCAAACGATTTGCAAACCTGGAAACGTTTTGTGAAAGACGGTGTGCTTGACGAAGCCCGATTAAGAAAACGGATTGCAGAGTCATGGCATCGCTGCAAAAAAGCTGAGGTCAATCCTTATTTAGAAAAAGGCCCGAAGGTTTTACAGCAAACGGAGCTGGATCAGCAGTCAAAAAAACATTCATTCTTCTTGACGACCGCAAAGCCTTACCTCGAAAAACTGCTGCCTGCCATAAAAGAAATGGAAATGATGGCGCTGCTAATTGATGCAGACGGTGTTGTTCTGGCATTGGACGGCCATCCCCTCGCGCTCTATGAAGCCAAACGCATCAACTTTGTTGAAGGGGCATGCTGGACGGAAACGGCTGTCGGAACAAATGCGATTGGCACGGCGCTCCACATCAGCGAGCCGGTTGCGATACAAGGATCAGAGCATTACTCCATTGCTTCCCATCTTTGGAACTGTTCAGCCGCTCCGATTCACCATGAGGATGGCAGCCTTGCGGGTGTGATTGACATATCGTGTCCGGCGGCAGGCGCTCATCCTCATATGCTCGGTATTGCCACTGCGATCGCCTATGCAGCTGAACGGGAACTTGCAGCTAAAAGCCGTGAGAAAGAGCTCGAGCTGATCAGCCGTTTTGGAGAGAGGGCTGCATCCAGTGTGCCGATGGTGCTATGCAATAACAAGCAGCACATCATCAGTGCGAGCATACCGATTCGAACCTCAATGCCTGATTGGCAGGGCCGGCACCTGTATGAGTTGAAGGAACGGGGCTACTCAATCGAAAAAGCTGTCACCATAGGAGATGGCGGCACTTGTTTTTATCTTTCGGAACAAAAGAAAAAGAAGGTGTTCCGATTCAATGGAGTGATCGGGAAAAGCGGCCGATCGCAAGCGATGCTGATGAACCTTGAACGTGCAGCTGCGGCAGATGCAACGGTCTGTTTGTCGGGCGAAACTGGTACGGGAAAGGAAGTCGCGGCTCGCGCGCTTCATGAGAACAGTGAGAGACGTCACGGTCCGTTTGTTGCTGTCAATTGCGGAGCGATGCCGTCTGATTTGATTGAAAGCGAACTGTTCGGATATGCAGAGGGCGCTTTTACGGGAGCGAAACGAAATGGCTATAAGGGCGCCTTTCAAAAAGCGAATCAAGGCACATTATTTTTAGATGAAATCGGAGAAATTTCCCATTCGATGCAGGTTGCACTTTTACGGGTGCTTCAGGAACGCAAGATAACGCCAATCGGCGGGACGAAAGAAATTCCGGTTGATATCAGAGTTATTGCCGCCACACATTGTGATTTACGCGAGCTTGCCGAAAACGGAAAAATCAGAGAGGACTTGTTTTACCGTCTTCATGTCTATCCAATTGAACTCCCTCCATTACGCGATCGCACCGAGGATATCCCGGACCTCTTTGAGTACTACAAACAGAAGAATCATTGGCCCGGCGAACTTCCTTCTGATTTTTGTGGTGTGCTGAAGCAATGGAAGTGGCCGGGGAATATCCGTGAGCTGTTTAATGTGTTTGAACGTCTTTCTATCAGATTTCCGGACGGCCGGCTGAGGGATGAATCGCTTCCCGCTTTACTGGAAGCCGCTGGATTGCCGGCCAGCTCTGCAGAAAAAAAGCCGGCTGCTGCCGGCGTGCTTACTTTTCGTGAGCAAATCCAAAAGGATATGATGATCAAAGCGCTTGAATCTGCAAAAGGAAACGTCTCTCAAGCCGCAAAAATCAGCGGGATCCCCCGAAGCACTTTCTACAAACGCCTGAAAAAATTCAACTTGTCCGCTGAATCATAAAGCATACTTCCTTCAGGAAATGGAAACATTATGTATTGAAGGAGGGTGTTTACGATGAATATTCAAAGGGCGAAAGAAATTGTAGAATCTCCCGACATGAAAAAAGTAACATACAACGGCGTTCCTATATACATTCAGCACGTGAATGAA
This sequence comes from Bacillus sp. EU52, assembly GCF_037964975.1. Taxonomy (NCBI): domain Bacteria; kingdom Bacillati; phylum Bacillota; class Bacilli; order Caryophanales; family Bacillaceae; genus Bacillus; species Bacillus sp. EU52. The sequence goes on from NZ_CP150177.1 coordinate 844,125, forward strand.
GAAAACGGAACAGCAAGAATTTATCCGCTTGACGAACCGCAGCAGGAGCATGAAGTGCAGCTGAACAGCTTAAAAGAGGATTAAACAAAAATGGCCCGCTTCATAAGCAGGCCATTTTGTTATCCGCGCGGCGCAAATAAAATAACACAGACACCGATGAGACAAATGAATGCGCCGATCCAGTCATACAGATCAGGTGTTTTCCGGTCAACAAGCCATCCCCACAGGACCGCAAGCACGATGAATACTCCGCCATAAGCGGCGTATACACGGCCGAAAGATGGGAAGGACTGAAACGTCGGAAGAATGCCGTATACAATGAGGATCAGCGCCCCGGCGATTCCGTAGCCGGCTGGCTTTGCCTCTCTCAGCCATAGCCAAACCAGATATCCGCCGCCAATTTCAGCAAGCCCTGCCGCGAGAAATAAAAGAATGGTAATCAGCATCATGAGCACTCCTCAATTTGCATTTATCTTTCATTATAGAGGAGGAGAGCTTTTAAAGCTTCGGATGATTCTCAAATTCCTTCAAATACGCTTTTCGCTGAACCTCTGTAAATTGGCTGATCCAATTGTTTTGAGCCTCTTCATTCAAATGGGGAAGGATATAGCGTTCAACCGCTTCGAAAAACAACGGATTCGCGATGATGTTCCAGGTCGGGATTCGAACGATTTTGCCGTCTGTTTTCTCGATGATAATATCCTCAAAAAAGATTCCTTTCAAACTGTATTGATGGCGTCCCATATAAAGCCGCTTCACCTCGGAAAACAGCACGCTGCGCTTTCTCGAGAAGATTTCGCCACTAGGTCCGGTCTTTATGGTGAAAATGACATTTCCACGGCTTGTGAACGCAGGAAAAGCCATAAAGAATGTGATCAATCCATAAATCATCGCCAGTAATCCGCCGCCCAAATAAAGCAGGGCATATTTAGATTCAAACGTGAGGGCTTCAGACACCAGCCAGACTCCCACAATAAAGGCGCCCCCTGTAGCGAGGAACAGCCATATTCTAAAAAACAGTCTGCTTTTGACCTTAATTACTTCATTGTTTTTCAATTGCTATTCTCCTTTATCGCTCTTTAGCAAAAAAGTATTCCTTTTATCACATCTTTATTTGCTGTTACGATAGAAAATTCATTTTGGGTAATACCTGTTACCAGCCAAGTATGATGGCTGCCAGGCAGAACGAAAGCCATGTCAGCCACTTCCGGGGAGTTGTCTTTGTCATAAACCAGCCGCATCAGCGTATTCATTTTTCCTTTTCGCAAAGCAAGATCATTTACAAAACGGTTAACGTCCTCTTGGTGATCATGCTTATCTAGAAACTCCTTGAGATGTGTGGGAGTGTCTGAAGCGCCCTCCAAAAGCAATTCAAATTCAGTTGATGTCAGAGAGATCAGTGATTCTTTGTGATCTTCTGCATCTATTATATTTAAAAACTCGGATGTTTTAGAGAGTAATCCATTAGTTGAATCCATTTTTTTGACTCTATGCACCTGTTCATCAAACAGCAATTCATGAGAGTAAGTGCCAAACTTTGAAACATGGCAGGATATATTCTGTTCTTTGCCTTGTTCATCAAATTTGGACAGCTTCACTGTATAGTCCGCGTCGTTTAACACATGGATAAACGGACAGTATTCGTCCTTTAGCCGATATTGATGATTCCGATATTCCGCCGCATCTTTGGCTAAGAGTGAGCGGCACGCGGCTTCAAATAAGGCGCCGAGCTGTTCATCTTCTATTTCGGGAAAATAGGCTTGTTTTAAGGCCATTCCCTGTTCAAAAAACCCTTCGCTGTAAAAACAAAACAAGAGTTCTTCTATGCTGATTGTAAACTGCTTCATTGTTTATTCTCCTATCCAAATGAAAATTTCCCTTTAAGGAAATGGGTTGCGCCGTGTATGAGCGAATCCGCTGTTTTCTTTGCTTTTTCTATTCCTTTTTTCGCACTGTCTATCCCTTTATGTATCGTTTTATTCGCCGCATCTATGCCGTCATTCACTGATTTGACGACTTTGCCGGCTGATTCCAGTCCTTTTTTGGCTGTATCAACGACAGCATGGATCGGTTCTTTAAGTTTTATCGCTGCTTTTTCAGCATAGACTGATGTGAATTTTGCGATTTTTTCCCCAACAAACCCTCCTACTGCCGAACCAATTGTGCCTCCGATTACTGTGCCGACAGGACCTAACACACTTCCTACGGCACCGCCCACAACAGCACCAGCTGTGGCACCGCCGGCAACAAAAATCGTATTATTCACAGCATTCCCGACGGCCTTGGCGTTTTCACGCTTGAGAACTTCGGGTTTGTCTTGGTATTTTGCATAATTTTCAGCAATTTTCACGCCTGCTCCGAATGTTTCGGTCGCACCGGTAATCAGTGTGGCGGTAATGGCATTTCCTTTCGCGAATCTCAAGCCCGTTTTTCCCACATCCTTCAAAGTGGAGCGTACGCCGGCTTCATTAAGAAATCCTTTTGTGTAGCTTCTGACGCTGTTTGAAAAATCCACCGTGTCCTGAGGGAAGTATTTTGTAAACTTTTTATGTACCAAATCTGAAAAAGGACGGTTTGTCTTTTTCAACAAATATTTAGGATTCAAAAGCACTCTTGCCGCTTTTTGATAACGTGAGCTGTCAACGGCCCTGGAAATATCCAAGAGCAGTTTTGAGTGCTGGGCTGTATGCAAGCCGCTTGGCTGTTTCACAAATTTCGTAAGCCCTAATCCGTAATATTTTCCCTGCGTCAGCATAAGGGCGGTTAAGCTTGTCATCGTACCGTATTTGTCGTAGGCATTGTAGAGCTTTCGCAAAATATCATCTTGTTCCACAAATTTATCGCCCGTTTTTCTGATGAAAATCTCGTTGTCACTCAGCTTAGTGACGAGCGCCTTTCCTGAGCTCCACGCATCACCCACTCCGGAAAAACAGCTGCTGTAGCGGGGATCGCACTGCAAAATCATCTGCCCCAGCTCCACATGCAGGTCCTTATATTTATTTTCCATATCAGTTAATTCAGTGACTACATCATTTGCAAGCTGTTCGAGCTTATCCGGATCAACTGCAATGTTTCCTGACACACCGTTCACCTCCCGAGTTTATGTCTTTCCTCTCTTGCTTTACGCTCCAGTTCTTCCATTCTGGCAATTTCAGCTTTTCGTTCTTCTATTTTGACAGCGGCAGCCTTCAGCTCTTGGCTTGTTTCAAGCAGCTCCTGTTCGAATTGATCGTAGGCGGCTTTCGTTTCCTCGAAATCCTGGTCAAACGAATCTCTTGCTTTGCCCTGCCAAGTATCTCCCAATGCAGATAACCGGGATTCAAGCAGCATTTTGGAGCTTCTGACCTCTTCTGCGGCCGCACTGTACTTGTTTGCCAGCTCAATGACTTTATATGAGTCCAACTTTTGTCCCCTGCCTTTTCTAAATTCACGCACAATTGGATGTTTTATATAAATGATTATAAATAATTCGGCATGTATCCGAATCGTACAAAAGAACCTTTTCATAAGAATTGGAAGGGCGTATATTCACTTAAAATTCACAGTTGGTGAGACTTTAAGATTACAAAAAAGGTAAAAAAAACAAATCCCTCAGACATAAGCCAAATGAGAAATTTCCCGCTCTATGGGAAAAAACACTAAAGTTGATCAAATGACCTAAGTGCGCCAAACGTGTTACGGGACGGGCTATCTCATGGTATAAATGGAATTGTAAACGTTATCAAGGAGGTCGTCATATGAAGAAAAAATCATTCTCAATCGTAATAGCGGGCGGAGGGAGCACTTTCACTCCAGGGATCGTACTCATGCTCTTGGACCATTTGGAGGAGTTTCCGATCAGAAAGCTGAAGCTGTATGATAATGATAAGGAGAGACAGGATCGAATTGCAGGCGCCTGTGACGTTTTTATCAGAGAAAAAGCGCCGGATATTGAATTTGCAGCGACGACTGACCCGGAAGAAGCTTTTACAGATGTCGATTTTGTTATGGCGCACATCAGAGTAGGGAAATACGCGATGCGTGCGCTTGATGAGCAAATTCCGTTAAAGTACGGAGTTGTCGGCCAGGAGACGTGCGGGCCGGGCGGGATCGCATACGGTATGCGTTCGATCGGCGGTGTGCTTGAAATATTAGATTACATGGAAAAATACTCGCCTGATGCGTGGATGCTCAATTATTCCAATCCGGCGGCAATTGTGGCTGAAGCTACGAGACGCCTTAGACCGAATTCTAAAATTCTCAATATCTGTGATATGCCGGTTGGGATCGAAGACCGGATGGCGCAAATTCTTGGCTTATCCTCAAGAAAAGAAATGAAGGTCCGCTATTACGGATTAAATCACTTCGGCTGGTGGACATCAATTCAGGATCAAGAGGGCAACGATTTAATGCCGAAGCTGAAGGAGCATGTATCTCAATACGGCTATATTCCGAAAACAGAGGCTGAAGCGGTGGAGGCGAGCTGGAATGACACATTCGCCAAAGCGCGTGACGTGCAGGCCGCAGATCCTGATACACTGCCGAATACGTATTTGCAATATTATTTGTTCCCGGATGATATGGTGAAAAAATCAAATCCGAATCATACGCGGGCAAATGAAGTGATGGAAGGGCGCGAAGCTTTTATTTTCAGCCAATGTGACATGATTACACGTGAGCAGTCCACAGAAAACAGCGAAATCAAAATCGATGACCACGCATCATATATCGTTGATCTTGCCCGGGCGATTGCCTACAACACAGGTGAAAGAATGCTGTTGATCGTTGAAAATAACGGCGCAATTGCGAACTTTGACCCGACTGCGATGGTCGAGGTTCCATGCATTGTCGGCTCAAATGGGCCTGAACCGATTACCGTCGGCACCATTCCGCAATTCCAAAAAGGGCTTATGGAGCAGCAGGTATCCGTTGAGAAGCTGACTGTTGAAGCGTGGGCGGAGAAATCGTTCCAAAAGCTGTGGCAGGCGCTAATTTTGTCAAAAACAGTGCCGAACGCGCGTGTGGCAAGACTCATTCTCGAGGATTTAATGGAGGCCAACAAAGACTTCTGGCCTGAGCTTGATCAAAGCCCGACCCGCATATCATAACTGAAATTCCCCCATTTTCGAATCTGTAATTGTATATAATAGAAAGAAAATGGGGGGATCTGATATGCAGCTCGAAGAACTGATCAATCAGCACTACAGCAAATTGAATGACAACGATTTTCATATTTTAAAATATATATTGAATCATAAGCACACATGCTATCACCTTGGAATCGACGCGCTGGCCAAAGCTTGCAGTGTATCGCGTTCCTCAATTTTACGGCTTGCCCAAAAGCTCGGTTTCAGCGGCTACAGTGAATTTCGCGTCTTTTTAAAGTGGGAAGATCAGCCGGAAGAAGGCGAGAATATGAGTTTTCAAAAGCTGCTTGATGATATTGAAGCAAATTTGAAGTTCTTACGGACAAAGGACATGACGGACATGTGCCAGCTAATTGATGAAGCGGACCGCATTTTCGTCTACGGTTCTGGAAATGCGCAAAAGATATGCGCTCGCGACCTGCAAAGAATGTTTATTCCGCGCCATCGCTATCTTATTTTAATTGAAGATACAAATGAATTTAATTTGATGCGCGATGATTTTAAAGTAAACGATCTGTTTATCATCATTTCTCTTTCCGGAGAAACACCGGAGCTGATTCCTCAGGCAAGAATGCTTTCTGCAAAGGGTATTCCCTTTATTTCCATTACGAATTTAAAAAACAATGTCCTCGCCCAGCTGACTCCGCATAATCTTTATGCGACAAGCAAACCTGTGACATTAAGCGATAAAACGGAAATTGTCGCTTTTGCACCGTTTTTTCTCGTTGGCGAAGCATTGTTCCGCGCATATGTTGATTACAAAGAGGCAGAAAAAAATGACAATGAGTAGCAGGGGGTTCTGGTATGATGCAAAAAATTCAGCGCTTTGGAAGCGCGATGTTTGTGCCTGTTTTATTATTCGCGTTCGCCGGCATTATCGTCGGTATCAGCACGCTCTTTAAAAATAAAACCCTCATGGGACCGCTCGCCGATCCTGACGGTTTTTGGTATCAGTGCTGGTATATCATTGAGCAGGGCGGCTGGACTGTCTTTAACCAAATGCCGCTCTTATTCGCCATTGGCATCCCGGTTGCTTTGGCGAAGAAAGCTCAGGCACGCGCTTGTTTGGAAGCGCTTACTGTCTACCTGACATTCAACTATTTTGTCAGCGCGATATTGACGGTATGGGGAGGAGCATTTGGCGTCGACATGAATCAAGAGGTCGGCGGAACGAGCGGATTAACGATGATTGCGGGCATAAAAACGCTCGATACCAACATTATCGGAGCCATCTTTATTTCTTCGATTGTCGTCTTTTTGCATAATCGCTATTTTGATAAAAAACTGCCCGATTTTCTCGGCATCTTTCAAGGCTCAACATATATCGTGATGATTTCCTTCTTTATTATGATCCCAATTGCCTTGGCTGTGTCTTATATTTGGCCGATGGTTCAATCGGGAATCGGCTCGCTTCAAAGCTTCCTGGTTGCTTCTGGGGCGGTGGGCGTTTGGATATACACGTTTTTGGAACGGATTTTAATTCCGACCGGCCTTCATCACTTTATTTACACGCCGTTTATTTATGGCCCGGCTGTAGCGGAAGGCGGGATCGTCACGTATTGGGCACAGCATCTCGGCGAATATTCGCAAAGCGCCAAACCGCTGAAGGAGCTCTTTCCGCAAGGCGGATTCGCGCTTCACGGCAACTCGAAAATCTTCGGTATTCCGGGTATCGCCCTGGCTTTTTATGTGACAGCCAAAAAGGAAAAGAAAAAACTCGTCGCAGGGCTGCTGATTCCTGTCACACTGACAGCGATTGTCGCCGGTATTACAGAGCCGATTGAGTTTACGTTCTTATTCATTTCACCTTTCTTATTTGCGGTTCACGCCGTGCTTGCCGCCACAATGTCGACAGTTATGTATATGGCCGGCGTCGTCGGAAATATGGGAGGCGGACTGATTGAGGCGGTGACCTTGAACTGGATTCCGCTCTTTGGCAGCCACGGTATGACATATGTGTATCAAATTTTGATCGGGCTCTCGTTTACAGCAATTTATTTTTTCGTCTTCAGATTTTTAATCCTCAAATTCAATATCGCTACACCAGGACGGGAAAAGGATGAACAGCAGGAAACAAAGCTATATTCGAAAAAGGAATACAGAGAACGAAAAAACAAGGATGAAACGGCCTCCGCTGCTGAAACGGCAGATGACACCGCTTTTCTGTATATTGAAGCGCTGGGCGGAAAAGGCAACATCACTGAAGTCACAAACTGCGCCACCCGCCTCAGAGTCAGTGTCAAGGACGAAACAAAGGTTGAACCCGACAGCGTATTCCGCGCGCTTGGCGCACACGGCGTCGTCAGGAACGGGAAGGCGTTTCAGGTGATTATCGGATTAAGCGTACCGCAGATGCGGGAGCGTGTGGAAAAAATATTGAATCAATAAAGACTGCCCTCCTTTTCGGGAGGGTTTTCGTTTGCCGTCAAAAAGACCGCCATAGTAAAGTAAAGAAAGAGACAATCGAGTAAAAAGGGGTTTGGAGGCTTTTACATGCAAAAGGCTTTGTCGTTTTTAAAACCATATTCATTGCTGGCGGGAATTGCTCTGATTCTTATGCTGACGGAGCTTGCAGTTGAACTGATGCAGCCTTTATTGATTGCAAAAATCATCGACGATGGGATATTGAAGCAAGATCTGCGGCATGTATGGATATGGGGCACGGTCATGATCGGGCTGACCGTGTTATCCTTTGCGGCGGGGATGCTGAATTCCTTTTATGCCGCCCATGTCAGCCAAAGCTTTTCCTATGATACGAGAAAAGGGCTTTTTCAAAAAATCCAGTCCTTCTCCTATTCCACATTTGGACAGTTTTCATCCTCTTCTTATATTACAAGGCTGACAAACGACGTCACACAGGTTCAAAATATGATTTTTATGAGTTTGCGGTTTATGCTGCGGGCTCCCTTAATGATTGCAGGCGGCATTGTGCTGTCGCTTGCCGTTAATGTGAAACTCGGCTTTTTTCTGCTTGTGACCATTCCGATCCTGATCTTGTTTTTGCTATGGGTATTAAGGAAAGGCGGGGCACTGTTCCGCTCAGTGCAGAAAAGGCTGGATGAAGTGAACACCATCATGCAGGAAAATTTAATCGCAATCAAGCTGATCAAAGCGCTGCTTCGCGGCAGCCACGAAGTCAAACGATTTATCAAAGCCAACACAAGGCTGATGGAAAAAACGGTTTCGGCCTTTCAGCTTGTGGAATTCACGATGCCTGTACTGATGCTTTTGATGAATCTCTGCATCCTTTTGATTTTGTGGGCGGGGTCCTACAGTATTACGAGCGGAAGCACTCAGGTTGGCGATGTTGTTGCGATAATTAACTACGCAACACGAATTACAGGCGCGCTTTCGATGTTTCCGTTTTTGATTATGATTTTCACCCGGGCGAAGGCTTCAGGGGATAGAATCGGTGAGGTGCTTGAAACAGAAGGCGACGAGCGGGAGGAAGGCACCATATCTGATCGTTTGTCAGGACGGATTGAGTTTCAGCATGTATCCTTTCGCTATCCTGAAATGGACAGAGAAGCGCTCAGGAATGTCTCATTTTCCGCAAAGCCAAGAGAAACGGTCGCGATTCTCGGTGCGACGGGCTCGGGCAAGTCCACGCTTTTTCAGCTCATTCCGCGGCTTTATCAGCCGGATTCAGGCCGCATTTACATAGATGAAAAGCCGGTTCAAGATATTCCGGCTGAAGGGCTGCGCAGGCAAATTGGATATGTACCGCAGGAAGTCCTCTTGTTTTCCGGCACAATCAAAGAAAACATCGCTTGGGGTAAAGAAAATGCTTCACTAGATGAAATAATGGATGCGGCCAAACATGCGCAAATTCATGAAACGATTTTGAAGCTCCCAAATGGATATGACACTGTTTTGGGGCAAAGAGGCGTCAACCTGTCCGGCGGCCAAAAGCAGCGGATTTCCATTGCGCGGGCGCTGATTCGAAAACCGGCTATCCTTCTTTTAGATGACAGCACAAGCGCGCTTGACCTGCAAACGGAGGCGAAGCTGCTTGAGGCAATCAGTACATACGAGTGCACAACATTGATCATTACGCAAAAAATGACCACGGCGATGAAAGCTGATCAGATTTTGCTGCTTGAGGACGGCGAACTGATTGAAAAAGGCACTCATAGTGAGCTGCTTTCTGCATCTCAGTTATACAAGCGCATTTACGAGTCACAATTCGGAAGGGAGGGGAGCGAGTCATGCTAAAAGACATCCGCAAGCCTTTCCAATATCCCAAACTGCCAATTGACAAAAAAGAAGGCGCGAAAAAGCGGGCGAAAGCAAAGGATACAAAGGGCACACTGAGACGAATCTGGTCTTACTTGGCTGAACGAAAAGGACTGCTCGTACTTGTCATGCTGATGGTTGTCATCAGCGCGATATTCGGGCTCCTTGGCCCCTTTGTGATCGGAAAGGCCATTGACCATTTTATCGTCGGGAAAACGGTCAGCGGCTTGATTCCCGTTTTGCTTCTTCTGCTCGCTATCTATATCATTCAGTCCCTGTCGCTTTGGTTTCAAAACTATTGGATGATTACGATCTCGCAGGGCACGGTTTTCAGAATGAGAAGCGAATTGTTCACCCATCTGCATGAGCTGCCGATTCCATTTTTTGATAAACAGCGGCACGGCGAGCTGATGAGCCGGGTGACGAATGACATCGAAAATGTCAGTTCTACCTTAAACACGTCAGTCATTCAAATTTTGTCAAGCGTGATCACCTTTGTCGGGACGATTGCGGTGATGCTGTACATGAGCCCGCTCCTTACATTGATTACGCTGACCATTATTCCGGTGATGGCAGCGAGCCTGAAATGGATCACCAACCGAACGGGAAAGCTGTTTAAAGAACAGCAGAAAAACCTTGGTGATCTGAATGGGTATATTGAGGAATCTGTTTCAGGCGCAAAGGTCATCAAAGCATATTCACGTGAGAAGCAGATTACTGCTGAATTCCTCGAAAAAAACGCTGCACTCAAGACGTCGGGCTTTTGGGCGCAGACGATTTCCGGGTTTATCCCGAAGGTCATGAACTCTTTGAATAACTTAAGCTTTACAATGATTGCGGCAATCGGCGGTTTGTTTGCGCTGAAAGGCTGGATCTCGATCGGCTCCATCGTCGTCTTTGCCGAGTATTCAAGACAATTTACACGCCCTTTAAACGATCTGGCCAACCAGTTTAATACGATGCTGTCCGCAATCGCCGGCGCTGAACGGGTGTTTGACGTGCTTGATGAAAAAGAAGAGCGCGAGGATGAAAAGAACGCCGTGCATCAGCCCATCCAAACAGGCAGCATTGAATTCCGGGATGTGTCCTTCGGTTACGATAAAGGGCAGCAGACACTGAAGCATTTACAGTTTACCGTGCCTGCCGGGCAGTCCATCGCGTTTGTCGGGCCGACGGGGGCGGGAAAGACAACCGTCACTAACCTTCTCGCCCGTTTTTACGAGCCTGACAAAGGAAAAATTTTAATCGATGGTACAGATATTAAAACTCTTACTAGAGCAAGCCTGAGAAAAAACATGGGGTTTGTTCTTCAGGATTCTTTCTTATTTCAGGGAACGATCAAAGAAAACATTCGCTACGGCAGGCTTGATGCTTCTGATCAGGAAGTCGAAGCCGCTGCAAAAACAGCGAATGCCCATAGTTTTATTGAAAGGCTGCCAAAAGGGTATGACACCGTGCTGACGCAAAACGGTTCGGGCATCAGTCAAGGACAGAAGCAGTTGATTTCTATAGCGAGGGCGGTGCTTGCTGATCCGGTTCTTCTCATTTTGGATGAAGCGACAAGCAACATTGATACCGTTACAGAAGTCAACATTCAAGAAGCGCTCGCCCGTTTAATGGAAGGAAGAACAAGCGTCATCATTGCCCACAGGCTGAACACCATTCAAAGAGCGGACCAGATTGTGGTGCTAAAAGACGGTGAAATGATTGAAAAAGGCAGCCATGACGAGCTGATTCGGCAAAAAGGATTTTACAGTGACTTATATGAAAGCCAATTTGAGAAATAGACCTTTGTCCTGCACAGAGGTCTTTTTTGTTACAGTTTTATAGTACTTTTATTTCATTTTCGTAAAATGTAACAAAATTACTTGACGTAAACAAGTTATGTATATATACTAGCTTACATTAAGTAAGTGATAACATTTATCAAGGAGGATAAAATGAATAAATCATTTGAAATTGGCACATTACTTTTAAGAGTTATTACAGGTATTATCTTTTTTGTTCACGGTTTATCAAAGTTTCAGGGAATGGAGGGCACCATCCAATTTTTCGGCAGCATAGGCCTTCCAAGCTTTATGGCGTATGTCATCGCAGCGATTGAACTCATTGGCGGAGTGCTTGTCTTCTTCGGATTGGCTACACGTATTGTCGGTGTACTGTTCGCTCTTACACTGATCGGCGCCATCATCACTGTTAAGCTGAAAGCGCCATTCATGGGCAATGCAGAATTTGATTACCTTCTGCTTTTGACATCCATTCACCTGGCGCTTACTGGAAGTCGATTCCTGGCGCTGGACCCATTTGTGTTTAAAGGAAAAAAGAACGAAAACGTTTCAGCATAAGAAAAGAGGCATGCAGCATGACCAGAATTCATGAGGATACACACATTGGCTATGCCAAACTCACAATTCGCAGTCTGGAGCGTTCGCTTCAGTTCTACTGTAACGTCATCGGTTTTCAAGTCTTAAAAAAGACGGATCGCCAAGCGGAATTAACGGCTGACGGGAAACGCGTACTGCTTATTCTTGAAGAAAATCCGAGCGCTGTCGTCTTGCCTGAACGGTCTGTGACAGGCCTTTATCACTTTGCGATTCTTCTTCCGGACAGGAAAGAACTTGGGATCGCGCTCGCCCGCCTGATTGAACACGGCATTGCTATCGGACATGGAGACCATGCTGTCAGCGAAGCGCTCTACCTGTCTGATCCTGACGGAAACGGCATTGAAATGTACGCTGACCGCCCCCGCAGCACGTGGCAGCGTGATCGGGAAGGAAACTATGTCATGACGACAACCGCTGTTGACATTGAGGGCCTTCTGGAAGAGGCAGGAGATGAGCGGAAAACATCGCTTCCGAACGATACAATCATCGGACACATTCATCTGCATGTCAGTGATTTGAAAGAAGCAAAGGCGTTTTATACAGATGTACTGGGCTTTGACATTGTCGGAAACTATGCGGGCATGTCCGCCCTCTTCGTTTCAGCCGGGGGGTACCACCATCATATCGGCTTAAACATTTGGGCGGGAAGAAATGCGCCGCCTAAACCGACAAATGCCAGCGGACTAGACTATTACACTGTTGTCCTGCCTCACCAAGAAGAGCTGGATTTAGTGGCAAACCGAGTCAAACATGCCGGGTATTCGATTGAAGAGACGGAAAACAGCTTTCGTGTGAAAGACCCTGTTTCCGGCGCCTATATTACATTTGTGATTTAACTGCAATCCCCTTGCCGAAATAACGGCAGAGGGATTTTTTATTTTCCAGAAACTCCTGTCAAAAATGCCCTGAGGCAGGTATGATAAGAAGGGAATTGGGTATCGGGAGTGATGAGCGTGAAAGCTCTTTTTTTTACGAGAATGTTCACCTTGATGGTGAGCTGTTTAATGTATCTGTCCATTGTGAAAGAGGATAACTGGTTTGGATATGTATTTATAGCAGCAGGTGCTGCCATGTATGCAGCCAATCATGTTTTGCTGACAAAAGAGACAAATGCCATCTGGTTCTGCCTGATTGATATTGCAATCGGCTTTTCGTTCGGATTTATCTTTCCCGGCACAGGTTTGTTCATTATTATGCTTTGTCCGGTTGCGGTCGCCTTTTTTCTGCGGGGGTTTCCTAAAAGAACAGCATGGTCTGTCTTATGTCTTTCCTCTATTTTATTTTTGACCGTCCTCATCCGTACATATGCGATGTTCGGCAATGAATTTGTCATTGATCATTTGACTAGCATGACATTCGTTGTCTTCTGCGGTGTCGTGGGCAAATTAATCCGCAAGCTGTTGGATGCGCAGGATACGGCAAAACAGCAGTTTCAGGAACTGACGGAGTCCCATCTGGCGCTGTCTGCTGCACATCAGGAGCTCCATTTATATGCGAAGCAGGTTGAAGAGCTGACTGCCATTTACGAGCGGAACAGAATGGCGCGGGAAATCCATGATACAGTGGGGCATAAAATGACGGCCCTTCTCGTCCAGCTGCAGCTTTTGCGTGAATGGCAAAAAAGAGACAGCCAAAAAGCGGATGAGACAGTAGGTGTCTGTGAAACACTTGCCCGTGAAGCGCTTGATGATGTCCGCTTATCAGTACGCACTCTGCAAACTGAAAACGATCCTTCGCTAATCGAATCGCTGAAACAGCTGACAGAGGACTTTTGCAAAAATGCAGGGGTCACAACAGAATTTGCGGTCAGCGGCGATCCTGCAATCATTCCGCTGTCTCTTCATCCGACCCTGATCAGAACGGTGCAGGAAGCGCTGACCAATGCCAAACGGCACGGCGGCGCCGCAGCTTGTTCGATACAGCTTGCCTGCACAACGGACAGCATCAGCCTTGTCATTAAGGATGACGGAAAAGGCAATCCCGAAGCGGCACTTGGCTTTGGCCTCTTGAATATGAAAAAGCGGGCAGCGGAGCATGGCGGAACGATCCGCTTTGAAAGCGAACAGGATCAAGGATTTACTGTGAATGCAGAATTTTCACTTGCCAATAAAAAATGGAGCTTCAGGCCCGTGCAGCAAAAGGAGAGTTTATCATGATTAAGATCATCATTACCGACGATCAGGATATCGTCAGAGAAGGGCTGGCATCCCTGCTCCAGCTCCGAGAAGAGCTCGATGTGATCGCAACGGCGCGAAACGGACAGGAAGCATTCGAAAAGGCGAAAGAGCTGGAGCCGGATATCGTATTAATGGACATCCGCATGCCGGTTTCCAACGGGGTGGAGGGAACAAAATTAATCACAAGCTCATTGCCCGGCGTAAAGGTTTTGATGCTGACAACCTTTAAGGATTCAGCGCTGATTGCTGAAGCGCTTGAAGAAGGAGCAAGCGGGTACCTGCTGAAGGATATGTCGGCAGATACGATTGTAAAAGCGGTGATGACTGTTCATTCTGGCGGAATGGTGCTTCCGCCGGAATTGACTGCCCAAATGCTGAATGAATGGAAGCGTGAAAAACAGCTGAAAGGAATAAAAGAGATAGAAAAACCTAACGAGCTGCTCGACCTGACCGAGCGCGAAATCGAAGTTCTGGCTGAGCTGGGGTACGGGCTCAATAACAAAGAAATTGCCGAAAAGCTTTACATTACAGAAGGCACAGTCAAAAACCACGTTTCAAATATTATCAGCAAGCTGGCTGTCAGGGACAGAACCCAAGCCGCCATTTACTCGGTCAGATATGGTATATCTGTCTTTTGACATATGACGTTTTGCATATATGCTTCTCTGAAAAGGCCTTTTACAGGCCTTTTTTTCATGCCCTATGTTCTATCTGCCGCTACATGCCGCACGCCTTTCTTTCTTCTACAATGGCAATGGATCAAAAAAGGAGTGAGACGACGTGCTGCAAGCAGAAAACATCAAAAAGGCATATGGAAAAAAAACAATCGTGAAAGGTATTTCTTTTTCCCTCCAAAAGGGGGAGTCGTTCGGTCTGCTCGGGCCAAACGGTGCGGGGAAGTCCACAACCATTTCGATGATTTCCGGCCTTGTGCCGCATGACAGCGGGAACATCACGGTGGGCGGCTATGTCATCGGAAAAGAAACGGCCAAAGCGAAACAAAAAATCGGCATTGTTCCGCAGGAAATTGCATTATATCCGACGCTGACGGCTCATGAGAATCTTATGTTTTGGGGGAAAATGTACGGACTTACGCACGGCGAGGCCAAAAAAAGATCGGCTGAGGTCCTTGAATATGTCGGTCTGACTGAGCGGGCTAAAGATAAGATTGAAACGTTCTCCGGGGGGATGAAACGAAGAATCAACATCGGTGCGGCTTTAATGCATAAGCCCGAGCTGCTGATTATGGATGAACCGACTGTCGGTATTGACCCTCAATCGAGAAATCACATTTTAGAAACGGTCAAACAGCTCAACGAAACGGGCATGACGGTGATCTATACGAGTCATTACATGGAAGAGGTTGAGTTTTTATGCGATCGGATCGGAATTATTGATCAGGGGGAAATGATTGCGATTGGCACAAAAACTGATTTGTGCAGCCGCCTTGGAGGCGATACCATCATTCAGCTCACAGTCAGCGGGATCGATGAAGCGTTTCTTTTGGCGATCCGTTCCCTGGCTCATGTGAATGATGTAACAGTCCAGGAGTCAGAGCTCAAAATCGACATTTCTGCGGCTCATCATGAGAAAGTCGTCACCAGTCTGCTTGCTGAAGCCGCTGCTCATCATATAAACCTGCTGTCTCTTCAGGTGCAGGAACCGAATCTGGAGCGCCTGTTTTTGAATCTGACCGGCCGCACGTTGCGGGATTAGGAGGGGCGGCAATGAAAAAAAGCATATGGATCGCATGGAAAGATGTCAAAATCAGAATCACGGACAGAAAAGGGTTTATGATGCTTATCCTAATGCCGCTGATCCTAACGTGTATTTTAGGGGCGGCGCTCGGATCAGTTGTTGACGGAGGCAACCGGATTGATGACATCAAAGTCGGCTACATTCAATCAGACCAGTCAGATGCAGCGAACATGTTTACAAAAGATGTTCTCAAAAAAATGAAGTCGATAAAGGCCACAAAAGCCGGCAGCGAAGACAAGATGAAGAAGCTGATTGATGAAAAGAAAATCGATGTAGGCATCGTCATCCCGAACCATTGGGAAGCCGGCAAAACCTCAGCTGTTGTTTATGCCGCACCTGATCAAACATTGAAAAGTTCCATCATCGAAACAGCTGCCAGCTCTTTTATAGAGCAATATAAAGCGGTAAAGGAAGCCGCGTCAGCCTCAATGGACTACATCAGCAAAACGGAAGCTGTACAGCAAGGAAAACTTGACCCTGCACAGTTTGCAGAAAAGCTGGCAAAGACGCTAGAAAAAGAAACAGGTGACAAGCTGACTATTGCAGAAAAATCTGTCGGCAGCAAGGCCGTTACCAGCTTTCAATACTATTCGGCGGCAATGCTTTGCATGTTTATGCTGTTTCATATGACAGTCGGGGCGAAATCGTTTTTACAGGAAAAGGATACGGAGACGCTTGCCAGAATGCTGATGACGCCTGCGCAAAAATCCGTCATTCTCTTCGGAAAATGGCTTGGGACGTATCTGTTTGCTATCATACAATTTTTCATATTTCTGATCGTCACAATCAATGTATTTGGTGTGGACTGGGGCGGTAATCTGCTGTTTGTGAGTGTACTCGGGCTTTCTTACGCCGCAGCTGTATCTGGTATTTCAATGCTGCTTGCGTCGTGCATCAGCGATATGAAATCTGCAGACTCGATAGGCGGCTTCGGCATTCAATTGCTTGCGGTTCTCGGCGGGTCCATGCTGCCGCTGTACCAATTTCCGGACGTCTTGCAGTCTGTATCCAAAGCGGTGCCAAATCGCTGGGCGCTTGACGGCTTTCTTTCTTTAATGGAAGGGGGAGGCTGGGCTGACCTTCAAAAGCCTGTGCTTCTTTTTGCGGCGATCGGCTTTTGTTCACTTGTAATTGGTATCAGACGGCTTCATACAAGATAAGGAGGTACAAAAGGTGAAAAAAATTCTAGCCATTTGCGGCATTGAGCTTTCTCTCATTTTTAAGAAGCCACAGAACTATTTGATCATGTTTGCTGCCCCGCTTTTGCTTACCTTTGTATTTGGGAGTATGCTCGGCGGCAATGATGATAAGGTGCGGCTTGCAATCGTTGATCAGGACGATACGATTCTCTCACAGCATTATATTCGGCAGCTGAAGGCACACGATGATATGTATACATTCGAAAACGTGTCTGAAAACAAAGCGTCAGAAAAGCTGAAACAAAAGAAAATTGCCGGGATCATCGTTATTTCCCGCTCGTTCCAGACACAGCTGGAAAAAGGCAAAAACCCTGAACTGATTTTCCGTCACGGCCCTGAACTGTCGGAAGCGTCGATGGTCAAACAATATGCAGAAAGCACATTGGCAACGCTCAATATTCAGGTGACCGCGGCAAAAACGGCATCTCAGACAGCGGGAGAGAACTGGAAGGCGGCGTATAAAACCGTTTTCGCCAAAAAACATGAAGATACAGTTCCGGCTGTAAAACGGCAGACGCTCAGTGATAAAAAAGAGGGCGCGGAAGCAAGTGACACAGCCTCCAGAGCAGCAGGTTTTTCCATCCTGTTTGTCATGCTGACCATGATGGGAGCGGCTGGAACCATTTTAGAAGCAAGAAAAAACGGCGTCTGGTCCAGATTGCTTACAGCCTCTGTCAGCCGAGTGGAAATCGGTGCTGGGTATGTGCTGTCCTTCTTTGTCATTGGCTGGATTCAATTTGGCATATTGCTTCTTTCCACCCATTGGCTGTTTGCCATCAACTGGGGGAATCCGGCTGCAGTTATTGTATTAGTGTCACTTTTTCTATTGACCGTTGTCGGCATTGGATTGATGATTGCGGCCAACGTCAGAACGCCAGAACAGCAGCTTGCGTTCGGCAACTTGTTTGTCATCGCAACATGTATGGTGAGCGGGATGTATTGGCCGATCGACATTGAACCGAAATTTATGCAATCCATCGCTGAATTTCTTCCGCAAAAGTGGGCGATGAGCGGGCTGACGGAGATTATCGCTAACGGTGCCCGCGTCACAGATATTCTCGGAATCTGCGGCATTTTGCTTGCATTTGCTGCGATCACTTTCGCAGCGGGGCTGAAAGCGCTCCGAGCCTAAAAAACATCTGCCGTTTAGGCAGATGTTTTTTAGCATGTGGGTACATTCGTATGGGTGTAGCCTGAACTGCGGTTAATCCTTATCTATCATAGCTAAAATTGATTCCAGCCAAGAAACGTAATTTTTCTCCCGCTCCAGCGCTTTCGTTAGCACAAGATAGTGGCCGAAGTCCGGTGAAGAAAATGACATCGGCTCTGCTGAAGCCATAAGCTTTTCATAGCTTCCCTGTAAGTCAGAAAGCTTGGCCTGTCGTTTTTGCAGCTGGTCTTTGAACAAATCAGAAGCCTCCTGGCGCGATAGACAAGAAATGAAATAAGCCTTCAGCATAAATTCATCCTTCACCGTCTCGGGTATCGGCTGGTGGCGGATCAGCCAGTCATGCAGTTCCTGCTTTCCGCTGTCTGTCAGGGTGTACATCTTTTTCTCCAGCTTTGTGCCCTGAATCGTTGTCCGAAACGTGATAAATCCTTCATCCGTCAGCTTTTTGAGCTCAGGGTAAATCTGGCTGTGCTTGGCGCTCCAAAACTGGCCGAGCTCCTCTTTAAAATAACTCGTAATATCGTATCCACTCAATTCGCCTTTTCGCAAAAGCCCTAATATGGCGTATTTTAATACTCTCATGCTATCCTCCGTGTCTGGCTGTTTCGCAAAACAGATGAGCCGGTGCTCAACTGTGATTCTAACTGCCTATTCCCCTTATTATAGAAAAGGGAGGAAGGGAACACAACCGGGCTCTTTGGAAATGAAGATAAAAGGTTTGTCAGAAGGTATCCGATTTATCTCCGTCATATAAAAGAGATTTAAATTTAATTTTCAGAAAAAATATTAACCATATTGATTTTTTATGTATAATAGGAAATTGGTGGTATAAACATTTTAAGGGGGAAGAAACGTGAAAAAAGTACTTATGGCATTCATTATTTGTTTATCGCTGATTCTATCTGTTTTAGCCGCTCCGCCGTCTGGCGCAAAAGCTGAATCAGTACATAATCCTGTCGTTCTTGTTCATGGAATAAGTGGTGCATCATACAACTTTTTCGCTATTAAAAACTACTTAATTTCTCAAGGCTGGCAAAGCAACAAACTGTACGCAATTGATTTTTATGATAAAACAGGAAATAACCTAAATAACGGCCCGCAGCTTGCTTCATATGTTGACCGTGTTTTAAAAGAGACGGGGGCAAAAAAAGTAGATATTGTGGCTCATAGTATGGGAGGCGCCAATACGCTGTACTATATTAAATATTTAGGCGGAGGCAATAAGATTCAAAATGTCGTAACGCTTGGAGGGGCTAATGGTTTAGTATCATCAACGGCGCTACCGGGCACAGACCCTAATCAAAAGATCCTCTATACATCTATTTACAGTCTCAATGATCAAATTGTCATCAATAGCTTGTCTCGGTTACAAGGAGCGCGAAACATCCAGCTTTATGGCATCGGTCATATTGGCTTGCTTTCTAATAGCCAAGTGAACGGCTATATCAAAGAAGGGCTGAATGGCGGAGGCCTCAATACAAATTAATATCTTCAAAAAACAACCTGCTGCCTCCGTTACAGTGGGTTTTTTCGTCTGAGAAAGCCATAGGGTCTTATGACCTTAGTCTATCATGCATACGTCAATTTATGACATCAGGCACTTTTTCAAATAGAGCGGACATGTTAAGGTACAACCATCGATTTCTATCAATTTGAAATAAAAGGAGCGCTGTTATGCAAATTAAAGAAATTTTTATGATCCGCTGCATTTCGTGCTTAAGTGTCGTCTTGCTCCATATCATTTCAATGGTCCTGATGCTTCAGGCAGAAGCTCTTGCAGATATTTCTCACACTGTTGATTCTTTCCGCACACTCCTGATGTTCAGCACGCCCGCTTTTATTTTCATCTCTGAATTTTTACTGGCCCGTTCTTATCCTGATGGGGTGCCTGACGGTTTTTTAAAGAAGCGGGGAAAAGTGATTTTTGTTCCTTTTTTATTTATCGCGGCCATCGATGCGCTGCTGATGACCAGTGCGATGGGGGGAGAGGTAACCTTTCTCGCGTTTGTGCAAAAATATCTGGCGAACGTTTTCTTAGGAAACTTTATCGGATACTTCATTCTCGTCATCTTTCAATTTTATATGCTGCATATGATGTTTCATGAGTACTTGAAAAAAGCATCGCCGAAATGGGTGCTGTCTATCTCATTTGTGGTGACAGCCGCTTATTTAGGCTATTTCTCCGCAGCCAGCCCGGCTCCTGCTTCTGAAGAGGGCGGGGCATTTCCGTTCTTCTGGGTTCCGTTCGCAGGCTGGCTTTTCTACTTTTGTCTAGCCTACTATTGCGGAAAAGAATACAAGCGTTTTTTAGCGCTGCTGAACCAATACCGCTGGGTGGTGTACGGCGCCGCAATTGCTTCTGGGGCGCTGGTTGTCACTGTTTCTTATGTCGGTGAAATCGGCATGATCAGCTCGAAGCGGCCTGATATCATGCTGTATTCAACAAGCATGATTTTCCTGTGTTTTCACTTGTTTTCCAAAATGAAGCATGTGCCGAAAATCATGATGTTTATCAGCAACTATTCCTTTTCGATTTATCTGCTTCATGCCTATTTTATGATTATAGGCTACGTGTTGCTTTTGAATATGCCCGAAATTCCTGCCGTACCGGCTGTTCTCCTGCTGTTTGCCGTGTGTACAG
This sequence comes from Bacillus sp. EU52, assembly GCF_037964975.1. Taxonomy (NCBI): domain Bacteria; kingdom Bacillati; phylum Bacillota; class Bacilli; order Caryophanales; family Bacillaceae; genus Bacillus; species Bacillus sp. EU52. Next base: position 864,817 of record NZ_CP150177.1, read on the forward strand.
CCGGCCCGATTCTGACCTCGTGGGCACTGAATAAGTTCAAATATGGGTATTTATTTGTGGGGAAAATTTATCAGCCAAAACAGAAGAAGGTAACAGTCGAAGTGCGTGATCACGCAGGGTGAAAAACAAGCGGCAGGGGGGCTCCTGCCGCGTTTCTTTACTTCTCATCCGCTTGCAGAACTGTTTTTAAATATAGTTTTGCAGACTCAGCAAGTCCAGATACATCAGCTTTTTCTTCATCGAAATACAGGGCGTTTTGAATGATGCCGTCATTCATATTGAGGAAAAACTTGGCGATAGTCGCAAGAGGCTGAAGCGGCTGAAACTCTCCCTGATCGATCCCTTTTTGCAATAGCTTTGAAAATCTTTCCACAAAAAGATCATACCTTTTCTCCAAATACTGCCTACGTTCCTCATTCCGCCAAGCTGTCACTAAATATTCAAATTGCACCGGCGCCAGCGTATCTGCTACATCACGCAGGCCCTCAGACAGTTCATCCAAATAGATTGAAATGGCGGACCAAACACTTTGGTGTTCAGCTGATTTATCAAGCTTTCGGAGTCCTTCATCCAGCCCTGTTTCAATAATGCGGCGAAACATCTCCTCAGTGCTTGAAAAATAAAGATAGACACCGCCCCGGCTGAAACCTGACTCTTCTACAACGTCCTTCATCGTCGTTAATTCGAATCCTTTACGTTTAAAAACCGTTTTGGCAGCCTCTAAAATCTTTGCCTGTCGTTTATCCTTGTGCTCCTTTGTTACTTTTGGTGACAAGATATCGCCTGCTTTCTGAAACTTTCTTACCTACAAGTGTAATCAACCCAATCAAGATCAGCAAGCAGCCACAGACAAGAAAAGCAAGTGAAACACCGATCCATTCCGCCAGCATGCCTCCGCCCGCCATGCCGAGGATGGAGGCGAGGGTTGTCGCGCTCTGAATGGCGCCAAACACCCTGCCGCTGTAATCAACCGGCACTGTTGTTTGCACGAGAATTTGAAATGGAATATGGACCAGACCAAAAGCCGCTCCCATGATGAAAAAAGCGAAAATAAAAAGAGCAATGCCGGCAATTCCCATTCCGCTCAGAAATGGCACGCCTCCAGTTGCTAGTCCAAGCAGAAAGGTCCCAGCTGAGAAATAAAGAAAATAAGAGGTGATTCGCCGTCTGCCGGCAATTGCCGCCGTAAGGAGCATGCCGGCTCCGCTGACGGCCATGCACCAGCCTGCAAGCTCAGGCGGAGCGCCTGAAAAAGAACGGATAAGAATGATAGCCTGGGAATCACCAATCTGCAAAACAAAGAGAACGACGCAAGCTGTGAGTAAGCCTATTAAAAGAAGCGGCATCCGTTTCAAATACTGAAGGCCTTCTTTAATAGAAGCAAGTGCTGATGTTTTTTCTTGAGGTGTATTGGCTTTTTGTAAAAAAGCATCTTTGGGGAGGAAAAACAAAATGACAGCGGAAAGAAGAAAGGCGCCGGCGTTAATATAGAAAACAGAATGTATAGAGACAGCAGCGATCAGCATGCCGCCAAGGGCAGGGCCGAAGATTTTTGCACTGTTATCAATGATGCTGCTGGCGGAAACAGCCTGCTGAATGTGTGCTTCCGGAGCCAATTCCTTAAGCTTTCCGTTTTTAGCAGGTGAAAAAAGTGAAGAAAAACAGCTCTGAAGGCATAGCAATACGTAAAGCTGCCAAAGCTCACTGACATAAACGCAGCTGATAACGGTGAGGGCACGTCCGATTTCAGACAGAAACATGATCGTTTTTCTGTCAAAACGGTCGGCAAGCAGACCCGATACAGGTCCGAGTACAATGACAGGCAAAGCAAACGACATCATTAAAAGCGACATATCTAATGGAGAAGCATGAAGCTGAAAAGCGGCTAATGTTAGCACGGCCAAAATGTGAAGCCAGTCTCCAAGTGAAGAAATGGTTTGCGAGGCTAACAGTGTCATCAGTCCTTTTTGATTGCGAAACAACGGTTTTTCCATGATTCATCCTCCTGATTATTAAAATGACACTAGTGTCGTTTTTATTGTATGGGAAAAAGACACAATACACAATCTTTTTCTTGTAAAATAAAGGAGAAGATTGAATAGAAGGGAGAACATGCATGACATCAGTCAATCTAAGCTACCCAATAGGAGAATACAAGCCGAGGGAATCCATACTCGAAGGAGCAAAAAGATAAATGGATTCAAGTACTTGAAGAAGTGCCGGCAAAATTGAAGCAAGCTGTAGAGGGCATGACGGACAGCCAGCTTGACACACCGTACCGGGACGGTGGATGGACCGTTCGGCAAGTTGTTCATCATCTGGCTGACAGTCATATGAACAGCTATATTCGTTTTAAATTGAGCTTGACGGAAGAGACACCGGCTATTCGTCCGTATGATGAAAAAGCATGGTCGGAGCTAAAAGACTCGAAAACGGCAGATCCGAGCGGCTCACTCGCGCTTTTGCAGGAGCTTCACGGAAGATGGACGGCTCTGCTCCGCACTCTGACGGATCAGCAATTTAAGCGCGGATTTTATCACCCTGATACAAAGGAGATCATTACCCTGGAGAACGCGCTCGGCCTGTATGTCTGGCACTCACATCATCATATCGCTCATATTACGGAGCTTTCCAGACGGATGGGGTGGTCTTAACGCTTTTGCCGGCGGAAAGCCGGAATACTGATAGCAGCAATCACCAGAAGTGAGATCACAGCAGCCGCTGCATATAACTGATCATAGCCGCTGGCGACACTCGCATGAATGGCGTCGCTTATCGCGGTTTTGACTTCAGGAACGGGAATGCGTTCGATTTGTTCTTGTAAAGAAGAAACATCAGAACTGTCGATCTCCGGAATCATCTGCATCGCCTTTTCTGAATATCCGCTGTCCGATAAGCGGCTGTTGATCTCATCACCTATTTGGTCAAACCCGGCTGTGATAAAACCTGCATAAAGAGTAGGCGCCAAGGTCAGTCCAATTTGCCTTACTAATGAAAGCGTGCCAAGAGCTGTACCCTTATTTGTTTTTGCCGCTTCTGATACAAGGACGTTCAGCGGAGCGCCTAACAGAAAGCCAAAACCGATCCCAGCTGCCACACTTGCGATCATAAACTCCCATTTTTCCGTCACCCAGAACGGAAATAAAGCAAACCCCGCACATGAGATGATTCCCGAAAGAATAACGGTTTTTACAGGACCTTTTTGGTCGGTAAGCGCTCCGCCAAGCCAAGCGCCGATTCCGGAAGCCAACGCAAGCGGTGTCATCCAATAGCCTGCTTTTGCGGCAGGGACACCCAAATACTGTTCGACATATGACGGGATAAAAATGACTGCCGCCAAGAGCCCCCCGGATAACAAACCGATGATAAGCGTGCGCTGAAACATATGGTTTCGCAGCAGAGAATACGCCAAAATGGGATCGCCTCCTCGCATTTCAACTCTCTTTTCATACGAGATAAGCGCTGCAAAACAGAGTATGCCAAAAATAATACATCCATAAACCTCCGGATTCCCCAAGCTGTGTAAGAGATTTGCCCCGTCAAGATTGGTCATGCCGTACATCACAGCTAAAATCGACAGGGACAAAAGGAAGATTCCGGCCGCATCGAGGCGCTTAGCCTCAGGTGCTTTTGTTTCCGCGATAAAACATGCGCCGAAAACAACCAATAGCACGGCAATCGGCAAATTAATCAAAAACAGCCAATGCCAAGACCCGGTCCAATCAAGCAGAAAGCTTCCGATATTTGGCCCGAGCACAGCGGCCATCCCGTTCATTGCGCCAAGCAGCCCAAGCGCCTTCCCCTGTTTTTCCTTTGGAAGGGTCGCGAGAATGTGGGAGCTGCCGATGATGAAAATCCCGCCGCCTCCAAGCGCCTGAATCAGCCGCGATATCAGAAAGAGCGGGAAGCTTTGGCTCAAAGCAACAAGCAAAGAACCAAGTCCGAACAGGCAAACCTCAATGAGAAAGAGTTTTTTTCTGCCGTAGCGGTCGGAAAGCTTTCCGACGATTGGCACACTGACGCTAAGACCGAGCGTATAAAGGGTAATGCCCCATGATCCCCAGGAAGGAGAAACGGAAAACGACTCGTTTATCGTTGTTAAGGCAGCTGAAATAATTCCGTTATCTAGCGCAGCCATAAATACACCAATCGTAAACAGGCTGATCGCCCACTTTTGGCCTTTCTGCTCTGTTAATGCTTCAGGCATATTCATCAACCCCTTTTTTATTCACTAGAAGTATATTATTCATTTTAAATGAACTAAATGTCAAATAAAAAAAGCCTGCTCCCGCAGTTTGCGGATGACAGACTTACAGATTTATTCTTTTTTCGCTTTTTCTAATGCTCTTGAAAGGATAGACAGCCCTTCGGAAACAGCCTGCTTTTCTTCAGGGGACAGCAGCTCTAATGAACGCTTCAATTTCAGGTGGCCTTTTTCATACAAACCCCGGAAAATCTTTTTCGCATTCTCTGTCAACTGAACAACTACAGAGCGGCGGTCCTCTTCAGAATGTGAGCGTTTGACAAATCCTGATTTTTCAAGCCGGTCAAGCAGCCCAGTTGTATTGGACAGGGAAGCCCCCATTTTTTCAGCAATGTCGCTCACTTTCAATGTTCCATGGTTGTTTAATAGCATCAGCACCTTCATTTGCGGCATGCTCATATCCAGCTTCATCCACTCGGACACATCACCGAGCCCGGCGGACGTTAAGACTTTCATATAGAGCACCCATATTTCCCGTTCCTCCGATGAAAGAATGTTTTCGTTTAATACTGTTGTATCGTGTAAATTATATTCCATTTCATCACTTCCTCATCATTCACTCCTCTTACCATATTACTCGATTTTCACTCCTGAAAGAAAGTGAGCAGAAACCGCATGCGGGACTTTGTCCGAAAAATAACGGTAGTGTATAATGAGTTGGAGATTATTGGGGGAGAGGATCGAACTAGAATATGATTGGAGAGACCATTGCTGATTAAAAAGAATGCTTTATCAATATTAAAAATCGTTTTTCCTATTGCTGTTTTGCTATTTGTTATTTATCAATCGAAAAAAGAACTGACAAATCTGTCATTCAAACGTACGCTTATGGTCATCAACGGACTGGAACGAACTGACTTATTTATGCTTGTGTTGATCGGCTTGCTGGCTGTTGCGGCTATGTCGCTGTATGATTACGTCCTGAAGTACTCACTGCGCCTATCGATCACAAACGGAAAAGTTTTCAGGGTTTCCTGGATCGCCAATTCATTTAATAATGTGTTGGGATTCGGCGGTTTAGCCGGAGTCGGGTTAAGAATGATGTTCTATAAGGAGCATACGAAAGACCATAAGGCACTCGTGAAAGGAATCGCCTGGCTCACATCATCTATGCTGCTCGGATTATCTGTTTTCAGCATTTTCGTCGCTGCGAGAGTGCTGCCAGTGGATGAAGTGATTCATGAGAAGCCTTGGCTATGGGCGGTCGTTATCGGTTTTGCGCTGATATTGCCGCTATCTTTGGCGGTGTCCAAAATAAAAGACCGCAAAGCTGGGGACGAAGAGAATGCGGATAAAGTGAAAAATCCGATTTTCGCATATATTGGAGCTTCAGTTGTTGAATGGCTCATGGCCGGGACCGTCATCTATTTTGCTTTGTTCGCTATGGGCATTCATGCAGATATCAGGTATGTGTTCGGGGTGTTCGTCATTGCGGCGATCGGAGGAATGATCAGCCTCGTGCCGGGCGGCTTCGGCTCGTTTGACCTTTTATTTTTGCTGGGGATGGAGCAGCTTGGCTATCATCAAGAGGCCATCGTTACTTCTATTGTGTTGTACAGGCTCGCCTATTCATTTATCCCATTTATCTTGGGACTGTTCTTTGCCGCAGGCGACCTGACGGAAAATACAATGAAGCGGCTCGAAACGAACCCGCGCATCGCACCGGCAATTGAGACGACAAACGTTCTGCTTGTTGTTCAGCGTGCGGTATTAGTGAGAATTTTGCAAGGCTCGCTTTCCCTTATTGTGTTCGTAGCAGGTCTGATTGTCCTGGCCTCAGTTTCCTTGCCGATTGACCGGCTGACGGTTATACCGCACATTCCGCGCCCGGCGCTTTTGCTGTTCAACGGCCTGTCCTTAAGCTCAGCGCTCATTCTGCTGATTCTGCCGATCGAGCTTTATAAACGGACAAAACGTTCCTATACGATGGCCATTACAGCGCTTGTTGGCGGCTTTGTGTTCAGCTTTTTAAAAGGGCTTAACATCAGCGCGATATTCGTATTGCCGATGATTATCGTATTGCTTGTGCTATTGAAAAAACAATTTGTCCGCGAACAGGCATCCTATACACTGGGACAATTAATATTCGCTGTGGCGCTGTTTACTGTGGCGCTCTTTAACTACAATCTGATCGCGGGCTTTATTTGGGACCGGATGAAGAAGGTGCTGCGTCACGAATATTTCGTCCACAGCACCTCGCATATTACACATGCAACCATCATGGCGATCATTATTGTGCCGCTGTTCTTCTTGATATTTACAGTGGTCTATCATAAGAGAACGAAACCGATCGGAGAGAAAGCTGATCCTGAGCGTCTTGCTGCGTTTCTCAATGAAAAAGGCGGCAACGCGCTGAGCCATCTCGGTTTTCTTGGAGATAAGCGGTTTTATTTTTCCAGCGATGGGAATGCACTGCTACTGTTTGGGAAAATCGCCAGAAGGCTGGTCGTGCTCGGCGATCCGTCTGGCCAAAGAGAATCATTCCCGCTCGTGCTGGAAGAATTTCTGAACGAAGCGCATCAGAAGGGATTCAGTGTTTTGTTCTATCAAATTGAACGAGAGGACATGGCGCTGTATCACGATTTTGGCTACAACTTCTTTAAATTGGGCGAGGAAGCATATGTAGATTTAAATACATTTACCTTGAGTGGGAAGAAAAAAGCCGGCCTTCGGGCAATCAATAACCGCTTTGAGCGGGAGGAGTATACTTTCCATGTGGATCATCCCCCATTTTCTGATGCGTTTTTGGAGGAGCTGAAGCAAATCTCAGACGAATGGCTCGGCTCGAAAAAAGAGAAGGGATTCTCGCTCGGATTTTTTGATCCTTCCTATTTACAGAAAGCGCCGATCGCCTATATGAAAAATGCAGAAGGAGAGATCGTTGCATTCGCAAATGTCATGCCGATGTACCAGGAAGGAGAGATATCGGTTGATCTGATGCGCTATCGCGGCGACGCTCCAAATGGCATTATGGACGCATTGTTTATCCGTATGTTTTTATGGGCAAAGGAAGAGGGCTGCACGTCATTTAATATGGGGATGGCACCCTTGGCCAATGTCGGCACTGCCTTTACATCCTTCTGGTCCGAAAGGTTTGCCGCTGTCATTTTTAATAATGTCAGATACATGTACAGCTTCAGCGGCCTAAGAGCCTTTAAAGAAAAATACAAACCGGAGTGGCGAGGGAAATACTTAGCGTATCGGAAAAACAGATCTCTTTCTGTCACCATGTTCCTCGTTACACGTCTGATTGGCAAAAGCAAAAAAGACTCCGTCTAATAAGACGGAGTCTTTTTTTTATTTCGTTTTTAAGAAGTAGGTTTCAATATCATCAAGCAGATAGTTTGCGGCTTTAATTCCGCCTGCGGTTGTCCACACGACGTCATCGACTTCATGTGCATTACCTGACTTCACGGCCTTTAGGTTTTTCCATAGTGAACTGCTTGTCCACTGATTGGCCCATTTTTCATTTTCCTTTGCATTATCGGCTTTATAAGTGAAATAAAACAGCACATCAGCATCCATATCAGGAATAGATTCTTTACTGTCGGTTGAGAACGTAAATTGGTCCTTTTGTTTCTTAAACAGCTCCACTTGTTTTTCAGGGCGTTTGAAGCCAAGCTGGTCTAAAATAATCCCAGGAAATGAATCGGTATAATAGATTCTTGACTCACCGGATAAAAAGCGTACGACAGAAACGGTTTTGTTTGTCTGGTCGCCCAGCTTGTTTTTTAAATCAGAAACGCGTTTATCAAAATCGGCAATGACTTCCTTGCTTTTGTCCGCCTTATTCACCGCGTTGGCGTATAGAGTCAGGTTATCCTTCCAGTTCCCGGCCAAAGATTCAGCAAAAACAGTCGGCGCAATCGCATTTAACTGATCATAAATTTTCTCCTGGCGCACTTTGTTTCCAATAATCAAATCAGGCTTTAATTCTGCGATGGCTTCCACATTCGGTTCCGTTTCAAGACCGACGTTTTTAACACCTTTCATGTCATCTTTCAGATAGTCATACCACGGGTCGCCCTTCCATGACTTTACGGCTCCGACCGGCTTAATGCCAAGCGCTAAGAGCGCCTCTGTTCCTTCATTAGTTAAAACAACAATCCGTTTTGGATTGGCGGGGATGTTGTCTGATGTCCCCATTGCATGTTTGACCGTTCTTGTTTTGCTGCTTGACCCCTCGCTGTTGCTTGAACTTTCTGAACTATTACAGGCAGAAAGTACCATAAAGGCCATTAAAAATACGAATAGCATGCTGATATGCTTTTTCATCTTTTTCCTCCCAATATTGAAATTCATTATCATTTAGATCATAATAAGCAGTGTTAAGAGTGTCAATCCCTAATTGAGGATTATTCTCAAAAACAAACATTACATAGTAAATAACTAGGAGAATATTAGATCATGATCTGCAAAAAGGCATCTTCAAAATGGATTGTGTTAGTATGTCTGATTTTCATTTTACTGGCGGCTGTCTGCGCAAGCGTCGTGTATGGCTATACAGGTACGTCATGGAGACAGGTCTATCAGGCGTTTACTTCCTTCAACGGAACAAATGAGCATGTCATCATCAAGGATGTCAGGCTTCCGCGCGCTTTGGTTGCGACAGTCGTCGGCGCCTCGCTTGCAGCCGCGGGCGCTCTCATGCAGGCGCTCACAAAAAATCCGCTTGCGTCACCGGGGATTTTCGGGATTAACGCCGGTGCAGGTTTTTTTATTGTTGCCGGATCGTTTTTTCTGCATATTCAGTCACCTCAGGCGCTAGTATGGAGCTCGTTTCTTGGGGCAGCATTTACCGCTGCGATCGTCTATGCAGCAGGCACGCTTGGAAGAGAAGGACTGACGCCAATCAAACTGACGCTGGCGGGAGCTGCCATGGCAGCCATGTTTTCTTCTCTGACACAAGGCTTGCTTTCTGTCAACGAACTCGAGCTTGCCCAGGTGCTTTTTTGGCTGACTGGCTCTGTGCAGGGCCGGAGTCTGGATCTGTTGATGACGATGTTTCCATATGCAGCGGCAGCGCTGGTAATCTGCTTCTTTCTCGGCCAAAAAATTAACCTCCTCGTTATGGGAGAAGATGTGGCAAAAGGACTCGGCCAAAAAACGGGCCTGCTGAAATTTGTGATGGCGCTTTGTGTTGTCATGCTTGCAGGGTCCGCTGTCGCCATTGCCGGGCCGATTTCTTTTATCGGCATCATTATTCCGCATTTTGCCCGCTTTGTCGTTGGTAATGATTATCGCTGGGTTCTGCCATTTTCCGCTGTTTTGGGTGCCATTTTGCTTGTTTGCGCGGATATCGGTGCGCGATATATCATTATGCCTCAGGAAGTTCCTGTCGGGGTCATGACCGCCATCATCGGAATGCCTGTGTTTGTGTACATCGCAAGAAGGGGGGCGAAGCTATGAAACTTCGTTTTGGCGTTACTGCGGCTGAAAAGAAAGCATGGATCGTCTTTTTGATTTTACTGGGGTTAACAGCTGCGGTACTCATCATAAGCGCTGGTCTCGGACAAAGGTTTATTCCTCCCTGGGATGTAGCAAAAACATTCTTTGGTGCAGGTTCCAAGCTGGATGAACTGATGATCATGTCGTTCCGCATGCCAAGAATTTTGACGGCTTTATGCGCCGGTGTCTGCTTGGCAGCGGCAGGCGCGATATTGCAGGGGCTCGTCAGAAACCCTCTCGCATCTCCGGATATTATCGGAATAACAGGAGGAGCGGCGGTAGCGGTCGTGCTTTTAATGATGTTCTTCTCAGACCGCAGCAGTTCACTTACGATCAGTCTGTCATGGCTTCCAGCAGCCGCATTTATCGGCGCATCGGCTGTCGGGCTCATCGTCTATTTACTGGCATACAAAAATGGCGCCTCCACATTTCGGCTGGTGCTTATCGGAATCGGATTTTCAATGTCGGCGCAGGCGATGACTACCCTGTTGATGATCAAAGGCCCGATTTACCGAGCATCACAAGCCAATGTGTATATCACTGGGTCAGTTTATGGGTCAAACTGGCAGCATGTAAAAATAGCTATTATCTTATCTGTCATTCTCTTATTCATTTGTTTTGTCGCGCTAAAAAATATGAATATACAGGTGCTGGGTGAAGATATTGCGGCGGGTGCAGGAAGCGCTGTGCAGCGAAATCGTTTTTTCTTGCTACTTTTGAGTACGGCTCTTACTGGTTGTGCAGTTTCAGTTGCCGGCACAATCGGTTTTGTCGGGCTGATGGCGCCCCATATTGCAAGACGGCTTGTCGGCTCATCTTATGGCGCGCTGCTCCCAGCGTCGGCACTTATTGGAGCTCTGCTCGTTTTAACAGCTGATATCGTCGGCAGAACCTTATTTGCTCCGGTGGAAGTGCCGGCCGGCGTCTTTACAGCGGCTATCGGCGCACCTTATTTTATTTATTTGCTCTATAAAACAAGAAATTCTTAATCGTTACACCCATTTTCTTAAAAAAGAAAATGGGTTTTTTTGATAATGACTGAAGATTCGTAATTATTTTTGCTATACTGACAGAGACATTGATAAAGAAAGGGCGGCAGATGAATGAAAGAAGCAGAGGTATTAAAATATGAAGCATTTACAAGCAGTCCCGGCAAAGGAAACCCCGCAGGCGTCGTTTTGCAGGGAGACGATTATACGGAAGACGAGATGCAGATCATAGCTGAGCGTGCCGGGTATTCAGAAACCTCCTTTATCCGAAAAAGCGAGTCGGCCGATCTTGAACTCCGTTACTTTACACCTGGACACGAAATGAATTTGTGCGGTCATGCGACAGTTGCTTCTCTTTACGCATTATGTGAGAAAAGAATGCTGGAGAGCGGTAAAACGTACAGCATCCAAACGAAAGCGGGTATCCTGCCTGTGAAGATTTCTGAAAAAGATGGCCGTATTCATATCACGCTTGAACAGGCCTCTCCGCAATTCAAACCATTTACAGGCGATCGGAAAAAACTTGCGGACGCACTGGGTATCACCGAAGAGGATTTTCATGAAGACCTTCCGATTGTGTTTGGCAGCACTGGCATATGGACAGCCATCGTTCCGCTTAAATCATTGGAGGCTTCCAAAAAAATGGTGCCAGATAACAAACAATTTCCGGAAGTGTTAATTGATCTGCCAAAAGCTTCAGTCCATCCGTTTACCTTTGAAACCGTTCATCCCGACAGCGACCTGCACGGACGCCACTTTTCATCCCCGTATTCGGGAACGATTGAAGACCCCGTGACCGGCACAGCATCCGGCGTGATGGGGGCTTATATGAAACATTATGGAAATGCCGAGCAGCATAAATTTATCATTGAACAAGGGCAGGAAATTGGAAAAGACGGAAAAGTGGAGATCGAAATGAACGAAGCCGGCGGCCATGTGAAAGTGAACATGACAGGAACAGCCGTTTACTCAGAAACCCGTATTCTTAAATTCTAATACGGATGATGGTTTACAAAAAGATGCACTTTCCGTTATTATTATGAAATGATAATCATTTTCAATTGCATAGGAAGGTGAGACGGTATGCCTCAAACCGAACAAATACATCAGCATTCAGTACTGCGGGACATCATACGCAGCAGAAGATCGATTCGAAAGTTTAAACAAGAGCCAGTACCTTCAGCAGTCATTCTTGACATGCTTGAAACGGCAAAATATGCGCCAAATCACAGAGTGACAGAGCCATGGAGATTTATTTACGTTTCCAGTGAGACAGGTAAAGCGAACCTCATCAATACATTTGCAGCGTTCTCTAAGAAATCCAAGCCGGATATGACAGAGGAAAAGCTTCAAAATTTCAAAAACACACTTGGGCGCGTTCCGGGATTTCTGCTCGTCGTGTTTCAGGAAGATGAAAACGAAAGAGCGCGGGACGACGATTTTGCGGCAACAAGCTCGTTGATTCAAAATCTCCAGCTTCTTGCTTGGGAAAAAGGAATCGGCATGGTTTGGAAAAGCGGAAAAATCCTTTATGACAAAGAAGTCCATCAGGCCTTTGGTTTGCAGGATAATGAGCGTTTCGCCGCCATCATACAAACAGGTTATCCTGACGAGGCGCCGGAAGTGAAAAAACGCACACCGATCCGCGACCGGTTTACTGAAATGTAAAAAGCCCCTTGTCTCAAACGGAGACAAGGGGTTTTTCATTAACGAGATTTCTTTTTCGCTCTGTTGTCGGCTGCTTTCGCACGCTCTTGCGCTTCGCGATCATCTGCATCAGCAAGCTCGGTTGAATATTCTTCGTAAACGCCGTCAGTTTCCCTTTTTAATGTATCGGGAACTTGTGGAAGCTTTTGTTTGTTTTTATCACGGTTTTTGTGGATATGATTTCTGCCCATATCAAATTCCCCCTAAAAAGTGATATCAAACAAATATAGTATTTGGTTTTAAGGGGTTATGTATTCCTACTTCCGCTTAGCAGCTTTTTCCGCTTTTTTAAATTCGCCTGAATAAAGAACTTCCTGCATTTTTTTCAGGTTGGCGCCTTGCTGGTGCTTCTCCCTCTTTTTTTCCATAAAAAGGACCTCCTTCAACCATGTTATTCTTAAGGTTGACGCTTCCTGCTGTTTTTATACAGTCTTTCGGTCCGCTATCAGCTGTGAGAGTGCAAATTCAAGATCCGAATATGTAAAACGAAATCCAGAGGTTATCGCTTTTTTAGGAAGAGCGCGCTGTCCTTTCACAATCAAAAGACTCATTTCACCCAATGCTTTTGATAAAAAGAATTCCGGGACGGGGAGCCAATGCGGGCGGTGCTTCACCCGTGCAATCGCTTTTCCGAATTGCTTCATGTCCACAGGATTGGGCGCGGTGACATTCATTGGGCCTGAGATGCCGGCATTTTCCACCGCATATCGGATCATCTGGGCCGCATCCTCGACATGAATCCATGACAGCCACTGCCTTCCCGTTCCAATCGTTCCGCCGGCCAGAAACTTATAGGGGAGAACCATAAGCGGTAGAGCACCTTTTTCTCCAAGCATCACGCCAAATCTTGCATAAACCGTCCGGATGCCCATCGCTTCAATATGCTGTCCTTCCTTTTCCCACAGGTGTGCAGTATGGCTGAGAAAATCCTCATCTGACGTTGCAGAATCCTCTGTGAAAGTTTTCTCAAGGCTTGTCCCGTAAATACCCACGGCACTGGCTTGGATCAATGTCTTCGGCTTCTCCTTCTGTTTCTGAATAAGCCGCTGCACTTCACGCGTCGCATTGATACGGCTGGAGAGAATGTGCTGCTTCGTTTTTTCTGTCCAGCGGCCAAAAATCGATTTTCCCGCAAGGTTTATCCAGACATCAATATGAGGAAGTTCCTGCTCCGGGGCGGCTCCTTCCGTCAGCCATTGGACATATGTCATATTTTTTTGTTCAGTTTCCCTTGCGTTTCTTGATAAAATATAAACATGGTGTCCCTGGCGGATAAGAACGCCTGTCAGATGCTGGCCGAGAAAACCGGTTCCGCCCGTCATTGCGATATTCATGAACATCTCTCCTCATCGTTCTAATAAATATACTTTACCTCATTGTAATAAAAGAAAACGCGTTTCAGGCCTGAGAAGGGAGATTAAGATGCCGTTTATTACAAAAATATCAACGCAAAAAAAGAATACGGAACGCTTCAATATTTTTCTGGATGATAAATACGCCTTCAGCGTGGACGCGGATGTGCTCGTGAAATTTGAGCTCAAGAAGGGAAAAGAACTCGATGATCTTGACATCATTGAGATTCAATACGGCGATGAAGTGAAGAAAGGCTTCAACCGTGCGCTTGACTTTTTATCCTATCGAATGCGGTCGACGAAAGAGGTCGAGGACCACTTAAAGAAAAAAGAAACCTCGCCCCCCGTCATTGCGGAAGTCATCCATAGGCTTAACGATTACAAGTACTTAAACGACCAGGAATTTGCCTCAGCCTATGTCAGCACTCACAAAAAAACAAACGGAAAAGGCCCTGATGTTTTGTTCAGAGAGCTAAGAGCGAAGGGAATTGATGACGATACAATTAAGGAGGCGCTAAGTTCCTTTTCCTTTGAGGATCAGACAAGGGAAGCGGTCAAGCATGTTGAAAAGCTTCTCAAAAAAGATAAAAAACTTTCGACGAAAGAACTTAAACAGCGCGCCCAGCTGCAGCTTCAGCGCAAGGGCTTCTCATTTGATGTTATCAGCGCGGCGATGGATCAGATTGAATATGAAAATGATGAAGACACAGAGAAAGAAGCGCTGCGCCTTCACGCGGAAAAAGCGTTTAGAAAATACCGCTATGACGGCTCATATGAAAGCGCCATGAAGGTCAAACAATTTTTATTCCGCAAAGGATTCTCACTCGATTTAATCGAGCAATTACTGCAGGAAGAGGAGTACTGAAATGGAGAAACGATACAGTCAAATGACACCTCACGAACTTAATACCGAAATCGCATTACTTTCTGAAAAAGCAAGAAAAGCCGAACAGCATGGAATCATAAACGAACTGGCAGTGCTCGAACGGAAAATTACGATGGCAAAAGCATATTTGCTGAACCCGGAAGATTACTCACCGGGAGAAACATATCGTGTGGAAGACACTGAGGACGAGTTTACCATCAGTTATTTAAATGGCGTTTTCGCATGGGGATACAGAACCTCTTCCCCTCAGCAAGAGGAAGCGCTGCCAATCTCAGTATTGAAAGAAAAAGATTAAAGCGTAACGGGGAGGCTGATGATCAGCCTCTTTTTGTTTGCAGCACATTTACACGAATTCTTAAAGAAAAAATCATTGAATTCACTTGAAAAATCTTTTAAGATGAAACTCGTTGTTTTTTAAAATCAAAGGAGGCGATGACGTTGAGTATCAAAAACCCATCTGTAAAATTTATTATATTTGTTCTTATGATTTGTACATTTTCAATCGGCTATACAGAATACGCGGTGATGGGTATTTTGACGTCGATTGCCAATGACTTTCATATACAGGTTTCATCCGCAGGGCTTCTTGTCACGGCTTATGCGGCAAGCGTTTGTTTGACAGGGCCGCTCGTCACCATCATTTCCGTCAAGCTTCCGAGAAAGCCTGTGCTTCTTGGGCTGATGGCGATATTTATCCTTTCCAACCTGATGAGCGCACTGGCGCCGAATTTTGCTGTATTGGCCATTTCAAGAATTTTATCTGCGTCCATACACGGCGCTTTCTTCGCGATTGCCATGGTATTCGCAAGTGAAATGGTTCCGCCGGAAAAGCGTGCTGCAGCTGCTGCTTCAATGAACGGCGGACTGACAGTGGCTCTAATGCTTGGTGTTCCATTCGGCTCTTATCTCGGAGATGTCCTGAATTGGAGAGCGGTGTTTTCCATCATTACGGCACTTGGTGTCATCGGATTTTTAGGCCTTATGGCTGCCGTGCCGAACAGAAAACCAAAAGTGATCCCAATGCTTATGAATGAGTGGGGGGTTTTTAAACACAAACAAGTGCTGTTTTCCTTCGCGATTACCATTTTAGGCTATTCCGGTGTCTTTATCGCCTACACCTTTATCGAACCCATTTTGAGGCATTCAGCCGGATTCAGCACGGTTGGCATTACAGGTGCTCTCTTTGCGTATGGATTGGGAGGCGTTGCCGGGAATTTCTTTGCTGGAAAAGTACCGCTGCCTTTGCTGACTCGGACGATGATCGGCGTAATGATCGGTTTAATCGGTGTTCTGGCTGTATTTCCTTACATCGCCATTTACCCGGCTGCAGCCATTGTGGCAACGTTCCTATTCGGGGCATGCGCATTCGGCACGCCGCCTCTTCTGCAAACAAAGGTCATTTCCTCATCTGAGGGCGGCACAACCATTGCCGCAGCTGTCAGCGTATCAGCATTTAACCTTGCCAATGCCCTTGGTGCATGGATCGGCGGAATGATTTTAAACGGAACAGGCTCTTATTCCTGGCTGTTTGCAGGAGGTGCGCTTATGACTGCATGCGGACTTGTGCTTTCTACCTTCGCACACTTATCAGAAAAGAAGAGCGTCTACGAATATCAAGTCAATAAAGGGTAAAAACAGCTGCAGTGTATGCAGCTGTTCTTCTTTACCGTTTGCCTGAGGCTCTCATTCTTTCTTGAGGATGCTGATTGATAGATCCGTCAGCACGCTTTGAAGCATAATCGTCCTTTGCTCTCGGTTCACCCTGAAATTTGTTTTCGTTTTCGTAAGGAAATCCTTTTTCTTTATTTCGGACCATGTCATATCCCCCTAGATTCGAGATCAAAAAGTTGCGTCTTTCCAGATGAAGACGTAAGGTTAGTATATGGAGAACACTACGTAATAAAGCGTTATTTTTTTCCTGAAGAAAGGAGACTGCACATATGAATATGTACATTGAGAAACTGACTAATCTGCTTCTGGAAAAGAACGAGATGATCAGCTATATACAGGCAAAAACGTGGGTGGAATTGTTATGGAGCGATTTCGAAGCAACCTATGCAAAAGCCGGACACGCCTATCAAGGTGAAAAAATGACTGAAAAAATCGTCACACAATGGATTGAAAACTATGGCGGCCAGCTCCACCTTTTTCAAAGCTCCCGTAACGACGTGAATGATTACTTAAATCAAAGCAGAGGCCTTTTGCATTAAAAACCTGCCGTTAACGACCGGCAGGTTTTTTCATTTTCTTAAAATTACCTTAACAGGAAGAAATCATAAACAAAACATGTTTCACCAGCCTGTCAATCAGGGAATACCACTTATATCTTGTCAAAATGCGAGGAGGAGCTTTATATGAAAAAGAAACAAGTAATGCTCGCTTTAACAGCTGCCGCAGGACTGGGTTTGACAGCACTTCATTCCGCTCCCGCAGCAAAAGCTGCGCCCCTTCACGACATATCTGTCAGCATGCCATCATCCGATACTTACATCATAAAAGCAGGAAAGCTGAATGTCCGGACTGAGCCAAATCATGAAGGTGATATTCTCGGCACTGTATCATCAGAACAAAAGGTAAAAGTCGATAGGTTCGTAAATGCCGATTGGGCTCAAATTTATTTCAAAGGAAAGAAAGCATATATTTCAACTCACTTTTTAATGAAAACCGCAAGCCAAGCGAAAACAACGAAACAGACAGCCTTCTATGCACCGACGCCCGAAAATGGAAAAGCTAAACAGCTCTCATCTGGAACAGAGGTGACAATACTTGGGTGGGGATTCAGTGAAAACGGCGGATTTGACTTCACTTGGGCGTTCGTGGATTATGGCGGAGTTAAAGGCTATATTCACACAAAGGATTTACAAATGCGATAAAAAGGCAGGCCGAGGCTTGTCTTTTTGCCTATGCATGAAACATTTCTTCTTTCTGCACGTAACAATGAGAAAGGAGATGATGATATGACGGGTTTAGTCGGCGGAGGGCTTATGATCATTGCGGGCATACTGATCAAACTGTTTCCTCCCAAATCGATCAACAGTGTGTACGGATACAGAACGAGACGCTCAATGTCAGATCAAAGATTATGGAATGAAGCGAACCGTTACAGTGCATCATTAATGATCCTGTCAGGCTTGGTGATTGCGGGAATGGGTTTGCTGCTGGGATCAAACTTGTTTATTCTTCAACTTATCATGCTGATTGCCGCCAGTGTCATAACATTTATGCTAACGGAGAAAAGGCTGAAAATCATGACGCACAGTCAAGGAGGAGATTGAAGTGGACGGAGTTAAATGCCAGTTTGTCAATACGAACGGAATCACGCTCCACGTTGCAGCCGCAGGACCGGAAGACGGCCCGTTAATTGTCCTGCTCCATGGATTTCCTGAGTTTTGGTACGGCTGGAAAAATCAAATCAAACCGCTTGTTGATGCGGGTTACCGGGTCATTGCTCCTGATCAGCGGGGCTACAATCTCAGTGACAAACCGGAAGGAATTGATTCATATCGGATTGATACATTAAGAGATGATATCATCGGGCTTATTACGCAATTCACTGATGAAAAAGCAATTGTCATCGGTCATGACTGGGGAGGGGCTGTCGCATGGCATTTGGCTTCCACACGCCCGGAATATCTTGAAAAACTGATCGCGATCAATATCCCGCACCCGCACGTCATGAAAACCGTAACGCCGCTTTATCCGCCGCAATGGCTGAAAAGCTCGTATATCGCATACTTCCAGCTCCCCGATATACCGGAGGCATCACTAAGGGAAAATGATTATGAAACATTAGACAAAGCGATTGGATTATCCGACCGTCCCGCGCTTTTTACATCCGAGGATGTCAGCAGGTACAAAGAAGCGTGGAAACAGCCGGGCGCGCTGACAGCTATGCTGAACTGGTACAGAGCCCTCAGAAAAGGAAGCTTGGCAGAGAAACCCTCTTACGAAACAGTACCTTACCGAATGATCTGGGGAATGGAAGACCGCTTTTTGAGCAGAAAGCTTGCGAAAGAGACGGAAAGGCATTGCCCGAATGGACATCTCATCTTTGTTGATGAAGCTTCCCATTGGATTAACCACGAAAAGCCAGCCATCGTCAATCAGCTGATTTTGGAATATCTTAAGAACCAATAAGCTAAAATTTCTCTCCATCCGTCTGTCATAATGGCAGACTTTTTCTGTGCGTTTTTTTCATAGTCTGTTTTAAACATGACAAAATAACATTAAAAATCATGAATGTCACCATAAAATTGTAACAAAAAACAGGTTTAAACGACTTTAAAAAAAGGAATAGCCTTACTGAAGATTTGTGTAAAACTCCCCTAAGGCAATACTTAAAAAGAATAATAAAAAGAAGGTGCCTTAATGAAGCAAGGATTAATCTCGATTATTATCCCGTCTTACAATGAAGGGTATAATGTCAAACTCATTCATGAATCTTTAAAAAAGGAATTTAAAAACATTCATTATGACTATGAAATATTCTTCATAAACGACGGAAGTGTTGATGACACGCTTCAGCAGATCAAAGACTTGGCAGCGACGTGCAGCCGGGTAAAATATATATCTTTTTCTCGAAACTTTGGAAAAGAAGCCGCAATTTTGGCGGGCTTTGAGCATGTTCAGGGCGAGGCGGTTATTGTCATGGATGCCGATCTGCAGCATCCGACATATTTGCTGAAGGAATTTATCAAAGGCTACGAAGAAGGGTATGACCAAGTCATTGCTCAAAGGAACAGAAAAGGGGACAGCTTTGTCCGCTCACTCTTATCATCTATGTATTACAAGTTCATTAATAAAGCGGTTGAAGTCGATTTGCGTGACGGTGTCGGTGACTTCAGATTGTTAAGCCGCCAAGCTGTGAATGCACTTTTGAAGCTGAGCGAAGGAAACCGCTTCTCAAAAGGCCTTTTTTGCTGGATTGGCTTTGATCAGAAAATTGTATTTTATGAAAATGTCGAACGAAAAAACGGCACCTCCAAATGGTCGTTCAGCAGTCTGTTTAACTACGGAATGGACGGCGTCGTTTCATTTAATCATAAGCCGCTGAGATTATGTTTTTATACAGGCATTTTCATCCTGCTGCTTTCCATCATTTATATCATTGCCACATTCGTTAAAATTCTGACTAACGGTATTTCTGTGCCTGGGTATTTCACCATTATCTCAGCAGTGTTATTTCTCGGCGGAGTACAGCTGTTAAGCCTCGGAATTATAGGCGAATATATCGGCCGAATCTATTATGAAACAAAAAAACGCCCGCATTATTTGATCAAAGAAGCGAATATCCCGAACAAAGACCTGCCTGAAACGAACGAATTAAAAAGCATGCGGCGTCTGACAAAAATGCACTGAAAATACCAAGCGCCATTGGCAGTGCTTTTTTTGCGTGTCTATTATCTTAAAAGCAAGACTGGAGAATTTATATGAAAAGAAAACATATCATGATCTATGCGGCCAGTTTGCTGGTGTCCGTTCTGGCACACGCTTTTTTTGTGAAAGAATGGGCGGAAGGCAGGTATATGACAGGTCCGGGTGACGGGCTTGCGCAAATGATCGTATTTAAAAAATTATTATTTGACCAATATACACACGGGAATTTTTTCTACAATTATTCATTCGGACTTGGCGGCGGCACATTCAGTCAGCTCGGCTATTATTTTTCTGCTTCTTTTCTTTTTCTTGCTGTGTCTGCCGCTGTTTGGCTGCTTCAAGCCGTCCAGCTGATCGGAGAAGCGGATACGCTTTTTTGGGCAGAGTCAGCTGTTTTTATCAGTATTTTCAAATTGAGCTTGATCATCTTTACGTCCGCTTCTGTTTTTCATTATCTTCTCAAGCACAGGGCGGCATCGTTCACGGGAGCCGTGTTATACGGCGTCTCAATTATTTATTTCCGTCACGAAGCGTATTGGGAATTTTTCACCGATACAATGGTTTGGCTTCCGCTGCTTGTGCTTGGTGCAGAAAAAATTATTAGAGAGCGGCGTCCGGCGTGGTTTATCGTTGCGTGTTCGCTGACGTTAATCAATAATTTTTACTTTGCATACATAAACCTTATATTCATCGGAATCTATTTGCTGTTCAGATGGCTGATCCGTTTGGAACCACATGAAGAGAAAAGATGGATTCAAATCAGATTATTTCTGGTTTCAGGCTTCATTTCTTTTGGCATCAGTGCGGCGGCGTTTGTGCCCGTAGTATACGGTTTTTTAAACAACCTGCGCCCTCCATACAGCCAGAAAATAGAGTGGCTCAATTTCGATGATAATATCTTATTTTCGAGCCGGATCATCATTGTGCCGGCCGCTTTTCTGCTGTTTTTGTTTATTATTTCTTTTTACAAAAACCGTGTATTTCGTCTCTTTGCCGGATTGAGCCTGCTGTTTATTCTTTTTCATTTCAGTCCGTATGCGGCAAGCGTCTTTAACGGTTTTTCCGCCCCGCAAAACCGGTTTGAATATGTTCTGGCCTTTACCATTGCGGGAGCAGCTGCGGCTGGTTTGTCACAGCTGTCTGAATTGAAACGGAAAGAACTGCTCCCGGCCGCAGCTGTCGTCCTGCTTCTTTACTTGTATCATATCCAAAGGTATAAGCTCGATATATGGAAGCCTGCGAATGAAAGTATTCTATTGCTCTTACTCATGACAATCGCAGCCTTGTTTGCTGCAGCTTTTGCGAAAAAACGGGCAAAAATGGCTGTGTACGGTATAATCATTCTTTCTTCGCTGTTTGTCGCCAACTCCTATCAAAAATACGCGCTCTCAGAAGGCGGCGATTTGGACAGTGTGACAAAAGAATATCTTACAAGTGAGGAATACAGAGGGCGGGAATCATCTGAGCTCATCAGACGTTTACAGAAGGAAGACGATGACCCGCTCATGAGAATCGACTGGATGAACGGGGTCCGCAATAATACGCCAATCATTTACGGATTTAATGGCTTCAGCGCGTATTCCAGCATTTTAAACAAAGATCTGCTGGCCTTCTATTGGAATGATTTAAGCATCGATATGGGCAGGGAAAGCGTCAGCCGTTACGCGTCATTGGGAGACAGGGCGAATTTATACAGCCTGCTTTACGGCAAATATTATATGACCGAAAAAACAAACGAAGCCAGCGTCCCGTACGGCTTCAAAAAGCATTTAGAAACAGAGCATTATGCAGTTTATGAGAATCAGTACATGCTTCCATTCGTTAAAACAGCGGATGCCATATACAGCGAAAGTGAGCTGGACCGATTGCCCGCTCTTGCGAAAGAACAGGCGATGCTGAAAGGAATTATATTAAAAGATCCATCAGGAAAAACGGAGCAGACACCAAAACCGTCCAATTTGATCACCAAGTCGGACATCACCGCAAAACAAGCCCAGTATCAAAACGGGCTGCTAACCGTAACTGGAGAAAACGGAGGAGAGCTGATCATCACCCCGAAACAGCCATCATCCGCTCCGGGAGACTACTATGTCAGCTTTTATTTGAAAAGCAAAGCAAAAGACAAAGGATTTACATTAAAGGTAAATGATTATGTCACAACAAGGAAATCGAACAAATCGATCTATAAAACCGGAGTAAATAATATAACGGTAAGAGTGCCTAAATCAGGCCATATCTCAATCAATCTTCCGAAAGGAACCTATGAGCTGAGAAACATAGCGCTCTATGAAGAAAATTACCAAACGCTGAAAAACGCTGTAATGCAAAATAAAACAGAGAAAGCAGACAAACTGAATTGGAACAAAAATCGACTGACCTTTTCCTATCATCTGTCAAAAGACCAGTACATCATGCTTCCGATCCCATATGAAAAAGGCTGGGAGCTGAAGATCAACGGAAAAACACAGAAGATCGAAAAAGCGGATTATGCTTTTATAGGCTTCAAGGCGCAAAAGGGAGACAATCACATTGAGCTGACTTACTATCCGCCATACTTCAAAATATCGGCGATCATATCTCTCGTCAGTCTGCTGCTTGCTGTTTTTTATATAAGACGTAAAAAGCCCGGCTCTATATAGAGCCGAGCTTTAATTTTTTCTGAAGTTTTTCTTCGCTGAATATCCATCCCGTATAGGATGAACGAATCGTGAGATCATGGCCGATATGAACAATTGCGACAAACGGATAATGGCCTTTGCTCCGATAACGCAGGTCGATAAATCTCACCTCATAATGATCTTTAAACGTATCCACTTCCCACCGGTATACCGGAGAAAAGGACAGAAACGCCGCGATGTTATCATCCTGCTTTGCCGCATGCATTACATCGGTTTCAGGAACAGGCACCCGATTAAATGTATCCAGAATCACGACATGTCCTTCCATGCTTCTTCCTACATAGAAAGCATGTGCTGTCGTCACTGCGATTCGCCATTGCCTGAATTTCATCGTTGGAGAAATAATAATGCTTTCGATCTCATCATGAATCATCTCATGAAGCTTCCGTTTAATTCTCAGCTGCATGATCAGGCGCACCAAGTAGTAGCCTGCCAATATGATATATAAGCTGAGAAACGTGATGCCGGGACTCCCGCCTGCATACCAAATCGCGATAGCTGCCAGATGGCTGATAAAAATAAACGGATCAAACGTATTAATCAGCCCGAGCGCAACCCATTTTTTCGAAAACGGACGAATGGCTTGTGTTCCATAGGCGTTGAATATATCAACAAAGACATGCAGAACGACTGCCAGCAGTGTCCACAGCCACAGGTGCAGAAAATCGGCCTGAGGATAAAATAAATACAGAATCGCCGGGATGATGACAGACCAAAACAAAACGGCGGGAATTGAATGGGTAAATCCTCTGTGATTCCTTATATAAACAGCATTGTTTTTAAGCTTTAACACAGTATCAATATCCGGAGCCTGAGAGCCCGCAAGCGTTGCGATCATAACAGCGTGAGCCATTGCCGGATCTGATCCGACAACAGGATCAAGCGTCGCAATACCGCCCAGTGCGATGCCCATAACGACATGTGTGCCCGTATCCATAGGTGACCTCCTTGCAGGGTGATCCTGCACATTCACTTTGTAAGAAATTCCCCATTTTCATATACCCAATTTTTAAACTGATTCAATCGTTCTCATATGTTTCCGCTTTTTCTTTATTACTATTTAATGTAACATATTATCGTACTGTGCCCTTAGTGTACAACAAAAAACAGTCTAAAGAAAAGCGGGGCGCGAAAGACTGGGGAGAAACACATATGAACGTACTTGAAGACAAATTAAAACAAAAAGACATACAGCAATTTCGCGATGATTTAATCTCATGGTTTGAACGAGAGCAGCGCGTTTTGCCGTGGAGAGAGGACCAAGATCCATATAAAGTGTGGGTATCTGAAGTGATGCTGCAGCAAACGAGAGTAGAGACAGTGATTCCTTACTTTCTGCGGTTTGTGGAACAATTCCCGACAGTGGAAGCGCTCGCTGATGCTGATGAAGAAAAGGTGCTGAAAGCATGGGAAGGGCTCGGCTATTATTCGCGAGTCAGAAACCTGCAAAGCGCGGTAAAAGAAGTGAAACAGGAATACGGCGGCATTGTTCCTCCAGACGAGAAAGATTTTGGCGGGTTAAAAGGCGTCGGCCCTTATACAAAGGGAGCGGTGCTCAGCATTGCCTACAATAAACCCATTCCCGCAGTTGACGGAAATGTGATGCGTGTCATGTCCAGAATTCTATCTATTTGGGATGATATTGCCAAACCAAAAACAAGAACGATCTTTGAAGACGCCATACGAGCTTTTATTTCCAAAGAAAAACCATCTGAATTTAATCAGGGCTTGATGGAGCTTGGAGCATTGATCTGTACGCCAAAATCACCCTCATGCCTGCTATGCCCGGTTCAGCAGCATTGCTCAGCATTTGAAGAAGGCACTGAACGGGAGCTTCCGGTAAAAAGCAAAAAGAAAAAGCCCGGGATCAAAACCATGGCCGCGATCGTACTGACTGATGAAGACGGACAAGTGTATATCCACAAACGGCCGTCTAAAGGTTTGCTCGCCAACCTGTGGGAATTCCCTAATCTTGAAACACAAAAAGGGATCAAAACTGAGCGTGAACAGCTCATTGCTTTCTTAGAAAACGAATATGGCATACAAGCTGATATCAGTGATCTGCAAGGTGTAGTCGAGCATGTTTTCACCCACCTGGTATGGAATATTTCAGTGTTTTTCGGTAAAGTAAAACAAGTGTCGGATACCAGCGAGCTGAAAAAAGTAACGAAAGAAGAGCTCGAACAATTTGCGTTCCCGGTGTCACATCAAAAAATCTGGAAGATGGCAGTAGAAGCAGCCGCCATCTCGGCTGCTCCGTAAACCATTCTTAATCGTAAGAGACGCGCGTGCCGTGGCTGTAGTCCGCTTCATTGCGCTTCATTCCGCCGCGCGCTTCAATTTCTTGCGTTAATTCCCGGTATTTTGATTGGCCTTCTTCGTTCAAATAAGGCATAATTTGCTGAAAGGCATGATGAAAATAAGCGAGTTCACTGTTCTTCCAATCTTTTTTGGAAACCATGTTCAATTCGCTCATATCACGTCCGACATACATAACAGAAGACCCCCCTTTAAAGTTCTTGCCATTATTGTTTGTGGAAATAAAAGAACTATACGCTACAAGGAGATGAGGAAAAATGGAACAAAATAAATGTGCACTCGTAACAGGAAGCAGCCGCGGTGTCGGAAAAGCGGCCGCGATCAGACTTGCTGAGAACGGCTATAACATCGTCATTAACTATGCACGCAGCAAAAAAGCAGCATTAGAAACAGCGGAAGAAATCGAAAAGCTTGGCGTTAAAGTGCTTGTCGTAAAAGCAAACGTAGGACAGCCTGCAAAAATCAAAGAAATGTTTCAGCAAATTGATGAAACGTTCGGCAGACTTGATGTTTTTGTCAATAATGCCGCTTCAGGAGTACTAAGACCTGTCATGGAATTAGAAGAAACACACTGGGACTGGACGATGAATATTAATGCGAAAGCATTGCTTTTCTGCGCTCAGGAAGCTGCCAAGCTAATGGAGAAGAACGGAGGCGGGCATATTGTCAGCATCAGTTCATTAGGCTCTATCCGCTATCTTGAAAACTACACCACGGTCGGTGTATCAAAAGCAGCGTTAGAGGCTTTAACCCGTTATCTTGCCGTTGAGCTTTCACCAAAACAAATTATCGTCAATGCTGTTTCAGGCGGAGCGATCGACACAGATGCGCTGAAACACTTCCCGAATAGAGAAGATCTGCTTGAGGATGCGCGCCAAAACACGCCGGCGGGACGCATGGTCGAAATTAAAGACATGGTTGATACTGTTGAGTTTCTAGTGTCTTCCAAGGCTGACATGATCCGCGGACAGACAATTATCGTTGACGGCGGACGCTCACTGCTCGTTTAAAAATTTTTAAAAAAGAGGAATAGCTATACGATCACCTGCACATTCTAATGACCGTGGAGGTGATAACAATGGCTAACTCAAATAACTTCAGCAAAACAAACGCTCAACAAGTTAGAAAACAAAACCAACAATCAGCTGCTGGTCAAGGTCAATTTGGCACTGAATTTGCTAGCGAAACAAACGCTCAGCAAGTCAGAAAACAAAACCAGCAATCAGCTGGACAACAAGGTCAATTCGGCACTGAATTCGCTAGTGAAACTGACGCACAGCAGGTAAGACAGCAAAACCAATCTGCTGAACAAAACAAACAACAAAACAGCTAATCACTGAAACAGAAAAAAGCACTTCATCTTCGGGTGGAAGTGCTTTTTTCTGTTTGAAAAACGACAAAACTTGTGGAAGGTCTACAGAATGAGTCAAAGGGTTTGCTTTATGGAGATCGAAATGATTAAAGGAGGAAATGTTTATACTTTCATCAGGCTGAAGGAGGAACCGATGACCGAATTTGAAAAGCTGGTAAGTGAACAGATGAAAACGATGGATAAGCTTCTCGATCTCCAATCAGAGCTCGACCGCTGCAAACAAATTGAGGCGGAACTCCGGCATTTGGAAAGGGATGCAAGGCTGCGTGGGATTCAGGCTGAAATTGCGGTAAAACGGAAACACCTTGCCGATATACAGGATATGTTTCAAAAGCAGACAGAGCAGGTCATTCGTTCATATCGCAGCTCAGAAAAGCCGTCTTCCTTTGTGTAGTGCAGGAATGTGCCATTCCCCGGCCGGAATGGCTCTTTTATTTTCATTTTTCAATTTGTAACGTTATAATAGGTAAAAGACGTTGTCGGTAAGCAAATTTGGACATACTAACTGTAGGGCTTTATAGAAAGTAGGGGAGAAATATGGGCTATCCCAAGGAAGGAGAAACCATTCAAATTCACAGCTATAAGCACAACGGGCTGATTCATAGAATTTGGAATGAGACAACAATTTTAAAAAGTACAGAAATGTGTGTCATCGGAGCCAATGACCGGACGATGGTAACCGAATCAGACGGCCGGACATGGATAACCAGAGAGCCCGCAATCTGTTATTTTCACGCAAGACAATGGTTTAATGTCATCGGGATGCTGAGGGAAGACGGGGTTCATTATTATTGCAACATCAGTTCTCCGTTTGCCTATGATGGCGAAGCAATTAAATATATTGATTATGACTTAGATGTTAAGGTTTTTCCTGACATGACCTACAATATTCTCGATGAAGACGAATATGATGATCATCGGAAAGCCATGAATTATCCAAAGGAAATCGACAGTATTTTAAGAGACTACTTAAATACGCTGCTCCATTGGATTCACCAGCGTCAGGGACCGTTTGCGCCCGAGTTTGTCGATATGTGGTATGAACGGTATCTGCGCTATACAAAATAATGGTTACGTAAAAACCTGTTGCGGGGTACAACAGGTTTTTCACATGGGCTCACACACATCATGAGAAAGAGAGAGGGGGAATCAACGTGGGGGTTATGAAACGTTACATGCAATTCGTCAAACCTTATAAGAAGCAAATTTTCGTTACAGTGTTAATCGGGATCGTAAAATTCTCCATTCCGCTTGCTCTCCCATTGCTTCTGAAGTACGTAGTTGACGACATTATTCAAGGAGGCGGCACGGCCAGTGACAAAACCACGTCATTGTTCACGATTATGGCGATCATGTTCGCCTTATTTTTAATTTTGCGCCCGCCTGTTGAATATTACCGGCAATATTTTGCCCAGTGGACTGCCAGCAAGGTGCTTTATGATATAAGAGCTAAGCTGTTTGACCATATACAAAAACTGAGCCTTCGTTTTTACGCGAATACAAGAACAGGGGAAGTCATTTCCCGAGTGATTAATGATGTAGAACAAACAAAGGATTTCGTCATCACAGGGCTGATGAATATATGGCTCGATATGCTGACGATTTTGATTGTAATTTCTATCATGCTCACACTGGACGTTAAATTAACGCTGATCTCTATCGTTTTATTCCCATTATACGGAATATCAGTGAAGTATTTTTACGGCCGTTTACGAAAGCTGACAAGGGAGCGCTCACAGGCTCTTGCTCAAGTGCAGGGGCATTTGCACGAACGAATTCAAGGCATGCCTGTCATCAGAAGCTTTGCGATAGAAGATCATGAACAGGCTCAATTTAATGAGAAAAACGGTCATTTCTTAGATAAAGCCATCCGCCACACGAATTGGAACGCCAAAACCTTTGCGGTCGTTAATACCATTACAGATTTGGCGCCGCTCATCGTCATAGCGTGCGCCGGGTATTTTGTCATTAATGGACCGCTGACAGTCGGAACAATGGTCGCGTTTGTCGGATATATTGACAGAATGTACAACCCTGTTAGAAGGCTGATCAATTCCTCTACAACTTTGACACAGTCAATCGCATCAATGGACAGGGTGTTTGAATTTATTGACGAGCCCTATGAACTCACTGACAAACCAAATGCGATAAAGGCCGATCAGATTCGCGGAGGAGTGGAGTTTCAAAACGTTTCGTTTCAATATGAGAAGGACAAAGAAAATATTCTTCATGATGTATCCTTAAAAGTAAATAGAGGAGAAACTGTAGCTCTCGTCGGCATGAGCGGAGGAGGAAAATCAACGCTCGTCAGCCTGATCCCAAGATTTTATGATGTAACAAGCGGCAGACTGCTGATTGATGGGATGGATATTCGCGATTATGAAGCAAGAAGCCTTCGCAACCAGGTTGGTATGGTGCTTCAGGATACCTTTTTATTTAGTGAAACGATTCGGGAAAATATCGCGATCGGCAAGCCTGATGCCACACTTGAAGAGATAATCGAAGCCGCCAAAGCTGCAAATGCCCATGAATTTATCATGAGTTTTCCAGAAGGATATGAGACCCGGGTGGGAGAACGAGGCGTTAAGCTTTCAGGCGGACAAAAGCAGCGGATCTCAATTGCGCGGGTATTCCTGAAAAATCCGCCGCTCCTCATTTTAGATGAAGCTACATCAGCTCTGGATTTGGAAAGTGAGCATTACATTCAAGAAGCGATGGACAAACTGGCGAAGGATAGAACAACTTTTGTTGTCGCCCACCGTTTATCGACAATCACCCATGCGGATAAGATTGTTGTCATGGAAAACGGCACAATCATTGAAATCGGAACCCATGATGAACTCATGGACTATGAGAGCCAGTACAAGCACTTATTTACCATTCAAAATTTGAACTAAAACATCAATCTTATATCCTTTTAACGAAGGATATAAGATTTTTTTGTATATAAAAAAACCCGGCTGTTTAACCGGGTTACTCTTCTGTTTCTATTTCGCAGTCTTTCGGATGATACGTTTGAAAACTTGTGATAAGTGTTTCTAAATGTTCAAGCTGCTCGCGATATTCCACGGCGCTTGCCATAATATTGAGCATGTTGTAATCAATAAGCTCCTCATCCGTATTCTGCTGATTTTTTAAAAATGACTTTGTTAAAAGCTGCTTATACCGGATGCCTTCTTCAACCGCGTCATCATGCGGCTTGATTTTTCCGACAAACCTCATCAAAATCCGTTCGTGCCAGTAAAGCAGGTAATCAAGTTCTTCAGTCAATGTTTCCTGAAACTCTTCCGGCATATGATAGATCTCGTTTTCCAGACGATGCAGCTTCTTCAATGTATCAAGCGCCCGATTTGCAGTAATAATGGCCTGTCTGAACAGGACAAGCTTTCTTGATTTCACATAAGTGGTTTTCTTAAAGTAACTTCTTTCTTCTTTATATAGAAGATATGTCTGATCAAGCTTGATCATTTTTTCTTTCAGTTTTTCAATATCCTCTTTCAAAATCGAATGCTCTGTCGACTGCCGCATGGACAATCTGATCCACTTCATAATTTCTTCGGTGTTTTCGACGGTATTATGAATCAGCTTTGTTTCGTACTTAGGAGGCAAAAACACAAGGTTGACGATAAAGGAAGAAAGCACCCCTAAGATGACTGTGCTTGTTCTGATCAGCGCGAACATTAAAAAGTCGTCACCGGCAGATTCTAATATCGCAATGACTGTTACAAGAGCAATTGAAATTGTATGTTCAATTTTAAGTTTCAGCATGATTGTAATGACAATAACTGCTGTTAACCCGATCATAATCGGGCTGGGTCCGAAAATAAGGCCGAACACTGTGGCAATCACAGCTCCGATGATATTTGCTTGAACCTGGTCAATAATAATGAGAAAAGAGCGGTAAATCGACGGCTGGATCGCAAATATCGCTGCAATTCCAGCGAAAATCGGCGCGGGAAGCCCGATCCACGAAGCCAAATAAAGGGCAAGTGTAATCGCAATCCCGGTTTTGAAAATGCGGGCACCAAGTTTCATTGGTTTGTGCGTGCATTCCTTTCTATAGTAAATTGTGTGACATAGCAAATGGGCTAATCCTTAAAATTCCCGGTTAGTTTATTTGCTAAACAATTAAGTAATATACAGGGATCGATACAAATATTCAAGCTATTTTTCTAGAAAAAGACCAAAATCTTACACGTTGTTTGATTCCATAAAAAAAACAGGAGCTCAAAGCTCCTGTTCAAGGTATTTGATTCTAGTTTTTTAGATGTTTAAATGCATCCTCGACCGCTGTAAGCGTGTCTTTAATATCCTGCTCTGTATGTGCTGTGGTAATAAACCAAGCTTCATACTTAGAAGGTGCTAAATTAATTCCGCGTTCCAGCATCAGCTTAAAAAACGTAGCGAATGTTTCTCCGTCACTCCGTTCAGCCTGCTCGTAATTTTCCACTTTCTCATCAGAGAAATATACCGTGAGCGCACCTTTTAACCGGTTGACCGTAATGGTGATGCCGTGTGTTTCTGCGTGCTTCAAAATGCCTTCCTCAAGCATAGCGCCAAGGTGATCAAGCTTTTCATACACGCCTTTTTCTTTGAGCACTTCCAGACAAGCGATGCCTGATAGGATGGAAGCGGGGTTCCCTGCCATTGTTCCTGCCTGATAAGCAGGTCCTAGCGGAGCTACCTGCTCCATGATTTCTTGTTTGCCGCCATAGGCGCCAATCGGAAGTCCGCCGCCGATAATTTTCCCGAGTGCTGTTAAATCTGGTTTCACCTGTAAGAGATCCTGCGCGCCGCCATACATAAAGCGGAAAGCCGTAATGACTTCATCGTAAATAACGAGAGCGCCTGCATTATGTGTCAATTCATTTACTTTTTCTAAGAAGCCCTCTTTCGGCTCCACGATACCGAAGTTGCCGACAATCGGTTCAACGAGAACCGCCGCGATTTCACTGCCCCATTTATCAAGAGCCGCTTTATAGCTATCGATATCATTAAATGGTACTGTGATCACTTCGTTTGCAATGCTTTTCGGTACACCGGCTGAGTCTGGTGTGCCAAGAGTAGACGGGCCGGAGCCTGCGGCGACAAGCACAAGGTCCGAATGCCCGTGATAACAGCCCGCAAATTTAATGATTTTTGTCCGGCCTGTATATGCGCGAGCCACGCGGATGGTCGTCATAACGGCTTCTGTACCCGAATTGACGAATCTTACTTTGTCCATAGCGGGAATGGCTTCTTTGAGCATCTTTGCAAATGTAACCTCGTGTTTCGTTGGTGTTCCATACAATACACCGTTCTCTGCCGCTTTTTTAATCGCTTCTGTAATATGCGGGTGGGCATGTCCTGTAATAATCGGACCGTACGCCGCTAAATAATCGATGTATTTGTTGCCGTCCACATCCCAAAAATAAGCGCCGCTTGCTTTCTCCATTGCAACAGGAGAACCGCCGCCGACTGCTTTATATGATCTAGACGGGCTGTTTACACCGCCGACAATGTGCTGTAATGCCTCATTGTGAAGTTCAATTGATTTTGTATGCAAGAATAAAAACCTCCTATATCTCCATGCGTCCTTTCTATTGTAGCATGCTTCCGAACAAGAACAATGGCTTCGGGCTTCAGATTCAGCTGAGATGGTTGTAATCTGGACAAGAATTGGATACGCTTAATAAAAAACATCCGGAGGTAACGTAATGACTATAGAAATCGGACATAAAGCGCCTGATCTTGAGTTAAAAGGTGATCATGGGGAAACAGTAAAATTATCGGATTATAAAGGAAAGTACATCGTGCTTTATTTTTATCCAAAGGACATGACACCGGGGTGTACAACTGAAGCATGCGATTTTCGGGACAGTCACGAAAGCTTCGCTGAACTGGATGCCGTCATTATCGGCGTCAGCCCGGACAGCCAGGAAAAACACGGAAAATTTAAAGAGAAGCATAACCTTCCATTTCTGCTTCTTGTTGATGACGAGCATAAGCTGGCGGAAGCATTTGATGTGTGGAAGCTGAAGAAAAATTTCGGAAAAGAGTATATGGGAATCGAGCGTTCCACTTTTTTAATTGATAAAGAAGGCCGGCTCATTAAAGAATGGAGAAAAGTAAAAGTAAAGGACCATGTAGCCGAAGCGCTTCAAACCCTCAAAGATATGTCGGAAAAGTAAATCTCTATGAGCCTATGCTTACTTTTACCCTGATATCAATTGACAAATTATCGTAGAAAGAGTTACACTAATTATAAACATTACAATGTAAGAATTTTTTTTAGAAGAGAGGTGCATGACGGA
>NZ_CP150177.1:902500-3020000 GCF_037964975.1 Bacillus sp. EU52
GAAAAGGATGTGGAGTTGCTTAGACAACCAGGATGTTGGCTTAGAAGCAGCCACCATTTAAAGAGTGCGTAATAGCTCACTGGTCGAGTGACTCTGCGCCGAAAATGTACCGGGGCTAAACGTATCACCGAAGCTGCGGACTGTTCTTCGAACAGTGGTAGGAGAGCGTTCTAAGGGCTGTGAAGCCAGACCGGAAGGACTGGTGGAGCGCTTAGAAGTGAGAATGCCGGTATGAGTAGCGAAAGAGGGGTGAGAATCCCCTCCACCGAATGCCTAAGGTTTCCTGAGGAAGGCTCGTCCGCTCAGGGTTAGTCGGGACCTAAGCCGAGGCCGAAAGGCGTAGGCGATGGACAACAGGTTGATATTCCTGTACCACCTCCTCACCATTTGAGCAATGGGGGGACGCAGGAGGATAGGGTAAGCGCGGTATTGGATATCCGCGTCCAAGCAGTTAGGCTGGGAAATAGGCAAATCCGTTTCCCATAAGGCTGAGCTGTGATGGCGAGCGAAATATAGTAGCGAAGTTCCTGATTCCACACTGCCAAGAAAAGCCTCTAGCGAGGTGAGAGGTGCCCGTACCGCAAACCGACACAGGTAGGCGAGGAGAGAATCCTAAGGTGATCGAGAGAACTCTCGTTAAGGAACTCGGCAAAATGACCCCGTAACTTCGGGAGAAGGGGTGCTCTGTTAGGGTGCAAGCCCGAGAGAGCCGCAGTGAATAGGCCCAGGCGACTGTTTAGCAAAAACACAGGTCTCTGCGAAGCCGTAAGGCGAAGTATAGGGGCTGACGCCTGCCCGGTGCTGGAAGGTTAAGAGGAGCGCTTAGCGTAAGCGAAGGTGCGAATTGAAGCCCCAGTAAACGGCGGCCGTAACTATAACGGTCCTAAGGTAGCGAAATTCCTTGTCGGGTAAGTTCCGACCCGCACGAAAGGCGCAACGATCTGGGCACTGTCTCAACGAGAGACTCGGTGAAATTATAGTACCTGTGAAGATGCAGGTTACCCGCGACAGGACGGAAAGACCCCGTGGAGCTTTACTGCAGCCTGATATTGAATGTTGGTACAGCTTGTACAGGATAGGTAGGAGCCTTGGAAACCGGAGCGCCAGCTTCGGTGGAGGCATCGGTGGGATACTACCCTGGCTGTATTGACCTTCTAACCCGCCGCCCTTATCGGGCGGGGAGACAGTGTCAGGTGGGCAGTTTGACTGGGGCGGTCGCCTCCTAAAAGGTAACGGAGGCGCCCAAAGGTTCCCTCAGAATGGTTGGAAATCATTCGCAGAGTGTAAAGGCACAAGGGAGCTTGACTGCGAGACCTACAAGTCGAGCAGGGACGAAAGTCGGGCTTAGTGATCCGGTGGTTCCGCATGGAAGGGCCATCGCTCAACGGATAAAAGCTACCCCGGGGATAACAGGCTTATCTCCCCCAAGAGTCCACATCGACGGGGAGGTTTGGCACCTCGATGTCGGCTCATCGCATCCTGGGGCTGTAGTCGGTCCCAAGGGTTGGGCTGTTCGCCCATTAAAGCGGTACGCGAGCTGGGTTCAGAACGTCGTGAGACAGTTCGGTCCCTATCCGTCGCGGGCGCAGGAAATTTGAGAGGAGCTGTCCTTAGTACGAGAGGACCGGGATGGACGCACCGCTGGTGTACCAGTTGTTCTGCCAAGGGCATCGCTGGGTAGCTATGTGCGGACGGGATAAGTGCTGAAAGCATCTAAGCATGAAGCCCCCCTCAAGATGAGATTTCCCATTCCGCAAGGAAGTAAGATCCCTGAAAGATGATCAGGTTGATAGGTCTGAGGTGGAAGTGTGGCGACACATGGAGCTGACAGATACTAATCGATCGAGGACTTAACCACATTTTGAATGATGTCACACCTGTTATTTAGTTTTGAGAGAATAAGTTTTTTAAAAAAACACTTGATTTTCTCAAGAATACATAGTACAATGTTAAATGTCACTGAAATTGTCTGGTGATGATGGCGAAGAGGTCACACCCGTTCCCATGCCGAACACGGAAGTTAAGCTCTTCAGCGCCGATGGTAGTCGGGGGTTTCCCCCTGTGAGAGTAGGACATCGCCAGGCAGACTTCATTCCGCAGTAGCTCAGTGGTAGAGCTATCGGCTGTTAACCGATCGGTCGTAGGTTCGAATCCTACCTGCGGAGCCATTATTGGAGAGCTGTCCGAGTGGTCGAAGGAGCACGATTGGAAATCGTGTAGGCGGTCAACTCCGTCTCAAGGGTTCGAATCCCTTGCTCTCCGCCACTGATACTTATACATAATTACAATTGAAAGTCTGGGCCCGTTGGTCAAGCGGTTAAGACACCGCCCTTTCACGGCGGTAACACGGGTTCGAATCCCGTACGGGTCATTATATGATGGAGGATTAGCTCAGCTGGGAGAGCATCTGCCTTACAAGCAGAGGGTCGGCGGTTCGAGCCCGTCATCCTCCACCATTATATCATCGCGGGGTGGAGCAGTTCGGTAGCTCGTCGGGCTCATAACCCGAAGGTCGCAGGTTCAAATCCTGCCCCCGCAACCAAATTTTAAAATGGTCCGGTAGTTCAGTTGGTTAGAATGCCTGCCTGTCACGCAGGAGGTCGCGGGTTCGAGTCCCGTCCGGACCGCCATTTGAATACTTAGGCTCGGTAGCTCAGTTGGTAGAGCAACGGACTGAAAATCCGTGTGTCGGCGGTTCGATTCCGTCCCGAGCCACCACCTATGCCGGTGTAGCTCAATTGGTAGAGCAACTGACTTGTAATCAGTAGGTTGGGGGTTCAAGTCCTCTTGCCGGCACTGTTTTTTCAAAATTTAATGTGGAGGGGTAGCGAAGTGGCTAAACGCGGCGGACTGTAAATCCGCTCCCTCAGGGTTCGGCAGTTCGAATCTGCCCCCCTCCACCATTTATAGGGGCATAGTTTAACGGTAGAACAGAGGTCTCCAAAACCTCCGGTGTGGGTTCGATTCCTACTGCCCCTGCCAAATTTATGACATCTTGAGATTATGGCGGTTGTGGCGAAGTGGTTAACGCACCAGATTGTGGCTCTGGCACTCGTGGGTTCGATTCCCATCAATCGCCCCATATTATCATTGGGCTATAGCCAAGCGGTAAGGCAACGGACTTTGACTCCGTCATGCGTTGGTTCGAATCCAGCTAGCCCAGTCTCACTTTTTATATCAACTGCATATAATGTATTAAGTCCATTAAAAATGCGGAAGTAGTTCAGTGGTAGAACACCACCTTGCCAAGGTGGGGGTCGCGGGTTCGAATCCCGTCTTCCGCTCCAATTACGGCGGCATAGCCAAGTGGTAAGGCAGAGGTCTGCAAAACCTTTATCCCCGGTTCGAATCCGGGTGTCGCCTTCTTATTGCCGGGGTGGTGGAATTGGCAGACACACAGGACTTAAAATCCTGCGGTAGGTGACTACCGTGCCGGTTCAAGTCCGGCCCTCGGCACCAATTTTACTTACATGGTAAGTTGAATTGGTGTTTGTGTTTTATCATTATAACTAATCATATTAATGATCTACATAAGTAGATCATTTTTTTAATGCTTTGATTTATCATAACAAGTTAAGTTCCGAGGCCTATTATAAAGCGGCTGTATAGCTAGTCTTTCAACACTTTTATTTTATATTTCCATAAAAACTTTTTTGAAATACGTTGACACTTTATGAGATCCATGATATATTTATATTCGTCGGTTAGATACGACGTAAAACTTGCCGGTGTGGCGGAATTGGCAGACGCGCACGACTCAAAATCGTGTTCCTTCTGGAGTGTCGGTTCGACCCCGACCACCGGTATACTGAAAAACCCGTTTCTTAACAGAAACGGGTTTTTATTTTTTATTAAAGAAAAGGAGCCGAGGCTCCTTTTTATACTTACTCAGCGTATTGGTCTAGGATCTCTTCTAGCACCTCTTCTAGCTCTTCTGTATCTTCAAGCTCTGATTGGCTGAAACGGACGCGTACAAGCTGTTCTCCGTCATTATACATCTCTTCCAACCACCCTCGGAGTCCTCTTGCTCTGCGGTCGACTTCGAAAATGATTTCCAAACCGTCTTCGTCTAAAAGGAAAATGAGCTCTAATTCATCAAGCATCTGACGATAATATCCGGAAGTCGGAACGAATTCGAATTCTTGAACGAACGGAAGACGACGCTGGAAGTAGGGCGCTTGTTCGCAGTCTGCTTCGTTAAGACGGAAGCCCAGGTTTTCGATTGCTTCAAGCACATTTTCAATCCAAGGGTGCGCTTCAACGAAAATGCGGTCATGATCGGATTTATCGATACCGCCTTGAATGTCAAGGTCTGTCACCACGGCAACCTCTACTTTCCCTACAGTGATCGGCGTATCTAGAGGCAGAGTGAATGTGAACGGAAATTGATGCTCTTCACCAGGCTGTATGGTAAATGAACCAGTGACCCGGAAAGAATGAATTGTAGCGTATTTCCGGTGCTCTTCATCGTCTTTTACAATGACATACCGTGTGCTAAGCTGTAAATCGATATAACGGATGTCCTGAGCGATTTTTCCGCCTTTGACATGTACCGTTCCCTGTACTTCTTCTCCTGGAAAATATGCGTCTTTTTCTAAAATTGTATCTACTTTTGCAGCTCCAATTCCGGCACTTGCCGCAAGCTTCTTAAAAAATGACATGTTAGATCTTCCCCTTTTTCTTTTTTCTCAACAGATATACGTAAGAAGGAGGAAAAAAGATTCGTTTGATTCATACTTTTTTCCTATTATTCGTCTCGGCCTAGGGACAGACTAAGAATAATATTGAGAATAAAGGAGTGGATGGAAGTGAATAAAGAAAGTTTGGTTGCAGATGAATTACACAGAATGTTTTTGGCTGGTGAGCTGCAAATCACAGTAGAGGAGGATATAAACAATATTTCCGAAAGGCTGAGAAACGGAGATCTCAGTTTAGACCGATTAAGCGGTGAAGACGTGTTTATAAAAGAAACGGTAAATGAGGCTTTAAGAAGAGTGGAGCAATAAAAAAGAGACGGCATCTCATCTTTGAGATCCCGTCTCTTTTTGTGGTCTTTGCTGTAAGATAAAAGCGAATCGATTTGGAATTGCTCACCCGAGCCACCCCTTTTCTAACAGAAGATCTGACAGTTCATCATGGAGATAAACAGCTGTATCTAATTGATCATGCAATGCTCTTCTGATGTGGGGATTTTCGGTTGCTGTTGTTGCGACAGTGTATTTGTTAATGCTGGTTTTTATTGTTGTTAACAAATCAAGAATATCTTTGGGACAAAGACTTTGTTCAATGGGAAACCACCTCCTTTGTTTTTTTAGCAGCTCCTGATAAGAAAGTATTTGACTTTGTTTCTTGCTTCTATACAAAATGCTATAATAAGCAACAAATTTTGTTGGGGGGTGTGATGATGAAGCAGATTATTGCGATGGGGGGCGGGGGTTTTTCGATGGAGCCGGATAATTTGTCCCTCGATCAATATATCCTCAATCAATCAAAACGAGAGCAGCCTCGTATTTGTTTTTTGCCGACGGCGAGCGGAGATTCCCAAAACTATATTCAGCGGTTTTATCATGCATTTCAAACATTGGATTGCGTGCCGTCTCATTTATCTTTGTTTAAGCCACCATCATCAGATTTAGCTTCTTTTGTTATGGAAATGGACGTGATTTATGTTGGCGGGGGAAATACGCGGAATTTACTTGTGTTATGGAAAGAGTGGGGGCTGGACCATATTCTCAGGGAAGCATGGAAGAACGGTGTGGTTGTAGCTGGAATAAGTGCCGGTGCGATCTGCTGGTTTGAAGAAGGGGTGACAGATTCAGCCGGACCGCTGACAAGTTTGAAAAGTTTAGGTTTTTTGCAAGGGAGCTTTTGTCCCCATTATGACGGGGAAAAGGATCGGAGACCGGCATACCACCAGCTGATATCTAACAAGTTCTTATGCAGTGGCTATGCAGCGGATGATGGGGCTGCTCTCCATTTCATAAATGATCAGCTGTTTCAGACTGTGAGTTCAAGGTCGGGTGCAAAGGCATATCGGGTGATGATGGCTGAACATGAAATAGCTGAAATCCCGTTGCCGGTCAAATATTTAGGGTGAAATTGGCTGAATATTATCTATATTCCTCTTTTTTTCAGATTGATTTTATGATAAGATGAGTGCGAAATCAATAGTTACTGGGGGTGCCCGCTTTCGGGCTGAGAGAGAAGGCAAGCTTCTTAACCCTTTGGACCTGATCTGGTTCGTACCAGCGTGGGGAAGTAGAGGAATTGTTTTTGTTATTGTCGTGCTGGGCAATAATATGTTTCTTTCTGACTGTAACCGGGTTCATTTATATGAATCCGGTTTTTTGTGCTGGTTATGGGCTTGATTTTGTCCTTTCAAACGTAGAGAGGGGAAGGAAAAGTAATGCAAAACAATTCAGTGCAGCAAGCCAACATTTCCATTATGTCAAGTTTTTCAGGCAGCAAGAAGGTATACGTGGAGGGTTCTTCTTCGGACATCCAAGTGCCGATGAGGGAGATTGCATTGAGTCCGACGACGGGATCGTTCGGCGAAGAGGAAAACGCGCCTGTGCGTGTCTATGATACAAGCGGACCGTATACGGATCCTGAAGTAACCATTAATATTCAAGAAGGATTAAAGCCGCTCCGCCAAAAATGGATTACACAGCGCGGTGACGTGGAAGAGTATGAAGGTCGGGCTATAAAACCAGAAGATAACGGTTATAAAAAAGCAAATCCAAACGTAAGCTACCCAGGATTAAAGCGGAAACCGCTGAGGGCGAAGGCAGGTCAAAATGTCACACAAATGCACTATGCAAAAAAGGGGATCATTACACCTGAGATGGAATTTATCGCCATTCGTGAGCATGTGTCTCCTGAATTCGTCAGAGACGAGGTAGCCAGCGGCCGGGCGATTATTCCTTCAAACATTAATCACCCTGAAAGTGAGCCAATGATTATCGGCCGGAATTTTCATGTGAAGATTAATGCGAATATCGGGAATTCAGCGGTTACGTCATCCATTGAAGAAGAAGTGGAAAAAATGACGTGGGCCATCCGCTGGGGAGCGGATACGATGATGGATCTCTCTACCGGAAAAGATATTCATACGACGCGTGAATGGATTATCCGCAATTGCCCCGTGCCTGTGGGAACTGTTCCGATTTATCAGGCGCTTGAAAAAGTAAACGGCGTAGCGGAGGATTTAACGTGGGAGATTTATCGTGATACGCTAATCGAGCAGGCAGAACAGGGAGTGGATTATTTTACGATTCACGCGGGTGTTTTGCTTAGGTATGTACCGCTGACTGCCAAACGGACAACTGGTATTGTGTCACGCGGGGGAGCGATTATGGCGCAGTGGTGTCTGGCTCATCATCAAGAAAGCTTTTTATACACACATTTTGAAGAAATATGTGAGATTATGAAAATGTATGATATTGCTTTCTCTCTTGGGGATGGTTTGCGTCCCGGATCAATTGCTGATGCCAATGACGAAGCGCAGTTTGCTGAATTAGAGACGCTTGGAGAGCTGACGCAAATTGCCTGGAAGCATGATGTTCAGGTGATGATTGAGGGTCCTGGACATGTTCCGATGCATAAAATCAAAGAGAACGTCGATAAACAAATGGACATTTGTAAAGAAGCGCCTTTTTACACATTGGGGCCGTTGACAACGGATATTGCTCCGGGATATGACCATATTACTTCAGCGATCGGAGCGGCGATGATCGGTTGGTACGGGACAGCAATGCTTTGTTATGTAACGCCGAAGGAGCATTTGGGGCTGCCAAACCGT
The DNA here is from genome assembly GCF_037964975.1 of Bacillus sp. EU52. Lineage (NCBI taxonomy): Bacteria > Bacillati > Bacillota > Bacilli > Caryophanales > Bacillaceae > Bacillus > Bacillus sp. EU52. Next base: position 910,302 of record NZ_CP150177.1, read on the forward strand.
GATGATGTTCGTGAAGGAGTCATTACATATAAGATCGCTGCGCACGCTGCGGACCTTGCAAAAGGGCATCCCGGAGCGCAAATCCGGGATGATGCGTTATCGAAAGCCCGTTTTGAATTCCGCTGGCGGGATCAGTTTAATTTATCTCTTGATCCGGAGAGAGCCCTTGAATACCATGATGAAACCCTGCCTGCTGAAGGAGCAAAAACTGCTCACTTTTGTTCCATGTGTGGTCCGAAATTTTGCAGCATGAGAATTTCACAGGATATTCGGGATTATGCGAAGAAAAACGATCTCAGTGAAGCAGAAGCCATAAATAAAGGATTAAAAGAAAAAGCAAAAGAGTTTGTCGATACGGGAAGCAATTTATATCAATAAAAAAGATGAAGATGGAGAATGCTCCATCTTCATTTTTTTAGAAAAACAGAGAGCGTCGAAGCGGAGGAATACTCTGTTCAAAGCGGAAAACATTTTCTGGATCATATTTCGTTTTGACACGGCGGAGTCGTTCAACGTTTTCGCCGTAATATGTTCTTGGCCAATTTCTGATTTCGATATCTGGCCAATTTACGTAGTCTCCCATCGTTTCTCTCGAAAGGGACGTTCTCAGCCCCTCAATCCAGCGGACGTTTTGTCTTTTTTCTCCAGGGGATGTCCAGTTTGTTAAGTATTCCTGGGCAATGATTGCATCACGATAATAAAATGCCGTTTGGTCAGGAGCGATCCGTCCGGCTGCCCCGCCGAGTGCTTGCTGCCAGACACTGGCGTTTTGATTCGGAGCGTGCTCTAAAAAGTGTTTTATTGTTGTAATCGCACGTTCTGATAATGGCTTTTCAATGAAAGAGCCGGAGCGTTTCATTTTTTGAGGCTGATTGCCTCCCGGGCTGTTAAAAAAGGTTACCGCTTCGATGAACGGCATTGTTTTTACCATTCCGCTTGTTGGGCTTCCTGCTTTCAATAAAGGCTTTAACAGTTTTTTTAACTCTGTTTTTGGACCGACAAATTGGCCGAGGGCTTCTATGCGGTTTACTTCTTTAGGCCAAAACTCTATTGATGATGTAAGCCGGTCATCTGTATACGGGGCCCAGTGCTGCCACGTGTTAAATACTTCCTCAAAATCATCCCATCCCCATGTTATAGAAAAAATCGACACTTGAGAGATGGGCACTGCTTTAAATGTCATGGAGGTGACTATGCCGAAATTGCCTCCTCCGCCTCCCTGAGACGCCCAAAATAAGTCTGGATGATTTGAACAGCTGACTGTAATCAGATCAGCGCCCTCTTTTTCGTCTGCTACGATCATCTCAAGCTGCACGAGGCTGTCGCAAGTAAGGCCGGCAGCCCTTGTTAAAAGTCCAATTCCCCCTCCGAGAGTTAAACCTGTGAGCCCTACATTGGCAATGGTGCCTGCGGGAAGTGTCAGGCCGTATTGCCAAAGTGTCCGATAGACTTCTCCCAATTCAGCCCCCGCTTCAATATAGGCCAGCTTTTTATCCTGATTCACAGTTATTTTTTTCATCTCGCTTAAATCAATAACAAGACCGTTATTTAAAAGGGAAAAGTTCTCATAGCTGTGTCTGCCGCCTCTAATACGGAAAGGCACACGGTTTTCACGCGCCCATTTCAGCGCATTGAGTGCATCCTGTTTGTTTTGGCAAAACACAATGATGTCAGGATACCTTTCTAAGCTTAGGTTAATATTGGTTCTTGCTTCGTTATAGTCCGGATCATCCCGTGTCACGATACGTCCTGTCAATTTTGTCTTTTCCACACTCCCACATCTCTTTCTCTCGTATTCTAGTTTCTCTAGCTTATGCGTCAGGGGAAAAGAGTGTATAAGGAAAAAGCGGGGATGCAATCTGATACAGTGTCAACACCCTTAAAAAATAGTTGACAGGTCGGTATTGTATGAATTAACATGGTCAGTACAAATTTTTCAAATTTATCGCGCTGATCGGAACACCGAAGGCTCTTATCGTTTAGATAAGGGCCTTTTTTGTATGAAAAAGGAGGGATTATTGATGGGAGTCAAAAAAGAAAAGGGGAGAAAACGATTCAGGAAGCGAAAAACCTACGGGAATCAGATTTTGCCGCTTGAGCTGCTGATTGAAAAAAACAAACGAGAGATTATAAACAGCGCGGAGCTCATGGAAGAAATTTATATGAAGATTGATGAGAAGCATACGCAATGTGTAACTAAATATAAAAAAACCCGCTGACTACAGCGGGTTTTTGCATTTCTACATTAAGCATCTTTTTTAATCGGCAATCCAAGGCCTTCTGCCACGCGTTTTCCGTATTCAGGATCCGCTTTGTAGAAGTGCTCGATTTGGCGCAGCTTGATTTCTTCTTTTTCTACCGGCTTCATAGCATTAACGATATTTTCAACAAGGCGGGTACGTTCATCTTCACTCATTAAACGATACAGATCACCGGCTTGAGTGTAGTGATCGTTGTGATCGTAGCTTACGCTGTCAGCGATACCTTGTACCGGATATGCTGCTTGCTTATCCTCAGGTGACTCTTTTGGACCGCCGAAGCTGTTAGGCTCGTAATACACAGACCCGCCGCCGTTATCGTCAAAGCGCATTTGTCCATCACGCTGATAATTGTTTACTTTGTTGCGTGCGCGGTTGATTGGCAGCGCTTGATGGTTTGCACCGACACGGTAACGGTGTGCATCATGATAAGCAAACAGTCGGCCTTGAAGCATTTTATCCGGTGAAACATCAATACCAGGCACGAGTGTTCCAGGTGAAAATGTCGCTTGTTCTACCTCTGCAAAGTAGTTTTCCGGATTTCTGTCTAGAACCATGCGTCCGACCTCGATTAACGGGTAGTCTTTTTGAGACCAAACTTTTGTGACATCAAACGGATCGAAACGGTACGTGTTTGCATCTTCTAAAGGCATGATTTGCACATATAGTTTCCATGCAGGATAATCACCGTTTTCGATTGCATTGAAAAGGTCTTCTGTATGGTAATCAGGGTTTTCACCGGCAATTTTTGCTGCCGTATTGACATCAAGGTTTTTCACGCCTTGTTCCGTTTTAAAATGATATTTAATCCATACGCCTTCGCCTTCGGCATTTGTCCATTTGAATGTATGGCTTCCGAAGCCGTGCATGTGGCGAAGTGTTGCAGGAATTCCGCGGTCAGACATCAGGATTGTCACTTGGTGAAGTGACTCTGGTGAAAGTGACCAGAAATCCCATACAGCCGTTGGGTTTTTCAGGTGTGTTTTTGGATCTCTTTTTTGTGTATGGATGAAATCAGGGAACTTAATCGCATCGCGGATAAAGAATACAGGCGTATTGTTGCCGACGATGTCGTAGTTTCCTTCTTCAGTATAAAATTTAACAGCAAATCCGCGCGGGTCGCGAACTGTGTCAGCAGAGCCAAGTTCACCGGCAACTGTTGAGAAACGGATGAACAACGGTGTGCGTTTGCCGACTTCAGAAAGGAAAGCGGCTTTCGTGTATTTTGTTACGTCGTTTGTCACTTCAAAATATCCGTGTGCGCCTGCTCCTTTGGCGTGAACAACACGTTCAGGAACACGTTCTCGGTTGAAATGGGCCAATTTTTCGAGTAAATGTACATCTTGAATTAAAGTTGGTCCGCGAGAACCGGCAGTCATTGAGTTTTGATTATCTCCAACCGGAGCGCCCCAGCTAGTTGTCAGTTTATTTGAACTCATGTTATCACCTCTTGGAATTTATAAGAACATAATATCATCTCTAAGTAAAAAGTCAATATTATTTTATAATTATTATAAAATAGTTATCTCTATTAAGCGATATCTAGTATTGAAAGTGTGGAAAAACCTTGTTGGAACAGCTTTTTATGGCACTTGATAATTTTTGAAGAAATAATTTTTCCTTCTCTATTTGCGAAACAAGCAGAGTAAGTGATAAACAAGGATATCAAAAATCGTATTTAAAAAAGAGTTGACATATCGGAATAATTTGAATTAACATGTTATTCAAACAAAAAACAATTGGGCAGCTGATCGGACCGCCGAAGGCTCTCATCTCTACAAGAACAGAGATGGGGGCCTTTTTGTTTTTTTTGAAGGCGGGGTTGGCAGAAAGAGAGGGATAAAAGTGGCTGTGACCATCAGCATCAAAGAAAAGGCATTTGTTCAAGAGGGCCGCAAAAACACGGTCTTAGAGAACATAGAATTATCAATCGCACCAGGCGAATTTCTAACGCTTATCGGACCGAGCGGGTGCGGAAAAAGCACCCTGTTAAAGATTATTGCAGGGCTTGATTCTGAATATGACGGGAGTGTTGAAATTAACGGCCGCAGCGTAACAGCTCCGGGTATTCAGCAAGGATTTATTTTTCAGGAACACCGCCTCTTTCCTTGGCTGACTGTTGAGCAGAATATTGCAGCCGACTTGAATTTGAAGGACCCAAAAGTCAAACAAAAGGTGGATGAACTGATCGAGATTGTCAGATTGAAAGGATCGGAAAAAGCATATCCGCGCGAGCTGTCAGGCGGCATGTCACAGAGAGTAGCCATCGCCCGGGCCCTTCTGCGGGAGCCTGAGGTGCTGCTTTTAGATGAACCGTTTGGTGCACTCGACGCTTTTACAAGAAAACACCTGCAGGACGTGCTGCTGGATATATGGAGGAGGAAAAAAACAACGATGATTCTCGTGACTCATGATATAGATGAATCTGTTTATTTAGGAAATGAGCTTGCGATCCTTAAGGCCAAACCGGGGAAAATCCATAAGCTGATGCCCATTCACCTGGCGTATCCGCGAAACCGGACGACTCCGGATTTCCAAGCGATCAGACAGAGAGTGCTGTCGGAATTCGAGAAAACAGAAGATTTGGAGTACGCAGAAGGATCAGGGATATAGAAAGGGCGGAAGCGGAAATGAAAAAAGGACTCATTGTATTGGTTGCCGTTATTTTTCTGCTCGCAGGCTGTGGAGCAAATGGAGCCAGCGGTGACCACAAACAATTGAAGGAAATACGTATTGGTATTCAGCAAAGCTTAAGCCCGCTTTTGATCGCAAAAGAAAAAGGCTGGTTCGAAGATGCATTTGAAAAAGAAGGCATCAAAGTGAAATGGGTGGAGTTTCAAAGCGGTCCGCCCCAATTTGAAGGCCTTGCGGCAGACAAACTTGATTTTTCTCAAGTCGGTAATTCGCCTGTGATCGCTGGACAGGCGGCAGGCATTGACTTTAAAGAAATTGGCTTATCTCAGGATGGGTTGAAAGCGAACGGCATCCTTGTCAACCAAAACAGCGGCATTCAGGACGTTAAGGACTTAAAGGGAAAGAAAATTGCAGTCGCTAAAGGCAGCAGCGGGTTTGATTTTTTGTATAAAGCGCTTGATCAAGTGGGGTTGTCAGCTAACGATGTGACAATTATTCAGCTTCAGCCTGATGAAGCAGCTTCCGCATTTGAAAACGGATCTGTTGATGCCTGGTCCATTTGGGAGCCGTACTTGTCCTTAGAAACAATGAAACACGGGGCAAAAATCCTTGTGAACGGAGAAAGCACAGATTTATATTCCCCGGGTTTTACTTTAGTAAGAACAAAGTTTTCAGAGGAGCATCCAGACGAAGTGGTCCGTTTTCTGAAGGTGTTTAATAAAGCCGTTGTATGGCAAAAGGAACATCTGGATGAAGCAGCGGACTTGTATTCTGACATTAAAGATCTCGATAAAAAGGTCGTCGAAAATGTGCTGAAAAATACTGAACCTCTGAATGAGGTCATCAGTGACGACATTGTGAAAGCGCAGCAGGAAACAGCAGATTTTCAATTTCGAACAAAGGCGATAGATAAGAAGATTGATGTGAAGGATGTTGTCGATAACACTTTTATCAAAAAAGCATTAAAGGAACATTCCTCAGGAGGTGATCAATGATGAAAGCAGAGGCTGCGGGCTCGCTGCCCAAAACGAATGCGGAAGCGGTGCGAAAAAAGCCCGGAAGGAAGAGATACGGCTGGATGAAGGGGCTTTTACTGCCCGCTGTCATCATTGCCATCTGGCAGGTCATCGGCGGGCTGGGGGTTGTGTCCGCTACAGTGCTGCCTACACCTGTTACGATTGTTCTGACCTTTAAGGAGCTTATTTTGTCCGGCGAACTGTTCGGCCATCTGCAAATCAGCATTTATCGGGCGGCACTTGGTTTTTTGCTTGGCGCGGGGCTTGGATTGATGATCGGGATTTTGGCTGGATTCTCCAAACGGACGGAGCTGTATCTTGATCCGTCGTTGCAAATGCTTAGAACCGTACCTCATCTGGCCGTCACGCCGCTGTTTATTTTATGGTTCGGATTTGACGAAGTATCTAAAATTTTGCTGATTGCGCTCGGTGCCTTCTTTCCTGTCTATATCAATACGTTTAACGGCATCCGCGGGGTTGACGCGAAGCTGTTTGAAGTCGCCCGGGTGCTTGAATTTAAATGGCATCAGCAGATATCCAAAGTGATATTGCCGGCAGCCCTGCCCAATATATTGCTAGGCATTCGCTTATCGCTCGGCATTGCATGGCTCGGGCTCGTTGTGGCAGAGCTGATGGGCTCAAGCTCGGGAGTCGGCTATATGATCATGGATGCGAGACAGTTTTCACAAACGAATAAAGTCTTTGCAGGGATTATCATTTTTGCAGTGGTTGGAAAGCTGACGGATTCCTTCGTCAGGCTGCTTGAACGAAAGCTGTTAAAGTGGAGAAACAGCTACGAAGGATAAAAGATATAAAGGGGAGATGAATATGGAAATTCTTTGGTTTATACCGACTCATGGAGACGCGAGATATTTAGGATCTGAAAGTGATGGACGGACTGCGGATCATCTTTACTTTAAACAAGTCGCGCAGGCGGCAGACAGGCTGGGATATACAGGAGTTCTTCTGCCAACGGGAAGATCGTGCGAGGACCCGTGGCTTACAGCGTCGGCACTGGCAGGAGAAACAAAGGACTTAAAGTTTTTAGTCGCGGTAAGACCTGGTTTAATGCAGCCTTCTCTGGCAGCCAGAATGACATCCACCCTAGACCGCATTTCAGACGGGCGGCTGCTGATCAACGTTGTGGCAGGGGGCGATCCGTATGAGCTGGCAGGCGATGGCCTGTTTATCAGCCATGATGAGCGCTACGAGGCAACAGACGAATTTTTAACCGTTTGGCGGAGACTTTTGCAGGGAGAAACGGTTTCCTATGAAGGAAAGCATATAAAAGTGGAAAACAGCAATCTGCTTTTCCCGCCGCAGCAAGAGCCGCATCCGCCCATCTATTTCGGTGGTTCGTCACAGGCTGGGATTGAAGCTGCCGCAAAGCATACAGACGTATACTTGACATGGGGGGAGCCGCCTGAACAAGTAAAAGAAAAGATAGAAAGAGTCAAAAAGCAAGCGGCAAAAGAAGGGAGATCCGTTCGATTTGGCATTAGGCTGCATGTCATTGCCCGTGAAACTGAACAAGAGGCATGGGAAGCGGCAGAGCGCTTGATCAGCCACTTGGATGATGACACCATTGCCAAAGCGCAGGCAGCTTTGAGCCGTTACGACTCTACAGGCCAGCAGCGGATGGCCGTCCTTCATCAAGGCGATCGGACGAAGCTTGAAATCAGTCCGAATCTGTGGGCGGGGATCGGCCTAGTCAGAGGAGGGGCAGGAACAGCTCTTGTCGGTGATCCGCAGACGATTGCCGACCGGATAGCGGAGTACCAGGCACTCGGCATAGAATCGTTTATATTCTCAGGCTATCCGCATTTAGAAGAAGCGTATTATTTTGCAGAGCTTGTATTTCCGCTTTTGCCGTTTGAAAATGATCGGACGAGAAAGCTTCAGAACAAAAGGGGAGAAGCGGTAGGAAACACTTATTTTGTCAAAGAGAAAAATGCATGAGTTTAATAAAAATACAGCCCCCAAACATGGTATGATATTCAAAAAAAGGGGGCTTTTTTTCTGAAAACATTGAGAAGCGCGGCAGTCATTTGCCTCATAGCTATGCTGTCAGCATGCGGACATTCAAAACAGATGGAAATCAAAGCGGCGGACATATCAGAACTTGAAAAAAACAGAATGGATGTCGCAGCTTCACAGGCATTCACTGCCGAAGCCGTCAATATCGGTGAAGGTGTTTCTTCAGCTGACATGTACATCGAACATTATCAAAAGGGAAAGCTTGTTGAGAGGTTTGGACCGGCTAGTGCAGATTATTCAGAGGAAAAACCCGATACCATACAATTTGTTTATTTTGAGAAGGAAGAGGGGGAAGGAAAGAATAAACATACCACCATTCATTTTGGCATTGTGGATAAACAGGGAAATATAGCGGCTGATTCATCGGTGAAACGTGACGATAGCACAACACAGGAAATGACTCAGAATATTTCATCGCCGGAACCGATTACTTTCGAGAAGCCTGCTTTGATCGGCAGCAGTATTAGAGGGACTGACGAGACAATGCACACCTCTGAACATAAAAAAGAGCTCATTAAGCATCAAGATGCGTTACTGTATTATGTGGAATTGCATCATTAGAATGGGCGGCTTCAGGCCGTCTGTTTTACAAAGCGGTATGCTTGCTTTTTTGAATGGTGCATGATACATTTTAAATCGTAACAATTTCGATTTAAAGGGAGGCTATGTGACTTGGCTAAAAAATCAAAAGTGGCAAAAGAGTTAAAACGCCAACAGCTTGTTGAGCAATACGCTGATATTAGACGCGAGTTGAAGGAAAAAGGAGATTACGAGGCACTCAGCAAGCTGCCAAGAGATTCAGCACCGGGAAGGCTTCACAACCGCTGCATGGTAACGGGGCGCCCGAGAGCATATATGAGGAAGTTTAAAATGTCCAGAATCGCTTTCAGGGAGCTGGCCCATAAAGGCCAGATTCCCGGTGTGAAAAAAGCAAGCTGGTAAGAAAAAACTCCGGCCGATTACAGCGCGCCGGAGTTTTTTTCGTTTTTCTTGAAAGAGATGACGTAGGAAAGGTGCTGGATGATCATGATGATAAACACAATAATAATAGGGAAAAACGGAATACGCGATTGAAAAAGCGGATAAAAAATGAGAAGAACCGCTGCGGCAGGCAGCGAGAAGTAGACAGCGATATATGACGCGCGACATGCTTTTGCCGTCATCATCTGCTCTCTTTCATCCTGCTCTTCAAACTCATCAGGCAGAAGAAGCTGCTTTCTGGCAGGGCGGCTTTTTTTCTGTAAGTACAAATAAACCGCAAACGCCGCAACAAACAGAATAAAGGGGGTGAGGTTTAATTCAAATACCATCCCGCCGCTCTTTGTGCCGAAAAAAGATGCTATGCCTTCTGAGGCTTCAAAGTATGAAATCAGCGCCCAGCATGCAAGGCCAAATAAAACAAGGTGAAAAGCTGCTTTTGTTTTCATGCTCATCTTAGTTTTCCTCCTCTAACCAAAAGACATCCTCCATTTTCATGGAGAAGGCTTTGCAGATTTTCAGTGCTAACAGCAGTGAGGGAACATAATCGCCTTTTTCAATCGCTGCCACAGTCTGTCTTGTGACGCCGACCGTTTCTCCGAGTTTTTCCTGAGAATAGCCGAAGCGTGCCCTCAGCTCTTTTACTTTATTTTTCATCATGACGTCTGTCCCCTTCACAATCTCGATTGATTATATTGTATAGTATACTTAACATTATGTAAATGGAACTTAACAACTTTACAAAAAGATAACTTTTTTTCGACAAAATTTTTATATTCCCTTGACGAAAAATAAATAAACATGTAATATAAAAAAAGTCAGAGCGGTACTGTTGCTGACAATCACAAATGCGGGTGTAGTTTAGTGGTAAAACCTCAGCCTTCCAAGCTGATGTCGTGAGTTCGATTCTCATCACCCGCTCCATACATACGTTATTAACGCAGTGTTTCGTTTCTCAGATAAACGAAGTATTGCGTTTTTTTATGTAAAAAAGAACACGACATTCGTGTTCTTTTACGTAAGCCAATGTACTGTATGGGTGCCGCCGTGAATTTGTTCAAACATTTTCGTTAATGATGATAAGAGGTTAACAGCGCTGCTTTTCTCAATCGATGGCGGGAAAAAAATGATTTGCAGCATATTCTTAGTCTCGTTTGAAACGGGATAGTGGTTGACGCTGTTTTTGAAATCGCCAAAAATGCCGTTTTCATCAGAGAAAAGCAGTATGTTTTCTTTTTCTCCCAATGAGATCCGGACCGGCTCATGAAGCTTTCCGGCATCATAAATCATAATAGGCAGAGAATATTTTAATGCGAAAAAATCGATTGTGTCATGGGCCGAGTCTTTACTTTCCATGAATTGTTCCTTGGATATCGGGACCAGCATGTCCTCCATTGGGGTTGTTTCTCCCTCAAATGAAGGGTTAAGCTGTTTAAAGAGTTTCTGCCATTCCTTGACGAAGGATTCATCGGATATACCGCCGTCCGCATAGTCGAAAAACAAGGATTCTTGAAACAGGCGGAGTCTGCCTTTCAGCATTTGCGGTGAGGAGCCGACTTCGATATTCTCATAAATGACAGCAGCTGCATGTAAGCCGGCCGCACGTTCAGTAATAACAGAATCAAGTTTGATATTCACTAGCATTCACTCCAGTTACGTGATATCAACCTATTATAAACGCTGTATCGTTTTATCACAAAGAAAGGAGGCTGTGCAAAACATGAACGTTTATCAGCTCAAAGAAGAATTAATTGAATACGCGAAAAGCATTGGCGTGGACAAGATTGGTTTTACGACTGCTGATACTTTTGACAGTTTAAAAGACCGTTTGATTCTTCAAGAATCACTCGGCTATCTCTCCGGCTTTGAAGAGCCGGATATCGAAAAAAGGGTGACGCCGAAGCTTCTTTTGCCGAAAGCGAAATCAATAGTGGCAATTGCTCTCGCATATCCTTCCAGAATGAAGGATGCGCCGAGAAGCACGAGAACTGAGCGCAGGGGCATTTTTTGCAGAGCTTCCTGGGGAAAAGACTATCATGATGTGCTGAGGGAAAAGCTTGATCTACTGGAGGATTTTCTAAAAAGCAAGCATGAGGATATCAGAACGAAGTCAATGGTTGATACAGGTGAATTGTCTGATCGCGCCGTTGCGGAACGTGCCGGAATTGGATTCAGTGCGAAAAACTGTATGATCACAACACCCGAGTATGGCTCTTATGTGTATTTGGCGGAAATGATCACAAATATCCCTTTTGAGCCTGATGTGCCGATTGAAGATATGTGCGGGTCCTGCACGAAATGCTTGGACGCCTGCCCAACGGGAGCACTGGTTAATCCCGGGCAGCTTAATGCGCAGCGCTGCATCTCTTTTCTGACCCAGACAAAAGGATTTTTACCTGATGAATTCCGGACAAAAATCGGAAACCGCCTGTACGGGTGCGATACGTGCCAAACGGTATGCCCTCTCAATAAAGGGAAGGATTTTCATCTTCATCCGGAAATGGAGCCTGATCCTGAGATTGCCAAACCGTTATTGAAGCCGCTTTTGACCATCAGCAATCGGGAATTTAAGGAGAAATTCGGGCATGTCTCAGGTTCTTGGCGCGGGAAAAAACCGATTCAGCGAAACGCCATTCTCGCGCTTGCGCATTTTAAGGATGCTTCCGCACTGCCTGAATTGACGGAACTGATGCACAAGGATCCGCGTCCTGTCATCAGGGGGACAGCCGCATGGGCAATCGGAAAAATCGGAGACCCCGCCTACGCGGAAGAGCTTGAAAAAGCGCTGGAAAAAGAGAAGGATGAAGAGGCAAAGCTGGAAATTGAAAAAGGAATTGAGTTGCTAAAAGCTTCAGGCATGACTAAACAAGGCCTGTCCTGACATACGTATAGAGCAGAAGGAAAAAACACTTGAGATCATCCAAGTGTTTTTTCTCTATAAAAAAGTATGGCGGGTGGGGTGAGCTTGAAGTACATTTTAGAACAATTAGCGGAGGAGCGGCTGGGCTTTCTGGTTAACGGGCATGCTATGAGACAGGAGTCTCAAGTCGGAGACCTTAAAGTCATGGAGCGTAAGAAAAAGCTTCTGGAAAAACGTAAAGTTGACATCATAAAAGCGAAAGCAAAGGCCGTGATTAATCATGTGCGGGTTGAGGATGACGGAACGACCTGCCTTTCGTATACCATCCATTACGAATACGTGTGTAAGGAACAAGATGACAGCTTGTATATAGAAGAGCACATAGAGGAGCGAATGGCTTTCCTGTATGATCACATTTTGATTAGTGATCAGGAAATTGCGAAAAAGCCGGCTGGATTTCATGAAGGGACCAGTATTATTGACTATTCTGAAGCTGAAGAGGAAAGAGAAGCGTTTGGCAGGGCTTTTCAATACGATCGTCTCGGCGCTGTCCAATATGCCGAGAAATTTTGGAACAAGCGCAATCCTGCTTATAAAAATTTCAGCGATAACTGTACAAATTTTATTTCTCAGTGTCTTCATGCAGGAGGCGCGCCGATGCGCGGTCATCCGAACAGGGGATCAGGCTGGTGGATGAAACAAAGCTCATGGAGCTACAGCTGGACGGTGGCGCACTCTATGAAAATGTATTTGTCGAATTCAAAGGCCGGACTGCGTGCGGTGCGGGTGAAATCAGCGGAAGAACTGATGCCGGGCGATGTGATTTGCTATGACTTCGAAGGAGACGGCCGCTTTAATCATACAACGATTGTCGTGGCAAAGGACAAAGGCAATATGCCGCTTGTCAACGCCCAGACCTATGACAGCCGGATGAGGTATTGGTCATATGAGGATTCTACAGCATACACGCAGTCAATACGATATGCCTTTTTTCATATCGTTGATGATACGACAAAAGAGTAATTAATGTTATAATGATGGGCGGATAAGAAAAACAGAGGTGAACATTGTGGCATTACATGTCGTTTTATATCAACCAGAAATTCCCGCTAACACAGGGAATATTGCACGTACTTGTGCAGCAACCAATACAACGCTACACCTGATTCGTCCGCTCGGCTTTTCAACGGATGATAAAATGCTGAAGCGTGCCGGACTCGATTATTGGGAGTTTGTTAACGTTGTGTATCATGATTCGTTAGAAGAATTGTTTGAGGCATATGAAAAAGGCCAGTTTTTCTTTATTACAAAATTCGGCCAGCAGCCTCATACATCATTTGATTACACTGATCTTGACGAGGATTATTTCTTCGTGTTCGGAAGAGAAACAAGCGGTTTGCCAAAGGATTTAATTCAAAATAATATGGACCGCTGCCTGCGTCTTCCGATGACAGAGCATGTCAGATCGTTAAATCTGTCCAATACTGCCGCGATTCTTGTTTATGAAGCGCTGCGCCAGCAAAATTACCGTGATTTAAAATAGTGAAAAAACCCGCTCATCGATGATGGGCGGGTTTTTTTGCGGATGTTGAAATGCTTTGTTTCGTTTTTGGGCTTAACAACGTAACAGTGTTATGTTACAATGTACCCATCAAAGGAGCTGGACTTATGGAAGAACAATTAATCTCTAAAAAAGAATTACTTGAAAGAACATCGATTTCATACGGTCAGCTGTATCGATGGAAGCGGAAAAACTTAATACCTGAGGAATGGTTTATTCGTAAATCCACATTTACAGGGCAAGAGACGTTTTTTCCGAGAGAGGAGATTTTAAAACGTATATCAATGATTCAAAAGATGAAAGAAAATTTGTCTTTGGATGAAATGAGGGAAATGCTGTCGCCGAAAATGAAGGATGTCAGCATGACCGCTGATGAATTGCTTCATAAAGGTTTGGTTTCAAGGCCTGCTCTTGAAGCCTATTCAGAAGACGGAGGAAGTCCGGTTTTTTCATCCAGCGATTTGCTTTCGCTATATGTGCTTGAGGGACTGCTGCAGTCTGGAAATGTCAGCCTTGCAGAAGCAAAAATGGCTGCAGAGGTATTAAAGAAGCATGATAATGAAGAGATTGAAAAACAGACGGAGCTGATTGTGCTCCGCAAGCTCGGTGTCACAACTTGTTTTATAGCGGCTGCGGCGGACAGCATTTTGTTTGAATCATCCGTAAAGGTTGTGGAACGGGTAGATTTATTAAAAGCTTCAGAGGAATTAAAAACAACATTTATGCAGGAGGGCCATCGATGGATGTAGTGGAAAAGCTGGTGATAAACGGATCAGGAAGTTCAAAGGGAGGAACATTTCAATCTGTTGAGATTAATGGCAGCGGGACAGTGGCCGGGGACGTGGAGTGTGACACTTTTTCTTTTAATGGAAACGGAAAAGCTGACGGCAGCGTCAAAGCGAAAGCGGTAACCATCAGCGGTTCAGGAAAGATACATGGAGACGTTGAAGCAGAATCTATCCGGATGAATGGCACTTGTTTTATTCAAGGAGAGGTATCTGCAAAACAATTGAAAATCGCTGGATCATCAACATTTGGCGGCACTGTCAAGGCTGATGGCATTGACATTAGCGGAAAAGCTGTCATGGAAGCAGATTGTGAAACAGAAACCTTTCAATCAGAAGGGAAATGCAAAATCAGCGGGCTTTTAAATGCAGACCAGGTGATCATTAAGCTTTCTGCAGGGGAAAGCTATGCGCGGGAGATCGGCTGCCGCCATCTTCAAGTGACCTGCAGAAAAGGAATGCTGACATTGCTCAGATTGATGCCGCAGCCTGTTCTAACAGCAGAGCTGATCGAAGGTGACGTGATTGAATTGACAAATACAAAGGCGAAAACCGTGCGCGGAAATAAAGTGATCATCGGCCCGGATTGCCAGATTGAAACCGTCGAATACAGCGGGGACTATACCTGTGATCCAAGCGCATCGGTTGAAACATCCACAAAGTTGTAAGGAGGATCGTAATGGAGACAACAAAACTGGGAAATTTAAAATTATATGGCGCTGGGCATGCCGCAGGAGGCGCGTATCACAATGTCAGCATCAAAGGAGAAGGTGTAGTTGGAGAAGGGTTGTCTGCTGTAGGCTGCCGCATATACGGAACGGGCCTTTTTCTCGGAAAAGCAGAGACTGAGCGGCTGCGTGTGCTCGGAGAAAGTGAATGTAAAGGCGATCTGACAGCCGGCAAAATCAATATATATGGGATAATGAAAGTCAGCGGCTCACTTCAATTTGATCGATTCAATCTGAAAGGCCAGACTGAAATTGGCGGGAATATGACTGGAGAATCCTGCGATGTGAAAGGGAAGCTTAGCGTAAAAGGTGATTGTGAAACAGAAATGTTCCATGTCACAGGCTGTGTTGATGTATCGGGGTTATTAAATTCGGGTGAGATCAAGCTGGGATTGAGCCATGATATAAGCCATGTGCAGGAAATCGGCGGAACAACAATTACAGTGAAAAGACGCGCGAGTTTTTTTAATCGGAAGAAAGTGAAGCTGATCGCCGATGTCATAGAAGGCGATCGGGTTTATTTGGAGAATACCGAAGCGGCAGTCGTCAGGGGAAAAGAAGTGATCATCGGGCCGGGATGCAGTATCGGAACAATTGAGTACGAAAACAAATATGAATGCGATCCGCATTCACAGATTAAAGAAAAAACAAAACTGTAAAACATTGTTCTGTTATACAAAAAGGGTGCTCTTTCAGGAGCACCCTTTTTTATTCTTTTCCAGGCTTGCTTTCGTATCCTGCGGTAAAAATTGATACTAAAAAAGTGACAATGACACCCATCATGATGATTGTTTTCACCGTCTCTCCCCCTCTTCAATTTTTCCGTGCTGTCCGAGTCTGGATGATTCTGTATTTTTCTTTATTATGAACGGTCGCAGTCTGCCTTGTCAACGATGTATAAGTATCTTTATTTTTAAGAAACCAAAGCATGTATCACGAGATGGCGGCATAGATTGTATCAAAGTACCTTATTTGCATAGTGTATCAAACATGATAGAGGAGGTCCTTATGGATATATTAAAGAAAATTGAACAGTACAGAGAGGAAGAGCAGCGGCTGAAATGGGAAGGAACTTTCGCCGATTATTTGGAGATTATTAAAGAAAATCCGATGGTCGCGCAATCTGCTCATTCTCGAGTTTTTAATATGATAAAAGACAGCGGGATAGAGGAGATTGACGGGCGCAAGAAGTACAGTTTTTTTGACCGCGAGCTGTTCGGGCTTGAAGAATCTCTGGAGCGTCTTGTGGAAGAGTATTTTCATCCGGCTGCCAAACGTCTAGATGTCAGAAAGCGGATTCTATTGCTGATGGGGCCTGTGAGCGGCGGTAAATCCACGCTGGTCACAATGCTTAAAAAAGGTCTCGAAGCGTACACGCTGACAGATAATGGCGCTGTATATGCGATTAAAGGCTGCCCGATGCACGAGGACCCTCTACATTTAATCCCCCATCATTTACGCGATGACTTTTACAGGGAATACGGCATTAGAATAGAAGGAAGTCTTTCTCCTTTAAATGTCATGAGGCTGGAGGAAGAGTACGGAGGAAGAATTGAGGATGTGAAGGTGGAGCGTATCTTCTTTTCAGAAGATAAGCGTACGGGAATTGGAACATTCAGTCCCTCTGATCCGAAATCTCAGGATATTGCCGATTTGACGGGGAGTATTGATTTCTCAACAATCGCCGAGTACGGTTCAGAATCAGATCCGCGTGCTTATCGGTTTGACGGAGAGCTGAATAAAGCGAACCGCGGGATGATGGAGTTTCAGGAGATGCTGAAATGTGATGAGAAATTTCTCTGGCATTTGCTTTCCTTGACACAGGAAGGGAATTTTAAAGCTGGGCGGTTTGCGTTAATTTCTGCTGATGAGCTGATCGTGGCTCACACGAATGAAACGGAGTATCGCTCATTTATTTCTAATAAGAAGAATGAAGCCCTGCACTCAAGAATCATCGTGATGCCGGTTCCTTATAATTTAAAAGTGTCTGAGGAAGAGAGAATTTATGAAAAAATGATTGCAGAAAGCGATGTGGCGGATGTTCATATTGCCCCGCATACGTTGAAGGTCGCCGCGATGTTCTCAATCCTTACCCGGTTAAAAGAGCCGAAGCGGTCGGATATTGATCTGGTCAAGAAAATGAGACTGTATGATGGGGAAAGTGTGGAAGGATATAACTCTGTCGACGTTGAGGATATGAAAAAAGAATATAATGATGAAGGCATGAGCGGAATTGATCCGCGGTACGTGATCAACCGGATTTCTTCAACGATTATCAGAAAAAATATGGAATCGATTAATTCTCTCGATGTCCTTCGCTCCTTAAAAGAAGGTCTTGATCAGCACCCATCAATTTCAAGCGAGGACAGGGAGCGGTATTTGAATTTTATTTCTGCCGCCCGCAAGGAATATGACGATATTGCGAAAAAGGAAGTTCAAAAAGCGTTTGTTTATTCATATGAAGAATCAGCAAAAACACTTATGGACAATTACCTCGATAACGTAGAGGCCTATTGCAATAAAAACAAGCTTCGTGATCCTTTGACAGGAGAGGAAATGAACCCTGACGAAAAGCTGATGAGATCCATCGAAGAGCAGATCGGCATTTCGGAAAACGCCAAAAAAGCGTTCCGCGAAGAAATTTTAATCCGCATCTCGGCCTATGCGAGAAAAGGCAAGCGGTTTGATTACAATTCCCATGAAAGACTGCGTGAAGCTATTCAGAAAAAGCTGTTTGCTGATCTGAAGGATGTCGTTAAAATTACGACCTCAACAAAAACGCCGGATGAGCAGCAGCTGAAAAAGGTAAATGAAGTCGTGGCCCGTTTAATTGATGAGCACGGCTACAACTCGACGAGCGCCAATGAGCTGCTGAAATATGTCGGCAGCCTGCTGAACCGATAAGCAACGTGACCCGTCCGAATAGGGCGGGTTATTTTGTCCCATTTTCTAAATAGTTTGTCAATTAAACGTGCATATGTGCATATGATGAATATAAATCTTTTCAAAAGACTTGTTTCATAATCTGGCACAAGCCGGAATACGTATGTATCACGACCACAAATGGTTAAGGAGGGGAATTCATGTCCCAAAATGACAGCGGCCATTTTTTGATTTCTGAGGAAAACTGGTCCCTCCATCGCAAAGGCTTCGATGACCAGCAGCGCCACCAGAAAAAAGTGCAGGAAGCGATCAAAAACAATCTTCCGGACCTCGTAACTGAGGAAAGCATTATTATGTCTAATGGAAAAGATGTAGTGAAGATCCCAATCCGTTCACTTGATGAGTATAAAATCCGTTATAACTATGATAAAAATAAACATGTAGGGCAAGGAGACGGCGAGAGCCAGGTTGGAGATGTTGTGGCCCGGGATGGATCAGACAAAAAACAAGGGCCTGGAAAAGGGCAGGGTGCCGGTGATCAGGCAGGCGAGGATTATTATGAAGCGGAAGTTTCATTAATGGATTTAGAAGAAGCGCTTTTTAAAGAATTAGAGCTTCCGAATCTCCAGCAAAAAGAGCGGGACAATATCATTCATACAGATATCGAGTTTAATGATATCCGTAAAACAGGGTTAACCGGTAATATTGATAAGAAAAGAACGATGATGTCAGCCTTTAAACGAAACGCAATGTCAGGAAAACCGTCGTTCTACCCAATTTATCCGGAGGACCTGAAATATAAGACGTGGAATGACATCACAAAGCCCGAATCAAAAGCCGTCGTTTTAGCCATGATGGATACAAGCGGCAGTATGGGGGTTTGGGAAAAATACATGGCCAGAAGCTTCTTTTTCTGGATGACCCGTTTTTTGCGGACAAAATACGAGACTGTGGAAATTGAATTTATTGCCCATCATACAGAAGCAAGAGTGGTCTCGGAGGAGGATTTTTTCTCAAAGGGAGAAAGCGGCGGTACCATTTGTTCTTCCGTATATCGGAAGTCGCTTGAGCTTATTGATGAAAAGTACAATCCCGCCCGCTATAACATTTACCCGTTTCATTTTTCTGACGGTGACAACCTGACATCTGATAACGCGCGCTGTGTGAAGCTGGTCAATGATATTATGAAGAAGGCCAATCTGTTTTGCTACGGCGAGGTCAATCAGTACAACAGGCATTCAACGTTAATGTCTGCATATAAAAATGTAAAAGATGAGAAATTTAAGTACTATATTTTAAAACAGAAATCTGATGTTTTTCAGGCTCTAAAGAACTTTTTCAGAAATGAAGAGTCTGGTGTAAGCCATCAATTTTCGTAATGAAAAGCCCATTTCAGGGCTTTTTTTTATTTAATAAAAGCAAGAAAACGCTTGCGAAAAAAATACGGGAGAAAAAGAAATTTTTCCTTTGACAAATCTTCTTTCATTTATTAATATTTTATCTTGTGAACTATTATTGAGGAATGAGGTGAAAAGGAGTTGACTGAATCAGAACGTGCTTTGCTCACTTTTGAACAGCTCTTCGATACGTCTCGGGCGATATATAAAAAACAGAAGAAGATATTGGAGATTGTGCTTGAGCCTTTTGATATTACAGTCCTTCAATATTTGCTGATGTTTAAAATTCATCAAAGCGGAAGCACCCCGCTAAGCAAGCTGGCAATGTCGCTTGATCTTAAGCCTGCTTCTGTGACGCGGATGACAGATATTCTGTATAAGCGCCAATTGATGAATCGATATGACAGTCCGGATGACCGCCGTATCGTCATGATTCAGTTAACCGAAGAGGGGGAAGAACTGATAGAAAAAGCCGCTGTGCAATATGCAAAAATGGGTGCTGGCTTGTACCAAAAGCTTGATACCTCCCAGCTGCAGTATTTGCGCAAACTAGCCGGAAGTTTAACGAAGCTTGCTGAAGGCTGTTCAGAAAAAAGCGGTAATTAAAAACTTCTCACATATTTTCACCAGCTTTCCGCAAAATGATAGAGGATGAAACGAAAGGAGAAAACAAAATGAACAGAGGACGTTTAATTCTGACCAACATTATCGGTTTGATTGTTGTTCTTGCAATTATAGCTGGAGGTGCTTACTACTATTATCAAAGCACAAATTACGTAAAAACAGATGAAGCAAAAGTAGCGGGCGATATGGCTGCTATTACTGCTCCAGCAGCAGGTAAAGTATCTGACTGGGATCTGGACGAAGGAAAAACAGTGAAAAAAGGCGACACAGTTGCAAAAATCAAAGGCGAACAAACTGTTGACGTAAAATCCATTATGGATGGAACAATTGTGAAAAACGAAGTGAAAAACGGACAAACCGTACAAGCTGGTACAACAATTGCACAAACGATTGACATGGACAACCTATACATCACAGCAAATATTAAAGAAACAGATATTGCGGATATTGAAGTAGGAAATAGTGTAGACGTAGTAGTTGACGGAGACCCTGATACTACATTTGACGGTACTGTAGAAGAAATTGGCTATGCGACTAACTCAACTTTTGATATGCTTCCTTCTACAAATTCAAGCGGAAACTACACAAAAGTAACACAAAAAGTTCCTGTGAAAATTTCAATCAAAAACCCATCTGATAAGGTGCTTCCTGGAATGAATGCATCTGTTAAAATTTCTGAGTAAAACAGATCAGTCATCAAACCATG
Source organism: Bacillus sp. EU52 (assembly GCF_037964975.1). NCBI lineage: Bacteria > Bacillati > Bacillota > Bacilli > Caryophanales > Bacillaceae > Bacillus > Bacillus sp. EU52. The sequence goes on from NZ_CP150177.1 coordinate 930,769, forward strand.
AAAGGAGGTTGTCTTAGATGGCTACAGGCAAAGAAAAAAATGCAAAAAACCCTATGTCATTGCTGATTGTGCTAATGGCGGGTTTATTTTTGGCAATTCTAAACCAAACACTGCTTAATGTTGCAATGCCGCACTTAATGACTGAATTTGGCGTAAGTGCAACGACGATTCAGTGGCTGACAACAGGTTACATGCTTGTTAACGGTGTATTGATTCCGTTATCTGCTTTCCTGATTACACGATTTGGCCAGCGGAGTCTCTTTCTCGTCGCGATGTTTTGTTTTACGCTCGGTACGTTAGTCTGCGGTATCGCACCTAACTTCTCTACAATGCTGATCGGCCGTTTGATTCAGGCCGTGGGCGGAGGTATCTTGCAGCCGCTCGTTATGACAACCATTCTGTTAATTTTCCCGCCTGAAAGCAGGGGGAAAGGAATGGGGATTTTCGGGCTAGCGATGATGTTTGCTCCAGCGGTCGGCCCGACTCTTTCCGGGTGGATTATTGAGCATTATACATGGCGCATTATGTTTTACGGACTTGTGCCGATCGGCGCAATTGTTATCATTGTGGCTTTCTTCATCTTTAAAAATATGGTGGAGCCGCAAAAAATCAAACTCGATACTCTTGGCGCAATCCTCTCGATTGTCGGATTCGCTTCCTTATTATACGGAGTCAGTGAAGCCGGATCTGACGGCTGGACCGACCCGATTGTATTGTCTACAGTTATTATCGGAGCCATTGCAATTGTTGCTTTTGTGGTTCAGCAATTGCGTCATGATGATCCGATGCTTGATTTCAGAGTGTTTAAATATGACATTTTCTCACTCTCGAGTGTCATTAATATCATTATTACAGTGGCACTTTACACTGGTATGTTCCTTTTACCGATCTATCTGCAAAACCTGGTCGGCTTTACGGCGCTTCAATCCGGCCTGCTTCTGCTTCCGGGTGCGATCGTTATGCTGATTATGTCACCGATCTCAGGTATTTTGTTCGATAAATTCGGACCGAGACCGCTTGCGATTATCGGGCTTCTCGTGACAGTGGTAACAACCTATCAATACACGCAATTGACAATTGATACACCATATACACACATCATGCTGATCTATTCAATTCGTGCATTTGGTATGTCTCTCTTAATGATGCCAGTCATGACAGCCGGGATGAACCAGCTTCCTGCCCGTCTGAACAGCCACGGAACGGCGATGAGCAACACGCTTCGCCAAATCAGCGGATCAATCGGAACAAGTTTAATTACGACGATTTATACAAACCGGACGACATTCCATTATTCACAAATTGCAGATAAAACAAGCACGGCGGACCCGAACTTCCTCCATGCGTTCCAAAATGCAGTTTCGAATTTAATGGTGAATATGAATGTGTCTTATGATACGGCGAAAACATATGTGTACTCACATATTTATAAACACGCGTCACTCGATTCCAATGTCATGGGGATAAATGATGCCTTTATGTGGGCAACCTTATTCTGTGTAGCAGGTTTGATTTTAAGTATCTTCCTGCGTGACGTTAGAAAAGATAAATTGCGTAAGAAGAAAAAAGAGGAGCTTTCATTACTTCCTGCTCCAAAAGAAGCTAAGGAATCTTAATCTGTACAGGGAGGTTTCCTGAATGAAAATTTATGTAGTGTATGATAGTGAAGGCGAACATACTAAAGTGCTTGCAGAAGCGATTGCTGAAGGCGCGAGAGAAAACGACACGGCTGAAGTGTTCATCGACCATGTAGATCAGGCTGATATCCGCAAGCTTAAAGATATGGATGCGATTATTTGGGGATGCCCAGGGCATTTCGGAACAATCAGCTCCGGTCTTAAAACTTGGATCGACAGACTTGGCTACTTGTGGGCTGAAGGCGAGCTGATCAACAAAGTCGGTGCTGTCTTCTGCACAACGGCAACAACACACGGCGGCTTGGAAATGACAATGCACAATTTAATCACGCCGATGTTCCACCAAGGCATGATTGTTGTCGGACTGCCTGGCAACGTGCCTGAAAACGCACTTTATGGCTCTTATTACGGAGCAGGTGTCACTTGTCCGGTAGACAGTGATGAGTTAATGTCTGAGGAAGGTATTCAGCTTGGACGCGCGTTGGGAAGACGTGTCAGCCAAGTCACAGGAAACCTAACAGCAGGACAGTAAGGAGAGGTTGAAATGGCCATTATTATAGCAATAATTGCTGCTGTCATTGTCATTGCGGCCCTTATTACATTTAACGTCCGCAACGCCTCACCTGGACCTGAGAAGCAAGAAGCAACTGATAGAATCGCACCTCCAGAAGAGAAAAAAAACGAAGCGCATTACCCTGCTGAAGCAAGGGCTGCCGAGCATACGCCATCCGTTGTCAAAAACGATTCTCCAAAAGAGAAGCGTGACACAATGGGTGATGATATTTACAGGCAGGCGCTGCAAAAGTTTAAGCATTCTGATGAAGTTCATGCAGAAGAAGAGGTCACTGAGGAAAGTGACAAAATGCAGGACCGCAGCTATCGTGATGCGCTGCTCTCTATGAAAAATAAGAAAAAGTAATGAAAAAGGCAAATCCGTTTACTCATGCGGGTTTGCCTTTTTTGCTGTTTCCATCAATTATGTTTTTATCAAATAAATCCATGGAATATGTTGTATTCCATCTTGATCTAGTGTACTATGTTACTCATACACCGAGGATTTTTTCCGGGAGGTAAAGACATGAATTCTTTTTTAGGTTTATTAAAGAAAGATATCAAGCTTTCAAGAATGTGGCTGCTAGTATGGATATGCGGAATCATTTTCTTATTGGGAACAGGCCATATTATAGCTTCTCGCACGAAAGAACCTCTAGTCATTTTTGGTTTTTTTGTTGCAGTTGCTTTTTTTCTGCTTTTCTTATCTCCTGTTTTTGTGTTTTATCACCTTCGCAAGGAAGGGAAATCACAGCTTTGGCTGTACAATCCAAATGGCGGCTTATGGTTGTTTTCTTCTAAATTGGCAGCATCTTTGCTCTATCAATTTGTGATTCAGTTGGCATTAACAGCCTATGGCATATGGATGTATCATATGCTCTCTGTAAAAAATCTGCTGGAGCATCAAGTTGATATAACGAGTACAGTGGCTTTGCTGAATATGTATGGGCTTATTTCTTCGTTAGATATGTCAGTAACAGTCATTGTGTTTTGGACTGTTTTTCACTCTCTCAGAAATTGGCGCGGAATGCGGTGGGCTGCGATGGTTCTGTTGGTTGCAGTGTGGTTATTCTTCGATGAATACATCATAAGCCCTTTGGTTGAATCTCAAAAGCATTTCTGGCCTGTAACAGTCTATTGCAATTTTGATTTCCACTTCCACAATGTTTGGAGATTGGAATTAAAACCTATCCATCTGTCTGTGCTAGGGTTGCCTATTACTTTAGTCATCACATTCTTGCTGCTTATTATGGCTTCAAAACTGCTTGATCGTAAAGTAGAGGTGTAAATATGGACAATCAATTCCAATCCTCGAAACCGATTTATCTGCAGATCGCTGATCAGATCTTTTATAGGCTGGTCAGGAAGGAGCTGCTCCCAGGAGACAAGCTTCCTTCAGTAAGAGAAATGGCGATTCAAACTAAGGTAAATCCCAATACAATTCAAAGAACTTACAGTGAGATGGAAAGGCTGGGTATTGTGGAGACAAGAAGAGGTCAAGGGACGTTTATTGCGGAAAAAGCAGAAATCGTAGACGAGCTGAAAGACAAGCTGACACGAGAGGTGCTGGAAGGCTTTGTCAAGCAAATGAAAGAGCTGGGGCTAACGAAAGAGGAAATGGTAGAAGGGATTAAAACATTCACAGAGGGAGGCTAAAATGGAAATCAAGCTAGAACATGTATCAAAAAAATATGGCCGCCATACGGCCGTCAATGATGTGTCAATCACCCTATCATCCGGACGGATTTATGGCCTGATCGGACCGAACGGCAGCGGCAAGTCAACGACCCTGAAAATGATGGCTGGCCTTCTGTTTCCGACTTCAGGATTTGTGAAAGTTGATGAAGAGCAGGTTACGAGAGAAATGGTGCGTCAAACGGCTTATCTTACTGAGCTTGATATGTTTTATCCGCATTTCACTGTTAAAGATATGGTGAATTTTTATCAGTCGCAGTTTCCTGATTTTCAAACAGAACAGGCTTATAAGCTATTGAATGAGATGCAGCTGAATCCGGAAAAAAAGATCAAAAAGCTATCAAAAGGAAATCGGGGCCGGCTGAAAATCGTTCTTGCTTTAGCGAGACGGGCAGACGTCATCTTGCTTGATGAACCTTTTTCCGGGCTTGATCCGATGGTCAGGGATTCCATCGTAAACAGCCTTGTGTCGTACATTGATTTTGAGCAGCAGATTGTCGTGATCGCGACACATGAAATTGATGAAATTGAGACTTTGTTAGATGAAGTAATCATCCTCGCCAATGGAGAAAAAGTTGCGCAGCGTGAAGTAGAAGATATTCGTGAACAGGAAGGCATGTCTGTTTTGCAATGGTTTAAATCAAAAATGGAAGTTTGCTAGAAAGAGGAGGAATATGATGAAAACAGTGTTGGAATTGAAAAACGTGACTAAAAACATCAGAGGCCGAACGATCATTGATAATCTCAGTTTTACGATTCGTGAAGGCGAGGTATTCGGTTTTTTGGGACCAAACGGAGCGGGGAAAACGACAACCATCCGGATGATGGTGGGGTTAATGAAGCTGTCGAAAGGTGATGTCCTCATTTGCGGCCAATCAATTACGAAAGAATATGCCAAGGCGATTAAGCATATTGGAGCGATCGTTGAGAATCCCGAGCTGTATAAATTTTTGAGCGGATATAAAAATCTCCAGCAATACGCAAGGATGGTCAAGGGTGTCACGAAGGAAAAAATTGATGAAGTTGTTGAGCTGGTCGGTTTAACAGACAGAATCCACGACAAGGTGAAAACATATTCTCTAGGGATGAGACAGCGTCTTGGCTTGGCACAATGCCTTCTGCACGATCCGAAAGTGCTGATTTTGGATGAACCGACAAACGGCCTTGATCCGGCGGGGATCAGAGAAATCAGAGATCATTTAAAGAAGCTGACCCGAGAAAGAGGAATGGCTGTCATCGTTTCAAGCCACCTGCTGTCAGAAATGGAACTGATGTGTGATCGAATTGCGATTCTGCAAAAAGGAAAGCTGATCGATATTCAAAATGTAAAAGATGAAAACATTGATGAGAATGATACATATTTCTTCCAGGTTGAGCAGCCGAGTGAAGCCGCTACTGTTTTAAATCAGTACGATTTGCTGAGTAAGACAAATGGTGTAGAAATCAAACTGGCTAAAGAGGAAGTCCCTGCGGTTATTGAATTGCTGGTGATGCAGCAAATCCGTATTTATGAGGTCAAGGTCATAACAAAATCATTAGAGGACCGTTTCTTAGAAATGACAGGTGAAACAAAAGAGGAGGTTCAGCATGCTTAATTTGATTTATAATGAGTGGCTCAAAATTTTCAGCCGAGCCGGAACATGGGTGATGATCGGAATTCTGGGGCTGACAATGGTTGGATTTGCATTTTTGGCGAATCATTTTTCTGCTGGTGAATCAAATTCCCATTGGAAACAAGAACTTCAAGCACAAAACGCCGAATTAAAGAAAGAAATCAAAGAAGATCCTTCACTGAAAGATGGGTATAAAGAAACAATCACACTCAACGACTATCGCATCGAGCATAATATCCCTAGTGACACGGGCTATACGGTATGGTCTTATGTAACGGATTCAGCAAACTTTACCATCCTTACCGGTCTGTTTACTATTATCATCGCGGCCGGAATTGTCGCGAACGAATTTAATTGGGGAACGATTAAGCTATTAATGATTCGGCCGCTCAGTCGTTTTCAAATTTTGATGTCCAAATATATTACAGTTCTCCTGTTTGGGCTCCTGTTGCTGTTGATTTTATTTATCGGTTCTACTTTATTAGGGTTGATCTTCTTCGGGACGGGTGGTGAAACCGCCGCGAATATTCATTTAATCTATAAGGATGGCCATGTCATTGAGCAAAACATGATGGGGCATTTGGCCACAACGTATCTTTCTGAATCCGTCTCGGCTTTAATGGTGGCGACGATGGCGTTTATGCTGTCTGCGGTATTCAGAAACAGCTCTCTTGCGGTTGGTTTTTCCATCTTCTTGTTGGTTGCCGGTACGACTGCAACTGCATTTATTGCAGCGAAATTTGACTGGGCAAAGTATATATTGTTTGCTAATGTCGACTTGACTCAGTATGTGGATGGCACACCGTTAATAAAAGGGATGACTATGACGTTTTCTCTCGTCATGCTGGCGATCTACTTTATCATCTTCCTGTTGCTTGCTTTCGGAATCTTCATGAAGCGGGATATTGCAAACTAATAAAAAAAGCTGTTTTGCTTATGCAAAACAGCTTTTTTGTCAAAATAAAAACTGCAGGTTTGCACCTGCAGTTTTTCATATCAATTTATGCTTACGCTTCTTTAGTAACGTTAGCAGCTTGTGGTCCGCGGTTTCCTTCAACGATTTCAAAAGAAACAGCTTGGCCTTCTTCTAAAGTTTTGAAGCCTTCGCCTTGAATAGCAGAGAAATGAACGAATACATCGTCTTGACCTTCTACTTCGATGAATCCGAAACCTTTTTCAGAGTTGAACCATTTTACTTTACCTTCTAACATGAAATTTCCTCCTAAAGCGATCATAACGCTTAAATTCACTATTCTTGCTCTTAACAAACTTTCAAGACGAAAACTCTTACAAAACTTTCTTCTTAAAGATAGTTCGAACAAAAATAATTACCTTTACTCTACCAGTAATCTTCAGAAAAAACAACTGCTTATTGAAATTTTTTTCGGAAAATACCATATTTATTTTTCAATTTGATATTTATTTACGGAAATTCATCTGTTTTCTCGATATGTGATCATACGTTTGCCTTAGTATTCCTTCATTTTGGGAAGATAAGTAATAGGAATTGACAACCTTATTGGATATGAGTAAGGTAAAAGTTAATCAATATTACAAATGACAACGTTTATCAACTAAGAGAGCGTATGATTTTTATGTCTGATATTGCTTGCATGCTCTAATACATAGATAGGAGTATGGTCACAATGAAAAAGTGGCTTATATGCAGTTTCGTCCTTGTTCTTCTCGTTTCATTTACTGCATGTTCACCGTCTGCAGAACATGAATCGATAAAAATCGGGATTGCTGAGTCTGACGGGGCAATATGGAACTATATTGCTCAAAAGGCTGAAGAGGCAGGGCTGGATATTCAGCTGATCCCTTTTTCTGATTATGCGGAGTCTGATATCGCACTTGCTAACAAAGAAATTGATGCCAACGCCTTTCAAACCATTTCATATTTTCAGTCGTTCACTGAAAAATACAAACTTAATTTGGCACCGCTCGGGACGACATACATAACGCCCATGGGCATTTATTCAAAACGATATGAACGAATCCGAGATATATCGCGGGGAGCTGTCGTTTCTGTTCCGGATAAAGCGTTCGATTTTGGCAGGGCGCTTACGGTGCTCCAGGAAGCGGGTTTGCTAACGCTGAAAAACGGATTTAACGGAACAGGTTCAGTTGATATGATTAAAGATAATCCGAGACACCTGAAATTAAAAGCTGTCCGGCAACAGGATGCAGTGAGCGGTGCCGACGTGTTTGTCATGAAACCATCAGAAGCAAAAAAAGCGGGCTTGAACCCGAAAAAGCATACGCTAAAGAGCGGCGGACTCATGTCTGAGGAAGAGATGAATTTGATTGTTGTCAGAGCGGAGGATCAAGATCGGGAAGCGCTGCAAACCATTCTTGAGCTTTATCAAGCTGATGATACAGCGGCATTTATAGAAAAAGAATATCAGGGAGATCTTGTCCCGGCTTTTCTGCCTTTGAAACGTCTTTCAGATTGGAAGAATGAATTCGAACATTGAATTCATTCTTTTTTTTCTGATAAACACACTCTGTTCCGTCCCGTTTCTTTCGCTTTGTAAAGCATTTGATCGGCAAGAATGGGCAAGGATCCTGGCTGTTCCGTATTATTGGGGTAATGAGCGGCCCCTAGTGATATCGTAACTGAAAGCTCTTCGCCGTTTGTTAATACAATCGGTGCATCGCTTACAGTTCTCCTGATCCGTTCAGCGATCCGGGCTGCTTTATCAAGAGAACAGTTCGGCAGGAGCACGGCAAATTCTTCACCGCCGATCCGAGCGGCAGGATCAGTATTTCGGATGCTCTGCTTCAGACGTAACCCCAGCTCTTTGAGCACCTGATCTCCTTCATGATGGCCATATTGGTCATTGATGGTCTTAAAATGATCGATATCCATATAAATCAGTGCAAATTGAAAATGCGGGGTATCGGCCGCCTGCTGATACAGAGCTTTTGTGGTTTCTTCAAACTTTCTTCGGTTATACACGCCTGTTAAAAAGTCAAAGTGCGCCTGAAACTTATATTGTTTAAAAAGAAGATGTGCATTTGTTTCATGATCAATAATATATAAACTGAGCATGCCGCCCGCTATTGATATGATCCAAAAATACAAATGAAGTTCGTATGAATGTAAATCTATAAGAAAATAAAAGGAAAAGGAGATCAAGCTATTTGTGATTATTAAAAGATAGAAAGCATGTTTTAGTTGAACTTTTTTTCTTCTAGAAACAATGAGTGACGGGATGGCAGCGATACAAATGATAATAACCGAGTATAGTGCAGATGTGTTCATTGTAATCAGCAAGCGGCCTGCAGTGATCATGGCCAGGGCCGTTGCCGTTGAAACCCAGCCTCCATAAAGAGCGGCAATCATAATAGGGATATTTCGAAGATCAATAATTGAATGCTGATAGGTAAATCCAAAAACCATCAGAATAACCCCGAGTAAACCGCAGGCCAGTCCCTTAACAGCTTGAAAAGATATGCTGTCTTTTTTATGTACTAACCTTTCTTTAAACAGGTGGGTGAAGAGATAATTAAATGTGATTAAAATGGTCAAATTTACAAACAGTTCTTTCAGCAATATTATCACCCTTATATAAGGTACTAAAGATGGAAGGGAAAGAAAAGAACAAAAAAGGCATTATATAAGGTTTTTTTACTTGAATTGATAAGTTAAAATAATTCGCACTTGACCCATCGGAATTAGTGTACTATAGTAAATGAGAAAATTTGAAGGGAGAGTTTACCTGCTTTGGAGACTTTACTGGTTGTATTACATGTATTTATTTTATTTTTACTTATCTTAGGGCTCTTTGTTATGCAGAAAAAACATGTTTCCTTCTCTAAACGTGTATTTACTGCGCTGGGGCTGGGAATTGTATTCGGATTTGCGCTTCAGCTGATTTACGGCCCGACTTCAAATATAGTCATTCAAACAGCCGACTGGTTTAATATTGCCGGGGGCGGATATGTCAAATTGCTTCAGATGGTTGTCATGCCGCTCGTCTTTATTTCGATTCTCGGCGCATTTACAAAGCTGAAGCTGACAAAAAATCTTGGGAAAATCAGCGGTTTGATTATCGGGATTTTAGTAGCAACAACAGCAGTTGCTGCAGCTGTCGGTATCGCGTCCGCGCTTTCATTTGATCTGCAGGCGATTCAGGTTGACCAAGGAAGTACAGAGCTTTCACGGGGACAGGAGCTTCAGCAGAAATCAGAGGATATGACAGCGAAAACGCTGCCGCAGCAGATTGTTGAACTGCTGCCTGGAAACCCGTTTTTAGATTTTACGGGAGCTAGACCGACTTCAACGATCGCTGTCGTTATTTTTGCCGCTTTCCTTGGAGTGGCATTCCTCGGCGTAAAACACAAACAGCCGGAACAGGCAGAAACATTTAAAAAACTGGTTGATGCCGTTTATGCCATTGTCATGCGTGTTGTCACACTCATTTTGAGACTGACGCCTTATGGGGTGCTAGCCATCATGACAAAAACAATTGCAACGAGTGATCTTGACAGCATTCTAAAACTGGGCATGTTCGTGATTGCTTCATATGCCGCGTTAATCACTATGTTTATCATTCATTTGCTGCTGCTGACGTTCAGCGGTTTGAATCCGCTGATTTATTTGAAAAAAGCGGTGCCTGTACTTGTATTTGCATTTACGTCAAGGTCTAGCGCGGGTGCTTTACCGCTGAATATTAAAACACAGAGAAGCATGGGTGTACCAGAAGGGATCGCAAACTTTGCCGGTTCGTTCGGTCTTTCGATCGGCCAAAATGGATGTGCCGGCATTTATCCTGCGATGCTGGCGATGATGATTGCTCCGACTGTCGGCCAAAATCCATTTGACCCGGTGTTTATTATCACTGTTATCGCAGTCGTTGCCATCAGCTCCTTCGGGGTTGCCGGAGTCGGCGGCGGAGCGACATTCGCGGCGCTTCTTGTTTTATCATCATTAAACATGCCTGTCGCGCTCGCCGGTTTGTTAATCTCAATTGAACCGTTAATCGACATGGGGCGTACTGCTTTGAATGTCAGCGGAAGCATGACATCCGGTCTTATTACAAGTAAGGTCACAAAGGAAATTGATCAAGGGGCATTTCATGATCAATCCAGAGTGATTGAAGCTGAAGAAGCGTAATATATGAAAACGTGTAATCCCAACAGGATTACACGTTTTTTTAACGGCCGGGTTCTAAGTCCTCCAGCATTTCCATCATCGTGTTGTCGTCCATGACATTCATTGCGCTTTGTTCAAAATGAATGGGTTCAGCATAATGCGGCTGTCTTTTTTTCGCGGGTGTCTCAGTTTGCCTAGTTTGAGACTGTGTATGCTGATGCTGTGGTTGCTGCTGTCCTGCGTGCTGGTGCTGACGGCCATTTTGCCGCTGGCTTTGATGTTGCGAACGGTCTTGGTTATCACCGCTGCTTCTGCTAAATGCTTGTTTGACCATGTTTCCTACATTAGAAGCATCAAACGTGTTATTTTCTGAATTTCGTCTGTTCATTTGTCCTGTGATAAACCCGCTGATTCTTTGGCGGATCTGAGGTGATAATGCAGCAATAAGCATAGTTGATCCTATGATCAATGCTGCGGGGCTGATTCCTCTTCGCTGGTTGAACAACATGATCCCTCCTTTGCAGTGTATTCATATTTTCCCCCTCGTTAGACAAATTAACCGTTATATTTCCCGGGAAAGCATTTCCTCCAGATTTGCATGCATAATTAAAGCCAGTTAGAAAAACCTATAAGTAAAGTGATAAAGGAGGAATTCACATGTTTGGAAAAAAACAAGTCCTTGCGTCTGTGCTTCTTATCCCTTTGCTTATGACTGGCTGCGGTGTAGCCGACCAAGGTGAGGGCAGACGTGATAATAATGATGTAAGAAACGTAAATTATCGAAATCCGGCCAATGACGATATGCGGAATGTAAACAATCGGGATAACGTTGACAACAATGTTAATGATAATGTCAATAACAATCGTGTAAATGACGATAATAACAACGACCGAAAACTTGAGGTTGCTGATGAAGCAGCTAATAAAGTAACAGACCTAAAAGAAGTAAAGCATGCCGATATCATTGTGGCTGGAAATCAAGCCTACGTTGCAGTCGTTTTAACCAATGGAAATAAAGGTGCAGTAGAAAACAATCTGAAGAAAAAAATAGCCAAAAAGGTAAGATCTACTGACAAAAACATTGATAATGTTTACGTTTCAGCTAACCCTGATTTTGTAGAGCGTATGCAAGGATATGGAAAACGTATTCAAAATGGTGACCCAATCGCCGGATTATTTGATGAATTTACACAAACTGTACAGCGCGTATTCCCTAACGCTGAATAAATAAAAAAAGCCGCACAATTTGTGCGGCTTTTTCTTTGCGTTAATGACACACTGCGAACTCAGGCTGCATAGAGTAAAAATAAAAAGGTACAAGACGGACCGGCTCAGGGAGGGAGACGTTTGCGGGATGGCATAGGAAAGCGTGCGGCATCCGCTCTATTCCTGTGCGGAGTCCTTGTGATGCTGGCTGTGAGCTCAGCCATCGTATCAAGCGCGATGTATATCCTGTCTTTTCCAGGTCAGGCATCTGGAATAACAAAAGAACAAGTGACGAAGCACATGAAGAAAGAGTCATTCAAACAGGCCGATATTTATTACACTTCTAAGGAAAAGTCCTTACTGCCATTGACGAAAGAAACGCTTGAATATGCGGTCAGTATTAATCAGATTATGATTGGATATTCGAATCAAAAGCCTATTGACATTATTTTTTTTCCTAATGAAAAACAGATGGAGGCTTACTCCGGTTTATTGGATGTAGTTGGTTTTTATTCTGAACGGGAGCAGCTGATCGGATTGTTGCCTGAAGAGAAAAAGAAACTGTTAGAAGGGGACGAGGTAGCGGTTTATTTGTACCAGAGATTGTTGATTCATGAATACTCGCACCATGCGTTTCACCAGAAATTGAAGGAGCTTGAGACGGATCCCGATGAGTTTCCGTTATGGTTTCATGAAGGGTTAAGCGAGTGGATTGCGAACTATGAATTGCTCATAGATCCGATCACGTTTTCTGTCGTGCCCTTTGACCGTTTGCAGACTGATCGAGACTGGCAGGAAGCCAGAGCCGAATATGACACTGATGTCTATTTGCAAAGCTTTTATATGATCGATGAGCTGACGGACAAATACGGGAAAGACATTATTTCAGAAATAATTAAGGAAACGGCAAAAAAAGGGGACTTTGAAAAAGGGTTTAAATCAGCAACAAAGGAAAGTCTTGATCAATTTGAAAAAGATTTTAAGAAAAAATTTGAAAAAAACAGTGCGGCATTGGATAGTATCTATCCAATGCCTTTGTTATTAGTGAAGTCCTTGCTGACCCATTCCGCCTTGTGTCGGAGGCATTTGTCCTTGGGCAGGGGCGAATGAATTTCTCAGCTGTTCCATATCCTGCGCATCAAGCTGAGGAACCTGGTAATAGCCGTGTTTGTTTTGGTATAGGAAAATTTCAAATGCCATTTCAACATACTCCTGAATTTGCGCAGACAGTACGCGTCTTACGGCCGGATTTGTCATTTCCAGAGAAGCCATCGTCAGCATAGAAGCTTGTGCTTTAATCGCGCAAAGCATTTGTCGGCTGATGATGCTGTCATCAATATCATTCATGGATTGAACAGGTTTTTTAGGCTGTGACGGCTGCATGCCGTAAACAGTCTGGTTGTCCTCCTTCATCATATAAGTTGCTGTTTTTTGTGAAGGTTCGCTGCCTGTTTTGAAGCATTCTGCAGTTATATTGTATTGAGATGTAATGAATTGATGTTGACGATCAAGGATGTTTAATAATTCTTGATCCTTACAGAATTGTCTCAGCATCATAAACTGATCTAGCACAGTAAGTGTTCCGGAAAGCACCTCATGCATATCAAACATTTCATGTCCGCCGTGGTTTTTATGCGGTTTGCCAGGAATACCTTTGTTCATTTGGGATTGTTGCTGCTGATTGAACTGATCCAAACCGAATTCCTCCTTTTTTTTCAGATCAGCTGTATTTTGTGTCAGTCTGCCGTGTATTATGCAGAAGCCTGAAAGGATTTATATGCTGTCTGTCGAAATGATAAGCAGACAAAATCGTTGTCATTATGTGTATAAGGGAGGAAATATGATGAGGCGTATTCTGCATATTGTGTTGATCACGGCATTGATGTTCTTAAATGTAATGTACACGTTCGAAGCTGTAAAGGCAGCTGAACCGCAACAGCCTATATCGATTGAGAAGGCAATACAGCAAAAAGAAGGACAGACGCTTGTCGAAGGATATGCAGTCGGCCAGGCTGTTTCCCCACAGCATTATAAGCTGACAAGCCCTTTCTCAAATGATTATAATGTCGCGCTGGCAGACCGTAAAAATGAGACATCGCCCGAACACATCCTTCCTGTGCAAATCCCCTCCGCCTTCAGAAGCCAATTTGGGCTGCAAACCAATCCGCTTCTTCTTGGGAAAAAGATAACGGTTCAAGGAAAGCTTGAAAATTACTTTAACACGACAGGACTTAAAAACGTTCAGTCGATGAACGTAACCGATGACACGAAAACTCCGCCGGCTGAACAGCAAGTGACCATAAATGAAGCACGGGGAAGGCTGAATGAAGAAGTAACGATAAAAGGGATCATTACAGCTGATCAAAACGCAATCGGAGGCGGGAAACTGTCGACCTTTTTGCAAGATGAAACCGGAGGCATTAACATTTATTCGCCATCCCCTGAACAATTTCCCGAATTAAAAGAGGGTATGGATGTCACGGTGACAGGGAAAATCACGTCTTACCAGGGGCTGAAAGAAATCGTTCCAAGCTCATCAGGCATCAAAATCAACCAGTCAAATCAATCCCTCCCAGCCCCCAAACACTTAACAATCAATGAACTTATTAACGGCAGCCTAGGTGATAAGTATGAAGGACGCCTTGTGAAACTAACCGCTTTTGTTTCCTCAATTCCAAGTTCTCCTGCCGGCGGCGGTTACAATGTAACAATGATTGATGACGACCATCATGCAATGACGCTCCGGGTTATGAATGAAACAGGGGTGATAGACGAGCTTGATGAGGGCAAATGGTATGAATTTACCGGTGTGTTAAGCAGATACCAAACCTTTCAGCTGCTTCCGCGAAAATCGGCTGACCTGAAGCTGCTTGAAGAGCAGCCTGTACCTCCGTCTTCGGAGGGAGAATATGAAGGGATTGTTGACCGGGTAGTTGACGGCGATACCATTCATCTCAAATCTCCGGTGCTTGGAACGACAAAAATCCGGTTTGTAAATGTAGATACACCCGAAACATATCACACACCAAAAAATGACGCAGATGAAAATCAATTAAGATTTGGCAAAAAAGCATCTGACTATCTAAAAACGGTTCTGTCCCCGGGTGATAAAATTACTGTCAAGGTCGGGAGTGAAGCCAAGGACAGCTATGGCAGATTGCTTGGACAAGTCATAACCGAATCAGGTTCCAACGTAAACTTAGAGCTTGTAAAAAATGGCTATGCTCCGACGTATTTTATTTGGCCGGTTGACAATGAAGAGGATTATCAGCAGTTTCAGGCCGCAGTAGCCACTGCAAAAAAAGACCAAAAAGGAATCTGGAATGAAAACGATCCGCTCATGGAAATGCCGTTTGAATTCAGAGCCAGAGAGCAAAGGAAAGGCTTGACAAGATATGTAGGGGATTCGTCGAATAAAACATATGTGCAGCCAGCTGACTGGAAGAAGGTAGCTGTTGAAAACAGAATTTTCTTCGCTTCAGCAAGTGAAGCGGAGAGCGCGGGATATAAAAAAAGGCAAACGGCACCTCAAGAACATGTGCCGCTTAGAATTCTCAGCATGAATGATTTGCATGGCAAAATCGATCAGCAATACGAGCTTGATCTTGATGGAAATGGAATTGCAGACGGCACGTTTGGACGCATGGATTATGCCGCCGCATATTTAAAAGAAAAAAAGGCTGAAAAGAAAAACTCGCTGATTGTGCACGCGGGAGATATGATCGGCGGAAGTTCTCCAGTTTCCTCTCTTCTTCAGGATGAACCGACTGTAGAACTGATGGAGGACATCGGATTTGATGTCGGAACCGTGGGAAACCACGAATTTGATGAAGGCACGGATGAACTGCTGAGGATCTTAAACGGCGGTGATCATCCGAAAGGCACAAGCGGATATAATGGACAGAACTTTCCCCTTGTATGTGCCAATTGTAAAATGAAATCAACTGGAGAGCCCTTTTTGCCGGCTTATGACATCATAAATGTGGAGGGCGTACCCGTTGCTTTTATCGGGGTTGTCACACAGTCGGCAGCTGGCATGGTTATGCCTGAAGGAATAAAAAATATCGAGTTTACAGATGAAGCAACAGCGGTGAATAAGGCGGCCAAAGAGCTGAGGAAAAAAGGCGTGAAGGCTATCGCGGTTCTCGCACATATGTCAGCTGAACAAAACGGCAACGCCATTACCGGTGAGTCTGCTGATCTTGCAAACAAAACAGATTCTGAAATTGACGTGATTTTTGCCGCGCATAATCATCAGGTTGTTAACGGTGAAGTGAATGGAAAACTGATTGTTCAAGCGTTTGAATATGGAAAAGCGATAGGTGTCGTTGATGTAGAGATCGATAAAACGACAAAAGACATTGTCAAAAAGTCCGCGGAAATCGTATATGTTGATCAAAGTAAAATCGAACCGGATGTCAGCGCGTCAGCCATTTTAAAGAAATACGAAACAATTGCGGAACCGATTATCAGCGAGGTAGTCGGCGAAGCCGCTGTTGATATGGGAGGGGGGTATTCAAATGACGGCGATACACCTCTTGGAAACCTGATTGCGGATGGTATGAGAGCTGCCATGAAAACGGATTTTGCTCTTATGAATGGCGGCGGCATACGTGAAGCGCTGAAGAAGGGCCCGATTACGTGGGGAGATCTTTACAATATTCAGCCGTTTGGAAATGTGTTAACGAAGCTTGAGATTAAAGGAAAAGATTTAAGAGAGATTATCAATGCTCAAATCTCGCCGGTTTTTGGGCCTGACTACAGCATCAGCGGGTTTACGTATACGTGGGATAAAGAAACCGGAAAAGCAGTTGATATGAAAATGGCAGATGGCACCGAGATCCAGCCCGATGCCACATATACATTGACCGTCAACAACTTTATGGCGACGGCGACAGGAGCCAAATATCAGCCAATCGGACTGCTGGGAAAAAATCCGGTGACAGGGCCTGAGGATTTGGAAGCGACAGTTGAGTACGTGAAGAGTTTTGATGAGCCAATTGCGTATACAAAAGAGGGAAGAATTAAGCTCGCTGAAGCCAGTGATATTGAAGACCCTGTAACAAAAGACCCGATTACGGAAGAGCCTGGAGATGATCCGGGGACGGAGCATCCAATGAAAGAGGTTCCAGAGCCTGATGTGGATTTGCCTGATATAAAAGAAACTCCGGGAACAGCACCGGTTCATCAGCTTCCGCCTTCAGCCATTTCGAGATTCAATGAAATACCAATCAACAACACAAAAACCGCTGATACTGCTAATAGCATCAGCACATTGCCGTTACAAACCGAGACTGCGGAAAGCGGGTCTGATCATCAGCTTCCGGATACGTCAGCGGGCTACTATAACTTTATGGTAATCGGTGCGGCGGTGACATTGTCAGGAACTTATCTATATGTCAGAAGAAAAAGGAGCGCCTCCAGAACGTGAAAAAAGTTATTCCACTATTCATCATTGCTGCCGGCCTAGTGATCGCAGGCTATGGAGGCTTTAAATTAATCGATACGAATATGAAAACGGAACAGACATTAAAAGAAGCAAAACTGGCGGCTGAAAAGCCACAGGAACTTTTGGGGACGAAAAATAGCACAGATCAAGCAAAGAACAAAGCATCATTTAAGCCTGAGACCGGCCAAGCGAGCGGCATTTTGGAAATACCGAAAATCAATGCAGAGCTTCCGATCGTGGAGGGCACCGATGCTGATGATTTAGAAAAAGGTGTCGGGCATTACAAGGACAGCTATTATCCTGATGAAAACGGACAAATTGTGCTGTCGGGGCATCGGGATACCGTGTTTCGCCGGACGGGAGAGCTGGAAAAGGGGGATCGGCTCCGCATTCTCCTGTCATATGGAGAATTCACATATGAAATTGTAAATACAAAAATTGTCGATAAGGATGACACATCTATTATCACGCTCCAGCATGAAAAGGAAGAGCTGATTCTGACGACCTGCTATCCGTTTTCATACGTCGGAAATGCCCCGAAACGCTATATTATATATGGAAAACGAGTGACTTAAAAAGCCGAGGCAGTGCCTGCGGCTTTTCTTCATGAAAAATATGTGCGGCAAAGGTTTTTCATATCAGCAGGGAAAGGGGCTTCAGCAACTATGAGCTCGTCTGTTATCGGGTGAACCGCTTGTACTTTATTGGCGTGCAGTGCCTGCCTGTTTAGCAGCTTGCTCCCGCCTCCGTAAAGCGAGTCTCCTGTCAACGGATGGCCGAGGCTCGCCAGATGAACACGGATTTGGTGTGTTCTGCCTGTTTCCAGCTCTAATTCAACGAGCGACAGCCGTTCTTTCGCATTGCTGGCCATTACCTTGAAATGAGTGACGGCAGTTTGCCCGCCTGGTGAAACCCGGCGTCTTGTCGGGTGTGACCGGTCTCTGCCGATTGGTGAATTAATTGTCCCTTTTTTCGTCCGTAGCTTACCTTCAGCGATGGCGGTATACGTACGCTTCAGCGTCTTTTTCTCTAACTGCTGGTCTAAGATGGCGTGTGCCAAACGATGCTTGGCAAAAACGATAGCGCCAGATGTATCCTGATCAAGACGATGGACGTGGCGCACCTTACATGTTTCGCCATTTATCTGATAATGATAAGCGATCAAATTAGCCAGTGTGCCGGTTTGCCCATCCTCATTCGGATGCGTCGCGATGCCAGCGGGTTTATTGACGATGAGCATATGATTGTCCTCATATAAAATATCAAGCTCGCCATACTCCGGAATGACCGAAGATGCTTCACTTTCCTGAAGATCAATGAACACACGGTCTCCCTTTTTTACAATCATATTGTTTAAGACGGATTCGTGATTGACCTTTATCTGTTGATGGGACATCCAGTCTTGTATCACTGGTTTAGAAGCTTTGAGCGCTGTTTTGAGTACGGAAAACAGCCATTGGCCGTCCTGTTTTTCATTGATGAGGATCTCAAGCCCTCTGCCTTTTTGGTTCATGTTAAATGGCTCCTTTTCGAAGCGGAAGGCTGCTGTTTCTCATAGGAAACACTTACCTTAGCTTTCGCGTTTTTTTCTGTGCTATTCTTGAGTAAGACTTAGGATATTCGATGGCAAGAAAGGTGATTGACGTGAGAATTGTGAACGCAGCAACTGCAGAACAGGAGAGCTTTATCAAGGAGCTGTCTATGGAGCTGATCCATGATGTATTTCCTCTTTATTTCTCCGAACTGGACATTCAGCGCTTTAAAAAGAAAGGCGTTCTGTCTTTAAATAACCATTATTACCAAGGAACATTAAAAGAAGCATTTCAAATTATGGCTTGTCTTCAAATGATACATATTATCCTGACCAAGCCTTCGCCGCACTCTGATTTGAGTGATCAGGCGATTTTTGAAAAAAACAGCAAGATGCTGAATGATTTTGGGATTTATTTTCCGTTTGCTTTTTCTGACTTTCAAAAGAAGACTAACAAAGCCTTTTTCGGTCAAAGAAGGCTGATATAATCATGCGGCAAGGGCTTTTCTATTTTTAGAAAAGCTCTTTTTTGTATCAGAGAAATCATATCATAAAACCTTTCCTCTAACTCCCTTTTTAAACGGCTCGTGTCTGAACATACTAATGATTGAAAGGGGTGCTGACAATGAGTTCAGTTAAAGATACAATGACAACGCAGGTGGCAACCGTTTCTCCGAATCAAACGATTCAGGAAGCGGCTTCTCTAATGAAACAGCATAACGTCGGGGCGATCCCCGTTGTAGAGCAAGGTGTTTTAAAAGGAATGCTGACTGACCGTGACATTGCATTAAGAACTACAGCTCAGGGCCGTGATGGCCAGACACCCGTTTCAGAAGTGATGTCAACAGAACTCGTATCAGGAAACCCTAATATGAGTCTGGAAGACGCGTCGCAGCTGATGGCCCAGCACCAAATCCGCCGCCTTCCTATTGTAGATCAAAACAATCTAGTCGGGATCGTTGCGCTTGGAGACCTGGCAGTCAATCAGATGTCGAACGAGTCTGCGGGATCAGCGCTGACAAACATTTCTCACCAAAACATTCATTAATAAGAAAGAGCTTGCAGTGTGCAGGCTCTTTCTTCACATAAAACCTTACTTTTTGAAAGCAGACTTGTTTCGGGGTATAGTGAGTGTATACATATGTCTCAATTCGTACTAAAGGAGTTGTACCCAGTGATTAAAGCGTTAATTTTTGATTTTGACGGGCTTATTCTAGATACAGAAACACACGAATATGAAGTTCTTCAGGAAATATTTGAAGAGCACGGCTCAGTGCTGCCGCTATCTGTCTGGGGGAAGGTCATCGGAACTGCAGCGGGTTTCCGGCCTTTTGACTATTTAGAAGAGCAGATCGGGAAAAAGCTGAACCATGAAGAGCTCACACAATTGAGAAGAGAGCGGTTTGCCAAACGCATGGAATCAGAAAAAGCGAGACCTGGTGTCGAAGCGTATTTGAATGCGGCAAAGGATTTAGGCTTAAAAATAGGCCTTGCCTCCAGCTCTGATTATAAATGGGTGTCCGGCCATTTGAAGCAAATCGGCCTGTTTGATGATTTTGAAGTTATTCAAACGGCTGATGATGTGGAAGAGGTGAAGCCGAATCCTGAACTCTATTTATTGGCGGCAAAGAACCTGGGGGTATCGCCAGCGGAATGTCTCGCGTTTGAGGATTCTGTCAATGGTTCGATTGCTGCGAAACGTGCAGGCATGAAGTGTGTCATTGTCCCGAATAAAGTAACGGGCACCTTGATGTTTGAAGACTATGATCACAGGCTTGAATCAATGGCGGAGATGGAGCTCGCCCTATTGCTTGATCATCTGAACTCACAAAACTAGAAAGGAGCGAGTAGGTTGTCTGAGAAATTAGATTTGACCCGGTTTGAAAAGAAAATGGTTATCCGCAATATCGAAGAGAAAGACATCGACAAGATTATCGATCTTCAAAAGGACTGCTTTCCAGGAATGGAGCCTTGGAAGCGGGAGCATTTAATCAGCCATTTGGAGCATTTTCCAGAAGGGCAGTTTTGTGCAGAATTCGAAGGTGAAATTATCGGTTCGTGCTCAAGTCTCCTGATTAACTTTGATGAATATGATGACCGTCATACATGGCAGGACATTACAGATGACGGTTATATCACCAACCATAATCCTGACGGCTTGAATATGTATGGAATTGAAGTCATGGTGGACCCGAAGTACAGACGAATGAAGATTGGCCACCGTTTGTACGAGGCGAGAAAGGACTTAGCCAGACGCTTAAACCTGAAAAGCATCATCATAGGCGGACGGATTCCAAACTATCACAAATATGCAGAGGAAATGACAGCGAGAGAGTATGTTGAACAGGTGACACGCCACCAAATTTACGATCCGGTTCTTTCTTTTCAGCTGATGAACGGCTTTACCCTTATGCGAATTAACCCGAACTATCTCCCGGATGATACAGCTTCGATCAAGTATGCGACGCTGATGGAATGGAATAATGTGGATTATCTACCGCAGCAGACAAAACGCTATTATAAATCGGCGTTCCCTGTTAGAATTTGTGTGATTCAATACGAAATGAAGAAAATTTATTCCTTTGAGGAATTTGCGAATCAAGTAGAATACTATGTCGATGTTGCTTCCGACGCAAGATCTGATTTTGCGGTGTTCCCGGAAATTTTCACAACCCAGCTGATGTCCTTCCTTGAGGAACGGTCACCGAGCTTGGCGGTGCAGAGAATTACTGAGTATACAGAAGATTACATCAGCCTGTTTACTGACTTGGCTGTGAAGTATAACGTCAACATTATCGGCGGATCTCATTTCGTCGAAGAGGAAGGCAAGATCTATAATATCGCTTACCTGTTCAGACGGGACGGAACGATCGAGAAGCAATACAAACTCCATATTACGCCGAATGAACGCAAATGGTGGGGGATCAGCGCAGGAGACCAAGTTCGCGTGTTTGATACGGACTGCGGGAAAATCGCGATCCAGATCTGTTATGACATTGAATTTCCTGAGCTTGCCCGGATTGCGGCTGATAAAGGAGCCAAAATCATCTTTACGCCATTTTGTACAGAAGACCGTCAAGGCTATCTGCGTGTCAGATACTGTTCGCAGGCTAGAGCGGTTGAAAATCAAATTTATACGGTTATCTCTGGAACGGTCGGAAACCTTCCGCAAACGGAAAACATGGATATCCAATACGCCCAGTCAGGCATCTTTGCCCCGTCTGATTTTGAATTCGCTCGTGACGGCATTGTCGGCGAAACAAACCCGAATATTGAAATGGTCGTCATCGGCGATGTTGACCTGGAAATTCTCAGAAGACAGCGCCAAAACGGTACAGTGCGCCAGCTAAAAGACAGACGGCGTGATATTTATCATATTCAATATAAAAAATAATTCCCAAAAAACCCGCCTGAATTGGCGGGTTTTTTAAAACAAAAGCGGAATTGTTTAGGTGCTATCTTTAAAATAAAAGTAGGTATAGTGGAGGTGCCTTATGGAGTTTCTGTATTTTCGCCATTTCCTATATCATACAGAAAACGGCTAGGCTTCACATTGCTATTGCAATGGCTGTCCAAGTTGTTTCGAGTGCGACCTTTATCAGTACGATGCTGAGCATTGTCACTTTGCCTGTTTTGCTTTGGGTGCTGCATCCTCTTTCTTCTTGAGAAAGAGGATATTTTATTATTTACGCGGTTTATTGACTCTGACCCGGTCTGGCTTTATATTGAAGGCAGGGAAATCATCACCAAGAAATCACATAAAGAGAAGGTCTGTTTCAATTGAATTGGCATTATAGGGAACGCTAATGAAATGGAGATGATGGGGATGGAAAACATTCAGCAAAATCAGGGATTAAAGCAAAAAGATGAGCAATTTGTGTGGCATGCCATGAAGGGAGCGCATCAAGCGGACAGCCTGATAGCCCAGAAGGCCGAGGGGGTCTGGGTAACCGACATAGACGGACGCCGCTATTTGGATGCGATGTCCGGTTTGTGGTGCGTCAACATTGGTTACGGCAGAAAGGAGCTTGCGGAGGCTGCCTATGAGCAACTAAAGGAGCTGCCTTACTACCCGTTAACGCAAAGTCACGCACCCGCAATTCAACTGGCGGAAAAGCTGAATGAATGGCTTGGCGGCGATTATGTTATCTTTTTTTCCAACAGCGGATCGGAAGCAAACGAAACTGCTTTTAAAATTGCCCGCCAGTACCATCTGCAAAACGGCGACCACAGCCGTTATAAATTCATCTCAAGATATCGGGCATACCACGGCAATACATTGGGAGCGCTCTCAGCTACCGGACAGGCGCAGCGGAAATATAAATACGAGCCTTTGAGCCAAGGGTTCCTGCATGCAGCTCCGCCAGATATATACCGGAATCCTGATGATGCAGACACGCTTGAAAGCGCAAATGAAATCGACCGCATCATGACATGGGAATTAAGCGAAACGATTGCCGGGGTCATTATGGAGCCCATCATTACAGGCGGAGGCATATTAATGCCGCCGGACGGATATATGAAAAAGGTGGAGGACATTTGCCGGCGCCACGGAGCCCTTTTGATTTGCGATGAAGTGATCTGCGGGTTTGGACGGACAGGCGAGCCGTTCGGGTTTATGCACTACGGTGTGAAGCCTGATATCATTACGATGGCAAAGGGAATCACAAGCGCGTATCTGCCATTGTCAGCGACTGCTATTAAACGGGACATTTTCGAAGCGTATCAGGGGGAAGCTCCTTATGACCGTTTCCGCCACGTGAACACGTTCGGCGGAAGCCCGGCTGCCTGTGCCTTGGCGTTGAAAAACCTGCAAATTATGGAGGACGAACAGCTGATTCAGCGATCCCGCGATCTTGGAGCAAAGCTTTTAGGTGAGCTCCAAGCTCTGAGAGAACACCCGGCAGTCGGGGATGTTAGAGGAAAAGGGCTGCTGATCGGAATCGAACTCGTCAAAGACAAATTGACTAAAGAGCCGACTGATGCCGCCAAAGTAAACCAAGTGGTTGCGGCGTGCAAAGAAAAAGGGCTGATCATCGGCAAAAACGGCGATACAGTCGCCGGCTACAACAATGTCATCCAGCTTGCGCCGCCATTTTGCCTGACAGAAGAGGACCTTTCCTTTATCGTGAAAACGGTGAAAGAAAGTTTTCAAACGATATAATATAAAAGTGAATTATTAAAGGAGCACATGATGAGTTTTCACAACCAGCCGATCTTACCGGCTATTCGCAATATGAAGCAATTTGATGAGTTTTTGAACAGTTCGTTCTCTTACGGTGTTATTCTTGATATTCATCTCGGCCAGCTGAAGGGCGTGATCAAAGAAGCGCAAAAGCACGGAAAGAACATGATGGTGCACGTCGATCTCATTCAAGGGATTAAGCATGACGAATACGGTGCGGAATTTATATGCCAGGATATCAAGCCCGCTGGGATTATTTCCACAAGATCGAACGTGATTGCCAAAGCGAAGCAGAAGAAAATTTATGCCATTCAGCGCCTGTTTTTGCTTGATACAAGCGCGATGGAGAAAAGCATGGAGTTTATCGGCAAGCATAAGCCTGACTTCATCGAAGTGCTTCCCGGCATCGTTCCGTCACTCATTCAGGAAATAAAAGAGAAAACAGGGATCCCCATCTTTGCCGGGGGTTTCATCCGTACGGAAGAGGATGTAGAGCAGGCATTGAAAGCGGGGGCTGTAGCTGTCACAACATCTAATACCAAATTGTGGAAAAAATATGAAAACTTTTTGACGGAAAGTGATTGACACCGCTTTCATGCACTGATACAATTGCACTAGGTTAATACATTGTGATGGAGAACTCGGAGACCACAGCAGCTCTTTACGGCAAATGTTTATGCACCCGTAAAGCGGTTTGTTGTGGTTTTTTTATTCTCTTCTTCTCTATCATGCTTTTTAATCGTGACTTTAGGAGGAATGTGCTATGACAGCATTTTGGGGAGAAGTCATCGGTACGATGCTGCTTATCATTTTTGGTGCAGGTGTTTGTGCAGGTGTCAATTTAAAGAAATCGCTTTCATTCCAGTCTGGCTGGATTGTTGTTGTATTTGGATGGGGATTGGGTGTTGCCATGGCGGCATACGCGGTTGGCGGCATCAGCGGTGCCCATTTGAATCCGGCGCTAACGATAGCGCTTGCATTTGTAGGAGATTTTCCTTGGAAAGAAGTTCCGGTTTATATTGCGGCGCAAATGATCGGAGCAATCATCGGTGCGGTGATTATCTATCTGCATTACCTCCCGCACTGGAAGTCAACGGATGATCCCGCTGCCAAGCTGGGTGTTTTCTCAACAGGGCCCAGCATTCCGCATACATTTGCAAACGTTTTAAGCGAAGTGATTGGGACATTTGTCCTTGTACTTGGAATCTTGGCCATAGGTGCAAATCAATTTACAGAAGGACTTAATCCTTTAATCGTCGGTTTCCTCATTGTAGCAATCGGTATTTCTCTGGGAGGCACCACCGGCTATGCTATCAATCCTGCACGTGACTTAGGTCCGCGGATAGCCCACGCTTTTCTTCCGATTCCGGGGAAGGGCTCATCAAACTGGAAATACGCATGGGTTCCGGTAGTCGGCCCGATTTTAGGCGGATCATTCGGCGGCGTATTTTACAACGCTGCATTTAAAGGGCACATCACAAGCAGCTTCTGGATTGTAAGCGTTATATTGGTTGTGGTATTGTTAGGACTCTATGTTTATACGAAATCACATTCTGCTAAAACATTATCAAATTCTAAATATATTTAATCAAAGGGGAGACATCTTATGGAAACGTACATTTTATCCTTAGATCAGGGGACGACAAGTTCAAGAGCGATTCTGTTTAATAAAGAAGGCAAAATTGTCCACTCTGCTCAAAAGGAATTTACACAATACTTCCCGCATCCTGGCTGGGTTGAGCATAATGCCAATGAAATTTGGGGCTCTGTCCTCGCGGTTATCGCCTCAGTCATCTCTGAATCAGGAATCAGCGCTTCTCAAATTGCCGGCATCGGCATCACGAACCAGCGCGAGACGACGGTTGTGTGGGATAAAGATACAGGAAGTCCTGTCTATAATGCAATCGTTTGGCAGTCCAGACAGACGTCCGGCATTTGTGAGGAACTTCGTGAAAAAGGATATAATGATAAATTCAGAGAAAAAACTGGGCTTTTAATCGATCCATACTTCTCCGGCACGAAGGTGAAGTGGATTTTAGACAATGTGGAAGGCGCAAGAGAAAAAGCGGAAAAAGGCGAGCTGCTGTTTGGAACGATTGATACGTGGCTCATTTGGAAAATGTCAGGCGGAAAAGCGCATGTGACCGATTACTCCAATGCCTCAAGAACACTGATGTTTAATATTTACGATTTAAAATGGGACGATGAACTGCTCGACATTCTAGGCGTACCGAAATCCATGCTCCCTGAAGTGAAGCCGTCCTCTCATGTGTATGCGGAGACTGTTGATTATCACTTCTTCGGAAAAAATATCCCGATTGCTGGAGCGGCAGGCGACCAGCAGTCCGCATTGTTCGGCCAGGCATGCTTTGAAGAAGGCATGGGGAAAAACACATACGGCACAGGATGTTTCATGCTGATGAATACCGGGGAAAAAGCAATTAAGTCCGAACATGGGCTTTTGACAACAATCGCTTGGGGCATTGACGGAAAAGTGAACTATGCGTTAGAAGGAAGCATTTTTGTCGCAGGCTCTGCCATCCAGTGGCTTAGAGACGGATTGAGAATGTTCCAGGACTCTTCGCTTAGCGAATCTTATGCAGAGAAAGTGGATTCAACTGACGGCGTATATGTCGTTCCGGCCTTTGTCGGACTGGGAACGCCTTACTGGGACAGCGATGTGCGCGGTTCGGTTTTCGGCCTGACAAGAGGGACAACAAAAGAGCACTTTATCCGTGCGACACTGGAGTCATTGGCTTATCAGACCAAAGATGTGCTTGACGCAATGGAAGCAGATTCAAACATTTCATTAAAGACGCTTCGTGTAGACGGAGGAGCTGTGAAAAACAATTTCCTAATGCAGTTCCAAGGAGACCTGTTGAATGTTCCTGTGGAGCGCCCGGAAATTAATGAAACGACTGCACTTGGCGCGGCTTATTTGGCGGGTATCGCTGTGGGATTCTGGAAGGACCGTTCTGAAATCGCGAACCAGTGGAATCTGGATAAACGGTTTGAGCCTGAATTAGAAGAAGAAAAACGAAATGAGCTGTATAAAGGCTGGCAAAAAGCCGTGAAAGCAGCTATGGCTTTTAAATAAAGTAATACTATGGTATAATGGTTACAAGTTAATAAGAACGGTCCTGAGATGAGGAGAGACCACAGCACCAAAGTGTAAGCATGCACTTTGGCTGTTGTGGTCTCTTTTTCTATTTACCGTGACAACAAGGAGGAGACGTAATGATGAAACATCAATTTTCAAGTCTTGAAAGAGATCGCATGCTGACAGACATGACGAAAAAAACATATGACCTATTTATTATCGGAGGAGGAATTACAGGAGCCGGAACAGCTCTTGACGCGGCATCAAGGGGAATGAAGGTCGCACTAAGCGAAATGCAGGACTTTGCGGCGGGAACATCAAGCCGATCAACGAAGCTGGTACATGGCGGCTTGCGCTATTTAAAACAATTTGAAGTGAAAATGGTCGCTGAGGTAGGAAAAGAGCGGGCGATTGTGTATGAAAACGGCCCGCATGTCACTACACCGGAATGGATGCTGCTTCCGTTTCATAAAGGCGGCACATTCGGTTCATTTACAACATCAATCGGGTTAAGGGTTTATGACTTCCTTGCAGGTGTGAAAAAGTCAGAACGAAGAAGCATGCTTTCAGCAAAAGAAACGCTGCAAAAAGAACCTTTGGTAAAAAAAGACGGCTTAAAAGGCGGCGGGTACTATGTGGAATACCGCACTGACGATGCGAGACTGACCATCGAAGTCATGAAGGAAGCGGTGAAATTCGGGGCAGAGCCTGTGAATTACTCCAAAGTGAAGGAGCTTCTTTACGAAAAAGGCAAAGCCGTCGGCGTATTAATTGAAGATGTGCTGACAAAGAAAGAATATAAAGTGTATGCGAAAAAAATTGTCAATGCTACAGGCCCTTGGGTCGATCAGCTCAGAGAAAAAGACCATTCGAAAAACGGAAAGCACTTGCAGCATACAAAAGGCATTCACCTTGTATTTGACCAGTCTGTCTTTCCGCTGAAACAGGCTGTATATTTCGATACACCTGATGGCCGGATGGTATTTGCGATTCCTCGTGAAGGCAAAACATACGTGGGAACAACAGACACTGTTTACAAAGAGGCGCTGGAGCATCCGCGGATGACAACGGAGGATCGTGATTATGTCATCAAATCAATCAATTACATGTTCCCGGAACTGAATATCACTGCGAATGACATCGAATCCAGCTGGGCGGGGCTGCGTCCGCTGATTCATGAAGAAGGCAAAGATCCTTCTGAAATTTCACGGAAAGACGAGATTTGGACATCTGACTCAGGCCTGATCACCATTGCCGGCGGAAAACTGACTGGATACAGAAAAATGGCGGAGCACATCGTTGATCTTGTCCGTGATCGCTTAAAAGAAGAGGGCGAAAAGGATTTTGGACCATGTAAAACGAAAAACATGCCAATCTCTGGCGGGCACGTCGGCGGTTCGAAAAATCTTATGTCCTTCGTTACCGCGAAAACAAAAGAAGGAATTGCAGCCGGTTTATCAGAAAAAGACGCAAAACAGCTGGCGATCAGATACGGCTCTAACGTAGATCGCGTCTTTGACCGGGTAGAAGCGCTGAAAGATGAGGCCGCGAAACGCAACATTCCGGTTCATATTCTTGCTGAGGCAGAATACAGTATAGAAGAAGAGATGACTGCAACTCCTGCTGACTTCTTTGTCCGCAGAACGGGACGTTTATTTTTTGATATCAATTGGGTAAGAACATATAAAGATGCCGTTATTGATTTTATGAGCGAGCGATTCCAATGGGATGAGCAGGCGAAAAACAAACATACAGAAAACCTCAACAAGCTTTTACACGATGCGGTCGTACCGCTTGAGCAATAAATCATAACGGGCTGTCTGCAGCCCGTTATTTCTTTTTACGTGGAAAGGGCCAGATCTCAGGTTATCAAGTGACAGAGGCACCCGCTTCATATAAAATAATGGCATAAGCTGATACATAGGAGGACGAATATGACTTGGAGAAAGAGCTATGAACGCTGGAAACAGACAGAACATTTAGATCCGGAATTAAAAGAGCGCCTTATTGAATTAGAGGGAGATGAACAGGCCCTTGAGGACTGTTTCTATAAAGACCTTGAATTCGGTACCGGCGGAATGCGCGGGGAAATCGGCGCCGGGACAAATCGGATGAATATTTACACTGTGCGCAAAGCATCGGCCGGGTTTGCGGCATACATCTCGAAGCAAGGTGAGGAAGCGAAAAAACGGGGCGTTGTCATTGCTTATGATTCCCGCCATAAATCTCCGGAGTTCGCGATGGAAGCGGCAAAAACACTTGCGACACAAGGCATCCAAACATACGTGTTTGATGAGCTTCGCCCGACGCCAGAGCTGTCATTCGCTGTCAGACAGCTGAACGCTTATGGGGGAATTGTGGTAACGGCAAGCCATAACCCGCCTGAATATAACGGCTACAAAGTATACGGGGATGATGGCGGCCAGCTGCCTCCAAAGGAAGCGGACATCGTCATTGAGCAGGTAAACGCGATTGAAAATGAGCTGACGATCACAGTGGACGAAGAAAATAAGTTAAAAGAAAAAGGCTTAATCAAAATCATCGGTGAAGATATTGATAAAGTTTATACAGAAAAACTGACGTCCATTTCTGTACATCCTGAATTATCGAAAGAAGTAGATGTAAAGGTTGTTTTCACACCGCTGCATGGAACTGCAAATAAACCGGTCAGACGCGGTCTTGAAGCACTCGGCTACAAAAATGTAACGGTTGTCAAAGAACAGGAACTGCCGGATTCAAACTTCTCCACTGTTACATCGCCGAACCCGGAAGAGCATGCGGCATTCGAATATGCCATTAAGCTTGGGGAGGAGCAGAATGCAGATATTCTCATCGCGACAGATCCTGATGCTGACCGCCTCGGCATCGCGGTGAAAAACGATCAAGGCAAATATACAGTGCTGACAGGAAACCAAACCGGAGCGCTGCTGCTTCATTACCTGCTTTCTGAAAAGAAAAAACAAGGCATCCTGCCTGATAACGGTGTTGTTCTCAAAACGATCGTCACAAGCGAAATCGGCCGTGCTGTAGCTTCTTCATTCGGCCTTGATACGATTGATACGCTGACAGGCTTTAAGTTTATCGGTGAAAAGATTAAGGAATACGAAGCATCAGGCCAGTATACCTTCCAATTTGGTTATGAAGAGAGCTACGGTTATTTAATCGGGGATTTTGCCCGCGATAAGGACGCCATTCAGGCTGCGCTTTTGGCAGTTGAAGTTTGCGCGTTCTATAAAAAACAGGGAATGTCTTTGTATGAGGCGCTCATCAATCTCTTTAACGAGTATGGTTTTTATCGTGAAGGGCTGAAATCCCTGACGCTGAAAGGCAAACAAGGAGCAGAGCAAATTGAAGCGATTCTTGCTTCCTTCAGACAAAATCCGCCGCAGAAAATGGCGGGCAAACAGGTTGTCACAGCAGAAGATTACGCTGTAAGCAAACGGACGCTTCTGACTGAAAACAAAGAAGAAGCCATCGATTTGCCAAAATCAAATGTCCTGAAATACTTCCTGGAAGACGGGTCTTGGTTCTGTCTTCGTCCTTCTGGAACTGAGCCGAAGGTGAAATTTTATTTCGCCGTAAAAGGGTCATCTTTGGAAGACAGTGAAAAGCGACTTGCCGTCCTTTCTGAAGATGTAATGAAGACGGTTGATGAAATTGTTGAGTCGACGGCAAAATAATTCAAGTATGAGCTGGGTCATTGTTAATGATCCAGCTTTTTCTTTTTCTCATCCAAAAGTCTGAAAGAAAATCATCCCATCAGTGAAGTAATGAAATACAAAAAACTGGTATAATCTTAAATACAAGATCAATGCCGGAGTGAGAAACGTGAGCAAAACGAGGATGGAAAAATTAAAAACGCTGAAAACGATTGCGGAAACCTTAAATCAAGGGCACGATATCAAAGCAACACTGGATGAGGTTTTAAAAGAGTTGCTGAGTCTGACAAACCTTCAATCCGGATGGATTTTTCTGATCGAAGAAGATGGGTCTTATACGTTAGCGGCCGACGCTTATCTGCCCCCGGCTTTAAGCCGCAAGGAAAAAGTGCTGATGTGCGAAGGGGAGTGTTACTGCCTGACGAAATTCAATAACGGAGGGCTTAGAAAGGCTGCAAATATCATGAACTGCAAACGCATCGAATCAGCAGAAAACCTGCATTGTTTTGACACAGAAGGGATTACGCATCATGCAACTGTGCCTTTAGAAGACGGGGACAGAAGATTCGGATTGTTAAATGTAGCGGCGGCCGGAAAAACCATGTTTGATGAGGAAGAGCTGCATTTACTCGAGTCTGTCGCCTTTCAGATCGGAACGGCAATCCAGCGTATGAGGCTTTCTGAATATCAACAAAAAAATGCTCTTTTAATGGAGCGTAACCGCCTCGCTCAGGAGCTTCACGATTCAGTCAATCAAATGCTGTTTTCCGTCAGTTTAACTGCCAAAGCTGCGAAGACACTAACAAAAGATGAAAATTTACAGCAGATGATTGATTTCATCCAAAACCTATCACAGGACGCGCTCGCAGAAATGAAAGCGTTAATTTGGCAGCTTCGCCCCGGAGGATTGGAAAAAGGGCTGGCTGAAGCCATTAAAAGCTATGGTGCGCTCATTGGATTGAAGATCATTTTTACACAAAAAGGCTGTCCTGTTCTGACTGATGAGCAGGAGCATATGCTATGGCGTGTCGTACAGGAAGCTTTAAATAACTGCAAAAAGCATGCCGGAACGGATACGGCGTATG
Organism: Bacillus sp. EU52; assembly: GCF_037964975.1. Lineage (NCBI taxonomy): Bacteria > Bacillati > Bacillota > Bacilli > Caryophanales > Bacillaceae > Bacillus > Bacillus sp. EU52. Next base: position 962,582 of record NZ_CP150177.1, read on the forward strand.
TTAGTCTGACTGCTTCTTTGTGCCATGCGAAGCTGGATATCATCGATCATGGGGCAGGATTTCGCTATGAAGCGCATACCGGTCTGCCTTCACTTGGCATCAAGGGTATGAAAGAACGAGCGGAAAAAGCCGGAGCTAAGTTTTGGATTGAGTCAGCGCTTGGAACTGGAACAAAGCTGTCCATCAGGCTTCCGCTAACAAGCCGAAAAGGAGGGGCGGTATGAAAATTGTCATTGCTGATGATCATCATGTTGTCAGAAAGGGTCTGCGTTTTTTCTTTGCCACCCAGGATGATATTGAAGTTGTCGGAGAAGCTGCAACTGGAATAGAAGCTCTCCGTGTCATCGAAGAGACAAAGCCGGATCTTGTGCTAATGGATCTGTCTATGCCCGAGATGGACGGCATTCAAGCCATTAAAAAAGCAATACAGCAATTTCCGGAGACGAATATCATTGTGCTGACGAGCTACTCTGATCAGGAGCACGTCATCCCCGCGCTTCAGGCAGGCGCGAAGGCGTATCAATTAAAGGATACGGAGCCCGAGGAATTGGTGAAAACACTAAGACAAGTGCATGCTGGCGAATACAAGCTTTCTACAGCTATTATGCCCCATGTGCTGACACATATGAAAAATCAGCACGACCCGGAAAAAGAAAAATACTATCAATTAACAAGAAGGGAAAAAGACGTTCTGACTGAAATAGCGAACGGGAAAAGCAATAAAGAAATCGCAGCATCCTTGTTTATTTCAGAAAAAACAGTAAAAACCCATGTATCGAATCTTTTAGCAAAACTTGAAGTGGCCGATCGCACGCAAGCAGCGCTTTTCGCAGTGAAATATAACCTGAATGGAGAGATCTTAAAATGAACATGTTAGTCATAAATGGCACGCCTAGAAAACATGGCAGAACAAGAATTGCAGCTTCCTATATTGCAGCTCTGTATCACACGGATTTGATTGATCTAAGCGAGTTTGTATTGCCGGTTTTTAACGGTGAAGCGGATCAATCTGAACTGTTGAAGGTACAGGAGCTTAAGCAACGCGTTACGAAAGCGGATGCGATTGTATTATTATCGCCTGAATATCACAGCGGCATGAGCGGCGCTTTAAAAAATGCCTTGGATTTTCTAAGCAGCGAACAATTCAAATATAAGCCCGTTGCATTATTGGCAGTAGCGGGAGGCGGAAAAGGCGGCATCAATGCGCTGAACAATATGAGAACTGTGATGCGGGGTGTCTACGCCAATGTCATTCCGAAGCAGCTGGTGCTTGATCCGGTGCATATTGATGTTGAAAATGCTACAGTGGCTGAAAACATTAAGGAAAGCATAAAAGAGCTTGTCGAAGAACTCAGCATGTTCGCAAAAACAGGAAATCCCGGCGTCTAAACGCCGGGATTTGTTTATGTGAGAAGGGCTATTTGATCTTCATAAGTCAGCTCTGTGGCATGATCAATATAACGGAGAAGGGAATACAGCATCTTTTCTAAAACGGCGTAATCCTGTTCAAAATGATACGCATGCAGAAAATGCTCAATTCGTTTTGATAACAAATCGTCCTCTGTACGCACCATTAAAATTAATAAATTATCCCATTGAGAACGATGGGTGTAATAAAGCGCTTTATCGTAATCGGCATAATCCATGAATCGCTTCTCCTTTCTTGGGTGAGAAGTTCATGATTAGTTTATGCCGCATCCTCTGTTATTGACGGGGCAAAACTTGCCGTCTGCGTCAGTAAAGGGGTAGCAATATGAGGGAGACATAAAATCAAAATGCCTGAATGAAGATATCGCTTTTGGTAAACCTATGAGGGAACATATTCTGGGTACAGGAGACTGAAAAAATGAAATCTCTGCCGTATACCATTGCGCTTCTTTTTTGCGGATTGATTATCGTGTCAATGGCTGCAAAAGGTCATTCAATGGACACAAACGAGTCCGTTCAAAAGTGGGAACAGCTTGCCTGGAGCAAAATTCAGGATGAATATAAGGGCGCTTCATTTTCTGATTATGCTTATATGGGGCGTACAGAGGTGAATGATCAGCAGACGAAAGATGTCTTTCGGGTGACAGTCAGACAAAAAGATGACACTTTTTCTGTTCGGGCCGAAGTCTATTTTCATCCGGTGACAAATCATATGATCAGCATCAACGTCTTTAGGCTCTAATAAAAAACTGTACAGCCGTTAAGGCCGCACAGTTTCTGTTTTTAGAAATATCGTTTTGCACCGAGATAGCGCTGTTTCCAGTAAGAGTTATTCATATTGGAAATGACAACTCCGGAATCGTTGGCATTTATGAATTCCCCGTTGCCTAGGTAAATTCCGACGTGGGAAGGGCCGGCTTTATATGTTGTAAAGAAAACAAAATCTCCGACAGCAGGCTGGCTAACTGATTTCATTGTGTTCCAATATCCCGCTGCCGTTAATCTAGATACGGATGTGACTTTGTTCAGTACATAGTAAATGAATCCGCTGCAGTCAAACCCGGACGGTGTCGTGCCTCCCCAGCGATACGGAACCCCAAGCTGCGCTTTAGCGGCCGAAATCATTGTGTTAATCTTCGCACTCGTTGAGCTGGTGGTGTTTGAAGAACCGGATGAAGACGATGATGAAGCTTTTCCGGAAATGACCAGCTTTTGGCCAACCTGCAAGACATCCGTTTTTAAATTGTTTTTCTCACGAATCTGCTGAGCTGTTACATTAAATTTTTGAGCAATCACCCATAAGGAATCACCGCTTTTCACCGTGTATGTAGTCGTCGTGCCGGAGCTTGCATTTGACGAAGAAGACGACGATGATGAAGAGCCTGAAGATGCTTTACCTGTCAGCTTCAATACTTGTCCAACGTACAGCACATCTGATTTCAGATTGTTGATATTTCGGATTTGCTGTACAGTCAGGTTATAGTTGTTTGCGATTTTCCAAAGGGAATCACCGCTTTTAACGGTATATTTAGTTGTTGCTGAAGTTTGGTTCGATTTGGATGAATTGTCTTTAGAAGACGTAACAGAGCCGCTTGATTTTGTTTTCAACACCTGATTCACGTAAATGGTGTCTGATTTTAAGTTGTTCAAGACCTTCAATTCAGCGATGGACATATTGACTTTGTTTGCAATTTTCCAAAGTGAATCTCCAAGCTGCACCTTATATGTTCCCGTAGAAGATGAAGAACTTGAACTCTTATTAGAACTGCTTTTTGAACTGGAGCTTGAACTCTTATTAGAGTTGCTTTTTTTACTGGAACTAGGGCTTGAAGAAACAGTACCGGACACCTTTAATTTCTGCCCAGCACGAATTAAATCGCTGCTTAGTCCGTTTAATTTTTTCAGTTCTTGCACGGTCATTTTAAACTCATTTGCGATCAGCCAAAGTGAATCTCCGCTTTTCACTGTGTAAACAGAACTTCCGCTCTTCTTGGTTGTTGAGCTTGAAGTAGATGAAGAAGTGCTGGATTTGCTGCCTGGAATAGTAAGCGTCTGGCCGATCGACAGAACAGTAGTCGAAAGATGATTGGCGGATGTGAGGGCCGCCACACTTGTGTTATAGGTTTGGGCCAGTTTCCATAAAGAATCTCCGCTTTTGACCTTAATCGTTGCTGCTTCAGCTGGTGTCACTACTAAAGTTGTGCCGACAATCGCAGATGCTGTCAGCCCTGCTGCTAATTTCTTTTTCATCTTAGCTCTCCTTTTTCCCCCAATGATTTTGCATTTGCTGTTTCTTTTTTATATCGGCACATTTGTCTCATCGTTTTGCCTTTTTATAAAAATAGCCAAATTATCTTAACAATAAGGGGGAAAAAGGGCATAAAAAAAGAAGGAATCTTAATCTATTCCTTCATTTTTAAAAGCTTCATGATATCTTCTTTGTTTTTGACGAGGTCGCGCAGTGTGTATTTGTCTAAAACTGCGAGGTAGGCTAAAAGCGCTTCATTCAGCACATGTTTTAAGCCGCAAACCGGGGAAATAACACAGAGATTCTTGTTCGCATCAAAACATTCAACAATATTAAAATCGTCCTCCGTTTTTCTGACAACCTCACCGATGTTGATGTCTTCAGGTTCCATGCCTAATCGTATGCCGCCGCCCCGTCCGCGTATCGTTTCTACGTAGCCGAGCTGGCCGAGCCTGTATATGACTTTCATGAGATGATTTTTTGAAATAGAATACGTTTCGGCAATCTGTTTTATATTTGAAAGTTCTCCGGGACGCTCTGCAGCCAGAAAAATCAACACTCTTAATGAATAATCTGTATAATTGGTTAACTTCATAATAAGACCTCAGAATAAGACATTTTCTATATCTTATCATAATCGATTGAAAAATGAAAAAAAAGGAATTAAAAAAACATGCACCCAGCTGGGTGCATGTTTTTTGCTTACATGTCATTCGACGGATTTTGGTTTTTACGGTTTTTTTCGATTTCTGTGTTTTGCATTTTGCGTTCAAATGTAGACAGATAACGTGATGCAAAATCCTTACCGCCAAGGCCGAAGGATAAACCGAAAGCGAGTGCGAAGCCGCTAAGAACGATGATAAACGCGGAATTGACGATTGTCGCAGCGACACCAAGCTGATCCAGGGCCATAAAGAAAGCAAGTGCGATAATCGTATATTTAGCAATAGGCGCTAAAGACTTGAATTCCTGGCCTTTTATCATGCTTGAGAGCACTTTTCTCACCAATTCTCCTGCGTAAAGGCCGAGTCCGAGAATGAATACTGCGACAAGGACATTCGGCAGATACGCGATGATACCAGTGGCAATTTCTACGAGGAAGTGCAGCCGAACAATTTGAAGCGCCTCAGCTGTAAAGAGCAGAATGACAATGATTTGCGCAATCATACCGACAACTTGAGACAAGGACAGCTTTGCAGGCGTTCCGGCTTCCATGCCCATTTTCCCTAAGACAGAATCAAAGCCTGCGCGATGGAGCAGTCCGGACACCATGGATTTCACCCATTTTCCTGCCCAGATACCCGCTAATACAAGCACGATGGCAATTATGATGTTCGGAAGCATGTTTAAAATCGTATTCAGCATAGAGACAGCCGGTTTTGAAATGCCGGCGACATCCAGCTGATCAAGCGCTGAAATGACCACCGGAATCATAATGAGCACATAAGCGATTGTTCCGATGACTGCTGAAAGGCTTGTGTCTTTTAAGTAAATTGATAAACCCATACGTGCCGCGAATCTTTCGGTGCCGATGCTTGCAAGGAAATTCGTAATGATATCACGGACAAGGCGGGCAACAAGCCATCCGATTAATACGATAAGCGCCGCTGCAAATAATTTCGGCAGAAAAGCGAGCACGCTTTCCATCATATTTGTAAAAGGACCTGAAATGCCGCTGATTTTCAAAGAAGATAAGACCCCTGGCAGAAAAACAAGCAGCACGAGATAAAAGACAATTTGTGAAGCGGTATTGACAGCCTGGTGAATATCTTTTCCTTCAGACACCAAATTCCACTTGCGCAGTTTGTCACTCGTGTTCAGCTTCATCCCGATTTTTTTGACAAGGAAGCTCAAAACAGAAGCTGCAGCCCATCCTAACAGCAGAATGAGTCCGGCTTTCAGCACGCTTGGGATCGCAGCTGCAATCGCCGAAAGCATACTGACAAACGGCGATGCCACTGTTGTCAGGTGCAAAATGTTAAAGAATAAAATAAAGACGATGATCAGTGCGATAAAATAAACGACCTTGCTTATGACTTTTTCCGAGGAATAGCGTGAAGGCTTTTTCCCAGCAAAGAGCTTGTCGTCGATTTTTGTTTTGCTGAGTCCTTTGTATACCGCTTTTTCAATGATTTTAGCAATAGCCCAGCCGATTAATAAGACGAGTAAAGCAATGATTACGTTTGGCAGCTTACTGAGATAAGAAGAAAACACGTCTGCTACATTCAATTGGTATCGCTCCTTTTTCGTAGTATGGTGTGTGTTTACCCACTTATCCAATAAGCAAACAGATGAATGTGCCGGGGGAATTTTTTCTTGCCCGAGTGAGACTATCATCTTTTGTCTGGCGGGCTCATACATTATAGATAAGTCCAAGTAGGGGGGATTCGGTTGAACGCGGAGGAGAAGAAGGGATTACAGCGGGCAATTGAGGAAATTACCGAAATTGCAAAAGGATTCGGCCTTGATTTCTACCCGATGAGATATGAAATCTGCCCGGCTGAAATTATTTATACATTTGGCGCGTACGGGATGCCGACAAGATTCAGCCACTGGAGCTTCGGCAAGCAGTTTCACAAGATGAAGCTGCACTATGATCTAGGGTTAAGTAAGATCTATGAACTGGTCATTAACTCAGATCCATGCTACGCTTTTTTGCTGGACAGCAACTCACTGATCCAAAATAAATTGATTGTCGCACACGTTCTTGCTCATTGCGATTTCTTCAAAAACAACTGCCGTTTCCAAAACACGAAGCGCGATATGGTGGAAAGCATGGCGGCAACAGCTGAACGGATAAAACACTATGAACAGGTTCACGGGATAAAAGAAGTCGAATCTTTTTTAGATGCAATCCTTTCGATTCAGGAGCATATCGATCCGTCGTTGGTCCGACCAAAGCTCCAATGGAGTGTGGATGATGAGGAAGAGGAGATTGAAGAGGCAGCCACGCCTTACGATGATCTATGGTCTTTGGATGAAAAGAAACCGAAAAAACAAGTGAAAAAATCGAAAAAACCGTTCCCGCCGCGGCCTGAAAAAGATATCCTGCTTTTTATCGAGGAGCATTCCCGGGAGCTGGAGCCATGGCAGCGTGATATATTAACGATGATGAGAGAGGAAATGCTTTATTTCTGGCCTCAGCTGGAAACCAAGATTATGAATGAGGGCTGGGCTTCCTATTGGCACCAGCGAATTATACGTGAGCTTGATTTAACCTCTGATGAAGCGATCGAGTTCGCCAAGCTGAATGCAGGTGTCGTTCAGCCGTCCAAAACAGGCATTAATCCTTATTATTTAGGGCTGAAAATATTTGAAGACATTGAAAAGAGGTACAACAACCCGACGGAGGAAATGAAGAAAATGGGCGTGCAGCCTGACTCCGGCCGGGAGAAAATGTTTGAGGTCAGGGAGATTGAATCCGATATCTCTTTCATCCGCAATTATTTAACCAAAGAATTAGTCATGCGCGAGGATCTTTATTTGTTTCAAAAACAGGGCCGAGATTATAAAATCATCGATAAACAGTGGAAGTCGGTGCGCGACCAGCTCGTAAGCATGCGGGTAAATGGCGGTTTTCCATATTTGACAGTAAACGACGGCGATTATATGAAAAATAACGAGCTCTATATTAAGCATTGGTATGAAGGAATAGAGTTAGATTTGAAATATTTGGAGAAAGTGCTCCCTTATTTATTCCAGCTTTGGGGAAGAAGCGTGCACATTGAGTCTGTGCTTGAGGATAAGGAAGTCATGTTTTCGTACGACGGAAAAGGTGTTCACCGCAGATATTTATAAAAAAGAGGATGCAGCGTTCTGCATCCTTTTTATTTTCCAGTTTTTAAAATCTTAAATATGATGTTTGCCTGGTCCGTATTGTTAATCAATCCGCGGAATTTTTCTTTTCCGGGGCCGTACGCGTATACCGGTACTTCTTCGCCGGTATGATCGGTACTCGTCCATCCGCTGTTGGAGCGAGTATTAAAAATCTTGATGATGGCTTTGTAGGCCCCTTTGCTTTTGTCAGCCTGTGCAGCTGCTTCAACGCTTTTGATTTCTTCAGATGTGACTTTCAGATTGCCATAGCGGGCGAGCACATCTTTAACCGGCTTGCCTTCACTGATTTTTTTGGCCATGAATTCAGGTGTTTTCTTAGCGGAGAGAATCGGTTCTGCGTGCCAATTCTTTTCCCCGTTTGCGCCAATGGTAAAGCCGCCGGTTGTATGGTCAGCAGTTGCAATCACAAGTGTATGTTTGTCTTTTTTCGCAAATTCAATCGCGGCTTTATAGGCCTGTTCAAAATCTTTAACCTCGCTCATGGCTCCTACTGTATCATTGTCATGGGCCGCCCAGTCAATCTGGCTCCCTTCGACCATCAAGAAAAATCCTTTTTTATTTTGGTTCAGGCGATCAATTGCTGAAACCGTCATGTCTTTGAGAGACGGTGTTTTACTGTCACGGTCGAGCGCTTTAGCAAGCCCTCCATCTGCGAAAAGCCCGAGCACCTGCTGATCTTTATTTTTTTTCAATGCTTGTTTAGTTGTCACATAGCTGTAGCCGGCTTGTTTGAATTCCTTTGTCAAGTTTCTGTCCTTGCGGTTAAAATAAGATTTTCCGCCGCCGAGCAGCACGTCTATTTTATGTTTGCCTTTTATTTTGTCATCCATATAGCTGTTGGCGATTTGGTCCATGTTTTTCCGTAATTCATTGTGGGCGCCATATGCGGCTGGAGTGGCGTGGTTAATTTCAGACGTGGCGACAAGCCCTGTTGACTTGCCTTGCTGTTTGGCCTCTTCAAGTACAGATTTCACTTTTTTTCCGTTTTTATCGACGCCAATTGCATTGTTATATGTCTTAACGCCTGTCGCTAATGCTGTTCCGGCTGCTGCTGAATCTGTAATATTATAGTCAGGGTCATCCGGATGCGTCATCATCATGCCTGTCAGGTTCCGGTCAAATTCTGTTAACTTCGGGTTATTCGGTGTGTCACCGTTATTTTTCATGGAACGGTAGGCTCTTATGTAAGGCGTCCCCATGCCGTCGCCTATCATCACAATGACATTTCTGATCTCAGCTTTGTCTTGTTTTTTGGCGCTGGCCTTTTCTGTTTGCTGAAGCTCAGCTCCGGCAAAGATTCCAGCTGTAAGGACAGAAACAGCGGCGATTGACAGAAGTTTTGATTTCATATTTTGAAACAAACTCATTTTTTTCATGCCTCCTTTAATGTATTCCGTTTATCATGTTAGGGAAATTTTGTTAAATGCGGCTGCTGATCATGTAAACAATAAGTAAAGCCTTGTAAGGAAATGAAAAAACGCTTTTCGTTATCTTGCCTTATTTGATGTAAAGCATTCATTTTTCAGAAAAATCTTTACCTCTCTGTCTTTGCATGATATGTTTGTTTAAATAAAAAAACTGCGGATAACCACAGCTCTCCTCGAATATTCTTTATCACTCATTTTTCCGATATATGAGCCGACCCCGAAAGTTTTTCATTTATTTCCTTTATGTTGAAAAACATCCCATAAAACATGACAAAAGCACTCGTTTTTTGTCACCTTTGCAACGAAAATGAAATATTTAATACCCTTAAAAACTTTTTTTTAGAACGAATAATTAAGAAATTTGTCACATGAAGTCAAGACTATTTCTGATGGGAATCTATCCTTATAATAGAAATCAATAAGATTAATTTAAAAAAAGAGATACATATATAGAGAGTTAACATTTGGGGAGGAAAATATGAAAAAGCAAATCATTACAGCTACGACAGCAGTTGTTTTAGGATCGACGTTATTTGCAGGAGCGGCATCTGCACAAAGCATTAAGGTGAAAAAAGGCGACACGTTATGGGATCTTTCAAGAAAATACGACACAACGATCAGTAAAATTAAATCAGAGAACCACCTTCGTTCAGACATTATTTATGTGGGACAAACTTTATCGATTAACGGCAAATCTACAAGTTCAAAAAGCAGCAGTTCTTCTACCTCTTCTTCTACATACAAAGTAAAGAGCGGGGACAGCCTTTGGAAAATTTCAAAAAAATACGGCATGACAATCAATGAACTGAAGAAGCTGAATGGCTTAAAATCAGATTTGCTTCGTGTTGGACAAGTCCTGAAACTGAAAGGTTCAACTAGTTCAAGCAGCTCCAGCTCATCAAAAGTGTCATCGTCTTCCACTTCTACTTATAAAGTGAAGAGCGGAGACAGCCTTTCTAAAATTGCGAGCAAATATGGTACTACGGTTAGCAAATTAAAAAGCTTAAACGGCTTAAAATCAGATGTAATCTATGTCAACCAAGTATTGAAGGTGAAAGGAACAAGCACAAGCAGCTCAAAACCTGCTTCATCTTCATCATCTTCAAGCAGCAAAACGTCATCTACATCACTTAATGTGAGCAAACTGGTTTCTGATGCAAAAGCGTTAGTCGGAACGCCATATAAATGGGGCGGAACGACAACTTCCGGCTTTGACTGCAGCGGATTCATTTGGTACGTACTGAATAAACAAACAAGTGTGGGCAGAACAAGCACTGCAGGATACTGGAGTTCTATGAAGAGCATTGCCAGCCCGTCTGTTGGTGATTTCGTCTTCTTCACAACATATAAATCCGGCCCTTCTCACATGGGGATTTACATTGGAAACAACAGTTTCATTCATGCAGGATCAGACGGCGTACAAATCAGCAGCCTGAACAACAGCTACTGGAAGCCTCGTTACCTCGGTGCGAAAAGATTCTAATTTTTAGAGAAAACCCGTTCATTGGAACGGGTTTTTTTCATTAGACGGAGCACAGGCGTTTTGGTTGCTCCTAAAAATGAAAATGTGATAAAAAATCCAAGAATTTTTTTTCTTTCTTATTTTCATAAAGGGCAATCGCGTAAGCGCCGGCATAGGGCAGCTGTACAGACTGATAAGGAATTCTGATCATCTGTTTCTCTGCTAATTCACGCTTTACTGTAGATAAAGGCAGAAATGAAACTCCGAGTCCTTCCTTGATAAACCGTTTCGTTATATGTGTTTGAGTGACCTTCATTGTTCTCACAAATGGAAAAGTCATTCTGACTTGACGGAGCAAGTCGTCCCAGTAATCAGGATGATTGTGGGTCAAAAGCAGGTATTGTTCGAGCACCTCTTTGGCATCAATTTCGTTGTCTTCTATGAAACGCTTATCGGGCGGGGCAACAAGGACGACAGGGTCTTTGTATAAGCAGTGGCAGCTTAAAGAAGAAGACTGTACCTTTAAACAGCTTAGTCCGATATCTGCTTCCCCGGCTTTAATCAGTGACGCGATTTCCGCTGATTCGAAAATCGTAACCGCCATTTCTGTTTCCGTATTCATTGCTGTGTACCGTTTCATGACAGAAGGAAGCACAGTATCTGCAATAAGCGGAGAAACCGCGAGCTGTAAGGTTTGAGAGTAGCCTTGTCTCACTCTGTGAAGCTCTGCCATGCTGTTTTCATAATCATCAAGAAGCCTGAGCGCATACGGCAAATACGCCCTGCCTTCATCAGTCAGCTGGATTTGCCTGCCTTTACGCTCGAACAGCTTGCAGCTGATTTCTTTTTCTAATTGCTTGATATGTACGGTCACAGTGGGCTGAGATAAGAAAAGCGTTTCCGCCGTTTTTCGGAAGTTCTCATATTTTGTAGCGGTCACAAAGGTGTGAAGCCATTTGAAATCCATTTCTATTCTCCCTCTGATTAATATTTTTAATTAATTCCCTTTAAAATATTCATTATTTTTTAAATATTATATTTACTATAATAACAGAAAAGGATAGGGGGAATACAAATGGTACATTACGGATTAAAGGGAATTACATGTGTGGAAACATCAATCAGCCATATTGATGGTGAAAAAGGGCGTCTGATTTACAGAGGACATCATGCAAAAGACATCGCACTGAATCACAGCTTTGAAGAAGCGGCTTATTTGATTTTATTTGGAAAACTGCCTTCAACTGAAGAATTGCAGGTATTTAAAGATAAGCTGGCTGCGGAACGGAATCTTCCGGAACATATTGAGCGCTTGATTCAATCACTGCCAAACAACATGGACGATATGTCGGTGCTGAGAACGGTTGTTTCAGCATTGGGGGAAAATACGTACACATTCCATCCGAAAACAGAAGAAGCAATCCGGCTGATTGCAATCACGCCTTCCATCATTGCATACAGAAAAAGATGGACGCGCGGTGAACAAGCAATTGCACCTTCTTCCCAGTACGGACATGTCGAAAACTACTATTATATGCTCACAGGCGAACAGCCTTCAGAGGCAAAAAAGAAAGCGCTTGAAACCTATATGATTCTGGCCATGGAGCACGGCATGAACGCATCCACTTTTTCGGCACGAGTCACGTTATCAACAGAGAGTGATTTAGTGTCAGCCGTCACGGCTGCTCTCGGCACGATGAAAGGTCCGCTGCACGGAGGCGCTCCTTCTGCGGTGACAAAAATGCTTGAAGACATTGGAGAAAAAGAACATGCTGAAGCATATCTGAAAGAAAAACTCGAAAAAGGAGAGCGCTTGATGGGATTCGGCCACAGGGTGTACAAAACAAAAGACCCGCGGGCAGAAGCTTTGAGACAGAAAGCAGAAGAGGTGGCCGGCAATGACCGTGATCTTGATCTTGCGCTGCATGTAGAAGCAGAAGCGATTCGTTTGCTAGAAATCTACAAACCGGGACGAAAGCTGTACACAAATGTTGAATTTTACGCAGCTGCAGTGATGAAGGCCATCGATTTTGACGATGAATTGTTTACTCCGACCTTTTCAGCAAGCCGAATGGTAGGGTGGTGCGCCCATGTACTGGAACAGGCAGAAAACAACATGATTTTCCGCCCGTCAGCGCAATATACCGGTGCCATTCCCGAGGAAGTTCTTTCATAACATATTTTGGCGTTTATTCATTTCTGTCGTGTGGTAACGTTCAGTATCAACCACATGTCTAGGAGTGATGAATGTGAACCCAATGGACAGACAAACAGAAGGACAAGAACCGCAGCATCAGGACAGACAGCCGGGCATTGAGTCAAAAATGAATCCGCTGCCGCTGTCAGAGGACGAGGATTATCGAGGAAGCGGAAAACTGAAAGGAAAAGTTGCGATCATTACTGGAGGCGACAGCGGAATAGGGAGAGCAGCAGCTATTGCCTTTGCTAAAGAGGGGGCTGATATCTCCATTCTATACTTAGACGAGCATTCGGACGCAGAGGAAACACGCAAACGGATCGAAAAGGAGAATGTCCGCTGCCTGCTTATCCCGGGAGATGTTGGGGACGAGAACCATTGTGAACAAGCTGTGCAGCAAACAGTCGACCATTTTGGTAAACTCGATATCTTAGTGAACAACGCCGCTGAACAGCATCCCCAGGACAGCATTCTCAATATTTCAACAGAACAGCTGGAAAAAACCTTTCGCACAAATATTTTTTCCATGTTTCATATGACGAAGAAAGCTTTGCCTCACCTGCAAGAGGGGTGTGCCATTATTAATACGACATCGATTACCGCTTATGAAGGGGATACGGCGTTAATTGATTATTCCAGCACAAAGGGTGCGATTGTTTCCTTTACGCGTTCCATGGCGAAGTCGCTTGCAGATAAAGGCATCAGAGTGAATGCGGTGGCGCCCGGTCCGATTTGGACACCGCTTATTCCGGCGACATTCCCTGAGGAAAAAGTGAAACAGCACGGCTTGGATACCCCAATGGGAAGACCGGGACAGCCGGTTGAGCATGCAGGCGCCTATGTTCTGCTGGCGTCTGACGAATCTTCCTATATGACAGGGCAGACCATTCATGTGAATGGCGGCCGTTTTATTTCAACGTAATCAACGAAAAACCAGCTCAAGAGCTGGTTTTTTGTGTGGTGAAAAATTTCAAAATAAAAAATTTGTCGATTTTTCTAACAATTTTGTTTTCATTTTTGCAATTTTATATATAATATTGAGTAGGAGAAAGGAATGATTCGCGACCAGTACAAATATAGTAGAAAAAAAGAAAAATGACCATTGTTGCTCATGAATTCAGAAAATTCAAATAAAATATATATATAAAAATAGATGATCGGGAGTTGAAGGGGAATGAAAGGGAGCGTTTTTAGGAAGAAAAGCATTCAGGATTTAATCGCTGCGACGAGCGGGGAAAAGTCTTTAAAAAGAGAATTAGGGGCATTTGATTTAACGTTGCTTGGAATCGGCGCCATTATTGGCACAGGGATTTTTGTTCTGACGGGAACAGGCGCAGTCACGGCCGGTCCCGGGCTGACGATTTCATTTGTTGTGGCGGCGTTGGCTTGTTTATTCGCCGCCCTGTCTTACGCGGAATTTGCGTCAAGTGTGCCTGTTTCAGGTTCGGTGTATACATTCACTTATGCGACATTGGGAGAGCTTATGGCCTTTATTATCGGGTGGGATTTAATTTTAGAATACATGCTGGCGGTAAGTGCAGTGTCGGTCGGCTGGTCTGGTTATTTCCAATCGTTTTTATCAGGGCTTGGCATTCATCTTCCGGTTGCTTTAACAGCGGCACCGGGCGCAGTGAAAGGCACCTTTACCCTGTTTAATCTTCCTGCATTCGTCATTGTAATGGCGATCACATATTTGCTTTATTTAGGCATCAAAGAATCAAAAAGAGTCAACAATATCATGGTTATCTTGAAGATACTGGTTGTTCTGCTGTTTATCGCGGTGGCAGCCGTTTACGTGAAGCCGCACAACTGGCAGCCGTTTATGCCAATGGGCTTTGGCGGCGTATTCAGTGCAGCGGCGCTCGTATTCTTTGCTTTTATCGGATTTGACGCTGTATCCTCTGCTGCGGAAGAGACGAAAAATCCCGCGAAAGATCTGCCTAAAGGCATTATTTTCTCTTTACTGGTCTGCACGATTTTATATGTCACCGTATCAGCCATCATGACTGGGGTTATCCCGTTTGCTCAATTTGCGGGTGTGGATCATCCGGTTTCTCTTGTTCTTCAAAGCGCAGGGCAAAATTGGGTGGCAGGCATCATTGATATTGGCGCCGTGCTGGGAATGACAACAGTTATGCTCGTGATGCTTTACGGGCAGACCCGCGTCATGTTTGCCATGTCGCGTGACGGACTTGTGCCGGGTTCACTTTCTAAAGTGCATCCAAAGCACAAAACACCTTATGTAGCCACTTGGTTTTTCGGAACGATGTCGGCGCTTCTCGGCTCACTTGTTCCGCTGGATGAACTTGCAAAGCTGGTGAACATCGGGACGTTGTCGGCATTTGTCCTGATTTCTGTGGCAGTTATCGTTTTGAGAAAGAAACAGCCTGATCTTCCGAGAGCTTTTAAATGCCCGGGAGTTCCCGTGATCCCAGGCCTGGCGATTCTGTTCTGCCTGTTCTTGATTTTAAATCTGGGATGGGTGACGATTGTCCGCTTCCTAGTGTGGCTGTTAATCGGCTTAGTAATCTATTTCCTGTATTCAAGAAAGCATTCAAAATTAAATCAATAACCTTTTGATAAAGAGAGCGGCCATACAGGCCGCCTCTTTTCTGTTCTTGGCAAATGAATCTATAGAAATGAAGACAAAAATAAGAGATAATATAGGCTGGAAAGGAAGTGACGTTTATTGTCTGAGCAAAAACCAGTCCAATGGGCTTCGAAAATTGGTTTCGTCATGGCAGCGGCCGGCTCGGCTATCGGCTTGGGCGCGATTTGGAAATTCCCTTACGTAGCGGGGACCAATGGGGGAGGAGCCTTTTTTCTTATCTTCGTGTTATTTACCATCCTCTTAGGCTATCCGCTTTTGGTGGGGGAATTTATTTTTGGAAGACGGAACCAGACGAATGCCATTGATGCATATAAAAAAGAAGCGCCGCGATCAGCTTGGTTTCTTACAGGGTGGATCGGCGTAGCTGCGTGTTTCTTAGTGCTGTCGTTTTACAGTGTAATTGGGGGATGGATTTTGCTGTATATCGTAAAAACGGCGTCAGGCTCACTGTCCGGGCTTTCTCAAGCACAGTATGGCGCTCTTTTTGCTTCTATTATCCAAAATCCGGTGCAGACGCTCGCGGCTCAGCTTGTCTTTATGGTACTTACTGTCATCGTTGTCGCAAGAGGGGTTCAAAAAGGGATTGAACGGGTAAGCGCGGTGATGATGCCGATTTTGTTTTTATTGTTTATTCTGCTCGTTCTTCGGTCTCTTACGCTTAATGGTGCAATGGAAGGCGTAAAGTTTCTGCTTGTGCCTCATTTCGGCGATCTGACTCCGGAATCCATATTATTCGCGCTGGGACAGGCCTTCTTTACGTTAACACTGGGGGTTTCGGTGATGGTGACCTACAGCTCCTATTTGCCGAAAACACAAAATATCCCTCGTTCGGCAGCCTCCATTGTCTTGATGAATATCATTGTGACACTCTTGGCAGGTTTGGCTATTTTTCCGGCGGTTTTCTCATTCGGTTTTCAGCCAAATGAAGGACCGACACTGCTGTTTACAGTGCTTCCGGCCGTTTTTGAACAGCTTCCGTTCGGCACGTTGTTTTTTATCGGTTTTCTCGTTGCATTTTTATTTGCAGCCTTAACCTCAGCATTTTCTATGGTTGAAATTATCGTTGCCACAATCGGAAAAGGGGACGAAAAGAAGAGAAAAAAACTGTCATGGACGAGCGGGCTTTTGATCTTTTTGGTCGGAATCCCATGCTGCTTGTCTTATGGCGTTTTGAGTGATGTGCACCTATTTGGCAAAACGTTTTTTGATATTGCCGATTTTACCGTCAGCAATGTTTTGATGCCTTCAGGCGCTCTGTTAATTTCTCTATTTATCCCGCTGAAAATTTCGAAAAGCGAACTCTTGGCTGAAATGCGAAATGGATCAAATGCAGGTAAAGCATTCTTTTACACATGGTTTTATTTGCTTCGTTTTATCGTGCCGCTTGCCATTATTATCGTGTTCTTAAATTTAATCGGAATTTTATCATTTTAAAAAACAGGCTCCGTTTCAGGGGCCTGTTTTTTATTTAATAAGATGATATCAACGGTGCCCATGCCGTTTTCAGATTTTGGATGCCGAGCCTGATGTCCTCTTCTGACAAACCGCCATAACCGATTAAGACAGAAGTAAAAGGCGTCTGTTCTATATATGAGGGAGACACGGGATAGATGGTTACACCGTGGTCTGCGGCTGCTTGTATTGCTTCTTCCTCACTTGCTGGAAACAAAAGGCGCAGCAGGATGTGAAGCCCCGAGTTCTTACCGAGAATCTCAACGGTGTTTCCTAGTTCAGAGCGGATGGCTTCTAACAGGACAGCGTGTTTTTTTCGGTATAAGCTTCTCATTCTATTTATGTGTTTTTGCCACTCTCCGGTTTCGATGAAGTCTGCCAGTGCCAATTGCGAGTGAACAGAGACGGTCTGCTTCATTAACTGAGCGTTGTTTTTGATCGGTTCCATGAGTTCAGAGGGCACAATCATGAAGCTGAGCCGCAAGGAAGGCAGAAGTGACTTTGAAAAAGTGCCCAGATATATGACTCTGCCATTCGGATCAAGGCCCTGTAAAGACGGAATGGGATGGCCGCTGTAGCGAAATTCTCCATCGTAATCATCTTCTATAATGAATGAATTTGTTTCTGCCGCCCATGCCAGCAGCTCCTGTCTGCGGGTAATCGTCATAATGGTCCCAATCGGAAACTGATGCGAAGGAGTCGTATACATGAGATAAGGATTCTGACGGTAGAGCTCATCCGGCAGGACGCCTTCTGCATCAGAACAAATCGGAGTGACATCCATGTGATTTGCTTCAAACATCCTTCTTGAACGGTGAAAGCCCGGTTCTTCAAAGCCGATTTTTGTACCTGGCTTTAGCGAAAGGCAAAGATTTTGCAGAAGCACGGTGGTTCCTGCGCCGATGATAATCTGGCCGGGTTCACAATTTACTCCTCGAGACAGCCTGACGAATCGGGCAATCATGTGCCTGAGTTCGTATTCTCCTTGAGGGTCGCCAGAGGTGTGAAACGATCCGGAATAGCGATCAAGACTTTTTACTATGCTTTTTCTCCATGCGTTAAAGGGAAAGAGGGTCGGATCAACGCTGCCCTGATGGAAGTCAATAGCAGGTGCGTTTTTTTGATGTAATCCCGGCTGTACAGACTGCTGAAAATGGTCAGGAGCTGTCGGGAATCCTGGTTCTACTTCCGCCGCGAACCAGCCGATTTTCGGCTTGCTTTTGACATAGCCCTCAGCAGTTAATTGCTCATAAGCTCGTTCTATAGTTGCCGTGCTGACATCGAGCAAGCTGGAGAGCCTGCGTTTTGACGGAAGTCTTGTTCCCTTTGTGATTCGCGCATGTGAAATTTCTTGTTTAAAAAAGGTATAAAGCTGTTCATACAGCGGTGTTTTGCTCTTTTTATCAAGAAACGGCGTAATATCCATCTCATGTCTCCTTTGTAGCTGGCATGGTCATTTTTTCTGATATTGGCTATTTGGCAAATGCCATTTATTAGCTATGATCATTGTAACGAAAGGAAAGGGGATTGAGAAGATGATCCATATGAAACAATTAACCTCGAAAGAAGAATGGGCTGAGTCGTATCCGATTATGAGTGAATTGAGAACAGAACTGGATATAGAGACGTATTTACAAAGGCTTGAAGCCTGTGTGCAGAAAGAATCGTATATGCTGTTTGCCTTATATGAAAATACAGCAATCAGAGCGCTGTGCGGGGCTCTGCCGAGAGTTTCCATTCATAAAGGAGAGCACTTATGGATTGCGGATCTTGTTACAACGGCACCTTGCCGATCAAAGGGATACGGCAAAATGCTTTTGGATTATGCCTCAGACTGGGCGAGAAAAGCCGGACTCGGTTTTGTCAGTCTTTCATCTGGCCTGCAGCGTAAAGACGCACATCGATTTTATACAGATAAAATGGGTTTTACTATAGAAAGTTATTTGTTCCGATAACCGGTATAACGAAAAAAGACGCCTGAAAAGGCGTCTTTTTTAAAAGCCAAACTGTAAATTCGTATCTACAGATACAATGGTATACACACAAATAATCACAAAGAGATTAAGGATGACGCCGAGCAGGCCGGGGCCTGTGCGCCCTCTCTTGATGAAGAGTTCAACAACGCCGAACGGAACGGCAGCCATGGCGAATGGAAGCATTTGATAGGAATAAAACGTGACATTGCTGATAATGGCCAAATTCAGCAACAGCAGGGACAGAACCGCTGTCCCGACAGAGATCCAGCCGAATACATTGTGTTCTTTAAAAATTCTTACCAGTTCCATAATTCCACCTCGCCGACATTCGCTGATTTTACAGATTTATTTTTCAGCATGCGCTGGATTTCCTTGGTTGGCCCTGTAACGACCGAACCGTATACATTGACACCGTTTTTCTCTACATAATCTAATCGGTTATCTACATTCAGGTCTTTCCGTTTTGAAATGACCTGAGCCCATTTTTCGTGTTTGGACATGAATTTTAGGGCGTTGATAAACTGATCGCCATTCGACTTGCCTTTTGTATTAAGGGCGGCCAAGAACTTTGAATCCTTTCCAGGATAGCCAAGAGGTTCTGTGGAAGCTGTCTTATTTGTGTTTTTCTCTGTTTCGATTGCGTTCCACAAAAAGCTCACATCATAGCCTTTGAATTTGTTATACACGTCTTTTGTCGGATATGCACGGTCATATGAAAGGTAGACCTCTGATACCGTTCCTTCAGGCAATGTGCTTAACGTTTTTTCTGCTTTTGCGGTCGTTTGTTCAGACTTGTTTGAAGGATGTGTAAAGTAATGTCCGGTTTTATTCACTTCTAAGTCATAGTAGTTTACTGCCGGCGCTTTTACTTTGTTATAAAACATTTCAACCCGTTCATTCCCTACGGCAGCCGTCTTCGTGCCAATCTGCTTTTGCAGCGGGAATTCCGTATTCATTCCAAATAGCTTCACTTGGCTTTTCAGTCCGGAAGTATCAACAAGAACATTCGGCATGGTCAGGGCTACAGTGACTGCGGCAGTTTCCATAAACTCATTGCCGGTGCTGTGTTTTCCACCCATTCCGTAATAGAGGTAGCTTCCCAGCGTACAAAGCGGCAAAATCATCAATGTCGAAATGACGGCAAGCACAGAAATTCGCAAATAAGACTTGCGTTTGCCGTAGGCTAAAATCGCTTTTTGTTTTTCAGGACTGATGCTGAGATCCCAATCGTTATCGTCCTCTAGTTCGCTGTCAATCAGTTCCTGATATACTTCGAGCTTCTCGAGTTCTTCCTCAAATGCAGTCATTTCCTGGTCGCTCATTTCCCCATTTTTATATTGATCAAAACGCTTTTTAAATTCTTCATTCATCATTAACACCTCTATTATAAAGTGCTTTCAGCCGCTGTCTGGCACGAAATAAAACACTTTTAAAATTCGCCTCTGAAATATTCATAATATGGGATGCTTCTTTGTAGTTTAACTCTTTTAAATAATATAGCGTTAAGGCCTCCCGATAATTATCGGGGAGCTCGGACATATAACCAGTCAGCACTTCCTTTATCTCTACCTGATGGGCAGGACTTTGAACAGCATTTTGAAAGAGGCTTCCGATTAAGTCATCAGAAATGGTTACTTCTTTCTTATGCTTTCTGACGTAATCAATGAAGGCGTTTCGCGCCACTTGAAAAAGCCAGGGCTTTACTTTGCTGTGATCATAGGAGTGAATGTGTATGTATGCCCGCATAAAGGTTTCCTGCAGCAAGTCTTCAGCAAGATGCTTGTCTTTTGTCATGGAGAGCAGGAACCTGTAAACATCATTCATGTACATTTGGTAAATTTCATCGATCGTCACTGCCTTTTCTCCCCTCTATGTTATACACGCATAAGAAAGGTTTAAAGTTGCACATTACATGCAAACGGCTTTTTTATACCTAATCAAACACCATTACTATATAGTACCCAAAAATGGCCGCAAAAGATAGTGCGGAGAAATGTTTAACATTTTTTCCAGAGGGGAAAAGATAGTGAAAAAGTGAAGGAGTGGCACAATGGAATATACCAGTATAGCAGATACAGGAATAGAAGCCTCCAGAATCGGCCTCGGCACATGGGCCATTGGCGGAACGATGTGGGGAGGCACTGATGAAAAAACATCAATTGAAACAATCCGCGCCGCTCTTGATCAGGGGATTACACTGATTGACACCGCGCCGGCTTACGGCTTCGGGCAGTCCGAGGAAATCGTCGGAAAGGCAATCAAAGAGTACGGCAAAAGAGACCAGGTGATTCTCGCAACGAAAACGGCTCTGGACTGGAAGAACAACCAGCTGTTCCGCCATGCGAACAGAGCGAGAATTGTAGAGGAAGTTGAGAATTCTTTGAAGCGGCTTCAAACAGACTATATTGATCTTTATCAGGTGCATTGGCCCGATCCGCTTGTGCCAATTGAAGAAACGGCTGAAGTCATGAAGGAATTATATGATGCGGGAAAAATCCGGGCGATTGGCGTCAGCAATTTTTCAATTGAGCAAATGGATACATTTCGCGCCGTCGCACCTCTCCATACGATTCAGCCTCCATATAATCTGTTTGAAAGAGAGATGGAAGAGAGTGTTCTTCCTTATGCGAAAGATAACAAGATAACAACATTATTATACGGCAGTTTATGCAGAGGGCTGTTAACAGGCAAAATGACCGAAGAATATACATTTGAGGGCGATGATCTGCGTAATCACGATCCGAAATTCCAGAAGCCCCGCTTTAAAGAGTATCTTTCTGCTGTCAATCAATTGGATAAGCTGGCGAAGACACGTTATGGAAAATCAGTGATTCACTTGGCTGTCAGATGGATCTTAGATCAGCCGGGAGCGGATATCGCTCTTTGGGGAGCAAGAAAGCCTGGGCAGCTTGAGGCCCTATCTGAGATTACAGGCTGGACGCTGAACAGTGAAGATCAGAAAGATATCAATACTATATTGGAAAATACGATATCAGACCCTGTCGGACCGGAGTTTATGGCCCCGCCGACCAGAGAGGAAATATAACAAAAGCTGAGGGCGAATCCTCAGCTTTCAGCGTGTCGACAAACCCTCGCATTCGTTGTCAGGCATGCGCGTCGGTGCTCACGAATAATGAAGGGACAGCGGCTAAATGCTTAGGCGTCCTGCCCAAACACCGCTGTCATCACATCCTGTGAAAGTCTGCTCCATGCTCGCCTTTCCTAGACTCAAGGGTTTTCAATCACGCTGAATAGATGACAAAATCATAAAATGAAAACCATTTTATGATTTTATCAACAATCTAAAAGCTGAGGATGAATTCTCAGCTTTTTGGCGTTTAAACGGGAGAAATCTTAAAAATTAGTACCAGGTAATAAAAAATATTGTTATAATAGATGACAGAAAGAATCATTGATTACGACAAAGGAAGTGCGATATGTATAAGTTTTGTGCAAATGCTTTAAAAGTTATTCTTTCTCTTCGCGGAGGAGTGAAGGTGTATAACAAAGAAAACCTTCCGGCCGATTCAGGTTTTGTCATCGCGTGTACACATTCCGGCTGGGTTGATGTGATTACACTCGGAGTCGGGATTCTTCCTTATCAAATACACTACATGGCGAAAAAAGAGCTTTTTCAAAATAAATGGATCGGTTCGTTTCTGAAGAAAATTCATGCCTTTCCGGTAGATCGGGAAAATCCCGGGCCAAGCAGTATTAAAACGCCGATTAAGTTGCTGAAAGAAGGAGAGATCGTCGGTATCTTCCCAAGCGGAACAAGAACCTCTGAGGATGTGCCTTTGAAAAGAGGTGCGGTGACAATTGCGCAAATGGGGAAAGCGCCGCTTGTCCCCGCTGCATATCAGGGCCCTTCAAGCGGAAAAGAATTATTCAAAAAAGGAAAAATGAAGCTGATTATCGGTGAGCCTCTTCACCAGGCTGATTTTGCCCACCTGCCTTCAAAGGAAAGACTTGCAGCAATGACAGAGGCTTTGAATCAGCGGATTAAAGAACTAGAGAATAAACTTGATCAGCTATAAGGCGTTCTGAGAGATTGCCCTGAACTGTGAAAATAAGAAAAGCACCTTATACAAGGTGCTTTTCTTATTATGCTTCCTGCTGGTTAGCTGTCTCCAGAAGTTCTTCTTCTTGAAGCTTTTTCACTTCAATATATGCGACGTGGTGGCCGTCAATTTCATTAATGATGAATTCGCAGCCCTCTTCGATGATGGAATCATCTTTTTCAACATCGTATTTTTGAGTAAGGAACCAGCCGCCGATTGTGTCGACTTCTTCGTTCTCTAAATGAATGCCCAGCAGGTCGTTTACTTGGTCAATTAACACTTTTCCGTCAAGAATATAATGGCCTTCGCCGATTTTGCGGATTTCGCTAATTTCATCAATATCAAATTCGTCGCGGATTTCACCGACAATTTCCTCAATGATGTCCTCAACCGTCACAAGCCCGGCAGTACCGCCGTATTCATCAGACAATATGGCCATGTGGACCCTCTCTTTTTGCATTTTGACAAGCAGGTCTTGGATTGGCGCAGATTCAATGACATGAATGATCGGGTTGACGAATTGAGAAATGGTGGAATCAACAGATACCTCACCGCTGATGCAGGCGGTCAGCACTTCTTTAATGTTAATAACCCCGATAATGTTATCTTTATCGCCCTCTTCCACAGGGTAGCGGGTATATTTTTCAATCTGAATGATGTCCATCATTTCAGAAATCTTGATATCATGCGGAAGGCTGACAATTTCAGTCCGCGGAATCATAATTTCTTTCGCGAGCCTGTCGTCAAATTCAAAGATTTTATTCACATATTTAAACTCTGATTGGTTGATTTCACCGCTTTTATAGCTTTCAGACAAAATGATTCGCAGCTCTTCTTCTGAGTGTGCCAGTTCGTTTTCTGAAACGGTCTCCAGGCCAAATGCTTTGGTCAATAACCGTGCGGAATTGTTCAAAAGCCAAATGAATGGGAACGCGATGCGGTAAAACCAAATCAGCGGTTTCGCAAACAGCATAGACACTGCTTCCGCCTTTTGGATAGCGACTGTTTTAGGTGCAAGTTCTCCGACAACAACGTGTAAGAACGTGATAATGGCATACGCAAAAATAAACGATATGAC
Source organism: Bacillus sp. EU52 (assembly GCF_037964975.1). NCBI lineage: Bacteria > Bacillati > Bacillota > Bacilli > Caryophanales > Bacillaceae > Bacillus > Bacillus sp. EU52. The sequence continues at coordinate 986,359 of NZ_CP150177.1, forward strand.
ATGTGAAAGGGAACCTGGAACATTCATTTGGACGAAAAGCGGGTGAAGCAGCCTTTCGATCGTTGATTCACCTAAAACCCCTAATCCGATGGAAGTCAATGTAATTCCGAGCTGACACGCAGATAAATATTCATCAAGATGCGTGGTCACTTTTTTTACGGCTATTGCTGCTTTATTTCCTTCCGCGATCAGCTGATCGATCCGTGAGCCTCTGATTCTGATAATGGCAAACTCAGATGCCACGAAAAATGCCGTCAGGGCGATTAAAACAGCAACTAAAATCAAATTCACTATGTCCAATTAGAACCTTCACTCTAGCAATGAGAATGAAGGTAACACCTCCTGTTAGATAAAATGGTTTTAACTTAACAGCAGCATAAATGATTGGAACACGGCGAGCTTTTCAGGCGGGAGTTTGCTTTTCAGCTTGTCACGATCCTCGGGCTTCAGCCGTTCAAACCGATGCAAGATTCCGGAGATGTTTTGATTCATATGATCAATTTCTAATGCCAGATTTCCAATTTCATCATCAAGTTTAGCTGAAGAGGGAAACTGGTTCTCCAGTCGATCTTTAATATCGGACAGGGCCAATCGCTGCTTCTTGCAATCTACAATAAATATAAGTCGTTTGAGTGCATTTTCGTCGTAGTAACGGTAATTTGAACAGGATCTGGCCGGCGTAAGCAGACCGAGATTCGTATAATAATCAACTGTCCGTTTCGTTACTCCGGCGAGTGCCGCTAGTTCACTGATGCGATAAGTCTCAGCCCCATCTATATCCCTCCCAACCATCACGTTATAGTTATGAGAATAGTTTAATATATGAATGGTGTCTTGCACAAGTTTATTGTTTTTTTTAGACCGGAATTGGAAGTTGTGGAATTCATCATCTGATTGAAGTAACATAGGAAGATAGAATTTTCAAACTTTTATATACGGAAGGGACAGATGAAATTGGCTGGGTTATCCCGGGAAGTTGAAGAAAACTTAAATAAAGGATCATGGATTCGCAAGCTGTTTGATGAAGGTACAAGGCTGAAGAAGGAGTTCGGGGAAGACCAGGTATTTGATTTTTCACTCGGCAACCCGATTGTTGAACCGTCTGAAGCTTTTAAGAGAGCGTTAATAGAGGAAGCTGAAAAAGGCAGCCACGGATACATACAAAACCAAGGGCTTCCTGCAGCGAGAGAAAAAGTCGCGCAATTTTTGGGGTCGCGTTTTGAAGCTGATTTCTCAGCGGAGCGTATCGTCATGACGGTGGGCGCGGGAGGCGCTTTGAATGTTGCGTTAAAAAGCATCGTAAACCCTGGGGAAGAGGTCATTATTCTTGCACCTTATTTTGCCGAATATAAGTTGTATATTGAGAACTACGGGGGAAAAGCCGTCAGCTGCCCGTTGACAAGCCGGTTTGAGATCGACATTGAAGCGGTAAGGCAATCGATCACTCCACAGACGAAAGGGCTGATCCTCAATACACCGCATAACCCCACAGGCACGGTTCTCAGCCAGAAAAATATAGACGATTTAGGCGCTTTATTAAAAGAAATAGAAGAGAAGAGCGGCCAGACGATTTATGTGCTGTTTGATGAACCGTACAGTCAATTAATCTATGATGAAGAGCTGGCAAATCCGTTTCAATCGTACCATCGTGTGATATTGGCCAGCTCATTCAGTAAAGATCTCGGCATAGCCGGGGAGCGACTCGGGTATATCGGATTGGACAGCCGAATGCCGGATGCGGACCTTTTGATCAACGCTTTTGTGTATTGTAATCGAACGCTTGGATTTGTGAATGCCCCTGTCATGATGCAGCGGGCTGTGGCACGAATGGATGATTTAAGAGTAGACGCGAGCGCTTATAAAGAGCGCCGGGATTTAATGGTAGACATTTTAAAAGAAGCCGGTTTTGAATTTGAAATGCCAAAGGGAGGTTTCTTTGTTTTTCCAAAATCGCCGATTGAAGATGAAGTTGCATTTTGCGTGCATGCCGCCCAAAAATACAAATTATTAATTGTGCCGAGCAGCGGTTTTGGAATGAGCGGGCATTTCCGATTATCCTTCAGTGTGCCGATCGAGCAGATTAAAAACTCACGGGACATTTTCATTTCTTTATATAAAGATTTTGCTTAAGAAGGCAAAGAAAAGAAAACAGTTTTTAAGGCTGTTTTCTTTTTATATCCGCAAAAACCCTCCTCTTTCAATCCAGACAGGCGCAGAATTGACAAGCAGGCATACAGTTAAGGCTTTCTTCATGATAAAAGTCTAAAAATTAAAAATCATTTTTGGAATGAGTTGTGTTACAATAAAATATACAATTTATAATCAAACTTTGACTTTTGGAGGTGGTATGATGGGGCCCTCTGCTTAGGCAACAATACACCGCGTACCTCAATGTTAAGGAAAAATGATTATATCAGGAGGTGACTCCTTATCCTTTGTTGAGAGGATAGGGTTAAATGGACGATATTGACAGTCTGATTTTAATTGGCGTGCTCATTGCTTTAACCGCGTTTTTCGTTGCAAGCGAGTTTGCGATTGTTAGAGTAAGGAGATCCAGAATAGATCAGCTTATCACAGAAGGAAACAAACGGGCGATACTCGCAAGGCGTGTCATTACAGATTTGGATGAATATTTATCCGCATCCCAGCTGGGCATTACATTGACATCAATCGGGCTTGGCGTACTGGGTGAGCCGGCCTTTGAACGGCTGCTGCATCCACTGTTTGAACCGCTCGGCTTGCCGGACTCGGTTTCACATGCAGTCTCTTTTGCAGTCGCGTACGGCTTGATCACGTTCCTGCACGTTGTTGTAGGTGAACTGGCCCCGAAAACGGTCGCGATTCAAAAGGCAGAACAGCTGACTTTACTGATAGCGGGCCCTTTGCGTTTATTCTATTTGCTCCTGTTTCCGTTTATTTGGATCCTCAATGGATCGGCGCGGCTTTTATGCGGGATGTTCGGTTTGAAGCCTGCGTCAGAACATGATGGTTCCCATTCTGAGGAAGAACTCAGGATGCTGTTATCTGAGAGTTTAAAAAACGGAGAGATTAATCCGTCTGAATATAAATATGTGAATAAGATTTTTGAATTTGATAATCGGATCGCCAAAGAAATTATGATACCGCGGAAGGAAATGGCTGCTGTGTCAACTGAGATGACGATGGCCGAGATGCTTGAAGTCATGCTGAAGGAAAAATACACGCGCTGGCCAGTCACAGATGGAGACAAAGACAGTGTGCTCGGTTTGGTCAATACGAAGCATTTGTTTTCTGATTTGCTGTTTATGACAGAAGAAGAACGAATGAAGATGACGATCCATCCGTATGTGAGGCCGGTCATCGAAGTGATTGAAACGATCCCGGTTCATGACTTGCTGATTAAAATGCAGCGCGAGCGCATTCATATGGCTATATTGTCGGATGAATACGGAGGAACCTCGGGACTTGTGACGACAGAGGATATTCTTGAGGAAATTGTCGGAGAGATCCGAGATGAATTTGATGAAGATGAACAGCCGCTGATCCAAAAGCTTGGCGACGGCCATTATGTGATGGATGGAAAGGTTCGGATCGATCAGGTGAACAGCCTTCTTGGCGCATCGATTCAAGAAGACGTCGATACGATCGGCGGGCTGATATTAAAAGAAAACATCGATATTGAGGCTGGTGAATCCATTCGCATCGGTTCATATACGATAAAGGTGCTGAAGATGGACGGCCGATTAATCAAGCAAATCGATATAAAAGAAGAAACCGGCAACACAACCGGAATTACGGCGCACCACAAGCTGCCGCTGCCTGAGCCTGTGATGCTGAACAGTGCAACCTTGAGCGAGAAATAAGCTCAAGGTTTTTTTATATTGTGATTGTCCAGCCGCACCAAAATGCAAAAAGCGACCCGCAAAGTGTCAGGACGATGTACAAGATGCTTTCTTTTACACGTTTGGCCATAAGGAGTTGAATAGTTTCAACGCTGAATGTGGAAAAGGTCGTAAAGGCGCCAAAAAACCCCGTGCCAATGATAAGCGAGACCGAAGCATTTGCAACGTGAAGTCCTGTAAATATTCCGAGCCCGAGAGCTCCGAGAATATTGACTGTCAGTATGCCAATGGGCAGGCTGAGACCTTTGGTTTTGGCGGTTATGACATTGCCAAGCCAGAAGCGAAGCATTGCGCCAAGTCCGCCCCCTATGAAAATACCCGCTAGTGTCATTTTTCCTGCAGCCCCTTTCTTTGCTGAATGCCTGCTATGCGCCGTCCCGCAAAAACACCAATCAGTGCAAATATGATCCCTGATATCAATGAGGCTGCCACATATAAAAGAGCCAATGAGGGTTGTCCTTGCAAAAGCATCACTGTTTCCTTAGAAAACGTGGACATTGTTGTGAAGCCTCCGCAAAAGCCGGTGCCTAAAAAAGCCGACAGCAGAGGCCGTTTTGCACCGATCATAAAAAATCCGGTCAAAATGCCTAATAGAAGGCTGCCTGCCGCATTTTCCAGCCAGGTTGCCGCCGGGAACTGACCGGTGTGTATCCATAAGTTTAATCCGTATCGGAGGCAGGCGCCAAGCGCGCCTCCGATAAAAACCGCGCTATATATTTTCATGTTTGCCATCCTTTATGATGAAATCCGGGTAATCTGTAACGATGCCGTCCACGCCCATGGCTTGTAATTTTGCCGCTGTCTTTTGATTGTTGACAGTCCATGCAAATATGTTTAAGCCATTTTTATGGACGGAGCCGATCATCAGACGGTTGAGCCGTGTGTATTTTATATTGACATAGTTTGCAAAAGAGCGGAAGGCCTTCATCTGATTTCTGGACAGCATGCCAAAGTTGGGCCTTGTAATGACCGCTGTCGGAATCGAAGGATAAAGCTCGCGGAACCTTTGGACGGAGCGGAACTGAAAGGATTGAACAATATTATTGATAGAAAAAGAAAATTGCCCTAATAGCTGTCCCACCTCTTCTTCAATTCCGACTTGAGACGGATGGCCTTTTAGTTCAATTAAAAGGCCGATTTTTTTGTGGTAGCGCTTGAGCACCGCTTCCAGGGTCGGAATACGCTCTCCTTGAAAAGCTGGACCGTACCAGCTTCCTGCATCGAGTTTTTGCAATTCCTCCAAGGTAAAATCCTTAACAAAGCCCGATCCGTTTGTTGTTCGGTCAACCCTGTCATCGTGTATCACAACAATCTGCCTGTCTTTTGTAAGCTGGACATCCAGTTCGATCATATCTGCATTCATTTTCACCGCAAGGTCAAATGCGGCAATCGTATTTTCCGGAGCGTAGCCGGATGCTCCGCGATGGGCAATGATGTACAAGCTAAGTCAGCTCCTCGTATGGGCATTTCTGTTATTGTATCAAATCCATATATGCACCGCGATACAAACTGGTGAATTTTTTCTGCCATATCGGAATGGTCCGGGCTGAGGAATGCGTATAACTAAAAAAAGACACTCAGCGTATCAGAACACATTTCGTCAGAAAATTAGGTCTTTCGACATGTTCACAACAAAATATGATCCTTTATAATAGCAAAAAAGGAGGCGAGATCATGGGAAAAGGGAGAATCAGAGTGGAGGAAAGAATTAAAGCCGAAACGGATGCTGAAATGCAAAAAGCAACTCTCCTTGATCAGACACAAACGAAAAAAGGTAAGTGACTGTCCCTATTGAATCTGGCTGATAGATGAATTGAGAAATGACCCCGGCGTTTCGCCGGGGTTTTGTGCTGCAAAAGACATTTAAATGAACATCCTTACGAATATTTTAGTATAATAACAATTGATTGGGATAGAGGGGAGACAGTCATGCCGGATTATCTGCAGCAGTATTTTACGCTTGATATCATCATTCAAATCGGCATCAGCTTGGCGATTTTGCTGGTGTTTCTTATACTTAGAAAATTATTCACAAGATATTTCTTTAACCTGCTTTTTAATTTGACAAACCGGCCGAAAACAGAAATTTTTAAACAGGTGGTTCTGGCGTTTGATAAGCCGGCCAGATGGTTTTTTGTTGCCCTTGGGCTGTTTTTAGCGATCCGGTATTCACCGTTTTTAGATGAGCAAATGCCGGTCATCAGCAAAATATACCGCTCACTGATTGTGGCGCTCTTGTGCTGGGGTCTTTGTAATTTGACCGCAACATCGTCGTTTATCTTCCATAAGGTGAATCAGCGCTTCGAGCTTGACATGGATGACATTTTGGCCCCGTTTTTATCCAAATTGCTCCGTTTTGTGATCATTGCGCTCAGTGTCAGTGTGATCGCTCAGGAATTCAATTATGATGTCAACGGATTTGTAGCGGGCCTAGGTCTTGGCGGGCTGGCTTTTGCGCTTGCCGCGAAGGATACCATCAGCAACTTCTTCGGCGGTATTATTATTATTACTGAAAAGCCGTTTACAATTGGTGACTGGGTGGAGACGTCGACAGTAACAGGATCAGTCGAGGATATTACCTTTAGGAGCACGAGATTCAGAACAGCACAGGGGGCGCTTGTAACGGTGCCGAACTCTACGCTGTCGATGGAAGCGATCACGAACTGGACAAGAATGACCAAACGCCAGATTACGTTTTCCATCCATGTGTCCTACGCTACGCCGATTGAGAACCTTGAACGCTCCATTCATTCTCTCAGAACAATGCTCTTAGAGCATGAGGGCGTTGATAATGAAACAATCATGGTCAACTTTGATACGTTTGCCGACAGCTACTACAATTTATTTTTTAACTTCTATACAAAAACGACGGTTTGGGCTGAAAACCTTAATATTAGAGAGGATATCAACTATAAAATTATTGAGATTTTAGGTGCAGAAGGCGTTCAGTTTGCATATCCCGGCCAAATGGTTGTTGTCAAGCAAAAGCACGAAAGCGACCCATTCCAGGTGAATCTAAATAAAGAGGAAAAGGAACGGGCTTAAAAGAGAGACTTCGTCTGACAGAGGCGGAGTCTTTTTCATGGTAAAATAAGAGAAAAAGGCGGTGTTGAGTTGGAAACATTCAAAAGTATTCTACATGAAGCACAGAGAATTGTTGTGCTGACCGGAGCGGGAATGAGCACAGAATCAGGGATCCCCGACTTTCGTTCAGCAGGGGGCATTTGGACGGAGGATGCCTCAAGAATGGAAGCGATGAGCCTTGATTATTTTTTAAGTTATCCGCGTCTGTTTTGGCCCAAATTCAAAGAATTGTTCCAGATGAAAATGAGCGGCAGCTTTGAACCGAATGAAGGCCATTTGCTTTTAGCTGAGCTGGAGAAGCAAGGGAAGCAGGTCGATATTTTCACGCAAAACATTGACGGTCTTCATAAAAAAGCGGGGAGCAAGCATGTGTACGAACTGCATGGTTCTATCCAGACAGCAGCTTGTCCGGCATGCGGCGCCCGATATGATCTTCCCCATTTGCTGGAGCGGGAGGTGCCGGAGTGCACGGCGGCCGGAAATAATGGGGACATTTGCGGAACGGTATTAAAAACCGATGTTGTTCTCTTTGGCGACGCCGTCATGCACTTTGACACCCTTTATGAAAAGCTGGATCAAGCAGATCTTTTATTGGTTATCGGCACGTCTCTCGAAGTGGCTCCGGCTAGATTTGTGCCTGAGGATGCAAGCCTGATTCCCGGCATGAAGAAAGTCATCATAAACCTTGAACCAACGTATTGCGACAGCTTGTTTGACATGGTCATCCATCAAAAAATCGGCGAGTTTGCCCGAAGTTTGGGCATGAAAAAGTGAGCCGCTTTATGCGCCTCACTTTTTTATTCATGAACAGGAACCATTGTGTCCTCTAACACTCCGAAGGAATATCCTTTTTCTTTTAATTTATTGATTAGTACCGGCAGCGCATTTACGGTAGCGGGAAGATCATGCATGAGAATCACATTCGGGCGGCCTGAAGAGCTGTGTTCCATATTTTCAAGCTGCTCTAACACGGCCGTCACATACTTTGAATTTCGGTATTTCCAGTCCATGCTGTCAATCGTCCAATCCCAGTACACAAAACCGTCTTTCTCAAGATTGCGGATTTGTGAGGGGGTTAGTGACGGTTTGCTTCCGTAGGGCGTTCTGACTAGATCGGTTTTATATCCTGTAATGTCCTGCAGCGTGTCACGCGCCTCCTGCATTTCTTTTAGCGGAGATGTCGGTGTTTGATAGAACAATCTGTTATTGTGGGTAACGCCATGTAAACCGAGTGCGTGGCCTTCCTTTTCTGCTCTTTTCCCAGCTTGTTTGAATTCGTTCATCCGCGGTGACAGCATAAAAAACGTCGCTTTTACATCAGCGCTTTTCAGTACGTCGAGCAAGCGGGTTGTAACGGCTGAAGGGCCGTCGTCGAAGGTTAAGTAAACCGTTTTATCTCCCATGTTCTGCTTTGTCTGCAGATGTTTTATCAGGAGATCGGGGGAGTCGTTTTTCAGCTTAAGGCTTTCCTTCTCATCTCGAAGCTGGCCGTTTGTTGTGACAGTGACTTCCTTTGCTTTCGTTGAACTGTTGGAATAACCCAAAATCACCATAAGCAAAAGCAGCACACATAAAACTGCTAAACTTGCAAATTTAAAAGCAAGCGAAACTGCAGAAGGAGAAGCCTCTCCTCTCGTTTGTCGCATAACAATCTCTCCATTGGCATAAAATCTCTACATAATGCTGTACAGCAGGCAGCTTATGAAGATGCCTTATGTTTACAACCTATGTATTACCAGTCAAGTATACAGGAATAAAACTGGAAAGCACATAGAAAATTTGTCGAAATGTCAGATTTTAAGGAAAAAATAAACTCCTTTCCGCTATAGATCTCTTGATCTTTCTGTTTTTCAGCTTGTCCAATATGGTAGAATTAGTGACAATGACAGCTTGAATGACATCAGGGACATCTCGAAAAGGGAGGGCTTTTATGAAGGTTTTAGTCAATGGCCGGCTGATTGGGCGCAGTGAAGCATCAATCGATTTGGAAGATCGCGGTTATCAGTTTGGTGACGGCATCTATGAAGTGATCAGGGTGTACAAAGGAGTATTGTTCGGCTTACGTGAGCATGCAGAGCGTTTTTTCAGAAGTGCTGCTGAAATCGGAATTTCACTGCCATTCAGTATAGAAGATCTCGAGTGGGACCTGCAAAAGCTTGTACAGGAAAATGCGGTCAGTGAGGGAGCGGTATACATTCAGACAACAAGAGGTGTGGCCCCGCGAAAACACCAGTATGAAGCCGGCCTCGAGCCGCAGACTACTGCTTATACGTTTACGGTGAAAAAACCGGAGCAAGAGCAGGCATACGGAGTGGCGGCCATTACAGATGAGGATCTTCGCTGGTTAAGATGTGATATCAAAAGTCTGAATTTACTGTATAATGTCATGACGAAGCAAAAGGCCTATGAAGCGGGAGCATTTGAAGCCATTTTACTTAGGGACGGCGTTGTTACGGAGGGTACATCCTCTAACGTTTATGCCGTTATCAACGGCACGGTGCGAACACATCCGGCTAACCGGCTCATTCTCAATGGAATTACACGGATGAATATTTTAGGACTGATTGAGAAGAATGGGATCAAACTGGATGAGACTCCTGTCAGTGAAGAAGAGTTGAAACAGGCGGAAGAGATCTTTATTTCGTCAACGACGGCAGAAATTATTCCGGTTGTGACGCTCGATGGACAATCGGTCGGAAGCGGGAAACCGGGACCGGTGACCAAACAGCTTCAGGCTGCTTTTCAAGAAAGCATTCAACAGGCTGCTAGCATTTCATAAATGAACGAAGAAAAGAGCCCGCTTTATACAGCGGAGCTCTTTTTATTTTTTAACAAATCCAATCAAAATGGAGATCATCGGCGATATATAGAGGAAGAACGTAAACGGGATGTAGTCTATGACTGGAACACCAAGTGCGCTCGCCATAAATGCGCCGCTGACGCCCCAAGGAATCAATGGGTTAATTAATGTTCCGCCGTCCTCTAATGACCTTGTCAGAAATTTTCGCTGGATGTTTTGTTTGTCATATAAGGATTTAAATGATTGTCCTGGTATTAATATCGATAAATACTGTTCGCCGGTTGCCAAGTTGACGCCGATGCTTGAGCAGACAGTTGCTGCAACAAGACGGCCTTTTGAGCGGATGCCTTTCATGACGCCTTCCAATAGTGCAGAAATCAATCCGATTTTCTCCATCAATCCGCCGAGTGCAAAAGCAATCATAATGAGAGAGACAGAGCCCATCATGGATTGCAGCCCGCCTCTGTTGATAATTTTAGCGGCTGCCTCATTGTCAGTTTCGAAAGTTGTGCCATTTTGCAAAGCTGTCATAAACGCCTGCAGGCTGCTGTCGGGTACAAAAATAGCAGTCAAAATTCCCGAGGAAATAATTCCGGCAGTCAGAACGGGGATTACTGATACCCGTTTCATTGCCAGCAAAACGACTAAGAGCGGAGAAAGAAGGGCCCACGGTGTCACGTTTGCGGCATCTTTTATTCCGGTTATGACCTGCTGAATATTATCGGTTGAAGCAGCGTCCGCTGACACTGATGAACCGAGAAAGTAAAACAGAACGACAGTGATGAGCAAAGCTGGAATGGTTGTGCCCATCATATGGCGAATGTGTTCAAAGATCGGTATTTCGCCTATTCCGGCTGCAAAGTTTGTTGTGTCCGACATCGGCGACATTTTATCCCCAAAACAAGCGCCGCAAATGACTGCGCCTGCTGTCCATTCAAGCGGAACGCCAGCCGCGCTCGATACGCCGATCAGCGCTACCCCGATTGTGCTTACAGTTGTCAGGCTTGAGCCAACAAGTGTGCTGATGATCATACATGAAAACAAAGCAGTCAACAGAAGGTGGCTTGGTTCAATAAAGGATAGGGCATAAACTGTCACAGTCGGTATTGCGCCGCTGTACATCCAGGCGCCGATTAAGATGCCGATCAGCGCTAGAACAATAATCGGCTGTACGCCGTTTTTGATCCCGTCTACAATCCCTTTTTCAATGCTCTTCCAGGAAAATCCAAACCATAAAGCTGCTGCTGAAAGCATGACAACACTTAAAAACAGCGGGATATGAGGTTCTACATGAAGCAAGAATAAGCAAGAAATAATAATGCATAACATGAATATAAATAAACCGACGGCTAACGGAAACGTCAGCTTTTTTTGAGAATCCAAAATAACACCCCATATTTATCTTTAATGCTTTTGTGCTTTTGGGCACGAAAGCATTATAACAGAAAAAAACGAAAATCTATGTTTTTTCACAATTATGAATATAAAAGAAGTGAGCACAGGGCGTGCTCACTTTACAATCAGGACGGGTATATCCGATTTCGCTGAAAGCTTTTCACTTACACTTCCGAATATTAGCTTTTTCAGCCTGTTTTGGTCTCTGCTTCCGGTTACGATCATATCGGCAGAAATGCGGTTTGCATGCTCGATAATTGATTCAGCCGGATCGCCTTCTAATATATCGATATCTCCATCTGCCTGCTGTTCATTCAGCATCATTCTGGCTTCGGCGATGACTTCTTCCGTACGGTCTTCATAGATCATTGGCTCAGGTGATGTTACATCCGATATCAGCGGATCAGGAACACTTGTCATGCCTCCGCTGATATAGCTTGCCTCAGCTGCGGGTCTGGGCGGGTCGATGACGGTCTGATTGTCTTTCATATCATGTGAATGGGCGACGGTAATAGCGGCATTTACGGTTTTAGCAAGATCAATGGCTGTCAGAAGCGCTTTCTTACTATTTTCACTTCCGTCAAACGCAACGATGATACGGTCAGCATGGAACATCCTTCTCACCCTTTCAAAGCGTCTTACAACACTACTACCCGAATTTGAGCACAATTAACCTTTTCCTATTCAAGTAATGATTGACAATAAAAGGTTTTGTTTATATGATGATAAAAAGATGAAATCAGAATGGAAGGAGGGTTTGCTATGCCAAGGAATTTGCGTGTTTATCAAACAGTTTCATATTGGCGCGGCAAACCTTTTGTTCTGTTTTCGTGAACGGTTTTTTAGGTCGGACCGCGCGCTGAAAAGCGCTGTGCGTAACATATCGGTTAAAAAAGGCATGGAGCTGACGCTTCATGCTTTTTTTATATACAAAATCTAAGGAAAGACAGGTGTATGGGATGTGAAGACCAATACAGAGGCGAGGGCTGTTCGTGCCAAATTGGATGAAAAAAGCTGCAAGGAAAAAATAGAAGGCGGCTGATGAGGAGATGGGGATAGATGTTTTCAGTTTTGAAAAAGCTTGGCTGGTTTTTTAAGGCGTACTGGCTGCGCTATACGATTGCGATTGTCCTTTTATTAGCAGTCAATGTCATTGAAATGTTTCCGCCTAAGCTCTTGGGGAACGCCATAGATGATATGAAAGCAGGGGCATTTACTGCGGAAGGGCTGCTGTTTTATATCGGTATCTTTTTTGTGCTGACGGCGGCCGTGTATATCATGTCTTATTTTTGGATGCATCAGCTGTTTGGCGGAGCGAATCTGATGGAGAAAATTCTTCGTACGAAGCTGATGGGGCATTTGCTGACTATGTCGCCGCCGTTTTATGAAAAAAACCGAACAGGCGATTTAATGGCACGAGGGACAAATGATCTTCAGGCCGTCAGTTTAACCACAGGGTTTGGCATCTTGACGTTAGTTGATTCTACGATGTTTATGATGACGATCTTTTTGACAATGGGGTTTTTGATCAGCTGGAAGCTGACCTTTGCCGCCATTATCCCGCTTCCAGTCATGGCGATTGCAATCAGTCTATATGGAAGTAAAATTCATGAGCGGTTTACTGAGGCCCAAAACGCGTTCGGGGCGCTGAATGACAGAGTGCTGGAATCTGTTTCAGGCGTGCGGGTGATTCGCGCGTATGTTCAGGAAACAAACGATGTTCGCCGGTTTAATGAAATGACCGCTGATGTTTATCAGAAAAATATGAAAGTGGCTTTTATTGATTCACTGTTTGAGCCGACGGTGAAACTGCTTGTCGGCGCAAGCTATCTGATTGGGCTCGGCTACGGAGCGTTTCTTGTATTCCGGAACGAGCTGACGCTTGGAGAGTTAGTGTCCTTTAACGTTTATCTCGGCATGATGATTTGGCCGATGTTTGCAATCGGTGAACTCATTAACGTGATGCAGCGCGGCAATGCGTCATTAGACCGGGTAAATGAAACTCTTTCTTATGAAACGGATGTGACAGATCCAAAACAGCCCGCTGATCTTAAAGAGCCTAGAGATATCGTTTTCAGTCATGTCAGCTTTACATATCCAAGCTCAACAAGTGACAATCTTCAGGATATTTCATTTACGGTGCGAAAAGGGCAGACTGTCGGGATTGCAGGTAAAACCGGGAGCGGAAAAACGACAATTATTAAGCAGCTTTTGCGCCAGTATCCTCCAGGTGAAGGGAGCATTACATTTTCAGGTGTACCGATTCAGCAAATCCCTCTTGACCGTCTCCGCGGATGGATCGGATATGTGCCTCAGGATCATTTACTGTTTTCACGGACTGTAAAAGAAAATATTTTATACGGAAAACAGGATGCAACTGATAAAGAGGTTCAGCAAGCCATTGTCGAAGCACATTTTGAAAAAGATTTGCACATGCTTCCGTCCGGTCTGGAGACAATGGTCGGTGAAAAAGGCGTGGCACTGTCAGGCGGGCAGAAACAAAGAATTTCGATTGCGAGAGCACTCATGGCGAATCCGGAAATCTTGATCCTGGATGATTCACTTTCCGCTGTAGATGCCAAAACAGAGGCTGCAATTATCAAGAACATCAGAGAAAACCGCAAAGGAAAAACGACATTTATTTTGACGCACCGATTATCCGCGGTAGAGCACGCTGACCTGATCCTTGTGATGGACGGCGGCGTCATTGCTGAGAGAGGCACGCATCAAGAACTGCTGGCCAATAATGGGTGGTATCGGGAACAATATGAAAGACAGCAGCTGTTCACGGCCGAAGAAGGGGGAGCAGGGGCATGAAAATAGGAAAAACGTTATGGAGATACGCACTCCTTTATCGAAAATTGCTGATCACGGCCGTCCTATTGCTAGCTGTCGCCGTCGGTGCAGAACTGACCGGGCCGTTTATCGGCAAGAAAATGATAGACGACCATATCCTCGGTATTGAGAAAACATGGTATGAAGCTGCGGAAAAAGATAAAAATGCCGTTCAGTTTCACGGCGTCTCATATGTCAGAGAGGACCGATTGCAGGAGCCTGTTTCAAAAGCAAAAGAAGCACATATTTATCAAGTGGGAATGGCGTTCTATTTTGTTGATCAGGCTGTCAGCTTCGACGGGAATAGAACAGTTTCTGACGGGAAGCTGACGATCACAAACGGAGACAAGAGCCGGACATATGCTGCCGAAAAGCTGACTAAGCAGGAACTTTTCCAGTTCTATCAGCCGGAAATAAAGGGAATGGTGTTACTGATCTGCCTGTATGGGGGCTTGCTTGTGTTTTCGGTATTCTTTCAATACGGACAGCATTATCTGCTGCAGATGAGCGCCAATCGGATTATTCAAAAGATGAGGCAGGACGTGTTTTCGCACATACAGAGAATGCCGATTCGCTATTTTGACAACCTTCCGGCCGGAAAAGTCGTTGCGCGGATTACCAATGATACGGAGGCTATCAGGGATTTATATGTCACAGTGCTTTCAACATTTGTGACAAGCGGAATCTATATGTTCGGGATATTCACGGCTTTGTTTCTGCTTGATGTGAAGCTTGCGTTTGTATGTCTGGCAATTGTGCCGATTATCTGGCTGTGGTCAGTCATATACCGGAGATATGCGTCATATTACAACCAAAAAATCCGCTCGATCAACAGTGACATTAACGCAAAAATGAATGAGTCAATTCAAGGCATGACCATTATTCAGGCTTTCCGCCATCAAAAGGAAACAATGAGAGAATTTGAGGAATTAAATGAATCACATTTTTATTTCCAAAACAGGATGCTGAATTTAAACTCCTTAATGTCCCATAATCTGGTCAATGTCATCCGCAATCTTGCGTTCGTCTGTCTAATCTGGCATTTTGGCGGTGCGAGCCTGAATGCGGCGGGGATTGTTTCTATCGGTGTGCTGTACGCGTTTGTCGATTATTTGAACCGGTTATTTCAGCCGATCACAGGCATCGTCAATCAGTTTTCAAAGCTGGAGCTTGCAAGGGTCTCCGCCGGGCGTGTTTTTGAACTGCTTGAAGAAAAGAATACGGAAGAAGCGGGTGAACCGGCGAAGGAGCGCGCGCTGGGGCGGGTTGAATTTCGTGATGTGTCATTTGCGTATCAAGAAGGTGAAGAGGTATTAAAGCATATTTCCTTTACTGCGCAAAAAGGCGAAACCGTAGCGCTCGTCGGCCATACCGGATCAGGAAAAAGCTCGATTTTGAATCTTCTGTTTCGTTTTTATGATGCGCAAAAAGGTGATGTCTTAATTGATGGAAAAAGCATTTACAACATGTCAAGACAGGAACTCAGATCCCATATGGGCATTGTGCTTCAGGACCCGTACTTATTCTCGGGTACAATCGGATCTAACGTAAGTCTGGATGACGAAAGAATGACTGAAGAAGAAATAAAAAATGCACTGCGGCAAGTCGGTGCTGAGCCTCTTCTTAAGAAGCTTCCGAAGGGCATTAATGAGCCCGTGATTGAAAAAGGCAGCACGCTATCCTCTGGAGAGCGGCAGTTAATTTCTTTCGCTAGAGCTTTGGCGTTTGATCCCGCGATCTTGATTTTAGATGAGGCAACGGCGCATATTGATACAGAGACAGAGTCCGTAATCCAGAAGGCGCTTGATGTCGTCAAACAAGGACGCACCACCTTCGTCATCGCTCACCGGCTTTCAACAATCAGAAATGCTGATCAGATTTTGGTTCTTGATAAAGGAGAAATTGTTGAGAGAGGGAACCACGAGGAACTGATGGCATTAGAAGGCCAATATTATCAAATGTATGAACTGCAAAAGGGACAGAAACATTCCATTGCATAACGCTCAAAAAACCCAAAACAATCGTGTTTTGGGTTTTTGGTTTATGTAGTCAATAAGCCAGTCCGACACGGTATCCGACATACTTACCTGTAACAAGCTCACGATATAAAAAGTCCGCAGTATCGCCGACCGAAATGCTTGTGCCGCCCTCAGGCAAAACGTTACGCTCCGTACGATAAACGCCGGTTGCTGTTCCGTCCGGGAGGTAAGTGGGGCAGATGATTGTCCAGTCTAATGATGATTGTTTAAGCATTTCGTATACTTTTGCATGCTCCTTGGCTGCGCGGGTCTGCTTTCGTTTCGATTCATTTGTTTCAAACCGGTATTTTCCCGGTTCATATCGGGAATCTAGGATCCCTGCGGTGCCGATCGTAATAAGCCGTTTGATATGCTGTTCCTCCATAGTGGAGAGAATGTGTGCCATAGCAGTTGACAAGGTATCATCACCATCTGTGCCTAGACAGCTGATCACGATTTCAGCATTCTCCATTATTTTTTTCACATCATCTAAGCGGCGGGCGTTCCCCATGACGGTTCTGTCTTTTGAAAGGGGAAGATCAGCATGTTGAGATCTGATCAGAGCGAAAATATCAAATCTTTCATCTGCTGCAGCTTGTGTTAAAAAGGCTTGTCCGACGCGGCCGCTGGCTCCTAATAAAGCGATTTTCATCAAAAAACCTCCTCGCCTTTTATTATAAAAGGATGTTCTCAGTTTGAACAGCGCGGGAAAGAATACCTTTACAAATAAACAGAACGATGGGAAACATATTCATGAATCATGGATACACTTACGAATTGAACCAGCTCCCAATTCACAATGGTGATGAATGACACCCCGATTCCCTCCCTTTTTTTCTAGGATATGTGGAGCAAGAAAAAAGGGTGACAAAATAAAGAGAGCGCGGAAACCGCGCCCTCTATAGCCATATATTGAATTGTTATTGAACTCTGCCGCCCATTTGCTGCTGAGCGAAAGATACTAAACGTTTTGTGATTTCTCCTCCGACAGAACCGTTAGCGCGAGAAGTTGTGTCCGCTCCAAGGTTAACGCCGAATTCAGAAGCGATTTCAAGTTTCATTTGATCGATAGCCTGAGCTGCGCCAGGAACTAGTAAGTCATTTGATGAGTTTTGGTTAGCCATGTGTAAAATCTCCTTTTTATTTAGTATGGTTGGGTTAACTGGAGTTGCACCAATCTGTGAACCCTTCTCGGGTGTCACTGCCGCCTCGGCGTAACCCAATGCTTTGCCGGCTTGTTACTAGTATTATGTTAAAATGGCCGGAAACTCATGCGGAGAATTGTGTGGTAAATCTTGAGAAATAAAAAAAGCTTAGCCGTTTAGGCTAAGCTAGTCATAAATATGAAAAAGCATCAGTTCATGTATCTCGTTTGTAAGAGCAGGCTCGTCAGCGCGGGCGGGAAACAAGTCTCCCCATTCAATTTCACCGCACTTATGATAGATGCCTTCATAATGGGTCCCTTTATAATAAAATGAAATTTTCCATCCGGGCAGCTTTTCTTTTGGGAACAAAGGTTTCCAGCTGAAATGAGAAATCATTACGGCCACGCTCCTTACATTTGGTATCAATTGACCTAAATAAAAACGGCTTATGTTCATTGTATCATTGTTTCAGAACATCATTGAAGAGGCCTGAATATGCAGTTTGTCCCAGATTTGGATAAAGATAAGCCCGCTTTATTAAAAAAGCGGACAGGTTACGAAGGCCACAATGCTTCAGGAGATGTGATTGCCTTCTCAGATAAATATGACGCGTATTCAAAACTTCTTCGTTTTGTAAGAGAATCAACATGATGCAAATTTGGATGAGAAAAAATGCTTCGGCCCGGGCGCGAATTCGCTTCAAACATCCATACTTTACCGTTCTGATCAATGCCAAAATCGAAACCAATCTCCCCGATAAACCCCTCGATATGATCATGAAGGACATGGCTTGCCGTCAGTGCCGCTGCAGAAAGCTTTTTAATGACCTCAACTCTTTCAGCGGGATCATCGTATACTTCCGCAAGTGTCTTTACAGTGCCGCCGTTAGAAAGATGTGTTGTAATGCTGTTCTTTCCGGAAATTTTTACGGCGATTGCTGTCACTGTCCATTTTCCTTTTCTGTTTTTATTGGTATGGACACGGAAATCCGCTGGTTTGCCTTGAAATTCGATGAGATCAACACCTTGCTGAATGAGAAAGTCGGACGGGTTGTGATGTTTTTGAAATTCTGCAAGGAATGAGGCGGCATCGGAATAATCAATTGAAGTAAAAGTTTTGGCGTCATTCGTATGCTTTACCGTCAGGCCGTCATCTGTTCTTGTCAGCTGATAAATGCCGGTGCCGAGTGCTCCATTTGCCGGTTTGATATAGACTTTTTTGTATGCGCCACAGAGCTCATCTATCAGCTCCACAGACGGTGTCAGCTCGGATCTAGGCAAAAAGGGTGCCGTTCTTGGATCTTTTTCGAGCAATTGATGAACGTTCCATTTATTGAAAAACGTTTTATTAAACCATGGGATCTGATATTCATCGATCAGCCTCTTTTTTGTATGTTGCAAGAGAAGTGAATCTTCAATTTTTCGGTTCGGCAAACGGTCATAAACGACGTTCGGCAATGGAACGATTTTTTTCTCCCAGCCGTTTTCCCTGTAAAGGAGGCCTTCAATCGTGCCTTCCTCCCAATTGATTTGGTGCGCGCCAAAAACGAAGCAGTAGCCTCCGGCTTGCTCGTGTAACGTGACAAGCTTAGAAAAAAAGAGGGAACGATCCTTAAATGGGCGTTCAAGAGATACAGTAAACCCTGCCGTAAAGATGCCGACTAACGGCCCGATATGCACTGTATGATCATGAATCAGTATATCTGCCCTGCTTCGGTGGGGAAGCAAAAGCTCATGAAACAGATTTTCAGAGAGAAGCACGGTTTGTTCCAGATGCCGTCTGTAAGCAACGTGGCATCTGACAACCTTCGTTCCGAATGCGGCATGCAAAAGTCCGTCTTGCTTCAGCGAAGAGGGCAGAAACAGGGTGTTTTCACTGGTTTTGTCTATGCCGATCAAAAACCGTTTAGGATTCACGCGGAAGAACTCCTTTCTGGCTTTGCTCAGAAAACAGATATTGGCAGCGCTTTAGGGGACAAGTGTACAGCTGTTCTTTTTGCTCGGGAGAGACACGCAGGATTGACTTTCTGCCTGGTTTGGAATTGATATCTAAAATCCAAATTCTCCCGTCCTTAGCAAGACATATATCAAGACCGAGTTCAAACAACGGCCCGTAGCGCTCGTCAAGATAATACGGAACTGATTGGGTAATCGAAAACACATCATCTAGTAAAACCACTTGCTGTTTTTTCGGTATATCTTCAAACCAGGAGTCAAATGTCAGCGCATCAGATCCGCCTGACAAATTGGCCAGCAGCCCGTGTTTGTATCCGCGTCTTACTGCCTTTCCGACTGTATTCCATTCACCTGCTTCGTTTTTTTCCATAAACAGACGAATATCACAAGGGTATTGTTCCTTATCTTGAATGTTTAAGTAAGGCTGAAGCAAATATTGATGCTGAAGCACTTTTTTGCACCAGGTTTTAAAAGAAGTCTGGTTGGAAAACGTTTTTGTCTGCTTATCCTTTCCGATGTGATAAGTAGCAGTGATGTTTTTCTTGCCCAGCTTCAAAAGAATCACGCCTCTGCCTCCCGCGCCGAATGCCGGTTTAAGGATGCAGGCTTTTTCTTTGGATAAAAAGGAGTGAATTTGTTCGTAGCGGTTCACCTTTATCGTTTCGGGAATATAGGGATTGATTACAGAGTGCTGCTGCAAATCGTGAAGGACGGTCCACTTATCGGGAAGACCCCGCCCGATAAATTCCGTTTTCGGATATTTTTTGAGCCACTCAACGATTGGTTTTGCTTTTTGGGAATGTGAATCCTTGCCGTAAAAACAGCGATCATAAATATAATCTGGAATCGCCATTTCAGTTTCGTTCCATGTGCTACTGGCCGAATGATAGACCGATGCTTTGACACGCAAAGTGTCAGGTGAAATATCAAATGGTGTAAACCGGATGAAACGTATGCCGAATTCGGGTGCTCTTTTGGCCAGTTCTGCGGAATAATCCGCTTCATGCTGGCGGGATAAGGACATAAAACCGAGTGTTATCATGGTGAGACTCCCCCTTTTATTCAAAAGCTGCCGGCGGGTGTCCGCAGCTTTACACTAAATACATGTAAGACGAACGCAGCTGACGGTATTCTACTTTACAGAATACGATTCTCCACCTTGCCCTATTCCAAAAGAACAAGCTGATTTTCTAAGAACAGGAATTTGTCTCCTCGTTTGCTAAGTGATTGCATGAGCCTCTATAATACGTATAGGTACATAATCTATATGAAAAAGCTGAAGCACAGATGGAGGAAGATGAATAGGAATGGGTATTGCAGGAACCTTTATTTTTATGATCGTGATCGGCGCTGCCATTGGAGCGGTGACCAATCATTTAGCAATTCAAATGCTGTTTAGGCCGTATAAAGCGTACTATTTGTTTGGGAAACGAGTTCCTTTTACGCCCGGGCTGATTCCAAGACGGCGAGATGAACTTGCAAAACAAATGGGACTGATGGTAGTCAATCATCTCTTAACCCCTGAAGGCATTAAAAAGCGGCTCGTCTCTGATGCAGCCAAAACGCAAGCTCTTCGAGTGGGGGAACAGCTGATTCAAAAGCTGTCACTTTCTGAAGTGACAGTAAAAGAAGCGCTTGAAAAAGCCGGGATGAAGCGCCCAGAAAAAGCTGCTGATGCATGGATCAGCAGCTGGACCGATGATAAGCTGAATGAGCTTTTCCGCCAATACGGGGACCAATCGTTAAAAGAGCTGGTGCCTATAGAGGTGCAGGAAAAGCTTGAGGAAAAAATTCCGATGATTTCAGGATATATATTGTCACGGAGTGTCAGTTATTTTGAAAGTGATGAAGGAAAAATCCGTCTTGGCAATATGATTGATGACTTTTTAAAAGAGCGCGGCATGCTTGGAAGCATGGTGCAAATGTTTCTTGGCAATTCAAGCCTTGCGGATCGCGTGCTGCCGGAGCTGCTGAAATTCTTGCGCAATGAGGAAACAAATAAATTGCTTTCTGATCTCTTAAAAAACGAATGGGGCAAGCTGAGGGAGTATACGTTTAATGAAGCAGATGAAAAATGGAATGCAAAGGCGCTCATTTTCAGTTTGAAACGAAGAGTGCTGCAAGCATTTTCGACTGCCCCTTTCTTCGACAATACGATTGGCACGCTTACCGTCCGCTATGAATCTGAGCTGACCCAGCAAATGCTGCCGGCACTGTTAGACAAATTGCTTGAAGGGATTTCGTCCAACCTTGAAAGTGTCTTAAAACGGTTGCGTCTTGAGGAAATCGTCAAGGAGCAGGTGGATCAGTTCCCAGTGGAGCGTCTTGAAGAAATGGTGCTGTCCATTTCAAAAAAAGAATTTAAAATGATTACCTATTTGGGGGGCCTTCTCGGCGGAATTATAGGCGCGATTCAAGCATTGTTTGTCATCCTTTTTTAAGAAGAAATGGTTTTTGATTAATGAAAGGAGCTCCATAGTCTGTTATAGTGGAGTGGTATGTCAAACGGCAATGATGAAAGGAGCTATTTACAATGGCTGTTAATTTTTATGATGTAGCGTATGATCTGGAAAATGCATTACGCGGGAGCGAAGAGTTCACCCGTTTAAAAAACCTTTACGACGAAGTTAACGCAGATGAATCAGCGAAGCGCATGTTCGAAAACTTCCGTGATGTACAGCTTAGACTCCAGCAAAAACAAATGGCAGGAGAAGAGATTACACAAGAAGAAGTGACGCAGGCTCAAAAAACAGTTGCGCTTGTACAGCAGCACGAAAAAATTTCTCAGCTGATGGAAGCGGAGCAGCGCATGAGCATGCTGATTGGTGAATTGAACAAAATCATTATGAAGCCTTTAGAAGAGCTTTACGGCAGTGTTGAAGGCTAATAAGCAAAATCCCTTCTTGGATAAGAAGGGATTTTTTATTCATTCAGCAAACTTGGAAATCCAATGAATCCTTTACCTCTCCATTGATGATCACTGATAATGTATGAATTCCTTTGTAATGCTTTCTGGTGGTTAAATCCTTAAAGGATTGGATTCTTGTGTATGATTTCGTTTCGTTTTTTCGTATATTTGTTTCTGTTATTTTAAATACTTTCTGATGACGCTGGCCTCTTGCTTTTACAAAATCAATTGCGTACTCAATTCTTACTTTTTGATCCCTGTCTGAATGAATATAGAAAGAAAATTCAAGGCTTTCGCCAATAACTATACGTTTGGGCTGGCATGTTAAATCATGTAGTTGTATCGAATCAGCATTTTCATAACCAAAAAGCGCTAAGGCCTGTTTATCACCCTTTTTTAATAAGGTCCGATAGGCGTGTTTGATAATCCAGTCTGTATGGGGATGTGTTCCGTACCATTGATCTGCGACTTTTCTCAGTAAATGAGGATGCGTTTTTGATATATCATTAAGGTTGTTGGCCACGCTTTTTCTTACATATAAGGACTCGTCCTGCATCAGCTTCTCAAGGATCGGCAATACGGGGGAAGGGTCCGATTTCAAAGCCGGTATCGATTTTCCCCATGGCAGGCGGGGCCTGCTGCCTTCGCTCGCAAGTCTTCTCACGTGTTCATTTTTATGCTCAGACCATGCAAGCAATTGTGCAACCATCTTTTCTTGATCTAACAGCAAAAAAGGCCTTACAGCAAATTCTGAGGTCGAATATTGCGTAAAGTATTCCAATGCCTTTATTGATTCTTCCCAATGCGCTAACCCGTACTGTTCCACATAATCTGGAAATAAAATTCCGCTGAGTCCTTTAAAATGAGGGGCTGTATCCCGTAAAATTGTGAGCGCTTCAACGTATTGTTTTGGCAAAGTTTCGTATAAAGAAACTGTCACGCGGCGCATCCGCTCTTTTAAAGTGAGTTCAGGCCAGTCCTCCAGCCGTAATGTATCCTCGAATCTGTCTTTGTTAAAATCAGGATAGGATGACCTTACATGATGGATCAACTGAGATATCAGTTCTTCATTATATATTTCTTTTAAATCAGCCATATAAACACCGCTTTTTCGTTTATTATTTATATTGTATGGGAATGTACGTTCTGGATCAAGTGTATAGTCCTAAAAATTAACAACTGATCCTACCACGGATATACAAAAGTTGGTTACTTTTTTTAGTTAAAAAAACCCTTGTCATCGGAAAAGAAAACTGAGATAATAACATTGAAAGCGCCTACACTTACCTATTTCAAATGGATACGGTCGCATATCATGCCGTTATATAGAGGGGATAAGCAACAGAGAGTAAGTGTTCGGAGCGCATCATTGGTCAAACAAGGGGTTCCTGATACATGATTTTTCGTAAATCGAAATAACGATATTAGGGAGAATGGCTGCTTCGATCGTATCCTATCAACAAGCCATACATAAAGTCTGCTGAGCCAGGCTTTTTTTGCTTTAAGAAAAGGTTGTTCTAAACACAGAGACAGGGTCATATCCTATACACAAGTACAGTCATCAAGGAGGGGGACATCTCTGTGTCAAAACAATTGCTTGCCTTAAATATAGATGGAGCGCTGCTTCGGTCGAACGGGAAGATTCATCAGGCAACGAAAGACGCGATTGAATATGTAAAGAAAAAAGGGATTTACGTCACACTTGTGACCAACCGTCATTTTCGCTCAGCACAGAAAATAGCGAAATCGCTAAAGCTTGATGCCAAGCTGATCACCCATAGCGGGGCATATATCGCTGAGAAAATTGACGCCCCGTTTTTTGAAAAAAGAATTTCTGATGATCATACCTTTAACATTGTTCAAGTGCTGGAGAGCTATCAATGTAATATTCGGCTTCTTCACGAAAAGTATTCCATCGGAAACAAGAAAAAGGTGAATTCGAATTTATTGGGTAAAGCACTCATTCATCCGTCTGACCCGATCTTTTATCCAGTCCAGTTCGTTGAATCATTAAGCGATCTCCTCATGGATGAGCCGGTGAGTGCACCCGTCATCGAGGTGTACACGGAGCACGACATTCAGCATGACATTACAGAAACGATTACAAAAGCCTTCCCTGCAGTGGATGTGATTCGCGTAAACGATGAGAAGCTGAATATCGTCCCGAAAGGTGTCTCGAAGGAAGCGGGTTTGGCCCTCGTCGCTTCAGAGCTGGGCCTGAGTATGGATGATGTCGTGGCCATTGGGCATCAGTATGACGATCTGCCGATGATCGAACTTGCCGGTCTTGGGGTAGCGATGGGGAATGCCGTTCCGGAAATTAAGAGAAAGGCAGATTGGGTTACAAGGTCCAATGACGAGCAAGGTGTCGCTTATATGATGAAGGAATATTTCCGAATGCAGCAGCGAAAAGGATTTCTTGATAAGTTCCACATGAAACGTGTGTAAAAAAGCCGCTCGCACCCTGACAGGTGCGGCGGCTTTTTTGCCGGATTGATTTTAGCAGTTTATTTCTGTACACTAAAGAAAGTTTTGAATCTGATAAATTAGGTGATGAAGTTGCAAATTAAAATAGAAGGCATACATGATGACCGCCTGCATCGGCCTCTGCAAAATATTGCAAATTTGTTTTATGAAGAGTGCGAGCTTGCGTATGGCGGAGAGGAGCCCGCAGATTTTGTCATTTCTTTAGCGTTGTCACAAACGGATGAGCATGTGACGGTTTCGGGAGAAGTGAAGGGAACTGGCATAAAGGAACAGCATACAAAATTCTTTTCTCCCGGCATGAATGAAAAAGAAGCTTTTAAGCAAGTGAAAAACACAATTTCTTATGTGTATCTCAATCTTCTTCAGGCGCATACGGGCATTACGCAGAAGTGGGGAATCCTCACAGGAATCCGGCCCACAAAGCTGCTTCATAAAAAACTGCAAAGCGGAATGTCCAAGGAGCAAGCGCATGCTGAGTTGAAAAAAGACTATTTAATTCATGATGAAAAAATCATGCTAATGCAGGAAATTGTTGACCGTCAGCTGGCGGCAGTGCCGGATTTGTACCGAGTAAAGGATGAAGTCAGCATTTATATCGGCATTCCGTTCTGCCCGACAAAATGCGCGTATTGCACATTCCCTGCGTACGCTATCCAAGGACAGGCGGGCAGAGTCGGCTCATTCCTATGGGGACTGCATTACGAAATGCAGAAAATCGGTGAATGGCTGAAGGAGCATGATGTTAAGGTTACAACCATTTACTTTGGCGGCGGGACGCCGACAAGCATTACAGCGGAGGAGATGGATCTGCTGTATGAAGAAATGGTCCGCTCCTTCCCGGATGTGAAAAACATTCGTGAGATTACGGTGGAGGCCGGTCGTCCTGACACGATTACAGAAGAAAAACTCGCCGTTTTAAACAAATATGACATTGATCGGATCAGCATCAATCCGCAATCCTACGAAAACGAAACGCTAAAGGCGATCGGGCGGCACCATACGGTTGAAGAGACCATTGAGAAATATCATCTGTCACGCCAGCACGGCATGAATAATATTAACATGGACTTGATTATTGGTTTGCCTGGGGAAGGCGTGAAGGAGTTCAGGCACAGTCTTTCAGAAACAGAAAAACTGATGCCGGAATCCCTTACCGTTCATACTCTTTCATTTAAACGGGCGTCAGAAATGACGAGAAACAAGCATAAGTACAAAGTTGCCGGCAGGGAAGAGGTTTCTCAAATGATGGAAGACGCGGTAGCCTGGACGAAAGAGCATGGGTACGTGCCTTATTATTTATACCGCCAGAAAAACATTCTTGGAAACCTTGAAAACGTCGGATACTCTTTGCCGGGACAAGAAAGCATCTACAACATTATGATTATGGAAGAGGTGCAGACGATTATTGGCATCGGCTGCGGCGCTGCTAGTAAATTTATTGATCGGGATACAGGGAAAATTACGCATTTTGCGAATCCGAAAGATCCGAAATCGTACAATGAGCGCTTCGAGCACTACACGGACGAAAAAATCAAATATTTAGAGCAGATTTTTGAAAAAACGACAAAGCAGCACTGATTACAGTGCTGCTTTTTTTATCCCTGTTTTTTTGCGGGCTGAACCTCAGGCTTCCATTTAAATACCTTGTTCAGCAAGCGGTAAATTCGTTTTGATTCCTTTGTGACAAGCGGTCCCAAAATCGCCAGAATGAGGACATATAATGCGGCAAACGGCTTTAATGTGGCCGACAGTCCGCCGGCTATCCCGAGATTCGCAACGATAATCGAAAATTCTCCCCGCGATACGATCGTCAGCCCGATATTCGATGAAGCCTTATGAGAAAGCCCTGCGCGTCGTCCTGCCACCATTCCGGCGATAAAATTTCCCAGAATGGTCAAAATCACTGCACCCAACGCAAGCCAAACCGCTTCACCAAGCGAAAACGGATCGATGCTGAGGCCGAAGCTGAAAAAGAACATCGCACCGAAGAAGTCGCGAAACGGAACAACGAGGTGTTCAATCCTATCGGAATGCTCTGTTTCTGAAAAGACCAAACCGAGCAGCAGCGCGCCGATTGCTTCTGCTACATGAATCGTCTCTGAAAACCCGGCGATAAAAAAGAGTGCTGCGAAAATGACGATAATAAACACTTCGTTTGAGCGAATGTCCAACAGTTTGTTCAACAGCGGCGGGAGTTTTCTTGCTGCGATAAAAAACAGCAGCATATAACCGAAGGCGATCAAAATGGACAAGAGTGCACTCCCTACGGATGTCGCATCACCTAGCACAAGCCCGGAAACAACGGACAGATATACGGCAAGGAAAATATCTTCAAACATGATGATGCCGAGAATCAATTCGGTTTCCGGGTTGGCGGTTCTTTTTAAATCAACGAGCACTTTTGCGACAATCGCACTTGACGAGATTGTGATGACGCCTGCGAGGATGAGGACTTCCAGAAAGGAAAATCCGGTGATAAACCCGTAAAGCAGTCCGAGGCTGAAGTTAATCAAAATATAAATCGTCCCGCCGACCGCGATTGATTTTCCTGATTTGATTAACTTCCCGACAGAGAATTCGAGTCCGAGATAGAAGAGGAGGAACAGTACGCCCATTCGCCCGAAAAACTCGATGATTTCACTGCTTTGAATAAATGTTAGATCAATAATCCCCATTTTC
The DNA here is from genome assembly GCF_037964975.1 of Bacillus sp. EU52. NCBI lineage: Bacteria > Bacillati > Bacillota > Bacilli > Caryophanales > Bacillaceae > Bacillus > Bacillus sp. EU52. The sequence goes on from NZ_CP150177.1 coordinate 1,013,546, forward strand.
GGCGCGTGCGGTCCAACAAGCATTCCCAGCACAATCAGAAACGGAATAATCGAAAATTTAATTTTATTGGCGATCACACTGGCGATTGCCACAAGCACAAGTGCAGTTCCGACTTCAAATACAAGATGGTCCATCGGGGCTCACACGCCCTCTCCAGAAAGAAAATCGTGAATCAGTTTCTTCAGATGCTTTCTCTCACCTGAGAGGACAAGGGTGTCATTTTCTTCAATAATCGAATCCGCTCCGGGATTTAGGAGCTTTTCCTGGTTGTGTTTGATAATCGCAATAACAGTGACATCGTAATTCTGGCGAACATCAAGCTCACCGAGTGTGCGTCCGATCGATTTGGCGCCTTTTTCGACCTTAAACCATTCAATAATAAGATCGCTGAAGGCCATTTCGATGGACTCCAGAGCTTGCGGTTTATAGACCATGCCCCCGAGAATAGCTGCAATTTGCCTTGCTTCAGAATCATCCAATGAAATATTTGAAAGAAGCTCATCCGGGTCCCGGTCATTAAACCGGTAAATTTCCCTTCTTCCGTCATCATGAATGATAATCGTCATTTTTTCGTGGCTTCTTGTTTCGATTTCAAACTTTTTGCCGATGCCCGGCAGATCGTTTTCTTTAATATTCAATGAAAATCCCTCCGAATGTAGTGTTGGCAGTATGGGGTGAGTTACAAATAAAACTTGAGCAAATTATATTCGGAGGTAATTAGACTGGTATTTGACAGGGACGGCACAAGCCTTTTCCAGCCTGTTTATCAGCGGTTCGTCAAGTGGTTTGACAGAGAGATGCCTGACAGACTGTGCCAGCGGGCTGTACTCTTTGATCAGCTCAGCCGGGTGAATGCTGCCCGGCGACGGCGTTTTTGCCGATTGTGTTTCCTGCGGATATGAGGACATAGGCACATAGCTGTCAGTGCTTGCTTCAAACTGGGAAGGCAGAACCACGTCCGAAGGGGGAAAGTACACCATAAATAAACTTAACAGAAAACTGATCAGCAATTTATCCATGTTCCTTTCCTCCCTTCTCATCAAGATATCCCTTCTTTTTCACTATATAAAACTTTATGTTTCCATTCAAACAATATGCATTTTTCAGTATCTATTGACCTTGAAAAATAAAAAGGTTTATTTGGGGATGGCGGGGAATGTATAGGAGAAAGAAAAAAAGTAAGCGCATACATGGAGGTGCTTTTAATGGAGTTTGTTCAATATGCATGTAATGGGGCCGTTGCAGAGATTATCCTGAATCGGCCTGATGCCCATCACGCCCTGAATGAACAGATGCTGTCTGAATTGAAGGAGGCAGTCGAAATGGCGGTTGCAAGCGAGGCGCTCATCGTTCTCCTGAGAGGAAGCGGGAAAGGCTTTTCGGCCGGCGGTGATATCAGGATGATGACGTCAGAGCATGACCCTGACCAATTTAAACGGCTGATGGATACGATTGAGGCTGTCACCCTGAATTTATATCAGATGAAGAAAGTGACAATTGCAGCCATTCATGGCGCTGCTGCGGGACTGGGCCTGAGTTTGGCGCTTTGTGCGGACATTGTGCTCGCTGAAAAAAACGCCGTCCTCGCGATGAATTTTATCGGCATTGGGCTTGTTCCGGACGGCGGAGGACATTATTTGCTGAAGAAAAGAATCGGTGAAGCAAAAGCGAAAAAACTGATTTGGAGCGGAAAAAAACTATCTGCCTCAGAAGCTGCCGATATGGGGCTTCTTGATGGGACATTTGCCGGAGACCCTGCCGAAGGCGCAAGATCCATTATCGAAACCCTGTTGGCCTCCCCTCTTTTGGCGATGATCGAAACGAAAGCTATTTTTCAAAGCCTCCAGATTGAAGAACTGAAAAAAGTGCTATCCCTTGAGCGCAGCGCCCAAGAGAGAATGAGAAGGACCAAGGATCACCAAGAAGGAATCCGTGCCTTTTTAGAAAAACGGGAGCCGAAGTTTCAAGCGTAACAGATCAGCCGGAAAGCTGATCATCTGTGAAACAAAATCAGTTTTCCGGCTGCATTGACTAAACGATGAGTATGACTATGAAGCTCTTTTTCTTTTAAGAGGGCTTCACCATGCGTTTTTGCCGCTTCTTCATGTTCTGCCTCGAATCGCTCGTTTACCAGCGTGTTCCCCGAAGGATCAAATACGGTAAGGAAATAATCAGCCATCAGGTTTCTCCTCCATTTTAAGGTTTATCAGTCTTTCTTCATTTATATTCTAAAAAGGAAATCAAAATCCTTTATTATGCTTTATCCAAAATTAGTATATAATGGGTCAGGGAAGGAGGAGATTCAGTGCTTACAATTGATCACGTAACGAAGACATTTGGAGATTATAAAGCCGTTGACGGATTGGACTTAGATATTCCGGAACAGCAAATGTTCGGTCTGTTAGGCGCAAATGGAGCGGGAAAAACGACGACGTTTCGCATGATCCTAGGATTATTAAGCATTACGGAGGGCTCAATCAGTTGGAAGGGCCGTCCTGTGAATTATCATATCAGCAACAAAATCGGTTATTTGCCGGAAGAGCGGGGCCTTTATCCGAAAATGAAGGTAAAGGATCAGCTCGTCTATCTCGCCAGATTAAAAGGGATGGAGAAGCGAGAGGCTGTAAAAGAGCTCGGTACATGGCTTGAACGCTTCAATATAACAGATTATGAGAATAAGAAGGTGGAAGAGCTTTCGAAGGGGAATCAGCAGAAAATCCAATTCATTTCGGCAGTTTTGCATAAGCCGGAGCTCCTGATTCTTGATGAACCATTCAGCGGCTTGGACCCTGTCAATGTTGAGCTGTTAAAAGAGGCTGTGATCTCGCTGAAAAACAGCGGTGTTTCTATTTTATTTTCAAGCCATCGGATGGAACATGTGGAGGAGCTTTGTGAGAACCTTTGCATATTGCAGAAAGGAAGACCGGTCGTGCAAGGCAAACTGAAGGAGATCAAGCGCTCCTTTGGCAAAAAGAACGTCACCATTCACTCCGATGACGATCTAAGCTTTTTGCAGTCTCATGAAGGCATTCTACAATGGAAGGAAACGGCCGACGGCGTCAAGCTGCAGATTGCCAATGAAGACATTTCTCAAGAGATTTTTGCGATGCTCCAAGGAAAAGGGTTTATCAGAAAGTTTGAGCTTGAAGAGCCGTCACTGCATGATATTTTTATAGAAAAGGTGGGGGCCGTCTATGAATAAATTTTGGATCATGCTTTCTCATACATACAAAAATAAGATTATGGCAAAATCCTTTATTATTTCTACTGTCATCACGGTGCTGCTTGTTTTAGTTGTAACGAATCTGGAGTCGATCATTTCTTTGTTTCAAGGTGACGATGCGAAAGAAAAAATCGCCGTTGTTGATGAAACAAACGAATTATATCCGGTTTTTTCAAAGCAGCTGAAAGCGGTGGATACTGACGGCGATCTTGATGTGAAGCTGTCGAAGCAATCGGAGGATGAGGTCACAAAGCAAGTCAAAGATGAATCACTCGATGGCATGCTCATCATCAAACGAGATGAAAAAGGGACCATTTCAGGAACATATAAAGCGTTAACGATTTCTGATGAAAGCACGTATCAAACGCTACAACAGGCGCTGACGCAAACCAAAACAGCAGTCGGAACAGCGGAGCTCGGCGTGTCGCAAGAAACGATCAGCAGCCTTTATGCGCCCGTTACTGTGGGGCAGAAGGCGCTGAAAGAAGGGGCAAAGTCTGAGGAAGAGCTTGGCCAGACGGTAGGGCTTGTTTACATTATGCTGTTCGTCATTTATTTTTCGGTGATTATGTATGCCAGCATGATTGCGATGGAGGTCGCTACAGAAAAATCTTCGCGAGTTATGGAAATCCTGATCTCAAGTATGCCGCCGATCCAGCAAATGTTTGCAAAGCTGCTTGGTATTGGGCTTGTCGGGATCACACAGCTTGCTATTATTATAGGAGCCGGCTCTCTGTCGCTTAAGCTGAACCAAAAGAGCGAAACGGCTTCATCTGTCGGCGGGTTCCTTAATTTGACCGACGTATCTGCAACCACTGTCATCTATGCTGTCATTTTCTTTTTGCTCGGATACTTTTTGTACGCGACACTTGCCGCGTTTCTCGGCAGTGTCGTCAGCAGAATAGAGGACGTGCAGCAAACGATCACGCCGATGACGCTTTTGGTTGTCGCCGGTTTTATGATCGCGATGTTCGGTTTGAATGCGCCTGACGCAGGATTTATTACGGTAACTTCGTTTATTCCGTTCTTTACGCCAATGATTATGTTCCTGCGCGTCGGCATGCTTGATATTCCGTTCTGGCAGGCGGCTGTCGGAATCGGAATCACACTGCTCACCATTGTCATACTGGCCGTTATCGGCGCCAGAATTTATAAAGGCGGTGTATTAATTTACGGCAATTCAAGCGCGTTCAAAGCGATCAAACAAGCGCTACGTTTAGCGAAAAACTGATTGGAAAACAGCCTGGGGATTCTCAGGCTGTTTCTTTATTGACAGAACGTGCATTCGCAAGAATTCGGTGCTAAAATAAGGGTACTTCATCCTGGAAAGGAGCAGAATGTTGACTGAACTAACCTTTATTCATGCGGCAGATCTTCATCTTGACAGCCCGTTTTACGGGATATCGCATCTGCCGGAGCCGATTTTTGCCCGGATTAAAGAAAGCACGTTTGCAAGCGTGAGACATATGATAGACGCTGCAGTGAGAGAGCACGTTGATTTCATTTTGCTGGCGGGAGATCTGTTTGATGAAGCCAATCGAAGCTTAAAGGCTCAGCTCTTTTTGAAAAAACAGTTTGAAAGACTCAGAGAGTGCGGGATTTCGGTATACGTCATCTTTGGGAATCACGATCATCTTGGCGGGGAGTGGACGCCGATTGAATGGCCTGAGAATGTCCATATTTTTTCGTCCGCTGTTCCAGAAGAAAAATCGTTTTTTAAAGAAGGCAGGCGCATAGCAAGCATTTACGGCTTCAGCTATCAAGCCAGAGCAGTGACGGAAAACCAAGCCGCCCGCTATCGGAGATCAACTGACGCACCGTTTCATATCGGCATGCTCCATGGCACGCTGTCAGGATCTGAAGGACACGATCCGTATTGCCCGTTTACACATGACGACCTCGTGAAAAGCGGGATGGATTATTGGGCGCTTGGCCATATACATAAACGCCAGGTTCTATCTGCCGAGCATCCGGCAGTCATTTACCCGGGAAACACGCAAGCACGCCATATGAAGGAGACGGGAGATAAAGGCTATTATCTCGTTCATGTGACAAACGGAGATATATCTTATGAATTTCAGAGAGCGCATGATGTCCTGTGGGAAAAAGCGGCGGTTGATGTGACGGAGGCAAAGAATATGACCGCCCTCTTCCAAATGGTGGAGAACACGTTTTCGAGGCTGCGGAAAAAGGGGAGCCCTGTTTGTGTAAGGCTTGTTTTACAAGGGACGGCGCCGGAATGGCTGCTGGAGGCGCCAAAAGGCACCTTGGATGAGTTTCTTGAAGCTCTTCAGGAACAAGAAGCGGAGGAGGAACGTTTCGTTTGGCCTCTTAGATTGGACGATGAGACAGAAAACGAAGCAAACCTAACAAACCTTGATCCTTTTTTTGGCGGTTTATTTGAAGACATTGATCGCAGTGATCTGTCAGACGTGCTGGAAGGGCTTGAGCGGCATCCAGTGTATAGAAGGCACGCGGACCGGTTTAGCCAAGAGGAAGTAAAGGAAATAAAAGAGCAGGCACAGATTTTATTGAAAAGACAGCTTAAGGTGCTTGATACATGAGGCGGTGACAGCTTTGCGAATTATATCTTTACATATCTACCAATATGGGAAATTTTCCAATCGGACCTTTCACTTTTCCGCCTCTCCTGTCCAAGTAATTTACGGATTAAATGAGGCAGGAAAAACGACGATGATGTCATTTATTGAAAGTATGCTGTTCGGTTTTCCAAAAACAAAAAAATATGAACCGAAAACAGGCGGTGTCTACGGCGGTGTTCTTGAAGCTGAACATCCTGAATATGGGGTGCTGAAGATCGAACGGACGAAAGGGACTGCCGAAAAACTAAGCGTGTACACAGAAAAGGGCGAAGTAAAGCAGGGAGATGTTTTAAAGCAGCTGTTCCAGGGCACAGACAGGTCGTTGTACAAAGCCATATATTCGTTTGACGTATTCGGGCTGCAGGAAATTCACGCCTTTAATCGGGATAAGATAGGGGAATTTTTGCTCTTTTCCAGCTTGTTTGGTGCTGAAGCCGTATCAAAGCTTGATTCAAGGCTGACGAAGGAAAGCGAAAGGCTCTATAAACCAAATGGGCGAAACCCTCAATTGAATCAGGAGCTGGAAACGCTTAAGCAGCTGGCAGTTAAGCTAAAACAGGCTGAAGCAGAGGAAGCGGGCTATCATCAGCTTCTCGAGGAAAAACGAACGCTTGAAGCCCGCCTTGCAGCCGCGGAAACCGAATTGAAAGAGACGGCGGGACATATCCGAATGATTGAGGGAGCGATTGAGCGAAAGCCGCTGCTAAATGAAAAAGCGACACTCGAACAGGTGATTGCAGAATTTCCGGAACACGCAGGACAATTTCCTGCTGACGGACTGCATCAGCTGGAAAAATATGAATCCCATCTTCACCCGAAATCAGCACAGCTTGAGGCGCTTCGGGTGAAGATGGCGGAGTTGGACAAACAGAGGCAAAAGCTTATCCCCGATAAAGAACTATTGGCGAAAGAAACGCTGATACAAGAGCTTTCGGCAGCGTTTCATATGTACCAATCCTGGGGAGAACAGCTGGCAGCCATTCAGGCACAGCTGCGCCAGACGTCTGCGCAGACAGCGGCAGGGCTGGAACAGCTCAATAAAACGGATGAAAATGAGCTCCTGAATATGAACACCTCATATGATTATGAATGGCAGCTTCAGCAAGCGGTGCAGCAATATGTACAGGCAAGAGACAGAAAACGGCAGCTTGACGAGACGTTTGAACTTGCCCGGCAAGAGCTGGAAGACGCGGAAAAGGCCGTTCGTGCCGCTTCGTCCGCGATTCTTGAAAACAGCCAAAGAAAAGATAAAGAAGCAGCTCTTAGAGCATATGATGAAACACAGGGGCAGCACCAAGAGCAAGCGAAGCTCAGAGAACAGCTAACGTTTTTTGAAAGACAGCAGGCTAAACAGAAAAAGACTGTCATTGCAGCTGGTATGTTGTTCATCGTTCTCTTTTCTCTGCTGCAGCAATGGATTCCCGCCATAAGTTTCGGCGCTGCACTTATTGTGTATTGGCTTGTTTCAGGAAAGTCGTCTTCTCGAAACAGCCGAGAGACAAGACAGCCCATGACGGATATTTCACCAGCAGAAGCTGAAATGCTTAGAGAAGCGTTATGGGAGGATGACCGCAATAAGCAGCACCTTCTCACACAGCGTGCAGCGCTCCAGCAAAAAGAGGCGGCGTATGAAAGGGTCATCCAGCAGTTTGAACAGTGGGAAGCCGAAATGGCGCCGTCCTTTACACAGGTTGAGCGTTTTATGAAAGAGCTCGGATTTAAGGAAGATCCATCATTTTTGCTTGATGCATACAGCTTAATGAAGGATGTTAAAAAAGAAGTGAAGAAAAAGCATGAGCTGACCATTGAAGCAGGCAGGCTGAAAAAGCACCGGAGAACATTCGAAGAACGCGTCAGTATGCTTCGTCCCGTGAATCAGAGTCAGGATATCTCCATTTCGGACGCCCTTCACACATTGCGGAAAAACATTGAACGTGAAAAAGAAATTGAGAAGCAAAAAAAGGAAATTGAAACAGATATTCATTATACAAAGGAACTGATGCTTGAACTTGAGCAAGAAATACAGTATTTCCACGCACAGATTGAACAGTTATTTGCCGCGGCTGCTGCAAAAGACAGAGATGCGTTTTTTGCCATAGCCGACATCAGCAGGCAATTGAAGGATACGGAGAACAAGCTTCATCACGTAAACGCACAGCTTCAAGGCGAGCACCCGGAGGAACTTGAACTGGCGGATTCCAATACGCTTTCTGAATTGAAAGATAAGCAATTTGTTGAGAATGAAAGAAAAGAGCGGCTGACTGAGGAGATCGAGCAGCTCCGCAGCCAAATCGCACTGCTCTCAGTCAAACAGGAACAATTAGAGGCTTCGGGAATGGTCTCAGACCTCAAGCTTCAAACCGAAATGCAAAAAGAACGTGTGAAAGAAACGGCTAAAAAATGGGCCTCCATACAAATGGTCAAACAGGTGATCAAAAACAAATTGGAGCGGCATAAAAAAATCGAGCTTCCGCGCCTTCTGGAGACGGCAGGAGAATTTTTCCGCCCTCTGACTGACGGAAACTACCAAACCATTTATTTTTCCGAAACGGACGATTCGATCATGGTTATGCATCGCGATGGAACTGTCTATCATGCGGAAGAGCTGTCACAAGGGACATGTGAACAGCTGTATACAGCGATCCGATTTGCTTTGGCCGTTACGCGCCAGGGTGGGTCAAAGCTTCCGTTCCAGCTTGACGACAGTTTTGTTCATTTTGATCAGGAAAGGCTGAAACGTGTATTACATGTTCTGTATGATTTATCTGAAGGCGGTAGGCAGATTTTGTATTTTACATGCCATGAGCACGTAAAAGATGCATTTCATAACAGCCAAATCATCCATTTGGTGTCATAAAAGAGGTTCTATAGCTGAAAATCGGTATGTGATATACTGGTATTATGTAAGATACGGAGGGAGCTTTAATAGAATGGCTAAAGGGATTATGCTACATGAGGTTGGCGAACAGGTGGACCAGTATCTATTGATTAAATCCTCGACGAAAGGGATTGCAAGCAATGGAAAACCGTTTCTGACGCTGATGCTGCAAGACCAGTCAGGCGATATTGAAGCGAAGCTGTGGGATGCCAAGCAAAGTGATGAAGTGACCTATGCGCCGCAGACGATTGTCAAGGTCGTCGGCGATGTTCACCATTATCGCGGACGCACCCAGCTGAAGCTAAGAAATATCAGACCGGTAAGCGAGCAAGAAAACGTCAATATTGATGATTTTTTAGAAACCGCGCCGATTCCGAAAAATGAAATGATGGATACCATCACTCAATATATATTTGAAATGAAAAATCCGAATATCCAGCGAATCACAAGGTTTTTGGTTAAAAAACACGAAGCTGAGTTTATGGATTATCCGGCGGCTACGAAAAACCACCATGAGTTTGTCTCAGGTTTGGCGTATCATGTTGTCTCTATGCTGAACCTGGCGAAAGCAATAGCAGATTTATATCCTTCTCTTGATCGTGATCTGCTTTACGCCGGTGTTATCCTGCATGATCTTGGAAAAGTGAAGGAGCTGTCCGGCCCTGTTTCCACTTCATATACGGTTGAAGGCAATTTGCTCGGCCATATTTCCATCATGGTGACAGAGCTTTCAAAAGCGGCTGAGGAGCTTCAAATCGATTCTGAAGAGGTGTTAATTCTTCAGCATTTGATTTTGAGTCACCACGGCAAAGCAGAATGGGGCAGCCCGAAACCGCCTATGGTGAAAGAAGCGGAAATTCTTCACTATATAGACAATCTGGATGCAAAAATGAATATGATGGACAGAGCGCTTGAGCGTGTGAAGCCGGGCGAGTATACTGAACGTGTATTCGCACTGGAAAACCGTTCCTTTTATAAACCGACATTTCATAAATAACTTAAAAAGGACTGATGCTGACATATTCAGCTCAGTCCTTTTTGATGCGTCTTTCTCGCACATAACTCGTCTCATTCCCGCATATGGTTAAGAATAAAGAATCTATGCAAAGGGGGAGGAGCCCGTGTTATTTTTTCCGTGGTGGGTGTATCTTTGTATTGTAGGGATCATTTTCAGCGCATATAAACTTGTGGCGGCAGCCAAAGAGGAAGAAAAAGTAGACCAGGCTTTTATTGAAAAAGAAGGGCAGATTTATATGGAGAGGATGGAAAAGGAGCGAGAACGCCGCAGTTCTCAGCAGCATGAAGAAGAAAATCAAAACCATTCCATCGCATAAAAAAAGCTGTGCGGCTCAATGAGCCTGCACAGCTTTTTTTATTATTTAGAATTGCTTGAAGAAGAAGTGCTGTTGCTTGTTGAAGATGTATTAAATGTGTCTTTCAGATCTTTATCTTTTACTTCGATGTCAGCTTTCTTCATAACTTTTTGAACAGCTTCCTGAACAGCTGCGTTGTCATTTAATTTTTGTTCAAGCACTTCAGATTTCAGTTCTTTTTTCATATCATCATATTTGCCGCGTTCTTCTGTCTTTTTAATGATATGGTAGCCGTATTGCGTTTTGACAGGATCACTGACTTCACCTGTTTTTAATTTGAATGCAGCTTTGCTGAATGTTTCGTCCATTTGGCCTTCTTTTGCGAACCAGCCAAGATCCCCGCCTTTTGAAGCAGAGCTGTCTGTTGAGTATTCTTTCGCAAGGTCTTCAAACTTCTCGCCTTTTTTCAGCTTTTTCTCTACTTCTTCAGCTGTCTTTTTATCAGCAACAAGGATGTGGCTTGCACGGATTTTGCCTTTTAAGCCTTCCCAGTACTCTTTGATATCGGCGTCTGTTACTTTGATGTTATCTTTAGCCGCTTTTTGTGTCAGCAATTCATATTTTACTTGTTCTTTCAGGTAATCTTTGCCATATTGCTTTTCGAGGGCAGTATATTGATCGCCAAGCTGCGTTTTATATTCTTTCAGCTTGTTGTCAATTTCTTTATCCGAAACTTTATACTTCTTGTCCAATACTTTTTCTTGCACTAGCTGTGTCAGTACGCTTGCGCCAGCTGTTTTCTTCATGTTTGTGTAAAGCTCGCCTTTTGTTACATCGCCTGCGTCTGTTTTTGCGATGACTTCTTTGTCGCCGCTGCTGCAAGCACTGAGAGCGAGGATGCTTGTAGCAGTGATAGCTGCTATTGCGATTTTCTTCATTGTTTTCAAACACTCCTAATCATTCCAAATTAAATTACCTATGCGTATCATAACATATTGTGGCTTTCTGTAAAAAGATTTTAAATAAAGGGCATTCGTCTAGTCAAACTTTTGCTGATGACATACTTATATATTGATCAAGAAAAGGAGGTATGTAACATGAGCGGAGGATACTCTAACGGATTCGCGTTGCTCGTAGTACTGTTCATTTTGCTTATCATCGTAGGTGCAGCTTACATCTACTAAGCAGCCCGAGGATCGCTTGCAACATAAGCGATCCTTTATTTTCACTAGCGCCTAATCGTTTCAAACATGAATTGCATAACATGTAATTGGTAAATAAAGCTTATTACAGGAGGTGCTTTTTAAGATGGGTGAAGTATTTGCAGGCGGATTCGCTTTATTGGTTGTGTTATTTATTTTATTGATTATCATCGGCGCTTCTTGGCTGTACTAATCAACATAAAAAAGCATAGCTGCTTAATCAGCAGCTATGCTTTCTTTCGTATTTACACTGTAAAGGAGATCTCCACAAACGAAGAGATCAGTAAAATTAATATAGATACATTAATAAATCGGAATACCTTATCTTGCCGCTCTTCAGGAATCTCTCTGACAAGGCATAATGTATTGGTGAGCCTGTTTATGAAATATAAAATAAACACGGCAGCCACGATAAAATAGAATAAAATGATGGGAGATTCCCCCTCTCTCTGAACTGTCCCATATTACATTACCAAATATTTATTAAAAAAGATAGAATGCAAATTGAAAAATCGCCACCAGCACCGGGGTTTGACTACTTTTCAACAAGAATATCCAAGCCGTCTGCTTCCTGATCAATAAAAGCGGTTTTCGGTGCTTTTATCAGCTTGAGAGCCAGCAGGAAATCAGGCAGACAGTAGCCGGCGTGAATGCCCGAGATCATGCAAAAATAATGAGCATGATTCGGAAATGCCAGTGCTGCGTAAAACAATACCGGTGTAATCAGCAAGAACGGGCTGACGAGTGAAATCAGCATTGTTGTTTTTGGTATACGTTTCCATGTGCGCATGCGCAATATGTAAAACTTTTTTTCTATTTTTCTTTTTTTGCAGATGATTGGCAGGACATGGATGACTTTATGTACAAATAAAATAACGACGAGCAAACCGCCGAATAAAGATACATATTCATCGCTTAAGCTTGTGCCAGGCCGCAGCAGCTCAAAAGCTAAAAAGGTAGATATAAAAACCAAAATCATAAAACATACAGCAGTTAATATTATGCGAACGGCGCCATAATCCTTCATGAGATTTATGGTCTTCCAGCAATTCATCAAAGTCATCCTTCCATACATCTTGAATAGAATCTCAAAATAATTTACTCCTCCCAAGAGAAAAAATCAATGCTTTTTTAAGAAAAAATATCATCCGGCAGGTATTTTTTTGAAACAAGCAAACAAACTGCGAAATATGGGGTTAGAACTTTCTTCTCAGTGAATTATCAGCTAAAATAAGATTAAAGATAGAAAGAAGTGGTGTGGATGGATTCGATGGATCATCGCATTGAGCGATTAGAATATTACATACAATTATTAGTGAAAACAGTAGATATGGACAGGTACCCCTTCTATGCGCTTCTCATTGACAAAGGGCTGAGCAAGGAAGAAGGGGAAGCGGTTATGAGGATATGCGATGAATTGTCGGAAGAGCTGGCAACACAAAAAGCGCAAGGATTTGTAACCTTTGATAAGCTCCTTGCGCTTTTTGCCGGACAGCTGAATGAAAAATTAGATGTTCATGAAACGATTTTTGCCCTGTATGAGCAGGGGCTTTATCAAGAGCTGATGGAAGTCTTTATCGACATCATGAAGCATTTTGATTAACTGTTTACAGGTTCAAGCTCTTCAGCCGGTTCATCCGCCGCACTGTCCTTTGCTTTTTTCTTCAGTTTTCCGTTTACGCTTTCAAAGTCATTGTCAATATTGGTGAGTGACGTTTCGAAAATTTCCATAAAATCATCGCCGTAGATATGGCGTATCATACACATCATTTCTGCCACTTCAGGAAATTTTCCGAATAAATGATACAAAGGCTGTGACCCTTTAAAAACAGCGTTGCGTGTCGGATCAAATTCCTCAAGCAAGCTCCAAAATACCTCGGTACCTTCCTCAGTCAATTGGACATATGTGTTACGTTTATCATTCAGCCGTTTGGAGAACCTTAAATATCCCCGTTCTTCCAGCTTTTTTGAAAAGTTGAATGCGGTTGATACGTGCATGACCCCGAATTTCGCGATTTCAGAAATGGAAGCTCCATTCAATTGATACGCAATCCATAAAATATGATGCTCATTAATATTCAGGTCATACGGTTTGAGCCATTGCTGCCAATCCTTCTCGATCGATTTCCAAAGAGCCTTGCTAAGCTGAGCCATTTTCTGGGTGAAAACCAGAGCTTCTTTCACATCATAGGGCGGTTCCACTCGATTCATTACGTCACCTGCTTCTCTTTTTCTTTTTCTCTATTATGCCAATAAAATAAAGATTAATAAAGATGAAAATGTAAGAATTTTTTAATAAATTCACAAACCATTGCGACGAAAGGGTTTTTCGACCAAAAAAAATACGGGTCCAATTTTGGCCCGCATTTTTTTCTTTTGAATAGGATATTAGTTTTGTAAGGTTTTCTCCAGCTGTCTGATTTTCTCTTCGATATCGGCAATTTCTTTTTGCAGATCCTGCTGGTGAGGCTTGATCTCTTCCTGCCATTTTTTAATTGACGTTTGGAGCTCGCCGCCCACGTCTTTAATAACATCCGTGCTTTCTTTTGCCGCTTTGATCAGCTGGTCTTTTAATGCAAGCCCGTCTGACTTTAAGCGTTTGATTGTTTCTTCAAAAGAATCATAGTTGGTTTTCATTTTTTCACGCAGCTGCTTTCCTGAGGAAGGTGCAGTAAGAAGAACCGCTGCTCCTCCGATGATGCCGCCTACGAATAGTCCTGTTAGTAGAGAACGTCCGCTCGCCATTACAATCACCCCGTCTTTTTCTTCAAAATAGGATTCATTCAGCATTTTTCATTTTTGTTGAAAGCCTGAACTTCTATACATAGCTTGCTTTATTTTAGCATATTTTTTAAGTGAAAAGGAGGGAGAAGGTTGTCTGTCTTTTTGATTGTGTTATCTTGCATCACCCTTGCCTTCGCTTCAGGCGCTGTTTACTATATCAGACTTCTCAGCCAGGCTGCTTCTTATCCGCCCAAGAAAGTCATCCGGCAGAAAGCGCTTGTTTGTTCAACCGGAACCGCCTTTACACTATGTCTTATCTTTTTCACAAAACTCCTCGCTTAAAACATGCTGACATGCTGCGGACGCTCTGTTCAAAAAACCTCTCCCGGAAGCGGAAGAGGTTTTGTGTGACAATTATTTAGCAGCTTCCATAAAGCTTGAACGCCTTAAAATGGTTTGCACAATCGGATAAATAATGATCATTGAGATTGTATTCAGCACAGCGGCCGGCAGAACAACAGCCGCGAACAATGCGGCGAAACCGCCCGGTAAACCGACGATCAATAAAGCTGACGATAGAAACACAATTCCTGATAAGATGGTCCCGATCACTGTCAGCACAGCGGCTGCACCTGTTTTTCGGCTCTTTCTGAACAAAAGAAACAGGGAGAAGAACAGAAACGCTGATACCGGTTTATCAATGATGTTAGGGATCTGTCCAGCTGGAAACGCGGTTGTAAGCGCGGAAATGATTCCGGTCACGATCCCGATGACGAGTACATTTTGCACCCGCGGGAACAGCAGAATGCCCATGAACATCATGATCAGCATCATATCTGGTTTCATGCCGCCTAAAAAGGGCGGAATAATGGAATGAAGCGCTGCGCCGATTGCGGCAAACAGAGCCATAATGACTAACTCTTTTGTTTTCATAACTATGCTCTCCTCTGCTAAGCTTTTTGCCCTCCAATAATATGCTCATCATTTATTGCGAAGGCTTTACAGAATGTGTTATGCAAACAGTATACCAAACGGACGGTTTGCATAGCCAGACTTTTTACTCATTTTCCTGCTGGAATTTCTTCATGAACGCAGCTAATTTTTCACAGTCTTCGAGAGAGACCGCGTTATAAATAGAAGCGCGGCAGCCTCCCACCGAACGGTGTCCGCCAAGGCCGATCATCTTCGCATCTTTTGCTTTCTGGACGAATGTTTTCGTTAATTCGTCATCCCGAAGCGTGAAGGTGACATTCATGCGTGAGCGGCTGTCCTTTCTGGCATGTCCTTTATAGAAGCCGTTGCTTTCATCAATACAGTTGTAGAGAACCTGCGCTTTTTGTTCATTGCGCTGTTCAACAGCTTCCACACCGCCGTTTTCCTTGAGCCATTCCAGAACAAGGCTCAGCATATAAATCGCAAAAGTCGGCGGAGTGTTGTAGAGTGAGTCCGCTTTGACATGCGTGGAATATTTCAGGATTTTTGGGACGTTCGCATTTTCATTTTTCAGCCAGTTTTTTTTCATGATGACTACAGTCACGCCGGAAGGGCCGAGGTTCTTTTGGGCGCCTCCGTAGATCACGTCAAATTTAGACACATCGATTTTTCTGCTTAAAATATCGCTGGACATGTCGGCTACGAGCGGAATTGGAGAATTCGGAAACTCCTGCCACTGAGTGCCGAAAATTGTATTGTTGGATGTGATATGTAAATATGCGCCGTCTTTTACATCCGTAAGGTCAACCTCAGGAATATAGCTGTAATTGTCTGTTTCACTTGTAGCGGTGATAGACGTGTTCCCGAACAATTTCGTTTCTGCCAGTGCTTTTTCAGACCAAGCGCCTGTCATGACAAAATGTGCGGTTTTTTCAGGTGTTAAAAAGTTCATCGGAAGCATTGAGAATTGAAGGCTTGCCCCGCCTTGAAGAAACAAGATATCGTAATCTTCCGGAATGCCCATCAGTTCGATTAAGAGGCTTTTCGCTTTTTGGTGCACCGCTTCATACTCTTTGCTGCGGTGGGAAAGCTCCATAACAGACATGCCGGATTCGTTAAAATCAATAAATTCTTTCTGTGCTTTTTGCAGAACTTCCAGTGGAAGCGCTGCAGGACCTGCGTTAAAATTCGTTGTACGTTCCATTATGATCTCTCCCTGTTTTCCACGTTAATGTATAAAATAATACAATTATCCTATCACAAAAATTCAGTTTTTTGATAAAAAATTAGAATTATCAAAAGAAATTGACGGATGTTTGCGAAATGTTCACAAAATAAAATAACCTCATCTTATGATGAGGCCAGGCGTTTTGCGATAGAGGAAGAGATGTTCTGCAGATCCTCCGGTTTATAATCATCAGCATGCGTTTTCCAAACCGCTCCGAATCCATCTCCTTTTCCGTAGCGAGGGATAATATGCATATGGTAGTGGAACACAGATTGTCCAGCTTTTTCGCCGTTATTGTTCAGCGTATTTAAGCCGATCGGTTCAAATTCATCCCGGATAGCGCGGGCGATTTTCGGAACAGCATGGAAATATTGTTTTGCTAATTCATCTGTAAATTCATATACATTCTCAATATGTGTTTTCGGAATGACAAGCGTATGGCCTTTTGTCACTTGGCTGATATCAAGAAAGGCAAGTACATGTTCATCTTCATACACCTTCGCGGATGGAATGTCGCCGGCGATAATTTTACAAAAGATACAATTTTCTGCACAATGCATGAGGGTTCCTCCTTATGAAATTGTTTAGTATGTATACACTAATCGTACCACAGAAATGCAGAAAATAGAAAACAGGATGAACGGCGAGCGTTCACCCTGAATGCAGAGGAAGAGCTTATATGAAGAAAATGTGTTATGCCTTTGGTAAGCACCTCATTTGTCAATAAAATGAAGACTTGTTTAATGCCTAACGATTCCTGCGATAAACACCTCATTTGACAATTTGCTTCATACATGAAGAATTCATCAATTCAGTGAAGAGAAATGGTTTGAGCATTGGACATGTTTATTTTCTATCCAACTGTTTCTAAGACGTCTTTGACAAACACCTCATTTTTCAGTTGATATGCTTTTCCTCTACAACTATTATGATGTCCAGAACCCTGTCTCTTTATGACAGCAAATTCATCATTTGTTAAAAGGGAATTGTTTCAAATCAGGCCTTGTTTTTGGTACTATGAAGAAAAACACTATAAGGGGAGAAACTATGTCTCTGCTATCGGTAAAAGACTTGACCGGCGGATATACAAGGAATCCGGTTTTAAAAAACGTATCATTCACCCTTGAACCGAATCAAATTGTCGGATTAATCGGGCTGAATGGTGCTGGCAAAAGTACAACAATCAGACACATCATCGGGCTGATGGACCCGCATAAAGGTTCAATCGCATTAAACGGTAAAACGTTTGCTGAGGATCCGGAAGGCTACCGTTCACAATTTACCTATATACCTGAAACACCTGTTTTATACGAAGAATTGACGCTGATGGAGCATCTTGAACTAACAGCCATGGCATATGGACTGTCAAAAGAAACGATGGAGAAAAGGCTGCCTCCGCTACTAAAGGAATTCCGAATGGAAAAGAGGCTGAAGTGGTTCCCGGCCCATTTTTCTAAAGGAATGAAGCAGAAGGTTATGATTATGTGCGCATTTTTGGCAGAGCCTGCGCTCTACATTATTGATGAGCCTTTTCTAGGGCTTGATCCGCTTGCCATTAACGCGCTGCTTGAACGGATGAATGAAGCGAAAAAAGGCGGGGCGAGCGTGCTGATGTCAACACACATTTTGGCAACGGCAGAACGCTATTGCGATTCGTTTATAATTTTACATAACGGCGAGGTGCGGGCGCGCGGCACGCTGTCAGAGCTCAGAGAGCAGTTTGGAATGAAGGACGCGGCGCTGGACGATTTGTATCTTGAGCTTACAAAGGAAGACGCTGGCCATGAATAATATGCTTGATATTTGGCAGTCGCGGCTGCAGGAGCATATCAAAGAAACAAGAACATACATGAAATATATGCTCAATGATCACCTCGTCATTGTTTTGATTTTTTTTCTAGCGGGCGCTGCAAGCTGGTACAGCAAATGGATACGGGACATTCCCGCTCACTTTCCGTCCTTTTGGGTGATGGCCGTGCTGTTTTCGCTCGTGTTGACAAGCTCTTATGTGCGAACGCTTTTGAAGGAGGCTGACCTTGTTTTCTTATTGCCTCTTGAAGCAAAAATGGAGCCTTACTTGAAGCAGGCGTTTGTCTACAGCTATGTGTCTCAGCTGTTTCCGCTGATTGCGCTGAGCATCGTTGCGATGCCGCTTTATTTCGCAGTCACTCCGGGAGCTTCGCTCGTATCGTATGCCGCGGTCTTTGTCCAACTGTTGCTGCTGAAAGCGTGGAATCAGGTAATGGAATGGCGAACGACTTTCCAAAACGACCGCAGCATGAAACGGATGGACGTCATCATTCGCTTTGCGGCGAATACACTCGTTCTTTATTTTGTTTTCCAATCTGTTTATATGTATGCGCTTCTCGTCTATGTCATTATGGCTGTTCTTTATCTGTATATGTCTTCCGCAGCAAAACGGAAAACATTTAAATGGGAGAGCCATATTGAGTCCGAATTGAGACGAAAGCAGCGTTTCTATCGGATTGCCAACCTGTTTACTGATGTGCCGCATTTGCGAAAGCAAGCCAAACGCAGAGCTTATCTCGACTTTTTGCTGCGGCTTGTGCCGTTTGAACAGCGCAAAACATTTGCCTATATGTTCACCCGCGCCTTTTTGCGTTCGAGCGATTATTTGGGCATTCTTGTCAGATTAACGATCGTTTTCGCGCTGATCATTATGTATGTCTCAGCCAGCCCGCTGATTGCAGCGGTTTTGACTGTGTTTGCCATTTTCATTACGGGCATTCAGCTTCTGCCGCTCTTCGGCCACTTTGACCATCTGGCGCTTCAAGAGCTGTACCCTGTGAAAAAAGAAACAAAGCTGAAAAGCTATTTCTCTCTATTAAAAACTGCACTTAGTATTCAAGCGCTGCTGATGTCTGTTGCATCTGCCTATGCAGCCGGCTTGACCGGTTTTCTGTACGCGCTGATCGGTTCTGCCGTTCTGATTTTTGTTGTTTTGCCTGCTTATATGACAACCAGGCTGAAAAAGCACGGAAAGCTGTGAACTGAAAAGAGGTAATCAAATGACAGATAATCAGCTGCTGATGCAGGAAGCTTTGGAATGGAAAATGCATTTTTTGCGAAAGGATTCCATGTTTGAACGCTTTTCGAAGCGTGTCCAGACGAAGGTGAATGAACGGATTCCTGAAAAAATCCATACGGTCGTCACCGAGAGTGTGAAAAAAATGGTAGAAGCGACAATGGCCGGCTCCAATATCATTACTTATAAAAAGGATACAAGTGCACTGTCGCTCAGTGAAAAAAACGAATTGGCGAAAAAAACGATTGTTTCTTATCAGAAAGTGGCAGCTGCTGAGGGAGTCGGCACCGGAGCGGGCGGCATTTTTTTAGGCATTGCTGATTTTCCGCTGCTGCTTTCAATTAAGATGAAGTGTTTATTTACCTTGTCTTCCATTTACGGCTTTGATGTGAAGGATGCACAAGAAAGGATGTTTTTGCTGCTCGTGTTTCAGCTTGCATTTTCGAGTGACGATGGCCGTAAATCGCTTTTTTCTGTCATCGAAAATTGGGAGACGGAGAAAAAGAGCATCGACTGGAGAATGTTCCAGCAGGAATATCGCGATTATATCGACGTCGTGAAGCTTTTTCAGCTTTTGCCGGGCGTAGGAGCGGCAGTCGGCGGAATTGCCAATTATAAGCTGCTTGCTCAGCTTGGAGAAACGGCAAGACATGTTTTTCATCTGAGGATATTAAAGGAAACAGCCGGAGAATAAACACTCCGGCTGTTTTTTTATAGCTGATGATAGGTGATCGCAGCGCCGGCAAGGACCTTGGCCGCTGTCAGCATGGCTTTTTCGTTGATATCAAATTTCGGATGGTGGTGGGAATAAACTCGGTCTGGCTGTTCGGGAGCGGCACCTGTAAAGAAAAAAGTGCCTTTCACGTTTTGTAGGTAATAAGCAAAATCCTCGCCGCCCATTTGCGGTTCACCGTCAATGACCTGCTGAACGCCCTCGGTATTCTTTGCGGTGCTCACCAAGTGGTTCGTTTCTGCAGGATGGTTCACAACCGCTGGATAACCCTGTTCATAGGTGTACTCATAGGACGCGCCGTGCATGCTGCATATTCCTTTTACAACCGCTTCAATTTCTTTCTCCAGAATGTCCCGGACATTTTCATCAAAAGAACGCGCTGTGCCGATGAGTACTGCTTGGTCTGCGATGACATTAAACGGATTGTCGGCGATGAAGGAGCCTGTCGAAATGACGGCGGATTGAATCGGATTGACTTTGCGGCTGACAATGTGCTGCAAAGAGGAAACGATTTGCGAACCGATCAGGACGGCGTCTTTTGTATCATGCGGATGAGCGCCGTGGCCGCCCTTTCCGAAAACTTTAATCGTAAATCGGTCCGCCGCCGCCATGACGGCGCCGGGGCGGCAAAGAATAGTTCCGAGCGGCTCAGTTGCCCAAAGATGAGTGCCGAATATCACATCCGCGTTTTCGAGACAGCCGTCATCAATCATTGGCTTTGCGCCTCCCGGATAATATTCTTCTGCATGCTGGTGGATCATCACAAATGTTCCCTTCAGTTCATGTCTGTTTTGGTGAAGGACTTTGGCCACTGCGAGAAGAGCTGCGGTGTGGCCGTCGTGGCCGCATGCATGCATGACACCAGGCACTTTGGAGGCGTAAGGGACATCTTTTTCATCTTGAATGGGGAGAGCGTCAAAGTCGGCCCTCAAAGCGACTGTAGGGCCGGGTTCGCTTCCTTCTATATATGCTAAAACCCCTTTGCCGCCAACGTTTGTGCGGATTGGGACTCCTAACGATTCATAATAGGAAGCAATAAATGCGGCGGTTTTTTCTTCTTGAAATGAGAGCTCAGGATACATATGAAAATGGCGCCTGATCTCAACCATTTCTTCAAAACAGCCGTCGAGCTGTTTGTTTATCTCTTTCTGCAGTGTGGATATGGACAAAGCCGCTTCCCCCTTTTCTATGCTTTTCCATGATTGTATAGAAAAAGTCTGAATATTTCAACTCATGCTGTTTTAAAGCATCATCACAGCTGCGAGAGTTGTCACCAAAAGGCCAATCGCGACGGGAATGAAGTTTTTTCTGGCAAGCTCAAAAGGATCAACTTTGCAAATGGCCGCGGCGGGAATCAACGCCCATGGGACCAGTGTTCCTCCGCCCACCCAGATGGCAGAGATTTGTCCGAGCGCGGTCAGAACGGCGGGATCGGCATGGAGAGCGGACGAAAAGAGCTTTGCGATGGAGCCGGCGAGAGAAATGCCAGAAAATCCTGAGCCGTCAAGGCCTGTTATGGCTCCAGCGGCAGTTAATGCAGCGGCGGCAATCTCCTTTGACATAGGCATCATATGGGATAAAGCAATGCCAAGATCGTTGACAATGCCGTGGGAACCTTTAGGGAGTGAAGTGCCCAGTATGCTTTCATAGCCTGAGTCGCCAAGATAAAAGAAAGCGGCAATCGGGATGACGGGGCCGAAAACCTTAAAACCGAACTTAAATCCGTCAATAAAATAGCCGGTGATTTTTTCAAGCCCTTTATGCTTATACACGAAAAAATGAACGGTAAAGAGGATACAAATTGCAGACCCGCCAATTAACGCGGTTGCATCATTTCCTTGTAGGTTAAACAAGAGCATGCAGGCGATATCTGCAAGAAAGGCAAGCGGAATCAAAAAAGCCAGTATGGACCGCAGGCGTTTTGGCAAGTACAGCGAGTTGTCTTGTTCGCCGGAAAGAACGGGGGGAAAAGAAGCGGGATGCTCCTTTTTTTTGCGTTCGCGCTGAATCATGATAAAGGCAGCGGTTGTTGTAGTCACACCCATAATCAGCACAAGCGGAATGCTGGCCGAGACGACATCACCGACTGGAATGCCTGCTGCATCTGCAGTCAGCTTTGGCGCCGCCTGAATGACAAAGTCTCCTGAGAGGGCAAAACCGTGTCCGAATAAGTTCATGGCCATGGCCGCGGCAAGAGGCGTCAAACCGGCACGTGCGGCTGCGGGGAGCAGGACGGCGCCGATCAAAGCGACACCCGGAGAAGGCCAGAAGAAGAGAGAAATGGCGAACATCAGGCCTCCAATCAGCCAATAGGCAGTCACAGGCCCTCTCACAAGGCTTGCAAAGGGAGAAATCATCGCTTCATTTATCCCTGTTTTTGTTAACAAATCACTCATTGAAACGATAAAGCAAATGATGAAAATCGTGGGCAGCAGTTCGCCGGCCGCATAGATAAAGCTGTGGAATAAACTGCTGACAGAAGCTGAAAGTGAATGGCTGGCCCATAGCGATATGATAAAAATGCCGAATAGAGAAATAAATGTCGTGTCTTTTCTCAGCAGCATAAATAGGATAATTGCACCAATAAAAAACACATACAGAACATGGACAGACAAAATCCCGACTTCCATCATCGATCACTCCTTCCGCTTACAGATTATTCATAGGCGGGCGGAAGGTGCCGGGACAGAGGGGAGGGTTATGATGGAAGATGAACATTGATCTGTTTCAGCTGCTCAATCAGATGATGCCTTAATACTCTATTCGCTTTTTGCAGATGTTTTGGGAAGCATTCAGGAGAAAAAATGACGCACCCTTCAGCAAGCCAGTTTTTTCTATAGGCGATGATGCTTTCCGATGGCTCTAAATATGAATCATCCTCGTGCTGCATCTTGTAATCATCAAATCCGAACTGAAAACCGCAGCACGGGCAGATTTCATGAGAATGATTGCCTTCATGATCATATGGCGGTTCAGCCAATCCCTTAAACCCGCAGACTGGGCAAGTATGCTTCATTTTGCTTTCCTCCCAATAAAATAAGCTGCCGGACATGCCGGCAGCTATTCGACAGCGAAATATGTGGTGACATAGGAAGGCCGGGAGAAGATCGACGTTGTGTCAATTCCGGCAGATGTATCGCGTTTTTTGTGGGCTTCTTTGTAAGAACCGGACTGCTGCCAGTCTTGAAAGGCGCTTTCCGTTTCCCACAAGGTCAGAATGACATAGGTGTCACTGTCGATCGGACGGAGCACTCGAATTGCTTCAAAGCCAGGCTCGTTTTCGACTTTTCCCGCTCTGTTTTTAAATCTGTTTTCAAACAGCGGACGCCCTTCCTGAGTGACGGCAATATTGTTCAATACTGCAAAACCGGGATGTTTGATCTCTCCGACTTGGTCAATGACTTCATAAGCGTGTGGTGCATGGAAAACGGTATCTCCGTTTGTTTCATGAATTAAAATGGCGTTTTCCTGCCCCTGCATCAAAAGGATATTTTCTGAGGGATGCTTCTCTACGATCGTTTTTAAAAAATCGGCTGTCCCATATGTAATATAAACCTTCATATCAGCCACCTCCTGCTTGCTAGTATATCAAAACAATGGTATAAGTTTCTATTGGCGAGTGCTTCGAACATAATTCCAAACAATTTTTCCCATACTACCTTTAGAAAGGCGAGGTGAGTTCATGTTTAAGATAAAGAAAAAGAAACTTTTTATACCTATCATTATTTTAGTGTTAACTGCTTTTCTCGCTTTAATAGGATATATTTCAATTATTTTTCTCGGCCATTATGTCATAGATGAAAAGAAGCTGATACTTCATGCTTCTTCAAAAATTGTTGATCAAAACGGAGATGAGGTTGCAAGCCTGTATACAGAAAATCGTGAGCCGGTCTCGATCAATGAGATTCCAAAGCAGGTCAGAGAAGCGTTTATCGCTGTTGAGGATAAAAGGTTCTATGAGCATCACGGCATTGATGCAAAATCTGTCGGAAGGGCAGTGTATCGCGATATATTAGCAGGCGGAAAGGTGGAAGGCGGAAGCACGATCACCCAGCAGCTTGCCAAAAATATTTTTCTGACACATGACAAAACGTTTCTAAGAAAAACAAAAGAAGTGATCATTGCGATCAATCTTGAACGGGATTACAGCAAGGACAAGCTGCTTGAAATGTATTTAAATCAGCTTTACTTCGGACATGGGGTTTACGGCATACAAGCGGCGTCCCACTATTATTTTAATAAAGAAGTAAAAGATTTGACTGTATCTGAAGGCGCTGTTTTGGCCGCTATTCCGAAGGCGCCTTCTACGTACTCTCCAATTTTGCATCCTGATAAAAATAAGGAGCGGCGTGATACAATTCTAGGTATGATGAATGACCAAGGCTATATCAGTGCGAAAGAGGCTGTCACCGCACAGGGCCGAACGCTTGGACTGCACGTGAAGAAACAGTCGGAAACACCTTGGTTTGACAGCTACATTGACCTTGTGATCAAAGAGGCGGAAGACAAGTATTCCATTTCCGGAGAGCAGCTTCTTCAAGGCGGATACACGATCAAGGTGCCGCTCGATTCGAAGCTGCAGAAGACGGCTTACCAGGTGATGAAAGAGGGAAGCTACTATCCCGGAACAGATCAGAATGCCGAGGGAAGCGCGGTCTTTATTAATAACAAGACAGGCGGTGTAGAAGCGGCCATCGGCGGAAGGGATTACACATCCAAAGGATATAACCGTGTCACAGCTGTCCGCCAGCCGGGTTCCACATTTAAGCCGCTTGCTGTATACGGACCGGCGATGCAGGAAAAGAAATTTAAGCCATATTCCCTATTGAAGGATGAGTTGCAGTCCTACGGAGATTATACGCCGAAAAACTACGACAGCCGGTATGAGGGCGAAGTCACTATGTCTGACGCCATTACGTACAGCAAAAACGCGCCGGCAGTCTGGACGCTGAATGAGATCGGCGTCGAAACAGGAAAATCTTATTTGAAAGCAAACGGCATTGATATCCCTGATGAAGGCCTTGCTCTCGCTCTAGGAGGCTTGGAAAAAGGCGTTTCGCCGCTCCAGCTTGCCGGCGCGTTTCATACATTTGCCGCGAATGGAACGTATACTGAACCCTTCTTTATCTCGAGCATAATAGATGAAGACGGAGAAACAATAGCCGATCATAAAGAAGAAGGAAAGCGGGTTTTCAACAAGCAGACGTCTTGGAATATGACGAGAATGCTGCAGCAGGTAGTCAAAAAGGGAACGGCCACGTCCGGCACCTATCACGGCGACCTGGCGGGAAAAACAGGTTCTACATCTTATACAGGCGTCTCCGGCGCGACAAAGGACGCCTGGTTTGCAGGCTATACGCCGAAAATAACCGGGGCAGTCTGGATGGGCTATGACAAAACGGATCAAAACCATTATTTGAAAGCCGGGAGCTCATACCCGACGCGGCTGTTTAAGGATATTTTGACACAGGCAGGAGAAACCGGTCATGTGTTCACAAAGCTTAAAAACGTTAAAGAACTGGAAAGCCCGATTGAGCTGAAGCCGGTCAAAACACTCACAGCTGATTACACATTTAAAGCAGCGGGGCTCTTTACTATTGAATTAAAGTGGGACGCTCAAGAGGATGATCGGGCCGTATACAGAATTTATGTAAACAAGGACGGCGAGGAGTCGCTTCTTGATTCGGTTGAAGGGAAGGGAAGCTATGAAATTCCTTATGCCAATTTATTTTCGGGCGCGTCTTATAAAATTGTGCCTTATAATACACAGACAAAAAGAGAAGGGGAAGGAACCGATTACGTTCAGCCAAAATTGTTTTCCTCTTAATGGAATTCGGCGATTTTTTGAACTTTGAGCTACATTTCTATACCATTTGCCTAAAACAAGGTATAGTGTAATAAGTCAAGAAATACGAACGTATGGTTGCCGTATGAAAGGTGGAAATCAGATGAGTAAACGAGAAACGTTTAACGAGACGTTTTTAAAAGCTGCGCGGGGAGAAAAAGCGGATCACACGCCTGTGTGGTATATGAGGCAAGCAGGGCGCTCACAGCCGGAATACCGCAAGCTGAAGGAAAAGTACGGATTGTTTGAGATCACACATCAGCCCGAACTTTGTGCGTATGTCACAAGACTGCCGGTTGAGCAATACGGAGTCGATGCTGCAATCCTTTATAAAGATATCATGACGCCGCTGCCGTCAATCGGTGTGGATGTTGAAATCAAAAACGGGGTCGGTCCTGTGATTGATCAGCCAATCCGGTCTCTGGCGGACATTGAAAAACTCGGCCAGATTGATCCGGAACAGGACGTGCCGTACGTGCTTGAGACGATTAAACTGCTTGTCAATGAGCAGCTGAACGTCCCGCTCATCGGTTTCTCAGGTGCGCCTTTTACGCTTGCAAGCTATATGATCGAAGGCGGCCCATCGAAAAACTACAATAAAACAAAAGCCTTCATGTACAGCATGCCGGATGCATGGAATCTGCTGATGTCCAAGCTTGCCGACATGATCATCGTGTACGTGAAAGCGCAGATTAAGGCAGGCGCAAAAGCGATTCAAATCTTTGATTCGTGGGTCGGCGCATTGAATCAGGCAGATTACAGAACATACATCAAACCCGTAATGAACCGGATTTTTTCAGAGCTCGCAAAGGAGAATGTGCCGCTGATCATGTTTGGCGTTGGCGCAAGCCATCTTGCAGGTGATTGGCATGACCTTCCTCTCGATGTTGTCGGGCTTGACTGGAGACTCGGCATTGCTGAAGCCAGATCAAAAGGAATTACTAAAACAGTGCAGGGCAACCTGGACCCGTCCATTTTGCTTGCGCCATGGGAAGTCATTGAGCAGAAAACGAAGGAAATACTTGATCAGGGTATGGAGTCAGACGGCTTCATTTTCAATCTTGGCCATGGGGTATTTCCTGATGTCAGTCCCGAGGTTTTGAAAAAGCTGACAGCATTTGTCCATGAATATTCACAAAACAAAAAAATGGGTCAATATTCCTAAGCATATCTTTTGGTATCTTAATGATATCCTGTCAAAATGTTTGTATCAGATCATTAAAGAGGGTGTAAACAGTGAGTAGAAAGAAAATGGGGCTTCTCGTGATGGCGTACGGCACGCCTTATAAGGAAGAAGATATTGAACGTTATTATACACATATCAGAAGAGGCAGAAAGCCTGAACCTGAAATGCTTCAAGATTTGAAAGACAGATACGAAGCGATTGGCGGCATTTCACCGCTTGCCCAAATCACAGAAGAGCAGGCGCATAATCTGGAACAGCACTTGAATGAAATTCAGGATGAGATTACGTTTAAAGCGTATATCGGACTGAAGCATATCGAGCCGTTTATTGAAGACGCCGTAGCAGATATGCATAAGGATGGCATTACAGAAGCAGTCAGCATCGTGCTGGCGCCGCATTTCTCCACGTTCAGCGTTCAGTCCTACAACAAACGCGCCAAAGAAGAGGCTGAAAAACTCGGCGGCTTAACGATTACGTCAGTTGAAAGCTGGTACGATGAACCGAAGTTCGTGAAATATTGGGTTGACCGAGTGAAGGAAACATATGCGTCAATGCCTGAGGATGAAAGAGAAAACGCAATGCTCATCGTATCCGCACACAGCCTGCCGGAAAAAATCAAAGAATTTGGAGACCCGTACCCGGACCAGCTGCATGAATCGGCGAAATTGATTGCTGAAGGCGCAGGCGTTTCCGAATATGCTGTCGGCTGGCAAAGTGAAGGGAACACGCCTGATCCTTGGCTCGGACCCGATGTTCAGGATTTAACACGTGATTTATTCGAACAAAAAGGCTATCAAGCATTTGTATATGTTCCTGTTGGATTTGTCGCGGATCACTTAGAAGTGCTTTATGATAATGATTATGAATGCAAAGTGGTGACTGACGATATCGGCGCAAGCTATTACCGGCCGGAAATGCCAAATGCCAAGCCTGAATTTATTGATGCTTTGGCAACAGTCGTATTAAAAAAATTAGGACGTTAAAGAAGGCGATGAACATGAGTGACGGCAAAAAACATGTAGTCATCATCGGCGGCGGCATTACCGGTTTAGCCGCCGCCTTCTATATGGAAAAAGAAATCAAAGAAAAGAATCTGCCGCTTGAGCTGACACTTGTTGAGGCAAGTCCGAGAGTCGGCGGGAAAATCCAGACTGTCAAGAAAGACGGCTATATCATCGAAAGAGGGCCAGACTCATTTCTGGAACGAAAGAAAAGCGCCCCGCAGCTTGTTAAAGACTTAGGTCTTGAGCATTTGCTTGTCAACAATGCGACCGGACAATCCTATGTGCTTGTAAACCGCACCCTGCATCCAATGCCGAAGGGCGCTGTAATGGGGATACCGACAAAAATTGCGCCGTTTGTTTCTACGGGTCTGTTTTCCTTGTCCGGGAAGGCGAGAGCTGCTATGGATTTCATCCTGCCTGCAAGCAAAACAAAGGATGATCAGTCATTGGGAGAATTCTTCCGCAGACGTGTCGGAGATGAAGTGGTCGAGAACTTAATCGAGCCGCTTCTATCAGGGATCTACGCAGGCGACATTGACAAGCTCAGCCTGATGTCGACATTCCCGCAATTTTACCAGACGGAACAAAAGCATAGAAGCCTAATTATCGGCATGAAAAAAACAAGGCCTCAAGGCTCAGGCCAGCAGCTGACGGCAAAAAAACAAGGGCAGTTCCAGACTCTGTCAACCGGTTTGCAGACCCTTGTAGAAGAGATCGAAAAGCAGTTAAAGCTGACGAAGGTGTATAAAGGCACAAAAGTGATCAAACTCAGCCATAGCGGCTCTTGCTATTCGCTCGAACTGGATAACGGCGTCACACTTGATGCTGATTCAGTAATTGTGACTGCTCCGCATAAAGCGGCTGCGGGAATGCTTTCTGAGCTTCCTGCCATTTCTCATTTGAAAAATATGCACTCCACATCCGTGGCAAACGTCGCTTTAGGTTTCCCTGAAGGCTCCGTCCAAATGGAGCATGAGGGCACGGGTTTTGTCATTTCAAGAAACAGTGACTTTGCGATCACAGCCTGTACGTGGACGAATAAAAAATGGCCGCACGCAGCGCCGGAAGGCAAAACGCTGCTTCGGGCATATGTTGGAAAAGCCGGAGACGAATCCATTGTCGATCTATCAGATAATGACATTATCAACATTGTGTTAGAAGACTTAAAGAAAGTCATGAACATAAACGGCGAGCCGGAAATGACATGTGTCACCCGATGGCATGAAAGCATGCCGCAGTACCATGTCGGCCATAAGCAGCGTATCAAGGAGCTGCGTGAAGCACTTGCATCTGCATATCCAGGTGTTTATATGACAGGCGCTTCTTTCGAAGGTGTCGGCATTCCCGACTGCATTGATCAAGGAAAAGCTGCCGTGTCTGACGCGCTTACCTATTTATTCAGCTAAAACCTCCGCTTTATCGCGGAGGTTTTTTTGATGTGCAATGGCAATATTGTGTAAAAAAATGATTGAATTGAACAGCAGGTTATGATACATTTGCATATGTACTTAATGACTAAAATGTTCAAACGGTCAGTTTCGAGGTGAATACAATGTCAATAGATCGAAAAAAGCTCATTTTGGAGGCGGCTACAAAGTCTTTCACGCAGTTCGGGTATAAAGCGACGACAATGGATCTTGTCGCAAAACTTGCGAACGTGGGGAAGGGAACCATTTATACTTTTTTCAAAAACAAAGAAGAGCTGTTTGACGAGATTTTCACTACTTTATTAAAGGAAATGAAGCAAAAAGCGGATGAAGCGATGGAGCCGAACCTTCCGTTCCATGAAAATGTGCACAGAGCGCTGTTTGCCATTCTGGAGTTCAGGAAAACACATCAGCTGACGATTAAAATTTTCCAAGAGAATGCCGAGATTGGTACAATGGCTGTTCAGGAAGTGATCCAGAAAATGGAGCGAGCCATACTGTCTTATATCAAAAGTAAGATTGAAGAGGGGATCAAAAGCGGCGCAATCAAGCCGTGCGACCCTGAACTGACAGCCTTTGTGATGCTGAAGCTTTATATCGCGCTCATTTTTGACTGGGAAAAACAACACCCCCCGCTTGATAAAGAGACAATTGCGGGACTGCTTGAATTGTATGTTGTCAAAGGATTGTCAGCAAACTAGATAATCCTTTCTCTTTGCAAGAAAATGACCATTTTTCATGATGAGTCAGTTTTAGAATGGAGGCATCAGGATGAACACAATACGAAGTCAGTGGAAAGACATCGTAACAAGTAAAAAATTATTGATTCCCATCATTGCCATTTTGTTTGTCCCGCTTATTTACAGCGGCGTATTCTTAAAGGCTTATTGGGACCCGTATGGCACAGTTGACCAGCTGCCTGTCGTTGTCGTCAACCAAGACAAGGGAGCAACGTATGAAGGAGAAAAACTTCAAATCGGTGATGATCTGGTCAAAGAATTAAAGGATAATAACAACTTTGATTGGCATTTTTCCAATGATCTCGACCAATCGTTAAAGGACTTATTGAATCAAAAATATTATTTAGTTGTCGAGATTCCTGAGGATTTTTCTAAGAATGCCAGCACTGTATTAGACAAAAATCCGAAAAAATTGGATCTGAAATACCATACAAATGCCGGTTCCAACTATGTAGGGGCAACGATCGGCGAAAAAGCGATTGATAAACTGAAAGCCTCTGTTTCTAAAGAAGTGACAGAGCAATATACGAAAGTTATTTTTGATAACTTTAAAGATATTGCAAAAGGGTTGAGCGATGCGAGCAGCGGCGCGAAAAAAATTGATGACGGCACAAAGGATGCGAAAAACGGAAGCGCCCAGCTGAAAGAAAATCTGGCGAAGCTGAAGGAAAGCACCGCTACCATCAGTGACAAAACAGCGCAGCTTGCAGATGGAGCGGCTCAGGTGACGAGCGGCATCCAATCGCTTGACAGCTCGCTCGGTAAATTCCAAGACAGCAGCAACCAGATTTATGATAAATCTGGTCAGCTTGCAGCAGGATCAGACAAGATAACGGGCAAGCTAAATGAACTGAATGCCGGCCTTCAAAAGGTGCAGCAGGGCTTGCCTAATCTGACAAACGGGCTGGATCAGCTCAACAGTAAAGCGCAAGAAGAGTCGGAAAAAGCAGCAAAAGCGGAAAAACTCATAAATGCGCTCGATTTAACACAGCTTGAAACAGCTGTGAACAATCTGGAAAAGTCAGAAACAGCGATGAAGGAATTTAAAAAACAGCTGACTGACTTTGAAAACAGTTTGAAAAACCGTGATCAGGCATTTAAAAATCTCATCAATTCGAGTGACTTCTTAACAGCGGAGCAAAAAAGCCAGCTGATTAATTCTGTTGAGAAAAAGCTTCCGCAAGTTGATGCGCCTGATTTTGATCAAATATTAAGCCAGCTACCTACAGCTGATCAGCTGCCTGACATCGCAACGATAAAAAGCTCATTGGAAGATGTGAAAGCGGAGGTTGCCCAGGTGAAGGCATTGCCGGAAGCTACCTCTAAACTTTATAACGGCGCAAAAGCCACTCAAGACGCGATTGACAAATTAACTGCTGGATCTGAGAAATTATACAATGCGTCACAGCAGGTGACAGATGGCCAAACTAAACTGACAGCCGGCATCGGTGAATATAATAAGCAGTTCGCAAAGGCAAAAGCGGGCTCAGAGCAATTGGTGACAGGAAGCAGCCAAGTATCCGGCGGATTGTTTAAGCTGTTAGACGGGTCTAAACAGGTCCAAAGCGGATCATCAAAACTTGCAGACGGATCTGCATCACTTGATACAGGTTTAGGCAAGCTATTGGACGGCACAGGAGAGCTGTCTAGTAAGCTGAAGGATGCGGCAGACCAAACAGGAGATATCGATGCTGATGATCAAACATATGGCATGTTTGCGGATCCGGTAAAAACCAAAGATGATGCCATTCATTCCGTTCCTAACTACGGTACAGGGCTGACACCTTATATCCTGTCAATGGGCTTATATGTCGGCGGCATCATGCTGACGGTTGTCTTCCCGCTGAAGGAAGCGTCAGGACGTCCGAGAAACGGTTTTGAGTGGTTCTTCAGCAAATTCAATGTCATGATGCTTGTAGGGATCATTCAATCATTGATTGTGTCGACGGTTCTTCTATTGGGAATTGGTCTCGAGGTAGAGAGCACGTGGAGATTTTACGTGTTTACGATCATTACGAGTCTCGCTTTCCTGGCGATGATTCAATTTTTGGCTACCACGATGGGCAACCCGGGGCGATTTATCGCAGTCATTATTTTAGTGCTACAGCTGGGAGCGAGCGGAGGAACCTTCCCGCTTGAATTGCTTCCGAATTTCTATCAGGTCATCCACGGCGCATTGCCGATGACCTACAGCATTAACGGATTCAGAGCAGTCATTTCAAACGGTGACTTTGGCTACATGTGGCAGATGGCCGGCGTCTTAATCGGCATTGCCCTCGTCATGATTGCACTAAGCATTACTTACTTTACAATGTTAAGCCGGAAGGAAGAAACATCAGAAGAACAGCCGGCTTCATAAAGAAAAAGAACTTGTTTCCTTGGAAACAAGTTCTTTTTTTGTTACATTCCCCATTTAATAAGCAATCCTGTATAGGTTAATCCGCCGCCAAACCCGAAAAGCAAAACAATTTGATCTTTTTTCAGCTTCCCGGCTTTCACTGCGAGATCAAGCGCTAAAACAATTGAAACCGAAGACGTGTTTCCGTAGTGCTCAACACTAGTGAGCGTTTTTTCAATCGGGAACGGTGTTTTTTCACAAATTGACTCGATCATGCGCAAGTTGGCGCTGTGAGGAACAAACCAATCGAGATGATCAGAGCTGAGTCCTGCTTTATGTAAAAGCCGTTCAAATTCGCCAGGGACGGTTCTTGCGGCCCATTTATATACCTCGCGTCCGTTTTGCACCATTTTTCCAGAACCGACAAGCTGCACACCGTTTATTTCATTTCGCAGTCCGGCACGATACAAAATATCGCCGCCGTTCCCGCTTGTTCCTTGTACAGACGCAAGAAATCCCGGCGTCTCTTCATCTCGTTCCACTAACAGCGCACCAGCGGCATCGCCGAACAGAACGCATGTCGTTCGATCGGTATAATCCGTTACCTTTGATAACGTCTCTCCGGCGATCACGAGAATTTTTTGATGAAGGCCAGATGTGATCAATCCATTTGCCAAATGGAGGCCGTAAGTCAGCCCGGCGCATGTCGCATTAATATCCAGCGCGCCGGTGCTTTCCCAGCCGAAATATTCCTGTACGCGGCATGCCGTACTCGGAAAGGCGTAATCGGATGTGGTTGTGGCAACGAGGATCATATCGACATCATCAAGTGTTCCTTTATAACGGCTCTTGAGATTCTTCACCGCTTCGATGCATAAATCAGAGGTAAATTGATGTTCATCCGCAATCCGGCGTTCTCTCATTCCTGTGCGCTGAACGATCCATTCATCAGAGGTATCAACGATCTTTTCTAAATCTGCATTGGTTAAACGTCTGCTCGGCGCATAGGTGCCGATAGCTGTAATTTTTGCTTTTGACATATGAATCACTCCTTATGGTCAGATTATAACACTAGATATTAGCATCTGGTACTAAAAAGAAGGTTTTTTTACAAAAAAAGAGAAGTGTAGAATAGGGAATCTATGAAAAAGAAAAAGGAGGCTGAAAAATGGTCAGTCAAGAAACAGTAGTCTTTTTGGCATTATCCGGGGCTATTGCGTTTCTGTTGCCAATCGGGCTGATTGTATGGTTTAAGCGAAAGTATGGCGCCTCGCTTAAAGTGTTTTTTATTGGCGCTCTCACGTTTTTTGTCTTCGCTCAGCTGCTGGAAGGCGGCGTTCATGTTTATGTACTGCAAGTGAATGAAATGACGAAAGAAGCGATGCAGCATTCATTATGGTATGGCATTTACGGCTGCTTGATGGCCGGCATTTTTGAGGAGTGCGGAAGGTATATGATGATGCGATTTTTTATGAAGCGCCATCATACTTGGGCAGATGGTCTGGCTTTCGGGGCAGGCCATGGCGGGCTTGAAGCCATCTTGATTACAGGCTTGTCCTCTATCTCACTTATTGTATATGCATTTGCAATCAATAGCGGGACGTTTGAACAGCTTTTGGTCAATGGCGACGTCAAACAGGCGCTTTTGCCGATACAGGAGCAGCTGCTGCATACTCCTTCGTATGAATGGATGCTGGGCGGAATAGAAAGAATCAGTGCCATTGCCGTCCAGATTGGTCTGTCTCTGCTTGTTTTGTACGCTGTTAAAAGCCGTCGGCCGCTGTTTTTGTTGTATTCTATTCTTTTACATGCACTGTTTAATGTACCGGCGGTTTTATATCAGAGAGGAATCATAGAGCATGCTGCAGCTGTTGAAATCATTGTTGCTCTTATAGCGGCTTTATCAGTTTATTGGATTGTAAAAGCAAAAAGGGTGTTTCAATAAAAGGTCCAAGCAGCAGCAATGCCCGCTTGGAAAAATGTGAATGGAAATATTCATTAAGCATGGGTCATCAGAATATTTCTGATTCAGTCTTTACAATGACAGCAAGAATGTCTGTGTTTTTTACAAGAGAAACAATGGTGTTTCTTTTTCTTCTTCTCGCAAGGGTCATGGCATTCTTTCTTTTTCTTGCAATGGTCGTGGAAATCTTTATCGAACCACTCGTCAAAGAACCAAAAATCATCGAACCAATCGTGACAACGACATTTCTGTTCATGTGAATGACGACAGCACATAGAAATCCCTCCTCTTCCCATGCTCTCTACAGCATATGAGAGATTGATAGGAAAAGATTGGACGGGTCCCTCGGGAAAAGAGTATATTTTAAGTAGAAAATAAAAGGAGGAATGCCCTATGACGTCCGTACGTAAAACGATGGAGCTCATTAAAGAACTTGTATCGATCCCAAGCCCGACAGGAAATACATATGAGGTGATCAATTATATTGAAAGCCTTTTAAAAGAATGGAAGGTAGAAACGGTTCGGAACCACAAGGGCGGCTTAATTGCAACGCTTCCAGGACGCGACACATCCCGGCATCGCATGCTGACAGCGCACGTTGACACCCTCGGCGCTATGGTGAAGGAGATTAAAGCGGACGGCCGGCTGAAAATCGACTTAATCGGCGGGTTTCGCTACAACTCGATTGAGGGAGAGTATTGCCAAATTGAAACCGCCTCGGGAAAAACGTACACAGGCACCATTTTAATGCATCAAACGTCTGTGCACGTATACAAAGACGCGGGAAAGGCTGAGCGGAATCAAGAGAATATGGAGATCCGCCTAGATGAACCTGTTCACTGCCGAAAAGATACGGAGGAGCTTGGCATTGGTGTCGGAGATTTTGTGTCGTTTGATCCACGTGTCGAGATCACATCAAGCGGATTTATTAAATCGCGCCATTTGGATGACAAAGCAAGCGTCGCCTTATTGCTCCGCTTAATTCATCAAATTCAAACGGAAGACATTGAGCTGCCGTATACAACCCATTTTCTTATTTCCAATAATGAAGAAATCGGATACGGCGGGAATTCGAATATTCCTCCAGAAACAGTTGAATATTTGGCGGTTGATATGGGGGCTATCGGTGACGGGCAGGCGACTGATGAATATTCAGTATCAATCTGTGTGAAGGATGCGAGCGGGCCGTATCATTATCAGCTCAGAAAGCATTTAGTTCAATTAGCCGAGAAGCATCATATCGACTATAAGCTTGATATATATCCGTACTACGGGTCTGATGCGTCAGCAGCGATCAAATCCGGGCATGATATTGTGCATGGCCTCATAGGGCCGGGAATTGACGCTTCCCATGCATTTGAACGCACCCATAAATCATCTCTTCGCCATACCGCTAAGCTTCTGTATTACTATGTACAGTCACCAATGGTATAAGGGGGGGACCAATGAAGATTTATAAGCTGAAAAGCACATTCGGTTGGGAAGGTGATGACGGGTTGGGAGAACAGCTGATTCAGCAGATCCTTGCCGGAGAAAAAACCGCCACGTGCGCGCCGAAATCATTGTATTCAAAAGATGAATTGAGGGACGTTTATCAAACAGCGGGTCAGCTTGTTACCGTTTATGATAAACATGACAATCCAAGATGCAATATAAAAGTGACAGATGTCTTTGAAACCACCTTTGGTGCGCCTGATATGAGGTTAGTCAAAGGAGAGGGCAATGGAGACCGAATTGAGGAGTTTCAAGAGGATCATCGGATGGCATGGGCGGAACTGATCAAAAGCGGTGAACTGGAGCTGAATGAGGATACTGTTTTGATTACAGAACTGTTTGTGCTTGTTAAAGATTAAAAAAGCCTGCGGGGCAAGACCCCCGCAGGCTTTTCATTAACCAGAAATGGTTGCGTTTTGTTCTGTTTTCGATTGGGACATAACAGTTTCTGCTTTCGCAGGATTAAACATGCCTTCCCATTTAGACATCACAACGGCAGCAAGCGCGTTACCAGTCAGGTTGACAACTGTACGTGCCATATCCATGATGCGGTCTACGCCGGCAATAAAGGCAAGTCCTTCAGCCGGAACGCCGATGGTGCCAAGCGTTGCAAGCAAGACAACAAAAGAAGTACCAGGTACGGCAGCCATCCCTTTGGATGTCACCATTAAGACGAGCACAAGCGTAATTTGGTGCCAAATCGTCAAATCAATGCCATATACCTGTGCTAAAAAGAGTGCGGCAATCGATTGATAGAGAACGGAACCGTCTAAGTTAAACGTGTAACCGATCGGAATGACAAATGAAACAATGCCTTTTGGACATCCGATTTTCTCCATTTTTTCCATGATGCGCGGAAGAACCGTTTCAGAGCTGGACGTACTGAACGCCAGTAAGATTTCGTCCTTCATGTAAGCAAGGAACTTGAAGATGCTGATGCCGGCAATTTTTGCGACAATCCCGAAAATAACAATTAAGAAGAAAGCAAGCGCGACATAAACCAATCCGACGAGCTTTCCGAGAGAGATAAGAGAACCGAGTCCGAATTTAGACACAGTCACTCCGATAAGAGCGAAAACGCCGAATGGCGCCACTTTCATCACAAGGTTTACAACGTGGAACATGGCATGGGATACACCTTCAAAAAAGGCTAATACAGGCTTGCCTCTTTCACCGATCGCGGAAATACCCAATGCAAATAGTACTGTAAAGCAGATGATGGCTAGAAGATCCCCTTCGACCAATGACTGGAAGAAGTTTGTCGGCACAATATGGAGGAACGTTTCCGCCACTGATTTATTACTTTGTTCTTTTTCAGTTTCAACATATTGACTGATGTCCGATTTTTGAGCTTCGTGTATATTAACTCCTGTACCCGGATGGAAGATGTTTGCAAGGGCTAGTCCGAGAATAATGGCAAAAGTCGTGATGATCTCGAAGTACAGAATCGTTCTGAAGCCTAATTTACCGACTTGCTTTCCATTTCCTGCACCGGCTACACCGATGATTAAGCTGGAGACAACAATAGGAATCACTATCATTTTGATTAAGCGTAAAAAGAGATCCCCGATTGGCTGCAGGTAAGTAGGCAATGCTGGGTTGCCATACCAAATGACGCCAACAATGACACCTAGAATAAGTCCAACGAATATTTGTGTGGCTAATCCAAACTTAATTCTTTTCATAGATTACCTCCCAAAAAACAAAGTATCAACATATATCATGAATAGACATATATTTAATCTCACTATTAGATCAAATTATAATAGATAAGAAATCAATTCGTCTATAGTAAATTATATTTCGAAAATAAAGAATATTCAATGACATTATGATAATCACCAGAATTATCTAAAAACAGGTGAGCTTTGACCTAACCTGACTATTATTTCAAAATTAAGAGATATGTGAAAAAATAAGAAAATCCCACGCGTAAGGCGCGGGATTTTCGCTCATTACAAATCGTTTACTTTTATACAGTCATTGCAGATATTACCATAGCACTCATGCTGCTCTTCTATCTTTTTTCCGCATTCCGCACACTTTTTCGAAGGCAGGTTTCTAAAAAATTCTGTGATTTTCCCCAGCATAACCAATCCCTCTTTCCCCTTTGTAGTGATTTCATTGTAATATAACAGATCACAAAAATCAATAACTGTTTTGATACAATGTTTAAAACATGCTTTTTTCAAGAAAAATGGGTATATTGAAGGAGGATCAATTTTTTTGAAAAGATAGGAGGACATTATGAAAGTTACAGTTATCGGATGCTATGGCGGTTTTCCGGCCGCAAATGAAGCGACGTCAGGCTATTTGTTTCAGTCAGGTGATTACTCTCTGCTTGTTGATTGCGGCAGTGCCGTTTTGTCTAAGCTGTTCGGATATGTGCCGGCGGAAAAGCTGGATGCAGTCGTTCTGTCTCATTATCACCATGACCATATCGCTGATATCGGGCCGCTGCAATTTGCCAAGCAAGTCGGTTCGTTTCTCGGCAAAGGAGAGCATACGCTTCCGATTTACGGACATGATGCTGATATAGAACAGTTTCAAAAGCTTACATATAAAACACATACAAAAGGGATCGCCTATCAGCCGGATCAGCCGCTGACTGCAGGTCCGTTTACGATCACCTTTTTAAAAACGATTCACCCGGTGACGTGCTATGCCATGCGGATTACTGACGGCAGCCACACTGTCGTTTATACTGCTGATTCCAGCTATCAGGATTCATTTATACCGTTTTCGAAAGATGCTGATTTATTGATCTCGGAATGCAATTTTTATGCCGATCAAGACGGAACAAGTGCAGGCCATATGAACAGCCTGGAAGCGGGGCGCATTGCAAAAGAAGCGGGAGCGGGAGAACTGCTGCTGACACATTTGCCGCATTTTGGCGTGCATGACAATCTTCGCAAAGAAGCGAAAACCGTTTTTAACGGAGAAGTGAATATTGCGAAATCAGGTTTTGTGTGGGAAGGATAAAGGAGGAGCACCATGTTATTTATAGATAATCAAAATATCAATGATCCGCGGATCAATCTTGCTATCGAGGAGTACTGTGTAAAGCATTTAGACCCTGAACAGCAATATTTGCTCTTTTATGTGAATCAACCGTCTATTATCATTGGGAAAAACCAAAATACAATAGAAGAAATCAATACAAAATATGTAGAGGAAAACGGGATTATCGTCGTCCGCCGTTTATCAGGCGGGGGAGCTGTGTACCATGATCTGGGGAACTTGAACTTCAGCTTTATTACCAAGGATGACGGGGACAGCTTTCATAACTTTAAAAAATTCACTGAGCCGGTGATTCAGGCGTTACATCAGCTTGGGGTTGAAGCTGAATTAAGCGGCCGGAACGACATTGTAGTGGATGGCCGGAAAATATCCGGAAACGCTCAGTTTGCAACGAAAGGCCGTATTTTCAGCCACGGCACCCTCATGTTTGATTCAGCCATTGATCATGTTGTATCAGCATTAAAGGTGAAAAAGGATAAAATTGAATCAAAAGGCATCAAATCGATCAGAAGCCGAGTGGCAAACATCAGTGAGTTTCTCGATGATAAAATGACCACCGAAGAATTCCGTAGCCATTTGCTTCGCCATATTTTTAACACAAACGACGTTGGAAACGTGCCGGAGTATAAGCTGACGGAAAAAGATTGGGAGACCATTCATCAAATTTCGAAAGAGCGCTATCAGAATTGGGATTGGAACTACGGCCGCTCACCAAAATTTAACCTTAATCATTCGAAGCGTTATCCGGTTGGATCGATCGATTTGCGCCTGGAAGTCAAGAAAGGCAAAATCGAGGACTGCAAAATCTTCGGAGATTTCTTCGGTGTCGGTGATGTATCTGAAATTGAAAACCTGCTGGTCGGAAAACAATACGAACGCAGCGTCATCGCTGATGTGCTCGAAGGTGTGAATCTCAAGCATTACTTTGGGAACATTACGAAAGAGGATTTCCTTGATCTGATTTACTAAGGCAAAACACATCGTTTGAAAGAGCGGTTGTGTTTTTGAAATAATGGAGGCAGGAGGGATTCACATGAAAGTGTTTTTAATCGGAGCGAACGGACAAATCGGGCAAAGACTCGTCTCTTTATTCCAAGATAATCCTGATCATTCCATCAGAGCGATGGTCAGAAAAGAAGAACAGAAAGCGTCTCTTGAAGCTGCCGGTGCAGAAGCTGTGCTTGCGAATCTGGAGGGCAGCCCGGAAGAAATCGCCGCTGCGGCAAAAGGCTGTGACGCGATCATTTTCACAGCCGGTTCCGGCGGCAGCACAGGCTATGATAAAACACTGCTGGTGGATCTTGATGGAGCGGCAAAAGCCATTGAAGCTGCGGCCATTGCCGGAATCAAACGGTTTATTATGGTCAGCGCCCTGCAAGCCCATAACCGTGAAAATTGGAATGAGGCACTCAAGCCTTATTATGTGGCCAAGCATTATGCTGATAAAATTCTGGAAGCGAGCGGTTTAACCTATACGATTATCCGTCCGGGAGGCCTTCGCAATGAGCCTGGAACGGGAACTGTTTCAGCAGCGAAGGATCTGGAGCGGGGATTTATTTCCCGTGAGGACGTTGCAAAAACGGTCATTGCCTCTTTAGATGAGAAGAATACGGAAAATCGGGCCTTTGATCTGACAGAAGGAGATACGCCGATTGCCGAAGCATTGAAGAAACTATGACAGTACTGACACTCAGGGCTTTTTGCTCTTGAGTGTTTTTTTCTGTTTCTCTATAATGGAGAAGAAAGCTTGGCTTCAATAATGAATGACTATTCATTCACTTAAGGGGTGGGAGAATGAATCTTGTTTCAAAATTGGAAGAAACAGCATCTGAGAAGCCCGACAGCATCGCATGCAGGTTTAAAGATCACATGATGACGTATCAAGAGCTGAATGAATATATTCAGCGATTTGCGGACGGCCTTCAGGAAGCCGGTATGGAGAAAGGGGACCATTTAGCTTTGCTGCTTGGCAATTCGCCTGATTTTATCATCGCGTTTTTTGGCGCTTTAAAAGCTGGGATCGTAGTTGTTCCCATCAATCCGTTGTACACGCCGACAGAAATTGGTTATATGCTGACAAATGGCGATGTAAAGGCAATCGTGGGCGTTAGCCAGCTTTTGCCGCTTTATGAGAGCATGCATGAATCGCTGCCAAAGGTTGAGCTCGTCATTTTATGCCAGACGGGGGAGGCCGAGCCGGAAGCTGCGGACCCAGAGGTCAGGATGAAAATGACAACGTTTGCAAAAATATTGCGGCCGACATCTGCCGCTAAACAAAACCAAGAACTTGTCCCTGATGATACCGCGGTTATTCTATATACGTCAGGAACGACTGGAAAACCGAAAGGCGCGATGCTGACTCATCAGAATTTGTACAGCAATGCCAACGATGTCGCAGGCTATTTGGGAATGGATGAGAGGGACAATGTGGTCTGCGCTCTTCCCATGTTTCACGTGTTTTGTTTAACCGTCTGCATGAATGCACCGCTGATGAGCGGCGCAACTGTCTTGATTGAGCCTCAATTCAGTCCGGCATCTGTTTTTAAGCTTGTTAAGCAGCAGCAGGCGACCATTTTTGCCGGTGTGCCTACAATGTATAACTACTTGTTTCAGCATGAAAACGGAAAGAAAGATGATTTTTCTTCGATCAGGCTGTGCATTTCGGGAGGAGCGGCCATGCCAGTCGCGTTGCTGACGGCGTTTGAAGAAAAATTCGGTGTTACCATTTTGGAAGGCTACGGGCTCTCGGAAGCATCACCCGTCACGTGCTTTAACCCGTTTGACAGGGGCAGAAAGCCGGGCTCCATCGGGACAAGTATCTTACATGTCGAAAACAAGGTCGTAGATCCGCTCGGACGCGAGCTGCCCGCTCACCAGGTAGGCGAATTGATCGTGAAAGGCCCCAATGTGATGAAGGGCTATTATAAAATGCCGATGGAAACAGAGCATGCATTAAAAGACGGGTGGCTTTATACGGGGGACTTGGCAAGACGGGATGAGGACGGCTATTTTTACATTGTTGACCGGAAAAAAGACATGATCATTGTAGGAGGATACAATGTGTATCCGCGGGAGGTGGAAGAGGTGCTGTACAGCCATCCGGACGTCAAGGAGGCGGTTGTCATCGGCGTGCCGGACCCCCAAAGCGGGGAAGCGGTAAAGGGATATGTGGTGCCGAAACGCTCTGGGGTAACAGAGGAGGACATCATGCAGCACTGCGAAAAGCATCTGGCAAAATACAAGCGGCCTGCCGCCATTACGTTTCTTGACAATATTCCGAAAAATGCGACGGGGAAAATGCTCAGACGGGCACTGAGAGATATTTTGCCCCAATAAAATGAAAAAGCGAAGCGGTTAGCTTCGCTTTTTCATTTTCAATCCTTTGCTTCTTTTTTAATAATATTTAGCAGCGCCTTTGTATCATTTTTGCTTAATTTGTAGTATGTGCCATCCTTCAAAAAAACGGCTTGCTGGCTGCCGTCAATCCATAGTCTGAATGAGTCATACCGGTCTTTATGAAACTTGATTGTCCCTTCGTAATCAGGGGCTGATGTTTTTTCTGTCTTCACCTGTTTTCCCTGATTCATAATATCCAGCATATCTTTGACGTGCTGTCTTTTTTCAATCTCGATATCTTCCTGGCCGCTTGAAGACAGTGTGATCAAATCCGCGTCTACTGATTGATACACATCGCCTGATCGGCTGTAAAGATAAAAAAATGCTATAAACACAAGACCGATTACCACGATGGCTGCCACTATTTTTTTCATTTGCATCACTCCAAACATTGTTAGTTTTCCC
Source organism: Bacillus sp. EU52 (assembly GCF_037964975.1). NCBI lineage: Bacteria > Bacillati > Bacillota > Bacilli > Caryophanales > Bacillaceae > Bacillus > Bacillus sp. EU52. Next base: position 1,056,248 of record NZ_CP150177.1, read on the forward strand.
AGCGATCGGGCTTTCCATGCTTAAAAGGATGGAAAAGTGCGGAACACAGCTTGGTTCTAAGAATTTGAATTTATGATTACAATAGAAGTAACGGGTTGATGTGAGGAGTGAGGCGTTATGCGCAAGTGGATTGCGGCAGCAGGACTTGCTTACGTGCTGTACGGGCTGTTTTTTTATTGGTATTTTTTCCTGTCGGGTGATTCTGCAATACCGGAAGCCGTGAAAGGGACGCAGGCTGATCCGGCTTCTTTCATGAAGCCGTCTGAGTTGGCAGTGGCCGAGCAGTATTCGAATGTCAAGAATTTTTTATTTTTTATCGGGGTACCACTTGATTGGTTTCTGTTTTTTATTCTGCTGGTCAGCGGTGTTTCAAAGAAAATCAAGAAATGGATGGAAGCGGCCGTGCCTTTTCGCTTTTTGCAGACCGTTGGTTTTGTGTTTGTGCTTTCGCTGATTACAACATTGGTGACGCTGCCTTTAGATTGGATAGGCTATCAAGTATCGCTTGACTATAACATTTCCACACAGACTACGGCCAGCTGGGCTAAGGATCAGGTTATCAGCTTTTGGATCAGCTTTCCAATCTTTACGCTTTGCGTTCTCGTATTTTATTGGCTGATCAAAAGGCATGAAAAAAAATGGTGGTTATACGCCTGGCTGTTAACAGTGCCGTTTTCGCTGTTTCTGTTTTTTATTCAGCCGGTCATTATCGATCCTTTATACAATGATTTTTATCCGCTGAAAAACAAAGAGCTTGAAAGCAAAATTTTAGAGCTGGCAGATGAAGCCAATATTCCGGCTGACCATGTATATGAAGTGAACATGTCAGAAAAAACAAATGCGCTGAATGCCTATGTTACAGGAATCGGGGCCAACAAACGGATTGTATTGTGGGATACGACGCTGAACAAACTTGACGATTCAGAAATTCTGTTTATTATGGGCCACGAAATGGGCCATTATGTCATGAAGCACGTTTACATCGGTCTGGCTGGCTATTTGCTCGTGTCGCTCGCCGGATTTTATGTCATTGATAAGCTTTACAAGCGGACGGTTCGCCTAACCCGCAGCATGTTTCATTTAGAAGGGCGGCATGATCTTGCGGCACTTCCGCTGTTATTGCTTTTGTTTTCTGTTTTGAGCTTTGCGGTGACGCCTTTTTCTAATGCTGTCTCACGTTATCAGGAGAATAAGGCTGACCAGTATGGGATCGAGTTGACAGAGAACAGAGAAGCCGCTGTTAAAACGTTTCAGGATTTGGCCGTGACGGGGCTGAGCCAGGTTGATCCTCCGGTGCTTGTGAAGATTTTCAGAGGCAGCCATCCGTCGATCATGGAACGGATTCAACATGCGGAGAAAGAAGAGAATGCGCCGGAACATCAGGATGCTGACAAATAAAAAGAAGCAGGTATGGAGGAACCTGCTTCTTTTTACTATTATTGTGCAGCTGCTTGTACGTTGATTAACCCTTTTCCATAGTAGAAAGAGTTTCCAAGATATGTTGCAGTGCTTTCTAAACGATCACGGACTTGCGCGTTTGTCCAAGTCGGGTGCTTAGAAAGAATTAACGCTGCTGCTCCGGCAACGTGAGGAGTCGCCATGGACGTGCCGTTGTAAGCACCGTAAGTGCCTCCAGGAAGTGTGCTTTGGATGGATACGCCAGGAGCCATCACATCAAGCTCAGAACCTGCGCTTGAGAATGAAGCTCTTTGGTTGCTGCTGTTTACCGCACCTACCGCAATAGTAGAAGGATATTTTGCAGGGTAGCCGACTGTGCTTGAGCTTCCGGACGAACCTTCGTTTCCGGCAGCGGCAGCAACGACGATACCGCTGGAAACGGCTTTATCAACGACTGTTTTCAGCGCTGTAGAACCAGAAGGTCCGCCAAGGCTCATGTTAATAACATCCATATTGTTGGAAATGGCCCATTCAATGCCGTTAATAATCCAGCTATATTGGCCGCTTCCTGTTGAATCAAGCACTTTTACTGCATATAATGATGCGCTTGGCGCTACGCCCAGAACACCGATTGAGTTATTAAGAGCGGCAATCGTACCGGCTACATGCGTACCGTGAGAACTGCCGTCCTGGTATGGGTTTGTTTCAGAAGGTACGAAGCTTGCTCCGCCTCTGACGTTTAAGTCAGGATGAGAAGAGTCAATTCCGCTGTCGATAACAGCTACTTTTACGTTAGAGCCTGTGTAGCCTTGAGAGTGAAGAGCCGGCGCTTTAATTTGAGAAATGCCATAAGGAACAGATTGTGCATATTCATGTGCAATATGATCTTCTTCCACATATGCAACGCTCGGATCTTTTTTCAATTCTTTTACTGCTTTTTCATCCAATGTTGCTGCGGCCGCGTTAACATACTTAAATTGCTTTTGAACCTTTCCGCCTTTTTCAGAAATAACATCCTTTTTCTTGGCGGAACTCATGGCACTCATTGTCTGCTTAAATCCGACAATGTATTTCTTTTCTGTACTGCTTTTTCCGGCAGCCTGCGCAGACATGTTGCTGAACGCCATCGTAAAGATTAACGTTAACGCAAACAACAAGCTGATCCACAATTTTTTGCTTCTCACTCTTTACCCTCTCCTTTTAAAAAATTCAGAGTAGACTTACTTAAAAGACTATTCTGTGAATTTATTGTAATAGATGGAATAATATTTTAGTAGACCCATTTTTTTGAGATGATTTTATCTCTATTTAGGTATATCATCTCTCGCTATTTCCGTAGAGACTCGAAATAACTATTTTCATACAGAAAAGAACGAAAATAGACATGAGTAAATGTTCATTATGCTGAAATGTCATGCTTTTTTAGGTTAAATGCTCCTGAGTCCCGGCAAATTCCTGTCGAAAAAATTCGTTCGAATGACCTGCGTGTGCTTCCGTGAGAACAATGGATATTATCGTGATATTTTTTCAAAGCATGATGATAAAAGTATTCTGAAAAATAAACTTTACAGAAAAGGGATAGAATGAAAAAATTATTGAGAGGGAGGAAGAAATAAGATGAACATTCGCCAAGCAAAGACATCAGATGCGGCCGCCATTGCGCCGTTGTTTAATCAATATCGGAAATTTTATAGACAGGCATCCGATTTGCAAGGGGCGGAGGCTTTTTTGAAAGCTCGTTTGGAAAATCACGAGTCTGTTATTTTTTTAGCAGAAGAAAATGGAGAATTCATAGGCTTTACCCAGCTCTATCCAACGTTTTCTTCTGTGTCAATGAAAAGGATCTACATATTAAATGACTTATTTGTCGTTCCTCATGCGCGTACAAAGGGAGCCGGCGGCCGGCTGCTTTCTGCCGCAAAGGATTATGCAGGGGAAAACGGGGCAAAATGTTTAACGCTTCAGACTGAGCACCACAACCGGAAGGCAAGAAGCTTGTATGAGCAAAACGGCTATGAAGAGGATACCGCATTTGTCCATTATTCTCTCAATGTGCCGGCGAAGTGAAAATGGCGGCTTGATGATTTGGTTTTTTGAACGTTCTTCGGTTACGATATAAATGAAAAGGAGTGTGCCGAATGTCAACGTTATTTCAAGCATTGCAGGCAGAAAAAAATGCCGATGATGTTTCAGTCCATGTGAAAACCATATCAACAGAGGATTTGCCGAAGGATGGTGTCCTGATTAAAGTTGCTTATTCCGGCATTAATTACAAAGATGGTCTGGCCGGAAAAGCAGGAGGCAATATCGTCAGAGAGTATCCGCTTATTTTAGGCATTGATGCTGCGGGTACGGTCGTCTCTTCCAATGATCCGCGTTTTGCGGAGGGGGATGAGGTGATCGCGACAAGCTATGAGCTCGGTGTCTCCCGTGATGGCGGATTAAGTGAATACGCTTCGGTGCCTGGTGACTGGCTGGTGCCTTTGCCACAGAATCTTTCGTTAAAAGAAGCGATGGTGTACGGAACGGCGGGATTTACTGCGGCGTTATCAGTGCATCGGCTTGAACAGAACGGTCTGTCTCCGGAAAAAGGCAGCGTGCTAGTCACAGGAGCAACCGGCGGTGTCGGCGGAATTGCGGTTTCGATGCTGAACAAGCGGGGCTATGATGTGGTGGCAAGCACCGGAAACCGGGAGGCGGCTGATTATTTGAAACAGCTCGGTGCAAGCGAAGTAATCAGCAGGGAAGATGTCTATGACGGAACGCTTAAGGCGCTGTCCAAGCAGCAATGGCAGGGAGCGGTTGATCCAGTCGGCGGAAAACAGCTTGCCTCGCTTTTAAGCAAAATTCAATACGGTGGATCTGTCGCAGTGAGCGGCTTAACCGGCGGAGGAGAAGTTCCGGCAACGGTGTATCCCTTTATTCTTCGCGGAGTAAGCCTGCTCGGAATCGATTCAGTATACTGTCCGATGGACGTCAGAGCCGCTGTTTGGGAGCGCATGTCTTCTGATCTCAAGCCTGATCAGCTGCTGACCATCGTGGACAGGGAAGTATCATTGGAAGAAACGCCGGGTGCGTTAAAAGATATTTTGCAAAATCGCATTCAAGGAAGAGTGATTGTGAAGCTTTAACAGGATCAGCTTGCAGAGAATGTTATTTTTCTGCAAGCTTTTTTGTGGACAGGATGATCAGCTGCTGGACTGCTGTGTCGCGAAACAAGATTTTCATGTAAGCGGAACTTTCTCTTCTCATTTTAAAAAATAATTGGTGATAATGATTCTCATTCCGTGTTATACTACTCTTGGACATCTTAACCATAGAAACTACCAACAGGAGAGACTGGAACATATGAAAAAAACACTGATTATTCTTACAGTTTTACTTCTTTCTGTCTTAACGGCTGCTTGCTCGTCTTCAAGCGGCAATCAAAACAGTAAAGAACATAAAGTGGCGGTAACACATGATTTAGGGAAGACAAATGTGCCTGAGCATCCGAAGCGGGTTGTTGTTCTTGAGCTTGGTTTTATTGATACACTGCTTGATCTCGGCATTACGCCTGTCGGGGTTGCCGATGACAACAAAGCGAAGCAGCTGATCAACAAGGATGTGCTGAAGAAAATTGACGGCTACACATCTGTCGGCACTCGCTCACAGCCAAGCATGGAAAAAATCGCTTCATTAAAACCCGATTTAATTATTGCTGACACGACCCGGCATAAGAAGGTGTACGATCAGCTGAAAAAAATAGCGCCGACGATTGCGCTTAATAATTTAAATGCTGATTATCAGGATACAATTGACGCTTCACTTACGATTGCAAAAGCAGTCGGCAAGGAGAAGGAAATGGAGAAAAAGCTGACGGCGCATGAAGAAAAGCTTAGCGAGACAAAGCAGAAAATCAGCGCGAACAGCCAGTCCGTGCTTTTGATCGGAAATACAAATGATACGATTATGGCCAGGGATGAAAACTTCTTTACATCAAGACTTTTAACACAGGTCGGCTATCGATATGCAATCAGTACGTCAGGTAATAGCGATTCAAGCAATGGCGGCGACTCTGTGAATATGAAAATGACACTGGAGCAGCTGCTGAAAACAGATCCGGATGTGATCATCCTGATGACAGGAAAAACAGATGACCTCGACGCCGACGGTAAACGCCCGATCGAAAAGAATGTCCTTTGGAAAAAACTGAAGGCAGTGAAAAACGGGCATGTATACCACGTGGATCGTGCGGTGTGGTCTCTACGCCGCAGTGTAGACGGGGCGAATGCCATTTTGGACGAGCTTCAAAAAGAGATGCCGGCTGCTAAGAAATAAAAGAAAAGACAGGCAAACGCCTGTCTTTTTCTTATTTGATAAAGCCGGATAAGTGGCTGTTAATATTATAGTCTTTTATCCGCCATTTTTCTTCTGCAAATTCAATGTTGCTGAGGCAGGCGTTGACGAGACGGGTGCTTTGAAGCTCCGGGTCACCGCCGGATATTTCCGTCAGCAGGGCGTGAATTGCCGCACCGTGCGCCACGATCAGCACCTTCTTGTTTGGATACGCCTGGTTCACTTTTGCCAAACCGCCCATCAGCCTGTCAGTGAGTTCTTCTAAGGTTTCCATATTCGGATAGATGTTATCTGGATAGCGCTTTGTCCGTTCCTCCAGCGGCATGCCCTCCGCGTCGCCGTAATCGCGTTCCTTAAAATCATCCATCTCGACTATCGGAAGATGCAGATATTCATTAATAATTTCCGCGGTTCTTTTCGCTCTTTTCAGCGGGCTCGTCACAATAATATCCCAAGAAAAGTCCTTTACATATTCTCCGGTTTCTCTTGCTTGGCGTTCACCTGTTGCGTTTAGCGGAATATCGGTTTTGCCTTGGCATTTTTGCTGCAGGTTCCAATCGGTTTCTCCATGTCTTACTAAACAAACGGCTGTCATAAAATCCCCTTCCTGACTTTATTCATATCGCTATTATACTAAATCGAAAGCGTGTGTCCTATGAAAAAGCCTATGCAAGAACTTCAAATAATAAAGCAAGTCCAATTCCGCCGCCGCTTCCGATGGCTGCAACCACATATTGACAGTCTGTCCGTCTTTTCGCTTCATAAAACAATCTGGTTACCAGAGCTGCACCTGATGCACCGTACGGATGGCCAAGAGCTAAGGCACCGCCGCGCACATTGATTTTTGAAAAGGGAATGCCGAGTTCTTGCGAGCAGACACAAATTTTGACGGCAAAGGCTTCATTGATTTCAAATAAACCGATATCCTCAGGTGTTACATCGTGTGTATGTAAGAGGTTACGGATCGCATCAACCGGTGCCGCGGGCGGAAAGTTGGGGTGAATCCCACTGACTGCGCTGCCGATAAACCGGAGCACAGGCTTAAGTCCCAGGGCTGCCGCTTTTTCTTCTTCTATTACCAAAAGAGCCGCTGCTCCGTCTGCTATGCCGCTGCTGTTGGCTGCTGTGACTGTTCCGGAGCTGGTGTCGAAAACCGGCTTTGCACGGGGAATAATCGCTTCTATTGGCCGCGTTTTCAAAAATGCTTCGTCCGTCTCCAATTCCCCGAGAGGAACAATTTCTTCACGGTAAAATCCTCCATCATGCGCGTTCCTGCTGCGTTGATGGCTGAGAAGGGCGTACTCATCCTGCATGCTTCTGCTGATGGAATAGCGTGCAGCCGTATATTCTGCCGCAATGCCCATGTCTGGATCGCCGATGGCATCTGGAGAAAAGCGGGCCCGTTCTGAAAAAGGGGATTGGCTGCCGCTTTCTGAGCCGCCCGCGATATACATCGTGCCGGCTCCCACTTGAATAAGGCTGCAGGCATAGCGCACAGCTTCAAGGCCGGAGCCGCACTGTCTGTCAATTGTCATTCCGGGAACCGATAAAGGCAGTCCGGCTTGAAGGGCTGACAGTCTGGCGAGGTTGCCGCCTCTGCCGGTAGCGTTTCCGAGAATGACCTCGTCAACTTGATCCTCTAGCTTTTGGCTGAGACAGCGGATGATGGGAGCTGACAAATCCTCCGGCAGGAAGGGCTTCAGCAGTCCGTTTTGATTTCCAAAGATCGTTCGTTTTGCATCAACAATAACCGCATTCATTTATACTGTATACTCTCTTCCAGCCATTTTTTCACTCTGGAACGGGCAATTTTTCCGCTGCTCGTTTCCGGCAAGCTGTCTGCAAACACCCATTTTTTCGGGATTTTGTAGGAGGCTAATTTCTGTTTACACAAGGCTTTCAGTGTTCTGGCATTAGCGTTTCCATGAATGACAGCTACAGCGATTTCTCCCCAATACTCGTCGGGAATGCCAACGACAGCCGCGCTTTCAACCTCTGGGCAGGCGAGAAGCACACGTTCAATTTCTTCTGGGAAAATATTTAATCCTCCGTACACGATCATCCCGTTTTCTCTTCCTGATATGTATAGAAAGCCCTCTTCATCAACATAGCCCATATCATCCACTGTTATCCATTCATCTGGTGTGCTGCCGTTCACATAGCCGGAAAACCGCATCGGGCTTTTGACAAATATTTTTCCGACTTCCCCTGGCTGACAGCGTTCTCCTCCAGCGTTGCGGATTTCGATCCGGGCATTATGAAAAGGGCGGCCCGCTGAATGAGGCTTCCGTTTGCTGTCTTCCGGTGAAGAAAACGTAACAAAACTTAGCTCTGATGTGCCGTAAAAATCGTACAGCTTGAGATGAGGCCATGCAGCGGCAAGCTTCTCCTTGGATTCTGCCGGCCAGTCTGCGCCGGATGAAATGATTTTGACGGGACTGTCGGGAAAACCCTCAATCCTTGTGAGGGCGTCTGTCATCGTCGGTACGGTATAGAGAACACTGATGGATTCACGGCTCAGCCATTCCTTCGTTTTGGCAGGAGAAAACTTTTTCAGCAAACAAACGGTTCCTCCGAGAAACAAGGTGCTGACAGCCCCATATAGGAAGTGAGAGGACATTAACGCTCCGGGAATCAGAACCTTATCATCTGATGAAATCGAAAAATCTGTTTCCGTACAGGTAAAGCTCTCCATCCATGAGCGGTGAGATCGCGTAAAGGCCTTCGGTTTTCCTGTCGAGCCCGACGTAAATCCCATATAAAAAGGGTGCTCCGGATCAATGGTAGGCAAGGGATCAGCGGCTGCCTCAGAAATATCTGCCATACAGTTATCCAGCAATACAACAGGTGTCTGGCTATCTGTCAGTTTGTTTTTGAAAAAGGCTAAAGTAACCACAAGATCCGCATTGCTTATGGACAGCCGCTCCTTACATTCTGCCGCGCTCCAGCGTGTGTCGATGGGAATTGCCGTACATCCAGCCGCTGCGGCTCCGGCAAACAGCTGTAAAAACGCCAGACTATTTGGGAGCAGGATCGCCACACGATTCGGCATGCTCGGCTGTGACCGCAGCCAATTTGCGGTTTGAAAGACAAGCCGATCCCAATCTTGGTACGTGATTTGCTCCGATTCAGTCTGGATCGCTACACGGCCGGGCGATGTTTCGGCGGTAGATGAATAGGTATGGGTAATTGTCATGTAGTGTCATCCTCCTTTTGTAAACATCGTATCAGAAAGAGACAAGGCTTGAGTGATTTTTATCGCCAGAAATGCAGATACAGCCGCTTTTATCAAATCACCAGGCACATATGCAAGGCTCATGAAGGCGGCCTGTGACAAATCAATATGCATGATAAAAGCTTGTACCGGTATACCAAGCAGATAAATAAAGATGATGCCGAATACGATATGAGTGAAAAAGAGACGCAATACTGTCACCTTCCGCAGCCTGTTAGCGGCTAAACTGATCAGCCATGAAGCGAGGGGATAAGCAATCAAAAAGCTTGCGCTCGGTCCGAAAAACACACCAAAACCGCCTCGTCCGCCGGGCAACAGCGGCGCTCCGAAGGCGACGAGCAGCAAAAAGACAAGCTGGCTTAAGAAAGCAGACTTTGGCCTGAGAATGCTGCCTGCCAACATGACACCAAGCGTTTGCAATGTAATCGGAACGGGTGTAAAGGATAAGAAGAGAGGGGGCATAAAGCCGAGCACTGCCATCAGCGCGGTGAAAATCGCAATATGCATCATGTCGATTAATTTCAGCATGTGAAATCCTCCAAACAGTAATCAAATATGGTTATACAATAAATGCAGGCAATTATTATGTCAACTGATTTTTAATTTAAGTTTACATAATGAACGCAAAAAAACCGGCCGTATGGCAGACCGGTTTTTGATGGTTATTCTTCTGTCAGGATGACAAGCGAATCAACGGAAGCGGCCACATGGGAAACGGCGCGGCTGACTTCCTGAAGCCCTCCAAGAAAGGCTTGCAGATCGACGTCGATTTTGCCTGATTGCTCTTTGCTGATTTTCATGCTGTGGACGATTTCATCGAATAAGCGGTTAATTTGCGTCATTTTTTCTTTACTTTCGCTGACTAGCTCATTCACGTCTTTGATATGCTTGGATACAATGTTGATTTGTGTATTCGTATTGTTCACAAGCTCAGAAACAGTAGAGACGGTTTTTTTCGTATCCTCAGAAAGCTTCCGCACTTCATTTGCCACGACAGCAAAGCCTTTGCCGTGTTCTCCGGCGCGGGCGGATTCAATAGATGCATTGAGCGAGAGAAGGTTTGTTTGTTCAGCTATGCCTGTGACGATGCCGAAGATTTTTTCAATTTGCTGCGCGATTTCATCCAGCTTGACCATTTCTTTTTCGATTTGGACAAGGCTTGTGTCAATTTTGTTCATCTGTTTTTGCTGGACTTCTAGCTCTTTTTTTCCGCCGATCGACTTTTCTTCAACAGTGCTGGATGTTACAGTGCCGGCTTTGGATGCTTGAGAAATGCCTTCAGATTTGTCCACAAGCTCTTGAACTGATCTGCTTGTTTCTGAAAACAGATTGGCAATCGATCCAGAGGTTTCTTGAATTTTCTGATGAAGAAGGTTTTTCTTTTCTTCTTGTTCATCACGGGTCTGGTTGTACTCGCTTTGAAACGCTTCAAGGACAAGCTGCTGTTCTAAGTTCAAGATTTTTGTTGTTGCTTTAATGGCTTTTAGCAGTTCTTGCTGATTTGTAATTGACGCTTCATAAATGTCAATCATTGACAAAAGAAGCTCTTGAAACGCACCCATATACCATTTTGGCAAAAGGCCGATTCTTAAATGGATGGAGGCGATTCGGTTACGCTTTTCAATAAATTCATCATCGATAACGCCTGCAAACATTTCCTGAATATGCCGTTTTAACGTTTGTTTTAAGCGGTCAACTGAGCTGTGATCATTAATGATATCCATCAATGAGCTTTCATGGTCAAGGTTTTTATAAAACGCATCAACGATATTTACGATATTTTCTTGAATGAGTGGCTGAAGCTGCTCTAACACGTAAAGCTCAGCATCTCCCAACCTGACCATTTTGAGCTGTTTTTTGACATCTGCATGTTTGTTTGTGAGCTGAATGCGGTTTTTTTGCTGTCCGTTTGAATCTGAAAAGTAAGCTGTTTCTTGTTTTCTGTCTTTTTTAAATAACAATACAATGATCCCCCTTGGGAAAAATATAATTTTTACTTTTTGGCTTTTTAAGCCTTTTTCTTTTTTATCGGCCAAGAGAAACATGAATGAAGCTGCAGATGAAAAATATTTGAAAAACCGTTCATTAAAATGAACGGTTTAATCGAGATCTATTTGTTTTAATGGTTTAATGGCCGGACCCTCTACAACTTCGCCAGATGGCTTAAAGCGTGATCCGTGGCACGGACAATCCCACGTATGCTCACTGTCGTTCCACTCGACCTCGCAGCCTAAATGGGTACAAGTCGTATCAACGAGATGGAGGCAGCCTGTCTCATCCCGAAATGCTCCCGCTCGCCTGCCGTTTATGGAGACGGCTTTCCCTTCTCCTGGCGAAATGTCTTCAAATTGGACATCAGGCTTTTCAAGCTTTCCTTTAATCAAATGCTTGGCGACATCGGCATTGTAGGAAATCACTTTCTGCAACCCGGGATTCAGATGGAAACGGGACGGAGTGAAAATGCTTTCGTATGGATTGTCTTTTTTCTCCACAAGGTCTGACAATAGAGTGGCTGCGACTGCTGAGGACGTCATGCCCCATTTTTTGAACCCGGTCGCTACTAGAATATTGTCCTCATTTTCCGACATCGGTCCGATAAACGGGATTTTGTCGATCGTCACTAGATCTTGTGTGGACCAATAATATGGAATGCTTTCGATGCCGATGGTGCTTTCGGCCAGTTGTCTCAGTGTTTCATAATGTGTAGACATGGCTTTTCCCTGGCCTGTTTTATGGCTTACTCCGCTGAAGAGAATCAGCTTTTCACCGTTTACAACCGTATAGCGGAGCGCCACTGACGGCTGATCGATACTCAAATACATGCCCTCGGGATACTCGATCTTCGGCTTGATGGCAAGGACATAAGATCTGTCGGAGTACATTCTCGCAGCATATAATCCGCCTCCGTCATAAAAAGGGAAGTGGGAACAGCATATGATAAAGCGGCTCTTAATGGCGTGCCGGCTTTTTGTTACCACTTCGGGCCTTTCGCCTTTTTTGATATCAAGCGCAACGGTCTCTTCATAAATTCGGCTGCCTTTTTGAACAATTTGCTCCAGAAGCGCTTTTAAGTATTGAAGCGGATGAAATTGAGCTTGATTCTTCATGACAAGCGCCAGCTTAGAACCTAAGGGAATTGGAAGATCCTTGATAAGGTCTCTTTCAATTCCGAGCTTTGTGTATGCCTCATGCTCGGTGCGGATTTTTTGAACAGCGTTTTCATTTGCCGTATAAAGATATGCGTCTTGCTCGATCCATTCACAATCAATTTGATGTTCATCCACAATGCCTTTTATGTAATCAATTGCGTTTTGGTTTGCTTCATAATAAAGCCTCGCATGGTTTAATCCGAAATGGCGGATAAATTCGTCGTATATCATGTCATGCTGTGCGGTAACTTTAGCAGTTGTATGCGCAGTGGTTCCGTTAAGAACCTGATTTGCTTCAATCAAAACGACACGGAAGCCTCTCTTCGTAAGTTCATATGCCGTTGTGATTCCTGTAATCCCGCCTCCGATAATGGTGACGTCACATTCAGTGTCCTCTTGAAGCGCAGGAAAAGAAGGCAGGTCAGTTGATGTTTTCCAGTATGTTTCAGGTGCTTCCTTTGCAAAATGTTGATTAGCCAAGCCGTTATACCTCCAATCAGATTTATTCTTAATTTTTCCATATTCTATCTTTTCATACATAGGAAGCAGGCATTGTTCATAACATAATAAGGTTGAAAAGGAGTGATTTCATTGGCGAATCAAAAAAAGAAAACATTACCGCCTCAGCACCAGAACCAGCAGCCTGGTTTTGAATATCTGATGGACCCGCGTCCGGTTTTTGATAAGCCGAAGAAAGCGAAAAAATTAGAGGGCAAAACCGCTATTATTACTGGAGGAGACAGCGGGATTGGACGCGCTGTCTCGGTGTTATTCGCAAAAGAAGGAGCTAATGTGGTCATTGTGTATTTGAATGAACATCAGGACGCCGAGGAAACAAAGCAGTATGTAGAAAAGGAAGGGGTAAAATGCCTGCTGATTGCAGGAGATGTTGGGGATGAAGCGTTTTGCAATGATGTGGTCGGGCAGGCAAGCCAAGTGTTTCCATCCATTGATATATTGGTTAACAATGCAGCTGAGCAGCATGTCCAGCCCAGCATTGAAAAAATCACCAGCCACCAGCTGATCAGAACCTTCCAAACAAACATTTTTTCCATGTTTTACTTAACAAAGGCAGTGCTGCCTCATTTAAAAAAAGGGAGCTCTATTATTAATACCGCTTCAATTACCGCCTATAAAGGCAATAAAACGCTGATCGATTATTCAGCGACAAAAGGCGCGATCGTTACGTTTACAAGGTCCCTTTCCCAGTCGCTTGTTCAGCAGGGCATACGGGTCAATGCAGTGGCACCGGGTCCCATTTGGACACCGCTTATCCCGGCCAGCTTTGCCGCAAAAGACGTGGAAGTGTTTGGTTCAGACGTGCCGATGGAACGCCCGGGACAGCCGGTCGAAGTGGCGCCAAGCTATCTATACCTTGCCAGCGACGATTCCACATACGTCACAGGGCAGACGATTCACGTCAATGGCGGAACAATTGTGAACGGATAATAAAAAGCCAATCCTTGAAGGATTGGCTTATTCGCTCTGCTTGAGCGCTGCATATTCTTTAGAGAGCGTAAGAAACGCATCTTTATCTTTTTCGTCCAAGGCTTTGTTAATTTGGTCCGTCAGCATGGCAAGCCGACGGTTATACAAGGATTCATCGAGCACCATTTGAATGTAAATATCCGTCATTGTGACATCGAATTCTTTTGTTTTTTGCGTGTTGCGGGACTTCATGAGCTCAGTGTACGATTTTTTCTCTTTCATAAAGAATCCCCCCAATGCCTTTTTTATAGTATATGGATAACGGTCGAAAAAATCAATAAATTTTTATAATTTTTAGACAACTAATACTTGGCAATCTATCGACATATCCTGCAAAATGCCGTAAACCGGCAAGTCTTATGAAAGTAAAATCGGTTTATTACTAGTTATTTAGTACCATTAAATATCATTAAAAGATGATTTTATCTTAAATGTTAAAAAAACCTGTCGTTTTACAAAAACAGATGATAGATTATTAGTATAAATTTTGCAGAAAAAGGATGGAGGCCATAATATGAGTCAGAAAACAGACGCACCTTTAGAATCGTATGAAGTGAACGGCGCAACAATTGCCGTGCTGCCAGAAGAAATAGACGGCAAAATCTGTTCCAGAATTATTGAAAAAGATTGCGTGTTTTATGTAAACATGAAGCCGCTGCAAATTGTCGACAGAAGCTGCCGATTTTTTGGATCAAGCTATGCGGGAAGAAAAGCAGGAACTTATGAAGTGACAAAAATTTCACACAAGCCGCCGATCATGGTGGACCCTTCGAACCAAATCTTTTTATTCCCTACACTTTCTTCGACAAGACCCCAATGCGGCTGGATTTCCCATGTGCATGTAAAAGAATTCAAAGCGACTGAATTTGACGATACGGAAGTGACGTTTTCAAATGGGAAAACGATGGAGCTGCCGATCTCTTATAATTCGTTCGAGAACCAGGTATACCGAACAGCGTGGCTCAGAACCAAATTCCAAGACAGAATCGACCACCGCGTGCCGAAAAGACAGGAATTTATGCTGTACCCGAAAGAAGAGCGGACGAAGATGATTTATGATTTTATTTTGCGTGAGCTCGGGGAACGGTATTAGAAAAATAGGAAGGAGCTGACCGAACAGGGCAGCTCCTTTCATAAACCTATGCCGTCGGAATTCCTCCGGTGATTCCATATACCTGAGATGTCACATAGCTTGAATTCTCTGAAGCTAGAAATACATAAACATCGGCCAATTCCACTGGCTGTCCAGCGCGATTTAATGGAGCTGGCGGCGTGCCTTGTCCGAATTTCGGGATGTTTTCCGTCGGCTGTCCGCCGGAAATTTGCAGCGGTGTCCAAATTGGTCCGGGCGCAACTGAATTTACTCTGATGCCTTTGGAAGCAAGCTGTTTTCCCAGTCCGACGGTAAAGCCGATAATGGCGTTTTTCGTTGCTGCGTAATCTAACAGCATCGGGCTTGGATTATAGCCTTCAACTGAGGTAGTTGTGATAATTGAAGCTCCCTCCGGCAAATACGGAAGCGCCGCTTTTACAACCCAGTAAAGGGAAAAGACGTTCACTTCAAATGTTTTATAGATTTGTTCAGTAGGCAGATCTTCG
The DNA here is from genome assembly GCF_037964975.1 of Bacillus sp. EU52. Taxonomy (NCBI): domain Bacteria; kingdom Bacillati; phylum Bacillota; class Bacilli; order Caryophanales; family Bacillaceae; genus Bacillus; species Bacillus sp. EU52. The sequence goes on from NZ_CP150177.1 coordinate 1,071,455, forward strand.
ATGTTTTCGACCGCTTGCTGTTTGCCTGCAACGAGCGCTAGCACATCAAGTCCGCCGAGTTCGTGATGCGACTGTTTGACTAGATCTTGGCAAAAGGATTCGTCGCTCAAATCTCCGGGGATCAGCACTGCTTTTCGGCCTTCTGCTTCAATTAGCTCTTTTACCTCTTCAGCATCTGGCTGTTCCTCGGGCAAGTAGTTAATGGCCACATCGGCACCTTCTCTGGCGTAAGCAATCGCGGCAGCGCGGCCGATACCGGAATCGCCGCCCGTGACAAGCGCTTTTCGACCCGTTAGTTTACCTGATCCTTTGTAGCTTTTTTCTCCGCAATCAGGGACAGGCTTCATGTTCTTTTGCAGGCCTGGCGGTTCTTGATATTGTTCGGGAAATTCATCATGAAAAAATGCTTTTATAGGATTCGTAAGATTTGAATCAGACATCAGCAACGCTCCTTTTCTGTTTGGTGTACATTCGTATGTGTACCCCTGAGCATAAGCAGAAAAACATGTTTTGGCAGTTTGAATAGTGAAGGAAAAAGAAAACAAGAAAAAACAAAGCCTTCTTCCATATTTATCTTGTCAAATAAGACTATATGAATTATGATAAATTCGAGCTATAAATCAACTAAATATTGGGTGTTGGGGGAGTGAATCGTCATGAAAAAAGCGGCGGCGGTTTTGCTGTCACTCGGTCTCGTTTTCGGTTTTTCATGCGGAGCTGACCATGTGGCGGAAGCCAAAACAAAGGTGAAGGTCTATAAGAACTGCAAGGAGTTAAACAAAGTATACAAAGGCGGAGTGGCCCGCACATCGAAGGTGAAAAACAAAGGCGGAAAAACGAAGTACAAGCCTTACGTCTCTAAGGACCTTTATGATGCCAATAAAAATAAAGACCGCGATAAAGATCTTATCGCCTGTGAACGGTAAACAAGAAAAAGCAATCTGATGACCAGATTGCTTTTTCTATTGCTTAAGCCGCCTGATCGGCCGCAGCACTTTTCGCCTTCCTTGTCATAAGGCTGACTGCCATCATGACCGTGATATTCAAAAGCAGGGCGACGATGCCGACATTCAAGTCTTTTGCGGATTGCGGCAGAGCCGGAAATAAAGTGCCGATCGTCGTTTCCGTCATTGTAATATAAGTAACTGCTCCGACACCTGCAATAATGCCGGCGAAGGCTCCTTGCTTTGTCACCATATTATGCTTGAACAGGCTGAACAAAAGGGCGGGGAAAAGCTGTGTGACAAGGCTGTAGCCCATCAAAAGCAGCGTAACGATGGTATTCCCGCCTTTGAAGGTAAAATACACCGAAATCAACGCAATCACCGGCACTAAAAACTTAGCAAGAGCCGATACTTGCTGTTCTGTCGTGCGGGGCGCGATTACCTTGTACACATTTTTTGCAAACAGTGTGGAGGCGGACATTAAGATCATAGACCCTGGCACAAGTGCTGTCAGCAGTCCGGCAGCACCGATAATTCCGACAAACCAAGGGTCAAATGCTTGCAGAGACAGTCTCAAAAGCGACAAATCCCCGTCTGCGCCATTCAGATCTGGAACTTGCAGGATAGCCGCGAAGCCGACGAAAAGGACAAAGAGCAGGACCAGCTGGTACAAAGGCATGATGATGGCGTTTTTACGAAAGACTTTTGGGTTTTCGGCTGAATACGAAGCGGAAAACGTGTGAGGCCACATGTAAAAACCAAGCGCTGTCAAGAGTACGGTTGAACTGAACCAGGCCACACTTTGTCCCGATTCGGGGAGCGTAAGAAAGCCAGGCTTTGCCGTTTCAATCTGCTGAAACATGTCTTGAAATCCGCCGTAGTAATGAATTGGCAAATACACACCTAAAAACAGAACGACAACCAGAATCATGATGTCCTTCACAACCGATATCCAGGCAGACCCGTGAATGCCTGAAACCATAACATAAACCGTGATGGAAACAGCGCCGATCCAGATGGCAGCGGTCGGGGTGATTTTGCCGTACGAGGTTTCCGATACAATCAGCCCGAGGCCTTTCAGCTGCAGTACAAGATAGGGAATGAGTGCGGCGATGCCGACCAGTGAAACGAGAATGCCAAGCAGCGGACTGTTGTATTTTTTTGTGAAAAAATCAGACTGCGACATTAGTTTATGCTGTTTCGCGTACGTCCAAACTGCTGGAAGAAGCCAGTAAGAAAGGATGTAGGCCAGACATCCGTAGGCGATGATATAAAAGGCTGGACCGCCCTTTCCGTAGGCCCAGCCGCTGCCGCCGAGAAACGTAAAAGTAGTATAAATTTCGCCTGCCATCAAAAGGAAGACGAAAACAGTTCCGAAGCCGCGCCCTCCGACCGTCCACTGCTCCAGGTTCATGTCTTTTCCTTTTTGGGCGCGTATACCGAGAAAAATACTCAAGAGCAGGACACCGAAAATGATGATGAGAGCTGCATTCATTCTGCTTCCTCCTTTTTATTTTCCTTGTCGAGGACATACACAATCGCCATCAGCGCAGAGGTCAAAAGAGCCCACATCACAATATAGGCAAGAATAAACGGCATGCCGAACACGTAGGGGGTCACCTTATTTGCAAAAGGGATGCCGAGTAAGATACCGATAAAGGGCAAAGCGGCAAGAACGTGAATCAGTTTCATAGAATCCTCCTTCTATTTAGGATTGGGGTGTACAAGCCCAAGCGTACTGAAAATGATGTCGCAGATATGGCAGCACATGTCACTTTTTAGGGTGAAAGGCTGTGGTTCGAATTATAAATAAATTTATTTTGTTTGTATAGTGTGAATTGTCTGAAATTAATGCTCTGAATCGCCCGAAGAGGGAACGGGCAGTATGATTCAAAAGGCTCGGAGTCTGTCCGGGGCAAATAGATAGTATGTTAATAATTCGCTGACCTGCTCACGGATTCGCGGATTAAAATAGCGATGGTTTTCTTCATAACCGTCGATGACAAATGTATAGAGCGTAAAGGCTTCATCGCGTTCCGTCTCGCGGATTGCAATTTTTCTTTTCCTCAGTTCTTTTCTGACCTCCATCAAATCCTTTTGTGCTATTTTTAATGATTCGCTGATAAGCTGTTTATAAGGATGCTTCAATTTTAATGTGCTTTCTTCAATTCCGGCGAGATCACGGTTAAAAATCGTAATGGCCATGGGCAAAAAGAGAGCCCGTTCAATTAAATCGTATATTTCCTCCTGCAGATTTGGCATGTTGACTCCTTCTTTCTAAGGGAACGTTTGTTCTATTTGTATTCTATATCGGCTGGTGAAATGTTTCAAGACAGAAAAAATCACCAAAACTTTTTAGTTTTCTGCTGATAATGTGTAGAATAAGGATAGACAAACCCGGTAAGGAGTATAAATGTTGGAGCATTTTTTATCCTATTTGACACAAGAACATTTAACTGAATTATTTCAAAGCTATAGGGCTTTCGGTCCGCTCATTGCTGTGCTGCTGCCTTTAATTGAAGCATTTCTCCCGTTTTTGCCGCTGATCGTGTTTGTGGTGGCGAATACGAACTCGTTTGGCTTGTGGGAAGGATTCATCCTGTCCTGGGCGGGATCAACTGCTGGTTCCATTCTCGTCTTTTTGATTGTCCGTCAATACGGACAGAGAAAATTGCTTGGATTTATCCGCAGTCATCCGTCTGTCAGAAAGCTGATGTTATGGGTGGAAAGACACGGCTTCGGTCCCATGTTTCTTCTGCTTTGTTTTCCATTTACACCGTCAGCCGCGGTGAATGTTGTTGCTGGTTTGTCAAGGATCGGAACGCGGCCGTTTATTTTGGCGGCAGCCTCGGGGAAGCTTGTCATGATTTTTATGATCAGCTTCATCGGATATGATCTGCACGCGCTGATTACACAGCCGATTCGAACGGTCATCGCCGTATTGGTGATCACTGTCTTATGGTATGTCGGCAAAAAGGTGGAGCGGTATCTGCATGTAAGAGCCAGTCAGCGTGAGCATGATGGAGGGAGACAGTAACATGAAAAAACGGTTTTGGTTTCTTGCCGGTGTAGTGTCCGTTGTTCTCGCCATTCAGGTTAAAAATGCTGTCTTTATTGATTACAAGGTAGAAGGCGTCAGTATGAACCCGACCTTCCAGGAAGGAAACGAATTGTTGGTCAATAAATTTTCGCATCGATTTAAAACCATCCATCGTTTTGACATCGTCCTTTTTAAAGGCCCTGATCATAAAGTGCTGATTAAACGGGTAATCGGCTTGCCCGGTGAAACGATCAAATATAAAGATGATCAGCTGTATGTGAACGGAAAGCAGGTTGCTGAGCCATTTTTGAAGCATTTGAAATCTGTTTCTGCCGGCAGCCATGTAACGGGTGATTTTTCTTTGAAAGATGTGACGGGAACAAGCAAGGTGCCGAAAGGAAAATATTTTGTCGTTGGAGATAATCGCATATACAGCTTCGACAGCCGGCATTTTGGTCCGATAAGAGAAAAAAATATTGTCGGTGTGATTTCTGATGCCGAATAAAAAGACGCTAATTGAAGAGGCGTCTTTTTGTATGCCGTTTGGAAAAATGTGTTGAAGAAAAATTTGTAAGGAGCTATAATAAAATTTGTTACCTGTGTAACAAAATTTATATATTTTTTTGACTGGAGGGCCGTTTTTATTGGTTTTTGTTCGTTTTTCATGAAACAAAAGGAGTGGTGAATGATGATGAAATATGAAGCAGTGATTATAGGAGGAGGGCCGGTTGGATTTATGCTGGCTTCTGAGCTTGCAATGGCCGGAGTGGGAACATGTGTGATTGAACGGCTTGAAAAACCTGTTCCGCATTCCAAGGCGTTGACGCTGCACCCCCGAACGCTGGAGCTTCTTGAGATGAGAGGGATTTTAGAGCGGTTCGTATCCAAGGGAAGCAAGATACCTACCGGACATTTTTCAATGCTGGATACCCGTCTGGATTTTTCAGGCTTGGATACGAGCTGTCCTTACACGCTTTTGCTCCCGCAGTCCAAAACAGAAAAGCTTCTTGAAGATCATGCACGAAGCCTGGGAACAGAGGTGTTTCGGGGTGCCGAGGCGCTGGCGGTTACGCAAAACGGGGAAGCGGTCCAAACAATTTTTAAGGATCGGGACGGCAGTGTACGGACGATCACAAGCAAGTTTGCCGTTGGGGCAGATGGCGCCGGGAGTACCGTCCGGAAACAGGCGAAAATTGAGTTTCCGGGAACAGACAGCACTGTCACCGCTGCGCTTGGGGATGTGGCGCTCCTTTCTCCGCCGGCGTCAGGCGTGCTGTCCCTTTGCACAAAAGAGGGCGGTGTTATGATTGTTCCGTTATCTTCAGACCGATATCGTGTCGTTGTGATCAGCCCTTATCGCACGCAAACGCCGAAAGATGTGCCTGTGACTGAGGAAGAGCTGAAAGCTGACCTCCTGCGAATTTGCGGAACTGACTTTGGTTTAAGCGACCCTTCGTGGATGTCGCGGTTCGGGAACGTCGCGCGCCAAGCGAAACGGTATCGGGACGGTAGAATCTTTCTTGCGGGTGATGCCGCGCATATTCATTTTCCGGCGGGCGGGCAAGGACTGAATGCCGGCCTTCAGGATGCAATGAACCTTGGGTGGAAACTGGCGGCGGCCATCAAAGGTTCTGCGCCTTCATGGCTTTTGGACAGCTACCATGACGAGCGGCACCCGGCAGCTGAAGGGCTCCTCAGAAACACGGAGGCACAGACAAAGCTGATCGATTTCACTCAAGCAGGCCTCCATTTGCGAAGCATGATGTCGGAGCTGCTGGCCTTCCCTGATGTGAATCGATATGTAGCAGGGCAAATTTCTGCACTCGATGTCAGATATGAAGCTGATGGTACCATGCCGCCGAATCGGTTGAACGGGGCAAGGCTCCCTGACACGGAGCTGATTCTTTCCGACGGCAATTCGGAACGGCTGTACAGCTTTCTACAAAACGGGACATTCGTTTTGCTGTCATTGAGGCAGGAAGCTGATGATCATATCGAAGTGAAAGGCTTACGTACGGTAACCGCCTCGCTTGCAGAGCCGAATGAAAAGTTGCAGGATGTGCATACCATATTGATTCGTCCCGATGGACATGTAGCCTGGGCGGTGGATGCATCAGCGCCCGATTGTGCCGAGGTGATTCAAAAAGGAATCAGCCGCTGGTTTTCCGTCACCAGCCGAGTATAATTCAATTCGATTGTTTCATCTGTAACAAAACGGTATGATAGAAGAAACAATCGAATGAAAAAGGATGGAAAACCCGATGAACACAGATCATACGAAACGCAATCTTTTTGAATTGTATGCGGAGCTCATTCATCAGCAGGAGAAATGGGAGGGGCTTATTAAAGCCTTTTTATCTGACGAATTGAGGAAGCTGGATGTAGAGCACGGGAGTAAATCTCAATTGACGATGACAGAAATTCATGTTCTATCCTGTGTCGGGGACAATGAACCAATTAATGTCACGTCGATAGCAGAAAAAATGAATACGACAAAAGCGACTGTATCACGCATCAGCACAAAATTGCTTGGCGCAGGCTTCCTTCACAGAACACAGCTCAGCGATAATAAAAAGGAGGTCTACTTCCGATTGACGCCTGCTGGAAAAAAGCTGCACAGTTTGCACAAATATTATCATCAGAAGGCTGAACAGCGTTTTCTGTCATTTTTTGACCGCTATACCGAGGAAGAGATTCTTTTTGCGGAACGGCTGTTTCGGGATCTGGTGACAAAATGGTATCCGTCGTCAGAAGAAATTGAAGGGGGTCTTCCGAGCATTTTTAAATAAAAAACACGCACTGCGGTGCGTGTTTTTCGCGTTTCTTCCTTCTTTTTCAAGGCTGTAACGTAAATCAGTTTTCCTCTTGAAGAGATGTTCAGGAATTTGCCCTGCTTATACGATATGTCTATTAGTATCTTTAATTTACACATTTTCTACTGTGTTTTTGATGCTTTGTTTTCAAGTGAAATAGGGTCTTCTGTTTTAGTTCTCCTAATCTTTACAGAAATACCTACTAGAATGACCGCCATAGTTGTAAATATTCCCATGGTTAATAAGATCGTATCCTGGTTTAAACTCCATCCAATTAAGAAAGAGATGATCGCTCCTCCGAAACTTGCCGAGGCAATAAATAAACTTGTAACTTCGTCAACGTACTTCTGAATAATGATTGATGCTAGTGTTAAAGCAATGGGAAATATCCCCGCTATACTTAGGCCAATCAAAAATGTACCACTCAATTGAAGTATTGGGTTACTTATATAAGAGAAGGCAATCAACAAAACAATTAAACAACTACAGCTAAAAAGAAGGTATTTGGAAAAATCAAGCCTTCTACTTACGAAACCAATCAATATTCTTCCTATGATGATCCCTACCCAGAAAAAGGAGACACTTATAAGACTAATTTGTTCATTGTCTTGGTTTATCATGATTGAAGGTAAAAAGTTGGCAAAATTTGTTTCGATTCCAGCATATAGGAAAGCAAAAAATACAAAAAAGCCTAATTGCTTTGATTTTTTTCTATCTCCTATAAAGTATTGAAATGCTCCTCCATCTGGAAAGGTCACTTGTTGGTTGGCATTCTTAGCGTACTTTCGGTTCTTGGACAAGAAAATTAACCACCCTACAAATAGGACGAATAAAAAGGTGAATATACAGTAATACGGTAAAAACCAGTTATTGATATCTATGAAGGAATTAATTAATAATGGGAAAGATAAAGCGCCTAATCCAAAGAGAACTTCCAGCTTACTCATTTTTTCTGCATTACTTTCGAAATTAGCAATAACAAACGAACCAACTGTCGTTTCTAATGTGCCTGCCCCATATCCTAAGAGAAAAGCCATTACAATAATATAATACCAATCCTTGGTTAGAAAAAAGATACTTAACGCTACAAGCATTATTGTCAAAGCTAAAGTAAGTGTCCTAAAATGACTGTATTTCTTAATCATTAAAGGTGCGATTAATACTCCGCTTAGAAATCCGGTAAACTGAAAAAAGATTATGACCGAAATATCATCTGTTGTCTTGTTAAAAGCCTCTAATAGAAATGGCGTCAAACTCCCTGTTGATATATGGATAATACCTACTGTAAAAAAGAAAGCATATCCAAATAAATATGTCCCTCTTAACATTCATTACACCCCTATATGAAAAAGCAGGAAAGTAAATTCCTGCTTTTTTAGTAACTTCTCTCTTTGAAATACTAGTTGACTGCTGAAACAGACATGGGTTGAGAGTTGCTGTCTTTCTCAAAGAACATTTCTAACACTTCCTGAGATCTAAAACCATCACTAAAAGAAGGGATCTCAACCCAATCATTCTGAGTTGATGCAATCCAATTGATTAACTCGCTTCTAAAAGAATCAGCCCATCCATAAAACTCGTTTGGCGGATCGTTTAATAGGCTTTGCGGTACTGGGCAGTCTACCACGTTCAAGCCATCTATGAGCTTGTAAACGTGAGGATTACCTGTGTGGTATTTAAACTCTTTTTTGTGTCCAACTACCTCAATGCTAAAACCACAGTCTTCAGGTACAGAACATTTTGATGTGATGATATTTACAAATACCTTGTTCTTCAGCTGGCCATAAATTTCTGCATAGTCATCTACAAGTACCTGTTTATCCTCTTTTGTTTTTACATTTGTGTTCATTTTTGCCCTTACTGATTCTGTGATGAAATCACTCTCGAACAAATACCATACCATGTCAATAAGGTGAATACCCAGATCCCCCAATGATCCACTCGTCTTCTTACTGTTAGCGTCATCTCTCCAAGTAAACTTCTTACGTCTAAGTGCACTATTTTTCTTGAAGTGTACTTTTATGGACAGTATGTTACCTAATTCATTATTGATAATTAAGCTTTTTAAGATATTTACGTAAGATAAATATCTATAATTAAATCCCATACTAGCTCTTACGCTCAACCTTTCAGCGGTATCTTTCATTATGCTTGCTTCTTCAAGAGAAATAGCCATAGGCTTTTCACACAATACATGCTTATGTTTTGCTAATGCTTGCAAAGCATGTTCTTTATGGCAAAAGTTTGGTGATGCTACAATTAAACCTTCTGAGGCATCAATTAGTTCATCTACGTTTTCAAATGACTTCCCGCCGAAAGTTTTCACAAAGCTTTCTGCATTTTGTTGATTTATGTCATATACCCCTACTAACTCTGCATTTTTTATTGTAGATAAAGCAGTTGCATGCGCTCTTGCAATACCACCTGCACCTATGATGCCTATCTTCTTCATTTTTATTTCCTCCTCATGATCCAATTAATTTTTTTAAGGTATTAGTAATTCCTTTTGAGTACTCACTATCAGTTATAAGGTTGTGCAAGTTTTTGGCTTCCTGTGTTGCATTTTTTAGCAGATATCCATTCCCTACTGTCTGTAACATACGAACATCATTTCCACTATCCCCAAATGCGATAGCTCTTTCGGTATTTAGGTTGTATTTCTCTAACATAAACGTTACAATTTCATTCTTTCCTGTCCCTATGGGGATAAAATCTACATCATAGCTGTCTTCTGGATCGCCTGCTAAGGGATTACACCGATTTATATTTACTGAAACGCCATATTCCTCGCAGATTTTTTCAATTGCTAATAGGTTTTTCTTGTCGTTTATTTCATCTTGTTCCTGATAGTAGAAGTTATGCTTATACCGTGACTTTCCTAATTGAGTTTGAGGATTCAAAAGAATGTTATGATTTTCATGTAGCTGTTTCACAAGTTTTTCAACCTTTTCTTTACTAAACCCTTCATTAATGCGACTGTTCCACTTGTTATCTTGCTGACCGAAGTTATGCTCTGAAAAGTACGTAATTTCAGTTCCAAGATCACTTGCTATAAAATGCGGAAAATATCTAAATTTTCCTCTTCCCATTTTATCGAGAATAGATTCTATACTGCTCCCAGTAACCCATCCGATTATTAGCTTCCCATCTTTACTTTTTTGTTCTAGATAGTCTTCGAGTTCATAGATGTCTTGTTGTTTTTGTTCGTCGATTGTATGCGGAAAATACGTTTCATCAAAATCACAAAAAACAATATACTGAGGATGTTCAACCGTGGATAACGTTTTATACTCCGATTTCTTGCTTAATAACATGAAACAGTCCCTCCATTACTCTGTCTTGTTCTTCTAAAGTAAATGACGGATATAAAGGCAAATGCAGTACCTGACTATGAGCCTTTTCCGTATGAACCAATTGGAGTCCTGCATACTTGTCCTGTACTAAAGGAGTTTTTTGCATATGAGACAGTATTGGATAATATACATCTGTTTGAACACCAAAATCTTCATTTAATTTAGTCATGATATCTGCCCTATCTTCTGTTCTTACCTTAATAGGAAACAGATGCCATACATGATCTTCACTTAATTCTGGTAATTCAATATAGCCTTTATTCTGCAACTCTGCTAATTGGGTAATATATCTATCCGCCAAGAACAGTCTTTTGAAGTTGTTTAATGAAAGGTACTTCATTCTCTCTAAACCAATTGCTGCCTGTAAATTGTCCATTTTTGAATTAAATCCAAAATTGATGACTTTCTTATTTTTCACATTTACTTCAAAACCATGATAACTAAATTGAATGCATTTTTTAGCGAGTTCTTCATTATCAGTTGCTATTGCTCCAGCCTTGCCACATACACCAAAATTCTTATAGGGATTAAAACTTAATGTAGTGATGTCTGCATACTTTCCTAAGTCTGTCAGTCCAATTCCTTGGCAGGCATCTTCAATTACTTTTAATTTATAACGATTTGCGATTTGACGGATATGCTGCATGTCTGAATGTTTTCCGTATAAATGCACAGGTAGAATAAACTTTGTATAAGGAGTTATTGCTTCTTCAATTTTGTCAGGATCGATGCAGAATGTTTGTGGGTTAATATCTACATAGATAGGAACGCCTCCCAAAGCTAACACAGCATTTTCAGTAGCTGAAAAGCTATTAGCCGGCATGATAACTTCATCCCCTGGGTTTAATCCTAAAGCCAATAAACCTATCATAATAGCATCGGTTCCACTGCTGGTTGCAATTACATACCTTTTATGTAAATATGTAGATAAAACTTTTTCGAATTGCTCTAAATAGGAACCACTCGTAAATTTTCCAGTTGGCAAAACTTCAGTTAATGTATTTAAGATATCTTCCACTTCATCATTGGTTATTAATCTGTCTACAGGCAAAAAAGGGACTTTACTGATTTCACGATTTTTTTGATAGTTGAAAAGATCATGTTCAATATCTATCTTTTCCTTTAATACTTGTTTCCAGCGCTCGTTTACAATACTGTCTTCAATAACAAGTTCTTTTCCTTGTATGTCACCTTTTAAGTGTTTTAGTAGTGACATGTTTTCTTTGCTTTTACCTGAAATCTTAACCTGTTTTTGCATGAACAGTACCTCCAATGATTTTATAATCTAAAAATTTATTACAAATTTATCCTAGTTTCTGAAATCGGTAACATGTCAACAACTTTTTTAAGGAAGGGAAAATATGCCTACAATTGATGAAATAGCAAAATTATGCAATGTGTCTAAAACCACAGTGTCAAGAGTATTGAATAATCATCCGTATGTGTCGAAAGAAAAAAGAGATATGATCTTAAAGGCAATTAACGAACTTGACTACACTCCCAATTATTTAGCTCGGAATTTTAGGAGAAATAAGACACAAACGATAGCTTTATCGGTTCCGAGTATCGACCATCCATTTTTTGCTCAATTAATAAAAGGGGTCTCTCATGAAGCACTGTTTAAGAATTACAAGGTAATTGTATTTCAGACCTTTTATGACAAACAGACAGAGCTAGAATTGTTAGAGTTATTGAAGCATAAAGAAGTGGATGGTATTATTCTTGGAACTTTAGAAAATGAATGGGATCAGATATCCCCTTTCTTAAAGTATGGTCCTATCTTATTATGTAATGAATATCATCACTCAGCGGACATCACGATAATTGGGTATGATGAATTTGAAGCCGCATACATGGGGGTAGTACATTTAATTGAAAGAGGGCATGAAAAAATTGGGTTTTGTTTTGATACTCCATATAGCGAAGCTCAATGTCAGAGGAAAGAGGGTTACTTGAAAGCTTTACAAGATTACAATTTACATCATAGAAGCGAATGGATATTCGGCGAAATGTTTAATATCGAGGATGGCTTTCGTGTTTTTCATAAGATAAAGGATCTAAAGGACAGACCCTCAGCAATATTTACAGGAAATGATCAAGTCGCCGCAGGGATTATTAAACAGGCGATGAAAAATGGCTTTAAAGTTCCAGAAGACTTAGCTGTAATTGGTTTTGACAACCAATTGATTTGCCAAGTCGTTACTCCGACCATAACAACAATTGATATCCCCGTAATAGAATTAGGCCAACAGGCTGTGTTGAAAATCATCGAGTCCATTTCGGGTAATGCCTCATTAAACAGAAGAATTATTAAACTGCCAACAAAGCTTATTATAAGAGAATCAACGTAACGATAGATTTCCCTTTATTATTTTATATCTTTATATAAGAAAAAGAGGTTATTCATTTTAACCTCTTTTTCAATCGTAAGTCGTCAATTATTTCTTTCATTTCGGCCTCTGGCAGCACTCACTTCAAATCTGATCCATTAACAACGAAATATCCGCTTATATTTCCCCATCTCGATGGTTTGCGAATTAAAAGTTCTTGAACCCTTTTTTCAACTAGGCATTACTGCCGCTGATTGAGCTCTTTTTGTCTTTTTTTTCACCATGAAGATGGTGAAGCAGGCGATAAAACGGCGGCAGCAGGGCAATAACCAGAATGACGCGAATGACCTGAACCGCAACGACAAAGGTGGAATCAGCATGTAAGGTAACTGACGTCGTCGCCATCTCTGCAATCCCGCCGGGCGCAAATGCCAGAACAGAAGTGATGAGCGAAATTCCTGTCAGCTCGGAAACGATCACGGCGCTCAAAAACATTGCTGCGATTAAACCGACGGACGAGACAAACCCGACGATGATAATACGGGTGACGCCGGCAAACATGCTTTTGTACATCTTAGAGCCGATCGTTGCCCCGAGAAATACTTGTGATACATGGTTAGCTTGTGACGGCCACCATGCCGTCATGTCGTGCCCTGTCACCGCAGCTCCGCCAACATGTACAATTGCTACACCGAGCATGCTGCCGAGCAGCCATGGAGCTGGAAATTTTAAAAATTTCGCAGCTTTGCAAGCTCCCCAGGCAGCGAGAATAAGAATGACGGTCCACAAAACGGGAGCGAGCCTAAAATCTGTCGTTGCAGAAGAAATCGTCTCTGCTGCGGCACTTGCGGTACGATCTTGTTTTGTATAGATCAGAATGACTAAAAACGGAATGGAAAGCACCACGAGCAGCACACGCATCATTTGAACGAGGCTGACTATAGCGGTATTGGCGCCTACTTCCTGTGCGATGCTCGGCATGGCGGAAAGCCCGCCGGGAGCGGTGCCGACAAAGCTAGTCATCATATCCGTTTTGCTGAAACGCCAAAGCACATATCCTGACAGCATGGCCAGCAGGATAGACAATATCAGCATAACGCCGACTGAAAACCAATGGTCTTTGAGAACAGAGAGAACGGATAAATTCAGCTTTTGGCCCAATTCGATGCCGAGGATCATCTGCCCGAGGGCGAGCCATCGTCGGTTAATTCCTTTTTGGTCTGGTGCCATCATCAGCCATGCCGGCCGTATCATGGCGAGGCAGCAGGCGACAATCAGTGTTCCGATCATCCATCCAATTGATATCCCGGTTAATGAAAGAATAAACCCCCCGGCTGCACTGATTGCGATAAACCATAGATCTTTGAGGAGATTTTCGTCTTTCTTCAATGTAAAACCCTTCTTCCTTTTTCACGTAACACTCCAATTGTTCACGTAGTGAATGTATTTATTACTATAGTATATTTTTGTTGATAAAGAAATTATGAATTATTTTCTATAAGCGATTCACTTTTCTTATGACCTTGTGTTCGAGCTTTTCTATTGTGTAAGTCAGAGATAAACCCGCTGTCAGCAGACACACGGCAAGAGCGTAAAAAATCACTTCTCCGCCAAATGATGTCAGGATTAGCCCGCCTGCCAGCGGTCCGATTGAGCGGGATATATCCCAATGCAGACCATAGACAGCATAAAACCGGCCCAGCAAATGAGGCGGCGCCAATTTTGATATGAAGGTCTGGATGTGGGTTAGCCCGATGCTTTCGCCAACCGTCATCACCGCTGCCGTCACTAAAAGCATTGTCAGCGAGGTTGAGCATGCAAAACCGGCAGCCGCAAGGGAGTAGCAAATATAAGTAATGAAGAGGATCGTTTTCATTGAAAGCTTTTCGGTCCCTTTGACAAGAGGTACTTGGAGAACACAGCTGAATAAAGCTTTTGCTGCTGAATAGATGGTCAGCATGGACAGATAATCAGAAAACATGTTTTTGCTGAACAGCCTGTATGTTGTTTCTGTTTGTGCATATAACATGCTGATGGGGAGAGAAAGCAGCAAAAGAAGCAGGACAGGCCTGTATATCGTAAAGCTCGCGGACATTTTCGGGGTAACAGCTGGGTGTAGCGGCTTTGTCTCAGGCAGTTTCAGTGCAGCGATCAGAAAGTAGATAAACAATGCCGCAGCATCTAATGCGAATATCCACACGGGGTTATGATTGTACAGCAGCATCCCCACTAGCGGCCCTGCCGTCAGGCCCGCTGAATAGATCGCATTGATGACCGCAAACACTTCCGAACGTCTGCTTTCCGGCGTGCTTTCAGCGATTTGGGCGCGGGAAGCGGGAATGTACAACGATCTTCCGATGCCATTCATGACATAGAGAATAGCGAAAACATACGCATGCTCAGCAAATACAAACCCTGTCATTGCCGTTGATTGAAGAAGCAATGCGGTCAAAATCGCTGTGCGCCGCCCAAGCCGGTCCGCCGCCTTTCCTGCAGCGAGCGTCAGGAAAATATCAGCAAATGGCTGAAGGCTGATGATCAGCAATGGCATCATGATACTGCCGTTTAATTGTTCATGCAGATACAGCACCATAAAAGGTCCCATCATTGCACCTGTCAGGCTTGTCAGCAATTCGCCGAAAAAGCGGAGCCGAACGGGAGCGGTATATCTCGATTTTATAGAGTGAAAACTGGTCAACATGTGATCGCCGCCTTTCGCTGTTTGATATAGTAGTAGTGTATAGAAGGGGCGGCGGCCCAAAAAGTGAAGAAAAGAAGAGATAAAAGTTCCCCTTTTGTCGGGAGGTGCGGGGATTGAAGCTGATAGAGCACTACGTGGCGCTTGTAAAAACAGGCTGCGCCGAGTATGGGCAAATGAACGAAATGACGCTCACTGAGATTGCCGACTGTTTATGTTGTACAGAAAGAAATGCAAAGCTCATTTTACATAAGCTGGAGAACAGCAATTGGATTATCCGGGAAAGAGGGGCGGGGCGCGGCCGTAAATCTAAAATCGCGTTTCTTCGGAGGCCTGAGGAATTGCTTCTTCAAACTGCCAAGGAATATACCATGTCAGGAAAGCTTAAAAAGGCAAAGGAGCTGCTTCAGCAGTATCAGTCCGCGTTTCCGGGGCTTCAAAACGAATATAACATGTGGCTTTCAGAGGTATTCGGATTTGTGACGGAGACAGGCGAGAATGGGGCGAAGGATGTTCTGCGGCTGTTCATCACGCCCGAATCTGTCAGCAGTTTGGATCCATGCCAAATATTTTTGCGGTCTGAGGGCCATTTCGTCAAACAGATATTTGATACACTCTTCACGTTTGATTCGGATATGCAGGAGCCGAAGCCTCATTTGGTTCATGGATGGGAAGAGGTCGGAAAAAAACAATGGAGATTTTTTCTTCGAAAAGGTGTGTCATTTCATAATGGACAGCCGCTGACATCGCGGGACGTTGCGTTTACATTTCAGCGCTTTTTGGAACTGGCTGACAACCCGTATAAATGGCTTCTGCACGGAGTGAAACAAGTCTTAGAAAAGGGCCCTTATTGTGTGGAACTCATACTCGATAAGCCGAATGCGCTTTTGCCGTATGCTCTTTGTGATGAACGGCTGTCCATACTGCCGGCAGAACAGGGCGGCGGGAAAAATGGAACAGGGCCTTTTCAGGTGAATCAGCAACACAGCGGGATGCTTGTGCTTGAAGCCAATGAGCGCTACTTCAAGGGACGCCCCTATCTGGATCGCGTTGAGTTTGTTTTTTCTGAGCAAGCCGGAGAGATGAACGGTTTTACCATTCAAGAAAAACAAACATGCCCTGAGCAGCAAACTGTTTTTGATGAGCGGCATGTTCAGTATTTGTCGCTTAATCTAAAAAAGAAGGGGCCTCTTCAGCACCGAAGCTTTAGAAAAGCGCTCCGGCTGCTGATTTCCTCTGAACGGCTCGTTCGTGAAGCGGGAGGGCACCGAAGAATCCCGGTTACGTCCTTTTTGCAACCGAGTTCTTTTGAGTGGGAGGTCGTTTCGCCATCTGAATTGTTGAAGAAAAGCGGATACGAGGGCGAAACAATCGTGCTTTATACCTTTTCGGAAACGGATCATCTTGAGGACGCCGAATGGATTCAAAATATTTGCGCCCAGCACGGTATCAGGCTTACACTTCAATTCTGTGATGCTGCTGATCTGCGACGGCCGGAAATCGTGCAGATGGCGGATATCATTCATGACAGTGCGACGTTTTATCAAGACAGCGAGTTTGGTTTTCTGCATTTGCTGCTGTCGGAGAACAGTTTCTTGTATCAGCATCTATCTGAAAAGCTGACACAGATATGCTCAGGAATGACAGAGCAGATGTTTTCCATGCCTGACCGTTGTTCGAGAATCAACATCTTACGTGACATTGACCGGCAGATGATACAGGAGCTGAATGCGATTCCGCTGTATCAAAATGTGCTCCAGGTGACATCAAGTAAAAATGTAAAAGGCCTGGTGCTTGATGAAGAGGGATGGATTGATTTGTACTCCGTATGGCTGTCCAAATAAAAAGAGGGTTCTTTTTTGAACCCTCTTTTTTACGCTGCCATGCTGCGGCATTGTTCAGCACAGGCGAAGCAGGCTTTCGCACATGCTTGGCAATGATCATGATCGTGCTTTCCGCATTCAGTGCCGCATGCTTCACAAATATCGGCGCAAAGTGCACAAATTTCTTTCATAAACGGGCTGTCCGTTTGCATGGCTTTGACCGCCAGCGCGCAAATATCCGCGCATTCCCTGTCAAGCCGGATGCATCTGCTGAGATGATGCTGCACGCTTTCTTCCAAGCATTTAGTGAAACAATGATTGCAAGCTTTCATGCAATCGATGCAAGCCTCAATACAAGCTTCAGAATATTGCTCCATGGTTGATTCCCCCTGTATGGCAGTTTATGGTTTTATGTTTCCCGGCTGCATTTGAAAAAAACAGGGGAGTGTGTTTTTAGCTAAGGGGATATGTACATATACCCTGAACGGGTATATCTAACGTTCCATCAGATAGTATAGGAACCAGACAGCGTGATTTTGTTCATCACGTGCTGCGCGCGTAAAGACGCCTTTCGCTTTTAGGTTTGACGTTTCCTCGGCCGCACGCAAGTAAAAGTCGACGGTTTCTTGTTCATCTTTAAAAGCGGCGTCCAGTCCTCTTGTGAAATTGTCCGGGCATTCTTCCGTTTGTTTCGGCATGATGTGTTTGCCGGTAATTGAACCATACAGTGTGGAAAATTCACGGAGGTGGCGAATCTCGTCACGCCTGATTTCTTCAATCTGTTTTCTGACCTCATCGCTGTGGGCGAGTTCGGCAAGCTTGCGGTAGCATTGAATGGCACTGAATTCTCCGTTGATGGCCTTCTGCAAATTCCGAATCAAAACAGGATCTTCCCGGTATGGCACCGGATAGGGATAGTAGCTGTAATGCAAGGGGATTCAACTCCATTCTTAGGAATTGGGCTTCTGTAAAAGCATATGTTGGGCAGGGAGAGATGTGCGGAGATAATCAGCTTTTTATATGTGAAAAGGCCGTTTTTACCAATAGATCAGATTGGTCATTTTCGTCAACATTCGATAAAATATATAGAGATAAAAAGAGAGGGGTCTTCTAATTTGGGAGCAGAGTTTTTAGTAGGCAGGTCCGGGAGTGGAAAAACGAAGCTGATCATCGACAGCATTCAGGATGAATTGCGCCGGGCTCCATTCGGGAAGCCGATCATTTTTCTAGTCCCGGATCAAATGACGTTTTTAATGGAATACGAGCTTGCTAAAACGCCAGATATGGGCGGGATGATACGCGCTCAAGTGTTCAGTTTTTCACGATTGGCCTGGCGCATCCTCCAGCATACGGGAGGAATGAGCAGGCCGTTTCTGACGAGCACCGGCGTACAAATGCTCCTGCGGAAGCTCATTGAGGAGCATAAACAGGAGTTCAAAGTCTATCAAAAAGCGAGTGACAAAAGCGGGTTTACCGCACAGGTTGAGCGGATGCTGACAGAGTTTAAGCGCTATTGTCTGGAACCGGAGGATATCCGCCGGATGGCGGAAAGCGGAACGGCTTCCGAGTATCGCGGAGAACGTGTTTTATCTGAAAAGCTCCATGACTTATCAATTCTGTATCAGCAAATGGAAAAAAGCCTCGCAGATCAATATCTTCACTCTGAGGATTATTTGACATTGCTGGCAGAGCATATCCCGCTTGCGGAAGATATAAAAGGCGCCCATATCTATGTGGATGGCTTTTATCAGTTTACCCCGCAGGAATTCAGGGTGTTGGAGCAGCTTATGGTTCATGCGGAGCATATCACGTTTTCGCTCACAGCGGACAAGCCGTCATATGAGCGGGAGCCGCATGAACTGGAATTGTTCAGAATGACGGGGAAAACCTATTACCGCCTGCATCAGAAGGCGAAGGAACTGAATTTGGACATTACGTATAAAGAGCTGAGCGGGACTGAGCGGCATACAAAGACGCCGGAATTGGCGCATCTAGAGGCGCAGTATGAAGCGCGTCCGGCCATTCCATACGCAGAAAAACAAGAAGCCCTTACTGTGATGCAGGCCGCAAACAGACGAGCTGAGCTGGAAGGCATTGCCCGGGAAATTCACGCCCTAGTCAGAGAGAAGGGATATCGCTATAAGGATGTAGCCATTCTTGCGCGCCAGCCGGAAGACTACAAGGATATGGTGAAGGAAGTTTTCGCAGATTACGAGATTCCTTATTTCATTGACGGAAAAGCATCTATGCTGAAACACCCGTTAATCGAATTTATCCGGTCAAGCCTTGATGTTCTGAAAGGGAATTGGCGTTATGAAGCGGTGTTTCGCTGCGTGAAAACCGAACTGCTATTCCCGCTCAATGAACCGAAGGCCAAAGTGAGAGAACAGGTCGATCAGCTCGAAAATTACTGTATCGCCTATGGTATTAAAGGCGACCGCTGGACAAAGGGCGATCGTTTCCAATACAGGCGTTTTGTGTCATTGGATGATGATTTTGCACAGACTGATCAGGAAATCGAAATGGAAAACATGTTGAATGACACCCGCGATTGGATTGTTCCGCCGCTTTTTCAGCTTCAAAAACGCATGAAAAAAGCGAAGACGGTTCAAGAGAAGGCGGAGGCGCTCTATCGTTATTTAGAAGAGACGGATGTGCCGCTGAAGCTGGATCAGGAAAGGCAGCGTGCTGAGGATGACGGCAGAATCATTGAAGCGCAGCAGCATCAGCAGGCGTGGGACGCAGTCATTCAGCTGCTTGAGGAGTTTGTTGAAATGATGGGAGATGATGAGATTTCTCTTGATTTGTTTCAGCAAATGATAGAAGCCGGCGCGGAGTCGCTTACATTTTCTCTTATTCCGCCTGCGCTTGACCAGGTGTTTTTCGGCAATATGGATTTGTCCAGAATGTATGGCACCTCCTGCACCTTTGTGCTCGGGGCAAACGACGGCGTTCTGCCGGCACGCCCTGATGAAAACGGGGTCCTGTCGGATGATGACCGGGAATGGCTGAAAACGATTGGGGTTGAGCTATCCTCAGGCGGACGAGAGCGTTTGCTTGATGAGCACTTCCTCATCTACATGGCGTTTTCAAGTCCGTCTGACCGGCTTTACGTATCGTATCCGATTGCTGATGCGGAAGGAAAAACGCTTTTGCCGTCGATGATCGTTAAGCGGCTGGAAGAACTGTTTCCGCATCATAAGGAGCGCCTGTTAACAAATGAACCTGAACAGGTCAGCGATGAGGAACAGCTGATGTATGTTGTGAATAAAAGCGTGGCACAGTCCTTTACCGCGAGCCAGCTCAGGTTATGGACTCGGGAATACGACATCAGCGACGTCTGGTGGAGCACGTACAATGTGCTGATGAGTGAGCAGGACAGGCTGCAATCGAAAAAGCTGTTCTCAAGCCTGTTTTTCCGGAATGAAGTGAAGCAGCTTGAACGCAGCGTGTCGAGACAGCTCTATGGTGAACGCATTCAGGGCAGTGTATCGAGAATGGAAACCTTTAACGCATGCCCGTTTTCCCATTTTGCGTCACACGGGCTGCATTTGAAGGAACGGCAATTCTTCAAGCTTGAAGCACCGGATATCGGCCAGCTGTTTCATTCCAGCTTAAAGCTGATTTCGGACAGGCTGCGTGAGCAAAAGCTGGATTGGCGCGATTTAACGAAGGAGCAGTGCGAGCTGTTTTCCTATGATGCGGTAGAGCGGCTGGCACCGAAACTGCAAAAGGAAATTCTGCTCAGCTCAAACCGGCATTATTATGTGAAGGAAAAACTGCAAAAAATTGTGACACGTGTGTCCGGCATTTTAAGCGAGCATGCGAAAGCGAGCGGATTCGTACCGATCGGGCTTGAACTGGGCTTTGGAGGAAAAGGGCCGCTTCCGCCGCTGACCTTTCAACTGAAAAACGGCTGTACGATGGAACTCGTCGGGCGAATTGACCGTGTTGATAAGGCTGAAAGCTCAAAAGGCCTGCTCCTCAGGATTGTCGATTATAAATCAAGCGACAAAGGCCTTGACTTAGCGGAAGTATATTACGGATTGGCACTGCAAATGCTGACGTACCTTGATTTATCGATTACACATTCAGCTGACTGGCTCGGGATGAGGGCGACGCCTGCCGGAGTGCTGTATTTCCATATTCATGACCCGATGATTCAATCTAATCTCCCGCTTGGGCTTGACGAGATTGAACAGGAGATCTTTAAGAAATTTAAAATGAAGGGCTTGCTCCTCGGTGATCAGGAAGTGGTTCGCCTCATGGATACAACCCTTCAAGAGGGACGTTCAAATATCATAAACGCCGGCTTGAAAAAAGACGGCTCTCTCAGATCAGACTCAGCAGCAGTCGGTGAAAAGGAATTTGATCTTTTGACAAAGCATGTGCGCCGCACCTTCCAAGAAGCGGGCGAACAAATCACCGACGGGCGCGTATCCATTGAGCCGTACAAAATGAAGAACAAGACGCCGTGCACATACTGTGCGTTCAAATCAGTATGCCAATTTGATGAATCACTGGAAGAAAACGAGTATCGCCCATTAAAGGCTGAAAAGGACAAGACAATACTTGAGTGGATAAAAAAGGAGGCGGATGGCAATGAACATTCCTAAACCGGCAGACAGCACATGGACAGATGACCAATGGAATGCCATTGTTTCAACCGGCCAGGATATTCTTGTGGCAGCGGCTGCGGGCTCTGGTAAAACCGCTGTGCTCGTTGAACGAATGATTCGGAAAATCACCGCGGAGGAAAACCCAATAGATGTAGACCGTCTTCTCGTTGTGACATTTACAAACGCCTCAGCGGCAGAGATGAAGCACCGAATCGCAGAAGCCTTGGAAAAAGAGCTTGTACAGCGCCCCGGCTCGCTGCATATTAGACGCCAGCTGTCTCTTTTAAACCGGGCCAGCATTTCGACGCTCCATTCCTTTTGCCTGCAAGTGCTGAAGAAATATTACTACTTGATCGATCTTGATCCGGGCTTTCGGATAGCTGATCAGACGGAAGGCGAGCTGATCGGGGATGAAGTGCTTGACGAGCTGTTTGAAGACGAATATGCAAAGGGCGAAAAGGCGTTTTTTGAGCTTGTTGACCGCTATACGACAGACCGGCATGATCTGGATCTGCAATTTCTCGTTAAACAGGTGTACGAGTATTCCCGATCCCATCCCAACCCGGGGGCGTGGCTGGAAAGCTTTGTTCATTTGTATGATGTATCAGAAAAGAGCGCCATCGAGGAGCTGCCGTTTTATCAATATGTCAAAGAAGATATTGCAATGGTGCTTAACGGGGCGAAGGAAAAGCTCTTGCGCGCGCTTGAGCTGACGAAAGCGCCGGGCGGCCCGGCGCCGCGTGCTGACAATTTTCTTGATGATCTTGCGCAGATTGATGAACTGATTCAGCATCAGGACGATTTCAGTGAACTATATAAGCGGGTGCCCGCCGTCTCTTTTAAGCGTGCCAAAGCAGTAAAAGGGGATGAGTTCGATCCAGCGCTCCTTGATGAGGCGACAGATTTGAGAAACGGCGCAAAAAAACTGCTTGAAAAGCTCAAAACCGACTACTTCACGCGAAGTCCTGAACAGCACTTGAAAAGCCTAGCCGAGATGAAGCCTGTCATTGAAACGCTCGTACAGCTTGTCATCAGCTATGGAAAACGATTCGAAGCTGCGAAACAGGAAAAATCAATCATCGATTTTTCTGATTTGGAGCATTACTGTTTAGCGATTTTGACAGCTGAGAATGACAAAGGTGAATGTGAGCCGAGCGAGGCTGCAAGGTTTTATCAGGAACAGTTTCATGAGGTGCTCGTTGACGAATATCAGGATACCAACCTCGTGCAGGAATCGATTCTGCAGCTCGTCACAAGCAGGCCGGAGGAGACTGGCAACCTGTTTATGGTAGGAGATGTCAAACAGTCGATTTATCGATTCAGGCTTGCGGAGCCGCTTCTTTTCCTCTCTAAATACAAACGGTTTACAGAGAGCGGAGAAGGCACGGGGCGGAAAATCGATTTAAATAAAAATTTCCGAAGCCGGGCTGATATTTTAGACAGCACAAACTTTTTATTTAAACAGCTGATGGGCGGCAAAATCGGTGAGGTCGATTATGACGAGCAGGCTGAGCTGAAGCTTGGTGCAGCGTATCCGGACAATGACGAGACGGAAACAGAGCTGCTGCTGATCGACAACGCAGAAGATACGGATGCAAGCGAGGAAGCAGAAGAGCTTGAAACGGTGCAGTTTGAGGCAAAAGCCATCGCTAAGGAAATTCGCAAGCTGATTTCATCGCCATTTAAGGTGTATGACGGAAAAAAGAAAACACATCGCAATATTCAATACCGAGATATCGTGATTTTGCTCCGTTCGATGCCGTGGGCTCCGCAAATCATGGAGGAGCTGAGAGCACAGGGCATACCGGTTTACGCCAATTTAACGTCAGGCTATTTTGAAGCGGTCGAAGTCGCCGTCGCGCTTTCTGTGCTGAAGGTGATTGATAATCCGTATCAGGATATACCGCTTGCCTCTGTTCTGCGCTCACCGATTGTCGGAGCAGATGAAAACGAGCTGTCTTTGATCCGGCTTGAAAATAAAAAAGCGCCGTACTATGAGGCGATGAAAGACTACCTGGCTGCTGGTGACCGGAACGATGAGCTTTATCAAAAGCTAAATACGTTTTACGGACATCTGCAAAAGTGGCGCGCGTTTTCGAAAAACCACTCAGTATCTGAGCTGATTTGGGAAGTGTACCGCGACACCAAATATATGGATTATGTCGGCGGCATGCCGGGCGGAAAACAGCGCCAGGCCAATTTGCGTGTTCTTTATGACAGGGCGCGTCAATATGAATCAACGGCATTTCGCGGCTTGTTCCGTTTCCTGCGGTTTATCGAACGCATGCAGGAGCGGGGCGATGATCTTGGTACGGCGAGAGCGCTCAGCGAGCAGGAGGATGTTGTCCGCTTAATGACGATCCACAGCAGCAAAGGGCTCGAATTTCCAGTCGTGTTTGCAGCGGGTCTCGGACGGAATTTCAACATGATGGATTTGAACAAATCGTACCTGCTGGATAAGGAGCTCGGATTTGGCACGAAGTATATTCATCCGCAATTACGCATCAGCTATCCGACACTTCCGCTCATTGCGATGAAGAAAAAAATGCGCAGGGAGCTGCTGTCAGAGGAATTGCGTGTTCTCTATGTTGCATTAACGAGAGCGAAGGAAAAGCTGTTTCTGATTGGCTCATGTAAGGATCATCAGAAACAGCTTGCAAAATGGCAGGCATCCGCGTCCCAAACTGATTGGCTTCTGCCAGAATTTGACCGCTATCAGGCGAAAACGTATCTAGATTTCATCGGGCCGGCTCTTGCCAGGCACAGAGACTTGGAGGATTTGGCTGGCGTGCCAGCACACGCTGACATCTCAGATCACCCGGCTCGTTTTGCCGTTCAAATGATCCATTCCTATGATTTGCTTGATGATGATCTGGAAGAAAGAATGGAAGAAAAAAGCGAGCGCCTAGAAGCGATCCGCCGAGGTGAACCAGTTCCCGGCTCGTTTGCGTTTGATGAAAAAGCCCGCGAGCAGCTGAGCTGGACCTACCCGCATCAAGAAGTGACGCAAATTCGGACAAAGCAATCAGTTTCTGAGATCAAGAGAAAAAGAGAGTACGAGGATGAATACAGCGGCAGGGCCCCTGTAAAACCGGCTGATGGAAGCATTCTGTACAGACGTCCCGCTTTTATGATGAAAAAAGGCCTGACAGCGGCAGAGAAAGGGACTGCCATGCATACGGTTATGCAGCATATCCCGCTGTCACATGTGCCGTCGATAGAAGAAGCTGAGCAGACGGTTCACAGGCTTTATGAAAAAGAGCTTCTCACTGAAGAACAAAAAGACGCTATTGATATAGAAGAAATCGTGCAATTTTTCCATACAGAAATCGGCGGACAGCTGATCGGCGCAAAGTGGAAGGACAGGGAAATACCATTCAGCTTAGCGCTTCCGGCCAAGGAGATCTATCCTGATGCACAGGAGGCAGATGAGCCGCTTTTAGTGCAGGGTATCATTGACTGTCTCTATGAAACTGAGGACGGATTATATCTATTGGATTATAAGTCGGACCGGATTGAGGGCAAATTCCAGCATGGATTTGAAGGAGCGGCCCCGATCTTGAAGAAACGATATGAAACGCAAATTCAGCTGTACACGAAGGCAGTGGAGCAAATTGCAAAAACAAAGGTAAAGGGATGTGCGCTTTATTTCTTTGACGGAGGGCACATTCTGACATTATAGCGAGATCCATAAGCTCCGGAATTTCAGGCGGAGCGGATCTCGTTTTCTATATAAAAGAGAGGTGAAAGCATTTGCGGATTTTACATACGGCTGACTGGCATCTTGGAAAAACGCTTGAAGGAAGAAGCAGGCTGAGTGAACAGGCCGATGTGCTGGATGAAATGAATACGATTGTAAAGGATGAGCAGATCGATGCCATTGTAATGGCGGGGGATGCATTTGACACCGTAAACCCGCCAGCTTTAGCCGAGCAGCTGTTTTATGAAAGCCTGTCTGCGCTTAGCGACAGAGGAAAGCGCCCGATCGTAGTCATTGCCGGAAACCACGATAATCCTGACCGTTTGTCCGCCGCTTCACCGCTGACACATGAAAACGGCATTCATTTAATCGGTTATCCGACAACAGAGCCGATTCATATTGAAGTGCCTTCAGCAGGAGAGCTTTTGGCGGTTGGAGCGCTGGCGTACCCATCTGAAGCGCGGTTAAATGAAGTGCTATCCGATACGTTTGATGAAAAGCTGCTCCGTGATCACTATGATGTGAAAATCAGGCAGGCGTTTGAGCATATGACAAGCCGGTTCCGGAACGATGCAGTGAAGATTGCCGCCAGCCATATTTATGTGGCAGGCGGAAACCAAACCGATTCAGAGCGGCCGATTGAAGTCGGCGGTGCATACACGGTGGCTGCTGAAAGCCTGCCGGCAGATGCCGCTTACGTTGCGCTCGGCCATTTGCATCGACCGCAAACGATCAAGCGGGCGCGGACGCTTGCGCGTTATTCAGGATCTCCGCTCGCCTACAGCTTTTCTGAAGCGGGCTACGCTAAATCAGTGACAATTGTGGACGCAAAGCCTGAGGAAGATGCCACTTGGCAAGAGGTGTTATTATCAAGCGGCAAGCCACTTGTGAAGTGGAAAGCGGCAAATGGATTAAGTGAGGTGTACAGCTGGCTGGATGAAGGCAGAGATCAGAATGCTTGGATTGACCTGGAAATCCGTGTCGCGGACCAGCTGTCACTTGAAGAGATTCACAGGCTGCGGAAGGCGCACCCGGGCTTTATCCATATCAGGCCGGTTTTTGAAGAACAGAACAAAGACCGGGAACGGATCGAGGTTAAACATGTCTCAATCGAGGACCGCTTTAAGAAATTTTATGAAAAACAAACTGGCGGTGCGGTGCCGGATGAAGAAATGGTGAAGCTGTTTTTAGAGCTTGCATCAGGCGTTGAAGAGGAGGATGCGAAATGAAGCCGATCGCCTTAAGCATTAAGGGGCTCCACAGCTTTAGAGAGGAGCAGACGATAGATTTTGAAGGCCTTTCCGGTGCCGGTGTTTTCGGCATTTTCGGCCCGACAGGAAGCGGTAAATCCTCTATTCTCGACGCAATGACGCTTGCTTTATACGGAAAGGTGGAACGGGCGGCGAATAATACGCACGGTATCTTAAACCAGGCGGAAGATACGCTGTCTGTTTCCTTTACCTTTGCGCTTCAGACGAATCACCAAATCTCATACAAAGTCGAGCGTGTGTTTAAGAGAACGGATGAAATGAAGGTAAAAACGGCACTTTGCCGCTTCATCGAAATCAAGGACGAGCATACGGTGCTGGCTGATAAAGCCAGCGAAGTGAATAAAAGAGTTGAGGAGCTCTTAGGGCTGACGATCGACGATTTTACGAGAGCGGTGGTGCTGCCCCAAGGGAAATTTGCTGAATTTCTGTCTTTAAAAGGGGCAGAGCGCAGGCATATGCTTCAGCGTTTATTTAATTTGGAGCAATATGGAGACAGGCTTGTGAAAAAGCTGAGACGGCAGGCGCAGGAAGCCAATGCGAGAAAAAATGAAATGCTTGCTGAACAGTCCGGTCTCGGTGAGGCGAGCTCAGAGGCAGTGGAGCAGGCTGAAAAGGCTCTCGAACAAGCTGAAGCCCGGCTGGAAGCGATGAGGAAGAACCGTGATCAGGCGAAGGAGCGGTTTACAGAGCATCAGGAGATATGGAATGTCCAAAAGGAAAAATCCGCTTATGAAGCAGAGAAAAAACGTCTCGCAGAAGAACAGCCGCATATAGACAGCATGCAAAAACGCCTGCTGGAAGCAGAAACAGCAGCAGCCCTTAAGCCCTATGCGGACCGGTACGCAGAAGCGATCCAGCATGAGGAGCAAGCTGAAAAGGAACAAACGCTAGCCCAAAAGGATTTAGCAGACCGGACAGCTTTCTTTCAGCAAAAACATGAAGAGTATGAAGCGTGGCGCCAGCATAAAAGCGAGAAAGAGCCTGAGCTTTTAGCCAAACAGGAACAGCTTTCACGCTTGCAGGAAATCGAAATCAAACTGAGTGAGGCCAAGCAAGAGGAAGAGCGCAAAAAGGCTGACCTCCGGCAGAAAGAAGAGGCTCTTCAATCTGTCATGAATGAATTAGAGACCGTAACAGACCGCCTGACACGAGGGCAAAACAGACAGACAGAATTGAAGCAGCAGCTCAAATCCCTGCAGGTGACATCCGATGAGCGAAAAAGCTGCCAGCAGGCCGCAGAAATGGCATTGCGCATCAGACAAACCGAGGAGCAAATCAAAAAAGAGAAAAAACGAAGTGACGAATTGAACCTCGTGCTTCAGAAGATGAATGAAGAGAAGAATACACTCGTTCGAAAGACGGAAGCGGAAGAAAACAACATCATTCAGGCATATGAGGCTGTACAAACTGTGTACCATTTGGTGTGCGAAACGGAACGCTCATTAACACGTATGACGGAAGAGGCTAGAAAGAGTCAACACACGCTTCACTTACAGCGTGAAAAAGCAAGGGTGGCACTGCTGACAAAAGAGTTAGCCCAAAAGCTGACTGCCGGAAAGCCTTGCCCGGTATGCGGTTCAACCGATCATGATCCATCTGCCTCAGTACATGAAACGTATGAAGCCGACAGCCATCTTGAAGAGGACATCAAACGGACAGATGTGTTATTGACGGAAGCTGCAGCTCTCAGCCAGGAGATTCTTTCAGCCAAAATTACGCTTGAAGAACAGTCCGCGCGCTTTATTGAACAGTGTCCGTTTTTGCAGACAATTCAAGCACAGAACCTTGAAGCGGCAGCTTCCTTCGAACATCAGCCGGTGTATGAAGCATTTGAAACTGCCAAATTCGAATGGAAACGAATCAAGCAGGACATTCTTTCTGTTAAGACACGAATGGCACAAATGATCGGCGCCTATCAGGAATCTTTAAAAAAGGCCGAGCAGCTTAATGAAAAAATCGGTTTTGAAAAAAGAGAAGCTGACCGTATTGAAAGCATCATCAGCGAGCTTCAATCCTCAATGGACAGCAGTCTGAACATGTTTAAAGAAGCATTTCAGAATCAATCTGTGGACGAAGCAGAAAAATGGCAGCAAGCCATTGAAGAAAAGGACCGGGCTGCAGAAGAATGTGAAAAACGAATTGAGAAGAGTATCGCGTTTCTTGCTGAGCATGAAGCACAAAAGGAAAAACTGCGGGAATCGGGACACCGGCTTGAGCGGGAAAAGCTGGAGCTTCATTATGCGGCTGAACGCATCAAGAGCGTGATAGCTGATTATGAGCACGAACTCGGAGATTATGCAAAAGGAGATTCGATTCAAATCAAATTCCGCTCTGTCCAGCAGGATCTAAAGCTGTTAAAGGAAAAAGAACAATCTTTATATGAAGAACTGCAAAGTGCCCAAATGAAGCTCAACCAAGCGAAAAGCCGGGCTTCTGCAAGCGAGCTCACTCTTCAAGAGGCGAAGGGCAGATTCGAAAAAGCAAAAGCTGCTTGGCTTGAGCATACAAAAAACACCTCCATTACCCGGACTGAGGAGGTTGAACAAAGTCTCATCCCAGCCGATGAACTTGAAAAGATGAAAACCGGCATAGACCAGTTTATGGATAAACTGAAGCAAAATGCTGCAAACTTAAAACGAGTAGCAGAGATACTTGCCGGCAGAGCATTATCAGAGAGCGAATGGAACGAAACCGTTGCAGCATTACAAGAAGCTGAGGACGCATTTGGCGCTGCTATTGAGGAAAAAGGCGCGGCAGCAAAAGCACTGGCTGTCATTCGCGACCATCATAAACGGTTTAATGAAATTGAAGCTGAACTGAAAAAATGGCAGACGCATATCGACAGGCTGGACAAGCTGCAAGCTGTGTTTAAAGGCAATACCTTCGTCGAATTTTTAGCTGAGGAGCAGCTTGAAAGCGTTGCGAGGGACGCTTCAGCAAGACTCAGTATGCTGACAAGACAGCGCTATGCCATCGAAGTAGATTCAGAAGGCGGCTTCGTGATGCGGGATGATGCGAATGGAGGCGTAAGACGCCCGGTTTCCAGTTTGTCTGGAGGAGAGACCTTCCTCACCTCGCTTTCACTTGCTCTTGCGCTGTCTGCGCAGATTCAGCTTCGCGGGGAATACCCGCTTCAGTTCTTTTTCTTAGATGAAGGCTTCGGCACACTGGATCAAGATCTGCTTGATACGGTTGTAACGGCCTTGGAAAAACTTCAGTCAGACAATCTGGCTGTCGGTGTCATCAGCCATGTGCAGGAACTGCGTGCACGGCTTCCGAAAAAGCTGATCGTCCATCCGGCTGAACCGAGCGGCCGCGGTACGCGGGTATCACTTGAGTTGATGTAAGGGAGGAGCGGATATGGCAAAGCAGACTGCCGGAATATGTGAGCTGTGCGGCCGGAGCAATGTCCAGCTGACAGAGCATCATCTCACACCGAAAGAGGAAGGCGGAACGTTTTTGCCGACAGCGATGCTCTGTATTCCTTGCCATAAACAGATTCATGCCTTATATACCAATCAAGAGCTCGCCGTACGTTTAAACGGAATGGCTGAACTCAGAAGCGATCCAGAGCTTGCCCGGTTTGTCAAATGGATCAGAAAACAGCCGCCTGAGAAGCTGATCAAAACAAAGAAATCAAATGAACGAAAAAAGAAAAAATGACTAAAAAGCAGCCCTCTCTTTGCAGAGCGGCTGCTTTTATCCGTTTCCAACCATATCCTGATCGTTGACATCGGGGTCTATATAATTTGTCGCGTTGACTGCGTTATTTAATAGAAGGAAATCTCCCGTGTTTCCTGCTCCCGAACCGAGCGCAGATTTTGAAGAGCTTTTCGGAGAAAGGTAAAAGGAATCACCAAAGTTTACGACTCCGCCCGATATGGAATTGATAGCTATAGGCCCGACAATTGCTGGCATAAACGACACCCTTTATCGAAGTCTCTGTTTATTATATGTTCTTGGCGGGCGATTGTGAGCGCGGAGACTGAATCTGTCTGATATGTTTGAGTCTCGCATCACCGCGAATAAGCGAAGCTGATCCGGCATGTAAAACAGAAGAGGCTGAGACCCCTTGAATTTTGATGCTGCGAACATAAATAGCCGGCACCTCGTGGCAAAAAGCGCTTTGTACACCTGTTTCGGGGAGCGGCTTCACGGCCTGCTGCTGAAAGATCTGATACTCCTTTTTGTTAAATGAGCCTTCATTATGGTAAAACGTGGACAGAGAACGCTGCACAGCAAATACTTTTACACTCATATCGATTTCATTTGTGTCGCCAACTTGAAACACACTTGCGATCCCGAGGGAATTAAACTTAACTAGTCTGATGCGCGATATGCGTTTAAGCATTATTCTGGCGCAAGCGGAGCAAACGGCCCAATAATAAGAGATTCAGGCGGTGTATCAAAAATAGAAGACAGGTAGATGGATTCAGTGTCTCCGATGTGGAAAACGGAGGAACTGGACACACCGTTCATCCGGATGTCCCCGACTTCCAAGCTGCGGTTGATGACTGTAAAGATCATGCTTGCTCATCTCCTTTCATTTCTGATGGAATATGCTCCAGAAAGTGTTCTACAGCGCGGATGACATCACGCTTCACATGCTCAGCGATATGTTCTGCATATTGTGCAGGCGGTGTATGTTCTTCTTTTTTGATATGGGACATATAATAGTGAATCCTGCTGTCCATTTGTTTTCTGATGTCTTCAATAACATGATGTCTGTTTGTATCGTCAAGTCTGCTGTCATATTGATTTTCAAGCTGTTCCAAAATATCTGGGATTTCCTCGGTTAAGTACATGTCGACATTCTGGCGGATCTGCTGCATGAGCTGAGCGCTCTCTTCCTGCTGCATCATCCCGATTTGCGGTGTCGACTGGCTGACGTCAAAGTTTTGGACGCTGTTCGGGTCAGTCGGATTTAAGCCGATATTCAAAGTTCCGTCGAGCCTTTCGATTTTCAGCTGATCAAATTTATACTCCACACGCTCAATGGTAGTGGCCGGCCGCTGTTTCATCGTATTCATTTCAGTTTGAATCTCTTTCAGCTGACGTTCGAGCTGCTGAATGTGAATCGCCTGCTGCTGAACGAAGGAATTCAAGTTTTGCAGGTAAGAGGAAACAGATTGATCATACATGTTCTTCACCTCTTTCATATGATTAACGGCCAGGAGGCTGGAGCGGGACCAATGAACCTGTGTCGGGCTCCTGCAGCTGGAGCGGTTGCCCTGAGCCAGAAACTTCAGGTGCCGGTTCTACATAGCTTCCTGTATTATACAAATTTGACAGTGACTTGATTGATCCGGCGCTCCCGATTTGCAGAATGGAGGAGTTGCTGATTGATTCCAGCCGGAGATAGTTGATTTGAATGGTTTGATTAATATAGAAGTTCATGAGCCTCACTCCTTTTACGCATTGGCCACGATCGGCTGATCAACCGCATCATTGTCATACACATTCGTCGCGTTTTGATAATTCATCACCTTGAGGCTGTCGCCGGTATTAAAGCTGCCAGCACCGGCAAACGTTCTGACCTGAGCCTGAGGAGAAATCGTAATGCAGTCCCCGATGTGAACGACTCCGCTCGTACCAATCGCATTAATTTTAAACGCTCCGACAATGGCCGGCATACGAGCACATCCTTTGTTGAAAAATTAAAAAAAGACAGGTAAAGTGAAATGACAATTCTGATTTCAATTGGGCTATTCACGATAGCTTATGACAAACGCACATATGTGTGAGAGAAATTTAAAGGGGACATATCGGCTCTTGATGAAAGCGTTTTATTTTTTCGGGCCGTTATGTTTAAACATGGCAAAAGAGGATGTTGGGTATAAATTGAGCGGAAATGCGGCGAAGGATGCCGCTATCCGCCTAGGGTGATTTTTGTTTATTTCTTTGGTGTTTTTGCGTGTAGAATGCTTTTTGGAGTATGTCGTGCTGCGGTATTCGATTTTTGGGCGGGCACATTCTCGCCCTGAGGTATATCCCAGAAGTGCTGAGCAAAAAGCGGAGTTACATGTGGTGTATTCTAATTGTTATAGAAAATGATTTACATACGGGAGTTTTCAAGATATCTCCCAAAAATCATTTCTTCTTTAATCCGGGTATTCAGCAGGATATCCAGCTCTTGGCTGCATTGAATCGTTTCTTTTGAATTCATGCCGTATTTTTGTGCGGTTTCAATTAGTGTGATCCTCATTTCTTCAATTTTACTGTTCATTACGCTATCTCCAATTCTAGATTTTATTTTGATATAAATACAGGATATCGTTAGTATAACCTATTTTGGCTCAAAAGGTTGCCTTTCGTCAATTTGACTAAAAAAGCGACAATTTTTGCTGCGGCCTTTTTAATGGAGAAAGGACTAAAGTCTTGCTAAGTGTGCTTGCAAAAAGTCCTGCCGTTCCTCAATTTCTCTAAGTATGTTTGTCTGCTCCTTTTCGATCTGAAAGGGGCTTTTTTTGATAAAAGGATCATCAGCAGCACTTTGACAAATGTCAAGGTGCCATTCGTTGATGAGAGGAGATAATCGTTCAATAGTAAACGACCGCTTCAGCACGTTTTTCATTAAGGTGTGATATTGCGACCTGAAGGCGGGAATGGATAGAAGCCTTGACGAAAGCGTCTTTCCTTTTGTCAGAAGCGGGTCTTCTTCATACCATTCTTGTACGGCAAGCGATCTTGTCTCCATCGGGGAAACGTAAAGCCGACCGGATTCGTTTAAACAAAATGTGTAGTAAAAGCCTTGATTGGTGCAGGCGTTGCCGATCAGCCACAAAAAAAACAGCTTGACATCCAGATACAATTTAATCCTTTCAGCCAATTCGTCATCTCCGGCTGTGCGGATCAGTATGAAAAATTCATGTAAGAATGCCGAGAAATCATTGTTAAAAAGGGACAATGGAACCCTTGGATCGGCCGTCTTCACTCCGTAACTCCTTTTACCGGCTGGCTGATGGTTCTTGATGTTCAAATAAATGCCTTCAGGCTGGCCATTGATGGTCAGAAAGCTGTACGAGGCAACGGGAGCAGGTACGCCGATCTGGTCAAAAAAACAATAGGCGAGTCTGCGCCGCATCAGGGACGGATCATCCTGTTCTGCATTCAAAAAAAGTGTCCTTTCACCAAGCAGAGACTTTTCCCAGCTGATTTCATAGGATGCCTTTTCCGCTCTGTCACGCTGTGTGAGAAGAATGGGAGAAACAGATCGATCTGTTACGAAAAGCCCCTTGGCTGTACCTTTCCTTTTCAGCTGCTCCCGATGAAAAAATAAATGCACGCGCTCCATATTCTTTCCTCCTTCTCAAAACGACATTTGTATGATATGTAGAGCAAGCCCGTCCTGAAACGAAATGAAAACGGAAAGGAGAAAAAGGGATTTCAGCATTCGACAGAGAATACATGAAGGAGCATTCTGATTTAAAAGATGATGGAGGAATAACATGAAATTTGCGACAGGGGAACTTTACAACCGAATGTTTGTCGGCCTGATCATTGACGATGAGAAAATTATGGATTTGCAAAAGGCTGAAAAAAAACTGTTTGAACTTGAGACGATTCCGGGATCGCTGATTGAATGTATCGCAGAAGGGGATAAATTCGTTGCGCATGCAAGGCAGCTGGCCGAGTGGGCAAAGAAACCGAATGATGAGCTGGGATCATTTATGTATTCATTATCTGAGGTGAAGCTCCATGCACCCATTCCGAAGCCATCAAAAAATATCATCTGCATCGGCAAAAACTACCGGGATCACGCGATTGAAATGGGGAGCGAGGCTGATATTCCGGAGCATCCGATGGTATTTACAAAATCGCCGGTAACGGTTACGGGGCATGGTGATATCGTAAAGAGCCATGAAGAGGTTACCTCCCAGCTTGATTATGAGGGAGAACTTGCTGTCGTGATCGGAAAAAGCGGGACCCGCATTTCAAAAGAAGATGCATATGACCATGTTTTCGGATATACGATTGTGAATGATATCACGGCGCGTGATCTGCAAAAAAGGCATAAGCAGTTTTTTATCGGAAAAAGCTTGGATACGACATGTCCGATGGGGCCCGTGCTTGTACATAAATCATCTATTCAGGAGCCAGAGCGCCTCAAGGTTGAAACAAGAGTCAACGGCGAGCTGCGTCAATCCGGTTCGGCAAGCGATATGATCTTTTCCATTCCGGAATTAATTGAAACCCTCTCAAAGGGGATGACGCTTGAAGCGGGCGACATTATTGCCACCGGTACGCCATCTGGTGTCGGCAAGGGGTTTACTCCTCCAAAATTCTTGCGGTCAGGTGACAAAATTGATATTACAATTGATCCGATCGGAACGCTGTCAAACCAAATTGGCTGAATAAAACTGGAGGGCGGACCCGGACCCGCCCGTTTTTTCTGATAATCATCTTTGTGGCAGAGGACAAGTTCATGGTACTATAAGTGGGGTAATTTATCTGATAGGGGGAACATATATGACACACCTACATATTACGACATGGGTGGTAGCGCTGATTCTGCTTTTCGTCAGCTACTCGCTGTATTCGTCAGGAAGTGCAAAGGGCGCAAAAATCACTCATATGATTCTGCGGTTATTCTATATCCTTATTATTTTGACAGGAGCTGAGCTGTTTGTCCGTTTCGCCAACTGGAACGGAGAATACGCCGGCAAAATGATTCTGGGCATTATCACCATCGGCCTGATGGAAATGCTGCTCATCCGCAAGAAAAAAGAAAAATCAACAGGAGGCCTGTGGGTCGGCTTCGTCATTGTCCTTTTGCTGACAGTGCTGCTCGGTCTGCATTTGCCAATTGGTTTTCAATTGTTTTAATAGAAAAACCTATGAACCCGGCTCTTTGATAGAGTTGGGTTTTTTTATATTTATCCCCTCATATTCCAAATCATTTAAAATAACCTTAAAATTCCCTGTAAGCGGTATCTCGTCCTATGAAATTATGATACCTTCAAGGAGATTCATTATTTTGCAGGAGGGATAACATGAAACGCAGAAAATTCAGCTCGGTTGTGGCGGCAGTGCTTATTTTTGCACTGATTTTCAGCCTTTTTTCTCCGGGAACCAAAGCTGCAGCGGCCGGCGCGATCGATCAGGCGGCTGCTCTGGAAAACGGCAAAGAGCAGACAGGCGCCATGAAGGAGCCGGAACAGGTGAAATGGTACAAAGTGACCCCGGGAGCAACGGATATTCAGAAAAACTCACATATGGCACTGACCGTAAAGAGTGATTCAGTACTGAATGTATCTGTATATCCAAGTAAGGAAAAAGCGCTTAAAGATGAGACGTTTGAGATGTACCGTTCTTTCACAGCGGAGGATGGAAAAAGCGAAGTCATTTTTCCATACGCGTGGAGCGGCCCTTACTATGTAAAAGTTGAATACCTCGGAGAAGAAGAGCCAGAGGACGGCGGAACGGCAGAAGCAGCTGCAGAAGCCAAGTATACGATTGGGTATAAAGGCACCAAAAAACAGCCGTCAGATTTAGAAGAGGAAGAAGCTTGTCCGGTTGAAATGAGTGTCGATCAGAAGAAATCAGGAAAAGGCATCCTGGATAAGCTGAGAGCGATTCGTGATGAGCAGCTGAGCCAAACAGCAGAAGGCAAAGAACTGACAAGCCTTTATTACAAAGCAGCACCGTTTATCGTTGCAAAGCTCGCACTCAATAAAACAGCAAGAAATGAAATCTATCAGGATCTTGTGACATTAAAGCCGTTATTTGACGATGTGTCAGAAAACGGAGCATCATCTTCGCATAAGGTCACTGAAAAGGATCAAAAAGCAATCAACCGGCTATATGATAAAGCTTTACAATCAGTCCCGTCATTCCTTAAAGAGGAGATAAAGAAACAAGCGGACCGACTAAATATGAAGCAGCTGCAAGGCAAAACAGCCGGAGCCATTTTAACAGAAAACCATATTGCAGCAAAAAGTGAAGTTCAGACAACAAAGGTTATTTTCAAGGTGAAGGACAATAAAAGCCTCTCATCCGTACATAATGAAATGAAGGGCTTTTCTGCAAGCGCGCAATCGAAAAAAGACATATCCAATGTGAAAAAGGCAAAGAAACTGTTTGACAATCTGTATTCATTTGAACTTCCGAAAGATGAGAAACAGAACGGCGCATATACGGCAAGCGCCAAAAGGGTCAAAAGCGCTGCTGCGACACTATCCAAGATGTCCAATGTAGAGTTTGCGGAACCCGTGCAGGAATACAAAAGCCTGGCAAACGACATTCAGTACCCTTATCAATGGCCGCTTAAAAACAACGGTGAAAACGGGGGTGTCAAAAATGCGGATGTGAAATATGAGCCTGCCAACACATTGCTGTCCAAACGCAAGCTTAACGATACACTCATTGCAGTAGTAGACACAGGCGTAGACAGCACGCTTGCTGATTTAAAAGGAAAAGTAAGAACAGATCTCGGACACAATTTTGTCGGACGGAATAACAATGCAATGGATGATCAGGGGCATGGGACGCATGTCGCAGGCATTATTGCGGCCCAAAGCGATAACGGCTATTCAATGACTGGATTGAATGCCAAAGCAAAAATCATCCCGGTAAAAGTGCTTGATTCCGCAGGTTCCGGAGATACTGAACAAATTGCTCTCGGCATCAAATATGCTGCTGACAAAGGAGCAAAGGTGATTAATTTAAGTTTAGGCGGAGGCTACAGCCGCGTGCTTGAATTTGCTTTGAAGTACGCAGCTGACAAAAATGTCTTGATTGCCGCAGCCAGCGGGAATGATGGAGAAAATGCCTTATCTTATCCAGCATCTTCTAAATATGTGATGTCAGTCGGCGCAACGAACCGCATGGATATGACCGCTGATTTCTCTAACTATGGAAAAGGTCTGGACATCTCTGCTCCAGGGTCTGATATCCCGAGCTTAGTACCGAACGGAAATGTCACGTACATGAGCGGAACGTCTATGGCGACGCCGTATGCTGCCGCTGCTGCAGGATTGCTGTTTGCTCAAAATCCTAAGCTGAAAAGAACAGAAGTTGAGGATATGTTGAAAAAGACGGCAGATGACATTTCCTTTGAAAGTGTCGATGGCGGAGAAGAAGAGTTGTATGACGATTATGGCGATCCGATTGAAATTCCGAAGACACCTGGTGTAGACTGGCATTCAGGCTACGGGCGGCTGAATGTCATGAAGGCTGTCAGCGCAGCTGATTTACAGCTTAAGGTCAACAAGCTGGAAAGCACTCAAACAGCTGTCAGAGGAAACGCGAAGGAAGGCACACTTATCGAGGTGATGAACGGCAAAAAGAAACTCGGCAGCGCCAAAGCCGGAAAAGACAATGCGTTCAAGGTCAATATCGCGACTCAAAAACAGGATCAAGTACTGTATGTGAAAGCAACAAAAGGCGATGCGAAAACATCGTATAAAGTTGTCGTCGTCAAAGGAAAACCTTCCGGCACACCGAAAGTAAACGCGGTGAAAACGAAGGATACGGCAGTAAAAGGGAAGGCAAACAGCAAAGCGATGATCAGAGTGAAAAACAAATCAAAGAAAGTCATTGCTTCTGCCAAAGCTGACGCAAAAGGAACGTTTTCGGTGAAAATCAAAAAACAAAAAGCCGGAACGGTGCTGTACGTCACGGCTGCGGATACAGATAAAAAAGAAAGCAAGGAAGCAAAAGTGGTTGTTGAAAAGTAACCAAAAAGCGGTGCTCGATGCACCGCTTTTTTATTTGCGCCCCCGTTGGACTGCTGAATACATAATGGATCGCTTTCCGTTTGAAGCCGTCCATTCAAAACGGTCTCCTGTCCCTTCGCTGCTGTAGTGATGCTGCATCGCGCATTGTGCGGTGTCATTTGAAAAGTGATAAAAGGACACACCCTGCCCCGCCGAAGTATCCGAAAAGACTCCTTTATTATAAGAAAAGACGCAATCGAATACCGATAAGCCGAAGCTGTGCAAGTGCTGCAGAAATGCGAGAAAGGTTTCGTCGTCAAGCGAATCCAAAAGCGCCATGAGAGGCCGCTTGACTGATTTCTCATAGCGGATGCGTTCTCCGCCGGAAAGGGAGATGTTTTCTGCACCGCATGCCAAAACCAACTTGTCCTGAAAGCCGGCTTGCTCCCACTTTCCTTTATGATGGACCCAGATTGGGCTGTGTTGGAGACTGTCCGCCAGCAGTATATCGCCTTCACCGTTTTCGATTAAGCAGATGCCGTCTTCAATGAGGATGGTGCCGTATTCCCACTTTCGTTCCTCTGTATATAACAATTGTTTCCGTTTCATCCATGCTGTCTCCTTTTTCTTCATTCCTCTCTTTTCTTTCCAATTCAAGCCTGTCCCATACAACTCTTTTATGGACAAATCAACTATCTGCCTATAGATGCATAAACTTACTAAGGTGCTGAAAGAAACGAAATTGTTACGAAAGAAACGGGATTGGAGCTGATGTCACATGTGTGGAATTACGGGTTGGGTCGATTTTAAAAAGCAGCTCGTCCAGGAAAAACAAACGATGGACAGAATGACAGACACTCTTTCCAAACGAGGGCCTGATGATTCAAACGTTTGGGGGGAGCACCATGTTTTATTCGGACATAAAAGACTTGCGGTTGTTGATATTGAAGGCGGACGCCAGCCGATGGCGTGTACCTATAAAGGGGATACGTACACCATTATTTACAATGGCGAGCTTTATAACACGGAAGATTTGCGCAAAGAATTGCGGGCGCGGGGCCATCAATTCGAGCGTACGTCAGATACCGAGGTGCTTCTGCACAGCTACATCGAATGGCAGGAAGACTGTGTCGACCATCTCAATGGCATATTCGCTTTCGCTGTGTGGGATGAAAAGCGAAATTTGTTGTTTGCCGCGAGAGACCGTCTCGGCGTAAAGCCGTTTTTTTACACGAAGGAAGGCTCTTCATTTCTCTTCGGTTCGGAAATCAAAGCAATCCTCGCGCACCCTGATATAAAAGCGAGAGTGGACAGAACGGGACTTTCTGAAATTTTCGGTCTTGGACCGTCCAGAACCCCGGGCACTGGCATATTTAAAGGCATAAAAGAAATCCGCCCGGCTCACGCGCTGACATTTTCCAAAGACGGACTTAATATTTGGCGTTATTGGAATGTTGAAAGCGAAAAACATACGGACAGTTTTGATGACACGGTTGCCAATGTCAGATCGTTATTTCAGGACGCGGTGACGCGGCAGCTTGTGTCGGATGTGCCGGTTTGCACATTCCTATCAGGCGGTCTGGACTCAAGCGCAATTACAGCGATTGCGGCGGGCCATTTTGAAAAGGAAGGAAAAGCACCGCTTCATACTTATTCGATTGATTACGAAGAGAACGATAAATTTTTTCAAGCAAGCGCTTTTCAGCCGAATGATGACGGACCATGGATTGAAAAAATGACAGAGGCTTTCGGCACAACGCACCACAAATGCGTCATCAGCCAAAAAGATCTCGTTGATCATTTGGAGGAAGCTGTACTGGTCAAAGACTTGCCGGGAATGGCGGATGTCGACTCATCCCTGCTGTGGTTTTGCCGGGAAATCAAAAAGGACTTTGTCGTCAGCCTATCGGGAGAGTGCGCGGATGAGATTTTCGGCGGGTACCCGTGGTTCCATACGGCAGATGTTGAGTCTGGCTTTCCATGGATGAGATCAACGGAGGAGCGGATCAAGCTGCTTTCTGACTCATGGCAGAAAAAATTGAATCTGAAAGAATACGTAAATGGCAAATATGAAGAAACCTTGGCAGAAACGCCATTATTAGATGGTGAAACGGGTGTGGATAAAGCAAGAAGACAGCTGTTCTATTTAAATATGCTTTGGTTTATGACGAACCTTTTGGATCGGAAGGATCGCATGAGCATGGGGGCGAGCCTGGAAGTGCGGGTGCCGTTCGCCGATCACCGGCTTGTGGAATATGTTTGGAATATTCCGTGGGAAATGAAAATGCATGATAATCGGGAAAAAGGCATTTTACGCAAAGCGCTTGAAGGTATTTTGCCTGATGACATTCTGTATCGCAAAAAAAGCCCGTATCCGAAAACACATCATCCGGAATATACAAAAGGCGTCAGCGAATGGCTGAAAACGATCAGAAGCCAAAAGGACTCCGTGCTCCATACCTTACTGGACAGAAAACAATTAGATCAGCTTTTAGAAACGGAAGGCTCCTCCTTCAAGGTGCCGTGGTTCGGGCAGCTCATGAAGGGGCCCCAGCTGATCGCCCATCTTGCTCAAATTCATACATGGTTTGAAGCGTATCGCATTGATATTGACGAGAGGTAGGTTCAATGAAAATGTGAATAAAAGCCAGAGATGTATAGATTTAAATAAGAAGGATAGATGAGCAGGGAAATATATGCTCTATCTATCCTTTTTTGTACAACAGCACTATCGAATTGCCCCCGCATTCCTTCAATAAGAATGAATAGGTTTTAATGTTCTGCCGATAAAACTAGCTGATACCGGGCTTAACTTTAATTCCCTAGCCCATACAGAAAGTTGACCAATATGGTGAATTTCGTGAGCGATGATATGGTGTAATATTTCATCTCGCGTATATAAAACGCCTGTCTCCCAAGGAACGCTTACAAGTTCATCTTTTATTTGATCTGAATGTGTTTGTAAAACATCAATTATTTCAGTTCGGAATGTATTTGAGAGAGATTTCACTTTATTGAGTGTTTGATAATCAGCGAACTGAACAGCGATATCTTCTTTTCCTTGGATAGCACGAATCCAACTATATTCCACATCAATAATATGAAAAAGGGTATATAAAATATTCTCTACTCCGCCAAGACGGTTTTTAAGTAATTCTTCAGTGGTTAGTTGATGACACCAAGTAAACCATTGATCTCTAACCTGCCAGTTATATTCAAAAAATTTTATCACTGAACTCACTCCAATACTATCATGTATCATAACAATTAGCCCTTTTTTCCGTGATTCCTCTATTAATGAAGTGATGATTGAGAAATGTTTACATTCTACCTGTTGTATGGCATTAAAAATAATAATGCATATCTCGTCGATGATGCTGTGCGTCTTGTTACTTTTACAAAGTAAGAATCGGCATTTTCTTCATATACAATTAGGAAAAAACATACTAGACTTGAAGAAGCAGTGATACATAGGAGTGAGAAAATGAAAGAGATAAAAGAAGCTTACCAGCAATGCGGACAGATTGTTGGCGAATACGCGCCAGCCTGTTTCAAAGCATTATCATATCTCCCGCTAAAGCAAAGACAAGCCTCTTGGGCAGTATTGTCGTTTTGCCACACGGCGGCCAGTGCAGACGAAAAGGTATTGTCCGCATTTGAAGCTAAAGCTGATCATGTTTACCAAAGGACAAATAACGGTAATCAACATCTATGGAAGGCTTTTGATCATGCGTATCGGACCTTTACATTGGAAAGCGAACCTTTTCGGGAGTTTATTGCCGCACAAAAAGAAGACGCCAAGCCGTATGATGACCTTGATGAACTGCTCATGTACGCATATCGGACGGGCGGTGCTGCCGGATTGATGCTGCTGCCGATACTGACACGCCGAAAACAAGATCAGCTCAAACAAGCAGCCGTCTCTCTAGGCTTGGCCGTACAGCTGGTTCGCTTCTTAAGTGATCTTGGCACAGATCAGCAAAAAAACCGCATTCCCCGTCAGGTAATGCAGCAATTCGGCTATACAGAGGCTGATCTCCAAAAAGGCACCGTAAATAAAGCGTTCACAATGACGTGGGAGTATATCGCTTTTGAAGCAGAAGCCTACCTTGAAGAGTGTCAGGATGCCTTGCCGCTATTTCCGCAGTATTCTCAAAAAACGGTGAAAGCCGCTCTTCATTTGCACCGGGCTGTTTTAGAAAAAATCCGGGCGAAGCAGCACGATGTATTTCAACATCACTTCGCTCTCACAGAGACCGAAGTGAAGCAGATTCTGTCTGATATCTAAAAAACACCCGGCCTTGATTGAGCCGGGTGTTACGCCATACCTTTTTGAATCCAGATACGTGAGCGCCATCTTCTGTACATTAAGATTCCCCGGACCCATTCATCCGCGATAAAAGAAATCCAAATGCCGGCAAGACCGAAACCGAGGTGGATGCCGAAAAGATAAGCAAGCGGGAGGCCAATGCCCCACATTGAAATCATTGCCATGTAAACCGGGAATTTCGCATCCCCCGCAGCCCGCAGAGAGTTAATGATAATGACATTAAACGAGCGGCCTGGTTCAAGAATAATGGTCATGGCAATCAATAGGCTTGCAGTTGCTATAATGTCAGGGCTTTGTGTGAAGAGTCCGATCAGGTCTTTTGAAAAGATCGTCATCAAAACAGAGGTAGCCGCAGCAATTCCGAGTGCCCAATATAAGCTCTTCATGCAGCGCTCATAAGCGGCATCAAATTGTTTGCCGCCGATATAACGGCCGATTAAGATTTGTGTACCCTGGCTGATCGCAGTGCCGAACAGCAAAATAAACATCGTAATATTTTGCGTATACACTTTTGTTGTCAACGCCTGCGCGCCCATGATGGCGATAAAATACGTGACAATCATTTGCGAAAGGTTGTATGAAAGCTGCTCTCCCGCAGAAGGAATGCCGATTTTCAGCAGCTTGCGCAAATGCTCTTTATGCATATGAAAGACTTTTTTCAGCGACATCTTCAGCTGGATGCGTTTGTTGACAATCACAATCATCGCGATTAATCCGATGACGCGGGCGATAGATGTGGACATGGCCACACCGGCAACGCCGAGAACAGGAAAGCCGAACAAACCGAAAATCACAACAAAGTTTCCGGCAATGTTTAAAATGTTCATGCCGATAGTGACAAACATTGTATCTTTTGTGTAGCCGTAGCTTTTTAAGATCGCGCTGAATGTCATGATTAAAGCCTGAATAAAGGACAGACCTCCGACAACTTGTAAAAAGACTTTCGCATCAGGCATCAGTGCGTCTGATAATCCCATCATATGAAGCAGAGGGACAGCCGCGAAAAAGACGACGGCGCTGATGGCCAGGCTGATGAAGAAGTTGGCGCCGATTGACACATAAGCGACTTCCATGGCTTCTTTCTTTTGCCGTGAGCCTAGAAATTGTGAAATGATAACGGTCGTTCCTGTTGCGATAAAGCTGAACATCACGATAATTAAATTTAAAATCTGGTTGCTGACGCCGACTGCTGCCACGCTGTTATCCGAGTATTGGCTGAGCATCAGTGTATCGGCATTACCCATAAACATATATAATGAGACCTCAATAAAGATCGGCCAAGTAAGCGAAAATAATGAGAACGTTTTGTCAGCGGGTTTTTTCAAAGCAGTTGATTTGAAGACAGCTTGTTTCATAGTGTCTAACCCCTTTCGTAAATAAAATCAACGTTTTAAAGTGTACCTCCATTTCCTTATAATAAAAAGGGATAGAAACGATACTTCTTGTAAAAATCCGA
Organism: Bacillus sp. EU52; assembly: GCF_037964975.1. Classification (NCBI taxonomy): domain Bacteria; kingdom Bacillati; phylum Bacillota; class Bacilli; order Caryophanales; family Bacillaceae; genus Bacillus; species Bacillus sp. EU52. The sequence continues at coordinate 1,115,489 of NZ_CP150177.1, forward strand.
CTTAAAAAGGAGGATGATTCAAATGCCTCGCATCCTGTTTACAGTCCCGCCTTTTCCGGTATTTATTGCAGCTGGGGAAGGGGTTTTTAAAAAAGGAGAAACCCATGTGAAACGTGTATTCTCCGTGTTTGATCTGATATATGTCAAACAGGGAACGTTATATATAACGGAAAATGAAACATCGTTTTCTGTTGAAGGCGGCGAGTACATCTTGCTTTCTCCCGGTCTTGAACACTACGGGACGAAGGGCAGTGATGAAGCAACCTCCTACTATTGGCTTCACTTCGATGAACATCGATATGAATTTACGGCAAAGGGAGGCAGCAACTGGTCTGAGCTTCAGCAGGAAAAAGGGAGCTTCGAAGAGCCGGCCCGCTACGGATTGGCCTTGCCGAGAAAAGGCAAGGTGCAGCGCCCGCAGTTTATGGCGCAGCAGTTTGAAAAGCTGATCGATTACTCCGCGGAAAACTCTGATTTGCCGCTCAGAAAGCAAATCTTATTTGAGGAGCTGATGCTGCATCTTCAAAAAGAAGCGTTCCAAATACCGTCTGCGAAAGAGCGAGTAGCCTGGGAGGCGGCCCGGTACTTACAGGAGCACTATAAGGAAAAGACGACAATCAAGGATCTGTCGCTCGCCCTTCACTATCATCAGGATTATGTGAGCCGCTGCATGCAGCAGGTGCTCGGCGTAACTCCGGCACAATACACGAACCGGGTGAGAATGACGGAAGCGAAGCGTCTTTTATCCTCTACAAATGATAAAATGGGCGTTATTGCGGAAATGGTCGGAATGGAAGATCCGACATACTTTTCAAAACTCTTTAAGCAGATAGAAGGCATTTCACCAATTGAATACCGGAAAATTGTCAGCCGGAAAGTTCAATAACCAGACGAGGGATGAACATGAAAACAACAATTTACGATGTGGCAAAGGCGGCGGGTGTCTCGATCACAACTGTGTCCCGTGTGATAAACAATACGGGGAGAATCAGCGATAAAACACGGCAGAAGGTCATGAATGTCATGAATGAAATGGCATACACGCCCAATGTCCACGCCGCGGCGTTAACGGGAAAACGAACGAATATGATTGCTCTCGTGGCGCCTGATATTTCAAATCCGTTTTACGGAGAACTGGCCAAAAGCATTGAGGAAAGAGCGGATGAGCTCGGTTTTCAAATGTTGATTTGCAGCACCGATTACGATCCGAAAAAAGAAACAAAGTATTTTTCTGTGCTGAAACAGAAAAAGGTGGATGGCATTATTTTTGCAACAGGGATTGAAAGCCATGACAGTATGTCTGCTTTGGAGGAAATCGCCAGTGAACACATTCCGATTGCCATGATTTCTCAGGATAAGCCGCTTCTTCCGATGGATATTGTTGTGATAGATGACGTTCGTGGCGGATATGAGGCTGCCAAGCATCTTCTGTCACTCGGCCACACGAACATCGCCTGCATTATCGGAGACGGGTCAACGACAGGCGAAAAAAATAGAATCAAAGGCTTCCGTCAGGCGATGGAGGAAGCGGGCGTGCCCATTGATGAATCACTTATCATCCAGACGCGATTTTCCTTGGAAAGCGGCAAGGAAGAAGCGGGAAAATTGCTCGACAGAAACGCTCCGACTGCTATTTTTGCCTTCAACGACGTATTGGCTTGTGCCGCCATACAAGCTGCGAGAATAAGAGGCATAAAAGTGCCGGATGATCTTTCTATCATTGGTTTTGATAATACGATACTCGCAGAAATGGCGGCTCCGCCCCTGACAACCGTAGCCCAGCCGATAAAAGAGATGGGGCGGAGCGTCATCGAACTGCTGGCAGAAGCAATAGAGGGAAAACGAAAGGCGAAACAAAAAATAGTGCTCCCGCCTGAGCTTGTAGTCAGACATTCTACATCACCGCTCAACACATGAGCCCGCTAATGAGCGGGTTTTTTCATTATGACAGTTGAAGCAAAAAAAACATATTGCGTGTAAACCAATGGCAGTGTAAAATGAAATCATCTTTTGAGAAAGCGCTTGCGCAAAATGGCAGAGCGGATAGAACCGCTGTTTTTTTAGTTGTTAAGAGAAAGCGCTTTCTCAAAGCGAGCCTGAAATGAGATAAAGGAGAGGATGGGACGTGGAACATCAAGTAAGATGTGCAGTATTGGGATTAGGAAGGCTCGGTTATTATCATGCGAAAAATCTCGTCACCAGTGTGCCGGGGGCAAAGCTGGTTTGTGTCGGTGATCCGTTAAAAGGGAGAGCGGAGCAGGTTGCCAGAGAACTCGGTATCGAAAAATGGTCAGAGGACCCGTATGAAGTGTTAGAAGATCCTGGCATTGATGCTGTCATTATCGTAACGCCGACAAGCACACATGGTGATATGATCATCAAAGCTGCCGAGAACGGCAAACAGATCTTTGTTGAAAAACCGCTGACATTAAGCCTTGAGGAATCAAAAGCAGTTTCTGAAAAAGTGAAAGAGACAGGTGTCATCTGCCAAGTCGGCTTTATGAGACGGTTCGATCCCGCATACGCAGATGCCAAACGGCGGATCGACGCTGGAGAAATCGGCAAACCTATCTATTATAAAGGCTTTACGCGCGACCAAGGCGCGCCTCCCGCAGAATTTATCAAACACAGCGGTGGAATTTTTATCGACTGTTCCATCCATGACTATGATATTGCCCGTTATTTGCTAGGGGCTGAAATCACTTCTGTTTCAGGACACGGCAGGATTCTGAACAATCCGTTTATGGAGCAGTATGGCGATGTGGATCAGGCGCTGACGTATATTGAATTTGACTCCGGCGCAGCGGGGGACGTCGAGGCAAGCAGAACCTCTCCATACGGACATGACATCCGGGCGGAGGTTATCGGGACAGAGGGCAGTATTTTCATAGGGACATTGAGACATCAACATGTGACCATCCTATCGGCTAAAGGGAGCAGTTTTGATATCATTCCAGACTTTCAAACTCGTTTTCATGAAGCCTACTGCTTGGAGCTTCAGCATTTCGCCGAGTGTGTCCGGAATGGAAAAACACCGATTGTGACAGATATTGATGCGACGATCAATTTAGAAGTGGGTATCGCCGCAACCAATTCCTTTCGAATCGGCAGGCCGGTACAGCTAGATGTGAAGCACGCTTATACAGGTATGTAAAAGCTAAATATGTTGCATTTTAGGCTTTCCGCAAAAAAAAGCAAGGACATTTTTAGCCCTTGCTTTCTCTTTTCTCATATAAATAGTACATATAATCAGTAGGTGCACCAGAATGGCCCAGCTGTCTCAGCATGGCGGTTACGTTTCCTCTGTGGTAAGTGCCGTGATTGACGACATGCAGGATGGTGTCTGCATAGGTTGATTCCAGTGTACCTAGTTTCGGATGCTGCATTGTGAAGGTCTGTTCTAAGTCCGTCTGGCGGCTGAAGAAATCATGATACTGTGACTCCAGCTCGGCAGCGTGCTGTTTAATCGCTGCCATATTACCTTGCGCGGACTCTAATTTGCCTGCGCTGTCTATAATCTCTTGGTAGGCCACTCCCGAAAGAACATTCAGCCAAATGTAGTCAGCCCTGCACATATGAAGCAGCACGTCGCTGACAGAAGGAAATACGCTCTTTACTTCTTGATAGGCAGTTTCCTCCGGCAGGTTTTCGATATGGGTAAATATTTTCTTGTTTGCCCAAGAATGATAGTCATAAAACTGTTTTGCATCAGTCATCAGCATGCCCCCTTTTCTAAGAAATTCGTTTTTTTCATCTGTTTCTCCTTCAATTGCAAAAGAGTGACACCCCAAAATATCCTGCCGCTGCCCACATAACCGCTGCAGAGCATTTGTTTACCATCAGCATAAGGCTGCCGCTCGTATCTATCGTCTGAAACAACCGGCCCGCTATTGCAAGGCTGATAAACCAAATCCAAGACACAGCGATGCAGGCGGCCATAAAGAGCCATTTCTCAAGCCCCGAATATTGAAGAGAGCTCGTGCCGATGACGCCGATCGTGTCCAGAATGGCATGCGGGTTTAAAAGAGAAACAGCGGCCGCAAACGCAGCTTGCTTTTTTGGTGTGAACGTATGTATCTCATTTTGGCTTGTGTTCGGACGGCTGTTCCAAGTCACCCAGCCCATATAAAGCAAAAATAAAAATCCGCCGGCCATCATGACTGTCTCAAACACAGGCAGCTCCTGCACAATGACAGACACGCCCGCAACGTTAACAAGGTATCGCAGACTGAAGCACTGATGACAGCTGGGAGAGCCCGCCAAATATGCTTTTGCCACGCGCCTTGCTGAAAAATAAACACATTCTGCACTCCCAGCGGCAAAATTAAGCCAAACGCGAGCACAATTCCGTGAATGATTGCATTCATGCTGAAAAAGCTCCTTTCACATTTTTTTTCAATCATAAGAGAGATTGTCACTAAAGTCTCCAGCCATTTGGTTGGGTTAGAAACCAGCCAAATGTATAATGTGTAAAAAAGGGGGGCATGACCTTGTCGCAATGGCAGCCAAGCCGAAAGTCGGATATTCCGCTGCATCGGCAGATCGAACAATATATGAAAGACAAGATTCTTCACGGAGAGTGGGCTGTAGGGACGAAAATCCCCTCACAGAGAACGCTGGCCGACATGTTTCAAGTCAACCGCAGCACAGTCACAGCAGCTATAGATGAACTCACGTCTCAAGGCTTGTTAGAGGGAAGAAGAGGCGGCGGTACGAAGGTTGTAAACAGTACTTGGAGCGTGCTGGCGGCTGAGCCACCGCTTGATTGGAGCGATTACGTCCGTTCGGGCATTCATCGCGCCAATTCTTCCATCATTCAAGCTATTAATCAGAACGAACCAAGAGCGGATATCATCAGATTAGGAACTGGAGAACTATCACCGGATCTTGTGCCTGCTGACACAATTGGACGGATGTTTCAGCAAATCAATCCGGGCGCCCTGTCTTTAGGATATGAGCAGCCGAAAGGAAACCGTCAGCTGCGGGAGGCAGTGGCCGACCATTTAAAAGGAAAGAAGATCCATGTGTCACCGTCTGCAATTTTAATTGTGTCCGGTGCACTTCAGGCACTTCAGCTCATCTCAATTGGACTTTTAAAACGAGATTCTGTCATTTTGACGGAGAAGCCGTCCTACCTTCAATCCTTGCATGTATTTCAATCAGCTGGGATGCGGCTTCGCGGCTTGCCGATGGATGATGAAGGGGTCAAAGCGGGGCTTGTTTCTTCTAATCGAAAACAATATGGTGGACAGCTGCTTTACACGATTCCGTCGTTTCATAATCCGACAGGCACAGTCATGTCAGAGCAGCGAAGGAAAGAGATCATCAGCCTGTCAAAAAAAGAGCAGCTGCCCATCATTGAGGATGATGCGTACGGTGATTTATGGTTTGAAGAAAAACCTCCGCAGCCGTTGAAAGCAATGGATCATGAGGGCAATATTCTGTATCTGGGCACGTTTTCAAAAACGGTTAGCCCCGGTCTGCGAATCGGCTGGCTTGCCGGTCCGGAGCCGGTTATTGAAAGGCTGGCGGACATTAAAATGCAGACAGACTACGGATCAAGCGGCCTGTCCCAGTGGGCGGCTGCCGAGTGGCTGTCACAGGGGTATTATGAAGAGCATCTGACTTGGGTACGCAGGAAGCTTAAAGAAAGGAGAGACGCCGCCGTTCATTTTCTTGAGCGGTATGCCGGGGACATTGCCACGTGGCGGATTCCCGCAGGCGGCTTTTATATTTGGGTGACATTTCACAAAAACCTGCCTGTCAGCCATTTCTTTTATGGATTGCTGAAACGGCAGGTGCTTGTGAATCCCGGCTACATTTATGACGGTGAAGACCGAAACAGCATCAGGCTGTCATATTCCTATGCATCTCTTGGAGATTTGGAAACTGGCATTAAAGCGGCAGCTGAAACAGCACGCTGCCTGATGATGTCCTAAGCTTTGGTTATACGATGACAGCTCCCAGTGCCCTGGCGAAGGCAATCGCGTGCTCTGGTGCGATTTTGCAGCCTTTCAATTTGTCGAGGGAGACATGAAGCTGTTCAAAACGGCACGTGCTGATGTCCATGTTTTGAAGGGACGTGCCGGTAAAGCTGGCGCCTTCTAATTCGCATCCGTCAAAGTGTGTCTGCTGGAGCACCGTATTGCTGCATTCACTTTGCATAAGAGCACAGTGATCAAATCGAACTTGTTTCATATTTGAGTACGAAAATGAGCTGAAATGTCCGTGGCATTCCTCGAATGAAACATTTCGCAGCGTTGCTTCCGCCACATTCATTCCAACCATTTTTGACTGCTTAACTGAAGTTCTGTGAATGACAGCCCCGCTGAAATCGGCGTTTGATAAATCACATTTTTCAAAGATCACATCGGTCAGTTCAATATGCCGAAAAGACACATCGATAAAGACGACATTTCTGAATACCGTTTTTTCCACACAGAGTCTTTCGATATCTTCGCCGCAGATTGTACAATCTTCAAACAAATGCATGCTGATTACATCATCCTGCGTCACGGCATCATGAAAATCTGCGGTTTGCAGGTTTTCCGGTATGTTTGGTTTTTGAATTGCGATTTTATTCATATGATGACATCCTTTGCTGCCCGAAAAACAGAGGCTTCCGGGTTCAATTTAATAGATCGTTAAGGAAATTGATACATATAGTAAATCGTGAAGAGTCTTTTCTTGGTACAGCAGCCAGCTTGTTTTGTAAGCATAAATGGAAAGCTTCCTATACGTCAAGGCGTTTACAGGCCGGGAAAGCCAAAGGGAACAGGAGGAATGCGGAATGGGGCATTACATCAAAACCGAGGAGCATGTGACACTGTTTGTAGAGGATATCGGACATGGAAGGCCGATCATCTTTTTGCACGGGTGGCCGTTGAATCATAAGATGTTTGAATATCAAATGAATGAGCTTCCGAAAAGGGGATTTCGTTTTATCGGCGTTGATTTACGGGGATATGGGCAATCTGACCGCCCTTGGGAAGGCTACGATTATGACACGATGGCCGATGATGTGAAAGCAGTCATTTATACGCTGCAGCTTGAGAATGCGATTCTTGCCGGTTTTTCAATGGGCGGCGCCATTGCAATCCGTTATATGGCAAGGCATGAAGGAGCCGATGTTGATAAGCTGATTTTACTGTCTGCGGCGGCCCCCGCGTTTACAAAACGCCCGGGTTATCCGTACGGGATGAGGAAGCAGGATATTGACGATATGATTGAATTGTTCAAAGCTGATCGGCCCAAAACACTGGCTGATTTAGGGGAACAGTTTTTTGAGAAAAAAGTGTCTCCAGAGCTTAGGCAGTGGTTTCTCAATCTGATGCTGGAGGCTTCCTCCTACGGGACGATCCACTCGGGCATCGCATTAAGAGACGAAGATCTCAGAAAGGAACTTGCTGCAATCAAGGTGCCGACGCTGATCCTGCACGGGAGAAAGGATAGAATTGCGCCGTTTGATTTTGCGAAAGAATTGAAGCGCGGCATCAAACAGTCGGAATTGGTTCCGTTTGCAAACAGCGGGCACGGAGCATTTTATGAGGAAAAAGAGAAGATCAACAGTTTGATTGCGCAGTTCTCCAATTCATAAGAAAAAACCCGACATTGATCGGGTTTTTTATATAATTCCTCTGTTTTGCAGTGCGTTAATGATGAGATCAGCTCCATCGGAAATAGAAGTCTGGTCAGACTCAATGATGAAATCGGGTGAAAGCGGCGCTTCATACGGAGAATCGATCCCGGTGAAATGTTTGATCTCTCCGATTCGCGCTTTTTTATAAAGCCCTTTTGGATCGCGCTGTTCACAAACATGCAGTGGGCACTTCACATAAATTTCGAAGAACTCACCTTTAGGAAAAAGCGCTCTAACCATGTCCCGATCCTCTCTGAATGGAGAAATAAAAGCCGTTAAAATCATTTGCCCGCTGTCGACAAACAGCTTCGCCACTTCCCCGATCCGGCGGATGTTTTCAATCCTGTCACCAGTCTGAAATCCAAGATCTTTGTTTAAGCCGTGGCGGATATTATCACCGTCAAGCACGTAGCTCTGAATGCCCTTGCGGTAAAGCTTTTCATCGACTGCATTGGCCAGCACCGATTTTCCGGAGCCGGACAAACCTGTAAACCAAAGGACGCAGCTTTTGTGTCCGTTTAAGGACTGTCTGTCAGACTTTGAGATGGCAGCGGGATGCCAAATGATGTTCGGATTGTGTGTCATTGCAATTCCCCGCTGTTTTGCTTGATGGCAACAGGCTGTTGGTGAAGTCCCTTGATCAGCACGGCTGCGACCTCAGGCCGGCTGAATTCTTTAGGCGGCTTTTTGCCTTGGCGGAGAAGCTCTCTCACTTTTGTGCCTGATAAGTGGATGTGGTCTCTCGGGCTGTGCGGACATGTTTTGGAGGTGCCCATGTTTCCGCATTTTCGGCAATAAAAGCTGTGCTCAAAAAACAGCGGCTTGATGCCCAGCTCTTCCTCTGTGAATGATTGAAAAATATTTTGGGCGTCGTATGTTCCATAGTAGCTGCCGACACCCGCGTGATCACGGCCTACAATAAAATGGGTGCAGCCGTAATTTTTTCGGACGAGCGCATGGAAAATCGCTTCCCGCGGACCTGCATAACGCATGGCGGCAGGGAAAACCGATAACATGACACGATCCTTTGGATAATAGTGATTAAGCAAAGCCTGGTAGCTCTCCATTCTGATATCGCTGGGGATATCGTCTGACTTTGTTTCTCCGACAAGCGGGTGAAGCAGCAGACCGTCGACCGTTTCTAACGCTGTTTTTTGAATGTATTCATGCGCTCTGTGAACAGGGTTCCTGGTTTGAAAGCCGACAATCGTCTTCCAGCCGAGTTTTTGAAAGGCGGCTCTTGTTTCAGCGGGCGTTGCATAAAACTGTTCGAAAGATTTGTCAGGCAGGCGGCTGACCGTGATAGGCCCTCCGATATAGTAATCCGGGCGCGCCAGCAATTTTTTTACGCCTGGGTGGGCAGGATCGTTTGTTTTAAAAACAGACAGTGCTTCTTGTGTTTTATCAGGCTGGTATATATCGGTGACTGTGATCATGCCGTAGGTAACACCGTCTTTCACAAGCTTGACGTGATCTCCGGCAGACAGCTGTTTTGCTGTTTTTTCTCCGACAGGCAGCGTAATCGGCAGGCTCCACGGCAAGCCGTTTGCCAGCCTCATTTCTTTCACAACACGATGATAATCTTTTTCCCCAAAAAAACCTGTTAACGGGCTGTATCCGCCGATCGCGATAAGCTCCAGATCACTCAGTGCAAGCTGATCCAGCTCTGCTTGGCACGCGCACCCTTCAAAATGGCATGCGGGATCACAGCGGTTGATTAATACCCCTCCATGGGGTTCGTTTCCATTCAACGTGTTCAACCTCCATTTATACGTTTCCTTGTTTTCTTTTCTGCAGTTAATGAAAGTTTGACATCAGCGTCTCAACATCATTTCGATTCTCACATCAAGAACCTGCCATCCGCTATTCCTGATGCAGGCCGCATTCTGTTTTCTCCCGTCCGGCCCATCTTCCAGCCCTCTCATCGTTCGGGTCCGGGGAAGGCAGTGTACACATTTCACAGCCTATGCTCGGATAATGTTGATCGTGCAGTTTGTTATAAGGCAAATTGTGCAGGCGGATGTACGTCCAAACGTCATCCCATGTCCAGTGGATAAGCGGGCAAATTTTGATGAGCTCAAACTTCTGGTCCAGGTTTACGTATTGAATATGCTTTCTCGTTGGTGACTGATCCCGGCGCAGTCCTGAAATCCAAGCTGTCATGCCGGACAGGTGCTTTTTGAGCGGTTCGATTTTCCGCAATTGGCAGCAGAGGTTCGGGTTATGCTTCCACAGCTCTCCGCCGTACTTCGTCCCCTGTTCTGTTAAGCTCAGCTCGGGTTCGAGCATCTGGATTGCAAATCCCGGATATCGCTCTTTGACGGTCTCGATCAGCTCATATGTTTCCTGAAAATGAAGCCCGGTATCCAAAAAGATGATGTGTGCATTTTTGTTGATTTTTGATATTAAGTCGAGAAGCACCATTCCTTCTGCGCCAAAGCTGCAGGCATACACAATCTTTTCTCCGTACGTTCGGTAAGCCCATTTCAACACATCGAGCTCATCGATCAATTGATCCGTTATCCGTTTGGACAGCATGTCGTTCCATGTGTCATATGTGATGGTTTCGTTCAATGTTTTCCCCCCGTTTGCATCTGCTTTTTTTATCTATTGATCGAGTTATAGGCAGACTATTCATTTTTTGCATAAAGGTTCAGGGTTTTTAGGGGCTGCGCCCGCTAAAATGAGGTGCGGAACCATTAAGAGCCCGGCTGAATATGCTTTTTAGCAAAATGGTTTTATGCCCAAGGAGAGGTAGTATGCCGATTGCCATTTATCAGGGGCATCATCATTCGCTTGCCCCGGCGGACATTAACATCGTCATTGATGTCATCAGAGCCTTTACGGTCGCCCATTATGCGTTTATCGGCGGGGCGAAAGAGATTTTGTTGGTCCGGACAGCTGATGAAGCCTTTGCGCTGAAAGACACCTATCCGGATTATGTTTTGACGGGAGAGGAAAAGGGGGTCGGTATCAGCGGATTTGATTTAGATAATTCTCCAAAACGTATGGCTGGGCAGAATATGACGGATAAAAGCCTGATCCAGAAAACAACAAACGGCGTCACAGCAGCATTGGGGGCGCTGAACGCAAAGCATCTGTTCGTAACTGGATTTTCCAATGCCAAAACAACGGCACAGCATGTGAAAAAGCTCGTCGCAAACGATTGTGTCATAAACATAGTGGCTTCCCATCCATCCGGTGATGACGATATGGCATGTGCGGAGTATATCAAAGGCATCATTGAAGGGACAAATGTGGTAACGGCTGCGGAGGCGATTGAAAGAATAAAAGGCTCTTCTGTTGCGGAGAAGTTTTTTGACTGCCGCCAGCCATTGTTTGATTCGGAAGACATCGTTTACTGTACAAAAGAACTGACGGGCGATTTCGTGATGAAAGTGAAACAAGATGGAGAAGTTCCAACGATAGAGAGGGTCATAATATGAATGATTTTTCACTAGAATTGCCAGTGAGAACAAACAAGCCGAGAGAAACCGGGCAGTCCATTTTAATTGATAACGGCTATCCCTTGCAATTTTTCAAAGATGCGATAGCCGGAGCGTCCGACTATATTGATTTTGTGAAATTCGGCTGGGGCACATCATTACTTACAAAAGATCTTGAAGAAAAAATCAGCACACTGAAAGAACATGACATTACATTTTTCTTTGGCGGCACACTGTTTGAAAAGTACGTAAGCCAGAAAAAAGTGAATGAATTTCATCGGTACTGCACCTATTTCGGCTGTGAATATATTGAGATTTCAAACGGTACGCTCCCGATGACAAATAAAGAGAAAGCGGCTTACATTGCCGATTTTTCTGATGAATTTCTTGTGCTCAGTGAGGTGGGCAGCAAGGATGCGGAATTAGCAAGCCGGCAAAGCTCTGAGGAATGGCTTGAATATATCGTTGAGGATATGGAAGCGGGCGCGGAAAAAGTGATTACAGAAGCCAGAGAAAGCGGAACGGGAGGGATCTGTTCCAGCAGCGGCGATGTCAGGTTTCAAATTGTTGACGACATCATTTCCTCGGATATTGATATCAACAGGCTGATTTTTGAAGCGCCTAACAAAACGCTTCAGCAAGGGTTTATTCAAAAAATCGGGCCGAATGTGAATCTGGCCAATATTCCATTTCATGATGCCATCGCGTTGGAAACGCTGCGTTTAGGGCTAAGATCCGATACCTTTTTTCTGTAAAATAGCGGCTGCGGGGCTCTCGTCGTGAAGAGAGCCTCTGCCTATTATTTTTTATGGCGGTACATAGGCGTGAGATAGGGAAGTGAGGTCAGGCGGATGTTGTAGATGAAGTCGATGACTCTTGTCGATATCACCTGGCATATGAGGGCTTGAATGACGATGCCCCAGTCAATAATAGACGCGGTGACCATAAAAATGATGCAATTCATGATGAGCAGGATCGTTCCAGGATTCCCGCCGCGGTAGATAGAAATCATCAGAGCAAGGGCTCCGAATCCTCCGTTCGAAATTTTATATTTGTATAAAAGTCCGATTCCGAGTCCCAATAACACTGCGCCGCTTGCCAGATCAAGCCACAGGTTAGATGTGATATCAGGAAAAACTGCATCAAAGATCAATACCGAGACAGAGGTGACGGTGATAGAAGCGAGGGTGCCGGTGAATGTTCTCATCTCCAGCCATTTTAAAGCGGTAAAAAGCATTGATACATTCACAGCCCACACTGAAAATCCGTGGGGGATTTGAAACAGATAATGCAATAGCACCGCAATACCTGCTGCACCGCCTGTCGGAATATCATGCGGAAATAAAAACAAGGACATGCCGAGTCCCTGTAGTACGCCGCCTACGACAATCATAAACGTAAGTTTTGCTTTCATCAGCAGTTCAGCCATTAAGTCATTTGCTCCTTTATGAAAAGACTTGTCCGCTGTTTTCATTTTATGAGGCTGTCCATTATTTATGTCTCAAAATAAAGAAATGGCCCAGCTTAATAGGCTGAGCCATCCCACTTGTAGCGATTGACGATCTCCATATTGATCTCTGTGCCAATGCCTTTTCCTTTCGGGATGTGGACCATTCCTTTTGAAGGCTGCAGGCTGACGAGATCTGTAAAAGGATTCTCCATGACGTCCCACTCGATCGGTTCAATGTGATCGTACTTCATTTTAGACCATGGGGGCAGACAGGCTTGTGCAAATAAAGCATAGAGCCGTGAAAGCGATCCGTCATATGCATGGGCGGATGCTCTGACGCCGAAATAACGCGCGAGCTGGAGGCAGTCCCGAAACTCATCAATTCCGTTGACATGCATGACATCGGGCTGAATGATATCCAAACAGCGCTGTGAAAGGAGAGGCACATATTGCGCCGGGCCTTTCATGTTTTCTCCGCCGGCAACAGGAACAGACAAACGGCTTCGAAGCATAGCGTAATCCTGCGGCTGATCAAAGGGCAAAGGCTCCTCAAGCCAGCCAATGTTCGTCCATTCGGAGAAATAGCGCTCCCATTTAAAAGCCGCAGCGGTATCGTAGCTTTGGTTTGCGTCCAGAATCATCGTAATGGAGCTGCCTGCTGTATGCTGCAGCGCATTGATGTGCCGGACATCCTCTTTGAATGAAGTCCCGCCAATTTTGACTTTGATTTGCTCAAACCCTTTTTTCAACTGGGCTTCAACATTGGAGACTGAGCGGCTGATCCATTGCGGGGAGTCTGAGTACGATTGAAAAGACGCGTACACAGGAATCTCCTCTCTGTATCGCCCGCCCCATAATTCGCAAACCGAACAATCCGCAGCTTTGGCTGCAATCTCTGTCAGCGCCATGCTTACAGCGGAGGCCGCCCGCTGGTGCCATTTTTGAATCGTGCGCACTAATGACAGGCGGCTGCCAGCCTGTTTTCCTAAAAGAAACGGGATGATCCGTTTCGTAAAACCGACATGGAGAGCAGGGAGCCAATCAACACATTCTCCCCAGCCGTCTATCCCGCTTTCGGTGATAATCCTGATCAGATAACAAGTCCGATATCGTTTAAGCCCGTTGGCGTCTCCGTATGGCTTTTCTAATCGGTGCAATAGCGGAAAGGTTTCAATTCGTACAATTTTCAAACTAGGTGCTACCTTTCCTCAGCGGGCTGCAGCCGATTGCCAGCCATTTTAGGGTCTTCTTTCTCTTTTGTTTCTTCATTATTTTGCTTCACATGGATTAACATCATCACAAGAATGCCGACAACGAGAGTCAATCCCGTAATGCTTAAAAACATGCCGGGTCTGGACCATTGCATCAGGCGGCCGAAAATCGGAGGGCCGATTGCTACCCCTAAGAAGCGTACAGATCCGTACAGCGAGGTGACAAATCCCCGTCTTTCCTTGCCGACAGCCCCGGTAATGAAACTGTTCACACAAGGAAGGACAAGACCTGAGCCGATACTGCTCAGCACGAGAACACTGATAAAGAGGACAAGATTTTCAATGAATGACAGTGCCGCGTAGGATACGGTCATGAACGCCAATCCAAGTACGATCAGCTTTTTCATTAACGATTGCTTTTGCCCGATTTTGCTTCCTGTTGTATAGGACGTCACACACATAACCAAAAGCGGAATCGCTAAAATCAAGCCTTTTTTCACGCCGTCGGTGTCGTATGTTTTTTCAAGAACATCTGAGAGATAAAACAGGATGCCGAATAAAGTAAACAAACAGGTCGCACCGGCTAAATAAGCGGTAAACAGCCATCTGCCTTCATGTTTAAAAACACTTAACAGCCCTTTCGCATATTTTCCGATAGGTGGCGGTTCTTTTTCCTTTTTCTTCTCTTTAATAAAAATCCAAGTCAGCACGATTGAAATGATACAAAACACAGGGAAGGCAAAAAACGCGCCATACCAGACAAGCAGGGCGATAAGCGAGCCAATGATCGGTGAAAGCACTTTCCCCATGCCGTTTGAAGCTTCAACAAGGCCCAGCACCTTGCTCTCCTGGGCGCCTTTAAACAGATCTCCCGTCAGTGCCATGGCAATTGGGCCGGTTCCGGCTGCCCCGATTCCCTGTAACGCTCGTCCTGCCATGACCCAAGGATAGGCATTGTCAAAAAAACCTGCCGCAAACCCGGCTAACAAACCGCCGGCACCATACAAAATTAAGCAGGGAATAATGATGACTTTCCTTGAGAATCGGTCTGCGAGATAACCGACAATCGGAATCGCAAATGCTGCAATCAAGGAAAATACTGTGATCACGAGACTGACTTGAAATTGTGATAAATGAAGTTCAGATTTCATTTTTGGCAAAATCGGAATAAGCATCGAGTTTCCTAGGGTTAATATTAAAGGGATTGAACCGATTGCTACAATCGTCATTCCGTTATTTTGTTTTGATGATTCCATCTCAGAGCACACTCCTTTTCTTCTGCTTAGAATGTCCCTGATGGCTTCGTTTATTCAGCGATCAGACAGCAAAAAACCGAACAGAAGATACCTGTTCGGGAAAAAAGAGGGTTAACCGAGAGCCTGTGAAATCAAAGCATATAAGTGTCCATTTTGAATAGGCGCTTTTTTCTGATAGAACAAAAGCGGAGGTTCATCATCTTTACGAAATCCCATTTCTATCAGGCTGTCATGCAGAGACGTGTGTTCACTCGGTATATCAATTCGCATCGGCCCTTGTTTGCCGGCCGCCAGCCTGTTAATTATCTGTGCTGCAACATCTGATGATGGAGCGATGATGGGGCCGAATTTCAAATTGGCCGGTGTCTGTACAGAAAGTCCGTAGCCAATGAGCTGTCCGTCCTGATTTCGGGCGATGATACATTCGCATGAAGCAGAAATAAGCTGCTGCAAAAGGTTTGATCGATCTCCGCCAAAGGCAGCCAGATCCGCCGCGGTTAAGTCGTGAAAGTCTTGTTCTCTAAAGGATGTCAGTTCAGCATCAAGCTTTTTTGTATAAGGTTGAAAACTGTGACAGCTGTACTTTCGCACTGAACCTGCCGTATGAAAACCTGCTTTTTCATAAAGCGGCAAACCTTCCTTTGTGGCGCAAAGCCTGATGGCTGTGTTTTCATCCGTTTGGGTGATACAGGCGTTTACCATACGCCTGCCGAGACCAAGCCGTTTATATTCCTTGTCAACGATAACAAGGCCGATAGAAGTAAGACGGCCAAACAAAAACAAGCCGATGCAGGAAATCATCTCACCGCTGACATTTTGATAACCGAAAAAGCGTCCCTGCTGAACAAGCAGTTTCAGCTCTTGTTCGCCATAATCCGGCCACCCGGCTTGCCCGCAAAGCCGCAATAAGCCGGAAACGTGTTCTTCATGAAGCTTAATCAGTTCATCTACTACGTCCATAAGATCACCTGCTTGTTCTAAGTGTTTTGTACATGACAATATGATTGCCAATGCCGGGAATGTCAAATGGTTCGCCAAGTTCCTTCCAGCCAAGCTTGGCATAGTAGCCCTTGACATGGTGTCTTGCGTTGCACCATACCGCCTGAACGCCGCTCTCCGCCAGTTTGTGCTCCGCGTGTTTGATCAGCGTGCTTCCAGCTTTTTGATCGCGATATCCCTCGAGCGTTGCCATGCCTCTCAGCCGATACGCAGGGGCTTCCGTTAATAAAGGCTGACTTTGCGGGGAAAAAGAAGCGATGCTGATCAGCGTTCCATCATAAAACACGCCGAGATGAAAGGAGCCTTCTGCGTGATCCTCTTTATATTTGCATTGTTCGATGGATTGATGGGGACGCAGAATGCGATGCCGGATTTCATATGTATCTTCCGCGGAAATGGTTTTGACTTCGAGCATAATGTTCCTCCTCATGATTGTTTTTCTATATCGTAACACGAATCTCGTTGAAAAAGACTGCCCGATTCGATCAGGCAGTCTTTTGGAAATTAATGCAAAAAGATATTTTGGCGCTGCTCATCTTTTTGCTGAATATATGATGTGAGCTCAGCGGTTAAGTCAGATCTGAGGAAAGGCGTTATCAAGTAGATGCCGTTAAACAGCTCGCATGCCGTATCCAGCAGGGAGCGTGCAATTGCAAGGCCTTCCGCCTTTTGCTTTTCTTTATCTTCACCGGCATGGGCCATTTTTTCGCGAATCGTATCAGACAGCTTAATGCCGGGAATTTCATTATGGATGAATTCGGCATTCCGGCTGCTTGTCAGCGGCATGATGCCGATATAGATCGGCGTCTTCAGATGTTTTGTTTCGTTATGGATATCGACAAGCTGCTGCTCGGAATAGACAGGCTGAGAAACAAAATAATCTGCGCCGCAATCTATTTTTTTCTCAAGCCGTTTTACCGCTTTATCCAGATGGCGGACGTTAGGATTAAATGCGGCGGCAACTGAGAAATTCGTTTTCTTGCCGAGCGGTTTTCCAGACAGAGACAGACCTTCATTGAATTGTTTGATCAGCCTGATTAAATCAAAAGATGTTAAATCATATACAGACGTCGCACCAGGAAAATCCCCGATTTTAGAAGGGTCACCTGTAATAGCAAGCACGTCATTCAGCCCTAACGTATCAAGGCCCATTAAATGTGACTGTAAGCCGATAATATTACGGTCACGGCACGTAATATGGACAAGGGAACGCATATCGAGCTGCTGCTTGACAAGGGCACCGCAGGCAACATTGCTGATCCGCGGGGTCGCCAGAGAATTGTCGGCGAGTGTCAGGGCATCGATTCCCGCTTCTTTTAATTCAGCAGCCGCCGATAGAAATTTGTCAAAGCTTAGTTTTTTCGGCGGGTCCAGTTCTACGATAATAGAGCGTTTTTTCGCTGCGATCTCATCCAGACCGGGCTCGGTTCGCTCGTGATGAACAGAAATGAATTCTTTCGCCCGGGTTTTGACTTCTTTTTCCGTAATCGGAGCCAGCCCGCCAACCGCTTCCGCCATCGCCCTGATGTGATTCGGTGTTGTGCCGCAGCAGCCGCCGATAATCCGCGCGCCTTGCTTACGGAATTCTGACGCGCTGTTTTGAAAATACGTGTCGTCTGTTTCATAGACGAGCCGTCCCTCTTCAAGCGAAGGAAGACTGCTGTTCGGATAAACGGATAAGAATACGTCATCAAAAATCGGCACTTCGCTGAGCGCTTCAATCATGTGATAAGGGCCGAGGCGGCAGTTAATGCCGACAATATCAGCTCCGAGATCCGCAATCGAGCGCAATGCGTCAGAAAGCGGCGTTCCGTCCTGCAATACGCCTTGCTCGTGCATGGAGACATTGAGCATAATCGGAAGATCAGTCTCTTTGCGCGCGATTTTCAGCACTTCACGGGCTTCTTCCAAATCATAATACGTTTCTAACAGCAAGCCATCCGGCTCTTCATGCAGCAGCAGATACAGCTGCTCGCGGAAGCTGCGCTTAATTTCGTCAAGACTGTATGCGTTTTTATTAAATGTGCGTATGCCGCCCATCGTTCCAAGCACGTATGCATCGCCTGCTGAAGCCCGCGCGATCTTTACGGCCTCCTGATTCATTTTTTTGATGTCATCCTCAAGCCCGTGTCTGGATAATTTAATATAGTTGGCCCCGTACGTATTCGTTTGAATAATGTTGGCTCCCGCTTCAACGTACGCTTTATGTATGCGCTGAATTTCCTCCGGCTTTGAAATATTGAGCTCCTCAAAACACCTGTCAATGCCATAGGAGTAGAGGAGCGTCCCCATGGCGCCGTCACCGATTAACACCTGTCTTTGCAAATCTTCTAAAAGTCCCATTGTCTGCCTCCTTTATTCACATCAGCAAGGAAAAAAGAGAAATAAAAAAAGTCCTCTTAAGAAGAAGACTTTGTCAGTGATTTTGTCTCTTCTTATCTTCCAAGCTGTTCGAGCTTGCTGGATTTAGCACCTTGGTCATGGCTGATCGCCATTACACCGGTTGCTGAAGCTTCGTCGGGCCAGTCCCTCTGCTTCTCTTGATAAGAACGGATATGAAATTTTCGTGTCAGGAAGTGCCAAAAGATATCTGGCGTTTTTCCCTTTCTCCAAATTTACCGAAAATAAAGACAATAATCAATAGGAATCAGAAAATTTATCTGAAATTTATAAATTGAACGTCAATTGGCAGATCTGCTCCCCGTACAGCTGAGATAATCTGCTGCAGGTCATCTTTGTTTTTTCCGGTGACACGCACTTGATCATCCTGCACCTGAGACTTTACTTTCAGTCCGGAGTTTTTGATGATCGTATTGATTTTTTTTGCGTTGTCCTTGTCAATGCCTTGAACAAGCTTTGCACGCTGGCGCACCGTTCCGCCTGACGCGTTTTCAACCTTGCCGTAATCAATGTTTTTTGTCGGTACGTTTCGTTTAATCAATTTGCTGACCAGCACATCTTTCAGCTGGCTTAATTTGAATTCGTCATCGGAAACGAGGACCAGCTCCTCTTTATCTAAAGAAATGTCGCTTTTGCTGCCTTTAAAGTCATATCGGGTACTGATTTCCTTCAGTGCGATTTGGATTGCGTTTTGCACTTCAGGCAATTCCACCTTGGATACAATATCAAATGAACTTTCTTTTGCCATATGAAAACCTCCATAACATTTAACTTATGTGTTGATTATAGTAGAATAAAGAGAAACTTCCAACAGAACAAAGAATCAATTTGTGATGATTGGAAAAAATGTTAACAAAATCCGCAGAGAATAAGCGGAACAGGAAGGACGATAGCATGAGACCAGGGCAGCAATTAACCTTGAGTATAGATCACCAAACCGACTTCGGTTACTTTTTAACCGATGGGGAAGATACGATTCTCTTACATAACAGTGAAATGACTGAGGATATCGAGGACAGAGACGAAGTAGAAGTCTTTATATACGTAGACCAGCAGGAAAGGCTTGCGGCCACGATGAAAATTCCGATCATCAGCGCGGATGAATATGGCTGGGTTGAAGTGGTGGATAAAGTGGAAGATATGGGCGTTTTCGTTGATGTCGGTTTATCGAAGGACGCACTAGTCGCAACTGAGCATTTGCCGCCGTACGAAGATGTCTGGCCGCAAAAAGGGGACAAACTTTACTGTATGCTGAAGGTGACGAACCGGGGGCGCATGTTTGCGAAACCAGCGCCGGAAGATATCATCAGCGAACTGTTTACCGACGCTTCAGAAGATCTGATGAATAAAGAGCTGACAGGTACGGTGTACAGGCTGATCGCATCGGGTTCATTCGTGATCACGGATGACGGTATCCGCTGTTTTATTCACCCGTCAGAAAGAAAAGAGGAGCCAAGACTGGGTTCAAGAGTCACAGGCCGGGTGATTCAAGTGAAAGAAGACGGTTCAGTCAACTTGTCGCTGCTTCCGAGAAAACAGGATGCAATGTCAGTTGATGCTGAGTGCATTCTAACGTATATGAGAATGAGAAACGGTGCCATGCCGTACAGTGACAAAAGCCAGCCTGACGATATCAGAGAACGTTTTAATATGAGCAAAGCCGCCTTTAAACGCGCGCTGGGCCATTTGATGAAAAACGGAAAAGTGTATCAGGAAAATGGATGGACATACGAGAAAAAATAGCATGAAAACGGCTCGCCTGCAGCAGACTGCGGAGCGAGCCGTTTTTTTATGTCTAGTTTAATTCATCAACCAGCGTTCTGATTGCCATTTCGCGATCCACATTGTCTGAAATCGCAATCGGCGTAATATCAATGGCGAGAATGATCAGAATCAGGGCACCTGCTGCAGCAACATAAGAAACATAATAGAAATAGTTAGCGGTATCAACAGTGTTGACAAGCTCGGCCTGAACTCTGGATGTATCATCCTTAGAAGCGGCGATTTCCTTTGCAGCTTCTACTTTTTCTTCAACGATTTGACCTGCTTTTTTCAGCAGTTCATCCACTTTCAATGCATCTTTGCTGTAAACAGCTTTCTTCAGGTTATCAAAAAAGTCAGCATCCTCTTTTTTAATATCAGCGACAACCTGATTGGCAAAAGCCTTTGCCTGTTTTGTGTTGAGTTTGTCTGTCATCGCTTTATTAAAGACCTCTGGAAGTTGTTTGCCAACTTCCCCTTGGGCAAACACAAAGCCTTTAAAAATTTCCTCACCTGAATACTCAAGCTGCTTTGCCTGTGCCACACTTTCTTGCTGCTTCACCAAAAACACAGTCGTCACCAATACAACCGACAAAAATACTAGAAACGCCTTCTTCAAACTGAAACCTCTCCCTTCTTGTGTTTTTTATTCCACAACAGTCTGCGAATATATGTAAATTGAATCGTGGAATCGATAGGAGTGAGATACAATATCAAAATGCCGGCCATGATAATCGAAAAACTGATGAGGCCCAGCATGACTGCAAAAATCTCATGCATAAAAACAGCGATGATCAAAATCAATCTCCAATGCTTCTTCGGCGCAAACAGTGCCGCGAAGATGACAATTTGAACCAGCAGCGTCCCCCATGTCGGAATCACCACGAACGGACTTGTTACAATTGGCTTCGTTAACGCCTGAAAAAAGCCGTTGAAGCCAATGGTTTTTTCCTGGGCGAAATAATAGACGGCCGTTCCGTCCACCCATTCCTGCTGAGATAGCTTAGCGACGGTAGAGTGAAAATAAAGCACCGCCACTTGGATTCTGATCACAAAATAAGAAATAAAAGCTGTTATTTTTCCAAGTGTTCTTTTGCCCTCTATAGGTCTCGTACTCCAATGCCATTTTCTCGGATCGGTCAGCGTGATGGGAAGCAATAAAAAGGTCATGACGGCTGCTGCCTGCTCGCCTCCGTCGATGACGATCAGCGATGACTGCAGGCTGTAACTGACATACCAATGCAGAACCCCGGTGATTCTGGGGCGCCAGCCAATGACAACAAGCACCAGAATGGCAATGCAGACCCATCTGAAAAGATTTAACATCATATAGTTATTTTCGCCGAGACAAAAGAGACTGAGATTCATTTTACAAGCTGGATAGCTGCTGATCCCGCTGGCTGGCTTCATAATGAGGCTCGGGTGATTGATGAGCAGCGTCAGCAGGCTGGATAGCGCAATGATGCTTCGCGCGAGGCCATATACATTTGTCCACGGGTTTCTTTCGTCCCATCTGGTGATGGTCTGTTTTATGTTTTCGAGCATGAGATCACAACCTTGACTATGCTTTTTACCTGATAAGACGAAGGGGTATATTTAGAATAGCTCCAAGGAACAATATCCTCTTTCGTCAAATAGTAGCTGCCACAAAGCAGCGGGCGGGGAGCGGGTGTTTTTAATTGCACGGTTTTGGCTTTGCTTTTGCATGCGCCGAGGTCCTTTTCTTTACATGCTGTCCACTGTTCCTTGCCGACTTGGCTGTAGATCACGCCCATTTCAACGCCTTGTGACCGCCCATACCGATACAGGCCGAATAGGTTGTCAGCCCTCATATTGGGCCATCTGACCTTGGCGCTGGCATTTTCAGCCTCATATAAGCCGATTGCAGTATCACGCGGATTTTTGCTAAAAAAGCCCCAGCCCTGAGGGAGGATGCTGGACATGAGAAATTTGGAGTCCTTTGTCAGCGGAATCGGGGTTGTCCCTAAGCTGCCAATAATAGAAAACAGAAATAGCGAACCCCAAAGGATTGAAAAAATGACAAAAAATGATATCGATTTCTGCATTCGACTGCTCCTTTTAACCTGAAGAATCGTTTTTACACTTTTCATAATATAAAAACATTTATGTAATAAAAAGGTTAAAAAGTATGAGAAATTCCATTTTTGTTAAAAGGAAAAACAGGACATTTTACACTGCTATATGTGATTGATATATAGTGTTTTTTTCGATATATTTAAACCATGAAAACGAATCAAGTTAATGACCGCTGGATTGTTCAATTTCGAAAAGGGATTTTCGAGCTGGCCATCCTATCCCTACTGCATTCTAAACCGATGTACGGTTATGAGCTGACGTCATCCTTAAAAACCACCTCGGCTCTGGCTATTTCAGAGGGAGCGATTTATCCGATTCTGAAACGTATGACCGAGAAGGGATGGATCGAATTTTTTTGGGAAGATTCACTGGACGGCCCGAAAAGAAAGTATTACAAAATGACACAAAAAGGAGAAGAAATGTTAAAAGAACGGCTGGAGAAATACCTGGAAACCCATCAAGCCTTACTGTCTTTATCGGGGGATTTGCTATGAATGGACAGCTTATCATTGACCGATACATGGAGGAACTAAATGCAGAGCTGGCGAATATGCCTGATGTAGAGAGAGAAAACGCTATCGACGAATTAAAGGGGCATATCACCGCTTTCGTTCAAGACAGAATCAAAGCCGGCCTTAGTGAAGAGGAACTGCAGGAAGCTGTTGAATCTGAATTTTCTCATCCGAAGGAGCTTGCCGAATTGATGATGGGTGATGGGGGAGAGACGAAAAGGAGGAGGTCTTTATTGGGCAAAAGCTGGCTTTCGGTCCTTCTCATTGTCACGATTATCGCCCTGCCGCTGCTGCCGTCCGACTTCAGACATCTGCCGCTGGCTGTTTATTTAATGGTGCTCGCCGGATATGTATGGAAGCGGAAAAAATTGATGATGTTTGCAGGTGTCAGAAAAAACAAAATGCGCTCTCAAAAGGAGATTGTTACGATTTCGCGAGTCGGTGCGGTTTATCTGCTGTTTTTAGCAGTGGTGCTTCTTTTGAGCCCGTTCCTCAATGCGCTTGTCGTCCTGCTGCTGATTGCAGTAAGCTGCGCCGCTTTTTTTCTTTTTCTTAACATCAAGTAATCTTGTAGGAGGCTGTAAGATGGAAATCAGCATCAATTATCTATTAATTGTCATCGCGCTTTTATTCTTTGTGGTTGCCTATTTTGTCGGAATCAAAAAACAAACCTGGATGCTGGCTGGGTTTAACGAGGCGCGTATACGGGATAAAGACCGGCTGGCCAGAATAGCAGGCTACTTTTTCTTGAATTCCGGTTTGTTCATTTTGCTGAATAGTTTTATCTCATTTCAAGGTCAGGAGCAGCTCATACCTCCGCTTATACTGGCATATGGAGCAGGGGTTATTATTTATGTCAATAAAAAATTAGTAGAGTAGAAAAAGAAGGGCAGAGCGAAATAGCTCTGCCCTTCTTTTTTGGGAAAATAAGAACGAAGCACCACATACAAGTTTTTGTATTTTTGATAGGATGAAGAAAAATGGTAGATTCCAAAATAGGAAGGATGTGGTGTTTTGCGCAACTTGACCAAGACATCTCTATTACTGGCCGGCTTATGCACAGCGGCCCAAATGGTTTTTGTAACACATGCCTCAGCTGAACAAAGCATCGAATACGACCATACGTATCAAACCCCTTCATACATCATCGAAAAGTCATCGCAGAAGCCGGTACAAAACACAACCCAGAAAGAATCGCTATTTTCCTATCTTGACAAGCATCAAACGCAGTTTAAGCTCAAAGGGAATGCGAACAGCCATTTTCGCGTTTCGAAAACCATAAAGGATCCAAAGACAAAACAAACGTTTTTTAAATTAACTGAGGTTTACAAAGGAATTCCGATTTACGGCTTTGAACAAGCGGTCGCGATGAAGGAAAACAAACAAGTGAAAAGTTTCTTTGGAAAGGTGCATCCGCAAATCAAAGACGTCTCCATTACACCGTCTATTTCTGAGAAAAAAGCAATACATACAGCAAGGCGTGAGCTCGAGGCTTCCATTGGAAAAATCGAATATCTTGATGGGGAACCAAAAGGCGAATTATATATCTATCCACACGACGGTGAATATGATCTCGCCTACCTTGTGAGACTCTCGACATCTGAACCTGAGCCTGGCTATTGGCATTATTTCATCGATGCCAAAAACGGAAAGGTCATTGAGTCCTTTAATGCCATTCATGAAGCGGCAGGTACAGGAATCGGCGTATCAGGTGATGAAAAAAGCTTTGACGTCACAGAACAAAATGGGCGCTTTTATTTGGCTGACGAAACAAGGGGAAAAGGGATCAATACATTTGACGCGAAGAACCTGAACGAAACCTTGTTTACGCTTTTGTCTCAACTGATCGGGTATACGGGCAAAGAAATAGTCAGCGGCACGTCCGTATTTAATGAACCTGCGGCTGTAGACGCACACGCAAATGCGCAAGCCGTTTACGATTATTACAGCAAGACATTTGGCCGTGATTCTTTTGATCAAAACGGAGCAAGGATTACGTCTACCGTGCATGTCGGCAAACAATGGAACAATGCTGCGTGGAACGGTGTCCAGATGGTATACGGGGATGGAGACGGTTCGAAATTTAAGCCGCTGTCTGGATCGCTCGACATTGTCGCGCATGAAATCACACACGCAGTCACACAGTATTCCGCCGGTCTTTTATATCAAGGAGAACCCGGTGCATTAAATGAGTCCATTTCTGACATTATGGGCGCGATGGCTGACCGTGATGATTGGGAGATCGGCGAAGATGTCTATACTCCTGGTATTGCAGGAGATTCATTGCGGTCATTGGAGGACCCATCTAAGCAGGGAAATCCAGATCATTACTCGAACCGCTACACAGGAACAGAGGATTATGGCGGAGTCCATATCAATTCGTCCATTCACAATAAAGCAGCTTATCTTCTTGCAGAAGGAGGCGTGCACCACGGTGTACAGGTTGAAGGGATTGGGCGTGAAGCAAGTGAACAAATTTACTATCGGGCTTTAACATATTATGTAACGGCATCTACAGATTTCAGCATGATGAAGCAAGCGGCGATTGAAGCTGCCAATGATTTATACGGTGAAGGCTCGAAGCAATCAGTTTCAGTCGAAAAGGCGTATGAGGCTGTCGGCATTCTATGAGCAAACAAAAACAGTCAGGACACAGAGTCTGACTGTTTTTGTTTGCTCATTTTCTTAAAAAGAATATCGCCAATGTACCTGGGCCGGCATGCGAGCCGATTGCTGAACTGATTGGATACATAATGATTTCTTTCGGCTTGAACGCTTCCTCAATCAGGTGTTTCATGTCCGTGGCTTTTTCTTTGTTCGCGGCGTAGCTGATCCCGACGGTTTGATCGCTCCAATCATCCCCGCGCTCTTTCATAAGCTCGATGATCCGTTTGAAAAGTTTCTTCTGTCCGCGGATTTTTTCCAGAGGCACAAGCTTGCCGTCCTCCATCTGAAGCAGCGGTTTAATATTCAACAGGCCGCCGACAAAAGCGGACGTTTTGGATATCCGGCCGCCCCTCGCGAGATATGTTAAATCATCAACGGTAAAAATGTGTTCAAGCTGGCTGCAAAAGTTCTTTACAGACGTTTCAATTTCTTGTATTGTATTCCCGTTGATACAGAGATCGGCAGCATGCCGGACAGCCAGACCGTATCCTAATGAAGCGCATTTGGAATCAATGACCCGCAAATCGAAATCGGGGAATTCCTCCTTCACTTCATTGGCGATCATTACAGCTGTCTGATACGTGCCGGAGAGACCTGAGGAAAAGGCAATGTAAAGAGCGGGATCACCTGTTTCGGCATATTGCAAAAACACATTTTTAATCGTTTGCGGTGAGGCTTGGGACGTCTTAGGCGTTTCTCCATTTTGCATCGCTTCAAATATTTGATCCGCTTGAATTGTGACTGCATCTTCGAATTCTTTATCGCCGAGAGAAACCCTGAGTGGAATAAAGCCAATGCCTTTTTCTTCAAAATAAGAACGAGGCAAATCAGTGGCGCTGTCAGCGATGAGATGAACTGTCATATTGCTTCCCTTCTTTCCGTTATCGCTCGTTATCATGAGAGTTAAGCCAACTATATCATATTAATTTGCCAAAATCGTGTTCAAATATTTGTTTTAAGGGAAAACATAATAAAGAAGAAAGAGCGGAGGAACATGCCATGGTACTAGATCAAACAAAAAAATTACTCATCGTCATCATCGGCGCTTTACTCAATGCTGCCGGGCTGAACTTATTTTTGATACCTGCAGATGTATATGCCAGCGGATTTACAGGTGTTGCCCAGCTTTTATCAAGCGTCGTTGATCAATATGCCCCCTTTTACATATCGACGGGAACGCTCTTGTTCCTCTTAAACATTCCGGTCGGTATTTTAGGATGGCTGAAGGTCGGCAAATCGTTTACAGTGTACAGCATTTTAAGTGTCGCACTCACTACTCTGTTTATGGGGATCCTGCCGGAAACAAGCCTGTCACATGACATTTTGCTGAACGCGGTGTTCGGCGGCGTCATTTCCGCAGTCGGTATCGGCTTAACATTAAAATACGGAGCTTCGACAGGCGGGCTTGATATCGTCGCCATGGTGCTTGCAAAGTGGAAGGATAAACCCGTCGGCACGTATTTCTTCATTCTGAACGGGATTATCATCTTGACGGCAGGATTATTGCAAGGTTGGGAGAAAGCATTATATACCCTGGTTACACTATATGTGACAACGAGGGTGATCGACGCCATTCACACTCGCCACATGAAGCTTACGGCAATGATTGTGACGAAAAAAGCGGACGAAATCAAGGAAGCCATTTACGGAAAAATGGTGCGCGGCATCACAACTGTTCCGGCAAAAGGAGCTTTTACGAACGAACAGAAAGAAATGATGATTATCGTCATCACGAGGTATGAACTGTACGATTTAGAAAAGATCGTCAAAGAAGTTGATCCAAAAGCATTTACGAACATCGTTCAAACGACAGGGATTTTTGGTTTCTTTAGAAAAGACTGACGAAAGCAGGTGGAAGTCGTGAAACGGCTGCTTGTGATGCTCCTCCCCGTGCTGCTTTTGATAGGCTGCGGGAAAGATGAGCAGACAGAACCCGATAAGGAGGTATCAGGCGGAATGGAGAATCAAGAGGTTGTTTTATCTATTGACGCAATTCAGGAGCCTGAACAAATCAAGTTTAACATGTCGCTGAAGAACCAAAGTGAACGTGCTATTGAGTTTCAATTCAGCACAGGGCAAAAATTTGAACTTGTCGTGTATGATTCTGAGCACAAAGAAAGATACCGTTATTCGAAAGACAAAATGTTTACGCAGGCTTTTCAAAACCTGACGCTCGAATCTGGAGAAACATATGATTTCTCTGATGTGTGGAAGGAAGTCCCAGAGCCCGGAACCTATGAGGTAAAGGTGACATTTAAGGGCAGGGCGGAAAATCTCAAGCAGGTTCAGGCTGTTCAGCAGTTTGAAGTCAAATAAGAGGCTATGGCGAGTCGCCATAGCCTTTTTTTTATTGCAGTTTGTCCAGCTGATTTTGAAATTGATGGAGCTGTCGACGTTCCGCATCTGTCGAATTGGCATACGCAGAAGATACAGCATTTTTGGCTCTCAGAATCGCTTGCTCCTGATCGCCTTCCTCAAAGCCGTTTGTCACCATGACCGCCTGTTGAACAAATGATTTTGCCTGCTGAAACAGTTCATTTCTCATTTAATATTCAACCTGGCTTTCGGCCGAGTCTCGTGCCGCGGCATGCTGGTGAGCTTCTTCTAAAGTAGACCGATATGGAAATCTTGCGGCGTGTAGCCCGATGGAGTCTTTACCCTGCTGAATAAACCTTCTGGATTTGCTTCGTTTACCCATTTTGAGACTGCCCCCTTCCATACTTTGACGAGATGAGTCGTCTTCAATAGTATGGTGGGGTAAAGTAAGGTTTATGAGTGGGAAAAATTAATACGGACCTTCTTTAAAGTGAGAAATATTCTTTCAAAAACCTTGCAACGCCGTCCTCTTCATTTGTAGCCGTGGTTCGGTTGGCAATCTGCTTGACCGCGTCAATTCCATTTCCCATTGCAACGCCGCAGCCTGCAAATTCAAGCATTTCCAAATCGTTATCCTCATCCCCGAAAGCAATGATCCGCTCCCTCGGCACGCCGTAATAATCGCTGATTTTCTGCAGGCCGACCGCTTTATTCATGCCGCTTTTGATAATTTCAATGACATGCCACGGTGCGGCCCATCTTCTATGGTCGATTACCTCGGCATGCACATCCGATAAATATGAGCGTATTGCCGGCACATCCTCTTCTTTTGCATGTATGAGTACAGAAGTCACATCTTCACCAAGATTTTCCCTCAAGTCTCCGACCGTTACATTTGTTGTGTTCATGTTAAAGGCATCTATCAGGTGCTCATCATGGTAATGAAAGTATACGTCGTCAATCACTTCAGCAAGCACGTTATGTACGTTGTAGCTCTCGCTGAGATCCACGAGCTGTTTGACAACATCAAGCGGCAGTGACGTATGATACCGTCCCCAGCTGTCGTCTTGCGGGTGATGGACAAATGCTCCGTTAAAATTGACAATTGGCGTTGTCAGCTCCATTTGCTGGTAGTACATGGAACTTGAACGATACGGACGGCCTGTTGAGATGCAGACATAATGCCCGTCATCTTTTAGGCGCTGTATCGTCTGAAGGGTGTTTTCAGATATGGTTTTATCATCCTTTAATAATGTTCCATCTAAATCTAATGCGATTAAATAGGGGTTTGTCTCCATGAAAAGCTCCTTTAACCTTAGATTTTGCTTGTTTTGCCTTACTTACAGTGTAGCTTTTTACCATCTTTATTGTCTACATGTTACACTTATGATTATGGTTATCCTAAGGAGGGGCATATTGTGATACAAATTGAGAATCAAACCGTTTCCGGTATTCCGTTTTTACATATTGTAAAGGAAGAGAACAGGCACCGCGCTGTTCCTCTCGTGATCTTTATACATGGTTTTACAAGCGCGAAGGAACACAACCTTCATATTGCTTATCTGCTTGCGGAGAAGGGTTTTAGAGCCGTTCTGCCGGAGGCTTTGCACCATGGGGAACGGGGAGAAGAAATGGCTGTCGAAGAGCTGGCGGGGCATTTTTGGGATATCGTCCTTAACGAGATTGAAGAGATCGGCGTACTTAAAAACCATTTTGAAAAAGAGGGCCTGATAGACGGCGGCCGCATCGGTCTCGCAGGCACGTCAATGGGCGGCATCACAACGCTTGGCGCTTTGACTGCATATGATTGGATAAAAGCCGGCGTCAGCCTGATGGGAAGCCCGAATTACGTGGAGCTGTTTCAGCAGCAGATTGACCATATTCAATCTCAGGGCATTGAAATCGATGTGCCGGAAGAGAAGGTACAGCAGCTGATGAAACGTCTCGAATTGCGGGATCTCAGCCTTCAGCCGGAGAAACTGCAACAGCGCCCGCTTTTATTTTGGCACGGCGCAAAAGATAAAGTTGTGCCTTACGCGCCGACCCGGAAATTTTATGACACGATTAAATCCCATTACAGCGAGCAGCCGGAACGCCTGCAATTTATCGGAGATGAAAACGCTGACCATAAAGTCCCGCGGGCAGCTGTGTTAAAAACGATTGAATGGTTTGAAACGTACTTATAAAGCACGAAGTTATTAACAAGAGCTGAATTTACGTTATACTGTAGAAAAAAGGAGTGAGGGAACGTGGAAGAAGCATTAAAAGAAAACATCATGGGCGCCCTGGAACAGGTTGTCGATCCTGAGCTTGGCGTTGATATCGTGAACCTTGGTTTGGTATACGATGTTGACATGGATGAAGACGGCTTAACGCACGTGACGATGACACTGACATCAATGGGATGCCCTTTAGCGCCGATTATCGTGGATGAGGTGAAAAAAGCATTAGCGGACCTTCCTGAAGTGAAAGACACAGAGGTTCACATTGTATGGAATCCGCCTTGGACTAGGGATAAAATGTCCAGATACGCAAAAATTGCGCTTGGCATTCAATAAAACAAAAGAGGACAGCCTGACATGTGAGGCTGTCCTTTTTTACAGCTGAAAGGAGTGAAAGGAAATGATGTACCTGCTGGCAGTTTTATGCCCGCCGCTTGCTGTTTTGTTTTCGGGAAAACCGTTTCAGGCCTTGCTGAATCTCATATTGACCTGTATCTTTTGGCTGCCGGGCGCGATTCACGCCTGCTTTATCGTCGCCGACCGCCGTGCCGAAAAACGGGCAAGAAGATAATTTGGAAAAATGAGGATGCAGTCATGGTATAATGGTCATAAAAACAGCAGGGAGAGCACTATGAAAAAGAAATTGCTTGCATTCGCGCTTTGTACTGGCGCGTATGCGGCCCTGTTTGCGTACTCTGTGCACTCAGAGCAAAAAACAGACACAAGCGAGATGACGGATGTCAGCCGCCTGATGCCTGTAAAAATAAAGCAGACAGTGAAAGGGCAGGAAGAGGAAACGCTCATTGACACAGTCAAAGAGGCAAATCGAAAAAACATAAAAATTTCAATCGCCGGGGCCCAGCACTCCATGGGCGGCCATACATATTATGAGGACGGCATCGTTCTCGACATGACGGGCTACAACAAAATCCTGTCACTCGATCAAGAGAAGAAAACCATCAGGGTGCAAAGCGGTGCAACGTGGAATGATATCCAGAAATACGTGAATCCATACGGACTCGCGGTAAAAGTCATGCAGTCACAAAACATTTTTACAATCGGCGGATCTCTCAGCGCAAATGCACACGGACGTGATATTCGCTACGGCTCGCTGATTGATACAGTCAAATCATTCCGGCTTTTAAAAGCTGACGGGACGATTATCACTGTCACTCCAAAAGATGATTTGTTTACGGCGGTCATCGGAGGGTACGGCCTTTTTGGCGTGATTCTTGATGTAACGCTTGAGCTGACAGATGATGAGCTGTATGTCATGAAGACAGAAAAAATGAATTACAGCACATACTCAGACTATTTTTCAAAGCATGTAAAAGGAAATCCAGATGTCCGAATGCATCTGGCGCGAATTTCAACAGCGAAAAAAGGATTTCTGAAAGACATGTATGTCACAAATTACGTATTGGCTGATCATCAGGATCAGCTGCCATCATACAGCGATCTCAAAGAAGATGAGTATACGGGAGCCACAAAGTTTGCACTCGGTTTGTCAAGACAGTATGAATGGGGCAGGAATTGGCTGTGGAACACACAGCAATCCTATTTTCTGAGCCAAAACGGCACAGAGATTTCACGCAATAACGTCATGCGGTCCGAATCTAAGTTTCTTGAGTATGAAAACAATGACAACACAGATGTTTTGCAAGAATACTTTGTGCCCGTGAAGGAGTATGGGTCCTTTATTGATGACCTGAGACAAACGCTGTCGGACGAAGATCTGAACCTGCTGAACATTACGATTCGCTACGTGCAGAAAAATGAAAAGGCCGACCTTTCCTATGCGAAGGACGATATGTTTTCGCTCGTGCTATTAATAAACGAGGGCTTTTCAAAAGAAGACCAGGCAGATACTGCCCGAATCATCAGGCGCATGACAGACGTTGCCATCAAGCACGGCGGCAGCTATTATCTGCCTTATATGACCTACCAGACAAAAGCGCAAATGAGACAGGCATATCCGAAAAGTGAAGCGTTTTTTCAGAAAAAACGAACCTATGACCCGGATGAGCGCTTTATGAATTACTTTTATCAGAGGTATAAATAATGGGGAAAAACAAATTAAAATGGCTGACATTATCACAAAGCAGCGTGTTTTTCGCAAGCAGCTTAATCTTTCCGTTTTATATTCTGTTTGTGAAAAATATCGGCTCAAGCTACACACAGTTCGGTTTTTCCTACGGATTGTTCGGGTTGAGCGGAGCGCTCATTTACCCGCTCCTCGGACGGCTGTCTGAAAGGTTTGACAGCCGTTATTTTCTGCTTCTGAACTCGTGGGGGATGGCTGTTCTGCTTTTATATGTCCCGCATATCGGAAGCGTCGTTCAAGTGTATATCGTCCAAGTGCTGTTAGGGCTCTTTGGAGCGATGCAAAAGCATGGAGAAAAAGTGCTGATCGCTAATTTTACAGACAGCGGAGAGCGTGGAAAAAAGATTGGAAATTACCATTTTTGGACAGCTGTCTTTTCAGCAGCAGCCATTATGCTTGGGGGCTTTCTCGCTGACTTTTTTACAGTGCAAATGATTTTTTATGCAAGCTCTATTCTATATTTTTTGAGTGGATTGATGATGATGAAAACAGGCTGACGCGGTCAGCCTGTTTTTTTATGCGGCTGAAATGCGGCGCCGCATCAACGTTTTTGTGCTAGAGTCGTGCTGATTTTTTTGAGCGGAATTTCCATTGAACAGAAAATTTATAAATGAATAAAAATATTAAATATACGATTGAATTAATTTTTATTCATGTTATAATGTTAAATAATTTCACAAAGACCAAGAGGGTGAACTTGTTTTGAAAATAGGAATTGTAGGTGCTACAGGATATGGAGGCACCGAACTTGTCAGGATTCTTTCGCATCATCCTCATGCAGAGGAATGCATACTTTATTCATCCAGCGGAGAAGGGAATGTCTATAGCGAGGGTTATCCTCATCTTACCGGCTTAGCGGATCAGCAACTGAAGCCGATTGATATGAATACGATCAAACACGAAATAGATATCATGTTTCTCGCTGCGCCGCCCGGAGTATCAAGTGAATTGACTCCAAAGCTGGCAGACGCGGGAATTCCGGTTATTGATCTGTCAGGTGATCTGAGGATACAAGAACCGGCTGAATATGAAAAATGGTATAAACGGACAGCGGCACCGAAGGCGGTGATTCAAGAGGCGGTATACGGTCTGGCAGAACTGAATCAACAGCAAATTCAACAGGCGAAACTCATTGCCAATCCAGGCTGTTTTCCAACAGCTGTTTTGCTTGGCCTCGCGCCATTGGCTCAAAAGAAACTGCTCGATGAATCTTTCGT
Organism: Bacillus sp. EU52; assembly: GCF_037964975.1. Taxonomy (NCBI): domain Bacteria; kingdom Bacillati; phylum Bacillota; class Bacilli; order Caryophanales; family Bacillaceae; genus Bacillus; species Bacillus sp. EU52. The sequence continues at coordinate 1,148,786 of NZ_CP150177.1, forward strand.
TATCGTTGACGCGAAGACCGGTGTTTCCGGAGCGGGAAGAAAAGCATCCATGGGAACTCATTTTTCTGAGCTGAACGACAATTTTAAAATTTATAAAGTCAATGAACATCAGCACACGCCGGAAATTGAGCAGGCGCTGAATGAATGGCAGCCAGGTCTCGGGCCCATTACATTTTCGGCTCACTTGGTTCCGATGACAAGGGGCATCATGGCGACGATGTATACCAGATTAACCTGTGACCTATCCGCAGATGACCTGCATGATTTATATTCGGAATTTTACCAAGATTCATATTTTGTGAGAGTGAGGCCAAAAGGTCAGTACCCGCAAACGAAAGAAGTGTACGGCAGCAATTTCTGTGATATCGCCGTGACCCTCGATGAGAGAACGAACAGAGTCACGATCGTCTCGGTAATCGATAATTTAATGAAGGGTGCCGCCGGTCAGGCAGTGCAAAACTTTAATTTGATGAATGGCTGGAATGAAGAAACTGGACTCACCATCACGCCAATTTATCCATAGAACGGGAGAGAATCGAACCATGATTCAGTTAAGTGAAGATCAAATTGTAAAAGTAACAGGTGATGTATCCTCGCCAAAAGGGTTTCAGGCAAAGGGTGTGCATTGCGGGCTGCGCTACTCGAAAAAAGACCTCGGCGTCATTATCAGCGAGACACCGGCTGTGAGTGCAGCAGTTTATACCCAAAGCCACTTTCAGGCTGCTCCGATCAAAGTGACACAAGACAGCTTAAAGCACGGACCGACACTGAAAGCCGTCATCGTCAACAGCGCCATTGCCAACGCCTGCACGGGAGAACAAGGCCTAAAGGACGCATACACAATGCGGGAGAGCTTTGCTTCACAGCTTGGCATTGAGCCGGAGCTTGTCGCTGTTTCATCAACGGGCGTCATCGGCGAGCATTTAGACATGGAAAAAATCCACGCGGGGATCGAACTGCTGAAAGAAACACCTGTGGGATCAGGCGATTTTGAGGAAGCGATTTTAACAACTGATACGGTGATCAAGCAGACGTGCTATGAACTGGCAATCGGCGGCAAAACAGTCACGATCGGCGGAGCGGCCAAAGGCTCAGGGATGATACACCCGAACATGGCCACGATGCTGGGATTTGTGACAACTGACGCGGCAATCGAAGAAAAAGCGCTGCAAAAGGCGCTTCGGGAAATCACTGACGTTTCATTTAACCAAATCACAGTTGACGGAGAAACATCCACGAACGACATGGTATTAGTTATGGCGAATGGCTGCGCCGAAAACGAGTGCCTGACAGAAGACCATCCAGACTGGCCGGTCTTTAAAAAAGCGCTCTTGCTCACTTGTGAGGATCTGGCTAAAGAGATTGCCAGAGACGGAGAAGGCGCGACAAAACTAATTGAAGCCCAAGTACAGGGAGCGAAAAACAATCTTGATGCAAACGTCATTGCCAAAAAGATTGTCGGCTCAAATCTTGTAAAAACGGCAGTATACGGAACAGATGCCAACTGGGGGCGGATCATCGGAGCCATCGGACACTCCGCAGCACAGGTGACGGCAGAAGAAGTAGAGGTTTATCTTGGCGGCCAATGCCTGTTTAAGAATAACGAACCTCAGCCATTCTCTGAATCTCTCGCCAAGGAATACCTTGAAGGAGATGAAATCACCATTGTCATCAAGATGGATGAAGGGGAAGGAAACGGGAGAGCGTGGGGCTGTGACCTGACCTATGACTATATCAAAATTAACGCGAGCTATCGCACGTAATAAAGGGGAGCGAAATGAAGAAAACAATCGTTTTTAAATGCGGGGGAAGCGTCATCCGTGAGCTGTCGGAGGAATTTTATCAAAATCTGAAAGAGCTGATGGCGTCAGGCTGGAAGCTGGCAATCGTACATGGCGGGGGACCGGAAATCACAAATATGCTGAAACGGTTAAATATCAAGACAGAGTTTTCGGGCGGACAGAGGAAAACAACGAAGCCGGTGCTGGAAGTGGCGGAAATGGTTTTATCCGGTTCTGTCAATAAATTTTTCGTTGCTGAGCTTGCCAAACACGGACTGCGAGCCGCGGGCATTTCTGGTAAGGATGGCGGTCTTTTGGAGGCTGATTATCTAGATCCGGAAACATACGGAGAAGTGGGAGAAATCAAAAAAGTCGATGCGTCCATGGTGAACGCGCTGATGGAAAATGGCATCATCCCCGTTATTGCGCCGCTGTCTATGACAAGCGACTGCAAAACGCTGAATGTAAATGCTGATCTGGCTGCTTCAGCAGTCGCCGGAGCGCTTGAAGCCGATAAGCTGATGTTCGTCACGGATGTCGATGGAATCATGAAGGAAAAGCAGCGTCTGAACGTCCTGACCCCTAAGGAGATTCAGATGCTGATCAAGCAGGAAGTGATCACAGGAGGGATGATCCCGAAGGTCAATTCAGCCTTGTCAGCTTTATCAGATCAGGTGTCTGAAGTCATGATCGTAAACGGAAAAGGATCATTCTTCGCAGAACAAACCTTTCAAGGGACAAAAATCGTCAAAGCAAAGGAGGCTGTTTCATGAGCAGCTTGTTTCAAACCTACGGCCGTTGGGATATTGACATCAAAAAAGCAAAGGGAACGTACGTTGAGGATCAAAACGGCAAAACGTACCTCGATTTCATTCAGGGGATTGCGGTATCAAATCTAGGACACTGTCATGAAGCGGTGACAGAGGCAGTCAAAAAACAGCTTGACAGCGTATGGCACGTATCCAACCTGTTTCAAAACAGTCTCCAAGAGCAAGCGGCGCAGAAGCTGGCAGCGCATAGTGCAGGAGATCTTGTTTTTTTCTGCAACAGTGGCGCGGAGGCGAATGAAGGTGCGATAAAGCTTGCCCGAAAAGCAACTGGAAAAACAAAAATCATCACTTTTCTTCAGTCGTTCCATGGCCGCACGTATGCAGGGATGGCTGCGACCGGACAGGATAAAATCAAAACAGGCTTCGGCCCGATGCTTGAAGGCTTTCACTACCTGCCATACAATGATCCTTCTGCTTTTAAAGCTCTTGGGGAGGAAGGCGATATTGCCGCGGTGATGCTTGAAACAGTGCAGGGAGAAGGAGGAGTCAATCCGGCGAGTGCTGAATTTTTATCAGCCGTACAGTCGTTTTGCAAGGAAAAGCAAGCCCTTCTCATCATTGATGAAATCCAGACCGGCATCGGACGGACGGGAAAAGGCTTCGCATATGAGCACTTCGGACTCTCACCGGATATCATCACAGTCGCCAAAGGATTGGGAAACGGCTTTCCGGTCGGCGCTGTCATCGGAAAAAAACAGCTTGGAGAAGCGTTTACCCCTGGTTCTCACGGAACGACTTTCGGAGGAAACATGCTGGCGATGGCTGCTGTGAATGCCACATTGCAAATTGTATTCCAGCCTGACTTTTTGCAAGAGGCTGCTGACAAAGGGGCGTTTTTAAAAGAACAGCTTGAGGCAGAGCTAAAGAGCCCTTTTGTTAAACAAATCCGAGGTAAAGGATTAATGCTTGGAATTGAGTGTGATGGCCCTGTTGCTGACATTATTGCTGAATTGCAGACATTAGGCTTGCTTGTATTGCCGGCCGGCCCGAACGTGATTCGGCTGCTGCCGCCGCTCACCGTGACTAAGGATGAAATAGCAGAAGCCGTCAGCAAGCTAAAACAGGCAATCGCTCATCATTCCGCTGTAAACCTGTGATTTTTTTTCGATATAAAGGCATAAAAATTCATTTTTATAATTAATTATTCATCAAGAGGTGGGCTGTTAGATGGAAGGTTATTTAGTGTTAGAAGATGGGACATCGTTCAGCGGCGAGCTGGACGGTCATGAAAACTGTACGGGAGAAGCTGTTTTTTTCACAGGAATGACAGGCTACCAGGAAGTGCTGACAGATCCATCGTATAAGGGACAGATTATTGTATTTACCTACCCGCTGATTGGCAACTACGGCATAAATGAAAAGGACTTTGAAAGCAAGAAACCGCAAGTAAAAGCCGCGGTTGTCTATGAGGCGTGTGATCACTTTTCTCATTATGAAGCGGTATACAGCCTCAAGGAGTATTTACAGAAATGGAACATTCCGTTGTTAACCCATGTTGATACGAGGGCTGTCGTGAAGAAAATCCGGGCAAACGGGACGATGGGTGCAACAGTCACAGCCTCTAAAGAAGGAGCTGAGATGGCCCTTCAACCAGAGAATGTGGCAGAGCAGGCTTCAGCCCAGGAAATCAGCACATTCGGCGACGGGAATAAACATATCGCTCTCATTGATTTTGGCTATAAAAAGTCAATCGCATCATCACTTGTCAAAAGAGGCTGCAAGGTTACTGTGGTGCCATACCAGCAAATGGAGGCCGTATACAACATCAAACCCGATGGCATTGTGCTATCGAACGGACCTGGAGATCCGAAAGCAATCCAGCCATATTTAGGAAAGATCAAAAGCATCATCAGCCGCTTTCCGACTCTCGGCATTTGTCTCGGACATCAGCTGATCGCGCTCGCGTTCGGAGGGAATACTTTTAAGCTGCCATTCGGACACAGGGGAGCTAATCATCCGGTCATCGACCGTGAGACGAAACGGGTCTTTATGACAAGCCAAAACCACAGCTATGTGGTTGATGAACAGTCGATTAATGAAGAAGAGCTCACGATCAGGTTTCATCATGTCAATGATACGTCAGTTGAAGGGCTTGCCCATAAAAAACTGCCTGTCATAAGTGTTCAATTCCACCCGGAAGCCCATCCCGGACCTGCGGAAAGCGAATGGATTTTTGATGATTATCTAAAGAATGTGATACCAGCAAGGAGAGAAATCGCGCATGCCTAAAGACACCAGTATTTCAAGCATATTAGTAATCGGCTCAGGCCCGATCATCATCGGGCAGGCGGCAGAATTTGATTATTCAGGCACTCAAGGGTGCATCGCGCTGAAGGAGGAGGGCTACCGTGTCATTCTCGTCAACAGCAATCCGGCGACAATTATGACTGATGAAGCCTTCGCTGATGAAATTTATTTTGAGCCTCTGACAGCAGAAAGCCTGACAGCCATCATTAAGAAAGAACGGCCTGATGGGCTTCTTGCCAATTTAGGCGGTCAGACCGCGTTGAATTTAGCGGTGGAGCTTGAAGAAACGGGTGTTTTAAAAGAGCACGGCGTCAAACTCCTCGGCACATCCGTTGAAACGATACAAAAAGGAGAGGACCGGGAAAAATTCCGTTCGTTAATGAATGAATTAAAACAGCCCGTACCGGAGAGTGAAATTGTTGATAACGAGGCCGATGCCCTCCATTTTGCGGAATCCATCGGTTTTCCTGTTATTATCAGACCGGCTTACACATTAGGCGGAAAGGGCGGAGGAATCGCCCCTGATAAAGAAGCCTTTACAGCTATGATTAAACAGGCGCTATTAGCAAGTCCGATCAATCAATGCCTTGTCGAAAAAAGCATTGCCGGTTTTAAAGAAATTGAATATGAAGTCATGCGTGACAGCAATAACACATGCATTACCGTCTGCAATATGGAAAATATCGATCCGGTCGGCGTGCATACAGGTGACTCTATCGTTGTGGCGCCGTCACAAACATTGACAGACGAAGACTATCAAATGCTGCGGACAGCAAGTCTGACGATCATCTCAGCACTTGATGTCGTAGGCGGCTGTAACATTCAATTCGCGCTTGATCCATTCAGCAAGCAATATTACGTCATTGAAGTGAATCCGCGTGTAAGCCGGTCATCGGCTCTCGCATCTAAAGCGACCGGTTATCCGATTGCGAAGATGGCCGCGAAACTGGCAGTCGGATACACCCTTGACGAGCTGAAAAATCCGCTCACAGGCTCTACTTACGCAAGCTTTGAACCGGCACTGGACTATGTGATCGTCAAATTTCCGCGCTGGCCGTTTGATAAATTCAAGAACGCAGACCGCAAGCTTGGCACAAAAATGAAAGCCACAGGTGAAGTGATGGCGATTGAGCGGAATTTAGAAGCGGCGATACAGAAGGCAGCCGCGTCCCTTGAGTTAAAAAATATCGGAACACACCTTCCAGAGCTCAGCGGGTTGTCAATTGATACGCTATGGGATTTGGCAATTACTCCGGATGACCGCAGATTTTTCGTTGTCATGGAGCTGTTGAGCCGCAGCGTGACGATTGATGACATTCATGCGAAAACAAAAATTGATCCGTTTTTCCTGCATACCTTTAACAACATCATCAAATTAGAAAACCGCCTGATGGAAGCAGGGAGTGATCTCTCTTTTGAATTATTGAAGAAAGCAAAGGAAAAGGGATTCTCAGACGCAACGATTGCCTCGCTGATCAGCAAAACAGAAGAAGAGGTGCGCGCGCTTCGCAAGGAGATGGGCATTACGCCTTCCTTTAAAATCGTAGATACATGCGCGGCAGAGTTTGATGCGAAAACAAACTATTTTTACTCCACATATTTCGGAGAGACCGATGGAGACATCAGCCGCAAAGAGAAAAAACGCGCGCTCATTATCGGATCAGGCCCGATTCGGATCGGCCAAGGCGTTGAATTTGATTACAGTGCTGTTCACGGTGTGCTGACACTGCAAGAGCTTGGGTTCGAAACCATCATGATTAACAATAACCCGGAAACGGTCAGCACCGATTATGAAATTGCGGACCGCCTGTATTTTGAACCGATGACAACGGAGCATATTGTAAACGTGGCGGAGCAGGAAAATATTGATTTTGCAATTGTGCAATTCGGCGGCCAAACTGCAATCAATGCTGCTGAAGCGCTCGAAAAAGCCGGCATTACTCTTCTTGGCACATCATTTCAAACGCTCGACGTGTTAGAGGATCGGGATCAATTTTATCAGCTTCTTGACGAGCTGGGATTGAAGCACGCAAAAGGAGAAATTGCTTATACAAAAGAAGAAGCGGCTTCAAAAGCGAGTGAGATCGGTTATCCGGTGTTAATCCGCCCATCTTACGTTATCGGCGGAATGGGCATGATCATTGTTGACTCGCAAGCCCAGCTTTCTCAGCTGCTGAATGATGAGGACAGCATGCCATATCCGATTTTGATTGATCAGTATGTGTCTGGAAAGGAAGTCGAAATTGATTTGATTTCCGACGGCGAGGATGTCTTTATCCCGACATATACCGAGCATATTGAACGGGCAGGTGTCCATTCAGGGGACAGCTTTGCCATTCTTCCCGGACCGTCCATCACGAGCGGGCTGCAGCAGGGCATGAAAGATGCGGCACAAAAAATTGCCCGAAAACTTTCATTTAAAGGCATCATGAACATTCAATTTGTGATCGACAATGGAAACATACTCGTTCTTGAAGTGAATCCGAGAGCGAGCCGCACGGTTCCTGTCGTCAGCAAAGTAATGGGCGTTCCGATGATTCCGCTCGCCACACGTCTGCTGGCGGGAGCTTCCTTAAAAGATCTAAATCCAGCAGTTCAAAATCATCATGGAGTTGCCGTGAAGTTCCCTGTTTTTTCTTCTCATGCGATCCAGGATGTGGATGTCAAGCTTGGGCCGGAAATGAAATCAACGGGAGAAGGCATGTGTGTCGCATATGATTCTAACAGCGCCTTGAAAAAAATCTATACAAGAGTCTGGAGTCAAAAAGGAAGCATTTATTTCCAAAACGTTCCGGAAGAAGTGAAGGAGTTAGCAGAAAACGCAGGTTTTACAATTTATGAAGGGACATTTGCCTCATGGATGGAACAGGAAGGAAAATCGCTCCACATCAATCTGAGCGGTTCTGAAGAAGCACGCAAAGAACGTTTGGAAGCCATGACGCACGGCATCCCCGTCTTTACAGAAGAAGAAACTGTGCGGGCGTTTTTACAAAGCGGTTCAGGCCATCCGCAGCCTGTATCTCTCAAAGACCTCTATAAAAAGGAAGTGGCAACATGCACACAGTGACGCAAACCAGTTTATACGGAAAAGATTTATTAACGTTAAAGGACCTTAGTGAAGAGGATATAAACGCCTTGCTTACAGAAGCCGGTGAGCTGAAACAAAACAAAATTCAGCCTATATTCCATGGCAAAACCTTGGCGATGATTTTTGAAAAATCATCAACGCGGACCCGTGTTTCATTTGAAGCGGGTATGGCGCAGCTCGGCGGGAACGCCCTCTTTCTAAGCCAGAAAGATCTGCAGCTGGGGCGCGGTGAGACTGTCGCTGATACGGCGAAAGTGCTGTCAGGCTATGTGGATGCCATTATGATCCGGACCTTTGAACATGAAAAGGTGGAGGAACTTGCCAAAGAAGCTGACATTCCGGTGATCAATGGACTTACCGATAAATACCACCCATGCCAGGCGCTGGCGGATCTCTTGACGATTAAGGAGATAAAAGGGAAGCTTAAAGGCGTAAAAGTCGCATACATCGGTGACGGAAATAACGTGGCGCACTCCTTGATGATCGGCTGCGCGAAAATGGGCTGTGATATCTCGATCGCTTCGCCAAAGGGATATGAAGTGTTAGATGAAGCAGCTGAAGCGGCAAAAACATATGCACTTCAATCCGGCTCTTCTATCACGCTGACAGATGATCCGATTGAAGCTGTAAAAGACGCGGAAGTAATTTATTCTGATGTGTTTACAAGCATGGGGCAGGAAGCGGAGGAGCAAGAACGTCTTGCTGTCTTTGCGCCTTATCAGGTAAATGCGGCGCTGGTCAGCCATGCCAAGCCTGACTATACATTTTTACATTGTCTCCCTGCGCATCGTGAGGAAGAAGTGACTGCGGAGATTATTGACGGGCCGAACTCTGCAGTGTTCCAGCAGGCCGAAAACCGTCTTCATGTGCAAAAAGCACTGCTGAAGGCCATTTTATATAAAGGGGAATCATCAAAAAACTGCTGAGCCAAACTCAGCAGTTTTTTTGATGGCAACATATTCACAGCCGCTTAGGCGCATACTACAGCAAAAAGGAAAAGGAGGAAAAACAGTGGGACAGCAGCACCAATTCCGGCCCGGACAGAAAGCGCCTAATAACGGTGTCTACGTAGAAATCGGCGAGACAGGGAGCATGGTTAAAAACCCTCAAAAGGTCCATCTGTCAGCAGGGGAAATGTTCCCCGAAACATCAAACCACAACCGGCTGTGGACCTACAAAAGAAAGCCGTGACCACTAAAAAACCCAAAACAATAAATGTTTTGGGTTTTTGGCTTTTTAATGCTGGCTTGCATTTTTGTTCATAGGCATGATTTCTGCTAAAACAATGATTAAGACATACAGTACAACAGCAATGACAGATGATGTTTTGAAATTATACGTAACGCTGTTCATGCTTGCAACCAAGTAGCATGCCATATGTGATAAAAGGAACGTCCAAATAAAGGCAATAATATATCGCACGTTTCCACCTCGTCCTTCTCATTCTATTCTAAAAGTTATCATACCATACAAAAAGCGAAGGGGGAATCCAATTTTAGCAGAAAGTGAGGTGACAAAAGAGTCTGATTCGTCACACTTTAATGGTAAAATATAAAACGTCAATCAGTATAATAGCCAAAAATGTAAAAGGCTAGGACTTTACCTTATTCGTTTCTTTTCTATTTACATAAGATAGCGTGAGATGAAGTGTGAAAGGAGGCGGGCAAGCGATGGGAATAACGGAAAGATACTTTCAACTGGGAACGGAGCATAATGTCATTCATCTGCCCTATCGCCCGAACGGCTTCGGCATCTTTATCTTGGGGGACAGAACCCACTTTGTCGGACATGATTCAAGCTTTTGGCAGCAGCATTATGGCAGAAATCAGCTTCTGAGCATGTTGATGAATGAAGGATACACTCTTTTTAACAGCAATCTGTTCGGAAGGCATTGGGGGGCGGAAAAAGCAGTCACCTATGCCAAACAGCTGATACATTCTGTGCTGAAGCAGGAAATCCTCAATCCGAAGATTCATATTTTAGCAGAAGGCATGGGTGCTCTCGTGGCCGATGAACTGCTTCGTTTTTCCCCGGATCATATCCGCTCAGCCGCAATGTTGAATCCTTGTCTCGATCTTCAGGCACATTATGAGTCGGAAAAAGAAAATAAATTTTTCTATAAGCAATTTTTGAAAGAAGTATCGAAAAGCTACGGAATTTCTGAAAAAGAAGCGGAAGCGCTTCGTTATAAAACAATTCAAAGCTACCCGAGCGGCGTACCGGTTCATATATGGCAGCGTATGACCGGAGCTCCATATCCCTACAGTGTACATGCGGAAGTTTTCAAGGAAAAACAGCAAAAGCAAGGCTCACCGGTCGACATGACATTTCATTTATTTGAGCATCCAAGCAGAATTTATGCATCAATTTGCAAATTCTTTCACAGTCATGAAAAAGAATTATAGAGAATATAATGACAACAGCCTTCTCTTTTGCGGAGGCTGTTTTGTTTTGGGAAATGAAAAACCGGAAGGGCGGCAGATGCAATGGAATCAACGCTGATTGTAGGTGCGGACGAATTTTTCGGCCTTTCATTATGTGAGCGAATGATGGATGAAGGCATACATGTTGACGTTGTTCTGGCGGAAACAGAAGATAAAATGAGACAAATGTACTTAGAAGAAAGACTCATGTGGCTTGGGAGAAATGAACTCTTTCGCCAGCTTGAACACATTGGAGACCAAAATTATGATACAATTTGTATCCAGTTCGGAAGTTTTTTGCCTTTAGACCAATGTGATTCTCCTTATATTTTAGTATATGAAGAAGACCGCAAAGAATGGGAAAAACGTGAAAAAACAGGCTCGGAAAAAACCGTGATCCTGCCGAAAATGTATGGGCCATGGAAAGAAGAAACAGAGGAAGACGGCTATTACACAAACGACGTCGCTGACGAGTTGCTGAGATTCCTGTTAGAACCAAGCCGTCATAGCAAAGATCAGCTTTTTGAATTGCAAGTCACAGAGAAAATCTCAAAAGAAGAAGCAAAAACAAAAATTATCGAGTGGAAAAGACAATTTTCATCAATTTTCGACAAATATTAAGAAAAACCTTCCATGTTTCGAGTTTTCTAGATACAATAAACGTATAAAAATAAACATGTTATAGCTTGTCAAAAGGAGTTGAACATGACTTGATCACAAGGCTTGTCATGATCTTTTCTGTCCTCCTTTTATTGAGTGGATGTGGACAAACTCCGTTCAAAGGAAAAATTGAGAAGGTCGGCATGCTCTTTCCTGATACGATTAATGACCTCGTATGGGGCACAAAAGGGTATAAAGGATTACTGAATATACAATCCAAATACAATGTGGACGTCTATTATAAAGAAGGCGTTAAAACAGAAGAAGATATCATAAATGCGATTGAGGATTTTCATAAGAGGGGCGTCAATCTGCTCTACGGCCATGGGAGTGAATATGCTGAGGTGTTTAACTTGGTCGGCGAAGATTATCCAGATATGGAATTCGTCATTTCCAATGCGAAAGCGAAAGCTGATAATGTAACGAGTGTCCATTTTAGCGGGGAAGCAATGGGCTTTTTTGGAGGAATGACTGCTGCCCATATGTCGAAAACGAATCAGGTCGGTGTAATTGCTTCCTTTACGTGGCAGCCTGAGGTTGACGGTTTTATCAAAGGGGCCAAGTATGAAAATCCGGATATAGAGGTAAATACGAAATATACGGATCATTGGGATGATGATACAACAGCAGTAAAGCTTTATCAGAAAATGAAGAACGAAGGCGCGGATGTTGTGTATCCCGCCGGAGACGGGTATAATGTTCCTGTTATTCAGCAAATCAAAAAAGACGGTCTTTATGCCATTGGCTACGTCACAGATCAATCGGATCTGGGGGAGAATACCGTATTAACCAGCACGGTGCAAAATGTGGACAAGGCCTATGAAATCATTGCTGAACAATTTAATAAAGGCAACCTTGAGGGCGGCGATCATTACTACGACCTGAATACGGGAGTCGTTGAGATGGGAACATTCAGCCCGCTCGTCGACAAAGACTTTCAGCAAAGAATCGCCAAGCTGATCAAAACATACAACAAAACAGGCGAGCTGCCAAAAAACGAGTAATGGAGTGACGTCACATGCAGCACGAAAAATCACTTGAATTCTTGCAAATTGCCATGAAATATCTCCCTGAAGCGAAAGAACAGCTTGAGAAATCAGGCATTGAGCTCTCAATGGAGGCCATCCAGCCGTTTATGAATCTATTTACAACGGTAATGGCGGAAGCTTATGAGCTTGGCAAGTCTGACGCTAAATCTGAAACAGAATAAGAAGAAGCCACTTTTTTGAAAGTGGCTTTTCACATGATTTTCTTTTTAATAGCGGAGAGCATGGGCGCAAGCTCCTTTAAAGCAGGCTTGATTTGATCAAGAGAGTTCATAATTGAACCGATTTGGTCCATAATATGCATGTAATTAATCGTCTCTTCGTCGTTTGTCTGAGAAACCTGAGAAACTTCCTCTTGCTGTTCCTCCTCCTTCTCTTCTGTTGGTTTTGCTGCATCGCCGAACATCATTCTTGAAAACACATCCAACTGCATACGCCTCCTTTCCATATACCATACTCTATGAGTAAGATGAACTGATAGTTTAGACGAATATATTGCCATGTGAAAAAAAATAGGATAGAATTAGTACCTGATACTAATAATTGATCACAACCTGATTGATCTTCTAAATTTAAGATATAAAGGAGTCTTCCCTAATGAAAGCTGGAATACTTGGTGTTGGACGTTACATTCCTGAGAAGGTTTTAACAAATCATGATCTTGAAAAAATGGTTGAAACTTCTGACGAGTGGATTCGTACAAGAACAGGAATAGAAGAAAGAAGAATCGCAGCAGATGATGTGTTTTCATCACATATGGCTGTTGCAGCAGCGAAAAATGCGCTGGAACAAGCTGAAGTGGCTGCTGAGGATCTGGATATGATCTTGGTTGCAACTGTTACACCTGATCAGTCATTCCCTACGGTCTCTTGTATGATTCAAGAACAACTCGGCGCGAAGAAAGCGTGTGCTATGGATATCAGCGCGGCTTGTGCGGGCTTCATGTACGGGGTTGTAACCGGTAAACAATTTATTGAATCCGGAACCTACAAGCATGTTCTAGTTGTCGGTGTAGAGAAGCTCTCAAGCATTACCGACTGGGAAGACCGCAATACAGCCGTTCTGTTTGGAGACGGAGCAGGCGCTGCGGTAGTCGGGCCAGTCAGTGATGACAGAGGAATCCTTTCATTTGAACTAGGAGCCGACGGCACAGGCGGTCAGCACTTGTATCTGAATGAAAAACGACATACAATCATGAATGGACGAGAAGTTTTCAAATTTGCAGTCCGCCAAATGGGAGAATCATGCGTAAATGTCATTGAAAAAGCCGGACTTTCAAAAGAGGATGTCGACTTTTTGATTCCGCATCAGGCGAACATCCGCATCATGGAAGCTGCTCGCGAGCGTTTAGAGCTTCCTGTCGAAAAGATGTCTAAAACCGTTCATAAATATGGAAATACTTCTGCCGCATCGATTCCGATCTCTCTTGTAGAAGAATTGGAAGCCGGTAAAATCAAAGACGGCGATGTGGTCGTTATGGTAGGGTTCGGCGGAGGACTAACATGGGGCGCCATTGCAATCCGCTGGGGCCGATAAAAAAAGGTGAGGTGCACACAAGATGACTAAAAAAAGAGTAGTTGTTACAGGACTTGGAGCATTATCTCCACTTGGCAACGACGTCGATACAAGTTGGAATAACGCAATCAACGGTGTGTCCGGAATCGGTCCGATCACTCGTGTTGACGCTGAAGAATATCCGGCAAAAGTTGCCGCTGAATTAAAAGATTTTAATGTTGAAGATTATATGGATAAAAAAGAAGCCAGAAAAATGGACCGCTTTACACAATATGCGGTTGTGGCTGCGAAAATGGCGGTTGAAGATGCAGATCTTAACATTACCGATGAGATCGCGCCGAGAGTCGGTGTTTGGGTAGGCTCCGGTATCGGAGGACTTGAAACACTAGAGTCTCAATTTGAAATCTTCTTAACAAAAGGCCCAAGACGGGTAAGCCCGTTTTTCGTGCCAATGATGATTCCTGACATGGCGACAGGCCAGATTTCTATTGCATTAGGAGCAAAAGGGGTGAACTCTTGTACGGTTACAGCATGTGCTACAGGAACGAACTCCATCGGTGACGCGTTTAAGGTTATTCAGCGCGGTGATGCAGACGTGATGGTCACAGGCGGAACAGAAGCGCCGCTGACAAGAATGTCATTCGCCGGCTTTAGTGCCAACAAAGCGCTGTCTACTAATCCAGATCCGAAAACAGCGAGCCGCCCGTTTGATAAAAACCGTGATGGCTTTGTCATGGGGGAAGGTGCAGGGATTATCGTTCTTGAAGAACTTGAGCATGCCCTGGCCCGCGGCGCTAAAATTTACGGAGAAATTGTCGGCTACGGCTCAACCGGAGACGCTTATCATATCACAGCGCCGGCCCAAGACGGTGAAGGCGGAGCGAGAGCGATGCAAGAAGCCATTAAAGATGCAGGCATTGCACCTGAAGAAATTGATTACATCAATGCTCACGGGACAAGCACGTATTACAACGACAAATACGAAACAATGGCGATTAAGACCGTTTTTGGCGAGCATGCGCATAAACTTGCGGTAAGCTCTACAAAATCGATGACAGGCCACCTCTTAGGAGCAGCCGGCGGTATTGAAGCCATTTTCTCTATCCTGGCCATTAAAGAAGGCGTGATTCCGCCGACAATCAATATTCAAACACCTGACGAAGAATGTGATTTGGATTATGTGCCTGATGAAGCCCGCAGACAGGAACTTAATTATGTTCTCAGCAACTCATTAGGATTCGGCGGACACAACGCAACATTAATCTTTAAGAAATATCAATCATAATCAAGCCAAACCGGCTGCCCTTAAAGGGTAGCCGGTTTTTTTTGTGTGCATAGGATTAAAAGAGGAGGCGATCACATGAGTGTAGAACAAACATATAGCTGGCTCAGGAAGGCCGGTTCAATAGATGATTTGGCGCATTACATTATCCCGCTTTTTTCAGGTGCGGAGAAAAAGAACTGGAAGGGCATTCTGGGGCATCTTCAGCATCATGGGATGTTTAAAAACATAAAAGAGGGTATTCAGACGGTTTCCAAGCTGAAGGAAAAAGGTTTTTACGGACATATCCAAAAGGAAGAACAGTACCTCAAAAACAAATGGCAAGGTCCTGATGTACCAATTGTCACGCTGCCGGTTGATGAACGAAACAGGAGAATCCGTTTAGAATTCGGATCAAAATCAGGACTCGCCTTTCAAGACAAAATGTTCCTTTTTCTTTCGTCAGATTTAGATTTTGGGTCGGTATCTGCCCTTATGACGCATGAGTATCATCACGTTTGCCGGTTAGGTCATCTGACAAAAGAGGAAAAGGATGTCACATTACTTGATACAATCATCATGGAAGGGCTGGCGGAATATGCTGTTTATGAGAGGTTCGGCCGAAGTCAAACGGCTGAGTGGACGACTTGGTATACACCGGAGCAGCTTCAGGCTTTATATGAAAAAAAGATTGCGCCCCATCGGAATATCAAACGGGATAATCGATTATTTCCCCAGCTGTTATTCGGCAAAGGATATCAGCCAAAAATGCTTGGATACGCAGTTGGATTCAATATTGTAAAAAAATATTTAACCGCCAGCAAGGCAAGCGCCGCAGACGGGCTGTCCATTCCTGCTGAGACCTTTTTGGATGCAATGCTTTAAAAGGATAAAATAATGGAATTTCATTAATAATATTACATTTATCCTAAAAAATTCTTGATTTTGCAAAATGATTGTAATAATATACAACTATAAAATTTTTCGATAATTCAATATTATTTATTATTTCTGAATAAAGGGATTGCTTTCTCTTGAAAACGTTTGACAACAAGAGGGGGGAAAGGGGAGCTAGCATGAGCACACTTTTAGAAGTGAATAATTTAAAGACTTATTTTTTCAGGAAAAAGGAGCCGATCCCTGCGGTTGACGGAGTCGATTTTCACATCAGCAAAGGCGAAACCGTCGCGCTTGTAGGTGAATCGGGCTCCGGAAAAAGCATTACTTCTTTATCAATTATGGGCCTCGTCCAAAGCTCAGGCGGAAAAATCATGGACGGCTCTATTAAACTCGAAGACAAAGACCTCACCTCATTCACTGAAAACGATTATTGCAAAATCCGCGGTAACGAAGTATCCATGATCTTTCAGGAACCAATGACCTCCCTTAATCCGGTGTTAACAATCGGAGAACAAATTACCGAAGTGCTGATTTACCATAAAAACATGAAGAAAAAAGAAGCCCGTCAACGAGCTGTTGAACTCTTGCAGATGGTCGGTTTCTCCCGGGCGGAGCAAATTATGAAGGAGTACCCGCATCGGCTGTCCGGCGGTATGAGACAGAGGGTGATGATTGCCATCGCACTGAGCTGTAATCCTAAACTGCTCATTGCCGATGAACCAACGACAGCGTTGGATGTGACAATACAAGCCCAGGTGCTGGAGCTCATGAAAGATCTCTGTCAGAAGTTCAATACATCGATTCTTCTCATCACACACGACTTAGGTGTCGTGTCTGAGGCTGCCGATAGAGTAATTGTCATGTACTGCGGACAAGTCGTAGAAAATGCCACTGTTGATGACTTATTTTTAGAACCGCTTCATCCGTATACAGAAGGCCTGCTTACGTCAATTCCTGTTATAGATGGAGAGATTGATAAATTAAATGCAATTAAAGGCAGTGTGCCTACACCGGATAATCTGCCGCCGGGGTGCCGTTTTGCCCCAAGGTGCCCGAAAGCTATGGATAAGTGCTGGACAAATCAGCCTTCGCTTTTGACACACAAAAGCGGAAGAACGGTGAGATGCTTTTTATATGAGGAAGAGGGTGCCGAACAATCATGACAGCAGCTAATCAAGAAACAATCTTAGAGCTTCGTGACGTAAAAAAATACTTTCCGATCCGGTCAGGCCTTTTTCAAAGAAAAGTCGGTGATGTAAAAGCGGTGGATGGTGTTTCATTTTCGTTAAAAAAAGGAGAAACACTCGGAATCGTTGGAGAGTCGGGCTGCGGAAAATCGACTGCCGGCAGAACGATGATCAGACTGTACAAACCGACAGAGGGCCAAATTCTTTTTAAAGGGCAGGATATTTCCAATCTGTCAGAGGAGAAGCTGCGGAAGAGTGTCCGCAAAAATATTCAAATGGTTTTCCAAGATCCATTTGCTTCGTTAAACCCGAGAAAGACCCTGCGTTCCATCATAAAGGAGCCGTTTAATACGCACAACATGTATACCATGCGTGAACGAAACGAAAAAGTTGAAGAGCTGCTTGCAAGAGTAGGGCTTCACCCGTCGTTTGCCAGCCGTTATCCCCATGAATTTTCCGGCGGCCAGCGCCAGCGGATCGGCATTGCCAGAGCACTCACTTTGAATCCAGAGCTGATCATTGCAGATGAGCCGGTTTCCGCACTTGATGTATCCATTCAGGCCCAAGTGATTAACTTGATGGAGGAATTACAGGAAGAATTTAATCTTACGTATCTATTTATCTCTCATGATCTGAGTGTCGTACGCCATATCAGCGACAGAGTCGGAGTAATGTATCTTGGCAAAATGATGGAACTGACCGGCAAGCATGAGCTTTATGACAACCCGCTTCACCCATATACCCAAGCGCTTTTATCCTCCGTTCCGGTTACAAGAAAAAGAGGATCTGTCAAACGTGAACGCATTGTCCTGAAGGGAGAACTGCCTAGTCCGGCCAACCCGCCAAAAGGCTGCGTATTCCACACAAGATGTCCTGTTGCAAAACCGATATGCAAGGAACAAATACCAGAATTTAAAGAAGCTGCTCCCAGCCACTTTGTGGCTTGTCACCTTTATAGCTAATGTTGCCCGCACAGCTTTGAGAGGGGGTATGCACACTACATAAACAACAGCTGAGAAGAACGAACATTTCAAGAGGGGGAATATCTAATGAAAAGACGGAAAACCGCACTGATGATGCTAAGTGTATTGATGGTTCTGGCCATATTTTTATCAGCCTGCTCGGGATCAAAATCAAGCAACAGCAGCGAGAAAAAATCAGCAGGCAAACCGCAGCAAGGCGGGGATTTGGTTGTTGGTTCAATCGGAGCGCCAACACTTTTCAACTCATTATATTCAACAGATGAATCAAGTACAGATATTGAACAAATGATTTACAGCTTTTTAACGAAAACCGATGAAAACTTAAATGTCAAAATGTCACTGGCGGAAAGTGTGAAAGAGCTGGATGGCGGATTGAAATATGACGTAAAAATCAAAAAAGGCGTTAAGTTCCATGACGGAGAAGAGCTTACTGCCGATGATGTCGTCTTTACGTACAGCATTCCGCTTAACAAGGATTACAAAGGAGAGCGCGGCTCTAACTTTGAAATGCTGAAATCAGTAGAGAAAAAGGGAGATTATGAGGTTTTATTTACGCTGAAATACAAAGACCCTAACTTCTATAACAATACGTTAGACAGCTACGGGATTCTGCCTGAGCACATTTTAAAAGATGTACCGGTTGCAGAGCTTGAAGATAACGAATTTAATAGAAAAAATCCAATCGGCTCAGGGCCTTTCAAATTTAAAGAATGGAAAGACGGACAATACGTGAAGCTCGTTGCCAATGATGACTACTATGACGGCCGTCCGTATTTAGACAGTGTCACGTATAAAATCATTCCTGACGCCAATGCAGCAGTTGCCCAGCTTCAGGCCGGAGATATTGATTTCTTTAACGTGCCGTCAACTGACTATAAGACAGCTGAATCGTTTAATAATGTCAAAGTCGTAACAGATTTAGCGTTAAGCTATACGTATATCGGCTGGAATGAGAAAAATGAGCTGTTTAAAGACAAAAAAGTGCGCCAGGCGCTTACGACAGCTTTAGACCGTGAAACAATGGTGCAAACCGTATTAGATGGGGATGGGAAGGTCGCTTATATCCCTGAAAGCCCGGTTTCATGGAACTATCCGAAAGATATAGAGGTTCCTAAATTTGAATACAACGTCAAAAAAGCTAAGAAGATGTTGAAAGAAGCCGGCTGGGAAGATACTGACGGTGACGGCATCCTCGATAAAGACGGTAAAAAATTCGAGTTTACACTGAAAACGAATCAAGGAAATAAAGTTCGTGAAGACATTGCAGTTGTTGTTCAAGAACAATTGAAGAAAGTCGGGATTAAGGTAACGCCGCAAATCGTTGAGTGGAGTGCATTAGTAGAACAGACAAATCCACCTAATTGGGACTATGACGCAATGGTTTTAGGATGGAGTTTATCAACGTTCCCAGACCATTACGATATCTTCCATTCTAGCCAGTCTGAAAAAGGCTTAAATAACATGTGGTACAAAAACCCTGAAGTTGATAAGCTTCTCAAAGATGCAAAATCAATCAGTGACCGTAACGAATACTCAAAAGCTTACGAAAAGATTTACCAAAAGCTTGCTGAAGATCAGCCGTATACTTTCCTTTACTATCCGAACAACCATATGGCGATGCCGGCTAACTTAGAGGGTTATGTGTATCATCCAAAACGCGAGTTGTACCAAATTGAAAAATGGTGGCTTGCCCAATAATTTTCCCTTGCAGGGGAGGGAGTGCGTTTCCTTCCCCTTTGAATTTGAAAAAGAACAACGAAGGGGACAAGAATATGGTTACATATATTATTCGAAGAACGTTATCTTCGATTCCTA
The DNA here is from genome assembly GCF_037964975.1 of Bacillus sp. EU52. Classification (NCBI taxonomy): domain Bacteria; kingdom Bacillati; phylum Bacillota; class Bacilli; order Caryophanales; family Bacillaceae; genus Bacillus; species Bacillus sp. EU52. The sequence continues at coordinate 1,168,522 of NZ_CP150177.1, forward strand.
TTCTTTTGGGAATTACAATTTTGTCTTTCATTATTATGAAAGCCGCTCCAGGGGACCCGATGACACTTATGATGGATCCTACGATCAGCCAGGCAGACAGGGCTCAGTTTATTGAAAAGTACGGTCTCAATGACCCTGAGTATGTTCAATATTTAAAATGGCTGGGCAATATGGTTCAAGGTGATTTCGGCACATCCATCATCAGAAAAGGGACGCCTGTTTCAGAACTGATTTTAGCACGGCTGCCCAACACACTCCTCTTGATGCTGGTGTCAACAATTTTGGCGCTGATCATTTCCATCCCATTCGGGGTAATTTCTGCAAAAAAACCTTATTCGAAGCTGGACTACGGCATTACATTTACTTCATTTATCGGTTTGGCAATCCCGAATTTTTGGTTCGGTTTGATTTTAATCATGGTGTTTGCCGTGAATCTCGGCTGGTTTCCAACCGGGGGAGTCGCCACCCTTAACTCAGATTTCAGTATAGTAGACCGGATTCATCATTTGCTTTTACCCGCTTTTGTGCTGGCGACAGCTGATATGGCAGGCTTAACGAGATATACAAGATCCAATATGCTTGATGTTTTAAATCAAGATTATATCCGGACTGCCAGATCAAAAGGTTTCAAAGAGAATCGAGTATTATTTAAGCACGGCTTGCGGAATGCACTATTGCCTGTTATTACGATTTTCGGCTTAATGATTCCTTCCTTTATTGGCGGAGCGGTTGTCGTAGAGCAGATTTTCACTTGGCCGGGATTAGGAAAGCTGTTTGTCGATTCAGCATTCCAGCGCGATTATCCGGTTATCATGGCAATGACTGTGATCTCGGCGGTTCTTGTCGTTGTCGGAAACCTCATTGCAGACATCCTTTACGCGATTGTTGATCCGCGGATCGAATATTAAAAGGAGGGAAACAGAGATGTCAGAGCTGCAAACAACTCCCTCGCCGGAGATCAGGCTGAAAGAAAATATTTCGAAAAAGCCAGAAACAATGACAAAGATTTTCTGGGAAAAATTCTCGAAAAACAAACTGGCCATTTTAGGTGCCGTTATTCTTTTTACCATTATTATGTCTGCTGTTTTCGCCCCTTTAATTGCACCTTATCCCCAAGAGCAGCAAAGCCTGCTTGATAAATATAAGGCGCCGGGCCTTGAACATCTGATGGGAACGGATAAATTTGGACGTGATATTTTCAGCCGGATCCTATATGGAGCGCGTGTCTCTTTATTGGTTGGATTTGCGTCCGTAGTCGGTTCGATTTTGATCGGAACGGTTTTAGGAGCATTAGCCGGATATTTCAGAGGAATAGTGGATGCTGTCATTATGCGTGTAGTTGACATTGTGTTATCCATTCCTGATATTTTCTTGTTGATCACGCTGGTCACCATCTTCAAGCCGGGTGTGGACAAACTGATTTTAATTTTCTGTCTCACAGGATGGACCACAACAGCACGATTAGTAAGGGGAGAATTCTTGTCGCTCCGTTCAAGGGAATATGTTCTTGCTGCTAAAACAATTGGAACAAAAACGAACAAAATTATTTTTTCTCATATCCTGCCCAATGCGTTAGGGCCGATTATCGTGTCAGCTACGCTGAAAGTAGGGTCTGTTATTCTAGCTGAATCGGCGCTAAGCTACTTGGGCTTTGGAATCCAGCCGCCAATCGCTAGCTGGGGGAACATGCTTCAAGACGCACAGAATTTCACAGTAATGATTCAAGCATGGTGGTACCCGTTATTTCCCGGGCTATTTATTTTAATGACCGTTTTATGCTTCAACTTTGTCGGTGATGGCCTGCGGGATGCGCTTGACCCGAAAAATATTAAATAAAAATGAATATCATAACTGTGATAAAATATTACCAAATCAGAAAAAAAGCAGGTCTCCTTTTGTTAGAAAATATACAAAGAGATCTGCTTTTTGCGATTCTTACATAAACCCAGTGATTCCAGATTTCCTCAATCTCTTTGGAATAATTTCTCTATCCCTTGCCTATACTGTGGACAACAGTTTTTATAAAAGTGAGGGGTTAGAGATGTTATTTCTTCATGATGTGTGGGTCAATTGGTTTGAAGGGGAAGAAAATGGCTACAATGTATGCCACTTTCACGAATGGCGCAAGGAAGATACGGTTGAGCTTTTGGATCAGGTGCCGCTGTTAAGGGTGCCGTCAGTACTGTTTCATTACATAGAAAACGATTTGTCAGAGCTTCCGAAAGGTTTGCTTGAAGACGTACATCAGAAATCGTACATTCGGAAAAATCATGAGCGGACAAAGCTTGAGTATTGTTTTGTCGTAACAGACGGAATCGGCATTTTAGCTGTCGACACGATCGGCTACACGATCCCTGTCAGAAAAAGCCGTTTAATCCCAAGACAGGAGCAGCTCGTTTATGAAATGGTAAAAGATGTAGAGCCTGAAACATATGAATTTGAGCCAAAGAAGCTGGAATCCTCTAAGGAATATCACATCTTATCATTAGCACCAGAACATGTCAGAGGACTGACTAGAAAAGAACGGCAAATTAAGCAGCTGATGTTTATGGCGCTTGACCAATTAAAAGGGCTGAAAAACCGGGCTGAAATCGGCTACTGGTACACAGAGTGGAATCCGCATATGTATGAACAAATCAAAAGGATGAGCTTTGAAGAGATTTGGGACATGCTGTATAACGAAACAATTGAAGGCTGGTCGGACAAACACCTAGCTTTTTGCGAAAACCTAATAAAAGGACAGCCTTTTTTCGAAAAGCTTTGGGAAATGGAAAACGAATCAAAGGTCAACTGAAAAAAACCGCTCTTTGCAAAGAGCGGTTTTTTGATTAGCGTCTTTTTCTTCCAAGACCCATGGCATTCTCCATTTTTTTCAGCATTTTGTTTGCTGTCCGGTTCGCTCGTTCCGCGCCTTCATCAAGAATCCGGTCTAATTCTTCAGATTCTATGAGCTCATAATAGCGGTCCTGGATCGGTTTTAATGCGTTCACCACGACTTCTGCCAAATCACCTTTAAACTCGCCGTAGCCTTTTCCTTCGTATTTTGCTTCAAGCTCTTCAATTGTCGTATTGCCGAGGATTGAATAAATTGTAAGAAGGTTGGAAACGCCCGGTTTGTTTTCCTTGTCAAATTTCACAATGCCTTCAGAATCTGTCACAGCGCTTTTGATTTTCTTTTCAAGAAGCTTCGGCTCATCCAGCAGGGTAATATAAGATTTCTGGTTCGGATCAGATTTGCTCATCTTCTTCAGCGGATCATTCAGAGACATGATGCGTGCACCGACTTTTGGAATTTTCACTTCCGGAATCGTGAAGATGTCGTTGTATTTTTTGTTGAAGCGTTCTGCGAGATTCCGCGTCAGCTCAAGGTGCTGCTTTTGATCCTCACCGACAGGCACAAGATCCGTTCCGTACAGCAGAATATCAGCGGCCATTAGCGGCGGATATGTTAACAGGCCGGAGACGACAGCTTCATTGCCTTTGGATTTGTCCTTAAATTGAGTCATCCGCTCAAGCTCGCCGATATATGCGACACACTGCATCATCCATCCGGCCTGCGCATGCGCGGGGACCTCTGATTGAATAAACAATGTTGCTTTTTCTGGATCAAGTCCGACAGCTAAGTAAAGCGCTGCGAGATTGCGGATATTCTTTCTAAGCTCAAGCCGGTCTTGAGGAACAGTTATCGCATGCTGGTCCACGATGCAAAAATAGCTGTTATAATCATGCTGCAGTTCGACAAACTGCTTCATTGCACCGATATAGTTGCCGAGCGTCACTGAGCCGCTTGGCTGAATGCCTGAAAAAATCGTTTGTTTCATGAAAACATCAACCTCATTTCTTAAAACATAATAAAAAAGGCTCATTCTTCCCCTGTAAAAAAGGGACGAATGAACCGTGGTACCACCCTGATTATTCCATTAAAATGAAATCACTCTGACGTTTGTAACGGAGACTGCTCCGGCTGAGCCTACTTTTTTCCAGTTCGGTCAGCTGCTCCAAAGTCCATTCCACATTGCCCGTTATCTGCTCCCAGCACCGCAGACTCTCTTCAAACAGGTGAAACGTGTACTACTCTTTTTCATAGCAAGCTTTTCTTTTGATTGCTTCATTATAAATCAATTATAACCAATTGTCATCATGAAAAAACATTCTTTTTTCCAGTAAAATTGTAATAATATAAATAACACGAGTGCTGTAAAATCCTTAAATGATAACTGCTATCAGCGTAAAAACAGGCAGATATTATATGTAAAAAGCAATATGGGCAGAAAACACATGAAAAAGTTTTTAATCAATTTATGCTTTAAATGGTAGAAGGATATTATGTTCATGGAAGAAAAACTAACGAAGTTTAAATATTTTAAATTGATAAAATAATATTGCAATAAATTATTTGTTTCATTATAATGAACTTGTTCACTCTATTGTTACAGCTTTTTTACAAAAATAATCAGAAAAGACGGAACAGAATAAAAGTTGTGGAAACTCAGGTTCATTTGTCTGATATTTCTGAGGATTTAGCCGTAAGGAGCTGAAAATTATTATTAGGGGGTTTGCGAATATGAAAAAACGTTGGTCGATTGTCACGTTGATGCTCATTTTCACTCTCGTGCTGAGCGCGTGCGGCTTTGGCGGCAGCGGATCAAACGGTGAAGGGAAAAAGGACAGTAAAGGAAAGACGACACTTAACATTAATATTAAAACTGAGCCGTTCTCCTTACATCCGGGATTGGCAAATGATTCAGTATCAGGCGGTGTTATCCGTCAGACTTTTGAAGGATTGACACGTATCAATGCAGATGGTGAGCCTGAAGAAGGCATGGCTTCTAAGATTGAAACGAGCAAGGACGGAAAGACATATACATTTACCATTCGTGATGGTGTGAAATGGTCTAATGGAGACCCTGTAACTGCACAAGATTTTGAATATGCTTGGAAATGGGCGCTTGACCCTAATAACGAATCACAATACGCTTACCAGCTCTACTACATAAAAGGTGCTGAAGCGGCCAATACCGGAAAAGGCAGCCTAGACGATGTGGCAGTAAAAGCTGTGAATGACAAAACGCTGAAGGTTGAATTAAATAACCCGACTCCATATTTCACTGAATTAACTGCGTTCTATACGTATATGCCGATCAATAAGAAAATTGCAGAGAAAAATAAAAAGTGGAATACAAATGCCGGAGATGATTATGTATCAAACGGGCCGTTCAAAATGACGGCATGGAAACACAGCGGCTCTATTACTCTCGAAAAAAATGACCAGTATTGGGATAAAGACAAAGTCAAACTGAAGAAAATCGATATGGTTATGATCAACAATAACAATACGGAACTAAAAAAATTCCAAGCTGGCGAACTTGATTGGGCCGGTATGCCGCTCGGACAGCTTCCGACAGAATCCCTGCCGACCTTGAAAAAAGACGGTTCTTTACATGTTGAGCCGATTGCAGGTGTGTATTGGTACAAATTCAACACTGAAGCTAAGCCATTAGACAACGTAAATATCCGTAAAGCTTTAACATATTCGCTTGACCGTCAGTCGATTGTTAAAAACGTTACGCAAGGAGAGCAAATCCCGGCAATGGCTGCAGTGCCGCCTACAATGAAGGGATTTGAGGATAACAAAGAAGGATACTTCAAAGACAATGATGTCAAAACAGCAAAAGAATACCTTGATAAAGGCCTAAAAGAAATGGGCTTAAGCAAGGCATCTGATTTGCCAAAAATCAAATTGTCTTACAACACTGATGACGCACACGCGAAAATCGCTCAAGCAGTACAAGAAATGTGGAAGAAAAATTTAGGCGTTGATGTTGAGCTTGATAACTCAGAGTGGAATGTCTATATTGATAAGCTCCACAGCCAAGATTATCAAATCGGCCGTATGGGCTGGCTCGGCGACTTCAATGATCCTATCAACTTCCTTGAATTGTTCCGCGACAAAAACGGAGGAAATAACGATACAGGCTGGGAAAATCCAGAATTCAAAAAGCTTCTGAATCAGTCACAAACTGAAACAGATAAAACAAAACGTGCAGAGCTGCTGAAAAAAGCAGAAGGTATTTTCATTGATGAAATGCCGGTTGCCCCAATCTATTTCTATACTGATACTTGGGTACAGGATGAAAACCTAAAAGGTGTTATCATGCCAGGTACTGGTGAGGTTTATTTCAGAAACGCATATTTTAAATAAGGCTACGTCTGAAAATAAAAGACCTCAAGGTATATGGGGAGAAAAGCCCCATATACCTTTCTTACTGATGGAGTATAAAAATGTAAAAACCATGGAGGTGTTCCCCCTTGCTAAAATATATCGGAAGACGCTTAGTCTATATGATTATCACACTATTTGTGATTGTAACTGTGACATTCTTCTTAATGCAAGCAGCACCGGGCGGGCCATTTTCAGGTGAGAAAAAGCTTCCGCCTGAAATTGAAGCAAATTTAAATGCGCATTATGGCTTGGACAAGCCGCTGTTTGTACAATATGTCAGTTATTTGAAATCAGTTGCAATGTGGGATTTCGGACCGTCATTTAAATATAAAGGTCAGAGTGTTAACGACCTGATCAGTTCAGGTTTCCCCGTTTCATTTACTCTTGGAGCAGAAGCTATTCTCCTCGCTTTAGCGTTAGGTGTATTGTTTGGGGTCATTGCAGCCCTTTACCATAATAAGTGGCAGGATTATACCGTCGCGATTTTAACGATATTTGGTATTTCGGTTCCGAGCTTTATCATGGCGGCTGTTCTGCAATATGTGTTCTCCATGAAGCTTGGGCTGTTTCCGGTCGCGGGGTGGGATTCCTGGGCATACACCTTTTTGCCTTCAATCGCACTTGCTTCCATGCCGATGGCGTTTATTGCCAGACTTTCCCGTTCAAGCATGATCGAAGTGTTAAACAGTGATTATATCCGCACAGCGAAAGCGAAAGGGTTGTCCCGCCCAGCGGTTACAGTGCGGCACGCCATTCGAAACGCGCTTTTGCCGGTTGTTACATATATGGGCCCGATGGCCGCACAGGTCTTAACGGGGAGCTTCATTATTGAAACCATTTTTGGGATTCCGGGGCTTGGTGCACACTTCGTCAACAGTATTACAAACCGTGATTATACGGTCATTATGGGTGTAACGGTGTTCTTCAGTGTCATCTTGCTATTGTGTGTATTAATCGTAGATGTGTTATACGGCATTATTGATCCAAGAATCAAGCTTTCCAAAGCAAAGAAAGGAGCCTAGGCCATGCAGAACATTCCAAAAAACATGTTTGAACCAGCCGCAGCGAATGCCGGCGATGCAGAAAAAATAAGTAAAAAGAGCCTTTCCCTCTGGAAAGATGCGATGCTTCGCTTCCGCAGCAATAAGCTTGCAATGGTCGGGCTTATCATTATCGTACTTATTATCCTTATGGCAATTTTTGCGCCGATGTTCTCAAGGTATGATTATTCAACTACTAATCTCTTAAATGCGGATAAGCCGCCTTCAAAAGATCACTGGTTCGGAACAGATGATCTTGGACGAGACATTTTCGTCCGTACATGGGTAGGGGCTCGAATCTCAATCTTTATCGGTGTTGCAGCTGCTATTCTCGATTTGCTGATCGGCGTCATTTGGGGGAGCATTTCAGGCTTCCGCGGAGGCAGAACGGACGAAATCATGATGCGTATCGCTGATATCCTTTGGGCAGTTCCTTCATTATTAATGGTTATCTTACTGATGGTTGTTCTTCCGAAAGGTCTATTTACGATTATTATTGCCATGACGATTACAGGCTGGATTAATATGGCCAGAATCGTGCGCGGACAAGTGCTGCAGCTGAAGAATCAGGAGTATGTGCTTGCTTCACAAACACTGGGTGCAAAAACATCCCGTCTTCTGTTTAAACATATCGTGCCAAACGCGATGGGTTCTATTTTGGTCACGATGACACTGACAGTTCCTACTGCGATTTTCACAGAAGCCTTTTTAAGCTATTTGGGACTTGGTGTTCCGGCTCCGCTGGCAAGCTGGGGAACGATGGCTTCTGACGGATTGCCTGCATTGACCTATTATCCGTGGCGTTTATTCTTCCCTGCCGGATTTATCTGCATTACAATGTTTGGTTTCAACGTTGTCGGCGACGGATTAAGAGACGCATTGGATCCTAAGTTACGTAAATAAGGGAGTGATACGGGTGACACGCCTATTAGAAGTAAAAGATTTAGCAATTTCATTTAAAACATATGGCGGAGAGGTCCAGGCGATCCGCGGAGTGAATTTCCATCTGGATAAAGGGGAGACGCTGGCCATTGTTGGAGAATCAGGTTCCGGAAAAAGTGTAACCTCTCAAGCGATTATGAAGCTGATTCCAATGCCTCCGGGTTATTTCAAACGCGGTGAGATCCTGTTTGAAGGAAAGGATCTGGTGCCGCTGTCCGAAAAAGAAATGCAAAATGTCCGGGGAAAAGAGATCGGCATGATATTCCAAGATCCGATGACCTCTTTAAATCCAACGATGAAGGTCGGTAAACAAATTACGGAAGTGCTTTTTAAACACGAAAAGATCTCGAAGGAAGCGGCTAAAAAACGCGCGGTTGAACTGCTGGAATTAGTCGGTATCCCAATGCCGGAAAAGCGGGTGAACCAATTTCCGCATGAATTTTCAGGCGGGATGAGACAGAGGGTTGTCATTGCCATGGCGCTTGCAGCGAATCCGAAGCTTCTGATCGCCGATGAGCCGACAACTGCTCTTGATGTAACGATTCAAGCGCAAATTTTGGAATTAATGAAGGATTTGCAAAAGAAAATTGACACGTCCATCATCTTTATCACACACGATCTTGGTGTTGTGGCTAACGTTGCTGACCGGGTCGCTGTCATGTACGCGGGACAGATTGTAGAAACCGGTACGGTAGACGAAATCTTCTACGATCCGAGACATCCATACACTTGGGGGCTTCTTGCATCCATGCCGACACTGGAAAGTTCAGGAGAGGAAGAGCTGACTGCCATTCCGGGCACGCCGCCTGATTTGACAAACCCGCCAAAAGGAGATGCTTTTGCCCTGCGGAGCCCTTATGCGATGAAAATCGATTTTGAACAGGAGCCGCCAATGTTTAAGGTATCTGATACTCATTATGTCAAATCGTGGCTGCTTCATCCCGACGCGCCAAAGGTAGAGCCGCCAGAAGCGGTAAAAGCGAAAATGCGTAAACTGGCAAACACGTTTGAAAAACCTGTCTTAGTGAGAGAAGGTGAATGAATTGACTGAAAAACTATTAGAAATCAAACATTTAAAACAGCACTTTGTCACGCCGAGGGGAACGGTTAAGGCTGTAGATGATTTATCATTTGATATCTATAAAGGTGAAACATTAGGGCTGGTTGGTGAATCTGGCTGCGGTAAATCGACAACAGGCCGAAGCATTATCCGGCTGTACGAAGCAACCGATGGTGAGGTGCTGTTTAACGGTGAAAATGTGCACGGGAGAAAATCGCGGAAAAAGCTGCTGGAATTCAACCGCAAAATGCAGATGATTTTCCAAGACCCCTATGCATCCCTGAATCCGAGAATGACAGTTGCTGATATTATTGCTGAAGGCCTTGATATTCATAAGCTGGCAAAAACGAAAAAAGAGCGGATGCAGAGGGTTCATGAACTATTGGAAACAGTTGGTTTAAACAAGGAACACGCGAACCGCTATCCGCATGAATTTTCCGGCGGCCAGCGCCAAAGAATCGGGATTGCCAGAGCTCTTGCTGTTGATCCGGAATTCATTATCGCGGATGAGCCGATTTCCGCTTTGGATGTATCCATTCAAGCGCAGGTCGTGAATTTAATGAAAGAACTGCAAAAAGAAAAAGGGCTCACATACCTGTTTATTGCCCACGATTTATCGATGGTCAAATACATCAGTGACCGCATTGGCGTCATGTATTTCGGGAAACTGGTTGAGCTTGCGCCGGCAGATGAGCTTTATGAAAATCCGCTTCACCCATATACAAAATCATTGCTTTCTGCGATTCCGCTTCCTGATCCGGACTATGAGAGAAATCGCGTTCGCCAGAAATATGATCCGTCTGTCCATCAATTAAAGGATGGGGAAACGATGGAATTCCGTGAAGTCAAACCGGGACATTTTGTGATGTGCACGGAAGCCGAATTTAAAGCTTTTTCATGATTCATCAATCCTTCAAGAGATTTCTCTTGAAGGATTTTTTTGCGTCTTCATAGAAAGTGAGAATGATAACATTTACAATTAGAGGAAAAAGCGGAGGCGAAATACGATTCAATTTCTGCATAACAAAAATGTTTTTGCGCTATTGCTGTCTCAATCTTTTCAATCTTTAGCAGGAGTCCTCGTCACAATCGTTTTAATGGTCCGGATCTATCAAATGACTGACTCCGTTTTTTTGGCGGGCCTTATTTTATCGTTCATGTCGTTTGCGAGTATAGCAGCAAGCTTTTGCGTCTCTCCGGTGCTTCGCATTCTCGGTTTTAAAAAGGTGCTTGCGGGAGCGAATCTGCTGAGAGCGGTCTTTATAATCCTGATGGCATACAGCGTCACTCATCACGGACAGGCATTCTTTTGGATTACGTTGCTGTTTGTGTTTTGTTTTTCCTTCGCGGGCGCTTTTTTTCAGCCGGCAAGATTTGCGCTGCTGCCGATTATTGTTCCAAAGAAGCAATATGTAAAAGCGAATGGTGTGATCTCCCTCTCGAATCAATTGTTCTTAACAGCAGGCTGGGGCCTTGGAGGCCTTCTGACGTACGCCGTTCCTTTTGAACTCGTTGTCGGCGCTGCCATTTGCCTGTTTGTTCTATCGGGAGCTTCCATCAGTGTGCTGCATGTAAATGAAGAAGAGGCTGCAGGAACTGCTGAAACAGCATCTGTCAGAAGTATATGGAAGGATTTAATGATCATCCCTATTGTAAGAGACATTACTGTAATGGACATGTTAGAAGCTTTGGCGGGTTCCGTATGGTCATCTGCTATTCTCCTCGCATTTACTGCGGCTGTTTTGCATGAAACAGAGGTGTGGTGGGGGATGTTTAACGCTTCCTATTTTATAGGCGCAATTGTCGGCAGTGTGATTGCTATTCGTTTTTCTTCTTTTTTTGAGCGGAATATGGGCTATGCCATTATGTTCAGCTCGCTTGTAATGTCGGCGCTGACCCTTTTGTTTTCATTTTCTCCAGTCCCATTTTTATGCGCTCTGGCTTGTGCTGCAATGGGGCCTTTTTATCAGGTGCGTGATATTTGCCAGGAAACCATGCTGCAGGAAGTTATTCCCGAGCAGAAACGAATCGGAATCATGGCTGCAAAAAATGCGATTTTGACTCCTTGGTCAGGCGTCACCTACTCCATTATGGGGCTAGTGGCTGATGCTGCTGGTGCGAAAATAGCTTTTATCGCGGCTGCTGCATTATATATCATGACATTTCTGATTGCACTGGCGCAGCCCCGCCTGGTTCATTACAGGCGGGAAAATCGAGTTCAATGAGAAACACTTCAAAATGAACGGAGCAGTTGGCTCCGTTTTGCTGAAAAAAAAAATGAAACCATGGCGGAAGTTCGCACGTCTTTATAGATGTAAGGCTGTTTAAACAAGAAGAAATGGGGTATATCTAAAAGTATGAAGACAACGAACTCATAAGGAGCAAATCAATGAACTGGTATGAAAAGCTTAGCGAGTACTTTCCAATTGAAGAAATGAAATCAAAAGCGCATATGGAAGCTCTTCTGAAAGAGCGAAGCGATATTTATCATAAAGATGAAGGCAAACATCATATTTTAATGTTTGCGGAATTCGATTCTTTTATCTTCGTTGATTATCTGTATGTGTCTAAGGATGCAAGAGGGCAGGGGCTTGGCGGCAAATTGATCGCGAAGCTGAAAAAGAAAAATAAGCCCATATTGCTCGAGGTGGAACCTGTGGATGAAGATGATACTGATACAGAAAAACGCCTGAGGTTTTATCAAAGAGAGCATTTCAAGCATGCTCAGTCAATTGGGTACCGGCGCCGGTCATTGGCTACGAATGAAGTAAACAAGATGGAGATTCTGTACTGGTCACCAAAAACAGAATCAGAAGAAGAAATTCTTGAAGCCATGAAACAAACATATGAAAACATTCATACTTATAAAGACGAGAAATGGTACGGGGAATCGTACGAAAAAACGGATGAAGTCCTGAAACTCATTGATGAAGAAAAACAAAAAAATATTTTCGATCAGTTAAGCTAATTGAGAATTAGAACATATCATGAACATTAAAAATTTGCTGGATTGACACATTTTTTTCTTAGGATACTGTTCACACTTACTTTTTTATAGTATAATACCTGTAAAGATTCCTTTTTTAGAGTAATTTCAATTTAAGAATAAAATAGATGTTCATCCTACTAATTAGAGGAGTGAAGATGAATGGTTACACTATACACATCACCAAGCTGTACTTCATGCAGAAAGGCGAGAGCGTGGCTCGAGGAGCACGATATTCCATTTGTAGAAAGAAACATTTTCTCTGAACCTTTATCAATTGATGAAATAAAACAAATTCTTCGAATGACTGAGGATGGAACAGATGAAATCATCTCAACCCGTTCAAAAGTATTCCAAAAACTGAATGTGAACGTTGAATCTATGCCGCTGCAAGATTTGTACCGCTTGATCAACGAGCATCCAGGGTTGCTTCGCCGTCCGATCATCATTGACGAAAAACGTTTGCAGGTCGGATATAACGAAGACGAAATCAGACGTTTCCTGCCAAGAAAAGTTCGCTCTTTCCAATTAAGAGAAGCACAGCGTTTGGCAAACTAATAGATCGTATCATCAAAAGAAGGCTGAGTCATCAGCCTTCTTTTATTTTTCAACCTGCTGGTAATAAATGCTCGCAAGGATGACAAACGCAACCGTCAAAATGGGGAGGAGCGTTTCAACTGTGCCGTGCTGCGCCATAAAAAGCGACAGCTTTTTGTCTCTGACAATCATTTCTCCGCCAGTATAAGCAAGCAGCCCGCTTCCCGCGTAAATCAGAAGCGGTATTTTCTCTAGTGCAATATGGATGAGTTTGCTGCCCCAAATAATAACCGGAACCGATACACACAAACCTATAACAACGAGAGAAAACTCACCGTGTGATGCTCCCGCAACTGCGATGACGTTGTCCAGCGACATAAAGAGATCTGCAAGCACAATCGTTCGTATCGCTCTCCACAGGGAGGTGCTGCTTTTAATGTGTTTCGTGTCTTTTTTTTCAATCAGCAGCTGATATCCTAAATACAGCAGGAAAATTCCGCCGGCGCACTGCAAGAACGGAATGTTCAAAAGATATACTGCTGCACTTGTTAATCCGATTCTCATGGCAACGGCAATAAATGTTCCGAGAATAATGGCTTGCTGTCTTTGCTTGTCCGGCAAATGTCTGCTGGCCATGGCAATAACAACCGCGTTATCTCCGCCGAGGATCAGGTCAATCCCAACAATGACAAGCAGAGAAATCAGATAGTCATGCTCCATGAAGCGGCACCTCGCTTTCAGTCCTTCGCTTGTACTACTACTATATGAGACAGGTTGTATTTTATGATATCAGCCACCTGAACTGCCGTTTTTTAGGCAAAGGTGCATTTTTATTTCTTTTGTGACTGTTTTATCATAAAATAGAAATACAAAGGAATTCACACTGGCCTTGGTTAAGGTTAAGATGTGGACGGAATGGGTAAAGTGTAGTAAAGTACAATTAATCGGGAGCTTAGATGTCCCTTCAACATCTTATATAGAAGGGAAGGTTGGCAAATGGAAATTGAAAGAATTAACGAGCATACAGTAAAATTTTATATGTCTTACGGAGATATTGAAGATCGCGGTTTTGACAGAGAAGAAATTTGGTATAACCGTGAGCGCAGTGAAGAACTTTTCTGGGAAGTCATGGATGAAGTTCATGAAGAAGAGGAATTCGCTGTGGAAGGCCCACTTTGGATTCAAGTTCAGGCACTGGACAAAGGATTAGAAATCATCGTCACAAAAGCCCAGCTTTCCAAAGACGGACAAAAGCTCGAACTGCCGATTCCTGAGGATAAAAAGCAAGAACCAGCATCTGAGGATCTTGACGCCTTGCTGGATGATTTCCAGAAAGAAGAGCAAGCCGTCAATCAGGAAGAGAAGGAGCAAAAGCTTCAATTTGTCTTGCGATTTGGCGATTTTGAGGATGTTATTTCTCTATCTAATTTGAACGTTAACGGAAGCAAAACGACTTTATATTCGTTTGAGAACCGATATTATTTATATGTAGATTTTTGCAATATGACTGATGAAGAGGTTGAAAATCAGCTAAGCATCCTGCTGGAGTACGCAAATGAATCCTCAATCAGCATACACCGTCTTGAAGAGTACGGCAAGCTGATTATTTCAGAGCATGCTCTAGAAACGATAAAAAAACACTTTGCATCATAGCAAACCGATTTCCTTCCGGAAATCGGTTTTTTTTATGCACGAAAATGCCATTTTAGAGATGTGAAAAATCAAAAACATATAGACAAGCGGAAAATACAGCGAACAGGAGTTGATCATCTTTTCCAGAAAGTATACTTCATCTGGAAAGGAGAGATGACAATTGTTTAGTGCTGTGACTGAAGACGGCCAAATGTTTCACCTTCTAGGCGCTCAGCAAAACCAGAAATTAAAGCGGAGACGGTTCTTCTGTCCGGTATGCGGGGGAGAGCTAGCTGTGAAGCTCGGACTTCAAAAAGCGCCGCATTTTGCCCATAAACAGAACAAGTCCTGCTCCATAGATATCGAACCGGAAAGCGCCTACCACTTAGAAGGAAAAAGACAGTTGTATGTATGGCTGAAAACGCAACGGGCTTCACCAATATTGGAGCCGTATATAAAGACAATCAACCAAAGACCAGACGTCATGGCAAGGATCAAGGAGCATATGGTTGCTGTTGAATATCAATGCGCCACTATCGCTCCAGATGTCTTTCAAAAGCGGACAGAGGGCTTCAAACAAGAAGGAATCATCCCGCAGTGGATTATGGGATACAGCCGCTTAAAACGGACTGCTTCGTCCTTTTATCAGCTTTCAGCTTTTCATTGGCAGTTTATCAATGCAAGTCCATACAGAGAACTGATATGTTATTGTCCTGAAAGGCGTTCTTTTCTCCGACTCAGCCACATCATTCCATTCTACACAAACCATTCTTATTCCTCAGTCCAAACGATCCCTATCCATCGGGCAGGTGCAGACGATCTTTTTTTCACTGAACCGAAACCCTCAATTCAATATTCAGGCTGGACGAAAGCGATTCACCGTTTTCGCCATAAACCCCATCGGTTTAACTCTAAGGAAACAAATCGCCTTAGGCAGATGTTTTATGAGAAGCGGCAGACATCTTTTTCTTTTCTGCCGACTGAAGTGTTTGTTCCTGTTAGAAAAGGGGCAGTTTTTAAGAGTCCGGTTTTTGTGTGGCAGGGGTTTCTTTATTTGTTTATGACGGATCTTGGAGATAAACGTGCGCCAATTCGTTTTTCAGCCGTTTTGCAGCAGTGCAAACTGCACATTCATAAAAAGAACATTGCACTCAGGTTCGAATGCAGCGAAGAGTGTCTTTCAGAAGCGGTTAAACAGTATATTGATTTTTTGTGCAAGAAGGGATTTTTAAGGGAGACTCAGAAAGAAGTATATGTGCTGAATCAGCCTGCAGGCGGCATACATTCCATGCAGGATCTCATAGAAAGAGACCGCAGCTGTTTTGTAGAATGAGTTTGTCTGATTTGGCTCACCCTAAGACAAAGGTGGTGGGCAGGCTGTGAAAGGCACAAAAGGAAAGGTTTTTCGTGTTTTTACTGCTTTTTTGGCATTCGTTCTCTTCATTACTGCATATGATTTGACAAAAGGCAGTGAAAAACCGGAAGATATTCACAACACAAGTTTATTGAGAAACAGCTGTTTTTTCAATTGGCTTGAATCAAAGAAGACGAGGGGGATTACCATGGCTGAGGAAAAAAAAGCAAACCAACTGCCTGACAGAAGTGAGGTAAAGGCAGAAGACACATGGAGACTTGAGGATATTTTTCCTAGTGATGAGGCCTGGAATAAAGAATTTCAAGCTGTAAGAGAATTAATTCCAAATTTATCTAAGTATAAAGGAAAGCTGGCAGATTCAGCTGATCATTTATACGAGGCTCTTACGTATCAAGATAAAGTGATGGAGCGGCTGGGTAGGCTGTACACATATGCGCATATGCGCTCTGACCAGGATACTGGGAACTCCTTTTACCAGGGGCTGAATGACAAGGCGGGAAACCTGTATACACAGGCCGCAAGCGCGACAGCTTATTTGGTTCCGGAGATTTTATCCATAGAAGAAGACAAACTGCAGCAGTTCATTCTTGAAAAAGAAGAATTAAAGCTGTACTCTCATGCGATTGAGGAGATTACAAAGGAACGTCCGCATGTGCTGAGCGAGAAGGAAGAGGCACTGCTTGCTGAAGCCTCCGAGGTACTGGGGTCATCTTCAAATACATTCAGTGTGTTAAATAACGCAGATATAACGTTTCCATCCATTAAAGACGAAGATGGGAATGAAAAACAGATCACTCACGGCAACTTTATTAATTTCTTGGAAAGTGAAAACCGTGAAGTCCGCAAAAATGCGTTTGACGCAGTGTATAAAACGTACGGACAATATAAAAACACAATGGCCACGACGCTAAGCGGCACTGTGAAAAAGGACAACTTCTACGCGAGAGTGAAAAAGTACAAGTCCGCGCGTGAGGCTGCGCTTTCTAACAACAGTATTCCTGAGGAAGTATACGATAACCTTGTTAAGACGATTAATAAGCATTTGCCGCTCCTGCACCGCTATATTGCGCTAAGAAAGAAAGTGCTTGAGCTTGATGAAGTGCATATCTATGACCTGTATACACCGCTTGTGAAAGATGCTGGGATGAAGGTGACATACGAGGAAGCCAAAGATTACATGCTGAAAGGCCTCGCACCTTTAGGGGAAGAATATGCCTCTATCCTAAAAGAAGGACTGGAAAACCGCTGGGTGGACGTTTACGAAAATAAAGGCAAACGCAATGGGGCTTATTCATCAGGAGCTTACGGCACGAATCCGTATATTTTGATGAACTGGCATAATAACGTCAATAATCTCTTTACGCTTGTGCACGAGTTTGGACATTCCGTACACAGCTACTATACGAGAAAGCACCAGCCTTATCCATACGGCAATTACAGCATCTTTGTCGCGGAAGTTGCCTCTACGACAAATGAA
Organism: Bacillus sp. EU52; assembly: GCF_037964975.1. Taxonomy (NCBI): domain Bacteria; kingdom Bacillati; phylum Bacillota; class Bacilli; order Caryophanales; family Bacillaceae; genus Bacillus; species Bacillus sp. EU52. The sequence continues at coordinate 1,185,794 of NZ_CP150177.1, forward strand.
GCGCTCCTTGGCGAATATTTGCTGAACAATTTAGAGGATGAAAAACAGCGCTTATATATTCTCAACCATATGCTTGAGGGCTTCAGGGGAACGGTTTTCAGACAAACGATGTTCGCTGAATTTGAACATCTGATCCATACAAAGGCGCAAGAAGGCGAGCCGCTTACACCTGAGCTTCTGACAAATGTCTATTACGACCTGAATAAAAAGTATTTTGGAGACGGCATGGTGATTGATAAGGAAATCGGCCTTGAATGGTCGCGTATTCCGCACTTCTATTACAATTACTATGTGTATCAGTATGCGACAGGGTACAGCGCTGCCCAAGCATTAAGCAGCCAGATTTTGAAGGAAGGAAAGCCGGCGGTTGACCGTTATATTGACTTCCTGAAAGCGGGAAGCTCACAATACCCGATTGATGTCCTGAAAAAAGCGGGTGTTGATATGACGTCTCCAGAGCCAATCGAAGCCGCGTGCAAAATGTTTGAAGAAAAACTTGATGAAATGGAAGAGCTGCTGATGAAAGTCAAGCAGTCTTAAAAAAGTAAGCCTGTGCGGAAATGACGCACAGGCTTTTTTAAAACCCTTTAAAGGTTTTCCGGTGATTCAAGCGGTAGAGGGTAAACAAAATAGACAGAAACAGCAGAGGAGAGGTAATATAAAGCGGCAGCATATGCATCATGCCTAAGATATTCAAGCAGAAAAAAACAGCAATGCACACAATTGAGATCAAAGTAGACATCATGGCGGTCCTCCTCGTCCTTTTTCCTTATAAGGATATGAGTGAATGCACTTCGTTATGTTTTGTGACAAAAATATGAACATTAAGCATAGAGGTTGTCAAAAGTCGACATCTTTTGTTATCATAAGGATGTGAAATTGATCACAAACAAACATTACCCCTTTGTTTGACCGTGAAAAATTTCTCCCATCCCCTTTGTTGTCGTTAAGACATATGAAACCGCGCTTATCCCGGCGCGGTTTCTTTAGTGCTAAAAATGGAACGTACGTTTGGTTATGGCATAAAAAAACAGCCTCAAGCATATGCACGCCTGCGGCTATTTTTCACATGATTGATATTCATCAGAATAAGTGCTGAGAGACTTCCAAAACATTCCGTGTTTGGCTTCTACTTTGGCAACCTTTTTAGCAAACGCCAGTTTTTTCATTTCTTTTTCTACCTCTTCAAGGCTCAGGTCATATACAAGAGCAATTTCCTTCGAGGCAACGAAGCGGAAATATTCAATAAAACATTCTAAAGGCGGTGTTTCCGAAGGCTTCGGCTCGTCGCCAAGCATCTCAAATAAAATTTCTTCATATACATCATATGAGTAGCTGCCAGGAACTTTAAGCCCTTCATCCTCATGCTGCGTATTAAAAAACGTCAGTGTCGGATTAACAGAAACATCCATCTCAGCAGCAATTTTCATGTCACATTGAAGCGCCTTGACCGCGCTTTGAGAATGCAGATCTTTTTTGAATTCTTCAAGATCGAGACTTGTATTTTCAGCAATCTCCAAAAGCACGTTTTCATCCGTAATATTTTTCTTTGAAACAAATAGGCTCTCCTGCATATTTCTGAGAAATTGCATGCCGGCTTTTCGGCCTTGCAATTCGGCTGCTTTAAAAGCGAGAGCAGCCATATAAGGCGATGAAAGCGGCTGTTCCTGTTCGAACCAGACATTGCCGTCACATGACATGCCAGAGCGGCTCGCGATCTTTTCCCATGCTTCTGCGAGAAGATGCTTTTTTCGCTTTTTATTTAAAGCGGTAAGGCTTGCGGAAGCGATAATGCGTAAGGTGAAAAAACGTCCGTATCTGATTTTTAGCTTTTTGATGACGGGCTCTAAGGACCAGCATTCTGGACATAAAGGGTCTACAAACATATAAATTTCAAGCGGCTTTTTTGGATGACCGTGGCAATGGGCGAAGTATAGCTCATGCTGATAGTTTGTCAAGATGATCGATCCTCCGCTTCCGTTTGATTCACCATATGCCTTGCTGTCAACTCCAGCCGGCCAAACAAAAACTCACGAATTTCGCCCTCCAGCCCTACATGGTCCATTGCGTCCTTCATACAGCTGAGCCACGCATCAGCTCTCTCGTTTGTAATTGGAAAGGGAAGATGCCTTGCTCTGAGCATAGGATGGCCGTGCTCCTCAGTATAAAGCGGAGGCCCGCCTAAATACTGAGTTAAGAATTGCTTCTGTTTCCTGGCGGTTTCTGTCAAATCGCTTGGAAAAATCGGCTTCAGCAAAGGATGAGACGCGACACGCTCATAAAAAGTATCAACAAGTTGCGATAGAAGTTCCTCTCCAATCGCTTCATAAGGTGCGTTAAACGATTGTCCCATGTTGACTACTCCTTTAAATATGGCTAATAGGAATCATAAATCCTATTGCAAAAAGTAATTTTCTGTATTTCATTGTTTCATCTAGATTTATTTTAGCAACAAGGCATCATTTCTACAAACAAACTGCCTTTTATGCGTTTGATGACTCATTTCGGCTAACAGCCGGGGTTTGTATTTCATATCATATCACATAAAAATCAGGAATGCGTAAGATTTCACTTCGCAAAAAAACCAGAGGGAAAGAGCACCTCTGGTTACGCGTAATAAGCTGAAGTTATTTTTTTTACATAGTTTTTCGTTTCTTGGAAAGGAGGAATGCCTCCGTATCGGTCAACATTCCCCGGTCCGGCGTTGTAAGCCGCTAATGCCATAGACACATTGCCGCCGTATTTATCCAGCATTTGTTTTAAATATTTCGTTCCACCCTCCACATTTTGCTGCGGATCAAGCGGATTGGAAACGCCAAGTGAGCTTGCTGTTGACGGCATCAGCTGCATGAGGCCCATCGCGCCTGCTCCGCTGACCGCTTTTGCATTAAAGCCTGATTCCTGTTTGATGACGGCACGGATCAGTTTTTCATCAACGCCATATTTATCAGCGGCTTTTTTAATCGCACTGTCAATAGAGAAGTCTCCCGAACTGATCTGATTTGCTTCATGTTTGTTTGAAGCTGAATCTGCAGCAGCTGTTTCAGTGCTTTCTGCCGCTTTTGTGACTGAACCTGAATTGCTGCTCGTATATGAGTTAAGCCCATACGCTGAAAGCAGTGACGGCGCTGTTGTATTCGCGCTGTTCAGCATGCTGAGCGGGCTTGGCGATGAAGAAGGTGCTGATTGCTGAGATGCCAGGCCGTTTGTATATTGGCTGAGCAAAGAGCTAAAACTTGAAAGCGGGCTTTCCGTATTCTGAGTGTCCGAGCTGCTGCGTGCATTAGATATGGACTGTAGTGCCTGAAGCTGAAGTAAAGCTGCCCAATTCGTTACATTCACGATGCCATTCCACCTTATATAGACTTTCGTTTTTCTTCATAAAAACGCAGAATTTTATTTTTGGTTTCGCGCTGAGGAATGCTGAATTGCTGAAGCAGCTTCTCGAAAGCTTTTCTGCCCTCATGCCAATCCGCCGCCTCAAATTCAATTTCATAGTCCTCTTTATTTAAATATCGGCTGTGGTCTAAAACTATTAAGCCTTTTTCTGTTTCTTTTTCCGCACGGTTTGTTGCTAAAGATCCAAAGTATTGAATGGCATCCGTATCGATCTGAAGCTTGTGCAGCTGGTCCTTCACAGGGCCCTCGGGAACTGAAAATCCAGCGAGATCTGATACCTCTGAAAGCTGCTGGTGCGTTTCCAGAAGCCCCACATCAGCCGGCTCCTTTAATGTAAGGACATACTTTCCGTTTTTTCTGCGGATACGAAGCGCAGCTTGTTTTTGTTTCAGCGCGAAGCTGTCTGTATCAAAATAATGATTCTTTTGATCTGTAAAATCTTTTTCTGTCAGCTGGAGTGCCGCTGCTATGTTTTTGAATTCTTGTTTGGTCAGCATGTTTTTAAATTCGATTTCAATTTCTTGGCTCATGATGCTCTTCCTTTCCGCCCTGTAAATCTTATTTTTACTATTATCTCTTTAGATGTTAGGTTTATCAATATCGAGCTCGATATGATAAAATGAATCTGTACTTTGTTTAAAAAAGGAGAGCATTATGCAAAACAGAATCGAAATTTTGAATGCAACATTATCGGATGATCAGCTTCGCCTTACTTGTCAGACAGAAGGAAACGAAGCGAAACGCAAGCCGTCAGGTCAAATGCTTGTTGATTCTGACCACTTTGCTTTTGTATACATACTTGAATTAGCTGATTCTTTTGAATATGTCATTATAAAGGAACATGTATGGCCGGAACTGAAGCAGGCCCATGCACAAAAAATACCGGTTGTTTTAGAGGCAGGAGACCAAACAATTGAACTGGCAGGCCTGCATGAGGAGCTGGAATATCTTTTAGAAAATATAAAAGATAATGCAAACTATGGAGAAGAAATGGAAGAAAAAGTGAAACGCGTGTTTTTATAGAAACTGGTTCGGAATTGGGGGATGTATGATGGATGACAAACAATGGGAGCGTTTTTTAGTGCCGTACCGCCAGGCTGTCGAAGAGTTGAAAGTGAAGCTCAAGGGGATCCGCACACTATATGAATACGAGGACGACCATTCACCGATCGAATTTGTGACCGGACGCGTCAAGCCTGTGGCGAGCATTCTTGAAAAAGCGAGACGGAAAAGCATACCGCTGCATGAAATTGAAACCATGCAGGACATTGCTGGCCTTAGAATCATGTGCCAATTTGTCGATGACATCCAAATCGTAAAAGAGATGCTTTTTGCCAGAAAAGATTTCACCGTTGTGGATCAGAGGGATTATATTGCGGAACATAAAGAGAGCGGATACCGATCATACCATCTTGTTGTGCTGTACCCTTTGCAGACGGTATCCGGAGAAAAGCATGTTCTCGTAGAAATACAGATCCGTACACTGGCGATGAATTTTTGGGCGACCATTGAACATTCATTGAATTATAAATACAGCGGAAACATTCCTGAAAAAGTAAAACTAAGGCTTCAGCGCGCTTCTGAAGCGGCTTCCCGGCTTGATGAAGAGATGTCGGAGATCAGGGGTGAAGTACAGGAAGCTCAAGCTGCCTTTTCAAGAAAGAAAAAAGGAAGCGAGCAACAATAGGTAAAGGGGAAGAAGAGCATGAAATTTGCCGTATCATCAAAAGGAGATCAAGTTTCTGATACGCTGAAAAGCAAAATACAGGCGTATTTATTGGATTTTGATATGGAACTGGATGAAAATGAACCGGAAATCGTTATTTCAGTCGGAGGCGACGGAACGCTTTTGTATGCTTTTCACAGATACAGCGACCGCTTGGACAAAACAGCATTTGTCGGCGTTCACACAGGTCATCTGGGTTTTTATGCCGACTGGGTTCCTCATGAAATTGAAAAACTTGTTCTTGCCATCGCGAAAACGCCGTATCATACAGTCGAATATCCGCTTCTCGAAGTCATTGTGACCTATCACGAAAACGAGCGGGAAGAAAGATACTTAGCTTTGAATGAATGTACGATTAAAAGCATCGAAGGAAGCCTTGTTGCTGATGTGGAAATCAAAGGGCAGCTCTTTGAAACCTTCCGGGGCGACGGCCTCTGCCTGTCAACTCCATCAGGCAGCACAGCCTACAATAAGGCGCTGGGCGGAGCGATTATCCATCCGTCTATCAGGGCGATCCAGCTTGCGGAAATGGCTTCAATTAATAACCGCGTGTTCCGTACGGTCGGGTCACCTCTGCTTCTCCCATCCCATCATGATTGCATGATTAAGCCGAGAAACGAAGTTGACTTTCAAGTGACGATTGACCATTTAACCCTTCTCCATAAGGATGTAAAGTCGATCCGCTGCCAAGTTGCATCCGAAAAAGTGCGGTTTGCGAGATTCCGTCCGTTTCCATTTTGGAAAAGAGTCCAGGATTCGTTTATTGGAAAAGGTGAATAGAAAGAGGGCATATCGTGGAGCATTTTTTTATCAGAAAGAACATTACTTCCGCTGAGGACGGGATGACTGTAAAAGAATATGCCGGTGAACTGGGAATTTCGAAACGTCTGCTGACCGATATTAAGTTTGGCGGGGGAGACCTGCAGATTAACGGTGAGCATGTGACGGTCAAATACGTTTTGAAAGATGGAGATCTTCTTATCGTGAAGTTTCCTGAGGAACAGGTGAGTGAGACGCTGCTGGCAGAGCCTGTTCCGCTCGATATCCTTTATGAGGATGAACATGTGCTTGTGATAAACAAGCAGCCGTATGTGTCATCAATCCCTTCGAGAGAGCACCCCTCCGGCAGCATTGCCAATGGAATTATTGATCATTATCAAACAACCGGAGTGAGGGCGACAGTACATCTTGTCACCCGGCTAGACCGGGATACATCAGGTGTCATGCTTGTTGCCAAGCATCGATTTGCCCACTCCATTTTATCGTCTGCGCAAAAAAACGGCCTTGTGAAACGCCGATATGCGGCAGTGGTTCACGGGCGGATGGCACAGATGGAGGGAACAGTCGATGCTCCGATTGGCAGACATCCTGAAAGTATTATTGAACGGACGGTAACGCCAGAAGGCCAGAAGGCTGTTACTCATTTTTACGTCACATGTGCAAATGACGACATGACCTCGGTGGCATTGCAGCTTGAGACTGGACGAACCCATCAAATTCGTGTTCATATGAGTTATCTCGGGCACCCGTTGTGCGGCGATACACTGTACGGCGGAACGAGACAGGAAATTGGCCGGCAGGCTCTGCACAGCGAGCATCTTTCGTTTATCCATCCGCTGACACAGAAGAACATGACGTTTCATGCTCCACTGCCTCAGGACATGAGAAAACTGATAAAAGGAGAGAATCATTGATTCTCTCCTTTTTTATATGGGGCGAAATCTTGATTCGTCGTAAGGCAGGGAGCTTGGAACAGAGACGGTTTCTATTTCTGGAAAGCGAAAGCCTGTCAGTTGATTTCCGAACACGCAGCCTGTATCAATGTTGATGGTGCGATTGACCTTCCGAGGCTCTTTCACAGGTGTATGACCGTATACCACCCAAGCCTTTCCGTTATAGGCTGCCGCCCAATCACGCCTGACGGGTCTGCCGTCCGGATATGTTTCACCCGTCACGTCACCGTAAAGCACAAAGTCCTTCACTCTGCGGGTATATTTGCCGATATCGTCAGCTCTTATGCCAGCATGGGCGACAACTAATTCTCCATTATGTAAGATGTCGTAAAGCGGCGCTGTTTCGTACAGCTTCATAAACTGTTCGCTGACTGATTTTCTCTCATCTTTGGAAAGTTCCTCAAGCTCTGCTGCTGTTGTTTCGAGACCATGCATCACTTTTACCGGATTTCCTTTTAAGTAACGATATAATTTATTGCAATGGTTTCCCGGGACATAACGTACAGCGCCTTTTTCGTAAGCGCCGGCTACAAATCGGATGACTTCTATAGATTTAGGCCCTCTGTCAGTTAAATCTCCGGCAAAAACAAGCACCCTGCCTTCTTCATGGACAGGTACTCCATTTTTGATTGTATAGCCAAGCTTTTGAATTAATGCAGTCATTTCGTCATAGCAGCCATGAATATCGCTGATGATATCGTAAGCCATGCGGTCTCCTCCTTACCGATTGTTTTATTTATTATGAAGCAAAGTGTTGTGAGTCATCACAAGCTTTTATGTGCAAATTATAGAAGAAGAATCATTTTCTAAACAGGATTAAGACCTTATCACTTTATTTTTCATCATCACCCTTGTTAAAATCGCGTTATGTTTTTTAAAAATGAGGTTTTGTTCTCTGAGTGAGAACTAGCATAACCCTGACTTAAAAAGGAGGTTCTGATTATGGCGCATACATCTGTCGCATCTTTAGTTGTTGTACTTATCGTTGCATTTTTGACACCCATCCTTTTGCATCGGTTTAAACTCAGCATCCCGGTTGTTGTTGCTGAAATCATTATGGGGCTGATAATTGGGAAAAGCGGCCTTAATTTAGTTGTGGAGGGTGACACCTGGCTCCAGACACTCTCTATGCTCGGATTTATCTTTTTAATGTTTTTAAGCGGGCTTGAAATTGATTTTTCGTCGTTTGAGAAAGGAAAGAAAAAGCAGTTCCTGCCGAATGGCAAGGAAGCGCCGAATACGTTTGCTGCGGCATCTGTTATTTTCGTCGGTATTTTTATTTTATCATTGCTCTTGTCCTATGGGTTCGTCTTGGCCGGATTTATCCAAAATGCATTTTTGATGACCCTGATTATTTCAACGATTTCATTAGGCGTTGTCGTTCCAACATTAAAAGAAGAACGGATCATGAATTCGAATATCGGGCAGATTATTTTGCTTGTTGCTGTTATTGCTGATTTGGCCACGATGATTCTTCTTGCTGTTTTTTCTTCTTTATACGGAGAGGACAGCGGAAACATGTGGCTCCTGATGATTCTGTTTGCGGCCGGAGTGGTGCTTTACTTTTTCGGCCGGGTCTTCAAACATCGCTCTTTTGTTCAATCCATGTCAAAAGGGACGATCCAGATCGGGACGCGTGCCATTTTTACGTTAATCATTGTACTCGTTGCCCTGTCTGAATCACTTGGGGCGGAAAATATTCTCGGCGCTTTCTTAGCGGGGGTTCTTGTTTCCCTGCTTTCGCCAAACAAAGAACTTGTTCAGCAGCTGGACTCATTCGGTTATGGGTTCTTAATACCGATTTTCTTCGTGATGGTCGGTGTGAAGCTTGATATTTGGACTCTTTTCCAGGATAAAACAATTTTAATCATGATTCCGCTCCTGCTGCTGGCGCTGTTAGTCAGCAAAATCATTCCTGTCATGTACTTAAAGAAGTGGTATGATAACCGAACCATTTTCGCGTCTGGTTTCCTGCTGACATCAACGCTTTCGCTCGTGATTGCCGCTGCAACAATCGGGCAGCAGCTTCACGTGATCAGTGCAAATATGTCAGGAGCGTTAATTTTAGTAGCCGTCATTGCAAGTATTTTTACGCCGATCTGTTTTAAAAAATTATACAAACGGGAAGAGCAGCCGGAGGAGAAAAAGACGATTACGTTCATTGGCGCCAATCAAATGACTTTGCCTGTCACACTCGAATTGCCAGAGGAAGAGTATGACGTGCGTGTTGTACACGTCTACCAAGAGAATGCGGAGGAAAAGCTGTCAGAATCAGTGTTTGCTGTTGAAACAATTTCTGACTATGAACACGAGACGCTTGAATCACTCGGCATTTTTGAAACGGATATCCTCGTTGTGGCGACAGGAAATGAAGATATGAATGCAGACATTGCATTACTTGCAAAAGATAAAGGCACAGAAAGAGTCATTGCAAGCGTAGGATCACCGGAGCATGAAGCAGCTCTGAAGGAGCAGGGAATCAGCATCTTTTCTATTCTGCTGTCGACAAAAACGCTGCTTCGCGCACTGATTGAAGCGCCTGGCGTCATGAAGCTGCTCACGAACCAAGAGTCTTCGCTGTATCAAATTAATATGGAGAACAGTAAATATGATGGTGTCATTTTACGGGAATTCCCTTTAACAGGTGACGTCATCTTTGTCAGGATCTTCAGAGGTGTGGACAGCATCGTTCCTCATGGGGATACGAGGCTGAAACTTGGAGACCGTTTAATTGTCACCGGATCTCGGGGGTACGTAACGGATCTTAAGAAAACATTGGAAGGATAAATCTTGACCAAATAAGGATTCGTGTTAATATAGAGATGCAGAACAATTCAATATGTATTCGTTTAACCACTAGGGGTGTCCTTCATAAGGGCTGAGATAAAAGTGTGACTTTTAGACCCTCATAACTTGAACAGGTTCAGACCTGCGTAGGGAAGTGGAGCGGTATTTGTGTTATTTTACTATGCCAATTCCAAACCACTTTTCCTTGCGGGAAAGTGGTTTTTTTATTTTCAGAGGGGGAATGATTTGTGAAGTTTTCAGAAGAATGCCGCAGTGCAGCCGCAGAATGGTGGGAGGGGAGCTTTGTCCATCCGTTCGTTCAAGGAATCGGTGACGGAACGCTTCCGATTGACCGTTTTAAATACTACGTACTTCAGGATTCCTATTATTTAACGCATTTTGCAAAGGTGCAGTCATTTGGCGCCGCTTATGCGAAGGACCTTTATACAACGGGGCGGATGGCAAGCCATGCCCAAGGTACATATGAGGCGGAAATGGCGCTTCATCGGGAGTTTGCCGAGCTGTTGGAAATCAGCGAGGAAGAGCGTAAGGCGTTTAAGCCGTCTCCTACTGCGTACTCTTATACATCCCATATGTACCGTTCGGTTTTGAGCGGGAATTTCGCTGAAATCTTAGCGGCCCTGCTGCCATGCTATTGGCTCTATTACGAGGTTGGTGAGAAATTGCTGCATTGTGATCCGGGGCATCCAATTTATCAGAAGTGGATTGGCACATATGGCGGTGATTGGTTTAGACAACAGGTCGAGGAGCAAATCAACCGCTTTGATGAGCTGGCGGAAAACAGCACGGAGGAAGTACGTGCCAAGATGAAAGAGAATTTTGTCATCTCCAGCTACTATGAATATCAATTTTGGGGAATGGCCTATCGAAAAGAAGGCTGGTCTGACAGCGCCATAAAAGAGGTGGAGGAATGTGGAGCTTCACGCCATAACGGATGACAGCAAGCCGGTAAAAGAGCTAGCGAGAATCATCATTACGATTCAGAATGAAGTTGATTTTATTCATATTCGGGAACGTTCAAAATCGGCGGCGGATATTTTGAAACTGCTCGAGCTTATTTTTGAAGGCGGTATAGATAAACGAAAACTGGTGATGAACGGGCGCGTGGATATTGCGCTTTTCTCTACTATTCACCGCGTGCAGCTGCCAAGCGGCAGCTTTTCACCGAAGCAGGTCAGAGCCAGATTTCCACACCTTCATATCGGGAGGTCGGTGCATTCACTGGAGGAAGCGGTTCAAGCAGAAAAGGAAGACGCGGACTACGTGCTGTTCGGCCATGTGTTTGAAACGGATTGCAAAAAGGGTCTTGAAGGCAGAGGAGTATCTTTGCTGTCAGATATCAAACAGCGGATTTCCATCCCGGTTATAGCCATCGGGGGGATGACGCCGGACAGGTTAAGAGACGTAAAACAAGCAGGGGCAGACGGCATTGCTGTTATGTCAGGAATTTTGTCTTCCGCTGAGCCCTTGGAAGCAGCCAGACGATATTCCCGTAAGCTAAAGGAGATGCGCTATGAAAAGGCATTATGAAGCAGTGGTGATTGGAGGCGGAATTATCGGTTCCGCGATTGCTTATCATTTGGCAAAGGAAATCAAAAGCGCCGCATTGTTTGAAAGCGGAACAATGGGCGGCAGAACGACAAGTGCCGCTGCTGGAATGCTGGGCGCCCATGCCGAATGCGAGGAACGTGACGCGTTTTTTGATTTCGCTATGCACAGTCAGCGTCTGTACAAAGGTCTTGGAGAAGAGCTTTATGCATTATCCGGTGTGGATATCAGGCAGCATAACGGCGGTATGTTTAAGCTTGCATTTTCTGAAGAAGATGTGCTGCAGCTGAGACAGATGGACGATTTGGACTCTGTCAGCTGGTATTCAAAAGAAGAGGTGTTAGAAAAAGAGCCGTATGCGTCTGGTGACATCTTTGGTGCATCTTTTATTCAGGATGATGTGCATGTGGAGCCTTATTTTGTTTGCAAGGCGTATGTGAAAGCAGCAAAAATGCTTGGGGCGGAGATTTTTGAGCATACGCCCGTCCTGCATGTCGAACGTGACGGTGAAGCCCTGTCCATCAAGACCCCTAGCGGAGACGTATGGGCTAATCATGTTGTCGTTGCCAGCGGGGTGTGGAGCGGAATGTTTTTTAAACAGCTTGGACTGAACAATGCTTTTCTCCCTGTAAAAGGGGAGTGCCTGTCCGTTTGGAATGATGATATCCCGCTGACAAAAACGCTTTACCATGATCACTGCTATATCGTACCGAGAAAAAGCGGCAAACTGGTTGTCGGCGCGACAATGAAGCCGGGGGACTGGAGTGAAGCACCGGATCTTGGCGGATTGGAATCCGTTATGAAAAAAGCAAAAACGATGCTGCCGGCTATACAGAATATGAAGGTGGATCGTTTTTGGGCGGGACTCCGGCCGGGAACAAAGGATGGAAAACCGTACATCGGAAGACATCCTGAGGACAGCCGTATTTTATTTGCGGCGGGCCATTTCAGAAACGGGATCCTGCTTGCTCCCGCAACGGGCGCTTTGATCAGTGATCTCATCATGAATAAAGAGGTCAACCAAGACTGGCTGCACGCATTCCGAATTGATCGCAAGGAGGCGGTTCAGATATGATGCTACAGCTGAACGGTAAAGACGTGAAGTGGGAAAAAGACGCAGGTACAATTCAAGACCTGCTGGCGTCGTATCAGCTTGAAAATAAAATCGTTATCGTGGAAAGAAATAAAGAAATAATCGGGAAAGAACGCTATCACGAGGTTGAGCTTTGTGATCGTGATGTCATTGAAATTGTCCATTTTGTAGGAGGCGGATGAGCATGTTAACAATTGGCGGAAAATCATTTCAATCAAGATTGCTGCTGGGCACGGGGAAATACCCATCGTTTGACATTCAAAAGGAAGCAGTAGCTGTTTCTGAGTCTGATATTTTAACATTTGCTGTAAGGAGAATGAACATCTTTGAAGCATCTCAGCCGAATTTTTTGGAACAGCTTGATTTATCCAAATATACGCTTTTGCCGAATACAGCGGGCGCCAGCACTGCTGAAGAAGCGGTTCGGATTGCAAGGCTGGCGAAAGCGTCCGGCCTTTGTGACATGATTAAAGTTGAAGTCATCGGATGCAGCCGTTCCTTGCTGCCTGACCCTGTTGAGACATTAAAAGCGTCTGAACAGCTTCTTGAAGAAGGCTTTATTGTGCTCCCGTACACGTCGGATGACGTTGTGCTGGCGAGAAAGCTGGAAGAGCTCGGCGTTCATGCCATCATGCCGGGTGCATCTCCGATTGGATCAGGACAAGGAATCTTAAATCCTTTGAATCTGTCGTTTATTATTGAACAGGCGAAAGTGCCGGTCATCGTGGATGCGGGAATCGGCTCGCCTAAAGATGCGGCATACGCAATGGAGCTTGGAGCGGATGGCGTACTGCTCAATACGGCTGTATCTGGCGCTGACGATCCCGTGAAAATGGCTCGTGCCATGAAGCTCGCAGTGGAAGCAGGGCGCCTTTCTTATGAGGCGGGCCGAATCCCGCTTAAGCAATACGGAACGGCAAGCAGTCCGGGAGAAGGTCTTCCTGTATGACGGGCAGGTATTCAAGGCAGGAGCTGTTTGCTCCGATCGGCCCATCCGGCCAGAAAAAATTGAAAGAAGCGCGCGCCGTGATTATCGGTGCCGGCGCGCTCGGAACAGCCAGTGCAGAAATGCTGGTGAGAGCGGGAGTCGGCTCTGTGAAAATTGCCGACAGAGATTATGTTGAATGGAGCAACCTCCAGCGCCAGCAGCTTTATACAGAAGATGATGTCAAAAAAGAAATGCCGAAAGCAGCCGCTGCGGAGCGCCGTCTCCGTTCGATTAACAGCGATGTTGATGTGACCGGCCTTGTCATGGATGTGACAGCAGAAAATATCTTCGAGCTGATTAGGGATGCATCAATTATAGTGGATGCGGCTGATAATTTTGAAACCCGCCTGATCGTAAATGATGCTGCGGTAAAGGAAGGGATTCCTTTTCTTTACGGTGCCTGTGTAGGGAGCTACGGTCTCACCTTTACCGTGGTGCCGGGTTCTACTCCTTGCCTGCATTGCTTGCTCGATACACTTCCGATTGGCGGAGCAACATGTGACACAGCCGGCATCATCAGTCCGGCTGTTTTGCAGGTAGCAGTCTTTCAGGTAACAGATGCACTGAAGCTGCTGACGGGAGAGGAGTGCGAGCCGGTGCTGCGCTCCTTTGATTTGTGGAAAAATGAGCGGTCAGAAGTGAGAGCGGCCAGTCTCAAACATGACGCATGCCCAAGCTGCGGCACAAAGGATTTTCCGTTTTTGTCATATGAAAATCAAACAAAAGCGGCTGTATTGTGCGGCAGGAACACGGTGCAGATCAGATCATCTATTACGAAAGAAGCGGATCTTGAAGCGCTTGCCGGTCAGCTGAGGCAGGCCGGGCTTGAAGTAACTGCGAACCCGTATTTAATTTCCTGCCGCTCGGATGATATGAAAATGGTGCTGTTCCGGGACGGCAGAGCTTTGATCCATGGAACAAATGATATTGCCCGGGCAAAATCCATTTATCATAAATGGATCGGGTAATAAAAGGAGTGTAGTGTAATGAGTATATATAAAGCATTGACAATCGCCGGATCAGATTCAGGCGGCGGCGCAGGGATACAAGCTGATATTAAAACCTTTCAAGAGCTTGATGTATTCGGAATGTCTGCGATTACAGCGGTAACCGCTCAAAATACGCTTGGCGTTCATGGGGTGCATCCGCTGACTGTAGAGGCGTTGAGACAGCAAATTGACGCTGTTGCTGAGGATTTGAGACCGGATGCAGTCAAAACGGGAATGCTCTGGAATGCCGACATGATTGAAGAAGTGGCAAGAAAAATTGACGAGCACGGATTCAATCGTGTAATTGTTGATCCGGTTATGATCGCAAAGGGCGGGGCATCCTTGCTGCGTGATGAGTCAGTTGCCACCTTAAAGGAGTTGCTCATTCCAAGAAGCTACGCGATTACGCCGAATGTCCCGGAAGCAGAAACGCTGACAGGAATGACAATCAGCTCGCTGGATGACCGGAAAAAAGCAGCCGAGCAGCTCGTCAAGATGGGTGCGCAGCATGTCATTATCAAAGGCGGGCACCAGCCTGAAGACAATCACATTACTGACCTTCTTTTTGATGGCAGCATATTTATGCAAATCACCCATCCTTATATCAATACGAAGCATACGCATGGCACAGGCTGCACCTTTGCTGCGGCTTTAACGGCCCAAACGGCTAAAGGAGACAGCATCCATCAGGCATTTGAGATTGCGGCCAACTTTGTCCGCGAAGCGGTGGAAAATACGCTCGGCATCGGATCGGGACACGGGCCGACAAACCATTTCGCTTTTAAACGAAACAGCTTAAATACAAGCCGATGAGATCACCAGCTGATGGTGATCTCTTTTGCGTTTGCTACGGTATGCGCTTTTCATCTGGACAAGGTTATGATATGATAGGAATTAAGATCAGGTACTAATACTATGTCTTTATTAAATATAGGAGGCTTTATACATATGAATTTTTCACTTGAAGGCCGCAACATTGTTGTGATGGGGGTAGCCAACAAACGCAGCATCGCCTGGGGCATTGCGCGTTCTTTACATGAAGCGGGTGCACGTTTGATTTTCACATACGCTGGTGAACGCCTGGAGAAATCCGTTCACGAGCTTGCCGGAACATTAGACCGCAACGACTCCATCATCCTTCCTTGCGATGTTACAAACGACACAGAAATCGAAACTTGCTTCGCAAGCATTAAGGAGCAGGTCGGTGTAATCCACGGTATCGCGCATTGTATCGCGTTTGCCAACAAAGAAGAGCTTGTGGGCGAATACTTAAACACAAATCGTGACGGCTTCCTTTTGGCTCATAACATCAGCTCATATTCTCTGACTGCTGTTGTCAAAGCGGCACGTCCGATGATGACTGAAGGCGGAAGCATTGTCACTTTGACGTACCTTGGCGGAGAGCTTGTGATGCCAAACTACAACGTCATGGGTGTAGCAAAAGCTTCTCTTGATGCAAGTGTGAAATATTTAGCTGCTGACTTAGGAAAAGAAAATATCCGCGTTAACAGCATTTCTGCCGGCCCGATCAGAACATTATCTGCTAAAGGCATCAGCGATTTCAACTCTATCTTAAAAGACATCGAAGAGCGTGCACCGCTTCGCCGCACGACAACACCTGAAGAAGTGGGCGATACAGCTGCGTTCTTGTTCAGCGATATGTCCCGCGGGATTACGGGTGAAAATCTTCACGTTGATTCAGGTTTCCATATCACTGCCCGCTAAGCAGGATCTATTTCAAGCAATCCCGAATAGGGATTGCTTTTTTATTTCTTCTGATTTTCAGCTTTCTGTCATATAGATAGAATATGACACAATCGGAGGGATGAAGATGTCTAATAAGAAAAGAAACGCGGATAAAAAACCGCTCATGTATATTGTTCAGCCGGATTATGCAGAAACTACAAGGTCATCCATGCAGGAGATTGTCATCAAAAGAAAGGCCGACAAACCCGCTCCGCCAAAAGCTGAGGAAAAGCCGGCTTACCATGAGAAGCAGCAGGAGGAAGCTGTGGCACAGGATGTCCTGCAAGAAGACCAAAAGCCTGCAGCCGAACCAGTGAGTCAGCAAACTCAAGAGGTGAGAGAACCAGAGAACATAAAAAGCCAGGAGGAACAGAAAGCAGAGCCGCAGGCCGTAGAAGAAACCGTCGAACACGAGCCCCCGAAAGCAGAAAAAAAGGAAGAGCCTGCACTTGAGACCCGGAAGCCTGAGAAAGAACCGGAAGCTGTCCATAGTGCTGATAAAGCGGAGGAAAAAGCACCGCCGGCACGAAAAGTGAAAAAACCGATGAGCAAGATGACGATCCACGAAAAAATTGATTTTTTAACAAAGCTGCCTCATAACATGCCGAGAGCGCTTTGTTTGATTGAAGCCAATGGAAGAACGTACAGGGGCGTGATTGTCGGAAGAAGAAATGATTCCGTCCTGCTTCGAACAACCGGAAACGGAGCCCCAACCGAACTGGCAATCGATGATATTACCTCTTTGCACCCGCTCGGTTTTTAACGAAAAAGAAAAAAGCTGCCCGGCTGATGTTGCCGGGCAGCTTTTTTACATAGAGAAAAGCCTGCAGGCTTGCAAGCTTTTCCAGCTTATGATTAATGCTGATGATGTGTACGATTGATTAATCGAGGATTTAAGCAGTTGATTGCGCAGAAGCAGTCTAAGTCAACTTCAATACAGTAGTTCGTTTTTTCGAGTCGGAACACTTCACACACCGTATCTTTATCGGTGAAGTCCAAAATGTGTTTGTGTTCGTCAAATGCGATTAATAATGACAGTGTTGCGCAGCTTCCATGCACTCTTTCGACCCTGAAAAATACTGTATTAAAGCAAGGGCCGTTATCGAGTTCGCCGACATTTCCGAAGGCGACTAATGGCGTTGATTTTGATGTAAATATTGCAAAAGGCACTGTGTCGCCTAACGAATGGCTTACAGATAAAAGCTTAGAGTGGCAGCCGGTCGGGCAGTCTTCTTCAACAGCGTTTTGCAGATCTTCAATATTTTCTACAGCTTCACGCACGCAGCTTGATGTTTTCTGGCTCATATTATCCCTCCTGCCTTATAAATTTGAGACTGGCGAAATGATGGAGAGTCAGCTGCCTCACGCTGGAAGCAGCTGAATGATTTGCACCTGTAATAGAGTTTGGAAGGGGATTCCTCTTTACAAGTGTTTATCCATTGTGATGATGCTTTTTATCTTTGTGAGGCGATGTTCTGTCAACTAGCTCTGGTGACAGGCACTGAATCGCGCAGAAGCATCCGAGATCCACTTCAATGCAGAAATCTGTTTTTTCTAGCCCGAAGAAATCCGGGTCGCAAGGGTGGCAAACACTTAAGGTATCGCCTTTGACATCGACAGGGCGTAAAATAGACAGTGTTGCACAGCAATCACATAATTTTTCAACGCGGAAGAAAATGGATTCAAAGCATTGCATATCATCCACAAATCCCCCCACGTTTCCGAATGTGGAGAACAATCCGCCTTTTTTATCAAACAAGAGAAACGGAATTGTGTCTTTACCTGCAATTGTCGGATTCAAAAGGTTTGTATAGCAGCCAGTCGGACACTGTTCCTCAACTGCCTCCTGCTCTGCTAAAATCTTTTCCACTGCATCGCATACACAGTTCTCATGCCGGCCATGGGTTTTTCCGCAGCTCATTGATTTCAGCTCCTTCTTTATAGGGTATTTGACTTTAGTCCTTAACAACATATGTACCCGTGCCCCACTTGGTGTGGGTGAACGTCTATATATTCATCATATGCTTGGAAAATAAGAAAAAGCAGAGCGTTTTTAGCTCTGCTTTTAGGTTCTAAAGGACAAGAGTGATTGTTAAGAGGGCGACTAAGAGGTTTACTGCTGTAGAAACAACTGTTGCAATATCGGCATCTACTGTTGTGACATTTACACCGCGAGAACATTCGATAAGAAGTTTTTGGCGATTTACTTGTTTGTTAGATGCAATCTGTAATAAATCTTGTGCAACTAATTCTGCAATTACGCCATCTGCAATGGATGTGAGAGTTAATATTACGGTTGCTGAATTTAGCGCTGTTAAAACTGAAGTTATTGCTTGAACGTCTGTAGATGAAACGTTAATGTCACATGAGTCTCTGATAATAATTGTCTCATCGGAGATCTGTTTGTTGAGATTTGCCTGAGCCAGATTTTGGTCAATTAAGGCATTGTCATTGCCAAAAAACCCGTTACCATTGCAGCAAATATCGCAATTGCATTTTCTTTCTTCTTTTTTATCTTTTTCGTCTAACGGATGGTCACAGTCAGGATCAAGTGCAACCCAAGAATATGGTCTGCTTTCCATATCTATTCCTCCTTTTCTTTTACTGTTATTAAATGAGCGAGCCTCTTACTTTGACTGAGTCATATATCATGATGAATTGCCCTATTTTTTATAATTAATTTGAGTTGTTATTGTTTTGCCGTCTTTGTCTGAGCTGTTCAATTAATTGCTCTCTGCGGCTGAGAGGCTTTTCGTTCCTTTGCTCTTGCACGGATGCTTCTTCTTTTTTCTTCTTTTGGCTATCTATTAATGCTTGTGATTTAGCTTGTAAGTCTTTTACAAGATTTAAAAGCATTTCTTTTTCTTCGTCTGAAACTTTTTTCATTTTGTCTTTTGTGACACCATGTTTAGAAAATATATTTTGGACCAGCATTTTCGTCATCGGATCAGCTTCTGGAAGTTTTTCAAGCTCTTCTTTGATCTTATCTTTATCTGACATTTGTTTTCACCTCGTCTTTTAAGTTTGTGAAAAAGAAAGGGTTAAAGGACGTCAAGTTCATTGAGAATGCTGTTTAACACCTGAAGCAAGATTTGTACAAAGGTTATTATCTCGTCGGCAGACAAAGTAATTTTGATGTTTCGGCTGTTGATAATTTTAATGATGGTTCTTTTTTTGATTTGGGAGCTATCGAGAATAAGAATTTCACTTGCCACTGCGTCAGCCAAATCCTCGTCAGCGATGACGAGCTGAGTCGCCAGGATAATCATAGTTGTCACAAAGGCTTGTATAGAAAGGGCAGCTGTTACATGTGACGTATCTATTGTGATATTTTCGCAATCAATCACTTCGATCTGCTGTTCGAATTCGCTTGATAATTGCTCAAATATTGCAGGGTGCAGGGATTCGACTTTTTCTTCAAATGACATAACCTTCACTCCTTTCTTATCCATACTCTATATAATGCAAATGGGGTGCCGAGCGGAATAATAAAAATAACCAATTTTCTGCCGGACAAGATACAATTCATGAAGAATAGGGTTTTCGCATATATGTGAAGGGATCATGATTGGCAAAGGAGTGAACGAGTGGTTATAAATGGGCTGACAATTGTTCTTCTATCGCTTGCGGTCTTTCGGCTCGCCCGCCTGCTGGTGTTTGACACGATTATGGCGCCGCTTCGCAGTCTGTTTCATGAAGAGAAGGAAGAAAAGGATGCGGACGGGAATATTCAAACCTATATCGTGATTAAGGGAACCGGTGTCAGGGCGTTTATTGGTGAATTGCTGAGCTGCTATTGGTGCACTGGCGTGTGGTGCGCCGGCTTTTTGATTTTATGCCAGGCGTTGATCCCGCAAGCGGCGCAGTGGCTGATTTTACTTTTGGCGATCGCCGGCCTTGCTGGCATCATAGAAACGCTCGTATCAAAATGGCTGCAAGAATGAGGCGTTACCACCAGCAACTTTTCACTAGCATCAGCATAAAGTAGCATATATGACATAAGGAAAGGAAGGGAACAAAATGAATCAATTCAATAAACCTTCCCAAAAATCTCCATATACAGATTCATCGTATCAATCAAAAAAGATAAAAAAGAAAGGCTGCGGGTGCGGAAATAAAAAGAAAAAGCCTCAATAGCCTGGCAAAGAAACCGGAGAACTCCGGTTTTTTGTTTTTTAACCGGGCGGCCTTGCTCAGCATATATCATAAGCGGGGGGATAAAAGTGAATGAGTTTGAAAAATGGATAGAAGGAAGATATGAACCACACGAACAAAAGCAAAAAAAGCATGAAGACACGATGGGCCGCATCAGAAAAGACTTGGATGCATTTGATAAAGCCGGTCTGGAATTTGAAGATGAGATTGAAGAGCTGGCTGAAAAAACGGAGGCCTTACTTAAAAAACATCAAGCTCAATATGATCAATCGTAAATCCGCAAACGCCCTATGCGAATATCCAAGCCGATCCAATCAGCTCACATAGTGTATAGAGAGTAAAGGAGGTGCTTATCTATGGGCTTTGGATACGGATTCGGCGGCGGCTACGGCGGCGGCTGTTATGGCGGTTATGCTGGCGGTTACGGCGGCGGCTATGGTTCAACATTTGTTTTGTTGGTCGTATTATTCATTCTCCTCATCATCGTAGGTGCATCTTTCTTTTAAGATGTATTGAGGAAGTACGGGTTATAACCCGTGCTTCCTTGCCTTGTGTTTATTTTTAAAAATGTTGGAAAAGCACATTGTATTATGTGCATTCATACAATACCGTATTACTCCGCCAAAAGGAGGCGCATTATGGATAATCAATTTTTTAAGAACATCGAAAAGAAAACAGGTGTGAAGATGCAGGATGTAATGAATCTTGCCGGATCACTCCAAAACGCTAATTTTAAAGATGAAAATACAGTTCGCAGTGTGATTAACCGCGTAGCGCAGATGGCAAACAGACGCGTGCCAAAAGAATTAGAAGATAAAATTGTGGAATCTATTACAAGCGGAAAAGAAAAGCTTGATTTTGGCACGATTTCTAAAATGATGGATAATAAATAAGTGGATGGCCTGGCTGACTCACTGCAGCGGGCCTTTTTTTACAGTAAAAACCCGGCAGTAATCTGCCGGGCTGTTAATGATACAAGGGCTGTCTTGCTTTCTGTAGCAGGGGATACAAAAATCTTGAGCGGTTGGCTGTTTTGCCGCGCCTGTTAGCGGGGCAAGACAAATATAAATGCTGTTTCGCCCGGGTCATGGCTACATATAAAAGGCGTCTTTCCTCCTCAAGAGCGGCCTCGTCTCCTTTTCTTGCCGTTTCTAATGAGAAATCGTGCGGAATCGAACCGTCTACAGTGCCTAACACGTAGACTGTTTTGAATTCAAGGCCTTTTGACCGGTGAATGGTCATCAGCTGAACGCCATGTTCATCCGTTCTGTTTTTCTCAGCGGCCCTCATATGGTCTACGTGGGCAAGAAAGTCAGGAATCGTTTTGAACTTCTTGGCGACAACCTTGATGTCACGCAAGTCATCGGAACCTTTTTCCAGCTTGTTGCCCTCATTGCCCCGCTTTTTTAAATACTCGGAGAAGCCCATTTTTCCTTCTGCAAAGGTTATGGCTTCTACGGGTTTCATTGTGCGGAGGCTTGCGAAAAACGGTACGATTTTCTTGATTTTGTCCAGCTGGAATGGCTTCAGATCAGGCAATTTGGCCAGCGCTTTGATCATGGTACAGTCCTCTGTAATCGAGAGCGCCTTCAGCGTATTCAAAGCGGACTGTTTTAAAAACAAGGCGGGAAGCAAATGTTTAATCGCCTCGGTGTCATCCTCATTTTGGCTGGCGTACAAGTAGGCGAGAATCTGGCGGACGATCCGTCTGCTGTAAAACGATTGGACGCCGCGGTCAGCTGTATACGGAATTGACGATTGATGAAGCCTTTCATATATAGCACGGCCTCCGCTGTTTGTGCGGTAAAGAACCGCAAAGTCTTCTGGACTGGCTCCATTTTGAATTTTTTCTTTGATATCGGAAACGACCATTGTGGCTTCTTCCTCTTCATCATAAGGATAAAACAGCACAGGGACCTGAATGTCATCGCGGGCCGCTTCAAGCGTTTTGGCATATCTGTTTTTGTTCTTTTTCACAACGATATCAGCACTAGAGACGATCGGGTGCGTAGACCTGTAGTTCGCAGTTAAATAGATCGTCTTCGCTCCCGGATAATCCTTTTGAAAATCAAGAATGAAAGACGGATTGCTTCCGCGAAACGCGTAGATGGACTGGTCATCGTCTCCGACACAGCACAGGTTTTGCTCCGGGCTGGCGAGCATTTGCATGATTTTGTATTGAACCGGATTAATGTCCTGAAACTCATCAATTAAGATATACGTAAACCGAGATTGATATTGTTCCAGAAGGTCAGGCCGCTCGATAAACAATTCATAGCAGGCTGAAGCCATGTCATCAAAATCAAATTGGCTGTGTTCTTTTTTCTGGCGTTCATAATGTTCATATAAACGATAAACTTGTTTTTCCCACTCATCTTTTAGAGGGATGCGTTCATTTGGGACATAAGTGTTTTTCCAAAAACCGATCTGCTGCAGAGCTTGGTCAACTGGGAATTCTTTCTCATCGATGCCTTCTTCATAGAGTGCTTTTTTGATATATTGTTCCCGCTGCCACTCCATTTTCAGCAGATGCTCACCGTTCCATTTAGCAGAATTAGAGTGATACAAGATCTTATAAAACAGACTGTGGAATGTTCCTGTCACAAGTCTTCTGACTTTTGCCGGCTGTAATCCGTACTGGTTGGCCATACGCTCTTTCATTTCAGCGACAGCTTTTGTTGTAAAGGTGACAAGCAGCATATTTTCAGGCGGTATGCCTAAGTGTTCGATCATGTGGGCGGCACGGGCTGTCAGCACCCGTGTTTTTCCGCTCCCCGCACCTGCAAGCACGAGCAGCGGGCCCTCTGTTTCCGTGACAGCTTTCAGCTGATCCGTGTTTAAACCGACAGACGGAAAAAGGCTCGTATCGGGTTCTATTGTTTTTGGCACAAATGGTGTTCCTGGTTTAATGCTTCTAGGACGGTGCCATTCCGTAACAGCTGGGGACGGGTCAGCGGCGATCGCTTTTCCCTTGGGTAAACGAATGACACCAGATTCCTGATCGTCTTCTTTTTTTTCCTCTTTAGAGGGCTTCGGTTCGCACGCCTCCTCACATGCCGGAAAATCGCCTGGCTGGCGATGGATAAACTCTGGCGGATCGGCGATGTTAAGCCGTAACAAAACGGGCTTTCCGCAATGAGAACAAAATAAATGTCCTTTTATTCCCTCTTCAAAGAGGAATTGATAATGTTCTCTCGAATATGTATGTAAATGTATGATTCTATCATTCAGTCGGGCGCATTTCAAAAAGGGGTCCTCCCAATCAAAAGGTGTTCATTACAGACAATGACTATCATATCAAAAGAAATGTGTTTCAAAAAGTAAGTTTAAGGGAAAAGAGACAGCAGAGGGGTGGGTATTGTATGATATATGCAGGTCAAATTCAGAACCAGCAATACGCTCAATATGCTAATAGAACGATTGGACATAAGCAGGATTATGCCGGAACCGAAAAAATCAGCTATGTCCCGTTTCAGCGGGTATACAAAGAACTGGAAAAGCAGCAGGAGAATCAAACGGCAGCTGAAAGAAAAGTAAACGAGATGAAACGTAAGCGCTCTCTTTATAAGAGATTGCGAGAAAAAGGAATGGGCACATATATTAATCGATATGTATAAAAAACCGTTCATACCAGAGAACGGTTTTTTTATATGCAGTAAAAATCCGGATCTCAAAAGATCCGGATGCGTTCAGTCCTTCATCATTTGTAAGTGCGGAATGCCGGCATCGAGGTATTCTTTTTCAGAAAGCACGCGATACCCGTGTTTCTTGTAAAACGGCACAGCCTGTGTTTGCGCGTTTAAAATGAAACCGGAAGCGCCTCCGTCTGCCGCGGCTTTTTCGAGCGCTTTCATAATGATGCCGCCGACACCGGCTGAGCGGTGGCTTTTCAGTACGCAAATCCGCTCTAACTTGCCGTAGCCGTCCTTCATGCGCCATCTTCCGGCACCGACAGGCTTTTCACCGTCATACACGACGATATGCTCTGACTCATTTTCAAGTTCGTCAATTTCTTCTTCAGCAGGCACGTTTTGTTCTTTGACAAAGACTTCTTCTCTTACATAGAATGCATCTTTCAGTTGTTCTTCATTTTTTGCGATAACTGCTTTCAAACATTATTCTCCTCTGCCTAGCAAGAAGGTTTCATATACTGTCCACGATCCGTTTTCCAGCTGGTAAAGCAAGTGGAAACGGTCAACGATTTCTTCATGCGACACTTCCTGCATTTTTAATTGTCCCAGCACATCTGAATGCTCATCGTCGGAAAGATTTTGGCCGACCGTCACATGCGGAACGAAATTATATTCCTGTTCTCCTGCCAACACACCGGTGTATAGCTTTTCATTGAGTGTTTTTAACTCTTCCGTCGGTTCTGCTTTGATGTAAATGACATTATTGACAGGCGCAAATGAGCTGTATTTTGTCATTTTGAGAACGAGTGGGTGGGACTCTTTTGCGATGTTTCTTAAATGTGATACGAGCTGATCCGCTTTCTCCTCCGCGCATTCAAAGGATGCTCTCAGCGTCAAATGAGGCGGGATTAGAGAGTAGCTTGGGTCATAGCGCTTTCTGTAAGAGTTTGCAAGGTCTTGGAGCTTTTTTGATGGAAATAAAACGATTCCATATTTCATATTATGTCCCTCCTGGAAATAAAGTATGATAGAGTGTTAAAGCATTTTTTTCAGCGCCGGGGTGATGAGCGGCTGCCAGTATGTCCATTTGTGGTCTCCGTCAAATGGCTCAAAATCATAATCGGAAAGTTTCTTCTCCAGCAGCTGCTTCAGCTCCTGGTTCGGTTCTGTAAAGTCCAGAATGTTCCCGTCTGTCGTGTGGACGTCAGTTTCTTTTGTTCCGATTTGGTGATAAATAGAGAGGTGTTTGATATCGCCTGACTGTTTCACGGCTTCTAGTACATGTTTGTCAACATAGGGAGACTGCATGATGATGTTGCCAAACATATTCGGATAATCAAGCGCTGTCATAAGTGACACGGTTGCTCCGAGCGAATCACCGATCAGCGTTCGGCCGTAACCGATCTGATAGGTTGGATACTCATCATCTGCAAAAGGAACGAGCTCATGGGCGATGAACCGTTTATAAGCCGAAAATTTTGAACCCTCCGGATGATAGGTGTTTCTGCGCTCTTTTACATTCTTATAGGGAACACCGATAATAATGCTCCGGTCTATTTCGTGTTTCGACAGCAATTCCTCAACCTGTCTGCCGATTCTCCCCAGCCTGAAATAATCGTGGCCGTCCTGTGCGATAATGACATGGTATTTATAAAGCGGGGAGTAGTTGGACGGCAGATAAACAAGTAAGGTCATTTCCTCGTTAAGCTCTTTTGAAAAGAATTTCTTTTCTTGCACTGTGCCGTTTTTCGGTGCCATAAAAACATTCCTCCAGGACATCACTATACTTTCTTGCATTTTCAATTATTGTACCATGAATTATTAGAAATTTCTCTCTTTAAACGGTTCGGCACACGAAGAAAAAAGTGTTGAAATAAACTGTGAATTGCGCTAATATAAAACAATCAGAAAATTGAAATCGATATTTCTTATCGTGAGAGGTGGAGGGACTGGCCCTTAGAAACCTCAGCAACCGGCTTGTTTTGCATGTGCAAAGCGCCAAGGTGCTAAATCCAGCAAGCGTTTTTTATGCTTGGAAGATAAGAAGAAGCGTTAAACCCCTTCTTCTTATGAAGAAGGGGTTTTTATTTTGAAAAGGGAAGGTGTCAGCTATATGTCACAGCACGTTGAAACGAAATTAGCCCAAATTGGGAACCGTAGCGATGAAGTCACGGGAACAGTGAGTGCTCCTATTTATTTATCAACAGCATACCGCCACAGAGGGATCGGAGAATCTACCGGATTTGATTATGTCCGCACAAAAAATCCGACACGCCAGCTTGTTGAGGACGCGATCGCTAACTTAGAAAACGGCGCGAGAGGGCTTGCCTTTAGTTCGGGAATGGCTGCTATCCAAACGATTATGGCGCTGTTTAAAAGCGGAGATGAACTGATCGTTTCATCGGACCTATATGGCGGCACGTACCGTTTATTTGAAAATGAATGGAAAAAATACGGATTGACTTTTCATTATGATGATTTCAGCGATGAGGACTGTTTACGCTCTAAGATTACGCCGAATACAAAAGCGGTGTTTGTGGAAACGCCGACAAACCCCCTCATGCAGGAGGCGGACATTGAACATATTGCCCGGATTACAAAGGAGCACGGTCTTCTGCTGATCGTAGATAATACATTTTATACACCGGTCTTGCAGCGGCCGCTTGAGCTGGGAGCTGACATTGTCATTCACAGCGCAACCAAGTATTTAGGCGGGCATAACGATCTGCTTGCTGGACTTGTCGTTGTGAAGGATGAGCAGCTTGGAGAGGAAATGTTTCAGCATCAAAATGCGATTGGCGCCGTCCTGCCGCCATTTGATTCGTGGCTTCTGATGAGAGGAATGAAGACGCTGAGCCTCAGAATGCGCCAGCATCAGGCAAACGCGCAGGAGCTTGCGGCGTTTTTAGAAGAGCAGGAAGAAATTTCGGATGTGCTGTATCCCGGAAAAGGCGGCATGCTGTCCTTCCGTCTGCAAAAAGAAGAATGGGTCAATCCGTTTTTAAAAGCACTGAAGACCATTTGTTTTGCAGAAAGTCTCGGCGGGGTGGAAAGCTTTATTACATACCCTGCGACCCAGACGCACATGGATATTCCTGAAGAGATCCGCATCGCAAACGGGGTGTGCAATCGGTTGCTGCGCTTTTCTGTCGGAATTGAACATGCGGAAGATTTAAAAGAGGATCTAAAACAGGCATTATGTCAGGTCAAAGAGGGAGCTGTTTCATTTGAGTAAACATAATTGGACGCTGGAAACCCAGCTCGTGCACAATCCATTTAAAACAGACGGCGGAACCGGGGCGGTCAGTGTACCGATTCAGCACGCCTCGACTTTTCACCAATCTTCATTTGAAGAGTTCGGGGCATATGATTACAGCCGCTCTGGCACGCCGACAAGAACAGCTCTCGAAGAAACAATTGCCGCATTGGAAGGCGGAACAAGAGGATTTGCTTTCAGTTCAGGCATGGCTGCCATCTCAACAGCATTTTTACTGCTGTCACAGGGTGATCACGTTCTTGTGACAGAAGATGTATACGGCGGAACCTTCCGTATGGTGACAGAGGTGCTGACCCGGTTTGGCATTGAGCATACGTTTGTCGACATGACGGATCGTAATGAAGTGGCGCGGAGCATCAAGCCGAACACAAAGGTCATTTATATGGAGACGCCATCAAATCCGACACTTGGGATTACGGATATTAAAGCAGTTGTTCAGCTTGCAAAAGAAAACGGCTGCCTGACCTTTCTGGACAATACATTCATGACACCGGCACTGCAACGTCCGCTTGATCTCGGCGTGGATATTGTACTTCACAGCGCGACAAAATTCTTAAGCGGACACAGCGATGTACTCTCAGGTTTAGCTGCTGTCAAGGATGAAGAGCTTGGGAAGCAGCTGTATAAGCTGCAAAACGCGTTCGGCGCCGTCCTTGGCGTGCAAGATTGCTGGCTCGTGCTGCGCGGCTTAAAAACGTTGCAGGTCCGTTTAGAGAAAGCGAGCCAAACAGCGCAGCGGCTTGCGGAATTTTTCCAGAAGCATCCGGCGGTGAAGCGCGTGTATTATCCGGGACTGGCTGATCATCCCGGCGCTGAAACCCATAAAAGCCAGTCAACGGGAGCGGGCGCCGTACTATCTTTTGAGCTTGAAAGCAAAGAGGCCGTTAAGAAGTTAGTCGAGAATGTGTCACTTCCAGTCTTCGCTGTCAGCCTTGGCGCCGTGGAATCGATTTTGTCCTATCCGGCAACGATGTCTCACGCGGCAATGCCTAAGGAAGAGCGTGAAAAACGCGGTATCACTGATGGCCTGCTCCGTCTGAGTGTGGGCGTCGAACATGCAGACGATTTAGAACACGATTTCGAACAAGCGCTGAAAGAAATTGCTCCAGTTGCGGTTCGTTAAAAAAGAAGCCGGGGATGGCCCGGCTTCTTTTATTATTGTTCGTCATCAGGATTCAGAATCGCGAGGACTTGATGATCCTCCCAAACGCCATTAATTTTTACATTTTTTCGGGCGATGCCTTCTTTATGAAATCCCGCTTTTTCTAAAACACGCATGGACCCGAGATTACGGGGCATCACACCGGCTTCAATCCGATGCAGTTTCAATTCGTGGAACGCATAATCAACAACCAATCTGACTGCCTCTGTCATAATGCCCTTTCCATTATGGGCTTTGTCTAAAAAATACCCGATGAACGCAGTTTGCAGCGCGCCACGGATGATTTGAAAGAGCGAAACCGTCCCGATTAATCTATCGTCTGACGCTGTAAAGATGCCAAAATGATATTCTTCATCTTTCTCAAGTCTTTCCTGATACTCGGTTATTCGTTTTCTTTGCCCCTCAACCGTATAGTAATCGTCTGCGCGTATCATAGAAAACTGTTCGAAAAAATCCCGATTTTCGCTTTGCAGCCGCAAATTTTCTTCGGCATCCGTTACTTCTAAAGGTCTAACATAAATGGTTTTTCCTTTTAACATACAGTGATCTCTCCGTTCTCATGTCAGCATTCCTCTTACATTATTCTCAGGGAAATGCAAATATCCTTTTTATAAGAAGGAAGAAAACCAATTTCCCATAAAAGTGCCAACATAGTTGCCGATTAAGTAGCCGAGCGTACCGACAAGCATGATCGGGGCAACAAGCTCCCGCCATCCCTTGGCAATTGCCATCGCAGCCGCAGTCGTCGGTCCCCCGACAGTAGCG
Source organism: Bacillus sp. EU52 (assembly GCF_037964975.1). Classification (NCBI taxonomy): domain Bacteria; kingdom Bacillati; phylum Bacillota; class Bacilli; order Caryophanales; family Bacillaceae; genus Bacillus; species Bacillus sp. EU52. The sequence continues at coordinate 1,214,815 of NZ_CP150177.1, forward strand.
TTGACGGCGAGCAGAATTTCTTCAAGCTGCACACGGAACAATTTTCCGGCAGCTAAGGAAACCGCTAAATTGCTGATCGCAATGATAAACACGAATAATAGAATAAGAGGCGCATTCGTGACGATTAAACGGAGATCTGCAGGAATGCCGATCACCACAAAAAACAAATAAATCAAAAAGGTTCCAAGTTCCTGAGATCCATTGAGCCTTTCAAAAAAACGTGGGAAAAGAAAAATGATAAGAACAGTTAAAGACGTAAGCACCAGGTACTGATCGCCAAGCGTACCGGTCAGCAGGGGATGAGAAAAAATGCTTTTAAAATAACCGGAAACCTTCATACTTACCGCAACAAGTGCGAAAGCAGCACCGGCATTAAAAGCTATATCCTTTAAGGAAATATCCTTCCGTTTCCAATAGCTTTCAGCACTGTTTCCGCTGTTTCCATCGGCTTTTACCTTCTCTTCAAACGGCATGGCATAATGCCGCTGAAACCATTTGAGTGCAGGAATGCTGATTAAAATAAAAAACAAAAGCGCCATCATAAAATTATCAGCCACAACGGTAGCCGACACATATTCACCAGGCGTCTCAAATTTTGCCGCCATCGCCGCAAAGTTGACCCCGCCGCCGATATAAGAGGCGCTGATCATCCCGCCGATTTTATCGAGATAGGGAATATGCTGTTTAAGTAGAAAAAAAGCAAGAATGCTCCCAAGCACAGTGCCAGCGGAGCTAATCAGAAAAATAAACAGCAAACGCCTGCTTTCCTTAAAAATTTGCCGAACATTGATCTGAAACAATAAAAGTGGTATCGCCAGCGGCACCACATAAGACCACACAGTATCATACACAGGCGACTCAACAGGAAGCACTCCTACATTTGTAAACACCATAGCACCTGCCAGCGCGATAATAGCACCCGACACAGCGGACGCCCACTTAAAGCGCTGCTCCAGCCCGATGCTCACTGCCGCCCACACCGCAATAAACCCCCACAATACCCATACATCATCAGAAGAAATCAAAGAATGCAAAATCCCATCACCCCTATTGTTAGAAAATTAAGACATATTATAATAGCCGGGGAACGGAACAGCAAGTCCAAAAAAAGTTTTTCTAAAAAAGCAGTTGACGAATAGAAGGGAAGGTTATATAATAGAACTTGTCAGAAAGACAATAACATACCCAGCAACACATACATATCATGATTCCGTAGCTCAGCTGGGAGAGCGCTACCTTGACAGGGTAGAGGTCGCTGGTTCGAGCCCAGTCGGAATCATAGCTTAAACCCTTGCGCAGCAAGGGTTTTTTATTTTGCTTATTTATTGATTTTGTCTCATTCATCGAATTGGGGACGAATTGGGGACGGAAGTTTTTTAAGCTGATTTTGAAGTGAATTCAAAATCAGCTCTGTTTCTATGCTAGGTTTAATGGATTATACAGTTTCAATATTCTTTTCGATTTTTTGAATAACTTGTTCGAGCCATATGATTGGAGATACGCCGTAACTAAGAACGTCCACTCCGTCAGCAGCTTCATCGATAAAACCATTCTTTTCTTCATCCGAATAATCGCTGTTAATAAAATCTTTCAATGCAACTATATCAGTTTCTTGCTCTTCTTTTGGAATCTCTTCTAAGTATTCGTCCAGTGCTGACTCTGGAGTTTCTATATCTTGATGAAATATACCTCCTAGAAATTGAAATACAGGTTCATAAATTTCGATTTCAATCATTACTTATCACCGCCAAGAAATGTTAACTTCAAATCTGAGAAATAGTGCGTATCTTATTCTATATAACTTTCTGCTATATCAATATCGTTTGTCATTTCTAAGTCAGGGTACTTTTCATCTAATTTTCTTAAGCAATTAATAAGTTCTTTACTTTGTAAACTATCAGCTAAATCTTCAAATACCTCACTGATCCAATATAAATCTTCTTTATTACAATTTTCTAGATAGCTAATTGTATTTTCTTCAGGTATCGATGGCTATTATGAACCAGCTACAAAAGCGAAATTGAAGTAATATAAAAAGGCCCTCTTAAAATGGGGGCCTTTCAGTGTTTCTTTTAAATAGCTTCTTTTAGTTTTTCTATTACACTTTTCAACCATTCTATAGGTGGTAATCCAATTGTCGGGAAATATATTTCTGCATTACACTTTATAATGTCTTCCTTTTCTTCTTTAGTTAGATCGCTATTTAGAAACTCTTCGCAAAACTTAACTGTAAATAGCAAACCTTCTTTACTAATTTCCTCAATAAATTCGTCTAATGCGTGTTCAGGGGATCTGATATCTTGATGAAATGTTGCACCTAAAAAATTTTCTAATTCGTCTAAGAAATCATAACTTTCATCCATGATACTTCCTCTCTTTCTATTTGGTTGGATATCCTGTAAGAATAAAGTTACCGTTGTTATCTTTTTTGAGTATAATTTTTGCGTTTGTAACGTTCTCTACTAGTTCTGAATTTCTTGTTACACTTCTGCCGATTATTTCTCCATCGCCCTTGTATTTTAACATTAATTTAGGTTTTTTAGGATTATCAATCCAATTTTCGATTTTCTTTATATTTTTTGGATCGTTTAAGACTGAATTAGCAATTCTCTCAGCGGTAGCCCTATCTTTAAAAGTAGATGAAGCTGTAATATGTGGGTTAGGATCAGTTCTCAGTCTTTCTATTAATTCTTCATCAGTCTTTCCGATATGTCTTTCTATAAGATGCCCGCCTTTTGCTTCATGAGCAGCTAATCCGCCGCCAGGTGCGAGAGGGGTACTATCACCTTGTTTGATATTACCTGTACCCATGTTGTTAGAACTTTCAGATCTTCTGAGAACACTCTCTTTTTTATCTTCCGCAATACTTTTTAGCAGCGGAGTATTTTTCACATTAATGGTATTCTCAGCATCTTGAAGGATTCCTTCTAATGCAGGAGTATACCGGTTAACAGGAGACTTGACAAACTGTTTTACAGACTTTCCACCTTTCTTAACTGTGCCACCAGCTGCTTTCCCAACTTTAGCAAGATCCTTCGAGCCTGTTGAGATAGAGGACTTTCCACCTTTCAATAACAGAAGACTTCCGCCCAGGTAAGTAACATAGTGTAGCCGCGTGTATGTATCTCCGTGAATCATTTTTTTATCCCAATTATCCTTCAATGTGTCAACCATGCTTTGAAAGGCAGCTTGATAGTCGTATTCCAGAACTGTATCCAGCACTTTTTGAGGATCCTTGTTTAAGTTATCAATTGTCCAACCGATATTCCATCCGAATTGAATAGCTCCTTCACCGGTATCCTTGGCAAGATCGTATACACCAACAATCGCCCCTTTAGCGCCATCACCTATGATTCGCAACACTTCTTTTCCGTTATCCATGAAAGCTTTACGCTGTTCAAGAAATGAAACAAATTCAAGCTGTTCAGGGGTAAGATTCTTATAGCCGATTTTCTTGGCAATTTTTAAGTATTCATCCGGGTCAGTCACTCCGTCAGCTAGCTTATTCTTTAGATCTTTAATTTCCCGTTCTTTTTCTTCTTTCTTTTTAATCGTCAAATAAGCTTCAGTCTTTTTCTCAATATCGCCTTTTTTCTTATGTATATCACTTTCACGATATGCCTTGGCATTGTAGTGGATGGGTGTAGCATTCTTGCCTTTGCCAGTTGATTCCTCAAGTTTTTGGAAGTCCTTCTTGATGAAATGCTCGTTTGGCTCTGACTGGGCATATTCAGTAACAAGTGCTTCGTCCACGCTGTCTAGTTTATTGACTGTTTTTTTGCGTTTATCCTCGGCATCAGCGAGTTCGTCTTTAAAGTCTTCAGTCGAGAACAAATCAAGTGGAAGGATGTCATCGATATCAAGTAAGATATCTTTCATCGCTTTCTTTTGTTCAGACATTATGGATTTTGATTTTGTGTAAGCGTTAGCTAGCTCGTGTTCTAAAAAGGATTCTTCTATATATGCATCGGATAAGCTGGCGTCCTCTAAAGTGCCTGAAATACTCGTCAAGAAAGCAATTTTCATATCAAGTAAGTCAATCCAATTGTCAGCCACACCCGCATGATCTTGATAAAATGCTTTAATGTTGTCGGCGCCTTTGCCGGAAAACTCACTGTCATCTAAATCAGCTACAGCTTTAAAAGCCTTTTTTAGATTGACCATCTGACTTCTTAATTCCTTGTATTCCTTTGCGCGTTTATCTGCTTCAGAAAGCAACGTTTTAGCTTCAAATACTTTCATGTTCATATCCTTTCGTTTGAATAGCTCCAACAAGATTTTACCATGGGAAAATGAAGAAATAGACAGCGATATAATTCAAAAGTGTGAAATGAATAATTTGATCTGTGTCAATTTACCTATTTGGATTATTTGTTTGGAAACTGATGACGCAGTAAGACGATTCCAGCTGATGAATGGTTTAAATCCTGATGGCATTTATGGTCCTAAGACTAAAGCTAAACTCGAATCTCTTCTTAAATAAAAATAGCCCTCCTCAATTGGAGGGCTATTTTTATTTAATAGAAACGTGATGTGTGTACCAGTTTCCGGTTGCAGTGAATCGTAATTCCATATGGCCGTGGCGGTTACCTCCATACTTTACAAACGTGTAATCAGAATTGGCGATTGCATCCTTAGCCGTTTTATCAATGTTTGCAATTTTTTTGGAAGTGATTTTACCATTCCAGCCAGCAAAACCTGAAGCGGATGCACTTGGCGGACTTTCCCACTTTGTTATTTTCTTTCCATATTCGTATGAATAGTTGTCACTTACTCGAATATCATATAATTTTATCCCTGTAAACTTTACAGCGTAATAGCCACTTGCAGTTTTATTTTGGGTGGCTTGTGTTTTTATCTTTTCCAATCCCATATCTGTACTGACGCCCATTTCCACAGTGAAACCATTACCGAGATCAATTTCTTGATATGGATGATCTTTGGTGACATGCATACTGTTTAAAGCCTTATTCACTTCTTTAACAGTTGGGATTTTCTCAGATGAAAGGGTTCTCAAGTTTTTTTGTTTTGTTACCTCGTGAAAGGTCGCCTTATCAATAATCAGATCAGAATTCTTGTCCACTTTTTCGGCAGCATTTGCACTTTGAAGACTAAACAGAGATGAAAAACTCAAAGCTAGGGCAAAAACCACACCCACAAGTAACTTTTTCATTTTATCCCTCCTTAATGTTTTCGTCCCCATCTTATCTTAATGTATAATATTGGTAAATGGGATGAAAGTAACAAATGGTGCTATTGATTAAAGTATTAGGCTTTGAAGGAGCGGGAAGATTGAAAAGTAAATGAATGGTTTTACCCATTTAAACAACCTTATATCACGTGTATATTGGATTGTAGGGGAGGGATATCATGGTCAAGATCATATTGGCATTTGTTTATCTATTTGGCTTCGTTGTGTTGAGCAATTGGGCTTTCGACGGAATATTTTCCGAGAGCTATTTCTCGCCAATCGGTTTCCTTTGGTCTATCTTATTTACATTTTTCATAGGGGTTTATACCGGCTTGCCTTTAATCTACAAAAAGTTTACTCAATCAAGCCGTTTGACTTTGAAAAGTAAAAAGCCGATTTATTTCACTATCGGTACAGCCGTTATTCTCTTTGGGCTTTATTTTCTCAAAAACGAAATCGCCCCCTATTTTATGCTATGTGGCTATTTTTTAACTCTGGCATCAGGTATAGCCCTGACCATCTTATTACAGCCCAAAACCAACAACTGTAAAACAGTATAACTAACAAGAACTAATTAAAAGCCCGTCGTTTTTTAGACGGGCTTTATACAAATTTAATCAAAAAGGAATATTTTTAATCAGAAACTTATGTAAGAAACCCTATAAAATAGGGCTTGGGAATAAAACGTCTGTTCGTGTCAGAACATAATCGCTACCTTGTGACAGGGGGGAGATCCCTGGTTCGAGCCCAGTCGGAATCATAGCTTAAACCCTTGCTGTGCAAGGGTTTTTTACTTTTTATAGGGGCTGTCGGTTTATTAATGCAGTATATGACTTAAATGAAAACTCAGGAATAATATTGAGTTGAGAAGATAAAATAAAAACCCCATTTCTAAAGTCCAAAATGGGGTTATTTCTTAATATCATATTAAGTTGCTGCTCTATCTGCGACCTTATAAGTGGACTGCTCAGAAAGAGCGTATGAAGCGCTAGATACTCCAACAACGCCAAGCAAGAGCGCTAAACAAATTGCAATTTTACATTTTTTCATTTAAATGCTTCCCCCTTTGAATTTGTTTGCGTGCTTCAATTGCCATTTGATAAAAATCGACCGCATCATGTCTGTCTTCTTTGTTGGTCAAAAAATCAGCAACAGCAACAGCGTATTCTTCCATATCACCGTAAAGATTTTTCTCTTCGAAGAACTTGAACACTTCTCTAAGTGTTTGTAAGTCGAATGATAAATAAAGGCCTTTAACCAGTTTTAATTTCTCGGTTACTTCCTGGTTGTTGTGTCGGGCAGCAACCTTCTGACCTTCCTGGTATAATTCTAATGCAGCCTTTAAATCATTTTTCTTTGCTTTGACATATGCCAGATTAAAAATCGCTTTGGACTCATAAATGTGTTTTCGATCCTTATGAATTTCATAGGCGATTTGAAAATGTTTCTCAGCATTGTCAAGTTCTTCAAGGTTATTATAACATAATCCCACGTTAAAATGAGCTGAACCAATTAAATGTTGCTCCCCTATTTTTATAGCATCATTTAAGGCTTTTTCAGCTGTTTCTAAAGCATCCTCATAACACATTTTATCTAGCCAGTTCCCAAAGATAACAAACTGACATTGGACCATTTCTTTGCCATATGTAAGGTTCCCATGAACATCTTTTTGCTCTTTAAATATAGAGTATGCTCGCTGAGCATAATTCATTGAGAAATGAGTCTCTTTCATATAGTAATAGACTTCTGACACTTTAAAATAGAACTCTGCCTTATCTGTATTTGCGTTTTCATCTAATAAATCAAGATATTTTTCGGCTTCGCGATAATATGTTAAAGCAATAACTAAGTCTCTCGTTCTAAAATGATACATGCCGGTAAAAAAATGATAATAGAACTCTATTGTATTTGTGAGGGATTCAGGGGCCATATTTTCCCTTGTCTTTTTGAGATCAGAATAAACACCATCTATATTTTTAACAGAGTCAGGTTCGAGATACGACAGCATTATTTCGTGCCGCAGCTTTAATAGCTGGAGATAGACTGCTACTTTTTCATTTTTCTCCATCATATCGAATGCTTTTTCAACTTTTTGTTTCATTTCTTTTGCTTTCTCAACTCGACCCTGTTTTATGACAACATACCAATGATTAATGTCTGTAGTTACATAATGATATGGGATTAAATCCGAAACAGACAATCAAATACCTCCTTTTTTTCACATATATTTAATATTATACCACTAAGGGCACCCTCTAATAGAATTATTTTTTTGAAAAGTTCATCTATTTAGACTAAAAAAAGTCAGAATAAACATAAATAAGGACCGTATCGTCTGATACGAACTCTTTAGCTTGCTTTAGAATTTAAGAAAGCTGATCTAAAAGGCACTCGAAGTTGTCTAATGATTTATAAATGGCATCTATCTTTTTCAAGAAAATGTTATAATGAAAAGCCATAAAAATGATAGGAGGGGGAATTTCGATGCATTACATAACGGCATGTTTAAAAATCATCAGTGATAAAGACCTTAATGAAATAATGAAGGAATTTAAAAAACTTGAGGAAGAAACGAACAAAGAAGAGGGTTGTATTACATTCCATGCTTATCCGCTTGAGCCATCAGAACGTAAAATAATGCTTTGGGAGATTTGGGAAAACGATGAAGCTGTGAAAACCCATTTCACGAAAAAACACACAATAGACGTTCAAAAACAAGAATTAACGGAAGTAGAATGGTTAATGAAAAGCAATGTGAATGATTGAAAGGCTCTTTAAAAAGAGACATTCAACGACTTAGTATCAGCCACTTGTGACTAAGTAGTAAATTGTTGTCCAACTCTTATTTTTTCTATTTAATATTTTTTGAGACGAAAATGTTTTTTTAAGCTGATTTTAAAATGTATTCAAAGTCAGCTCTGTTTGATTTAATGGATTATATTCTTTGGATAGCTTGTTACCATCATAATGGAGATACTCCGTATAAATTGGAGGTTAAAATAATGAGTCATTCTCAAGAAAAAATTGCACTAATTACAGGAGCAAGCAGTCAAGGGGATATTGGTACGGCTATTTGTCGTAAGTTAGCCTCACAGGGTATACATATCTTCTTTACTCACTGGAATTCTAATACGGCCTGGATAGAAGAATTTCAACAAGAAATTTTACGTATGGGTGTCCGCTGTGAGGCAATGAAAATTGATTTATCAGATGCACATGCTGCATTCACAATACATGAAAAAATTTCAGATAAATTAGGATATCCTTCCATCCTTATTAATAATGCAGCTCATTCCGCAAGTGATAATTATGTATCGTTAGATGCTAAATCACTTGATGAGCATTATGCGGTTAATATGAGATCGAATTTTCTTCTTTGTGTTGAATTCGCCCGTCGGTTTAAAAAGTCTAATTTAATATCAGGAAGAATCATCAATATGACATCAGGGCAGGATTTAGGTCCTTTGCCTGGGGAGTTAGCGTATGCAGCAACTAAAGGAGCTATTTCTGCATTTACTAGGTCGTTATCACAAGAACTTGCACCATTGGGCATCACTGTTAACGCCGTAAACCCAGGTCCAACAGATTCTACATGGATGACAGATGAAATAAGAAATTTTCTTTCACCTAAATTTCCAATGGGGCGTATTGGCACACCAGATGATGCAGCACGAATGATTGCTTTTCTTGCAAGTGATGAGGCTGAATGGATAACTGGACAAATTATTCATTCAGAAGGTGGATTTATTCGGGGCTAAGCTACTGAAACACAATATACACCAATGTATGATGTATTCCCAAAACTAAATCTAAACTTGAAGCGCAATTGAAATAAAATAAGGTCCCTTCTCTTTTTAGAGGGGGACCTTATTTTATTCATGCATGTTTTGCATCCAGAAAATCTGGCAGATAAGAGATTAATAAACCGTTACATATACTTTTCCGAATACTGCAGTACCTTTAAACAAAGTGATCGTGGCTTTCCCTTTTGATTTAGCCGTCACTAAACCATTTTGATCGACTTCAGCAACTTTTTGGTTATCAGTCCAATAACGAGTAGCTGAATTATTTTTAACAGAATAGGTTTCTCCAACTTTTAGAGGTAAATCATAGTCTTGAATCTTGATAACATGTGTAGGTGAAATAGAAATGTTCTTTACTTCAGTAGGTGTGGAGTTTATTTCATGAGCTGAAGCTACCCCGCTGACCGACAGAGCTAACGCAGAAATCGATAAAGCAGAAGCAACCGTTTTTTTGAAATTCATTTTGAAACACTCCTTTAAAGTTTTTTGTCTTGCACTATAACAATTCAATAAAAGTAATTATTTTCCTTGTAAATAAATGTTAATAATATGTGAACGATCAACTGATTTGAGCTAAGACTATTGTGTGCCCTGCACAGAGTTTGTATTTATGATTGAAAATTGCTGAGAGAGAATGGCCATCCTTAAAATGTTAATAAAACACATTTGATGGTTATTAGTTTGTTGAGCGTGTGGAAATTTTGTTACCTGCACTTTATCCCCGAAGATATCAAATCACTTTTCTTCATCATGTTCTTACTTTCGTACTCATACATTAGAAAATCTTCGTTCTAAATAGGTGAAGAATTGGAGTATTTTTATGAATTTCTGCTGAATATACATTACATAGCAAACTCAAAGAGTATAAAAATCGCATTTTTCCGGAAGCTTCGGTAAAAAACGAAACTTTTGTCTCTATGATTTTATTTTATAATGTAAACGGTTTCTTATATAGTATACTTATACTATCAATTTGCTCAAGTAGATACTGACAGGAAGGATAGAAAAACAGATGGAATACATAAATACAAGACAAAAAGAGATTTTGTATCTGTTGTTATCTGAACCTGATGACTATTTAGTTGTGCAAGATTTCGCAGATAGGGTACAGTGTTCTGAAAAAACAATCCGGAATGATTTGAAAGTGATCGAGGATTATCTCAATGAGCATTCTCATGCACAGCTTATTCGAAAACCAGGGTTGGGCGTTTATTTACATATAGAAGAACAGGAAAGGACCTGGCTAAGCCAACAATTACATACTGAACATTTTTCTTCTAGGCAGCGGAGCGATGAAGAAAGAATGCTGCACATTGCTTATGACTTATTAATGAATCCGAAGCCTGTTTCCGCAAAAGACATTGCCGCTCGGCATTTTGTCAATCGATCTTCCATAAAAAAGGATTTATACGCAGTAGAAGAGTGGCTGAAGCGTTTTGATCTCACACTGGTTTCTAGGCAGCGGCTTGGATTAAAGGTTGAAGGGAACGAAAGAAATAAAAGAAAAGCATTGGCAAGAATATCTGATTTGATCCACAATACAGCGTTTACCAGCCAATTTATTAAAAGTAAGTTTTTACATTATGAAGTAGACTTTGTGACGAAAGAAATCAAATCACTACAAAAAAAGCATTCCCTCTATTTCACAGACGAAACGTTTGAAAGTTTGCTGCTGCATACATTGTTAATGGTCCGCCGCATCAAAATGAAGCAGCCGATTTCATTGTCCCCAAAAGAAATGGCGGCAGTAAGAAAGAAGAAAGAATATCAATGGACATTTGCTTGTTTACAGCGGCTTGAACCGGTTTTTGCAATCCGCTTCCCTGAAGAAGAAGCCGTGTACTTAACATTACATATATTGGGCGGTAAAGTTCGTTATCCATTGCAGACAGAAGAGAATTTTGAAAATGCTGTGCTTCCTAAGGTTGTAGGGCATTTAATCAATCGTGTTTCAGAGCTGAAAATGATGGATTTTCATAAGGATCAGGATTTGATCAATGGTTTGAACATTCATCTCAATACTGTGCTACAACGGCTGAGCTACGATCTTTCTGTAGCAAATCCTATGCTCAATGACATCAAAAAGATGTACCCTTATTTGTTCCACCTCATCATTGATGTTTTGGAAGACATCAATCAAACTTTTGATCTTCATATTCCTGAGGAAGAGGCAGCATATTTGACATTGCATTTTCAGGCAGCGATCGAACGGATGCAGGGCAGCAGCGAGACACATAAAAAGGCGGTTATCGTCTGCCACATGGGGATTGGGATGTCACAATTGCTGCGGACAAAAATTGAACGGAAATATCACCAAATCGCTGTAATGGCTTGTATTGCAAAGGCCGATTTAAAGGATTATATCAAAAAGCATGAGGATATTGATCTTGTCATATCCACCATTGCGCTGGAGAATATTACGGTTCCCCATATTGTTGTATCTCCGCTTTTAGAGCCTGGCGAAGAGAAGAAATTAAGTGCGTTTATACGTCAGCTGGGCGAATCACACCGCCAAAAACAAAAAACGTTTCAGATGCTGAACAATACGACTCCTTTTTTGGTTTTTTTGCAGCAGGAGGCGGAGCATCGCTACAAGTTAATCGAACAGCTGGCGACAGCTTTGTTTGAGAAAGGCTATGTTGATAAGGACTATGCGGTTCATGCGGTGATGAGGGAAAAAATGTCGGCGACAAATATTGGATCAGGCATTGCCATTCCTCATGCAAACGCTAAATTTATTAAACAATCAGCAATCGCGATTGCCACATTAAAGGAGCCGCTTGAATGGGGAAATGAAAAAGTTTCGCTCGTTTTTATGCTGGCTGTCAAACACGAGGATCAAACCATGACAAAGCAGCTGTTTAGCGAGCTTTCATATCTTAGCGAGCAGCCGGCCTTCGTCCAGAAGCTGACGAAAGAAACCAATGTCATGACATTTTTATCTCATTTGGATTATTAAAAGCAGGGATTATTCCTTGCTTTTTTTGTTATAGGGAAAAATGCCTTTATTACCGGAACCTATGGTAAAAAAAACGATTTTAATGAGCTGATTTCGGTATACAGTTGAGACAAGATCTTATTATTCACACTTTAAAGGAGGTTTCCTATGAAACTGTTAGCGATTACATCTTGTCCGAATGGAATCGCCCATACGTATATGGCAGCAGAAAATCTGCAAAAAGCTGCTGACAGACTGGGCGTTAGCATCAAAGTTGAGACCCAGGGAGGGATTGGTGTTGAAAATAAGCTAACCGAAGAGGAAATTCGCGAAGCGGACGCAATCATTATTGCTGCAGACCGTTCGGTAAACAAAGACCGGTTTATAGGCAAAAAACTGCTGTCTGTGGGGGTACAGGACGGTATCCGCAAACCGGAAGAATTGATTCAAAAAGCTCTTAACGGGGATATACCGGTCTATCGTTCCGCTACAAAATCGGAATCCGTCAATCATCAGGAGAAGAAACAAAATCCAATTTACCGTCATTTAATGAACGGCGTTTCATTTATGGTTCCTTTCATTGTTGTCGGCGGATTATTGATAGCGGTTGCATTAACGCTTGGAGGGGAGAAAACACCTAAAGGCTTAGTTATTCCGGATGATTCCTTCTGGAAAACGATTGAACAGATCGGCAGTGCTTCATTTTCATTTATGATTCCGATTTTAGCCGGCTATATCGCCTATAGCATCGCTGATAAACCGGGGCTTGTGCCAGGTATGATCGGCGGTTATATTGCGGCGACTGGAAGTTTTTATGACAGCGCAAGCGGCGCCGGATTCCTCGGGGGGATTATTGCCGGGTTTTTGGCCGGATACGCTGCACTTTGGATCAAAAAATTAAAAGTTCCAAAAGCCATCCAGCCGATTATGCCGATTATTATTATTCCGGTGTTTGCATCACTGATTGTAGGTTTAGCGTTTGTATTTTTGATAGGCGCGCCTGTAGCTCAAATTTTCGCCTCTTTAACAGTTTGGCTGGCGGGGATGAAAGGGTCGAGCTCGATCCTTCTGGCATTGATTTTAGGGGCGATGATCTCATTTGATATGGGCGGTCCTGTAAATAAGGTGGCGTTTCTGTTTGGATCGGCAATGATTGGAGAAGGAAATTATGAAATTATGGGACCAATTGCTGTCGCCATTTGTATCCCCCCGATTGGTCTTGGCATTGCGACGTTTTTAGGAAAAAGAAAATTCGAGGCATCTCAAAGAGAAATGGGGAAAGCGGCATTTACGATGGGACTCTTCGGCATTACTGAAGGAGCGATTCCATTTGCGGCGCAGGACCCTCTGCGTGTTATTCCAAGTATTATGGCAGGCTCAATGACAGGTTCTGTGATAGCCATGATTGGCAATGTGGGAGACAGAGTGGCGCACGGCGGACCTATCGTTGCAGTGCTTGGCGCAGTTGATCATGTCTTGATGTTTTTTATTGCTGTGATTGCAGGATCTCTTGTCACTGCTCTGTTCGTCAATGTACTAAAAAAGGATATTACGGCGTCTCCTGTGCTCAGTGAAACTGCACCGCCCTCCGTGCCAAGTGAAGCTGCGGCAGCAAATGAAATAAAGCAGCCAATTCAAAGCCAAAAAGCTGAGATGTCGGAATTTAAAAAACTGACAGACATTATCAGCCCGGAATTAATTGAACCAAATTTATCGGGGGAAACGAGGGATGACATCATAGATGAATTGATTCAGAAATTGTCACGAAGAGGTGCGCTGCTTTCAGAGAGCGGGTTTAAACAAGCCATTTTGAATCGTGAACAACAGGGAACAACGGCGATTGGCATGAATATCGCGATTCCGCACGGAAAGTCTGAGGCGGTCAGGGAGCCGAGTGTTGCCTTTGGGATCAAACGATCAGGCGTTGATTGGAATAGCCTGGATGGATCAGAAGCTAAATTAATCTTTATGATTGCTGTACCGAAAGAGAGCGGGGGAAACCAGCATCTCAAAATACTGCAGATGCTATCTCGTAAGCTAATGGATGACAATTATAGGGAGCGGCTGCTCTCTGTGCAAACAACAGAAGAAGCTTACAAGCTGCTAGAAGAAATCGAATAAAGCGGGGGATTTTCATGACGACTGAACCGTTATTTTTCAAGCCTGTTTTCAAAGAAAGAATTTGGGGCGGGACCGCTTTAGCTGATTTTGGCTATACCATTCCGTCACAACGAACAGGAGAGTGCTGGGCTTTTGCCGCGCATCAAAATGGTCAAAGCGTTGTTCAAAACGGAATGTATAAGGGGTTCACGCTCAGCGAATTATGGGAACATCACAGACATTTATTCGGACAGCTTGAAGGGGATCGTTTCCCTCTGCTTACAAAAATATTAGATGCTGACCAGGACTTATCTGTTCAGGTGCATCCGAATGATGAATATGCCAACATACATGAAAACGGTGAGCTTGGAAAAACAGAATGCTGGTACATTATTGATTGCCAAAAAGATGCCGAGATTATTTATGGCCACAATGCAACAACAAAGGAAGAACTAACTACCATGATAGAGCGTGGAGAATGGGATGAGCTCTTGCGCCGTGTAAAGGTAAAGCCGGGGGATTTTTTCTATGTGCCAAGCGGTACTGTTCATGCGATTGGAAAAGGAATTCTTGCTTTGGAGACGCAGCAGAACTCTGACACAACCTACAGATTATATGATTATGACCGAAAAGATGCAGAAGGCAAGCTGCGCGAGCTTCATCTGAAAAAGAGCATCGAAGTGATAGAGGTCCCGTCTATTCCAGAACGGCATACAGTTCACCATAAACAAATTGAGGATTTGCTTACAACGACATTGATTGAATGCGCTTACTTTTCGGTGGGGAAATGGAACTTATCAGGATCAGCAAGCTTAAAGCAGCAAAAACCATTCCTTCTTATCAGTGTGATTGAAGGGGAGGGCCGTATGATCTCTGGTGAGTATTTCTATCCTTTCAAAAAAGGAGATCATATGTTGCTGCCTTACGGTCTTGGAGAATTTAAACTCGAAGGATATGCAGAATGTATCGTCTCCCATCTGTAACATGGCAGGGCTTGAGAAATAAATTTGCGAGTGAAGACGCCTATTCTCCAGCAATGATCTAAATAAAATAAGAGTTTAATAGTTGGAGAAGAAATGTTACACTCTTTTCTGTATATGGTAAAGAATGAAAAAACACGATTCGGTTGGTAGTCCGGATGCATGATTGAGAATGTCAGTAACCTTCCCCTCCTCGGGATGTCCATCATTCTTTAATATCTTTTATGAGGAGGGAATCGTTATGAAATTAACGATTTACTACGATGGTCAGTTTTGGGTAGGCGTTGTTGAAGTTGTGGACAATGGAAAGCTAAGAGCCTTTCGTCATCTTTTTGGCAAAGAGCCGAGGGATTCTGAAGTATTAGAGTTTGTTCATAACCAACTCCTGAATATGTTGGCCCAAGCTGAGCAGGAAGGAGTTCGTTTACAAGGCAGACGTCAAAAAAAGATCAATCCAAAAAGATTGCAGCGCCAGGTTTCAAAAGAGTTGAAAAACGCCGGAGTAGCTTCTAAAGCTCAAGAGGCGATAAAGCTAGAGCTTGAAGCAAGAAAGCAAAAGAAAAAACAAATAATGAAAGAACAACGAGAACATGTAAAAGAGCAAAGGTATATGCTCAAAAAGCAAAAAGCGAAAAAGAAGCACAGAGGTAAATAATCCAAACAAAAGCAGGCGCAGTGCCTGCTTTTGTAATTAAGGACTCTACTTCGTAACATATAGCCAATGTTTATACTCCGCTGATTTATGATTCAATATAAACCCTAACTTCTCCAAGGTTTTTTGTGAGCCTAGATTATCATGTTCACATCTTGCGGTGATCCGGTTTACTGTTTCTTGGCTTAATGCCCAGTTTATTAGTTTTTGGGCGGCTTCCACACAATAACCTTTGCGGCGATGACTTTTATTTGTTGCAAAACCGATTTCAATCATGCCATTCTCGTCTGGATCACCTAAAAATCCAGTTCCCCCAACAATTTCATAATTGTCCTTCTTTACAATAATCCATGAATCAAATCCTTTTGTTCCATTGTTTTTGACTAAAATCTCGCGGAAATAAGGTATCGCTTCAAAAAAATCAGAATTTGGCCATTCACCATTTGTTTCATAGCCTAATTCTTTGATAGCCTGATGATCTAGTTTAGACGCGGCGTCAAGAAGGGGAATATCAATGGTTTTTAATCGTAATCGATTCGTCTCAAGGAGAACCATATATCTAATCCTCTTTTCTTTTTACTGGTAATAATAGTAACATATAACAATTTTCTCTGATACCTTGGCAGTAGAGAAAGATGAAGAAATTGAGGGGAATTGAAAGAGTGACAGGTAAGAGTTTGCCCAGCCCAAAAACGGGTAGGAAAATGCCGATGTTAATGTGTCCCTACCCGTTTTTCTGTTCCTGAAAGCAGGATTTCTGATAACATGTTGTGCTACCTTTTCGCAATCAAATAAAGCGATATGGCTCTTTGGGTTTGAACAGGATTATGAATGATAATGACCCATTGGTTTCTTCGTCTTGGAAAGCTTGCTACCGCATACAATGGAGCAGTATCGCGCGGAGTGAATCCACCATTTATCACGTTGATATCTCTTCCTTCAAGATGACAAACTAAGTATTCACCTGGATTGATGACCTGTTGGTTCGTCCATGCGTAAGAATAAAAGCCGTCTCCAAGATCTTCGGTGGAAGATGGGGGGACAAAGCCATCTACAGTCAATGTGATTTCTCTTCTTCGCTGTCTTTCTGAAAAGTCTGGACTTCTTTGAGGGTTATGAGTATGTGAAAAGTAAGGAATTAACGCAGGGCCATAAAAGTAATGATACAAAGCAACCACTCCTTTATTTTCCATTCATACAAATTGTATGTGGGAGTTATTTGTTCATTCCTGTTTTGTTCCATGTAGACTAATAATGGGCTATAGGCGTCCAAGGAAATCAATTTGTCCTTTCGTTGATTCAATGCTAGTAACCTTGAAAATGCAGGTTAGGATGATAGAATTTACATATTACTGCAAGAAGTTAGACATACATCATTTTGATAGTGGGTGAAAACAATGGCGAAAAAAATAGCAAAAACAAATGCGGTTCGTCTGATAGAACAGCAGAACATCTCTTATGAGGTATTAGGGTATAAAACAGACGGCCAGCCGGTAGATGGCATCTCTGTTGCGGAAAAAATCGGTTATCCTTTGAAATATGTATATAAAACGTTGGTTGCAGCAGCAGGAACAAATCATTATTATGTCTTTGTTGTACCCGTTGCAGAAGAGTTAGATGTAAAAAAGGCAGCAAAGGTGACAGGGGAAAAGAAAATAGAAATGATTGCAATGAAGGAGCTGTTAGCGGTAACTGGCTATCTTCGCGGCGGCTGCTCGCCAATTGGCATGAAAAAATTGTTCCCGACCTATATTGATGCATCTGCAGAAACGCTTGATTTTATTATTGTCAGTGCAGGGAAAATCGGTATGCAGCTAAAGTTGGCGCCACAAGATTTAGCCAGATCATGTGATGCCGCATTTGCAGAAATTGTATAGATGCAGATACAGGGGAACGAAAAAGCTTAGTCATATCGATTAAGCTTTTTCCGCATCCCTTTCAAATATGATTTCAAAATAAGCAGCTGCCCCATACCCATCTATACTGGGAGCGAAAATCTGAACGAATCTCCAGCCTCTTTTCGCATAATCATGGATGATTTGCTGGTAGTCTTCTTTAGGCCTTCTTCTCATCGTACTCAGCTCAACTCTTACGAATTCATATTCTTTCATCGTTTGATCCCTCCTATTAAGGTATACGTAAAATGGAGCGAGAAGTTCCGAAAACCTAGGTTAAGGTCTGCCTCACTAAACACAGGAACATCTTGAAGAGTTAAGGGGCTATAAAAACGAATTTCACCGGGTCAGCAGTCCAAATGAATCTCTTGCTTATTGCATTTGACTGAGTATATAAGTAAAAAAAGAGCGGTCAGAACATATAAGAAGGAGATGATCATTAACGCACTCATAACAGGGTAGTGTTTAGCGGAGTAGATGAAAAAATCAAGCTGTGAAATTTGTTTGGGGCTGCTGACGGCATCAATTCCATTTAGCAGTTTTGAGAGTTTAGCAGTATAGTTCCAATCAAATCGATCTGAAACAAGCTCGCTTCCTTGATACCAATTAACAGCAGCTAAAAACAGAAATATCATAATAGAAAATCCAAGCTGAACAACTAAAAATATTCCCTTCACTTTTGTATGACCTCCAAATCTATGAATATGGGAAAATCAAACAATATATTACCACCGTATGGGTTATTCTTGCAATTTCACTTCCATACAACTCAAACGCAAGTCTATTTTTTTGTTTGGTTTTGGCTTATAATACCTGATGATGGAAAAAGAGTGCGGGTTTATAGATTAGAGAAACAAATGTATTTCTTAGCATTTTTTATTTGTGGAGAGAGTATAGAAGCATTCGATTAGATCTGCTTTTTCACAGAAACGGTTTTCATCTGTT
The DNA here is from genome assembly GCF_037964975.1 of Bacillus sp. EU52. Lineage (NCBI taxonomy): Bacteria > Bacillati > Bacillota > Bacilli > Caryophanales > Bacillaceae > Bacillus > Bacillus sp. EU52. The sequence continues at coordinate 1,233,319 of NZ_CP150177.1, forward strand.
TGCCTGAGCTTTACAATTGGCTGGCAAAAAAACAATGATTTCTTTCAATCAAAACATGCAACGATGCGACACATTTTATATCTTGATGACTTATCTCATTGCCTTTAAGTCATCCTATCGAGAAAGCGATGGTATTTTATGAACAAAGAAACCCTAAAAAACATACTCATGATTTTTTCAATATGCGCAACCCTCCGAGAAACCGATGGTATGCGCATAGCTGATAGCTGGATTTTGAGTGAGATTATACGATTTTTGATTTGCATGGCTGTGTTTTTTGCCGTGACATTTCTATTAGATGCTGTTTTTCCAAACAAAAAAGAGTCACATTAATGTGTGGCTCTTTTTGCATCATCTGATTAGAAACATCATAAATGAATCGATCATCATGATGAAGAATAGCAAGCAAAAATAAATAAGCGAGTAGACAAACATATCCTTTGCCCACTTCACGTCATCGTCTGTTTTGAATCCTTTGATGCTTTTTTTGATCCATATGCCTCCGAGAACCAAGGCGGCTAAGAAATAAAATGGGCTTATATGGCCGGTGCCGAGAGAGAAAGGAAATAATAGCGTGACCGGCACCAGGACGGCAATATATTGCATCATTTTTATTTTTGTTAAATGATTGCCTTTGACTACTGGCAAGAGCGGAACGCCAGCAGCGCGATATTCCTCTTTGCGTCTTATCCCAATCGCCCAAAAATGCGGCGGCTGCCACAGAAACATAATCGTGTACAACAGCACTGCTGTCATACTGAAGTCACCGGTTACGGCACAATACCCCATCAATGGCGGCGCAGCTCCTGGGAAGCTCCCGACAAATGTGCTCCACACAGACGTTCGTTTCACCCATACCGTATAGATGATCGCATAAAAAATAAAGGCGGCCAGTCCGAGAAAGGCCGTTAATGGATTGAGGGAATAAAGCATGGCAAGACCTGCAATTCCTAAAACAGAGCCATATGTTAAGATCATGGCTGGCGGCATTTTCCCTGTGACCGAGGCCCTGCTGCGAGTGCGTGCCATTTTTGCGTCCATATGCCGATCAAAATAGTTGTTATAGACAGTGCCGGAAGCCATCACAAACGCGGTTCCCAACATTGCTGTTACCATTGTCATCAAAAAAGCCAAGCCGGTTAACGTTTTTTCTGCGCTTGCAAACGCGATCCAAAATCCGCCGAAGGCTGCTATCGAGTTTGATATGATAATGCCGGGTTTTGCAAGTTTGATAAAATCGTAAATGGTTACCCGGTTCGAAGCTTTTATGTATTTTGTTTCAGATATGGCTGCAGAATCTCTTGTATTCTCCAAAAATAGACGCCTCCCCCAAAACTGCATGCTTTTGTTATCGTAACAAGAGGGGGACGGAATCACAATTATTTCCTATATTTGTCATGATATTGTCATTTTTAAAACAAAAAAATGGGGAGCTGGACTGCCCCCATTTTGATATGCGGCGACTAGTAACCGTAACCTCCGCCATATCCTCCGCCATAACCGCCGCCGTAACCGTGCCAAGGGTAGTAAGGCGGTCGCGGGCGCGGGTAGTAATAAGGCGGGCGCGGATAAAACGGGTAGAACGGATAATACGGTCTTGGATAATAATAAGGCGGATAAAATGGCGGTCTCGGACGCGGATAATAATAAGGCTGTCTTTCATCATAAGGGGTAATTTGTTCAAATGACTGTTCATTCAAAGGGTAATCCAAGAGGAAAACCTCCCTAGCTTTTTTTATTCCTTTTACCATATTCCTGATGCTTAAGTTGGGTGTATGTACATTCATGAAATTCGGTTTTTTTTATGATGAAATTCCTTAAAAAGGATTGACATGAACTTCTAAATCTCATAGTATTACAAATGTGAAATAAATGTTACTAAAATGTTACAAAAACATTTCTAAATAGATACAGTTCCAACTGATGAAGAGTAAATCGAAATGGCTACGAAAGAAGGAGTTTTTGTTGTTGGCAAAAAGAATCAAATGGTTTCATGTATTAATAGCAGTTGTATGTGTGGTGGGCCTTATCGGCTTTTTCCATAATCATTCATTGAAAAAAGAAACGGTCATGAATAAAGTAAGAACTGATTCTCAATATGGGAATGTTGAGATCGCAACGCTTGTGAATGACGGGAAAACTTTTAATTACGCGGTTAACTATCCCGTTTTCAAAAATGAAAAAATGGATTCGGCATTAAAAAGATTCGCAGAAAAAGAGGTTCGTCAATTTCAAAAGGAAACAAAGGACGTTGACCAAGAGCATACGACAAAACGCAACGAATTAAATGTTGATTATAAAATTGTCCATTATGCCAAACAGACAGTGGCGATTGTATTTAATGAATATAAATACATCGGCGGGGCACACGGGCAAACCGTGAAAAAAACGTTTAACTATGATTTTAGTAAACAAGCGTTTCTTTCCATTGATGATATTTTCAAAGAGGACGCTGACTACTTACATAAGCTTTCGTTAATCGCTTATCACGAGCTGAAAAAGAATAAGGACATTGCCGCGGACGATGCACTGTTAAAGGAAGGGACGGCTCCGAAAAAAGAAAATTTCAGCCGCTTTGCCATCAAGGAGGATTATATCGAACTTTACTTTGACACATATCAGGTTGCAGCAGGCTATCTTGGAGAGCAATCGATTGCCATTAAGAAAAGTCTTTTGAAAGACATTCTGAAAGAACAATATATTGATAAAGCAAAAAATAAAAATAAAATCAAAGAACAAAAGCCGAAGCATGAAGTGATTTCTTTACCCAAAGAGGAAACGGTTGATCCAAATCAAAAAGTCATTGCGCTTACTTTCGACGACGGCCCGAATCCTGCGACAACAAATCAGATTCTAGACTCCTTGAAGAAATATAAGGGTCATGCCACGTTTTTTGTTTTGGGGAGCAGGGTTCAATATTATCCGGAAACGCTAATAAGAATGCTGAAAGAAGGAAATGAGGTGGGGAACCATTCATGGAGCCATCCGCTTCTCACAAGGCTTTCAGTGAAAGAAGCGTTAAAGCAGATCAATGATACGCAAGACATCATTGAAAAAATAAGCGGATACCGTCCGACGCTTGTAAGACCCCCATACGGCGGCATTAATGATGAACTGCGGAGTCAAATGAAAATGGATGTTGCGTTATGGGATGTTGACCCGGAAGATTGGAAAGACCGTAACAAAAAAACAATTGTTGACCGTGTCATGAATCAGGCGGGAGATGGAAGAACCATTTTGATTCACGATATTTACCGCACCTCTGCTGATGCGGCCGATGAAATTATGAAAAAGCTCACCGATCAAGGCTATCAATTGGTGACAGTTTCTCAGCTTGAAGAGGTTAAAAAACAAAGAGAAGCGAAATAAATTAAAAAAGGCTGTCCGTACGGACAGCCTTTTTTCTATTTAATAAGAGCCTGTGGTGGCCCAAACATTTAAGTTTGGTCCTGAATACTTGCCAAAAGCGTAAGAAGTCCTTGGATCTAAATCATATACCATCGGTGTATAGCAAGACTTTTGGCCGGCCACCGCTTTTCCATTGCCGCCTGCAGAATCACAATTATATCTCTTTCCGTCCGTGTTTCGGGTAATCTCCGCATTTGCTTCAAAGCCAGACGTCAATGTATTATTCATCGTGATTTTTGCCCAAGCCGTTTTACATGTACTGCTGAATTTAAGCTCGACTACTCCGATGACTTGATTGCTGGCATTCACTAAGTTTGAGGATTTTTTTGTAGAGCCGCTGGACGCACAATCATTGTAATAAGGGCTTTTTCCATCGTAGGCATGGGTTTCCGCATTGGCGGGTACACCTTTGACGGCAAAAACAAATACTACTGCAAATAACACCAATGAAGCCTTCGTAAACAGTCTTTTCATATCCTTTATGACCTCCTTAATATGGCAAACAATAAATCATACGGAGGAACAATCAAAACATGCATGCTTTTTTGTGAACAATAAAGGCGGCCGGGAGGATGGAGTTCTTGGCCGCCTTTGATGTGAGGTTAAACTTTTACATCAATGGTTTGTCCGAGAGTCGGATGCTGAATCATCTTTAAGGTTTGATCGGCATTTTGCTGGGCGGTATCCAGCATTTTTTTCGTTAAAGCGATATTAACATTCTGGGCAAGGGATGCTTGATGCATTGCAACCGATAAAGCAGGAATATCCATCGTTCCACCTCCTATGCCTTACCTATCGGCGGCTTTGTATCATTTTACAGTGAAAAATGGCTTAATTTTCGCTGTTGACCCCTACGCTGCGGCATATCGTATGTTTTTGACAAGGAGGGAATCAGGATGAATCTTGTCATGGAAAAGACCTTTGAGCAATACGAAAAGCTGTTTTCAATGGAAGAACAGAAAAGAGAAGATGAATTTCGGTATACGATGATGAGGCCGTTTGAAAAGATGTGGACCGCCATCCATGTTCCGCTGAAAGCGAAGGAGCCAAACGGCTATGATGTGATCATGGCTGCGAAAATGCTTGGCTATTTGGATGTCCGTGATGTTGAAATCGGACAGAAAGCACTGCGAATACTGAAAGAATCACATGTTTCAGAGACTGCGGAATCTGCACTTCGGCAATGCATATTTTTTGATGAGCGCGAACAGCTGCGGGTGAATGCAAAGGAGATCAAATTCGGCCTTTATATCGCTGATCCAAATAAGCTTCAGCTGCAAAAAGGCTACTGCGGGTTTGGCGGGATACCGGGCTTTATTCATGTATGGATTGATCCGAACCGTTATAACCTGCCAAGGATTCCTTCCATTATTGCTCATGAGTTTCATCATAATTTGCGGTTTTCGTATATAGATTTTCATCATGGCTCTGTAAGTGTCGGGGATTATCTTGTGATTGAAGGATTGGCGGAATCATTCGCCAGAGAGCTGTTTGGTACGGAACGATTGGGCCCTTGGGTAACTCGTTTTGATCATGAGGATTTGCAATATTCCATTGATGTGATTAATGAGGTGTTGGATGTGAAAGGATTTTCGGAAGTCAGCCGTTATATGTTTGGTGATCCAATTGCTAAAGACAAAGGATTTGAACCTGTAGGTTTATCGGCTTTTGCGGGTTATGCAGTTGGCTATCATGCCGTTCAGTCATTTATGAATCAACATCATATCACGATAAGCGAGGCCACACGTTTGGATGCGAAGGCCATTCTTTCTCAGTGCGGATTGTTTTCCAAATGAAAAAAAGCGTCACATACAGCGGCGCTTTTTGATTCCCAAAACCAGCAGTTCTATGGCGGCACAGGCGGCAATTCCGATTGTATATGCTTCGATATCGCTCCATAAAAAACCGTACCCTAGTACAAGCCCGCCAAGAGAAGTATCTCTAATCTGGTCGATCCATTCGGCATGATAGAGCTGGCTGAATTCAATGACAAAACAGAAAGAAAGACTGATAATGCCCGTTATCATTGTCTTCAGCTTCCGAAATAGAAATCCGCATCCCGTGAAGATCATGGCGGCCCACAACGAGTCTCCCAGATAAGTATTGAGGGTATCAGGAAGAACACTGGAGAATGCTCTGGATCCAAGCCCCAGCCCAATGATCAGTATGGTGAAAACTGCATATATCCAACGATTTCGCTTCATTGCGAATTGATACCCCGTCTCTGCTTCATCTCCCTGTATTGTAAGGAATATAGCTTTTATTTGTCCACTAAAAAAGCGGCTGAATAGCCGCGTAGGGTGTTTATTTTGCTTTTAGGTTTACATGGTCGGCTGTCTGATCCGTGCCTATTACAAAATGGAGTTCATAGCGGCCTGTATCATATACATAATCGATTTCATCGGTAAACGGGACGGTTAACACCCGATTTGCTGGTCCTAATTGCTTCTGCAGCACTTCCGGCGTAACTCCGCCTAAATTCAGCTGCCGTTCCACACCGGTTCCAAAGTATCGGATTTCTGAAATTGTCATGTCTTTATGATAGGAAAATCCGTAGCCCGGCTGTCCCATATTCCAGTGATATAAATCAAATCGATTGTCTCCCCCGACTGGTCTTTCCGGTTCCCCAAACGCAGCGTGGACATCCCCTTTTGTGCTTTTGTTAATGGTAAGGCCTTGCGCCTGCTGAGGCATTTCTCCTTTGTAGGCGGTGTTGTAAAGGTTTTTGACGAGCTCGGAGGCTGATTGGGTTGTATTTTCATAGAGTGTATTTGTTTGAGCTGCAGCCTTTGCCGGTGCTGAAAAGGACGCAGCCCCAAAGCCGGTAAAACAGCTTGTTACTGCTGCTGCCGCGGTTATAGCAGACATTGTCTTTTTCATGTTAATCCCTCCTAATTGATCTACCATTCCGTTTCCCCGTGTTTTTGCAACGAAACATGTGAGTGCGCTTTGTATGTTTTATTGAGTTGTTGTAAGGGAACTGAAATAGGTAATTCGGTATATAAAGCAAGAAAGGGGAATGGAGATGCCTGGCAAGAAAAAAATCACAATAAACGGCGTTGAAATGGAAGCGTCCGAGGAACAGACGGTGCTGCAGCTTTTGAATAACAGCTCGATTGAAGTGCCGCAAGTTTGCTATCATCCAAGCTTAGGGCCGATTGAGACATGTGATACGTGCATCGTCAGCATCAATGGTGAGCTGAAGAGGTCGTGCTCCGCTGAATTAAAGGATGGGGATATCATTGATACGCTCTCACCTGACGTGAAAAAAGCGCAGGTCATCGGGATGGACAAGATTTTATATAATCATGAGCTTTATTGTACAGTTTGCGATTACAACAATGGGGGATGCGAAATACATAATACGGTGAAGGAAATGAAAATCAATCACCAAAGCATTCCGTTTGATCACAAGCCATACCATAAGGATGAATCCCATCCGTTTTATCGGTATGATCCAGATCAATGTATTTTGTGCGGACGCTGTGTTGAGGCATGCCAGGACGTTCAGGTAACTGAAACGCTGACCATTGACTGGGAGCGGAAACGCCCGCGCGTCATTTGGGATAACGACGTGCCGATCAATGAGTCGTCATGTGTGTCATGCGGCCATTGTTCAACGGTCTGTCCGTGCAACGCGATGATGGAAAAAGGAATGGAAGGGGAAGCCGGATATTTAACAGGCATCAATAACGAAACGCTGCGACCGATGATTGAGATCACGAAAGGCGTAGAGACAGGCTACGGCTCGATTCTCGCCATTTCTGATATGGAATCGGCCATGCGTGATGAACGAATCAAAAAAACGAAAACCGTCTGCACGTATTGCGGCGTCGGCTGCAGCTTTGATGTCTGGACAAAGGGCAGAGACATTCTGAAAGTAGAGCCGCAGGAGGAAGCGCCAGCCAACGGCATTTCTACTTGTGTGAAAGGCAAGTTCGGCTGGGATTTCGTCAACAGCGAAGAACGCCTGACAAAGCCGCTGATCCGGGAAGGCGATCATTTCCGTGAAGCAGAGTGGGAGGAGGTGTTATCGCTGATCGCCAGCAAGTTCACTGAATTAAAAGAGGCGTTTGGCCCGGATTCTCTCGCTTTTATTACATCTTCTAAATGTACAAATGAAGAATCCTATCTTATGCAAAAGCTGGCCAGAGGGGTCATTGGCACAAATAATGTGGACAACTGCTCCCGCTATTGCCAATCTCCTGCGACTGCCGGCCTGTTCCGGACAGTCGGCTATGGCGGTGATTCAGGATCAATTACAGATATCGCGCAAGCGGACCTTGTTTTGATTATCGGTTCGAACACGTCTGAGTCGCATCCAGTCTTATCCACTCGCATTAAACGGGCTCATAAGCTGAGAGGGCAGAAAGTGATCGTCGCGGATATCAGAAAACACGAAATGGCAGAACGCTCCGATTTATTTGTCCAGCCGCGTGCCGGATCGGATATCGTCTGGCTGAATGCGATCGCCAAATATTTAATAGAAAACGGCAAGGCCGATGAACGATTTTTGAGAGAAAGAGTGAACGGACGGCATGAATATGTAAAAAGCCTCGCGCCGTACACACTTGAATATGCTGAGGAGAAAACCGGGATTGATCAAGAAACCCTTATCCAAATGGCAGAGATGATCGGGCAAGCTGACAGTGTGTGCGCATTGTGGGCGATGGGCGTGACACAGCATATTGGAGGAAGCGACACGAGCACGGCGATCTCTAATCTGCTGCTTGTGACAGGAAACTACGGAAAACCGGGAGCAGGTTCTTACCCATTGCGCGGCCATAACAACGTGCAGGGAGCAAGTGACTTTGGGAGTATGCCTGACAGACTACCGGGCTATGAAAAAGTGACGGACGAACAAGTCCGCCAAAAATACGAGCGGGCATGGGGCGTACCGCTGCCGAAGGAGCCGGGTATGACCAACCACGAAATGATTGAAAAAATCCATTCCGGACAGTTGAAAGCGATGTATGTAAAAGGTGAAGAAATGGGCCTTGTCGACTCCAATATCAATCATGTACACGCTGCATATGAAAAGCTTGATTTCTTTGTGGTGCAGGACATTTTCCTTTCACGTACAGCGGAGTTTGCTGATGTGGTTCTTCCTGCGAGCCCAAGCCTTGAAAAAGAAGGAACGTTTACAAACACAGAACGCCGGATTCAGCGTTTGTATCAGGTATTTGAACCGCTGGGTGAATCAAAGCCGGATTGGCAGATTATTATGGAGGTTGCCAATAAGCTTGGCGCCGACTGGCTCTATGAGCATCCTGCAGACATTATGGAGGAAGCAGCCAAGCTGTCGCCGATTTATGCCGGTGTCACCTATGAACGTCTTGAGGGCTATAATTCCCTGCAATGGCCTGTAAACGCTGATGGAAAGGATTCGCCTTTACTCTTTACAGAGCGCTTCCCTTTCCCGGACGGCAAGGCCATTCTCTACCCTGTCCAGTGGACAGAGCCTAAGGAATTCGGTGAGGAATATGATATCCATGTCAACAATGGGCGGCTCTTGGAGCACTTCCACGAAGGGAACCTGACTTACAAATCAAAAGGGATTTCGGAGAAAACACCGGAAGTGTTCTTAGAAATTTCTCCTGAGCTTGCGGCAGAACGAGGGATTCAGGACGGAACCCTCGTCAGACTCACATCGCCTTTCGGAAATGTCAAAGTGAAGTGCCTGATTACTGATCGAGTCAAAGGGAAGGAAGTATATCTGCCAATGAACGATTCAGGGGAAGCGGCGATCAACCTGTTAACAGGCAGCCATGCCGATAAGGATACCGATACGCCTGCTTACAAAGAAACATCGGCCAAGATGGAAATTTTGAAGCACGACGGAATCAGCCCGCTGCCTAAGATCAACCACCGCAACGGCAATCCGCAGCCGCAAATCGGTGTGCAGGTTCATAAGAAATGGGCGCGGAAGGATTATATTTTCCCTGGTGACGCTGTGAAAAGGGGGATGGGCCATAATGGCTAAAGCGATTAAACGAATCCAAAAAATCGAGGTAACAGAAGAGGATCAGCGAAAGCGTGATTTGCGGGAAATTGAAGATGCTCTAATTGACCACAAAGAAGCGATTCTCGAAACATTGCATATGCTGGGCCATATGAACGAGCGCGGTGTCCTGCCGTTGCTCCGCGGCCTTTTTGGCCAAGGGGATAAAGTTCTTGATATCCTGGTGAAAAAGGCAGATACAGAGGAAACAGCCAATACGCTGAAAAATCTGCTTCTTCTGTTTGGAACACTCGGCATGCTGGACGTGAAGCAGCTGGAGCCTCTCATTTTGAAAGTGAATGCGGGTGTGGCAAGCGCTGTAGAGCAGAAAAACAGTGAAGAAAAGACAGGTTATTTTGATATTATCCGCTCGCTAAAAGACCCGGAAATCAACAAATCAATTACACTGCTCTTTTCCTTTTTAAAAGGAATGGGACAAGATACAAAGGAGCTGGAACGCACGACGCAGCCTCCGGAACACCAAAAACATCATCAGGAACCTCGAGAGAAAAGAGGAATGAATAAGCGAGATTGACCTCCCACCCGAGCGGCTTCAGCCAGCTCGGGTTTTTTGATGAAAAGGTCTAATGGACTAGTAAAAAATATTCAAATACTAGGAAGAAGTAAGATTGTGATGAATGAGATAGAAATAATCGTTACTTTCTTACCTGTTAAGAAAAGGAAAAATCTGATTATAATAGAAATCGATTACTTTAGATGGGGGAACAATCATGAAAAAAGTCTTATTACTATTATTTGTCTTGACGATCGGGTTAGCGCTTTCTGCGTGCAGCCAATCGAGCGATGCGTCAGAGAAGGAAAAACCGAAAGAGAAAAAATCGCAAGAAGAGCTTGAAAAGGAACTTGATAAGGAATTGAAAAAAGGCGGTGAGCCGAAGACCAAAAAAGATGATCAAATACATAAAATAGGAGAAACATTTAAAGCAGGACATACGAATTTTACAGTGAATAAAGTTGATAGAGTGCAAAAAGGTGAATATATGAATGTTGGCGGAGCTGTAAATGAGGAGACAAAAACAATAAAAGATGATGAGGAACGGCTTATTATAGAAGTTACGATGGAAAATATAGGGGAAGATTCAATAAGCTACAATTTTATCGGGTTTGATTTAAGAGATAAGAATGATCAATCAGTGCGGCCTGTTTTTTCTATAGAAGAGAAGGGCAGAATCCTTATGGGAGGAACACTAGTATCGGGGAAAAAGGTTACAGGTGTACTCAGTTATGTCATCCCTAAAGGAGAACAGAAACATTACACACTGGTATATAATCCGTTTTTAGCTGATACAAATAGCAGTAATACAGAAGAGAGAGTAAAGGACGATATTGATTACTTGGTGAAGTTAGATTAGAAGCTAATTTACAGTTGCACGTTTTTCATCTGTGGAAAACGTGCATTTTTTATAGCGAAACTTGACTTGAAAGGATGAGTGATAAAAGTGCAAACCAAATGGCTGGAACGGGCACAGCGAATTCGGGCGATCGCACAGGCTGGGCTTGCTTTTTCCAAGGATGTGTACGACAGGGAGAGGTACGAAGAGCTAATGAAGCTTAGCACGGAAATGATGGCGGATTACTCGGAGAAGGACATTGAAGTTATCACTGATTTATGGCAAGGCGAGAAGGGCTATCCGACACCGAAAGCGGATGTTCGCGGCGCAGTATTCCGAGAGAATCAGATTTTGCTTGTCCGGGAGAAGCATGATGAGCTGTGGTCGCTGCCGGGTGGATTTTGCGAGATTGGTTTATCGCCAGCTGAAAACGTCGTCAAGGAGATCAAAGAAGAGTCGGGGTACGATACAGAGCCGTCTCGATTGCTGGCCGTGCTAGACAGCCATAAACACTCTCATCCCCCTCAGCCTTATCACTATTATAAAATCTTCATCGCATGCAGCATGACGGGCGGGCAGGGGGAAACAGGGGTCGAGACGAATCATGCCGCTTTTTTTCCGGAAGACAGACTCCCGCCGCTCTCTCCTAAACGAAACACACCCTCACAGCTTAGCATGCTGTTTGACTTTTTGCGCCATCCGGACAAGAAAACGATATTTGACTAAAAAAGAAAGAGCCTATGGGCTCTTTCTTTTTTATAATGTAATGTGTTTTTCGTTGGCGAGTTTCAGAAGGGTCAAAATAGAATCGGCTTGTTTATGGCCGAGTTTTTGCTTTAATTTGTTTTCTTCAACTAATCGGCTGCCATAAATTTTGACAGAGGCTTTGTCGACGACAGTATGCCAGTTTTCCTGTTTTTTTCCCTCAACAAGCGGTTTTTCATGTCTCTCAGAAAAAGAGAACACAAACAGTACGAATGCAAGTGAAAGTAGGATGCCGACAACTTGTTTTTTGTAATCAGTCTGTGCTGCCACGTTGTTCTCTCCTTCACCTTTTACCTTCTATTTAATCATAGAATCAGCTTATTTTACATAATGGGAAAGTCATTTTTGGAGTTAGTGCATTTGGTTGAAAACAGAGGCGTTTTTTGAGCGGAGCGGTGCAATTGAATCTATATTGGCTTTGCGTGCTTATGCCTAAGGTCACGTTGTGAACCAAAACAGCAGTGCAGAATAGAAAAAAATTGAAAGATTATGGTAAGATGAACGAAATTCGAGGGGGAATATATGATGCCTGCATCAAACATCGTGATCGCCTGCCTGCTGTTATCAATTTAATTATTTGTGGTAGTCCCTCTCTTTTTCGAAAGCGGGAGGTGAAGTGGAACATTAATTGCTGAATTCTTTCAAGGGGAGTGACCGTACATGAATGTGTTAAACCGCCGGCAAGCCTTGCAGCGAGCGCTGCTCAATGGGAAAAACAAACAGGATGCGTATCATCCGTTTCCATGGTACGAATCGATGAGAAAGGATGCGCCTGTTTCCTTTGATGAAGAAAATCAAGTGTGGAGCGTTTTTCTTTATGATGATGTCAAAAAAGTTGTTGGGGATAAAGAGCTGTTTTCCAGTTACATGCCGCAGCAGACAAGCTCTATTGGAAATTCCATCATTAACATGGACCCGCCGAAGCATACAAAAATCCGTTCAGTCGTGAATAAAGCCTTTACTCCGCGCGTGATGAAGCAATGGGAACCGAGAATTCAAGAAATCACAGATGAACTGATTCAAAAATGTCAGGGGCGCAGTGAGTTTGACCTTGTTCACGATTTTTCATACCCGCTTCCGGTTATTGTGATATCTGAGCTGCTAGGAGTGCCTTCAGCGCATATGGATCAGTTTAAAGCATGGTCTGATCTTCTGGTCAGTACACCGAAGGATAAAAGTGAAGAAGCTGAAAAAGCCTTTTTGGAAGAACGAGATAAGTGTGAGGAAGAACTGGCTGCGTTTTTTGCCGGCATCATAGAAGAAAAGCGAAACAAACCGGCACAGGATATTATTTCTATTTTAGTGAAAGCGGAAGAAACAGGCGAGAAGCTGTCCGGTGAAGAGCTGATTCCGTTTTGCACGCTGCTGCTGGTGGCCGGAAATGAAACCACAACAAACCTGATTTCAAATGCGATGTACAGCATATTAGAAACGCCAGGCGTTTACGAGGAACTGCGCAGCCATCCTGAACTGATGCCTCAGGCAGTGGAGGAAGCCTTACGTTTCAGAGCGCCCGCCCCGGTTTTGAGGCGCATTGCCAAGCGGGATACGGAGATCGGTGGGCATCTGATTAAAGAAGGTGATATGGTTTTGGCGTTTGTGGCATCGGCAAATCGTGATGAAGCGAAGTTTGACAGGCCGCACATGTTTGATATCCGTCGCCATTCCAACCCGCATATTGCGTTTGGCCATGGCATCCATTTTTGCCTTGGGGCTCCGCTTGCCCGTCTTGAAGCAAATATCGCGTTAACGTCTTTGATTTCTGCTTTTCCTCATATGGAGTGCGTCAGTATCACTCCGATTGAAAACAGTGTGATATACGGATTAAAGAGCTTCCGTGTGAAAATGTAATAGATAAGGAGACTGGAGATTCATGAAAAAGTACCATATTTCGATGATCAATATCCCGGCATACGGACATGTCAATCCTACGCTTGCTTTAGTAGAGAAGCTTTGTGAGAAAGGGCACCGTGTCACGTACGCGACGACTGAGGAGTTTGCGCCCGCTGTTCAGCAAGCCGGTGGAGAAGCATTGATCTATCATACATCCTTGAATATTGATCCTAAGCAAATCAGGGAGATGATGGAAAAGAATGACGCGCCCCTCAGCCTTTTGAAAGAATCACTCAGCATTCTGCCGCAGCTTGAGGAGTTATATAAGGATGATCAGCCTGATCTGATCATCTATGACTTTGTTGCGCTGGCTGGTAAGTTGTTTGCTGAAAAGCTTAATGTTCCGGTCATTAAGCTCTGTTCGTCATATGCCCAAAATGAATCCTTTCAGTTAGGAAATGAAGACATGCTGAAAAAAATAAGAGAAGCAGAGGCTGAATTTAAAGCCTACTTGGAGCAAGAGAAGTTGCCGGCTGTTTCATTTGAACAGTTAGCTGTGCCGGAAGCATTAAATATTGTCTTTATGCCGAAGTCTTTTCAGATTCAGCATGAGACGTTCGATGACCGTTTCTGTTTTGTCGGCCCCTCTCTCGGAGAACGGAAGGAAAAAGAAAGCCTGTTGATTGACAAGGATGATCGCCCGCTTATGCTGATTTCTTTGGGTACGGCGTTTAACGCATGGCCGGAATTTTACAAGATGTGCATCAAGGCATTTCGGGATTCTTCATGGCAAGTGATCATGTCGGTTGGGAAAACGATTGATCCAGCAAGCTTGGAGGATATTCCTGCTAACTTTACCATTCGCCAAAGTGTGCCGCAGCTTGAGGTGTTAGAGAAAGCTGATTTGTTCATCTCTCATGGCGGGATGAACAGTACGATGGAAGCGATGAACGCAGGTGTGCCGCTTGTCGTCATTCCGCAAATGTATGAGCAAGAGCTCACTGCAAATCGGGTTGATGAATTAGGCCTTGGCGTTTATTTGCCGAAAGAGGAAGTGACTGTTTCCAGCCTGCAGGAAGCGGTTCAGGCTGTATCCAGTGATCAAGAGCTGCTCAGCCGCGTCAAGAATATGCAAAAGGATGTAAAAGAAGCTGGCGGAGCGGAGCGTGCGGCAGCTGAGATTGAAGCGTTTATGAAAAAATCCGCTGTCCCGCAGTAAAAACATAAAAACCGAAATCAATTTGATTTCGGTTTTCTGTTTAAATATTTTTTTTCATCCCGCATCTCCGGCATTCTCTAAGAAATTTTCCGCCTTTTACAGAGCTTTTGAACAGTGTGTAATCACAGTTGTCGCAGCGCCCGCTGCGGGCGTCCGGATATTCATTGAATTCGTAAACGATCGATGTATCGTAGCCTTTTGTTTCATATTCTTCTTTTTTTGTTTCCATGTCGTCCCTCCGTTACAAGACGTGTCTGCTGTTTATCTTACAGCAAGCTTCCGGCGTATTCAATGGATTTTAGAGGTTTGGGTTTATCTTGATTTCTCCCTTGGTTTGCGCCAAAATAGCTTTAATAAGCTTGTATACATAAAAAGCCTATGCAAAGAGGAGAGGAAACGGGTATGGGAAAAGGGTTACTTGGAAAACGTGTGGCAATCGGTGGCTCACGAAAAACGGAAGAAATCAGTACAATCATTGAAAAACAGGGCGGAATACCTGTCATCCGGCCTCTCCAAGGTACAGTTTACTTAGCAGAGAAGCAGGTGGAGCCGGATTTGCGGACGTTTGCGGAAGAAAAAGCTGACTGGGTCATTTTCACGACAGGCATCGGGTTGGAGACTCTTGTCGATATGGCAGAGAAAATTGGACTGAAAGATGAGTTTCTGCAGGCCATTCGCCAAGCGAAAGCGGCATGCCGGGGATACAAAACGCTGTCTGCGTTGAAAAAGCTTGGGATCACACCGGAAGCTTCGGATGAAGACGGGACAACAAGAGGCTTAATCCGTTCTTTGGAGCCTCACGACTTTTCAGGAAAAACAGTCATGGTGCAGCTTCATGGCGAAAAAGCGCCGGCTCTCATGGCATTTCTTGAAGAAAAAGGCGCGTCTGTCCTGCCGATTCTGCCTTATCAGCACATCCCGCCGGAGGAGGAAACGGTGGAGCGGTTATGCCGAGAGCTGATGAACGATGAGATCGATGCCGTTTGTTTTACAACGGCCATTCAGGTTCGTTCCCTGTTTGATTTTGCCAAGGGGCGAGGTTATATCAATGAAGTGAAGAAGGTATTCGAAGAACGCGCCATCGCAGCTGCTGTCGGAAAAGTGACTGCTGAAGCACTGCGGGAAGAGGGCATTACGAGACTGCTTGCGCCAGAGATTGAGCGGATGGGTGCGATGATTGTTGAGCTGGCCAAGTATTATGAAGAAAAGGAATAACAAGTACAAAAAGCCGCTTTTCCCTCGGAAAGCGGCTTTTGTCTGTCATTCATTCTGCTTCAGCTGCTGATGAACGGTGAATAATGATGGGTATGTCAGCACGCTTAAGATTACACAAGTCAGCGCGGCTGAGGCCATCGTTGTAAACACGATTAAGAGTTGAAAGCGTACTGCCTGAATCGGGTCCGCGCCGGCTAGAATCTGGCCTGTCATCATGCCGGGAAGCTGGACAAGACCCAGTGTTTTCTGGCTTTCGAGCGTCGGGATCATACTCATTTTCATCGCTGAAGTAAGAATGCGCTGTATGGATTGCTTCGGTGTGCCGCCAAGTGACAATATTAATTGAATTTCTTCTTTGCGAACGCCGACTTCTGAGTTAAGCCGGTTTAGAAACAAACTCGAGAGCACCATCGAATTTCCGATGACCATCCCGCTGATCGGAATGACATATCGTGCCGTAAGCGGAATGATATGAAGAGACAGCAGAATTCCCTGCGTCACAATTTCTACGATTGCTAACGCGGCAAACACCCTCCAAAACGAACCGATAGTATTTTTCTTTCGCTTGATGACATTTTGCGCCGCCACCGCGAGCATTAACAGCACCATCAGCAGGATAAAAACAGGGTGGTCTCCGCGAAAAATCAGCGACAAAACATAACCGATGATAAGCAGCTGCACCGCGGCCCGGATGGTGGCGATGATCATGTCTTTTTCTACACCGGCTTTAAAGGATTTTGATAAAAACAAGGCGATCAAAACAAAGATCATCGTTAAAGAGAGAGAAAGGTAATCCATTACCGAGTGCCTCCCTTCAAAAATTCTTTCGCTGCTTCATGCTGCGGAGCGGAGAAAAATGTTTCGGTTTCTGCGATTTCAAGCAGCCGGCCATCTGCCATAAACCAAATGGTATCGGCTACTCGTTTTGCCTGCTCCATATTATGAGTGACCCACATGACTGTCCATTTTTTCTCTTGATGCTGACGTTTGATCAGTTCTTCAATCTCAAGAGCAGAAACCGGGTCCAATGCCGACGTGATCTCGTCCAACAATAGAATGGAGGAAGGATTTGAGAGCGTTCTGGCCAGTGACAGTCTTTGCCGCTGCCCGCCCGATAAGTCTCTGGCGCTTCTGTCTAACAGCTCTGACGGCAGCCCTGTAAGAGAAGCCAGCTTTTCAGGAGAGTACAGCTGGGATTGATGCAGCCTTTGTACAAGACTTAAATTGTCACGCACTGTCCCGTCGAGCACGGGAGCCGATTGAAACGCGAGGGCTGCCGTTCTCCTCAGCTCATTGACATTCCATTCTCTTACTTCCTTTCCATATATTTTGATTTCGCCGCTGTCAGGCGTTCTCATTAAATTACACATAGAAAGGAGGGTGCTTTTGCCTGAGCCGGAAGGGCCTAAAACGGCTACGATTGCACCCTGTTGAATGTCTCCGGTGACATCCTGCAGCACATCATAGGTTTGTCCATCTTGTTTATAGCTTTTTCTGACTGATCTGAAGGAGATGGCTGGTATGTTTTGTGTTTGATCGTTTGCTTCCATTACAATAATCACCTTTCAATATAAGTAGGCTGACATTATATTTAACTATAACGTGAAACAGATTCCTTTTGGTAGCACAAATAAAGGAGAACAGGCTTTCACCCATTCTCCTGCAGATGCTACGCAGTCAGATTTGACTGTGCTTTCTTTTTCGGTTTTCTCGGCTGTGAAGCGAAGGTATGTAACATCATCCCCGCTATTATAATGAACAAACCGGCAAATGATAATAGAGATGGGAAAACGCCTGACAGCAGAACAATTTCACCAAGCAGCGCGAAAATCACTTCACCGGATTGAGTGGCTTCAACAGCTGCGAGTTTTTGCGGATTGTCTCTTACCATATCAGTGGCCCAGAAAAATAAAACCGTCGCAATGATGCCTGAGCTGACGGCAACGATAAAGGATTGAACGGTTTGACTTGCTGTTGGAAGGCCATCTGACCACCAGCCGTAAGCTGCTAATATAAGCCAGAATGGAAGGCTTGCCAATGTCATTCCAAGCACGCGCTGAAATGTATCAAGCCGGCCTCCGTATTCTTCGAGCATTCTCCTGTTTCCTAACGGATAGGCAAAAGCCGCAATGACAACCGGCAGCACACTGAAAAGCAGCATCCTCCCAGAAAGCGATTCTGCATGCTGAAGCTGAATCAGAGCCGCTCCAATCAGGATGATCACAGAAGTGCCAAGTGAAACCAGGGGAATCTTTTGGCGAACGAGCTGCGGACCGCCCGGCATATCTTGTTTGACATAAAACAAAGGAGATAAGAGCACCCCGGCTACAATTGTAATTTGCCAGGTTCCGGCTATGAGCCACCCCGGACCGTATGCAGCCGCAAATGTAATCGGCGCGTAAAAAAGCACGAAACCGACGAAGCTCCATTTGATCCAATAAAACGGCTTTTTCCTCATCTCTAGTAAAAGAGGCGTGAATGTCCCTCTCATGATGACAATCAAACATAAAAACGGCACCATAAAAATAAAGCGCAGCGAAGAGCTCCAAAGCCAGCTGCCTCCTGATAACTCCATCGCTCTGTTTAATATAAAGGTAACGGCGAAAAAGAGTGAAGCCAATATTCCGATAACGATAGCTTTCATGATATCCCTCATTCTGGCATTATTTTTTTATACTATACTATTCGGTATCATGCAGATCAATGGAATCATGAGAAAAACATCATGTTTTGCGAACCGCTATGTGTGGAAGACAAAAAAGGGAGGTGAAATTGATGGAAAAAGAGACACAGACATACTTCTTTCCGGATGACGGCAGGATTCCGAATCACCCTGATTTTCCGCTCGTGGTGTATCAAAACGCGCTTAAGGACACCGGACTGGCAGAGCGGATCGTCATCCGGCATGGCTGGTCAAACAGCTGGTCAGGGAGTGTTTTTCCATACCATCATTATCACAGCAATACGCATGAAGTCCTGTTTGCCCTTAGGGGAGAGGCTGTGATTCAGTTTGGGGGTGAAAAAGGGGCTGCCATCCCTTTCAAATCAGGCGACGCAGTCGTGATTCCAGCCGGAGTCGGACATAAAAAGCTCAGCTCAAGCCCCGATTTTACTGTCCTTGGCGCCTATCCCGGTGGCGTTCAGTACGATATGAAGACGGGGAAGCCGAATGAGCGGGAGGAAGCGGTCAAACAGATTAAGCAGGCGGCGTTGCCGGCGAATGATCCGATCACAGGAAAAAGAGAGCCTCTATTGGAAATATGGGTAAAGTGAAGGGGGGGAAATTGCTGGATTGTCAAAAACTAGTGTCGCAGAAACGATATGACATGAGCTCCATATAAATTAATTTCATAATCGAAGCAATTCACGTTCAAATTTTGTTCAAAAAGTGTTATCATATAGAAGGTAATCGAATTGGAGTTTTTTGTGTTTGCTATTTTCAGAGAGAGTAAAGGATTTTGACTTATTCAATTGTTTATTTTTAGATAAAAATAATACTGAATATGGCAAGATGAAAAACTGGGTAGTAAACATTTATTTTTGTAAATGATTGTGCATGAATTCACAATCCTTATTCTTATGCCTTAAAAGCGTGAGACAGGGAGAGGCACTACCCTTTCCAAAAAAATCAGCAAACTGCTTATAGTAAAGGAGAATTGGATATGCCAGAAACAATCGATCAAACAAATGCGTCTGTCAGCCAAAGCCAGCAAGATCTTATTGATCAGCTATTAAAGCCAGAAGTTCAAGAATCATTGACTGTTTTAGTTGACCAGCTTCCGAAGCTGACTGAGTTAGTGAATATTTTAACGAAGTCTTATGATTTCGCTCAGTCTGTAGCGACTGACGAAGTGTTAAAGAGCGACACAGTCGGTGCGATCACTGAAATTCTCGAGCCTGTAAAAGAAACAGCGAAAGAAGTAGCTGCGACTGCGATTGAAGCAAAAGACCGCGCGGAAGCAAGCAACGAAACAATTGGACTTTTCGGCCTTCTTCGCATGCTGAAAGATCCTCAAGCTCAAAAGCTGTTCCGTTTTGCTAACAGCTACCTTGAAGTCATGAACGAACGCGAAAACCAAAAATAATCTCAGATTCAAATTGATATAAAGGACGGAGGATATACGATGTCAAAACATATTGTCATTCTAGGCGCTGGTTATGGCGGAGTTCTTTCTGCTCTAACAGTTCGCAAACATTACACAAAAGAACAAGCACGCGTGACAGTGGTAAACAAATACCCTACTCACCAAATCATTACGGAATTACACCGCCTTGCTGCAGGCAACGTGTCTGAAAAAGCGGTTGCAATGCCATTAGAAAAACTTTTCAAAGGCAAAGACATTGATCTTAAAATTGCGGAAGTAAGCTCTTTCTCTGTTGATAAAAAAGAAGTTGCGCTTGCTGACGGTTCTACATTAACTTACGATGCGCTTGTTGTAGGTCTTGGTTCTGTAACGGCTTACTTCGGCATCCCAGGTCTTGAAGAAAACAGCATGGTATTGAAATCTGCTGCCGATGCGAACAAAGTCTTCCAACATGTTGAAGATCGTGTGCGCGAGTACTCTAAAACGAAAAACGAAGCAGATGCAACAATCCTTATCGGCGGAGGCGGCTTAACAGGTGTTGAGCTTGTTGGCGAGCTTGCTGACATCATGCCGAACCTTGCGAAAAAATACGGCGTAGACCATAAAGAAATCAAATTGAAACTTGTTGAAGCAGGTCCGAAGATCCTTCCTGTTCTTCCGGATGATCTTATCGAGCGTGCGACTGCAAGCCTTGAAAAACGCGGCGTTGAGTTCTTAACAGGTCTTCCTGTTACAAATGTAGAAGGAAACGTAATTGATCTGAAAGACGGATCTAAAGTTGTTGCCAACACATTTGTTTGGACTGGCGGCGTACAAGGTAACCCATTAGTCGGTGAATCAGGTCTAGAAGTGAACCGCGGACGCGCGACTGTAAATGACTTCCTGCAATCTACATCTCATGAAGATGTATTCGTTGCTGGAGACAGCGCAGTTTACTTCGGTGCAGACGGCCGTCCATACCCGCCAACTGCACAAATCGCATGGCAAATGGGTGAGCTGATCGGTTACAACCTATTCGCTTACCTGGAAGGCAAAACGCTTGAAACATTCAAGCCAGTAAACTCTGGTACACTTGCAAGCCTTGGACGCAAAGACGCGGTTGCCATTATTGGTGCTAATTCTACACCGCTTAAAGGTCTTCCTGCTTCCTTGATGAAAGAAGCAAGTAATGTACGATATTTGACACATATTAAAGGACTTTTCAGCCTGGCTTACTAATCCTTTTAATGAATCTGGCATTGCCAAAAGCATTCCTTTCCGAGTGCTTTCTGGCAATGTCTTTTTTTATGTTTATGACAGCGTTAACATTTCATTTTCAAAAAAAGAGATTGATCCCAGAGGAATATAAAGGTAAAATAAAAACAAATCAAAATGTTAACGTTAACATTTTGAAATAGAATGAAAGACGGTGAGGACATGGAACCCTTCATGGGCGAAAACTTTTTATTGAAAAATGAAACCGCTGTCAGCCTCTATCACAAGTATGCGAAAGACATGCCGATTATTGATTACCACTGCCACTTAAGCCCGAAAGAAATCTATGAAAATAAAACATTTCAAAACATCACGGAAGCCTGGCTGTATGGTGACCATTATAAATGGCGCATCATGAGAGCCAATGGAATTGAGGAGACATACATCACCGGAGATGCGCCTGATGAGGAGAAATTTATGGCTTGGGCGAAAACCGTGCCGATGGCGATTGGCAATCCACTCTACAACTGGACTCACTTAGAATTGCAGCGTTTTTTTGGCATTTATGAGATTTTAAACGAGAAGTCCGGGCCGGCTATATGGAAACGGACAAATGAACTGCTCCAAGGGGATGGCTTCGGGGCAAGGGATTTAATCGTGAAATCAAATGTAAAGGTCGTGTGTACAACGGATGACCCTGTCGATTCTCTTGAATACCATTTATTATTAAGAGAAGACAAAGACTTTCCTGTCAGCGTGCTGCCCGGATTTCGGCCGGATAAAGGACTTGAGATCAATCGTGAAGGCTTTCCTGAGTGGGTGCAGGCGCTTGAAGATGCCGCCGCCATATCCATTACAACCTATGATGCGTTTTTAAAGGCTTTGGAAAAACGAGTGCGATTCTTCCACTCAGCCGGCGGCAGAGTTTCTGATCACGCGATAGATTCAATGGTATTTGCCGAAACAACAAAAGAAGAAGCTGGACGGATTTTTTCTGACAGATTACAAGGAACAGAGGTTTCTTATGAAGATGAGAAGAAATTTAAGACATATACGCTTCAGTTTCTTTGCGGTTTGTATGCGGAGCTCGATTGGGCGATGCAGTTTCATATCAACGCTTTAAGAAACACGAATACAAAAATGATGAAAAGGCTCGGACCTGATACAGGGTATGATTCAATGAACGATGAAGAAATTGCTAAGCCTTTATACAAGCTGCTGAACTCAGTTGAGATGAAGAACCAGCTGCCGAAAACGATTTTATATTCACTGAATCCAAATGATAACTATGTCATCGCCAGCATGATCAACAGTTTTCAGGACGGTATTACCCCGGGAAAAATACAATTCGGCACAGCCTGGTGGTTTAACGATACTAAAGACGGAATGCTCGACCAAATGAAAGCGTTATCAAATGTTGGCCTTTTCAGCCGTTTTATCGGCATGCTCACCGATTCCAGAAGCTTTCTTTCGTATACGCGCCACGAATATTTCAGGCGGATCGTCTGCAATTTGATTGGGGAATGGGTGGAAAACGGCGAAGTGCCGCGCGATATGGAACTTCTGGGAAGCATCGTTCAGGGGATTTGCTATGACAATGCGAAACACTACTTTCAATTTCAAGAAGAGAAAGCAAACGTGTAACAAAGTGTCCGCTCAGTATCGCTGAGCGGACCACTATCCGAAAATTCTTAAGGCACAGAGGTGGAACATGCGAACTGAACTGGCAAATAAGGTTGTGTCGGTCGAAACGGAAAAAAGGCTTTCATTGAAAGAGAAAATGTCCTATGGTTTTGGTGATTTTGGCAATGGTTTTATGTTTGATCTCGGCCAGATTTATTTATTGAAGTATTTCACTGATGTAGCGGGAATCCCCGCTGCGATGGCCGGCGGCATTTTTTTAGTCAGTAAGCTGTTTGCGGCGATAACAGATCCAATTGTCGGCTCATCAATCGATTATCGCAAAAATATCGGCAAACGGGGGAAATTCAGGCCTTATCTATTAATTGGCAGCATCGTGCTTGCGGTGCTTACTGTTCTTATTTTTCTGTCTCCCAATGTATCAACGACCGGAAAACTGATTTATGCATATGCATCCTATATGATTTGGGGCATCGGCTATTCGTTTGTGAATATTCCGTACGGCTCATTAGGGGCAGCGATGACTCAAAATTCTGAGGACCGGACCTCCATTTCGACGTTCCGCCAAATCGGATCACTTGGCGCCTTGTTTATCACAAGTGTTGCCGTGATGCCGCTGCTCATCAAGTTTGATAATCCGAAGGTCGGCTACCCGGTGGTCATGGGCTTGTTCGCCGCACTCGGTGTGCTTTGGTTTTATATTTGCTACCGCAACTGCAAAGAACGCATTGTCATATCGGAAGCACCCAAAGAAAAATTAACACTCTCATCTGTCGTCAAAACATTTATTACAAATAAACCGCTGTTAACCCTTGTCCTGATGACGATTTTTTCAATTTCCGCATACAACATTAAATCCGCCATGCTAGTCTATTTCGCACAATATAACTTGGGCAATGTTGAATTAATGGCTTATATGAACTTCATCATTATCGGTTCTTCCTTTTTGGGCGTCGTATTCCTTCCAAAGCTCGTCAAGATGTTTGGAAAGAAACGAACGGCAATGATCGGCTTCGGCATCAGTGTGGCCGCGGATCTGATCAACTTTATGCTTCCATCTAACGTTTATGTGTTTACAATTCTCGCCAGTATCGCCTTTATCGGAATCAGTATCCCAAATGGCATCACGTGGGCTCTTGTCTCCGATATTATCGACTATGGTGAATGGAAATCCGGTGAACGGAAGGAAGCAACGACATATTCACTTTTCAATTTCTCAAGAAAGCTTGCTCAATCTTTGTCTGGCTTTCTCTCGGGGATCGGTTTGGGGATTATCGGCTATGTGCCGAATGCAGTCCAGACAGCACAGGCGCTGATTGGCATCAAAGCGCTGCTTCTTCTGTATCCGGCCATTGCGTTGGCATTAGCGATGATCATTATCGGCTTTCTTTATAAACTCACAGACCAGCAGCATGCTCAGATCGTTCAGGATCTTCATCAAAAGAACTGACAATATAATATAAAGAATATTTAAAATAATTTGTAAATAAAATGTGTTTGTAGGGGTTTCACTAGGGGAGTGCCCAAAAAACTGAAAAGGAAGGAGGCACTTGTTTGAAAACGATAACAATTGCAGCTGAAGAAGCAAAGGGACTCGTTCGGCAAAAGCTGGCCGGTGCCGGTTTGAATGAACGAGATGCTGAAAAAGTAGCAGATGTTCTCGTGCACGCTGATTTGCGCAATGTACATTCGCATGGCGTGCTGCGCACAGAACACTATGTGAACAGGCTTTTAGCGGGAGGGATCAATCCTGGGGCACAGCCTGTTTTTAAAGAAACGGGGCCTGTGACCGGGGTGCTTGACGGAGACGATGGTTTCGGTCATGTGAATTGCGACATGGCGATGGACCATGCAATTGACATGGCGAAGAAAAAAGGAGTCGGCATGGTCACGGCCGTAAACAGCAGCCATTGCGGAGCGCTAAGCTATTTTGTGCAAAAAGCGGCTGACGAAAAGCTGATCGGAATGGCAATGACGCATACAGACAGTATCGTTGTCCCGTTTGGGGGGAGGACTCCTTTTTTAGGGACAAACCCGATTGCTTACGGTGTTCCGGCTAAGCACAAAAAACCGTTTATCCTAGATATGGCGACATCCAAAGTGGCTTTTGGGAAGATTCTGCAGGCCCGTGAAGAGGGCAAAGAAATTCCTGAAGGATGGGGAGTCGATGAAAACGGAGAAGCCGTAACTGATCCTGACAAGGTCGTCTCACTTTCAACATTCGGCGGCCCGAAAGGCTATGGACTATCGATTGTGGTGGATGTGTTTTCCGGATTGCTGGCGGGCGCGGCTTTTGGCCCTCATATTGCCAAAATGTACAGCGGTCTTGATCAAAAAAGAAAGCTGGGGCATTACGTTTGCGCGATCAATCCAGCCTTTTTTACTGACTGGGATACGTTTTTAGAGCAGATGGATGCCATGATTGATGAACTGCAGCAATCACCGCCGGCTGTTGGATTCGAAAGAGTGTATGTGCCCGGCGAGATCGAGCAGCTGCATGAAGAAAGAAATAAGAAAAACGGAATTTCTATCGCCCGGAGCGTGTATGAATTCTTAAAAAGCAGGTGAGTAAAATGAAAGCGGTTCAAGTGCGAAAAGCGTATGATCTGGTGACAGCGGAGGTGAAGAAGCCAGTTCTTTCAAAGGATGATGAAGTGCTCGTGAAAGTCAAGCGAGTCGGCGTTTGCGGTTCAGACATGCACATTTATCATGGAACGAATCCGCTCGCTACCCTCCCGAGAGTCATCGGACACGAGGTAACGGGACAAGTGGAGGCAGTTGGTGCGAATGTACAGAGCCTAAAACCCGGTGATCATGTGGTGATTGAGCCGATTTCTTATTGCGGATCGTGCTATGCCTGCCGCAAAGGGCGGCCGAATGTTTGCGCCAAGCTTTCTGTATTTGGCGTACATGAGGACGGAGGCATGCGGGAATATATTGTGCTTCCGGAAAGGCAGCTTCACGCGGTCTCAAAGGACTTGCCTTGGGAGGAAGCAGTCATGGCCGAGCCTTATACGATAGGCGCCCAGGCAGTGTGGAGAGGCCAGGTGGAAAAAGGTGATACCGTCCTGATCCAGGGAGCGGGACCCATCGGGATCTGTGTGTTAAAAATGGCAAAACTGGCGGGCGCTGCTGTCATGATGACTGACTTGAACAACGATCGGCTGGCATTTGCGAAAGAAAACGGCGCCGATGCTGTTGTAAATGTCCAAGCAGAACATGTTGCCGAGCGGGTCCTTGAATGGACTGGGAATGAAGGAGCAAACGTGGTCATTGATGCTGTTTGCCTGCCGGAGACTTTTGCACTTTCAATTGAGGCTGTGTCACCGGCGGGACATGTGGTTGTGCTTGGATTTGATGAAAGAGCGGCTCAGATTTCTCAGCTGCCAATTACAAAAAAAGAAGTCACGATAACCGGATCCCGATTGCAGACCAATCAGTTTCCAAAAGTGGTAGAGCTTTTGAATGGAGGCCGGTTAATGCATAACGGGCTGGTGACCCATACATTTTCAGTTGATGACGTTCATCATGCATTTCAGTTTATTAAGGAGCATCCAGATCAGGTGCGAAAAGCCGTCATCACGTTTGATTAAATGACTGAATCCGGAGGTGCGAGCATGAATATGACATTCCGATGGTATGGACGAGGCAACGATACAGTCACACTTGAACACGTGAAGCAAATTCCCGGTGTCAAAGGCATCGTTTGGGCTCTCCATCAAAAGCCCGTCGGCAACGTGTGGGAAAAAGAAGAAATCAGAGCCGAGACTGAATATATTCAATCCTATGGTTTTCATGCTGAAGTTGTAGAAAGCGTGAATGTTCACGAAGCAATTAAACTTGGGAACGAAGAACGCGGCCGGTATATTGAAAACTACAAGCAAACGATCCGCAACCTTGCCGGATTTGGCGTGAAAGTGATCTGCTATAATTTTATGCCGGTTTTTGATTGGACACGCACGGACATGTTCCGGCCGCTAGCAGATGGATCGACCGCTCTGTTTTTTGAAAAGGCCAAGGTGGAAAGCCTTGATCCTCAAGAGCTGATTCGGACGGTGGAGGATGCATCTGACATGACACTGCCGGGGTGGGAGCCAGAAAAATTGGCTCGGATCAAAGAGCTTTTTGCTGCCTACAGAACGGTCGATGAAGAAAAGCTATGGGACAATTTATCATTCTTTTTGCAGGAAATTCTTCCTGTTGCTGAGGCCTATGGTGTTCAAATGGCCATTCATCCGGATGACCCGCCGTGGCAGATTTTCGGACTGCCGCGCATTATCACAGGAGAGGCAAGCTATAAGAAACTGCGGGCGATATCAGATTCACCGTCTAATTGTATCACCCTTTGTACAGGTTCAATGGGAGCCAATCCCGCTAACGACATGGTGGAGATCGCTAAAACGTATGCCGGCATCGCTCCATTTTCACATATTCGCAATGTGAAAATTTATGAGAATGGTGATTTTATTGAAACATCTCATTTAACAAAGGATGGTTCGATCAACATTCAAGGCGTGATGGAAGAACTGCATAAGCAGGATTACGAAGGATATGTCAGACCGGATCATGGGCGCCATCTTTGGGGCGAGCAATGCCGCCCGGGATATGGCTTATACGATCGGGCACTTGGCATCATGTATTTGAACGGGTTGTGGGACGCCTATGAAGCAATGGCAAAAAAAGAGGTGGGCGTATGATCCCGCTGCATGAGAACCTGGCAGGTAAAACGGCTGTCATCACTGGCGGCAGCGGCGTGCTTTGCTCTGCGATGGCACGGGAGCTAGCCCGTCATGGCATGAAGGTGGCGATATTGAATCGGACGGCTGAAAAAGGCCAAGCGGTCGTGAAGGAGATAACGGCGGCTGGCGGCACAGCGTGCGCTGTTGCTGCGGATGTGCTGGACAGGATGTCACTGGAGCGGGCAAAGGAAGACATCCTCGGCCAATTTGGCGCTGTTGATCTGTTAATTAACGGGGCTGGCGGCAATCATCCTGACGCGATAACCGATGTGGAGACATATGAAGAAGCGGGAGAAGGCCAATCCTTTTTTGATATGGATGAGAGGGGCTTTCTAACTGTATTCTCCACCAACTTCACCGGTGCGTTTCTGGCCACGCAAGTGTTTGGAAAAGAGCTGCTGAAGGCACATTCACCCGCGATTATCAATCTTTCTTCGATGAGTGCTTATTCACCTATGACGAAGGTTCCGGCATACAGTGCCGCGAAAGCATCCATCAATAATTTTACGATGTGGATGGCTGTTCATTTTGCCGAAACCGGGCTGCGGGTCAATGCGATTGCCCCAGGCTTCTTTCTGACAAAACAAAATCATGATCTGCTGATCAACCAAGACGGAACATTCACCAGCCGATCTCACAAAATTATTGCGGGAACACCGATGAAGCGCTTCGGAAAACCCGAGGATTTGCTCGGTACGCTCCTTTGGCTGGCGGATGAATCCTATTCCGGTTTTGTCACTGGGATCACCGTTCCTGTCGATGGAGGATTTATGGCTTATTCAGGTGTGTAACGAAAGCGGTGCAACAGAAACTGAACCAACATAGGGGTGAGGTTGAGATGTTTTCAAAAGATAAGCTTCCCGTTATCCTTTTTTTGTTCCTGGCAGGGGTGATTAATTACCTGGATCGCTCGGCGCTTTCCATTGCAGCTCCTTTTATTCAGGATGATCTCACATTGTCTGCCACGCAAATGGGCTTGATTTTCAGCAGTTTTTCGATAGGTTATGCGATTTTTAATTTTCTTGGGGGCGTGGCATCCGACCGCTATGGGGCAAAGCTGACCTTGTTTGTCGCGATGGTTGTTTGGTCGCTGTTTAGCGGAGCAGTCGCCCTCGCTTTTGGCTTTGTCAGCTTGCTGATTATCCGTATTCTCTTCGGAATGGGAGAAGGCCCGCTTTCGGCGACCATCAACAAGATGGTGAACAACTGGTTCCCGCCGACCCAGCGGGCGTCTGTTATCGGTGTAACCAACAGCGGCACGCCGCTCGGGGGAGCCATTTCCGGCCCGATAGTCGGCATGATCGCAGTAGCGTTCAGCTGGAAGGTATCCTTCGTTCTCATTATGATTATTGGATTGATATGGGCAGGGCTCTGGTTCAAGTTTGTCAAAGAAAAGCCGCAAGAGACGATCAAGGAAGCACCGGCAATAAAAGCAGAAACGTCTCCCGGAGAAAAAATTCCGCTCACCTTTTACCTGAAGCAAAAAACGGTCCTGTTCACGGCGTTCGCTTTTTTCGCTTACAACTACATCCTCTTCTTCTTTTTGACATGGTTTCCGAGCTATCTTGTCGACGAGCGGGGATTAAGTGTTGAATCGATGAGTGTCATCACGGTCATACCGTGGATTTTAGGATTTATCGGGCTGGCTGCGGGGGGATTTGTTTCTGACTATGTGTACAAAAAAACGGCACGAAAAGGTGTGCTGTTCTCGCGCAAGGTTGTGCTTGTCACGTGTTTGTTTTCATCAGCTGTCCTGATTGGTTTTGCCGGGCTGGTGGCAACGACTGCGGGCGCTGTCACACTGGTCGCTTTGTCAGTATTTTTTCTATATTTAACAGGTGCTATCTATTGGGCAGTCATTCAAGATGTGGTTGATCAAAACAATGTCGGTTCTGTTGGCGGCTTCATGCATTTCCTCGCCAACACGGCAGGAATTATCGGCCCGGCTTTAACCGGATTTATTGTTGACCAAACAGGCACGTTTTCTGGAGCATTTTTGCTTGCCGGAGGGCTGGCTGTCTTCGCTTCACTTGCTGTGATTCGTTTTGTCCGTCCAATCATTGGCAAGCCAGCGGGAACAGAAGCTGAGAATCCTGTGTCTTATTAATCTGGAAATATAGTGGGAGAGGCGGTATGTTTGATGATACAATATACAGTAAATAATCGCAGCCGGTATGATAAGGAAGGGAATTAGATGGTAACCATAAAAGATATCGCAAAACTCGCAAACGTATCCCACACTACTGTTTCCAGAGCACTCAACAACAGCCCTTACATCAAAGAACATACGAAGAAAAAAATATTAGAGCTAGCAGAGCAGCTCAACTATACACCAAATGTAAATGCGAAAAGTCTGGCGATGCAAAAGTCGCATACGATCGGGCTGTTCTTTACAAGCATTACAAACGGAACCTCGCACAGCTTCTTTGCAGACACAATTAAAGGCGTCAATCAAGCCATAAGTGAGGATTACAATCTGTATGTGCGCGGCATTGATGATCTGAAAAACTATGACTCCGTTACACCGATGAGATATGACGGCATCATTTTAATGAGCCAAAGTGACATTGATAATTCTTTTATTTACCATATTCGCGAAAAAAACATTCCGCTTGTCGTGCTGAATCGTGATATTGATGATCGCACCATCACGAATATTTTGTCCAATGACAAGGAAGGCTCTCAAGAAGCTGTAGAATACTTCATTCAGTCCGGACATCAAGACATCGCCATCATCGAGGGGATCGAAGGCTTTAAATCCTCCCAGCAGCGAAAGGAAGGCTACTTATCTGCACTGATTCAACATCATATTCCGATCAAGCATGAATACAGTGTCAAAGGACAGTACGATATGGAAAGCGGCTTTCAAGCGATGGAGCGGCTGCTGGCACTGCCGAATCCTCCAACCGCTGTTTTTTGTTCGAATGATGACATGGCAATCGGAGCGATGAATGCGATATTCGCAAAGGGCCTGCGCGTTCCTGATGATATTTCGGTGATCGGGTTTGATGATATTGGGTTTTCACAGTACATCACGCCAAGACTTACAACAGTAAAGCGCCCAGTGGAGAAAATCAGCGTGCTTGGCGCGCAAAAACTCTTGTCTCTGATCAGCAAGCCCGAAACAAAAGCAGAAAAAATCTTGGAAAACACAGAATTTATGGTGCGTGATTCAGTCAGACGATTGACGACGTGATGTCCCGTTTTTCAGCGGGCATTCTTTATACAGAAAAATGTTAACGTGTGCATAAAAAGAGGGAGGCAATAAGGGTGCAGAAGCTGAATAAAAATGTGTACGATCACTATACTCAGTATCCAGAAAAAATTCTCCAATTCGGAGAAGGAAACTTTCTTCGGGGATTTATCGATTGGCAGATTGATCAATTGAATCAACACACTGATTTTAATGGGAGTGTGGTGGTTGTTCAGCCAAGGGGTTCAGAAAAAATCAAACGATTAAATGAGCAAGATGGATTATATACGCTTTTTTTACAAGGAATGAAAGATGGAGAAGCGGTAAACGAGCATATGATTATCAACTCAATCAGCCGGGGAATTGACCTGTTTTCTGATTATGAAGCATACAAAGAATTGGCATCAAGCGAAAGGCTTCGGTTTATCATCTCCAACACCACTGAGGCTGGGATCGTATGTGATGAAAAAGATCGTTTAGAGGATAGGCCGCAAAAAACATTCCCTGGGAAATTAACTGCATTTCTCTACTTCCGCTATCAGGCTTTTAAAGGAGATCAGACAAAAGGGTGTGTCCTAATCCCATGTGAGCTGATCGAGAAGAACGGTGAAAAGCTGAAGGAAACGGTTCTTCATTATGCACATCTGTGGAAGCTGGGGGAAGGATTTACACAGTGGCTTCATGAGGCCAATACATTTTGTAATAGTTTAGTAGACCGGATTGTTCCGGGTTTTCCCGTCGACAGCATTGATGAGATCACGGCGGATCTTGGCTATCAGGATGATTTGATAGTTGTGGGAGAGCAATATTATTTATGGGTTATCGAGGGGCCTGATTGGATTGGAAGAGAACTTCCCTTTGCGGCTGCAGGGCTCCATACAAAGATCGTCAGCGACCTCACCCCATACCGGACTAAAAAAGTAAGGATTTTAAATGGCGCTCATACAGCAATGACGCCAGTGGCTTTATTATACGGCTTAAAAACTGTTAGGGATGCTGTCGAGCATCCGGAAGTTGGGCGATTTATAAGAGAGCTGATTGACGACGAAATTCTTCCTGTTTTAAAAATGGAAGGTCTTTCTCAGTATGCTGACGATGTGCTGAACCGTTTTAAAAACCCGTATATTAAGCATTACCTGGAAAGCATTGCATTGAACTCCGTTTCCAAATTCAAAACGAGAAACCTGCCGACTCTTAAGGAATATGCTGAACAAAAGGGACAGCTTCCTGAACGCTTGGTGTTTTCTTTCAGTGCTCTTCTGTATTTTTATCATGATAACGAGACATTGCAGGATGATCCGGCAGTTCTTCAATTTTTCAAAGAGGTTTGGTGTCAGGAGGATGGCGACATGCTTCGGATTGCATCAAGAGTGTTAGGCGAACAGCGGCTGTGGGGGGCAGATCTCAATGAGATACCGAAGCTGACTGATAGAGTCGCTGTTTACTTGAATCATATTCATGAGCTGGGCATGCAGAGGGCTCTTGAACAATACTGCATACAAGGGGGAGAGGTACGTTGAAGTCGTTTATAAAGATTCATAAGCAAGATAATGTCCTTCTTGCTCTGCGGGATATTCAAAAGGGAGAGAGGCTGCATGCTTACGGCGTGTCGATTGAAGTAAAGGATGATATAAAAAGAGGCCATAAGATTGCATTGCAGTCTATCAAAGAAAACGACAGCATCGTCAAGTACGGGTTTCCAATCGGTCATGCATCACAAGATATCTCGATCGGAGAGCATATTCATGTCCATAATACGAAAACAAACCTGTCTGATATCCAATTATACAGCTATACACCGAGATTTGATGAAAATCCGTATTCTAATGAGAACCGGACGTTTAAAGGTTTTAGAAGAGAAAACGGAGATGCGGGTGTACGGAATGAATTGTGGATTGTCCCAACTGTCGGCTGTGTCAATGGAATAGCAGAAAAAATGCTGCAGCGTTTTGTCAGAGAAACAGGGGATATCGCTCCATTTGATAACGTACTGGTGTTAAAGCATCAATACGGATGCTCGCAGCTTGGCGACGATCATGAAAATACGAAGCAGATCCTGCTGAATGCCATTCGCCATCCAAATGCCGGCGGCGTCTTGGTGTTAGGGCTTGGCTGTGAAAACAATGAGCTGGCAAGAATGAAGGAAGCACTGCAAGATGTGAACTTGAAGCGGGTGAAGTTTCTGGAATCCCAGTCGGTGACCGACGAAATGGAGGCAGGCGTTGCTTTGCTGAAGGAAATTCATGAAGCGGCCAAAGGAGATAAGAGAGAAGACATTCCGCTGTCTGAACTGAAGATCGGGCTGAAATGCGGAGGTTCGGACGGTTTTTCCGGCATAACCGCAAACCCGCTGCTTGGACGTTTTTCAGATTATCTCATTGCACAGGGAGGGAGTACTGTGCTGACGGAAGTACCGGAAATGTTCGGCGCAGAAACCATCCTGATGCAGCGGGCTGCCAATGAAGAAGTGTTTCATAAGATAGTCGATTTAATCAATGATTTCAAACAATACTTTATTAAACATGATCAGCCGGTGTACGAAAATCCTTCACCGGGCAACAAAGCGGGCGGCATTTCTACACTTGAGGATAAATCGCTGGGCTGTACGCAAAAAGCGGGGATTTCTCCTGTCACGGATGTCTTGAAATACGGTGAAGTACTCAAGACAAAAGGGCTGACTCTTTTGAGCGCACCGGGCAATGATTTGATCGCCTCCTCCGCATTGGCGGCTGCCGGCTGCCAAATTGTCCTCTTTACAACGGGAAGAGGCACGCCGTTTGGCACCTTTGTCCCGACGGTGAAAGTAGCGACAAACACCGAGCTGTATGAGGCGAAGCCGCATTGGATTGATTTTAACGCAGGCCTTTTAGCAGAGGATGATGTTCATGAGGAATATGTGCTGCGTGAGTTTATCCACTATATGATTGAGGTGGCAAGCGGCCAGCTTGTGAACCATGAAAAAAATGATTTCAAAGAACTCGCCATTTTTAAATCGGGTGTGACGTTATAATAAGAAAAGGCTATCCTTCAAGCGGATAGCCTTCTTCATTAAATCAATTTTAAACCGCTGACTAAAATAATGGACGCCATAATAAATTGCAGTGGACGCGGGGAGAATCGAGGCGAAAGATGGCTCCCGATCAGTACGCCGGGAATTGAACCGAGGAGCAGATTAGCTGCCAGCATGTAATCCACGCTTCCGAAGCTTGCGTTCAAAATGCCTGCTGCCGTAACAAGAAGAAAAGCATGCGCGATATCGGTTCCGACAATCTGTGACGCTTTCATGTTAAATAAGTAAATCATGGCGATTGCAAATAATGAGCCGGACCCGATTGATGTTAATCCGACGATAAACCCAAACACAACACCAATAAGAATTGTCAGCGCCCTCTTATTTTCAAGCGGCATCAGCTGCCAGCGGTTGGGGCGAAGTTTTCTATCCAAAAACAAACGAACGATGATTGAAATGGCAACCAGCGTTAACACATATCCTAGAGCGTGCTTAATAATTTCTTCCTGATGCTGGTGAAAGGCGGGGAACAAATGCAATATGCCAATGGCTAGCGAAGCACTCGGAATACTGCCGATGGCTAAGTATTTTACCAATTTAAAGTTAATCGTTTTCTGCCGCCAATGGGAGGCAACGCCAAACAGCTTTGTGATCGAGTTATATACAAGATCCGTACCGACCGCGATGGAAGGATTAATTCCAAGCACAATTAAAAGGGGAGTTAATAAGGCCGCTCCACCCACTCCCGTCAATCCGACTAAGGCTCCGACAAACAAACCCATCAATATGATGCTTACACTCATGATAAAGGCCTCCTGAAAACCCGACTATTTTTATCAGATTATATATGATTAGGACGCGTTAATCAATTAAATTTTTTGAATTTTTGCACGTTAGTTGCTTGAAATTTTGGTATGCTCAATATCTCTATTCATTTGCCCTATAATGAGTGTCTGGACGAAATCGAGAAGTACTAAAGGCGCAAAAAAAAGATACCTCTTAACAGGTATCTTTTTTCTTGTTTACGCTACATGCGCTGCTGATAGAAAGGAAGCTCAGTGTGGCCCATTTCCCGCACATACACGAACAGGTTGCCTTTATGGTGAATTTCATGCTCCATTGCAAGCTGAAGCAGCGCGCGGCCTGTGACTTTTCTGCCGAAAGCGGATGTCAGATCAATTTCTCTGTCCAGCTGCTCTTCAGTCAGCTGTTCAAGGATAGCGACCGTTTTTTCTGTATATGTTTTTGCCAGAACATTGAGATCTGTTTCTGTTTCTTCCTGCTTGTTTTGAAATGGTGAGGCATTGCCTTCCTTAATGACATTTGCGAACAAGTGGAAAGACGTAAGAATGTGTTTGACCAGCTCTTCTGCTGACATTGATGTTTCTGCCGGTTTGTAGCTGTAATGGTCTTTGCTGATTTTTTCGGCAAGCTCATTGGTCACGTTTCGATGGGATAAAAAATGGCTGACAATTTGATTGGATTGGCACATTATGATCTCCTCCATATGTAAAAATAAATGGTGCAATGAAATCCTATATCAACGGTTATGAATTCACAAGTAATATGCTGTGGGATGAAACAAAATGCTATGTCAATCGTATATATAACGTTCACAAAACATGAAATGGAGTATAAACATGACTAACATACCTTTCATTTATCAGTACGAAGAAAAAGAGAATGAAAGAGCTGCGGCGGGCTACGGCACTTTCGGTTA
The DNA here is from genome assembly GCF_037964975.1 of Bacillus sp. EU52. Taxonomy (NCBI): domain Bacteria; kingdom Bacillati; phylum Bacillota; class Bacilli; order Caryophanales; family Bacillaceae; genus Bacillus; species Bacillus sp. EU52. The sequence continues at coordinate 1,268,694 of NZ_CP150177.1, forward strand.
CCTTATCACACGGATTGAAGAAACGCTTTATGATCAATACGGTGTATTCTATGAGCTCTATGCCAGTGATGATCCAAATACGGAATACTGGGAGCTTCTTGTAGAAGATGTCCGCAGCGGTTCATTGGAGCCTGAGCATGTGGCATATATATTTGAAAAGCTTGAAAAGAAAACCTTTGCTTACGATGAAGATGAGAAAGAACCGGATTATACCGTCCATAAGTCTATAAGAAACAGTGTATACGCGTATCCTGAAAAGGGAGTTGCTTTTGCCAGAATTCCATATTTTCAAGATGGGAGCATTATGAGTTTTGATTGTCTGTTTGCGGTTAACGATGAAAAGATGCGTGCATTTCTGGAGGGAGTCAGACCGCGTCTTTGGGAAAAAAGCAAGCGGAAAGTGACCGTGTTTACGGATGTAGATGGAGGGACTTCAAGAGAGCAGGAAGCCATTGTCAGAGAGGTTCAGCGGAGTCAAGTCATCATGAATCCGCTATTGAAAAAAGAGATATACAGATCAATTGATCAGTTTTTTCATAGTGATAAATCGTTTTATCAAACATATGACATCCCTTACAAGCGCGGCATTCTGTTATATGGACCTCCTGGAAACGGAAAGACGACGTTAGTGAAGTCGATCGCAGGCAGTATCGATGCACCTGTTGCTTATTGGCAAATTACTGAATTTACGTCGAGCGAGACAATAGAAGAAGTCTTTCAGGCAGCGAGACGCCTCGCTCCTGCAGTTCTGGTCATCGAGGATATAGATTCGATGCCGGAAGATGTGCGGTCCTTTTTTCTCAATACGCTGGACGGCGCGACATCAAAAGAGGGGCTATTTCTCATCGGTACGACAAACTATCCCGAAGAGATCGATCCAGGTTTGATGAATCGTGCAGGACGATTTGACCGTGCCTATGAAATCGGGCTTCCGGATGAAGAGCTGCGGCTGGAATATATGAAAATGAGAGGCTTTGGCATCTTTTTGAGTGAAGGAGAAATAAAAAACGCCGCAAAACTTACAGAAGGCTTTTCCTTTGCACAGCTGGGAGAATTATATGTATCTTCAGCCCTTCAATGGCACCAAGAAGGGAATCACCATATTGAAACCATGGTGAAAGACATGACAGGAGAGCAAAGAAAAAGCCAGCGGGGAAGCTGGATGGAAAGAAACAAAGTCGGTTTTCACTAAAAGAAAGCACGGGTGTTTGAAAAACCCGTGCTTTTTTGTTGCGGTTAGCCGAAATTCGACAATTGCGGTTATTTTGCGTTCTTCTTTTTCTTGTAAATATGATAAAATATGACATATCTCGGGTAATTCAAAAGGGGGGATTAATTGAGGATGAAGCAGACGATTCCGTCCTCTTATGTCGGGCTTAAAATTAATGAATGGTATACTCATATCCGGCAGTTCCACGTCGCTGAAGCCGAACGGGTCAAGCTCGAAGTAGAAAGAGAAATTGAGGATATGGAAGAAGACCAAGATTTGCTGCTGTATTATTCTTTAATGGAGTTCAGGCACCGTGTCATGCTGGATTACATTAAGCCTTTTGGAGAGGACACGTCGCAGCTAGAGTTTTCAGAATTGTTAGAAGACATCGAAGGGAATCAGTACAAGCTGACAGGGCTTCTCGAATATTACTTTAATTTTTTTCGAGGAATGTATGAATTTAAGCAGAAGATGTTTGTCAGTGCCATGATGTATTATAAACGGGCAGAAAAGAATCTTGCCCTCGTCTCGGATGATATTGAGAAAGCAGAGTTTGCTTTTAAAATGGCTGAGATTTTTTACAATTTAAAACAAACCTATGTTTCGATGAGCTACGCCGTTCAGGCATTAGAAACATACCAAATGTATGAAACGTACACCGTCCGCAGAATCCAATGTGAATTCGTTATTGCAGGTAATTATGATGATATGCAGTATCCAGAAAGAGCATTGCCCCACTTAGAACTGGCTTTAGATCTTGCAAAGAAAGAAGGCAATCCCCGCCTGATCAGTTCTGCCCTATATAATCTCGGAAACTGCTATGAGAAAATGGGTGAACTGCAAAAGGCAGCCGAATACTTTGGGAAATCTGTTTCTATTTGCAAGTCGGAAAAGTTCGATAATCTTCCGCATTCTATCTACTCTTTAACACAAGTTCTGTATAAACAAAAAAATGACGCCGAAGCGCAAAAAAAGTATCGTGAAGGATTGGAAATCGCCCGTCAATACAGTGATGAATTATTTGTGGAGCTTTTTCAATTTTTACATGCGTTATACGGAAAAAACATTGACACAGAATCAGTCTCACACACCTTTCAATTTCTTGAAGAACATATGCTGTATCCTTATATTGAAGAGCTGGCGCATGATGCTGCCCAATTCTATATAGAAAACGGACAGCCCGAAAAAGCACTTTCATTTTATGAGAAAATGGTGCACGCACAAAAACAAATCCAGAGAGGAGATTGTTTATATGAAATCTAAATGGATGTCAGGTTTGTTGCTCGTTGCGGTCGGGTTCAGCTTTACTCAGGTGATGGTTCATGCAGGTGAAACAGCAAACACAGAAGGGAAAACATTTCATATTGCGGCACGCAATCAAACATGATGCATAAAAAAAGACCCTTAGGGGTCTTTTTTATTTCTTCAGCTTCCATTCTTTTATCGTCAGCTCAGAAGATCCACTTGCCACCAGCGGATCCGCATGGCCGATTTCCGCTGCCTCTTCCAGTGAATCTGCTTCGATGACATACGCTCCGCCTGTGGCGTCGCTGAATGGCCCAAACATTTTTAAACGTTTTTCTGCCTGTAAACGATCCAGAAATTCATAGTGCCCAGCCACATGCTCCTGATTAAATTTCTCCGTTCTCATTGTCAGCATTAAATATGTATACATATTCAGACCCTCCGTGAACTTCAGTTTAACACATTTATCCATATTACGGTGATAGATGATATGAGCTTTTCGTCCTACGAATGCCACCTATTTATGAAAAAAGAAAAGGAGAGATGATAGGTGAGCATTCCAGTAAAGAAAAATTTGGTTTCTGAGGCGAAATACGCGTTGAAGTGTCCTAATGCAATGTCCGCTGAATACATTACCATTCACAACACGGCAAACGATGCATCAGCGGCCAATGAAATCAGCTATATGATCGGGAACACAAGCTCGACAAGCTTTCATTTTGCGGTCGATGATCAAGAGGTGATTCAAGGTCTGCCGCTTAACCGAAACGCTTGGCACACTGGTGACGGCACAAACGGTCCGGGAAACCGCAAATCAATCGGTGTTGAGATTTGCTACAGCAAATCGGGAGGCCCGAAGTATGAGGCAGCTGAAGCCTTGGCGATTTCATTTGTTGCACAGCTGTTGAAGGAGCGCGGCTGGGGCATCGATCGGGTGAGAAAGCATCAGGACTGGAGCGGAAAGTATTGCCCGCACCGCATTTTATCAGAGGGGCGCTGGGATCAAGTGAAGGCGGCGATTGAAAAGGAATTAAACGGGGGCGTATCAGCGAAAAAAGCTGCAGTCTCTTCTTCGGCGTCTGAATATCATGTAAAAAAAGGTGACACACTGTCAGGGATTGCCGCATCACACGGGGCCAGTGTGAAAACGCTGCAAAGCATAAATCATATCACTGACCCGAACCACATCAAAATCGGACAGGTGATCAAACTGCCTCAGACGGCATCTGCTTCTAAAAGCCATGCCGCATCCTCATATCCGCTCCCATCCGGCGTGATCAAAGTGACAAGCCCGCTGACGCAAGGGACAAAAGTAAAGCAGGTGCAGACTGCTTTAGCCGCTCTTTATTTTTATCCTGATAAAGGAGCGAAAAATCACGGCGTTGACGGCGTTTATGGCCCGAAAACAGCTAATGCAGTGAAACGTTTTCAGTCTGTCAGCGGTTTAACGGCTGATGGGATTTACGGTCCGAAAACGAAAGCGAAGATGGAGGAAAAGCTGTAAATGAAAAGACGGAAGCTGTGAAGCTTCCGTCTTTTCGCCTTACATACAAACTGCGGCAAGCACCTTTTGAATATCATAAATGCTTTCATCTTTTTTAAACTGCTTTGAGACAGCGGGAAGTTCCGCGCCGGAGATCCAAATTTTCAGCTCTGAATCAAGGTCAAAGCGGCCGGCAGTTTCCACGCTGAATCTGGAAATGCTTTTGTACGGAATCGATTGAAATTCCGTTTTCTTGCCTGTAATTCCCTGTTTATCTACAAGGATAAGCCGCTTGTCAGTAAAGACAATCAAATCGCGAACCAGCTTAAACGCGGCTTCAACCTTCTCACCCTCAAGTAAAATATGGGCAAGCTCTTCTTGCACAGCTGCCGTTGACAGTGTTGATGCATTGCCGAGTAATCCATCAATAAACCCCATCATATACCTCCTCTGCGTATTCTATCAAATCATACTATAAAAAAGGTTTTCATTCATAGATGAGTAGAGTAAACTGGTGCTGACTGGTAAAGGGGGGCGTTCAAGATGGAAGATATGTATGACAGCTTTGCGGCCCTTTCTGCTTCTGAGTCGGAGTACCGGATTATTTATGAGGAGAAAAACGGAAGTGAGCTTATCGTCCTCGGTCCTCACGGCGGCAGAATTGAGCCTGGCGTCAGTGAACTGGTGCGGGCATTTTCGGATCGATGTTCCATCTATTTGTTTGAGGGTCTAAAGCAGCGAAACAACCGTTCCTTGCATCTCACTAGCATTCGTTTTGATGAGCCGCTGGCTTTAGAAAAAGTGAATGACCACCATTACGCATTAGCGTTTCACGGGTATTATGATCCGAAAATCCCGCATACATTGGTCGGCGGGGCGGATCGTAAAAAAGCCAAGCTCATTTGTGAGCGTCTGAATGAAGCGGGTTTTAGCGCCGAGCTCACTAATGAGAAAGACCGCCTGGCAGGTGTACACCCAAACAATATTGTCAATCGGACGAAAAGAGAAATGGGACTGCAATTGGAGGTAAGCACGGCACAGCGAAATGCGCTATTCCGCAATTTTGGGTGCCGTGATAAAAGCTACATACAAAACGATTTGTTTGATCGATATGTGGAAGCCGTCAAGCTTGGCTTTTATACATAAAACTAGACGGGACCTGCACGGTTGGCCTATTCCTTCATACGCTGGGGTTGTGCGAAAGTGTGGGGAGGAATGATTCATGTTTTATCATATAAAAGAGCTTCAATATCAAGCAAAGCCAGCTCATCCCGATCCGGTTTATGCGAAAAAACTTCAAGAGGTGCTCGGCGGCCAATTCGGTGAAATTAGCGTCATGATGCAGTATTTGTTTCAAGGGTTTAACTGCAGGGCGGATGCTAAGTATAAAGATTTGTTATATGATGTGGGGACCGAAGAGATTGGGCACGTAGAAATGCTGGCAACGATGATTTCCAGGCTTCTGGACAATGCACCCGCGGATGTACAGGAGGATGCTTATAAAAGCAATCCCGCTATTGCAGCAGTCATGTCAGGGATGAACCCTCAGCACGCGATTGTGTCCGGATTGGGGGCGATGGCATCAGATAGTGAGGGCTATCCGTGGAATGCAAAATACATTATCTCAAGCGGAAACCTGCTGGCCGATTTTCGCGCTAACTTAAATGCGGAGGCCCAAGGACGCCTTCAGGTGACACGGCTTTATGCCATGACCGATGATCCAGGGGTAAGAGATATGCTGTCATTTTTGATTGCAAGGGATACCTATCATCAAAATATGTGGTACGCGGCCATTAAAGAGCTGGAGGAAAGAGAACGGGATATTGTCGTCCCGACGACGTTTCCGCGTGAGCTCGAAAAGCAGGAAGTCTCCTATGACCTGTTTAACTTTTCCAGGGGAGATGAAAGCTCACAAGGAAGATGGGCACATGGGGAAGCCTTTGACGGCCGGGGTGAATTCAGGTATATCCCGGCTCCGATTGCGTTCGCATCTGCGCCTCATCTTAAACCGGCGCCCATGTGGCTGCATAATACAGTTCCCCCAATGTCGAAATGTTAGGTTCTCTTCTGGGCTGAGGAATATATCCTCAGCCCGTATTTGATCAGATGTTTTTACCAATATGATATAACGCTTTTTCCTCAGCGACCTGCAAGTGCTGCTGATCGCCTTCCTCGTACGCATTTGGCCGCTTGTGAGATAATAAATAAGCGAGCCGCTTCTGAAATTGAATACCTGCTTTACGCCGTTCAAACATGTCAAGCCGTTTATCAGCAAATTCCTTTGTTACCCGGAATACCGCCGCAATTGTGGCGAGTGCCTGGCTTCTCCATTGCGGCAGTTCCATCTGCAACAGCATAAAGGTTGGCACACAGAAGTGGTACATAAATTGATTTGCCTGGAATTCCTGAAGCTCTCTGAAGAGCTTGTTCATCTGAAAATGATTGCCTGCATGCTTTAACACGTGGCACAGCTCATGGCCAAAATCCTCCCATTGCTCTTCCCGTGACTTTTTTTGGTTCAATACGATACTGTACATGCCGTCGTATTTCACCATCATGCTCCCCATATCCTCAAAATGCACCCAAATATCCAGATCCTTTGCGATTTTCAGCATGTCAATGTGATGAGGGGATGTGATGCCCAGCCGGCCGTATAAATTTTTAACGTATTCCTCCAGATGTGATAAGTAATCGCCCAATTGAATACTCCCTTTCGAACGTTTGTTCTGTTTTTAGCGAGAAAGAAAAGCCCGTATAGGACTGGAAGGTAGTGTAGAAATCTTTCCCTTTTCTTTAAAAAATAAACACTTTTTTCTTTATATCGGTCTACTTTTTATATGTTTTAGAGAACAGAGAACGATTTATTTATTTTTCGGTTTGCGGTTTTTCTCTTTTTCTTTTAAATAGTTGATAAATTCGATGGCCTGCTGTTTGCTTTCTGGGGAAAAATCCTGCATATCGCGGTATGCAAGCTGCAGGTCCGGATCTGAGAACATATCGTCATCGGATTTTTTGTCTTTCCCCGTTAATAAGTAATCAGTCGTTACTTGAAAGTAATCAGCCAGCTTTTGGAGTGTGTCGTAATCGGGTTCGCTTCGCCCGTTTTCATAGTGGGAATATCGTGCCCGTGACACACCGATGTGTGATGCGATTTCTTCCTGTGTCCTTTTCCCTCTGAGACTCTTCAATCTGCCGCCTATCATACTATGACCTCTCTTTTTTAAACTCCCTACGTTACTTATGATTATAGATACAAAATGTATCAAAATAAAGTTATGATAAAAAAAGTATCAAAAATAACTTGATGATACAGAATGTATCGTTTATACTTGGTAACATCCGATACAAAATGTATCAAAAAAGATCAGGAGAGTGATCACATGTATCCGATCCAAATCGTTTTTAGTGAAAATCCCATAGATCAGCGCCATCTCGGACAATCCGGCGGCACCATTTCGTTTACCGCATGCGGCCTTCCGGTGTTTCACTTTGAAACGCAGGAACAGTTTCAAGCATACATGATGTTAAAAGGAGAAGCGGCGTACAATGAAAAACGATAAAAGCTATCCTTTTCCGACGTATTCAGGGTTGTTGAATTCAGAACATTATGACAAAATTGGCCCGGCGTTATGGCTGTTTCTCTGGTTTATCAGCTCAACAACAAAAGAAATCGAAAAAGACGGCGTAAGCTGGGGCATCGTACTCGGCCATAAGCCGTTAAAAGCGAGAGAAATGGCGGCAGTCTTCGGCGTAAGTGAAAAAACCGTCAGAAGATGGCTGGAGCTTCTCGAAAACCATGATTACATAAAGGCCGTCCGTGCGCCATACGGACTGATGATTTCGGTCAAGCATTCAAAAAAATTCAGCTTCAGATCGGACAATACTGTACACGGGAGTCTAAAAGAACGGCCATTTTCGCCGCAGACACCGGACACAAACGACCGTACAGATATAGATAAAACAAACAAATATACTGCTGCTGATGATGCAGTGGATCACATTGCGAAGCGGTTTACACAATTACGGTCGGCTCAAGAAGGACGCACCGTGTATCCTTCCTCAAGAGATTATCAAGCCATCGCCCGCATTGTTGCCATCGGCGTTCCTGTCACGCAAACAATCAAATGGCTTGAAGAATGCTTTCAGGCTTTTGAAAACCGGCGGACCGCCGCTTCTGAAACAATCAAGGCTTTTCGCTACTGCTCGAAATTCATTGAAGATCGATTTTTCGCGCAGCAAGCCAAAAAGAATGCCGCAATTCAGCATGAGAGGATGAAAAAACATGACAAAACGAACAATCGAACAGATTTTGGACGAGCTGAGAAGAGGGAGACGTCCATTACTGGCGGACAAACCGGCCGAATCAGACGCAAGCAGGTATGATTGCCTGCGCTGCAAGGATCAGGGAGGTTATCTCGTCAGGCAGAATGGCCTGGAAGTCTGGACGATGTGCAGCTGCATGGCAGAACGAAAAGTGAAGCGGCTGCTGGGTGCAAGTGAGATTACCCACGCTTTCAGACAGCTCGGCTTCAAGGAATTCCGCACGGAGGGAAAGCCGCAGGCCATAAAAGACGCATTTGAGTGTACAAAAGAGTATGTTGCCGATTATGAACAAATCAAGGATTGCCGAAAAAACAGCATTGCCCTTTTAGGACAGCCCGGATCAGGGAAAACACACCTTTTGACCGCCGCAGCCAACGAATTAATGAGAACATGCTATGTGCCTGTCATTTATTTTCCGTTCGTGGAAGGCTTTACTGATCTGAAAAATGATTTTGCCCTATTAGAAGCGAAGCTGAACCGGATGAAGCAGGCGGATGTGCTGTTCATTGATGATCTGTTTAAACCGGTTAACGGCAAACCCCGCGCTACAGATTGGCAATTAGAGCAAATGTATTCGGTACTCAACTATCGCTACTTAAATCATAAACCGATTTTGCTTTCGAGCGAGCTGACAATTGAAGGACTTGTACGGGTCGATGAAGCGCTCGGCACGAGAATCTATGAGATGTGCAGTGACTATTTAGTGATTATCAAAGGAGCAGCCTACGAGCTTAACCATAGATTGGAGGGCGTCAGATAATGTGTAAGCTTTGTCAAACAAAGAAAGTCATTGTGGAACATACCGGTATTGGAGTTGTTTTTCATCCATGTCCGAACTGCCGGTCCGGCACTGACTTAACGCCTGTCATTCAAAAGCTGGAGCAAATGCTGACAGCGGGAAAAGCGAGGCTGAATATCTATGATTAAACAGCTGACTGCTCTAATCGCTTTGCTGTTTCGGGCAAAGCGAACAGAAAAAAACATTGAACAATGGTATAAGGACGACGGGAAGTGAAAGTGTTGGCAAAGACAAAACAGGCAGAGAAAAGCCCTGCGCCGTGGCGTGCTGTCCCGTGCGGGGATACGAAACCGATCTATATTTATTCAGCTTACAGTGAAGAAGAAAAAGAAAGATTTCCGTACTCAAACGGGCGGCTGATTGCAGCTGTATTTGACCTCAGCTCTTATTCGCAAAAAAGCAATGCCTCTTTGATGGCCGCTGCGCCTGAATTGCTGGAAGCGTCTAAAGCAGCACTTGATTTTCTGAAAGGGAATTCTATTCATTCAAAGGAGCGTATCATTCAGCTATTAGAAAAAGCTGAAGCAAGCGCTGCACCGAAAAGGGGAGGAAATAAAACATGATTCATCCGAAAAAACTGCTGCATATCGATTCCGTCACGCTTAAGAGCCAGCTGGAGGACGGGAAAATCCGTGTCATTATTGTGGACGGCATCAAGCAAGAAGCATGGATCACAGAAGCGCCAGAGCATGGAAAAACGCTCGTCGAAACAAGAAAGGGCGATCTTGCTCGTGTGGAATTTGAAATCGGCTACAAATTAAATTAAAGCGAAAACAGAATACGTCCAAGACGGAAAGCCTGCGGACACTGATCAACTGCACAGCATTTGTGCGTTGATTGGTGTCCGTTTTTTATTTGCCAAAAATGAGGAGGATCATAGAATGCAAGACTTACTATTTGAATATAAACGCACGCTCAAACAAACAAGAATACAATATAAACCGCTCGCTGAGGCAGATGAATCCGTGCTCTCAGCTGAAGAGCTGAAGGATAAAAAAATCATCAGAAATATGATTACTGATCTTGAATATGTAACAGAATGGCTTGAAAAAGGAAGGCAGCCCGGCATCAGACGGGCGATTGACCGGCGTGATGTTTACCAGCGGCTGATGATCAAGGACCCGAGAATCATCGAATCATTTTCCAGCGCTATGATGTTTGAGCCGGACGGACAGGTATCAGAAGAAGACAGAGATAGAATTCGAGAAGCATTAGCCCTGTTAACGGACAGAGAAAAGGAAATGTTTTTGCTGCATAAGGTAGAATGTTTTTCTTATGAACGGATCGCCGATCTTCTCGGCGTAAAAAAATCGACAGTGCAAACGACGATTAAACGGGCGAGTTTAAAGATGCAAAGACAGCAGGAAGAAATGAATCGATCACTTGCCTGAAAGCTTGTCATACGTTTGCCACCTATAAGTGAATAGAGCATGACACTAAGCGGCTGGCTGATCAGCCGCTTTTATGAATAAACAACCATGCTGGAGGTGGCGGTGATGCAGTAGCATGAAAACACAACAGCGCGAACAAGCATTAGCAATCTATCAACAACATCAAGGAAAGATCACAAATCGGGCGATTGCGGACACAATCGGTGTTTCCGCGAAAACAATCGGCATCTGGAAAAAACAAGACAAATGGAAAGAGGCGCTGTTTTCTGCGTCCAAAAACGAACAAAAACAGCGCCCTATAAACAACGATGAATTAAATGAACGCCAGCGGCTGTTTTGCCTGTATTACGTCAAAAGCTTCAATGCCACACAGTCAGCAATCAAAGCGGGCTATTCTCCGGACAGCGCTCATGTGACGGGCAGCCGACTCTTAAAAAACGAAAAGGTCGCTGCTGAAATTAGACGCATTAAAAAAGAAATGGTCAATGAAATGTTTATTGAAGCGATGGATGTGCTGCAGGTTTATATCAAGATCGCGTTTGCGGATATTACGGACTATGTGACCTTTGGAAAAAAAGAGGTCCAGGCTGTCGGGAAATCGGGTCCGCTGTTTGATGAAGATGATAATCCGATTATGAAGGAAATCAGCTTTGTCGATGTCAAAGACTCCGGGCTCGTTGATGGCACCATTGTAACGGAAGCAAAGCTTGGGAAAGAAGGCATTGCCATCAAGCTTGCAGATAAAATGAAGGCGCTTGAGAAGCTATCCTTATATTTTGATTTGTTTCCAGATCAATTTAAACAAAAAATTGAAAATGAGAAATTGAAGCTTGCCAAACAAAAAGCGGAGAAAACAGATGACAGCCAGGAGCCGATTGAAATTATGATCAAACGAAAAGAGCGCAAGTCATGATTGTAAAAGAAATCAACCCTCATTTCGAAGATTACGTGTTCAATTGGGAGCAGACGTACCAGTTTCTTGTCGGCGGCTACGGCTCATCCAAAAGCTATCATACCGCATTGAAAATCGTGCTAAAGCTGCTGAAGGAAAAACGGACGGCCCTTGTGATCCGGGAGGTGTTCGATACCCATCGGGATTCGACCTTCGCCTTGTTTCAAGAGGTGATCGAAGAGCTCGGTCTCACAAAGGCCGTGGCATCTCTTTCTTCCCCGCTGCAGCTGCGATTTCACAATGGCAGCCGGATCATGTTCAAAGGAATGGACAATCCGGCAAAATTAAAATCGGTTCATAACATTTCATTAATATGGATTGAAGAGTGCTCAGAGGTGAAGTATGAGGGGTTCAAGGAGTTAATCGGACGTCTTCGCCATCCTGAGCTAAAGCTTCATATGATCTGTACCACCAATCCCGTCGGCACCTCCAATTGGACGTATAGGCATTTTTTTCGGGATGAACGCAAGAAACGGTTTGTGCTGGATGACAGCGAACTTTACGAAAAGCGGACGATTGTAAAGGGAGATACGTATTACCATCATTCCACCGCTAACGACAATCTTTTTCTCCCGGAAAGCTATGTGAAACAGCTTGACGGACTCAAAGAGTATGATCCCGACCTGTACCGGATTGCCCGAAAAGGACGATTCGGCGTCAACGGGATCAGGGTGCTGCCGCAGTTCGAGGTACTCCCGCATGATCAAGTGAAAAAATGTATCGCAGCCATCAGCAAACCAATCTTTCGTACAGGTATGGATTTTGGATTCGAGGAATCCTATAATGCCGTCGTCCGGCTTGCTGTAGATCCTGAAAAAAAATACCTCTACATTTATTGGGAGTATTATCAAAATAAAATGACAGATGATAGGACGGCTGAGGAGCTGCGTGAGTTTATTGAGACACAGGAATTGATCAAAGCCGACTCGGCTGAGCCGAAAAGCATTCAATATTTCCGCCAGCAGGGCTTTCGGATGGTTGGAGCCAGAAAGTTTCCCGGCTCCAGGCTTCAATATACCAAAAAGGTAAAACGGTTCAAAAAAATCTTCTGTTCGGACCGCTGTGAAAATGTCATCTATGAGCTCAAGACACTTACGTATGCCAAAGATAAAAACGGAGCTCTGATTGAGGATGAATTCACGATTGACCCGCATACGCTTTCTGCCATTTGGTATGCGCTTGATGATTATGAGGTTGCTGATATGAAAGAGACAGCACACAAACGAATGCGGCCGAACCGAGAAAGGAGGAGGTCATAAATCATGCACAACCAAACAGTCAGAGCAACTGTATTTAAAGCCAATGCCGCGGCTCCTCAGACAAAGCAAATCTATGAAGATGACTTTTCTGAGCTGTACGGAGAGGACATTATTGCTCCGCCCTATAATATCATCGAGCTCAAAACCATTGCCGAATACTCGACCATTCTTCAGCAATGCATTGATGCGTACAGAGTGAATATTACAGGCTTTGGATTCGATGTTGAGTACACATTTGATGTCAACGCAAGTGATGTCGATCAGGCAAAAAAGAAAAGAGCGGAAAAAGACTGGGCCAGACTCGAAGCCTTTTATAAATGTCTTCACTTTGATGAATCAGCTGAAATGATTTTAGGCTATGCCATCGAAGACAGAGAAAAAACAGGCAACGGATTTATGGAAGTGCTTCGCGACGGGGCGGGAAAACCTGCCGGCATCGAATATTTAGATGTGAAATATATGCGTGTATGCGGAGCAGGCGAGCCTGTAGAGGTTTCATTTGTATATGAAGAAAACGGGAAAATGAAAAGGATCAAAAGGCAAAAACGCTTCCGAAAATATGTGCAGATGATCAATGGAAAGAAAGTATTTTTTAAAGAATACGGCGATCCGCGAAAAATGGATATTCGCACAGGTGAATATGTAAACACATTGGCAGAGAAGTATCAAGCAAATGAAGCCATTCACCTCAAAATCGGAAGCGGCGTATACGGTGTACCCCGCTGGATCGGCAATATTGTCAATTTATACGGGGCCCGAAAAGCAGAAGAGCTCAATTTTATGTATTTTAAGCAGGGGCGTCACGTCCCCGCTGCGATTACAGTGGAAAACGGGATGCTGTCTGAAGCTTCTTACCGGGAGCTGCAGGAATACATGAATGATCTTGAAGGCGTGGAGAACGCCCATAAATTTCTCCTGATCGAAGCGGAAGGAATCGCAAAAGAAAAGGATCTCCACGGAGGCGAGGATATTACGCCGGTTTCCGTGGAAATCAAATCCTTGGCGGAAATTCTCCAAAACGACGCCCTGTTTCTTGAATACGATGAAAAAAGCAGAAATAAGCTGCGTTCCGCGTTCCGCCTCCCGCCGCTGTATACAGGCGAGGCCCAGGAATACAACCGGGCGACAGCTGATACTGCTAGAAAAATTACGGAGGAGCAGGTTTTTCAGCCGGAGCGAAAAACGCTCGTGAATAAACTGAACACGCTGCTTTTGCCGGAGCTGAATATCCATGACGTCAGGCTGACATTAAAAGGACCGGACTTTCGTGATCCGCTTGAGATTGCGAAGGTGCTCGGTCCTTTTATTACAGCCGGAGCAGTCTCACCGAATGATTTACGTGACCTTGCCGGACGGGTGCTTGGAAAAACACTGGAGGAGTGGCCGGAGGACATTTATAAACGGCCTGCAGGACAGGATGCGGAAAAGACAAACCTGACTGCGCTCATGCAGGAGTTGAAAGAAAGCATCGAAGATATCAAAACGTCCTGAAGGGAGGTGAATCAAGCAGGTGGCGCGAGAATTAAGAAATGCCAAAATCAGCTTTGTCAGTTATGTGGACAAGGCGGCTAACCAGACAGAATTTTTCTTTACGAAGTCAGCCAAACCTCCGTCATTTGAAAAAAAGGTTCGGCTGTTTACAAAAAGTGAGCAGGATGAACAAAAGCTCGTGTACGGAATCGTGTATGAGCCTGATGTTCCTGATGCCCACGGCGATTTTATGACCGCCGAGGAAATTGAAAAAGCGGCGCACGGTTTTCTCGCGGAGGCACGGGAGATTGATATCAATCACAGCTTCGAGGGCGGAACCGGCGTCGTGGTCGAGTCCTATGTGGCGCCCGATGATTTTATGATCGGGTCAAAGCGGATTACAAAGGGCTCATGGGTGCTCGTGACAAGAGCGTCAGACGAGGTGTGGGAACAGATCAAGGCTGGAATCATCACCGGCTACAGCATGGCGGGCACTGCAGATGTATATGAGGAAGAACCGGTTGAAAAAGCGGGATTCTTCAGTGTATTCAAGCAAATGCTTGCTGACAAAACAGGGAAGGAGACTGAAGAAATGAGAAAAGAAGACATGAAAGAATCATTCGAGCATGCGCTTTACCCTCTGCTCAAACGGCTTGAGCGGATTGAAAAAAACACAGACACGGAGGAAAAGCCGGAGCAGACGGGTGATGACGAGCGTCTGAAAAAGCTCGTTGAAGACATGCTTGCCCCGCTGATCGAACGCATCGAGGCTTTGGAAAAAGCGCGAGGCGCGTCTAAGCAGACAGCGGACGATACGGGCGGCAATACAGAGCAAGTCAAAAAATCAATCTGGAGCGGACTGCTGTAAAACCAGTCAAGGAGGAGGAAATCAATTGAGAAATCAAGAGATCATTCGGAAAGCGGAAATGTCGCTTTCTGCTTTAAAAAGCGGCGGGCTTATGAACCCTGCGCAAGCATCGGCTTTTATCCGCATGGTGCAAAACACGCCGACCATTTTCAGTGAATCCCGCGTGATTCAAATGGAAAATGACTCGCAAAAATTTGAGAAAATCGGCTTCGGCCAGCGTATTCTGCGGGCTGCGCAAGAAGGAAAAGCACTGTCAAACGACGAGCTGACAGTTCCAACGACAAGCACTGTCCAGCTGAACACGAAGGAAGTCATTGCGGAAATCAACATTACGTATGACACACTTGAAAACAATATTGAAAAAGACGGCCTGCAGCAGACGATCATGCAAATTTTAGCAGAGCGCGCAGCAGTTGATATTGAAGAGCTGATCGTTAACGGCGATACAGCATCAGCTGATCCGTATCTGGCACAGCTGGACGGCATCCGCAAACAGGCGGTTTCCCATATCGTTGACATGAACGGTGAAGAACTGTCCAGAGCGACATTTAAGAAAGGCTTAAAGGCAGTTCCGCCAAAATATTTGCGCATCCCTCAGGAATTCAGATTCTATACGTCTCACGGCTTAGAAGTTGAATGGAAGGACCGCGTGGCAGACCGCCAGACAAACCTTGGGGACCAGGCTGTTCAGGGCGGCTTGTCAACAGCATTCGGCGTACCGGTCAAAGGAGTATCCAATATTCAGCCGTACACAGTCGGTGAGGGAGACGCGCAATATGACGCTTCTGATATCATTCTCACACATCCGAAAAATATCATTCTCGGCTTCTCCCGCAATATCCGAATTGAAGTCGACAAAGACATCCGCTCCCGTAAATTTATTATTGTCTTAACGGCCAAGCTGGACAGCAAGTTCGAGGAAGAGGATGCCTGCGCAAAATTAATTAACGTAAAAGAATAATAGAAACGAGGTGGTCAGCTCATGCTCATTGAACCGACTGACGTAGCCTCCTATTCGGTCTATGATCGGGTGAAAAACAGGCCGGAAGAGCTGCTGGCGCAGGATATCATCGAGGCGGAAGCAGAAGCGGCTCTCATCACGGGCCACCGCTTTGAAGACAGCTTGTATGATCCGCTGCCCGGCAAGGTGAAGTTGGCTTTAGTAAAGCTTGCCCAGTATTTTGCGCTTGTCAACAGCGATGAATCTGCCTCATCAAGCTATCAGTCTGAGAAAATGGGGGATTATTCCTACACGGTTTCCGGAGAAGGCGGCATTCAGCGGCCAGAGGTATATCATTTGCTCGAGGAGTTTATCACGCCGGGCTACGCCCCTGAATCCTCCAGACTGAAGGTGAGGTCTTTATGAGCTACAGGCAGATGCTCATTCATCGCTGCGACATTTATCATGAAGCAGCGCAAGCGCCGTCTGCAGGCCGATTTGGGATTCCGGCAGACAGGCTGCAGCCGGTGATTTCATATCCGGATACACCCGATGAACAAGATGTCCCTTGTTATTTTACCGAAAAAACGCAGCAGCTGATTCAGGAGGAGCCGGATCAAACTGTATATCATAGCTTTCTCGTCCATTTTCCGTTGTCAGCGGACATCCGCGTGAACGATAAAATCATTTGGGAGAATCATAAATATATACTAAAGCTGCCGAAAAGGATCAGACATCATCATTGGGAGGTCGTCGCAGTCAGGGATGAAAGCCTATGAAAATAGCGGGATTGAAACAGCTGAACACGGCATTAAAAGAAGCGGCTTCAGGCGGTTTTTCCAGACAGGCGTCCCGGTGGCTTGAGGAGTGCGGGCAAGATTTTCTGGAGATCGTCAAATCTGAACTCATCAGCACACAAACGATTGATACAGAAAAACTGCTCAGTTCCTTTGAGAAAGGCGCAGAGGACAATCTCTGGATTGTGCAAAGCGGCGGGCTTTCGCTTGAGGTGGGGACACAGCTTGATTACGCCTCATTTCTTAATGACGGCCATTGGACGTCAAAACAAGATGTGAGATGGGTGCCGGGGCGTTTTCAAGGCTCACGGTTTATTTATGATCCAGCCGCTTCAACGGGAATGGCGCTCAAGAGAAAATGGATACCGGGCACGGGCTACTGGGATCATGCACTGCTTTTATATGAACAGCTGTTTGAAAAATCGCTGGAAAGCAAACTGCGCCAGTGGCTGAAGAAGCTGTAAAGGAGGAGCAGGATGAACAGTGAAACAGGATCGATCATGGCGTTTTTGTACAGCCGGTGGTCTGTTCCCATTTATGAACGCGAGCTTCCTGATCACTTTCAGGTGCCGTCGTTATACGTCCCGCCACCATCTGTTTTCGAGGAAACAGATACGGTCTCCACATTTAAAAAAACCTACAGTCTCAATGTAAAACTGTTTCATCTGGACTCCGTTCAGGCGCTGGATGAAGCGGACAGGCTCGCGGATGCCATCAGAGAAGCGAGAAATATGATTCCGCTGCTGAGTGAATCCGGCGAGAAGACGGGGGATATGGTTCGCATCTCCCAAATCGAGACAAGGGTAGGGGACAGGGGCGAGGCGGCCATGGTGATCAGGTGGAGCAGCCGATATTATTATCACAAAACAGAACAGCCTGTCTTACAGGATATCGACATGAACAGCGGGGTGAAATAAACGGTGTCAAAGGACAAACAACAGAAGAAGGCTGTACATACAAAGAGCCGGGAAGCTCTATTTGATACAGCGGATTTGATTAAGCACGCGAAGGAACTGTTCGGCGTTAAGCCGGATATTCTTCAGGGGGCTTTATTTGGCGTGGATCAACCACGTATGACGAAATCAGAAGCCAACCAATTGATTCAAACATTTCTAACCAAGGAGGTCATGTCATCATGAATGGCGGAACATTTACAACAGGCAAAGAAAAAGAACGTGCAGGTATTTATTTTAACTTTAAAACGACGGCACAGGAGCGGGTATCACTCAGTGAACGGGGAACAGTCGCACTTCCGGTCGCATCAAGCTGGGGCGAAGCGAAAACGTTCGTCTCCATTTCCAGCGTTGAAGACCTAAACAAAAAAGTGGGCCTCAGCATTGATGACCCGTCTTTATTGCTGCTGCGTGAAGCGAAGAAAAATGCGAAAACGGTATTGATGTACCGTCTAACCGAAGGTGTCCGAGCGTCTGCTGATATTGCTGAAGGCGTCAAAGCAACTGCAGTATATGGCGGAACAAAAGGAAATGACATTATCATCCGCATCAATCAAAATGTGCTGGATGCTAATTCTTTCGATGTGACAACATATATGGACGAATCAGAGGTTGATAAACAGACTGTCAAAAAGGCTGAAGAATTAACAGCTAACGGCTATGTCACTTTTACCGGAACAGGCGATCTTTCTTCAACGATTCCTCTCACTGGATCAGAAGGAGACACTGCAGCTGAGACGCTGAATGCATCCGCGGGAATCCGTTTATCTGGCGGTACGGATAAAGCCCCTGTCAACTCCGACTATACAGATTTCTTAGCCGCGGCTGAAACGGAGAGCTTTGATGTGATTGCGCTGCCTGTTGCAGAAGGTGACCAGTTGAAGGCGACGTTTGCTGCTTTCATTAAACGCCTGCGCGACGGCCAAGGACAAAAAGTGCAAGGCGTCACAGCCAATTATGCCGGTGATTATGAAGGCATCATCAACGTAACCGAGGGTGTGCTGCTTGAAGATGGCACGGAAGTTACACCGGACAAAGCAACAGCTTGGGTAGCTGGAGCGAGTGCAGGAGCAACCTTTAACCAATCACTCACATTTGTAGAGTACGAAGGCGCCGTTGATGTGTTACACCGCCTTGACCACGATACGATTGTTGAACGTCTGGGCAAAGGTGAATTTTTATTCACATTCGACGCCCGTGACAAATCCGTCAGCGTAGAAAAGGACATTAACTCACTCGTGACGTTCACAGCTGAGAAAAACAAGAAATTTGCGAAGAACAAAATCGTTCGTGTCCTGGATGCTGTGAATAATGATTTAACACGCGAGCTGAAAGCCTTAATTAAATCAAGAAAAGGCAGCGGAAGCGATATCCCGGCATCTGAAGACGGACTGCAGTATGTAAAAACGATGATCACGCAATACATGACAACACTTCAGGATGCAGGCGGCATCACTGGCTTTGATTCCGATGAAGATATCACAATTTCAATGAATGAAGATCGTGACGGCTTCTTGATTGACCTGGCTGTACAGCCTGTCGACGCAGCAGAAAAATTCTACTTTAATGTGGAGGTAAACTAATATGGCATTAAAAGCACAAAACACAATCTCAGGAAAAGAAGGCCGCTTATTTCTCGATGGTGAGGAAATGGCGCACATCAAAACATTTGAAGCAAACGTTGAGAAAAACAAATCCGAAGTCAACATTATGGGCCGCCGCATGACAGGCCATAAAACAACAGGGGCAAATGGAACAGGGACCGCAACGTTCTACAAAGTCACATCAAAATTCGTGCTATTGATGATGGACTATGTCAAAAAAGGCAGCGACCCTTATTTCACGCTCCAAGCTGTGCTGGATGATCAATCCTCAGGCCGGGGCACAGAGCGAGTTACGCTGTACGACGTCAACTTTGACTCTGCCAAAATCGCAAGCCTTGATGTCGATTCAGAAGCGTTAGAGGAAGAAGTTCCATTTACATTCGAAGACTTCGACGTCCCTGAAAAGCTATCTGACACGTTTTAATCAAAGCTGAATCAGCCCATACGTAGACCTTTCTCAGAAAGGTCTGTTTTTTAAAGATGAAACCAAACAATAGACAAGGGAGTTTTTTACATGAGCGAGAAGAACGAAAACGTATATGATCTTTCCTTTTTTATGCCGGGAAAAACAATTGAAGCTGAGGAAATCAAAGTGCCGATCTCAAAGCGTTTTGTTGATAAAAAAGGGAACATCGTGCCATTTATTTTTAAAGCGATCACGACGGAGCGCATTGATGAATTGGAGAAAGAAACAACAACGTATAAAAATGTCAAAGGCAGAGGCCGTGTAAAAGATTTAGACAGCCAACGCTTTTATGCCCGAATCGCAGTTGAATCAACCGTTTATCCGGACTTCCGTTCAAAAGAGCTTCGAGAAGCTTACAAAACGGCTGACCCGGTAGAAGTTGCGAAACGCGTGCTCTCAGTTGGAGGCGAGTATGCGAACTGGTTAAACAAAGCGATTGAGATTAATGGATTTGAAGATGAATTAGAGGATCTGGAAGAAGAAGCAAAAAACTAATCAAGGATGGGCATAAAGAAGCCGTGTATCTCTACTATGCGATGCACGAGCTTCATTATTCTCCATCAGATTTATTAGAACTGTATGAAGCGCCTCGAAACTTCAAGGCGCTGTTGTATGGACTGATTGGATATAAGCTTGAATTAATGGAAAAAGAATCGAGGAAAGGAGGTACATAATATCGCTAAATTGACAGCTCGTTTTGACCTGGAAGATAAAGTTTCTAAAAAGTTAAAACGAATTCATAAAGGGTTTCAAATGGTCGAAAAAAAGGTGAAAACCATTAATCGACAAATCAAAATCAGTATTAAGGCAGAGGATCAAGCCTTTTACAGATTGAGAAAGATCAATGACTATATTGTTTTGAAATTCGCAAAATCACTTGAAGTTAAAGTGGTTCTTGATGATCAGGCTACTGCCGGACTTAATGTTATTGAGCATAAGCTGAAACGGCTCCCAATAGAAAGAAATATTACTGTAAGTCTAATTGAACATGTAACAGATGCTTATAAAAAAATAAGAAAAATGTTGAGCGGAAATCAGTTTTCAGTCGGTTTTTTCGTCAATGATCAAATCACCCCAGCTACAAAACGAATATTGGGATATTTGCAAAAGAACCTTAAAAATGGATATTCAGTTAAATTAAAAGTGATTGATGAAATAACAAAAACTGTTAATCGAATTACAGCCCTTTTAGGAGATTTTGAAAAAACATATACAGTTAAATTAAAAGTGATTGATGAAATAACAAAAACCGTTAATCGAATTACAGCACTTTTAAAAGATTTTGAAAAAACATATACAGTTAATATTATCGCTAAAGAAAAATTAGCTGCTGATAAGATCAACGAGAAGAAACCGGAAGAAAAAAAGAATTGGTTTATGCAAACATTAGAAGACTTCGGAACAGCTTTTAAAGATAAAGTGATAGAAACGATTCTTGACTCGTTATTTGAAAAAATTCCTGGATTGAAAAAAAATGATAATGAAGCAAATACTGCGCCTGGGAATACGCAGAGTAATGAGAAAGTTAATAAACGCAACACCGGGCAGAGATGCTGTTGCTGCTGCTGTGGGTGCGGAGGTAATAGCTCTGGAAGCAAAGTCAACAAAAGATATAAAAAAAGAAAAAGTCCGACAAGTGCAAGGACTTCAGGACGAACACTGAGAGTTCCAGGCGAGGTATTACGAAGACGTCAGAGCGGTACATCAGGAGAAAATGCCACAAGCGGAAGAAATTCTGGTTCTAAGTTCAGAAACTGGTTCGGAGGTATGAGGTCCGCTGCCACCGACTCATCAAAATGGGGGAAAGTTTTAACGCCTTTAAAAGGTTTGGGGAAATTTGCGAAAGGTATCCCTCTTTTGGGAACTGCATTAGCGGCAACCGACTTACTCGGGATGAACAAAGAAAATGCAGGTGAGAAAGTTGGTTCCTTTGCCGGGAATCTTGGCGGAGCTGCTGCAGGAGGAGCCGCGGGTGCAGCCATTGGTTCTGTCGTCCCCGTTGTTGGCACTGCTGTCGGCGGCGTTGTCGGTAGTATTGCAGGTGGCATCGGGGGTTCAGATTTAGGATCATCCATTGGCAAATGGTTTGATGATGGCGGCGCTTCTAAAGCATGGGATGGAATTCAGGACGGTGCAGGAAAAGCCGTTGATTGGATCGAGGATACTTGGTCTGATTTCTCAGATTGGTTTATGGATAATGTCTGGACCCCTGTTAGTGATTGGGCCGGCGATAAGATTGATAAGATCACTGACAAATTCGAGGATGCTAAGAAATGGCTGACTGATACCTGGAATGACGTATCATCCTGGTTTGTGGATAACGTGTGGACACCTATTTATAACACGGCAGTTCCGATTATAAATTTAATAGTAGGTGCCTTTCTATTTGCTTGGGATGGTATCCAAGCACTCTGGAAGATTGTCTCAACTTGGTTCATGGATAATGTCTGGAATCCATTAGTTGACGGTGTCACCGATGCTGCTGATTGGATTTGGACAAAAATAAATGATGCTTGGACTTGGATCTCAGATACATGGTCCACTGTCTCAACCTGGTTCATGGATAATGTCTGGAATCCAATTAGTAACGCAGTGGCAACTGTGGCTGGCTGGATCCAAGCACATATTGATTATGCACGAATCTGGATCCAATTAAAATGGCTTCAGGTGGCAACTTGGTTTTATGACAACGTTTGGAATCCGATCAGTACCGCAGTTAGTAACGTAGCAAATTGGATTTGGACGAAGATCAACGAAGCATGGACATTTATTTCGGATTTATGGTCTACAGTCTCCACTTGGTTTATGGAAAATGTGTGGACGCCGGTAAGTGATGCTGTCACTAATGCGGCAAACTGGATCTGGACAAAGCTTAACGAAGCATGGACGTGGATATCTGATAAATGGAGTGCAGTTTCGGCTTGGTTCAGTGAAAATGTTTGGAATCCTATTGTTTCAAAAGTGGAGGATGCCAAAAAATCCATTTCGGAAAAATTTGAATCGGCAAAAACCGCAGTGACAGACGCATGGAAAGACGTTGAAACTTGGTTCCGTGAAAATGTTGGTGATCCATTAGGTGATATTGCTGACGGAATTAAGAGGAAGTTTGAAAAGACCTTCTGGTGGGTCATTAAGCTAAAAGGACTAGCTGACGCTGGAGGGGAGATCATAGGCAATATCATAGGGAGAGGCGAGGAAGCTACGGGATTGACAACAAAGAAATCCGGTAAGTCTTCATCTGGTAAAAATACTAGCGGTGGTGGAGGAATTGCTGGTCTTGTTCAGTCGCAATCATCAGGGCCAACAAGTGTTTTTCCTAAACAAAAAAGCGTCCTTGAAAGGAAAGCGACGGGCGGCTATATTACGAAACCAACCATTTCATGGATTGGTGAAGCGGGCAAGGAGTTTGTGATCCCTGTTGATAACAACAAGGGTCGCGGTAAAATGCTTCTTTCTCAGGCCGCTTCTAAACTAGGGATGAGCGTTGTTGATGACATGGCTTCTGCTTCATCTGCAGGTGGAGAAGCTGCTGTTTCTCCATTAGCCGGCGGATCAACAGTTTCTGCTACAGTATCTCCTACCGTTGACACCTCGAGCCTTAATGAACAGGCTGCTTCTTTTGGTCAACAGTTCACGCAGGGCTTTGATCAAGGTATTGGGGATAATGTTGTTTCTATGGACGCTTGGAAACAGAAAAATGTTGGACAGCCTATGAAAAACTTGATCTCTTACTCTCCGAATTACGGAAAACAAGTGGTCAATGGTTATGCTAACGGCCAGAACAGTACGGCAACCGGAACAGATGGCTTCTTGCAGACGAAAGTCAAAACACCATTCCAGAACACTGTAAATAAATCCTCTTCATGGGGAACTGGTACGATCAAAGGGTTTGCTTCCGGTCAAAATAGTTCACAAACTGGCACTGATCAGTATGTAAATACTCATGTGAATAAGCCGTTTTTAAAGTCTAAAGAATCATCAAACGGTTGGGGAACCGGAATGATCGGGAATTTTGTTTCAGGCATGACTTCAAAAGCAAGTGAAGTTCATGAAGCTGCCAAGGAACTAGCAAAAAAAGTCGAGAAAGCTTTCCGGGAGGAGCTAGATATCCATTCACCTTCTCGTGTCATGATGAGCTTAGGGCGTTTTGCCTCCGTTGGTGTTGTAAAAGGTCTGGATTCTGTCGATGTGAAAAAATATGCTGAAAAGCAAGCTGGATCACTGGCAGCTGCTTATTCCGGAATGGGTGCAGTAGGTGGAAATGTGAAGCAGTGGCTTATGGCTGCAATGATGGCCACAAAAACACCATTAAGCTGGCTTCCGGGATTGATGACAATTGCAAAGTTTGAATCAGGAGGCAACCCTAACGCCATTAACCTGTGGGATAGTAACGCGAAGGCAGGCAATCCATCCCAAGGGCTCATGCAGACAGTACCAACCACTTTTAACGCACACAAAGCGCCAGGCATGGGTAACATTAGAAACCCGATTCATAACGCTGCTGCCGCAATCGGCTACATCAAAAGCAGATACGGCTCTATTGACAATGTACCTGGTATTAAAAGCATGAAGCATGGCGGACCTTATGTCGGTTACGCAAACGGCGGGCTGATTACAAAAGAACAAATTGCACGTGTCGGTGAAGGAAACAAGCGGGAATGGATCATCCCAGAGGAACGTGGCATCCGAGGCCGCTACCTCCTTCAGAGAGCTGCGCAAGCTCTGGGAATGGAAGTGACAGATCCGTCTCAATCCCAGCAGTCTGAGCTTTCTTCAGGACAAGTTTCAGCAGTTACATCCGGTACACGGCAAACGATACAAACAGCCGGAACGAAAGAAATAAAGATTGAGTTTAACGGAGACCAGCATTTCCATAATGGACAAGACGCCGAAAGCCTTGCAGCGAAAATCAAGCAGGCGCTTATAGATGAATTGCAAAAGGATATCAATATTGGAACGAAGGGAGTCGTTGCATTTGACTAAATCCGTATATGAATTTTGGATTTCACAAGGGAAGGACAAGTTGCGGCTCCCCGTTCTTCCCGACCAGCTGAATATTTCAAATACGATTCAGAATGAGACGGTTAAAGTAGCCAAGTTCGGTGACCTTACATTTATTGACGAACAAGGAGCGAAAGAAATTTCGTTCTCTTCGTTTTTTCCGAAGAAATACAGCCCAATAGCTGAATATCAAACCTTCCCGTCGCCGGAAAATGCGATAACAAAAATTGAAAAATGGATGAAGGCCAAAAAACCGGTTCAGTTTTTGATTACGGGAACTAAAGTGAATTTAACATGCAGTATTGAAGGTTTTTCCTATAGCGAAGGCCAGCAGGATATAGGTGATCGTTCCTTTGATATTCAATTAAAAGAATACAAAACCGCTTCCCCGCGGAAAATCAAGCAGAAGAAAAAAACAAAGGCAAAACGTCCGTCGAAGGCTGCGCCGAAGACGTACACAGTGAAAAAGGGAGACACGCTATGGGACATTGCAGGCAGATTTTACGGGAACAGCACCCAATGGCGCAAAATTTGGAACGCCAATAAAACAGCAATGATCAAACGAAGCAAACGGAACATCAGGCAGCCGGGCCACTGGATTTTTCCCGGCCAAAAATTAAAGATACCGCAATGAAACAGGTGATGTATGATGATAGAACTGTTCGTCATTAAAGACACAGAGTGGCTTGAGCTGGTTGCAGAAAGCGTATCGCTTGAAGGCCATCGTTATCAGGCGCCGCGTTCTATTGAAGCAACCATCGTCACCAAGCAGGGCGACCAGACGTATTACAGTGTCTCAGAAGGAGATACGGTCTTGTTTAAATGGAAGGGAAAAGAGCTGTTTCGGGGCATTGTTTTTGCAAGAACCCCGGACGAGCATACGCTTGCCTTCAGCGCTTATGACATGCTTCAGTACCTGGTCAAAAACCAGGATATGTACGTGTTTTCCAATCAGCGGGCCGACCAGATCATCAGAAGGATTGCGAGTGACTTCCAGATACCGACAACCTCGATCGCAAACACAGGCCATACGATCAAAAGTCTTGTCATTAAAAATGATACGACATTGTATGACATCATATTAAAAGCGCTGAAACAGACGAAAAGCCAGACAGGACGACATTACCAGCTGTATTCGGAAAAAGGAAAGCTCGGTCTGCGCGCTTGGCCAGATCCGTCAGAAGTATGGGTGCTTGAAACGGGCGTCAATATCACGGGCTACCAATACAGCACTTCTATAAACGATACTGCTACTCGGGTGGTGCTTCGCCGGCAGAAGGACAATAAGACATATAAAGCCTCTGCCAAGGACAGTTCAGGCTTAAATAAATACGGTGTGCTTCAATATACGGAAACGGTCACAGATGACATCAACCAGGCACAGCTTCAGCAGCGGGCAGATGTACGCCTTGCTGAAAAAAAGGGCGTGAAAAAAGAACTGAAAAATATTCAGGCAGTGGGCATTCCGGAAGTGCAGAGCGGCTTGCCCGTCTATATTTCGATTCCAGAGGCCGGCATCAAGAAAACCTATTGGGTAGATACGGACCGGCATGAATTTAAAGGAACGAAACATACGATGACGATCGATGTTGTCGAAAAGAATACGATTCCGGAAGGAGTATCCTGATGAGATTAAGTGAGGCTATAAAACATTTGGCAGTCGGCGCAATTGACGCTGAGTCTCCGGTAGAACTGCTCCCGGCTGAAGTCGTTTCGGTTTCTCCTGTGGAAATCAAATTAAAAGAAAACAGCAAACTGATCATACCGGAAGACGCCATCATTATCCCAAAACGAATGCAGTCCGGAGGAGACGATGCACTCGAACCGGGGGATCGCCTCATGACCGCGGCTCTGACTGGCGGGCAATCGTTTTTTATTTTAGATAAGGTATAGACAAACCGCTTCAGTACGAAGGGGTTTTTATTTAGCATGTAAAAGGAGTGGGCATCATGGCCCTGACACCAGAAGTGGAGTTTGAAGATATTGAAGATGTGAGTGAAATCATTGAAACCTCGCAAACGTACAAAATAGATTTTGAAAACGGAAGAATTACGAATGAGCTGATTACCGGGCTTGAAGCGATCAGGCAGTTCGTGTATATCGCCTTACAGACAGAACGCTATGCGTATTCCATATACAGCCATAATGTCGGAAACGAGCTTCAGGACGTGCTGA
Organism: Bacillus sp. EU52; assembly: GCF_037964975.1. NCBI lineage: Bacteria > Bacillati > Bacillota > Bacilli > Caryophanales > Bacillaceae > Bacillus > Bacillus sp. EU52. The sequence goes on from NZ_CP150177.1 coordinate 1,295,630, forward strand.
CCGATCATGAGACAACTGATGCCTATAAAAAGATGGAGATCCCGAGGCTGATAGAAGAGGCGCTGGTTTATGATGACCGGATATCGGCTGTAACAGATTTTGAGATTGAAAAACAAGGCGACGCGTTTCATGTGTCCTTCGTGGTGGAGACGGATGAAGGAACGCTTGAGATTGAGGAGGTGATTGGCGAAGATGTTTGAAGATCAGACTTTTGAAGCGATTATGGAGCGTATGCTGAACAGCATTTCCGCAGATATTGACACAAGAGAAGGCAGCGTCATTTATAATGCGTTAGCCCCGGCGGCGGCCGAGCTTGCGAAGTCTTATATATGGCTGGATACTGTGCTTGAGCTAGTTTTTTCTGATACCGCACAAGGCGAATTTTTAGACAGGCGTGCAGCGGAAGCGGGAATTGAAAGAACTGCCGCGACAAAGGCTGTCAGAGCGGGAGAGTTTACATCTGGAGTTACTATTCCTGTCGGCTCCCGCTTTTACGTGGATAATCTTTATTTTCAATATACGGCAGACGGGACGCTCATCTGTGAAACACCTGGTGAAGCAGGAAACGCCAACCTGACCGGACGCAATTTACTGTCATTGGATACCATTCCCGGTTTAGAAACGGCCATTGTCAAAGAAATCCTGATTCCGGGGCGCGAAGAAGAGGGAGATGACAGCTTGCGAGAACGGTATTTTACAAGGGTTCGGCGTGAGGCCGTCAGTGCCAATAAAATGCATTATAAAGAGTGGGCTGAGGAAGTGGACGGTGTGGGAAAGGCAAAGATCTTCCCGCTTTGGAACGGTGAAGGCACGGTCAAAATTGTCGTCACCAATGCGAATCTTGAGCCCGCTTCTCCTATTTTAATTCAAAAAGTGAAAGATTATATCGACCCTGAACCAGGACAGGGAGAGGGACAGGCGCCAATCGGAGCCGTTGTCACAGTGGAGAGCGCGGTCTGGAAAGAAGTTGAGATTTCTGCCGAAGTGCTGCCTGAGATCAATCACTCAATTGATGAAGTGAAGTCAGAAATTGAGGAAGGCGTTTTAAATCTCTTTAAGAAAATGGCGTTTGAAGATAACGTCATCCGCCTTTCTCAAATTAACAATATCGTCTATAATTCACCATCAGTCAGTGACTACTCCAATATTCAAATCAACGGCACGTCTGAAAATCTGGTGCTGAGCGACGTGGAAATTCCTAAGCTTGGGCAGGTGAAGATCATTGAGCAAACAAGATGACATGCGAGCTTATCTGCCGCCGTTTCTCACCAGCCTTAAAGAAATGGCTGAGCTGCTGAAAGCGGAAGCGCCTGAGTTTGATAAACAAAATGACAGCATATTTGATCTGACGGATCAGTTATTCGTGCCGACGGCGACATGGGGGCTCAGCCGCTGGGAAAAGATTTTAAACGTACCGCGGGAATCAGGTGACACTGATGAGATCAGACGATTGAGGCTCATTTCCAAAATGTCGAACATCCCGCCAATCACATACAGGGCCATTGAGCAGGCGGTAAACCGTTTCTTGAAAAACCCGTCTGCACAGGTCCGCCTGATTCCCGGCGAATACCGATTTAACGTCGATATCAATGTTGATGACCTCCAGCACATGAATGAGCTGATCGAAGCGATAGAAAACATGAAGCCCGCTCATTTGGCGTATACGCTCAGAGGCGGATTGAACGAGACGCTGCAAATCAAAGACACAGTTATCCTGAATCATCGCAGATACCGAACAGCCAGTGAGCTCAAGGTCGGTTATTCTGTCACTCTTAACAATAATGAGGTGGTCTTAACTTGATTTCAACCATATACAGAGAACGCACAGCGGCTGATCTAAAAAGCAGAATCGATCACGTGCTGCTCAACGGCCAAAAAACAGAAATAGTAGATCTCACCATTGACGGTGCGACCGTCACCATTCTGACAAAACGTGAGGAAGACATCAAGCATATCGAAACGGTACAAATTTTTGACGAGCTGGGCAATGTGATCACAGAGAGAAAGACTGACCTGGACGTCAGCGAAAACAGAACACTTGATTTCAGATTTACTTTTGAGGTGGTGTAAACATGGCATACGAAGAAAAAACAGACTGGCTTCCGGACGACCCCATCAACGAAGATGACGTCAACCGCTGGGAAAAAGGAATAAAAGACGCCCACACAGACCTGGCTGCCCACAAAAACGACATGAACAACCCCCACAATACAACAAAGGCGCAAATCGGGCTGGGGAATGTGGATAATGTGCAGCAGGCTTCAAAGACGGAATTTAATGAACATAATCATGATTCAACCCGGCATATTACATCAGTAGAACGTGATGAATGGAATGCGAAGGAAACTCCTGCCGGTGCCCAGTATAAGGCAGATCAAGCTGAAGCAAACGCCAAAGCATATACAGACAATTTTGCTGCACGAAGAGATAATCCTAACCAAGTAACAAAAGCACAGGTTGGACTTGGGAATGTCGAAAATGTGAAACAAGCCTCACAAGCAGATTTTGATGCTCATTTAAACAATTCTAAAGTTCATGTATCTGAAGAGGAAAGAAACAAATGGAATGCTGCCCAACTAATTAAACTTACTGGAGACGACGGTAAAAGAATACAACTCCAAGACGGTACAGATATTCTTACATTATCTTCTGGATTTTATTGTGCAGTTGGTCAGTCAGTTGTAAACAATCCGGTGGAAGGCGATGCAGTTTGGTATAACTACGATATTGTAGAAGGCGGTTCAGGAAGGAAAACAATAGTAGCTTACCAAAGTTGGGGAAGCATGATGTGGATTGGAATGGTTCACACTGATGGAGAATTTAGAGGATGGAAACAAATTGCAACAACAGATTTTATAGATAGAGTTCAAACAGAATTAGATCTTCATGAAAATGATAAAACTAATCCTCATTCAGTTACTAAACAACAAGTGGGTCTCGGAAATGTTGAGAATGTTAAGCAGGAGACACCTGATGGTGCGCAAAAAAAAGCTGATACTGCTTTAAACCAATCAAAAGATTATACTAACAGCACGGCCTTTATTACTAGACCATTAAATTCAATAACCGATGCAAATGATTTAAATCTTCCGCCTGGCACTTATCGTTTAGACACTAATTACATGAATGCAAATCCAGTTTTGCAAAATCAATTTCCGTTAAATGATAACAGAACAGGTTTATTAATTATCTACCCCTCTGCAAATAAATGGGCTACACGTCAAGATTGGTTTAGCATCTCTACGAAAACACTTTATACAAGGGTAGCAGTTAATGGTACTGATTATTCAGGATGGTATATATTGGAGAATTCAGAAGGTTCACAAGATAAAGCGGATAAAGCTTTAGCTGATGCTAAAAACTATGTTGAAACAAATTATACAAATCAAAAGTTAACTGTTCTAACAGGATCAAATGCAATCCAAGATGCGAGAATAAGCGGAAATGATTACAAATACGGAATCACTTTTATGGACATAGGGGCCAATAACACTACAGGATACCCGCTCACTTATGGATTTGTAAAAAATGAAAAGCATAGTAATTATCGCTTTACTCAGTATTTCTATGGAAATGCAGACACAACTAGTGGAAGTTATGATCATGTAGGGACTTGGATCCGTCATTGGTGGGCAGATTCAGGCTGGACTGCGTGGCAAAAGATATCAGGGTTTGCTCACGCTAATATTGGGACTACTGGGCGTCAAGCTCTTATTAAAGGAGAAAATAACAAAATTAAATATAACCGTATTATAAAAGATAGCCATAAATTGTTTGATACAAAAAACAATAGGTTTGTAGCCAGTCATGCAGGAATGCATTTAGTCAGTGCTAGTTTATATATAGAAAATACTGAGCGATACTCCAATTTTGAATTATATGTTTATGTAAACGGCACAAAGTATAAATTAATGAATCAATTTAGAATGCCTACCCCTTCCAATAACAGTGATAATGAGTTTAATGCAACTGTTACTGGATCTGTTACAGTTCCGCTTGATGCAGGAGATTATGTTGAAATTTATGTTTATGTTGGTTATTCTGGAGATGTAACACGATATGTTACAGATTCGAATGGAGCTCTCAATTATTTTGATGTTCTGGAGCTTGGCGGAAGAAATTACCCGAGAGTTTAGGAGGTACCTTTATGATCTTATATGATGCCATTATGTACAAGTATCCAAACGCAGTATCGAGAAAGGATTTTGAATTGCGTAATGACGGGAACGGTTCATACATTGAGAAATGGAATCTCCGGGCGCCGTTGCCGACTCAGGCAGAACTCGAATCCTGGTGGGAGGAATCACAAAAAAACCCGCCGTACGAGCCGCCTGATCAGGTGGAGCTTCTCGCTCAAGAATTGTCACAAGAAAAGCTGGCACGCAAGCAGCTTGAAGAATTGAACAAAACTTTGGGAAACGAGCTGGCAGGTATAAAGCTTTCACTACTTTCTTTGAAAGGAGATTACTCTGAATGAATTATTGGGTGCTTGCCCTCTATTATGAGTGGGCGACAGCAGATATGGTAAAACAAGCATTAGCATATAAAGACTGTTCAATTGAGGATCTGGCAGAGGGTGTGAACAAAAAGCTGATCACAGCTGACCAGTATAAAGAAATTACCGGTAAAGCCATGTAAGGCTTTTTTATTTTGCCTGTTTTTAGATCAAAGGAGGATGAAGATGGTGAAGTATCAATATGAATTTCCTCTCGATAAGGCTGGAAAAGCCGGCGCTGTAAAGCCCTATCGAGGAGGAAAAAATGATTTTGTGACACCTGTTTCGAATTTGTCAGGCGTAGCGGAGATTTTAACAAATGCTGCTTTAAAGGCGACTGAGGCATACAGTCAGCTCGGGCAGGACAGGCTTGGCGCAGTTCTGATTTCGAAAGTGAAGGGCTGGGCGTATGCAGATCGTGAAGGTACGCTCTTTATAGAAGAAAGCGACAACAACAATGTTTGGACAACGACAGCAGCAGTTAATGTCGCAGCAGGCGTCCTGACAGCGACGGACTGGGTATATCTTTCTAAACGCTATTACCGTTTCCGCTATGTGAACGGGAATCTTCAGCAATCTGAGTTTGTATTATACCAATCAGTCGGTGCGGGTGAGATGGATGTGCGTGTCAATGAAAAAACGCCTTTACAGATTGACTTTGCGGAGAATCAAACACACGATGGACGGCTGAAAGTCGAGGCTCGCAAAACATTTGACTTTGTCTTTCATGAAAATGCAGAGTCCGCCAGCGAGGGGGCTGCTTTACCTGTTGACGGTGCCGCGCATTTACTCGTTGAAGTCTACGGCACAGCAGAAATGAGCGAAGTCAAATTTTGGGGCAAATCGGTGTCAGGACAGAAACTGCCGATCAGAGGCGTGAAAACTGATGATGCTACCACTGCCTCCAGTACATTAGGAAAAGCTGAGGCATGGGCCTTTGATATTAAAGGGTTTAAGGAGATCATCATGGAGATTATCAGTATCACCGGCGGTACTCTTTCGGTAAAAGGGACCGCGGTTTCATAATAGTCTCGGCCCTCGGAAGGGAGGTGATCTGCATGTGAAGGAGGAGTGAGAGATGCAGCAAGAGGCAGACGTGAATGTGTTTCAGCAGGATTTAGCAGACATGAAAGGCGAGCACAAAGCACTTGAGCAGAGGGTTTCCGCATTAGAACGCGTGTCTGACCGGCAAGACCAGCAAATCATGACGCTGAACGAAAAATTAAACAAAATTGAAGAAAACACCACGTGGATTAAACGCACCATCACAGGTGCCATCATTACAGCAGTGTCTACAGGCATCATTGGCGGAGCCATCGCCATTATGTACAGCCTGCTGCAGCATTAAAGGGGGATTTTTATGAACACGTTTGACAAGGGCACGGTCATCAGGACGGTGCTTCTTTTAATTGCTTTAATCAACCAGACCATGCTGATGCTCGGCAAATCACCATTGGACATTCAGGAGGAGCAGGTCAATCAGCTCGCTGACGCTCTTTATTCAGCCGGTTCCATCGCATTTACAATTGGAACGACACTTGCCGCTTGGTTTAAAAACAACTATGTAACAGAAAAAGGGAAAAAACAGCGCGACTTGTTAAGGGACAATAATCTGACGAAATAAGGAGAGATGAAAATGGTTAACATTATTCAAGACTTTATTCCGGTTGGCGCAAATAACCGTCCAGGCTACGCAATGACGCCGCTTTACATTACGGTGCACAACACAGCGAATACCGCAGTAGGAGCAGATGCTGCAGCGCATGCCCGCTATTTGAAAAATCCTGATACGACGACAAGCTGGCATTTTACAGTTGATGATACAGAAATTTATCAGCATCTGCCTTTAAATGAAAACGGCTGGCATGCGGGAGACGGAAATGGCAGCGGCAACCGGGCTTCTATTGGAATTGAAATTTGCGAAAATGCCGATGGCGATTTTGCAAAAGCAACAGCAAATGCCCAGTGGCTCATCAAAACATTAATGGCTGAACATAATATCAGTCTCGCCAATGTCGTCCCTCATAAGTATTGGTCAGGGAAGGAATGTCCGCGAAAATTGTTAGATACGTGGGATTCGTTCAAAGCAGGAATTGGGGGAGGCGGCAGCCAAACTTACGTCGTGAAACAGGGCGACACACTTACATCTATAGCGAGAGCATTTGGTGTTACGGTTGCTCAGCTGCAAGAGTGGAACAATATCGAAGACCCGAATCTTATTCGCGTTGGTCAAGTATTAATTGTAAGTGCTCCATCGGCTGCTGAAAAACCCGAGCTCTATCCGCTCCCTGATGGTATCATTCAATTGACAACACCTTATACATCAGGAGAACACGTCTTTCAGGTGCAACGAGCACTTGCGGCTCTGTATTTTTACCCTGATAAAGGCGCTGTTAACAACGGAATTGACGGCGTTTACGGACCGAAAACAGCTGACGCAGTTGCCCGTTTTCAGTCTGTTAACGGTCTAACTGCTGACGGTATCTACGGGCCTGCGACGAAAGAGAAGATCGCAGCGCAATTAAGCTGATCAAAGACCATAAAAATCCCGGAGCCGCTCCGGGATTTATTTTTTCTTCTTCAACTTTTTTATAATTCCAGCACTGCGCTCCCTCACCCGAAGCGAGTACCCGGAAAGCCCAAACCTTCCGTAATCAACAAACTTCACACGCCTCACCAATTTTTTCACTGTATCACCTGACATTATCCTCTGTTTGTATTTATTATATGTCACCCTTTAAGAAAAGGAATAAGGACAAGAGCTGTTTTCCCTTGTCCTTTTAGTGTGATCATGCTTTTTTTCGTTTATACTCGTCAATCAGCCGTTCGTTTTCTTTGAAGATTCTTGCTGTATGCGGACTGACTTGATAGCTTGCGACACTGGTGGTTGAACGTTTTTTCAGGATTTTAAACGGCTTCGCCGCTCTGGGCTCGCATCTGTTTTGAAACGCACGTTCCATTATCCTTCACCTTCCTCCTCAATTGGCAGCACCAAATCATATATGCTCGTTAATGACGTAAATAGCAAATAATCAAATTCCGTGACAATGCTGTCAGACGTCAGCTTGATGACATAGTTCTGTGTCTCGATGGTAAAAGGGATGAGAACCACTTTTCCGTATTGGTCGTAATAAACATCCTTTCGATCGAGCCGTGTTTGTACATCTGCCGGATCATCCATATGCTCGGTTAACCGGTCTTTATCAGCCTGTGTCGAATAGTGGCAAAGAGAAGCCGTTAAGTTCATTTTATCAGCATAGGTTTTCAGCAGCTTATCAATACCTTCAGCATAAGCATCTATACTTCCATAATAAACATGGATCGGTTCGTTTTTCAATAGGTATTGGTATGTTTTCAGCCGATTGAGATACATGTGGAGCATTTCGTTGTTTTCTTCAAGAATTTCTCTTGTGTCTGTTTCAAGCTCGCTGCCGGCCAGTTTTTTGACGTATGCACTTAAGAAGATAAAAGCATCAATCAAAGCAAAACTGACTGCGACAATGAGATACCGTTTCCAGTGGGTAAATAGGGAAGTGGGCTCATATGTCCAGTATACCATAGCGCCCAGAACAAACAGCAAATACCAAGTTTTCCGGATGGCGGACATTTTTTCTTTGACCTTCGCTTCGAAACGCCACGTGGCATATACGTATAACCCCAGTCCGGCCATGATGCACCAGACCATGATCTGAAAGAATAAAACCATATTCGAATCCCTCACATCTGAAATAGGTTCTGCTTATTGTATTCGAGAGATCCGGATGGTTTTCCTGTTCCATCAAAAAAACCGCTCCTTTGACAGAAGCGGTGTGACATTAAAATATCATATTTAAAATAAAGTAGGCGATGGCACCAAGTGTCGCTGAAATCGGAAGCGTGATGACCCATGTAATGAGCATTCGCTTGGCCGTACCCCAGTTTACGCCTTTTACGCGGTGGGACGCACCGACGCCAAGAATTGATGAAGAAATGACGTGGGTTGTACTGACCGGCAAATGAATAAACGTGGCGCCGAAAATAATGGCTGCTCCGGTTAAGTCAGCGGAAACACCGTTTACCGGACGGATTTTCATGATCTTTCCGCCAACGGTTTTGATGATTTTCCAGCCGCCGATTGATGTTCCGAGACCCATGGCTGTCGCGCAGGCGAATTGCACCCAGGTAGGAATATCATTAGCAGAAGTATGTAAATTCGCTGTGATGAGAGCCATTGTGATAATTCCCATTGCTTTTTGCGCATCGTTTGTTCCGTGTGTATACGATTGCAGGGCAGCTGTTACAATCTGCACTCTGCGGAATTGCTTATTCGTTTTCGCCAAGTTGCTGTCTTTGAAAATCAGCTTAACGATGCTATAAAGAATAAAACCAAGGACAAAGGCAATAATTGGTGATAGAATCAGTGCTTCAATGATTTTAATGAAGCCCTTATAGTTTAACGCTGCAAATCCGGCTGCCGCAATGGCTGCACCGGCAATAGCGCCGATGATGGCATGGGATGAGCTGCTTGGGATACCGTAGTACCATGTGATAAGGTTCCAGGCAATTGCAGCGAGTAGCGCAGCCAAAATGACAACAGAGCCATTTTCCAGCGTATAAGGATCTACGATGTCTTTCGTAATGGTTTTGGCAACACCTGTAAACGTCATTGCTCCGACAAAGTTCATCACAGCAGCCAATATAATGGCATGGCGCGGTTTTAACGCTTTTGTTGATACCGAAGTCGCAATTGCGTTTGCCGTATCATGAAACCCGTTGATGAAATCAAACGCTAGAGCACAAATGACTATTAGTATCGTTAATATTAATAGAATATCCATTTTTACCCCTCGTTACGCGTTTTTCATAATGATGGTTTCAAGATTATTGGCAACACTTTGACAAGAGTCGGCGATTTCTTCAAGCGTTTCGTATATTTCACGATATTGAATGACTTTGATTGGATCTGTTTCATTTCCGAAAAGATTCTTTAATGATTTTCTGTGCAAGTTGTCACAACTGTGCTCATACTCTTTAATTTTGATTGCGTGAGGCTGAATATCCTTTAAGCGATTTTCTGCCAGCAGCTCGATCGTAATCAAAATCTCTTTCGCACATTCTCTGATATATCCGCTGAATTTATCAATATGCTCGTCTGATGAAGTAATTGAGAAAATCTCCATCATGGCAGAGAAATGTTCGATTCCGTCAAGCACATCATCCAAGCTGTTTGTCAGCTGAAGGATATCTTCGCGCTCAATAGGAGTGATGAACGCTTTGTTAAGCTCTTTAATCATGACATGAACATGATTGTCACCTTTTGTTTCATATTCCTTTAACGTATCTGCAAATTCTTTAAGAGTCGTTTGGTTAGTGACCTTAAAATTCACAAAATATTCTGCAGTTTCGTCTATGTTCTTTGCAATTTCTGTTAAAAGGAGTGAGAACTTATCTTTTTTTCTTCTTATCATTAAAAACCCTCCATAGTTTGAATGAACAATGCACACATCAAATTATTATATAGCCTTTTGTCGAAAAAAAACAGGTAAAGTCGAAAAAAACGTATCTTGACTTTTTTGATAAATCGTGTCTCCTTATTTTGACCTACTTCGCTTTAAAAAAACGACCCAAGTTTGCAAAAACTTTCTGCTTAACGTAAAAAGTATATCAAAAGTTGTGTTTTTCCTGTCAACTTTTATCTTCTGTTTCACCAAAAAACGGTTCCCTAAACAAGGGAACCGTTTTATCAGCTTGCTTTTCGTTTTTTCATCCCGTAATAAACAGGCAGTCCGGCAAGGCCGATGAGGATGGATAATCCGCAGCTCATTGTATCTGTAATGAGTGTGCTGCCTAACACAAAGAAGGAGCCCGCGATTGCCAGAATTGGCATAAATGGATAAAGCGGAACACTGTAGGCGCGCTTTTTTCCCTCTGCTCGCTTGCGGAGAATAAACACTGCAAAAAAGGCCATCACATAAAAAATGTAGATCATGAAAATGGAGATTTCTGAGAGCTTATCAGGGTTGCTGATCAGCATCATAATCAAAGCCAAAGCAATTTGAAAAGAAATCGCAATCCATGGTGTGCGGAACGACGGGTGTACATGTGACAGTTTTTCAGCAAATGGAAGCTGTTTGCGTTCCGCCATTGCAAATGAAACACGCGGGAAAGAAAGCACCTTTCCATTTAAGCACCCAAAGATGCTGACGATAATCCCTACACTGATCAGCTTTCCGCCAATTGAACCGAACAGCATGGTTGCAGCGGTGCTTGTCGCATTTTCACCAAGCGTGACAATTTCGTTCGCTGACAGGATGTGAAGCAATGCAAAATTAATGAAAATATAGATCGCCGTTACAATTAATAATCCGCCCGTCATAGCGCGTGGAAGCAGCTTTTCGGGATTTTTCATTTCTCCGCCGAGAGCGGCAAGGAGAATCCATCCGTCATAAGCAAACAACGTAGCTAAAATAGCCGCCCCGAAGTTCATATCGGAAATGCTTTCGTTTACTGCTGTGAAGATGTGCTGATCGCCTTTCCAAAGGCCAAAGATGATGATGCAGGCAATCGGAATCAGTTTTCCGATCGTTGTCAGCGTTTGGACAAAACCGCCGTATTTTGTACCGATAATATTAATGACGCATAAAAAGAGAACTGCTATAATTCCAATGACTTTTGATAGTCCAGATCCCCAGCCGAAAAGATTCGCCATTAAAGATCCAAAATATAAACCCAGCGCGCCGATAATCGCCGGACCGTAAATGATAATCTGCACCCAGCCGCACAAAAATCCCCAAAACTCGCCGTACACTTCTTCAAGGTACGTATAAAGCCCGCCGGTTTTTGGAATCTGCGTTCCGATTTCCGCGATTGTCAAACCGCCCGCCAGTGTTAAAATACCGCCTAACAGCCAGGCGAAAAGCGCCGTTTTTGAATCACCTGAATAAGCAAGCACAGCGCCGGGCTTCATAAAAACACCAGAACCGATAATGGTTCCAATGACAAGAGTAAGGGCAAACAAGAGGCCTATCTCTTTTTTCAAACCGTTGTCTTCAGTATGCATGTCCTTAACCTCCTATGATGTTGAAGCTTCATGTTGAAGAATCTATTTTTTCATATTGTAAACCCTATTTTAGAAAAGTGAAATAAAATAAATTTTCTGATTTTCGAAATTTGCTTTGTGTACAGCAGATAAAACTGTGGAAATACCTGTTTTAATGATCTATAAACGAATAAAATTCATAATTTTTATTTACAAAGTTCGTGTTTTCTGTATTAGGATTTTAGCCGGTACAGAGGGGAGGTGAGAATTCAGAAAATGAACGAACCTTCGGTGAAGCTGATATGTTGACTTTCTCATGCGAATAAAATACTTTGTTATTAGAACAATAAATATACAATTATGATATGATATCTCGAAATCGAGATAAAATAACCTGGAGGGACAGCATATGAAAGTTAACGGCATTCACCACGTATCGGCATTAACGGCCGACGCACAAAAAAACTTGGATTTCTATAAGAAAGTATTAGGATTAAAGCTCGTCAAAAAATCCGTCAATCAGGATGAACCGACAATGTACCATCTGTTCTACGGAGATGAAGTGGCAAACCCGGGAACTGAGCTGACGTTTTTCGAGATTCCCCGCATTGCACCGTTTCATGCGGGAACAAACAGTATTTCTTCTATTGGTTTGCGCGTCCCAAGCACAGAAGCCCTGCATTACTGGAAAGAACGTTTTGAAGAGCAGCAAGTAACGCACAGCGGCATCTCCAAAAGAGCCGGACGTGACATATTGGCATTTCAAGATCATGAAGGGCAGCGACTTGTGCTGACTGCTGATGAGGAAGGAAAAGGATATGGCCTGCCTGTTGAGCAGAGCGGCATTCCGGAAGAATTTTCGTTTCGCGGGTTAGGGCCGGTTGAACTGACTGTGCCATATGCTGAACCAACTTTACACGTATTGACGAATATTCTTGGATTTACAGAAATCAGCCGTGAACCAGTCGAAGGGCAAGGAACCGCCGTTATTCTGGAATCAGGAGAAGGCGGTGCTGCAACGGAAATCCATTTAATAGAAAGAAACGATCTTCCGCGCGAGCGTCAAGGCAAAGGGAGTGTTCACCACGTCGCATTTCGGGTAAGAGATGAAGAAGAACTTGCCGGGTGGCACCGGATCATCAGCCGCGAAGGCTTTAGCAATTCAGGCATAGTTGAGCGCTACTATTTCAAGGCGCTGTATTTCAGAGAACCGAACGGCATTTTGTTCGAGTTATCAACAGACGGACCGGGCTTTATGGTAGATGAAAATCTTGATGAGCTTGGCCAAACGATTGCTCTTCCGCCATATCTAGAGCATCGAAGAGCAGAAATTGAAGCGAAATTGAAACCGATCCAATAAATTGTGATTCATTTGCCTTCCGGCGCGCCGGAGGGCTTTTTTATTTTGGGAAAACGCATCGCCGATTACGATTTGGAGAAAGGGCTAGAAACCAGCTGTATATAGGATGATTGGCATGAAATGGCCTCGGCAAAAATATTGTCTTTGTTTATTAATAGTTTATTCATATTTGCTTGTTACACTATTTCCAAGTTAGCCAAAAGGAGTGAAAAACACGTGGAAAAGAAAAAACGCGAGCTGGATATTTTCCTCATCCTCATTTTGCTCGCATCTGCATTCTTAAATATCTATAACATCTGGAATGATGATACGGTGAATCCTTATTACACCGCTGCAGTCACAAGTATGATGCAAAGCTTTCATAATTTTTTCTATGCCTCATTCGACGCGGCGGGGTTTATAACGGTTGATAAACCGCCTATTACGTTCCAGATACAAACCATCAGCGCACTTATATTCGGTATGCACGGCTGGAGCGTCATCCTGCCTCAGGCACTTGCTGGTGTAGGTTCTGTCCTTTTAATGTATCTGTTAATAAAACCGACATTCGGTAAGACAGCAGCAAGAATTGCCTCTTTCATCATGGCATGTACACCGATTGCTGTAGCTGTAGCACGTACAAACAATGTTGATGCATTACTGGTATTTTTCTTATTGCTTGCTACATGGCTTCTCTTTAAAGCGATCAGAAAAGGAAAGCTGATCTGGCTGTTAGCAGCATTTTTGGTTGTTGGAGTAGGATTTAATACAAAAATGCTGCAGGCTTACATGATTTTACCGGCTTTCTTATTGTTCTATCTGATTGCGGCAAACGCCACAATCAAGAAAAAAATCGTTTCATTGGTAAGTGCGTTAGCCGTATTAGCAGCCGTTTCGTTATCGTGGCCGCTCATTGTTGACAATATCCCTGCAAGCAAGCGGCCTTATATCGGAAGCAGCCAAACCAACTCTGTTTTGGAATTGGCTTTCGGCTATAACGGAATCCAGCGGCTGACAGGCCAAAATTCAGGCGGCGGCCAGGGTGCGCCAAACAAAGACGCTTCAAAAGAAATGTCTTCTTCTGATAAAACTCAAGCACCGCCTAATCAGTCATCAAGCAACAGCTCATCAAGCGATGGTAAATCCTCAAATGGCAATATGGCGGCGCCTCCATCCAATGGCCAAATGCCAAGCGGCGGTCAAGGAGGCCCTCCAAGCGGCGGAGACGGAGGGAAAGGCGATACAGGAACCGGTTCGAAAATGCAATCAGGTTCAGGGATGTTTGGAACGGGAACACCTGGTCCACTGCGGCTTTTCCAACAAGAGTTATCTGATCAAATCAGCTGGCTTCTGCCATTTGCGATATTTGGAATCGCAGGCTTACTGATCGCTGGCGCAAGAGAAAGAAGAAGATTATCTGTAGAGCAGAAGGAAACGGTGTTCTGGGTTGCGTGGCTTGTACCGATTGCCGGATTCTTCAGTGTCGCAGAATTTTTCCATCATTATTATCTCATCATGCTGGCACCGCCGATTGCGGCTCTTGTCGGTGCGGGATGGGTTGCCCTTGTTCATCTGTATCGCAATCAGACAGGCTGGAAAGCATGGCTTTTGCCGGGAGCAATTATTGCGACAACTGGATTTGAATTGTTTATTCTCAGAAACTACAACGATCAAATCGGTGTTGGATGGAGTATCGGGGTAGGTGTTATCGGCGTGTTGTCAGCGATTGCTTTGCTGCTGTTTAAACAGCGCCAAAAACCGTTCAGTTATTATGTTTCACTTGCAGCTCTCCTCGCATTGCTGGTGATGCCGATTTATTGGGCAAGTACGCCACTTCTGTACGGAGGCAACAGCTCACTGCCTGAAACAGGCCCTCAGCTCGCATCAATGAGCGGAAAAGGCATGGGAATGTCTGATGCGACTGTAAATGAAAAACTGATCAAATATCTAGAGGAGAATAACTCCGGAGCTGAATACCTATTCGCCACAACCGATTCGAACACAGCGGCACCATATATCATTAAAACGAAAAAAGCTGTCATGGCTATTGGCGGATACAGCGGTTCTGACCCGGCAATCACACTGACTCAATTCAAAAAACTTGTAAAAGAAGGAAAAGTGAAATACTTCTTGGCTTCTGGAATGGGAAGAGGCGGAAACAATGACATTGTTGAATGGGTTGAGAAAAATGGAAAAGAAGTAGCATCAGAAAAATGGCAATCAAGTTCTGATCAAAAAACAGAAAATACTGATTCGGCTGATACATCAAGCAGCAAGGCTTCAGGTGAAAACAGCAAAATGGGCGGACCTGGCGGAATGAATCAGTCAGCAACATTATACGAACTACATGCTGATGAATAGGAGGCAAAAACATGAGCAGACATATTCAATATTCAATTGTTGTACCTGTGTATAATGAAGAGCTTGTCATTCATGAAACCTATCAGCGCTTAAAAGAGGTCATGGATCAAACGAAGGAAAACTACGAGCTGCTTTTTGTCAACGATGGCAGCAAAGACCGCAGTATTGAGATTTTAAGAGAGCACAGCCTGATCGATCCGAGAGTGAAAATTATTGATTTTTCAAGGAATTTTGGACACCAGATCGCCATTACGGCGGGTATGGATTATGCACAGGGGAATGCAATCGTCGTCATTGACGCCGATTTGCAGGACCCTCCTGAACTGATTTTAGATATGATTGAAAAGTGGAAGGAAGGCTATGAGGTCGTGTACGCCGTGCGGACTAAACGAAAAGGGGAAACCTTTTTCAAAAAACAAACTGCGGCTATGTTTTACCGGCTTCTCAGCGGTATGACAGATATTGATATCCCGATTGATACGGGGGATTTTCGTCTCATGGACAGAAAAGTCTGTGATGAAATGAAAAGATTAAAAGAAAAAAATCCATTTGTCAGAGGGCTAGTCAGCTGGGTGGGTTTCAAACAGACAGCGGTCGAGTATGTACGTGATGAAAGGCTCGCCGGAGAAACAAAGTACCCGCTCAAGAAAATGCTGAAGCTGTCAATGGACGGCATCACGACATTTTCACATAAACCGTTGAAGCTGGCAAGCTATGCGGGGATTTTAATGTCAGGTGCTGGATTTCTGTATATGTTTATCGTGCTGTATCTGAAACTATTCACAGACAGCACGATTACCGGCTGGTCATCACTTATTGTGATCCAGCTCCTGTTCAGCGGCATTGTCCTTCTGATTTTGGGCGTGATCGGCGAATATATCGGCAGAATCTACGATGAAGCCAAAGACAGGCCGCTTTACATTGTCCAAAAATCGTATGGAATTGAAAATAAAAGACTCTATAGAGACCAGCATATGTCATAACCTCAAACCCCCTGTCCGTAATGGACAGGGAGTTTTTATGCTCTGAGCCCGATCTAAAGCAAAAGATGCTAATAGATATATGGAAATTGGGTAAAGAAGAGATTGTGAGCTTGTACTGCGGTTCAGTCATGCCGAAATAAAAACAGCAAAACTTAAAGATTTCGTCATCGGCTTTGCTGCATGTCAGCTGTTAGATTGGGGGGCTTTTAAGAAACGCATGATTAGAGCCGTACCAGTTATGTTTAATAGAATACTGGTACCCAATACAATTCCCCACGTCAACGTCGATTCAGAGAGAAGAAAGCTCAGCAAAAGAAAAGCCAATCCTGCACAGATCATACTCAGTCCTACGGTTTTCATGTTCATGCCTCCTAGCAAACGATGTTTCTAGCATCTGATGAGAATGATGTCAATCTGTATGATATACGGATATCTCGTCTGAAAGTTTCATAGAACAATTAGGTCTTTTATCTAATAAAAAGCCTCAGACCGCTTTTGCGGCCTGAGGCTTTATGTCTTACGAAGTTTTCTCTTCTTTTTGATCCAGTTTAATTTTTTTCGTCATTTCTTTGCCGTTTCGGAGAATTTTCACTTCAACGGTATCACCGATCTTTGCGTCTTTATATAAGATATTGCGCAATTCACTGCCTGTATCAATTTCTTTACCTTTTAGGCCGATGATAATATCCTCTGCTTTTAATCCGGCCTTTTCAGCAGGAGAGCCTGAAGCGACCTCACGGATGTAAACACCTTTATTCAGCTGGCTGCCGAACAGGCCGAGTGTGCCTTCTTGGTAATTTTGCGGCACTTGTTCCAGATCAAGCATGCTGACACCGATATATGGACGTTCAATTTGTCCTTTAGACAGCAATTCTTCAGCAATCGGTTTTACGTCATTGCTTGGAATGGCGAATCCGATACCCTCAACATCATCCTCACTGATTTTCATACTGTTAATGCCGACAATTTTGCCGTCTGTATTTAACAAAGGACCGCCGCTGTTACCTGGATTAATTGCTGCGTCTGTCTGAATGACGTTAATGCTCGTTTCGCCGGCTGATGTAGACATTGAAACCGTTCTGTCCACGCCGCTTACAATTCCTTGTGTTACTGTGCGGGACAGATCTTTTCCAAGCGGATCCCCAATCGCAATAACGGTCTCGCCTGTTCTGAGATCAGATGAATCACCGAAGTTTGCCACTTTTGTGACGTGGTCATCACTGATTTGGAGGACGGCTAAATCAGTTAACGAGTCACTGCCTACCAGCTTTGCAGTAACCTCAGTGCCGTCATATAAAGATACCTTCAGTGATGATGCCCCTTCTACGACGTGGTTATTTGTAATGATATAAGCCTTGCCATTCTCTTTTTTGAAAATGACACCTGACCCTGAACCGCTTTCTGTATCTTCGCTGGAATCAGAAGAACTAGAGCCGAACAAAGAGCTGTTTGATTGTGCCTGAAGATTTGTAATACCGACAATCGCTGGTGAAAGGTCTTCTACCATATCTGAGATTTTAGAAGAGTCCTCGCTCTTGAATGCAGATGAGCTGCTTGAGCTTGATGAGCTTTTTTTAGATTCAGAGGAGGTGCTTGTTGCTGTAACAGATTGCGTTTGCTGCTGGCTGGATGATTGTTTTGCAGTGTCCTGAGAATCATGGTCGCCAAGCGGTGTAAACGTGTAAATGCCAAGGGCAAGACTGCCGCCGATCACTCCGCCAAGCAACGGTCTGAACCATCCGAAGCCTCGTTTTTTCTTCTCCTGATCATGAATGACATTGCGGGCCGAGTAGGAGGTGCTCTGATCGTTCTCTTTCGTTAAAAAGACCTCATTCTCATTACCTTTCGTTCTGTTTTCATCACGATAGTTATCCATCATGTTCACTCCGTTTCTCTATTTTCACATGTCTATTTATATTGATAGGTTTATGACTTGAGTTTATCATAAACAAAAACTGTGGGATAAAAATGAAAAGATTATGGGAAATTGTGAAAAAGTGCGGAAAACGGTACACTTCATATTGTATATGAAAGGACTGAGTCGATGGAACAGATTGGATTGATTGGATATGGCAGCATGGCGGATATGATCGCCAGACAGCTGTTGAAACATGAACAAATAAAAGAGAATGAGCTATTTATTGAGACGAGAACGAAGGGGGAGCGGCTGCGGGCACTCATGTCAGATTATCCAAACGTATCGGCTGATCCGTTGGAGAATTGGGCAAATACGTGCCAATTGATTTTGATATGCGTCCCGCCGCTCCATGTCATCGAAACAATGCGCCGTCTGCACCCGTATGTGAACAGAAATACTCACATCGTATCCATAGCTGCCGGTGTGCCGCTGCGTCTTTTGGAGGCAGAAACAGAAGCCGGTATCTCACGTGTTATTCCTGCCATTACGTCCGAAGCAGAAGCTGGCATCTCACTTGTCGTTCACAGTGAAGCGCTGGCTGCAGAGAAAAAAGAACGTCTGAATGAATTGTTATCGGTTTTCAGCCGTGTACGAGAAATCAAAGAATCGAATTTAGATGCGGCCAGCAATTTAACGAGCTCGGCACCGGGATTCATAGCTGCAATCTTTGAAGAGCTGGCACTGTCTGCCGTCAGAAACAGCAGCCTGTCCAAAGAAGAAGCCTTTGATTTTCTGATTCATTCGCTATACGGAACTGGCAAGGTGCTGATCGAAAAAAATATGTCTTTCGAGGAGACGCTGGAACGTGTCGCAACCAAAGGCGGAATAACGGGAGAGGGAGCTGAGGTGATACGCGCCTCTGTGCCGGACGTTTTTGATGAGGTGTTTGAAAGAACCCTGAAAAAATATGAACTGCTTACAGAACAGGTTGGTAAACAGACATGAATCCTTGAAAGAGGATTCTTTTTTTATCACTGAATGATTGAGATTTTTCCCAGTTATATTGCATTTTTCCTCTTTTTTTAATATAATCTGTTAGAATATTCATAATTTAGTAAAAAAGGAGGAGCGTTATGAAATTGTACATGTCAGTAGATATGGAAGGTATTTCGGGTCTTCCGGACGATACCTTTGTGGATTCCGGCAAGCGGAATTATGAACGCGGACGGCTTATCATGACTGAAGAAGCAAACTACTGTATTGCTGAAGCGTTTAACAGCGGGTGTACCGAGGTGCTGGTCAATGACAGTCATTCGAAGATGAATAATCTGATGGTTGAAAAGCTTCACCCTGAAGCAGACTTGATTTCTGGTGACGTCAAACCATTTTCAATGGTGGAGGGACTGGATGATACGTTTACAGGCGCTTTGTTTCTCGGTTATCATGCGAGAGCCTCGACTCCCGGTGTCATGTCACACAGCATGATTTTCGGCGTCCGTCATTTTTACATAAACGATCGGCCTGTCGGTGAGCTTGGATTAAATGCATACGTTGCCGGTTATTATGATGTCCCGGTATTACTGGTAGCCGGGGATGACCGGGCGGCGAAGGAAGCAGAAGAGCTTATCCCGAACGTGACGACAGCCGCAGTCAAACAAACCATTTCAAGATCCGCAGTGAAGTGCTTGTCCCCTGCGAAAGCCGGACGGCTGTTGACAGAAAAAACTGCGTTTGCCCTGCAAAACAAGGACAAAGTCAAGCCGCTCACCCCGCCTGACAGGCCAGTTCTGAGCATTGAATTCGCCAATTATGGCCAAGCAGAATGGGCGAATCTGATGCCGGGAACGGAAATCAAGACGGGAACTACAACCGTTCAATTTCAGGCGAAGGACATGCTTGAAGCCTATCAGGCGATGCTTGTCATGACTGAGCTTGCGATGCGAACATCATTCTGCTAAAGGGGTGTTTTAGGCTTTGGCGCGATACATGATAAAGCGTTTTTGGGCAATGGCAGCTACAATTTTGGTGATTACCACCCTGACTTTTGTTCTTATGAAGGTCATTCCCGGATCTCCTTTTAACGAGGAGAGAGGCACAAATGAAGCCGTTCAAAAAAATCTCGAAGCCTACTATCACTTAGACGATCCTCTCATTTTCCAATACATTTTCTACTTAAAATCCATCATTACATTCGATTTCGGACCTTCAATTAAAAAACCGTCGGACAGCGTAAATGATATGCTGGAACGCGGATTTCCCGTTTCCTTTGAGCTTGGGATGACAGCGATTGTCATTGCTGTGATTTCTGGGCTGGTGCTGGGCGTAATCGCTGCACTCCGCCGCAATGGCTTTTTGGACTACGCCGCGATGAGTCTTGCAGTACTCGGCATCTCCATCCCGAATTTTATTCTGGCAACATTGCTCATTCAGCAATTTGCTGTCAATCTCAAACTATTTCCTGCTGCGACATGGACGAGCCCGATTCATATGGTGCTTCCGACCGCAGCGCTTGCTGTAGGGCCAATGGCGATCATTGCCAGGCTGACACGGTCGAGCATGGTCGAAGTTCTGACACAGGATTATATCCGCACAGCAAAAGCAAAAGGGCTTTCTCCATTCAAAATTATCGTAAAACACGCACTCAGAAATGCACTCATGCCCGTCATTACCGTCCTGGGCACACTCGTCGCCAGCATCTTAACAGGAAGCTTTGTCATTGAAAAAATCTTTGCCATTCCGGGAATGGGAAAATATTTTGTTGAAAGCATTAATCAGCGGGACTATCCCGTGATTATGGGAACGACCGTTTTTTACAGCGTCATTCTGATTATCATGCTGTTTTTGGTCGATTTGGCCTACGGTCTCTTAGACCCGCGCATTAAACTGCATAAGAAAGGGTGAAGCGTGTGAATCTCCCTGTACAAACGGATGAACGCCAGCCAGAACAGCACAATCAGGTGCCTGATGAGTGGTTTGTCTCGAATCAGGAAAAAAATCGGGAAGCCGATTCGGTCAAGCGGCCGAGTTTATCATACACGCAGGATGCCTGGAGGAGGCTGAAAAAAAATAAATTAGCGATGGCCGGACTCTTTATTCTTTTATTTCTTTTTGTCATGGCAGTTATCGGGCCCTTTTTATCGCCCCATAGTGTCGTACGCCAATCGCTGACAGAACAAAATCTTCCGCCCTCAGCCGATCATTGGTTCGGCACCGATGAACTCGGCCGGGATGTGTTTACCCGGACATGGTATGGCGCGAGAATCTCGTTGTTTGTCGGCGTGATGGCAGCACTGATTGATTTTTTGATCGGTGTCATTTACGGAGGCGTTGCCGGCTATAAAGGCGGCAGGGTTGACAGCATTATGATGCGGATTATCGAAGTGCTGTACGGACTGCCGTACCTGCTTGTTGTCATTTTGCTGATGGTGCTCATGGGGCCGGGACTGGGCACGATTATTGTGGCGCTGACTGTGACCGGGTGGGTCGGCATGGCGAGAATTGTAAGAGGCCAGGTGCTTCAGATTAAAAATTATGAATATGTACTCGCCTCGAAAACCTTTGGCGCGAAAACCTTTCGCATCATCCGGAAGAATTTGCTGCCGAATACTATGGGAGCGATCATCGTACAAATGACATTAACCGTACCTGCCGCCATATTCGCAGAATCATTTTTAAGCTTTCTCGGCCTCGGCATACAGGCTCCGTTTGCAAGTTGGGGCGTGATGGCGAATGACGGCCTGCCCACGATTTTATCTGGGCATTGGTGGCGCCTGTTTTTTCCGGCCTTTTTCATATCTCTGACGATGTACGCGTTTAATGTGCTGGGGGACGGATTGCAGGATGCGCTTGACCCTAAGCTGAGGAGGTAGCTGTATGGAAAAAGTTCTGTCAGTCCAAAATCTGCACGTGTCTTTTACGACTTACGGCGGGACGGTTCAGGCGGTCAGAGGGGTGAGCTTTGATTTGTATAAAGGAGAAACCTTTGCGATCGTCGGCGAATCCGGCTGCGGCAAAAGCGTTACCTCCCAAAGCATCATGGGCCTGCTTCCGCCTTATTCGGCGAAGGTGACAGACGGCAGCATTCTATTTAAAAACAAAGACCTTTGCCGTCTCTCTGACAAAGAAATGAGAGGTATAAGGGGAGCCGACATTTCTATGATTTTTCAAGACCCGATGACGGCGTTAAACCCTACGCTGACTGTCGGCGACCAGCTGGGGGAAGCGCTATTGCGCCACAAAAAAATGAGCAAAAAAGCGGCACGGAAAGAGGTGCTTTCCATGCTGTCATTGGTTGGTATTCCAGATCCCGAAGAGCGCCTAAAGCAATATCCCCACCAATTCAGCGGCGGCATGAGACAGCGGATTGTCATTGCGATGGCGCTGATTTGCGAGCCTGACATCTTAATTGCGGATGAACCGACCACCGCCCTGGATGTAACCATTCAGGCACAGATTTTAGAGCTGTTTAAAGAGATTCAGAGAAAAACGAATGTGTCTGTCATCCTGATTACACATGATTTAGGGGTCGTTGCCCAGGTAGCTGACAGAGTCGCAGTCATGTATGCCGGGAAAATGGCGGAAATCGGCACGAGAAAAGATATTTTTTATCAGCCGCAGCACCCTTATACAAAAGGACTGCTGGCTTCTGTCCCGCGGCTGGATTTAGATGGAGCGGAGCTGATCCCGATCGACGGAACGCCGCCGGATTTATTTTCGCCTCCGCCGGGCTGCCCGTTTGCCGCCCGCTGTCCGAACAGGATGGTTGTGTGTGACAGGGTGTACCCGGGCCAGACGATCAGATCTGACTCGCACACCGTCAACTGCTGGCTGCAGGATCAACGAGCAGAGCATGCGGTGCTGTCAGGAGATGCGAAGGATTGAACATGAAAAGGGGGAAGAGGATGAAACGAGTGAAAAAGCTATGGGGCATGGGTCTTGCATTAGGACTTTCGTTTGCGCTGATGGGGTGCACAGCAAATGAACAGGCCGGAAAAGAAGGCAGTCATGATAAGGCAAAAACCAGCGGAGAAAAGGTGCTGTATGTAAATAATGAAAATGAACCGACTTCATTCGATCCGCCGATCGGCTTTAATAATGTGTCATGGCAGCCGTTAAATAACATCATGGAGGGGCTGACGCGTCTTGGCAAAGATCATGAGCCCGAGCCGGCAATGGCGGAGAAATGGTCTGTTTCGAAAGATAATAAAACTTACACATTTACGATTCGGGAAAATGCGAAATGGACAAACGGAGATCCTGTAACAGCCGGAGACTTCGAATACGCGTGGAAGCGGATGCTTGATCCGAAAAAAGGCGCTTCATCGGCATTCCTAGGTTATTTTATTGAAGGCGGCGAAGCATATAACAGCGGGAAAGGGAAAAAAGACGATGTGAAGGTGACGGCAAAGGATGATCGAACCCTTGAAGTTACACTGGAAGCACCGCAAAAATATTTTCTGAGCGTTGTGTCCAATCCTGCGTATTTTCCGGTAAATGAAAAGGTCGATAAAGACAATCCGAAGTGGTTTGCTGAGGCAGATACATTTGTCGGAAACGGCCCGTTTAAGCTGACGGAATGGAAGCATGATGACAGCATCACAATGGAGAAAAGCGACACGTATTGGGATAAAGATACAGTGAAGCTTGATAAGGTGAAATGGGCGATGGTCAGTGACAGAAATACAGATTACCAGATGTTTCAATCAGGGGAACTTGATACCGCTTATGTCCCTGCTGAGCTGAGTGATCAGCTGCTTGATCAGGATAACGTCAATATTGTTGACCAGGCGGGTCTCTATTTCTATCGATTTAATGTCAACATGGAGCCGTTTCAAAATGAAAACATCAGAAAAGCCTTTGCGATGGCTGTGGATCAAGAGGAAATTGTAAAGTACGTCACGAAAAATAATGAAAAACCGGCGCGCGCCTTTGTATCGCCTGGATTTACGCAGCATGACGGCAAAGATTTCCGTGAAGCAGGCGGAGACTTGATCAAGCCTAACGAAAGCAAAGCGAAGCAGCTGCTCGAAAAGGGCATGAAGGAAGAAAACTATAATAAGCTTCCTGCGATCACGCTTACTTACAGTACAAAGCCGGAGCATAAAAAGATTGCCGAAGCTATTCAGCAAAAATTGAAAAATAGCCTTGGAGTCGATGTAAAGCTGGCCAATATGGAATGGAACGTATTTTTAGAGGATCAAAAAGCGCTGAAATTCCAATTCTCTCAAAGCTCATTTTTGCCTGATTATGCAGACCCTATCAGTTTTCTGGAAGCCTTTCAAACGGGTAATTCGATGAACCGCACAGGCTGGGCCAATAAAGAATACGATCAGCTGATCAAACAGGCGAAAAATGAAGCCGATGAAAAAACACGGTTCTCTCTTATGCATCAAGCTGAAGAGCTGCTCATCAATGAAGCGCCGATCATCCCGGTTTATTTTTATAATCAGGTTCACCTGCAAAATGAACAAGTAAAGGGAATTGTCCGTCACCCTGTCGGCTATATCGATTTAAAATGGGCAGATAAAAACTGATGGCGGTGATTGAGGAAATACTGCTTCTTTATGCGAAGGAGCGGTATTTTTTCTCTTTCTTGCACGTATACGTAGGGTGCAGAGCAAATGAAAGGAGTGTTTTCGTTGAATTACAAGCCGAAAGCGCTGAAAAAGGGTGATACAGTCGGAGTGATCGCGCCCGCAAGTCCGCCGGATCAAAAAAAGCTTGACACCGCGCTATTATTTTTAGAAGAGCTCGGTCTTCAGGTGAAGTTGGGCAAGGCGCTGAAAAACCAGCACGGCTATTTAGCGGGACAGGATGATGAGCGGCTGGCGGATCTCCATGAGATGTTCAGAGACGAGGAGGTAAAAGCAGTGTTGTGCGCATGCGGGGGTTTTGGGACAGGACGTATCGCCGCGGGCATTGATTTCAGCTTGATCCGCAAACACCCTAAAATCTTTTGGGGATACAGCGATATTACGTTTTTACATACTGCCATTCATCAAAACACAGGTCTTGTCACCTTCCATGGCCCAATGCTCAGCTCGGATATTGGCCTTGACGACGTTCACCCGCTGACAAAAGCGTCATATAAGCAGCTCTTCCAAGAGACGGAATTCACCTATACAGAAGAGCTTTCTCCGCTGACCGCGCTTGTTCCTGGAAAAGCGGAAGGCGAGCTTGTCGGGGGAAATCTGTCTTTGCTGACGTCTACACTGGGCACGCCATTTGAAATTGATACGAGAGGAAAGCTTCTGTTTATTGAAGATATTGACGAGGAGCCTTATCAAATCGACCGAATGCTGAATCAGTTGAAAATGGCGGGGAAGCTGACGGACGCGGCCGGAATTCTAGTTTGTGATTTTCACAATTGTGTCCCGGTGAAGCGAGAGAAGTCTCTCTCGCTTGAGCAGGTGCTGGAAGACTATATTATTTCTGCGGGCAGGCCTGCTCTGAGAGGATTTAAAATCGGCCACTGCTCGCCAAGTATTGCCGTTCCGATCGGTGCGAAAGCTGCTATGAATACAGCAGAAAAAACAGTCGTAATAGAGGCGGGCGTTTCAGAAGGGGCGCTGAAGACATGAAAATCATTCGAATCGAAACAAGCCGAATCGCCGTTCCGCTGACAAAGCCGTTTAAAACCGCGCTTCGCACTGTGTATACGGCTGAATCAGTCATAGTAAGGATTACTTATGACAGCGGTGCAGTCGGATGGGGAGAAGCACCCCCGACGTTAGTGATTACAGGAGACAGCATGGATAGCATTGAAAGTGCCATTCACAATGTTTTAAAACCGGCATTGCTTGGAAAAAGCCTGTCCGGCTGTGAGGCCATTCTGCACGACATCCAGCATCTTCTTACAGGAAATATGAGCGCGAAGGCTGCTGTAGAAATGGCGCTATACGACGGCTGGGCGCAGATGTGCGGGCTGCCGCTTTATCAAATGCTTGGCGGATATCGAGATACGCTGGAAACAGATTATACCGTCAGTGTCAACTCACCTGAAGAGATGGCAGCTGATGCCGAGAATTATCTCAAACAAGGCTTTCAAACGCTGAAAATAAAGGTCGGAAAAGATGATATTGCAACAGATATCGCCCGTATCCAGGAAATCAGAAAACGTGTCGGATCAGCTGTGAAACTGCGTTTAGACGCTAATCAGGGGTGGAGGCCGAAGGAAGCGGTAACTGCCATTCGGAAAATGGAGGATGCGGGCCTAGGCATTGAGCTTGTCGAGCAGCCTGTCCATAAAGATGATCTCGCTGGGCTTAAAAAGGTGACAGATGCAACAGATACGCCGATTATGGCTGATGAAAGTGTTTTTACACCGCGCCAGGCGTTCGAAGTTCTGCAAACCCGGAGCGCAGACTTGATCAATATTAAATTGATGAAAGCGGGCGGCATCAGCGGAGCAGAGAAAATTAATGCCATGGCGGAGGCCTGCGGGGTGGAGTGTATGGTCGGCAGCATGATCGAAACGAAGCTGGGCATTACGGCCGCGGCGCATTTTGCGGCAAGCAAGAGAAACATCACACGCTTTGATTTTGACGCGCCGCTGATGCTGAAAACAGATGTATTCAAAGGCGGCATAACATATAGCGGCAGCACGGTTTCGATGCCTGGCAAACCGGGCCTCGGAATCACCGGGGCTGCGCTTTTGAAAGGGGAAAAAGAGCAATGATGCACACTGTCATATCAGCAGTGGCCAACATCTGGACAGCGCCTGATTCACCGCGTCCGTCTGATCAATTCATGCTTCAACCGACTGTAAGGATCAGAGACTGGCTGGAGCGCATGACGTATGATGAACGGCTTGGATTATGTACAGACAATGTAATCCAAACTCAGGTTCTCTTTGGCGAAAAGGTACTTGTGACAGCGGAACAGGAGGAATGGGTTTCTGTGATCGTGCCTAGCCAGCCATCCCGAAAGGATCCGCGCGGATACCCAGGCTGGATGAAAAAGAACCAGCTGGAAAAAACAAAGCCCATCCATACACAACACGATGTGATGATCAGCAAACCTGCTGCCTTTTTGTACAAAAGCAATGGAGAAAAGGAGATCGAATTGAGCTTTTTGACAGTTCTCCCCCTTATTGCAGAAGAAAAAGGATATTTTAAGGTTTCGACCGTTTTGGGAGAAAGGTTTGTGAAGCAAAGTGATGCAGTGCCTGTCAGCCAACAGAAAGGGACTGCTGAAGACATCATTCAAACGGGTGCGTTTTTCCTTGGCCTTCCCTACCTGTGGGGAGGGATCAGCGGGTTTGGGTTTGATTGCTCCGGATTTATGTACAGTATATTTAAGGCAAATGGATATAGCATCCCCCGTGATGCGGGAGATCAGGCTAAGGCGGGGAAGGGTGTCCCACTTGATGATATGAAAGCCGGTGACCTGCTGTTTTTTGCTTATGAGGAAGGAAAAGGAGCGATTCATCACGTCGGTCTGTATGTAGGCGGCGGGAAAATGCTTCATTCTCCAAAGACAGGAAAATCAATCGAAATCCTTACATTAAAAGACACAATCTATGAAAAAGAACTTTGTGCGGTGCGCCGCTGTTTTTCAGAATAAGGAGGGAGACAAATGACGCCACTGCCTTTGTTAGAGGTCAGCCAGCTAAAAATGCATTTTGACGCAGGGAAAAAGCGGACAGTCAAAGCCGTCGACGGGGTCACCTTTCAGATTCGTGAAGGAGAAACGTTCGGGCTAGTCGGGGAATCAGGGTGCGGGAAATCAACCTTGGGGAGAGTGCTGATGCGCCTTTATCAGCCGACAGAAGGAAGCGTGACATACCGCGGCACAAATCTTCATGCACTAAGTGAAAAAGAGCAGTTTGCCTTCAACCGCAAACTGCAGATGATTTTTCAGGACCCTTATGCTTCACTTAACCCGCGCATGACCGTTCGAGAAATTATTTTGGAGCCAATGGAGATTCATAACCTCTACAATACCCATAAAGCACGGCTTCTCGTCGTGGACGAGCTGCTTGAGGCAGTTGGGCTTCATCCCGATTTTGGCAGCCGTTATCCGCATGAATTCAGCGGCGGGCAAAGGCAGAGAATCGGGATTGCGAGAGCACTGTCGCTGAATCCTGAATTTATCGTGGCGGACGAACCGATTTCTGCACTTGATGTCTCTGTTCAAGCGCAGGTGGTCAATCTGCTGAAGCGGCTTCAAAAAGAGAAAGGGCTAACGTTTTTATTCATTGCCCATGATCTTTCGATGGTGAAGCATATCAGTGACAGGATCGGTGTTATGTACTTAGGGCACATGATGGAAATTACAGAGAGCGGCACCTTGTATCGTGAACCGCTTCATCCTTATACAAAGGCGCTTTTGTCCTCGATTCCAATTCCAGATCCTGAATTGGAGGACAAGCGTGAGCGTATTCTCTTAAAAGGAGAGTTGCCGAGCCCGGTCAATCCGCCAAGCGGCTGCGTGTTTCGGACCCGCTGTCCTGAGGCGATGCCTGAATGTGGAGAATCTCGTCCCCAGCTTCAAGAAATCGAACCCGGCCGTTTTGTCGCTTGCCATTTGTATCGAAATGCTGAAACGAAGGAAAAAGTGAGATAAAAATAAAAAGAGTGGCTCCTTTTTACTAGAGCCACTCCATTTGATTATACTTGATGTAAAAACTTTACACAAACCGGGTAAGGGACAGAAACCGTTGATGGGAGGAGTGTCAATCGGCCGGTTTCTTTGTCTCTTTCAAACAAGACAAGGTTGCCTGTTTCTTCATTTGAAGCAACGAGGAACTCTTCCGTTGGGTCAAATACAAAGTCACGAGGCCAGTTTCCTTCTGTCGACACTCTTTCTACGAAAGCCAGCTCTCCTGAATATTGATTCACTTCAAATACGGCGATACTGTCATGGCCGCGGTTTGCGACATAAACAAAACGTCCGTCCTGCGTGACATGTATTGCGCTTCCCTGGCTGTTATCTGTAAAATCATCAGGGATGGCAGAAACGACTTGGATTTCTCTAAATTCGCCGGCTGTCGGGTTGTATTCAAGCGCAATCACTTCATTGCTTAATTCTGTCATGACATAAGCGTATTTTTCTTTCGGATGAAAAGCGATATGGCGAGGTCCTGCACCGGGAGCGAAGGAATGGCTTCCGGATTCAGTCAACACACCGTCTTTAAGCTTATAGGTGTAGAGCTTATCTATACCTAAATCAACCGCTACCACATAATTGTGTTCAGGTGTGAACCCCGCGTAGTGTGTATGCGGTTTTTCTTGTCTTTCGTGCGGCCCTTTTCCTGTGTGAGCGGCCTCTGAAACAGGTGATTGCAAGCTGCCGTCTTCCTGAACCGGAAAAACGTGTACCTTCCCGCTGTGATAATTGGCAGTCAGTACGAATTGATTTTGATCATCAACGCTTACGTGGCATGGCGAAGGGCCATCAATTAACTGATGATTCAGAAATGTCAATTCGCCGCTGTTTTTATCGATTTGATAGGCAGCAACTCCGCCTTGGCCGTCTGCTTTTTCGATGGAATA
The DNA here is from genome assembly GCF_037964975.1 of Bacillus sp. EU52. NCBI lineage: Bacteria > Bacillati > Bacillota > Bacilli > Caryophanales > Bacillaceae > Bacillus > Bacillus sp. EU52. The sequence goes on from NZ_CP150177.1 coordinate 1,325,179, forward strand.
AAGGATGGTGTTGTTTTTGTTCGGCGCCACATATGTCGGGTTGCCCAGCTTAGCGGCCAGCTTTGGCTCGCTGAGTGCTTTTTTCTCAGTATCAAGCTCAAATGAATAAATTCCTTCGCTTCCGCCTTTTGTATATGTTCCCACATATCCTATGTATTTTGTCATGCGATTTCCCCCTTAAAAATGATGTCACCTCTATATTAACGTATCTTGATAAAATAAGCTGTTCAAAACATGAAAAAGGGGAAGATTCTTCATTCGCCTCGAATCAGCGGCATTGTGCAGCACCTGAAGGAGCCGCCTGATTTAATAATTTCTGACAGGTCAATTTCGATAATGTGATAGCCTCTTTTCGATAGCTGTTGATTGACATGGCGGTTGCCAGGGAGACTGATGATCGTTTTTTTTCCGATTGAAAGGACGTTGGTGCCAAGCGTAAATTGTTCGTCCTCGGGCACCTCAATAAGATCATAACGTTTTGCCAGCATATCGGCTGCATCTGGCTCAATGGCCTGTGGATAAATTAACGCTTCGCTTTCAGATATAATGTTAAATACGCAGTCCAAATGCAAAAATTTTTCATGAAGCTTCACTGGAACGATCGTATATTCAGGAAGTGCCTCTTCCAGCTGGCCGATAGCTGAAATGTCGGTGCGCTGGCTGATTCCGACATAGACAATGTCATCATCGATAATGACGTCTCCGCCTTCAATACTCGTATCAAGCATGCGGGTGTAAGAGATACCTTGGCTGTGAAAAAAATCTTTTATAACGGCTTCTTCTCCTTGGCGAATCGGTTCAGTCATGCTTGACAGAAAGGCTTTTTCTCCGATGACAAATCCTATGTCCCTAGTAAAAACCTGTTCTGGGAGCCCGTCGCGAACGGGCAAAAGGACGACCTCAACGTTGTGTGACCTAAGTGCCTCCACTAAGCGGCTGTGCTGGTCGTTAGCGGTTTTTACATGAATATTGTCATCTTCAAAATGTTTTTGTGTTTCGTTTATAACATCTTTTATGGTCATGTGCTCAGGTTTGCATAAGATCACTTTCTGAAGTGTGCCGTATTCCGTTCGGCATACCGTTTTGTGCTGAGATTTCGGGATGGATACGTCCATTTGTTTTTCCTCCTAAAGTGTGAAGAATACATTTATTATTCCCTCATCATGAAAATCATTAAACCATTTTAAATTTTAGACAAATGGAAGAGAATATTGTTTAATAGGAGAATATAAGTGCATTTAGCTAAAAGATCAGACATCAAAGGGGAGAAAGGTATGGAAACACCGGAAACAAGATTTTGTAAAGAGTCAAAGGTTGTGAAAACCAGCAGGGTGTTCCCGCTTGACACGAACAACCATAATACGCTGTTTGGCGGAAAATTAATGAGCTACATAGACGACATTGCCTCTATTTCAGCGGCGCGCCATTGCAGACGTGAAACGGTAACAGCTTCAATGGATTCTGTAGATTTTTTAAAGCCGATCGGGCAAAAGGATTCTGTCTGCCTAGAGTCCTATGTGACATGGGTCGGCACATCTTCTATGGAAGTATTTGTGAAAGTCATTAAAGAACATTTGATGACTGGCGAACGGGAACTCGCTGCCACATCCTTTTTGACGTTTGTCGCATTAGATTCAAATGGCAAGCCGGTGCCTGTACCGAGGGTTGTACCGGAAACAGAAGAAGAAATCATGCTGCATAATACAGCTGTACAGCGCGCTAATGAACGTAAGAACCGCAAGAAACACAGCCAGGCGCTTGCAAATGCGCTCGGAACTGATAAGCCTTGGTGAACGTTAAACCCAAAACATAAGTTGTTTTGGGTTTTTTTGTACTTTTCAATGGTGATTATTACAATGGTTAGTCCGTTTTTGCTAGGGGATTCTATAAAAAAGCAACAAATGTCATGTTAAATTGATAATTTTGTGACAACTTTATTAAAGATTCATTTTAGATATATCTTTTATTCGTAAGATCATGTATTTTAAAGATATATTTTAAATACATCTTTTCGAAAGGATTGTTTATAAAATGTTAGATAACAAAACAATCGACATTATTAAAAGCACTGTACCCGTATTGCAACAGCATGGAGAAACAATCACTGGCCGTTTTTACGATCGGATGTTTCAAGACCATCCAGAGCTTTTGAACATTTTTAATCAAACAAACCAAAAGAAAAAAACACAGCGAACTGCACTGGCAAATGCCGTTATTGCAGCTGCGGCAAACATTGACCAATTAGGAAACATCATTCCGGTTGTCAAACAAATCGGCCACAAGCACCGCAGTATCGGAATTAAGCCTGAGCACTACCCAATCGTCGGTAAATATTTGCTGATTGCGATTAAAGATGTATTGGGAGACGCTGCAACTCCTGACATTATGCAGGCATGGGAAAAAGCGTACGGAGTCATTGCTGACGCGTTCATCGGAATTGAAAAAGACATGTATGAACAGGCTGAAGAGCAAGCCGGCGGCTGGAAGGAGTATAAGCCATTCGTTATCGCAAAAAAAGAGCGGGAAAGCAAAGAAATTACATCTTTTTATTTGAAACCGGAAGACGGCAAGCCGTTACCTGAATTCCAAGCAGGGCAATATATCAGCATCAAAGTGCGGATTCCTGATTCTGAATATACGCATATCCGCCAGTACAGCCTGTCTGATATGCCGGGAAAAGACTATTATCGAATTTCAGTGAAGAAAGATGGTGTCGTGTCTTCCTACTTACACGATGGGCTGCAGGAGGGAGATTCAATAGAGATCAGCGCACCGGCAGGGGACTTTGTTTTAGATCATGCATCACAAAAAGATCTCGTTTTGATCAGTGCCGGAGTTGGCATTACACCAATGATCAGTATGCTTAAAACTTCTGTTTCCAAACAGCCTGAACGGCAAATTCTGTTCATTCATGCGGCGAAAAACAGTGAATATCATGCATTGCGCCATGAAGTAGAAGAAGCAGCAAAACATTCTTCTGTTAAAACAGCATTTGTGTATCGCGAGCCGACAGAGGAAGACCGTGCAGGTGATCTGCATTTTCATGAAGGACAGATTGATCAGCAATTCCTCAAAGAACTGATTGCCAACACAGATGCGGATTACTATATTTGCGGTTCACCGTCGTTTATTACGGCAATGCATAAGCTTGTATCAGAGCTCGGATCAGCGCCGGAATCTATCCATTACGAGCTATTCGGCCCGCAATTAAGTTTGGCGCAGTCCGTTTGAACACATACATGAAACTCTTCTCCTTTCAGAGAAGAGTTTTTTATTGAGATATAAGAAGGTAGACAAGCGCCGGTTTCTACATCCGGACAATCACAGACCCGCCGCCATTTGTGCATACACGGTTTTGCTGTTCTTGCATTGTTCTCAGTAATTCATTGTTTACCTCAATCGCTCTAATTAGTTGCTCCATCCTTAGCTCCAAACCGGCCAGCCTGTCGATTGTTTGCTGCTGGTAGCCCTCGGGTTGGGGAGCCAATGGCAGATCAAAGGGCCAAAGGGTATTCGACTTCTGATTTTTCATATTGCGTATTGCGCCTCCAATCGGTGTCACTTTCTATTATGTTATGTTCAGGCGATATGCACGTTCGCCTAGACACTGATGCATAGAGGGCCTGCCACGGGGCACAATAGGCTCAATATGACCAGCGGATGGAGGTAAAGATCGGTGTTATGGATGGTATGGGTATTTTTACTGAAGCCAGTTATCGTATTTTCGATTGCATATATTTTGTTTCGGCTTGCCGGTAAAAAAGCTGTGTCACAAATGAACAATTTTGACCTGCTTTTGACCTTCGCAATCGGAACCATTATCAGTGAGCCGATCCTTACATCCAAGCTGCCGATGTCAATTTATTATGCGGGTGCTTTTTTGGTGCTTTATCTTATCATGAGCAAGCTCTCTTTATCTAATAAATGGCGATGGCTCCTGGTCGTGAGCCCGACTGTCCTAATCCGAAACGGGGATATTGATGAACGCGGCCTTCGTAAAGAAAGGCTGACTGTTAATGAACTGCTCGGAAAGCTGAGGGAAAAGGGCTATGCCGACCCGGCTGACATTGATCTTGCTATCATTGAAGAAACGGGAGAAGTAAGCGTCATCCCGAAAGAGGAAGCGAGAGCGGTGCAGGTGCGGGATTTGAATATGGAAGCTGAACGGAATTTTATCCCGATTCCGCTCATACTGGATGGCGAAATCCTTGATCATAATTTGAAATATCTCCAAAAAAACCGATCCTGGCTGTTTGAGAAGCTTGAGGAAAAAGGGTACAGCCCCAAACTGCTGTCTTCGATTACCCTTGGCACGATGAATGCACGCGGTGATATATCCCTTGATTTAAATACCGCTAATGAACCGCAGCATGATCCTTACTTATATAAACCGGGAAATAACAATTAAGATGGCTCTCTCTTGTAATGAGAGCTTTTTTTCTTTTTTAAAGGGAATTTTTGTTTGGTGTCAAATGTACCTAGTTAGGAGGGGAACTGAACATGAAGGACTTATCCATAAGAAACGACATGGCGCCAACGGTCAGTTTGCTGTATTCCGCAGTGGAAGAAAACAGTCTCCGTCTGGCTTCCATCGTAAGCCATATGACACACAGTGAACTTTACTATAAGGGGCGCTGCCAAACAAAAAACAGCACGGCTCAGCTTTTGCACCATATCACAAATGTTGATATCAGATGGGTCTGGCGTATCAAGGAAAATCGGATACCGGACCATATTGAACAGGCATACGGCCCGATGACAGATGAAAGCGGACGGCTGCCTGAACCGGTGAATCAGCCAGACTTAGATGAACTCCTGAAAAGACATCAGCATGTAGTAGACGAGCTGAAATCGGTATGCTTCACTTTAACTGAAAATGCTTTGAACCAGCCGCTTTCCTTCGAAGGTGACACCGCGACGATACGATGGGGAATTTGGCATATGGCAGATCATAACCGCTATCATCAGGCACATATTGAAGCTCTCAAAAAAGAATGGAAGCAGGATGTGGCGAAGTATGAACGCTAAAACGAAGCTTGTGACTGATCGAATTCGTTTGCGCTGTATGGAAGATCGGGATCAAGCCACTTTGTTTGGGCTGCTTTTTAATGATCCTGACGTCATGACATATTATTCCGGTTTAAAAGATAAGAGGCAAACCCGCGAGTGGGTCAATTGGAACCAACGAAATGAAAAAGGGTACGGCGTTAGTCTGTGGATCGCCGAAGATAAGCTGACAGGGGAGTTTTTGGGGCAATGCGGCATCGTTCCCCAGCAGATCGAAAATCAAACCGTAATGGAAATTGGCTATATGTTTGCCCGCCGCCACTGGGGGAACGGCTATGCGCAAGAAGCGGCTCGGGCCTGTCTGGACTATGGCTTTAACGAGCGGCAGTTCGGCAAAATGGCGGCTTTGATTGATCCGGGTAACAAAGCGTCCATACGGGTAGCGGAGAAAATCGGCATGCATTACAGCAAAACGATCAGAAAATGGAATAAACCGATCGCGGTATATGAAAGAAAATCTTACAATTGAAAGATAGAGCTGAGTTTAGTATCATGATATCATGTAAAGTTTTCTAGGGTTCCGCATGTCAATTGACATGGACTGGTCCGAGAGAAAACACATACGCGTAAATAGAAGCGCGTATGCACACGGAGGGAAAAAAGCCCGGGAGAGTCAATCTCATGTGAGACGACTGTCCGGGGTTTTTTTGTTTTCGGAGAATCTTAATAGATAGAAAGGAATGACTCAAAATGAAATGGGGATTGGTCGTGCTTGCCGCTGTTTTCGAGGTTGTTTGGGTGATAGGCTTAAAGCACGCTGACTCAGCCTTAACATGGAGCGGCACTGCCATCGGCATCATATTCAGCTTTTACCTTCTAATGAAGGCGACTCACAGTCTGCCTGTTGGTACCGTGTATGCCGTCTTTACCGGGCTCGGCACAGTGGGGACAGTACTTAGTGAAATCGTTCTTTTTCATGAACCGGTTGGATGGCCGAAGCTATTGTTAATTGGCGTGCTCTTAATCGGTGTAATCGGGTTGAAGCTTGTGACACAGGATGAGACAGAGGAAAAAGGAGGCGAGGCATAATGCTGCACTGGATCAGTTTATTGTGCGCGGGCTGTTTAGAAATGGCCGGCGTGGCCCTTATGAATCAATATGCGAAAGAAAAAAGCGTGAAATGGGTGCTGTTGATCATTGTTGGTTTTGCCGCTTCATTTTCCTTGCTGTCGTACGCAATGGAAACCATTCCGATGGGAACGGCTTACGCGGTCTGGACAGGAATTGGCACCGCCGGCGGGGCGCTTATCGGCATCCTCTTTTACAAGGAGCAGAAAGACGCCAAACGGATCTTCTTTATCGCGTTGATTTTATGCTCAGCAGTTGGTTTAAAAATTCTGTCATAAATTGATTTTTATCAAATCTTCAGTATAATGGATAAATAGTTTAGACTTACAAAGATAAGAGGGATTATTCATGAAATCATATATGACTCAGCGGTTGGACGAATACCGTGACGGAAATGAGGATAAAGGTCGGCTCTTGGTCAGCTGCCCCGATCAGCCGGGTATCGTCTCTGCAGTTTCCGCGTTTTTATTTGAACACGGTGCCAATATTATAGAATCAAATCAATATACGACAGACCCTGAAGGCGGCCGGTTCTTCCTGAGAATCGAATTCGACTGCGCAGGCATTCGTGAAAAAAAATCATCACTTCAGGCAGCGTTTGCCTCTGTTGCGGAAAAATTCGACATGACATGGAGCTTAACTTTGGCAAGCGAATTGAAGCGTGTCGCCATTTTTGTATCAAAGGAGCTCCACTGCCTGCATGAGCTGATTTGGGAATGGCAAACCGGCAACCTGATGGCGGAGATCGCTGTTGTCATCAGTAACCATGAGGAAGCGAGAGAGCTGGTTGAGCGCCTGAACATTCCATTCCACTATATGAAAGCGAACAAAGACATCAGAGCGGAAGTCGAAAAGAAGCAGCTTGAACTGCTGGAGCAGTACGATGTTGATGTCATCGTGCTCGCACGCTATATGCAGATTCTAACTCCTGATTTTGTTTCGGCTCATCCGAATCGCATCATCAATATCCACCATTCATTCCTGCCTGCTTTTATCGGTGCGAATCCGTACAAACGGGCTTACGAGCGCGGCGTGAAACTGATCGGTGCGACATCTCATTATGTGACAAACGATCTTGATGAAGGGCCGATCATTGAACAGGATATTGAGCGTGTGGACCACCGCGATAATGCGGAAGCGCTGAAAAACATCGGAAGAACAATTGAGCGCAGCGTGCTTGCCCGTGCTGTGAAATGGCATTTGGAAGACCGTGTCATCGTTCATGAAAATAAAACAATCGTCTTTAACTAGACTGCAAGAGGCCCGCGCAATGCGGGCTATTTTTGATGACAAAAAACCTTGACAAGTGTCTTTTTTCTTTGCATAATATAAAAAAATCATTGAGCGTTGAAGAGGATTAGTAAGCAGACCTTTCTGTGACAGAGAGCAAAATGAATCGCTGAAACATTTTGCCGCATGAAACCTGCCGAACCTGCCTTGGAGTCCTAGGGGGAAAACCTAGGCGCATAACCTGGCGTTACAGGAGAGCGGAGCGTGCACAAGCGCGTTCAATCAAGGTGGTACCACGGAAACCCATTTCGTCCTTATGAATCAGGATGAAATGGGTTTTTTTATTGTAGAAGAGCCGCGGAGGAGAATAAATGAAAAAACAAAGAATAGTAGTGAAAATAGGAAGCAGTTCGCTCACGAATAGCAAAGGAAGCATTGATGAGGCAAAAATCAGAGAGCATGTTCAGGCGATTTCCGTGTTAAAAAAAGCGGGGCATGAAATGATTCTGATTACCTCGGGTGCCGTAGCGGCGGGGTTTTCCAGCCTCGGTTATCCATCCCGTCCCGTTACCATCAAAGGAAAACAGGCGGCGGCCGCGGTCGGACAAACACTGTTAATGCAGCAATATATGAATCAATTTAAACAATACTCACTGACTCCGGGACAAATCCTTTTAACGAGAAATGATTTTTCGAAAAGAGAACGGTACCGAAACGCGTATGCTACGATAATGGAATTATTAGAGCGCGGCGTCATTCCGATTATCAACGAGAACGATTCTACGTCTGTTGAAGAATTGACATTCGGAGATAATGATATGCTTTCTGCGTTAGTCAGCGGATTGATTCACGCGGACCAGCTCATGATTCTCACCGACATTAACGGACTGTATGATGCCAATCCAAATGAAAATCCTGAGGCGAAACGATTTGATTATTTGCCGGAGATCACGCCTGAATTGCTTGGATATGCAGGTTCAGCTGGATCAAAGGTCGGCACCGGCGGAATGAAATCAAAGCTGTTAGCCGCACAAACCGCGCTGTCTCTGGGAGTGAAAGTATTCATTGGAACAGGCAGCGGAGAGCAAAAACTTGCGGACATTTTGGACGGCAGGGGAGATGGCACTTATATCGGAGACAAAGAACTATCTTCGGTTAACAACACGAGGCAGTGGATTCAGTTCCACTCGCCGATATCGGGAGAAATTATCATTGATGCGGGTGCCGAGGAGGCGATGATCCATAATGGAAGCAGCCTTTTGCCCGCTGGCGTTGTGGGTGTGAACGGAAGCTTTCCGAAAGGGGCGGTTGTGGAAGTCAGGGGACCGGGTGGCGTGATCGGCAAAGGCCAAACTCATTACTCCTCCGAGGAGATTATGGAGGCTAAAGGCAAACGCAGTGACGAACTTGATTTTGAGAAAACGTTTGAGGTTATTCATAGGAATGACTGGGTCAATGTAAAAGACTAGGAGGCGGAAAAATGAGTGAAGTTTCTGTAAAAGCGAAGCTGGCGAAAGAAGCAGCAGCCGAAATGATCATGAAAACAACAGCCGAGAAGGATGAGGCGCTCAGCCTCATTGCAAACGGACTCCGCAAAGAACTGGATTTTCTCTTGGCGGAGAATGCAAAAGACATTGTGAACGGAAAAGAGAATGGTCTAACACCGGACATCATTGACCGTCTCACATTGGATGAGAAACGTATACGCGATATCGCGGACGCGGTGGAGCTCTTAATCGACTTAGCGGACCCAATCGGCGACTCTCTTGAAACGATTGAAAAAGAAAACGGCCTGTTTATTGAAAAAATCCGTGTGCCGCTTGGTGTCGTAGGAATGATTTATGAGGCGAGGCCAAACGTCACAGTTGATGCGGCTACCCTTTGCCTGAAGACAGGGAACGCGGTTGTGCTGCGGGGAAGCTCCTCAGCCATCCACAGCAACAAAGCGCTCGTCAGTGTCATTTACAGAGCACTTGAGCAATCAGCGCTTCCGATTCACGCTGTGCAGCTGATTGAGGATACGAGCAGAGAGACAGCAAAAGAGCTCTTTACGTTAAATGATGGTTTAGACGTATTGATTCCGCGCGGAGGCAAGAAACTGATTGATCTCGTTGTGAGAGAATCAACAGTTCCTGTATTAGAAACGGGAGCAGGAAACTGCCACATATTCATTGACGAAACAGCCAAACCGCAAATGGCAGAAAAGGTTGTCGTAAATGCCAAAACGCAGCGCCCTTCCGTATGCAACGCGATTGAATCATTGCTGATTCACAAGGCTTGGGCAAGACAGCACGGGAAAGAATTGCTGGACCAGCTGGAAAACGCGGGAGTTGAAATTCGGGGTGATGAATTGGTGTGTGAACTTCATCCTTCAAGCAAACAAGCATCAAAAGAAGATTGGGAAACCGAATTTTTAGCGCCTGTCCTCAGTGTAAAGACGGTTGAAAACGTCCAAGAAGCTGTGAAGCATATCCAACAATACGGCACCAATCATTCAGAAGCGATTTTAACTGAAAATGACAAAAACGCGGCATATTTTCAAACGGCTGTCGATGCTGCCGCTGTCTATCATAACGCGTCAACCCGCTTTACCGACGGCTTTGAATTCGGCTACGGAGCCGAAATCGGCATCAGCACGCAAAAGCTTCATGCAAGAGGACCGATGGGGCTTCCTGCACTGACTTCTACAAAATACATCATTAAAGGAACTGGGCAAATCCGTGAATAGCAGGGCAATGTTCAATGAAAAAGCTTATCTCATTACGAGATAAGCTTTTTTATACGAGAAAAATTGACATTTCGAATTTAATTGTGTACAATTTAATTGTATAAAATATATTGGGGGAATGAAAAATGAGTCAGCCATTATTTACAGCAACTGTTTCAGCGGTAGGAGGAAGAGAAGGAAAGGTCATTTCATCAGACCGCGTTCTTGAGCTTGATGTCGCAATGCCGGGGACACCGAGAGCCAAGAAATTAGAAAAAGCGACAAATCCAGAGCAGCTGTTTGCAGCAGGTTATGCAGCTTGCTTTGACAGCGCCCTGCAGCTTGTCGCAAGAACAGAACGGGTAAAAGTAGAGACAGAGGTTACAGCGAATGTTAGCCTGTTAAAGGATGAAGCGGACCAGGGCTATAAGCTGGGTGTGACGCTGCAAGTAAAAGGAGAAGGAGTCAGTGCATCAGAATTGGAGGCGCTTGTGAAAAAAGCGCACGGCGTCTGCCCGTACTCAAAAGCAACCTCCGGAAATATTGATGTGACACTTGAAGTTGCTGAATAAATAAAAAGAGGATGCCTGTACAAGGCATCCTCAATTTTTTTGATGAAGTGTTTCCAGCAATGTATATAGAGCGGATTTTAACTGTTTGAGATCCTCCCCAGACTGCTTTGAGAGCTCCAGAATTGTCCCTGGAATGTCAACCGCTTTTTCTTTTAATAACGCTCCGTCCTCTGTCAGGCTGATCAACACGGACCGCTCATCCTCTTCAGATCTTTTTCTCGTAATCAAACCCTGTTGTTCCATTCGTTTAAGCATCGGAGTGAGCGTCCCTGAATCTAAATACAGCTGTTCGCCCATTTTTTTGACAGTAAGCGTTTCATGTTCCCATAACAATAGCAAAGCCAAATATTGAGGGTATGTTATATTCAGCTTATCAAGCAGCGGCTTGTATTGCTTTGTCATTTCCCGCGAACTCGCATATAGCAAAAAACAAAGCTGATTCTCCAATTTCATATGATCAAATTTATTTTCCATTTTGTTCACCAACTCTTTTTTGTCATTCGATTCTATTGTATCTGAAAAACCTCACTTTTCCTATTCTCGGCAAACATAGCATGTTTAAAAAGATCAGAAAGGGAAATATAACAACTAGATACAAATAAGGAGGTTGGGAAATATGGCACTATTTACAGCAAAAGTAACCGCGCGAGGCGGACGGGCAGGACATATTACATCAGATGACGGTGTTCTTGATTTTGATATTGTCATGCCAAATGCCAAGAAAGAAGGACAAACCGGCACAAATCCGGAACAGCTCTTTGCGGCAGGTTATGCTGCATGCTTCGGCGGCGCGCTCGAACACGTAGCCAAAGAGCAGAATATCGAAATTGATTCGGAGATTGAAGGGCAGGTCAGCCTCATGAAGGATGAGAGCGACGGCGGGTTTAAAATCGGTGTCACACTTGTTGTGAACACGAAAGATTTAGATCGGGAAAAGGCACAAGAGCTTGTCAACGCCGCTCATGAATTCTGTCCTTACTCAAAGGCAACCAGAGGAAATGTTGATGTAAAACTAGAATTAAAATAATGACCGGCATCCTGAGTGTTCTCAGGATGTTTTTTTGGTGTCGGAGCATGCGGGGCGGGCACAGATTTTTGATAAAACGTCAGAGAAGCGTTTGAAGCATGCCTTTAAACCAAAAGTTACAGATGAAGGGAGCGGCTGGCTCGGTGTCTGCCAAGCTGAATTCCGGCGCGCATGATTGCTGTTTTGTATTTGCACAGAGCATAGCGCTACTTGGAGAAATAACAAGGATCAGGCCGCGCATGCCTGATCCTTTTAATATTCTTTCTTATTGGCGAAGTTCCGCCATGCTTGAAACGGGGATAAATGCTCTGTTAGTGTCACTTGATAAAAGGGGATCGTTCTTTCTTCAGCAGGTTTATCAATTTCTTTATAAATGAATGAATCATCAAACCCGGCTTCGGCAGCGTCTGTGTGCTCAGCTGCATAGAAAACGGCTTTAGGCCGGGCCCAGTAGATGGCGCCCAAGCACATTGGACATGGTTCACAGCTCGTATACAAAATGCAGTCATCAAGCTGGTATGCTCCTAGCACCTTACAGGCTTTCCGAATAGCAGTGACTTCCGCGTGGGCAGTCGGATCATTGCTTGTTGTGACGTTGTTCTGTCCTTCTGCAATAATGGCTCCGTCTTTCACGATAACGGCTCCAAAAGGCCCGCCGATTCCTGCATTCACTCCTTCACATGCGAGAGTGACAGCCCGTTTTAAGAACGTTTCATGATTCATCCCAATCCCTCCTGTCAATAGAGTGTTATTAGTATAGCCGAAAAGAATGCAAAGAACATTCTTAAAAAAGTGCAAAATAAACAAAGTAATTGGGGGATTTGCTAAATAAGAAATCGATTGTGGCTGTATTATAGAAAAAAACCATCTGCCAAATGCAGATGGTTTTTTCAAATTATACTAGCTGTGTCTGCTGTGCTCTTGCCTGTTTTGCAGCTTCAACCATGTTTTTCAATGCTGCAACCGTTTCTTCCTGCTGTCTTGTTTTCAATCCGCAGTCTGGATTTACCCAGAAGCGGTCAGTCGGACAGACGGCAAGCGCATCAACGATAATATTGTACATTTCTTCAGTTGACGGCACACGAGGGCTGTGAATGTCATATACACCAAGGCCAAGCCCTTTTAAATACGGGTGGTTTTTTAAGTAATCTAAAAATCCTCCGTGGCTTCTGCTATGTTCGATTGTAATCACATCGGCATCAAGATCATTGATTGTATCAACGATATCTTCGAAGTTGCTGTAACACATATGTGTATGAATTTGTGTCTCGTTTTTCACGGAAGAAGTGGTTAATCTGAATGCTTCTGCCGCCCAAGTCAAATACTCATCCCAATCGCGGGTTTTCAATGGAAGGCCTTCACGCAGCGCTGGTTCATCGACTTGAATGATTTGAATGCCTGCGTCTTCAAGCGCTTTAACTTCTTTGCGAAGGGCAAGCCCGATTTGGAAGGCGATTTCTTTCCTCGAGATGTCGTTTCGAGGGAAAGACCAGTTTAAGATTGTAACCGGGCCCGTCAGCATTCCTTTTACATGCTTGGAAGTCAATGACTGTGCGTAGACTGTGTCTTTCACTGTCATCGGTTCAATAAATTCAACATCTCCGTAAATGACTGGCGGGCGGACACAGCGTGAGCCGTATGATTGAACCCAGGCATATTTAGTGAAGGCGAAACCGGCCAGCTTTTCACCGAAGTATTCGACCATGTCTGTCCGTTCAAATTCGCCGTGAACAAGGACATCAAGCTCCAATTCTTCTTGAATATCAATCCATCTTTTTGTTTCCGCATTGATAAAGTTTTGATACTGTTCATCGGACCACTCTGCTTTCCGCCATTTTTGGCGTGCGCTTCGCACTTCAGCAGACTGCGGGAAGCTTCCGATCGTTGTCGTCGGCAAAAGCGGAAGGCTGAGAGATTCATTTTGCAGGGCTAAACGTTCTTCAAACGGAATCGGGCGCTTGAAGTCTTTATCGGTTAATTGCTCAAGCTCTTTCTTTTGTTCGGAATTGGCGCCTGTTGCAAACTGTTTAAGCGTCTGGATATCAGCCTTAGCCTGCTGAATTTCTTCGCTGATCGCCGCTTTTCCTGATACTAAGCCTTCTTTCAAAGCTGTCAGCTCGGCCAGCTTTTCTTTTGCGTAGGATAATCCGTTCAATAGGTCTTTTTCCAAATGCTCATCAGGGTGTTTCGCTACTGGAACATGCAACAGGCTGCTGGAAGGCTGAATCCACAGTTCATCAACTTTTGCAATGCTGAGAATATCAAGAACGGCATCGAGACGCTCTTCAAGGTCCGCTTTCCAAATGTTGCGTCCGTCGATAACGCCGGCTGCCAGCACTTTGTCTGTCGGAAAGCCATGTGTTTTAAGCTGTTCTAGGTTTCTGCCTTTGTCGTGAACGAAATCAAGGCCAATTCCCTGAACCGGGTAAGAGATCAGCTCTTCATAAGCATCAACAGAATCAAAATACGTCTGCAAAAGCACATTCAAGGATGAAAGCTCACTTGTAATGCTTTCAAATAATTCTTTTGCACCGCGGACATCTTCACTAGAGGCGGTAACGAGCGCCGGCTCATCGATTTGAACCCATTTTACGCCTTCTTCTTCAAGCTCTTTCAAAAGCTGTACATATAATGGCACAAGGCGTTTTTGGATCGCTTTTGCTTCAGACGGTTCATAGCCTTTAGCAAGCGTAACGAACGTATAAGGGCCGACAATCACAGGCTTTGTTTCCACACCGTATTCCTGTTTGATCCGGCGATAATCTTCGAGTTGTTTGTTTCTTGTCAGACGGAACTCAATGCTCTCGTCATATTCCGGAACGATGTAATGGTAATTTGTATTAAACCATTTTGTCATTTCACTAGATACAGCGTCTTTGATTCCGCGGGCGATAGCGAAGTATGTATCGGTAGCGTCAGTCAAATGTCTGAAACGTTTCGGGATCCAGTTGAAGCTGACTGCTGTGTCGAGTACATGGTCATACTGTGTGAAATCAGAAACAGGCACAACATCAATCTGCTGGTCAATTTGTGTTTTTACTGCGGATAAAAATAGTTCGTCGATATGCTTCAAAAACGTATCTTTATCAGTACTGCCTTTCCAATACGCTTCAAGTGCTTTTTTCCATTCCCGGTTCAGTCCGATTCTCGGAAATCCTAAATTCGATGTTTTGATGGTTGTCATTGTTTCTCCTCCTTTATATGTAAAACACTCTCTTTCACCCGCGGATACAGGCTGCTAAGAGGTTTTCTCACAACAAAAAGCCTCTTTCCCATGAGAGAAAGAGGCTTTTCTACGTAAAACACTGCCTCTCTCATCTCTCAGACACAATCTGATGGAATTAGCACCGTGCCCTATGAGACATCAGTCTCGGCGCGAAAAGCAGTGCGCCCCATTTCACAATGGTATTACGGTCGGTTGCTGTTGGGGTCAAAAGGCCAATCCCTCGCCCAACTCTCGATAAGAGAAAATGTTATTAATTTTTTGAAAAGTTGAATCATTTGTTGGTAATCTTAACAGTAATTCAAATTCATTGTCAACATAGAATTTGAAATTTTTATTTACATGATGTGGCGTATATTATATAAGAAAAATAATCTTATAGGGTCAACAAATGTGATTGCTCTGCTTTTTCTGCGAGCTCATCAGGAGCTGTTAAATACAGGAATCCATTGCCTGCCAGCGTTTTTGCAATATCAAGAGGAAGTGTCCTGCGGATTAGCTGTGCGAAAACCTCAGATTCAGAAAGCTTTCTTTGAAATGATTCTTCTTCATAGCTTTTGATTAAAGCAAGCGCACCGCTGACATGAGGGGCAGCCATTGAAGTGCCGGTCAGCTTACCGTACTTCTTGTTGGGAAGGGTGGATAAGATGTTTTCTCCTGGTGCCACAAGGTCAATCTCTTTATTTGCGTTAGAAAATTCTGATAATTCTTGCGCTACAGAAACAGATCCAACTGCAATCACTTCATTATAAGCTGCGGGGTAGGAAAGCTCTTCTGTGCGTTCGTCGCCGTCACCTTCATTTCCCGCTGCACAAACGACAAGCACTCCGTTTTTCACTGCGTTTTTCACTGCTTCTTCCAGCTCTGGCACATCGCTTGGCCCTCCAAGGGACATTGAGATGATGTCGACTTTCTGTTCCACCGCGTAGTTGATGCCGTTAATTATCCATTCGTATTGTCCGCTGCCGTTCTCGCCGCCAAGAACCTTCACAATCAATAGGCTTGCCTCAGGCGCGACTCCGGCAATGCCTCCGTTTGAATCATTTGCTGCAATCGTTCCGGCGACGTGTGTGCCGTGTCCGTTGTAGTCGGAAATCGCATCTTCCTTGCCGCCGTCGTCATCCGTGAAGTTCTTTCCGCCGATGATTTGATTTTTTAAATCAGGGTGGCTTGTGTCGCAGCCCGTGTCTAATACAGCAACTTTAATATTTTTGCCTTTTACCCCTTTTGCCCACATTTCTGGCGCCTTAATCACTTTAATGCCCTCAGGAAGCTCGTTTACATCCATGATCTGCTCATTCGTCACATACGGGATCAAGCGGATTTCACCATTCATAAAAAAGCCCTCCTTTTTTATGCTTTCAAGTGGATTCAAGGGTGTTGCCTCATATTATATGAAAAAAACAAGCGCTCGGACAGAGCCATTTGAAGCATTTTGAAAAAATAGGATACACACCAAAGAATTAGTAATTTTCAAAATATTGGATGGCTTCGGCGTGTATGACTGGGATTCAACTGTAAGTCAAGTTATAATAGTGTTGGGGAAAGGAGCAGTGTCATGAAACTGAATGAAAAATTATATGCATTTTTTTCAGAGCATGTGGAACAAATGGCCGAGGAATGGATTGAAACGATGGAGGAAAGTGATCCGAATTCGCTTTACGCCCTACATAATGCAACAGTAACGGAAGAATTGAAAGAGCAGGACAGAGAATTTTACCGGCATCTGAATTACATGTATGTTTTACCGGAAAAACAATTTCTCGAAGAGTTTCAAGAGTGGGTCATTGAGCTGACCAACGATCAAAAACATCTCGACACACCGGTTCAGTATGTCATTCGGGAGTTTATGAGAAACAGGAGATTATATACGAAGTATTTTGAGAAGTTCGCAGAAGAAAATGAGTCAGCGTTTGAGCCGGGAGAGAAGCAAAAATGGGCTGATTTGATTGTGAAAGTATTTGATTTCACCATTTATACATTCGTTGATCACGCTGAAATGAATGCCAAGCAGCAATTAAACGCCCAAAGAGAAATGATATTGGAATTAAGCTCACCTGTCATTACCCTGAGCAAATCAACAGCTCTGCTGCCGCTTGTCGGTGACATTGATACCGAACGGGCGAAGTTTATTCTGGAAAACACGCTTCAAGCTTGTGCGAAAAGACGTGTGGAGCATCTGTTAATCGATCTGTCAGGTGTTGTTGTGGTGGATACGATGGTGGCGCACCAGATCTTTAAATTGATTGAGGCGCTTAATCTGATCGGTGTCCGGTCAACCCTGTCAGGAATCAGGCCTGAAATTGCGCAAACTGCTGTACAGCTGGGGATTGACTTTTCGAATATTACTATTAAAACCAACCTTGCTCAAGCATTAAACTATCATCAATAAAAAAATCCGCTATCTGTGATAGCGGATTTTTTATGATGCGAAACATAAAGATACGAGAAAGGATCCCGCGAATAATATGAGGACGAGGCAAAAGAACACCCAGTCGCGCCGGTTCACGCTCAATGTCCTGTAGTATGTCCGGTTTCTGCTTCCTGTAAATCCTTTCGATTCCATCGCAAGCGCTGTCCGTTCCGCTTTTCTGATGGCGCTTGCCAATAGCGGTATGGTATATCGTTTTAACGCACTGATTTTATTAATGATGCCGCTCTCCGCCGCTCCTCCTCTGATTTTATGAGCCTGCTGAATCAGCTGGACTTCATCCTTTAACAGCGGAAGAAAGCGAAAGCCTGCAATGACACCGTACGCGAGCTTTGGTGAGAGCCTGCACTGCTGGACAAGGCTCAGCATAAATAGAATCGGATCGGTTGTAAAAACAAACATCATCGATAAGGCGGAAAAGCATAAAATACGAAACCCGAGAGAGATGCCGACAGACACATTATCGCTGTTAATTGAGATAGGGCCTGCTTGAAACAAAAAATTATCCGGTGTTGTCGGCACCTTTCCAAAAACTGCGGCTGTCCACACGCATCCGAATGCTAAAACCAAAAACGGAATCGTGAACAACAACCATTTTTCCAATGAGATTCCGGCCGCCAGTAGAACGCCCGCAACGATGATGATATAAAAACATGCCGGAGTGTATGGGTTGTAAATAAACGACAGCATGACGACACAACAAAAAACCGCCGCCGCTTTCACAGTCGGATTAATGAGATGTAACGGCTGCTTCATCACGCACCTCCTCTTGAAATGCCATCCATTCATATAGAAGGGGAAGGGTGAGCTTTGCTTTTTGGACAAGCCCTGTTTCTTGAGAAAACAACTGCGCTGGAGATCCGTCAAAGGCCAGGCCTGTATCGTGAAGGACAAGCACGCTGTCAGCATACGAAGAGACTAGCTCCATATCGTGTGTAATCATAAGGACAGCGGTTCCCTCTGCCTTGATACGCTGAATCATTTCCATGCATTCAGCCGCTGTGCGGGCATCCTGGCCAAAGGTTGGTTCGTCTAATAATAAAACCTTTACGTCATGCATGAGCATAGTAGCAACGCTCAGTTGCCGTTTTTGCCCTTGGCTGATCGCAAACGGATGATGATCAGCCAAATGTGCAAGACCAAAACGCTGCAGCAGGTGTTGCGCTTTTTTCTCAGTTTCAGCATTTGCTTTCTGGCCGAACAGAAGCTCGTCATACACCGTATCGGTGACGAATTGATGCTCAGGGTTTTGAAAAACAAATCCCATCCGTTTACGCAATTCTTTTTCTTTATATTTCTGCAGCGGCTGATCATAGAGAAGGATTTTGCCGCTTTGCGGTTTCATGAGACGGGCCAGAACTGATAGGAGCGTCGATTTTCCAGTTCCGTTCGGACCGACAAGCGCCGTTAAGGAGCCTTCGCGCAACGAAAAGCTGATGTCATTGAAAATCGCCTGTTGTCCTCTCACGAACGAAAGGCTGCTGACTTCAAGCACACTCTCCCCAGAAGGGGCTTTCTTCTTTTTGACATGCCCGGCAGGAATAGGCTCTTTGAACAGCATCTCTTTTGATAAAGTAAACGGCATACTCAGCTTTTCCTGCAGATGACAGACCTTTGGAATGGCGATGCCCAATTTCTTTAGTGTCTCCGCTTCATGCTGAAATATATTTTTTGTCAGGCCATCCAGCGCCTTTTTGCCTGATTTGTCGAGCACGATCGTTCTCTCAATCCAAGGCGCCCATTCATCAAGCTGGTGCTCAATGACGAGGAGGCTGAAACCTTTTTCCCGCTGAAGATCCTTCATCAGATGAACGAACTCCCGCGCTGAGAAAGGGTCTAAAAGAGAGGTCGGCTCATCTAAAATAATAAGCTCAGGCTCCATCGCCAAAATACAGGCGAGAGCCACTTTCTGCTTTTGTCCTCCTGAAAGGGTTGAGATCATTTTTTCTTTTAAATGGATAATGCGTAATTTTTCTAATACGGCGTTGATTTTCTCTGTCATTTCTTCTTTTGGAATTTGCAGATTTTCCAGCCCGAACGCTATTTCGTCCTCCACCGTCAGCATGCAGAACTGCTGATCAGGATCCTGAAAAACGACCCCGGCATGCTGAGCAATCGTTTCGGAGGTTTCAGCATCTGTGACCGGCTTTTGAAATAGAAAGACATGTCCGGACTGAATGCCGTCGCAAGCCTCCGGATATAGACCGTTTAAACAAAGGGCAAGCGAGCTTTTACCGCATCCGCTCGGTCCTAATAATAAAACACATTCTCCTTTTTGAAGCTCAAACGAAATGTCTTGAAAAACCGGTTTCTCGTCTTCTTCATAAGAGAAGCTGAGCTGCTCAACCGTCAGAAGCTTATCAAAGGCTTGCATGTTCTGACGCCCGCTTCCGTTTCTTTTTCAGTTCCTTTCCGAGTGCCATTCCGTTTAACACACCTGTATAAGCGAGAGAGTCGCTGACAGCTTTTCCGAGAAGCCCCGCCAAAAGCGCGCCGGAAATGAGGCGGATCACAAGCATAATGAGCAGATAACCTGGTGAATAGGCTGCATAGCCAGAAACAAAGAGATCATAGATAAAGCTGGCTACTGAAGACCCCATACCGGCAAGCATAAGGACAGGGAGAGAGTATGCTTTCCAGCGTGTTGCAAGAAACACAGCCTCAGCCCCGAGTCCTTGAACAATGCCAATGACGATGACCATCGGGCCAGACGGATTTCCCAGCAGACACTCAACGAGAGCGGCAATGATTTCAGAAACGAGCGCCGCACCCGGTTTTCGAATCATGTACGCGGCGATCACAGAAACGATAAACCAAATGCCGTAAATCGGTTCATAGGCGATTGGCCCAAACATACCTGCAAGCACGTTTCCGAAATGTGTAAATAATAAATAAACAACGGCAAATACGATACTGATAACGGACATGATGACAATTTCTTTTACTTTCCAGCTTTTCATTTTATCCCTGCTTTCTGTTTTTTCTTGATGGACTGTTAGCCGAAAGATTCACAGTCATGGTGATGTGGTTTGTTTGCTGCTCAGCCATGCGGAAAAGTGCTTCCAATGTGCTGAATACGTCATGCGCATCCCCGTCAAGCTCGCTCGCGTAATGGACACCCTGTACGAAAGTGCCTTGGGCTTTTGCAATGTCGACAGCCTTCATAATCAATCCCATATAATCCGGCTCGTTCATTGGATAAAGGGCAAATTGGCACGGCGCTTCCGCCTTCAAGCCTCGGACAGCATCTTCATTGACACGCTTATCACCTTTGGAAAGATATGTATCCCCCTGTGTGTCACCCGGGCATCCAATAGAAAACGTGCCATTCATGACGATGTGTTTTTCGCTGTTCGCTGCATGAAGGTAAATGGCTTTTGCAGCATCGAATACATGATCAATCGATCCGCGTAACACCGTGCTGATATGGTCGGTTTTCGTCCAAACCTTGGATGTATCTGTTTTTTTCAGCGCAGACTTGATCACACTGATAAAATCATCCGTCATCGGATATAAAGAGAAGCGAAAACCGGCGATTCTGCTTGTACCGCAAATATGCTCCATTTCTCCGAC
This sequence comes from Bacillus sp. EU52, assembly GCF_037964975.1. Taxonomy (NCBI): domain Bacteria; kingdom Bacillati; phylum Bacillota; class Bacilli; order Caryophanales; family Bacillaceae; genus Bacillus; species Bacillus sp. EU52. The sequence continues at coordinate 1,346,077 of NZ_CP150177.1, forward strand.
CTCCTGTTTTTTTGGTAAAATAAAAAACTGCATATCCTAAGGGAATATGCAGTCATAGATCGATTAAGCGCACAAAAAAATACACCATTCGGTCAACCTGCACTTCCCCACGCTGGTATTATCCAGATCGGGTCATAAGGGATCAAAGCGCGTTTCTTCCGCGCTTTATCTCAGCCAAAACAGCACCCCTAGTGCTTTCCGTATACAATTTTTTATTTTGACATCATAATAGATGATAAGAATCATTTTGTAAACAACGAAATCATTTTTTTCATATAGGGACGGGAGAGGATGATCAAATTTGGAAAAAGGACACATATTAATTGTGGAAGATGAAGAAAAAATCGCCAGGGTTCTTCAGCTTGAATTGGAATATGAAGGATACAGCGTCACCATCAAACACAATGGCACAGAAGGTCTGGATGCGGCAGCGGAAGGCGGGTATTCCTTGGTGCTTCTTGATGTCATGCTTCCGGGGCTTAGCGGACTGGAAGTGCTGCGCCGCTTGAGAAAAACGGATCCGCAGACACCGGTCATATTATTAACGGCGCGAGACAGTATTCCTGATAAGGTAACAGGTCTGGATATCGGTGCGAATGACTATGTCACCAAGCCGTTTGAAATCGAGGAATTGCTTGCGAGAATCAGGGCGGCGCTGCGACAAAATGGAACAAAAACTGAAGATATCGGCACCTTTCTTACATATGACGATTTGCGGGTGAACGAAAAAACCCGTGAAGTGAGACGCGGAGACAAAGAGGTGGAATTAACGCCGCGGGAATTTGATCTGCTCGTCTATATGCTAAAGCATCCGCAGCAAGTGCTGACACGGGAGCAAATTCTAAGCTCGGTATGGGGATTTGATTATATCGGTGATACAAATGTCGTGGACGTCTACATAAGATACATCAGAAAAAAACTGGACTATCCTTACGAAAAACAGCTGATCCATACGATTCGCGGGGTCGGCTATGCCATTAAGGGGTAAACGATGAAGCTGAAGACCAAGATTCATCTATACACTTCGCTATCACTGTTGATTTTATTAATTTTGGTTCATACCGCAGTATATCTCATTTTTTCGTCTGCGCTGACATCAAAGGATGCGGCCCGGCTTGCTGATGAGACGGATAACATTGCCGAAGCGCTGCGTGCCGCTGAAACAGAAGGAGTGGCTTTGCAGGATATGCTGCAGGCCTATCTTCCGGCAAATGGCATGGTGCGTGTAGTGAATGGTGATCAAAAAGCCGTTATGACGATCACAAAAGAAAAAGCCTATAAAGATTTTCCTCTCTCTTTTCATAGCGGAGAAACGGCAGATGTGAGGAAACATGACGGCAAGCTGTTTGCCGAGGCTGCTGTTCCGGTGATTTGGACCGATGGACAAGTGGTGTCTCTTCAGCTGGTTGAAAGGCTTGAGAACACAGAAGAGAGTCTGTTTCTGCTGAAAATTATTTTAATCGCTGCAAGTGCTGCTGTCTGCATTGCTTCTTTTTTTGCAGGCAGCTTGCTAGCCCGCCGAATCATCAATCCGATCAGACGATTAATGATCACAATGAAAGACATACAGCGAGACAAAGAATTTAAAACGATTTCTTTAGAAGGACAGTCCAACGATGAATTGTATCAAATGGGGCTGACATTTAATGAAATGGCAATGATGCTGAAGGAGCACTATGATAAACAGCAGCAATTTGTTCAAGATGCTTCACACGAATTGAAAACCCCGCTCACCATTATAGAAAGCTACAGCAGCCTGATGAAGCGGTGGGGGGCAAAAAAGCCGGAGGTGCTTGAGGAGTCGATAGAAGCCATTCACTCAGAAGCGGTGCATATGAAAAAACTGACCAATCAGCTTTTGGCGCTGGCCAAAAGTCATCAAGAGCTTGAGCTTGATCTGAAAACAATCGATCTGATTGAAGCGGCGCGCGCGGTTATGCAAACGCTCCAGCCCGTTTATCAGCGTGACATATTGCTTGAAACAGATAAAGAGAGCCTGCTTGTAAAGGCTGATGAAGAACGCATCAAGCAGCTGTTGACCATTTTGCTTGATAATGCAATAAAGTATAGTGAAAAGCCTATTGAGATGTCAGCCGGAACGAGGAATGGACGGCCGTTTCTATCAGTGAGGGATGAAGGCATCGGAATACCTGAGGAGCATATCCCGCATTTGTTCGAACGGTTCTACCGGGCAGATGAGGCACGAAACAGAAAAACAGGCGGAACGGGTTTAGGCCTTTCCATTGCCAAGCAAATCGCCGATGAGCATGGCATTGAGCTGTCTGTCAAAAGCAAGCCGGGACGAGGAACAGCTGTCACCATGCAATTCAGCGAACAGAATGGGGGAGGCCGATGACTAAAACAATAAAAACAGTATCTTTTGCTGCAGTAGCCATTTTAGTTGTCATCATCTGTACGTTTCTCATCATTCGGCAAACCCATGAGAACGTATTGTCAAAGGAGACTGTCGTAAAAAAAGTCGAAGCCTCTTATGAAGGCAAGGTCACGAAAGCAACACAATCAAAGGATAAAAAAACATATGATATAACCCTTGAAAATCCAAAGGGAACTTACTTTGTAAAAGCAGACGCAATATCGGCTGACATTCTTTCTATGAATAGAGTAAAAGCAGTGAATCCATCTGCCATGACAGAAAAAGAAGCCGAGCATCTCGCGCTTGAGCGAGTGCCGGGAACGGTCAAAAAACAAACACGACAAAGTCGAGTTGCCACTTATACCATACAAAAAGAAGACGGGAAAACATACGAAGTGAAGGTAGACATGCAGGCAAAAACAGTCTTGTCTGCCGATCAAATCAGCAGCAAAGATCAACAAAAAACGCCGATTACGAAAAAAGAAGCCAAAACAATTGCAGAGCGAGAAACGGGAGGAACAGCGGATGACGCAGATCTCGAAGAAAGTGAGGGCACTCTCATCTTTGAAGTGGACGTTGATCTTCCTGATAATAAGGAAGCGACAGTGAAAATCAATGCCTACACAGGAAAGGTAGCTAACATTGTGTATGAAGACTGACGGTTTCTCATCAAATTCTCATCTTGCTCTCGTTTTCCTTTCATGTTGAGTGTGTAAACTGTACTCATACAAAACAAAGGAGGACTCACAAATGCTCAAGAAAAAATGGATGGTCGGTCTTTTAGCAGGGTGCCTAGCGGCCGGAGGATTCAGCTACAACGCGTTTGCCAAAGAAAACAATGAAAACAGACAGGCTTCTTCTAAGACGGATGCACTCACTGAACAAGAAGCAGAAGCAATTGCTAAAACAGTTGTTGATGGCACAGTAGAAGACATTGACAGAGACCTTTACAACGGCAAAGAAGTCTATGAAGTGGAGATTGAAAAAGAAGGTGAAGACTACGACGTTTATGTAGATATTCATACAAAACAAGAGCTTAATGACCCGTTAAAGGAGAAAGCAGAACAAGTCGCCATAACCAAAGAAGAAGCTGAAGAAATTGCTTTAAAGCAAACAGGTGGAACCGTAACAGAAAGTAAGCTTGACGAAGATGACGGTGCTTACATCTATGAAATGGAAATCCAAACGAAGCAAGGAACTGAGACAGAATTTGAAATTTCCGCAAAAGATGGACGCATTATCAAACAGGAGATAGATGACTAATCAAAACCCCCGCTGCAGCGGGGGTTTTTCATGATAAGAAACCTTCTTTTGGACAATCTAAGTAGAAAAGGAGGCGAAACGCATGGAAAAGAAAGAGGAGCAATACATCAATCAGGCTGAATATGTCCCTCATCCGACGAAGGAAGGAGAGTATGCCTTATTTCTTCATGAAACGTATCATTTGCTTTCTGAAGATGACGAGACACAAACAACAGAATAAGGGCTTAGGCCCTTGTTTTGTTCCGTAATTGTGATGTAAGCGTATTTATTACTTTTTTGAGTTGACACAGCTTGTTTTTTTCTGTAATCTCAGTGTGTCAATTCAATTAGGAACTTCGTTAGGTGAGGCTCCTGTATGGAGATACGCTGCTGCCCAAAAATGTCCAAAGACGCCAATGGGTCAACAGAAATCATCGACATAAGGTGATTTTTAATGCAGCTGGATGCTTGTCCTATGCCATACAGTGCTAAAGCTCTACGATTGAAGGCGCCCGCACGCTTTTTTTGCCGTGCTTCTTTCACCTTCAATCCCGAAGGCTTTTTTTATGCCTTTAAAACGAAACCAATCAAAGGAGGTGCGGAGTATGGATTCTCCCCATTCGAGTCAATCTGAAGAAGTACCCATATACTATGACAGCAAGACAATTGATTACACGATGAGGAGACGAACTGCCGCACCTTCTGGCGAGGCCGGCACGTCTCCGTAGAGGAGGTACGAGTCCCGATGGTTCAAAACATGACCTATGACGAACTCATTTTACGCATCATTATTTTACTGCGAGACGGGAAAATCAGGGATTTCAGAAGTGTTATTGATGAGCTTCAGCCCTATGACATGGCATTTATTTTTAAAGAAATGCCGGAAAAACACCGCGCCCGCTATTTATCTTATTTAACTGTAGACGATATCACTGATATGATCGGGGAGCTGGAACGCGAATTTCAGCTTGTCGTCTTAAATAAAGTCGGAAAAACAAAAGCAACACTGGCGATGAACAAAATGGACAACGATGACCTCGCTCAATTGCTTGAAGAAATGGACGAAGAACTGAAGGAACAGCTTTTGTCCAGCATGGAAGCGTCAGAGTCAAAAGCTGTACAGCTCTTGATGAATTACCCGGCTGAATCAGCGGGACGCATGATGACAAACCGGTATGTGTGGATCCCTCAGCATTACACGGTAAAAGACGCGGTCGTCAAACTGAAAAGCTTCGCTGAAATAGCTGAATCGATCAACTACTTATATGTTATTAATGAAAGCAAACAGCTGGTTGGGGTTCTTTCCTACCGCGATTTGATTCTGGGTGAACCTGAAGAAAAGGTGCAGGATTTAATGTTTACCCGCGTCATATCAGCAGATGCTCTTCAGGACCAGGAAGAAGTTGCCCGCCTGATAGAACGTTACGATTTTTTGGCAATACCGGTTGTAGAAGAAAACAACGTGCTTGTCGGCATTGTGACGGTCGATGATATTATCGACGTTGTTATTCGGGAAGCTGATGAGGATTACGAAAAATTTGCCGCTTCCGGTAAAGACATCACCTTTGACACAAAAGCTTACGTGGCGGCATACCGGCGCCTGCCATGGCTGATTTTACTCTTGTTTATCGGACTGATTTCAGGAAGCATTATCAGCTATTTTGAAGACGCGCTGAAGCAAGTTGTCGCGCTTGCGTTTTTCATGCCGATGGTGTCAGGGATGACAGGAAATACGGGAACACAATCTCTCGCGGTTGTTATCAGAGGTTTGTCTAAAGAAGAAATGAACAAAAAAACGATTGTGCGCCTGATCTTCCGGGAGTTCAGAACAAGTATTTTTATCGGAGCGGTTTGTTCTGTGCTGATTGCGATTGTCTCCATCATATGGCAGGGGAATGCGCTTTTGGGATTTGTTGTCGCCTCTTCACTGTTCTTAACCTTAATCATCGGCACGATGTCAGGAACGATTATCCCTATTATTTTGCACAAACTGAAAGTAGACCCGGCAATTGCTTCTGGACCGCTGATTACAACGTTAAACGATATTTTATCTTTATTAATCTACTTTGGCATTGCCACTGCATTCATTCACTCATTATAAACGTAAAAAGTCCGTCTCAACTGCGAGCCGGACTTTTAATATTTAACGGTTTTTGTACCGAAAGTGAGCATTAAGCTGCCCCTCCAGCATTTTTTTCCGCACTTGCGGATCGTTTTTTAACATCTGTTCTTTTTTGCGCATATCCTTTAAAATCTCTGCCGTCTGTACGCCGTCTTCACGCTTATTGGCGATATCCATCAGCCGCTCCACATCGGCAAAGGAGTATTTTCTTGTGCCCCTTGAAGAACGCTGCGGGTAAATGAGCTTTCGTTCCTCATAATACCTGATCTGTCTTACGGACAATCCTGTCAATTCACTCACAATTCCGATTGAAATCACTTTTTTGTCTTTATAAGAATGATCTTCTGTGGTCATTTTTCCACCCCTGGATGTCTTTTGATAATAGTATATAAAAAACAAAGAGAAAAAACCTGACGCTTGTCATATTTTCTAACATCAAATAGAAGATTTTTGAAAAAATACGGAAGAAAAATTAACAAGAATAATGCGTAACACCCAAGCGCGTTTTATCCTTTATGTAACGAATCAAACGAGGAGGAAGGATAATCATGGAGGAAGAAAAAGCAGTCTCACTGGCAAAAGAAATTATAGAGTTGGATATCAAGCGTGATGAAATGCTGGAGACGTTTATGCAGCTTGCCGGAGAACAGGCTTTTCAATTATTAAGATCGGTTCAAAACGGACAATACCGAAAATCTTCGTAAACATAAATTCTTTACATTAGATTCATACCACGTTCATTTAAAAAGAGTATCTTTTGTATAGGATACCTCAAAATGAAGGAGGACGCTATGAGTAATTTATTGAAATCAGCTTTAGAAAAAGAACGAAGCCATTATTCTGAAAAACTCTATCAGATTGGGGTTTATAATAAAGAGGTCATGAACAAAATGACGATTTCTGAGCTTCGGAAAGAATACGCTTATTTCTTTCGAAGCATTACAAATCATAAAAATTATCCTTATACAAGATAATGTATAAGGATTTTTTTGCTTTTAGAAGGAATTTCTCGAATTATAGCGAATACGTATAGTAAGGGACTGAACTCTTATTATATGTAAGGGTTTTCATTATTTTTTTATAAAAATCCTATATACGAGGTAGATATGATGAGATTATCGTTTAACGAAGAAGAAGTTGAGCGTGCGATGAATTTGTACAGAGTTTTTGCAAGGGCTTTCAAAAGTGTGTCCGAACATAGTATCCGTGATAGCAAAGAGCACGGTTTTAATCCCACTGAATTTGCTGTACTGGAGCTCCTGTACACAAGAGGCCCGCAAAAATTACAGCAAATTGGGTCGAGACTTCTGCTTGTAAGCGGAAACGTCACATATGTTATTGACAAACTAGAAAGAAACGGGTTTTTAGTTAGGGAGCAGGACCCGAAAGATAAACGCTCTGTTTACGCACATTTAACTGACAAAGGAAATGAGTATTTGGATAAAATTTATCCGATTCATGCACTGCGTATTGCGAGAGCGTTTTCAGGTCTTTCGCCTGATGAACAGGACCAGCTGATCGTCCTGCTCAAGAAAGCAGGCATACACAGCCAGCATTTGCTGTTTCGTTAACTATTCTACACTCTCTATTTCAGGAGAGTGTTTTTTTGATTCCATATGATTCTTTTTAAAACATCTTCAATCTTCCTATCAGACATTTCGCCAAGGTATCCATTGACGTGTTTTTTATACTCCTTCCTCTGTTCGTTCGATTGAAAAAATGCCGCGATATACTCTTCTGCTTTCTGCATGTCCCAGTTTCTCATATCTGTGACGAGTTTCCTTTCATGTAGGAGGTTTAAATTCATTTCCTCCTGTCCCGGCAGTGCATGATAAATAAATACCGGAAGCCGTTTCTGTAAGCATTCACTGATGGTCACGCCTCCGGGTTTAGTCATGATGCCTGTCGCCTGTTCGTACAAACGGTTCATCTCTGCTTTGCTGTGAAGGTAAGAAATCGCCTCGATCAAGGGGTGGTGTAAACTTTTGACATAGGAGTAGAGCTTTTCGTTTCTGCCGCATAATATTTTGTATAAGATCTTTCCGCCTGGCGACAGTTCCTGCACCCATTTTAAAATCCTGCCGACCCCCATACTGCCCCCTGTGATGATGATGGTATATGGCGGGTGGTGCTGCAAGGTATCTGCTGATTCCATTTCAAAATTTCGGTGAACTGGAATACCGGTCAAGTATATGTTGTTCTGATCGATCCCCTCTGATATTAGCTGCTTCTTTACTTCCGTGCTCGGAACAAAATGGTAATCAATGTTCTTCCGTCCCCATAATTGATTCACGAAAAAATCAGTGTATACATTCACAACCGTCAGATTCGGATATTCAGGCTTTAGTCGGTTCAGCAGATAAGAAGGCAGCGCATGTGTGCAGAAGGCGATATCAGGCTGTTTTTCTTGGAGGATGTGCCTCATTTGCTGTGTGAACAGCCATTCGTACATGAAATAGCGTTTGTCATGCTGGAATTCTCCGCAGGCGAGGAGCCTGTAAATGCCGCTGTACGTTTTCGGGAAATATTGAATCCATTTTAAATAAGCCACGGAGGACAATTTTTCTAACCGGCTATACGCATGTGAAAAGATATCAATCTTTTCAGCTGCCAGCCCTTGAGACTCTAATTCAGCCTGCAATGCATCAGCCACATGATGATGGCCGGTGGAAATGCTTAAAAAAGGAAAAATGAGAATGTTTTTCATGACAGTCCTCCTAAAAAAATATGGCAACTATATTTTGAGGAGAACGTTCACAAAATATAAGGGTGTTTTTGATCATAAGGAAGGTGAAAAGATGAAAACCTGTTTCCTTTCCATATGGAGAGTGGTTGACCCGATTTATTTCTTTTTTTCAAGGCTAAGCTTGATTGACAACGATCAAAAAAGCGTTTTTCGAGTCAGGCTGACGAAGTATAAAGGACATCATGTCGTGCTTAGTGATGGAACGCATATTAGAAAAAATGATGTGCTCGTTAAAATTCATCTGCATAACATAAAGCTGATCAGGGAGCTTCAAAGCATTGAGAGCGCAGTCAGAAAGGGAATCATTATTTATCAGAAAGTATATCAATCGATGCCGCTTCTTCTTGACTATATCAACAATCATAAAAAAAGCGAGAAAATCAAAGGAATCATTGGGATTACAATGCTTGACAAAGGTGTGGAAAGGCTCGGCTTTGATGTGATCACCCCGGTGAATCCTTTTTACAGATGCTTTAAAAAAGTGTCCCATGTGCCGATTTTATATTTGACTTCAAAGCCTGTGAGCTTGCGGCATTTACCGAATTCATCCTATTTGTTTATCTCAAAAGAAAAGCTGCAGAAAACCTATCAAAAAAAAGACTGATGCCTCGGTCAGCACAGTCTTTTTTGATTAAATCTGATGAAATGTCACTTCAGGGCGGCTTCCGACACGGATATTTACGCCGGTTTGTCCCAAACCCTCGCTGATATAAAATGGTTTATCGTGATGATAATGAAGGCCTTTAATCATGTTCATTCGCACGAGCTTGCCCATTTTTACCAAATGATACGGTTTTGGCCAGTGAATTTGCCCGCCGTGAAAATGCCCTGACAGCAGGTAATCATAATGAACATCTTTCATATCCAGAATAATATTTGGGTCATGTGTTAAGACAAGATGATAGCCATTTTCCAGACTTTGATAAGAGCCGGTGATATTACTTCGATTCGTACTGTAATCATCAATGCCGATAATATTGACTGGCCCTGCAGCCGTCTCGATTCGAACATGTTCATTTTGCAGCGTGATACAGCCGTTTTCCTCTAAAACTCGCTTCAATCTCTGAAAGTCCTCTTCTTTCAATACATAATCGTGGTTACCGAACACCGCGTACATTCCATATGCAGGCTTTAGCTTTTGCAAGGCGTTCAAGTAACCTGCCAGCTTCGGAATATTACGTTTCCGATCAAGAAAATCCCCGGTAAGAGCAATGATGTCCACAGGCTGATCTTTTGTTAAATGATACAGCTCCTCAGGTGAGACTGAAATGTTTTCCAAGTGAAGATCTGATAAATGAAGGATATTTAATTTTTTTCTGGCTGGAAGGCCGTCTTTTTGGTCGATTGAAATGGTGTTGACTTTCACATCTTTTGTATTGCGGTTCGCTTTATATAGAAATGGCACAAATACGAGTATGGCCAATGAAAGTAAGATTGTAAACAAAATATATCCCCTCCCTTCTATCAGTATAGTAAGTGATCAAGCCCTATGGATAGCGGGAATTAATGGGTAGAGACAGGTTGAAAAACGGATTGTCATATGATGAATGATTTGGAAGGGAAAAGGGATAATAAATTTTGACACATGAGGCAGAACATGCCGACGGAGTCAGAATAACAAATGGATGTGTAAGCAATGTTACGATTGATGAGACAACAAAAAAAAGAAACATATTATCTCTGGATCGCATTATTTCTTCTTTTATTGTATGTATCCCCGCTTTTTATTTTAAAGGAAGATGCCCATATCCGGGTCCACGATAATTTAGATTCCAACATCGCTTGGTACAAGGTTCTGGCCGATAGCGGAGAAATCGTCGGCAAGGTTGACGCTGCCATTCCGCAAATCATTAACGGGCTGCCCCGGGATGCCTTTGGCACCGAGTGGAGCGGAATTGTTTGGCTCCATGCTTTCTTTTCTTCCATGACCGCCTATGCAATAAGCCAGACGGTTACAAGAGTTGTCGCTTTTTTTGGAATGTATGTGCTGCTGAAGAAACATATAATCCCGGAACCAAAAGCGGCTTTCATCCGAATTGGCGTATCGCTTGCATTTGCCTTAACACCGTTCTGGCCTTCGGGAATGCTGAGTACGCTTGGGTACCCTTTGGCACTGTGGGCTTTTTTAAATATCCGAAAAGGGGATATCTCATGGAGAGAGTGGCTGACGCTGGGCTTGCTCCCTCTATACTCAAGCTTTGTTCTAGGTTTCTTCTTTTTCCTGGCAGGGATGGCGTGTTTTTGGCTGTATGATGCCATTACAAAAAGAAGATGGAATTTGATGTTCTTAGGCAGTATTGCATTTATGACGAGTATCTATCTTTTCGTTGAATATCGGCTTGTCTATTCGATGCTGTTTGAACACGCACCGATGCATCGTATCGAATTTATCTCATCCAGGCATGACGTTTGGCATTCTCTTCGGCTATCCGTAAAAAACTTTGTCTATGGCCATAATCATGTGATGACCGTTCATACCGTTGTCATCCTTCCGATCCTGCTGGTCGTATTTGCTGCTCTGCTGTTCAAACGAAATCGGACAAAGCCAGAAAATGTTTATCTGTTTTTATGTGTGCTTAATTACGGATTGTCATTATGGTATGCGTTTTGGTTCAACAAAATTTGGGCTGTTCCAAAGCAGAAATTTGCCTTTTTAGCAGAATTTAATTTTGCCCGTTTTCATTTTCTTCGGCCGCTTGTTATATACGTGAGCTTTGCGCTTGCTTTATATCTCATTTGGCGGATGGGGAAAGGATGGAAATGGCTTGTGTACGCCGCAGTCGCTGCACAGCTGATGGTGTTGGCGCCTTTTAATGAAGAATATACGTATGGCGTTCATTACAACGCACCGACATTCAAGGAGTTTTATGCATCGGAGCAATTTAAAGAGATTAAGGAATATATCGGACGTCCGCAGGATTCGTACAGGGTGGCGAGCATCGGACTGCATCCGTCTATCGCCCAATATAACGGGTTTTATACGTTAGATACGTATAACAATCTGTATCCGCTTTCATATAAATATGAATTTAGGAAAATCATTGAAAAAGAGCTGGAAAAAAATTCTCGGCTGAAACAATATTTTGATGAATGGGGCAGCCGCTGCTACCTTTTTGTCGATGAACTCGGTAAACGATATGATTTCAAAAAGAACTCGAAGAAAACGATCAACAACCTTCAATTAAATACAGATGTATTTAAAAAAATGGGTGGACGGTACATTTTTTCTTCAGTTCCGATCATGAATGCTGAACAAAACCATCTCGCGCTCGTAAAGACGTTTGACCATAAAGATTCCGCTTGGCGCATTTATTTATATGAAACAAGATAAGGAGGATATCGATTGAAACAGTCACAGCCAGTATTAACCATCGTCGTCCCGTGTTTCAATGAAGAGGAAGTGTTTCAAGAAACAAGCCGTCAGCTGACAGAGGTTGTAGATGATTTAATTGAAGAAAAATTAATTGCTGAAGACAGTAAAATTCTGTTTGTCGATGATGGCAGCAAAGACCGCACTTGGGCTTTGATTGCTATGGAGAGCATAAGAAACAAGAAGGTTACCGGCTTAAAATTAGCCTGCAATGTCGGCCACCAAAAAGCGCTTTTAGCCGGACTGCATAAAGCGAAGAATAGGTCAGACTGCGTCATTTCAATCGATGCTGATCTTCAGGACGACATCTCTGTGATCCGGGATTTTATGCTGAAATATCATGAGGGCTGCGAGATCGTTTACGGTGTACGCCGGAGCAGAAAAACCGATACCTTTTTCAAGCGCACGACCGCGTTAGGGTTTTATCGTCTCATGAATAAGCTTGGGATTAAATTAATTTATAATCATGCTGATTTTCGTTTAATGAATAAAAGGTCCCTCGAAGAGCTTGAGCGTTATCCGGAAGCGAATCTGTTTTTAAGAGGTATTGTCCCCATGATCGGCTTTAAATCGGCCGAAGTTTTGTATGACCGCAAGGAACGCTTTGCCGGCAAAACGAAATATCCGCTGAAAAAGATGCTATCCTTCGCTTTTAACGGGATTACTTCATTCAGTGTCGCACCAATTCGATTCTTTACGCTTTTAGGGTTTGTTTTGTTTTTCCTCAGCGCTGTGGCAGGGATTGGCGCGTTTATTCAAAAGCTGCTCGGCCATACGAATGCAGGCTGGGCGTCTCTTATCATATCCATTTGGTTTTTGGGCGGGCTGCAATTGATGGGAATTGGAATCATCGGAGAGTATATTGGAACGATTTTTTCTGAAGTGAAAAGACGGCCGAAATACGCGATTGATATTGATTTGTATAATGAACAGCTGAGCCCGCTTCAGCGCCAGGAAAAAGAGCGGTTAGAAAAAAAGTACAGTTAAACACGGAAAGAGCTGACTTCATTAGTCAGCTCTTTTTCTTCAACTGATGCAATATAGCGCTAAGCGGTTCGTCTTGCGGGTTGCGGTAAAAATCAAAAAATGGGCAGCCCTGCTTCTTAATTCGATCGATGACCGTATCAATTGTAAACAGAGCGGGTGTTAAAGATGATTGCACCTCATGCCAGTAGAGCGGGGCTGCAACAGTCCCAAGCTCATTTCCTCTCGTCGAATAGGGACAGATAATCGTTTTTCCTTCTGCATGCTGCAAATAATCAAGATACAATTTGCCGTGTCTGTTTTTAATCAAGCGTTCAGTGGTAAATAGCTCGGGAAATGCATTGGTGCAGTACTCTGCGATTAGCTGCGTAAATTGGCGTGTTTCTTCATACGTAAATGCCTCGGGAGACAAGGGAATATAAAGCTGGATGCCTTTGTTGCCGGACAGCTTCGGGTACGATGTGATGCCAAAGGAATCCAACAGCCGCTTCAGTTCATTTGCGGCCTGCACGGCCATAAGAAAGTCATCTCGCGAAGGCGGGTCTAAATCAATGACAATCTCAGCTGGACGCCTGCTTTTAATGGTTTGAAAAGGAACGTGAAACTCCAAAGCAAGCTGGTTGCAAAGCCATAACAATGTAGACATATCCTCACAGACAATATGTTCATGGCTTCCATCATAGAAGGACTGAACAAAATCCGGCGCATAGTCCGGCTTGTTTTTTTGGAAAAATGATTCGCTCCTAGATCCATGCGGATAGCGTATGACGGTGACAGCCCGGTTTTTCAGAAATGGGAGCAGATAGTCACTGACTTCAATCATATACTGAATAAAATCTTCTTTTGTTTTTTTATTCATTTCAAATATGATTTTATCCAGGCTTGTGAACTGGAGTTTTGGGTGAACCGGTTTGGAGTGTCGTATGACTTGCGCATACGTGCATTCGGTCCAGTCCATTTGGAATTCGAAACCGATAAACGATACCTCTCTTAATGTGCCTTGGAGAATTGTTAAGTATTGAACAGCTGCACAAATCGAAGGTTCAAGCGTAAATTCGCCTGAGGGTGTTTGATGTCCGTGCTGTTCCATAATCTCGCGTATAGCGCTTTTTTCCTCATCGCGCATTCCGTGCGAGACAGAGGCAATCGGTGTCATTATTCCGTTTTTTAACACCGATACCGTCAGAAACCCGTTGTTAGGGTTGAACCCTGTTATGCAAACATAAGCTTTTTTAAAGTTTTTATATTTGAGCCAATCGGACGACCGCTTCTTTTCAAGCCATTTGCTGTTTGTTTTCTTCGCTACAATTCCTTCTCCGTCATATTTTATTACCATCTCCCAGAGTTGATCAAAATGATCATAACAGGGAATGGATTGAATGGTTTCTTTTGCGTAAGGATCTGGAGATGCAGGAAGCTTTGCTGCGGATATGAGTTCACGCAGCGATTTTTTGCGGTCCAAATACGAAAGAAGCGTTACATCTTCTCCGCTTCGCTCTAACAAATCAAAGGCGAGAAAGCAGCACGGCCGCGCGTTTGCCGATTCCTGAATCTTGTCTGGCCTTTTCAAACGCCCCCGCACTTGAAGGTGTTCAAAATCTGCACGACAAGGATTCACCAAACATACGATTTCACCATCAAGTGTCAGCGGAAGCTCTTTTTCCATGTGCTGAAAGGCAGTTTTGGCGAATTGTGTGATTTCAGGGAAGGTGCTGCTGAGCTCCACACCATTTCTGCTGGTTAAGGTCACACCTGAAGAATGGATGCGGAGAATACAGCGGTACCCATCATATTTTACTTCGTAACGCCATTCTGCTCCGATTGGCGGTGACGAAGTTAAAACCGGCTGCATGGTAAACGCCATGCGCTATGATGTGCCGGAGGCTTTTTTTCTAGTTGTTTTTTGTTTTTTATCTCCGGCTCCTTTCGGTTCAGCGGCTTGTGCAGGTGCGGCAGCCGGTGTCTCCCGGTTCGGCCTTCTGGTTCTGTCGATGCTGGCTTGCAGAGCGCTTACCAGGTCAATGACATCTTCACGAGGTGGCGCTTTATCAGGAGTCACAGCCGTTTCTTTATTTTCTAGCTTGTCGTTGACTCTTTGCAGCAGCGCCTGTCGGTACGTGTCTTCATATTTCTCAGGCTCAAACTCAGCAGTCAGTTCATCTATTAATGTGATAGCAGTTTGCAGTTCCTTATCGTTTACATTCGATTGATCAGGTACACCTGGGACATGAGCGGCGCTTCTGACCTCATCGGGATAATGGATAGACTCCATGACGATACAATTTTCATAAACACGGAGAATCGCCAGCTGCTGCTTTGACCTGATTGTCATATTGGCGATACCGATCTTTCCGGTTGAGCGCAGCGCCTCACGCAGCAGGGTATAGGCCTTCGTCCCATTATCCCCGGGGCCGACAAAGTAGGAGCGGTTAAAATAAATCGGATCAATTTCCTGAAGCTGAACAAAGTCAACAATCTCAACTGCTTTCTCCTCATGCTCCTGTTTTAAGCTTTTTAAATCTTCGTCTGTCAGTACTACATATTTCCCTTTTACATATTCATATCCCTTCACAATTTCATCAGGACTAAGAGTTTTTTCGCAATTTGTGCAAACTTTCTCGTATTTGATTGGTGCGTGATCCTCTTTATGGAGGCTGCGCAGTTTAATATCTTTATCTTCTGTGGCCGCATATAGCTTGATGGGGATGTTTACTAATCCGAAGCTGATCGATCCCTTCCACATTGTATGCATATCGATAAACCCCTTTTTTTCTTTAGTGTGAAGAGAAGGAGTACGATTCATGTGTAGTAACTTATGGGTGAAAAAAAGCCGGCGCTGTTATTGCGACGGCTGTTCAATAATGAATTGTTCGAATTGTTCCGGAGGTATTGGCCTGCTGAAAAAGAAGCCCTGCAAATGGTCGCAGCCTTTTTCAAAAAGAAGCTGCTTTTGAGCTGCATTTTCCACACCTTCGGCAATCACCTGCAAAGACAGCTGATGCCCCATGGCAATAATAGCTCCGGTAATTTGCTCTGATTTAGGATGGGTCTGAATATCGTCAATAAATGATTTGTCAATCTTCAGCCTGTGAATCGGGAAGTCCTTCAAATAGCTAAGAGAGCTGTGACCAGTACCGAAATCGTCAATACTGATTCTGATTCCTAATTCTGTTAGGGATGACAAAACCTTTTTGGAGTGATCGAGATTGTCCATTGTCATGCTTTCCGTCACCTCCACTTCAAGAAGCTGCGGAGGAAGCTGGTATTTATTAAGCGTATCCTTGATGAGGGGAATCAGATCTTTAGATTGAAACTGTCTGGCGGAAATATTAATGGCGACAGAAAGATCATAGCCTTTGTCGTGCCAAATCCTTGCCTGCTTGCATGCTTCATCTATAATCCACTTTCCGATATCAATAATAAGTCCCGTTTCTTCTGCGACACCGATGAATTCTCCGGGCGGACGCAGTTGCCCGTCTGGTGTCACAAGGCGTATCAGTGCTTCTGCTCCTGTCATTTTTTGTTTTTTTACACTGAATTGCGGCTGATAATGCAAGACAAATCTATCGTTTTCGATTGCTTCTCTGAGTACCATCTCTTGGTTAAGCTTGACGGTTTCTTTGTTGCCGATTGAAAAAGAATAGTATCTGTATTTGCTTTTGTTTCGTTCTTTAGCCGCATACATCGCCATATCAGCCTTTTTCATCAATTCAAGGCCATCCGTCCCGTCTTTTGGAGATATCGCAATCCCGATACTGACAGATGTGACAAGGGTGTGATCTTGAATCTTGAAAGGTTTTTTGAATATTTGGATAATTTTTCTTGCTAAAACATCTGCTTCGCCTGTTCCTGTATTGGCGTCTGTTAATATAATAATAAATTCATCACCGCCAAGACGGGCGATAAATCCGTTATCAGGGACTACAGATGACAAACGTTTAGCCGCAAACTGAAGCAGTTGATCGCCGACATTATGCCCTAATGCATCGTTAATCACTTTAAACCGGTTTAAGTCGAGAAAGAATACAACGGTGTTATAATGCAAGGTATGCTCGCGATTCAGTACCTTTGTTAGATGAGAGATGGCATGTCTTCTGTTAGGTAAGTCTGTAAGCGAATCATAATGAGCCATTCTATGGATTTCTTTTTCTGCTTTGTACTGCTTCGTCATGTCTTTGCAAATGACATAAATGCTGTCCAGTTCTTGATTGACCTCAACAGGTATGAGCGTAATATTTAAGTGAAACTGGCCTTTTTCAGTGATAAGTTCGCTATCGCTGTTCATCGCTTGTTTATCTTTTTTAACTTGCTCAAAAAGGCGCTTAATCTTCTGTGATGTGTAATTCCTCCAGTCATGCATGCTGAAGCCAAATTTGCTGATCATTTCCTCACCAGCGTGATTGGAAGATATTATGTCTCCTTCTAATGATAAAATAAAGATTGCATCAATATTGTGGACGATTAAAGACTGAAATCGCTGTTCGTTATCCTTTATGCGTTCGCTCTGTTTAATAAACTTTCGATCTGCATGGGAACTGAATAACAATAACGTTTGGATACAAAAAATAATTAAAGTAACAAAAATTGACCAATGAAACGTTTGCACCTCCATATGGCTTCCGGGCGGAGCCATGTCCTTATGGAAAGTTGCCGCAAGCATCCCTGTGTAGTGCATGCCCGAAATCCCAATGCCCATTACAATTGAACTGACGACTTTATAGAATATAAGATGCTCAGAATGTTTTTTTACGGCCAAGTCAAAGAATATTTTTAACGAGACGAAAGAGGCTGCAATCGCAATGATAATTGAAACTGTAAATAAAATAGGTTCGTAAATAATCATTACCCGGGAAATGGCAGACATTCCGATATAGTGCATAGAAGCAATAGATGCGCCAAGCACAACTGATCCGGTAAGCAGTCTGTAATATGTAAGGATGTGCCGGCTGACAAAATATAATGACACAAATGATCCCGAAACAGATGCGCCAATGGCTGCCATTAAAGGCATGAATTCATATTCCATCGGCATTTCCATATGGACGGCCATCATCCCTACAAAATGCATTGACCAAATACCGAATCCCATAATAAGTGAGCCGCCGATCAGCCAAATTTTACTTTTTAAGCCTGTATTGATGGTGACTTTCCTTGAAAGTTCAAGGGAAATATACGAGGCGGTACAGGCAATTAGAATAGATAAACATATGAGAGTCGTATTATATGTAACGTGTATTTCCAAATGGAGATTCCCCCCGTATCGTGTGTTCCAGTCTTGTTGACTCTCTTTATTATCGGCTGCTTAACCGCAGAGTTTCAGCCTTCAAAACGATAGAAATACGAGGGAGATCTATTTTTAGTTCAACTGACCGTGAAAAATGTGTTAAAATCATCTTGATGTTTTCCGAAAAAACAAAAATGTATGATACATAAACATGAAACAAGGGAGTTGGTGGCTATCGAAGAGCTGGTTATGTCATGGATAGAAGCATTTAAAAGCTTATCTTATTTTGGAATATTTCTAGCGCTCAGCATTGAGTTTATTCCGGCCGAAGTCGTCTTGCCGCTTGCGGGTTATTGGGTATCTAAAGGCGATATGACACTTGCCGGCGTTGTTTTGGCAGGATCGCTTGGGGGAGTGGCCGGTCCGCTTACGCTGTATTGGATAGGCCGGTACGGAGGAAGGCCGTTTCTTGAACGTTTTGGAAAGTATCTCTTTATTAAACCTGAAGCGCTTGATAAGTCAGATAAATTTTTCAAAAAACATGGGGGCTTTGTCGCGTTTAGCGGCCGTTTCTTGCCTGGCATCAGGACATTGATTTCCATACCGTGCGGAATTGCAAAAATGAATGTTTGGGTGTTTTCGCTTTATACATTCATTGCTATGCTTCCGATTACATTTGTATATGTTTATCTCGGTGTGAAGCTCGGTGAAAATTGGAAGGAAGTCGGCTCTATTCTTGATCAATATATGCTTCCGATCGGGATAGCGATTTTGGCGCTGTTCCTGCTCTACTTACTGATGAAAAAGAGGAAGAAACGCACGCATTCCGAACAATTATCTGTATTTTTAAAAAATAAACGTTGACAAATCATTGCGCTGCGCATATCATTGACGTATAAAATCATATTTCTTGAAATCCCAAAGGGGAGTAGCGTCCGGAATGTACTCCGGAAACAAAGTCGTCATTTCATGGATTGTATCCATCGGCTTTGTTGGCATGCCTGAATTCATGTCTAGCAAGACCTTTGCCTTATGTCGGCAAAGGTCTTTTTTGCATGTCCGGCCGGCATAAGATCGGATGAAGAGAAAGAAAACAACTTTTTTGGGAGGGTATCATTTATGGATGCAGCATTATTATTAGAGTATGGTTGGGTTCTTCTCGTCTTGATCGGGCTGGAAGGGATTTTAGCCGCCGATAACGCGCTGGTTATGGCGGTAATGGTAAAACATTTGCCGGAGGAAAAAAGAAAAAAAGCGTTATTTTATGGATTGGCAGGGGCTTTTGTTCTGCGATTTGGCTCTTTATTCGCCATTTCATTTTTGGTCAACGTATGGCAGGTTCAAGCGATCGGCGCGATCTATTTGCTGTATATCTCAGCAAGCCACTTATTGAAAAGATATGTATTTAAGAAAGAAGATACACATAAAGAGACGAAGCAAAGCGGTTTTTGGCCGACTGTTTTAAAAGTTGAGCTGGCAGATATCGCGTTTGCTGTTGATTCCATCTTAGCAGCAGTAGCGCTGGCGGTTACACTTCCTGGGACATCACTCCCGAAGATCGGCGGACTTGACGGAGGACAATTTCTCGTCATTTTGGCCGGCGGTATCATCGGAGTGGTGATCATGCGGTTTGCGGCTTCCATGTTTGTGAAGTTATTAAAGGAACGTCCAAGCCTAGAAACAGCAGCCTTTGTGATTGTTGGCTGGGTCGGAGTGAAGCTTGCTTTATATACGCTTGCCCATCGCGACATAGCGGTTGTTTCTGAGCACTTTATTCATTCTGGAACATGGAAGCTGATATTCTGGGGTGTCTTAGCAGCAATCGCGGTTTGCGGCTGGTTTATGTCAGGTGGGAAAAAACAGCCGGAGGGCGCACAAAACGAACAAAAAAACAGCACCCGTGAACGGGCGTAATCTGAAAGACTCTGCTTAAAAGCAGAGTCTTTTTGTGTTTGAAGCGTTTTCATAAGCGAAATAAAATAACATTTTTATAACATCTTTGTTACAAAAAACACGCATAAAACCCCCTTAATTCTTTAGAAAGGCACGAAATCATGTATAGGACGTCAGAATGGTTTGTCATAATTGAGACATTGGAAATCAATATTTCTTTTTCTCCTTTGCGAATCCCTATCAAATTAGCTATCATTAATGAGTAGTTATAGGGAGGAACTGAGGTGAAACCAGTGCTTAGCCTTTTGTTTAAATTGGGAAAAAAGAAGCAAACACTTGAAAAAGCTGTTGAGAGTATACAAAAAGGCAATAAAGATCTGCAAAATGAATTAATACAGCAATATAAGCCATTTATCGCAAAGACGGTTTCATCCGTTTGTAAACGATATATAGATGAAAAAGACGATGAGTTCAGTATTGGACTGATCGCGTTTAATGAAGCTATAGAAAAATATTCACCTGAAAAAGGAAATTCTCTGCTCGCATTTGCTGAGCTTATTATAAAAAGAAAAGTCATTGATTACATTAGAAAAGAAGCCAGAAGCGCACAAAATATAAATATCGATTTACAGGAAGGAGACGATCAGGAGTCATC
Source organism: Bacillus sp. EU52 (assembly GCF_037964975.1). Classification (NCBI taxonomy): domain Bacteria; kingdom Bacillati; phylum Bacillota; class Bacilli; order Caryophanales; family Bacillaceae; genus Bacillus; species Bacillus sp. EU52. The sequence continues at coordinate 1,366,687 of NZ_CP150177.1, forward strand.
ACAAAGCCTGATTGAAGCCGAGCTTTCCATTGATGAATACCGCCGTCAGATTGAACAGGAGCAGAGGCGGGAGGAAATCCTCTATTTTCAAAAGCAGCTCAAGGATTATGGTTTATCGTTTAAAGAACTGCTTGAAAATTCTCCAAAGCACACGGATGCAAGGCAAAACGCCATAAAGGTGGCATTAACGCTTGTTGAACATGAAGAATTGGCCGCTATCCTGTATACAAAGAAGCAGCTTCCGGTCAAACAGCTTGAACAGCTTGTCTCTGTAAGCCGAAAAACGATTGAGAGAAACAGAAAATATATTATTGCGATGTGTATTATCATTACGGGTGATTATATTTATTTAAAAGATTATCTTAAAGGGGTGCTGCACTCATGAGAAGAGGGATTATAGTAGAGAAAAATAAAAAATTCGTCACGTTGCTGACCCCTGACGGACAATTTTTAAAAGCCAAAAATGATCGACACAGCTATGAAATCGGTGAAGAAATCATGCTTCCGAGTGAAACACGCATGGGCAGAAGGGCCAGCTTTTTTGATTTTTTTAAACTGCGCCCTTTCAAAATGGGGATTTTTACGATGACTGCTATTATGCTTTTTATTTTTATAGTTCTCCCCGTTTTTTCTAATAATAAGGCCTATGCGTATATGACAATCGATATCAATCCAAGCGTCGAAATGGCGTTAAACAGTGATTATGAAGTGATTGAACTGACGCCTCTAAACGATGAGGGACAGAAAGTCGTGAATGATATAGATGATTGGGAGAAGACTGATTTTAAAAAGGTGATTGACGATATTATAACCGACTGCAGTGAACACGGGTATGTAAAGAAATCGAAAGAAATATTGATTTCCACTGTTTATGAAAACACAGAAGACAATACATATAAAAAGGCTGTGAAAAAACAGCTGAATGATGTGACTGAAAAATATAAAACGACATACCGCATGGAATCTCTCGAGTCAGATATGCAAACGAGGGAAAAAGCGAAGAAAGAAGGCGTCTCAACAGGCAGCTACATCAAATCAAATGAAAAGAATGACAATAAAGATATAAAAGATGACTCCAGCAAACCATCCGGGGAAGAGGATCAAAAGAGTGATGAAAATGAGGATGAAAACACCGATCAAACTGACACCCAGGACAGCAAGCAAGGAGATAATGAACAGCTGAATGATGCTGATTCCGGAGACCAGAAAGAAGAGAAAGCGGATGACCAGATTGATGATAGTGACAAAGATAAAAAAATAAAGGAATCAGATGAAAACACAAATACCGAAAAAGATGGGGACCATGAGCAAACCCCAATACAAGATCCTCAAGATAAAGGAAATGAAAATAACGGCGCTGACAAGGGCCAAAGCCAATATCACAGGGACTGGAACAATGGTGAACAAGGCAAGAACCGTTCTTCGTCCAGAAGGGATAACGCTTCAGACCGACGTAATCCAAACGGCTACAGCAGTGATAATAATTCAGCTAAAAATGAAGATTCGCCGAGTGCCCCCGGCGAATAAAGACCTGAATTTATTTAGTTGTGCCATTTAATTGTGATTGTGCTTGCTGTACCAGCCGCTTTGTCATTTCTCCGCCTACAGAGCCGTTAGCGCGTGCGACTGTATCAGAACCAAGGTTCACACCGAATTCTTGAGCCACTTCGAGTTTAAATTGGTCTAGTGCCTGCTCCACCCCTGGAACAACGAGTTTATTTCTGCTCGCCATCTTTTTCATCTCCTTTTTCGATAAAGAAATTCTTAACGCGTATTTAGTTTGAAATATACGGGGTTTATTTATGCTGGCAATTGTTGTGGAGAAAAATAAAACCCCGGCCTCTGAGCCGGGGTGACGCAGACTATAGAATGTCTGCTGTCATTTTATGTGCGGTTGCCTGAATATGGAATGTCAAAATGGAGAGGACTGTAATGGCGATAATCTGTCTGATTTTAAGCCATTGGCTGTCATTCAGTTCTTCAAAACGGTGACGGAGACGCTCTGTCTCCTGTTCGGCGATCTCCTGCAGATTTGATTCTTTCATAGAAGGAGTATCTTGGTGATGGATGGCATCAAGCACATATGCGCAGCTTTCATAATAAGCAATCGGGCTGATGACATCATCAGATCTGTCTGAGATTGTGTTAAAGGCCACTTTTAAAATAGCCCGTATGTGTTCAAAGTCATAAATGGATTTTAAATCACGTACAATTAAAAGAATAACTGCCTGTTCAATTGAGTATTTTTTGCCCAGCTCAGGGTGACCGATCAGATCTTTGATATCACGCTTTACCCAGTTTTGAATCGCGGTTGACTTTAACGAAGTCAGCTCACATAAGTTGCCAAGCTCTACGATTTCATTTGTAGACAGACCGTATTCTTTTTTATGTTTTTTTCGTTCGTATCTTGTAAGAAATTCAGGAATTTCTAGATGATTGGCTGCTTTTTCTGCTGACATGTTCGCTGATTGGACGAGAATGTCGAGCGGGCTATGTTCTCCTTGTCCTTTTAGGGAATAGAGCAGCCGCACCATATCGGTTCGAGAGAGTTTAAAAATGTTCATTGTTCACCTCTTTAAACAATTTGACGCGGATATATGTCTATGTATAAGTTCAAAATTCAAGCGTCAGCAAATTACATTAACATCATACGTCGAATTCCTTGCATTTTCAAATGGATGTTTTATAATTTAAATATACGGGTTCTTTTGAACTTAAAATAACGGAGGTTGTTATGGCGAAAAGAATTTTTCTGTTTATTCTAACGAATATTTTGGTGCTTACAACAATCGGGATCGTTTTGTCTGTTTTAAGCTCTGTTACAGGAGTCGGGACGTACTTTACAGCTGATGGCGGTATCGATCCAATGGCGCTTCTTGTGTTCAGTTTAGTCGTTGGATTTGTCGGTTCCTTTACGTCTCTTGCGATGTCCAGATGGATGGCAAAGACGATGATGGGCGTCAGAGTGCTGAATCCGAAAAAACACTCGCTCAGCTATGAGGAACAGCAATTGGTTGATCGTGTTCACAGATTAAGCCGCTCTGCCGGTTTAACGAAAATGCCGGAAGTCGGGATTTACCGTTCACCTGAAGTAAACGCGTTTGCGACTGGACCGTCAAAACGCCGTTCACTTGTCGCAGTATCGTCAGGGCTGCTGGAGCAGATGGATGACGCAGCGGTTGAAGGTGTGCTTGCCCACGAGGTCGCGCATATCACAAATGGTGATATGGTAACAATGACGCTTTTACAAGGTATCGTTAATACCTTTGTCGTCTTTTTATCGCGTATCGCCGCTTGGATAGCAAGCCGTTTTGTCAAAGAAGATCTAGCGCCGATCGTTCATTTTATTGCAATGATTATTTTTCAGATTGTCTTTTCGATACTTGGCAGCCTGGTTGTGTTTGCGTATTCACGCCATCGTGAATTCCATGCTGACAGGGGAGGAGCGGATCTTGCCGGCAAGGACAAGATGATTCATGCGCTGCGGACGCTTAAAAGCTATTCTTCCCGGATTATGGAAGACGATCAGACAGCTGTCCAAACGTTAAAGATTAATGGCAAGAAGCGCTCTTCGCTTTTCTCTACTCACCCTGATTTAGATGAGCGAATCAGACGGCTGGAAGCTAAATAATACAAACACATTGTTCCTCTGAGAGAATTCTCAGAGGTTTTTTATTTTATCCATTGACTAAAATCATAAAAAAATAAGCAAGTTAAGAAAATGTTTCGTAAAAGCCTTTAAAAATGGACCTAATATCTTTAGAATAATTACCGTACTTAAAAAGAGAGGCAGAAGGATTTTACATGAGATTAAAGTTTGGAAAATTGATACAGGCCTTGTCACCGGCCCAGCTGATCGCATTATATTATTTTCTTGCAGTTACTGTGGCCGTTATATTGCTGAGTTTGCCAGCGGCCCATAAACCGGGGGCGGATTGGACGTTTATTGATGCGCTTTTTACAGCTGTCAGTTCAGTCAGTGTAACGGGACTGACAGTTGTTGATACAGCTGATACATTCAGCACAATAGGGATTTTTATATTAGCATTTGTTCTGCAATTTGGCGGAATCGGAATTATGACGCTCGGAACGTTCATTTGGCTGATCATGGGAAAACGAATCGGGCTGAAAGAACGGAAGCTGATTATGGTTGATCAAAACCAATCCCAGTTTTCAGGAATTGTCAATCTGATGAAGCAGGTACTGTTTCTGATCTTGTGGATTGAATTTTTTGGCGGGCTGATACTCGGCACATATTTCTTAACCTACTATGACTCCTATCAGGAAGCCTATTTACACGGATTTTTTGCCAGTATCAGTGCAACGACAAACGGCGGATTTGATATTACCGGTAATTCGATGATTCCATTTCGCCACGATTACTTTGTGCAGTTTATTACAATGCTTTTAATTATATTTGGAGCGATTGGATTTCCCGTGCTTGTTGAAGTAAAGGATTTCCTGTTTTCAAAGCATCGGCGTTATCCATTTACGCTTTTTACAAAGATCACGACGATTACGTTCGGCTCACTTGTCTTGTTTGGAGCCATTGGCATCTTTGCCCTGGAAGCAAACCATGCGTTCGCAGGAAAATCATGGCATGATGTTTTGTTTTTGTCCCTGTTTCAATCAACGGCAACCCGAAGCGGGGGGCTGGCAACAATCGATATCAGCCAATTATCAGATTCCACACTCTTTTTTATTTGTGCGCTAATGTTTATTGGAGCGTCGCCAAGCTCAGTCGGGGGAGGCATACGGACAACGACTTTTGCTTTGAACCTTCTTGCGCTGTTTCATTTTGCCCGCGGCAATAAGGCCGTAAAGGTATTCAAACGGGAGCTTCACCCTGCTGACTTGATGAAGTCGCTTGTTGTCACGATGATGGCGATCCTGCTCGTTTTTGGCGCGACACTCATTCTGACCATTACAGAAAAGCATTCCCTGCTGGAGCTTTTGTTTGAAGTGTGCTCGGCATTCGGTACAACCGGCCTGTCGCTTGGAATTACGGCAGATTTGAGCAGTGTTGGAAAATGCGTCATTATGATTGTCATGTTTATCGGGCGAATCGGCATCCTGACCTTCCTGTATCTGATCGGAAGAAAGGAAATTGAAGCGAATTATCACTATCCGAAAGAAAGAGTGATTATCGGATAGGCAAAACACCGCATACTTTGCGGTGTTTTTTGATTGCCAAAAAAAAGATGTGTGCCTCCTGTTCAGTTGGAGAACCTAACTTCGACAGGTGCAATTTACGCTCCTGGATCTTAAAATGTCTGAAAATTGGCGAGGAGGATTCGTATGAAGCGTAAAGCTGAAGTGAATGAAGCCATTAAAAATAACAATACACCTACCAAGAGCATGGACCCCAATTCATATAAGACACAATATCATGACGACCCCAATTTTAGAGGGGCAAACCGCAATTCCAAACAGGGCCAGCAGGGAGGCATGTAATTGTGAAGAAAAACCGTCATAGCAGAGACATGCAAAATCATAAAAAGCCTATGAATAAAAAGGTGCTGGAGGAAGAATTCTCAAGTGAACTTGGGGATTACAATGCCGGAAAGATCATCGAAACGCTGGAAGTCACCAAGCCTGAAAAGAAAAAAGAAAAAAACAAAAAACAACAATAAAAAAGACCTCTTAGGCGGCGTCCGCTTAAGAGGTGCTTTTTCTATTTTAAATAAGCATTTTTGCCCGTTCCTCTGACAAATTGCAATAAGCTGGTCATCCTCAGCTCAATGAAGGGCTGAGCGACTGTCTTAACAAAGTTGCTGGAGAGGACTGATGTCAGGGCTGCTGTTAAAAGCAAGAGGATCACTAAGCTTTGATAGTCAGTAAGCCAATCCTCAAGCCCGACCTGCCGTAATGTTTTAATAATAAACCCGTGAAGCAGATACACGTAAAATGTCCGGGTTCCCCATCTGGTAAAGAAATACCGTTTTTGCGGAACAAGCGCTAAAAAGCTGAAGGTTGCCGCAAAGGCGAGTACATACCAGCCGATTCGGGATAGTCCGCTTACCAGGGTAACGTCTCCAAATGAAGAATACGGTTTTGAACCAAACAGAAAAGAATAGTCAAAATCGATGCCCCAGCAGATGACGAATACTGCGGCAAGCACTCCGAGCGCAATTTGTTTGCCGCGTTTTGATCTCAATAAATCAAAATGATGTTTATTTAAATAAAAACCGACAAGGAACATCGGTAAGAATACGAATGTCCGTGACAAGCTCAGCGTGCTGCTGACAAAGTCCAGATAACCGATCAGCACGGCGATTCCGCAGCTGACAAACAGCGCCCACTGTTTTGAAAGCTTTGAAAAAGGATATAGGAGCAGGTTCCAAAAGAATAAGCTTACAAGAAACCATAACGACCATTGCGGATCAATCGGGTTCACATTTGCTATGCTTTCATCTTGCATAATGTAATAAAAGACGGAATAAATGATTTGGAAAATCAAATACGGAATAATCAGCTTGACCGCCAGCTTTTTTACATATCCCGCCCGTTTAAAGCCTTTCGCGAAATAACCGGATACAAGAATAAATGCAGGCATATGGAATGTGTAAATGAACTTGTAGAGGTAGAGCATAAAATGATTATCATTAATAAAGGAACGAAGGATATGACCGAATACAACAAGGAATATCAATAAAAATTTTGCGTTATCGAAATAACTGTCCCGCGACTTACTCATAGCATCACCTTCTCTTTCATCAGTCACTAAGAGATTATTCCCTGCTGGTACATATTTTAAAATAAAAGATGAAAAAGGAATCTAAAAAAATGCTGATTGTTAGGTCGATGTAAAGTGACGGTAAGGATCGTAGAAAATGTCTTCGTAATGTAATGGCGCTGAAATTTTCTGAAATTTATAGGGCAAATGAAGGAAGTTCCCGCATTTTGTAGAAATATTGAGGGATAGGTTTTGAAGAAGGAGTGTACATGCATGGAAACTCTTGGTGTCCAGACAAACTCGGAGCTGCGAGAGGAACTGAATCGCCTCAAAGAAGAAAACGCGCGACTGAAAAAGGAATTGAATCAGCATCAAGTGATTGTCAACAATACGCTCGATGCTATTTTTATTTGTGATAACGAAATGCGGATTGTTCAGGCAAATGAAGCAACAGAAAGGATGCTTCAAGTTGACTCGGAAGATTTGAAAAAGCGTTCTGTTTTGGATTTTTTGTTTTCAATCCCAAAGGATGAACTGAATCTTTCCGTAAAGAAGTTTTTTAAAAAAGGCTTTCTGTGGAAGGAGGTTCCGATCAGGCTTGATTGCGGGGCAACAAAATACATAGAGTTTCTGGCCAAAAGAGGTATTGGCGAGGATTTCTTTTTTGTTGTCATGAGGGACATATCTTCTAAGAAGATTCTGGAGCGGGAATTCTCTATGAATGAACAGCTTTTTAAGGACTTGTTTGACAGAGCAGTTGACGGAATCGTCCTGTTTGATAAAGATGGCGGTTTTATTGATGCCAATTTGTCCTTTTGTAAAAGCTTTGAAATCAATCATAATGAGCTGTCTCATTTATCTTTGTATGAGTTCATAGACAGCGGCTCACGTAAAGATTTCGACAATATCTGGAAGGCGCTCAACCGCAAGGGAAAAGCGAAGGGGGAGCTGCCTGTCAAGCTTCGTTCAGGAGTTCAAAAACTATTTGAATTCACGATTACATCAAACATCATCAGCGGTTTTTATATGTCCATTATGAGGGATATCACAGAGAAGCGGTCTATGGAGCTGCAGCTCTTTAAAAGTGAGGAGCGCTTCAGAGAAATCTTTGAAAATGCAATGGACGCCATCATCATCTGGTCGAATGACGGAAGAATCGTAAAAGCGAATCAATCAGCCTGTAAAATTTTTGAGCTGCCGATGAATTTGCTGTTGAAAAGAAAGCTGTGTGATTTTCTCGTTGACTCGCAGCAGAAATACAGCATAACGAAAAGGAAATACGCAAAATACGGAGAGATCAGAGAAGAGCTGCTGTTTCAAATGGGGAACGGGCAATTCAAAGAGCTTGAATTTACTTCAAAACGGACAATCCTTGAAAATCAGCATTTGACGATCTTAAGAAATGTAAGCGACAGAAAGCGGATGGAAAAGGAGCTTCGGGAAAGCGAGCTGAAATTCAGAAAAGTGTTCAACGGCTCAATGGACGGCAATGTATTGTTCGATAATCAATACAGGATCATTGACGCCAACCCGTTAGCAAGCCATATTTTGGGCCTGTCACATGAAGAGATCAAACAGCACAGCCTGTTAGATATTATTTCTGCTTATGAAATAGAAAATCTGGCATCACCGGCAAGGCAGATTAATTTTGATGAAATGGACAACGAAATTCCATTTTTGCTGAGCAGCGGTGATAACAGAAAACTCGAATTCTCATTTAAACGGAATATTATTCAAAATATGAACTTGGCTATCTTTAAAGACGTAACAGAGCGAAAAGAATTGGAGGAACGCCTGCGCAAATCAGATACCCTTCATGTTGTCGGCGAACTCGCAGCCGGCATTGCTCATGAAATCAGAAATCCGATGACTGCTCTTAAAGGCTTCATTCAGCTTCTGAAAGGGAGTGTCGAGGGAGACTACGCCCTTTACTTCAACGTGATCACCTCAGAACTAAAGCGCATCGAATCCATCATCACCGAATTCTTGATTTTAGCCAAGCCCCAGGCCATTATGTATGAGGAAAAACATGTTACCCAAATTATGAGGGACACGATAGACCTTCTAAATGCGCAAGCCAATCTTAGCAATGTACAAATGCAACTTGATTTAATTGACGACATTCCCCCGATTTACTGTGAACCGAATCAGCTGAAACAGGTTTTTATCAATATATTAAAAAACGCCATCGAAGTGATGCCTGACGGCGGAAATATTTTTGTAACGATAAGGGCATTGGATCAAGATCATGTTCTTATCTCCTTAAAAGACGAGGGAATCGGAATGACAGAAGATAAATTAAAGCGCCTTGGTGAACCATTTTATACGACAAAGGAACGGGGAACTGGACTTGGGCTTATGGTAAGCTATAAAATTATTGAAGAACATCAAGGCGAGATTATGGTAGAAAGTGAAGAAGGGAAGGGCACCGTTTTTCATATTACGCTTCCTGTCAGACAGAATGCTGAAGAAAGAAGGAATGATGAATGAACTACTATACGACAGCCGAGACGCCGCTCGGTGAACTTATCATTGCCGAAGAGGAGGACCGGATCACTCGTCTATTTCTCAGTCAGGAAGATTGGGTGGATTGGAAAGAAATGGTTCAGAATACTGAGCACAAGGAAACACCTAATCTTGCAGAAGCGAAACAACAGCTTCAAGAATATTTCGCAGGCGAAAGGAAGACATTCTCCCTGCCGCTCAGCCAAAAGGGCACTCCTTTTCAGCAAAAAGTGTGGCAGGCGCTGGAGAGGATTCCATATGGCGAATCCCGAAGCTATGCGGATATTGCCGCTGCGGTCGGCAGTCCGAAAGCGGTGCGCGCTGTCGGGCAGGCTAATAAACGTAACGACCTGCCGATTTTTGTCCCGTGCCACAGAGTGATCGGCAAAAACAGTGCGTTAACAGGATACGCCGGAAGCAAAACGGAGATCAAAGCATTTTTGCTAAACATCGAGCGAATCTCCTATAAAGAAAAATAAAACATATGGCACGTTCCCTTTTTTCACGGCCGACATATCATTTTATTAAGTTAAAAAAGTTGGTCTGATGAAAAAGGAGGACAAAGCAATTGAAGCCGAGCCGCTCTGAGAAACTTGCCGTTTTTGCCGAACTGTTTGTGAAACTGCATATCTTATCAAGCGCTCAAAAAGATGAAATCATCAATGTTAACAAAAAGAAACAAAAAAACCGCTGACTCGGCTCCAAATGAGCAAAGTCCAGCGGTTTTTTAATGCACCTTTTCTCCTCTAAACAGCTGTTCAATCTCTTCTTCATAGTTTCCGGTCATAATCCCTTTTTCTGTGATGATTCCTGAAATGAGATCATGAGGTGTAATGTCGAAAGCGGGATTAAAGACAGGCACATTGGATGGAGCGGTCCGAACTCCGGAAATCTGCCTGACTTCCTCGGGATCGCGTTCCTCTATCGGGATATCAGCGCCGCATTCGACCTTTGTATCAAATGTAGATAAAGGTGCGGCGACAAAAAACGGAATATCAAAGGCGTTTGCTAAAATAGCAAGACCGTATGTGCCGATTTTATTTGCCGTATCACCGTTCTTTGCAATTCGGTCGGCTCCGACAATAACAGCGGAAATTTGTTTTTCCTTCATCGTATGGGCAGCCATGCTGTCTGTGATCAGAGTGACATCAATGCCCCCCTGCATCAGCTCCCAAGCAGTAAGGCGTGAACCTTGCAGGACAGGCCTTGTTTCACAGGCATAAATGTGTAATCCCAAATCTTTTTGTTTGGCCAAGTAAAACGGAGCTAGCGCCGTTCCATAGCGGCTTGTCGCGATTGAGCCGGCATTGCAGATTGTCATGATCCTGTCGCCTTTTTTGAAAAGCTGCAGGGCGTTTTGGCCGATCAACCGGCACGTTTCCTCATCCTCGACCTGAATCTGAATGGCTTCATGGACAAGGTTTGTTTTTGCTTCATTTACGGAAATCGCGTTTTCGACCGAATGACTCAGTCTCTCAAGCGCCCATGACAAATTAATGGCGGTAGGCCGTGAGCTGTTTAAATATTGTTTGATGTCTTCCAGTCTGCGGCGGAATTCCGTGACATTATCTGTTTCAATGTTTTTGGCAGCAAGCGCTAGGCCGAAGGCAGCCGTAATGCCGATCGCCGGAGCGCCTCTTACTTTGAGCGTGACAATCGCATCAAATACATCCTCTTTCGTCGTCAGCTCCAAATATTCCGTCTCATCAGGAAGCTTTTGCTGATTTAAAATGGTAATAGCTGTTTCTTTCCATTCAACAGAACGTGGAACAGCAAATGAATGGGTCATGAATAGATCATTCCTTTACAAGTAACTTAAATAATTCAATAACATCTGTTATCGTTTTGAATTCCGAACGTTTTTCGATAAAGGCTGTGCCGGTTTCGAGCGCCAAGCGTTTTCTGCCGATTCGTTTATCAAACGGCACGATCGTATCCAGGTCAGCTACATGGGCAAGGCCGATCGTGCGTCGTATCAGCTCACAGCCCGCAAATCCGATTGCTTCTTCAAAAATATGGCTGAGCGTATCAGTGAGGTAACCGTCGATGTTGGCGTAAACATCCAGACTGTCCTTCTGCCAGGATTCACTAAACGTCTCTTCAAACGTTTCCCAGACCTTTTTGACATGTTCATATAACGGCTCTCTGTCAGCCCCGTCACGGCTGAGTGCGTTCAAAAATAAGTTGGCGATAAATTGCCCTACATCAAAGCCGATCGGTCCGTAAAAAGCAAACTCAGGATCAATCACCTTTGTTTCGTGCTCACTTGCGAAAATGCTTCCTGTATGCAAATCACCATGAATCAACGTTTCTGCAGACGTTAAAAATGACTTTTTCAGCTTAGCGGCTTCGATTTTAACGCTGTCATTATTCCAAAGCTTTTCGACAAAAGGACGAAGCTCTTCTTCAAAATCATTTGTGTCATGGTCGAAGAAAGGATCTGTAAAAACAAGTCTTTCCGTAATGTCGCATAGCTCTGGATTTGTAAACTGTTTAACAAGCTGTTTTTTCACCTTAGGTTCAAGCGCGTAATCTGATGAGTAGAAAAGTGTTTTTCCTAAAAATTCACCGATGTGCTGCGACAGATGAGGATAGTTTTCACCCTCAATGAGTCCTTTTCTTGCGATCTTGAGGTGAGAGAGATCCTCCATGACGGTAACCGCCATTTCCGTATCAGAATAAAAAACTCTTGGAACCAGGTGAGGCACATGCTCGCCCTGACGGATGAGAGCGCTGCTTTCGATTCTTGCACGGTCGATTGTCAGCGGCCAGCTTTCTCCCACCACTTTTGCATACGGAACCGCCTGTTTAATGATCAATGCTCTGTCATGTTCTTGATCATAAATATGAAAAACGTAATTTAAGTTGCCGTCTCCGATCTCCTGGCATGTCAGCGTGCTTTTGCTTGGAAATAGGCCAAGCTTCACCGCCAACGCCACAGCGGAGCTTTCATTTAACGTTTCGTATAAAGGTGTTTTTGTGACTCCCATCATCATAACCTCCAATTATGTAATCACTTAATATGTAGCCGTAAAAAAGCCTCCTTCTCAGAGAGAAGGAGGCTTAACATCTATGTCCGCCTCTCTTATCTCTCAGATCAGATCTGAATGGAATTAGCACCGTGCCTTAAGAGACCAGCGTCTCGGCGCGAAAAAGATGCGCCCCATTTCACAATGGAATTACGGTCGGTTGCTGTTGGGGTCAAAAGGCCAAATCCCTCGCCCAACTCTCGATAAGAGAATATATTCACTTGTTTGACAATTCTAATTTATCAGTTGATGAACATGGTAACAGGTAATTTAGTTAGTTGTCAATATTTTTTTTAATATAAATCTTTTCTGATATCATCGAAAACAGGAATGCTCTCCCGAACTTCTGCGCTTTCTTGAAGGTCGATTTCCGCTCGGACTATGCCTTCTTCTCGGCCGCCTTCAGCAAGTATGCGCCCCCATGGATCAATAATCAGGCTATGTCCTGCAAATTCATTATCCGGATTTGAACCGGTACAATTGCAGGCTGCGACAAAGCATTGGTTTTCAATGGCCCGCGCAATAAGCAGGCTTTTCCAATGATCAAGGCGGGGAAGAGGCCATTCCGCAGAAATAAACAGCACGTTGGCGCCTTTTGTCGTATGTTTTCTGATCCATTCCGGAAAACGGATATCGTAACAGATCAATCCTGAGCTTTTGACGCCGTCAAGCTCAAAGTATCCGTCTTCGGAACCGGCTGATAAATACAGATGCTCATCCATCAGCTGAAAAAGATGGGCTTTTCTGTACTCTTTAATGATTTGCCCTTCCTTATCCGCGATGTACATTGTATTATAAACATCAGAATTCTTCCTGACAGCGACCGACCCGGCGACAATATGAACACCATGTTTTTTTGCCGTTTTCTTCAGCCAGCTCTGAGCGGAGCGGCCGTCTTCGTCAGCGAGTTCATCAAGATTGGCCAGATCATATCCGGTCGTCCATAATTCAGGCAGAACAAGAACACCAGCATGTTTGCTTTCTTTTTCGATGAAAAATTCAGCCTTTTTTATATTTTCCGAAGGTTTGCCGTATGAAATATCAAATTGAAGACAAGATATCGTCCATTTCATCTTTTTAACACCCCAAATTTTTCTTTACTTTTTTCATTTAACCATATATGATGATGGACTATCATTTCAAGATTTTTTTAGAAGGTGAGAATAGATGAAATTTGAACAGTCTCATGTATTGAAGGAATTGCCTAAACAATTCTTCGCTTCTCTGGTGCAGAAAGTGAACCGAAAGCTCGCAGAAGGACATGACGTTATCAATCTAGGACAGGGAAATCCAGATCAGCCGACTCCTGAACATATTGTCGAGGAGATGAAACGAGCTGTTGCTGATCCTGAGAATCATAAATATTCTTCTTTTCGCGGCTCATACCGTCTGAAGTCAGCGGCTGCTGCATTTTACAAAAGAGAATACGGCATTGATCTGGATCCGGAAACCGAAGTCGCTGTATTATTCGGCGGAAAAGCGGGTCTAGTCGAGCTCCCGCAATGCTTGTTGAATCCCGGTGATACGATTTTAGTTCCCGATCCGGGTTATCCTGATTACTGGTCGGGTGTCACACTTGCAAAAGCAAAGATGGAAATGATGCCGCTCGTAAAGGACAGGGCGTTTCTCCCTGATTACAGCAGCATAACCGCTGAAATAAGGGAACAGGCGAAATTGATGTATTTGAATTATCCCAATAATCCGACCGGAGCTGTTGCTACTTCCGAGTTCTTTGAAGATACCGTGCGTTTTGCGACTGAAAACGGAATCTGCGTCGTTCACGATTTTGCTTACGGCGCTGTAGGATTTGACGGCTGCAAGCCTTTAAGCTTTTTGCAGACTGAAGGTGCGAAGGATATCGGAATTGAAATTTACACGCTGTCAAAAACGTATAATATGGCAGGATGGCGGGTTGGCTTTGCCGTCGGAAACGCTTCGGTCATTGAAGCGATCAATCTTTATCAAGACCATATGTTTGTCAGTCTTTTCAGAGCGACTCAGGAGGCTGCAGCAGAGGCACTGTTAGCCGATCAGACGTGCGTGGCAGAGCAAAATGCCAGGTATGAGAGCAGGAGAAATGCTTGGATCACGGCATGCCGGGAAATCGGCTGGGATGTAACAGCTCCCGCAGGTTCTTTTTTTGCATGGCTGCCTGTGCCTGAAGGCTATACTTCAGAGCAGTTCTCAGATCTCTTGCTGGAAAAAGCGAATGTGGTAGTTGCGGCTGGAAGCGGCTTCGGTGAATATGGCGAGGGCTACGTCAGAGTCGGACTTTTAACAAGTGAAGAAAGACTTAAGGAAGCCGCTTATCGAATTGGCAAACTGAACCTGTTTACCCAAAAAAGCATTGACAAGACCTTATAACGATGGGATAATTCAAAATAATTTATAAAATCTATATTTTCTTATCAAGAGCAGGCAGAGGGACGAGCCCGATGAAGCCCGGCAACCGACTTATAAAGCACGGTGCTAATTCTTGCAGCTAGCGGCTGAGAGATAAGATTCGGACGAGAAACGAAACCTCTTTAGACGCGATTGCAGTTTGAAGAGGTTTTTTGATATGGATGAAAATGAAAGGAGCTCTGGCATGAGTGAGTTATTAGCGACATATCTCCTGACCGAACCGGGAGCCGATACAGAGAAGAAAGCAGAACAAATCGCAACAGGATTGACAGTAGGCTCCTGGACTGATCTGCCCCTTGTAAAACAGGAGCAAATGCAAAAGCACAAGGGGCGGGTGATAAAAGTTGAGGAGAGAGAGGGAACTGCTGCATCAGAAAAACAAGCGGTCATCACAATTGCCTATCCTGAAATCAATTTCTCTCAGGATATTCCGGCTTTGCTGACAACAGTGTTTGGCAAGCTGTCCCTGGACGGAAAAATCAAATTAATCGATCTTCACTTCTCTGAAGCATTTAAGCGTGCACTGCCGGGACCGAAGTTTGGCGTATACGGCATCCGGAAGCTGCTGGGAGAGTTTGAGAGACCGCTGTTAATGAGCATATTTAAAGGCGTAATCGGAAGGGACCTGAGTGATATTAAAGAACAGCTCCGGCAGCAGGCGCTTGGCGGAGTTGACTTGATTAAAGACGATGAAATTTTCTTTGAGACAGGTCTAGCGCCTTTTGAAACAAGAATTGCAGAAGGAAAGCAAATATTGAAAGAAACGTATGAGCAAACCGGACATAAAACGCTGTATGCGGTGAATTTGACTGGACGTACGGCTGATCTGAAAGACAAAGCGAGACGCGCCGCCGAGCTGGGAGCGGATGCGCTTTTGTTTAATGTCTTTGCTTACGGCTTGGACGTTATGCAAGGCCTTGCAGAAGATCCTGAAATCCCAGTTCCGATTATGGCGCATCCAGCAGTCAGCGGAGCGTTTACGTCTTCTCCGTTTTACGGTTTTTCTCACGCTCTTTTACTCGGAAAATTAAACCGATATTGCGGTGCTGACTTCAGCCTCTTTCCGTCTCCATATGGTTCGGTTGCGCTTCCAAGAGCAGATGCACTGGCGATTCATGAAGAATGTGTGAGAGAGGATGCTTTTAACCAAACATTTGCGGTTCCGTCAGCAGGCATTCATCCCGGCATGGTTCCGCTATTAATGCGTGATTTCGGCATAGACCACATTATTAACGCCGGAGGAGGCGTACATGGACATCCGAACGGTGCCCAAGGCGGGGGGCGAGCGTTCAGAGCCATTATTGATGCGGTCCTAGAGGCCCAGCCGATTGATGAAAAAGCCGAACAATGCAAGGATCTTAAGCTTGCGCTAGATAAATGGGGAAAGGTTGAAGCCGTATGACGACTCGAAAACCTTTTATTATTTGTGATTTTGACGGAACAATCACGATGAACGACAACATTATAAATATCATGAAAACATTTGCTCCCCCAGAGTGGGTGGCATTAAAAGACGGCGTACTTTCCAAAACGCTGTCGATCAAGGAAGGTGTCGGGCGGATGTTCGGCCTTCTGCCCAGCCGTTTAAAAGAAGAGATTACAAGTTTTGTATTGGAAGATGCAAAAATTAGGGAAGGCTTTCGGGAATTTGTAGCATTTATCAATGAGCACGAGATTCCGTTTTATGTCATAAGCGGTGGAATGGACTTTTTTGTATATCCTTTGCTTGAAGGCATTGTGGAGAAAGAACGCATATATTGCAACCATGCTTCATTTGACAATGACTATATCCATATTGACTGGCCTCATTCCTGCAAGGGCACATGCAGCAATCAATGCGGGTGCTGTAAGCCGTCGGTCATCCATGAACTTTCTGAACCGAACCAATATATCATCATGATCGGTGATTCGGTTACAGATGTGGAGGCAGCAAAGCTGTCTGACCTATGCTTTGCAAGGGATTATTTATTAAACGAATGCCGGGAGCAAAACCTCAATCATCTTCCGTATCAAGATTTTTATGAGATAAGAAAGGAAATTGAGAATGTAAAGGAGGTACAGGAATGGCTGCAAAACAAGAACGCTGGCGAGAGCTCGCTGAAGTAAAACGGGAATTGGCAGAGAGAGATTGGTTTCCGGCGACTAGCGGCAATCTGTCAATTAAGGTTACAGATGATCCTTTAACATTTCTCGTCACTGCAAGCGGAAAAGATAAACGCAAAGAGACGGTTGAAGATTTTCTGCTGGTTGATCAAAACGGAGAGCCTGCTGAAAGCGGGCATTCTCTGAAACCGTCAGCAGAAACGCTTTTGCATACACATTTGTACAATAAAACCAATGCCGGATGCTGCCTGCATGTCCATACGGTAAACAATAATGTGATTTCAGAGTTATACGGAGACCAAAAGAAAATCACATTCAAAGGGCAGGAAATTATAAAAGCACTCGGCTTGTGGGAAGAGAACGCAGAAGTGACCGTTCCGATTATAGAAAATCCGGCACATATCCCGACGCTTGCGGCACTGTTTGCGGAAGAGATTTCAGAAGATTCAGGAGCTGTTCTGATCCGAAATCATGGTATTACGGCTTGGGGGAGAACAGCATTTGAGGCAAAAAGAGTGCTTGAAGCGTATGAATTTTTGTTTAGCTACCATTTGAAATTGAAAACACTCCAGCATCAGCTGGTTAAATAAAAGGAGGAATTGAAATGGCTACAATTCGAATTCATGATGAGGCAAATACAACGATTGAAAATCAAGAGGAAGTGGCAAGATTTCTGGACAGTCAAGAGGTTATTTATGAGCAATGGGATATCACGAAACTTCCGGAACATCTCTCAGAGAAATATGATCTGACAGAAGAAGAAAAACAGCAAATTCTTGATACCTTCGAAACTGAAATTAAAGATATCTCAACCCGCCGCGGCTATAAAGCACAGGATGTTATTTCATTGTCAGACAGCAATCCGAAACTTGATGAACTGCTTGAAAACTTTAAAAGAGAGCATCACCATACAGACGATGAGGTTCGTTTTATTGTAAGCGGACACGGTATTTTTGTCATTCAAGGCAAGGACGGAACGTTTTTTGATGTCCGTTTAAACCCTGGAGATTTAATCTCCGTGCCTGAGAATATCCGCCATTACTTCACGCTTCAGGAGGACCGCAAAGTTGTCGCGATGAGAATTTTTGTCACAACTGAAGGCTGGGTTCCTATTTATGAAAAAGACAGCGTGAATCAATAAGCATGAGATAGCCCCGTTCATCGAACGGGGCTTTTTATATTTATTGCAAACGCCACTTTTCATACTGTGACAGTTCTTTTTTAATCAGTGTCCAAATCAAACCTAAAACAGCTGCATCGTCAATGAACCCAAGACCGAGGATTACGTCTGGAATGATATCGAGCGGCATGACGATATACAGGATTGCGGCAGTTAACAGCAAAAGTGTTTTAACCTGTGAACGAGGGTAGTCGCCATTTCGCCAATCGCGAAGCATCTGAAAAAAAGTAGTGATGTGCTGGATACATTTTTTTCGGTTTTTCCTCTTCAAAATTGCTTTTCCGCCTGCCGCTCCGAGCATAATTGCTTTCTTTTTCTTCATTGGGCATTCCTCCTGCCTGGCGGCGTGTTTAAGATATTCTTCACCTGGGTATTGTTCTTCTAATCCTATCAATATATCTATTATACCTGAAAAATTAACTTATTTAATGAAAATATGTTTACAAATAAAGTATAATCTGTAATAATGCACAATAACCCAATCAAACTTGTTTCCTATTTCTTAGCGGCGAGGGGTGAAGTGAATGGGCGGTTCTTCTGAACAAGAAAGATTGTTGGTGTCTATTGATGAAAAAAGAAAGTTAATGATAGATGCCGCTAGAAAGCAGGGATTTACAGGGCATGACACGATCAGGCACAGTCAGGAGCTGGATTGTTTAATAAATGAATATCACCAGCTTATGCAAGAAAACGAACATTCCCAAGGGATTCAAGGCCTTGTAAAGAAATTAGGCTTGTGGCCCCGCAGAGATGTTATGCCAGCATATGATGCAAATAAATAGCGGCCTATCAGATGCATATATAAAGAGAGAGCTTTTCGGAAGCGCTCTTTTTTTCTGGAAAAAATTCATATGAAAGAGGGAACTAATGAAAGAACTGGCGATTCTCATTACCGAAATGGTCAATCAATTTCATGATGCTTTTATTTCCTTATGCGGAATATTTGGCATTCATTTAACTGACAAAGAAATGCATTTTTGGGTGATCGGCATTTTTGGCATATTCTTTTTCGGCGTCACTCACGCTGTGTTTACATGGCTTTCTAAATGGAGTATGACAGCCTTGTCCTTTATCTATACCGTTACAGTCATTATTGTCATCGTATTTGCGATTGAGATTCAGCAAAAGGTGACGGGGAGAGGGAATATGGAGTTTTTAGATGCCACGGAAGGTATAAAGGGTTTTTTAGTATTTTTTATGTTTTTTTTACTTTTGAAAATGCTGTTGCGTTTCATCAAAGTCCTTTTTTCTGGAAGACCAGCAAGCAAATCGAATGGCAATGCCCGATCACGAAGATAAAAAACCCTCCTGACATGGTCAGGGGGGCTATGAAGCGGATACAGGGAGGGTGATTGTCACCTCTGTGCCTCTTCGAACTTCACTTTCAATATGAATAGAGCCTCCGTACATCAGTACGATCCGTTTACAAACAACAAGGCCGAGCCCGGTTCCTTTTTCTTTAGAAGTAACAAAGGGGAGGAAAATGTGATCCAGCATTTCCTGAGAAATCCCTTCACCGTTATCCACAACTTTGATTATGGCTTTTTTATCTAAAGCTCCCAGGGAGATCGTCAGTTTGCCTCCTTCAGGCATTGACTCGAGGCCATTTTTTGCTACATTTAAAATCACTTGTTTAATATGATCTTTTGTACATTTTACGAGTAAGGGCTGCTCGGTTAAATACTGTAATTCGACTTCAACATTGTATAGATTGCCCTCAGAATAAATGATCGGCATAATTTCTCCGATAATGTCCTGAAGTGAGTTCAGCTCCCATTTTTCAGCTGTCGGCTTGCCGAGAACAAGAAACTCACTCACTATTTGATTGATTCGCTTTATCTCCTGTTCGATAATGGAGAAGTAAAGCTGATCTTCCTCACCTTTATATTTCTTTTGCAACAGCTGAATAAAGCCGCTTATGCCGGTGAGGGGGTTACGGATTTCATGGGCTGTGCTAGCAGCAAGCGTCCCGATCAGCTCTAATTTTTGCGCCTCATTTTCTGAGCGCTCCAGCTGGGTCTGCCGCTTCAGCAAATAATACAGCACGAGAATAAATAGGATATTCAGCAGAACAATAATACATGAAAGTGGAAGCACTAGGCTTTTCGTCAGTTCTTCTATGGTGACCGGGTTCGGATAGACTTTCATATTCCAGCTGATATCATCCAGATATCCGCTGACAGGTTTCTGATCCTCTGCATGAGAGGCTTGTCCACTCGCAAAAATCATTTTCCCGTCTTGGTTCACAACTTCAATATAAACATCAGGGCTTAGTAAGTTAATGAGATTTTTCAAATAATCAATTTGAATAGCTGCGACAAGATAATCTGTCACATTACGTTTTGAGTCCAAAACAGGGACACAAATTGTGAAAATTGGCTGACCAGTAATTCTGCTCGAATAACTATCTGAAATGACTGTCTTTTTAGTTTCCTTTGCTTTTGTAAAAAAAGATCTGTCGGCCAGGTTTACTTTCGTTTTTAATTCGGTTGTGCTTGCGGTGACGTCTCCTTTGGCATTGAGAAAATAGAGACCGGAAAATCTCGGCTCTGAATCAAAGGTCTTTTCCAAAATTGATTGCATTTTCTTTATATCAACCGGTCTGTCGATGGCGATGGACAAGGAGGTCATTCTCGCCATTGTTTCTCCGATTAAATAATTGATTTTGTTGCGGTGAAGGTTTAGCAGGACACTTGCTTCTTGTTTATGTTCTGCAGCTATTGTATCTTTTTCTTTTTCATATACGAAAAAGCTGATGACGATTGCCGGAATCACGACCAGTATGATATAAAGTTTGACTCTCCCGCAGGCGCCTTTTAGTATTTTCAATTTGCATCGCTCCAACATACACCTGATTAGAGGTATTATATCATTGTTTCTTCTTCTTTAATAAGAAAAAATAACCAAAAAAATTAGAAAAAGGTGTTGGCAAGCTTACATTTTAAAAAAGAAGAGAAATATTGGAAAGATTTTTATTGACATTTTGGTCTTTGTTTATTAATGTTTCTCTGTAACGGTTTCTAAAAGGATGATTGAGACATGACAGAAAAATCACTGAAGTTATTTATCGTGCTGTCGCGCGCGTATCGGTCTATTAACGATCATATGAATAAGCATATTCATAAGCATGGGCTGAATCCGACTGAATTTGCTGTGCTAGAGCTTTTGTACCATAAAGGCGATCAGCCGCTGCAGCAGATAGGAGATAAAATTCTCTTGGCTAGCGGGAGCATCACATACGTTGTAGATAAGCTGGAGCAAAAAGAACTTCTCATTCGGAAAGCGTCTCCTACAGACAGACGAGTGACATTTGCGCAAATTACTGAAAAAGGCATCGGTCTTTTGAACGATATTTTCCCTGATCACGCTGCTGAAATTGATGAAATGATCAGCGTATTAAGCGAAGAAGAGGTAGAGATGTGCACCGAAATGTTAAAAAGAGTAGGGTTAAACGCAAAACAGTTTCATAATAAGTAAAAAAAGGAAGCCTGATATGTCACAAGGCTTCCTTTTTTGCTATTTTTCATTTGTTTCCGCTGCGCCTCTCGGCAAAATGAGAACTTCAACCCGCCGGTTTTTGCTTCGGCCTTCCGCAGTTTTATTGGAAGCCACCGGTTTATACTCGCCATAACCCTTGGCGCTGAACACTTTTGCATCGAGCTTGGGGTTTTCAATCAGGAGCCCCATAAAGTTTACCGCTCTCATGACGCTTAAATGCCAGTTTGATTGGAATTCAGAATTTTTAATTGGCATATTATCAGTATGTCCGCTGATAATGATATTTCTTGGCGGGTTAATCACAAGAAGATTTGAAATCTCTTTTGCAAGCGGCACATCTTCCTTACGGATGGTCGCTTTTCCAGAATCAAAGAAGATGCTGTCTTTAATCGTAATTAGAAGGCCTTCACTAGTCATCTTCGTCTCCAGCTGATGTTCCAGCTTTTTATCTTTGATGAACTTTTCCACCTGGCTCTTCACATTTTCAAGTTCTTCTTGATCAGCTGCTTTTTCTTTTTCTTTTTTGTTTTTCTCTTTCTCTTCTTTTTCCTTTTTTACTTCATCGACGCCGTCTGACTCGTTTTCAGGAGGAGTGACACTGGAGTAGTCCAGTACACCGGTTCCGCCTGTAAAAACTTCATTAAATGATTTTGAGAGCATTTGAAACTTAGCTGCGTCAATCGAGCTGCTCGCGTACAGCACAATAAACAATGCCAGGAGAAGAGTAAGGATGTCGGCGTAAGGAACGAGCCATGATTCATCAACGTGCTCGTCCTCATGCTTCTTCTTCTTTTTTCTCGCCATTTTGCGCCTCTCCTTGTTCTGCAAATTTCAAGCGGTCCTTCGCAGGAAGATACATTAAAAGCTTTTGTTCGATGACTTTCGGTGCTTGTCCTTCTAAAACGGATAAAACACCTTCAATCATGACCTCACGCAGTTTTACTTCTTGTTTTGATTTTCGTTTTAATTTATTTGCGAAAGGATGCCATAACACATACCCTGTAAAGATACCGAGAAGTGTGGCAACAAAGGCGGCACTGATGGCGTGTCCAAGCTCATCTGTGTTATCCATATGAGAGAGAGCGGCAATCAGCCCGATTACAGCGCCGAGTACTCCAAGTGTCGGAGCGTACGTTCCTGCTTGTGTAAAAATAGCGGCTCCGGCTTGGTGCCTGTCCTCCATTGCTTCGACTTCCTCTGTCATAATATCTCTTATAAATTCCGCGCTTTGCCCGTCAACAGCCATGCTGAGCCCGTTTTTCAAGAAAGCATCATCTACATCCTCAATGCTTGCTTCTAAAGCAAGCAGACCTTCGCGGCGTGCAAGCTGAGCCCATTCAGAGAACATAGGAATGAGTTCCTCTATTGTGAGCTGTTTATTTTCCTTAAATAACACTCGAAACAGCGCAGGCACTTTTTTAATTTCTTTTGTTGGGAACGCAATAACGACTGCTGATATTGTCCCGGCGATAATAATTAAAATGGCAGCGGGGTTTGCAAGGGCGCTGAAACTGACGCCTTTCAGAACCATCCCGACGCTCAATGCCACAAAAGCAAGAATAATACCGATTAACGAAGTTTTATCCATAGTTTTTCACCAAATCCTTTTTTACTAGCTTGTCTATGGTTAATATCGGTTTTGGTGCCCGGAACTTTAGGGAGATTGTGAATTTGTTCATGAAATATTCAAGGAAGAGGCATAGAAGGGAGAAATAAACAAAAACGGGCTCTCCAAAATTGAAAAGCCCGGGTGTCTACTGAAATTAGCAGCTTGCTTGCAAGCTGTCCTTCAGATGGTATTCATATAATAGTAGAAATACATATTCACTGTATATAAACATGTTCCATCCCTCCTTAAAAAAAGTGTAAAGGATGAAGGGAAATAGCGCTTCAGGGGAAGGGACGGTATTTTCTAAGTCAAGAGTATGAAAGCATAAAAAAAGCGGCTTCCTAAAAGGAAACCGCTGATTGTTATTTCGCTCGCACTTTGATTTTATCATCTTCTAAAATCACGTGAAAACTTGTGATCTCGCCATTATCAAGCAGCAGATCAGTCATTTCATCCTCAACCCATTCTTGGATGGTTCTTCTTAGCGGACGTGCACCGAATGAAGGGTGGTAGCCCAGCTCAGCGATTTTTTCTTTCGCTTCATCTGTCACATTCAAGCTAATGCCCCGTTCAGCCAATGTTTCTTCAAGTTCTCCAAGAAGAAGGCTGACGATTTTGACAAGATGTTCTTTTTCCAATGAGCGGAACTCAATAATGCTGTCAAAACGGTTGAGGAACTCAGGTTTAAAGAACATGCTCAGTGAATCAATCAATGTTTGTTCTTCGATGACACTGTCATCTGATTGGAAACCGACTTTCGTTTGTTTCTCCCCAGCACCCGCATTACTTGTCATGATGATCACAGTGTCTTTGAAGCTTACGGTTCTGCCTTGGCTGTCTGTCAGACGGCCATCTTCCATAATTTGCAGGAACATATGCTGAACGTCTGGGTGTGCTTTTTCAATCTCATCCAGCAACACAATACTGTAAGGATTGCGGCGCACTTTCTCAGTTAATTGTCCAGCTTCCTCATGGCCGACATATCCAGGCGGTGAACCGATAATTTTAGATACGGCGTGTTTCTCCATGTATTCGCTCATATCGAGTCGGATAATAGCGTCTTTTGTGCCGAATAATTCATCTGCCAGTGTTTTAGAAAGCTCTGTTTTCCCTACGCCGGTAGGACCGACGAAGAGGAAGGAGCCGACTGGTCTGTTTTTGGATTTTAAACCGGCGCGGCTTCGTCTTACCGCCTTTGCCACTTTTTGAACAGCGGCTGCTTGTCCAATCACGCGTTCATGAAGTTTTGCTTCGAGTTCTTTCATTTTCGTTTGTTCGTCTGCCTGCAGTTTGCCGACAGGGATGCCTGTTTTTTGTTCAACAATTTCCTGAATGTGCTCAGCTTCCACAGTGACAGCAGTATGAGCGGAGGAGCTGTTCAGTTTTTTCTCCAATGCGAGTTCTTCATCACGGAGTTTTGCAGCCAGTTCGTAATTTTCTTCTTCCAGGGCTTTTGTTTTTTCGGCTTCAATTGCAGTTAAGCGTTCAGCGGCATCCTCATCATTCAGTTCATCAATTAACAGGTTGGCTTTTGAACCTGCTTCATCTAATAAATCAATTGCTTTATCCGGCAGGTGTCTGTCCTGAATGTAGCGGGATGATAAAGTGACACACGCTTTGATTGCTTCATCACTGAATGTTACGCCATGGTACGCCTCGTATTTATCTTTAATCCCTTGCAGAATGAGGATAGCCTGTTCAATTGAAGGCTCCTGCACCATGACAGGCTGAAAACGTCTTTCCAGCGCGGCATCTTTTTCGATTTGACGATATTCTTTCAGTGTTGTCGCGCCAATGACTTGCAGTTCGCCTCTGGCTAGGGCCGGTTTGAGAATGTTGCCGGCGTCCATTGATCCTTCTGCAGAGCCTGCGCCAACGAGAAGGTGAATTTCATCAATGAACAGAATGACATTTTTTCGTTCCTTCAACTCAGTGATCAGCTGTTTCATTCTCTCCTCAAATTGGCCTCTGATCCCTGTGTTTGCAACAAGGGATGCAACATCAAGCAAATATAGCTCTTTGTTTTTCAGTTTGTTTGGAACATCGCCTTCAGCAATTTTTAAAGCGAGCCCTTCAGCGATGGCAGTTTTCCCTACACCCGGCTCACCAATAAGAACCGGATTGTTTTTGTTGCGGCGGTTTAGAATTTCGATCACTCGCGCCACTTCATCATCACGGCCGATGACGGGGTCAATGAGACCGGCTTTAGCACCGTTTGTAATATTTTGAGCCAGCTCATCAAGCAGCCCTTTTTTTCCGCGTTGTTTTGCTGCGCTCTGTTCTTTCGGCTGGAATGCCTGTTCAAACGGAAATCCGAAAGATTGAGGACCCATACTCATTGAAGGTTTACGGGTCAGTTCGTTATAGCAAGTTTCACAAAGAACCATCTGTTTATGAACGGAATTTATTTGCATGTTAAGGCGAATCGTCGCCTCGTTTTGATGACAATGTTGACAACGCATTTGCCAAAACCTCCTTAATAATTTGACCTTCTTTGACTATTAGTATACGGCAAACTTAGCGGCATTCAAACCAATATGCTCAAAGCAGACTGAATATTTGACTATCTTTGACCAATTGATTTTAAAAAAAGGCCGGTTTGTTTGACCAACTTTGATTAATAGTATACTCTGACTATCTTTGACTTTCAAGTCTTATGCACAAAAATTTTTGATTTGTTACAAAGTAAAACATGTTTTCTTCGTCTTTTCAAGGAACTTGTCTCATAGGTTATAAAAAGGCATATATGGACAAAACTGCGGTTCGTTCGGAGGGAAGAAATGGAACAATCAAAAGGGTCTGCAAGTCAGCTTGCTTTTGTGTATGTCGGCACAGTAGTCGGAGCTGGATTTGCGACTGGGAGGGAAAT
This sequence comes from Bacillus sp. EU52, assembly GCF_037964975.1. Classification (NCBI taxonomy): domain Bacteria; kingdom Bacillati; phylum Bacillota; class Bacilli; order Caryophanales; family Bacillaceae; genus Bacillus; species Bacillus sp. EU52. Next base: position 1,392,559 of record NZ_CP150177.1, read on the forward strand.
TGTTGAGTTTTTTCTGAAGTTCGGCTGGTTCGGTTTTTTCGGCATTCTCGTCAGCGGCGGAATGTTTACGTTACTGGGGGCCAAGCTGATGATCATTTCAAAGCGAATCAATGCCAAGTCATATCAAGAAATGAACATATTTTTGTTCGGGGCGACGGCTGGGCGGATTATCAATGTATTTATGCTGTTTGTTCTCCTTGGAGTTACATCTGTTATGCTTTCAGGGGCAGGGGCGCTTTTTGAGGAACAGCTGGGGATGTCCGCTCAGATTGGGATGCTCATTACAATCGGTCTGAGTTTAATTGTGATGACTAGAGGAGTAAAAGGCATTTTCGGTGTCAATGTGTTTGTTGTTCCTCTTTTAATCATCTTTTCAATGATTGTGGTGGCCGACTCTTTTATATTCAGCGAATCACGAAACGCAGCTCAGTGGGTCTGGCCGCATCGCTGGGATTGGCTGTTATCAGCAGTTTCTTACGGGGCTTTAAATTTATCGCTTGCCCAAGCTGTTTTGGTTCCGCTGGCGAATGAAATGTCATCGGAGAAAGTGATAAAAAAAGGCGCTTTAATCGGAGGCACGATGCTGACGATTGTGCTGTCCGCGAGTTTTCTGTCTTTGTCGACTCTTCCGGATGTATTTTTGTATGATATACCGATGGCGCAAGTGGTTTATCTCTTTGCACGATCTGTCCATTTGATTTATTTACTCATTATTTTCGGAGAAGTGTTCACATCAGTTATCGGTAATCTATATGGATTAGAAAAACAAGTGCAAAGCTTTCTTCCAGTGAAAAGCAAATATATCTTTGCAGCCATTATGATCACGGCTTATATTACGAGCCAAATAGGGTACGGCAGGCTTATTTCAACGATTTATCCCTTGTTTGGCTATGTGAGCCTGGCCTTCATAGGCGCTTTGCTTTGCAAAAAAGCTCCTCGGCGGCGCAGTTTATAAATATATATAATGAAACGAACCGTCACTATAGAGCGATAATTGATCTAGGAACCGGGGACTGACTTTTTTATTGTCAAGAAAAACATCATTATGGTAAGATAGCAGAAGTGAAAAAATTGAAGAAAATCCGTGCGATATGCGGGAGAGGTTCTAGCTACACCCTCTATAAAAAACTAAGGACGAGCTGTATCCTTGGATACGGCCTTTTTTATGTTTTTCTAGAGCACCTTCCGAAAAAAGGTGTTTTTTTGCGTGAATTAGCTGTAGCGATATCTCTCGCCGACGTTTTTATTGCGGAGAAGGAGAGGAATCATGAAAAAAGAAAAAGCAATTGTCGTATTTAGCGGCGGTCAAGACAGTACAACATGCTTACTGTGGGCCTTAAAAGAATTCGAAGAAGTCGAAACGGTGACTTTTCATTATAATCAGCGACATTCGCAGGAAATTGAAGTGGCAAAATCCATTGCGGAAAAGCTTGGTGTGAAAAATCATTTGCTTGATATGTCACTTTTAAATCAGCTTGCACCGAATGCCCTGACTAGAAATGATATTGAGATAGAAGTAAAAGACGGCGAACTGCCATCCACATTCGTTCCAGGCCGCAATTTGGTATTCTTATCCTTTGCGTCTATCCTGGCTTACCAAATTGGCGCGCGCCACATTATTACAGGAGTTTGCGAGACAGACTTCAGCGGTTATCCTGACTGCCGTGACGAATTCGTGAAATCTTGCAATGTCACGGTAAATCTGGCAATGGAGAAGCCGTTTGTGATCCACACGCCTCTCATGTGGCTCAATAAGGCGGAAACGTGGAAGCTTGCAGATGAGCTTGGCGCGCTGGATTTTGTGAAAAACAACACGCTAACATGCTATAACGGCATCATCGCAGACGGCTGCGGCGAATGTCCGGCATGTCACCTTCGTTCAAAAGGTTATGAAGAATATATGGTGATGAAAGGAGAGCGTGCATAAATTGTTATCTCAAATTTATCCGCAGGCCCAGCATCCTTATTCGTTTGAACTGAATAAGGACATGCATATCTCAGCCGCTCATTTTATCCCTCGGGAAAGTGCGGGAGCGTGCAGCAGGGTTCACGGGCATACGTATACCGTAAATATAACCGTTGCCGGCGACGAACTTGACGATTCAGGCTTTCTTGTCAATTTCAGCGTACTCAAAAAACTGGTGCACGGAAACTATGATCACACGCTATTAAATGATCATGAAGATTTTTCTCAGGACGACCGGTATTCGCTGCCGACAACTGAAGTCGTGGCGAAAACGATTTATGACAACGTACAGGCTTATTTAGACACTTTGGAGAATAAGCCGACCTGTGTACAGGTGTTTGTCCGTGAAACACCGACAAGCTACTGTGTCTACCGTCCGAAAAAGGGTGGTTTGAATGGCTAAAGGAATTCCTGTATTAGAAATTTTCGGCCCGACGATTCAAGGAGAAGGCATGGTGATCGGACAGAAAACGATGTTCGTCCGGACAGCCGGCTGCGATTATTCCTGCAGCTGGTGTGACTCCGCTTTCACTTGGGACGGGTCTGCTAAAAAAGATATTCGCTGGATGACGGCGGAGGAGATTTTTGCGGAGCTTAAGGACATTGGGGGAGACGCGTTTTCTCATGTGACGATCTCAGGCGGCAACCCGGCTCTGTTAAAACAGCTGGATGCTTTTATTGAACTGCTGAAGGAAAATAACATCCGTGCAGCGCTTGAAACTCAAGGGACCGTTTATCAGGATTGGTTTACGCTGATTGATGACCTGACAATTTCTCCAAAACCGCCAAGCTCAAAAATGGTAACGAACTTTCAAAAGCTTGACCACATTTTAACTTCACTTCAAGAGAATGATAGACAGCATGCTGTCAGCTTGAAGGTTGTCATCTTTAATGATGAAGATCTGGAATTTGCCAAAACTGTGCACAAGCGGTATCCGGGAATCCCGTTTTATTTACAAGTCGGAAATGATGACGTGCATACGACAGATGATCAGTCACTGATTGCACATTTGCTTGGAAAATATGAAGCGCTTGTTGATAAGGTAGCTGTCGATGCGGAGCTGAATCTCGTCAGAGTGCTCCCGCAGCTGCACACCCTGTTATGGGGCAACAAACGCGGAGTATAATAGAAAGGAAGATGAACATGACGACAAGAAAAGAATCAGAATTAGAAGGTGTAACATTGCTAGGCAATCAAGGTACAAATTATTTGTTCGAATATGCACCGGACGTGCTGGAATCCTTCCCGAATAAACATGTAAACCGTGATTACTTTGTAAAATTCAATTGCCCGGAATTCACATCTTTATGTCCTAAAACAGGCCAGCCTGACTTTGCGACAATCTACATCAGCTACATTCCTGATGAAAAAATGGTTGAAAGCAAATCATTAAAGCTGTATCTATTCAGCTTCAGAAACCATGGTGACTTCCACGAGGACTGCATGAATATCATCATGAACGACTTGATTGAATTAATGGACCCGCGCTACATTGAAGTATGGGGCAAATTCACGCCAAGAGGCGGAATTTCCATTGATCCGTACACAAACTACGGAAAGCCGGGCACGAAGTATGAGAAAATGGCCGAGTACCGTATGATGAATCATGATTTGTATCCGGAGACGATTGATAATCGCTAATCATTCCGTTGTGTGATACGGAGTGTGAAGCGAAATGTGGTCACAGTAAAATCCGAACATTTAGCGTTAATTTTCAGCGGAAATGTGACCTGGTCACAGCGAAGGGTGACCCGAAGTGACCGGAGTGTGACCCGCACTAAGCTCAATAAAAGTGGGAAAAGTCACACCTGAAAATGGCTCTACTCATGGGAATTGTATTAAAAAGTGTGACCTGAGGTGCAACCTGAACTGTGACTTTTATGCAGTGAAAAATTGATAGTACAGAAGCAGATTAAGGCGTACAATTTGTACGTCTTTTCTTTTTTATCCGAAAGAAAATATGCCTATCTAGAGATCATAGGCATTAAATATTATTATCAATATCTTCATTTATTTTTTGGCTAAGTTTCTGAACCTTCTCTTTAACATTTGAAACAGCTCTTTTTTGAATTTCATCAAAGTTCTCCTGAATATAGTCGATGACACTTCTTATTAGAACTTCACTTTCAAAATTGAATATCTCATTTATTTCTGACTGTTCTTCATCTGTTAGGTGATGGTATTGAAGTTGTTTAGCATTTACTTCAGCAGCTACATCAATCCTAACTTAGTTGTTCTGGTTGTACAATTTCATATTCACCTTCTGTATACTTTTGCTCCGCATAATGGCTTCCCCATTGACAGAGCTCCTGCAAGATAGGTTTAAGAGATTCTCCAAGTTCAGTGGATGAATATTCAACCTTCGGTGGCACTTGATTATACATCTTTCTGCTCACAAGTCCACTGTCTTCAAGCTCTCTAAGTGTTTGAATCAGCATTTTCTGAGTTATATTTGGGATAATGCGCTTTAATTCACTCGTTCTCTTTGGTCCATTCATTAAAAAGTATAATACAAGGCCTTTCCATTTTCCGCCAATAACTTCCTTTGTCACTTCAAACCCACAACTAAATTTTTTTTTCATGTCTAAAGCTCTCCATTCCACATTTATTACTTTTTAGTTACTATATCACAAAAAAGTGGGTACTTCCGATAATGTGCTTACTGAAGGATACTATATCTTGTAAGTTGTTCTTCAAGTACTTAAAGGTACTAGACATAAAATAATATTAATTCTAAAGGAGTGTTAAGTATGGGTAAATTTGAAGGTAAAATAGCGCTTGTAACGGGTGGAACAAGTGGGATTGGTCTTGCTACGGCACAAAAATTTGTAAACGAAGGTGCATATGTTTATATCACGGGACGTAGACAAAACGAACTTGATAAAGCTGTTAACCAAATTGGCAAGAACGTAACCGGTGTTCAAGGTGATATTTCTAAGCTTGAAGACTTAGACAAACTATATGACATTATAAAGCAGGAAAAAGGTAAGTTGGACATTCTTTTTGCTAATGCAGGCATCGGCAACTTCCTTCCATTAGGTGAAATTACTGAAGAGCAGGTTGATAGAACGTTCAACATTAACGTTAAAGGAACCATCTTTACTGTTCAAAAAGCATTATCACTATTCCCAGACAAAGTAGGTTCTATTATTGTAACGGGCTCTACTGCTGGATCAATTGGCAACCCGGCGTTTAGTGTATATGGAGCATCTAAAGCAGCATTAAGAGCACTGGTTCGCAACTGGATTCTTGACCTAAAAGGTACTGAAATCCGTGTAAATGTGGTTAGTCCAGGAGTTATTCTTACACCTGCCTACGATGAGCTTTTTGGTGATGCACTTGAAGAGGTACTGGAAAATAGCAGAAATACTGTTCCAGCTGGAAAAGTTGGGACACCTGAAGAAGTAGCAAACGCTGTATCTTTCCTTGCTTCAGACGAAAGCAGTTACTTGACGGGTGTTGAATTGTTCGTAGATGGCGGGCTAGCACAGGTATAATTTCACTGCGCAGAGATTACAAATAGTCCCCAAAAAAGGTTAATGGGGATTTACTTGAAGAAGTCGTATAAAAAAGTCGTTTTCCTTAAAGGACAGGGAATTCGACTTTTTTATGTTTGAATTTGATTAACGTTGTAAATTCGCATTTTCCTGGGGCTACTACTAAATGACCTGTAAAAAAGATTACACTGTGAATAAATGTACTTAAAGTAACGGGGGCTCTTGACTTTTAATAAAAAATAATATCCCTGTCCTTGTATTCTAATACTTTTAAAAATATTTAAAGGAATCCTTATGTCCTGAATAACCACATAGGAAAATATGTTGTAGGTTGCTTTCTTTTTTTGTGGGGCATCCCACACAAGCTATCACGTGATCTCACACCTGAACGTTTTTTATAGACTAGTACCGCGACAAGTTATATTACATATACATACCAATAAAGTAGACATTAAAAAGTGAAAGAGAGGATGGAAATGTGTGAAAATTCTTTTCCTTGAGAGTCATCCCATGTGGCTCTATGGTTTACCGAATGGGTTTAGGGAAGCAGGACATACCGTAATGATTTCCGGTCCTGTAAGTCGGGAAAATATCACTGAAATGATAGACGAATTTAAACCAGATCTAATAGTATCTATGGGATGGACACCAGAGCATTCAAGGGAAAAGCAGGCCTGGATTCGCAACGCTACTAAAAAGGTGAATATCCCTCTCGTTTATTGGGCTACTGAAGACCCGCTGCACACTCAAAACTTTACTATCCCGTTAATTAAAAAGATGAAACCGGATTTTGTTTTCACGGTTACGCCTTCTCTGTGTAAAACTTATGAAAGCATGGGGATTAAAGCAGCTCACTTAGACTTTGCATTTCACGAAAGTATACATCACCAGATTAAACCATTAGCGAAATACAGTTGTGATATAGCAGTGGTGGCTAATGCTTACCCTAATTTTCTTGAAGAACATCCGGAAGTGTTCCGTTCGTCCTCTTTAAAAACGCTTATTCGTCCTCTTATACGGAAAGGTATTCGCATTGATTTTTGGGGGAGAAACTGGGAAAAAATGAGTAAATATATAGGAAGAGAAATTCCCCCCAATTGGATCCATGGATACCTTGATTATACTGAAGCATATAAAGTTTACAGTTCAGCAAAAGTCGTTATCGGTTTGCAAAACTGTGAAAGCCAACTTACGCAACGCACCTATGAGATTCTTGGTTCCGGGGGGTTTTTATTGACATCGGATACACCAGCAGTTCGAGGTAAATTCAAACCTGGCCGCGATCTCATCGTTTCTTCCTCCCCAAAAGAAACTTTGGAAAAGGTTAAATACTATTTGAATCATGATAGCGAGAGAAAAAAGATTCAGATAAACGGTAAAAAGGCTGTAAAGAATGATTCCTATCGGCATAGAGCCGAGAGAATGCTTGAGGTGCTAAAAAGCAGAGGAATCATAAGAAACTTAGGGGAAACCATTCATTATGTAGATGTTCTCAAAGAAAAATACGTGATCCATCATGTTACTCCCGGTGAAACATTATCAATAATTGCCAGGAAGTATAATGTTTCCCTGCAGCAACTCATGGAGCTTAATCATTTCAAATCAGATCAAATATATGCTGGACAAATCATTAAGATTAGAGAGAAACGGTTTAGAAATATTAATAACAAATTTTTCTAAAGGAGAGTAATATGAATGAAGGGGAAAATACCTAAAATAAGAAATCAAGCGAATAAAGTAAAAAGAACGCCTCGTTATATGGAATTTCCCGTGACATACGAAGTATATCATGTGGAATCCGGCGATACATTATGGACGATTGCCAAATCCTTTAAAATTCCGGTACAACAACTTATGAATCTTAATAAGCTTTCTTCAGATAGAATTTATCCTGGACAAATTATAAAGATAAGAGAAAGATAATCTTTGAGGTTTCGGAAACGAATCAAATTGAAATGACAATCCTCATTTTTTTATTTGTGGGGAACTTGATATTTTTGGGGATGAAGGGGTTATGAGATGTTTCAAATGAGCTATTTCTATTCTGGATTAGGATGGGATTTTATTCAACACGTTGATCAAACGAACGGAGTATTAAATGTTGTGTCTCCTGATTTTTTCTATATCAGAAAAGATGGATCATTACTTCTCCGTTCAGCTAATCCCGATGTGATTAAAGCTCTTCATAGAAGAAAATTAAAAGTAGTTCCTTTTCTAAGCAATCATTGGGATCAGGATTTGGGACGATTTGCATTAATGAACCGAGTTCTTTTAGCTAAACAAATTTCTCATGCAATAGAAGAACTGGATTTGGACGGAGTTAATATCGATATAGAAAACCTTACAGAAAAAGATCGGAATCTATTTACAGATTTTATTAGATTAGTAAGGGAAAGTATTCCTAAACATAAAGAAGTATCAGTTGCAGTGGCGGCAAATCCTTTTGGCTGGACGAAGGGCTGGCACGGATCATATGATTACGAGTATTTAGCTAAATATGCAGATTATCTTATGGTTATGGCCTATGATGAAAGCCGCCTTGCTGGGCCTACCGCAAGTGTAGGATGGGTGGAAAAGTCCATTCAATATGTTCTGACCCAAAAAATCTCTCCTCAAAAACTAGTTTTAGGATTGCCATTCTATGGCCGCTGCTGGATGGAAGGCCAATCTGCCTCTCAAGCCATTCCCCTTTACCTTGTTGACTCATTAGTAAAAAGGCATAGCGGAACAATTATTTTTGACACCAAGAGTCAATCTCCAAAAGCTATTTTTACTGTCAATCACGATAACAAGGGGCCGTTGCCTTCGGGAACATATACATTATGGTTTGAAAATGAACAGTCACTCAGAGCAAAAATAAAACTCGCTCAAAAATATAATCTGAAAGGTCTTGGCAGCTGGAGTCTTGGACAAGAAGATGCGTCAGTCTGGAATACAGTGTTTAAAAATATATAATGATTTATAGTTCAGAACAAAATTCGAAGATAATTGCAATGAATCTCTAAATGGACATACTGAAAGGAGTTTATTACGAGTGTGGGTAAAACAGTGTGGGCATTCCATAGGCCCTTCTCCCGAAATGTTCTATACGAGGCATTACATTGGGCTTGAAATCCCCATTCAAACTTATGTTATAGTATGCATTTCAAGTAATTACGGATGTGTTGAATTTATTCTGCTTCCATGATTTAAGTCATACACATGCTACCTTAATAGCAGGATTATTGCATTTCATTCAGAATTGTTCAGGATCGATATGGAAGCGCACGAATAACTAGAACTTTAAAAGCATACACTCATATACTTCCTGAATGGATGCTGGTTTATCTAAAAAACATGATGAGAATTGATTGACCGCTCTCATTAAAGGATGGGGAAATTCAAGGCGCCAAGGTACGCATGGTGAAACATGACTTGTTGATAATCGACCATATAGTTTCTCCTTAGAAATGAGGGGGTTTTTACATAAAAAAGACGAGCGAATCCGGGGGGAATTCCACTCGCCGCTTTCTAATGAAAAGACGGGATGCTGGATGGCAGCTCGTCTGTTTTATTATAATTTAACGAACGTATGTTTGTAAAGGTGTCTTTTCGAATGAATTGGTTCATATAACCGTTAAGAACATATTCATTGTAAACATTCGCTAAGGTATGCTAAGATGCATGGACTATAAAGGAGTGATATGAAGTGAAGACATTGCGGTTAAACAATGTAACGTTAGAAATGGCTGCATATCAAGAGGAGAGCGAGCCGAAGCGAAAAATTGCATTTACCTTAAACGTTACGAATGAGACTTACCATGATATCGCTGTCCTGTTGTATGAAAAAACGTTTAATGTCGAGGTTCCGGAACGCGGTCTTGCCTTCCGGGGGAAAATGACAAATTATTCAACATCATTGACCAACCTGTACGAACCGGGGGCCGTCAGCGAGTTCTATATAGAAATAACGGAAATAGACAAAAACGCCGATTCATGATCGGTGTTTTTTATGTAAAAAAGCTGCCGGCCGGCAGCTTTTGAGAAAGCGAATTTCATATGTAAGGTGTTAAATTGTCCGTCTTGCAGTTTTTGAATAAATGTGGAAATAAGGAGGTTTTAATAGGAGTCTCTGATGATCTTATAATTTTTATGATTAACAACTGTCAATGAATCTAACTCAAGATCCCGATAGTTATCCATGATCGTCACATCAACGATAACAGAATTCTCATTTACTTTTTCTACAACACCGGTTAATCCGTTTTTAAATTCAATGACATTCCCAACCTTAGCGATTTTCACAAGCTTCCTCTCCTTTAAACATAATAATGCCTTTTGAAAGTATTTTGCAGTATTTTCATTGAGAAGTAAAGCGATAAGGAGTTTTATCTCCCTTATGAATTGTTCTGTCGCTATAAAGATGATATATTAATTTTCGTCAATAGAAAGAAAAGGGGGGAATTTTTGTTGCGTCCCGAAGAAATAACAGAAATGATTGAACAGCTGCGCACCGGCGCCATAAATGAACTGAGAATCCAGAAAGAGCATTTTCTTGATTTCAGGGCCGTGTTATCTAAACAAGATGATTTTAAACATTTCCGAGGAATTGCCCAGCAAGGCGGAGATGTTATCTTTCAATACTTAGAACAGCCAAGAAGCTGAAGGTTTCTCATACGTGAGAAGCCTTTTTATCATATATGACAGAATACAAGCCTTTTATTACAGCTGTCTGTAACAGGTGTAAATAAAATGTAAAGTGTCAAAGATGGATAAACATGTTTTAATTTGACAATATTTATAGAATTTCAGACTGTTTTTTTGCCATTAAGCAGTGAGTCATCCTCTTTATTCCATCCTGATACCTCCTTGGGAGAGTTGGAAAATCTTTTTCCGTGAAAATGAATGGATCTCTTGTTAAGGTTATGAAGTGTTTTTTGGAGCACTTTAAGGAGGAAACTGTATGACAACGAAATTCACTGCTCTGGCTGTTTTTCTTCTTTGTTTCATGCCTGCAGCCAAAATTGAGCATACACAAGCTTCACTACTGAGCACAAAGAAGACAAAACATGAAGAAGCGAAATGGCTTACACATATAGATCGAAATACGAATGAATCTTTCCCTTCACTGTCTGCTGATAAAGACAAGAAAATAAAACCGATTAAGCTATCAGCACACACTGAAAAGAAAGAGAAAGATAAACCGAACAAAACAAATGATGAGAAAGAAACATATACACAGTCTGAAAAAGAGTTGCTGTCCCGTCTCGTTCACGCAGAGGCCAAAGGAGAATCATATAAAGGCAAGGTCGCTGTAGCAAGCGTTGTACTGAACAGAACGGAGAAAAAAGGTTTTCCTGATACGATAAGAGGAGTTATTTATCAGAAAAACGCCTTTGAACCGGTCGCAAACGGGAGCATTAACCAAAAGCCTGATAAAGAATCGATTGAAGCTGCCGAAGAAGCGCTGTCCTCAAAAAATAGAGAAACAGATGCCATATTCTTTTATAATCCGAAAACAGCGTCAGATAATTGGATTCGTTCAAGAAAAATCGTAGAAAAAATCGGCAGACACGTTTTTGCCGTCTAAGCATAGAAGAGACAATTTGTCTCAGCTGTGCTTTTTTTCATATAAAGAGTAAAAATAAAATAATTTTTGAACTTGTCTCATATGATGTTGGTAGTACAAGAGACAAGGAGAGACATCATGAATCGATTTGTGAAAGGGATCATTCTTTTATCCATTGCCGCCTTTTTCGCTGAATGCCTTGAATTTGTCGTCAATATGATTTTGGCGCGGGAGCTTGGCGAGCATGGGATGGGGCTTTACATGAGTATTTTGCCCACGATCTTTTTAATTATTGTCATCGCGAGCCTGGAACTGCCGATATCCATTTCTAAATTCATTGCCGAGTCAAATCCTAAGCTTCATGAAAGCATGCTGAGGCACGCTTTCAGAATGACAGCCATTTTTACTGCTTTTTCTACTGCCGCCGCTAGTATTGCGCTTCCGTTTATACCGGTATTTGATACATACCACCCGTTTATTAAAGGGATTGTCATCGGCTTAATTCCTGTTGTCGCCTTTACTTCAATCGCCAGGGGCTACTTTATGGGTGTGCAGAAAATGGGGAAGATCGCAATTGCCAATGTGCTGAAAAAAATCATCCAGCTCTTGTGCTTATTCCTCTTTTTTCAATGGTACTCATTTGAATTGGACATGGCTGTGCTGGTTTCCTTGTTTGTTCTAGTCGTGAGTGATGTGGTCGTGCTTGTTTATTTATATTCACAATTTATCATGGCAAGGCGGGCGTTATCCGGCCAGCAGCACATTCATTTGCGCGGAAAGGATGTAAGGAAAAGACTGCTTGCTGTTTCAATTCCTACAACAGGACTGCGCATTTTTCATGCGGTTGTCAATGCAATTGAACCCTTTTTAGTAAAAGGAGCTCTTTTGGCTGCGGGCGTTGCCGGGACAGCGGCGATCGATCAATACGGAATGCTGGCAGGAGTGGCTGTGACGATAGGGTCGTTCCCTGCTTTTATTGCCCATTCGTTAATGGTCGTCATGATACCGAGTATTTCGGAAGCTTATGCACTTTCTCAGTATGACATCGTGTTAAAAAGGCTGAAACAGTCGATTTTCATTACATTAGGTTACGGTATACCTGCCGTCTGGGTCATGTTCCAGTTTGCGGGACCTCTCACACATTTGTTTTTTCACTCTCCTGAAGCGCAGTATTACTTGCAGCTGTTGTGGCCTTACTTTCTCTTTCATCTGTTTGTCATGCCGCTGCAGGCGTGCTTAATCGGGATGGGTTTTGTGAAAGAGGCTTTTTATCACAATGTATGGAGCCATATCATTGCGCTAAGTATGATGTATGTACTGGGATCAATGGAGAATCTGCAAATGCTCGGGATTATCCTTGGAATGAACACTGGCATGATTCTTTTGACGAGCCTGCACTATGCCACGATCTGCAAAGCATTGAAGGTATCCGTATTCCTTACGGGAGGGACCAGAACGCCGCGAATTGAAGGATGATATAGGAACTGCAGGGGCAAGCTAATTGAAAAGCATGAAAGGAAGATTCCATGTTGACGAAGCGCTTGCTTACTATATACATTATGTTATTAGGGTTGATTGCATGGTTTCCATGTGCGGCACAAGCTGAGGAAAAACAGCCTGCTGTTCCCGCTGTTTTTCTTATGAAAACGATAGAAGGGGAGGACATCTCGATTCCGAATAAAGGGCAAAAAACAATTCTCCATTTTTGGACGTCATGGTGTCCGCCCTGCAAAAAGGAGCTTCCCCAGTTTCAATCGTTTTATGATGCCCATCCATCCGACAGTGTAAAGCTGGTAACGGTGAATTTAGTGAATTCGGAACAAAATCAGCAAGTCGTTGAAGACTTTATTAAAGCAAACAAGCTGACGTTTCCGATTGTCCTTGACTCAAAAGGGGAATTGATGAAGGAGTATCATATCATTACGATCCCAACATCATTTTTGCTGAATGAAAAGGGAGAAATTGAAAAAACAAAAATTGGCCCGATGACAGCGGAACAACTGAAGGAATGGACGGAAGAATAGCTGAGAGCATAGACTCTCAGCTTTTTTCATATAGAGAAGAAGTGAATAAACATTAATGATAATTATTATCAAAAAGAAATTAAAATAATTATAATTGAAATTCTCTTCGTGCGTGCTATAATAAAGGAAGACATCAAGAAATAACTGACGATAAAGCTGCCTTTTGGGCAGCGATTTTGTTTTTATAAGAGAAATGAAGATGATTTACGTTCTCAATTAGAGAGGAGAATTCGATATGAATGAACAAGTTATCGTTCAACGCGACCCGCATGAGCCATTGAAAACAGACAAGAGGGAAAAAAACTGGGCACAGCACGCGGAGCTTATTGCAGCACTTGTATCAGGCGCTCTTATTTTGGCAGGCTGGCTCTTATCCGGATATCAGGTATTATCCATAATACTTTTCTTGCTGGCTTTTGTGATCGGCGGATTTGCTAAAGCAAAGGAAGGAATCGAAGAAACACTCGAATCCAAAACGCTGAATGTAGAACTTTTAATGATTTTCGCTGCCGTTGGTTCCGCCTTGATCGGATACTGGGCAGAGGGTGCTATTTTAATATTTATTTTTTCCTTAAGCGGAGCTTTAGAAACATACACGATGAATAAAAGCAGCAGAGATTTAACGTCTTTAATGCAGCTTGAGCCTGAAGAAGCGACATTGATGGTCAATGGTGAAACCAAAAGAGTTCCGGTTTCAGACTTGCAGGCCGGTGATATGATTGTGATCAAACCTGGAGAACGCGTAGCGGCAGACGGTATCATTGAATCGGGCTCGACAAGTCTTGACGAGTCGGCTTTAACAGGTGAATCAATGCCTGTAGAAAAAAACAGAGGCGACGCTGTATTCACAGGAACGGTGAATCGCAATGGCTCCTTGACTGTCCGTGTCACGAAAGCAAATGAAGATTCGTTATTCAGAAAAATTATCAAACTGGTTGAATCAGCGCAAAATAGTGTTTCACCCGCGCAGGCTTTCATCGAACGATTTGAAAATGCTTATGTGAAAGGTGTGCTAATTGCGGTGGCGCTCCTTTTATTCGTCCCGCACTTTGCGCTGGGCTGGAGCTGGAGTGAAACCTTCTACCGCGCAATGGTGTTTATGGTTGTCGCGTCACCTTGTGCGCTTGTCGCCTCTATTATGCCAGCGGCGCTGTCCCTGATTTCAAATGGCGCCCGCAACGGTATGCTTGTGAAAGGAAGCGTCTTTCTTGAACAGCTGGGCTCAGTGCAAATGATCGCCTTTGATAAAACCGGCACTGTAACAAAAGGCCAGCCTGCCGTAGAGACGATCAGAATAGCAGAAGGATTCAGTGAAGCGGAAGTTCTTGAGGCTGTCTATGCCATCGAAACGCAATCAAGCCATCCGCTCGCCCAAGCCATAACGGCGTTCGCTGAAAGCCGCGGCGTGAATCAGTCCAGCTACATATCTATAGAAGAAACCTCAGGGTTTGGCGTTATGGCAGAAGTGTCGGGTGCGAAATGGAAGGTCGGTAAAGCAGGTTTTATCGGCGAGGAAATGGCAGCACAATTTTTGAAACAAACAGCATCAGATGTCATTCAAAGCGGTCATACAATTGTATTTGTGAAAAAGGATGATCAAATAGCAGGCTGTATCGCACTGAAGGACCAAATCAGGCCTGAAGCAAAAGAGGTCATGGAAGAACTGAACCGACTTGGGATTAAAACGGCCATGCTGACAGGAGATCACGAAGACACGGCTCAAGCGATTGCCAAGGAAGCCGGCATGACAACTGTCGTAGCAGAATGCCTGCCTGACCAAAAAGTGAATGAAATCAAACGGTTAAAAGAAGAATTCGGAACGATTGCAATGGTGGGTGACGGAATCAATGATGCGCCGGCACTCAAAGCGGCGGATGTCGGCATTGCGATGGGCGGCGGAACAGATGTAGCACTTGAAACCGCTGATATGGTCCTCATGAAAAACGATTTGAAAAAGCTCGTAAACATGTGCCGCTTGTCTCGGAAAATGAACAAGATCATCAAACAAAATATCGTGTTTTCTCTAGCTGTAATCTGCCTGCTGATTTGTGCAAACTTTTTGCAGGTGATGGAATTGCCATTTGGCGTGATTGGTCATGAGGGCAGCACGATTTTGGTCATACTAAACGGTTTAAGACTCCTAAAATAAAACCAGCAGCCCTAATCAGGCTGCTGGTTTTTTATGTATCAAGCTTTCCCTTCATTTTTGTCTTTTTCAGATCTTTTCATAACCAGGATGAGAGCGAGGATGCAGCAAAGGAAACCCGCTGCACAGCCTATGATAGAGCTGTAATAATAAAAGCCCACCATCTTCATCCCGATAAAAGGAGCGGAAATTCCCAAAACTGTTAAGAGCATAACTGCTTTTCGTCTGAAAAAATTCATCAGCAAACGGAACAACCCCCCTGCGATTGAACGTTACTGTCAGTATACAGGAAGAGGAGCAGGAAATAAAATGCATTAGAAAATGAAGGCGTCGTGAAAGGCAAACACCGGTAAAACCTGTTACAATGGAAGACAGAACAATGCATTGCAAATGGCAGGGAGGAACAAGAAGTGAATAGAATACAACGCGTCTCTTCATGGCTGAAGGAAGCGGGGCATACTGCCGCATTTATTCATACAAAAGAAAATGTTTTTTACTTAACTGGTTTTTACACAGAGCCGCATGAAAGATTAATGGGGTTATTTATTTTTCAAGAAGAGGAGCCTTTCTTTGTTTGTCCAGGAATGGAAGCAGGACAGGCCCGCAACGCAGGCTGGAATCATGAAATCATTGGCTATGCGGATCACGAAAATCCGTGGGAGCTGATAGAGAAGGCCTTGAATAAGCGAAATATCAGCATACATACGCTTGCGGTAGAAAAGGATTCAATCTCGCTATCACGTGCAGAACAGCTGAAGCATGCGACTGGCGGGGCTCAATTTGTTTCAGCAGAAGAAACACTCAATCAATTTCGCCTGATTAAAGATGACAATGAGATTCGTTTGCTGAAAGAGGCGGCAAAGCTTGCAGATTACGGTGTTGAAGTCGGCACAGCCGCTTTGCGTGAAGGCATCAGTGAAGTGGAAGTGCTCGCTCAAATTGAGTATGAGCTGAAGAAAAAAGGAATTCAGGGCATGTCTTTCTCTACAATGGTTTTATTCGGAGAAAAATCTGGCCAGCCTCATGGAAATCCTGGTACAGCCACGTTGAAGAAAGGTGATTTTGTATTATTTGATCTCGGTGTTATTCTTGACGGCTATTGCTCTGATATTACAAGAACGTTTGCTTACAAAACCATCAATCCGAAGCAGGAGGCCATTTACGAGACTGTGCTTCAAGCGGAAAAAGCCGCGATTGAGGCAAGCAAACCCGGTGTGAGAATCGGAGATCTGGATTTAACTGCCCGCGGAATCATTGAAAAAGCGGGATACGGTGATTATTTTCCTCACCGGCTTGGGCATGGACTCGGAATTTCTGTCCATGAGTATCCATCAATGAGCCAGGCCAACGATACACTGCTGCAGGAAGGCATGGTCTACACGATCGAACCGGGGATTTATGTGCCTGAGATCGGCGGCGTGCGCATTGAGGATGACGTTCACGTAACAAAGGACGGAGCAGTTGCTCTGACCCAATATCCAAAGGAGTTAATCATACTGCCGTAATAGAAATAAAAAAGGACTTTGTTCTCGACATCGTCCTTTTTTATCTGCATTAAATAAAAAAATCATCAAATGTTCGAAAGGGTTTAATTTCATGTTTTTGGTTGAGAGGTTTTACAGCAAGACAGCTGCCACCGAGAACAGTGAGACATAACCCAATTAAAATGAAGAAACCCATGTGATCTTCTCCTTTCAGCTTAAAACACAAAAAGATATCTGGTACGTCCATATCATATTGTATGAAACGCATTCCAGATCAAGGGGATTTAGAAAGAAGGGAATCTATGGCTAATATTAAAGACATTGCAGAAAAAGCCGGTGTCTCTGTTACAACGGTTTCCCGAGTCATAAACAATCATCCATACGTCAGTGAAGACAAACGAAAAAGAGTGTTTGAGGCAATGGAATCATTGGAGTACACGAGAAATATTCACGCTGTACATTTGTCGAAAGGATTTTCAAACATGATTGGTGTTGTCTTGCCGACGGTTAATCTGCCATATTTTGCAGAGCTGATTGCAGGAATAGCCGACGCAGCCGCGGAATCCGGGGTTCACCTCTCTTTATTCCAAACAAACTATGAGGTACAAAAAGAAATCTTTGCGCTGTCCCAATTAAAGCAGCGCCAGGTTGACGGCCTGATTTTTTGCTCAAAGGCGCTTGCTGATGAGAAACTCATGGAATGGGAGGGCCCGATTTTGCTTTGCCAGAATTCAGATAATGCCCGCTTCCCAACCATCAGCATTCCTCACCAAGAAGCATTTCGGAACGGCTTGGACTATTTAATTGCCAAAGGGCACAAAAAAATAGCCATCTGTTTGGCAAGAAAAAAAGGCATGAACAGCCATTTTCGAATCAAAGCCTATAAAGAGGCATTGGAAGAGATCGGTGAGGCATTTCGTGAAGGCTGGGTAGTTGAGAAAGCGATTACAATCAATGATGGGAAGGCGCTTTTTCATAAATGGAAAACGTGGAAGGAAAAGCCGACGGCTATTTTTGTTGCCAATGACCAAGTCTCAGCAGGGCTTTTTCTTGAAGCAAAGAACCAGCGGGTGTCAGTACCGGATGAGCTTGCAATCTTAAGCGTTGATAACCACGAAATCAGCCAAGCGCTTGGAATCACAACGATCGATATTCAGACAAGGGAAATGGGAAAGCAGGCATTTGCCATACTGGAAAAAAGAATTCAAGGGCAGCCGATTGAAAGGAAAGTTCTGGATTACCGTCTCATCGAAAGATCGACTGTTTAGTGAATGCATTGAAAAAAGGTTTGACGTGCATTCTGTTCGTTATGTACGATATGAGGTATTGAATGACAAAGGAGCTGAGGATCGTGAATGGGTCCTTCACAGTGAAAAAGGTACTGAATAATAACGTATTAATTGCTTCTCATCATAAATACAGCGAAGTCGTTTTAATCGGAAAAGGTATTGGTTTCGGAAAAAAACAAGATGATGTCATTGAAGATAAAGGCTACGATAAAATGTTCATTTTAAAAGACGAGAAGGAACAAAAGCAGTTTAAAAAGCTCCTTGACTATGTTGATGAAAAGCTCGTTGATATTTCAAACGATGTCATCTATCACATAAGCAATAGGACTAATCACTCATTAAATGAACATATTCACATTGCGTTGACAGACCATATCGCATTTGCGATCAAAAGGCAGCAGCAGGGATTTGATATGAAAAATCCATTTCTAATGGAGACTCAGTCACTATATCCTGAGGAGTACCAAATTGCCAAAGAAGTCATAGATATGATCAATGAAAAAGCGGGAATCTGCCTTCCGGAAGGGGAGATTGGTTTTATCGCTCTGCATATCCATTCAGCGTTGACAAACCGTCCGCTGTCCGAAGTCAATCAGCACTCTCAGCTCATGGCGCAGCTTGTCGAGGTGATTGAAGACTCATTTCAAATGAAAGTAAATAAGGAAAGTGTGAACTATTTGCGGCTGATCAGGCATATCAGATTTACAATAGAAAGAATTAAAAAAGAAGAACCGACTAAAGAACCAGAAAAATTAATGTTGTTATTGAAAAATGAATATCCGCTATGCTACAATACAGCTTGGAAATTGATTAAAATCTTGCAGCAAACATTGAAGAAACCAGTTCATGAGGCGGAAGCGGTTTATCTGACGCTTCATCTGTACCGATTAACCAATAAAATTTCATAAATTTAGTTTATCCTTATAACGTGTTACTGATTCGATCAGGCATGAGTGATTGAGGGAAAAAAACGGGAAGTTCATTCTCGTTCTTTTGCGCACCCAATTTTGCTCATGCCTTTTTGTTGTGTAAAAGGGCAAATGTAAACGGTTAAACTGGAAGACTTACGCCTGTGAATTCGTTGTCATGATTTTTAGCTGTAAGGTCAGACTAGTAAAAAGAGGAGGTCAATTCTTATGTTTAAAGCATTATTCGGCGTTCTTCAAAAAATTGGGCGTGCGCTTATGCTTCCAGTTGCGATCCTTCCGGCTGCGGGTATTTTGCTTGCGATCGGGAATGCGATGCAAAATAAGGACATGATTCAGGTCCTGCATTTCTTGAGCAATGACAATGTTCAGCTTGTAGCAGGTGTGATGGAAAGCGCTGGGCAGATTGTTTTCGATAACCTTCCGCTTCTTTTCGCAGTAGGTGTAGCCATCGGGCTTGCCAATGGTGATGGAGTTGCAGGGATTGCAGCAATTATCGGTTATCTTGTAATGAATGTATCCATGAGTGCGGTTCTTCTTGCAAACGGAACCATTCCTTCGGATTCAGTTGAAAGAGCCAAGTTCTTTACGGAAAACCATCCTGCATATGTAAACATGCTTGGTATACCTACCTTGGCGACAGGGGTGTTCGGCGGTATTATCGTCGGTGTGTTAGCTGCATTATTGTTTAACAGATTTTACACAATTGAACTGCCGCAATACCTTGGTTTCTTTGCGGGTAAACGTTTCGTTCCAATTGTTACGTCAATTTCTGCACTGATTCTGGGTCTTATTATGTTAGTGATCTGGCCTCCGATCCAGCATGGATTGAATGCCTTTTCAACAGGATTAGTGGAAGCGAATCCAACCCTTGCTGCATTTATCTTCGGGGTGATTGAACGTTCGCTTATCCCATTCGGATTGCACCACATTTTCTATTCGCCGTTCTGGTATGAATTCTTCAGCTATAAGAGTGCTGCAGGAGAAATCATCCGCGGGGATCAGCGTATCTTTATGGCGCAGATTAAAGACGGCGTACAGTTAACGGCAGGTACGTTCATGACAGGTAAATATCCATTTATGATGTTCGGTCTGCCTGCTGCGGCGCTTGCCATTTATCATGAAGCAAAACCGCAAAACAAAAAACTTGTTGCAGGTATTATGGGTTCAGCGGCCTTGACATCCTTCTTAACGGGGATCACAGAGCCATTGGAATTTTCTTTCTTATTCGTTGCTCCAGTCCTGTTTGCGATTCACTGTTTGTTTGCGGGACTTTCATTCATGGTCATGCAGCTGTTGAATGTTAAGATTGGTATGACATTCTCCGGTGGTTTAATTGACTACTTCCTATTCGGTATTTTACCGAACCGGACAGCATGGTGGCTAGTCATCCCTGTCGGCTTAGGGTTAGCGGTCATTTACTACTTCGGATTCCGATTTGCCATCCGCAAATTTAATCTGAAAACACCTGGACGCGAGGATGCTGCGGAAGAAACAGCAGCACCTGGGAAAACAGGTGAAGCAGGGGATCTTCCTTATGAGATTCTGCAGGCAATGGGTGACCAGGAAAACATCAAACACCTTGATGCTTGTATCACTCGTCTGCGTGTGACTGTAAACGATCAGAAAAAGGTTGATAAAGACCGTCTGAAACAGCTTGGCGCTTCCGGAGTGCTGGAAGTCGGCAACAACATTCAGGCTATTTTCGGACCGCGTTCTGACGGGTTAAAAACACAAATGCAAGACATTATTGCGGGACGCAAGCCTAGACCTGAACCGAAAACATCTGCTCAAGAGGAAGTAGGCCAGCAGGTTGAGGAAGTGATTGCAGAACCGCTGCAAAATGAAATCGGCGAGGAAGTTTTCGTTTCTCCGATTACTGGGGAAATTCACCCGATTACGGATGTTCCTGACCAAGTCTTCTCAGGAAAAATGATGGGTGACGGTTTTGCGATTCTCCCTTCTGAAGGAATTGTCGTATCACCGGTTCGCGGAAAAATTCTCAATGTGTTCCCGACGAAACATGCGATCGGCCTGCAATCCGACGGCGGAAGAGAAATTTTAATCCACTTTGGTATTGATACCGTCAGCCTGAAGGGCGAAGGATTTACGTCTTTCGTATCAGAAGGAGACCGCGTTGAGCCTGGACAAAAACTTCTTGAAGTTGATCTGGATGCAGTCAAACCGAATGTCCCATCTCTCATGACACCGATTGTATTTACAAACCTTGCTGAAGGAGAAACAGTCAGCATTAAAGCAAGCGGTTCAGTCAACAGAGAACAAGAAGATATTGTGAAGATTGAAAAATAAGGGTGTTAGTACGCCGTGCTTGTCAGATGACAAGTACGGTTGTATGATATAATATTGTGAAGTAATTAAGCTTTAAGTTAAAAGGAGAATGATAAAAATGGCACAAAAAACATTTAAAGTAACTGCAGATTCTGGAATCCATGCTCGTCCTGCGACAGTTCTTGTACAAACTGCTAGCAAATACGACGCTGACGTTAATTTAGAATATAACGGCAAAACAGTTAACCTTAAATCTATTATGGGTGTTATGTCTTTAGGTATCGCTAAAGGCGCTGAGATCACAATCTCTGCTTCCGGAGCTGACGAAAACGATGCTCTTAACGCTTTAGAAGAAACAATGAAAAGCGAAGGACTCGGCGAGTAATGCAAGAATTAAAAGGGATTGGTGCTTCAGCCGGCATCGCGATTGCAAAAGCATACCGGCTTGAAGAGCCAGATTTAACGGTTGAAAAGAAAAACATCTCTGATTCTGAAGCGGAAGTAAGCCGTTTTGATGAAGCGATTGCACGTTCAAAAGAAGAGCTCGAAAAAATCAAAGAGCACGCTTTGAAAGAACTGGGTCAGGATAAAGCTGATATTTTTTCTGCTCACCTTTTAGTTCTCAGTGACCCTGAGCTTCTGAACCCTGTGAAAGAAAAAATCAGCACTGATTCAGTGAACGCTGAATTCGCTTTAAAAGAAACGTCTTCTATGTTCGTTACCATGTTTGAATCTATGGACAACGAATATATGAAAGAGCGTGCGGCAGATATCCGCGATGTAACAAAACGCGTAACCGGCCACCTGCTTGGCGTCGAAATTCCAAACCCAAGCATGATCTCAGAAGAGGTTATTATTGTAGCTGAAGACTTAACACCGTCTGACACAGCTCAATTAAACCGTGAGTTCGTAAAAGGATTCACTACTGATATCGGCGGACGCACATCTCACTCTGCCATCATGGCACGTTCTCTTGAGATTCCAGCAGTTGTTGGAACGAAAGCGGCTACAGGCACGATCCAAAACGGCGTGACTGTTATCGTTGACGGTATCAATGGCGATGTCATTATTGACCCATCTGCGGAAACTGTAAAAGAGTATGAAGAAAAACATAATGCTTATTTGGCTCAAAAAGCTGAGTGGGCGAAGCTTGTCAATGAACCGACTGTCTCAAAAGATGGACATCATGTAGAGCTTGCAGCGAACATCGGTACTCCTGATGATGTAAAAGGTGTTCTTGAAAACGGCGGAGAAGCAGTTGGCCTTTACCGTACAGAATTCCTTTACATGGGAAGAGATCAGCTGCCTACAGAAGATGAGCAGTTTGATGCTTACAAAACGGTTCTTGAGCGTATGGAAGGAAAATCAGTCGTCGTGCGGACACTTGATATCGGCGGAGACAAAGAGCTTCCTTACCTGCAGCTTCCTAAAGAAATGAACCCGTTCCTGGGATATAGAGCGATTCGTCTTTGCCTTGAAGAGCAAGAAATCTTCAGAACACAGCTTCGCGCGCTGCTTCGTGCAAGTACATACGGAAACTTGAAAATCATGTTCCCTATGATTGCGACAGTTAACGAATTCAAAGAAGCAAAAGCGATCCTTCTTGAAGAGAAAGAAAAGCTCGTAAAAGCGGGACAGGCTGTATCTGACGATATTGAAGTCGGAATGATGGTTGAGATTCCGTCAACTGCAGTCATCGCTGATCAGTTTGCTAAAGAGGTTGATTTCTTCAGTATCGGAACAAACGATTTGATCCAATACACAATGGCAGCTGACCGTATGAATGAACGTGTATCTTACCTGTATCAGCCATACAACCCGGCAATCCTTCGCTTAATTACACTGGTAATTGAAGCAGCACACAAAGAAGGAAAATGGGTTGGCATGTGCGGAGAAATGGCAGGAGACGAGATTGCGATTCCAATCCTTCTCGGCTTAGGCTTAGATGAGTTCTCAATGAGCGCAACGTCTATTCTTCCGGCAAGAACACAGATCAGCAAATTGTCTAAACAAGAAGCTGAGTCATTCAAAGAGAAAATCTTATCTATGAGCACGACAGAAGAAGTTGTCGCGTTCGTAAAAGAAACATTCAAGTAATGTAAAAAAACCAGACGGCCTCCGGCCTGTCTGGTTTTTTTCATAAGTAAGGGCATAGAAGGACACAATAACATGGCTAGGAGGGATAGTATGTCAAACCAATTTAACGCAGGAGATACTGTTTATGTGATCTACAGAAATCCGCACGCTGCCAATGTAGCTCACATAAAGGAAGCCGAAATTGTGCACCATCCATACCATGAAGGCGAGCTTTCCCTGTTTATTTATGAAACCTATCATCCGTTCGCAGAGGACGATGCTGTGTTTGCAAGCTATGAAGAAGCTAAATCGCTTTACAAAGAACTCTTTGATATTGATCCGTATGAGTAACAAGGAAATCATTACAACTCATATCCTTTCCGCCTAGTGAGAAAAGTAACGTTAGTAAAGGAAAAGGATGTGGCATCATGCAGAACCCATTTGTTCCGCAGCTTGTATATATAGAACCGAGGGCACTGGAATATCCGCTAGGCCAAGAATTACAAGAAAAATTTGAGAATATGGGCATTGAAATCAGAGAAACAACATCCCACAATCAGGTGCGTAATATTCCTGGGAAAAATCATCTTCAGCAATATCGCAATGCGAAATCAACTTTAGTTATCGGTGTCCGGAAAACATTAAAGTTTGATTCATCCAAACCCTCGGCTGAATATGCCATTCCGTTTGCAACAGGCTGTATGGGGCATTGTCATTACTGCTACCTGCAAACAACCATGGGATCAAAGCCGTATATCAGAACTTATGTAAACGTCGAAGAGATTTTAGATCAGGCAGATAAGTATATGAAGGAGCGCGCACCAGAGTTCACAAGGTTCGAAGCATCATGTACGTCAGACATTGTAGGAATTGATCATCTGACACACACGCTGAAGCGCGCCATTGAACATTTTGGCCAAAGTGATCTCGGAAAGCTCCGATTTGTAACGAAATTTCATCATGTCGATCACCTATTAGACGCAAAGCATAACGGGAAAACGAGATTCAGATTCAGTATTAATGCCGACTATGTGATTAAAAACTTTGAGCCGGGAACTTCACCTCTTGATAAGCGGATAGAAGCGGCAGTAAAAGTTGCAAAAGCAGGCTACCCGTTAGGCTTTATTGTTGCTCCGATTTATATTCATGAAGGCTGGGAAGAAGGATACAGACATCTGTTTGAAAAGCTTGATGCTGCTTTGCCGCAGGATGTTAGACATGACATAACGTTTGAATTAATTCAACACCGTTTTACAAAACCGGCCAAACGAGTGATAGAGAAAAATTATCCGAAGACGAAGCTCGAATTAGATGAAGAAAAGCGCCGTTATAAATGGGGCCGTTACGGGATCGGAAAATATATTTACCAGAAAGATGAAGAGCATACACTTCGAGAAGCACTTGAATCCTATATTGATACCTTTTTCCCTAACGCGAAAATTGAATATTTCACTTAAACGGGCTGTTGTGATCAACAGCTCTCTTTTTATAAAAAGGATTTTTCCATTCCATCAAAACGCCGTAATTCAATGATGCTTTATCCTCCAAATAATTGCTGACTACACGAATAGGTGAACGCCCGCAACGGAGGAGAAAGGACAGCACAGGGTCGTTTTTCCTGCCTTCCATCACATCTTCAACGTACTGAAAAGCGCTGATCTCGTGTGCGTATTTATGATATAAAGGAATGCGGCCGCCGCCGAGAAGGCGTTCCAGTCTTTTATCAACAGTCAGCTCATACATCGTATTCATCAGCCATTTTCCGATTCCAAGCTTTCGATAATGAGGAGAAACAGAAATATCCACTACATATAAAGTATTTCCATGAGGTTCATGATTTTTAATCGATCCGTTGTCAGTTGCTTGTGCCCATGTATGATCAGGAGAATCAGGCTCAAATTGTACAATAAGAGCAGTCATGGAACCGATAATTCTGCCATTGATGAGCGCGCATAAAGCGCCTTCCGGAAAGGTTTTGATATGGCTGGCAAGCTGGTCCTCTGACCACAGCAATTCCTGGGGAAACGGAGGAGGGAAACATTCTTCTTGAAGAGAAATCAGCCTCTCGATGTCAGTCTCAGTGTAGTTTCTGATGGTCAGAGCCTCAAATTTTCTGCCGTCATGCACATACATTTGTTTTAGTATGATCATCACTCTCCTTATGTTGTTTCATTATAACGAAGATTGAATTTTCAGTAAATATATTCCGATTTTCTTATAATTTATTTTTTGATTATTCATTTTTCAAACGAAAGGGCCGATATAGAAATTAGGAGGGGATTGGTTTGTTTAAAAAACTTCACATAAAGATTGCTGTTTTTGTTTCGATTATGTTAATCATCACAGTTGTTCTTTTAATGCTGTCTTCTTATTTGACGCTAAAACCGATGATTACAGAGGATGGGAAAAATACAACTCAAAACGTGACGCAGTCACTTGAACAAAATATTGAATTGCAATTAAAGAGTTATGCCATTTCGTTATCAAGATTGGCTAATGGGGAATTAACGCATACATTTGTAACGAAACCAAGTAAAGAAGCTTCTCGGCTGTTTCACGATGACATTAAGCAAATCAAAGATAACGATGATTATGTTGCGATGGCTTACATAGGCACCGCAAAAAAAGAAATGTTTACATATCCAAAAGCGGATTTCGCTGAGGATTACGATCCAACATCAAGACCATGGTATAAGCTTGCAGCTGAAACCCCGGATCAAGTTGTTTGGACGGAACCTTATAAAGATGTCGTGACAGGAGACATGATTGTTACTGCATCGAAAGCGATCTTAGACGGGCAAAAAGTGATAGGGGTTGCCAGCTATGACTTGAAACTCTCTGCTATCCAGAGTATGGTCAATAAACAAAAGGTGCCTTACAAAGGATTTGCCTTTTTAGCTGATGCGAGCGGCAATCTTTTAGCCCATCCGTCAAATCAAGGAAAAAATATATCAAAGGATCAAACACTGCAAACCATCGCATCCGAGAAAAAAGGGATACAAGATGTGAATGGGAAAATGGTTGTGTACCAAACGATTGGCGAGACAGGCTGGAAGGTCGGAACGCAATTTGATACCGATCAATTAATGTGGATTTCAGATAAAATGAATCGGGCAAATCTTTGGATATCATTGATTGCGCTTATCATAACAATTATTCTCAGCTACTTCCTGGCCAAAACGATAACCGGTCCGATACAGCAGCTGATCGTAAAAACGAAAGCTGTTTCCGCAGGCGATTTAACAGTGCGCGCGGAATCAAAATCTAAGGATGAAGTCGGTATTTTAACAAGAGATTTCAATCTGATGGTTGAAAATATGAAGGAAATGGTTGAGCAAGTGAGACTCTCTTCAGGGAAAGTATCTGACACCTCTGAACAACTAACGGCTGTCGCTGCCGAAACTAATGAAACAAGCGGACAAATTGCAAAAGCGATTGAAGAAGTAGCCGCAGGGGCATCGGAACAGGCTTCTGAAGTTGAAACCATTAATGAAAAATCGGAAAGCCTGTCAACGAAAATCAGGCAAATCGCTGAGGAGGCAGGCGGAATTAAAGAACGCTCAAAATCGTCCGAGGATGCAAGCTATAAAGGACTTGACGCGCTCGGCCAGCTGCTGATGAAATCAAACGAAGCCAATATGGAAACGAAAAAGGTTGAAACGATGCTGCTGGATTTGGAAAATCAAACTAAGAATATTGAAGAAGTCGTTACAGCGATTTCAAACATATCTGATCAAACCAACTTGCTTGCCTTAAATGCCAGTATTGAGGCAGCCAGAGCCGGAGAAAGCGGGCGCGGTTTTGCCGTCGTAGCCGATGAAGTGCGGAAGTTAGCTGAGCAATCAGCCCTTTCTACAAAGCATATCAGCGAGACTGTGAAGCTTATCCAGCATGAGACAAAAGAGGCCTCTCACGCGATGGTTGAGGCAAGCAGAATGAATGATGAACAAAACAGTGCCATTCACGAAACTGGAGAGGTATTAAATACGATAACTGCAGAAATGCAGTCACTGGTACAAGGTATTGATCACATTTACGCGGAAATTCAAAGAATGAGTGAAGAACAGCTTGCGATTTCTGAAGCTATTCAAAGCATTTCAGCCATATCACAGGAATCAGCTGCCGCTGCTGAGGAAGTAAACGCATCAACCGATGAACAGCTTGTCACCCTTGATAAAGTCAAACACTCAACGGAAACACTAAAACATGCAAGCCAAGAGCTTATGAATACAATTGCAAAATTCACATTGTAATCCAATTACATCCCCAAACATCATTTGTTTTGGGGATTTTTTATTTTAAGAGTCTATTCTATGATGTATGGTTATGGTAGTCTAGAAAATGAAGGAAAAATGATAAATTTTAGCTAAAATCTAAACGAAACATCTGGGAGGAATGACCTTGAAAAAAACAATTGGTTTTATCGGTCTTGGAGTAATGGGAAAGAGCATGGCATCACATATTCTGAATGACGGCCACCCTGTTTTGGTGTACACCCGGACAAAAGAAAAAGCAGAAAGCATACTTCAAAAAGGCGCGATCTGGAAAGATACGGTCAAAGATCTTTCGAAAGAAGCGGATGTTATCATCACAATGGTCGGCTATCCCAGTGATGTTGAAGAAGTGTATTTCGGAAGCAATGGAATTATTGAAAACGCAAAAGAAGGCGCATATCTTATTGATATGACGACATCTAAGCCTTCGCTTGCGAAGAAGATTGCTGAAGCGGCCAAAGAAAAAGCATTGTTCGCTTTAGACGCTCCTGTTTCCGGTGGAGACATCGGTGCACAAAACGGAACACTCGCGATTATGGTCGGTGGAGAAAAAGAAGCTTTTGAAGCCTGCATGCCGATTTTCTCTTTAATGGGAGAGAATATTCAGTATCAAGGACCGGCTGGAAGCGGACAGCATACCAAGATGTGCAATCAGATTGCAATTGCAGCCGGTATGATCGGTGTTGCTGAAGCGATGGCTTATGCCCAAAAATCAGGCCTAGAGCCAGAAAATGTTCTAAAAAGCATCACAACGGGCGCAGCCGGAAGCTGGTCATTGTCAAATCTTGCTCCCCGTATGCTGCAAGGCAACTTTGAACCGGGATTTTATGTGAAGCATTTTATTAAGGATATGGGAATTGCACTAGAGGAAGCAGGATTAATGGGGGAAGAAATGCCAGGCTTGTCGCTCGCAAAATCTTTATATGACAAGCTAGCTGCTCAAGGTGAAGAAAACAGCGGAACACAGAGTATCTATAAGCTTTGGGTGAAATAAAAAAAGATTGCCTGTACGAAACAGGCAATCTTTTTTTATTATTTTCCGATGAATTGTTGTGTCCAGATGCTTCCAGACTCAACGTAACCAACACCGATGTGAGTAAAGTTAGGGTTTAGAATGTTTTTTCTGTGTCCTTCACTGTTCATCCAAGCTTTTACTACTTCTTCTGGTGTCTTTTGGCCCTTCGCAATGTTTTCACCTGCTGTTTTGTAGCTGATTCCGAAAGATTTCATCATATCAAACGGTGAGCCGTATGTTGGGCTTTGGTGATCAAAGTAGTTTTTGTCTTTCATATCCTGAGATTTTGCGCGTGCAGATTTGCTTAACGTTTCATCAATTTGAAGCGGTTTTAAGCCTTGTTTTTGTCTTTCTGCATTTGTAAGTTCAACAACTTTTTTCTCATATGCACTTACAGATGAAGGTGCAGACGTTGTTGTATTTGTTTTTTCAGCAGTTGCGGGTGCTTTAGAAGCAGTGTTTTGATCAGCAGCTGCTTTTTCAGTAGTCTTTTGTGCAGGTTTTGCCGTTTCTGTCTTTTGAACATCCTGAACTTTCACGTTAGATTGCTTCGCATGTTTTTGAAGAAGCTGCTTCATCTCTTTTTCGTTTGCAGCGTTTAACGTTTTGATATTTGTGTTAATATGCAGTTTTTTCACTGCATCGTTAAGTGACATGTTTTGTACTGTGTTCCCCGTTTTTACTGTAACCACAGGCTGGCAGGAGAGTTCTTTCGCTGATGCTTGCTGTACGCCCCCGAATGTGAATAATCCAACCGCAGCGGCAGCAGATAAAATAAATGCTTTCTTCATTAGTTCGTAACCTCCTAGAGTTGTTTGTTTCTACAGAAAAATCATAACATAGCTTTTTTGTCATAAAGGTTCCAGCGCTTTCCTTTGACAAATAGAGATTGTCATTTTCGTAAAGTAAATCCGTTGAATCACTAAGAATAAGGGAATCAGCGGTATATATGATTTTATCGTACCGTTACATATCTTCCTTTTTTTTGAACTATTAGTTATATTTTAATGTGTTTTTATATTGACAGCTTTTTTTACTCCTTTTCGCTGTAACAACTATTACAAAGGTGTTACAATTAATCTCAGTATATGTAAATATATTGAATGATTTGAGAGGGGTAACCAGAAGTGACTGAAATAGGACGTGAACCAAAGAAAAAGAGCAAAGGAAACAGAGCAATCAGAATGAACCTTTTTTTCCTAGCTGTCTTTGTTCTATTCACTGCATTAATTTTTAAGCTCGGGGTTGTTCAAATTGTTGAAGGCGAACAGCATGAAGAAGACGCTGAGAAATCAAATGCAAAAACAGCTTACTATCCTGCGCCTCGCGGGAAGATGTACGACAGAAACCAGAAAGTTGCTGTCGACAACCAGAGCGTTCCAGAAATTGTGTATGTATCAACATCTAGCACAAAAACAGAAGATAAAATCAAAACAGCGAAGCGGCTTGCTTCTTTCATTCATATTGATACCGAATTTTTGAAGGAAAGGGATCTTCGTGATTACTGGATCGCAGCTCATCCGAAAAAAGCCGCCGCTCTGCTTAAGGAATCAGAAAGCAATCTGAAAGGAGACCAAGCTTACAAGCTTCAAATAGAGCGTGTTCCGGATCAAGAATTAAAGGCTATTCAGCAAGATGACGAAGAAATGGAAACTGCTGCGATATATACAAGGTTTTCAAGCGGAAATGCTTACGAACCTCAAATCGTAAAGGCAATGAATCCAAATAAGAGCAATAGCAATGGAAAAAACGGAGCGCTGCTTGATGAGAAGAAAAACTCCTCGCAAAGACCAAAAAATGACTTAACATATGATGAAATTTCCATTGTTTCTGAGCATTTAGAAGAACTTCCGGGAATCGATATCGTAAACGATTGGACACGAAAATATCCTTATGACAAAACCCTTTATTCTGTTTTCGGGGGCGTCACGACACCTGATCAGGGCCTGCTGAGCGACCGGAAAGATTTCTACTTAACAAGAGGCTATGCGAATAATGACAGGGTGGGAAAAAGTTATTTAGAGTATCAATATGAAGAATATTTAAATTCGCATAAAGAAAAAGTGGAATACGTAGAAGATAATAAAGGAAATGTCGTCAGCCAAAAAACCATTGATAAGGGCAGCAGGGGATACGATCTTCAGCTTTCTTTTGACATGGAGCTTCAGGCAAAGGTAGAAAAGATCATTGAAGAAGAAGTAAGAAACAGCCGTGCACGCGGAAATTACATGCTTGACAGAGCCTTTACCGTAATGATGGACCCGAATAACGGCGATATTTTATCAATGGCAGGGAAAAAGATAGATTTAAAAACCAACAAAATTGAAGATTATGCGATAGGGGCATTTACCACCCAATATGAAATGGGATCAGCAGTAAAGGGGGCCACCGTGCTAGCCGGCTATCAGGACGGGATCCCGCATTATAAATATTTTGTTGACATGCCACTGTATTTTGCAGGAAACGGTAATAAGCCTAAGAAGTCCTATATGAATATGGGAACTATTAATGAATTAACGGCATTGCAAAAAAGCTCAAACGTATACATGTTTAATGTCGCCATGCACATTGCCGGTGTCACATACAAGCCGCATGGACCTCTTCCTGCTGACCAGAAGGATTTAAACAAAATGAGAAATTACTACAGCCAATTTGGCCTGGGAGTAAAGACAGGTATCGATCTGCCGCAGGAATCAGCCGGTATGCAAACTACACCTGATGCGGTAGGAGGGTTAATTTTAGACTTGGCCATTGGACAATACGATACATATACACCGCTTCAAATGGCTCAGTACATCTCATCAATTGCCAATGGGGGGTACCGCATTCAGCCAAGAATTGTTACAAGTGTTCATGAGCCCAGCAAAAAAGAAGGCCTTGGGAAGACCATTGAACAAAGAAAGCCAAACATTCTCAACAAAATTAACAACTCAGAAAGTGACATTCAGCAGGTGAAGACTGGAATGAAGCTAGTTACCACTTCGGGAACAGCTAGAAATACATTTGCAGAGGATGTTTCCGGAAAAACAGGAACTGCTCAAACATTTTATTACGGAACAAATCGTAATTGGTGGGGAAAAAGCACGTACAATCTAACATTTGTCGGCTATTATCCGTCAAAAAATCCAAAAGTGGCTTTCAGTGTTGTTGTTCCTTCTGTAGCGAACGACCACGACCCGATCAACAAACTCATTGCCAAAAGAGCTATCCACGCCTACGCAGAGCTCGAAAAAAAACACAGTAAAAAATAAAAAACAGGGTGCACAACTAAAAGATTGTGTGCCCTTTCTTTTATTCAAAAATTGACGTTCACCATAAGAATAGAAGGAGAATACTCATTTTCTAGCGAATCATACTAGGTAAAAGTCAATCTGTATATGTCGAAACACGATGATCATGCAAAGGAGGGATTCTGTGGAACAGGATACGCAGCATGTTAAACCACTTCAAACAAAAACCGATATTCATGCAGTCTTGGCCTCTAATGGACGCATCATTTATATATCTGCCAACTCCAAACTGCATTTGGGCTATCTCCAAGGAGAGATGATCGGATCATTCCTCAAAACGTTTCTGCATGAGGAAGACCAATTTTTGGTTGAAAGCTATTTTTATAATGAACATCATCTGATGCCGTGCACCTTTCGTTTTATTAAAAAAGATCATACGATTGTGTGGGTGGAGGCTGCGGTAGAAATTGTTACGACAAGAGCTGAGCGGACAGAACGGGAAATCATTTTGAAAATGAAGGTTCTTGAAGAAGAAACAGGCCATCAATCCCTAAACTGCGAAAAACATGAAATCGAACCTGCAAGCCCGGAATCGACTACATATATAACGGATGATTATGAACGGTTGGTTGAAAATCTCCCGAGTCCGCTATGCATCAGTGTCAAAGGCAAGATCGTCTATGTAAACAGCGCGATGCTCTCAATGCTGGGAGCCAAAAGCAAGGATGCTATTATTGGTAAATGGTCCTATGAATTTATTGAAGAAGAATATCATGATATCGTGAAAAACAGGATTATACGAATGCAAAAAGGAATGGAAGTCGGAATGATTGAACAGACGTGGAAAAGGCTTGATGGCACACCTGTTCATTTAGAAGTGAAAGCATCCCCGACCGTCTACAAAAACCAGCAAGCTGAGCTGCTGCTGCTGATCGATATCTCTTCAAGGAAAAAATTCCAAACCATCCTGCAAAAAAGCCGTGAACGATATCAGCTGCTGATTCAAAATTCCATTGATACCATTGCGGTGATTCACAATGGAAAATGGGTATTTATGAATGAGTCTGGAATTTCCCTGTTTGAAGCGGCTACATATGAGGATTTAATTGGCAAAAACATATACGATCAGCTGCATCCTTGCGATCACGAGGATGTAAAAGAGAGAATCCAAAACATTGCCGAGCAAAAAACAGAATCTGAAATTGTCAAGCAATCCTGGTTCACCTTTCAGAACAGGGTCATCTATACGGAGATGGTCTGCATTCCAACGACCTTTTTTGGTGAAGCGGCCGTCCAGGTCATTCTTCGGGACATCTCAGAGAGAAAACAAACAGAAGAATTGATGCTGAAATCGGAAAAATTATCAATCGCAGGGCAGCTCGCGGCGGGAATCGCCCATGAGATCCGCAACCCTCTTACAGCGATCAAAGGATTTTTACAGCTGATGAAACCGACAATGGAAGGCAACGAACATTACTTTGATATTGTGTTTTCTGAACTCAGCCGTATCGAATTAATACTCAGTGAACTGCTCATGCTGGCGAAACCTCAGCAAAATGCTGTCAAAGAATATTTGAACTTGAAAAAATTAATTGGTGAGGTTTCAGCCCTGTTAGAAACGCAGGCGAATTTAAATGGCATTTTTATCAGAACAAGTTATGAAAAAGACAGCATTTATATAAACGGGGATCAAAACCAATTAAAGCAGGTATTCATTAATTTAATCAAAAATGCAGTTGAATCAATGCCTGATGGGGGAACAGTAGACATTATCATAACCGAAGATGAGCATTCTGTTCATGTTACTGTCAAAGACGAAGGGGAAGGTATACCTGAAAAGGTACTAAACCGGATTGGAGAACCATTTTTAACAACAAAAGAAAAAGGTACGGGGCTTGGATTAATGGTGACATTTAATATCATTGAAAACCATCAGGGAGTTATACATGTGGACAGCCATCCTGAAAAAGGCACAGCGTTTAAAATTTCATTTCCAAAAAAATAAAACAACGGCTTAAACGCCGTTGTTTATCGTCTGCATGGCTTCACGTTTTTTTAATACAAATAATTCTAAACGGTCCAGGCCTTCTCTCAGCGTGTCCAGCGAGTACGCAAAAGACAATCTTACATATCCTTCACCATATGTTGAGAACGAGCTGCCCGGCACGAGTGCCACACCAGCGTCTTCCAAAAGAGCCATACTAAAATCAAATGAAGTCATTCCAAATGATTTAATAGAAGGGAAGATATAAAACGCACCGGACGGTTTAACTACGTCAAGTCCCATGGAAACAAGACGGTCATAAACATAGTCCAGACGTTTTTTGTATTGTTCTCTCATAATCAATGCATCGTCAAAGCCGTTTGTGACAGCTTCAAGCGCGGCTTTTTGAGAAATGGATGAGGCGCACGACACATTGTATTGATGAACCTTTAAAATGTGCTTTGCAATGTCTTTCGGTGCAAATAAAAATCCAATTCTCCAACCGGTCATGCTGTGTGACTTTGACAAGCCGTTAATGACAATTGTTTGATCCCGCAAATGGTTTGCGATGGAGTAATGCGGTCTGTCATATGTTAATTCACTGTATATTTCATCGGACAATACGAAGACATTTCTGCCTTTTAAAAGGGCTGCGATGCTTTTCAGTTCTTCTTCAGATAAAGTCACGCCGGTAGGGTTTGACGGATAAGGAAGCACGACACACTTGGTGTTGGGTGTCAGAGCATCTTCAATCAGCCGGGCGGTAAGCTTAAAGCCGTGTGACGTAGTATCAACAATGACAGGCTTGGCCCCGCACAAATTGATAATAGGTTCATAGCCCGGATAAATAGGCCCTGGCATAATGACTTCATCACCGGGAGATAAAATCGTCCGGAATGCAGCATCAAGGGCTTGGCTTGCGCCTGTTGTGATGATAATTTCTGATTCAGCATCATAGTTGAAATCCGCTTTTTTCTTCATATAAAGCTGCACAGCTTGTCTCAGCTCCAGGTAGCCGGCATTCGGAGTATATGACGTCACGTTTTCATCAATGGCTTTTTTTGCGGCAGCTTTCACATGATGCGGTGTGAAAAAATCAGGCTGGCCGATTGTAAGTGAAATGACGTCTTCGTGTTGGGCTACAAGATTCGAGAATTTGCGTATTCCTGAAATTTCGATCTCTCTTGCTTTCGGATTCAGCAAATGTTCCATAATTCATCACCTTAACAAATATAATGAGTTTATCCTATTTTACCACTAGCTGATCATTTGTCACCTTTTTAACTGATATATTTCGATTGTATGCGCCTTTTTTCTAAACATACCTTTCTTTTCAGAAAAAAAGAAGACAACCAGCGATTTGATTGTCTTTATTGTATCATGTTCTATTATTGTTTATATGTGCCAATTTCATTAATAGCCATAATCAAAATGAAGGTCTTCGTGCCAAATCAGATACGGAGGATGCTCTTCTTGAAGGTCAGCTGATTCTTTCTTCATATTCAGGTAAGTTTCTTCACTGATATCCTCTAAAACAGTCATTTCGTTTTCTTTAAATATTACTAAGGTACCCATTATTTACACCCTTCTTTGGAAAAATCCTTGACTATTTTATCACTGTTAGTTGGAAAGTCAATGGTTATTAGGAAAAAAGTTTCTTTTTTGAGGAACGCGGCTTGTTGCCTTCGGAATTCGATTTTGAAGAGCTGCCATTCACTTTTTACAAATTACGCCGATATATACAGTACAATACTGAATGCGAATAGCGAGGGATTGAATTGTCGTTACAACAATACGAAATTTTATTGGATTCTGGTACAAATGAATTAGAAATTGTGAAGTTTGGCGTGGGTGAAAATGCTTTCGGAATTAACGTCATGAAGGTAAGAGAAATTATTCAGCCTGTCGAGGTGACATCAGTGCCTCACTCCCATCAGCATGTAGAAGGAATGATTAAACTCAGAGGAGAAATCCTCCCTGTGATCAGTCTCTTCTCATTTTTTGGAGTAGAGCCTGAAGGATCAAAAGATGAGAAATATATCGTGACTGAATTTAATAAACGGAAAATTGTTTTTCATGTCGGCTCTGTTTCTCAAATTCACAGAGTATCCTGGGAAGCGATTGAAAAGCCGACATCGTTAAATCAAGGAATGGAGCGGCACCTTACCGGGATTATTAAGCTCGAAGACCTGATGATCTTTTTGCCTGACTATGAAAAAATTATTTATGACATTGAATCAGATTCAGGTGTTGACACGTATAATATGCATACCGAGGGCTTCGATGAAAGAAGAACTGATAAAAAGCTAATCATTGTAGAGGACTCACCGCTTTTGATGCGCCTCTTGCAGGATGAACTAAAAGAAGCAGGGTACAATAATATCGCTTCGTTTGAAAATGGAAAAGAGGCATATGAATACATTATGAACCTTGCTGAAAACGAAACTGATTTATCAGAACAGATTGATATGATCATCACTGATATTGAAATGCCAAAAATGGACGGACACAGGCTCACAAAGCTGCTGAAGGAAAATCCGAAAAGCTCAGATGTGCCGGTTATGATTTTCTCATCGTTAATTACGGATGATCTGCGTCACCGCGGCGAAGTTGTAGGCGCAGATGAGCAAATCAGCAAGCCTGAGATCAGTGATTTGATTAAAAAAGTGGATACGTATGTTATTGAATAAATAAAAACAGCCGTTGCCAGAAAGAGGCACGGCTGTTTTTATTTTAAAAGTAACTCTCGCCAAGTTTTTTAAAGACCGGTTTATGGTAAGCTGGCTGCTGGCGATTTGGCACTAGCGGCTTTTCTTTCATGCCGACATATTCTTGCAATAGGTGTTTCGCTTTTGTTAAAGACATTTGAGCTTTAGGATTTCGGTACGATTGATTAAGTGTACCTAAATGCGGAAGATGTTCGAAGTCTTCTTTAGTTGGAGGCATGTGAAAATAGTAGTCTCCGATTGAGATAAGCACGTCCGATTGCTGTTGGCTGAACCTTGGATTTTTTGAAAAATGAAGCCCTATTTTCTTTCCTTTACCTTCTTTGACAAGCTTTTGCAAAGCCCGTTTTTTCAGCAGATATAGGTATTTAGGGTTGGGGGCGGTTTTTGCATGGCGGTTCACAGTGTAAACTGCTTTTGAAAGATTTTCTACGGTTGGCTGCAGATCTTTCGTATATGCATGGTCGTCCATTATTTCTCTCCTTTGCTCTTATCAATTTCTATATGTTTAGATTATACTTTTTTAAAGTTGAAATGCAAATATTGAATGTAAAAATGCGCTTTTTTCTAAGAAAAAAAGCGCATTTTTAACCTGCATTATACAGATCTTGCCTTCTTTTTCGGCTGTTCTTGAAATGCTTCCTGAACATTCACTTCCACAGCCTGGGCACTGTATTTTGGCAGTGCAATAAAATAAAAAATAAAAACGATCAGGATGATAACACCCATGCCGTAATAAAGATAATCAATGTTTGAAACGAACTTAGGGAATAACAGCGCAACTAAGCCGAGTGTCAAAGACTGTGCAAACATCATAAAAGGGTCCTGCATGCCGCTTACACGTCCCATCAGTTTTGGATGAACAATTTTGGGCATCCAGCCTCCGATTGCAATGTTGATCGGTCCGATGCACATTCCCAGTGCAAAAGCTGCCGCGTAATACACCCATAAAATATTGGTGTAGCCGAGGACGAAGATCAGCAAACCTGCAATGAAAATCGGTATCGACATTAAAAAGTGCGGCTTCACTTTTTTAGAGATGATCGTGCCGATTACGCTGCCTGCCAGCAGCCCAAACCCGAGTGCGATCGTAAATACAGACGTATGCCACTCATAACGGTCAGGCGCCAATCCATATTTCATTGTAAACATCGGCAATACGGCGAATCCTCCATTGACAAATCCAAAAATAAAGAAGCCAAAAATAAGAGATGCCAGCAATTTGTTTTTTAAAATATAGAGGATGCCTTCTCTAAAGTCATTTATTGAATCCTTAACAGAAGTCTTTCTCCAGCTGAATGCACCGTTTGGCTGTCGGGCTTCTTTTGGAATCCGGCAGCTGCGGATGAGCAGCCCGGAAATGATAAAGCTGACAAAATCAAGAATAATGGCGCCTTCAATACCGATGGTGTTGTACATAAATGCGCCTATACCGACTCCAAACACCATAAAAATGCTAAAAAGCATCTGATTAAGCCCTGCCGCTTTCGCATAATGCTCCTTCGGCAGAATGGCTTGTACCAAACTGTTTTCTGCCGGAAAGAAAAACTTTGTTACAGCGCTTCTGATAAATAAGATACAAAAAACAAGAGGAATATTGCCGGTAAATAAAGTGAAAAAAAGCACGACAGTCAGGCCTGCTCTGATCCAATCACAATTTTCTGCCACCTTTTTTCTGTCAAACCGGTCCGCGACGACTCCCACGATCAGAAATACAAATATGGTCGGAAGAGAATACATCAGCTCCGCCAAGGTCGTATATGAAGGCTGGCTACTGAATCGGTCCAGCAAAAAAAAAGCAAAGGCCATGTTGCCTACTGTCGTGCCCATTTGAGAAGCGAGTGCTGCGAAAAATAGACGAACAAAATTACGATTTTTAAATATATCCATAAAAACGCTCCTTACCCTAAAGGTCCCACTTTATCATATTATAAACCGCCTGTTTTTGAAACAAATAAGAAAACATTACCGGTTAATCGTGACTCTCGTTCCGTTTGGCACAATTGAAGCAAGTTCGATCACGTCTTTGTTATGCATGCGAATGCAGCCTTTAGAAACAGCCTTACCAATCGAAGCGGGATTATTCGTCCCATGTATTCCGTAGTGCTGCTTTGAAAGGCTCAGCCAATAAGCGCCAAATGGGCCGCCGGGATTGCGCTGGCGGTTAATAATGTAAAACTCGCCAGTAGGCGTTTGCGTTAGTATTTTACCAACGGCGATGGGATAGGTTTTCATTACCCGATTATTTAGGAACAGCGTAAGGGTCTTCGCTCCGATTGAGACTGCGATATGATACGGAATTGTATAAGGGTCCGGCAGTCCGGGGATGACTATGGACTGTCCTGCGGTGAGCCCTGCCTGCAGTGACGGATTAGCCTGGAGTAATGCAGCCGTGCTGATTCTGAAATCAGCCGCGATGCTGTTCAGTGTATCACCTTGCTTCACCTGGTACGTAAGCAGTTTCCTCATCCTCCTTTTTTACTTATAAGTATTGATGAGGAGCCCATCCTGCTACATTAATTTGTGCTTTTTAAGGTGAAGACAGTGATTTCAGGCTTGGCCAGAAACCGCAAAGGCAGCCTGGTCATCCCGAGGCCTCGGTTTACGTAAATATGAGTGCTGCCCGTTTGATACATTCCCTCTGTGTAGACTTTTCCATATGGAGGCGTAATAATCGGTCCGTAAAAAGGCAGCTGAATCTGGCCGCCGTGTGTATGGCCGGAAAGCTGAAGGTTCACGGGATAATCTGTTGTTTTCAAGGCCGCATCAGGTTCATGGACGAGAAGAATGGAAAAAAGTCTGTCGCTCAGCCTTGAAAGGGTGCCTTCATAATCTGGGTTTCCCAGCATTAAGTCATCAAGCGAAGCAATCTCGATTTTGCTGCCATCTGCGAGTGACAATGTTTGATAGCCATTGCGATATACCGTGAAACCTCCGGCCGTCATCAGGCTTTTGTAAACGGCAGTTCCATAGCCTCCGTGATCATGATTGCCGTAAATACAAAGCTTGCCGAAGGGAGCATTAAGCTTTCTCAATAATGGAATGACTGCCTGGTGGTGCTGGTACGTATCAGGATTATCGATAATATCACCTGTAAAAACAATGAGATCAGGTTTAGATTCATTAATTGTAAGAATGACAGTTTTTAAATCTTCGAGAGTAAAGTAATCACTCAAGTGTGCATCGCTGAACTGCACGATTTTAAAACCGTCAAATCCGTGCGGGATGAGAGAGCTTTTTATTGTGTGTTCGGTTGTCTCGATCATATGCGGCTCGAGATACCTGGCATAGCCATATCCCCCGCCGGCCGTTAAAGCCCCGGCAGCAAGAGCGCCGAACATTCCTTTTAGAAATTGTCTTCTGGACATCTTTTTC
This sequence comes from Bacillus sp. EU52, assembly GCF_037964975.1. NCBI lineage: Bacteria > Bacillati > Bacillota > Bacilli > Caryophanales > Bacillaceae > Bacillus > Bacillus sp. EU52. The sequence goes on from NZ_CP150177.1 coordinate 1,432,409, forward strand.
ATTTCAAACCAACCTTTAATAGAGTTTTTCTATTATATCATCTGTATCTGATAAAAATCTCATATGAGCATGTGCTGACAGAGGCAGGGATATAATGATAGAATATTATTGAATGAATACTCATTCATAATAGGAGGGATAAACATGGAAAAAAAGGCGGTAATTATTACCGGCGGGTCAAGCGGCATGGGAAAAGCGATGGCAAAAAAACAGGCTGAATTAGGGTGGCACGTTATGGTGACAGGGAGGAACCATGAGGCACTTGAGGAAACAAAAAAAGAAATTCAGACCTTTGAGGGACAGGTCGCTTGTTTTCAAATGGATGTCCGTTCCGATTCCGCCGCTTCAGACATGATTAAAGAAGCGGTAAAAGCCTTTGGCCGGCTTGACGCGCTGATTAACAACGCGGCCGGAAACTTTATTTGTCCGGCAGAAAAGCTGACGCCCAATGGATGGAAAGCCGTTATTGAGATTGTTTTAAACGGCACATTTTTTTGCAGCCAAGCAGCGGCAAGGCATTGGATTGACCAGAAGCAGCAGGGTGTCATTTTAAATATGGCAGCCACGTACGCTTGGGGAGCGGGAGCGGGGGTCGTTCATTCCGCTGCAGCCAAAGCGGGGGTATTGTCATTGACAAGAACGCTGGCCGTTGAATGGGGGAGCAAATACGGCATTCGTACAAACGCGATAGCCCCCGGACCGATTGAACGAACAGGCGGTGCGGAGAAGCTATTTGAATCGGAAAAAGCGATGGCCCGCACGATGAACAGTGTGCCGCTCGGCCGATTGGGCACTCCGGAGGAAATCGCCGCTTTGGCAGCGTTTTTGCTTTCTGATGAAGCATCCTATATAAACGGGGATTGTATCACAATGGACGGGGGGCAATGGCTGAATCCTTATCCGTTTTAAAGAATATTAATCTTTGGATTCAATGTGGTATAATCAGACAAAGATAGAGAAGCAGGTGATAACATGTTGGATCCACTTGATATTTTAACGAACATTGATGATGTCCTTCCATATTACCAGGCGATTTTTAGTGCCGAGGAGCAGAAGGTTGTCGGATATGAGGTGCTTGGACGAATTTTGGCAGATTCAGAAATCCAAAGTCTCGGGCCCTTCTTTTTAGATGCGGGGATACCCGAAGAATATAAACTAGAGGTTGATAACAGAATTATCCGCCAGGCTCTTGACCGCTTTTTAGAGGCGGATTCTGATCTGCTGATTTTTATGAATCAGGATGCCAATCTGCTGATGCTGGATCATGGTGAAAGCTTTCTGGAGCTTCTGAAAGAATATGAAGCGAAGGGAATCGAACTCCACCGTTTTGTTCTTGAAATTACAGAGCACAATTTTGAAGGGGATATTGAGCAGCTCTACCATATGCTTGCATACTATCGTACATACGGAATTAAAATCGCAGTTGACAACATCGGAAAAGAAAGCAGCAACTTGGACAGAATCGCGCTGCTCTCACCAGATCTGTTAAAAATCGATTTGCAGGCGCTGAAAGTGTCACAGCCGTCACCGTCATATGAGCATGTGCTGTACAGCATATCTTTATTAGCAAGAAAAATCGGTGCGGCGCTATTGTATGAAGACATTGAGGCGAACTTCCAGCTACAGTACGCCTGGAGAAACGGAGGCCGCTATTTTCAGGGCTATTACTTAGTGTCTCCATCTGAAACGTTTCTAGAGAGAGATGTATTGAAACAAAGACTTAAAACTGAATTTCACCAATTTATCACACATGAGAAAAAGAAACTGGAGACCGTCTATGAGCACTCTGAACAGTTTTACAAACGAGTGCATCAGGCTGTGACCTCTTTGAGAAAAAACAATCTGTCTTCTGATGATGACTTTATTAAAAAGCTGGCGGAAGAGCTGACAGATTGCAGCTTCAGGATTTACATGTGTGATGAAGAAGGCGATCAGCTGACGGGAAATGTGTTTAAGCAAGATGGAGAATGGATTTATCAGCCGGAATATGCGGAAAAGAACTGGAGCTGGCGCCCTTATTTTCTGGAGAACATTATGAGAATGAGAAATCTCAGAAAAGGTTTTTTCAGTGATCTGTACAGTGATTTGGAAACAGGTGAAATGATCAGAACGTTTTCATATCCGATGGATGATCAGATGTATTTATTTATAGACTTGCCTTATTCTTATTTATATGAGCAGGACGGACTGATTTAACGGCTGAAAGGCCGTTTTTTTTTATGAATTGAAAAAAATATCAAAAAACGATTGACATTGATACTGAGAATCATTATCATTTAATTATAGAGAGAAGCTACTCTCTGTTCCCCAACCCCTCTATCAGATCAAGATCCGAAAAAACTTGGCGCTACCCCCGCCAAGTTTTTTATTTGTCAAAGCATAGGACAATCCAATGAAACAATAAACCTAACTAGTGGTAAACGTTTAACACGGGGAGAAACATTCAGTGCCGAACACCCCTGACACTGCTGCACGGGTGAGGAGGAAAATTCGTTCTGAAATGTTTATTTCAGTTCTGTTGTTTACCTCTATCCAGCATGACTCCCATTGATTATGGCCACGCGGGACTTCACCAGAAAATTCAAAAGAAGGTTTTGACAACGTTGCAAAAAGGCATTCTTAATGTTGCCAAAGATTCGAAAAAAATTATAATTGTGTGCATGACATTCAAAAAAAGCCTCAAACTAAAGAAAAATAGTTTTTTTCACTTTTTTTCTTTACTTAAATTCAGCAGTGAAAATGCCATCCTGTCCGACTTTATGGTATGATGCTCAATAGAACTTGTATTATAATAAATACTTGTTGATTTGAAGTTGCTTTTTGAAAGGAGTCTTTTTTTAGAATGTCACAATTAATGGGTATCATCACACGGCTGCAAAGTCTGCAAGAAACAGCGGAAGCGGCTAACGAGCCAATGCAGCGCTATTTCGAAGTGAATGGTGAGAAAATATGCAGTGTTAAATATTTCGAAAAAAATCAAACGTTTGAACTGACGGTTTTCCAAAAAGGTGAAAAACCTAACACATATCCGTTTGATAATATCGACATGGTTTCCATCGAAATCTTTGAACTTCTTCAGTAAGATTCCTGAAATAGGGGGGAACAAGCTTCCGCCTTTGCAAAAGTAATCGAAATAAACGGTAAGGAACATACTTGTTTCATGGTTGTAAATCCTTGAAAAGGAGTGTCGTGATGGCTGATTCTTTTCTGTTTTATAATCTTTCAGAAGCACAGATGACCTTTCAAGATGTGATGGAACGGCTTAAAGCCTTTGTTCAAAAGGACCCCCGTTCTTCTTATGTGTTATCGATCGGAACCGATTCACAGGTTTACCGCGACTACACAAAGTTTATTACCGCATTGCATTTGCATCGTACAGGCAAGGGAGCTTGGGGCTGCTTGAAAAATCATACAGTCGACAGACCCATACATAGCCTTCGGGAGAAGATTTCGTTAGAAACGGCGTACAGCCAAGAAACGGCCGCTCATATTCTTGATGGACACTTAATGGATATTACCGATCTGCTCCTGCCCTTTACCGGTGAGGGGGCGGATCTTACCTTTGAAGTTCACTTGGATATTGGGAAAAAAGGGCTTACAAAAGAACTGATCCAAGAAATGACTGGACGTATTACCTCCATGGGGATTGAGGCCAAAATAAAGCCGGATTCATACACTGCCTTCAGCTATGCAAATCGTTTCACAAAATAATTTGGCTGAAAAAGCCAAGGTAAATGTCGAATTATGCGGTTGACGTTTGTTATCTGATTACTTATTCTAGCGGTAGAGCTGAAAGTAAGTTGTCTTGCTTTCAGAGGTATTCAGTATAAAACAGGGGGCCTGATTGCGAATGAGTCTTATCGGTGAACGATTTACAGAAGAAGAACAAAAACTTCTGCTGAATATCCTGATCAACCATGAGTATGCCATCGAGCTATTAAGCAGTGAGATCAACGATATAGAGACAGGGACCAAAAACGTTGACGGAACCACCTACAAAAAACTTGTAACGCTATACGACCGATTTCGATTTGAAAATTAATGGGACACCCTATAATTGATACTCCACAAAGAGTATCTTTTTTATTGAAAGGAAACTTTTCGACAAATACTGATAAAGTTTATATTATTGCAATATAGGGAATGTATTGATGATGAAAATGAAAAGGGGTCGAAAACATGATAAGCTTACAATCAGATCAACTTCTTGAGGCAACAGTCGGACAATTTATGATTGAGGCGGACAAAGTAGCGCACGTGCAAGTCGGAAATAACCTTGAGCACGCATTATTAGTATTGACAAAAACCGGATACACAGCCATCCCGGTTCTGGATCCTTCCTACCGTTTACATGGCTTAATCGGGACAAATATGATCATGAACAGTATTTTTGGACTTGAGCGAATTGAGTTTGAAAAGCTTGACCAAATCACTGTTGAGGAAGTCATGCTGACCGACATTCCGCGCCTTCATATCAATGATCCGATTATGAAGGGATTCGGTATGGTCATTAATAACGGATTTGTCTGTGTTGAAAATGACGAGCAGGTATTTGAAGGGATTTTTACGAGAAGAGTCGTTTTAAAGGAATTGAATAAGCATATACGCTCGTTGAATAAGTAGGCTGTACGGCCTATTTTTATTATATAGCCAGAGCGAAAAAAGAAAGCGCATACATAATTTAAACGAGAATAGGGCTTGAATAAGAAACTAAGATTTTATTAGAATGGGAGATAAGAAAAACTTATTGATAACAAAAAGGAGGACGACATGCAGCTTCAAGAGCTTCATATGCTCGTAGTTTTAGCTGAGGAATTAAATATGAGAAAGGCGGCAGAACGGCTTTTTGTATCTCAGCCGGCTTTATCTCAGCGCTTACAAACCATTGAAAAGGCGTGGGGAACAAAAATCTTTTTAAGATCCCAAAAAGGATTAACGGTAACGCCCGCCGGTGAGAAAATCATTCAGTTTGCGAATGATGTGACATTAGAGCAGGAAAGAATAAGAGAAAATATTGACGAGCTTGAAGGTGAAATTCACGGCACATTGAAGCTTGCCGTCGCCTCCATAATCGGTCAGCATTGGCTCCCTAAAGTCCTGAAGACGTATGTGGAAAAGTATCCGAATGCAAAGATCTCGCTCATAACCGGGTGGAGCAGCGAAATGCTGAAAAGCTTGTATGAGGATCAGGTTCATATCGGCATTATAAGAGGCAACCCTGAGTGGAAGGGGCGCAAAGATTACTTAATGACAGATCATCTGTATTTAGTGGATACTGAAATTTCCTGCATCGAAGATATTGCCCATACAGAACGGCCGTTTATCCAGTTTAAAAGTGATAGCACTTATTTTCAGGAAATTCAGCACTGGTGGCATCAAAAATTTAAAACGTCGCCGAAACAGACGATATTGGTTGATCAGATTGAAACGTGCAAACAGATGGCGCTGCACGGAATCGGTTATGCCATTTTGCCGTCTGTTACCCTTCAAAATGAAGATAAAGTGAATAAAATGCCTCTTTTAGACATGAAAGGGCATCCGATCGGTCGAGATACATGGTTATTAGGCTATGAGCCTGCCTTTGAACTGAAACAAGTTCAAGCTTTTGTACAAGTGATAAAGGATATGCTGGATCAGGAAAATCCATTTTAAAGACAGCGAGGTGCTGTCTTTTTTTTATTCATCTGTTGACAATGAAAATCATTATCATTTAAAGTGATACATATGATATTGAAAATCATTATCAATTAATGGGGTGATAACATGGCTAAAGCCTTGATTACATATGCCAGCATGTCAGGAAATACAGAAGACATTGCCTTCATAATAAAAGATACGCTTCAGGAATATGAGTTGGATATCGATTGTGTCGAGATAGACGATGCGGATGCGTCTTGTTTAACCTCCTATGATTATGTACTGATTGGCACCTATACATGGGGGGACGGCGATTTGCCCTACGAAGCGGAGGATTTTTTCGAAGAGGTCAAACAGCTTCAGCTTCATGGTTTAAAAACAGCCTGCTTCGGGTCTGGCGATTATTCTTATCCAAAGTTTTGCGAAGCGGTGAATTTGTTCAATGCCATGCTGCAAGAGGCGGGAGCTGCTGTTTACCAGGAAACACTAAAAATTGAATTAGCGCCTGAAACGGATGAAGATGTGGAAAGCTGCCGAGCGTTTGCGAGAGGTTTTCTTGCATGGGCAGATTATATGAACAAGGAAAAAAGCCATGTTTCATAAAGGAGCAACTGCTGTTACGGCATCGGCGTTTTCTGGATATTTTGTGGCGGTACAAAGAGAAGGCATTTTTCATTATTCTTTGGAGCAGGGCTGGAGAAAGCTTTTTCGTTTGAAAAGTAAGATACACTGTATCAGCTACATAGGGCCTTACTTATTTGGTGTTGGTGAAAAGGGAACAGTCATTCGTTCGGCTGATGAAGGGAAAACCTGGACGATGTCGAGCTTTCCGACAAATGCAACAGTGTGGGCGATTACCGGCAGAAACAACGGGTTTGTCTGCGCCCACGGTAAGCATTGTATTTATGTATCGGATGATTTTGGTGTCTCATGGCGCGTAGCCAAACCTTTTGCCGAATTTCATAATCCCCCTGTTATCCGGTCGCTATGCCTTCACGGGGGCAATCTTTTTATTGGCACGCAAATACACGCATATTTTGGCGGCATTTGGGCTTACGACATTAAGCGTGACACTGTCCAAATTGTCAAAAAAGAAAAAAAACGGATGACGGCATCCATGCTCGTGTTCAATGAAAATTGGCTGGTGGCGGCGATGGGTTCTGTGAAAGGAAAGCACGGTGCTGTCACTGTACGGAATCTTTTGAATGGTGAAGAATTCACCATACAATCCAGTATGATCAGAAATGAAGAATCATTTCTTGATCTTTCAGAGGATGATGGCATTATATATGTCACTACAACACAAGATGAAAATGGTTTTTCGAGAATTTACCAGGTTGATCTCGAAGCCCGATCGTTAAAATGGTTCGATACCATTAAGGGGCATGGATGGAGAGTGGCCAATCAGAAAGAGAATTTCTTTTGCGCAGGCTTGTATGAATGTAAATTTGTCCAGCCGTACGAAGTTTCAGCAATGATTCATTAGAGGAGGAACAAGGAATTGGCGAAGATTTTGCTCGTTTATGCAACAATGTCAGGCAACACTGAAGCAATGACAGATTTGATTGAAAAGGGGCTACAGGAGGCGGAAGCAGAAGTAGACCGTTTCGAAGCAATGGATATTGATGATGCCCAGCTGTTTACCGATTATGACCATATCATAATGGGAACCTATACGTGGGGAGACGGAGATCTGCCTGATGAATTTTTAGATCTGGCTGAAGACATGGATGAGATTGATTTTTCCGGCAAAACATGCGCTGTATTTGGTTCCGGTGATACAGCATATGAATTTTTCTGCGGAGCGGTTGATACGCTAGAGGCAAAAATAAAAGAACGCGGTGGAGACATTGTGCTGCCTTCGGTAAAAATCGAAAATAATCCAGAAGGTGAAGAAGAGGAAGAATTAATAAACTTCGGGAGACAATTCGCAAAGAAAAGCGGGTGCGCTGTCTGATCACTCACTGGGAACTGCTAAAACGGCTGTTCCTTTTTTTCTTGTCTTTGTATCTTTCCTTTGATACAGTAATGAGGTAGAAAATCAGGAGGAGGACTATACATATGAAAATGATGGACGCAAATGAAATTATTTCATTTATTCAAAATAGTACAAAATCTACACCTGTAAAGGTTTACGTGAAAGGTGAGCTGGAAGGAATCAATTTCGGTGAATCTGCGAAAGCTTTTATCAACGGAAACACTGGTGTCGTTTTCGGTGAATGGAGCGAAATCCAAACAGCAATCGAAGAAAACCAAAGCAAAATCGAAGACTATGTGGTTGAAAATGACCGCCGCAATTCTGCGATCCCAATGCTTGATCTTAAAAACATCAAAGCGCGTATCGAGCCGGGCGCGATCATCCGCGACCAAGTTGAAATCGGTGATAACGCAGTCATCATGATGGGTGCTTCTATTAATATCGGTTCAGTCATCGGCGAAGGCACAATGATTGATATGAACGTTGTGCTTGGCGGACGAGCTACTGTCGGAAAAAACTGCCATATCGGCGCGGGTTCTGTACTTGCGGGCGTTATTGAGCCGCCATCCGCTAAACCGGTTGTGATTGAAGACGACGTCGTAATCGGCGCAAATGCTGTTGTGCTTGAAGGTGTAACAGTAGGTAAAGGAGCTGTTGTTGCTGCGGGAGCGATCGTGGTAAACGACGTTGAGCCATACACTGTCGTTGCAGGCACACCAGCTAAAAAAATCAAAGACATTGATGAAAAAACAAAAGGCAAAACTGAAATCAAGCAGGAATTACGCCAGCTGTAAGGAAAAGTTTGATAAAAAAGGCGTGGATAATATATCCACGCCTTATTCGTATAGGCAGGAGGAATAGAAATGAAGAAAGAGGAGCTCATCGCAATTCGCAGAGATCTGCATCGTATACCGGAGCTTGGATTTCAGGAGTTCAAAACCCAGCAGTATTTATTAAATGTCTTGGAACAATATCCGCAAGACAGAATTGAAATTGAGAAATGGCGAACAGGGCTTTTTGTAAAAGTGAACGGGACGGCGCCGGAAAAAATGCTGGCGTACAGAGCGGATATCGATGCGCTTTCTATAGAAGAGCAAACTGGTCTTCCATTCGCATCAGAGCATCACGGCAACATGCACGCCTGCGGTCACGATTTGCATATGACGATTGCACTCGGCATTATTGATCATTTTGTTCACCACCCAGTCAAACATGACTTGCTTTTTCTGTTTCAGCCGGCAGAGGAAGGGCCTGGCGGTGCGGAACCAATGCTTGAGAGCGATGTATTAAAAAAGTGGCAGCCTGATTTCATCACTGCGCTTCATATTGCTCCAGAGCTTCCGGTAGGCACCATTGCGACAAAAAGCGGCCTTCTATTTGCGAATACATCAGAGCTAGTCATCGATCTGGAAGGCAAAGGGGGACATGCGGCATATCCGCATTTGGCTGAGGATATGGTTGTAGCGGCAAGTACACTTGTCACCCAGCTGCAAACGATTATCTCTAGAAACACAGATCCGCTAGACAGTGCTGTTATTACAGTTGGTACCATTACCGGAGGCTCGGCACAAAATATCATTGCGGAAACGGCCCACCTGGAAGGCACGATCCGCACGCTCTCTGAAGAATCGATGAAACAAGTAAAGGAACGGATTGAAGATGTAGTGAAAGGAATCGAAATCGGATTCCGCTGCAAAGGAAAAGTGACATATCCGTCTGTATATCACCAAGTTTACAATACGAGCGGATTAACAGAAGAATTTATGTCTTTTGTTGCTGAACATCAACTGGCGACAGTAATTGAAGCAAAAGAAGCAATGACTGGAGAGGATTTTGGCTACATGCTGAAAAAATATCCCGGCTTCATGTTCTGGCTCGGCGCTGATTCTGAACATGGGCTTCATCATGCTAAGCTGAATCCCGATGAAAATGCGATAGAAACAGCGGTTCATGTCATGACAGGTTATTTTTCTGTTTATGCCAATTAAGTACAAATGAAAGAATAAAATTCCATAAAATGAGCACTCTAGTAAACGGAGGTGTTCAAAAATGGCTAAAAAAATTGGAATTGAACAATCATTATCAGATGTAGAAGCTGCTTTAAAAGAAAAAGGGTATGACGTTGTAATGATGAAAAGCCCTGCTGATGCTCAAGGCTGTGACTGCTGTGTCGTAACAGGTCTTGATAATAATGTGCAAGGGATAGCCGATACGGTAACACAAGCACCTGTCATTACAGCTTCCGGGATGACGGCTGAAGAAATTTGCAGCGAAGTTGAAAGCAGAATTCAGTAATATAAAAACCGAAGCAAAAAGCTTCGGTTCTTTTATTTATTCTGTTTCTTTAGGGAAAGCGCGGTCGAACGCGTTCTTTATTTCTTTTCTCAACACTCGTTCGACTCGCCACTGTTCCATATTTTCTGTTTTGGCAATGACCCTGATTACAATTTCAGAAGTCCCCAGTTCTTGAATGCCGATGACATTTGGGCCTTCTTTTATTTGTGGAAGAGCCGCTGCCGTTTCATCACAAACCTGCTGTAAAATATGAATCATTTCATCAATATTTCTTTCAGCCGGCACTTTAATATCAACAAGAGCCTGCATGGTACCACGAGAATGATTGCTCACGTTTGTGATGTTTCTGTTGGGGATGTAATGCAGTGTTCCGTCAAAGCTGCGGATTTGAGTTGTCCTTAAGCCAACCTGCTCGACAATTCCGTCAAAGGTGGAAACGGTAATATAATCTCCGACATCCAATTGTTTCTCAAGCAAAATAAAAAAACCTGTCACGATATCACTGACAAGCCCTTGGGCGCCAAATCCGACAGCCAGGCCGACGATTCCTGCCCCCGCTAAAAGAGCGCTTGGATCATAATGAAACAAATCTAGAACCATGACGAAAAATATGAAAATCAATGTATAAGCAAATATGTTAAGAGTCAGGCTTCGGAGCGTATGTGCACGTCCGATAGACAAGCTATTCTGCTCCTCGAATTTTGCAAACAGATGTTTAATGATTTTCATGCCTAATGATCGAACGATAAAATAGAGCAATATCATAATGGCGAGTTTAATGAGCAGAACACCGGCATTTGTAATCAGTCCCGCCCAATCATATTGTTTAATAAAGTCCATGTTGAGCTCCTTTTCTAATTGATTGCTGCACATTGAGACTAGTTACCCTGTACATGACCATGTTAAACGTTTTATTCAAAAATGTCGAAGCCAAAGACATACATGATTTGTTAAAAATTGACTCAGGAAATCTGCTTTTATATAATGGCATTGCAATATAACTAAAAATGGTTAATAACCCTTTATTTTCATGCGATTTTGACCTTTAAGCCAAACAATAAATTGGAGGGATACATATGGCAGAACGTATGGTAGGTAAACAAGCTCCTCGTTTTGAAATGGAAGCAGTCCTTGCAAGCAAAGAATTCGGCAAAGTAAGTCTTGAGGAAAACATGAAAAACGACAAATGGACAGTGCTATTCTTCTATCCAATGGATTTCACTTTTGTTTGTCCGACAGAAATTACAGCAATGTCTGACCGCTATGACGAGTTCGAAGATCTTGATGCAGAAGTCATCGGGGTTTCAACTGATACCATCCATACTCATTTAGCTTGGATCAATACAGACCGCAAAGAAAACGGTCTTGGCCAGCTGAAATACCCGCTTGCTGCTGATACAAACCATGAGGTATCCCGGGAATATGGCGTTTTAATCGAAGAAGAAGGTGTGGCTTTGCGCGGATTGTTTATTATTAATCCTGAAGGGGAGCTCCAATATCAAACTGTTTTCCATAACAACATTGGGCGTGATGTTGATGAAACGCTTCGTGTTCTCCAGGCGCTGCAAACTGGCGGACTCTGTCCGGCTAACTGGAAACCAGGCCAAAAAACACTTTAATTCTTTCCAAGAACGAAAAGCGGTCTAGCATATTCGTTAGGCCACTCTGTTAAATAGGAGGGAAAAAGCAATGAAATTACGTCAGTCCATGCCGGAATTGACGGGAGAAAAAGCTTGGTTAAATGGTGAAGTGACGAGAGAGCAATTGATTGGGGAAAAGCCGACGCTTATTCATTTCTGGTCCATCAGCTGCCACTTGTGCAAAGAAGCGATGCCGCAAGTGAATGAATTTCGTGATAAATATCAAGATCAGCTGAATGTTGTAGCTGTACACATGCCCCGTTCCGAAGATGATCTTGATCTTGGTAAAATTAAAGAAACAGCTGCTGAACACGATATCACTCAGCCGATTTTTGTTGACAGTGACCATGCTTTAACCGATGCATTTGAAAATGAATACGTACCTGCGTATTATGTGTTTGATAAAACAGGACAGCTCCGTCACTTCCAAGCCGGCGGGAGCGGTATGAAAATGCTTGAAAAACGTGTGAACCGCGTTCTGGCTGAAACGGAATAGGTATCTGACTAAATAGTATTTCCTAAAAACCTGATCACATCAGGTTTTTTATTTGTGCAAAAAGCAATGGAAGAAGAGTAAGAAGCTTATTTTTCCAAATTTGGGTATAGGAATTGATGGTTTGTTTGATTGATACGCTAGAAAACACAGCTAATTTTTGATGTTTTTCCTCAATTTTAGATAAATCTCATATCTCATAACTCGAAAATTGTAGATATTACACTAAATTTCTTTAAAGAAGTAAGTAAAATATATATTTTCAACATTATACCAAATAAACTAGAAAGCCCCTTAATCCCTTGAGAATAAAGGACTCTTTTGAAAAATAAAACATTTTCAGAAAATAAGGAATTTTTCATAGAGTAAATATAATAGTAAAATGCTAAAATAATAGTTGATAAAATTACTTTTGTAATCTAATATCTTAATTAAAGATGTTAATTTTGATAGGGGGTACATTGAGGAATGTTTAATGAAAGAGAAGCTTTGCGCTTGCGGTTAGAACAATTAAATGAAGCTGAAGTGAAAGTCATTCGTGAATATCAAATTGAACGTGATAAAATATACGCAAAATTAAGAGAGCTGGACAGAAATGGAAGCCCTTCCGAAATCAAAAAGGATTTCCGTTCTGAAAAAAAACCTGACTCTCTGCCGGTTCTCGCTGAGCTTGCGGCTCAGGAAATCAGAAGCTATCAGCCGCAATCACAGCAGCAGTCTGTTCAGCCTCAGCTTCAATCTATTTCCTCTCTTCCTGCCGGTATACCAGACGGAACAACACGAAGAAGAAGAGGAACGGCAAGACCGGGATCAAAAGCAGCTAAGCTGCGTGAAGCTGCTATTAAAACATTAAAACGCCACAACGCGGCGATTAAGAGCTCGGAGCTTCAAAAAGAGATTGAAAAAGAAAGCGGTCTTGAAATCCCTAATATGACAACGTTTATGCAAAGCTTAATTAAAATGTACCCGGAAGTGAAAAAGCCATATCGCGGGCAGTACATTTTAGAGGGTGAAATCGAATCTGCAGAATCAGCAAATGAATAAATATAAAGAAAAACTGCTTGGCATCGCTCAAGCAGTTTTTTTATTGAGGTTTTTTCTGTGAAGGTTTGTTTTCTTTTTCAAGATTAAGCTTATACACCCACTTTTGATAAGGCTTTTCTTCAGCGGCTCTGTTTTTCAGCTCTTCGATTGTATGGCTCTTGGCCTGGTCTGATGATTGGGCGCGGGCAAGCTGTTTTTGAAGCACATGTATCTGTTTGGTGACATCTTCAAGGATAGTCTCTACATGATTTGGCTGCGCGTAGACCGCTGGAGCTTCTTCTTCCGTTTTTTCTTTTTGTTTCGTGCCGCCATCAATATCGGCAAAATGAGAAGCAATCCAGGCATCGCTTTCATCAAGCTGCCGTTTATACGATATAATAGTTTCGTGAAATAATTTTTCTTTCGTTTTTTCTATGTCTAGCAGTCTTTCTTTCGTTTCTATGATTCGATCTTTCATATGATCAACTTCTATTTTAATATGTTTTAGCTGATATTCTTTTTCTACCATTTGCTCTTTTAGACGCCCGTTTTCGGCTTTTATCAATTCGGCTTGCTGTTTTGCCTGAAGCAGTGCATTTTGTTCCTGCTCAATCGAGGCTTGAAGTTCGCTGATCCGTTTATGAAGATTTTTATTTTCTTCTTCGATTTTGACTTTAGCAATATGAAGTTTATGTTTTTCTTCGATTTCGGCTCTGCGTTTATAGGTTTCAGCAGATAGAAGCTCCTGCAAAACAACGATTTTATCAAGCAGTTCAGCTCTTATTTGGTGCAGGGTTTGGCTGGTGTGGGAGGCATGTTTTTCTTTTGTTGACATATGTGTTAATTCGGCAGACAGCTGCTGGAGTTTTTCTTTCATATCGGTATTTTCTTTGAGCAGTTTGTTATTTTTCTGATGAAAGTAGCTTGCTTCAAGTTCAGCAATCAGCTTATGGCACCTTGAAAGCTCGGATTTTAAATAAAGGTTCTCCTGAGACACGTCGTGGAAAAAAGGACCTGATCTTTTCATTCGAACCATCTCCCTCATGATGTTAACACTACAATATGCAAATACTGAACAGCTATTCCTCTTTAATAAACAGACAAGCAGTAGCGTTGAGCCTTTGCTTTTGCTATGCTTTTAACGAAACTAGAGGTGAGATGATATGAAGCATGTAAACGTACTGTTGGCAGGGGGAGCCTCACGTCGCTTTGGAGAACCGAAGGCGTTTGTCAAATGGAAGGGCAGGATGCTTTACCAATGCGCTAAAGAGGCACTTGGAGAACAAACGGTTATCATCAGCCGTCCCGAATTTATTGATAGATTTCAAGAAAACGGTGAAAATGAAGTGTATCAAGATGCTGAGCCATTTCAAGGCATGGGGCCATTGGCTGGTATATATACCGCTTTTAAAAAGACAGACGGTGATCTTTATACTGTTCTTTCCTGTGACACACCGCTGATACAAAGAAGGACGATACTGGAGCTCAAACGTCTGATGACTGCCGGTGCTGACGCGGTAGTCCCAATTTCAGACGGACAAGTGCAGCCATTGATTGCGATTTACCACAAACGTATCATGCCAGTTCTATACGATCAGCTTTCTGAGAAGAGGTTGAGAATATCAGATTTATTAGGCAGAATTTCGGTTTGTTACGTACAGGCTGAAAATATCGGAGCAAACCCGGCAGAGTTTATCAACATTAATACACGTGATGATTTTAGCTGTTTGGAAGAAAAATCGAACTCCCTCAAGCGGGACTGACGGGGCAATAACATGATAAGATGACATAAAAGATAAGGAGAACAGGTTTGATGGAGGAACGTTATTCACGGCAAATCAGATTTAAGCAAATTGGGGAAGAGGGTCAGAAAAGACTGGCAGACAGCCATGTGCTGATTGTCGGAGCGGGAGCGCTCGGCACTGCAGGAGCTGAAGGGCTTTCGAGAGCGGGAGTCGGTACGATTACCATTATTGACCGTGACTATGTGGAGTGGAGCAATCTTCAAAGGCAGCAGCTTTATACAGAAAGCGATGCCAAACTCCGCATGCCGAAAGCCATGGCTGCCAAAGAGCATCTATCAGCGATTAACAGCGAGATACATATTGAGGCGTATGTTACCGAAGGAACAGCCGAAACGCTTGAGCCGCTGATTGAAAAAGCAGATGTCGTGATCGACGCGACAGATAATTTTGAAACCCGCATGCTGATAAACGATCTTGCCCAGAAAACAAAGACACCTTGGGTCTATGGCGCCTGTGTAAGCAGCCAGGGAATGTTCATGACTGTCATTCCCGGAGAAACCCCTTGTCTGTCTTGTTTGTTTGAGCAAATTCCTGTCGGCGGGGCGACGTGTGATACTGCCGGCATTATTCCGCCTGCTGTGCATATCGTTTCAGCATATCAGCAGGCTGAGGCATTTAAGCTGTTAACCGGCCAAATAGAAGCAATACAGCGGGGTTTTGTGACATTTGATGTCTGGAACAATTCGCATATGAAGATTAACGTTAATCATGTACGCCGTGAGGATTGCCCATCTTGCGGAGCAAATGCGGTATATCCTTATCTTCAGGATTGGAATACACCAAAAGCTGCTGTATTATGCGGCCGTGATACAGTGCAGGTAAGGTCAGAATCATTAAAAAGAATCCCGAAACAGGAACTCATTAAGCGGCTGAAAACAATCGGCAAGGTCGAGGCTAATGCGTTTTTGCTGCATATTTTTTACGAGGATTTCAGAATTGTCATTTTCAATGACGGACGGGCACTGGTGCATGGAACAAATGATGTGAAAGAAGCCAACTCCGTGTTGGCAAGAGTGATTGGACTGTAACAACAGGAGGGGTCAGAATGCTGGAGAAAAGAACACCGATACCGGTAGACGAGGCAGTTCGGCGTGTCTGCCATTTTCAAAAACAAGGTGAAACAGAATGGGTGGCGCTTGAAGACAGCCTTCATCGGTTTTTAGCCGAAGATATAACTGCGGATCACCACGTCCCTGCGTTTGACCGTTCGCCATACGATGGTTTTGCTGTCAGAGCGTGCGATACGGCATATGCATCACGTGAAAACCCAGTTCGGTTTGAAGTTATTGACCATATTGGAGCGGGAGCAGTATCTGAAAAAAAACTTGGCCCGTTTCAGGCCGTGCGGATTATGACTGGCGCGCAAATCCCTGTAGGGGCAGATGCAGTCGTCATGATTGAACTGACTCAAACCTTTGAGGAGAATGGGAAGTCATTTATGTCTTTAAAACGCCGCTTTCAGACGGGGGATAATATTTCAAAAACAGGTGAGGACGCTCAAAAAGGGAGTGTTTTACTGACAAAGGGCACCCGGGTGACACCAGGAGTGACGGCTCTTTTGGCAACATTCGGATACGCATCTGTGCCTGTCGTGAGAAAGCCTGTAGTCGGGATTATCGCAACCGGTACCGAATTGCTGAATGTCAGTGATCCGCTGGAACCGGGAAAAATCCGCAACAGCAATGCGAGTATGGTATATGCGCAAGCGATAGAAGCAGGCGCAACACCGCTTTATTTAGGGAAAATCTCTGATGAACTGGATAAAAGCTATGCTGCAGTTAAAGAAGCGATGAAAAAAGTGGATTTCCTGATCACAACTGGCGGTGTGTCAGTCGGTGACTTTGACTTTTTGCCTGCGATCTATGAAAAACTCGGAGCGGACGTGCTGTTTAATAAAGTTGCCATGCGCCCGGGCAGCGTGACAACGGTGGCGCATGCAAACGATATGCTGCTGTTTGGCCTTTCAGGTAATCCGTCGGCATGCTATGTCGGTTTTGAACTGTTTGTCAAACCGATAATCCAGACATGGCTGCTCAATGAAACACCGCATTCAATTTGTGCGGAAGCAGTTTTGACCAAGGATTTTCCGAAGCCGAACCCATTTACCCGATTTGTTCGTGCGCTCGTGCACCATCAGGAAGGGAAGCTGTTGGCGACACCCGTTGGTTTAGATAAGTCGAGCTCTGTCACATCACTTGCAGATGCCAATGCATTTATTATCCTGCCGGGCGGCACGCGAGGCTACGAATCTGGCAGAACGGTTCAAGTACTGCTCATCAGAGAAGAGAATGGAAGTGAATGGCCTTGGTCCGTCCTTTCCCGATCGTCCAAGTTGTAGGATTTCAAAACAGCGGGAAAACAACGTTTATTGAGCGCATTCTTGAAAAAGCCTCTGAACAGGGAGTCCATTTGGGCTGCCTGAAGCATCATGGTCACGGCGGTGAACCGCAAACGCTCACGGAAGGAAAAGACACGGACCGTTACAAGGCGGCAGGTGCTGGTGTAACAGCGGTAGAAGGTGCTGGTGTGTTACAGCTGACTGCCCGCCGCAATTGGGATTTGGCACGGCTGATCGAGTTATACCAATTTCTCGAAACAGACTGTCTTCTGATTGAAGGCTTTAAAAAAGCCCCTTATCCTAAAGTGGTTATCCTAAGTGAAAAGGAAGATCTGGAAGCGCTGCAAGCAGTAAATATAATCGCCGTCATCTATAGAAAAAAAGAGCAAATGACAGAGCATCAGGGATTACCCGTTTTTCATGCGGATGATCCGGTTGCCGTGGATTTTGTGCTTTCACAGCTGAAGGGGGAATCTGCATAATGGAACGGTTTGAGATTACGAAAACACCCATTAATACTGAAGACATGATCAAAAAAGTGGAGAAACGGGAAGCAGGGGCCATTACGACATTTATTGGTACGGTTCGGGAATGGACAAACGGAAAAAGAACGGTTCGGCTTGAATATGAGGCATATGAACCGATGGCCGTGCAAATGCTTGCTCAAATCGGCGCTGAAATCGAAGAAAAATGGGAAGGTGCCTCAGCTGCGATCACGCACCGTATAGGTGTGCTCGATATCGGTGAAGCAGCGGTAGTGATTGCTGTATCTTCTCCCCATCGAAAAGCCGCATATGAAGCCAATGAGTATGCGATTGAACGCATTAAACAGATTGTGCCGATTTGGAAAAAAGAAATTTGGGAAGACGGTGAGCAATGGATCGGCGACCAGCTAGAAACAACAGCTTATCCGAACGGAAAACCAGACCTAAGCGAGGGAGAGCAGCATGATTAAAATTCTTTTATTTGCAGGACTGGCTGAACAGGCCGGTACACAAGCAATAGAAATAGATGTGGAACAAGCAACCACAGATGAAATAAAAGCGAGTCTAAAAGAACAATACGGTCTTGAATCTATTGATACGGCTATGATTGCCGTTAACGAAAGCTATGTAAAAGAAAATACCTCTGTATCTTCGGGTGACACGGTAGCCATCATACCGCCGGTCAGCGGGGGATGAAAACCGGACGGCATTTCAGCCGTCCGGTTTTTCTGTATTTCATTGGCATATCCCCAAGTATCCCCAGCATACAATGATTTTCTGTAAGCGTTTATTCTACATATGTTACTCCCTATAAAGTAAGAGACTCACTCCATAATTAGACTGAAATTTTGAAAAATAATAGAAATTTATTTCGGGTATCGATATAGTGAAGATGATAAATGTTGGAAAGGTGCTGGATATGGAGACATTTAAAAGATTAAAAATGTATTATTGGCCGTACAGAAAAGTGTTTATGTGGTCGCTTCTAGCCATGCTTTTGATGACTGCAATTACTGTCGTTTATCCGATTATCCTGCAAATTACGATTGATGAGATCGTACTGGGACGGCAGTATCAGCTTGCGGCGTGGGTCAGCTTAGGATTTATTGCGGTAATGGTTTTGAAAGGAATAGCTACCTTTTTTCATCAGTATTTAGGTGATATGTTCGGGATCAAATCCGTTTATCGGCTGAGAAATGGTCTGTATGAAAAACTGCAGCGGCTTTCTTTTTCTTACTATGATAATGCGAAAACAGGAGATTTGATGTCCAGGCTGACTGCTGATGTTGAAGGGCTTCGTTTTTTCTTATCATACGGTCTCGCTGAGCTCATTCGATTCGGCCTGCTGGTAGCCATCAGCCTGTCGGTTATGTTTTACTATTCTGTTCCTCTCACGCTTGTGACAATAGCTGTTCTGCCATTTCTCGCGGTTGCGGTATACCGGTTTGACAAAAGAGTCCATCCCGCCTTCAGAGGCATCCGCAAATCGTTTGCGAAACTCAATACAAAAGTTCAGGAAAATATCAGCGGCATTAATACGGTTAAATCTCTTTCCAGGGAAGATTTTCAGATCAGCACTTTCAATAAAGCCAATGCAGAATACAGGGCGCAGTATTTACAAACATCATCCATTTGGTCTGCGTATTTCCCTTTAATGGAGTTCATTGGTAACATTTGTATTGTAGCTCTTCTCTCATACGGCGGTTACTTGGTTATGCAAAATCAGCTCAATCCCGGCGAGCTTGTTGCTTTCTTCAGCCTTGTCAATTATATGATGTGGCCCATTATGAACTTAGGTTTTGTCATCAATATGTTCTCTCAAGCAAAAGCGTCAGGGGAACGCCTGCTCGACATTCTGGAAAAAGAAGAAGACATTACAGATCATCCTCATGCTTTGCATAAACAAAAATTAACCGGAGATGTCCATTTCAAAAATGTTTCTCTTGCATACGGAAAAGAACAAACAAACGCGCTGTGCAATGTAAGCTTTGAGGCAAACAGCGGGAAGGTAATCGGACTGTTGGGCCCGACAGGTTCAGGCAAAAGCTCAGTGACACAGCTTCTCACCAGATTTTACAGTCCTGTTGGCGGAATGATTACCATTGATCACAAACCCATCACAGATTATTCGTTAAAAACCCTTCGCTCCAATATCGGGGTCGTACTTCAAGAATCCTTCCTGTTTTCATCTACGATTAGATCAAATATTTCGTATGGGCGGCCGGATGCCTCAATGGAAGACGTCATCGAAGCGGCAAAAAGGGCGCAGGCTCATAACTTTATTATGGAGCTTCCTGATGGGTATGACACCATGCTGGGAGAGAGGGGAATGGGGCTTTCCGGCGGGCAGAAACAGCGTATTGCCATTGCGAGAGCCATCTGCTTGAACCCGAACATTTTAATATTGGATGATGCCACAAGCGCAGTAGATATGCAAACGGAGCACAGCATACAGCTTGCCTTAAAAGAAGTCATGAAAAACCGCACAACCTTTATCGTCGCTCACCGCATTTCTTCACTGAAACACGCTGATGAAATTCTCGTTTTTAATAAAGGACGCATTCGTGAAAGGGGAACACATCATGAGCTTCTTGAAAAAGGCGGCTACTATAAAAAGATTTACGATTTGCAATACCGTGATGTCAAAATGATTAATGAGCCGCATGAGGTCGGATAGGGAGGGGCCAAATGAAACAAACGAAAAAACAGGGGATTTTAGAGCGTTTTTATTACTCTTCAGATGAAATCATTGAAAAGCCGTTTAACTGGGCTCAAATGTGGCGGCTGCTGAGCTATGTCAAACCATATCGAAAAACAATTTTGCCGCTTTCTTTTCTCACCGTATTGATTGGCACTGCTGTGAAGCTTGTGATCCCCATTCTGATCGGCATTTATGTTCTTGATCAAGCGATTACAGGAAGAAACTCGGAGCTGCTGATTCAGCTCATTTTTATTATTAGCGGTTTATATGTCCTCAATTACGCCGCCAATGTGTTAAGAATCAGGTGGATGAATCAGCTTGGCCAGCATGTCATTTACGATTTGCGACAGCATTTATTTACCCATGTGCAGCGCTTATCCCATCGATTTTTTGATCAGCGGTCGGCGGGATCGATCTTAGTCAGGATCATGAATGATATTAACTCTCTTCAGGAGCTCTTTACAAGCGGAGTCATCAATTTGTTGACCGACTTGTTGCTTCTGGCCGGCGTGATTATCATCTTGTTTACGCTGAGCCCTGAGCTGACTATAGCCATCATGGTGACATTGCCGATTATGTTTTTTATTTCAACAAGTCTCAGAAAAAAAATACGCCGATCCTGGCAAACGGTACGGCTGAAGCAATCGAAGCTCAACTCTCATCTAAACGAAAGCATTCAGGGCATCCGGGTCACACAGGCATTTACGCAGGAAGAAGAAAACATGGCGTATTTTGACGGTGTCAATCAGGAGAACTACGAATCATGGCGGGAAGCAACTAGAAAAAATGCCATGTTCCGTCCGCTGGTAGAAATGACGAATGCGATTGGGACGGCTGTCTTGATTTGGTATGGAGCCACACTCATCATGAATGAAACCATTACGATTGGCGTCTTCGTTTCTTTTGCTTTCTATCTGGGAATGTTTTGGGAACCTATTTCGAGACTGGGTCAGGTCTATAATCAGCTGTTAATGGGGATGGCATCATCAGAACGGATTTTTGAGTTTCTGGACGAACAGCCAAATGTCAAGGAGAAGCCCAATGCCATTCATAATGAAAAGATAAATGGGGAGATCAGTTTTGAAGAGGTTGAATTTTCGTATGATGAAAAACGAAAAGCCCTTTACGCCGTTTCTTTCTCTATTCCGGCGGGCTCGACGCTTGCGCTTGTCGGGCATACAGGGAGCGGGAAGACGACGATTGCCAATTTAATCAGCCGTTTTTATGATGCGACCGGAGGCACCATTAAAATAGACGGTATACCGATTAAGGATCTTTCCCTTGCCAGTCTGCGCTCTCAAATCAGCATTGTCCTGCAAGATACATTTATTTTCTCTGGGACCATCATGGAAAATATTCGTTTTGGAAGGCCAAATGCTTCGGATGAAGAGGTGATGAAAGCGTCCCAAGCGGTCGGAGCGGATGAGTTTATTTCCGATTTAGCGGAAGGATACGCAACAGAGGTGGAGGAAAGAGGCAGCGTACTGTCTGCCGGTCAGCGTCAGCTCATTTCATTTGCAAGAGCATTGCTCGCCGATCCGGCTATTATCATCCTTGACGAAGCAACGGCAAGCATTGATACAGAGACAGAAGTAAAAATTCAGCAAGCGTTAAAAACGCTTCTGAAAGGGCGTACAGCAGTGATGATCGCTCACAGATTGTCTACGATCCGCGACGCCGACCGCATCATTGTTCTTGATCACGGCAGGAAAATAGAAGAAGGGAACCATGATCAGCTGCTCGCTAAAGGAGGCATTTATGCCGGGCTTGTGAAAGCGCAATACAGCACAGCGATAGAATAATATGAAAAGCCTTCAATATTGAAGGCTTTTGGAAATTTATTAGAAAAACATGAAACTTTTTGATATCCTTCCCGTACTATTTGTTAGATATTCTCAAGGAGGTTTTGAAATGGAAACGAATGTAGAAAAAAACAGCGGAACACCGACTGAAAAGCCTTCACTTTTCGGAGTAATCACAAGTCCGTCCGTTCAATTTGAAAGAATAAGAGAAAGGCCGGCTGTATGGGGACCGCTTTTGATTGTTGCAGCAATTATCATCGTCGGTGCCGTGCTGCAATCACTCGGTACGGATTATAGTGAGCTTTTGAAAAGCCAAGATACGCAAGGGCTATCTGCTGAACAAATGGAAACTGTCGCAACAATAACCAAATTTGGCGGAATGGCAGGCGCTATTATCGGCGGTATCGCAGCATTATTTATTGCCCCTCTTATTTATTGGCTCTGTGTAAAAATATCAGGCGGTGTTACGACATATAAAAAAATGCTTTCTCTCGGTCTGTTTGTCTCTTTAATTAGCAGTCTCGGATTATTGGTTAATGGAATCGTTGCTTTTACGACTGACGTGAATCCTCTTTACAGCACGACGTCACTGGCAGGGATTATCCCATCTGACGGGGCTCTTGCCAGCGTGTTAAATACCTTTGAAATTTTCAGCATCTGGAGCTTTGTATTATTAGCAATCGGACTTCACAAAACGGGAGGCATCTCCAAAAAAGCCGGATGGATTTCAGCAATCATTCTATTCGGAATTTTAGTTGTATTTTCGCTCTTTTCAGGTTTAATCAATTCTGTGGCGGGTGCATAAGCTCATGAAAAAAGTCTGGATCGGAATTGGAATCGCAGTTATAGTCGCTCTTTTTGTTGGAATCAATATATACCGGTCTGCCGCTCCAACAAGCGGCAGCGCCGGCAAGGAGATACAGACGGGGAGCGTTGAAGAAAATGAAATCTCATCAACGGTTATGGTTCCTGGCACGCTAAAATTTTCAAATGAACAGTATGTCTTTTATGAAGCGGATAAAGGGACATTAGAAGACATTAAAGTTAAGGAAGGCGATAAAGTTAAAAAGGGCACGCCTTTAGTCACCTATACAAATGAGCAGCTGAGCCTGGAAAAAGAACAGAACCAGTTAACGTCTGAATCCAATCGGCTTCAAATTGACCAAATTCAAGAAAAGTTAAAAGCCTTAGACAGCAAAGAAAGAGAACTGGAAAAACAGGTAGGAAAGAAAGAAGCAGAAAAACAAATCGAATCAGAACGGACAGAGCTTCAAATGCAGAAAAAAACAGCGGAGATCGAATTAAAACAAACCGAGCTTCAGCGACAGTCACTTGCCAACCGGGTATCAGATCTTGAAGTGAAAAGCGAAATTGAAGGCACCGTTATTTCTGTCAACCAAGAAGCGGCATCCAAAAAGTCAGATATTCAAGAGCCTGTCATACATATCGGCAACCCAAAAGACCTTGTCGTCTCAGGGAAATTGTCTGAATACGATACATTGAAAGTCAAAAAAGGCCAGAAGGTCACACTCACTTCAGATGTAATACAGGGTAAAACATGGAAAGGCACGGTTTCCGCAGTCGGGCTTGTTCCGGATCAGCAGGAGAGCGCTGCGGCACAAGGAACAGAACAGGCGGTCCAATACCCGCTTCAAGTGAAAATAAAAGGAAATCTTCCAGAAGGAAAGCCAGGCTTTAAATTTATCATGAATATTGAAACAGATAAACGGAAAGCAAATACGCTTCCTTCAAAGGCAGTCAAAAAAGAAGATGACCAATATTATGTGTATACAGTAAAAGACGGAAAAGCAAAGCGAGTTGATGTCAAAATCGGCGAAGTGACAGATGACCTGACAGAAATTAAAGAGGGGCTTTCCCAAGATGATCAAGTCATTTTGAATCCATCTGATCAGGTGACTGACGGAATGGAAGTGAAATCCTAAATGATTCAGCTTTCTAATGTGCGAAAAAGCTACCAGATCGGAAAGGAAACGTTTGATGTTCTCCATTCTATTGATTTGGACATTCATCAAGGTGAATATGTCTCGATTATGGGGCCGTCAGGATCAGGAAAATCGACGATCATGAATATTATCGGCTGTCTTGATCGGCCGACTTCCGGTACATATCAATTGGACGGCGAAGACATTTCTTCATATAAAGATAAAGAACTGGCGGCAGTCCGTAACCGGTCCATCGGTTTTGTATTTCAGCAATTTCAGCTTCTTCCGCGGCTGAACGCAAAAAAAAATGTCGAGCTGCCGATGATTTATTCCGGGATAGGCAAAAAGGAACGTCAAGAGCGGGCTGAGAGAGCATTGGAAAAGGTCGGGTTAGCCGATCGAATGCTCCACATGCCCAACGAGCTGTCGGGCGGGCAGAAGCAGCGGGTGGCGATTGCGAGGGCGATCGTGAATGAGCCGAAATTGATTTTAGCTGATGAACCGACCGGCGCCCTGGATACGAAAACAAGCGAGGCGATTATGGATCAGTTTACAGCATTAAATGCCGAGGGAACGACAATCGTTCTGGTTACTCACGAGTCTGAAGTAGCAGATTGCACGAATCGGATAATCATGGTGCGTGACGGAAACATTGTTCCTGCCAGCTCCGGACAAAGGAGTGTGGGAGAATGAGCCTGTTGGAAAACATCAGAATGGCTCTAAGCTCTGTCCTTGCCCATAAAATGCGTTCGATCTTAACGATGCTCGGCATTATCATTGGTGTAGGCTCTGTCATTGTTGTCGTTGCGGTAGGACAGGGCGGCGAGCAAATGCTGAAGCAGTCGATCAGCGGCCCGGGAAATACTGTGGAGCTGTACTATATGCCTAGCGACGAGGAGCTTGCAAGCAACCCGAACGCCGCAGCTGAATCTACGTTTACAGAAAACGATATTAAAGGTTTAAAAGGAATAGAAGGCATTAAACAAGTCGTTGCTTCGACTTCTGAAAGTATGAAAGCGCGTTATCACGAAGAAGAAACCGATGCTACGGTTAACGGAATAAATGATGGATACATGAATGTCAATTCTTTAGAAATCGAAAGCGGCAGAACATTTACCGACAATGACTTTCTTGCGGGGAATAGAGCCGGAATCATCTCTCAAAAGATGGCTGAAGAACTGTTCGATAAAACCTCTCCTTTAGGTGAAGTTGTCTGGATAAACGGACAGCCCGTTGAAATTATCGGCGTGCTGAAAAAAGAAACAGGCTTGCTTTCTTTCGGTTTAAGTGAAATGTATGTGCCATTTAATATGATGAAATCCTCTTTTGGCACAAGTGATTTCAGTAACGTATCATTGCAGGTCGAATCAGCAGACGACATAAAATCGGCTGGAAAAGAAGCGGCACAGCTGGTAAATGACAATCATGGCACAGAGGATTCGTATCAAGTGATGAACATGGAAGAGATTGCGGCCGGAATTGGCAAAGTAACTGCAATTATGACGACGATTATCGGCTCAATTGCAGGTATTTCCCTTTTGGTCGGCGGAATCGGTGTCATGAATATTATGCTCGTATCAGTCACAGAACGGACGCGGGAAATCGGAATCAGAAAATCACTTGGTGCGACGAGGGGACAGATTCTGACTCAGTTTTTAATTGAATCAGTCGTATTGACGCTGATTGGCGGTCTGGTCGGGATTGGTATTGGATACGGAGGGGCCGCGCTTGTTTCAGCCATTGCGGGCTGGCCGTCACTCATATCCTGGCAGGTTGTATGCGGGGGCGTGCTGTTCAGTATGCTCATTGGTGTTATTTTCGGCATGCTTCCTGCAAATAAAGCCGCAAAGCTTGATCCCATTGAAGCGCTGCGTTATGAGTAGCCTCATGCAACATGCATGAGGTTTTTTTATGTTTAGTGATTTCTACTATGAATATAAAAGACTTTTTTCATTAAAATAAGAAGAAAATGTCGTACAATTGTCCTTATTTTTGTCGAATTTACAGTTTACAAACCCTATAGACATACGTTAATATGGAGAAACGTGAAAGATTTTGATAGTTATTGAATGAATTTGAATGATTTTAGTTGCCTAAACCGAAAATAGCGTTTACAATGAAATTGTATTCAAAATGAATACGTTTTCATTAGGAGGTGAAGCATGCTAACTCCTGAACGGCATCAATTGATTATTGATCAAATAGAAAAGCATGATGTGGTAAAGATTCAAGAGCTTATAAATCTGACTAATGCTTCTGAATCAACAATCAGAAGAGATTTATCGACACTTGAAGAACGCGGTTTTTTAAAGCGCGTTCATGGTGGAGCGGCCAAGCTTTCCGATATCAGACTTGAACCCGATATGCTTGAAAAATCATCCAAAAACCTTCACGATAAACTGAAGATTGCTGAAAAAGCAGCTTCTCTTTTAGAAGAAGGGGATTGCATTTACCTTGATGCAGGCACGACGACATTGCACATGATTGATTTTATGGATAAAACCAAAGATATTGTCGTTGTCACAAACGGGGTAATGCATATCGATGCATTAATAAGGAAAGAAATTTCTTTTTATCTGCTTGGAGGATACGTAAAGCACAGAACGGGCGCGATTATTGGAGGCGCTTCATTGATTGCCATGGACCAGTACAGATTTGACAAGAGTTTTCTGGGGACAAACGGTGTCCATACAGAGGCTGGATTTACAACGCCGGACCCTGATGAGGCCCTTTTAAAACAGAAAGCGATCAAACAGGCAAAACACGCTTACGTCTTAGCAGACCCTTCGAAGTTCGGAGAAATTTCATTTTCGGCATTCGCCGGAATAGGCGACGCAACAATCATTACGACTGACGCTGAAGAGCTTACATTCGATAATTACCAAGAAAAAACTGTCGTAAAGGTAGTGAAACCATGATTTACACTGTAACACTTAATCCATCTGTCGATTATATAGTTCACGTTGAAGATTTTACTGTAGGAGGCCTGAACCGTTCTTCGTATGATACCAAGTATCCAGGGGGCAAAGGCATCAACGTATCGAGACTGCTGAAAAGACACCATGTGGCGTCTAAAGCGCTCGGATTCGTCGGCGGATTTACCGGAGAATATATCAAAACATTTTTACGGGAAGAAAACCTGGAAACAGCTTTTTCTGAAGTAAAAGGGGATACCCGTATCAATGTAAAGCTGAAAACGGGTGATGAAACTGAAATTAACGGGCAGGGACCGACAATTTCGGATGAAGATTTCAAAGCCTTTTTAGAACAGTTCCAATCTTTGCAAGAGGGAGATATCGTTGTTCTTGCAGGAAGCATTCCATCTTCACTCCCTCATGATACTTATGAAAAAATCGCAGAGGCCTGCAAACAGCAGAACGCACGAGTTGTTCTGGATATCTCAGGCGAGGCTCTTTTGAAAGCAACAGAAATGAAACCATTTTTGATGAAGCCAAATCATCATGAGCTTGGAGAAATGTTCGGCACGGCCATTACATCTGTTGAGGAAGCCGTTCCTTATGGGAAAAAGCTTGTAGAACAAGGCGCTGAACATGTAATCGTATCAATGGCCGGAGACGGAGCGCTTCTGTTTACGAACGAAGCTGTTTATTTTGCTAACGTGCCAAAGGGGAAATTGGTAAACTCAGTCGGAGCAGGGGATTCCGTTGTTGCAGGTTTCCTTGCCGGAATTTCCAAACAGCTGCCGCTTGAAGAAGCATTCCGCTTAGGAGTTACTTCAGGCAGTGCTACCGCGTTCTCTGAAGAACTTGGAACAGAAGAATTTGTCCAGCAGCTTCTTCCTGAAGTTAAGGTCACACGTCTATAGAGGAGGAAACACAAGTGAAAATAACTGAGCTTTTAACGAAGCATACGATAAAGCTTAATATTGAGAGCAAAGAAAAAGAAAATGTTATTGACGAAATGGTCACTGTTCTTGATAAGGCTGGAAAGTTAAATGACCGACAAGCCTATAAAGAAGCCATTTTAAATCGCGAAAGCCAAAGCTCCACGGGTATCGGTGAAGGAATCGCTATCCCCCATGCGAAAACGGCAAGCGTTATCAACCCGGCGATCGCGTTCGGACGTTCAAAAGACGGCGTCGATTATGAATCATTAGACGGCCAGCCGGCTCACTTAGTGTTCATGATCGCGGCGACTGAAGGCGCAAACAACACTCACCTTGAAGCATTGTCAAGACTTTCAACGCTGTTAATGCGTGAAGAAATCCGTAAGCAGCTCCTTGAAGCTGAGTCTGAAGATGCCATCATCGACATTATTAATCAGCACGATAAAGATGATGACGAAGAGGAAGAGGAAGAAGAAGAAGCGGCACCAGCACCTGCCGGAAAAGGGAAAATTTTAGCGGTTACTGCATGCCCGACAGGTATTGCCCATACATTCATGGCTGCTGATGCCCTTAAAGAAAAAGCGAAAGAGCTTGGTGTGGAAATTAAGGTCGAAACAAATGGGTCAAGCGGCATTAAGCACAAGCTCACTGCCCAAGAAATCGAAGATGCACCTGCAATCATTGTCGCAGCGGACAAGCAGGTTGAAATGGAACGTTTTAAAGGCAAGCGCGTACTTCAAGTTCCTGTAACGGCGGGTATCAGACGTCCGCAAGAGCTTATCGAAAAAGCGATGAATCAAGATGCGCCGATTTATCAAGGCAGTGGCGGCAGTTCAGCAGCTTCAAACGACGATGAAGAAGCGAAAGGCAAGTCTGGAAGCGGTATCGGAAACGCGTTTTATAAGCACCTGATGAGCGGTGTCAGCAACATGCTTCCGTTCGTAGTCGGCGGCGGTATTCTCGTTGCGATTTCATTCTTCTGGGGAATTCACTCTGCTGATCCGAATGATCCTAGCTACAACACGTTTGCAGCAGCATTAAACTTTATCGGCGGCGACAATGCATTAAAACTGATTGTTGCAGTTCTGGCCGGTTTCATTGCGATGAGTATTGCAGATCGTCCTGGTTTTGCGCCTGGTATGGTCGGCGGATTTATGGCAACTCAAGCGAATGCTGGATTCTTAGGCGGCTTAATTGCCGGATTCCTTGCCGGTTATGTCGTGATTTTACTGAAAAAAGTATTTACGTTTATCCCTCAGTCACTTGATGGATTAAAACCTGTTTTGATTTACCCGCTGTTCGGTATTTTTATCACTGGTGTATTAATGCAATTTGTCGTCAATACACCTGTAGCAGCTTTTATGAATTTCTTAACAAACTGGCTTGAAAGCCTTGGTACTGGAAACCTTGTGTTAATGGGTATTATCTTGGGCGGCATGATGGCGATCGATATGGGTGGCCCGCTTAATAAAGCAGCCTTTACGTTCGGTATCGCCATGATCGATGCAGGCAACTATGCGCCTCATGCAGCAATCATGGCCGGCGGTATGGTTCCTCCGCTTGGTATCGCACTTGCAACAACCATTTTCAGAAACAAATTCACTCAGCGTGACCGTGAAGCTGGTATTACATGCTATTTCATGGGAGCTGCTTTCGTAACAGAGGGAGCGATCCCATTTGCTGCGGCTGATCCGCTTCGCGTCATACCAGCTGCTGTAGTCGGTGCAGCTGTTGCCGGCGGATTAACTGAATTCTTCCGAGTAACGCTTCCGGCGCCTCATGGAGGAGTATTCGTAGCTTTCATTACAAACCATCCGATGCTTTACCTTTTAAGTATCGTGATCGGTGCTGTCGTGATGGCAATTATCCTCGGTATCGTCAAAAAACCTGTTACAGAAAAATAAGAAAAAAAGCGTCCTTGGTTCGAAAGGACGCTTTTTCTTATCCGGCCGGCAGGGAGCGCGGTTAAGTTATGTATTTTATTCTTTTTTATGATAAAGTAAAAGAAGAGAAACAACTGACATAGCAATTGTCTAGGAGGAAACACTTTGACCGAGGAAAAAAATACGAATACTGAGAAAACGGCGAAGAAAAAAACCAATACGTACCTGGAATGGGGTAAAGCGATTGTCATCGCTGTTCTGCTGGCTCTCCTGATCCGTCACTTTTTGTTTGAACCGTATTTAGTTGAAGGTTCATCTATGTATCCCACATTACATGACGGAGAAAGGCTGTTTGTGAATAAAACAGTCAACTATATCGGCGAGCTGAAGCGCGGAGATATCGTTATTATCAACGGTGAAACTTCTAAAATCCATTATGTAAAAAGATTGATCGGAAAGCCTGGAGAAACCGTTCAAATGAAGGATGACACGCTTTATATAAACGGTAAAAAAGTAGCCGAGCCTTACTTGTCTAAAAACAAGAAGGAAGCAGAAAAACTTGGTGTCAGTCTGACAGGAGACTTTGGACCGGTTAAGGTTCCGAAAGGCAAATACTTTGTCATGGGAGATAACCGGCTGAATTCTATGGACAGCCGAAACGGGCTGGGACTGATCGCGGAAGATCGAATTGTCGGCACATCGAAGTTTGTCTTTTTCCCGTTTAACGAAATGCGTCAAACAAAATAAAAACGCCTTGCTGGCCTAGGACAGCAGGCGTTTTTATTTTGAAAAAGAAGCGACCAATGCAATGCATAAAACCGTGATGAACACTGAACCGATAATAGCTAGCACACTGAAGAAAAGGTGAACCTGTTTGTTCTCTTTTCCGCGCTTTTCTAAAAGCCGTTTAGAAAAAATGTGCGAAAATATGTAAATAAGGGCTATGCCTATATATAAGCCGATATCTTTGGCGGTAAAGCCTGTTACGGCAAGGTAAAAGCCCGTAAAAAAGATCAGTAAGCAATATTCAGTAAGTGTTAAAAGCCTCAACGTGTTCCTCCATGAGAGTGTGTAATTTTCCGAGCGGATGCATTCTCTCTCTTTAATTGTAACACAGCTGGCTGGTTTGGGTGTATAAGTGTTTTCTCTCTGTTTTATCAGGGAATCATTTCTCTTGCCCTGCTTTCATGGTATACTTTTATTGATGATAGACATGATGGAGGATAATAAATGATTGCTGTAAATAATGTAAGCTTGCGGTTTGCGGATCGCAAGTTATTTGAAGATGTTAATATTAAATTTACCCCAGGCAACTGCTATGGGTTAATTGGTGCAAACGGTGCCGGTAAATCAACGTTTCTAAAGGTGCTGTCAGGCGAAATCGAGCCTCAGACAGGCGACGTGCATATGAGTCCTGGTGAGCGTCTTGCCGTCTTGAAGCAGAACCATTTTGAGTACGAAGAGTATGAAGTGCTGAAAGTGGTCATTATGGGCCACAAACGCCTGTATGAAGTCATGCAGGAGAAAGACGCTATTTACATGAAGCCTGATTTCTCAGATGAGGATGGGATTCGTGCTGCTGAGCTAGAAGGTGAATTCGCGGAACTGAACGGTTGGGAAGCGGAAAGTGAAGCTGCGATCCTGTTAAAAGGCCTTGGTATCTCAGAAGATCTGCACACAAAAAAGATGGCAGACCTCGGCGGTTCGGAGAAGGTAAAAGTTCTCTTGGCACAGGCATTATTCGGCAAGCCGGATGTTCTGCTGCTCGATGAGCCGACGAACCACTTGGACCTTCAGGCAATCCAGTGGCTTGAAGAGTTTCTGATTAACTTTGAAAACACAGTTATTGTCGTATCCCATGACCGTCACTTCTTAAATAAAGTATGTACGCACATTGCCGACCTTGATTTTAACAAAATTCAAATCTATGTAGGAAACTATGATTTCTGGTACGAGTCAAGCCAGCTGGCGTTAAAGCTTTCTCAAGAAGCGAACAAGAAAAAAGAAGAGCAGATTAAACAGCTTCAAGAGTTTGTCGCTAGATTCAGCGCCAATGCGTCTAAATCTAAGCAGGCTACATCAAGAAAGAAACTTCTCGAAAAAATCACGCTGGATGATATTAAACCGTCTTCCCGCCGCTATCCTTATGTTAACTTCACGCCGGAACGGGAAATCGGAAATGATGTTCTTCGCGTGGAAGGCTTAACAAAAACAATCGATGGCGTAAAAGTGCTTGACAATGTCAGCTTTATTATGAGTCGAGAAGATAAAATTGCTTTCACTGGCCGAAACGAACTTGCTGTTACTACGCTGTTTAAAATCATTTCCGGGGAAA
Source organism: Bacillus sp. EU52 (assembly GCF_037964975.1). Lineage (NCBI taxonomy): Bacteria > Bacillati > Bacillota > Bacilli > Caryophanales > Bacillaceae > Bacillus > Bacillus sp. EU52. The sequence continues at coordinate 1,464,614 of NZ_CP150177.1, forward strand.
TGGAAGCTGACAGCGGAACGTTTAAATGGGGTGTTACCACATCTCAAGCGTATTTTCCAAAAGACAACAGCGAATATTTCGAAGGCAGTGATCTGAACCTTGTAGACTGGCTTCGCCAATATTCTCCGCACGACCAAAGTGAGAGCTTTTTACGCGGTTTCTTAGGACGCATGCTGTTCTCTGGAGAAGAAGTCCACAAAAAAGCAAATGTACTTTCCGGGGGAGAAAAGGTCCGCTGTATGCTGTCGAAAGCGATGCTTTCTGGCGCCAATATTTTAATTTTGGATGAGCCGACTAACCATTTAGACCTGGAGTCCATTACAGCGCTCAATAACGGCTTAATCAGCTTTAAAGGCGCTATGCTGTTTACTTCCCATGACCATCAGTTTGTGCAGACCATTGCCAACAGAATTATAGAAATTACACCTAACGGCATCGTCGATAAGCAAATGAGCTATGACGAGTTCCTTGAAAATGCTGATGTGCAGAAAAAATTGACTGAACTATACGCGGAATAAAAAAGCAGAGATTTCTCTGCTTTTTTTGATACCTAAATATGAAAGGAGATCACAACATGAAATTTTTGGTTGTCGGAGCAGGTGGAGTAGGTGGGTATATTGGCGGACGGCTTTCGGAGAAAGGAAATGATGTGACATTTCTCGTGCGCCAAAAACGAGCTGAGCAGCTTAAAAAAACCGGGCTTGTCATCCATAGTGAAAAAGGGAATGTATCATTTCAGCCCGAACTAATCAGTGCCGGAGAAACAGGGCAATTTGATGTCGTTATCATTGCTTCTAAAGCATACTCGCTTGGTCAAGTGATAGAGGATGTCAAACCATTTATCCATCAGGAATCTGTCATTATCCCTTTTTTAAATGGGTACCGCCACTATGAGCAGCTATTTGCGGCATTTTCAAAAGAACAGGTGCTGGGCGGCCTGTGTTTTATAGAAAGTGCTTTAGACAACAAAGGAGAAATTCATCATACGAGCGCATCGCATCGTTTTGTATTTGGAGAATGGAACGGCGAGCGTACGGAGCGGATAAGAGCGCTTGAAGAGGCATTTTCAGGTGTGAAGGCTGAAGTCATCATTAGCGGGCATATCGAGAAGGACATTTGGAAAAAGTATCTCTTTATTGCAGCGCAAGCGGGGATCACAACGTTATTTCAACGACCGCTTGGCCCAATCCTCGCCACAGAAGCCGGACGTCACACGGCCCAAACTCTTATTGGGGAAATTTGCGCTGTTTTACGAAAAGAAGGTGTTCCGGCTGATCCGGATCTTGAGGAAGAGAGCTTTCGTACGATGACCAGCATGTCTTACCATATGAAGTCCTCCATGCTTCGGGATATGGAAAACGGCCAAACGACTGAAGGAGACCACCTGCATGGATTTTTGCTTGAAAAAGCAAAACGTTTATCTCTCGCTGCACCAGTATTAGAAACCGTTTATGCGAATCTGCAAATGTATGAAGCAGAAAAATAAAAAAAGGAGGCGAAAAAGCCTCCTTTTATTTACTTAAAAAGCCCAATTTCCGTTTCTGAAGATAGGCTCTCTTTTCCCGTCTGCCGTAATTCCGTCAATATTCATATCCTTAGAACCGATCATAAAGTCCACGTGTGTAATGCTTTCATTTAGGCCTTCTTTGACAAGCTCTTCACGAGACATCTGCTTTCCGCCTTCAATATTAAAGGCATAGGCGCTTCCGATCGCCAAATGATTTGACGCGTTTTCATCAAACAGCGTGTTATAGAAAAGAATGTTTGATTGTGATATAGGTGAATCGTAAGGAACAAGTGCCACTTCACCTAAATAGTGAGAACCTTCATCTGTTTCCACCAGTTCTTTTAAAATATCCTCACCTTTTTCAGCTTTAATGTCGACTATACGACCATTTTCAAACGTCAGGGTGAAATTTTCAATAATATTTCCGCCGTAGCTTAATGGTTTTGTGCTTGATACCACTCCGTCAACCCCGTCTTTTTGCGGCAGCGTGAACACTTCTTCTGTCGGCATATTGGCCATAAACTCATGGCCGCTTTCATTCACGCTTCCCGCACCTGCCCAAACATGCTTCCTAGGCAGCTTAATTGTTAAATCAGTTCCTTCAGCTTGATAATGTAAGGCAGCGTAATGTCTCTCGTTCAAATGGTCAACTTTTTCATGAAGATTCTGGTCATGATTGATCCACGCCTGAACCGGGTTGTCTTCATTTACGCGCGTCGCTTTAAAAATTTCTTCCCACAGAAGGTGGATCGCTTCCTCCTCTGATTTGCCAGGAAACACCTTGTGAGCCCAGCCTGCTGATGCCGCACCTACGACAGTCCAGCTGACTTTGTCTGATTGAATATATTGTCTGTATGTATGTAATGCTTTGCCTGCTGCTTTTTGGAATGCCGCAATCCGTTTGGAATCTATACCTTTTAGCAAGTCTGGGTTTGACGACACAACAGAAATGAAAGCAGCTCCATTTTTGGCAAGCTCTTCTCTGCCTTTTGCTTCCCATTCAGGATATTCTTCAAATGCTTCAAACGGCGCAAGTTCGTATTTTAATTTGGCTACTTCGTCATCCTGCCAATTCACGGTGACGTTTTTTGCGCCCTTTTCATATGCGTGTTTTACAATTAAACGGACAAAATCCCGAACGTCTGTTGAAGCATTTACGACTACATACTGGCCTTTTTGGACATTAACGCCGACTTCTACCGCCAGCTGTGCATATGTATTTAATTTCTGTGAAAATGAATCCATGAATCATTCCTCCAAGCTTTTTTCTCATCATATCAAATATGATCCTATAAAGGAAAGAAGGAGCCCAAAGTGAAAAACCCAAAACGACACGTCTTGGGTTTTTCAATATTATGGATGATTCAGTTTTACAGTGCCGCCTGCAGGCGAATGGGGCATATTTGCCAAAGAAATGCTCATGCCTCCAAGAATAATTCCGCTTAAAATGGCTGCGATCGCTACTCTTCTTCCTAAATCTCTTAGCATCTGTTTCCTCCTTAACGTTTCTCCATTTCCCACAATATGAAGGAAGTGAGGAAAAAAGAAGCAAGAAATTTGCCGCGTGTGAGAATTTTGCGGGTAAAGACTATTTAATTGCCTTTTGCAGCTTATCAATCACTTCTAAAGAACGGCCTGTGCCGATTGCTACAGATTCAAGCGGGTTTTGCGCCACGTGTACAGGCACGACAATCTCTTCTGCGAGCCATTCTTTAATTCCATTAAGGAGCGCACCGCCGCCTGTTAAAATAACGCCGCGATCAACAATATCTCCGCTCAATTCAGGCGGACAGTCCTCAAGTGTCGCTCTGATGGCTTCAAGAATATGCAGGAGGGATTCACGCATTGCATCTTGAATTTCGTTGGATTGAAGCATAATGGTTTTTGGAAGACCTGTCACGAGGTCGCGTCCCCGAATTTCCATTGCCTCTGGTATATGTTCAATCAGAGCATGGCCAATTTCCATTTTTACCTGCTCAGCTGTGCGTTCGCCGATCAGCAAATTGTATTTTTTACGGACGAAAGAAACGATATCCTCATCAAGCTGGTCTCCGCCGATCCTGATAGAATGGCAGGAAACAACGCCACCGAAGGAAATAATAGCGACCTCTGTCGTCCCTCCGCCGATATCTACTACCACATTGGCAACCGGCTCATCAACCGGTAAATCCGCTCCGATGGCGGCTGCAACTGGCTCTTCGATTAAATGAACGTTTTTCGCGCCGCAATTTTTCACCGCATCACTGATGGCGCGGCGTTCTACTGCTGTTGAGCCTGATGGTGTGCAAACGACTACGTTCGGTTTTCTGAACGACATGCCGATGCTTTTTGCTGCTTTTTTCATAATGTGCTTTAGCAGGTCAGTTGTCATATCATAGTCTGCGATCACGCCATCTTTCATCGGTCTGACAGCGACAATTTTTCCCGGTGTTTTACCGATCATGTTTTTCGCGTCAGCTCCGATTGCAAGCACTGCTTTTGTCGTCGTATCCACTGCGACAACAGATGGTTCATTTAGGATAATCCCTTTATTTTTGCTGTAAACAAGTATATTAGCTGTTCCTAAGTCAATCCCGATTTCAGTTGATTGAAACATGTTTTCACCCAATCTCTATCCTAATTTAATATGATTCTACATTTAAAGTTTCTCAGAAATACTGCGATTTTTGGGGGTGTGCGTCGGTAAAGAAATGTTTTTGTAAAAAATCAAGGAACTGTGTAACAGAAGTAATACATTTTTCGGTTTTATGGAAAAAATATCTTGTAATTCTTATAGAAAGCGGGAAACTTTTTCAAAGTTTCATTCGTCTACGATATATTGAGGTACATCCTTAAAACATTACATGAGAAAAGAAACATTTAAAGGAAGAAGGGTTTTTATGAAATCAATAGGTGTTGTGAGAAAAGTAGATGAATTAGGCCGCATTGTCATGCCGATTGAGTTGAGACGGGCATTGGATATTGCCATAAAAGACAGCATTGAGTTTTTTGTTGACGGAGATAAAATTATCTTGAAAAAGTACAAACCTCATGGCGTTTGTTTAATGACTGGAGAAATCACTTCAGAAAATAAAGAATACGGCAACGGTAAAATTACGCTAAGCCCTGAGGGTGCACAGCTGCTTCTCGAAGAAATTCAAGCCGCTTTAAAAGAATAAAATTATGCTAAAAAAGGCGGAGTGATATCATCTCCGCCTTTTTTGCGTGCCAATTTTTGATTACCGCCGCCTAAGATAAGACATCAAGATATTTGGTAATGAATGATTTGGGATACTTTACATATTTTACTCAATTATTTGTCGAAGAATGGTACAATAAGTAGAGAAACACAAGCGGCAGGTGGTCATATGAGAAAATATCAAGCTCGTATCATTTCCATCATTTTGGCAATGATTTTTATAATGTTTTGGGATTATTTATTTTATTTTATAGGCAAAAACCCGATTAATTGGCCTGTTGATATTGTGTATACTGCAGTCACGCTGGTAAGTGTCTGGATGTTGGCTTATTATATTGATGAGAAACAGCAGCTGGTTAAGAAAATGAAGGATAACGAATGGAAGTATAAACAGCTTTCTGAAGAAAAAAACCGCATCATGGATAATTTGCAGGAAATCGTATTTCAAACAAATGCAAAAGGCGAAATTACATATTTAAACCAAGCGTGGGCATCTATAACCGGGTTTTCAATCAGTGAATGTATGGGAACAATGTATAACGATTACTTCATAAAAGAAAAGCACGTAGCCGACCACATTAACACCCAAATCCAAAACAAAGCGTCTTCTGGCATGTTTACGGCAAAATACGTGACAAAGAACGGCACGATTTTTTGGGGAGAAGTTCATTATAAACTTTACTATGACCGGGATGACCAATTTACAGGCAGCCTGGGTACAATGTCAGATATCACTGAGCGGAAAGAGGCTGAAGATGAGCTCATTGAGATTAATGAACGGCTGGCGAGGGAATCCCAGAAACTATCAATCACAAGTGAACTTGCCGCAGGTATTGCTCATGAGGTCAGAAACCCTTTAACATCTGTCAGCGGTTTCCTCCAGATTATGAAAACACAATATCCGGACAGAAAAGACTATTTTGACATCATCTTTTCAGAGATTAAAAGAATCGATTTAGTGCTCAGCGAGCTGCTGCTGCTTGCAAAACCGCAGGCAATCACATTTAAAACACACCAGCTTAATGAGATCTTGAAACAAGTCACGACATTGCTTGATACCAATGCCATTCTGTCCAATATCGTCATAGAGAAAAATTTCAAAGAGACAGATGGCTGTATGATTAATGGAGACGAAAATCAGCTGAAGCAGGTCTTTATCAACATCATTAAAAACGGAATTGAGGCAATGCCAAAGGGCGGTGTCGTCACCATTTCAACTGCTAAAACCGCCTCTCATGCAGTGATAAGCGTAAAGGATGAAGGAAACGGCATGCCGCAGGAAAAGCTGAAGCAGATTGGCAAACCTTTTTATTCAACAAAAGAAAAGGGCACTGGACTGGGACTTCCCATTTGTTTGAGAATCCTGAAGGAACATGACGGGGAATTGAAAATCGAAAGTGAAGCTGGAAAAGGCAGCGTCTTTCAAGTGGTTTTGCCTTTAAAATCAGACAGCTGAGAGGAGAAAAATAAAGTGAACTCGCTTCTGTTTGTATACGGGACATTAAGAAAGCATGAAAAAAACCATCATTTGCTGGCACAATCGGCATGTATCAATGAGCAGGCGAGAACAAAGGGAAGTTTGTTTGCTGCAAAAGAGGAGCCCACAGCTGTTTTAAATAGTGAAGGCTATATATACGGCGAAGTATATGAAGCAGATGAATTGTGTATACATAAGCTCGATCAATTTTTTCAAGGATATCATAAACAAACGGTGTTTGTAGAAACGGATGTCGGGATTAAAAATGCGCTTATTTATTTTATGAACAAAGACGGGTGTGCCGGTTTTACGAAAATAAGCAGCGGCGACTGGAAAGAACATCAGATGATCAGCAAATCGAAAAATCCCATTTATTATTTTGCCTACGGATCATGCATGGATAATGCCCGCTTTCAAAAAGCGGGAGTCGATCACTATTTTCAAGATCCAGTAGGAAGAGGTGTTTTAAAAGGATACACAACTCGCTTCACGCTAAAAAGGGATGACGGTTCAAGAGCGGACATGTTGGAAGACGGAGGAACAACAGAAGGCGTTTTATACCGTATTCCTTATTCTGCTCTCTCCTATCTATATAAAAGGGAGGGTGTCGAATCTCTTACGTATCGGCCGGCATTTGTAGACGTTGAAGCTGGCGGAAGGCACTACAAAGACTGCTTAACCTTTCTCGTCCTCCAAAAAGAAGCGGAAATTGCCCCGCCTCAGCACTATCAGATTGAAATCGAACGCGGAGCGGAGCTGTATTTGTCGCCTGAGTTTACTGAAAAGCTCAAGCGGCATATGAATTCGCTGCCAAAAGGATAACACTGTAACAAAAGAATATGATAAAATTTGATCAATATCATGTCATATAAAGGAGCACCACGATGAAAAAAGAATTTGCGGTAATTGGGCTGGGCCGTTTTGGTGGCAGTATTTGCAAAGCATTAAGCGAAGAAGGCGTCGAGGTTATGGCAATGGATATCGATGAAGATAAAGTCAACGAGTATGCCAAGATTGCATCTCACGCAGTTATCGGTGATTCGACAGACGAATCTGTCCTGAAAAATTTAGGCCTGCGAAATTTTGACCACGTTATTGTAGCAATCGGGGAAAATATTCAAGCGAGTATTTTAACGACACTCATTCTGAAAGAACTTGGCGTCCATACGATTACAGTTAAAGCGCAGAACGATTATCACGAAAAAGTGCTGTCTAAAATTGGCGCGGATCACATCGTCCACCCAGAACGCGATATGGCAAAACGAATTGCGCATAATATCGTGTCCAACAATGTACTTGACTATTTGGAGCTGTCTGAAGAGCATAGTCTTGTTGAAATCGTAGCTAACAGCCGCCTGGCTGGAAATACACTTCTCGATTTAGATATTCGCGCAAAATACGGTATTAATATCGTAGCCATAAAAAGGGGCAAGGAAGTCATCGTATCACCGCTTGCAACCGAAGTCATCCACCAAGAAGATATACTCATTGTTATTGGATCAGTTACAGACATCTCCCGTTTTGAAAAAAGAGTTCTTCATACTAAATAGCAGTCAAATAAGCCGTCCTCAAAGGGCGGTTTTTCGTATTATCAGAATATAACAACTTTAATGAACTGAGCGCCAATTTCTTAAAATTTCATTGACTAAGCACAGGCGTTCCGATAGCATATTGTACCATATAATAAAAAAGAGGAGGGGCCTATTTGAATAAAGAAGCGCTAGTCAATAGGCTGAATGCTTCAGCCAAAAGACAAAAAGCTGATATCGTCATTAGGAACGGAAAAATCATGGACGTATATAATCAAGAATGGATATATGAAGATATTGCGATTACAGATGGAGTTATTGTAGGCCTCGGTGAGTATGAAGGTGAAAATACCATTGATGCAGAGGGACAAATGATTGTTCCGGGTTTTATTGATGGACATGTACATATTGAGTCGTCAATGGTTACACCGATTGAGTTCGCTAAAGCAGTGTTGCCTCATGGCGTGACGACGGTTGTTACAGATCCGCATGAGATCGCGAATGTGTCTGGTGAAAAAGGGATTGTGTTTATGCTTGAACAAGCTCAGCATACACCGCTGAATATCCATTTTATGCTTCCTTCCAGTGTGCCTGCCGCAAGTTTTGAGCGATCAGGCGCAATTCTCAAAGCTGCCGATCTCAAGCCTTTTTATGAAGAAGAAGAAGTATTAGGGCTGGCTGAAGTTATGGATTATGTGTCGGTTCAGCAGGCTGAAGAAGACATGGTTCAGAAACTGCTCGATGCCCGTGTGGCAGGAAAACGGATAGACGGTCATTTAGCTGGTTTATCAACAGACCTCATTAACATTTACAGAACCGCCTTTGTCTTAAACGACCATGAAGTAACATCGAAGGAAGAAGCCCTTGATCGTATCAGAAGAGGCATGTATGTCATGATGCGTGAAGGATCAGTCGCCAAAAACACGCTCAATGTGCTGCCGGCGGTAAATGAAAAGAACGCACGCCGGTTCTTTTTCTGTACGGATGATAAGCATGTGGATGATTTATTGTCAGAGGGAAGTGTAAACCATCAGGTGAAAATGGCGATTCAAGCCGGACTTGATCCGTTTTTAGCCTATCAATTAGGAAGCCTCAATGCGGCCGAATGCTACGGATTAGATACAAAGGGAGCGATTGCCCCGGGTTTTGACGCTGATTTGCTCTTTGTATCTGATCTGGAAAATGTCACTGTCACAATGACGATGGTAAAAGGGCAGACTGTTGCTGAAGACAGCAAAGCGGTCTATCAGGATCATGCTTCAACTGCAGCACCAGATCAGGCACTGCTTGATTCTGTTAAGCTTGCTGCTCCTCTTAACAAACAGGATTTTCATATGCCAATCGATTCAGAGCAGCAAATCAATGTCATTCAAATCATACCAAATCAGCTTGAAACACGATTAGTACAAGTTCCGGCTCCTGTTGCCCGCGAATTTGAGCCTGACACTGAGTTTGATTTGTTAAAGATTGCAGTTGTCGAGCGGCATAAAGGATTAAAAGAAACCGGACTTGGTGTTGTGAAAGGTTTTGGATTCAAGAGCGGAGCGATTGCCACAACCATTTCACACGACTCCCATAATATTATTGCTGTCGGAACGAATGATGAGGATATCGCGGCGGCAGTTAATAAGCTGCAGGAAATTGGCGGAGGATTAACGATTATAAAAAATGGGGAAGAGCTCCATTCAGTACCGTTGCCGATTGCAGGGTTATTATCCGACCAATCTGCAGAGCAAGTGAATCAAAGCTTGCTGACGCTTCATGATAAATTGCCGTTAATCGGTTTCACAGGCGGATTTAATCCATTTTTGACATTGTCGTTTTTAGCTTTGCCTGTCATTCCTGATATTAAAATGACGACTACGGGATTATTCGATGTAAAATCATTTCAACACATATCACTGCAATAAAAAGAGGCACTCCCTTAGGGAGTGCCTCTTTTTTTAAACCTCCATAATGATCGGCAGGATCATTGGACGGCGCTTTGTTTTTTCGTACAAGAAAGGCGCAAGAGTGTCTGTAATCTCGTTTTTGATTTCAGACCATTGAGTCGTTTTTCGTTCCATTACTTTTTGTAAGTGATTTGAAATGAGCTCTTGAGCGTCGTTGATCAAGTCGCCAGATTCTCTCATGTACACAAATCCTCTGGAAATCAAATCTGGACCCGCTGAAATCTTGAAGTCGTCCATGTCAATGCTGACAACAACGATGACAAGTCCTTCTTCAGAGAGAATTCTGCGATCACGAAGTACGATATTGCCAATATCACCGATACCGCTTCCGTCAATGTACACTGAACCGGACGGGATTTTTCCTGCAACTGAAGCCTCATCGCCTTTAAGCGCTAATACTTCACCATTATCCATGATAAAGCAGTTTTCCTCTGGGATGCCACAATCTGTTGCAAGCTTGACATGCATCTTTTGCATTCTGTACTCACCGTGAATCGGCATGAAGAATTTAGGCTTGATTAAACGAAGCATCAGCTTCTGTTCTTCCTGTCCGCCGTGACCGGATGTATGGATATCGTTAAGAGGGCCGTGAATAACCTCAGCACCCGCACGATACAGCTGGTTGATTGTTCGACTCACGCTGATTGTGTTGCCTGGGATAGGGGATGAAGAAAATACGACCGTATCCCCAGGATTGATTGAAATTTGGCGGTGTGTGCCGTTTGCAATTCTTGATAACGCCGCCATTGGTTCCCCTTGGCTTCCTGTACATAAAATTGTTACTTTATTAGCAGGCATACGATTGATTTCGTTATGCTCAATAAACGTATTTTTAGGACAGTTAATATAACCGAGTGTCTGTCCAATTTCGATAGCCGATTCCATACTGCGTCCAAATACGGCAACTTTTCTTCCATTTTGTACAGCAGCTTCAATTACCTGCTGCAAGCGGTGAATATTCGACGCAAATGTAGCAAAGATAATTCGGCCGTCCACCTTGCGGAAAATGTCATGAATGCTTTCTCCTACACGACGCTCAGACATGGTAAACTCCGGATTTTCACTGTTTGTGCTGTCTGAAAGAAGGCACAAAACGCCTTCTTTACCGATTTCGGCCATTTTCGTTAAGTTTGCCGGCTCGCCGACTGGAGTAAAGTCGAATTTGAAATCCCCAGTATGTACAATGTTTCCGGGCGGCGTTTTTACAACAATGCCGTAGGAATCCGGAATACTGTGTGTTGTTCTGAAGAATGACACAGCCGTTTTGCGGAACTTTACAATATCATCCTCGCCGATAATGTTCAGTTTCGTCTGTCTCAATAATCCATGCTCTTCAAGTTTATTCCGAAGTAAGCCGATCGCGAGTTTTCCGCCGTATACAGGAATATTCACTTGTCTGAGCAGGTATGGAATACCGCCGATGTGGTCTTCGTGCCCGTGGGTGATAAAAAGCCCTTTAATTTTATCTTCGTTTTTGACTAAATACGTATAATCAGGGATGACGTAGTCAATTCCGAGCAGTTCGTCCTCGGGAAACTTGATCCCCGCATCAATCAGTACAATTTCATCCTGGAATTGCACCGCGTACGTATTTTTACCGATTTCGCCCAAACCTCCGAGGGCGAAAACAGCAGTCTGATCATTTTTTACAAATTTCATACCGCTCATAACTCCAATACTTTAAAATTTTCGCTCTGTTGTTCATATTCTAAGAATGCACCATCAACAGGTGTAATAAACTCAATATTAAATTTCTTTTCTTTCAGCTTTGTTCTGACGTCACGCTCAGATACGCCTTCAATATAAAGTGAATCTGTCTTTTCCCGAACAGGTACTTCGTCAGCCTTCTCTTGATAAAATACCTTATAAATCATTCCAAATCTCTCCTTAAATGCCGTATGTTAGACTCGCTCATTCTATTATATTCGAAAACGGAATATAAGGAAAGCCTTGAGCAAAATAAGGATCTCTCAAAAAGTGAAAGATCCCTTGTCAGGCAATTGCTTTCTTACGGAGCATTCCGTTCCATTGTCTTCTGAGTTTCTTTCTTAATTTACGCAGCATTAGCCAGTCCCTCCTTTAATGAAAAATTTGTCCCAGAGTTCTTTTATACAAATAGTATACGGAGATTGAGGAAGACTTTTCGTGGTTATTAATGGAATTTAATATGATTTTTGAACGAAATTGTTTGCTGAATGACAATCTTTTTGTATGATGAGGGTGGGAATTGCAGACCAAGACGATAAAGGGGAAGTTGCGATGGATTCTAAATTAATCTTTTTTGATATTGACGGCACAATATATGATCATGATAAGAATATACCGGAAAGTACGAGAAAAACCGTGGCGGAGCTGCAGCGCCAAGGGCATCATGTGTTTATTGCCAGCGGCCGGTCTCCATTTTTGGTTAAGCCGATTTTGGAGGAGCTGGGCATCCACTCATTTATTTCCTACAATGGACAGTTTGTTGTCTTTGAAAATCAAGTGATTTATAAAAATCCGCTGCCTAAAGATGCAATCAGGCGATTATTAAAGCAGGCGGATGAAGGCAAGCATCCTGTTGTGTTTATGGCTGAGGACACGATGAAAGCGACTGTTGCGGATCACCCTCATGTTCTCGAGGGAATCGGCAGCCTTAAAACCGATTACCCAGAGACCGATGACCTTTTTTATGAAGGAAAAGAAATTTTTCAGCTTCTTTTATTTTGTCAGGATGAAGAAGAAAAAGCTTATGCCGCTTTTCCTGAGTTTGATCTAGTTCGCTGGCATGAGCTATCGACTGATGTTCTGCCGCACGGAGGTTCGAAGGCAGAAGGAATCAAAAAAGTGATTGAGCGTCTTCCGTTTGATATCGGCGATACATATGCTTTCGGCGACGGATTAAATGATCTGCAAATGATTGAATATGTTGGGACAGGCGTTGCTATGGGAAATGCTGTTCCCGAACTGAAAGAAATCGCGGACTTTGTAACAAAACCGGTGGACGAGGATGGAATTGCATACGCTGTCAAAGAATTGGGCCTTTTAAAATAAAGAAACGGCTGGCATTGTGCCAGCCGCTTTTTCTATTAGCGCTCAATTGCGAGTGCATTTTCAGGTTCTTTGAAAGGATTTTCCTTATCAATATGATCATAGAACATAACGCCGTTCAAATGATCGATCTCATGCTGAAACACAATAGCCGGAAATCCTTTTAAACGAATATCAATATTTTCGCCTTCTAGTGTTGTTCCTTTTACTCTGATACGAGAATAGCGGGGAACATAACCGGGAATCGCTTCATCCACAGAGAGGCAGCCCTCGCCGCTTGTTAAGTAGCTTTTTTCAACTGAATGGCTGACGATCTTAGGATTAAACAGAGCATAGCTGTATAATTTACCGGAAGCATCTTCCGCATGAACGGCGATCATTCGTTTTTTGATATTAATTTGAGGAGCTGCGAGTCCTACGCCAGGGCGCAGCTTGTATTTTTCGGCTAATTCAGGATTTTGGCTGTTTTTAACAAATTCGATCATGTCGGCCAGCTGCTGTTTTTCTGCATCAGTTGGAGGCAGCTCAACAGGTTCGGCAGTCTCTCTGAGGGCTGGATGGCCGTCACGTACGATGTTTTCCATAGTAATCAAGAAACTTCACTCCTAAAGCTTAATATGTAAATTATATCGGATTTCTTCACAAAGGTGCAACGAAACGAATGACCAGCCGTATATGGCTGGTCAATTTCATGCTGTGTGGTTAGCAACAGCCTCCGCCTAAATAAGCAGCTCCGACAATGATTAACAGAATGAATAAAACAACGATTAGCGCAAAGGTGCGGCCGTAGCCATATCCGCAGCCACCATATCCGTAACCACCATAACTGCAGCAGCCTCCGCCGTAACCATATCCATACATATTACATAACCTCCTCTTTTAATTACGCCAGAGCCTTTATAAGTAGGCATAGCGTCTAATATAACCTATGTAAAAACAAAAAAGTTGTATGGTCATCTGTCCTGATTTTTCACTTTTTTGATTTAATTTCAGTATTGCATTAATACAGCACGACTATTGCCAAATGTCCCCATGGATTCTATAGTAGAAATTGTCAAGATTGGGGGATTTAACGTGAAAGACGCAATAAAACGGCGGCCTAGAATGAAGATCGGAGCTTTTTGTGCCATGGCACTGATATTAACAGGATGCATGGGACAGGACCCGGTTGATTCACTTCATCATTCGTTAGAAAAAGCCGCGGAATCGGAAAAGCCGTTTCAAGAAGAACAAAAAACACTCAAAGAATTAGAGGCCAAAGAAAATCAGCTTTACGATAGTGTTATGAAGCTCAATATGGATGATTATAAAAAAATTGTTGCTTTATCTAATAAGGCGCTTGAAAATGTCAGCAAGCGCGAAGAACACCTAAAGCTTGAAAATGACAGCATGAAAAAATCGGAAACAGAATTTGAGGAAGCAAAAACGTCAGCGGAACATATTAAGGAAAAAGACATAAAAGAAAAGGCCGATGCCGCAGCAAACCATATGGAGAAAAGATATACATCATATGGCACTATGTATAAAGAGTATAAAAAAGCGCTTGAGCTTAATAAAAAACTGTATATGCAGCTGAAAGACAAAGACTTGACAAGAGATGATCTGGATCAGCAGATCGATAAAGTTAATGCTTCTTATGAAAAGATCCTTAAATATAGCGGAGAATTTAATGAACAAACCGAAAAATATAATAAAGCCCGGGAAGATTTATATGATGCTGCAGGCTATCGTGTGAAAAAGAGCTGACTCGATCAGCTCTTTTTTGAATGAAATGCGATTCGGATTTCATTCAAAATTTTCATTTCTATTGTAGTACAGCATAGTAAGGTATACTAGTACAGTTTTGGGCGCGGTTGGCATCTGTTTTTTTGTTGAAAATGTAAAGCGAATACATTTATTGAAAATCAGCGATGAAAACGATTGACGGTTCTTCTTTATTTGGTGTAAACTAATCCATGTTAAGCGGTGTTGTATTAGTTTTTTACAACTTCGAAATAATACAGTTCAAAGCAGAGTGTAACTATCCTACATAAAAGGTTTTGGCAAACTGGGGATCGGCTAAAATATAATACGACTTACTGCTGATACTTTAGGGTACCCTAAGTTTGTATGTATAAAAGGAATGCACGTCTAATGACTGTTTAAAAGAAAGGAAGAGGTGACTTAGTATGGCTGCAAAAACGAAAAAAGCTATCGTTGACAGTAAGAAGCAATTTGATGCCATTAAAAAGCAGTTCGAAACGTTCCAAATTTTAAATGAAAAGGGAGAAGTCGTGAATGAAGCGGCGATGCCTGATTTAACTGATGATCAATTAAAAGAGCTAATGCGCCGCATGGTATTTACGCGTGTGCTTGACCAACGCTCTATCTCATTAAACCGTCAAGGACGTCTCGGATTTTACGCTCCTACTGCGGGTCAAGAAGCTTCTCAGATTGCAACGCATTTCGCGCTTGAAAAAGAAGACTTTGTTCTTCCTGGATACCGTGATGTGCCTCAGTTAATTTGGCACGGCCTTCCATTATATCAAGCGTTTCTTTTCTCTCGCGGACATTTCAGAGGAAACCAAATGCCTGATGATGTGAATGCCCTTTCTCCACAAATCATTATCGGTGCTCAATACATTCAAACTGCCGGTGTTGCGCTAGGTCTTAAAAAACGCGGTAAGAAAGCTGTCGCAATCACTTACACTGGTGACGGCGGAGCTTCTCAAGGGGACTTCTACGAAGGAATTAACTTTGCCGGAGCTTATAAAGCACCTGCAATCTTCGTGGTGCAAAACAACCGTTATGCGATTTCAACTCCTGTTGAAAAACAATCTGCAGCTGAAACAATTGCACAAAAAGCTGTAGCTGCCGGTATTGTCGGCGTACAAGTAGACGGAATGGATCCGCTTGCTGTATACGCAGCAACTGCTGAAGCACGCGAGCGTGCAATCAACGGCGAAGGTCCAACACTAATTGAAACACTTACATTCCGTTATGGCCCGCACACAATGGCTGGTGACGATCCTACTAAATATCGTACAAAAGAAATCGAAAATGAGTGGGAACAAAAAGATCCGCTTGTACGCTTCCGTGCGTTCCTTGAAAACAAAGGCTTATGGTCTGAAGAAGAAGAAGCAAAAGTGATTGAGGATGCGAAAGAAGAAATTAAGCAAGCGATCAAAAAAGCTGATGCTGAACCGAAGCAAAAAGTAACTGATTTAATGAAAATCATGTACGAAAAAATGCCTCACAACCTTGAGGAGCAATTTGAAATTTATACACAGAAGGAGTCGAAGTAAGCCATGGCGCAAATGACAATGATTCAAGCAATCACGGATGCGTTACGCACAGAACTGAAAAATGACGAAAATGTCTTAGTTTTCGGAGAAGACGTTGGTGTAAACGGCGGCGTATTCCGTGCGACAGAAGGATTGCAAAAAGAATTCGGTGAAGACCGTGTGTTTGACACGCCACTTGCTGAATCTGGTATCGGCGGTCTTGCCCTTGGTTTAGGCTTAAACGGCTTCCGTCCGGTAATGGAAATCCAATTCTTCGGATTTGTTTATGAAGTAATGGATTCAGTTTCTGGCCAAATGGCTCGTATGCGCTACCGTTCTGGCGGACGCTGGACTTCACCTGTAACAATTCGTTCTCCATTCGGCGGCGGTGTTCATACTCCTGAACTTCACGCTGACAGCTTGGAAGGTCTTGTTGCACAACAGCCTGGTATCAAAGTTGTGATTCCATCAACTCCTTACGATGCCAAAGGACTTTTAATTTCTGCGATCAGAGACAATGATCCTGTTGTCTTCTTAGAGCATATGAAGCTTTACCGTTCTTTCCGTCAGGAAGTTCCTGAAGAAGAATACACAATTGAGCTTGGAAAAGCTGACGTGAAACGTGAAGGTACTGATCTTTCAATCATCACTTACGGCGCAATGGTTCATGAATCATTAAAAGCTGCTGATGAGCTTGAAAAAGACGGCATTTCTGCTGAAGTTGTCGACCTTCGTACAGTAAGCCCACTTGATATCGATACAATTATCGCCTCTGTAGAAAAAACAGGACGCGCGATTGTCGTTCAAGAGGCACAAAAACAAGCCGGTATTGCTGCAAACGTAGTAGCAGAAATTAATGACCGTGCGATCCTGAGCTTGGAAGCACCTGTACTTCGCGTTGCAGCGCCAGATACAGTATTTCCTTTCTCTCAAGCGGAGAGCGTATGGCTTCCAAACCATAAAGACGTTCTTGAAACAGCAAGAAAAGTGCTTGAATTTTAATCAAACTGAATAATCGAGAGGGAAGATGAACGTTTTCCCTCTATTATATATCTGTTTTCAATGCTTACGATGTAAACTTTAAAATTGCTTAATCAAACTAGGAGGTCGAGAACTGTGGCATTTGAATTTAAACTTCCAGATATCGGGGAAGGTATCCACGAAGGCGAAATCGTAAAATGGTTTGTCAAGCCTAACGACGAGGTAGACGAAGATGATGTACTGGCTGAAGTCCAAAATGATAAAGCAGTAGTAGAAATTCCTTCACCTGTTAAAGGAAAAGTATTAGAATTAAAAGTTGAAGAGGGAACGGTTGCAACGGTTGGACAAACGATTATTACGTTTGATGCACCTGGTTACGAAGATCTTCAATTTAAAGGCAGCGACGAGTCTGACGATGCGAAAACTGAAGCACAAGTTCAGTCAACTGCAGAAGCTGGACAAGACGTTGCGAAAGAAGAGCAAGCTCAAGAGCCTGCAAAAGCTACTGGCGCAGGACAGCAGGATCAAGCTGAAGTTGACCCGAACAAACGCGTGATCGCTATGCCTTCCGTACGTAAATATGCTCGTGAAAAAGGCGTAGACATCCGTAAGGTTACTGGTTCAGGCAACAACGGACGTGTTGTAAAAGAAGATATCGACAGCTTTGTAAACGGAGGAGCGCAAGAAGCTGCACCGCAAGAAACAGCTGCACCACAAGAAACAGCTGCTAAACCGGCTGCTGCACCAGCTCCAGAGGGCGAATTCCCAGAAACACGCGAAAAAATGAGCGGTATCCGTAAAGCAATTGCAAAAGCGATGGTTAACTCTAAACACACTGCTCCTCACGTAACGTTAATGGACGAAGTGGACGTAACAAACCTTGTTGCACATCGTAAACAGTTCAAACAGGTTGCTGCTGATCAAGGAATCAAGCTGACTTACTTGCCTTACGTTGTAAAAGCTCTTACATCTGCACTGAAAAAATTCCCTGTTTTAAACACGTCAATTGACGATAAAACAGATGAAGTCATCCAAAAACATTACTTCAACATCGGTATCGCTGCTGACACTGAAAAAGGCTTGCTTGTACCGGTTGTGAAAAATGCAGATCGTAAATCTGTCTTTGAAATTTCTGATGAGATCAATGGCCTTGCAACAAAAGCTCGTGAAGGCAAGCTTGCTCCAGCTGAAATGAAAGGCGCATCTTGCACAATTACAAACATCGGTTCTGCCGGCGGACAATGGTTCACTCCGGTTATCAACCATCCAGAAGTTGCGATTCTTGGTATCGGACGCATTGCAGAAAAAGCGATTGTTCGTGATGGCGAAATCGTAGCAGCTCCAGTCTTAGCTCTTTCTCTCAGCTTCGACCACCGTATGATCGACGGAGCAACTGCGCAAAATGCATTAAATCACATCAAGCGTTTACTGAACGATCCACAATTAATTTTAATGGAGGCGTAATGTTATGGTAGTAGGAGATTTCCCTATTGAAACAGATACTCTTGTAATTGGTGCGGGACCTGGCGGCTATGTAGCTGCCATCCGCGCTGCACAGCTTGGACAAAAAGTAACAGTCGTTGAAAAAGCAACTCTTGGAGGCGTTTGTCTGAACGTTGGATGTATCCCTTCAAAAGCGCTGATCAATGCAGGTCACCGTTATGAGAATGCAAAACATTCTGATGACATGGGAATCACTGCTGAGAATGTAACAGTTGATTTCACAAAAGTTCAAGAATGGAAAGCTTCTGTTGTCAACAAGCTTACTGGCGGTGTAGCAGGTCTTCTTAAAGGTAACAAAGTAGATGTTGTAAAAGGTGAAGCTTACTTTGTAGACAGCAATTCAGTTCGTGTGATGGATGAGAACTCTGCTCAAACATACACGTTCAAAAACGCAATCATTGCTACTGGATCTCGTCCTATCGAATTGCCAAACTTCAAATATAGTGAGCGTGTGCTGAATTCAACTGGCGCTTTGGCTCTTAAAGAAATTCCTAAAAAGCTCGTTGTTATCGGCGGCGGATACATCGGAACTGAACTTGGAACTGCGTATGCTAACTTCGGTACTGAACTTGTTATTCTTGAAGGCGGAGATGAAATTCTTCCTGGCTTCGAAAAACAAATGAGTTCTCTCGTTACACGCAGACTGAAGAAAAAAGGCAACGTTGAAATCCATACAAACGCGATGGCTAAAGGCGTTGAAGAAAGACCAGACGGCGTAACAGTTACTTTCGAAGTAAAAGGCGAAGAAAAAACGGTTGATGCTGATTACGTATTGATTACAGTAGGACGCCGTCCAAACACTGATGAGCTTGGTCTTGAGCAAGTCGGTATCGAAATGACGGACCGCGGTATCGTGAAAACTGACAAACAGTGCCGCACAAACGTACCTAACATTTATGCAATCGGTGATATCATCGAAGGACCGCCTCTTGCTCATAAAGCATCTTACGAAGGTAAAATCGCAGCAGAAGCTATCGCTGGAGAGCCTGCAGAAATCGATTACCTTGGTATTCCTGCGGTTGTTTTCTCTGAGCCTGAACTTGCATCAGTTGGTTACACTGAAGCACAGGCGAAAGAAGAAGGTCTTGACATTGTTGCTGCTAAATTCCCATTTGCAGCAAACGGCCGCGCGCTTTCTCTTAACGAAACAGACGGCTTCATGAAGCTGATCACTCGTAAAGAGGACGGTCTTGTGATCGGTGCACAAATCGCCGGAGCAAGTGCTTCTGATATGATTTCTGAATTAAGCTTAGCGATTGAAGGCGGCATGACTGCTGAAGATATCGCGATGACAATTCACGCTCACCCAACATTGGGCGAAATCACAATGGAAGCTGCTGAAGTGGCAATCGGAAGTCCGATTCACATCGTAAAATAATTTTCATATCAAAAACAGCCCTCGCTCAAAGCGGGGCTGTTTTTTTATTTTGACAGCACATGCTGTAATGGTTTAATGATGTCTTCTTTCTTTTTCACACATCCCTCGATTTTCACCACGACATGGCGCTGATCAACAACCATAAGGGTAGGGACAGTTTCAATCTCATCTTCCCAGCCTTCTTTTTTATCATAGACCTTCATTTTATCTATTTGCTCGGGATAATCTTTTTCTAAATCAAGCAGTGCATCGTAATAAGGCGCTTCCTGGTCTATTTGGTTCTCATCAGAAAAAAACAGGATTTGTGTATGATGAATGTTGTCAATCCGGCTTTTTTTCATCGGATTGATGGTGGAAAGCGTACAGCCCGATAAAGCAAATACTATTATCAGCATAGGGAATACCGCGCGATATCGCATCTATCTTCTCCTCTGTATAAACAGTAGTTAACTAGCTTTAGTTTATCACGAGAGGCGGCTTAATCTGCTTCTTGTTACCTAATTGTTATATAATTGAAACCGTTTTTAAAGTGAGATTACATATTATATCAATCGTTTAAAATAGCAACCTGGGGTATATTGAATTTTTTGCTGCATTCTTGGATGAAAGTTCAAGAAAACGTGAAATTACATTATGTGCTGTGGCATATATATCGAGTAAAGCTTCTGTATGAAGAAGATATTGTATGAGGGAAAATGGAAAAGCACGGTCTATATGATGATCTAAAATTAAATGTGTTATACAGTTTATTGTTGACATTTTAAATGTGACATATTAATATAATAACAACAAAAGAAATTAAGCGTTTTCAAATTTCAAAGAAATGGGGAATAAGAGATGGGTACGATTGTTTGCCAAGATTGCAACGAAGCCATTCATTACTTTGAAGATGAGAAAGTGACAACATTATACGGAACATGCTGCGGACAATGTCAATGTCCTGTTGATGAAGAGTAAAAAAAGCATGCGGCTTTAAGCCGCATGCTTTTTATTTTTTATTGAATTGCTTTTTGTTCTTTGATGACCCGGATCATATGTAAAGTCGAGTCCTCAGGTCCTTGAACAGGGAGGCCTGCGTCAAGGTTTTTAAAAATGTAGCTGATGTTTTCTTCTGTAATAATTTCTCCTGGGATGAAGATTGGAATACCAGGCGGATATACCATGACAAATTCAGCAATAATCCGTCCGGATGCTTCTTTTAATGGGATGACTTCCGTGTTTGCATAGAAAGCATCACGCGGAGTCATTGCCAATAAAGGTATTTCTGGAAGCAGAACCTCAGTTTGCTGATGTGTTACATCTTGTTCTGACATTTGCTGTGCGATCTCAGTTAAAGCCTCTACAAGCCGGTCTGCATCATTTTGGCTGTCACCAGGAGTGAAAATACACAAAATATTGTACAGATCAGAAAGCTCAACCTCAATATTAAAGGATTCACGAAGCCATTTTTCCACGTCATGCCCTGTCAGGCCAAGACTTTTCACAGAGATAATCAATTTTGTCGGATCATAGCTGTAAGCTGCTTTCGAACCAAGAATCTCAGAACCGACACAATAAATGCCTTCAATCTGGTTGAGGCGATCTCTCGTCTGATTGGCAAGCTTTAGTGTTTCCTCAGCAAGCTGGTGGCCTTCTGTTGCAAGGCGTTTTCTGGCAACATCCAAAGAAGCGAGAAGCAAGTAAGAAGTTGACGTAGTTGTCAGCATGCTCAGTATGGATTGCACTCTGTCTTTTGATACAAGGCCCTCTCTCATGTTTAAAATCGAACTTTGCGTGAGTGATCCGCCCAGCTTGTGTACACTTGTCGCTGCTATGTCCGCTCCTGCCTGCATAGCCGATAGCGGCAATTCGTCGTGAAAATGAATGTGAACGCCGTGTGCTTCATCCACAAGCACTGGCACATCAAACGAATGAGCGAGTTCTACGATGCTTTTTAAGTCGGCTGCAACACCGAAATATGTCGGGTTGATGACGAGAAGCCCTTTTGCATCCGGATGTTCGGTAAGCGCCCGTTTAGCAGATTCAAGTGTAATTCCGTGGGAGATGCCCAATTCATTGTCAATTTCAGGATGAATAAAAATTGGAATCGCTCCGGAAAATACAATAGCTGTCATAATTGATTTATGAACATTTCTTGGAATAATAATTTTATCACCAGGTCCGCAAACAGCCATTACCATTGTCATAATGGCGCCGCTTGTTCCTTGAACAGAAAAAAATGTATGATCCGCTCCAAATGCTTCAGCAGCCAGATCTTGTGCTTGTTTAATAATGCCTTTTGGCGCGTGCAGATCGTCTAATGGTTCAATATTAATCAAATCTATGCTTAACGCGTTTTCACCGATAAATTGTCTGAATTCTGGGTCCATTCCTGCCCCTTTTTTATGGCCGGGAATGTGGAATTGAACAGGCTGTCTGCTTGCATGCTTTTTCAGTCCTGTGTATAAGGGTGTTTCATGTTGCGACAATTGTTTTCCCACCTTTGTAATCATACCTATGCATAATAGTGTGTATTAAAATCAGTTTCTCAACCGTTTTTTAGACGTAAAACAAATGAATTATATTATGAACTTGAAAGAATGTAAAGAACAATTTATGATCAAATGAAGATGCTTTCTCTTAAGGGAAGTAAATCTATAAGGAGTGAAGAAAATGGAGTATCAATATCCGATGAATGAAGATTGGACAACCGAAGAAGCAGTGGATGTGATTGCATTTTTCCAGCAGGTTGAGCTTGCATATGAAAAAGGGGCGGATCGTGAAGAACTGCTTAAAGCTTACCGCCGTTTCAAGGAAATTGTACCGGGGAAGGCCGAAGAAAAAAAGATATGCGGCGAGTTTGAGGAACAAAGTACATATTCTCCTTATCGCACGGTCAAACAGGCGAGAGAATCTGATCACGCGAAGATTAAGATGTAAGAAAAAGAGCCGGGGGATATCCCGGCTCTTTTTTATGCTTGTGATACTTTTTGGGTGAGACGGTACAGAAAAGCAAGCTGCTTAAAGGCATCATCGATACGCTGAAGGAATTCCTGGTTATTCATATTCAGCACTTCTTCTTTTTGGAGCTGGATGCCGCATAACAGCTCAGCTTTCTTTACAGTCTGCAAACGCTCAAACAGTGTCTTCAGTTGTTCCTTGTCCATTTCAGACTGTTTATGTACGCCCGGTTTTGTGTGATCTGCAGACCAAACGAAGCTGTCAGGGATATTTTTCGTAATGGTTTCTTGGTTCACTTCAAGCAATTTGCCGTATTCTTCTTTGATAGGGGATTCATAAATAATCGCGAACCACACAAAGACGTGGCTTTCCCATAAACCAATTTGGAAATGCGGCAGTTTTTTATAGCCTCTTTTGCTGTTTGCGAACGCCACCCAGCTGTCAGCCGGGGGATTGACGGATCTTCTTGCGTGCTTCGCCACATGCGGAAACATTTCATCTCCGGTTAAAGCTGATAAAGTTGGGGCAAAATGTTCGCCTAGAGCTGTAAGCTTCGGACGGACCGTCTCTTTTAATACTTCCATGCGCGCGTCTAAGCCTTCTATTGTAAATGTGTTAAAGTCTTCTTCAGTGAAACGCATTTGTGTCATGATTTTCCTCCTTCATGCTAAGTATACATATTTTATCACAGTTCATACGAGCTTCAAAAAGATTGAGCGCGTTTGAAGTAAGGGGAAATGTGGTAATAAACGAGTAGGTAAACACACAATTTTCAGAATCATGTTGCGCGTAAATAGAACAATCATACGATATAAGAAGTAATCATTGTTGAATGGCAAAATGGGATGCTTTTTTACAAACAAATGATCTCTGGAAGGGGCGAAAGACAATGAGGCAAGTTGTAAAAGAGGGATTTAAGGAAGAGAAAAACAATCGTGTTGCTGTCTGGAGACTAGAGGTTGATTATGAATTGGCAACCCTATATGAAGCAATGCAGAAAGAAAATGAAGAGCAGATTGAACAAAGCAAAAACAAACTTGAGCGACTTAGAAAAGAATGGATTCGTCTTAACGGGTAAAAAAGCGATAGTGAAAACGAACCGCATGAATGGTTCGTTTTTACGTGAGAAGGGATATTTTTCATTTTCCTTGCTTTTTCATTGCCGTTATCAGTATCCTATAAAATAAAAGGTCTACATAGAAGAGAGGTACGAACGAATGACAAATTGGACGGAAATCGATGAGATTGCAAAGAAATGGATAAGAGAGGCAGGCGCGAGAATTAAACAATCCATGCATGAAAGCCTGACAATTGAAACGAAATCAAATCCGAATGATTTAGTCACCAATATTGACAAAGAAACCGAAAAGTTTTTCATTGATCGAATTCAAGAAACATTTCCGGGACATCGGATACTCGGTGAAGAGGGGCAAGGAGACAAAATCCACTCACTTGAGGGAGTCGTATGGATTATTGATCCGATTGATGGGACGATGAATTTTGTGCACCAGCAAAGAAATTTTGCGATTTCCATTGGGATTTTTGAAAACGGTGAAGGGAAAATCGGTTTAATTTATGATGTGGTGCACGATGAGTTGTATCACGCATTTAGCGGCAGAGGAGCTTATATGAATGAAACGAAGCTGGCTCCATTAAAAGAAACCGTCATTGAAGAAGCGATACTTGCCATTAATGCAACATGGGTAACGGAAAACAGAAGAATTGATCAAAGTGTGTTAGCGCCACTTGTGAAAAGAGTCAGAGGCACACGCTCCTACGGTTCTGCCGCTTTAGAGCTGGCAAATGTCGCGGCAGGAAGAATAGATGCTTACATCACGATGCGGCTTGCGCCATGGGACTACGCAGCCGGCTGTGTGCTGTTAAATGAAGTAGGAGGCATCTATACGACCATTGAAGGAGAGCCGTTTACCTTTTTAGAAAACCACAGTGTGCTAGCCGGAAATCCATCTATACATAAAACGATATTTGAAGAGTATCTTCATGCTGGGAAGTAGGCCATTTGAGCAGGATGATCTCAGCTTGTTAGAAAAGCTCGCGGAGGCTCATCCTGTATGGAAAGAGGAGGAGTTTGGAGATAAAGATGCAGAAGACTATATCATTTCCTACTCCATGTACAACGGTTCATGGCTTGTATGGGAAAAAGACGGTATGCCTGTTGCCGTCAGCTACCATCTCGAGTGGTCTCCTTCAAACGGTAAGCCGTGGCTCGGAACGGTTCTGATTGACCCGGCTGAAGAAAAAAAGGGACATGCGAAGATGATCATTGAACAGATCAGCAAATTGCTTAGAGCGAAACATAAAGCGATGTTTGCGGGAGTTCCCATTGAGCGCAGGGAATGGATACTGTTTTTAAGCCAATGCGGCTTTGAACAGCTGAAAACGGAAAAAGATGAGAAAGGCAAATCATTTATGATCCTGGTGAAGCCTTTAGCAGAAGCTGCCATATGATAATGGCAGCTTATTTGTTGCATGCGGGTTCAATAAAAAGCCTCTCAAACATTGAGAGGCTTCTGATAATTTGAAA
Source organism: Bacillus sp. EU52 (assembly GCF_037964975.1). Classification (NCBI taxonomy): domain Bacteria; kingdom Bacillati; phylum Bacillota; class Bacilli; order Caryophanales; family Bacillaceae; genus Bacillus; species Bacillus sp. EU52. The sequence goes on from NZ_CP150177.1 coordinate 1,489,897, forward strand.
ATTATTTTTTTACTGCATGAATATAATGAATCGTTTCAAACGCTGACAAATTGTCTTTTCGATTACTAAACAAAAGGTCATTAATGTCGTCTGGTGATAGATGTTCATAGATCAGTAAACCAGATGACTCTAACAGATGTTCAATCTCTTGATAAGTGAAACATGATTTCATCGGTTCCCCGCTTGCGGCAGCCATCTTCACCATATGTTCAACTCGATTCGACGTCCCTTTTGCTGTAAAAAGTGTTTCGTCCGCATAATCAAAAACAATAGAGCTTCCAGGCGGGACATGAGAAAATAAATTGCTGATCAAGCTTGCATTTTCTTCCCGTGTTACATAATAAGACACTCCGAGAAGGCTGAAGAATGTTTTTGTGTTTTTAAATCCTTCATCTAAGAGAGGATCATACGAAAACGTTTTGGTGAAATCCATAGGAACAAAATGAAGATGACCCGGAATTGTCAGATTTGCATCCTTCAGCTTATTTTTTTTGAATTGCTGTGTAGCCGGATGGTCAACCTCGAAAACCTGTAAGCTGTTTTCTAATTCTGGATGCCGAAAGCAGAAGGTATCCAGCCCCGCTCCAAGAATGACATACTGTTTTGCCCCCAGGATTAATTCGTTGTGCAAGACTTTTTCACAATAAGAAGCACGTGCTAGTGGCGTGGGAGACAGCTGGATTTGTGCAACCCATTTTAATATTTTTTCAGGATCATTTTGAAGACGTTCGGCGATCTCTTTGTTGAAAAACGATATTCCTTGAATCATATTTTTACTGATGTCGATAAACTCTTTTTCGTTAATGAGATCTTTTGCGATAAAATCATCAAAAATAAGAGGTGTGTCATATTTGCTGTGATAAGCACGGGCAAACGCTGAAATCAAAGACGTTAAGCTGGACTCATTTTTCCTCATGAAATGATCCTCCACAAAAAATAAGATTCTCCTGGCCAGGAGAATCTTATTATACATACAAATATATTAATGGTAAATTTTAGCATAAATAAATTTTTTTGTCAATGTTTTTGCTCTTAACTGGACGCGCGATCCTTCACATAGCCACGTGACCTGTAGCAGAATTCGTCTATCAATTATGTGGACTGAATCATTAGCTTTTATAAAATGCGTACTTGCGGCTGCATCCCTCTTTTTGCAAATCAGGAGCGGTTTGCTGTCTCATGGCAGCATCTTTTCGTCGTTTCAGCTGAGAGAGAAATCAAGATATGTAACAATAAAAGCCTGAGGGATCTCAGGCTTTTTCTAATATTACAATCCAACAGCATTCCAGGCTGCTTCAACTTTAGCGGCATCAGTTGAGCCGTAGAGGTCACGGGCAGACTGAATGAGAGCTGCCTTGGCATCTTTGAATGTGGAAGAAGGCGTGAGGTACGTAGTTAACGCACGGTAATAGATTTGCTGTGATTTAGATACACCAAGTTTTGTGATGGTGTTGTAAGCGGCTTTGTTTGGAATTCCGCTGTTTGTGTGTACACCGCCATAATCGCCTTCATCTGTGTTTGGAAGGTTTCTGTAATTGGCGTAATTGTCAGGCTGGTTGTATTTTGTAGGGTTGGACAGGCTGCGAAGAGCAGGCTGGCTGACCGTAATGTCTTCACCGATGTCCCAGTCTTCTGTATCGTTAAAATACCCGAATACGTCAGAGAAAGACTCGTTTAATGCACCTGGCTGATTTTCATAAATCAAGTTGGCTGTTTCTTGGGTGACGCCATGTGTCATTTCATGCGCTGTCACATCTAATGAGCCGGAAAGCGGAGAGAAGAATGAACCGTCGCCATCACCGTAAATCATCTGGTCTCCTGTCCATGCAGCGTTATTGTATTGAGTGCCGTAGTGAACGGAAGAAACGATTTTACTGCCTTTGTTATCATAGCTGTTTCGTTTAAAGTTTGAATAAAAATAATCGTACACTTTACCGAGGTTATAGTGTGCGTCAACGGCTGCCCGCTGTGATGAAGATGTAAATGTTTTCGTTGTGCTTGAGACAAGCGTGCCCGGAAGGCGGCTTTGTCTGTTTTGTAAATCATATGTGATGATTTGGGTGCCTGTTGGTTTTGAAAGATCTCTTAGAACATATTTTCCGCCTTCATAAGAGATGTTCAAAGGAACAGTTGCGCCCTTTAGAGTTGTTCCGCTTCCAGTGGCGGCGGCATGTTCTACTTTATTTTGCTGTTTTAAAATGCTGCCTGTTTCGGCGTCAACTAAGACTTCCCAGTTTGCAGGTTCAGGCTCGACATAGCGAATCGTCACGTCGTAAGCAAGACGATAGCTGCCGTCTTTTGTTTCTATCGCTTTTAATTCGGCTTTATTGCTGTTTTTGGCCGCTCCGTTAGAAACAGCGTCTGGTGATTTGCCGATAGCTTTGAAAGCGAGTGCCAGCGCTTTTTCGGAAGAGACTTTTTGGCTGTTATCTGTTTTTGCAGCAGATTGATTGTGTAATTCACCATTGACCGCATAGACATTATCGGATTTATCGACGTGAACGATCACTTGCGAATCTTTAATTGGCACTCCGTTAACGACAGGCGCATATCGAAAGTGCTTGTATCCAAGGGCATCAGTCGTGCTTTCAACAAGCTTCAGCCTTTTGGAAGGGTCACCTTTAAAAATGTTGCTGTTCTTTTTCAAAAACTGCTTGACAGCCTTGTCATTTGGTGCAGAGAGTTCTGATTGCGCAATCGCGTTTTTGGAGAGGAAATTTGTTTGATTCTCTTTAAGCTGATGACCTTCAGCAGCCTGAACACCTGGCAGGCTGATTGATAAACTCATAAACGAAGCAGCGACAGCAACAGACAATTTCTTACCTAAACCCACAATAAATCCCCCTTTTTGAAAATACTGAAAACTTTATATTGTTATATTAAACTAGCATTCTGGAATACTCAACAAAAACTAACATAACTAGACAAAATTGATAGTATTGTCCTGTGTTTGTTTTTGTTGAATAATATCAAGATGAGTCAAGTGTCATGTGACGGTTCACTCAAGAGTTATGTTTTTTACATATCAAGGGGAAGATGAGATATTTTTTGTTTCAACTTGAAACTTTTTGAAAAGTCCGCTGTCTAACCGAATGAGGCCTTAATAAGAAGTAAAGGATTGTTGTTCGTGTTGGAGTTATTCAGTCATTATGTATTGCATTTCGAACGTTATTTTATATTAAGCAGACAAAGCACCCTGCTGATTCAATGGTCAATTGTTGTTCTGGCGGGCTTATATCTTTTGGTGCATCATCCCAAAATAAACCGGCAGCGCACAATGTTCTTGGCGGGTGTTATATTGCGGATTGTGCTGCTGGCGGGAGTGTCTGTTGAACTTATTCACCAGGTGCAATCAACAAACTTCACCAGCGCTTACTTAAGAGAGGACGGAAAAGAACTGCTGCCGCTGCTGCATTTTTTGTTATACGGATATGTGCTGCTGACGGCTTTTCACTATATGCTGATGCCGCGTGATCATGGCGGAAAGGGTAAGTTTTATACGTTCGACCTTGCCGTTGTCAGTTTGCCGATCGTACAAATGATTTTTAGTTTCTTTTCGTATTGGAAGGAATACCCGGATGGGATGGAGCCGATTGCATTCGTGTTTCTGTTTTTCATCATCACTCTTCCCATTGCGTTGAATGTAGTGTTTTTCAAGCTGTATTGGAGAACGGATAAGATCTTACTAGGCTTATTTTATACGCTGATTATCGGACTGCTTGTCTTGCTGCTTGCGCCATATCCCAATCAAATCTCAAAAGATTATGGTGCAGTAATGCCATATACGATTTATTTGGCAATGGCGGGATTTTTGATGAGCTATCATCTGTTCCAAAAGTCAGGAAAGGTTTATGTGCGTGTGAATAAGTGGGTGACGATGGCTGTCCTGGTGTTTTTTGTCCTGCTGTTAAATCCGATATATAACATAGGAACGGCTGCTTTCGCTGTATCAAAGCCAGCAAATGTCCATGATTCATTCAATTTTGTCGGGGAGCACATTTCATCAGAAAAAGCGGAACAGATACTAAAGTCATTTTTTCCTACGGATGAAACACTTTATTTGCATGATACAAACATGGATGTGCATTATTTCTACTCATTTGAAAGCAAAGGTTACAAAGCTGAGGTAGATGAAGTATCGCAGCTGATTCGTAATTATGAATACTTACAAAAAGCACATGGGAAAAAGCTAACGAATCAGGAGTACAAGCGGAAGTCCATCGCTTTCCTTGAGCGACACGGACGTGTGTTACATAAGGATCATATCGAAACAAAGGTATCAAATGAGGACGGCCAGACAGTCGTACGTATATACCTGAAAAACCAGCTTCATAAAAAAGATCATGCTGATGATGGCGCGGTATTTTATTGGGAAAAGGAAACCTTAATGGGTTTTAGTGAAGATCCATCGATTTACCAGCTTGACTCTCTTCTGCATGTTCATATAACGGAACAAGACATTCAAGACAAAGTGGAACAAATGTTTACAGCGCTGAACATCTCAAAACAGCCTTATCAGATCACTGATATTGAAAGCAATAGCCTGCTCGGAAGCATGGTGAGAGTGGAAACAAAAGGTGGAATTGTTTTGGAATTTGAGGGCGAATCAGGTTGTTTACATAGTCTTTCGCTTCCGATGAAAAAGAATATCTCAATGGCTAACAGCCGGATGCAGCATCAGATATTATCGATCTTCGATGCTCGTGGATCAGAAAAGAAGAAAAAAAGCAGTCAGGGTGACATGGTGATGTATACTGATTCTTCTAAAACATATGAGTTTTTTGAAGATCAAGGTCAGCTAAACGTTTATGTATACAGCGATACACCTGATCAGTCATTCCCTTATACGTATCGTAATGGAACATTGGCATACGAAAAGGTAGCTTCTCTATATCAGGGTGTTATTTACAAAAAGCGTATGCGTCCGATTATCGTTCAAAGAGGGGATGAACGGCATTATGCATGGCTGATCATTATTCAGCCGTTTGGTTCAAATCGCCATGATGCCTATGTAGTGGATGGAGAAACACAAGAGGTGAAAAGTCTTTATGAATCATAAAGAAAAAGAGTCTGTTTTTGTAGACTTATACGACCTGTATAAAGAAGGAGAGCTAGAGGATGAATCAATGGAATGGATGAAACAGCATGAATCCCTATTTCAAAAGAATGCGGAAGACTTAAAGAGTAAAACTTGTTTAAAGAGAAGTCCCGGTGCTGAAGAAGAAAGCCAAATCAGATATATGAAAGTATACCTGTCTTCCATGTATATCTGTTTCATTTTATTGGCCATTTGGATGACGGTGTGGTTTTACTTTTAATGAAGCATAGGGATTCCATTGAGGACTTGTATCGGCAGTATTATCAAGAAATTTTAAATTATTTATTCAGAAGGACTCATCATCTTGAAACAGCCAAGGACTTAGCGCAGGACACGTTTGTAAAAGCTCTTAACGGTCTGGCTTCGTTTAGGGGGCATTCTTCCATCAGAACATGGCTCTACACCATTGCGCATCATACCTTTATCAATTGGTACCGAAGGGATGTCAAATACCAATTTACTGAAATCAGCAAAAATGAAGGGTTAACGCAAACAACTTATGACCAGCCTGAACAGTATCTGTCACGGACGGTGAAAAGCGAAACACTGCGGCAGGAGCTCCTGAAGTTAAAAGATCAGCATCAATCCGTTTTGATTTTAAGAGAATTCCAAGAGCTTTCTTATGAAGAAATCGCTGAGATATTAGGATGGAGTCTTTCTAAGGTGAAAACCACATTGCACCGGGCTAGATTAGAGCTAAAGAAAAACATGACGAAAAGTAGAGAGGAGGAGCGGATATGACCTGCTTTCTAGTAAGAGACCTGCTTCCTCTGTATCTTGAAGGTGATTGTAAAAGAGAAACGGAACACGTTATAGAAGAGCATTTAAAAATGTGCAGCAGCTGCAGAGACATGTATGACACGATGGCTGAGCCATTTGAATTGGAAAGCGAACAGGCCGTTGAGGAGGCTTATCTGCCGGAAGAAGAACTGCGTTTTAAACAGAGGTACTATGGATTACTGATCATGAAAGCTGCCTGCTGGTTTGGAGCGGCGGTTGCCATGATGCTGATCATCAAACTGCTGATATAAAAAAAGCGCTTGTCCGATTCCGGCAAGCGCTTTTTTACATTAAGCCTGGGGATGAATCATATCGTAAATAGCGGCAAGCTGTTCTTGTGACAGGGCACTGAAGAGTTTTTCATAAACGTCAGCTTGCAGTGGCGTTGCACCTGCTTGTAGCGCTGCGTCTTTATCATAGCTGTACACATCATCTTGTAGCACAATGGCTGCTTGAAGAATGTGAATCTTGAGAGAAACAGCGGAGAAAAATTGTTCAAGTGCAAGTGCTTCTTTTTCTGTGAAGCCAAGTTCAACTGCTTTTTCTGTATCAAATTTGTAATTTCCATCCTCGAGATACACACATTGTGAAACAATGCTGAAAAATTCTGATGTCGATTCCCAGAGTGTAGCAATTACCTGAGCCTCTTCTTTTGTCATTCCTAACTCGACAGCTTTTTCGCTGTCAAAATAATATACACCGTCTTGTTCGTATATACATTGATTTAATATATCAATGAATGTATTGAGATCTTCGTTAGTGCTCGCCTGATGCTGGAGTTGAACAGCAGTGTTATCAACCAGTGTTTTTGCGCTGGCTGCATCAGGACCGAACGTTAATAGAGCAGCTGATGTCATTGCGGCAGTCGTTAACATAGCTTTTTTTACAAATGTTTTCTTCATGTTTCTTCTCTCCCTTTTATGAATTGTGCTACAAATTCCATTATAGGGAGTAGTTTCCGGTGGAGGAATAGGCGCTATGGTATTTTATGTGTATCGTTGCCGAACTACTTTTTGAAGGCTGCACGTGTGATCGTTAGAACGTTTGTCTATGTATGAAGGATGATTTGCATCTTCCTGACTAAGAAACAGGGGAGATAAGGCTTAAAGAAATGGAAAACACCGCTATCTTTGCGGTGTTTTTTGATTACAATGTCGCCGGCGGGGCAATGCTTTTAATCAAGCAAGCCTTGTTCGCGCATTTTCTTTTTTAATGTAAATCCGCCGCCCATGACAGCGCAAACAAGTACAATGCTGGCGATGATGCCAATAGCGCTTTTTTCAGCGATAAAGACGCCGATCAGCATAATGCTGAAAACCGCTGCAAATGCAAATAATAGTAAAAGCCAATTCATTTTTTTCATATTTTCCATCCCCTTTTACGTCTTATATTAAGTTTACTGAAAAACGTGACGCTTTTAAAGAGGATGTGTGGTATAATATGAAAGTTATCTAATTTTTTTAGGAGATGAAAAAGTGAAACTTCGAAATGATCTTCGCAACATCGCGATTATTGCCCACGTTGACCATGGGAAAACGACTTTAGTCGATCAGCTTTTACATCAGGCTGGTACGTTCCGTGCCAACGAACAGGTTGCTGAACGCGCAATGGACTCTAATGATCTTGAACGCGAACGCGGCATTACAATATTGGCGAAAAATACTGCGATTAACTATAAAGATACACGTATCAATATTTTGGACACCCCTGGACACGCAGACTTTGGGGGAGAAGTAGAACGGATTATGAAAATGGTTGACGGCGTAGTGCTTGTCGTTGACGCATATGAAGGCTGTATGCCTCAAACTCGTTTTGTTCTGAAAAAAGCTCTTGAGCAAAACCTGAACCCTGTTGTTGTTGTAAACAAAATTGACCGTGACTTTGCTCGTCCAGAGGAAGTTATCGATGAAGTTCTGGATCTGTTCATTGAGCTTGATGCCAATGAAGAGCAGCTCGAGTTCCCAGTGGTATATGCTTCCGCGATTAATGGAACAGCGAGTCTTGATCCGAAACAACAGGATGAAAACATGGAAGCTTTATATGAAACCATTATTAAGCATGTTCCGGCACCTGTTGATAATGCAGAGGAGCCGCTTCAATTCCAAGTTGCCCTTCTTGACTACAACGACTATGTAGGCCGTATCGGAATCGGACGCGTATTCCGCGGCACAATGAAAGTCGGACAGCAGGTTTCTCTTATGAAGCTTGACGGAACGGCAAAGTCATTCCGTGTTACAAAGATTTTTGGTTTCCAAGGCTTAAAGCGTGTGGAAATTGAAGAAGCAAAAGCGGGAGACCTCGTTGCGGTTTCCGGGATGGAAGATATCAACGTTGGTGAAACGGTATGTCCTGTAGACCATCAAGATCCGCTTCCGGTGCTTCGCATTGATGAGCCGACACTTCAAATGACATTTGTCGTGAATAACAGTCCGTTTGCAGGCCGTGAAGGCAAATATGTAACGGCCCGCAAAATCGAAGAGCGTCTTCAATCACAGCTTCAGACGGATGTGAGCTTGCGTGTTGAGCCAACAGCTTCTCCTGATGCTTGGGTTGTTTCAGGACGCGGTGAGCTGCACTTGTCAATTTTAATTGAAAATATGCGTCGTGAGGGCTATGAGCTTCAAGTGTCAAAACCTGAAGTTATTATCAAAGAAATCGACGGCGTACGCTGTGAGCCTGTTGAACGTGTGCAAATTGATGTTCCTGAAGAGCATACTGGCTCTGTCATGGAATCAATGGGTGCCCGCAAAGGCGAAATGGTTGATATGATCAACAACGGAAACGGCCAAGTCCGTCTCATCTTTACAGTTCCTTCCCGCGGATTGATCGGTTACTCTACAGAATTCCTATCATTAACACGCGGATTCGGTATTTTGAACCATACGTTTGACAGCTACCAGCCGATGCAGGCGGGCCAAGTCGGCGGACGCCGTCAAGGTGTACTTGTGTCAATGGAAAACGGAAAAGCAACATCATACGGTATTCAAGGAATTGAAGACCGCGGTGTCATCTTCGTTGAGCCGGGTACTGAAGTATACGAAGGAATGATCGTTGGAGAGCATAACCGTGACAATGACCTTGTTGTTAACGTCAGCAAAATGAAACAGCAAACAAACGTCCGTTCTGCGACAAAGGATCAGACAACTACAATTAAAAAAGCACGCATCATGTCTCTTGAGGAGTCTCTAGAGTACTTAAACGAAGATGAATATTGTGAAGTAACACCTGAATCCATCCGTTTAAGAAAGAAGATCCTCAATAAGAACGAACGTGAAAAAGCAGCTAAAAAGAAAAAAACAGCAGGATTGTCTTAATCTCGTGCAGAATTTGAAAAGATAGAACCCGTACGTTTACAGGGGAGGGAATCTTTTTGAATGACGTAAGCGAACGTCTGTCGTTCTTCGCCGCTCTATATCAAGTAGACCGGCAGCCTGCGGCAGGCATGTGGCTGCTGTACGGCACGATTTTTGTGTTGGCCGTTATTGTATTTAAGCTTGGATTTGCTAAACGGCTTCCTGTATTAAAATCTGCAGTGGTGTATGTATTTTTGGCGTTGGGCTGCACTGTTTTGACTTTTTTAGGGGTGTTTTTGCCCGTGGCAGAAGGATTGGTCGTCGCTGCGCTGATTTTAATCATTTACAAAATCCGGCTGTATCAGTCGAAAAAAGGACAGTCTGAAAAATCATAAAAGACTCAGCTGAAAGCTGAGTCTTTTTTGTGTTCTGTATGGTTAAGCGGCCGCTTTATTTTTTGACTTTTTCTTTTTTCTGCTGTCCCGGGTGAAAAGTAAATTTTCCCGTTTTCAGCCGTTCCTCTGTTTTTTTGGCAATCCGATCGTGGCATTCCTGGCACATATATGTATGGATCGGGCGGTTTCGAAGCCGTTTCGCGATCAGGGTATCATCATCAATTGTTTCAATTTTATCGCAAATAGAACATTTGACCCTCATCATATCACCTCTTTCACTAACATGTATTATAGCACGGATCAGAAGCTGTCCAAAATAAGAAAAAGCTAAAGCGCAAGGCTATAGCTTAGTCATTGTTGTTCTTTTTCATATGATGATCAGATTGATCGTTTTGCTCCTTCTCCATTTCCTGTTGCTGTTTTCTATTTAATTGGTCATTTTGCTGCTTTGTTTGCGGTTCGTCTTCATTGTCAATCACATCGTTAGGCACTTCGGGAAGCACTCGGCCGACAATTGCGGCTAATTCATCCAGTATACCTGTTACCGGATGGCCCTCGCTGATTTCTCTGCTCATTTCGCGAAGGCGGCTGACCGTATCGGGATCAGCAATGACTACTGCGTTGGTGCCATATCGATCATTCTTTAGCGCCTGAGCTACAGAATATTTAATGGTTTCCACTTTGCTTCTGTCCAAAGTATCATCGACATCAATCCCAACAACAGCATAGCCTCCCAGCACAACGGCTGTTGCATCCTTGACGTCGGGGTTTTTTTCAGCAACGCTGACAAGATGCTTGGCAATATCCGTTCTTGTTCCATTGTCTTTTGTTTCTTGAGTTGTGTCCTTTACGTGAATCGGTTTAGTCTCCTGCTGTCTTGTTGATTCTTTTTCAACATTCTGGCCCTGTTTTCCTTGTTGATAGGCACAAGCGGACAGGATAAGTGTCAGCTGTATGATAATGAAAAGAATTCGCACTTGCGGGTTCCCTCCTTAAAATGCTTTTATTAATTTTATTGTTGAATTAACCTTCTATCTTTATGCACAAAAACATATATTTTAGCAGGCATTCACCTTTTTCATCAAAAGAGAAGCAGGAAGAACTTTGACCCTTATATCAGGAGGCTGAGACTTGAGTAAAATTTATGTGTTAGATACGAATGTGTTATTACAGGATCCTAACGCGATATTTTCTTTTGAAGAAAATGAGGTTGTCATCCCTGCTGTCGTTTTAGAAGAGGTTGATTCAAAAAAACGGTATATGGACGAAGTTGGGAGGAATGCAAGGCACGTATCTAAGCTAATCGATGCGCTAAGACAAAAGGGCAGGCTGCATGAGCATGTACCGCTTGACACCGGCGGCACACTGAGAATTGAACTGAATCATCGTTCGTTTCACCAGCTGCAAGAGATCTTTATTGAAAAGACGAACGATAATCGCATATTAGCCGTTGCGAAAAACTTAAGCCTCGAGGAAGAAACCAAGGAAAATGGCAGGCCGGTTATCCTTGTCAGTAAGGATGTACTGGTCAGGGTTAAAGCCGACGCAATCGGACTGCTTGCTGAAGATTTCTTGAATGACCGTGTTGTGGACAATGATGAAATGTACAGCGGCTATAAAGATTTATATATCAGCCAGCAGCTGTTCAGCTCTTTTTACGGGAAAAATCAAATTTCAGTAAACGATGTGAAACAGCATGCGTTTTATCCGAATCAGTTTGCTTTAATGAAGGATGAGCTAGGAGGGTCCTCCTCGGCAGTCGGAATTGCAGACAAAACCGGAACGGTATTAAAAAGACTCGTATTTGATGATGAACATATATGGGGAATCAGGCCGAAAAATGTACAGCAGACAATGGCATTAGAGCTTTTGCTGCGGGAAGATATTCCGCTTGTCACCCTGATCGGCAAAGCGGGAACCGGCAAAACGCTCTTAGCTTTGGCGGCAGGGCTATTACAGACAGAAGACTTGGGAATATACAAAAAGCTGGTCGTCGCAAGGCCGATTGTTCCTGTTGGCAAGGACATCGGGTATTTGCCAGGCGAAAAAGAGGAAAAGCTAAAGCCTTGGATGCAGCCGATTTTTGACAACTTAGAGTTTCTGTTTAATGCGAAAAAACCAGGGGAGCTTGATGCTATTTTGGCGGGAATTGGCTCAATTCAGGTAGAGGCGCTGACTTATATCAGAGGGAGAAGCATTCCAGATCAATTTATTATCATTGATGAAGCGCAAAATTTGACCAGGCATGAGGTGAAAACTTTGCTGACGAGAGTCGGTGAAGGCAGTAAAATTGTCTTAATGGGTGACCCTGAACAAATTGATCACCCATATTTAGACAGTCTGAACAATGGTTTGGCCTATGTGGTTGAGCGGTTTAAAGGACAACCCATCTCAGGCAGCGTGAAGCTGTTAAAAGGTGAGAGATCAGGTCTCGCTCAGCTCGCAGCTGATTTGCTGTAACATTTAAATGATTTCGATCTCTTTTAAATCGGTAATCGGCTGTTTGTGATGAACCGGGTCTTCAAAGTAAATATGCACGGGGCCGCCTTCTTGAATCGGCTTGCCTGCCTCACTGAAATGGACAATACTGTTCAGAGCGGTTTCCAGAGAAACGGCGGCCTTTCCCGAACTTGTGACAAATACACATTGTGTCGCAGAGCTGTTCGGCTCAGCATTTTTCAGGACAGTCCCAAGTCTCATTGCGAAACTGCCGTTCATCAGTTTTTGCTTCTCATATTGCTTTTCCGTCTTTAATGTAGGCGGCGCGATTCGCCCCTCTCTGATGACGCGTTCCGGATCAAGGTCTGATTCATCCCCGGCTGATTGTAAATATGTGTCTTGACTGTCCCCTTTGCGGTCAAACGAAAATTTGCGATCATCAAAAATCCATACGCTTGGATCAATGGTAATTGGATATGTAACATTGCCTTTTACTTGGATAACGCTCATGATATGACCCCCTTCTCTCAAAATTATAAAAGTTTTCGCATGAATTGTCACTTTGTGTACAAATTATGTGTATTGAAATGCTGAGGGAACGAGGGTGTTTGCATGGTATGCCGGCATAATGATGAGCTTGAAGCCTTAGTGAAAAAGGCGAAAAAAGTAACGGACAAGGGGGAGGTAGCCAGCTATATTCCCGCCTTGGCAAAAGCTGATAAACACGACCTGTCAGTGGCGATTTATTATTCCAATAATGTTTGTCTGTCAGCAGGTGACGTAGAAAAAACATTTACGCTTCAAAGTATATCGAAAGTCCTTTCCCTTGCTTTGGTGTTAATGGAATACGGCAAGGATAAGGTCTTCAGTTATGTTGGACAGGAGCCGACCGGTGATCCGTTTAATTCAATTATCAAGCTCGAAACAGTGAATCCGAGCAAGCCGTTAAACCCTATGATTAATGCCGGGGCATTGGTAGTGACAAGTCTGATAAGAGGAAGAACGGTGAAAGAGAGACTTGATTATTTGCTTTCTTTTATCAGAAGGCTGACAAACAACCAAGAGATTACATACTGCCGGGAAGTGGCTGAATCTGAATACAGCACTTCAATGATTAATCGGGCGATGTGTTATTATATGAAGCAGTACGGCATTTTTGAAGATGATGTAGAGGCAGTAATGGATTTATACACGAAGCAATGCGCGATTGAAATGAACAGCTTGGATTTAGCGAAAATCGGATCTGTATTTGCATTGAACGGCAGACATCCAGAGACTGGGGAGCAAGTCATCTCAAAAGATGTCGCTAGAATTTGCAAAACATTTATGGTGACGTGCGGAATGTACAATGCAAGCGGGGAATTCGCAATTAAGGTCGGAATTCCTGCGAAAAGCGGCGTATCCGGCGGGATTATGGGCATTTCGCCTTACGATTTCGGGATCGGCATATTCGGCCCCGCATTAGACGAAAAAGGGAACAGCATTGCAGGTGTAAAGCTTTTGGAAATAATGTCTGAGATGTACAGGCTGAGTATTTTTTAATTTATGTCATATGCTTAAATCCTCTTGCATTTTCTGTTGATACCCTTTATGATAAATAGAAGAATTAGGTACTCGCCTGGGGAACGGAGGGATACTTTTGGCTTCAGAGATGATAGTTGACCATCGGCAAAAAGCTTTTGAACTCTTAAAAGTGGACGCTGAGAAGATTTTGAAGCTGATCCGAGTACAAATGGATAACTTAACGATGCCTCAATGTCCTCTATATGAAGAGGTTTTAGATACTCAAATGTTCGGGCTTTCGAGGGAAATCGATTTTGCTGTCCGCCTGGGATTGGTTGATGAAAAAGACGGTAAAGACCTTTTATACACATTGGAGCGCGAATTGTCTGCTTTGCATGACGCGTTTACAGCTAAATAAATGATAAAACTCAAACTTATTAACAGTTTGGGTTTTTTTATAACCGCTATTTTTCTCTCATCTCATAAAAGACGGTCTTTTTTTACACATTCCTTCCGAATCGTATAGAGATTCTTCGTCTCGTTTGATAAATTGTAGTAAAATAAAAAAGATAAATACATAAAAACCATAGATAATGGAAGTTAGAAGCAGGGAAGAGGATGTTATGTTAAAAAAAATGCTAAAATCTTATGATTACTCACTGATATTCGCAATCGTTTTATTATGCGGATTCGGTTTAGTGATGGTATACAGCTCAAGCATGATTACGGCTGTCTCCCGGTATGGAGTAAGCAGTAATTTTTTCTTCATGCGGCAGCTGTTTGCTTTAATTGCGGGTGGCGCTCTATTTATTCTCATGGCGTTGTTTCCTTACAAAGCACTGGCCCATCAAAAGTTTCAGAAGGGAATACTGCTTGTATCTGTTCTTGCGCTTATCTCACTGTTTGTATTCGGGCATGTTGCCGGAAACGCGCAGAGCTGGTTTAAAATCGGCGGAATGAGTATTCAGCCGGGGGAGTTTGTGAAACTGGTCGTGATTTTATACCTCGCAGCCGTATATGCCAAAAAACAAAGCTATATTGACCATCTATTAACTGGTGTAGCTCCTCCGGTAGTCATGACGCTTATAATTTGCGGGTTAATTGCCATGCAGCCAGATTTCGGTACAGCCATGATTATAGGGTTAATTGCGACGTGCATGATCTTGTGCTCCGGTTTCAGCGGAAAGACGCTGGTGAGGCTGCTTTTGCTCGGCGGAATTGTTTTAATTTTAGTCAGCCCGATTCTCTATTTAAATCAGGATCAAATTTTAACTAAAGGCCGTTTGGCGCGTTTTGAGAGTCTTGAAGACCCATTTAAGTATGCAAATTCATCAGGTTTGCAAGTGATCAATTCTTATTATGCGATCAGCTCAGGCGGCATTTTCGGCCTGGGGCTCGGTGAAAGTATCCAAAAATACGGATATCTGCCTGAATCACACACTGACTTTATTATGGCTGTCATTGCTGAAGAGCTCGGCATTTTTGGGGTATTGTTTGTGATTTTCTTATTGGGTTTTGTCGTCATAAAAGGTTTTTATATTGCCAGAAAATGCGAGGACCCGTTTGGAAGTCTTCTGGCGATCGGCATTTCAAGCATGATTGCCATCCAGTCGTTTATTAACCTTGGCGGTGTCAGCGGATTAATTCCGATTACAGGGGTTACGCTGCCATTTATCAGTTACGGGGGCTCTTCTTTGGTGCTGCTGCTGGGGAGTATGGGGATATTAGCGAATATCAGCATGTTTGTGAAATATTCAGAGAATAAGAAAAAGAAAGAGCCCTTGGCTCCGAAGGGAATGAAAAAGAAACAGCTCAAAAAAACTGTTTATCAGTAAAAAACAAGTGTGTACAGGGGAAGGATATTCCGCTATGATAGATTATATTCCATTCGGGTAAGGGGGAGAAAAGTTTGTCTCAGCAATCGATACAAAAAGTATTAGTAGCAAACAGGGGAGAAATTGCAATCCGAATATTCCGGGCGTGTACCGAGTTGAATATTCGTACAGTTGCGGTCTATTCAAAAGAAGATTCCGGTTCCTACCATCGGTACAAAGCGGATGAAGCATACTTGGTCGGTGAAGGGAAAAAACCGATTGATGCTTACCTGGATATTGAAGGTATCATTGATATTGCGAAAAGAAACAAAGTCGATGCAATTCATCCGGGATACGGTTTCTTATCTGAAAATATTCATTTTGCGAGACGATGTGAAGAAGAAGGCATCGTATTCATAGGGCCAAAATCCGAGCATCTCGATATGTTTGGTGACAAGGTAAAAGCGCGTGAGCAGGCAGAAAAAGCGGGAATCCCCGTGATTCCGGGAAGCGACGGTCCTGCCGAAACGCTTGAAGCCGTCGAACAATTTGGACAAGCTAACGGTTATCCGATCATCATTAAAGCCTCGCTTGGCGGCGGCGGCCGCGGTATGCGGATTGTCAGATCTGAAAGTGAAGTCAAAGAAGCATATGAGCGTGCTAAATCAGAGGCGAAAGCAGCCTTTGGCAATGATGAAGTTTATGTAGAAAAATTAATTGAGAAACCGAAACATATTGAGGTTCAGGTCATTGGAGACAAGCAGGGAAATGTCGTCCATCTTTTTGAGAGGGATTGTTCCGTTCAAAGACGCCATCAAAAGGTCATTGAAGTGGCGCCGAGTGTCTCGCTGTCACCTGAATTAAGGGATCAAATTTGTGAGGCGGCAGTTGCGCTTGCTAAAAATGTAAACTATATAAATGCGGGGACGGTCGAATTCCTTGTTGCAAACAACGAGTTCTACTTTATTGAAGTAAATCCTCGCGTACAAGTTGAACACACGATAACAGAAATGATTACTGGTGTCGATATTGTTCAAACTCAGATCCTTGTTGCCCAAGGGCACAGCCTTCACAGCAAAAAAGTAAATATTCCTGAGCAAAAGGACATTTTTACAATCGGCTATGCCATTCAGTCACGGGTTACGACTGAGGATCCGCAAAATGACTTCATGCCTGATACAGGAAAAATCATGGCTTACCGCTCAGGCGGCGGTTTTGGTGTCCGTCTTGATACCGGAAACAGCTTCCAGGGCGCCGTGATCACACCATACTATGATTCACTTCTCGTTAAGCTTTCAACTTGGGCTTTAACGTTTGAACAGGCAGCTGCCAAAATGGTACGAAACCTTCAGGAGTTTAGAATCAGAGGCATAAAAACGAACATTCCGTTCCTTGAGAACGTTGCAAAACATGAGAAGTTCCTGACAGGGCAATATGATACGTCTTTCATTGATACAACGCCTGAATTATTTAAATTCCCTAAACAAAAAGACCGCGGAACGAAAATGCTCACTTACATCGGCAATGTGACAGTGAACGGCTTCCCTGGAATCGGGAAAAAAGAAAAACCGGCGTTTGACAAACCGTTAAGCGTAAAGGTAGACGTTGATCAGCAGCCTGCCAGAGGAACAAAGCAAATTCTTGATGAAAAAGGTGCAGAAGGGCTTGCAAATTGGGTTAAGGAGCAGAAATCTGTCCTTTTAACTGATACGACATTCAGAGATGCCCACCAATCGTTATTGGCAACTAGAATCAGATCGCATGATTTGAAAAAAATCGCAAATCCGACGGCTGCGTTATGGCCTGAACTATTCAGTATGGAAATGTGGGGAGGCGCGACCTTCGATGTAGCCTACCGATTCCTGAAAGAAGATCCGTGGAAGCGTTTGGAAGATCTTCGCAAAGAAGTGCCGAATACCTTATTCCAGATGCTGCTTCGCTCATCAAATGCGGTCGGCTATACGAATTATCCGGACAATGTGATTAAAGAATTTGTGAAGCAATCAGCTCAATCCGGTATTGATGTGTTTCGTATTTTCGACAGCTTAAACTGGGTAAAAGGGATGACGTTAGCCATTGATGCTGTTAGGGATACCGGCAAAGTGGCAGAAGCTGCGATTTGTTATACGGGAGATATCCTTGACAAGAACCGGACGAAGTACGACCTTGCATATTATACATCGATGGCGAAGGAGCTTGAGGCGGCCGGAGCCCATATTCTCGGGATTAAAGATATGGCAGGGCTGTTAAAACCGCAGGCTGCATATGAACTCGTTTCTGCGTTGAAAGAAACGATCGACATTCCGGTTCACCTTCATACGCATGATACGAGCGGAAACGGTATTTATATGTATGCGAAAGCTGTTGAAGCCGGCGTTGATATCATAGACGTGGCGGTCAGCTCAATGGCGGGATTAACGTCACAGCCTAGCGCGAGCGGATTTTATCATGCGATGGAAGGCAACGACCGCCGTCCGGAAATGAATGTCCAAGGCGTTGAATTGCTGTCCCAATATTGGGAGTCGGTGCGTAAATATTATAGTGAATTTGAAAGCGGAATGAAGTCTCCGCATACTGAAATTTATGAACACGAAATGCCAGGGGGCCAATACAGCAACCTGCAGCAGCAGGCCAAGGGAGTAGGCCTTGGCGACCGATGGAACGAAGTCAAGGAAATGTACAGACGCGTGAACGATATGTTCGGTGACATCGTCAAGGTAACGCCTTCCTCAAAAGTTGTCGGAGATATGGCACTTTACATGGTGCAAAACAATCTGACTGAAAAAGACGTTTACGAAAAAGGTGAATCTTTAGATTTCCCTGATTCTGTCGTGGAGCTTTTCAAAGGAAATATCGGCCAGCCTCATGGCGGATTCCCGGAAAAACTGCAAAAGCTGATCTTAAAAGGACAGGAGCCGATTACAGTCAGACCGGGCGAACTGCTTGAGCCGGTGTCATTTGAAGCGATCAAACAGGAATTTAAAGAGCAGCATAACTTGGAAATTTCAGATCAGGATGCTGTGGCATATGCCCTTTATCCTAAAGTCTTCACTGATTATGTGAAAACGACAGAAAGCTATGGAGACATCTCGGTATTAGATACACCGACATTCTTCTACGGTATGACATTAGGTGAAGAGATAGAAGTTGAAATTGAGCGCGGCAAAACGCTGATCGTTAAGCTGATTTCAATCGGTGAGCCTCAGCCTGATGCCACCCGCGTCGTTTATTTCGAACTCAACGGGCAGCCGCGTGAAGTAGTCATTAAAGATGAAAGCATTAAGTCTTCCGTTCAGGAAAGGCTGAAAGCAGACCGGACAAATCCAAGCCACATCGCAGCTTCTATGCCTGGAACAGTTATTAAGGTATTGGCTGAAGCAGGCACAAAAGTCAATAAAGGTGATCATTTGATGATTAATGAAGCGATGAAAATGGAAACAACGGTTCAGGCGCCTTTCTCAGGAACAATCAAGCAGGTTCATGTGAAAAATGGTGAGCCGATCCAAACGGGAGATCTGCTTCTCGAAATTGAAAAAGCATAAAAAAACAAGAGTGTATATCAATGATATACACTCTTGTTTTTTTATAGAAAATGTGGAGTGAAACAGATGGTTAGAAGAGATATAAGGGGACTTCAGAGATTATAGAGTACTGTCACAAGCCCAAAATAAAAAGAGGTATACCACCAATTTTTTAGATGCTTTGTAGTAGTCCATGCATATTTCTTTAAGCACTATCTGATTTTCCAATGGCCAAAAGGCTTTAATACTTATGTTCGCGGACTATAGATGCATATGAAATTTCTATAATCACGATGAGGAAGGGGACAGACCGAAGTGAGCCGCTCACTGATCATCAAGTTCAGTGAAGGCTGGCCATTGAAACAATAAAGCACCAAAACAAGACATGAAAAAGACCAAAGCCGTCTAAGGCTTTGGTCTTGAGTCCTTATGATTGCCTGGATTCATAACGGAAACGAGCAATCAATAATAAGAAGTAGCATAGAACGCCAAACAGACAGGCAATAAAGAACGAGTGGGCAAGTGCAAAACCCAGAGCGAGTTCAGTGTATACGATCATAATACCGGACAGTGCCTGTAATGTAATAAAAATAAGACATGAGATCCAACCCCAAAAGATTTGTTTTTGATCTTTATAGGAAGTAATAGCATGAACAGCGGCAACAATAATCCATACAAATAACAGTAAGGCTGCTGCTCTGTGGCCCATTTGCACCCATTCATGGAATTGGGTCGGAAGTCCATTGTTCAGCGGGCTGCACAGCGGCACATCAGGACATGCCAGACTTGATTCAGTGTGTCTTACATATGCGCCTGTATACACAACGATATAGGAATATATCAAAATTCCTATCATGTGAAATTGCATCTTTTTGCCGATTTGAAGCGGCTTAACCAGTGTTCTGACTGATTTATCAGCTTCAAATATGAGCAATGTTAAAATAAGCACTGAAGCAAAAGAAATTAATGAGATGCCGAAGTGAAGCGCCATAATCAGCGCGTTCGAACCGAATACGACAGCCAATGCGCCAAGCAATGCCTGAAGAAATAAAAAGATAATTGACATGATCGCGAGAAACGTTGTATCACGAAAAATCGGCGTGATTTTTCTCCATGACCAAAACGCAAGGCTTAGCACAAGGATAATAGAGATTCCGCTTGCGAATCGGTGGCTCCATTCAATAATTGAAGCCGGATTCAGTTCAGGGAAAAAACGGCCGTGACACAGCGGCCACTGTCTGCCGCATCCTTGGCCGGAACCTGTTTTTGTAACGAGGGCACCCCCGATTAAAACAATTAGCATGACAAATGTCGTCAGAACACCGAGAGCTTTTAATGCTTTATTCATACAATATTCACCTTCTCAACATACTGCTGCAATTTTATATACGTTCCAAGTGTAAGCGAATATGTGTTTTGTGGCAATTCCCAGAGCCTTTTGTTCACAAAAATATAATAGAATGACGGCTTCTGGAAAATGTACACTTGATTATTCATGCCGGGTCTGATAGAAATAAGGTAAACGCAATGCCGATTTGGAGATTGCCTTCATCTTTGGTAAAATTCATAAAAAGTTCACAAATAAATTCCTGTTTGTCGTTTAATATTTAATAGGATGTTTTTTTACAAGATGTTATCTTGTATGATAGAGTTGCAGGTTATTTTATTCTCCTGCGTTAGGTTTGTAAGGGAGGTTTACGTTATGGCTAACTCCAGAATCTTAAATGATACAGCTATAGACGGACAAATTGAAGAAACAACGGCATGGAAAGATTTTCTGTCCCTTATTAAAATAGGGATCGTCAATTCTAACCTCATCACGACTTTCACTGGAATGTGGCTTGCACTGCATATATCCGGTTTAAGTTTTTTAGGCAATATAAACACCGTTCTTCTTACGTTAATCGGGTCTTCACTGATTATTGCGGGCTCCTGCGCGATCAATAACTGGTATGACCGGGACATTGACCATCTTATGGAGCGTACGAAAGTAAGACCGACGGTTACGGGTAAAATTCAGCCGAGTCAGGCGTTATGGTCTGGAATTTTGCTGGTTGCTTTAGGATTGATCATGCTGCTGATGACAACTGTCATGGCTGCTGTTATCGGTTTTATCGGAGTCTTTACGTATGTTGTATTGTACACAATGTGGACGAAACGCCGCTATACGATTAACACAGTAGTAGGAAGCGTTTCCGGTGCAGTGCCGCCGCTTATTGGATGGACGGCAGTGGAAGGGAATATCGGTGTCGTAGCATGGGTGTTATTCATGATTTTATTTATTTGGCAGATTCCTCACTTCTTAGCATTGGCTATTAAGAAAACTGAGGATTACAGAGCTGCAAATATTCCGATGCTTCCTGTCGTATACGGATTTGAAGTGACAAAAAGACAAATTATTGTGTGGGTTGCGTGCCTGATGCCGCTTCCGTTTTTCCTTGGTAGCCTGGGTCTTCCGATTGTCATTCTCGGCTTGCTGTTAAATATCGGCTGGCTGATTCTTGGCTTAATGGGATTCCGCTCCAAGAATATCATGAAGTGGGCAACGCAGATGTTCGTTTACTCGCTTAACTACATGACAATCTATTTCGTTGCCATGGTTGTCTTGACGCTTTTCTAAAAAATAGATATGATGCTTGTTTTATCGCTTCAAAATAAACGATGACAACTAGTAAATGCCGCCTTGACCTCTTGTTTAATCAGGCGGCTTTACTTTTATACATAGATGGCATTTTGAGTAAAAAAACTCATAATTTAAGAGAAGAGGAAATGTAAGTGCTTTATTGGTGATAGGTTGGATGGCGATAGATTTCGATCCGCTTTCCGCCTTTGTATTGACCAGAAAAGGGGTTGGGTGAAATGGTAAAGCATTGGCGTCTTATTTTATTATTAGCCTTAGTGCCGCTTCTATTAAGCGGATGTGGAAAACCTTTTTTATCCACGCTCAAGCCTGCTGGCGAGGTGGCTGATAAACAGTATGACCTGACAGTGCTCAGCACATTGATTATGGTGGTTGTTGTTGCAGTAGTATCTGTTATCTTCTTTTATGTGATTGTGAGATTCAGAAGATCACGGGTCGGTGAGAACACGATACCGAAACAGGTAGAGGGGAATAAATTTTTAGAAATCACATGGACCGTGATCCCGATTTTGCTGCTCATTATTCTTGTGATTCCTGTTGTATTATATACGCTGGAGCTAGCGGACACATCACCAATGGATAAAAAAGGCCGCAAAGCTGAGGATGCTCTTGTAGTCAATGTTAGGGCAAATTTATACTGGTGGGAGTTTGAGTACCCTGATTACGGCATTATCACAAGCCAGGAGCTGATTGTACCGACAGATCAGCGTGTATATTTTAATTTAAAAGCCTCTGATGTAAAACATTCCTTCTGGATTCCTTCAGTTGGAGGAAAACTTGATACGAATACGGATAATGAAAATAAGTTCTTCCTGACATTTGATTCAAAACGAAGCAAAGAGGCAGGAGATATGTTTTTTGGGAAGTGTGCAGAGCTTTGCGGCCCTTCACATGCGCTGATGGATTTTAAGGTGAAGACGATGTCTGCAAAAGAATTTCAGGGCTGGACAAAAGAAATGAAGAACTATAAGTCTACAGCAGAGAGCGATTTGGCTAAGCAGGGTGAAGAACTGTTTAAAGAGAAAAACTGCCTGAGCTGCCATGCGGTAGAGCCGAATGATAAGCGTGCAGAAGCCGCTAGAACGGCACCTAACTTGGCGACCTTCGGTGAAAGGACAAAAGTGGCAGGGGTGAAAGAGGCCAACAAAGAAAATGTGAAGGCTTGGCTGAAGGACCCTGACAGCATAAAGCCGGGGAACAAAATGACAGGCACATATCCAAAGCTCTCAGACAGCGAAACAGATGCGCTTTATGAATACTTAAAAGGCTTAAAAGCGGAAAGCAAGTAGGGAAGAAAGGGAGATATTGGGGGAGGTCACATATGTTGAATGCGCTTACAGAAAAGCGGACGCGCGGATCTATGCTTTGGGATTATTTGACGACGGTGGACCATAAAAAAATCGCGATTCTTTATTTAGTGGCAGGGGGCTTCTTCTTTCTTGTCGGGGGAATTGAAGCGATGTTTATCAGAATTCAGCTTGCAAAGCCGGAAAATGCGTTTCTCAGTGCTCAAGCGTACAATGAAGTAATGACTATGCACGGAACGACGATGATCTTTCTGGCTGCGATGCCGCTCTTATTTGCCTTGATGAATGCGGTTGTGCCTTTGCAGATCGGGGCTCGGGACGTTTCGTTTCCATTTTTAAACGCGCTTGGTTTTTGGCTCTTCTTTTTCGGGGGCATTTTCTTAAATCTAAGCTGGTTTTTGGGCGGAGCGCCAGATGCGGGCTGGACGTCATATGCCTCACTTTCGCTTCATTCTAAAGGGCACGGCATAGACTTTTTCGTCCTCGGACTCCAAATATCGGGGCTCGGGACGCTGATAGCCGGGATTAACTTTTTGGCCACGATTATCAACATGAGGGCTCCGGGCATGACG
Organism: Bacillus sp. EU52; assembly: GCF_037964975.1. Lineage (NCBI taxonomy): Bacteria > Bacillati > Bacillota > Bacilli > Caryophanales > Bacillaceae > Bacillus > Bacillus sp. EU52. The sequence continues at coordinate 1,513,260 of NZ_CP150177.1, forward strand.
TATATGAGGCTGCCTTTGTTTACATGGACGACATTTGTGGCTTCGGCATTGATTTTGTTCGCGTTTCCGCCGCTTACGGTTGGATTGGCTCTCATGATGCTGGATCGGCTGTTCGGAACCAATTTCTTTAATCCGGAGCTTGGCGGAAATACGGTCATTTGGGAACATTTATTTTGGATCTTCGGCCACCCGGAGGTTTATATCCTAATTTTGCCTGCATTCGGTATTTTTTCTGAGGTCATCCCTGTGTTCGCCAGAAAGCGTTTGTTTGGCTATTCTTCAATGGTTTTTGCAATCGTGCTCATTGGCTTTCTGGGCTTTATGGTTTGGGTGCACCACATGTTCACGACTGGTCTCGGCCCGATTGCAAATGCGATTTTTGCGGTTGCAACAATGGCTATCGCGATTCCGACCGGGATTAAGATTTTTAACTGGCTGTTGACGATTTGGGGAGGAAATGTGAAGTATACAACCGCTATGCTGTATGCTGTCTCATTTATTCCATCCTTTGTGCTCGGCGGTGTGACGGGAGTCATGCTGGCAGCTGCTGCGGCTGATTATCAGTTTCATGATACGTATTTTGTGGTTGCGCACTTCCACTACGTCATTATTGGCGGCGTTGTATTCGGCCTTTTAGCCGGTGTTCATTTCTGGTGGCCGAAAATGTTCGGTAAAATTCTGCATGAAACGATGGGGAAAATTTCATTTGTATTGTTTTTTATCGGCTTTCACCTCACGTTTTTCATTCAGCATTTTGTCGGCTTAATGGGGATGCCGCGCCGGGTTTATACGTTTTTGCCAGGACAGGGTCTGGAAACCGGCAACTTGATCAGTACAATCGGGGCGTTTTTTATGGCGGCAGCTGTTATTCTTCTGCTGGTCAATGTCATATGGACATCGGTAAAAGGTGAATATGTAGGTGCTGATCCATGGCATGACGGACGTACGCTGGAATGGACCGTTTCTTCACCGCCGCCGGAGTATAACTTTAAACAGCTTCCTTTTGTCAGAGGACTTGATCCGCTTTGGATCGAGAAGCAGGCAGGGCACAAATCAATGACGCCGGCGGAACCGGTTGATGATATTCATATGCCAAACGGCTCAATCCTGCCGCTCATCATTTCCTTCGGCCTTTTTGTTGCAGCGTTCGGGCTGCTGTACAGAAGTGATTACGCTTGGGGCCTGCCGGTGATCTTTATCGGGCTCGGCATCACATTTATTACGATGCTGCTTCGTTCAGTAATTGATGATCACGGCTATCATATTCATAAAGAGGAACTGCCGAACGATGATAAAGGGGTGAAGGCATAATGCAAGTTCAAGAAAAATTCACCGCAGAAACCTTTCCAGCTTCTCCCGAAAAAGTAACCCTGGAAGGGAAAAATAAATTTTTAGGCTTTTGGCTTTTTCTTGGCGGAGAGACTGTTCTGTTTGCGTCTCTCTTCGCCACGTTTCTTGCGCTTCGGAATTCAAATGCCGGTGATCCGCCTACGACGGAAATGTTCGATGTGACACTTGTATTCATTGCCACAATGCTTCTATTAACGAGCAGTTTAACGAGTGTGTACGCGATGTACCACATGAAGAACTTTTCCTTCGGCAAGATGCAGCTTTGGCTGGGAATTACGATTTTATTGGGGGCGGGCTTTTTAGGACTGGAAATCTATGAGTTCAAGCATTACACCCATGAATTTGGCTTTACCATCACAAGCTCTGCCCTTGGTTCTGCGTTTTACACGCTTGTCGGTACACACGGCGCCCACGTGGCATTTGGGCTTATGTGGATCAGCACGCTTATGATCCGCAATGCCAAGAGAGGGCTGAATCTGTATACGGCGCCTAAGTTTTACGTTGCCAGCCTTTATTGGCACTTTATTGATGTCGTGTGGGTCTTCATCTTTACCGTTGTATATTTAATGGGGATGGTGGGATAAACATGGTCGATAAAAAAAGCAGAGGGCATATTAATAGCGACCTTGAATTTAAGAAAAAAAAGCATGCCCGGGAGATGAAATATCAAGTCCTGTCTTTTGGTTTAATGATCGGTCTTACGATTGTTGCATTTCTGACTGTGGCCACGGACGGTGTCGGCAGCTGGTTTACGATTCCTTTCATTATTTTGCTAGCTGCAATTCAAGTCATTTTTCAGCTGTATTATTTCATGCATATGAATCAGAAAGGGCATGAGGCGCCGGCACTGTTTTTGTATTCAGGGGTGTTTGTCGCGTTTATCACTGTGCTTGCGTTTGTGACAATTATATGGTGGTAATTTGAAACAGCCGCCGGAGGTGAAGAAATGAATCAGTTGGAGATATTCGGGTTTCGCGCGATGTGGAGCCCTTATCTTTTTTGTATCCTGTTAGGCATTACGGCGCTTTATCTCTATTTTTACAGGCGAATGTCTTCAAAGCTAAATCGAATAACTGGTAAAGAGATGGTATGCTTTCTGTCGGCGATGCTGTTTTTATATGCAGCCGAGGGAAGCCCGGTTGATCTGCTCGGACATATTATGTTCAGCGCACATATGGTGCAGATGGCCGTCCTGTATTTGGTTGTCCCGCCGCTGTTAATCGCGGGAATTCCTGCATGGCTCTGGGAAAAAATCATTTTCAGGCCTTCAATCAAACCGTTTTTTTCCTTTTTTACGACGCCTTTAATTGCTTTGCTTTTGTTTAACGGCATTTTTTCTTTATATCATGTACCGCTTATATTTGATACTGTCAAAACGGATCCGTTTTACCATACATTAATCACTTGGCTTATCTTTGTGCTTGCGTTCTTCATGTGGTGGCCGCTTGTTCATAAGGTTGAGCGTCTACGGCAGCTCAGCGGTTTGATGAAGCTGGGTTATATTATGGCGGACGGTATGCTGCTCACACCTGCTTGCGCCTTGATCATGTTCAGCGGTGCACCGTTATACGCCACCTATACAGATCCGGCTTTATGGGCTGAGGCAATGAGGCTTTGTGTGCCAGCGGATATGATGGGGCAGGTCCCATTAACAGGGCCAGAGATGTTGAATACACTGCCTTTGTTAGAGGATCAGCAGCTCGGAGCAGTCATGATGAAAATCATTCAGGAAATTGTGTACGGTACTTTTTTGGCCATTATTTTTTTCCAATGGGTGAAGAAAGAAAGGGAAAAGGACGGGCAGGAGGAGCCGCCGTATATTCAGCAGACGATATCATAAAAGGTACAGCGAAATATGCTGTACCTTTTCGTTACATTTGAACTGTTTTTAACATGTTGGCTATGTCCTGAATCAGTGCCTTGCTTTTTGTCACAACCTGTACGGGAAACTCTTCCGTTTCTCCATATTCTACTCCATGAGGGTAGTAATGCTTTCCTAGGAGAGGGGACATTAATTGAATCACGGCGCGCCCGCTTCCGACATCGCCTTCTGCCGCAATACCTTGTATCCGCAGGTAAAACGTACCCTCAATCGTCGAAAACTTCTTGTCATAGGTGACTCTCTCGTAATCCCATTGACCCGCTCTAATGAGACCTTTGCTTTCCATTAAGTCGTCTAGCCAGCTGAGCTCAGCCTTAACCCCTTCAAGTCCGCTTTCAGTAAACTTCAACACTGACCCCTCCTTATAAAAATTACCTTTCCTGACAATCATAGTATGAAAGCGTTAAACTTTCAATGAATCTTCTTCTTTTGAAAGTATGTAAAAATTAAATTTTGACGACAATAGCACTAGACTAAAGGAGGTTAAACGGATGACAAAAATAAAAGATCTGATGACAGCCGACTTGCAATATTGCACGGTATTAGATAATGTATATGAAGCTGCAGTAAAGATGAAGGACGCAAATGTAGGAGCGATTCCGGTAGTTGATGAGGACGGGGAAACATTGGTCGGCATCGTAACCGACCGCGATCTCGTATTAAGAGGAATCGCCATCAAAAAACCGAACTCGCAAAAAATCACTGACGCGATGACCGAAAAACCTGTCAGTGTGGAGGAAGATGCTTCAGTCGATGAGGTTCTTCATTTGATGGCATCGCATCAGCTCAGAAGGATACCAGTTACAAAAAATAAAAAACTGACTGGAATTGTCACGCTTGGTGATCTTTCTTTATCTGAGCAAACGAATGAACGTGCCGGCAGCGCCTTATCGGATATTTCCGAAGGTGATAATAGAGAAGAAGGCTTTTTTCATTAACACATAAATCTTTGACATGTTAAATAGGCTGTATTGTAATGGGATGTAAGCAAAAGATTGTGAATCGCCACGGGGGTGATAGATTGAAAAATATATTGAGAGCAATGGTTATCCTTTTGATTATCTGCGGAACTTACGTTCTGTTTATTCAATATGGATCTGTTCCTGAAAAGAAATCAAATGACAGCGAGCCTCAGGTGTCGAATGAGGAAGCGCAAAGCGGCAAACGAATACATATGCCGACTTCAGGGTTATTGTCCTTCATGGGCAAGCACGCCGATGAAGTAACGAAAAAGCTTGGGGAACCTGAACGTATTGACCCTTCGGCTTATGATTACGATTGGTGGGTATACAATCAAGGTAAGGATCAATATATCCAAATCGGGGTATTAAACAATAAAGTGGTCACATTATTTGCGTCGGGTAATGATATTAACGCCAAGCCTTTCAAAATTGGAGAATCAACTGGCGAAGTATTCAAGACCACCCAGGTGGCACCATTTGTGAATGTAGAGTATAAAGGAAATTCCTATCGGTTTGAATTTTCTGAAGAAGATATCAATACAAGACCGACTGTAAAGGTAGGAAAGATGTATGTCCAGCTGTATATGGACAAATTTGAGGGGAAGCTATCCAGCATCAGGGCGTTTGATGCGCAGACCTTTGTAAAGCAAAGACCTTATGAGGTAGTGTACCGCGGGGAATTAATTAAACCGAAAGCCGTTTCAGATGAGAAATGGAAAAAGATCCAAACAACGAGCGAAAAGCAAATCCTTGATTTGACGAATGTCATACGCGTTAAACATGGACTTGCGAAGCTTGAGTGGGATCAGCCAACGGCGGAAGTGGCATTTGGGCATAGTGAGGATATGAAGGAAAATAATTATTTCTCCCATGTCTCTAAAAAATACGGCTCGCTGAAAGACCGCTTAGAAGAAGGGCATGTTGACTTTCAGCAAGCGGGAGAAAATATCGCATACAATTATGTGGACGGTCCGGCTGCCGTAGAAGGCTGGCTGAATAGCGAAGGCCATCGAAAAGCGCTTCTGAATTCAGATTATACGCATCTTGGTGTCGGAGTAGACCGGAAATATTACACCCAAAATTTTATTAAGCGATGGTAATGAAAGCCGCGGACGAATGGTTCCCGGCTTTTTCTATTACCATACAAGCTGGTCTGAATGAATGTGCTGATAGCTTACAGATAAGGCCGTTTCCCATCCCTTCAGTCAGGCTTTTTCACCAGTGTATAGGGCTATCGCTAAAAATTCATTTGGGAATGAATATAGGCGAACACAATGCCCGACAAAACGATACATTGTAGTAGGTAACGATTTTCGGAGGGGGTGAGGATTGTGGCGAATCAACATGCCAATCATTCAATCAATGACTTTAAACAATTCGTCAAAAAGCATCCCAAGCTGATAAAAGAAGTGCGCAAAGAACAAAGAAGCTGGCAGGACGTATATGAAAATTGGGTCCTCTTCGGGGAGAGCGACCCGATTTGGGATCCATATCGGGAACCGGAAGAAGCTTCTGAAGCTGTGCCTGAAACACCGCAAAAAAATGATTTTGTCTCGAAAATGGTGACAGCGGTGAAAAAGATGGATGTCAATCAAATGAACGAACAAATCAATAAAATGAGCCAGTCGATCTCATCGTTGCAAAGCCTTCTTAATACATTTTCCGGAAGCGGACAGAAGCATTCTCAGCCAGGCTCTGGACAGCATCCTTTTTCTTTTCGAAAGGATTAAAAAAGGGGAGCTCATATGCGCAAAGAGGTTCAGGAATATATTTTAGCAAACGAAGAACGGAAACGATTCATCAGAGAACAGCCGATATGGTACCGCAGGCTTTCAAGAAAACCGGATGATCTGTCCTCCTTTCAGCTTGAAATGATGAATTTTTATGAAAAAACCATTCCGCATCGGGTGAATCAGTTTACGAACGGGATTCAAATGGCGCAAATGATGATGCAAATGTTTCAAGCGATGCGGACAAAAGATTAAAAGGCCCCGAAAAAGGGTCTTTTTTCATGCGGACATAAGGTTTTGTATACGGCTGCGGTTAAGCATTTTCCAATTGGCTGGTTTCATGGTAAACTAACAATTGGAGGTGCATGTTATGTATGCGACGATGGAATCCGTGCGGCTTCAAAGTGAAGCTCAGCAGCTTGCCGAGATGATTCTGCAGTCGGAGACGGCTGAGAACTACCGCAATTGTTACAAGCGTCTCCAGGAAGATGAAGAGGCAGGGCGGATTATTCGTTCTTTTATTAAAATAAAAGAGCAGTATGAGGATGTACAGCGTTTTGGCAAATATCATCCTGACTATAGAGAAATATCCCGGAAAATGAGGGAGATCAAACGTGAGCTGGACCTGAACGATAAGGTGGCTGACTTCAAGAGAGCTGAAAATGAGCTCCAGTCCATTCTTGATGAGGTCAGCGTTGAGATTGGGACAGCTGTTTCGGAGCATGTGAAAGTTCCGACTGGGAACCCTTATTTTGACGGTTTGTCTTCATGCGGAGGCGGCTGCGGTTCAGGCGGAAGCTGCGGATGTAAAGTGTCCTGACGAGACTGGCCGTCTCGTCTTTTACATATAAGAGAAAACAGGCAGGTGATTGTATTGGAGAATAGGCGCCAGGGCATGGTTGTGTATCTGCACTCCCTAAAGCAGAGCAAAATGCTGAGGAAGTTCGGGAATGTGCACTATGTATCAAAACGATTAAAATATGTCGTACTGTACTGTGATATGAACCAAATTGAAAAAACAATGGACAAGATTGCGTCTTACTCATTTGTGAAAAAAGTGGAGCCTTCTTATAAACCGTTTTTAAAATTGGAATTCGAGTCAAAGCTTGATAAGGCAAAAGAATACGATTATAAAATCGGCATATAGCTATAAAAAAATCCCCGCAGGCATCTGCGGGGTCCTTCTATTCCTTAATATGTTAAGGAGAAGGCAAAGGGAGAGGAGAAACCGGAGGAAGAACTTATGGGGAAACGTAAGTCTTCTCCGCGGTTGGCAACAACATCCTCTAGATGCTGTTGCTTATAGTATGGACAAGGATCATGCTGCCTATACACCTGTTTATCAAGATTAGCGTTCATTGTTTGGAAGAATGCTTTATGTTAAGATAGGATTGATTTTTTTCTATGTACATAGCGGCGTCCGGCCGAATAAAGAAACAAAATAGCTTTTAGAAAAAGTGGTGTGGAACATGAGAGTAATTTCTGGATCAAAAAAAGGCCGTTCACTAAAGGCTGTACCCGGAACATCAACAAGACCGACAACCGACAAAGTGAAGGAATCCATTTTCAATATGATCGGCCCTTATTTTGACGGGGGCAGGGGACTTGACTTATTCGCAGGGAGCGGAGGTCTTGGAATCGAAGCGCTTTCACGCGGGTTTGAGCATTGTATATTCGTTGACCGTGATTTTAAAGCGATTCAAACGGTAAAATCTAATTTGAAAACGCTGGAGCTTACAAAACATGCACAGGTATACCGCAATGATGCGGAACGTGCTTTGCACGCTGCTGCTAAAAGAGAAACCGGCTTTCGCGGCATTTTTCTCGATCCGCCGTATAAGGAACAAAAGCTGAAAGCACTTTTAACGCTGATTGACGAATATCAAGTGCTGGAAGAAAACGGCTTTATCGTCGCTGAGCATGACAGAGAGGTCGAGCTTCCCGAAACCGTAGGAGATCTTGTGATGACAAGAAAAGAAACCTATGGGCTTACAGGTGTGGCGATTTATAAAAAGAGGGGGTAGTGAGGTGGCGAGTATAGCTGTCTGTCCCGGCAGTTTTGATCCGGTGACCTACGGGCATCTGGACATCATCAAACGCGGGGCGCATATTTTTGAACAAGTGTATGTATGTGTGCTGAATAATTCTTCAAAAAAGCCTTTGTTCAGTGTGGAAGAACGGTGTGAGCTTCTGAGAGAAGTGACAAAAGACATTCCGAACATAACAGTTGAAACATCGCAAGGCCTGTTAATTGATTATGCAAAAAGAAAAAATGCGAAAGCGATTTTAAGAGGCTTGAGAGCTGTATCTGATTTTGAATACGAGATGCAGGGGACATCAGTAAACCGTGTGCTTGATGAATCTATTGAGACATTTTTTATGATGACAAACAATCAATATTCGTTTCTAAGTTCAAGCATCGTAAAAGAAGTGGCAAGATACAACGGCTCGGTATCAGAGTTTGTACCGCCGGAAGTAGAGCTGGCGCTTCAGCAAAAATTCAGACAAGGATGAGGGTTTTGACTCATCCTTTTTTTGTTCCGTTTGTCAGTCTGTAAGAAAAAATGATAATGTACGTAAACAGCGCGCATAGTGTGACAGCAGGTCCGATCTGCACAAGCAGATTCCAGCCGTTTATAAAGGCAGTTGGCATGTCACTGCTGTTAAGAGATTTAAATACATACTGATACGGATCATGCCATGCCGTGTAAAGAGGTTTCCATAAAAGCATGACGAAGACAGCGGCATAAACGCCCTGCAGCAAACGTGCGATAAAGAATGGTTTAAATCTAATGTCGGTTTCCGATAAAATACCTGCCACCTGAGCTTGTACGGAAAAGCCGCTAAACCCGAGAATAAAGCTGACGATAATGGCTTTTTGCAGAAGAGAAACATCTGTCTCGCTGACAAGCTTGCTGCCTAATGTAATTTCAAACATCCCTGATAAAAGCGGAATGTCCAATTGAGTCGGAAGCTGAAACAAAGTCAGTGCTCCTTTTGTGAAAACAGACAAAACATCAGTCAGCTGGACCACTGACAACAGCCGATTGAAGACAGAAAATAAAATAATAAAGCCGCCTACCATAAGAAGCGTTTGAACAGAAGACGTCACGGCGTCGCCTAAAATTTTACCCAAGGGCCGTTTTTCTGCAAGTCTGGCGGTATGAAGAGCGTGTAAAGCATCTTTGACTGAAGGGAAAGGTATCGTTTTCTTTCTTCTGAGATGCTGCTCTTCCTTGCGGCCATAGGAACGCATTGTTAAACCGACAGCCAGATTCCCTAAATAGTGTGCAGAAGCTAATAAAATGCCTAGTGATGCGTTTTGAAAGAAACCGACGGCAACAGCGCCGAAAATAAAGAGCGGGTTTGAAGAATTGGTAAACGACGCGAGCCGTTCTGCTTCTACTCTTGAAATCTGATTTTCCTGCCGCAGACGGGCAGTGAGTTTTGCGCCCGCTGGGTTTCCTGATGCCATTCCCATAGCAAGAACGAAGCCGCCGACACCCGGCACGCGAAAGATCGGCCGCATAAAAGGCTCAAGCAAAACACCGACAAACCGCACAATGCCAAAGCCGATTAAGAGTTCAGACAGAATAAAAAATGGCAGCAATGACGGAAACACAACCTCCCACCACATAGACAGCCCGGTTTTAGAGGCTTCGAATGAGGCCTGTGGATGTGAGATGACAGTCGCAGTTAAAAAAAGAAAAAACGAGGCAATCAAAAGTGTATTAATCTTCGACAAGTTCATTCTTACCTCCCCGATGCTAAAAATGCCCAATGACATGTATATCATGATAAAATAATGTATGATGTAAAACGGCCAAGCAGTACCTGTCCTCTTGATTCTTTGTACTAATATACGAGCATAGGGGTTCAGTTTAGACCATAGAATTCGGTATACAGGGAATTCAGGCAGGAGGTTAACGCTTTGGCCAAACCTAAAATCGGGTTAGCGTTAGGATCGGGAGGGGCCAGAGGGCTTGCTCATCTCGGTGTGCTTTCCAGTTTACATAAGCACCAAATTGAAGTGGATATGATTGCAGGAAGCAGCATGGGCGCTTTGGTGGGCAGTTTTTACGCCGCCGGACATGACGTGGCAACGATGAAAAAAGTAGCCAAAGCCTTTAAACGAAGGCTTTATGCTGATTATACGGTTCCGAAACTCGGTTTTTTAAAAGGTGACCGCGTCAGACAGCTTGTGCATGCTTATACATTCGGAAAACCGATTGAAGAGCTCCAAATCCCGCTGGGCATTGTTGCGTGTGATCTACAGACGGGAGAAAAGATTGTGTTCCGAAAAGGATCAGTGTCAGATGCAGTGAGGGCCAGCATCAGCATCCCGGGTATCTTTATTCCGCAGCGGCTGGACGGACGCCTTCTTGTAGACGGCGCGGTCGTCGATCGAATTCCGGTTTCTGTTGTGAAAGACATGGGAGCTGATATTATCATCGCTTCGGATGTTTCCAGGGTTCGAAAAACTGAAACAGCAGTGCATATTTTTGATGTGATTATGCAAAGTATGGATATACTGCAAAATGAATTAGTGCGGCATCAAACAATTGCCGCAGATATCATGATTCGCCCTTCCCTTGAAACATACAGCTCAAGCTCGTTTGCCAATATTGAAGAAATGATATCGGCAGGCGAAGAGGCGACAAACCGAATGATCAGCAAGATAAGAAAAGAAATAGAGAATTGGGAGGGCTCATAATTTGCTACGTAAAAAACATTTTAGCTGGATGCTCGTCATCCTCATACTGATCGCCGTTTTATCATTTATAAAACTTCCATACTATATTACAAAACCGGGAGAAGCGACAGAGCTTGCTTCATTGATAAAAGTGGAGGGAGGCTACCCGGAAAAAGGAAGCCTGTCCTTAATGACTGTTAAAGTGGGACCGGCTAATCCATTTACATATGTGTGGGCAAAGATGCACCCTTATTATGAAATTGTTCCTGATGAGAGCATTAAGGAGGAAGGCGAGTCAGATAAGGAGTATATGAAAAGACAGCTCCAAATGATGAAAAGCTCGCAAGAAAATGCGGTTATAGCCGCCTATCAAAAGGCAGGAAAAAAAGTCAGCTATTCCTTTAACGGCATATACGCAAGCTCAGTTGTAGAAAACATGCCGGCAAAAGGGAAAATAGAAGTCGGTGATAAAATCATCAGCGCAGACGGCAAAAACTATCAGTCTGCTGAAAAGCTGATTGATTATATCAGCAGCAAAAAAGCGGGAGATAAAGTCACGTTAAAGATCGAAAGAGAAGAAAAAGAAAAGCGTGTCACCCTTACGTTAAAACAATTTCCTGATGAGCCGGATCGGGCAGGAATCGGAGTTTCGCTTTATACAGACAGAAACGTGAAGGTAGAGCCTGATATTGATTTTGAAATCGAAAATATTGGCGGCCCGTCAGCAGGGTTAATGATGTCCCTTGAAATCTATAATCAGCTGACAAAACCAGACGAAACAAAAGGCTACGATATTGCGGGAACAGGTACCATTGATGTTGACGGAAAAGTAGGCCCGATCGGCGGCATTGATCAAAAAGTCGTCGCCGCAGACAAAGCCGGAAAAGACATTTTCTTCGCGCCAAATCAAAACGGCGCCAGCAATTCCGATTATAAGAACGCAGTAAAAACAGCAAAAGATATTGATTCAAATATGAAGATTGTGCCTGTTGATACCATGCAGGATGCGATTGATTATTTGAATAAGCTGAAAGCGAAAAGCACCTGATTCTCAGGTGCTTTTTCTATACATTTAAAAAGTGTTGTTCATCTTCGTCATATCGAATCGGTGCATGTCCGTATTCCTGCAGGTCAAACTCAGTTCTCAGCGGCTCTTCTATCGGCAGGCTGTAAATCCTGCTTGCTTTTACGTCCAGATCGAGAGCTGGATGGGAGAAAGAGGACAGTTTGCTGACAAGCGGAACAGACAGTGCTTTTTTCTTTTCGGATAAATAAGCCTGTCCTTTTTTCGTCATGCCGAGAAGCCTGATATACGGCGCCTTATCGTTGTCAAGCAGCTTTTGCATATCCTGTTTTTTTGTTCTGGTTAAAATGTGTGTATTCATCCGCTGGAGCCTTGTCCACGTATAGCGTTTTGTTTTCAGCAGTTCCATAAATTCCTGATAGGAGCTGGATTTTCTGATCGAACGAATAATTCTGTGCTCTAAACCTTCCTCCACCTCGTATACTTGCTGTAATTCCTGTGCCGTTACAGTTGAAAGGCTGTATTTTAAGTAAGAAAAGTAGCTTTCAGGTGTATGCCACAATCCGAAAGATTTGCGGTAAGCTGCTAATTCACGTGCAGATGCAGCAGGGAGAAAACGAAGGCAGGCTTCGAGATTCTGGCCAGTCATCGCTTTTCTGATGCTTGTGGCGCTTGCGATGTGGTTTTCGCCTTCAGGGAGATCGGCATCATGATAGTCCGAAGAGATCCGTGCCGTAGTATAAGGTTTCATAGGATATCCCCCGGTTAGAATCGAGTTCACATACTGGTATCCCAAAATGTTATTTGGTTTTGACAAGTCAAGTGCACTTTCAGTATGCAAAATGGAGCTGAAGGCGCTAGCCGCCGCTGCTGGGTAACTGGCCCCCTTTTTAAGTTCTTCTTTAATTCGGTCATTCAATATATGTTTATGCTCATCAATAAGCTGTGCTGTTTCTAAAAAAGGCTTGATATCCCCATTTTCACTCCCGAAAAACAGCGCCTCACATTCAAGTTCGTTCAGGATGGAAACACTGCCGCGTGCAAAAATGTCTGCTTTTTGCACGGCATAAAGATAAGGCAGCTCAATGACAAGATCAACTCCGCTTTGCAGCGCCATCTTTGTTCGGGCCCATTTTGATACAACAGCGGGTTCCCCGCGCTGTAAAAAATGTCCGCTCATGACCGCGACAGCCGTGTCACATCCGGTTTGCAGCTTTGCTGTTTGGGCATGATAAAGGTGACCGTTATGAAAGGGATTATATTCAACCACCAATCCGACAGCTTTCATATTTTTTCCGCCTTTCTTGCTATGTTTAAAAACGTATGGTACATTTGCAAATGAAAACTCTTACGCCTTATTTTTGTTTTAAGTGTATGCATAGCATATTCCGCTGTCAACGATACTTCAATGGCAGCATTATGCTGTAAAGAAAAAATATTGACAAAAACAATCTTAAAAGCTATAATCATGTTTGTTGCTTTCCTGAGGTGATACAAATGAAATGGACGATTTATCAGCTGCATCAAATGCCAAAACAAAGTTTTGAGTTTGATGAAACAGTTGAGTTAAATGAGCTGACAAAGCTGAATTCTGACATTCGCCGCATTTCTCCCGTCCGGGTGAAGGGCAGAGCGGATATCAAATCCAAACAGGTTTCGTTTGATTTTACAATTTCAGGCGAAATGATTTTGCCATGCTCAAGAACACTCGTTGATGTCCCGTATCCATTTGAAATTTCAACAAAAGAACTGTTTATATTTCATCACACGGATGATATAGAAGATGATGACGTTCACATTGTTGAGGACGATACTATCGACTTAACTCCGATCGTGAAAGAAGAAATTCTTTTAGAAATCCCTATGCAAATCTTTTGTGAATCTGAACAAGAAAAAGGAGCTGCTCCTCAAGAAGGAAAGGATTGGCAAGTCATTTCGGAAGAAGACAAGAAGAATCAAGTTGATCCGAGACTTGCAGCCCTCGAAAAGCTCTTAAAACAAGATGATGAATCTTAACTCTTTAAGGAGGTGGGAATAATGGCTGTACCTTTTAGAAGAACTTCTAAAATGAAGAAAAGATTGCGCCGTACACATTTCAAACTTAATGTACCTGGTATGACAGAATGTCCGTCATGCGGAGAGATGAAGTTGTCTCACCGTGTATGCAAAGCATGCGGATCATACAACGGCAAAGACATAAATGTAAAAAGTAACTAATAAGAAAAGCGCGGGGTGAAAGCCCTGCGCTTTTTCTTTTTCTCTTCCTGTCAGCTTGCGGAAAATTTGTGAGTGCAAATAGTCTATCTAATCTATTACCGGCATATGTATGAGATAAATAAGCTGACATGGAGGGAGATTGAATTTGACCATTACAAGACAAGATGCTTGGACTCAGGATGAGGATTTGCTGCTGGCAGAAGTGGTGCTTCGTCATATTCGAGAGGGAGGAACACAGCTTTCAGCCTTTGAGGAGGTTGGAAGGGCGCTGACCAGAACCGCGGCAGCCTGTGGTTTCAGGTGGAACTCGTATGTGAGAAAACAATACCAGTCAGGTATAGAGCTTGCAAAAAAGCAAAGGAAAGAACTGAGAAAGCAAATCGGCGTTCATTCGGTCAATATGCCGAATTCCATGAAGCAGACTGCCTCGGCATCGTCGGAAGGAAAACGAGATTTGTCCATTCAGGATGTCATCCAATTTCTCGAACAATTCAAAGAAGCGCCGTCTGCACAAGAATTTCAGCTTGAAAGGGAAAAATTGAAGGAGCAAATCCAATCGCTGCAAAAAGAGCTTGAGGATTTGCGGAGTGAAAATCAGACATTGCGGAATCAGCTAGAGATGACAGAAGAGGATTACAAGGCACTGATCGATATCATGGATCGGGCCAGAAAAATGGTTGTTTCGAAGGAAGACGGAAGAATGAAAAAAGCGGCTCAAGAAACGTAAAGAAACGCCTGAAATGAACCGGCCCAATAGTAAGAATAGGCCGGTTGTTTTGATTTCTATGCAGACTCTCCTGGTGTCATTTCGTGATCCATATCAGGATGCCAGATGAGCGGGTTTTCCCCTTTGTCCCTCGCCATATCATACTTAACAGTTTTAAAGTTCATTTTGTTCCAAAATTCCGCTGATTTCATTCTCGGATTTGTCCGGATCGGCATTCTGAATGATTTTGCAAATTCAACCAAGGCTCTCCCGTATCCCCTGTTCTGGTAGCCCGGAAGAACCTCAAGCTTCCACAGCTCCAAATAATCCTGGCGGTTGTCAAAATAGGGATTCGATTTGCCGTTAACTTGATACAGACTCATTCGTGCTACAAGTTTATCGCCAAAATAAATCCCGTAAAAAGGCGAGGTGCTGTCATTTTCAATAATATTATCCTGAAGTTCTTCAAGCATTGAAAGCTCCTGAATGCCGTATTCTTTGAATTTCTTGAATTCTTCCAGCGTTTTATAGTTGATAAGCAGACGTTCTACCTTTGTCAAACAAATCTCCCCCTTTGGTGTTTCTACATATATTGTAAACGCTTTATTTAAAAAATCCAAATATTTAAACTTTAATTTTAAGCACATGGGATCTTTGAGAAGTAATTTCTTCTTACTTCTGCTATGATAATACGTAAATGCTAAATTGGGTGTGACATCATGAAAATTGGAATTATCGGCGGAGGCTCCGTCGGTCTTTTATGCGCCTATTATTTGTCACTTTATCACGACGTGACTGTTGTGACGAGGCGGCAAGAACAGGCTGCGGCCATTCAGTCTGAAGGAATCCGGCTTTATAAAGGCGGGGAGGAATTCAGGGCTGATTGCAGTGCGGACACGAGTATCAATTCGGACTTTGACCTGCTTGTCGTGACAGTGAAGCAGCATCAGCTTCAATCTGTTTTTTCGTCGCTTGAACGGATCGGGAAAACGCATATATTATTTTTGCAAAACGGCATGGGGCATATCCACGACCTAAAAGACTGGCACGTTGGCCATTCCATTTATGTTGGAATCGTTGAGCACGGAGCTGTAAGAAAATCGGATACAGCTGTTGATCATACAGGCCTAGGTGCGATAAAATGGAGCGCGTTCGACGATGCTGAACCAGACTGGCTGAACATCTTGTTTCAGCATAACCATTCGGATTTTCCGATTTATTATGAGACGGATTGGTACCGTCTGCTGACGGGCAAGCTGATTGTAAATGCGTGTATTAATCCTTTAACTGCGTTATTGCAGGTAAAAAATGGAGAACTGCTGACAACGCCAGCTTATCTGGCTTTTATGAAGCTGGTATTTCAGGAGGCATGCCGCATTTTAAAACTTGAAAACGAAGAAAAGGCTTGGGAGCGGGTTCAGGCCGTTTGTGGGCAAACGAAAGAGAATCGTTCATCCATGCTGGTTGACGTCATTGGAGGCCGGCAGACGGAAGCTGACGCCATTATCGGATACTTATTGAAGGAAGCAAGTCTTCAAGGTCTTGATGCAGTCCACCTAGAGTTTTTATATGGCAGCATCAAAGCATTGGAGCGAAATACAAACAAAGTCTTTTGAGCTTTTTCGGTAACATGCTATACTCATTTCGGATCACTAACTATTTATTGGAGAAAGGAAGTTCTAGAAGATGCAGCTAACTGAACTTTCCATCAAAAATCAGAATGTGTTTGTACAGCACTATATAGATGGCAAAGAAGAAATGTCTTCTTTTTTTGATTACAGTATTCATCATAAGGACATGTGGCGAGAAAGACTGGAAGACTTATCTTCCCGGTTTTTCGCAAGAGAGGAATTGGCAACGTACTTAACCTCTTACCATAATAAATTCGGTTCAAGTGCGATGCAGTCTGCTATTGAGAAGCTGAAGGACCCGTCAAGTGCCGCTGTAGTCGGCGGACAGCAGGCAGGACTTTTAACAGGACCGCTTTACACCATACATAAAATCATTTCAATCATTGTTTTGGCAAAGCAACAAGAAAAGGAACTGCAAGTGCCTGTCATACCAATCTTCTGGGTGGCTGGAGAAGACCACGATTTGGATGAGATTAATTTTGTTCACACATCTGAAGAGAATGGGCCTGTGAAAAAAAAGCTGCCTCAGTCTTATTGGAAGAAATCATCAGCAGCGAGTACATCGCTTGATCAGGAAAAGTGTGCCGCGTGGATAGATGATGTTTTTGCCGCTTTTGAAGAAACAGACCATACGAATACACTTCTCGACAATGTGAAACGATGTTTAAGGGAATCTGTTACGTTTACTGACTTCTTTGAGCTGCTGATCGCGGATTTGTTCCAAGAAGAGGGCTTAGTTTTATTAAATTCTGGAGATCCGGGGATTAAAAAGCTGGAAACGGCCATGTTCCAAAAGATTCTTCGAGAAAATGATGAACTCGCCCGCGCTGTATCAGATCAGCAGGCCTTCATGCGTCAAGCAGGCTACAAACCGATTATCGAGTCCGGAAAAGAGCAGGCGAATCTGTTTTATGAATACGAAGATGAGCGTTTTTTAATTGAAAAAGATAACGGCCGATTTGTCATCAAAGAGCTTGATCTAGGATGGACGATGGATGAACTTCATACACATATGGAAGAACATCCAGAGCGTTTCAGCAACAATGTTGTAACGAGACCGTTAATGCAGGAATTTCTCATTCCGACTTTAGCATTTATTGCAGGGCCTGGAGAAATCAATTATTGGGGCGAGCTCAAACAGGCTTTTGCGGTGATGGGCTTCAAAATGCCTCCTGTCATGCCAAGGCTGAACATTACGATACTTGAGCGGCATATTGAGAAAAAACTGGCTGAACGGAATATCTCGTTACAAGACGCGATTGAGCGCGGAACGGAGAATCAAAGAGAGACATACTTCGAGCGCCAGATTCCGGAAGAGTTTACGGCGGTGATGGATCAGGCGAAAAGCCAAATTGAAGCGATTCACAAAACGGTCCGGCAGGAGGCGTTAAAGGTTGATCAAAGCATGGAACCTTTACTCCTGAAAAATGCCGCTTTTATTCAGGATCAGCTTCAATTCTTAGAGCGCACGGTGACGAAGCGAATTGAAGAAAAAGAAGGCTACGTCTTGAAGGATTATGAAAGAATTCAAAATAGCATTAAGCCGCTTCTTGCGCCGCAAGAACGGATTTGGAATATCATGTATTATTTGAACAGGTACGGTCCAAAATTCTTCACGACATTCAAGAATCTGCCATTTTCTTTTCAAAATCAACATCAAGTTGTCAAACTTTGAAATAAAGTTTTAAAGAACCCTGACTAGTTCAGGGTTTTTTTTTATGGGTAAACAGTGTAAAATGAAGTTGTGGAGCGAAGTGGTGAATAGTGGTGAGTTAAGGAGAGAAAGTGGGGCAAGAGATCATGTTTATGGGTGAATATCAGCATACCATCGATGCGAAAGGCCGCATGATCGTACCCGCTAAATTCAGAGAAGGCCTAGGTGAGCAATTTGTGCTGACTAGAGGACTTGACCAATGTCTCTTCGGCTACCCTATGCACGAATGGAAACAAATTGAAGAAAAACTAAAAGCTCTTCCTCTCACAAAGAAAGATGCCCGCGCGTTTACCCGTTTCTTCTTTTCAGGGGCGACTGAATGCGAACTGGACAAGCAAGGCAGGGTAAATATCGCATCATCTCTATTGAATTACGCCAAACTGGAAAAAGAATGTGTTGTTATCGGGGTTTCTAATCGAATTGAATTGTGGAGTAAAGTAATTTGGGAACAATACACAGAAGAGCAAGAAGATTCATTTGCTGAAATTGCTGAAAACATGATTGGGTTTGATATATAATGATTCTTCGTGTATAACACTCTAAAAACAATTTCAATTCATCCTGATAAAAGGTGGGACCAACACAATATGTTTCAACACAAGACAGTACTTCTTCGTGAAACCGTAGACGGACTTAATATTAAACCAGACGGTACATATGTAGACTGCACACTCGGCGGAGCTGGGCATAGTACATACTTATTGCAGCAGTTATCCGAGAAGGGGCGTTTAATCGCTTTTGACCAAGATGATACGGCATTACAGCATGCTAAAGAAGTGTTGTCCGATTATAAAGGACAGCTCATTCTGATTAAAAGCAATTTCAGGTATTTAAAAGAATGTTTGAATGAACAAGGCATTACAGAAGTAGACGGCATTTTATTTGATTTAGGGGTGTCCTCTCCGCAGCTGGATACACCGGAGCGCGGATTCAGTTACCATCATGACGCACCGTTGGACATGAGGATGGACCAGTCGGCTACGCTTTCGGCGAAAGAAGTCGTTAATGAGTGGCGCTATGAGGATCTCGTCCGTATTTTCTTTAAATACGGAGAAGAGAAGTTCAGTAAACAGATCGCCAGAAAAATTGAGGAGGCAAGAATGAAGTCTCCTATTCAAACTACGGGCCAACTGGTCGATCTAATAAAAGACGCGATTCCCGCTCCAGCGAGAAGGAGCGGCGGACATCCCGCTAAACGCGTGTTTCAGGCAATCAGAATTGCCGTAAACGATGAACTTAGGGTGTTTGAAGAAGCTTTGGAGCAGGCAATTGAGGTTCTGAAGCCAGGGGGCAGGGTATCGGTCATTACCTTCCACTCGCTAGAAGACAGAATTTGCAAAACCACTTTTAAAGAAAAGTCGTCGCTTCCGGAACTTCCTCCGGGGCTTCCTGTTATACCGGAAGAGTTTGAACCGGAGCTGAAGCTCATCACACGAAAACCGATTACGGCATCTCAAGAAGAGCTTGAAGAGAACAACCGGGCTCGTTCTGCCAAGCTTCGGATTGCTGAAAAAAGAAAATAACGAAACGCGAACGCAAAATTAAAAGGAGGTCATCAGCCTATGAGCAATTTAGCTTACCAACCAGAGAAACAGCAGCGGCATGCGATCAGTCCTGAGAAAAAAGTGATTGTCAAGAAAAGGGCTTCCATTACTCTCGGAGAAAAAGTGCTTCTTGTCCTCTTTGCTGCGGCGGTGCTCAGCGTATCGCTTTTGATCGTATCGAAGGCGTATGCGGCATATCAAACCAATATTGAGGTGCAAAAGCTTGAGGAGCAAATTTCATCCGAAAATAAGCAAATTGGTGACCTCGAAAAAAGCGTTGCTGATTTAAGCAAACCGCAGCGCATTATGGACATTGCGAAAAAGAACGGCTTGAATTTAAAAGATAAAAAAGTGAAAAACATACAGGAATGATTCAAATGCCAAAAAAGAATAAATTTATGAATAGAGGAGCAGCGATTCTAAGTATTTGTTTCGCTCTCTTTTTCTTTGTCATCCTGGGGAGAATGGCATATATTCAAATAACCGGAAAAGCGAATGGCGAAGTGCTTGCGACAAAAGCGACAGAGCAGCATGAAAAGAAACGGACCATCGAAGCGAGCCGCGGCTCGATTTTAGACCGAAAAGGAAAAGTCATTGCAGAGGACACAGCGACGTATAAACTGATTGCGATTCTCGATAAAAAAATGACCACTGATGTCAAGCATCCTCAGCATGTTGTAAACAAAGAAAAAACGGCAGAAGCATTGTCTAAAGTGATAAACTTGGACAAGGCCGACATCCTTGATATCTTAAATAAAGATGCAAAACAAGTCGAGTTTGGATCAGCTGGCCGGGATATTACGTATTCACAAAAGCAAAAAATCGAAAAGCTGAAACTCCCGGGCATTTCATTTTTGCGGGATACAAAACGCTACTATCCAAATGGTATTTTCGCATCCAATTTAATCGGCTATGCCGAGGTTGATGAAGAAACAAATGAAATTTCCGGCGCGATGGGATTAGAAAAAGTGCTGGATAAGTATTTGAAGGAGCGCGACGGATATGTGACATATGAAAGCGACAAATCCGGCTGGGAGCTCCCGAACAGCAAAAATAAAATTACAGCGCCAAAAAATGGTGACAATGTATATTTAACCATTGACCAGAAAATTCAAACCTTTTTAGAAGACAGCATGACAAAAGTAGCGCAAAAGTATAATCCGAAAAAAATCATGGCCGCAGTTGTCGATCCGAAAACAGGCAAAGTCCTTGCCATGGGACAGCGACCAAGCTTTGATCCGAACAAGCGGGATGTGACAAACTACTATAATGATTTGATTTCATATGCGTATGAACCCGGATCAACGATGAAGATATTTACACTCGCTGCTGCGATGCAGGAAAACGTGTTTAATGCGAACGAAAAATATAAATCAGGTACGTTTGAAGTTGGCGGGGAACCTGTCAGGGACCATAATAGAGGTATAGGCTGGGGGCCGACAACCTATCATGACGGCGTCCTTAGATCGTCAAATGTTGCATTTGCGAAACTGGCGAAAGAAAAGCTGGGATATGACCGTCTTAATCAATATTTACACAAATTCAATTTTTATCAAAAAACAGGTATTGATTTGCCAGGAGAAGTCTCTAGCAAAATCAACTTTAAATATGAATTTGATAAGGCGTCAACCGCATACGGACAAGCGTCTGCAGTCACACCAATTCAGCAGCTTCAGGCCGCAACGGCAATTGCGAATGACGGCAAAATGATGAAACCTTATGTGATTGACCATATCGTTGATCCCGATAAAGATAAAACCATCTATCAAAATAAGCCAGAATCAGCCGGAACCCCAATTTCTGCAAGCACAGCGAAAAAGGTGCGGGATATATTGGGAGAAGTTGTTACGTCGAAAATCGGAACAGGGCAAGCCTATAAAATCGAAGGATTTGATGTTGCCGGGAAAACAGGTACTGCGCAAATAGCCGGTAAAGGCGGATATCTAGACGGAACAGATGACTATATCTTTTCGTTTATGGGTATGGCACCAAAAGATGATCCTGAGCTTTTAATTTATGTTGCTGTACAGCAGCCGCAACTCAAAGCAGGACAAAGCAGTTCAGATCCGGTATCAGAAATCTTCAACCCGACAATGAAAAACAGCCTGCACTACCTGAACATTGAACCAACTGAAAAATCTGACTCAGATAAGGAAGAAACAAAAGCGCAGACAATGCCTGATTTAACAGATCAAACGGTAGCTGCTGCTCAAAAGAAAGCAAAAGAGGAGAATCTCACACCAATTGTCATCGGCAGTGATGTCGCTGTAAAAGAACAGTATCCGAAAGCGGATGAGGAAGTTCTCACCAATCAAAAGGTCTTCCTGAAAACGGGCGGCAAAATCAAAATGCCTGATATGACAGGGTGGTCGAGAAGAGAGGTTCTTCAATACGGCGAGCTCGCGGGAATTCATATTGAAGTAAACGGGCAAGGCTACGCTGTCAGCCAAAGTGTTAAGAAAGACAAAGAAATCAAAGACAAAACCGTAATCAAGGTTAAGTTTAAAAATCCTGATTAAAAAGAAAGCTTGCGTTATGCAGGCTTTCTTTTTTTATGCCTTCAGAGGAGCATCGTTCTACCTGTCCAATTTCAGGCATAAAATGAAACAAGCCTAAATAAGGAGTGAACGGTCTCTTGCGCGTCTCGAATGTAACGGTTAGAAAACGTTTATTATTTGTTTTGCTTTTTGGCGTGATCGTGTTTCTGATCATTGATACAAGGCTGGGGTATGTTCAGTTTGTGATGGGCGAAAAACTGACTTCGCTGGCGAAAGATTCCTGGAGCCGTAACTTGCCGTTTGAGCCGGAGAGAGGCGAGATTCTGGATCGGAACGGTGTGAAGCTCGCAACAAATAAAAGTGCGCCGACCGTATTCGTCGTGCCGCGCCAAGTTCAGAATCCGATGAAAACGAGCAAGCAGCTTGCGGCGGTGCTCAATATGTCAGAAGAAAAAGTATATAAACATGTGACAAAAAAAGCGTCAATCGAAAAGATCACTCCTGAAGGGAGAAAAATTTCAAATGAGAAGGCGAAGGAAATCAAAGCGCTTGATTTAAAAGGTGTGTATGTTGCGGAGGACAGTATCCGTCATTACCCGTTCGGCAGCTTTTTATCTCATGTGCTTGGATTTGCAGGAATTGACAACCAAGGACTCCTTGGATTGGAAGCCTATTACGACGATGATTTAAAAGGGGAAAAAGGTTCTGTTAAGTTTTATACAGATGCCAAGGGGAAGAAGATGCCTGATGAAGCGGATGACTATACGCCGCCTAAGGATGGGCTTGATATGAAGCTGACGGTTGATTCAAAGGTCCAGACGATAATGGAAAGAGAGCTTGATAACGCTGAGGCTAAATATCATCCGGACGGCATGATTGCCGTAGCCATGAATCCGAAAAACGGAGAAATTTTGGGGATGTCTAGCAGGCCTGACTTCGACCCTGCTGATTACCAATCTGTTGATCCGTCCGTCTACAATCGAAATCTGCCAGTATGGAGCACGTATGAACCGGGATCTACCTTTAAAATTATTACACTTGCAGCAGCCCTTGAAGAGCAAAAAGTAAATTTGAAACGGGATCAATTTTATGATAAAGGGCATGCTGAAGTGGACGGAGCGAGACTGCGGTGCTGGAAAAGAGGCGGGCACGGGCTGCAGACGTATTTGGAAGTTGTGCAGAACTCCTGCAACCCGGGGTTTGTTGAATTAGGCGAGCGCTTAGGAAAGGAAAAGCTTTTCAAATATATCAAAGACTTTGGTTTTGGACAAAAAACGGGGATTGATCTCCAAGGCGAGGGAACAGGCATCTTATTCCCGCTTGAGAGAGTGGGCCCGGTGGAGCAAGCAACTACGGCTTTCGGACAGGGAGTATCCGTCACGCCGATTCAGCAGGTTGCAGCAGTATCCGCCGCTGTAAACGGAGGAACGCTCTATACACCTTATATTGCAAAGGAATGGATCGATCCTGTTACGAAGAAAACGGTCAAAAAACAATCACCAATCGCAAAGAAACAAGTCATTTCTGAGGAAACATCCAAACAAATCCGCTATGCTCTAGAAAGCGTCGTCGCAGAAGGAACCGGCCGCAATGCATTTGTAGAAGGATATCGTGTCGGAGGAAAAACGGGAACTGCACAAAAGGTTAAAGATGGAAAATATCTTGAAAACAACCATATTGTATCATTTATCGGTTTCGCGCCAGCTGATGATCCGAGTCTAGTCGTCTACGTTGCGGTGGATAACCCGAAAGGCACGATTCAGTTTGGCGGAACGGTGGCAGCGCCTATTGTCGGAAATATTATGAGAGACAGTCTGCCGGAACTTGGTGTGAAGCCCCGGAAAAATCAAATCGAGAAAAAATACCAATGGAACGACACAAAAACAATAGAAGTTCCGAATGTTGTAGGGATGTCTGTCTCAGATCTTGAGTCACTATTGGTGAATCTCAATGTGGATGCTTCCGGGAAAGGGAGCAAAATCGTTAAACAATCGCCAGCTGCCGGAACGAAAGTAAAAGAAGGCTCAAAGATACGCGTGTATTTGACTGAAGAAGATGAAAAGGAGGCAGCCGATTGATTCGGGCTGCCTATTCTTTTATTGCAGAAAAAATGCTGATATCTTTCAAGATTAGCTGGATGTATCCTTTTATTTACGCTAAAATATGAACTGTATGCTTAAAATCATTACCACATCATTTGATGTGACTTCAATGATAAAAAGAACGAATTAGAATGTTGAGAGGTTTGATACGATGAAACTTACAAAGCTGCTTACATACTTAACAACCGAACCTTCTGTAAACGACTCACAAGACCCTGAAATAACTTCAATTGAGATGGACTCCAGGGAAGTAAAGAAAGGGAGTCTTTTTGTATGTGTAAAAGGGTATACGGTGGATGGCCACGATTTTGCGCAAAAAGCAGTAGAAAACGGTGCAGCGGCTATTGTGGCAGAAAGAGAGGTCGATGTGAATGTTCCTGTTATTATTGTCCGGCAGTCACTTCGCGCGCTCAGCGTTTTGTCTGATGCGTTTTACGGACAGCCGACGAAGAAGCTTCAGCTGATTGGGATAACAGGGACAAACGGCAAAACATCAACGACCCACATGGTCGATGAGATTCTGAAAAAAGCGGGAAAACGCACAGGCTTGATCGGTACAATGTACATGAAAATCGGAGACGAAACACTTCCTGTTAAAAACACGACTCCGGAAAGCGTCACGCTGCAGAAAACGTTTAAGAAAATGAATGACAAGCACGTTGACACTGCAATCATGGAGGTTTCTTCCCACGCTTTGTCTTTAGGACGCGTCCATGGCTGTGATTATGATATTGCCGTGTTTACGAATTTAACACAGGACCATCTGGACTATCATAAAACGATGGATGAGTACCGGCATGCAAAAAGCTTGCTCTTTTCCCAACTTGGCGGGGCTTTCAACCATGAACATCCAAAGCGTGCCGTCCTGAATGCTGACGATGAGGCGAGCGCTTATTTTGAAAAGGTAACAGCTGCGCATATCTCTACATACGGAATTAAAAACGATGCTGATGTGATGGCGAAGAACATCAGTATCACTGCACAGGGCACAAGCTTTGATCTCGTGACAAACAAAGGCACGAAGCACATCACGATGTCTCTCGTCGGACAATTTAATGTGTATAACGTGCTGGCCGCTGTTGCGACATGTATTGCAGCAGGCATACCGTTTGAAATCATCACTGAAGCTGTTGAAGAATTGCATGGTGTAAGAGGACGTTTTGAATTGGTCAATCAGCAGCAGGAGTTTCCAGTCATTGTAGACTACGCGCACACACCGGACAGCCTTGAAAATGTGCTGGAGACATGCAGAGACATGACGGAAGGAAAGCTATTTGTCGTTGTCGGCTGCGGAGGAGACAGAGATAAGACGAAGCGCCCGAAAATGGCTAAAATTGCTGTGGAGCTGGCTGACGAGCCGATTTTCACGTCAGATAACCCGAGAAGCGAAGATCCTCGCGCGATTTTAAGAGATATGGAAGCCGGAGTAGAGAACGCATACTATCACAGTATTGCAAACCGCGAGCAGGCGATCTTTTTCGCAATTGCCAATGCCAAAAAAGGCGACGTTGTCCTCATTGCCGGAAAAGGACATGAAACCTATCAGCAGATCGGAAATGAAACTTTCGATTTTGATGATGCTGAAGTAGCGGCGAGAGCCATTGTTGAACTCAATAAGAATAAGACGAATTCATAGGAAAGAGATGTTACTGAATAATGGAGCTTGAAAAGATTTTTCATATGGAAAAAAATCATGAATATGATAACTACGTATGTCGTTTGAAAGAAACAGGAGGAGAAAAGGACAATGCTTGAGCAAGTCATTCTGTTTACAATTTTAATGGGGTTTTTAATTAGTGTTCTGCTCTCTCCGATTCTTATTCCGTTTTTAAGAAGATTAAAATTCGGCCAGAGTATTAGAGAAGAAGGACCGAAATCACATCAGAAAAAATCAGGGACACCGACAATGGGCGGGGTCATGATCATACTTTCTATCGTAGTGACAACAATTGTTATGACACAGAAGTTTTCAGAAATAAGCCCCGAAATGGTGCTGCTTCTGTTTGTTACGCTAGGCTACGGTTTGCTTGGCTTTTTAGATGATTACATCAAGGTTGTAATGAAGCGCAATCTTGGATTGACGTCAAAGCAAAAACTGATCGGACAAATTATTATTGCAGTTGTATTTTATGCCGTGTATCATTACTACAATTTTGCGACGGATATTCGCATTCCTGGAACTGACTTATCATTTGATCTTGGCTGGGCTTACTTTATCCTTGTGCTCTTTATGCTTGTCGGCGGATCAAACGCAGTTAACCTGACTGACGGCCTTGACGGGTTATTATCCGGTACTGCGGCGATTGCCTTTGGCGCCTTTGCCATTCTGGCATGGAATCAGTCTCAATATGACGTAGCGATTTTCTCAGTTGCCGTTGTCGGTGCAGTTCTGGGCTTCCTTGTATTTAATGCTCATCCGGCCAAAGTTTTTATGGGAGATACGGGATCGCTTGCATTGGGAGGAGCAATCGTTACCATTGCCATTTTAACGAAATTAGAGATCCTGCTGGTTATCATCGGCGGTGTATTCGTTATCGAGACATTATCCGTTATTTTGCAGGTCATCAGCTTTAAAACGACAGGTAAACGAATCTTTAAAATGAGTCCGCTTCATCACCATTATGAGCTTGTCGGCTGGTCTGAATGGAGAGTAGTCGTGACGTTTTGGGCTGCGGGACTTTTGCTTGCCGTTTTAGGAATTTACATCGAGGTGTGGTTATAAGTGGGAAATGATCAATTTTTACAGAAACAGCATTTTTTAATCCTTGGGCTTGCGAAAAGCGGATATGCGGCGGCCTCCATTCTTCATGAAAAAGGCATTTATGTTGCAGTCAATGACCAAAAGCCTTTTGAAGAAAATGAACCGGCACAAAAGCTTTCTGAAAAAGGAATCGAAGTTGTTTGCGGAGAGCATCCAGTTTCTCTGTTCGATCAGCATCAAATCACGATTCTGATCAAAAACCCGGGAATTCCTTATGAAAATATTATGGTTCAGGAAGCGGAGAAAAGAGGCATTCCGGTTTGGACGGAAATTGAGCTCGCTTACTACCTGACCAGCGCCAAGTTTATCGGGATTACCGGATCGAACGGTAAAACGACCACGACAACGCTAATTTACGAAATGCTCAAAGCTGGCTCGCAAAAAGCACTGATTGCCGGAAACATCGGCACAGTCGCAAGTGAGGTTGCCTATCATGCTGATGGAGATGAATGGATCGTTACTGAACTGTCTTCGTTTCAGCTGATGGGAACACACGCTTTCAGACCGGAAATCAGCCTGATTTTAAATGTATTTGACGCCCATCTGGATTATCACCATACGCGCGAAAACTATGAAAAAGCGAAACAGAAAGTATACCTTCATCAGACTGCTTCAGATAAAGCCATTGTCAACCAGGATGATGAAACCGTCGTGCGTCTTGCTGAAGCCGGAAAAGCCGAAATCGTCCCATTTTCAGTCAGCAAAACGCTTGAACAGGGCGCATATGTAAAAGACAGTATGATTATGTTTAACGGCGAAGCCATTCTTCCTCTGGAAGAGGTTGTGCTGCCCGGTGCTCATAACCTGGAGAACATTTTAGCAGCTATTGCAGTTGTGAAAACGGCAGGAGCATCCAATGAGGCGGTTAAAAAGGTGCTGACAAGCTTTACTGGTGTGAAGCACCGCCTCCAATATGTCACAACTGTGAATGGCCGCAAATTTTATAACGACAGTAAAGCAACAAACATTCTGGCGACAAGCAAGGCGCTTTCAGCTTTTGATAAGCCGGTCATTCTGCTTGCGGGCGGACTGGATCGCGGAAATGGTTTTGATGACTTGAAACCTTATATGAAGCATGTCAAAGCAGTGCTTACATTTGGCCAGACGGCGCCAAAACTCGAGAAACTCGGCAATGAACTGGGAATACAACATGTCAAACGTGTCGATAATGTTGAACAAGCAGTATCTGCGGCGTTTGCGCTCTCAAATGAAGGAGATGTCATCCTGCTGTCACCCGCGTGTGCGAGCTGGGATCAATTCAAAACATTTGAAGAACGCGGTGACATGTTTATAGATGCCGTGCATATGCTTAAGTAAGGGCTTGTCTTGAAGTAAATCGGCAGCCCTAATGACTTTAAGCTTGGGGTGTCGATTGCTTTGACTACTAAAAAAACATCGCCTGATTTGTTATTGGTCATCATTACGTTATTATTATTAACAATCGGATTAATTATGGTGTACAGTGCGAGTGCGGTATGGGCGGATTATAAATTTGACGACTCATTCTTTTTCGCGAAACGGCAGCTTTTGTTTGCGGGAATCGGCGTCATTGCTATGTTTTTTATCATGAATGTCGATTATTGGACTTGGAGGACATGGTCCAAATTGCTGATGGTTATCTGCTTTTTCCTTCTGGTGCTTGTTTTGATACCGGGCGTCGGAATGGTGCGGAACGGTTCAAGAAGCTGGATCGGAGTCGGAGCATTCAGCATACAGCCTTCAGAGTTTATGAAGCTTGCGATGATTGCATTCCTTGCTAAATTTCTCTCTGAAAAACAAAAAAACATCACATCGTTCAGACGGGGGTTCGTCCCTGCACTTGGCATCGTGTTTTCAGCATTTTTGATTATCATGTGCCAGCCTGACCTCGGAACGGGGACAGTAATGGTCGGAACTTGTATTGTCATGATTTTTGTAGCCGGCGCGCGGATCGCCCATTTCGTCTTTCTCGGACTGATCGGCCTCAGCGGATTTGTCGGGCTCGTACTATCGGCTCCATATCGGATTAAGCGGATTACCTCATACTTAAATCCATGGGAAGACCCGCTCGGAAGCGGATTTCAGATCATTCAATCGCTTTATGCAGTGGGGCCCGGCGGGTTGTTCGGAATGGGGCTCGGACAAAGCAGACAGAAATTCTTTTATCTGCCTGAGCCGCAAACAGACTTTATTTTCGCCATCTTGTCAGAGGAGCTGGGCTTTATCGGGGGAACACTTATTTTGCTCCTCTTCAGCGTCCTGCTGTGGAGAGGAATCAGAATTGCGCTTGGTGCCCCTGATCTGTACGGAAGCTTTGTCGCAGTCGGCATTATTTCAATGATTGCCATTCAAGTCATGATCAATATCGGCGTAGTCACGGGCCTGATTCCTGTAACAGGCATCACGCTCCCGTTTCTGAGCTACGGAGGCTCTTCATTGACTCTAATGCTGATGGCAGTTGGTGTGCTGCTGAATGTAAGCCGCTACTCGAGGTATTAACGAATGTATGTCCAAGCTTCCTGTCTAACATGAAGCTTGGAAACAATTGATGCGATAACCCTGTCCAACAAAACAGGGTTATCGTTATGTTATAGAGAAACTTAGACTGGGGGAAAAGAAATGCGAATTGCAATAAGCGGAGGCGGTACAGGGGGACATATTTATCCTGCGCTTGCTTTTATTAAAGAAGTACAAAGACGTCATCCTAATGTGGAATTTTTATATATCGGAACAGAAAACGGGCTGGAGAAAAAAATTGTTGAGCGGGAGAATATACCGTTTCGTTCAATTGAAATTACAGGATTTAAAAGAAAATTGTCATTTGAAAATGTCAAGACTGTGATGCGTTTTCTGAAGGGCGTCAAAAAGAGTAAATCGTATTTAGCGGAATTTAAGCCCGATGCCGTAATTGGAACGGGCGGTTATGTATGCGGGCCGGTTGTCTATGCCGCTGCGAAAATGGGAATTCCGACTATTGTCCATGAACAAAACAGCCTGCCGGGCATCACGAATAAGTTTCTTTCAAAATATGTTAATAAAGTAGCGATTTGTTTTGAAGAAGCGAAATCACATTTTCCTAGCGAGAAAGTTGTATTTACGGGAAACCCGAGAGCCTCTGAAGTCGTCTCAATAAAGACGGGACGATCAATGGCTGAATTTGGGCTTTCTGAAGACAAAAAAACGGTCTTAATTTTCGGCGGAAGCCGAGGCGCTGCACCGATTAACCGCGCTGTCATTGACATGCAGGATGCGCTGAAAACAAGAGACTATCAAGTGCTGTATATCACCGGTGAAGTTCACTATGAAAAAGTAATGAATGAGCTGAAAAGCAAGGGTGCCGCTGATAATATGGT
Source organism: Bacillus sp. EU52 (assembly GCF_037964975.1). Lineage (NCBI taxonomy): Bacteria > Bacillati > Bacillota > Bacilli > Caryophanales > Bacillaceae > Bacillus > Bacillus sp. EU52. The sequence goes on from NZ_CP150177.1 coordinate 1,543,406, forward strand.
CACAAAGCCGTTTCTTCATCAAATGCCTGAGTATTTAAAGGCCATTGATGTCATTGTGGCCAGAGCCGGTGCGACAACGATTGCCGAAATTACTGCTCTCGGAATCCCAAGTGTTCTGATCCCAAGTCCATATGTGACAGCGAATCACCAGGAGGTCAATGCGAGATCTCTTGGCCAGCATAATGCGGCGATTGTACTGAAAGAAACAGAGCTCAGCGGGGAGAAGCTGATTAAAGCGCTAGACCGGATTGTACTGAATGAGCAAACGTTAAAGGAAATGAGCGAACGAACAAAGTCACTCGGTGTTCCTGACGCGGCTGCCCGTTTATACAGCGTACTCGAGGAATTAAAAAAATAGTAGAAAAGCAAATGGAATGCGGAGGTTTACGATGGAGAAAGTGATACAGGAATTAAAAGAACGCGAAGTCGGCAAGGTTCTTGCAAATGAACCGCTCGCGAATCATACAACGATGAAAATCGGCGGACCTGCGGATGTATTGGTCATTCCAAGCAGTGTAGATGCTGTTAAAGACATCATGGACGTGATTAAAAAATATGATGTGAAGTGGACAGTCATCGGCCGCGGATCAAATCTTCTTGTTTTAGATGAAGGAATTAGAGGCGTAGTGATCAAGCTGGGGGCGGGTCTTGACCATTTGGAGCTTGAAGGGGAACAAGTAACAGTCGGAGGCGGTTATTCGGTGGTCCGCCTTGCTACATCATTGAGCAAAAAAGGCCTGTCCGGTTTGGAATTTGCTGCCGGCATTCCAGGATCAGTCGGCGGAGCGGTTTATATGAATGCCGGCGCACACGGTTCTGATATGAGCGAGATCCTCGTCAAAGCGCATATTTTATTTGAAGACGGAACGATTGAGTGGCTGACAAATGAGCAGATGGATTTCAGCTACAGGACATCTGTACTGCAAAAGAAACGCCCGGGCGTTTGCCTTGAAGCTGTTTTGCAGCTTGAGCAGAAGGATAAGGAATCAATCGTTCAGCAAATGCAAAGCAATAAAGACTATAGAAAAAATACACAGCCGTATTCAAGCCCTTGTGCGGGAAGTATATTCAGAAATCCGCTTCCGAATCATGCCGGGAACCTTGTAGAAAAAGCAGGCTTGAAAGGATATCAAATCGGCGGTGCAAAGATATCGGAGATGCACGGAAACTTCATCGTCAATGCGGGAGGAGCATCAGCAAAAGATGTGCTTGATCTCATTGACCATGTGAAAAAGACAATCCGTGAAAAATACGAGATTGATATGCACACAGAGGTTGAAATCATCGGCGGAAATCGCTGATTCAAGTTCTGACTGAAGCTGTTCATATGATATACTGTAAGCAAACGACAAACGGCATCATAGTATGCCGTTTGTTTTGGAATAGACAGACTTTTAACAGCTGTTTCATTTGAATGAGGTGAACAGGCAATGAACCCGGGTCAAGACCGAGAAAAAATCGTTAACATTGAAGAGCGGATCCCTAAAATTAAAGAGCAGAGGAAACAAAAGGCAAACCGCCGTCTCATTTCATTTATTATGCTCTTTTTTATTATGGTGCTGATCATTGTGTACCTGCAAACACCAATCAGTAAAGTATCAACAATCTCTGTTACAGGGAATGAAAATGTATCAAAAAAGGAAATTATCGACCTTTCCGATATTAACAGCGGAGATACTGAGTTTTGGAGTTTGGACAAGCAAAAAACAGAAAAGAAGATTCAGCAAAATAAATTAGTGAAAAAAGCGGAGATCAGCAAATCGCTTCCTAATAAAATCAACATTGCAATCGAAGAATATAAAGCGATTGCTTATTTAGAAAAAGACGATGTGTACTATGAAGTGCTTGAAAACGGCTCAGTTCTGCCAAACGAAGTAACGCCGGATGATGCCGGACCGATTTTAGTGAATTGGACAAACGCGAAGAAGCGGTCTCAAATGGCCAAGCAGCTCGATGCGTTGTCAAATTCGTTAAAACAGTCGATTTCAGAAATTTATTATACGCCTGTAAAAATGGATGAAAACCGTATTAAGTTGTACATGAACGACGGTTATGTTGTCACTGCATCTATTAAAACGTTTGCAGACCGAATGAAGACGTACCCTTCTATCATTTCTCAGCTAAGCAGCAATAAAAAAGGAATCATTCATTTAGAAGTTGCCACCTATTTTGAAGAGTTTGGGAAAAACGATAAAGCTGCTAAAAAGGAAGATGAAAATTGAGGGGCAAATCAGCAGTCCTTCTTTCCTTGATTATGCTTATCGCAGGCTTTTTGATTTCATTTTCTTTTCAAATGACAAAAGAAAACAACAAAAGCGCGGCTGAGACGGAAGAGTGGAAAAAAGAATATGCGCTGAGAGATGAACTTCTGAAACAAGAGAAAGAAAATAAGAAGCTTGAAAAAGAATTATATCAAAAGCAAAACAAAGTCCGCCAGGCGGAAAATAAGCTGAAGAAAGAGAAGTCGGAATACTATAATGTCCTCGAAGATACAGAAAAATACAGGATGTATATTGGGGAAGTCGGTGTGCAGGGAGAAGGCGTTGAGGTGAAATTGGAAGATGCGTCATACATACCGGAAGGGGAGAATGTGAATAGTTACATCGTTCACGAAAGCCATATCTTCCAAGTAGTAAACGAACTGTATATCTCAGGAGCGGCGGCTGTCGCCGTTAATGGGCAGCGTTTGACGCATGATTCGTATATCAAATGCAATGGTCCTGTGGTAACGGTAGACGGGGTGCAGCATCCCGCTCCGTTTACGGTATCCGCTATTGGAGATCCAGATGTCCTGCTGCCCTCGTTAAATATCGCAGGAGGCCTAATTGATCAGCTGTCAATGGATCATATTTCTGTGTCGGCAGAAAAAGAGAAAAACGTACAAATGAAACCGATTCTGAAAACGAAGGAATGACTGAAAAAGCGGGTGAAATAGATTGAAAATAAAGCGTTCCTTCATAAGCATCAGTGTGCTTATGGTCATCTTCGGCCTGATGATATCTGTTCAGTTTAATTCGTTAAAGCACCCCAAAGTCCGGGATACAAGAGATATGTGGGATATTAGGGAAGAGCTGACATCAGAGCAGAAGAAGCAGGAAAAGCTGCTGTCTGAAATAAACAAATATGACAAACTTCTGAATAGCTATTCGCAAACGAAAGAAATGACAAAAGAAACCGCGCTAAATAATACCTTGCAATCCTTAAAAAAAACAGCCGGCATGACCGATATAACAGGTAGCGGAATTGTCATTACGATTTCCCCGCTTTTTTCTGAAAGCTTAACAGGAGAGCCGGTCGAAAATCCGCCTCCGGATTTGCTGAAAAAGCTGATTAATGAACTCAACTCATACGGTGCAGAGCATATCTCGATTAACGAGCGAAGAGTTGTGAATCATACAGTCATCAGAGATATAAACGGCACTACAAAAATAGACGGATACGCCCTTGACGATTATCCTTTAACAGTAAAAGTGCTTGCCAAAGATCCGGACATGTTACACAGCAGAGTGAAGGGGTCAGGCCTTGAGGATCTTTTTGCATCTGAAAATTTAGCATTAAAAGCCGGTAAATCTGAAAGCAAACTAACATTAAAAGCATATGACAGACCACTGGACGTACAACAGCTGAAACTGCTTAAAGACTGAAAAGGAGGAGAATTGTCATGTGGCTGCCCGTGTTGGGACTGGTGCTCGGAATAGCGATTGGACTAATGACAAACTTAACGATACCGAGTGAATACTCAAACTATTTATCGCTTGCGGTGCTTGCCGCACTTGATACATTAATCGGCGGAATCAGGGCGCATTTACAAGGTACATATGATGAAATGGTATTTGTTTCCGGTTTCTTTTTTAATATTATATTGGCAATAAGTTTAGCTTTTCTGGGAGTCCATCTTGGTGTAGACTTGTATTTAGCAGGTATATTCGCATTTGGAGTCAGATTATTTCAGAATATAGCCGTTATCAGAAGAAATCTACTAACAAAGTGGACTCTTTCTAAAAAAAATAAAAAAAATGTGATATAAAAGAGGATATACATAGGATATAACGAATATTTTCAATAAACATAAAATGTGAAAAACACATAAAAATATTCTGTTGTTATTTTTTGTTACACACTTGTAAAGCCACATTCATTGTATTGTTGTTCCGCAAATAATAGAATAGAAATGATCGAAATGTGAGGAGGTGCCATAGAATGAACAACAATGAACTTTACGTCAGTCTTGACATCGGTACGTCCAATACAAAAGTGATCGTCGGAGAAATGACAGATGATTCCCTTAATATTATCGGTGTGGGAAATGTACCGTCTGAAGGGTTGAAAAAAGGCTCAATCGTTGATATAGATGAGACCGTTCATTCTATAAGAAAAGCGTTTGACCAAGCTGAAAGAATGGTAGGTTTTCCGCTTAGAAAAGCTATTGTCGGCGTTAATGGAAATTATATCAATATTCAAGATACAAACGGTGTTGTAGCAGTTTCCAGTGAAAATAAAGAAATTCAGGTTGAAGATGTACGCCGTGTCATGGAGGCGGCACAGGTTGTTTCAGTACCGCACGAACAGCTGATTGTTGACGTCATTCCTAAACAGTTTATCGTAGATGGAAGAGATGAAATCACCGACCCGAAAAAAATGCTGGGTGTGCGTTTAGAAGTAGAGGGCACCTTGATCACCGGTTCAAAAACAATCTTACATAACTTACTCCGCTGCGTTGAAAGAGCTGGTATTGAAATAACTGATATTTGCCTTCAGCCGCTGGCAGCCGGTTCTGCTGCATTATCAAAGGACGAGAAAAACCTTGGTGTGGCTCTCATTGATATAGGGGGAGGGTCAACAACCATTGCCGTATTCCAGAACGGACATCTCACTTCTACCCGTGTCATTCCTCTCGGAGGCGAAAATATCACCAAAGATATCTCCATCGGATTGAGAACGTCAACAGAAGAAGCAGAACGCGTGAAAAAGCAATTTGGACATGCCTGCTATGACGAAGCCTCGGAAGATGAAATATTTGAGGTAACCGTTATAGGCACCAATCAAAAACAAACATTTACACAGCAAGAAGCAGCGAATATCATTGAAGCGAGAGTAGAAGAAATTCTTGAAATTGTTTCAGAAGAGCTTCGCAGTATGGGTATTACCGATCTGCCGGGAGGCTTCGTGCTGACAGGAGGACAAGCAGCTATGCCGGGTGTCATGTCTTTGGCGCAGGATGTGCTGCAAAACAATGTCAGAGTGGCAAGCCCGAATTATATCGGTGTAAGAGATCCTCAATATATGACGGGAGTGGGCCTGATCCAATTCGCCTGCCGGAATGCAAGAATCCAAGGCAGAAAAATAGGCTTTAAGATGCCTGAAGAAGCGATACAGGAAATCGCAGTCTCATCATCTGAGGAACAAGAGCAGCATCATCACCAAAATGAGGTGCAGCAGCGGCCAAAAGGAAAACAAAAAACACAAGCCGAACATAATAAACAGAGCAAAATGAAAAAACTATTAAGCATGTTTTGGGAATAGATAGATAGTCATTCGGCAGATTAGGAGGATTTAGCATGTTGGAGTTCGAAACAAACATAGACGGCTTAGCATCAATTAAAGTAATCGGAGTAGGAGGCGGTGGTAACAACGCCGTTAACCGAATGATTGAAAATGAAGTGCAAGGAGTAGAGTATATCGCGGTAAACACGGACGCTCAAGCTCTTAACCTGTCAAAAGCAGAAGTGAAAATGCAAATCGGCGCAAAGCTGACTAGAGGATTGGGAGCAGGTGCGAATCCGGAAGTTGGGAAAAAAGCCGCTGAAGAAAGCAAAGAGCAGATTGAAGAAGCACTTAAAGGTGCTGACATGGTATTCGTGACAGCTGGTATGGGCGGCGGAACAGGAACAGGTGCCGCACCGGTTATCGCACAAATCGCGAAAGACTTAGGCGCATTAACTGTCGGCGTTGTGACAAGACCGTTTACCTTCGAAGGACGCAAAAGACAGCTTCAGGCTGCAGGCGGAATCTCGGCAATGAAAGAAGCGGTGGACACACTGATCGTGATCCCGAACGACCGTATCCTTGAAATTGTTGATAAAAACACACCGATGCTTGAAGCATTCCGTGAAGCGGATAACGTACTTCGCCAAGGGGTTCAAGGTATTTCTGACTTGATTGCTACACCTGGTCTTATCAACCTTGACTTTGCTGATGTGAAAACAATCATGTCAAACAAAGGATCTGCTTTGATGGGTATCGGTATTGCTACTGGGGAAAATCGCGCGGCAGAGGCAGCAAAAAAAGCAATTTCCAGCCCGCTTCTTGAAGCGGCCATTGACGGTGCGCAAGGTGTCCTCATGAACATCACTGGGGGAACTAACCTCAGCCTATATGAGGTTCAGGAAGCAGCAGACATTGTTGCTTCGGCGTCTGATCAAGACGTAAACATGATTTTCGGTTCTGTTATTAATGAAAATCTAAAAGATGAGATTGTGGTGACAGTGATTGCAACCGGCTTTATCGAACAAGAGAAGGACGTGACGAAGCCTCAGCGTCCAAGCTTAAATCAAAGCATCAAAACACACAACCAAAGTGTTCCGAAGCGTGAGCCAAAACGTGAGGAGCCTCAGCAGCAGAATACAGTAAGCCGTCATACTTCACAGCCGGCTGATGATACGCTTGACATCCCGACATTCTTAAGAAACCGTAATAAACGCGGCTAATGTAAAGGACAAAATCGTTTTCGATTTTGTCCTTTTTTGTTTTTCTCTTCACACTTTCCTTCTTATAAAGTCTTTTTCCCTATTGCTTCCTTCGCTTAGTAACAAAACAGATAATTAGACCTATTTATTTTTGTGACATTTCTATCATTTTCATATATATGGAAAATGAATGACATGAAACGACAATATCTGTAATTCAGATTGTCTACAGTTAATATACAGCGATGTTCTGACAAACCATTCATTATTAAAAGGAGGGACGACACTTTTTTTAAAAAGCATGTTGAAAAAGGGGGATGAAAATGAAGAAAAAAACGAAAAACAGACTCATCAGCTCTGTTTTAAGTACAGTTGTCATCAGTTCACTGCTGTTTCCGGGAGCAGCCGGGGCAAGCAGTAAAGTCACCTCACCTTCTGTTAAAAAGGAGCTTCAATCTGCGGAATCCATTCAAAACAAGATTTCGAGTTCATTAAAGAAAAGCTTTAAAAAGAAAGAAAAAACGACTTTTCTGATTAAATTTAAAGATCAGGCTAACACAGAAAAAGCGGCAAAAGCGGCTGTTAAAAAAGCGAAATCGAAGAAGCTGTCTGCCGCTAAGACGGAATATCAAAAGCGTTCTGCTGTTGTGTCATCTTTAAAAGTCACAGCCGATGAATCCCAGCAAGATGTCCTAAAATATTTGAACGCCCAGAAAGATAAAGGAAATGCAGACCAAATTCATTCTTATTATGTGGTGAACGGGATTGCTGTTCATGCCTCAAAAGAGGTTATGGAAAAAGTGGCGCAGTTTCCCGAAGTGGAAAAGGTGCTTCCTAATGAGAAACGGCAGCTTTTTAAGTCATCCTCCCCATTTAATATGAAAAAAGCACAGAAAGCTATTAAAGCAACTGACGGTGTGGAATGGAATGTAGACCAAATCGATGCTCCAAAAGCTTGGGCACTTGGATATGATGGAACTGGCACGGTTGTTGCGTCCATTGATACCGGGGTGGAATGGAATCATCCGGCATTAAAAGAGAAATATCGCGGATATAATCCGGAAAATCCTAATGAGCCTGAAAATGAAATGAACTGGTATGATGCCGTAGCAGGCGAGGCAAGCCCTTATGATGATTTGGCTCATGGAACCCATGTGACAGGCACGATGGTGGGCTCTGAACCTGATGGAACAAATCAAATCGGTGTAGCGCCTGGCGCAAAATGGATTGCTGTTAAAGCGTTCTCTGAAGATGGCGGCACTGATGCTGACATTTTGGAAGCTGGTGAATGGGTTTTAGCACCAAAGGACGCGGAAGGAAATCCCCACCCGGAAATGGCTCCTGATGTTGTCAATAACTCATGGGGAGGGGGCTCTGGACTTGATGAATGGTACAGAGACATGGTCAACGCCTGGCGTGCGGCCGATATTTTCCCTGAGTTTTCAGCGGGGAATACGGATCTCTTTATTCCCGGCGGGCCTGGTTCTATCGCAAATCCGGCAAACTATCCAGAATCGTTTGCAACTGGAGCGACTGATATCAATAAAAAGCTCGCTGACTTTTCTCTTCAAGGGCCATCTCCATATGATGAGATAAAGCCGGAAATATCTGCACCGGGCGTTAATATTCGTTCATCCGTTCCCGGTCAGACATATGAGGATGGTTGGGACGGCACATCAATGGCAGGGCCGCATGTATCCGCTGTTGCTGCACTGCTGAAACAGGCGAATGCCTCACTTTCTGTTGATGAGATGGAGGATATATTAACCAGCACGGCTGAACCGCTCACGGATTCAACATTTCCTGATTCACCGAATAACGGATATGGCCATGGTCTGGTGAATGCTTTTGATGCTGTATCCGCTGTTACAGATGGTTTAGGGAAAGCGGAAGGACAAGTTTCTGTAGAGGGGGATGACCAAGAGCCTCCTGTCTATCAGCATGAGAAAGTAACTGAAGCCTATGAAGGTGGCAGCCTGCCATTGACTTTGACAGCTGAAGACAATGTGAGTGTGACATCTGTAAAGCTGTCCTACAAGCTTGATCAAGGTGAATGGACAGAAATAACGGCTAAACGAATCAGCGGTGATCATCTAAAAGGAACGTATCAGGCAGAGATCCCAGATATAAAAGGAACTAAACTAAGCTATAAGTGGATGATTCACGATTTTGGCGGTCATGTCGTTTCGTCTGACATATACGATGTAACAGTGAAACCAAGCATCACGGCGGGATATAAGCAGGACTTTGAAACTGCACCCGGCGGCTGGGTTGCGAGCGGAACAAATAATAACTGGGAATGGGGAGTTCCGTCAACTGGCCCAAATACAGCAGCATCCGGAGAAAAAGTATATGGAACGAATTTGACAGGAAATTATGCCAACTCAGCAAACATGAACCTTGTTATGCCTCCTGTTAAAGTACCTGATTCAGGAAGTTTGTTCCTTCAATTTAAAAGCTGGCACAATTTAGAGGATGATTTTGATTACGGCTACGTTTTTGTTCTTCCGGAAGGTGAAAAGAATTGGGAGCAGGCTGGTGTCTATAACGGAAAGACATCAAGCTGGACGGACGAAGAAATTGATTTATCGGCTTATAAAGGTCAAAACATTCAAGTGATGTTTAACCTTCAATCAGATGAAAGCATTGCAAAAGAGGGCTGGTACATTGATGATGTAGTGCTTTCTGACAAATCAGCCGGAAAAACAGTCAAAAAGAATAAGCTGGGCGTCGAAAAGCCGTCTGGAAAGCAAAAGAAAAAGCCAGTAAATCCGAAAAAGGCTAAGCCATCTGCAAACACAGCGGTAAAACATCAGAACAAGGCTATACAGCCTCAAGTTTTGCCGCTTAGGGCACAAGTCAGTGTAGTGGAAACAGGAAAATCAACATATTCAGATCAATCCACAGGGCAGTACACGCTGAAGCACAAAGCGGGAGACTATACGCTTATGGCAGAAGCATATGGTTATCAGTCGAAAACACAAAAAGTGTCTTTAAAGACGGATCAGACGACACAAGCTAATTTTACGTTAGAAGAGATGAAGAAGGGCACATTAAAAGGCACGGTCATCAATAAAACGTCAGGAGAGCCGGTAAAAGGCGCTTCCGTTTATGTTGTAGAGGATGCTGCGGTGGAACCGGCTATGACAAACGACAAAGGTGAATATACGCTGGAGGCCTATGAAGGCGCTTATACGATTAAAGTCGCTGCACCGGGTTATTACAGTGATGAATTTTCCGTTGAGTTAAAAGGTGATGTTACAAAAGAAACTGCATTGAAGCCTTTCGTCGGTTATCCGGGTGAAATTGCATATGATGACGGAACAGCGGAGAATGCCAATTCCTATTTTGCTGCCGGTAACGGTTGGGCGGTAAAAATGACGCTCGCTGACGGCAAGGACAAAGGCATGCTTACAGGAGGGCTGTTCAGATTCTGGGATACAGAGTTCCCTGATCCGGGCGGCACAGAGTTTAAGGTTGAGGTATACGATGCTACAGGAAAAGACGGAGCACCGGGCAAGAAAATTGCCGGGCCATTTAACGCTGAAGCTCTTCGCAATGGCGAGTGGACTAAAGTAGATCTCAGTTCAAAAGGGATTATGGTCGATAGAGACTTTTATCTCGTGTATATCCAGTCGAAACCTGATCCGTATTCACCTGGATTGGCAATGGATGAAACCGGCCAGAATTCCGGCCGCAACTGGCAGTATATAGATGGACAATGGGAGCCGGGTGACGAAGCAGACGGCAACTATATGATTCGCGCATTAATTGATTATGAAGCTGCTGTACCTGAGATTACTTCACCGACAGACAAATCATACACAAATAAGGATAGCGTCACTGTAAAAGGAAACGCTTCTCCTGGTACAACGGTACACATTTATAATGGAGAGAAAGAAGCAGGAGAAACGAAAGCTGCCGCGAACGGCACGTTCCAGACAGGCATCACACTCAACAAAGGTGAAAATGAGCTGACGGCAACTGCATCAACTGACAACGGAACAACAGATGCCTCCAGCCCAATCACGGTCACGCTTGATCAAGAAAAGCCTGAGTTAACGCTGGACACTCCAAAGGATGGCGGGAAAACAAATAAAGAAACGCTGACTGTCAAAGGGGTTGTATCCGATGACAATCTGAAAGACGTCAAGGTGAATGGCAAAAAAGCAACAATAACCGATGGTTCATACTCAGCCCGGATTCTTTTGGAGAATGGAAGCAATGAAATCAAAGTGATTGCTACAGACTTAGCAGGCAACAAAACGACGAAAAAGGCTGTCATTGATGTCAATTTTGATAAGCCTGTCATTTCCGGCTTAATTCCGGGAGAGGATAAAAACTTAAAAGCCGGTGAATCTGTGAAAATCGCTTTCTCAAGCGCTGAGGATTTAGATGCAACGTTTATCATTCGTATGCCGCTGACCAATGCAAGAGCGAGTGTGCAAAATGCCACCGAACTCCCGTTAAGAGAAATTTCTCCGGGAAGATATGAAGGCTATTGGACAGCCGCTTCTTCTATTAAAGCAAAAGGAGCAAAAGTAGAAGTGATCGTCCGAGATGATTATGGAAATGAAACAAGAAAAACTGCGAATGGAAAACTTAATATCAACACAGAAAATTAAGTGGAAAAAAGCTGCCGTCATTGGCAGCTTTTTTTATATCCTCTCATTATACTTCCTCGACAAATTAAGCAGATTTCCCTGAAAAATTGTATTTTCCTCTCAACATTAATTGACAGACTTTCCCACAGAGCTTGCTTTATACTTATGAAGCAAGAAGGGGAACAGCGTGAGGCAAGAAAGAAAGGAGTCAGATGTGAAAATCTATTTAGATGTCATTTGGCTGTTAAACTTTTGTTTTGATGCACTTTTGCTTTTGCTCACGGCATTTATTTTAAAACGGCATGTAAAAAAAAGAAGACTGGTAGGCGGAGCGTTCATCGGTTCCAGTATTGTCCTTTTGATGTTTACTCCTTTTTCGCCGATTGTTGAACATCCGGCTGGGAAGCTAGCTTTTTCAGTTGTGATTGTGGTGGTGACATTTGGCTTTAAAAGATTTCGGTTTTTCTTTCAAAATTTGTTTTCCTTTTATTTTGCCACTTTTTTAATGGGGGGAGGAATTATCGGAGCCCATTCTTTGCTGCAGTCAAATTCTATTGTTCAAAACGGTGTCATGATGACCAATCAAACAGGGTTTGGAGACCCGATCAGCTGGTTGTTTATTGTTGGTGGCTTTCCAGCATTATGGTTTTTTTCTAAAAGAAGAATTGAAGATATTGAAACAAAAAACATTCAATATGAGGAACGAGTCAGCGTGCAGGCAGATTTGGGCAGCCAAACACTTCATGTCAGAGGCCTGATTGATTCCGGTAATCAGCTGTACGATCCTCTTACAAAAACACCGGTAATGATCATTTACATTGATAAACTGGAGCCGATTTTCGGAACAGCCGAAACGATGATCATTCGAAACACAGACCCATTGGAAGCCATCGAACAGCTCGATGATTCCTTTCGCTTTTTAGATAAAATGAGGTTGATTCCATACAGGGGAGTTGGTCAGCAAAATCAATTTTTATTATGCGTTAAACCGGATCACGTAACGATTATGACAAAAGAAGAAATGATTTCTGTAGATAAATGTTTAATCGGTATCAGCACAACAAAGCTGTCGGCAGATGGAGAGTTTGACGCGATTATTCATCCGAAAATGCTTTCGGGCAAGGCTGTCAAACACGTTTCATAATGTTCGCAAATGTCCGTTACTTATCATACTCAAACGGCGTGACATTTAGAAGGGAGAGGAAGATGAAAAAACTGAAATTACGGTTGACGCACCTCTGGTATAAGCTGCTGATGAAACTTGGGCTGAAAAGTGATGAAGTCTATTACATAGGCGGGAGTGAAGCCCTGCCGCCTCCATTATCTAAAGATGAGGAGCAGGTTTTGTTAATGAAGCTCCCAAACGGTGATCAGGCGGCGCGCGCCATTCTAATTGAACGCAATTTGCGTCTGGTCGTATATATCGCCCGTAAATTTGAAAATACGGGAATTAATATAGAGGATTTAATCAGCATCGGTACCATCGGTCTAATCAAAGCTGTGAATACATTCAATCCAGAAAAGAAAATCAAGCTTGCTACCTATGCCTCCCGGTGTATAGAAAATGAAATCCTGATGTATTTAAGAAGAAATAACAAAATCCGTTCAGAGGTTTCCTTTGATGAACCGCTTAATATTGATTGGGACGGCAATGAGCTTTTGCTTTCTGATGTGCTCGGCACTGACGATGACATCATCACTAAAGACATAGAAGCTAACGTCGATAAAAAGCTTTTGAAAAAAGCGCTTGAACAGCTTAATGAGAGAGAAAAGCAAATCATGGAGCTGCGGTTTGGGCTTGTCGGTGAAGAAGAAAAAACCCAAAAGGATGTAGCGGATATGATGGGGATTTCTCAGTCTTATATTTCGCGGCTTGAGAAAAGAATTATAAAAAGATTGAGAAAAGAGTTCAACAAAATGGTGTAAAAAATTTTATGGTTAGAACCCCTTGATTTTACAGGGATTTCCTGGTTTCGACAGTTTTTCGGTCTGAGTGCAGTGCATATTTTTCCCACCCAAGGAGATACTTAACGTTGTACAGCAGCTCCTGTAGGGAGGGAAAAAAGTGTCGAGAAATAAAGTTGAAATCTGCGGGGTGGATACCTCCAAATTACCAGTACTCAAGAATGAAGAGATGAGAAAGCTGTTTAGGCAGCTGCAGGATGAAGGCGATGATTCAGCAAGAGAAAAGCTTGTAAACGGGAACTTGCGTCTTGTCTTAAGTGTCATTCAACGATTTAATAACAGAGGGGAGTATGTTGATGACTTATTTCAAGTCGGCTGCATCGGACTAATGAAATCCATTGATAATTTTGACCTAAGCCATAATGTTAAGTTTTCAACATACGCTGTACCTATGATTATCGGAGAGATCCGCAGGTATTTACGCGATAATAACCCGATCCGTGTCTCAAGATCACTCCGGGACATCGCTTACAAGGCGCTTCAGGTAAGAGAGCGGTTAATCAGTGAGACAAGCAAGGAGCCGACTGCAGAAGACATCGCAAAAGTTCTTGAAGTACCGCATGAGGAAATTGTATTTGCGCTTGATGCCATCCAGGATCCGGTTTCTCTATTTGAACCGATCTATAACGACGGCGGAGACCCGATCTATGTGATGGACCAAATCAGTGATGAGCGTAATACAGATTCACAATGGATTGAAGAGCTGGCTTTAAAAGAGGGCATGAGAAGGCTGAACGATAGGGAAAAAATGATTTTGAGAAAGCGATTCTTCCAAGGGAAAACCCAAATGGAAGTCGCCGAGGAAATCGGAATTTCTCAAGCGCAGGTGTCCAGACTTGAAAAAGCGGCTATCAAACAAATGAATAAAAATATTCATCAATAATGAAAAGCCTTTAAAACGATGTTGTTTTAAAGGCTTTTCTATTGATTATGGATGGTTTACGTTTTGGAAAAAGTAAGGTATCCTAGTTCGTACAAAGTTTTATGAAAATTAAAACAATTATAAAAGGCAATAAAGAGGAGGACCACGATGATTTTGCAGCTTGACAATGTCTCACTAAAACGGAATGGGAAATGGATACTGAAAGATATTCATTGGAAGGTGGAAGAAAAGGAAAATTGGGTGCTTTACGGCCTAAATGGCGCCGGGAAGACAGCGCTGTTAAATATGCTTTGCTCATATTATTTTCCAACATCAGGCGAGATGCAGGTGCTCGGCCATGAATTTGGCAAAACAGAGCTTGGGGAAAAGCTCAGACGTAAAATTGGCCTCGTCTCAGCAGCTCTTCAGCAAAAATTGTATCCGGCAGATTCAGCTTTTGAAATTGCTTTGAGCGGAGCTTACGCTTCGATTGGGTTATATGAAACGCCAAGTAAGGAAACCAGGGAAAAAGCGATAGGTTTGTTAGAGGACTTGGGAGCAATTGAATATGCCGATCGCCGCTATGAAACCCTTTCTCAAGGGGAAAAACAAAGAGCATTGATTGCTAGAGCACTAATGGCCGATCCGGAGCTGCTGATACTGGATGAACCAGTCACAGGACTGGATTTTATTGCCCGGGAAAAGCTGTTAGATACGATTACATACATTGCAAACAAAGAAAATGCACCATCTATCCTTTATGTGACTCATCATGCTGAAGAAATTTTGCCTGTCTTTGATAAAGCCCTTTTATTAAAACAGGGAGAGGTTTTTGGATCCGGAGAAATAAAGGAAATGCTTACTGATCAAATACTTTCCGCTTTTTTTGATACGCCAATCCATGTATTATGGAATCAGGATCGGCCGTATTTAACAAGAGCTGAGCCGATAACGAATGCCTGACAAATATATATAGATTCATCCTAGGGGTGCTTTGCGAAGCTGAGAGAGACTTTGTCTCAACCCTTTTGACCTGATCTGGATCATGCCAGCGGAGGGAAGCGGTGAAAAGCGGAGTACATCGGACTCCGTTTGTTTTTATTAAGCCGTTTCATCACATTTGAAACGGCTTTTTTGATTTTAAAGAATAGGAGCGGATTTACATTGGATCAACAAATAGACTCTTTGCAAAAAAAAGTGGAAGAACATAAGGAGGAGCTTATTCAGCTTGCGAAAACGCTGATTTCTTATCAAACACCCGCTCCGCCTGCAAGAAATACAGAGGGCATTCAGTCTTGGATTGCGGGATATTTAAATGAATTGGGATTCTCGATCGACAAATGGGATGTGTACCCTGGAGATCCCAATGTTGTAGGGAAGCTAAAAGGAACAGATTCAGCAGATTATTATAGCCTGATTATCAATGGCCATGTAGATGTGGCAGAGGTAAAAGAGGATGAAGAATGGGAGCATGATCCATTTCATCCAATTGAAAAAAACGGTCTCTTAATCGGGCGGGGCGCTTCCGATATGAAGGGCGGAATGGCGTGTGTGCTGTTTGCTGTCAAATTGATTCGTGAAGCAGGCATTGAACTTCCCGGTGATCTGATTCTGCAATCGGTTATTGGGGAGGAAGTTGGAGAAGCCGGCACACTTGAATGCTGCAAGAGGGGCTACCACGCTGATTTTGCAATTGTCGCGGATACGAGCGATATGCATATTCAAGGCCAAGGGGGTGTCATTACAGGCTGGATCGAAATCAAAAGCAGTCAAACATTTCATGATGGAACGAGACGGAATATGATTCACGCAGGCGGAGGAACATTCGGAGCAAGCGCAATTGAAAAAATGGCAAAAATCATTGGGGGGCTCGGTGAACTTGAGCGCCACTGGTCTATTATGAAAAGTTATCCCGGTTTTAAACCAGGCACAAATACGATTAACCCGGCAGTTATAGAAGGCGGCAGACATGCGGCTTTTATAGCGGACGAATGCCGGTTGTGGATCACAGTCCATTTTTATCCGAATGAAACCCATGACCAAGTGGCAGCGGAAATAGAAGATTACGTCAATCGGCTGAGTGACAGTGATATTTGGCTTAGGGAAAACCGCCCTGTATTCAAGTGGGGAGGCTCATCTATGATAGAAGACAGAGGAGAAATTTTTCCGGCATTGGAAGTTGACTCTGGCCACCCAGGCGTCTTAGCGCTAACTGCCTCTCATCAGAAAGTGAAACGGGAGTGTCCAATTATTGACGTTTCTCAATCAGTTACAGATGGCGGATGGCTGTATGATGCCGGTATTCCATGCGTAATATACGGTCCTGGAGATCTGCACAATGCACACTCTGTGAACGAGAAGGTATCGATTGAGCAGCTAGTAGAGTATACAAAAATTATACTCGATTTTATCATCAGCTGGTGCAGCCGGAAAAAAGAACAATGACATGAAAATTTCTTCTTGCTGACAAGGTTCAGCCTGCCCGTTCATATACTTGAACAAAAGGACGGAAAAAGGACGTGATGGAATGATCAGCATTTCAGAATTTCAGGTAAAGGATGTCGTCAATGTCTCAAACGGAAAAAAGCTGGGGAGTATTGGTGATATTGATATCAATGTGACAACTGGAAAAATTCAGGCGATCATACTCGGAGGAAATGGGAAAGTTCTCGGATTTTTTGGAAAAGAAGAGGAATTGGTCATTCCATGGCGAAATATAGTAAAAATCGGGGAAGATGTAATCTTAGTCCGATTAAGTGAACCACATGCATAAACCTGCTTGTCTGCCGCAGATTGGCAAATGCCGGAAGTCTCGATTCTTCCGGCACATTTCATTTAGAAATATGCAAATCGGCGCTCAACGAATGCAGTAAGATGTGGTAAAATAAGTGGGAAATTCCGCTTTTTTAAATGTTTGTCGAAAGGTTGGATCATCATGAATACATATCACCCATTCAGTCTTACCACACCCTCGACACTCATGATACAAGACTGGGTTCAAACGAATCAAAACAACAAAAAAGTCATTGCCGGATTTACGACAAAAAACGGCGGTGTCAGCCAAAAGCCTTTTGAATCGTTAAATACAGGATTGCACGTTCATGACAAAGATGCAGATGTAGTTAAAAATCGTGAATATATTGCCGATATGTTTAATACTGATTTGCAGTCTTGGGTATTCGCTGATCAGACACATGATAATCGCGTTCAGAAAGTGACGCAGAGGGATAGGGGAAAAGGCGCCCGTGAGTATCACACGGCTCTAAAAGCAACGGACGGGCTATATACAAATGAAAAAAATGTATTTTTAGCATTATGCTTTGCTGATTGTGTGCCTCTTTTCTTTTATGATCCGGTTAAGTCGCTTGTCGGAGTCGCCCATGCCGGGTGGAAAGGCACCGTCAAACAGATTGGCAGAGAAATGGTGAAGCAATGGACTGAGAAGGAAGGTTCAAATCCCTCAGATATTTACGCTGTTATTGGCCCGTCTATCAGCGGAGCATGCTATACGGTAGACGACCGCGTCATGGATGCTGTCCGCGCATTGCCGGTTTCAGCAGACCTTGCCGTTAATCAGACGGCAAAGGCACAATATCAGCTTGATCTGAAAGAGCTGAACCGTCTTATACTGATGGACAGCGGTTTGGCAAGTGAACAAATTTCTGTCAGCGGTTTATGCACGGAAAGCGAGCCGTCTCTTTTCTATTCTCACCGCCGCGATCAGGGGAAAACTGGACGGATGATGTCCTTTATCGGAATGAAGGAGGCATAAAAGATCTTGCGTGTTGTTGATAATTTACGACATATAAACGAACGAATAAACGAAGCATGTAACAGATCGGGCCGCAGCTCCGACGAAGTTACGGTTATTGCAGTCACAAAATATGTATCACCTGAAAGAGCACAGGAGGCAGTAGATGCTGGCATCACCTGCCTAGGAGAGAATCGGGATGCGGAACTGCTCCGCAAACAGGAATTGATGAAAGGGAATCCGGAATGGCATTTTATCGGCAGTCTGCAATCAAGAAAAGCAAAATCTGTCGTCAATGCGGTTTCCTATATCCATTCCCTAGACCGGCTCTCATTAGCGAAAGAAATTGAAAAACGGGCTGAAGGTACTGTACGATGCTTTGTGCAGGTCAATACCTCTCTTGAGCCTTCTAAACATGGCATGAAAAAAGAAGAAGTCATTCCATTCATACAGGAGCTTTCCGGTTTCGAACATATCCTTGTTGCCGGACTGATGACAATGGCTCCGCTGACTGATGATCAAGATCAGATCAGAAGCTGTTTCAGGTCGCTGAGAGAACTCCGTGACCAGGTTCAGAAGCTGAACCAGCCGAACGCTCCGTGTACTGAACTGTCGATGGGCATGTCAAATGATTTTGAAATTGCAATTGAAGAAGGAGCTACTTATATTAGAATCGGCTCATCGTTAGTCGGAAATGAAACAGGGGGTGTACAGCAATGAGTATGAAAAATAAACTGAAAAACTTTTTCTCAATGGAAGATGAAGAATACGAATATGAATATATTGAGACAGAGCGGGAATCTCATGAGGAGCATGAGCAAAAAGAAAAGCCGGCTTATACGGGGAATAAACCTTCGGGCAAACAGAATGTAGTGAGCTTGCAAAGTGTTCAGAAATCCTCTAAAGTGGTGTTGAGTGAGCCGCGCGTTTATGCGGAGGCGCAGGAAATAGCCGACCATTTGAAGAACCGGCGGGCAGTTGTCGTCAATCTTCAGCGGATACAGCATGACCAGGCGAAGCGGATTGTTGACTTTTTAAGCGGAACCGTTTATGCCATTGGCGGCGATATTCAAAGAATCGGCTCAGATATTTTCCTCTGCACGCCTGACAACGTAGATGTATCAGGCACAATTTCTGAGCTCATATCTGAAGACGAACATCAGAGGTGGTAAAGCGAGATGATCCTTTATCAAGTTTTTTCGGTTTTAAGCTTATTAATCACAATATACTCATTTGCCCTGATCATATATATTTTTATGTCATGGGTGCCGAGTACGAGGGAAACAGCAGTCGGGCGTTTTTTGGCTTCGATTTGTGAACCATATCTCGAACCATTCAGAAAAATCATTCCTCCGATTGCAATGCTGGATATTTCACCAATCGTAGCAATACTTGTGCTTCGGTTTGCGACAACCGGCTTGTGGGGACTTTATCGCATGATTGCGTTTTAATGTGACAGTTTGATAGGGGCTTGGCAGCAGCCAAGCCTCTTTACATAGAAGGGAAAGACGATGAGCGATATATATCAGCACTTCAGAAAAGACGAGCGGGCCTTTATTGATCAGGCGCTCGAATGGAAAAGAATTGTCCAGGAGCAGTACCGGATGAAGCTGACCGACTTTTTAGACCCCCGAGAGCAGGTCATCCTCTCTGCTGTTACGGGACAGGCCGATGTCGGGCTTGCTTTTTCCGGCGGCTATGACAGAGCGGAGCGAAAACGGGCGATTCTCTATCCGGAGTACATGACGCCGGAAGAGGCGGATTTTGAACTGCAGGCTTTTCACGTCCGCTATGCAGAAAAGTTTGTCTCAGTAGATCACCGTTCTCTGCTTGGTGCATTAATGGGCATAGGCTTAAAGCGGCAAAAGTTTGGTGATATTGTTTTTTCTGAGACAGCAGTGCAATTGATTGTCTCAGCCGATACCGCTGATTTTGTGGCTGCGCAGCTGACCCAAGCAGGCAAAGCGGCGGTCAGCTTAGAGAAAATTGACTTGTCAGACCTTAACATTCCGGCAGTTGATGTCGAAATAAGGGATGACACGGTTTCTTCTTTGAGGCTTGACGCCGTCTGCGCCTCTATGAGCAGGCAATCCCGCCAGAAATCGCAGACGCTCGTGAAAAACGGGCTCGTAAAAGTGAACTGGAAGGTAGTTGAAGATCCTTCCTATATGGTGGCAGAAGGGGACATGCTGTCTATCAGAGGTTTTGGCCGGTGCAGCTTAACAAAAATCGAAGGAAAAACCAAAAAAGACAAATGGAGAGTGACGTTTGAACGACAAAAATAGTCGGTTTTTCAGTTTTTTTCTCCATCTGTGCGAAATTTGTTTTATAATGTGAACTAGATAACCGTACTGAAATGTAAAAATGGAGGTGGCATCATGCCATTAACGCCAAATGATATTCACAACAAGACGTTTACAAAAAGTTTTCGCGGATATGATGAAGATGAAGTAAATGAATTCCTAGCGCAAGTCAGAAAAGATTACGAAATTGTTCTCCGCAAGAAAACTGAGCTTGAAGCGAAAGTCAATGAACTTGATGAAAGAATCGGACACTTTGCCAATATTGAGGAAACGTTGAATAAATCAATTTTAGTTGCCCAAGAAGCGGCTGAAGACGTAAAACGCAATTCTCAAAAAGAAGCAAAGCTGATCGTTCGGGAAGCGGAGAAAAATGCTGATCGCATTATCAACGAGTCTTTATCAAAATCCAGAAAAATCGCTATGGAAATTGAAGAGCTGAAAAAACAGTCTAAAGTGTTCAGAACACGTTTCCAAATGCTGATTGAAGCGCAGCTTGATCTTCTGAAAAATGACGATTGGGATCATCTGCTTGAGTATGAAGTCGACGCAGTATTTGAGGAAAAGGAATAAATTCTCTGATTATCTTGACATTTTCTTAGCTTGTCGAATATAATACGTTCATAAATTCAGATGAAAAAACGGTTGAAAGGGACAGTCATGTTTCATTCAGGCCTTCATAGCGACCCGGAGATGGTGAAAGTCCGGGATGGCCGGAATCATGTAGATCAGCCCTTTAGTTTCCTTTCTGAACTCACAGTAGGTTAGGACGTTCATCACGTTACGATGCTCGAGAGGAAAAAGCGTATGGTGGCTTTTTCTAAAAGGGTGGTACCGCGAGATAAGCTTTCTCGTCCCTTATGGGATGAGAGGGCTTTTTTTATTTTCTGAAAAAATGCAGTGGAGGAATGAAAATGGATTTTAAAGATACGCTCTTAATGCCGAAAACAGATTTCCCGATGCGTGGAAATTTGCCAAACCGTGAGCCTGACATTCAAAAAAAATGGGAGGAAGAGGATATCTACCGTCTTGTTCAGGAACGGACGAAAGACCGCCCGAAATTTGTTTTACATGACGGACCTCCGTATGCAAACGGCGACATCCATATGGGCCATGCACTTAACAAGATTTTGAAAGACTTCATTGTCCGCTATAAATCAATGAGCGGCTACAACGCACCGTATGTGCCGGGCTGGGATACACACGGATTGCCAATTGAAACAGCTCTGACAAAAAACAAAAAGGTCAACCGCAAAGAAATGTCAGTAGCGGAATTCCGCAAACTATGCGAAGAGTACGCTTGGAAGCAAATCGAGGGACAGCGTGAGCAATTCAAACGTCTTGGTGTCCGCGGTGACTGGGAAAACCCATATGTGACATTAAAACCGGAATACGAAGCGCAGCAAATCCGCGTATTTGGTGAAATGGCAAAACGAGGCTACATTTACAAAGGCCTTAAACCGGTTAACTGGTCACCTTCAAGTGAGTCTGCTCTGGCTGAAGCCGAGATCGAATATCAAGACAAACGTTCAGCATCTATTTACGTCGCTTTTGGTGTAAAAGACGGAAAAGGCGTTCTTGAAAACGGTGAGCGCATCATCATTTGGACAACAACGCCTTGGACAATTCCGGCGAACCTCGGAATCTCAGTGCACCCTGATCTTGAGTACAGCGTGATTGCAGTAGGTGATAACCGCTTTGTCGTAGCAAGTGCCTTAGTCGAAAATGTTGCATCGGCATGCGGATTTGATCAGTATGAAGTGACAAGAACGGTCAAAGGGAAAGACCTTGAGAACATTATCGCTGAACACCCGCTATATGGCAGAGACTCTCTCGTTATGCTTGGTGAACACGTAACAACTGATGCCGGAACAGGCTGTGTTCATACAGCGCCAGGACATGGGGAAGATGACTTTATCATCGGCCAAAAATACGGTTTAGATGTGCTTTGCCCGGTCGATGAAAAAGGTGTTATGACAAGCGAAGCTCCTGGCTTTGAAGGCATGTTCTATGATGATGCAAACAAAGCGATCACACAGCAGCTTGATGAAAAAGGCGCACTTGTGAAGCTTGAATTCATTACTCATTCTTATCCGCATGATTGGAGAACGAAAAAACCAACCATTTTCAGAGCGACAGCGCAATGGTTTGCGTCTATTAAAGATTTCAGATCAGACCTGCTGGATGCCATTAAAGAAACCAAATGGGTTCCTGAATGGGGCGAGCAGCGTTTGCACAACATGGTTCGGGACCGCGGAGACTGGTGTATTTCCAGACAGCGTGCGTGGGGTGTGCCGATTCCGGTATTTTACGCTGAAAACGGAGAACCGATTATTACAGATGAAACCATTGAACATGTTTCTGAATTGTTCAGACAGCACGGATCAAACATTTGGTTTGAAAAAGAAGCAAAGGATCTTCTTCCGGAAGGCTTTACGCATCCTGGCAGCCCGAACGGCACATTTACAAAAGAACAGGATATCATGGATGTTTGGTTTGATTCAGGCTCTTCACATCAAGCAGTGCTTGAAGAACGTGATGACCTCGTTCGCCCGGCTGATCTATACCTAGAGGGATCTGACCAATATCGCGGCTGGTTTAACTCTTCTCTTTCTACAGCAGTAGCCGTAACAGGGAAAGCGCCGTATAAAGGTGTGCTCAGCCATGGGTTCGCACTGGATGGAGAAGGACGCAAGATGAGTAAATCAATCGGTAACGTTGTTGTTCCGGCTAAAGTCATGAAACAGCTTGGTGCCGACATCTTAAGATTATGGGTATCTTCAGTGGATTATCAGGCGGACGTTCGCGTGTCTGACGCCATTCTGAAGCAGGTTGCGGAAGTATATCGTAAAATCCGCAACACGTTCCGTTTCCTTCACGGCAACCTTTTCGATTTTGATCCAAAAACAAATGCGGTGGCTGTCGAAGATCTTCGCGAAGTGGATCAGTATATGCTGATTAAGCTGAACAAGCTGATTGATAAAGTGAAAAAAGCGTATGATGAGTACGAATTTGCGGTTGTGTATCACAGCATTCATAATTTCTGCACAATCGAATTGAGCTCATTCTACCTTGATTTTGCAAAAGATATTGTCTACATCGAGCATGCGGATCATCCGGATAGACGCAGCATGCAGACAGTATTCTACGAAACGCTTCTTGCATTAGTGAAGCTTTCAGCGCCTATCCTTCCACATACGGCAGACGAATTGTGGTCTCATTTAACATTTGTTGAAGAGCAGAGCGTTCAGCTGACCGATATGCCAGAAACAATCGCGGTTCCAAACAGTGAAGCGACTGAAGAAAAATTTGACCGCTTTATGGCTCTTCGTGATGACGTGTTGAAAGCATTAGAAACTGCGCGAAATGAAAAAATTATCGGTAAATCTTTGGAAGCAAACCTGAAATTGTATCCAAACAAAGAAAACAAGGAGCTCTTGGCTTCCATAAAAGAAAACCTTTCTCAGCTGTTTATTGTGTCTGAACTGACAATCAGCGAAGAAAATGAAGCGCCGAACGATGCGCAAAGCTTTGCGACGGGTAAAATCGCTGTCGAGAAAGCGGAAGGCGAAATGTGTGAGAGATCTCGTGTGATTTCAAAAGATGTAGGGGCAAATCCGAAATATCCTACACTTTCATTACGCAACGCTGAAATCGTTGAAAAATACTATCAAAAATAATGCAAAAAAGCCCGGCGTAAAAGCCGGGCTTTTTTTGTGCCAAGAGTGACATCCTTTAGAACGGCAGGAAAAATCTTATGGGCTTTAGATCATCATTCATAGGCAACAATAAAGGTACTACGTTAAGAGCAGGAGTTGTGAAGAATGAATGATCAACTGACCGCAATTTATACGGAACTTCTTCTGATGAAAGAAGAATTACAGTCGAGATTATTTGAGTATTCTTGCTTTCAGGTTTCTACAAGCCCGCAAGCAGCAATCAATCATAAACAAAAAGCAACTCTGATCTATCATATTAAAGAAGAGCTTCAAGACGTTCTCCTTGCATTGTCCAAAATCGAAAACGGCACATTCGGATACTGTGAAGAAACCGGGGCTCCCATTCCTCTTTCAAAGCTGGCAGTGCTGCCGACGGCCCGAACAGCAAACGATTTTCTTTATTCTGTCCAATTTGAGAAAAAAACGCTTCCGATATGGAAATCAACGGATATCGAATATGGTCAGGCACTGTATGAATAACAGTGTCTGGCCGGTTAATATGCCTGATATTTCTTTACTCCAGTGCTTTTTATTGATAAAATGCATAATGGATTAAAGTAACCGTAAACTGGAGGAACGTTTGTGCTGTATTATATGATTGCACTACTTATTATTGCAGCCGATCAATTGACAAAATGGCTAGTTGTTAAGAACATGGAACTTGGCCAAAGCATTCCGATCATTGATCAGGTATTCTATATCACCTCCCATCGCAATACGGGTGCTGCATGGGGGATATTAGCGGGTCAGATGTGGTTTTTCTACCTCATAACAACCGCTGTTATTATTGGTATTGTTTATTACATACAGCGTTATACAAAAGGACAAAGGCTTCTTGGCGTTGCCCTCGGACTTATGCTTGGCGGTGCCATCGGCAACTTTATCGATCGGGCTGTCAGACAGGAAGTTGTGGATTTTATCCATGTTATTATTGTCAATTACAATTACCCGATATTTAACATCGCGGACTCTTCATTATGTGTCGGCGTAATGCTTTTATTTATACAAATGCTGTTGGACAGCGGGAAAAAGAAAAAGGAGCAATAGCATGAATCAAATTGATATAACCGCTTCAGAAGAACAAAAAAGTGAGCGGATTGATAAATTTTTGGCATCGACTGAGAATGATTGGTCAAGAACCCAGGTTCAGCAATGGGTAAAAGACGGAC
Source organism: Bacillus sp. EU52 (assembly GCF_037964975.1). Classification (NCBI taxonomy): domain Bacteria; kingdom Bacillati; phylum Bacillota; class Bacilli; order Caryophanales; family Bacillaceae; genus Bacillus; species Bacillus sp. EU52. The sequence continues at coordinate 1,568,462 of NZ_CP150177.1, forward strand.
AGGTTGTCGTGAACGGAAGCGCGGTGAAAGCGAATTATAAAATTCAGCCGGGTGATCAGGTGACCGTCACTGTACCCGAACCGGAAGCGCTCGACGTTCTGGCAGAGCCTATGGATCTCGATATTTATTATGAGGACCAGGATGTGCTGGTCGTCAACAAACCTCGCGGATTGGTTGTTCACCCAGCACCCGGGCATCTTACGGGCACACTTGTAAACGGCCTTATGGCTCATTGCACAGACCTTTCCGGAATAAATGGCGTGATGCGTCCGGGTATTGTTCACAGAATCGATAAGGACACGTCCGGTTTATTAATGGTGGCGAAAAATGATATGGCACACGAGTCACTCGTAAACCAATTGGTCAACAAAACGGTCACCCGAAAATATACGGCCGTTGTCCACGGGCTTATTTCTCACGATGACGGCACAATTGACGCGCCGATCGGACGAGATAAGAAAGACCGTCAAAGCATGACTGTGACACGTGATGGCAAAAGCGCTGTCACTCATTTTCATGTGCTTGAGCGTTTTCAGGATTTTACGTTAGTGGAATGCCAGCTTGAAACAGGGAGAACCCATCAAATTCGTGTTCATATGAAATATATCGGATTCCCATTAGCAGGCGATCCGAAATACGGCCCAAGAAAAACAATCGACTTTAATGGCCAAGCGCTTCACGCGGGAGTTTTAGGTTTTGACCATCCACGAACAGGAGAATATGTCGAATTTGAAGCGCCGCTTCCTGAGGATATGGCAGAATTAATCGAAAACCTCAGAAAAAACGGTTGACAGCGTGTTTCTTTTCTGAAATAATAAACGAAGCTGAATAGATTCTTTAAAACAGTCCAGAGAGGCTGAGAAGGATAACGGATAGACGGGATGCGTGTATAGTGCGCACCTTGTCCTAAAACCCCTCTATGCTCTGGCAGGAGGGGTTTTTCTTCTATATGAACTGTGAGGTGTCACACATTGAATCAAAAAGCTGTCATTCTCGACGAACAGGCAATCAGACGGGCGCTGACCAGGATTGCTCACGAAATGATCGAACGCAATAAAGGAATGAATAACTGCATTCTTGTCGGTATTAAGACAAGGGGGATTTACCTGGCAAAACGCCTTGCGGAACGCATTGAACAGATTGAGGGAAATCCTGTTACAGTCGGTGAAATTGATATTACTCTTTACAGAGACGATCTTTCTAAAAAAACGAGCAACGATGAACCGCTTGTAAAAGGTGCAGATATTCCGGTAGATATTACAGATCAAAAAGTCATTCTCGTTGATGATGTTCTGTATACCGGAAGAACAGTCAGAGCAGGAATGGATGCGCTTGTTGATGTAGGCAGACCTTCCTCCATTCAGCTTGCAGTGCTTGTGGACAGAGGACACCGGGAGCTGCCGATCCGAGCGGATTATATCGGGAAAAACATCCCGACATCAAAGTCAGAAAAGGTTATGGTTCAGCTTGATGAGGTAGACCAAAACGATCTCGTCGCCATTTATGAAAACGAATAATAGATCACCTTTTTAAGGGCAATCCAGAGAGGTTGCAAAGAGGTGCACAACAAAGGCCCAAAAAGCATTCGGCAGGTCTTTGTATGCCTCTTTGCGTAAAAAAGCAAAGAGGTTTTTTTATACAGTATTGAGTCATCCTAAAATGAAAGTCAACAATCAGGGGGAAATCATCATGAGTAAGAAAAAAGTAAATTTAGGGGTCAGGGATGTCCCGACACCTTTCTCTTGGGTTTCATTCAGCCTTCAGCATTTGTTTGCCATGTTTGGCTCAACCATTTTGGTTCCGAAGCTCGTCGGAATGAGTCCTGCTGTGGCGTTGGTGACAAGCGGCATCGGAACACTGGCGTACCTTCTTATTACGAAAGGGCAAATTCCGGCGTATCTCGGTTCGTCCTTCGCCTTTATTTCTCCGATCATTCTGGTAAAAGCGACCGACGGGCCGGGAGCGGCAATGGTTGGGGCGTTTCTTGCAGGGCTGGTGTACGGGCTTATTGCCTTATTGATTAGGCAGCTTGGAACAGGATGGCTGATGAAGATTCTCCCGCCTGTAGTCGTAGGGCCTGTTATTATCGTCATCGGGCTCGGACTTGCAAGCACTGCAGTAAATATGGCGATGTATGCTGATCCGAACGCGAGTGAGTTAGTCTACAGCTTAAAGCACTTTAGTGTCGCAGGAGTTACGCTGGCAATCACGATTATTTGTGCAATTTTCTTACGAGGATTTTTAAGCCTGATTCCGGTTCTGATCGGAATCATCGGCGGATACCTGTTCGCCCTTACTCAAGGGATTGTCAACTTCCAGCCGGTGCTTGACGCGAAATGGTTCGCAGTGCCTGAATTTATCATTCCGTTCAAAGATTATTCACCGTCAGTTACACTCGGCATCGCAGCCGCAATGGTTCCTGTCGCATTTGTCACAATGTCAGAGCATATCGGCCACCAAATGGTGCTGAGTAAGGTTGTTGGACAAGATTTCATTAAAAAGCCGGGACTGCATCGCTCCATTATGGGTGACAGCGTGGCGACAATTCTTGCTTCTCTGATCGGCGGCCCTCCGACGACTACTTACGGAGAAAACATTGGCGTGCTGGCCATCACAAGAGTATTCAGCGTCTTTGTCATAGGAGGCGCGGCAGTGATTGCCCTTTGCTTCGGCTTTATCGGCAAAATTTCAGCGCTGATCAGTTCAGTGCCGTCAGCGGTCATGGGAGGCGTCTCCTTCCTGCTGTTCGGAATCATTGCTTCAAGCGGCCTGAGAATGCTGATTGACAACAAAATTGATTATGAAAACAACAGAAACCTCATTATTACATCAGTTATCCTTGTCATCGGTGTAGGAGGCGCTTTTATCCAAGTGTCTCAAGGCGGATTCCAAGTGTCAGGAATGGCGCTTGCCGCAATTGTCGGTGTCATCTTAAACCTGATTCTTCCGCAGGCGAAGGAAGAGCAGGCAGACACATCTGAACAACATCATATCTAAAACCTTTTAATGAAAGTCCAGAGAGGCTTGGAAGGGTTATGAAGAGAAGGAAGCTTCAATGCTGCCCTCTATTTAACCGTACCCCGAGTCTATCTTAGACCGGGGTTTTTTTCAGCCTTAAGTTGAAAAGAGAGGGGAAAGAACATGAAGCATTTAACGACGATGAGTGAACTCAGCACTGAGGAAATCAAAGATTTGCTTCAAACAGCACAAGATCTCAAAAGCGGAAAAACAGACAATCAGCTTACAGGAAAGTTTGCCGCAAACCTGTTTTTCGAACCGAGCACGAGAACGCGGTTCAGCTTTGAGGTCGCAGAAAAAAAGCTGGGCATGAATGTGCTAAACCTTGATGGAACAAGCACAAGCGTGCAAAAAGGCGAAACCTTATATGACACGATCCGGACGCTCGAATCAATCGGTGTGGACGTCTGCGTCATCAGGCACAGTGAGGATGAGTATTATGAAGAGCTTGTCAGCCAGGTGAACATTCCGATTCTGAATGCGGGAGACGGATGCGGCCAGCATCCGACACAATCACTGCTTGATTTAATGACGATTTATGAAGAGTTCAATACGTTCAAAGGGCTTACCGTCTCCATTCACGGTGACATCAAGCATAGCAGAGTGGCAAGGTCAAATGCGGAAGTGTTGACAAGATTGGGTGCCCGGGTCCTATTTTCCGGCCCTTCGGAATGGCAGGATGAAGAAAATACATTCGGCACGTATGTCTCAATGGATGAAGCAGTTGAGTCTTCCGATGTTGTCATGCTGCTGCGCATTCAAAATGAACGACATCAGTCCGCTGTCAGCCAGGAAGGCTATTTAAACAAATACGGCTTGACCGTAGAACGGGCTGAGCGTATGAAGCGGCATGCGATCATCATGCATCCTGCTCCGGTAAACAGAGGAGTGGAGATTGATGACAGCTTAGTAGAAAGCGAAAAATCAAGAATCTTCAAGCAAATGCAAAATGGCGTATTTATCAGAATGGCAGTGATACAGCGTGCCTTACAAACCAATGTGAAAAGAGGAGAAGCAGCGTATGTCATATCTCATTAAAAACGGCTGGATACTAAACGAAAATGGTGAAAAAACAGAAGCGGATATCCGAGTGACTGGAGAAACCATCACCGCAATCGGCAAGCTTGATGCAAGGGATAATGAAACGGTAATTGATGCAAAAGGTTTGCTCGTTTCACCTGGGTTTGTTGATCTCCACGTGCATTTCAGAGAGCCGGGCGGAGAGAAAAAAGAAACTATTGAAACCGGGGCCAAAGCGGCGGCACGCGGCGGCTATACTACAGTAGCAGCAATGCCGAATACGCGGCCGGTTCCTGATACAAAGGAGCAGATGGAATGGGTGCAAAACAGAATTAAAGAAACATCATGCGTCAGAGTTCTTCCATATGCATCCATTACGATCAGGCAAATCGGCGATGAAATGACAAACTTTGAAGCATTAAAAGAAGCCGGGGCATTTGCTTTTACAGATGACGGTGTTGGTATACAGACAGCAGGTATGATGTATGAAGCGATGAAACGGGCAGCTGCAATTGACAAAGCGATTGTTGCACATTGCGAGGACAACTCCTTAATTTACGGAGGAAGCGTACATGAGGGGACATTCTCCAAAGCGAACGGGCTAAACGGCATTCCTTCTGTGTGTGAATCGGTTCATATTGCCCGCGATGTGCTGCTGGCTGAGGCGGCAAACTGCCATTATCATGTATGCCATATCAGCACGAAAGAATCTGTCAGAGTTGTACGCGATGCGAAAAAAGCGGGAATCAGAGTGACAGCAGAAGTGTCGCCGCATCATTTGCTGCTTTGTGATGAGGACATCCCGGGGCTGGACACAAACTATAAAATGAATCCGCCGCTCCGCAGTGCAGAAGACAGAGCTGCTTTAATTGAAGGTCTTTTAGACGGAACAATTGATTTTATCGCAACAGACCATGCACCGCATACGAAAGAAGAGAAAAACACAGAAATGAAACTGGCGCCATTCGGAATTGTCGGCTTAGAAACAGCATTCCCGCTTCTTTACACACACTTTGTCAAAAATGGCAGCTGGTCGCTGAAGCAGTTGATTGACTACATGACAATCAAGCCATGCGAAGCGTTCGGTCTCCCATATGGAACATTACAAACGGGGCAAGCTGCGGACATTACGTTAATCGATTTAGAAAAAGAAGCAGTTATAGACAAAGAGACATTTTTATCAAAAGGAAAAAATACACCATTCAACGGCATCAGCTGCACCGGCTGGCCGGTCGCTACAATTGCGGCAGGGAAGCTTGCTTATGAAGAGGGGAGACTTGTCAAATGAAGAGACGATTAGTACTGGAAAACGGAGCGGTATTCGAGGGAGAAGCCTTCGGAAGCTTAGAACACAACATGGGAGAAGTCGTTTTTAATACTGGGATGACAGGCTATCAGGAAATTTTATCTGACCCTTCTTACTGCGGACAGATCGTAACATTAACATACCCGCTTATCGGAAATTACGGCATTAACCGTGATGATTTTGAATCCATTACCCCTTTTGTAAAAGGGCTGATCATCAAAGAATTATGTGAGCTGCCTTCCAACTGGCGTTCAGCATACACCTTAGACGAGTATTTAAAAATGAAAAACATTCCCGGACTCCAGGGGATTGATACAAGGAAGCTGACAAGAATGATCCGCACGGCAGGCGCGCTAAAAGGAACATTCGCTTCATCTGATGAAGATATCGAAGCAGTGCTGAAAAGACTGAACGAAACGGAATTGCCAAGAAATCAAGTATCCCAAGTATCAGCAAAAACAGCATATCCGAGCCCGGGAAGAGGCAAACGCATTGTCTTGGTTGACTTCGGCATGAAACACGGGATTCTAAGAGAGCTGAACAAACGGAAATGTGACGTCATCGTTGTGCCTTACAACATTACAGCGGAAGAGGTGCTTCAGCTGAAACCGGACGGTATCATGCTTTCTAACGGACCTGGAGACCCGAAGGATGTGCCTGAAGCGATTGAAATGATTAAAGGTGTTCTTGGAAAAGTGCCATTATTCGGAATATGTCTCGGCCACCAATTATTCGCGCTGGCGTGCGGGGCGAATACTGAAAAAATGAAATTCGGCCACAGGGGCTCAAACCACCCGGTAAAAGAGCTGGCTACAGGAAAAGTTGCCTTAACATCTCAAAACCATGGATATACAGTTTCGTCTATCAGTAAAACAGAACTGGAAGTGACGCATATCGCAATTAACGACGATACGATTGAAGGGCTGAAGCATAAAACATTGCCGGCATTTACGGTTCAATATCATCCCGAAGCCTCACCTGGTCCTGAGGATGCCAACCATCTATTTGACAGATTCATCGAAATGATCGAAACAACAGAGAAAGAAGGGGAAGCGGTATGCCAAAACGCGTAGACATTAACAAAATTTTAGTAATCGGATCTGGACCGATCATCATTGGCCAAGCAGCAGAATTTGACTATGCGGGAACACAAGCCTGTCTTGCTTTGAAAGAAGAAGGCTATGAAGTCATCCTTGTCAACTCAAACCCTGCAACGATCATGACAGATACAGAAATGGCTGACCGGGTTTACATCGAACCGCTCACACCTGAATTCCTGACACGAATCATCAGAAAAGAGCGCCCGGATGCCATTCTTCCTACACTCGGAGGCCAAACTGGTTTGAATCTTGCGGTTGAGCTTTCTGAAAGAGGCGTTTTGGCAGAATGCGGCGTCGAAGTGCTTGGCACGAAACTGTCTGCGATTCAGCAAGCTGAAGACCGTGACTTGTTCAGAACATTAATGAATGAACTGAATGAACCGGTGCCTGAAAGTGAGATTATCCACTCCCTTGAAGAAGCAGAAAAATTCGTCAGTCAAATTGGATTCCCTGTCATTGTCCGCCCGGCATATACATTAGGCGGAACAGGCGGAGGTATCTGCTCGAATGAAACAGAGCTAAAAGAAATCGTTGAGAACGGCTTGAAATTAAGCCCGGTACACCAATGTCTGCTTGAAAAAAGCATCGCCGGCTATAAAGAAATCGAGTATGAAGTCATGAGAGATAGCCAGGATCACGCCATTGTCGTTTGTAACATGGAAAACATTGATCCAGTTGGAATCCATACTGGAGACAGTATTGTTGTTGCGCCGAGCCAAACGCTCAGCGATCGCGAATATCAGCTCTTGCGGAATGTATCGTTAAAACTGATTCGCGCGCTTGGGATCGAAGGCGGATGTAATGTCCAGCTCGCCTTAGATCCAGACAGCTTCCAATATTACATTATTGAAGTAAATCCGCGTGTCAGCCGTTCATCTGCCCTTGCATCAAAAGCAACGGGGTACCCGATTGCAAAGCTCGCTGCTAAAATTGCAGTCGGACTTTCATTAGATGAAATGATGAACCCGGTGACAGGAAAAACATATGCAGCATTTGAACCTGCTCTTGACTATGTCGTATCCAAAATTCCGCGCTGGCCGTTTGATAAGTTTGAATCAGCAAACAGAAAGCTCGGCACGCAAATGAAAGCGACTGGTGAGGTCATGGCGATCGGCCGCACGCTTGAAGAGTCATTGCTGAAGGCTGTGCGTTCACTGGAAGCGGATGTGTATCATCTTGAATTGAAGGATGCCGCCGACATTTCAGATGAGCTTCTTGAAAAGCGAATTAAAAAGGCCGGTGATGAACGCTTATTCTACTTAGCTGAAGCGTACAGAAGAGGCTACACGGTAGAAGACCTCCATGAATTTTCCGCTATCGATGTCTTCTTCTTGCATAAGCTGTTCGGAATCGTACAGTTTGAAAAAGAATTGAAGGCCAATGCGGGCGATACAGATGTGCTGAGACGGGCAAAAGAACTCGGCTTCTCTGATCAGTACATTAGCCGCGAGTGGAAAATGAAAGAATCCGAGCTTTACAGCTTGAGAAAACAAGAGGGGATTGCTCCGGTATTCAAAATGGTAGATACGTGTGCCGCGGAATTTGAGTCAGAAACGCCATACTTCTATAGCACATATGAAGAAGAAAATGAATCTGTCGTTACAGATAAGAAAAGTGTGATGGTGCTTGGTTCGGGTCCGATTCGAATCGGTCAGGGTGTCGAGTTCGACTATGCGACGGTTCACTCTGTATGGGCAATTAAACAAGCAGGCTATGAAGCCATTATTGTCAATAACAACCCGGAAACCGTTTCAACAGACTTCAGCATCTCAGACAAGCTGTATTTTGAACCGCTTACGATTGAAGATGTTATGCACATCATTGACCTCGAACAGCCAATGGGCGTTGTCGTACAATTTGGCGGACAAACTGCGATTAACCTTGCTGACGAGCTTTCTGCACGCGGAGTGAAAATCCTTGGAACTTCATTAGAAGATTTAGACCGTGCAGAAGACCGGGATAAATTTGAACAAGCGCTTGGAGAACTTGGTGTTCCTCAGCCGCTTGGCAAAACAGCGACATCAGTTGATCAGGCGGTAAGCATCGCGAGTGATATCGGTTATCCGGTACTGGTGCGCCCTTCCTATGTACTTGGCGGCCGGGCGATGGAGATTGTTTACCATGAAGAGGAACTGCTTCATTACATGAAAAATGCAGTCAAAATCAATCCGCAGCACCCTGTATTAATTGACAGATACTTGACAGGAAAAGAAATTGAAGTCGATGCAGTATCCGACGGTGAAACAGTCGTCATTCCGGGAATTATGGAGCACATTGAACGTGCGGGCGTTCACTCCGGAGACTCGATCGCTGTTTATCCGCCTCAGTCTCTCACAGAGGACATTAAGAAAAAAATTGAACAATACACGATCGCTTTGGCTAAAGGGCTGAATATTGTCGGTTTGCTCAATATTCAATTCGTCTTGTCGCAAGGTGAGGTGTACGTGCTAGAAGTGAATCCGAGATCAAGCAGAACCGTCCCGTTTTTAAGCAAAATTACGGGTATCCCAATGGCGAATCTCGCAACAAAAATCATTCTTGGTCAAAAGCTGGCTGCGTTTGGCTATACAGAGGGCCTTCAGCCTGAACAGCAAGGTGTATTTGTAAAAGCGCCGGTCTTCTCCTTTGCCAAGCTGAGAAGAGTGGACATTACGTTAGGGCCTGAAATGAAATCAACAGGTGAAGTCATGGGGAAAGATTCGACACTTGAAAAGGCGCTCTACAAAGCCTTGATTGCTTCAGGTATTCAAATCCCGAACTACGGTTCCGTGCTTTTAACAGTAGCTGATAAGGACAAAGAAGAAGGGCTTGCCATTGCTAAGCGGTTCCACGCGATCGGCTACAACATTTTAGCGACGGAAGGAACGGCAGGCTACCTGAAAGAAGCTTCCATTCCAGCAAAGGTCGTCGGAAAAATCGGTCAGGATGGCCCGAACTTGCTTGACGTCATCAGAAACGGAGAAGCGCAGTTTGTCATCAATACGCTGACAAAAGGAAAGCAGCCGGCAAGAGACGGTTTTAGAATCAGACGTGAATCAGTAGAAAATGGTGTTGCCTGCCTAACATCGTTAGATACGGCAGAGGCGATATTGCGAGTGCTGGAAAGCATGACATTCCGTGCTGATCAAATGCCGGCAGTCAACACAAATCAGGAGGCGGCAGTCACTATATGAAAAAAGCGTATTTGACAGTATGTTCTAACCAGCAAATTGCAGACCGGGTGTATCAAATGGTTCTGAAAGGGGAGCTTGTCCAAGGGTTTACAACCCCTGGACAGTTCCTTCATCTTAAAGTGAGCGAAGCGGTTACGCCTCTTTTGAGAAGGCCGATCAGCATCGCAGACGTCAACTTTGAAAAAAATGAAGTCACCATCATTTATCGGGTAGATGGGGAAGGGACAAGACTCTTGTCACTGAAGCAGCAGGGAGAACTTGTGGATGTCCTCGGGCCTTTGGGAAATGGCTTTCCTGTTAATGAAGTTCAACCCGGAAAGACGGCTTTGCTGGTAGGAGGCGGAGTAGGTGTGCCGCCTCTCCAAGAGCTGTCGAAACGCTTGATTGAAAAAGGGGTAAATGTCATCCACGTTTTAGGATTCCAATCGGCAAAGGATGTTTTTTACGAGGAAGAATGCCGGCAGTACGGAGACACGTATGTGGCAACAGCTGACGGAAGCTACGGGGAAACCGGATTTGTCACAGATGTGATTAAACGGAAAAATCTAGAGTTTGATATCCTCCTCAGCTGCGGGCCGACACCGATGCTCAAGGCGTTAAAACAGGAATATGCCCATAAAGAAGTATATCTGTCCATGGAGGAACGAATGGGCTGCGGAATCGGCGCATGCTTCGCGTGTGTGTGCCATACAAACGAAAGTGAGACATCCTATGTAAAAGTATGTCTCGACGGGCCTGTATTTAAAGCTCAGGAGGTGGCGCTGTAATGCTAGAGGTGAAATTGCCGGGACTTAATTTGAAAAACCCAATCATTCCTGCATCAGGCTGCTTCGGTTTTGGAAAAGAATTTTCACGTTTTTATGATTTGTCTTGTCTTGGAGCCATCATGATTAAGGCTACGACAAAGGAGCCGCGCTTTGGGAATCCGACGCCGAGGGTAGCTGAGACTGGTGCTGGAATGCTCAATGCGATCGGTCTCCAAAATCCGGGGCTGGATAGTGTGTTGCATCATGAGCTGCCGTGGCTTGAGCAGTTTGATACACCGATCATTGCCAATGTCGCAGGTTCTCAAGTCGAGGATTATGTTGAAGTCGCAGAGCATATCAGCAAAGCGCCTAATGTCCATGCTCTTGAATTGAATATTTCCTGCCCGAATGTGAAAACAGGCGGAATCGCTTTTGGGACGAATCCTGAGATGGCTGCCGATTTGACAAAAGCGGTGAAAGAGGTTTCGGATGTACCCGTTTATGTGAAGCTTTCTCCGAACGTGGCTAATATCACAGAAATTGCCTTAGCGATCGAGGAAGCCGGAGCGGACGGTCTTACGATGATCAACACACTAATCGGCATGAGACTCGATTTAAAAACCGGCAAACCGATATTAGCGAATAAAACAGGGGGACTTTCAGGCCCTGCTGTGAAGCCAGTTGCCATTCGCATGGTGTATGAAGTCAGCCAGGCGGTCAACATCCCGATTATCGGAATGGGAGGCGTGCAGACTGCTGAAGATGCCCTGGAATTTCTTCTCGCGGGAGCAAGCGCAGTCGCTGTCGGAACAGCAAACTTTGTGAATCCTTTTGCCTGTCCAGAGATTATTGAACAGCTCCCATCTGTTTTGCGCCAATACGGCTATCAATCAATTGAAGAATGCATCGGAAGGAGCTGGAATCATGAAAAACAACCTGCCCATCATAGCGCTTGATTTTGCATCAGCTGAAGAAACACTTGCGTTCTTAGCGCCTTTTCAGCAAGAACCATTATTTGTAAAGGTTGGAATGGAGCTTTTTTATCAAGAAGGGCCATCGATCGTGAAACAATTAAAAGAAAGAAACTGCGAGCTGTTTTTAGATCTCAAGCTCCATGACATCCCGACTACTGTAAACAAAGCGATGAAGCGCCTTGCCAGTCTTGGAGTAGACCTCGTCAATGTTCATGCTGCCGGGGGCAAAAAAATGATGCAGGCAGCTCTCGAAGGCTTAGAAGAAGGTACGCCGGCCGGAAAAAAACGTCCGTTACTTATCGCGGTAACCCAGCTGACAAGCACATCTGAACAAATCATGAAAGATGAACTGCTGATCGAAAAGTCTCTGATTGATACGGTTGTGCACTACAGCAAAAAGGCGGAAGAAAGCGGACTGGATGGAGTGGTCTGCTCTGTTCATGAAGCAAAAGCCATTTACCAAGCGGTGTCGCCTTCATTTCTGACTGTCACTCCAGGGATCAGAATGTCAGAGGACGCTGCGAATGACCAAGTCCGCGTGGCGACGCCTGCTATTGCAAGAGAGAAAGGTTCATCAGCGATTGTAGTAGGACGCTCGATTACAAAAGCGGAAGACCCGGTAAAAGCCTATAAGGCTGTCAGACTTGAATGGGAGGGAATCAAATCTTGAAACAAATCATCGCAAAACATCTATTAGACATCCAAGCTGTATTTTTACGCCCGAACGAGCCGTTCACATGGGCAAGCGGCATTTTATCACCAATCTACTGTGACAACCGCCTTACGCTATCTTTCCCAGAGGTCAGAAACGATGTCGCCTCAGGTATCAGCAAGCTTGTCAAAGAGCATTTTCCTGAAGCTGAAATGATTGCGGGAACAGCAACTGCCGGTATTCCTCATGCTGCTCTTGCGGCTGACCGTTTGAATCTTCCGATGTGTTATGTGAGGAGCAAGCCGAAGGCGCACGGAAAAGGCAATCAGATTGAGGGAGCTGTGCAAGAAGGGCAAAAAACAGTCGTCATTGAAGACTTAATCTCCACAGGAGGCAGCGTGCTTGAAGCTTGTGCAGCTTTACAAGCGGCCGGCTGTGAGGTGCTTGGTGTCGTCTCAATCTTTACGTACGGACTTCCTAAAGCGGAGGAAACCTTCGCAAAGGCAGAACTGCCATACTACTCATTAACTGATTATGATACGCTCACAGAGGTCGCGCTTGAAAACGGAAATATTCATTCAGATGATCTAAAAAAGCTGCAAACATGGAAACGAAATCCCGAGTCAAAAGATTGGTTTAAAAAATAAAAAATAAATTCAAATGATGTAAAGAGGCTTCAAAGCCTTGATGTACTTGAAAACAGGCTATGAGGCCTGTTTTTTTATTAATCCTATAAAAAAAGTCGGGTTGACTTATGTTAGAATTGTGCTAAAATTTACTACAAATCTAAAAACTTATCAAGAGCGGCTGAGGGACTGGACCTATGAAGCCCGGCAACCTGCATAGTTTGTAAGGTGCTACTTCCAGCAAAATGAATTCCATTTTGAAAGATAAGGGCTGCATGCTGTTCCTGTCTTTCTTTCCGCCGGATTGAAAGTTTTTTATTTTAAGAGGTAAAAAGGCTATCTGTATATCAGCAGCCGCGAATCACATTACATGGGAAAAGACAACCGGCAGAAAGCTACTGTTTGTTTGTCTCCGAAAGGAGGAAAGAAGAAATGTTAACGTATGATAATTGGGAAGAACCAACGATTACATTTCCGGAAGACGATCCTTATAAAGGAGCGCTGTCAGTTTTAAAATGGGCATACGGCCATTATGGCAATCAACTTGTTTATGCCTGCAGTTTCGGAATTGAGGGAATCGTTCTGATTGACTTAATTTATAAAGTGAAAAAAGACGCAGAGATTGTGTTTCTTGATACAGGACTTCATTTTAAAGAAACCTATGAAACAATTGAACGAGTGAAAGAGCGTTATCCGGGTCTTAATATCATCCTGAAAAAACCAGATCTCACCCTTGAGGAACAAGCCGAAGAATATGGTGACAAACTGTGGGAAAGAGAGCCGAATCAGTGCTGCTATCTTAGAAAGGTCGTTCCTTTAAGAGAGGCGCTTTCAGGACATCCAGCCTGGCTTTCCGGCCTGCGCCGTGATCAAGGGCCAAGCCGTGCCAATACGAATTTCTTAAACAAAGATGAAAAATTCAAGTCAGTAAAAGTTTGCCCGCTTATCCATTGGACTTGGAAAGACATTTGGAGATACACATCCCGGAATGAACTGGACTACAATCCGCTTCATGACCAAGGATATCCAAGTATTGGATGTGCGCCTTGCACTGCTCCCGCTTTTACAGCAGAGGATTTGCGCTCAGGCAGATGGAATGGTATGGCGAAAACAGAATGCGGACTGCATGAATAAGGAGCTGCAAAATGGAATTAGCCGCTATTTTATTTAGCTTGTTTTTCGCGATGAATATTGGTGCAAGCGGCGCTGCAGCTTCGATGGGGGTTGCTTACGGCTCCGGAGCCATCAAAAAGAAAACCTACGCTTTGATCCTATGCGCAGTCGGTGTCTTTGCCGGGGCGGTCATTGGCGGAGGCGAGGTTGTAAAAACAATCAGCTCCGGCATTATTCCTGAGCAGACGATTACACTGACGATTGTTTGCATCATTATTGGAGCTGCTGCCCTGTCGCTCTTTACTGCTAATCTGCTCGGCATTCCTTTGTCGACAAGTGAAGTAACAGTCGGCGCGGTTGTCGGCGTGGGAGTGGCTTATAAAGTATTGTTTGTGAACAATCTTCTGATCATTGTGTCATTTTGGGTTTTTGTCCCGCTGTTCGCTTTCGGCTTCACCTATTTCGTATCTAAGCTGTTTCGTTATTTTAAGATTGAAGTAAAATCTTCTAAAAAGCAAAAAATCCTCGGCATTGTTTTGTTAGTTGCCGGATTTTTCGAAGCATTCTCTGCCGGCATGAATAACGTGGCGAATGCTGTTGGCCCGTTAGTAGCTGCCGGTGTGCTTGATGTCGGAAAAGGAACCTTGTATGGAGGAGCTTTTGTTGCTCTTGGCGCACTGTTATTAGGCCGGCGAGTGCTAGAAACAAACGGGAAGAAAATTACGAGATTCTCCAAAGGGGAAGGCATTCTCTTATCCGGTACAGGAGCGGGACTGGTGATCATCAGTTCTGTATTTGGGATGCCGGTGCCCTTGGCGCAAGTCACGTCATCGTCTATTATCGGAATAGGCATGGCAAAAAACGGTCCGAACGTGTTCCATAAACAAGTTGTTCAAACGATGCTGAAGGTATGGATCGTATCGCCGTTTTTATCTTTATCGATTTCTTATCTGCTTGTATCCTTGTTTTTAAAAGCAGATTATTATTCGATCTTTATCATGGTAAGTGTGCTTTTAGCGGCGGGCGGTGCCGTCAGCCTGACAAAGGCCATTCGTAAAGAGAGACGCTCAGTCCACGAACAAGGCGGGGGAATCTGATCATTAATCTGAGTAAATTTATTAGTTAACTAGGAGGAGATGGATATTATGAGCTTAGCACCACACGGAGGAACATTAGTAAACAGAGTAGATGAATCATATGATGTGAGCGGCATTCAAAAAGAAATTGAACTTGATTTAATTTCTTTCGCGGATTTGGAATTGATCGGTATCGGTGCATACAGCCCGATTGAAGGTTTCTTTAATGAAAAAGATTACGTATCTGTTGTCGAAAACATGCGTCTTTCTTCCGGCGTTGTCTGGTCTCTTCCAATCACGCTTCCGGTCGATGCGCAAAAAGCAGCGGAACTGTCAGTTGGTGAAACGGTAAAATTAGCGTATGAAGGAGAAACATACGGCGTTATCCAAATCGAAGACCTGTACGTGCCTGACAAACAAAAAGAAGCTGTCAATGTGTACAAAACAGATGAACAGGGGCATCCTGGTGTTAAAAAGCTGTTCAGCCGCGGCAATACATATGTCGGCGGGCCGATTACGTTGATTAAAAAAGCTTCAAAACAGTTCCCTGAATTTACATTTGAACCGTTAGAAACGAGACGCCAGTTTGCGGAAAAAGGCTGGGAAACCATTGTCGGTTTCCAAACAAGAAACCCTGTTCACAGAGCGCATGAATACATTCAAAAAACGGCTCTTGAAACAGTAGACGGCTTGTTCTTGAATCCGTTAGTAGGTGAAACAAAATCTGATGACATTCCAGCTGATGTACGGATGGAAAGCTACCAAGTGCTTCTTGATCATTATTACCCGAAAGATCGCGTTTTCCTTGGTGTCTTTTTAGCGGCGATGCGTTATGCAGGCCCGAGAGAAGCAATTTTCCACGCGCTTGTCAGAAAGAACTACGGCTGCACACATTTCATCGTCGGCCGTGATCATGCAGGTGTAGGCGACTATTACGGAACATACGAAGCACAGGAGCTGTTTGACACATTTAAACCTGAAGAACTCGGAATTACACCGCTGAAATTTGAGCACAGCTTCTTCTGTAAAAAATGCGGAAATATGGGAACAGCGAAAACATGCCCTCATGGCAGAGAGCATCACGTCATTTTATCAGGCACTAAGGTAAGAGGTATGCTGAGAGACGGTGTGCTGCCGCCTGCTGAATTCAGTCGAAAAGAAGTCGTAGAAGTGTTAATCAAAGGGATGAAGAAAAAAGAAGAAGTAGGCGTATCTTAAGGAGGACTGGCAGTGACAAATCGCGATATTGTATGGCATGAAGCCTCTATCACAAAAGAAGAGTACCAGCAAAAAAACAAGCATAAAAGCTCCATTCTCTGGCTGACAGGGTTAAGCGGCTCAGGCAAATCAACGATTGCCAACGCCGCTGCGAGAGAATTGTTTGAGCAAGGCTACCAAGTGATTGTGCTTGACGGGGATAATATCCGTCACGGTTTAAATAAGGATCTTGGTTTTTCTGATGAAGACCGAAAAGAAAACATCCGCCGAATCGGAGAGGTGGCAAAGCTTTTTGTTCAGCAGGGAACCATTGTGATTACTGCTTTTATCTCTCCTTTCCGCGAGGACAGGCAACAGGTTCGCGAGCTTGTGGAAGCGGGCGAATTTAATGAAGTCTACATTAAATGCGACCTTGATATTTGTGAACAAAGAGATCCGAAAGGGCTTTACAAAAAAGCAAGAAACGGCGAGATTCCGTTCTTTACAGGAATTGATTCTCCTTATGAAGAACCGGAAGCTCCAGAGCTCGTTCTTGATTCAGGACAGCATGACCGTGAAGCGTGTAAAAATCAGCTGATCGAGTTTGTTAAACAAAAATTGAGCTGAATATGATCTGCTGCGTTCTTCTCAGATGCCGGAATGCAAGCGAGAACATCATCACAGCGAATGCTCTGGAAGAACTCGAATAGATCGGGGGAAATACGATGGGGAAAGTATATATTGTAGGAGCGGGTCCCGGTGACCCTGATCTGCTGACAATTAAAGCGCTGAAAGCCATTGAAAAAGCTGATGTCATCTTATATGACAGATTAGTAAATAAAGAGATTTTACAATATGCCAAAGAGCAAGCAGACCTGATCTACTGCGGGAAGCTTCCAGATTTTCATACGATGAAGCAAGAAACCATCAATCGGTTTCTTGTAAAGTATGCGCAAAAAGGGAAAACCGTTGTCAGGCTGAAAGGCGGAGACCCTTTTGTGTTCGGCAGGGGGGGAGAAGAAGCGGAATGTCTCTCTGAAAACGGAATTCCGTTTGAAATCATCCCCGGCATTACGTCTGGAATCGCGGCAGCCGCTTATGCCGGGATTCCTGTTACTCATCGGGAGGCGGGCTCTAACGTCGCTTTTGTAACGGGTCATTATAAAAAAGAAGAAGATTTTGAGGAAAAGTGGAAAGCGCTGGCTACAGGAATTGATACACTTGTCATCTATATGGGTATCAAAAACGTGCAGCAGATTGAAAGAAAACTCCTTGAAAACGGCCGGGACGGTTCTACGCCGGCAGCCTTTATTCATTGGGGAACAACGGACAAGCAAAAATCTGTTTTTTGTACAGTTGACACCCTTTCAGAAACAGTGGTAAAAGAAAACATTACAAATCCGAGTTTAATTGTCATTGGAAATGTTGTAAATTATCACTATAAGCTGGAATGGTTTGAATCTGAACTGAAAAAACAAGATTTAAGCGAGGCGTTGTAAAAATGAAACAAGCAATTTTATATGTCGGCCACGGCAGCCGGGTCAAAAAAGCGCAGCAAGAAGCCGCAGCCTTTTTGGAAGGATGCAAGGCCCACATCTCTGTGCCAGTACAAGAAATCAGCTTTTTAGAGCTTCAGGAGCCGACAATTGAGACAGGATTTGAAGCATGTGTGAAGCAAGGCGCCACTCATATCGCAGTGGTGCCTCTGCTTCTTTTAACAGCTGCGCATGCAAAACATGATATTCCGGAAGAAATTGTCCGTGTTGCATCTCGATATCCATCAGTCCGCATTTCATACGGAAAGCCGATCGGGATTGACGAAGAAGTAGTCAAGGCTGTATATCACCGAATGAAAGACATAGGTGTTCCGTATGAAAATGCCAGAGTGGTGCTCATCGGAAGGGGAAGTTCAGATCCAGATGTCAAAAGAGACGTAACCGGAATTGCTAATCTTCTTCAGGAAATGGTTCCAGTCAAGGAAGTCATTCCGTGCTTTTTGACAGCATGCGGCCCTAATTACAAAGAGGTTTTTTCAGAACTTAAAAAAGATGACGGCACAACAACCTTTATCGTTCCATATTTGCTTTTTACGGGTATGCTGATGAATGAAATCGAACGAGAGGTTCAGAAATTAAAAGCCCATAATCCGAACGTCTACCTCTCTTCCTATATCGGTTTTCATCCTCATGTGAAAAACGCATTTTTGAACCGTGTGAGAGAAACTGCGGCAAATTCTGAGGGACAATTTGATTTTGATGGAGGTTCATATGCTTCCGCTGCACATTAGCCTGGAAAAGAAGAAGGTTGTGATTGCGGGAGGCGGCAGCATCGCTCTCAGAAGGCTGAAAACGGTGATTTCTGAGGGAGCTGATATAACGCTCGTCAGTCCGGATGTTGAACCGGAAATCAAGCAAATGGCAGAAGAGCGGCGTATCAAATGGGAAAAACGGACAATTGCAAAAGAAGATTATCTCAATGCTTTCTTCATTATTGCTGCGACGGATAATGCGGCAGTGAATAAAGAAATTGCCCAATCCGCTTCGCCTTTTCAGCTTGTCAATTGTGTCAGTGACGCTGAGCTTGGCAATGTATATATGCCGAAAATCGTAAAAAGAGGGCATGTCACTGTGTCTGTTTCTACAAGCGGAGCCAGTCCAAAGCACACGAAAGAGCTTGCTGAAAACGTGGATAAGCTGATTGACGGCGATTTTATTGCTGAAGTGAACAGGCTTTATCAGGTGAGAAGAAAGAAATAAGCCAGAGCATACAAATGCTCTGGCTTTTCTTTATGCGGCTCAGCTTTTTTTGAGCTTGATGACAGTATCAGCATCAGGCGTGACAAAGACGGTATGCTGGCTGTCATAGGTGACGAAACCGGGTTTCGCGCCGTTTGGTTTTTTGACATGTCTGATTTTTGTATAATCTACAGGCACTGAACTTGAATCTTTAGCTTTTGAAAAATAAGCTGCAATTGTCGCGGCTTCCATGATTGTTTGCTCATCCGGTTCGCTGCTTCTGATCACAACGTGGGAGCCGGGAATGTCCTTCGTGTGAAGCCAGATATCGTCTCTGGCCGCCGCTCTGGTCGTTAAATATTCATTTTGACGATTGTTCTTACCCACTAAAATAGTCAGGCCTGAGGTGGATTCATATGTTTCTAACACCGGATTGTGCGGTTTTTGCTTTTTCTGGCCTTTTTGCTGCTTAGGGCGTAAATATTTGCCCTCAACAAGCTCTTCCCTGATTTCGCTGATATCCCGGGGAGAAGCGGACGAAAGCTGCTGAATCAGCTGATCAAAATATTCGATCTCTGCCTGTGCCAGCCTGATTTGCTCCTCGACAACTGCGACCGAATTTTTCGCTTTCTGATACTTCGTGAAATAGGCCTGTGCGTTTTCAGAAGGCGTTTTGTTCGGGTTTAAAGGAATCGTGATTGTCGGGCTTTCTTCATCATAATAATTGATGACCTCAGCCTGTTTATCACCTTTTTTTAGCATATATAAATTAGCGGTTAAAAGCTCTCCGTAAAGCTGAAATTCCTTCGCGTTTTCCGAATACTCCAGGGTTTTCTCTAATTTTTTGATTTTGTTGGCATTCTTCTTCCGTTCGTTCACAACAAAACGCTCAAGATCCTGAGCCTGTTGCTTGACCCGGTCTCGTTCAGCTTTTCCGAAATAAAAACGGTCGAGCAGTTCGCTTAATGAATCAAAACGGCGTGCTTCGCCCTTTAGATGAGTCAGCTCCAGTAAATAAAAATATTCCTTTCCGTTTACAGTCGTAATGTTGGGAATGAAACGGTGCTCTTTCACTTCGGCAAACAGTGCCAGCAACGCTTTTGGCAGTGTGACTTTGTTGGCAAGGCCTGCTCTGTGAACCGCTTCTTTGGCGAAAAGCGGAGACACGCCTGAAAAGTGGTCGACAATTTGTTTATCAAGCCTTCCTTCTTGAAAGCTGAGGTGACGCAAAATATCATCTTCTGACACCTCAAGAGGCGATATTTTGTCCTGAGCAGGCGGAAGCTTATAATCTTGGCCGGGCAGTACTGTACGGTAGCTGTTCATTGACGGTGATAAATGCTTAAGTCCGTCGATGATCACATTTTCTGCTGCGTCAGTCAAAATGATATTGCTGTGGCGGCCCATAATTTCTACATAAAGCTTTCGTACGGTTTCATCGCCAATTTCGTTTCGGCTTTTGATATGAAAAATCATAATGCGGTCTAAGTCCGCTTGTTCAATTTTCTCAATGAATCCGCCTTCGATATGCTTTCTCAGCAACATGCAAAACATTGGCGGTTCGCTTGGATTTTCATAAGCTTGTGTCGTGATATGCACCCGTGAATAGCTCGGATGTGCCGATAATAATAGTTTTTGGTTTTTTCCCTTGGCACGGATGTGGAAAATCACATCGTGCTTATATGGCTGATGGATTTTTGTAATTCGTCCGCCCATTATTTTCTCGTTAAGTTCGTGTGTCATTCCGTATGTAAACATGCCATCAAACGACATATGCAATACACCCTCTCATTCTTCCTGCATTCGATAATTATAGCATGAAATGGGACGAGTCAGAATAAGCATGCTTATAGAGTGATATCTCTATAAGAGAGCAGGGGAGTGGACGAGCGGAATGAAGTTTCATGAAATGGGACAAACAGATTTACTAGAGGCAACCAATACGTCCATGAAACAAGGATTAACTGAAAAAGAGGTAAAAAAACGTCTTGACAAGCATGGACCAAACGAGCTGCAAGAAGGGAAAAAAACTTCAGCGCTTCTCTTGTTTTTCGCGCAGTTCAAAGATTTTATGGTGCTTGTTCTTCTGGCGGCAACGTTAATCTCAGGTTTTCTTGGTGAATATGTAGATGCGGTTGCGATTATTGCGATTGTGTTTGTGAATGGCATACTCGGTTTCTTTCAAGAAAGGCGTGCTGAGCAATCTCTTCAGGCTTTAAAAGAGCTTTCAACACCGCATGTCATGGCACTCAGGGAAGGAAGCTGGACAAAGATTCCTTCTAAGGAACTTGTGCCGGGGGATATTGTGAAATTTACGAGCGGGGACAGAATTGGCGCAGACGTTCGAATTGTTGAAGCGAGAAGCCTTGAAATAGAAGAATCAGCGCTGACCGGGGAATCAATCCCGGTTGTGAAGCATGCTGATAAATTGAAAAAACCGGATGTTTCACTTGGCGATATTACCAATATGGCATTTATGGGTACGATTGTGACCCGCGGCAGCGGTGTGGGGGTTGTCGTCGGGACAGGAATGAATACGGCTATGGGGAAAATTGCCGACATGCTTGAATCGGCAGGGACATTGTCAACCCCGCTGCAAAGAAGACTGGAGCAGCTCGGGAAGATTTTGATTGTTGTTGCATTGCTTCTGACCGTACTTGTCGTTGCTGTCGGTGTTATTCAGGGTCATGATCTGTACAGTATGTTTTTAGCAGGTGTCTCGTTAGCGGTAGCCGCTATTCCGGAGGGGCTGCCGGCGATTGTGACAGTGGCGCTTTCGCTTGGTGTACAGCGGATGATTAAACAAAAATCCATTGTTAGAAAGCTTCCTGCTGTTGAAACGCTTGGGTGTGCGTCTATCATTTGTTCAGATAAAACAGGGACAATGACCCAAAACAAAATGACGGTGACACATGTCTGGTCCGGAGGGAAAACATGGAGAGTGGCAGGGGCCGGCTATGAACCGAAAGGAAGCTTCACACTAAACGAAAAAGAGATCAGTGTCAATGAACATAAGCCGCTTCAGCAGATGCTTCTGTTCGGAGCGCTTTGTAACAACTCCAATATTGAGAAAAGAGACGGCGAATATGTGCTTGACGGAGATCCGACAGAGGGAGCGCTGCTCACCGCGGCAAGAAAAGGCGGTTTTTCAAAGGAGTTTGTTGAATCAAACTACCGGGTGATCGAAGAATTTCCGTTTGATTCTGCACGGAAAATGATGACTGTCATCGTAGAGGATCAAGACAGAAAGCGCTATATCATTACAAAAGGTGCACCGGATGTACTGATGCAGCGATCTTCCCGTATTTATTATGACGGCTCAGCGGCTCTTTTTTCAAATGAAAGAAAAGCAGAAACAGAGGCGGTATTAAGACATTTGGCATCACAGGCACTCAGAACGATAGCGGTCGCCTACAGGCCGATAAAAGCAGGCGAAACACCGTCAATGGAGCAGGCGGAAAAAGATCTGACCATGCTTGGCCTTTCAGGTATCATTGATCCCCCGCGGCCGGAAGTCAGGCAGGCGATAAAAGAATGCCGTGAAGCAGGAATTAAGACCGTTATGATTACAGGTGATCATGTAGAAACCGCTAAAGCGATAGCGAAAGACTTGCGCCTCCTTCCGAAAAGCGGCAAAATCATGGACGGCAAGATGCTGAATGAACTTTCTGAAGAAGAGCTTTCTCATGTGGTGGAGGATGTGTATGTATTTGCCCGCGTTTCCCCTGAACATAAACTAAAAATCGTAAAAGCCTATCAGGAGAACGGGCATATTGTGGCGATGACGGGAGACGGCGTCAATGATGCTCCTGCCATTAAACAAGCTGATATCGGCGTCTCTATGGGCATTACCGGGACAGATGTGGCCAAAGAAGCATCATCTCTTGTTCTCGTGGATGATAATTTTGCGACGATTAAATCGGCGATAAAAGAAGGCAGGAACATCTACGAAAATATCAGGAAGTTTATCAGATACCTGTTGGCGTCTAACGTCGGAGAAATCCTTGTCATGCTGTTTGCGATGCTGCTCGCCCTTCCTTTACCGCTCGTTCCGATTCAGATTTTGTGGGTCAACTTGGTGACGGACGGATTGCCGGCAATGGCGCTCGGCATGGATCAGCCGGAAGGAGATGTCATGAAGCGCAAGCCCCGTCATCCGAAAGAAGGGGTATTTGCCCGCAAGCTAGGATGGAAGGTCGTTTCCAGAGGATTTTTAATCGGAGTTGCCACTATTTTAGCGTTTATCATTGTGTACCACCGCAATCCGGAAAACTTGGCTTATGCCCAGACGATCGCGTTTGCCACATTGGTGCTCGCTCAGCTTATTCACGTGTTTGACTGCCGCAGCGAAACTTCTGTTTTCTCTAGAAATCCGTTTCAAAACCTGTATTTAATCGGCGCGGTATTGTCATCCATTTTGCTGATGCTTGTAGTAATCTACTATCCGCCGCTTCAGCCGATTTTCCATACTGTAGCCATCACGCCGGGGGACTGGATGCTCGTCATCGGTATGTCCGCGATCCCTACTTTTTTGCTGGCGGGGTCACTTTTAACAAGAAAAAAATAAATTCATATGATATAATCTTAGGGGTAATAGCGTGTCTATTGCCCTTTTATTATGAGAACAGGGAAGAATTGGGTGTTTTAAAATGATACGAAGTATGACAGGCTTCGGCAGTGCAAGCAAAACACAAGACGATCTCTCTGTAAGCGTTGAACTTAAATCTGTGAACTACAGATTTAAAGAAGTGAACGCTCGTTTGCCAAGGCCTTTGCTATATTTTGAAGATAAGCTGAAACAGACCATTCTGCAGCATATTCAGCGCGGAAGAATTGAGCTTTTCGTATCTGTTGACAGCGATATGCTTGTTGAGAAAAGGCTTGAAATTGATTGGCCGCTGCTCGATGAGTTTGTCGCAGCCGCGAGAGATATGAAGAAGCGGTATCAATTGTCTGCAGAGCCCGATGTAATGGATTTCTTTAAGCTTGATCATGTCGTCCAGATTCATGAAGAACAGACGCAAAATGACAAGCTGGAGGCGTTGATCATCGATGCTGCAGAAGAAGCGGTAAAAGGTCTCTGTGAAATGCGTGAAAAAGAGGGGCTGCTCTTAGCGAAAGACTGCCTGATGCATATTGATCAGCTTGAAGAGCTGGTGAGAGAAACTGAATTGCTGGCTGCAGATGTCGTATCTCGTTACCGGGAACGGCTGTACGCCAGAATCAAAGAATGGACTGAAGACGTATTAGACGAGAGCCGGCTTGTAACAGAATGCGCTATTTTTGCAGACCGCTCTGATATCACTGAAGAGATTACAAGGCTGAAGAGCCACTTCGCCCAGTTTCGTGATATATTAGCTAGTGGCGGAGCTGTCGGGCGCAAACTCGACTTTCTTGTTCAGGAGCTCAATCGGGAAGCAAATACGATCGGCTCAAAAGCAAATGATCATCAGATCACAAAGCTTGTCGTTGAAATGAAAAGTTCTATTGAAAAAATAAAAGAACAAGTGCAAAATATAGAATAGTGACTGTGCGTATTGTTTACAGACGGTCTTACTAGGCTAAACTAGAGACGTCTATTTTACAGGGGGAACGTAGAAGATGACGATTAAACTGATTAATATCGGATTTGGCAATATCATCTCCGCCAATCGGATGATTTCGATTGTCAGCCCGGAGTCTGCGCCAATCAAACGGATGATTCAGGATGCAAGAGACCGCGGAATGCTAATTGACGCTACATACGGACGAAGAACCCGTGCAGTTGTCGTCATGGATAGTGATCACATTATCTTATCTGCCGTCCAGCCTGAGACAGTTGCACACAGACTTTCTGTTAAAGAAGAAATTATGGATGAAGGGCAGGGGTAATTGCCGCATGAAAGAAAGAGGGTTATTAATCGTTCTCTCAGGTCCCTCAGGAGTTGGTAAAGGAACGGTTCGACAAGCGATCTTTTCGCAGGAAGACACAAAATTTGAATATTCGATTTCAGTAACCACAAGAAGTCCAAGAGAGGGCGAAGTGAACGGAGTCGATTATTTTTTCAAAACAAGAGACGAATTCGAACAAATGATTGCGGACAACAAGCTGCTTGAATGGGCAGAGTATGTCGGCAATTATTACGGCACGCCAGTCGATTATGTTGAACAGACGCTTCAAGATGGAAAAGACGTCTTTTTAGAAATTGAAGTTCAAGGGGCTCTTCAAGTGAGAAATGCTTTCCCGGAAGGCCTATTTATTTTCCTTGCGCCTCCAAGCCTTTCTGAACTGAAAAACAGAATCGTGACACGAGGCACAGAAACAGACGCTCTGATTGAAAATCGAATGAAAGCCGCAAAAGCTGAGATCGAAATGATGGATGCTTATGACTATGTCGTTGAAAACGATAATGTCGAAACGGCTTGCGATAAAATCAAAGCAATCGTTCTTGCTGAACATTTGAAGCGTGAACGCGTTGCACCAAGATATAAGAAAATGCTGGAGGTTGAATAATCAATGTTAGATCCGTCAATTGATTCTTTAATGAATAAATTAGATTCAAAATATACGCTGGTGACTGTTTCTGCGAGACGCGCACGTGAAATGCAAATCAAAAAAGACCAAATGATTGAACATACGATTTCACACAAATATGTAGGCAAAGCTTTAGAAGAAATTGATGCAGGCCTGCTTTCGTTTGAAAAGGAAGACCGCGAATAGTAGCACAAGTAGCAACCTATATCACATGTAGGTTGTTATTTTTTTCCGTGCGGTTTTGTAAAGTGCAGAGGGGGAGAATTCATTGCTAAACAATCGAAATGTGTTACTTTGCGTGAGCGGAGGCATCGCTGTTTATAAAGCCTGTGCGTTAACGAGCAAGCTGGTTCAGGCAGGAGCAAATGTCAAAGTGATTATGACTGAATCCGCTTGCCGATTCGTTTCACCGCTGACATTTCAGGCATTGAGCCGCCACGAAGTCTATACAGATACATTTAAAGAACAAAATCCAAGCGTCATTTCTCATATTGATGCCGCAGACTGGGCCGACTTGATTATTGTAGCGCCGGCTACGGCTAATGTGATTGGAAAACTGGCAAACGGCATCGCTGATGATATGCTGACGACAACATTGTTGGCAGCAACGGCTCCCGTTTGGATCGCGCCGGCGATGAACGTTCATATGTATGACCACCCGGCAGTCAAACGAAACATTTCTGTTCTTTATCAGGACGGTTATCGTTTTATTGAGCCAAGTGAGGGCTATTTAGCATGCGGTTACGTAGGAAAAGGCAGATTGGAAGAGCCGGAAAACATCGTAAAGCTGGCCGAAAAACATTTTGCTGAAGAAACATCCGCTCCTTTAGAAGGCAAGCATGTGGTCATTACAGCCGGCCCAACGCGGGAAGCGGTTGATCCTGTCCGGTTTTTTACCAATAAATCGACGGGCAAAATGGGCTACGCACTAGCGGAGGCTGCTGTTCAGCTCGGCGCACGGGTAACCTTAATTTCTGGGCCTGTTTCACTTGATCAGCCTAAAGGCCTTGCTGAGTTTATCCCTGTTCAATCGGCTGCGGATATGCGCGAAGCTGTGCTCTCTGTGTATGACGCAAGCGATATAGTCATTAAAACAGCTGCGGTAGCCGATTTTACGCCGAAAACAGTATTTGACCATAAAATGAAAAAACAAGACGGCGGCATGACCTTAGAACTGAAAAGAACAGTCGATATTTTGAAAGAATTGGGCGAGAAAAAGAAAGAGCAGATTTTGGTCGGATTTGCCGCCGAAACACAAGACATTGAACACTATGCACGTAAAAAGCTCGCCGCTAAAAACCTTGATTTGATTGTGGCAAATGATGTGAAAGCAAATGGGGCCGGTTTTGGTGCTGATACGAATATCGTGACAATCTTTTTCAAAGACGGGCATAAACGCGAACTCCCGATTATGTCTAAGCTCGATGTTTCTTTTGAAATCCTTCAGGAGATCGCAGCCCTCTCAAAACAAACCGGAGAGCGCTCATGAATTTTGCAGAAGTCATCGTTGATGTCAGCACCAAAAATATAGACAGGCCTTTTGATTATAAAATCCCAGACCATCTGAAGGGCATGATCAAAACGGGGATGCGGGTCATTGTTCCGTTTGGCCCCCGTAAGATTCAAGGGTTTGTGACAGCAGTCAAAGAAGCATCTGACCTATCGGGAAAATCTGTCAAGGAAGTAGAGGATTTATTAGATCTTACACCTGTTCTGACAGAGGAGCTTATGATTCTGTCATCATGGCTGTCAGACAAAACGCTGTCTTTTAAAATAACGGCGCTTCAAGCAATGCTGCCTGCCGCCTTAAAGGCGAAATATGAAAAAGAATTAAAAATTGCACACGAAGCCGATCTTCCGCCGCAAGTGGAACGGCTGTTTTCTGAAACAAAGACGCTGCTGTATTCAGATATACCCGATCATGAGACGCTGAAACTGATTCAAAGGCATGTTCAAAAAGGGGACATTGACGTGACGTATAAAGTCGCGCAAAAAACCAATAAAAAAATGGTCAGGCATATTCAGGCAAATGCGAGTAAAGAAGAGCTTGCTAAGCAGGCTGAGGGATTGTCCCGCCAAGCAGCAAAACAGCAGGCGATTCTTCACTTTCTCATCTCTGAGCCGGAAGGTGTGAAAATTCCTGCGGCGGAATTGTGCAAAAAAACGGACACGAGCTCTGCAACCATCAAAACCCTTATCCAAAAAGGGCTTTTGAAGGAAAGCTATGAAGAGGTTTACAGAGATCCCTATCAGGACAAAATGTTCAAAAAAACAGAGCCCCTGCCGCTGACAGACGAACAGAGGGCTGCCTTCGAGCCCATACGCGAGACATTGGACAGCGATGAGCATAAAGTGTTCCTCCTTCACGGCGTGACAGGAAGCGGAAAAACCGAAATTTATCTGCAATCAATTGAAAAAGTACTGGCGAAAGGAAAAGAAGCCATCGTCCTCGTACCGGAAATATCGCTGACGCCGCAAATGGTCAACCGCTTCAAGGGCCGCTTCGGCTCCCAGGTGGCAGTCATGCACAGCGGTTTATCCACAGGAGAAAAATATGACGAGTGGCGTAAAATCCACCGGAAGGAAGTACGGCTTGTCGTCGGTGCCAGATCCGCCATTTTTGCTCCGTTTGAAAATCTCGGAATGATAATCATCGATGAAGAGCACGAGTCTTCCTATAAACAGGAAGAAATGCCGCGCTATCATGCGAAAGAGGTGGCAATCAAGCGGGCTGAGCATCACAGCTGCCCGGTTGTATTAGGGAGTGCTACGCCGACATTAGAATCATATGCTAGAGCGCAAAAGGGCGTATACGAGCTTCTTTCACTGAAGCACCGTGTTAACCATCGGGTGATGCCCGAGGTTTCGCTTGTCGATATGAGAGAGGAGCTTAGAAACGGCAATCGCTCGATGTTTTCAGTTGAATTGATGGAAAAGCTTGAAGAAACGATTGCCAAGGGTGAGCAGGCGGTGCTGTTTTTAAATAAGAGGGGCTATTCTTCCTTTGTGATGTGCAGGGATTGCGGCTATGTCCCGCAATGCCCGCACTGCGACATTTCCATGACGTATCATCGTTACGGCCAAAGGCTGAAATGCCATTATTGCGGACATGAAGAGCCTGTTCCGCACACTTGTCCTGAATGCGCAAGCGAGCATATCCGCTTTTTCGGAACGGGAACACAGCGAGTGGAGGAAGAGCTGACAAAAGTGCTGCCAAGTGCGAGAGTGATTCGGATGGATGTTGACACGACATCACGGAAAGGCGCCCATGAAAAATTACTGTCAGCTTTCGGAGAAGGAAAAGCGGATATTCTTCTCGGAACGCAAATGATCGCGAAAGGGCTTGATTTTCCGAATGTCACGCTTGTCGGAGTGTTAAGTGCTGATACAACACTTCATATTCCTGATTTCAGATCGGCTGAAAAAACATTTCAGCTGTTAACGCAAGTCAGCGGCCGGGCAGGCAGGCATGAAAAGCCCGGCCATGTCATCATTCAAACGTATACACCGTCTCATTACAGTATCCAGCTGACGAAAACACACGATTATGAAACGTTCTATCAGCATGAAATGGCGCACAGGAGAGAGCAATCCTATCCGCCATACTACTATTTGGCTCTTGTGACTGTTTCTCATGAGGAAGTGGCGAAAGCAGCGGTTACAGCTGAAAAGATCGCTCATTTTTTGAAAGCAAACTGCGGAGCTGACACGAAAATTCTCGGACCAAGCGCGTCGCCGATAGCCAGGATCAAAGATAGATATCGCTATCAATGCGTGATAAAATACAAACAGGAAACCCAGTTATCTGCTTTATTGAAGAAGATACTGGAACATTATAAACGCGAAATTGAACAAAAACATGTAATGATTTCAATTGATATGAATCCTTATATGATGATGTAAGATCTCACGTCTTGGAGGGTAACAAATTGGCAGCAAAAAAGGTCGTCACACATCCTGCGGAGGTTTTGGAAACACCTGCGGAAACCGTGACTGTTTTTGATAAAAAATTAAAAAAACTGCTTGACGATATGTACGACACCATGCTTGAAATGGATGGAGTCGGACTGGCAGCGCCCCAGATCGGCATTTTAAAAAGAGCGGCCGTTGTAGACATCGGGGATGACAGAGGGAGAATTGATCTCGTTAATCCTGAAATTTTAGAAAAAAGCGGCGAGCAAACCGGAATTGAAGGATGCTTGAGCTTTCCTGGCGTCTATGGTGATGTCACACGTGCCGATTATGTCAAAGTGCGTGCGTTTAACCGTCAGGGAAAACCGTTCATTCTGGAAGCGCGAGGCTTTTTAGCAAGAGCCGTGCAGCATGAAATGGACCACTTAGACGGTGTGTTGTTTACATCTAAAATAAGTAAATACTATACAGAAGATGAACTAGCGGATATGGAAGGATGATTTGATGACGAGAATCGTATTTATGGGAACGCCAGATTTTTCAGTTCCTGTTTTAAGAACCCTGATTGAGGACGGATATGAAGTAGTGGGGGTCGTCACACAGCCGGACCGTCCGAAGGGCAGAAAAAAAGTCATGACACCTCCTCCGGTCAAGGAAGAGGCATTGCGTCACGGCATCCCGGTTCTTCAGCCGGAAAAAGTCAGATTGACAGAAGAAATTGAGAAAGTGCTGGCATTAAAGCCTGACCTGATTGTAACGGCGGCATTCGGACAAATTTTGCCTAAAGAGCTTCTCGACAGTCCAAAATACGGCTGCATTAACGTTCACGCATCCCTTTTGCCGGAACTGCGCGGCGGTGCTCCGATCCATTATTCCATTCTGCAGGGAAAGAAAAAAACCGGGGTTACCATTATGTATATGGTAGAAAAATTGGATGCCGGGGACATGATCTCAAAAGTGGAAGTGGACATTGAAGAAACCGACAATGTCGGAACACTGCACGATAAATTAAGCGTTGCTGGCGCGAAGCTATTGTCAGAAACGGTTCCAAACGTTATTGCCGGCAGCATTTCACCTGAAAAGCAGGATGAAGAGAAAGCGACATACGCGCCTAACATTAAAAGAGAGCAAGAGCTGCTCGACTGGTCCAGAACGGGCGAAGAGCTTTACAACCAGATCCGCGGCTTAAATCCATGGCCTGTTGCCTATACGACGCTTAATGGACAAAACTTGAAAGTGTGGGAATCCAAAAAAACACCCGCACCAACCAAAGCTGAGCCAGGCACAGTCGTTGCGGTTGAAAAGGAAGGGATTATCGTTGCCACAGGTAACGAGACGGCTCTGTTATTAACCGAACTCCAGCCGGCAGGCAAAAAACGAATGAAAGGCGAAGACTTTGTGCGAGGCGCTCATGTTGAAGTCGGTGATGTGTTAGGAGTAAACAATGAAAAAAACTAGTGTTCGTGACATCGCCCTTGAGGCGCTGATCAAATTAGAACAAAACCAGGCATACAGCAACCTGCTGCTGAAATCGGTCATTAAATCAAATGAACTGAGTGATCAGGACAGAGGGCTTTTGACTGAACTTGTCTATGGTACATTACAAAATAAGATCGCGCTTGATTATATGCTTAAACCGTTTATCAATAAGCCTCAAAAGGTAAAGCCGTGGGTGATTCAGCTTCTTCGCCTATCCTTATATCAAATGGAGTATTTAGAGAAGATTCCAGACAGGGCAGCCATCCATGAAGCGGTTGAGATTGCTAAAATCCGCGGACACAAAGGCATTGCTTCTTTTGTCAATGGCGTGCTTCGTTCTATCCAGCGCGAAGGTGTTCCATCCTTTGACGCCATCGAAGATCCTGTACGCAGGCTGGCGACAGAAACAAGCCATCCGGAATGGCTTGTGAAAGAGTGGGCGGATGCGTATGGGTTTGACGCGGCCGAAAAGATTTGCCGTATCCACCTCATTCCGCCGAAGCAGACGCTGCGTGTCAATCAAATGAAAGCAGACAGAGCTGAGCTGCTTGACCAAATGGCTGCTGAGGGAATCGAAGTTGAAAAAGGCGATCTCGCTGAAGATGCTGTGAAGCTCTTAAAGGGATCAATTGCCGGAACTCATTTCTTCCAAAACGGCGAAGTATCCATCCAGGATGAGAGCTCCATGCTCGTCGCCCGCGCCCTTGATCCTAAGCCTGATGAAACAGTGCTTGACGCGTGTGCGGCGCCTGGCGGCAAGTCAGCTCATATCGCAGAATTAATGAAGAACAAGGGGAGCGTTACGTCGCTTGATCTTCACAAACATAAAGTGAAGCTGATCAAAGAAGCGGCAAACCGTCTTGGCCTGACAATCATTCATGCGGAGACAATGGATGCGAGAAAAGCGGGGGAAACGTTTGAAAACGAACAGTTTGACCGGATATTGGTTGATGCTCCGTGCTCAGGTTTCGGTGTTATCAGAAGAAAGCCGGACATGAAATACACGAAAAAGCCTGACGACAGCGCGCGTCTAGCTGAAATCCAGCTGTCGATCCTGAGGGAAATCGCACCATTAGTAAAAAAAGGTGGCACTCTTGTCTACAGTACGTGTACAATGGACCGGACAGAAAATGATGAAGTAATACATGCGTTTATACAAGAACATCCTGATTTTGAACCCGATTTGTCTCTTGAAAAGCGGCTGCCTGAAAAGGTGAGACCCTTTGTTCGGGATGGAAGGCTTCAAATCCTTCCTCATTATTTCGGAACAGATGGTTTCTTTATTTGCAGCATGAGAAAGAAGGGATAAGCAATGGCAGAACTTAATAAAACAAAAGTAAGAAAAGAATTGCGGACAGATCGTCCGTCGATTTATTCTTTTGAATTAGACGAAATTAAACAATGGCTGACAGACAACGGAGAGAAACCGTTCCGTGCGGCTCAGATTTTTGAATGGCTATATGAAAAACGCGTATCTTCTTTTGAAGAAATGACAAACCTCTCAAAGGATCTGCGTGAGAAATTAAACACTCACTTTGTGTTAACAACGCTGAAAACGGCTGTTAAACAAACCTCTCAAGACGGTACGATGAAGTTTTTGTTTGAGCTTCATGACGGTTATACCATCGAAACCGTTTTAATGAGACACGAGTATGGCAATTCTGTATGTGTAACGACACAAGTCGGCTGCCGTATTGGCTGCACATTTTGCGCGTCAACGCTTGGAGGCTTAAAACGAAACCTTGAAGCGGGGGAAATTGTCGCTCAAGTAGTTAAAGTGCAAAAAGCTCTTGATGAAACGGATGAACGCGTCAGCTCTGTCGTGATCATGGGAATCGGCGAACCTTTTGATAACTTTAACGAAATGCTCGCTTTCTTGAAAATCATTAACCATGACAAGGGCCTGAATATCGGTGCTCGCCATATTACGGTCTCTACGAGTGGAATCATCCCGAAAATTTACGAATTTGCTGATCAGCAAATGCAGATTAACTTTGCAATTTCTCTGCACGCGCCGAACACAGAAATCAGAAGCCGTTTGATGCCGATTAACAGAGCATATAAACTGCCTGATCTAATGGAAGCCGTTAAATATTATATTAATAAAACAGGACGCCGCATCAGCTTTGAATACGGGCTGTTCGGAGGCGTAAACGACCAGGTGGAACACGCCGAAGAGCTTGCCGACTTGCTGGAAGGAGTCAAATGCCACGTGAACTTGATTCCGGTAAACTACGTGCCTGAACGGGACTATGTGCGCACACCGCGTGATCAGATTTTTGCTTTTGAAAAAACGCTGAAATCCCGCGGAGTAAATGTCACAATCCGAAGAGAGCAAGGACATGACATTGACGCAGCCTGCGGTCAGCTTCGCGCGAAGGAGCGTCAAGACGAGACGAGGTGATGAGGGTTGTTAACAGCCTTAAAAACAGATACAGGAAAAATCCGCCAGCATAATGAAGATGATGCGGGGATATTCAAGGGGAAAGATGAATTTATATTAGCGGTTGTCGCTGATGGCATGGGCGGCCATCTTGCTGGAGATGTTGCGAGCAAGATGGCTGTGAAAGCCATGGGGGAGAAATGGAATGAAGCAGAGACGATTCCAACTGCGCCCTCGGAATGTGAAAAATGGCTCATTGAACAGATTCTTTCGGTAAACAGCAAAATATACGATCACGCTCAAGCCCACGAAGAATGCCAAGGCATGGGGACGACGATTGTATGTGCGCTTTTTACGGGGAAAACGGTTTCTGTTGCCCATATCGGAGACAGCAGATGCTATTTGCTTCAGGACGATGATTTCGTTCAAGTGACAGAAGACCATTCGCTTGTAAATGAACTGGTTCGCACTGGAGAGATTTCCAGAGAAGACGCTGAACATCATCCGCGAAAAAATGTGTTGACGAAGGCGCTTGGAACAGACCAGTCAGTCAGCATTGACACCCGTTCCTTTGATATAGAACCCGGAGACAAACTGCTTCTATGTTCTGACGGACTGACGAATAAAGTGGAAGGCACTGAGTTAAAAGACATCCTGCAAAGCGATTCAGCTCCTCAGGAAAAAGTAAACCTGCTTGTGGACAAAGCCAATCAGAATGGCGGAGAAGACAACATAACAGCAGTTTTGCTTGAGCTTGCTTTACAAGTTGAAGAGGGTGAAGATCAGTGCTAATCGGCAAGCGGATCAGCGGGCGTTACCAAATTCTCCGCGTTATAGGTGGCGGGGGAATGGCCAACGTGTATTTAGCTGAGGATATCATTCTAGACCGTGAAGTCGCAATTAAAATCCTGCGGTTTGACTATGCAAATGACAATGAATTTATCAGACGTTTCCGCAGAGAAGCCCAATCCGCATCAAGCCTCGATCACCCGAATATTGTCAGCATTTACGATTTGGGCGAGGAAGATGATATTTATTATATTGTCATGGAATACGTTGAAGGCATGACGCTTAAAGAATACATAACAGCAAATGGGCCGCTTCACCCTAAAGAAGCGCTGAACATCATGGAGCAAATTGTCTCAGCCATCGCTCATGCCCATCAAAACCAGATTGTTCACAGAGACATCAAGCCGCATAACATTTTGATTGATCATATGGGAAATATCAAAGTAACGGATTTTGGAATTGCGACGGCACTAAGTTCGACCACAATCACCCATACCAATTCAGTTCTGGGCTCGGTCCATTACTTATCACCTGAACAGGCCCGAGGCGGCTTAGCCACAAAGAAATCGGATATTTATGCGCTTGGAATCGTTCTATTTGAGCTTTTAACCGGCCGTATTCCGTTTGATGGAGAGTCAGCAGTCAGCATCGCCTTGAAGCATCTTCAAGCGGAAACTCCTTCGGCAAAAAGGTGGAATCCATCGGTCCCCCAAAGCGTTGAAAACATCATACTCAAGGCAACTGCCAAAGATCCTTTTCATCGCTACGAAACGGCTGAAGACATGGAAGCAGACATAAAAACAGCTTTTGATGCCGACAGACTCAATGAAAAGAGATTTACGATTCAAGAAGATGAAGAAATGACAAAAGCGATACCTATCATTAAAGATGAAGAACTCGCTAAAGCTGCTGGCGAAAAAGAAGCTGAAGTGACAACCGCACAAGAAAACAAAACAAAGAAAAACGGCAAAAGAAAAAAGTGGCCGTGGGTTTTGCTCACGATATGCCTCGTTTTTATCACAGCTGGAATTCTTGCTGTCACTGTTTTTCCGTCGCTTTTCATGCCTAAGGATGTCAAAATACCTGATGTCTCCGGAATGGAATACGAAAAAGCCGCAGGGCTCTTGGAAAAAGAAGGTTTACAGGTTGATTCCGAGGTGTTGGAAATCTCAGATGAAAAAATTGAAGAGGGCCTGATGGTAAAAACGGATCCTAAAGCGGATACCACGGTCAAAGAAGGCGCCACGGTCACCCTTTATAAGAGCACCGGAAAAGCAAAAACGGAGATCGGTGATGTGACAGGCCAAACGGTCGACCAGGCAAAAAAAGCGTTGAAGGACCAAGGGTTTAAACATGTAACAGTAAATGAAGTGAATGACGAGAAAAATGCGGGCACTGTCATTGACCAAAATCCTTCAGCAGGGACTGAGCTTGTCCCGAGTGAAGATCAAGTCAAACTTACAGTCAGTATCGGACCCGAAGATATTACGCTTAGAGACTTGAAAACCTACAGTAAAGAAGCAGCGTCTGGATATCTGGAAGACAACGGATTGAAGCTTGTAGAAAAAGAAGCTTATTCAGATGATGTTCCAGAAGGACAGGTTGTCAAACAAAAACCAGCAGCAGGTACGGCAGTAAAGCCGGGAAACGAAGTTGAAGTGACATTCTCTCTCGGACCAGAGAAAAAACCTGCGAAAACAGTGAAAGAAAAGGTCAAGATCCCCTACGAACCAGAAAATGAAGGGGACGAGCTTCAAGTGCAAATCGCAGTTGACGATGCGGATCACAGCATCTCTGACACTTACGAAGAATTTAAGATAAAAGAGCCGACTGAACGAACGATCGAACTAAAGATTGAACCCGGCCAAAAAGGGTACTATCAAGTAATGGTAAACAATAAAGTTGTCAGCTACAAAACCATTGAGTATCCGAAAGATGAATAACAAGGAGGGAAAATATGCCTGAGGGCAAAATTATTAAGGCGCTAAGCGGCTTTTACTATGTACTGGATGAATCAGAGGATTCAGATAAAGTAATACAATGCAGAGGAAGAGGCATTTTCAGAAAAAACAAAATTACCCCTCTTGTCGGTGATTACGTTGTGTATCAAGCTGAAAATGACAAAGAAGGATATCTAATGGAAATTAAAGAAAGAACCAACGAGCTTATCAGGCCGCCAATTTGCAACGTTGATCAAGCGGTCCTGGTTTTCTCAGCGGTTCAGCCTTCTTTCAGCACGGCATTGCTCGACCGCTTCCTGGTTCTCGTTGAGGCCAATGATATTCAGCCGATTATATGCATTACTAAAATGGATCTGATTGAAGATCAAGATACAGAAGATACGATACAAGCCTATGCAGAGGACTATCGGAATATTGGTTATGACGTATACCTTACCTCCTCTAAGGACCAAGATAGTTTAGCGGACATCATCCCGCATTTTCAGGATAAAACAACGGTATTTGCCGGTCAGTCCGGTGTTGGGAAATCCTCGCTTCTCAACGCGATCAGTCCGGAGCTCGGATTAAGAACAAACGAGATTTCCGAGCATTTGGGCCGCGGGAAACACACAACCCGCCACGTGGAGCTGATTCACACGTCCGGAGGTTTGGTTGCAGATACACCGGGATTCAGCTCGCTTGAATTTACAGACATTGAGGAAGAAGAGCTGGGCTATACCTTCCCTGATATCAGAGAAAAAAGCGCTTCATGCAAATTTAGAGGCTGTTTACATCTGAAAGAGCCGAAATGTGCGGTGAAACAAGCTGTTGAAGACGGGGAATTAAAGCAGTATCGCTATGACCATTATGTTGAATTTATGACGGAGATTAAAGACAGAAAGCCGAGGTATTAGCATAATGATAAAGGTTGCACCATCTATTCTTTCCGCTGATTTTGCCGCTTTAGGCAATGAGATTAAAGATGTAGAAAAAGGCGGAGCCGATTGTATTCATATTGATGTTATGGACGGCCGTTTTGTCCCGAATATCACAATCGGTCCGCTGATTGTAGAAGCGGTCCGGCCGGTAACGGATCTGCCGCTTGATGTCCATTTAATGATAGAAGAGCCGGATCGTTATATCCCGGCTTTTGCGAAAGCAGGCGCAGATATCCTGTCTGTGCATGCTGAGGCATGTCCGCACCTGCACCGTACCATCCAGCTCATTAAAGAGCAAGGAGTGAAGGCCGGAGTAGTTCTAAACCCGCATACCCCTGTACAAGTCATCGAACATGTTTTCGACGATCTTGATCTTGTTCTTTTAATGACGGTGAACCCGGGCTTCGGCGGGCAGAAATTTATTCATTCAGTCCTTCCTAAAATAAAAGAGGTTAAGCGAATGGCGGATGAAAAAGGAAAAAAAGATCTGTTCATTGAAGTAGACGGCGGCGTCAACAAAGAAACCGCTCCGCTCGTCATTGAAGCGGGCGCAAATTTACTCGTTGCCGGTTCAGCTGTTTATGGCCAGTCTGACCGCAAAAAAGCAATTTCTGAAATCAGAGGAAGTAAATAAGCAGCTTTAGAAAAGAGCTGGGCATACAATAGCCTAAGCTCTTTTTCCTGTATGCAGAGAAAGGAATCAGAGATGAAAACAATTAATATCGTTGCGGGAGGCCCGAAAAATCTCATTCCCGATCTAACCGGCTATACGGATGAACACACGCTTTGGATCGGTGTTGACAAAGGCACCGTCACTCTCTTAGATGCCGGGATCATTCCTGTTGAAGCCTTCGGAGATTTTGACAGCATAACGGAGCAAGAACGCCGGCGAATAGAAAAAGCCGCTCCCGCCCTTCATGTGTATCAAGCAGAAAAAGATCAAACAGATTTAGACCTCGCCCTTGATTGGGCGCTGGAAAAGCAGCCGGATATTATTCAGATTTTCGGCATTACAGGCGGCAGAGCTGATCATTTTTTAGGAAACATTCAGCTTCTGTATAAAGGTGTAAAAACGAACATAAAAATTAGGCTGATAGACAAACAAAATCATATTCAAATGTTCCCTCCTGGTGAATATGATATTGAGAAGGATGAAAATAAGCGATATATCTCCTTCATACCGTTTTCCGAAGACATACATGAGCTGACCCTGACCGGTTTTAAATATCCTCTAAATAATTGTCATATTACGCTCGGTTCAACACTATGTATTAGTAACGAACTCATTCATTCACGAGGTACTTTTTCGTTTGCAAAAGGCATATTAATAATGATAAGAAGCACGGATTAAGCATGTGCTTTCATTCAATTGCTGAAAACAATGAACAAGGCGGTTACGGGACGTTATAGGAGGGGACAAAAATGAAATTTTACACCATTAAATTGCCGAAGTTTTTAGGAGGAATTGTCCGGGCGATGCTGGGCTCATTTAGAAAAGATTAATGCCCAGGGGTTCAAAGCCCTCTTTCACCACATAAAAACGCCTGCCACATATCGGGGCAGGCGTTCATTTTGTTATACACGCTCAACTTTACCGGATTTCAAAGCTCGAGCAGATACATATACTTTTTTAGGTTTTCCGTTCACAAGGATACGAACCTTTTGAAGATTCGCGCCCCAAGTGCGCTTAGAAGCGTTCATTGCGTGAGAACGGTTATTCCCAGCTGTTGTTTTTTTACCTGTGATAACGCATTTACGTGCCATTTGTTTCCCTCCTCACTTGCACAAAACATCTACTTTTTAACATTCATATAATCTTAGATGCTTTCGATATGGATACTTTAAATAATTTACCACAGCTAAAAAACGTTTGCAACTATTGTTTCATCATCTTTCAAGAAAATTCACTTGACATCTTGCGGAAACAGCAGCGCTATAGTATATGTAGAGGTACGGCCAGCGATTATTGCCTGGTCTTTTCATAATGGAAACCATATAGTAGAATAGCTGTAACTCTATGCATTCGAAGGAGGAACTAGTGTGTCCATTGAATTAAGAACGAAGTACGGACAGATTGATATATCTAATGAAGTCATCGCGATGGTTGCAGGAGGCGCGGCGGTTGACTGTTACGGCATTGTCGGTATGGCCTCTAAAAACCAGATTAAAGACGGACTGACTGAAATCCTTCGGAAAGAGAATTTCAGCAGGGGTGTCCAAGTTCGCCAAGAAGGAGAACAGATACATATCGACATGTATATCATTGTCAGCTACGGCACGAAAATTTCTGAAGTGGCACATAATGTCCAAACAAAAGTAAAGTACACAGTAAATCAAACCATCGGACTGGCAGTGGATTCTGTCAATATTTATGTCCAAGGCGTACGAGTGACGAACCCGTAGTTAGGAGGAGTAGGATTGTCTATCAGAACATTAGACGGCAGAACCTTTGCCGAGATGATTCTTGCGGGAGCGCAGAATCTGTCTCAAAACGCCAGTGCAGTTGATGCACTGAACGTGTTTCCGGTGCCGGACGGTGATACGGGAACAAATATGAACCTGTCGATGACTTCCGGAGCAAGAGAAGTTGAACAAATGGATACGGATGATATCGGGAAGGTGGGCTCCGCGTTATCTAAAGGGCTGCTCATGGGAGCACGCGGAAATTCAGGAGTTATCCTATCCCAATTGTTCCGCGGATTTAGCAAAAGCATTGAAACGAAAAAAGAAATTAATGCACTTGAGTTTGCCGCTGCGCTGCAAGCAGGTGTAGACATGGCGTATAAAGCTGTCATGAAACCTGTAGAGGGCACCATTTTAACAGTTGCAAAAGACGCTGCAA
Source organism: Bacillus sp. EU52 (assembly GCF_037964975.1). Lineage (NCBI taxonomy): Bacteria > Bacillati > Bacillota > Bacilli > Caryophanales > Bacillaceae > Bacillus > Bacillus sp. EU52. The sequence continues at coordinate 1,607,995 of NZ_CP150177.1, forward strand.
AAAAAGCGATGATCTTAGCAGAAAAAGAAACCGATATCACTGCGCTGATGATTGCAGTGACAGAAGAAGCAGAGGCGTCTTTAAACCGCACCCCTGAATTGCTACCTGTCCTAAAGGAAGTAGGAGTTGTCGATAGCGGGGGCAAAGGCCTGCTCTGTGTGTATGAAGGTTTCCTTGCTTCATTAAAAGGTGAAACTGTACCTCAGAAAGCAGTTCTTCCGTCACTTGACGACATGGTCAGCGCAGAGCATCACAAGAGCGCGCAAAGCATGATGAATACCGAAGATATTGAATTTGGATTCTGTACCGAAGTGATGGTTAGGCTTGATCAGACAAAAAGAGAGTTCGACGAAGGCACGTTCAGGCAAGACCTCAGCCAGTTCGGAGATTCTCTGCTTGTGATTGCGGATGAATCGCTGGCGAAGGTTCATATTCATGCTGAAGAGCCGGGAAACGTGTTAAACTACGCCCAGCATTACGGTGAATTGATCAAAATAAAAATAGAAAATATGAGAGAACAGCATACCTCTATCATCAGTCAAGAAAGCAAACCTGCAGACAACGAAATACCGCCGGCAAAGCAGCCGTATGGCATTGTGACTGTGGCGATGGGAGAAGGAATTTCAGACCTATTCAAAAGCATTGGCGCTTCTGTTGTGATTGAAGGCGGCCAGACCATGAACCCAAGCACTGAGGATATTGTTGATGCCGTGAAGTCTGTAAATGCAGATACGGTATTTATCCTGCCTAACAACTCCAACATTATCATGGCTGCTAACCAAGCGGCCAGCGTAGTGGATGAACAGGTTTTTGTCATTCCTGCTAAAACGGTTCCGCAAGGGATGTCAGCCCTGCTGGCTTTTAACCCGGATCAAGAAGCTGAAGCGAACGAGGCCAATATGCTAAGCGCCATTCAGCAAGTAAAAAGCGGACAGGTGACGTTCTCAGTCAGAGATACTCATATTGACGGTAAAGATATTAAAAAAGGCGACTTTATGGGCATTCTGAATGGAACGATTATCGGCACTTCTGAAAATCAGCTGTCAGCCGCGAAAATGCTGCTGTCAGAAATGATCGGAGAAGATGATGAAATCGTGACCATTCTATATGGTGAGGATGCGTCTCAGGAAGAAGCTGAGCAGCTTGAAGCGTTTCTCAGTGAAAAGTACGAGGAGATTGAGGTTGAGATCCACAATGGGAAACAGCCTCTGTATTCGTATATAGTTTCTGCAGAATAGAAGGGCAATTTGCCCTTCTATTCTTATGTCTGCTTTTAAGTGCGGCAGCGCTGTAACGCGCCCGCTTGCCATTTTATATCTGATCAATTAGTCTAGAAGCAAAGCGCTAATAAGCTCTGGTTCATAAGGAGGAATAGCATGAAATACAGAAGCGTTTTTGATATTATCGGCCCGGTTATGATCGGTCCGTCCAGCTCTCATACAGCGGGAGCTGCTAGAATCGGGAGAGTGGCCAGAAGTTTATTTGGCAGAGAGCCTGAGCGCATCATTGTATCTTTTTACGGCTCGTTTGCGGAAACGTATAAGGGCCACGGCACAGATGTCGCGATTATCGGCGGATTGCTTGATTTTGATACATTCGATGAACGGATTAAAACCGCTATACAAATTGCAGAAGCTAAAGGAATTGATATAGAGTTTCGGGTAGAAGACGCAGTCCCGGTCCATCCGAACACAGCAAAAATCACCATTTCTGATGAAAAGGGTGAGCTTGAACTGACGGGTATTTCGATTGGCGGAGGAAAGATTGAAATCACAGAATTGAATGGTTTTGAGCTCCGGCTGTCAGGAAATCATCCGGCCATATTAGTTGTTCATAATGACAAGTTTGGCACAATTGCCGGTGTTGCCAATGTTCTGGCGAAATTTTCAATCAACGTAGGACATATGGAAGTAGCCCGGAAAGATATCGGCCAGCTTGCGCTGATGACAATAGAGGTCGACCAAAATATTGACGACCACATTCTCGACGAGCTGTCGAAACTGCCGAATATTATTCAAGTGACAAAGATTGCTGACTAGCGAAAAGGGTCAGGAGGAGCCAGTTATGTTTCGTAATGTAAAAGAATTAATTGAGATTACTAAAGAAAAACAAATATTGATCTCTGATGTGATGATAGCTCAAGAGATGGAAGTAACAGAAAAAACAAAAGAGGACATTTTTCAGCAGATGGATCATAACCTGTCTGTTATGGAAGCGGCGGTTCAGAAAGGACTCGAGGGAGTTACGAGCCAAACGGGCTTAACAGGCGGAGATGCCGTTAAATTGCAGGCCTATATTCGATCAGGAAAAAGCCTGTCTGGCCCGCTGATTTTAGATGCTGTATCGAAAGCCGTTGCAACAAATGAAGTAAATGCAGCCATGGGAACCATCTGTGCGACACCGACTGCAGGTTCTGCCGGTGTGGTGCCCGGTACGTTATTTGCTGTAAAAGAAAAGCTGAATCCAACAAGAGAACAAATGATCCGCTTTTTGTTTACAGCCGGGGCTTTCGGATTTGTCGTGGCCAATAACGCAAGCATTTCCGGCGCCGCCGGAGGATGTCAGGCAGAGGTTGGATCAGCTTCAGGCATGGCGGCTGCGGCTATTGTTGAAATGGCAGGAGGAACACCCGAACAAAGCGCGGAGGCCATGGCCATTACATTAAAAAATATGCTAGGCCTCGTGTGCGACCCTGTTGCAGGGCTTGTTGAGGTGCCTTGCGTGAAACGGAATGCGATGGGCGCGTCAAATGCGATGATTGCCGCTGATATGGCATTGGCGGGCATTACAAGCCGTATTCCATGTGATGAGGTTATCGATGCCATGTATAAAATAGGCCAAACGATGCCGACTGCACTTAGAGAAACAGGCCAGGGCGGTTTAGCGGCAACACCGACAGGAAGAGAATTAGAGAAAAAAATTTTCGGAGGAGCGCTAGGTTCACGTGAAACAACATCAGCAAACTAGTATAGCTAACATTAAGGGTATTGGGCCGGAAACAGAAAAAACATTACACGAACTCGGTATTTATGACATTTCTGATCTTCTGAATTATTTCCCTTATCGCTATGATGACTACGAGCTGAGGGATTTAGAAGAAGTGAAGCATGATGAAAGAGTTACCGTCGAAGGGAAGGTTCATTCAGAGCCTTCTCTTACCTATTACGGAAAAAAACGAAACAGGCTGACATTCAGGCTTCTGGTCGGCCACTATTTAATTACAGCCGTATGTTTTAACCGGCCTTATTTGAAGAAGCAGCTTTCGCTCGGCTCTGTGGTGACGGTTTCAGGTAAATGGGACAAGCACCGCCAAACCATCTCTGTTCAGGAGTTGAAAAACGGGCCGCATCAAGAAGACAAAAGCATTGAACCAGTGTATTCTGTGAAAGAAAATGTTACCGTCAAAATGATGAGGCGGTTTATTCAGCAGGCGCTGACCCAATATGCAGACTCACTTCCTGATCCTCTTCCGGAAAAGCTAAGAAAAAGCTATAAACTGCCTGACTATTATCAAGCGTTAAAAGCAATGCACCAGCCTGAAACAAGGGAAGCATTAAAGCTTGCCAGACGGCGGTTTGTTTATGAAGAATTTTTGTTGTTTCAGTTGAAAATGCAGGCGTTCCGAAAGGCGGAAAGAGAGCAGACACAAGGGATACGGCAGCGTTTTTCAAACGAAGAACTCATGAGATTTATCAAAAGCCTCCCGTTTCCCCTCACAAACGCCCAGTCACGCGTTCTTCGCGAAATAACAGCAGACATGTCTTCTCCATACAGAATGAACCGCCTTCTTCAAGGGGACGTTGGATCAGGAAAAACGGCAGTCGCCGCCATTGCACTGTATGCCGCGATCCTATCCGGATACCAAGGAGCGCTCATGGTGCCGACAGAAATTCTGGCCGAGCAGCATGCTGATTCGCTCGTTTCGCTATTTGAAAAATGGGACGTCAGCGTTGCTCTTTTGACAAGCTCTGTTAAAGGGAAGCGGCGAAAAGAACTGCTTGAGCGTCTTGCGGCGGGTGAGATTGATATTCTTGTAGGAACCCACGCTTTAATCCAAGACGAGGTGGAGTTTAAGGCGCTGAGTCTCGTTATTACAGATGAACAGCACAGATTTGGAGTTGAGCAGCGCAAAAAGCTTCGGAACAAAGGGCAGGATCCCGATGTTCTCTTTATGACAGCCACTCCAATCCCAAGAACATTAGCGATCACAGTGTTCGGTGAAATGGATGTATCTGTCATTGATGAGATGCCGGCTGGACGAAAGCAAATCGAAACCTATTGGGTAAAACATGACATGCTGGATCGTATATTGGCATTTGTCGAAAAAGAATTAAAGCAAGGCAGGCAGGCTTATATCATCTGTCCGCTGATTGAAGAATCAGACAAGCTTGATGTGCAAAACGCCATTGACGTGTACAATATGCTTTCTGATATTTTTCGGGGAAAATGGAATGTCGGCCTTATGCATGGAAAGCTGCATTCCGATGAAAAAGACCAGGTCATGAGAGAATTCAGCGCAAATCACTGTCAAATTCTCGTATCAACCACTGTTGTGGAGGTTGGCGTGAATGTTCCGAATGCAACGATTATGGTGATTTATGACGCCGACCGTTTTGGGCTATCACAGCTTCACCAGCTGCGCGGCCGTGTTGGACGGGGTGAGCATCAATCTTTCTGTATTCTGATGGCTGATCCAAAATCAGAAACAGGGAAAGAACGGATGAGGATCATGTCGGAAACCAATGACGGTTTCGAGCTGTCTGAAAAGGATCTGGAACTGAGAGGTCCCGGTGATTTCTTCGGGAAAAAACAAAGCGGAATGCCGGAATTTAAAGTGGCGGACATGGTTCATGATTACAGAGCGCTTGAAACGGCAAGGCAGGATGCTGCGAATCTTGTGGCTTCTGACGCGTTCTGGAAGGAGCCGGAATACGCTGTGTTAAGAGATGAATTGCTGAAGAGCGGAGTAATGGACGGGGAAAAATTAAGCTGAGTATCAGAAGTTTTTGGTGTTCAGCCAGAAACAATCGTTGCATTCCAATCTATGAAATTATATACTACTATTAGTACCTAGTCTTAATTGTCCGGATGGTGTTTAGATATGAGAAGAAATAAGAGAGAACGCCAGGAATTACTTCAGCAGACGATTCAAGCAACCCCCTTTATTACAGATGAAGAATTAGCGGGTAAATTTGGGGTGAGCATCCAGACGATACGTTTGGACCGCTTAGAGCTTTCCATACCTGAACTGAGAGAAAGAATTAAGAACGTGGCAGAGAAAACACTTGAGGACGAAGTGAAGTCCCTGTCACTTGATGAAGTTATCGGAGAAATTATTGACCTTGAGCTGGATGATCAGGCGATATCCATTTTAGAAATAAAACAGGAGCACGTGTTCAGCCGGAATCAGATTGCGAGAGGACACCATTTATTTGCACAGGCGAATTCTTTGGCCGTTGCAGTCATTGATGACGAGCTGGCGCTGACTGCAAGTGCAGACATCCGCTTTACAAGACAGGTAAAGCAGGGTGAACGTGTCGTAGCAAAAGCGAAAGTGACGGCTGTCGAAAAAGAAAAAGGAAGAACGGTTGTCGAAGTGAACAGCTACGTTGGCGAAGAAATTGTTTTTTCTGGACGCTTTGACATGTATCGTTCAAAACATTCATAAAGGTGGAGCATGCATGAGAATAGCTGTAGATGCAATGGGAGGAGACCACGCTCCCAAAGCTGTTATTGACGGAGTTATAAAAGGTATAGAGGCATTTGATGATCTCCATATCACACTTGTCGGTGACAAAACAACGATAGAATCACATTTAACAACTACATCAGATCGCATCACGGTGCTGCACGCAGATGAAGTGATTGAGCCTACGGATGAACCGGTCCGTGCCGTGCGAAGAAAAAAGAACTCATCTATGGTTCTTATGGCGCAGGAGGTTGCGGAAAACAGAGCTGACGCCTGCATTTCAGCAGGAAATACCGGTGCATTAATGACAGCCGGTCTCTTTATTGTCGGAAGAATTAAAGGAATTGACCGTCCGGCGCTTGCCCCGACACTTCCGACTGTTTCGGGAGACGGATTTCTTCTCCTTGATGTCGGCGCCAATGTCGATGCCAAACCGGAGCACCTCGTTCAATACGCCATCATGGGTTCTGTTTATTCTCAGCAAGTGCGCGGTGTCACTTCACCGAGAGTCGGACTTTTAAATGTCGGAACAGAAGATAAAAAAGGAAACGAACTGACGAAGCAGACGTTTCAAATTTTAAAAGAAACAGCAAACATCAATTTTATCGGAAACGTGGAAGCGCGAGACCTTTTAGATGATGTGGCGGATGTTGTAGTAACAGACGGCTTTACCGGGAATGTTACACTCAAAACGCTGGAAGGCTCTGCGTTGTCAATTTTTAAAATGATGAGAGACGTAATGACGTCTACTTTGACATCCAAGCTTGCAGCAGCTGTGCTGAAACCAAAATTGAAAGAAATGAAAATGAAAATGGAGTATTCGAATTATGGCGGAGCAAGTCTTTTTGGCTTAAAAGCGCCTGTGATCAAGGCGCACGGCTCTTCAGATTCAAATGCTGTATTCCATGCGATTCGGCAAGCAAGAGAGATGGTCAGCCAAAATGTGGCTGCGCTCATTCAGGAAGAAGTGAAAGAAGAAAAAACAGATGAGTAGTCTGGAGGTTTTTACATCATGAGTAAGATTGCATTTTTATTCCCGGGTCAGGGATCACAATTTATCGGCATGGGAAAAGAGCTTTATGAGCAGGTGCCTGCTGCAAAGCGTCTGTTTGATGAAGCCGATGAAACGTTGGAAACAAAACTCAGCTCGCTTATTTTTGAGGGGGATGCTGAAGAATTAACACTTACATACAATGCGCAGCCTGCTTTGCTTACGACAAGCATCGCTGTTCTTGAGAAATTTAAAGAATCTGGCATTACACCTGATTTCACAGCAGGACACAGCCTTGGTGAATATTCTGCACTGGTTGCGGCTGGCGCTCTGTCTTTCAAAGATGCTGTTTATACCGTCAGAAAGCGCGGAGAGTTTATGAATGAAGCGGTGCCGGCTGGCGAAGGAGCAATGGCTGCGATTCTCGGCATGGATGCTGAAGCATTAAAGCAAGTAACCGATAAAGTCACAGAGGAAGGCAACCTTGTACAGCTTGCGAATCTCAACTGTCCTGGCCAAATCGTCATTTCCGGAACAGCTAAAGGGGTCGAGCTTGCATCTGAACTGGCAAAAGAGAACGGCGCAAAACGCGCAATTCCGCTTGAAGTAAGCGGTCCGTTCCATTCTGAACTGATGAAACCGGCTGCTGAAAAGCTGAAAGAGGTATTGGACGCCTGTGACATAAAAGACGCTGACGTTCCGGTCATCTCAAATGTTTCTGCTGACGTGATGACTGAAAAAGCAGATATCAAAGAAAAACTTATTGAGCAGCTTTACTCTCCGGTTCGTTTTGAGGAAAGCATTAACAAGCTGATCGCAGAGGGTGTTACGACTTTTATTGAAATCGGTCCCGGAAAAGTGCTTTCAGGCCTTGTGAAAAAAGTAAATAGACGGTTAAAAACAATTGCTGTATCAGATCCGGAAACGATCGAGCTGGCAATTCAAACGCTTAAGGAGGAGAATGATAATGCTTAATGATAAAACGGCTATTGTCACTGGCGCATCCCGCGGAATCGGCCGCTCAATCGCCCTTGATCTGGCAAAAAGCGGAGCAAATGTTGTCGTGAACTACTCTGGCAATGAAGCGAAAGCAAATGAAGTGGTAGATGAAATCAAATCTATGGGCAGAAACGCAATTGCTGTCAAAGCGGATGTATCAAATCCCGAAGATGTACAAAACATGATAAAAGAAACGCTATCAGTTTTTTCTACGATTGACATTCTGGTTAATAATGCCGGGATTACAAGAGACAATCTCATCATGAGAATGAAAGAAGACGAATGGGATGACGTTATTAACATTAACCTGAAGGGTGTTTTCAACTGCACGAAAGCTGTTACAAGACAAATGATGAAACAGCGTTCAGGCCGCATTATTAACGTATCGTCTATCGTCGGCGTCAGCGGAAACCCTGGACAAGCCAACTATGTGGCTGCAAAAGCCGGCGTCATCGGTTTAACCAAGTCTTCTGCTAAAGAGCTCGCCAGCCGAAATATTACGGTAAACGCAATAGCGCCAGGATTTATCTCAACTGATATGACAGATAAACTTGCAAAAGACGTTCAAGACGAAATGCTGAAACAAATTCCGCTCGCGCGCTTTGGTGAACCTAGCGATGTCAGCAGTGTTGTCACGTTCCTAGCTTCAGAGGGAGCCCGTTATATGACAGGCCAAACGCTTCATATTGACGGCGGAATGGTGATGTAAGTTTTTTCTCGAAAATTTCATCGTAGTTTCTCTAGTTTTTTAAAAACGAATCCACTATAATACTTGAGGGGAGGTGAATTGCTATGGCAGACACATTAGAGCGTGTAACGAAAATCATCGTAGATCGCCTTGGCGTTGATGAAGCAGACGTCAAACTTGAAGCTTCTTTCAAGGAAGACTTAGGTGCTGATTCCCTAGATGTAGTTGAGCTTGTTATGGAACTTGAAGACGAGTTTGATATGGAGATTTCTGACGAAGATGCTGAAAAGATTGCAACAGTCGGCGACGCTGTGAACTACATACAAAACCAGCAATAAGCTGATGCTAAAAGTCCCGCCGAAACGCGGGGCTTTAGCCCTTTATTCGTGCAGTTATTACAGCATGCCGCTTTTACGCGCGCTGTATCCGGTTTAGTCAGAGAAGCGCGGTGAACCTGATGTGCCTATGGAGGTTACTATGTCAAAACACTCACATTATAAAGATAAAAAAAAGTTCTATAAAAAAGTAGAACAATTTAAAGAGTTTCAAGAACGGATTTCGGTTCACTTTCAAAATGAAAAGCTTTTGTATCAAGCATTTACACATTCATCTTATGTGAATGAGCATCGGAAAAAGCCGTATGAAGATAATGAAAGGCTTGAATTTTTAGGTGACGCTGTTTTGGAACTGACGATCTCCAGATTCTTATTTGCCAAATACCCGGCTATGAGTGAAGGAGATTTGACGAAATTGAGAGCCGCAATTGTTTGCGAACCGTCTCTCGTTTCATTGGCTCACGAGCTGTCATTCGGCGATCTTGTCCTGTTGGGTAAAGGCGAGGAAATGACAGGCGGAAGAAAGCGTCCTGCTCTATTGGCGGATGTTTTTGAGGCATTTATCGGAGCCTTGTACCTTGACCAAGGATTAGAGCCGGTCGAAAGTTTCTTAAAAGTTTATGTGTTCCCTAAAATTAACGATGGTGCTTTTTCTCATGTGATGGATTTCAAAAGCCAGCTGCAGGAATACGTGCAGCGGGACGGCAAAGGCTCTCTGGAGTATAAAATCTCCAACGAAAAAGGACCTGCGCACAACCGTGAATTTGAAGCCATCGTATCTCTAAAAGGTGAACCACTCGGAGTCGGAAACGGCCGTTCAAAGAAAGAAGCCGAACAGCACGCTGCTCAGGAAGCTTTAGCTAAATTGCAAAAACACCATACGAAACAATAAAATCCCCCTTATGACTCAGGGGGATTTCAATATGTATGCCGTCTTATTTGACCAATGTTTATGATAGAATTGAAATACTTATTACATAAGGAGGATCGCTATGTTCCTCAAACGTTTAGACGTTATAGGATTTAAATCATTTGCAGAACGGATTTCCGTAGACTTCGTTAAAGGCGTGACAGCGGTTGTCGGGCCGAACGGAAGCGGAAAAAGCAACATCACGGATGCCATTCGCTGGGTTCTCGGCGAACAATCGGCACGCTCTCTTCGCGGCGGAAAAATGGAAGACATCATTTTTGCCGGGAGTGATTCAAGAAAGCGATTAAATCTAGCTGAAGTTACGCTCACTCTTGATAATGATGATCATTTCTTGCCAATTGACTTCCACGAGGTGAGTGTCACAAGACGTGTGTACAGATCAGGTGAGAGTGAGTTTCTGATTAACAATCAGCCGTGCCGCTTGAAGGATATTATTGATTTATTTATGGACTCTGGCCTTGGTAAAGAAGCATTTTCTATTATCAGCCAAGGGAAAGTGGAAGAGATCCTGAGCAGCAAAGCGGAGGATCGCCGCAGTATCTTTGAAGAAGCGGCCGGGGTGCTTAAATATAAAACGAGAAAGAAAAAAGCAGAAAATAAACTGTTTGAGACACAGGACAATCTAAATCGGGTAGAAGATATATTACATGAGCTTGAAGGACAGGTTGAACCTCTTAAAATTCAAGCTTCAATAGCGAAAGACTACCTTGAGAAAAAGAAAGAGCTGGAGCATGTTGAAATTGCGCTGACTGCCTATGATATCGAAGAGCTGCATGGTAAATGGTCGACTCTTAAAGAGAAAGTGCAGATGGCAAAAGAAGAAGAGCTTGCTGAATCGTCTGCTATTTCTGCGAAAGAAGCAAAGATTGAGGATACAAGGGACAAAATACAAGCGCTTGATGAGTCAGTAGATGAGCTCCAGCAAGTTTTACTGGTAACTAGTGAAGAGCTGGAAAAGCTTGAAGGCCGTAAAGAAGTCCTGAAAGAACGAAAGAAAAACGCTGTGCAAAACCAAGAACAGCTTGAAGAAGCCATCGTTCAGTTCCAGCAAAAAGAAACGGTTCTGAAAGAAGAGCTTTCGAAGCAGGAAGCTGTCTTCGAAACGCTTCAGGCTGAGGTGAAGCAGTTAAGGGCGCAAGTAAAAGAAAAACAGCAGGCTCTCAGTCTTCACAATGAAAATGTCGAAGAGAAAATCGAGCAGCTGAAAAGTGATTATTTTGAGCTGTTAAACAGCCAGGCTTCGATACGCAACGAACTCCAGCTTCTTGATGACCAGATGTCCCAATCCGCTGTCACATTGCAGAGACTTGCGGACAACAATGAAAAGCACCTGCAGGAACGGCGTGATATTTCTGCGCGTAAAGCCGCATGTGAAACGGAATTTGCCCGAATTGAGCAGGAGATTCACAGTCAAGTCGGTGCATATCGTGATATGCAGACAAAATATGAGCAGAAAAAGCGCCAATACGAAAAAAATGAATCCGCTCTGTATCAGGCATACCAATACGTTCAGCAAGCGAGATCAAAAAAGGACATGCTTGAGACGATGCAGGGAGATTTCTCCGGCTTTTATCAAGGTGTTAAAGAAGTGCTAAAAGCGAAAGAGCGCCTTGGTGGAATTCGCGGAGCGGTTCTTGAGCTGATTTCTACAGAACAAAAGTATGAAACGGCCATTGAAATAGCGCTCGGCGCTTCTGCTCAGCATGTCGTGACCGACGATGAACAATCTGCCCGAAAAGCGATTAAATATTTAAAGCAGAATTCCTTCGGCCGGGCGACGTTTCTGCCTCTTTCTGTTATTAGAGACCGCCAGCTTCAAAGCCGTGATGCGGAAACAGCCGCCCGGCATTCATCATTTCTCGGGGTTGCCAGTGAACTTGTCACATTTGATCCTGCGTATCGAAGCGTCATCCAGAATCTTCTTGGAACCGTTCTGATCACAGAGGACTTAAAGAGCGCAAACGAGCTTGCGAAGCTTCTCGGGCACCGGTACCGCATCGTAACCCTTGAGGGAGATGTTGTGAACCCCGGTGGTTCAATGACGGGCGGCGCGGTTAAAAAGAAAAATAACTCCCTCCTCGGAAGAAGCCGGGAGCTAGAAGATGTGACGAAACGGCTCGCTGAAATGGAAGAGAAAACAGCTCTGCTTGAACAAGAGGTCAAAACCCTTAAGCACTCCATTCAGGATATGGAGAAAAAACTGGCTGACTTAAGAGAAACCGGGGAAGGCTTAAGGTTAAAGCAGCAGGATGTGAAAGGCCAGCTGTACGAACTTCAAGTTGCCGAGAAAAATATCAATACCCATTTAGAGCTCTATGACCAAGAAAAATCTGCTCTGTCAGAAAGCGATGAAGAGAGAAAAGTGCGCAAACGCAAGCTTGAAGAAGAGCTCTCTGCCGTATCTGAAAAGATGAAACAGCTTGAAGAGGACATAGACAAACTGACAAAACAAAAACAAACGCAATCCTCAACGAAAGAGTCTCTCTCCAACGAGCTGACTGAGCTGAAGATCGCTGCGGCCAAAAAAGAGCAGGCATGCAAGGGGGAAGAGGACAACCTTGCCAGATTAAAGAAAGAGCTCACTGAAACAGAGCTTGCGTTAAAAGAAGCAAAAGAAGACTTAAGCTTCTTAACGTCAGAGATGTCATCTAGCACCAGCGGCGAAGAAAAGCTGGAAGAAGCAGCAAAACATAAATTGAATGACAAAACGAAAACGATCGAACTGATTGCATTAAGGCGCGATCAGCGCATCAAGCTTCAGCATGGGCTTGATACGTATGAGCGTGAGCTGAAAGAAATGAAACGCCTGTATAAACAAAAAACAACGCTCTTAAAAGACGAAGAAGTCAAACTTGGACGAATGGAAGTCGAGCTTGATAATTTACTCCAATACTTACGGGAGGAATACAGCTTGTCCTTTGAGGGGGCAAAAGAGAAATATCAGCTTGAAACTGATCCAGAGGAAGCCAGAAAGCGCGTGAAGCTGATTAAACTCGCAATTGAAGAGCTGGGTACCGTGAACCTCGGAAGCATAGATGAGTTTGAGAGGGTCAACGAACGGTACAAGTTTCTGTCGGAACAAAAAGAAGATTTAACAGAAGCGAAAAATACCTTGTTTCAAGTGATTGAAGAAATGGATGAAGAAATGACGAAGCGCTTTAACGACACATTCGTCCAAATCCGCTCACACTTTGATCAAGTTTTCCGCTCCTTATTCGGAGGAGGGCGAGCTGAACTGAGGCTCACCGATCCTAACGATCTGCTTCATTCAGGAGTCGAGATTATCGCTCAGCCGCCGGGGAAAAAGCTGCAAAACTTAAATCTCCTGTCAGGCGGAGAGCGTGCGCTTACTGCTATAGCGCTCTTATTCTCAATCCTAAAGGTTCGTCCAGTGCCGTTTTGCGTCCTTGACGAAGTTGAGGCTGCGCTCGACGAAGCGAATGTGTTCCGATTTGCGCAGTATTTAAAAAAATACAGCAGTGATACCCAGTTTATTGTGATTACCCACAGAAAAGGAACGATGGAGGAAGCGGATGTGCTTTATGGCGTAACCATGCAGGAATCCGGTGTTTCCAAGGTAATCTCCGTTAAGCTGGAAGAAACAAAAGAATTCGTTCAGTAACGAGGAAAGAGGTTAAAAGATGAGCTTTTTTAAAAAATTAAAAGAGAAAATCACAAAACAGACAGATTCCGTATCTGAAAAGTTTAAGGATGGCCTTGAAAAAACAAGAAACTCCTTTCAAAACAAAGTGAATGATCTTGTATCCCGTTACCGTAAAGTGGATGAGGATTTCTTCGAAGAGCTTGAAGAGGTTCTTATCAGCGCGGATGTCGGTTTTACAACCGTTATGGAATTAATAGATGAGCTGAAAAAAGAAGTCAAACGCAGAAATATTCAAGATCCAAAGGAAGTCCAGTCAGTGATTTCTGAGAAACTGGTCGAGATTTATAACAGCGGAGATGAGCAAATTTCAGAACTGAACATCCAGGATGGGCGTTTAAACGTAATCCTTCTGGTAGGTGTAAACGGTGTCGGGAAAACAACAACGATCGGAAAGCTTGCTCATAAAATGAAACAAGAAGGAAAATCTGTCGTACTTGCCGCCGGAGACACTTTCAGAGCGGGAGCCATTGAACAGCTGGAAGTATGGGGAGAGCGTACAGGAGTGCCTGTCATTAAGCAGACGGCCGGAAGCGATCCGGCAGCTGTCATCTACGATGCTGTTCATGCTGCGAAAGCAAGAAATGCCGATGTATTAATTTGTGATACGGCAGGTCGTCTCCAAAACAAAGTAAATCTCATGAAAGAGCTTGAAAAAGTAAAACGTGTTATCGAAAGAGAAGTTCCTGAAGCTCCGCATGAGGTGCTGCTTGCCCTTGATGCCACGACCGGCCAAAATGCAATGGCTCAGGCAAAAGAGTTCTCTAAAGCAACAAATGTTACCGGCATTGCCTTAACGAAGCTTGACGGTACGGCAAAGGGCGGTATCGTCCTTGCGATTCGCAACGAGCTTCACATCCCGGTTAAACTAGTCGGTTTAGGAGAAAAAGTTGATGATCTTCAGGAATTTGATCCAGAATCCTATGTGTACGGACTCTTTTCAGATTTAGTGGAAAAAGCCGACGATTAAGAAAAAGGCCCCAACATCTTGGGGCCTTTTCTTTTTTATCTTCTTACTTGATAGGCGAAATGATAAAGGCTGTTATCAGTGGAAACCAGTCTTGACTCACCAGAAAAAACTCTGAATGGGATGATGTCATAGTAATGAACGGAAACAGATGTGTAATACGTATAGTAACCAGCAGCTGGCCCCAAATACATTGGAACTTCAAATGTTCCGTTTGCATCAGTCGTTCCTGAAGCAGTTTGTGTTGTGTTTCCGACCTTCGTGTCTGCTTCAAATCTTACGGGCGCGTTTGGCACTGGCTGTCCGTTTTGGTCGAGTAATTTGCCGCTTACTGTAATATTGTACTTGACTCGCCAATATTGACCTTGTCCGTAATTGATTTTACCGTATACCCCTCCATCTGTGCTGATATTTGTGATTGAGGCCTTATAAGGTGCCTCAGCAGCGTCTGCTTGCTGTGCCGGGAAACCTATTGTAAACAGGGCTGCCAGACACAACATAAACAATAAACCGATTTTTTTCATAAAAATCCTCCTTAAAATAGGGTTCATATACAATATCGGAATAAATTGGATGATATTTAGCTTATTTTGGAAAAGGTTAATCGTCGCTTTGACAAGATAAAAACTTGACAGTGTCAATAAAACCGTGTAAACTAAGTTATCGTAAAGGGATTTGACTTAACAAAGGGGAGAGCTCAAATGTCACTCGAAAAGACAACGAGAATGAATTATCTGTTTGATTTTTATCAGTCGTTGTTGACGTCAAAACAGAAGAGCTATATGTCGCTTTATTATTTGGACGATTTCTCCCTAGGCGAAATAGCCGAAGAATATGAGGTTTCAAGACAAGCTGTTTATGATAACATCAAACGAACAGAAGCGATGCTTGAACAATATGAAGAAAAGCTGCTCCTTTTGAAAAAGTTTCAGGAGCGTAAAGAGATGTTTAATAAGCTGAAGGAGCTTGCTTCCGGTTCAAAAGAAGAGGAAGAAATTACAGCTCTGATTGAAGCGCTTGAGAAATTAGATTAGGAGGCGGCAAACTATGGCATTTGAAGGATTAGCCGACCGACTGCAGCAGACGATTTCTAAAATCCGCGGAAAAGGGAAAGTCAGCGAACAAGATGTAAAAGATATGATGCGTGAGGTTCGTCTTGCGCTGCTTGAGGCTGACGTTAACTTTAAAGTAGTCAAAGATTTTGTCAAAAAAGTAAGTGAACGCGCTGTAGGCCAAGACGTCATGAAAAGTCTGACGCCCGGCCAGCAGGTCATTAAAGTTGTTAAAGAGGAACTGACTGAGCTGATGGGCGGCGAAGAGAGCAAAATCGCCGTCGCAAAAAGGCCGCCGACTGTTATTATGATGGTCGGTCTCCAAGGTGCCGGTAAAACGACAACAAGCGGTAAGCTTGCGAATCTGCTGCGCAAAAAGCATAATCGCAAACCGATGCTGGTTGCTGCCGATATTTACCGCCCAGCCGCAATTAAGCAGCTGGAAACACTCGGCAAACAGCTGGATATGCCTGTTTTCTCTCTTGGCGATCAGGTCAGTCCTGTAGAAATAGCTAAACAGGCTATTGAGAAAGCCAAGGAAGAACATTATGACTATGTCATTTTGGATACGGCAGGCCGCTTGCATATCGACCATGAACTGATGGATGAACTGACCAACGTCAAAGAAATCGCGGATCCGGAAGAAATTTTCCTGGTTGTCGATTCAATGACCGGTCAGGACGCTGTGAATGTTGCCAAAAGCTTTAATGAACAGCTCGGTTTAACCGGTGTTGTGTTAACTAAGCTGGATGGAGACACACGCGGTGGGGCTGCGCTTTCTATTCGCGCTGTCACAAACACGCCAATTAAGTTCGCAGGTTTGGGCGAAAAGCTTGATGCGTTAGAGCCGTTCCACCCTGAACGCATGGCATCAAGGATTCTCGGCATGGGCGACGTGCTGACATTGATTGAAAAAGCACAGGCCAGCGTTGATGAAGACAAAGCCAAAGAGCTGGAACAAAAAATGAGAACGATGAGCTTCACATTGGACGATTTTCTGGAGCAGCTCGGGCAAGTCAGAAACATGGGGCCGCTTGATGAGCTTCTGCAAATGATGCCGGGTGCAGGTAAAATGAAAGGCCTGAAAAACATCCAAGTTGATGAAAAACAGCTGAATCATGTGGAAGCAATCATCAAATCAATGACTGTTCTTGAAAAAGAACAGCCGGATATTATCAATGCCAGCCGGCGGAAGCGGATTGCAAAAGGAAGCGGGACATCCGTACAGGAAGTCAACCGTCTGCTTAAGCAGTTTGATGAAATGAAAAAAATGATGAAGCAGATGACAAACATGTCAAAAGGCAAGAAAAAAGGGTTTAAGCTACCTTTTATGTAATCGGTTATACATGATAAAACCGTTGTTAAGAAAAAACACTTTACAAACACTTTTATCATTGTTAATATACTATCTTGTTGAAATATTTTCGGAGGTGCTAGTAAAATGGCAGTAAAAATTCGTTTAAAACGTATGGGAGCAAAAAAATCTCCTTTCTATCGTATTGTTGTAGCAGATTCTCGTTCACCACGTGACGGCCGTTTCATCGAAACAGTCGGAACTTACAACCCGGTTGCAAAACCAGCGGAAGTAAAAATTGACGAAGAGCTTGCTCTTAAATGGCTTCAAACTGGAGCGAAACCATCTGATACAGTTCGCAACTTGTTCTCTAGCCAAGGAATCATGGAAAAATTCCACAACGCTAAACAAGGCAAGTAATGACTGATCAACACTTGGAAGATTTGATTGTCCACATTGTGACGCCGCTTGTTGATCATCCAGATGACATTCGCGTCATAAGAGAAGAAACCGATCAAAAGATTGCGCTGCGCTTATCTGTCCATAAGTCAGATACCGGTAAAGTTATCGGAAAGCAAGGCCGGACTGCAAAAGCGATTCGAACAGCTGTATTTGCAGCTGGCGCACAGTCTTCTAAGAAAGTTCAATTTGAAATATTTGACTAAAAGGGAGAGGGCCGGCACCTCCCCTTTTTTTACACGCAAAAAAAGGGTAAACTGATAGAAGCTTAGGCAAAATAGAAAAGCCTGGGCGAGTAAAAGTTTTAAAAGCGGGGAGCTTGGTGCGATGCAAATTATTCACCGTGTAGCCGTTATGCAAGTCTTAACCGAGCGCAGTAAAGAAAAGCTTTTAGCTTCTTTTGCCGAGAAGAAACAAATGCTTGAACGAGAATGCAGCCAGCTCTATTTTCAGCTTAGAAAACATGAGAAAGAACAGCAAAACCCTGATATGATTGAACAATTTAAAAAGGCAATAGAAAAGCGAAAAGATGATATGAAAATCATCGATTTTCAAATTGCTCAAGTACATACATTGCCGCTTGGCAGTGAGTTGAAAGAAAAGGAAGTCGATGCGCTGCTGACGATTGAAGCCGGGGATGACTGGCATGAGAAAACAGCAGCGAACACCATCGTCATAAAAGACGGAAAAGTAATTGAAATTCGCCAGAGGTGATCATATGACAAAGCGATGGTTTAATGTAGGCAAAATCGTAAATACCCACGGAATCAAAGGCGAAGTGCGGGTGATTTCAAAAACAGATTTTGCCGAAGAACGATACAAGCCGGGAAACACGCTGTATTTGTTTATGGACGGCCGTAACGAACCAGTGGAGGTAACGGTAAACACACATAGACTGCATAAGCAATTTCATCTCCTGCAGTTTAAAGAAAGACAAAATCTAAATGAAGTAGAAGAGCTGAAAAACGCAATCATTAAAGTTCCTGAAGAAGAATTAGGAGAGCTGAATGAGGGTGAATTTTATTTCCACGAAATTATTGGGTGTGAAGTATTTACTGAAGAAGGCGAACTCATCGGAAAGGTCAAAGAAATTTTGACGCCTGGAGCCAATGACGTTTGGGTCATCGGACGAAAAGGAAAAAAAGACGCACTCATTCCTTACATTGAATCAGTGGTCAAACATATCGATGTCAAGGAAAAGAAAATTGAGATTGAACTCATGGAAGGGTTAATAGACGAATGAAAATCGACTTTTTGACGCTGTTTCCCGAAATGTTTGAAGGCGTGCTCGGCTCATCGATTCTTCAAAAAGCCCAGGAAAAAGATGCGGTGCAGTTTCAAGTCGTAAATTTCCGAGAGTACTCTGATAACAAGCACAATACTGTTGATGATTATCCTTATGGCGGCGGGGCAGGCATGGTTCTCAAGCCCCAGCCTGTTTTTGACGCGGTCGAGGACCTGACATCAAAGGCAGCCGCTGCTCCGCGTATTATCCTCGTATGCCCGCAAGGTGAGCGTTTTACCCAAAAAAAAGCCGAGCAATTAGCAAAGGAAGAGCATTTGCTGTTCATTTGCGGCCATTATGAAGGCTATGATGAACGCATTCGCGAGCACTTGGTAACGGATGAAATATCAATTGGCGACTTTGTTCTGACGGGCGGTGAGCTCCCTGCAATGATGATCGCAGACAGTGTGGTCAGACTGCTTCCGGGTGTACTGGGTAAAGAGGCTTCCCATATTGAGGATTCCTTCAGCACCGGACTTTTAGAGCACCCGCATTATACAAGACCGGCAGATTACAAAGGTTTAAAAGTGCCTGAAACACTCTTGTCAGGAAACCATGCAAAAATTGAAGAATGGCGGAATAAAGAATCGATCAGAAGGACCTACCTAAGACGTCCGGATCTGTTGAAAGACTACCCGCTTACAGAGCAGCAAAGAAAGTGGATTTCTGAATGGGAAAAAGAATAGATTTTATTGCATAGGCTATGAAATTGTGATAAGATACTACTTGTGGCTTAAGCGGGCTTATCCGCTGCAAGCTTGAAAACGATGTTCCGCTGTGCCGGTTTTTGTGGCCAAGAGCATCTGTTGGAAGGAGTTGAAAACGATGCAAAAACTAATTGAAGATATCACAAAAGAACAGCTTCGTACTGATCTTCCTGCGTTCCGTCCTGGTGACACTTTACGTGTACACGTTAAAGTTGTTGAGGGTAACCGTGAGCGTATCCAGATCTTTGAAGGTGTTGTGATTAAGCGTCGTGGTGGTGGAATCAGCGAAACGTTCACAGTTCGTAAGATTTCTTACGGTGTTGGCGTTGAACGTACTTTCCCAGTACACACACCAAAAATCGCGAAAATCGAAGTTGTACGTTACGGTAAAGTACGCCGTGCTAAACTTTACTACCTGCGTGAACTTCGCGGAAAAGCGGCTCGTATTAAAGAGATCAGACGATAATGATAACGAACGAAAAGAGCTTGTTACCTGTAACAAGCTCTTTTTTTATACAGAATTTGAAAATGCCGGACAGGCATCGTAAAATACATAAAGGACAACAATGAATCATGCATACTGAAGATAAAGGCGGTGTTCGTGTCACATGACAATTCAATGGTTCCCGGGCCATATGGCAAAAGCAAGAAGGGAAGTAACCGAAAAATTAAAATTAATCGATATCGTATATGAATTGGTAGATGCCAGAATTCCAATGTCATCAAGAAACCCAATGATTGAAGATATTCTAAAAAACAAGCCGCGAATTATGCTGTTAAACAAGGCTGACAAAGCAGATGCGGCAGTTACACAGCAGTGGAAAGAGCACTTTGAGAAGCAGGGGATCCGCTCTCTGTCTATTAATTCTGTAAATGGACAAGGGTTAAATCAAATTGTGCCTGCATCAAAAGAGATCCTCCAAGAAAAATTTGACCGGATGCGTGCGAAAGGTGTGAAGCCGAGAGCGATTCGTGCTTTGATTATCGGTATTCCAAACGTCGGAAAATCAACACTCATCAACCGGCTTGCAAAGAAAAACATAGCAAAAACGGGAGACAGACCTGGTATTACAACCTCTCAACAGTGGGTCAAAGTTGGGAAAGAATTAGAGCTATTAGATACACCGGGAATTTTGTGGCCTAAATTTGAGGATGAGCTTGTCGGTTTGAGACTGGCAGTCACCGGGGCTATTAAAGACTCGATTATCAATTTGCAGGACGTGGCCGTGTTTGGTCTTCGTTTTCTCGAAGAACATTACCCAGAACGGCTCAAGGAGCGTTATGGCCTTGAGGAGATCCCAGAGGACATTGCCGAGCTGTTTGATGCAATAGGTGAAAAGCGGGGCTGTCTCATGAGCGGTGGGCTCATTAACTATGATAAGACGACTGAAGTCATCATTCGCGATATTCGCACTGAAAAGTTCGGCAGGCTGTCATTTGAACAGCCGACGATGTAAAGGCGCGCAGAAATGCGGGTCTTTATTTTTTCTTGGCTGAACCGATACATACAGTAAGGGAGAAGAGAAAGTGAATACATTAACCGTAAAGGACATTAAAGACCGTTTGCAGGAAGTGAAGGATGCACAAGACCCATTTATTGCCCAATGCGTAAACGACCCGAGAAAAAGCGTTCAAACGCTTGTAGAGCAATGGCTTAAAAAGCAAGCGAAAGAAAAAGCGCTGAAAGAACAATGGGTGAATATGACTTCCTATGAAAGGCTGGCAAGAAACAAAGGATTTCGCTTGATTGCAGGTGTTGACGAGGTCGGCCGGGGGCCATTGGCAGGACCAGTTGTCGCCAGCGCAGTCATCCTTCCAGAGGAATGTGAAATACTTGGGCTGACAGACTCCAAAAAGCTTTCAGAGAAAAAACGCGAGGAATATTACGAGCTTATTATGAAGGAAGCACTGGCGGTCGGGATAGGAATTGTAGAAGCTACTGTGATTGATGAGATCAATATATATGAAGCTTCAAAAATGGCAATGGTGAGAGCGATACAGGATTTGTCGGATACACCTGATTATTTGCTTGTTGACGCAATGACACTTCCGCTCGACACGGCTCAGGCGTCAATTATAAAAGGCGATGCCAAAAGCGTGTCTATTGCGGCAGGTGCGTGTATCGCAAAAGTGACGAGGGACCGAATGATGAGCGCTTATGCCGAAACGTATCCCATGTACGGCTTTGAAAAAAATAAAGGCTATGGGACAAAAGAACATTTGGAAGCTCTCGCTGCATACGGCCCAACTGAATTGCACCGCAAAACTTTCGCTCCTGTTCAATCTTTCAGATAAATCACCATGGACAAGGAGGCACCTTTTTAAAATGAACATACGAAATGATGTGCAAAAGGCGCTGCGGCACCTTTTCGGGCGTACAGCCGTCCCGCAGGAAACATCAAAAGTAAACGAAGCGCTAAACGGGGAGAAGCGTCTCCTCTTAGGAAAAGTGCTTCGTTTACTAGGAGATCAGCATGCCCTGATCCAAGTCGGCAATCAAACTGTTCAGGGAAAACTTGAAACCCAGCTTCGTCCTCAGGCATACTATTGGTTTTCCTACGAAAAAAAAACGGCAGAGCAAACAGGCCGTCTTCAGGTCGTTCAAAGCTTTGATCAAAATCCTAAAACCATTCAGGATGCAGCTGGCAAGCTTTTAAATGCCATGTCAGTGAAGACGTCAAACGCAGCTCTCATGATGACAGGAGCGATGCTGAAGAGCAAAACACCCGTAACAGAAAATGATATCAAAACAGCTGTCCGCTGGATGGACACGCTGCCTTCGCAAGACACAAAAAAAGCAGTTGAAACGGTTCTCTTCGCTTTAAAGCGTGATCTTCCCATTCACTCCGAGATTTTGAATGGTGTTCACGCTGTGAAATCGCCTGTTCCGTTGCATCAGCACGTATCCCAGCTGCTACAGGCAATCGACCAAAACCCTCAGCAGAGCCAAATGATGTCAAAGCTAAAGGAAGCAATTACGGTGCTTTTAAATAGTGAAATCGATGTCCATGCAGAACGGCTGATTGATAAGCTTATTTCTTTAACCGACAATACGAAAGCACCTTCTCCGACGAATACAGCTGGAAGCAGGGAGCTTAGCACACCAGCTGGCTCCCCCGGAAAAGCCAGCCTGCCGATTGCAAATCACACAGCAGAACAGGGAAGCATACAAGAAGAGCCTGTTAAAACAGCAGCAGACATTCCAATTAAAGAAGCCCGCCAGCTGCTGGTGAAGCTGACGGAATCTGCTGAAAAAAACAGTCTCCAAATTGTGAAAGAAGCAGCAAATTGGATTAAAGCGGCTGCTTCATCGGGTGATAGTAAGTCACTTGCAGCTTCAGCTGTTTTACAAGCGGCACAAGTCACAGACCAGGAAGCCGAAGTCTTTTTAAAGGCTGTTCAGCAGACAGCACCCCATTTGGCGGATAAGGCAGATGTTCTTTCTTTCTTATCCAAAGTGAAAACGGCAATCGGCGCAAGGGACGAAGTTGCGTTCATTAAAGCGTTTGAACAAGGAAGCGCAGTCACATCTGGCGAAATGCAATCCATCAAGCTGGCTCTTTCTGCCTTAAGAGCATCGCATGAGGTAGCCGAACCAGTCAAACAAGAAGCCAATCAGCTTTTTCATAAATTAAATGGCCAGCTTTTCATGCAGCAGGAGCATCCATCATACAGCCAAATTGTAATGTCATTTCCGATGTTTTCGAAGTCAGGGGTTCAGGACATGACTGTTCTGTTTAAAGGAAAGAAAGAAGCGGATGGAAAGCTTGATCCTTCCCATTGCCGCCTTTTGTTTTTGCTGCAGCTTGATACACTAAAAGAAACCGTCGTTGATTGCTTGGTACAGCAAAAAGTCATGACCATTACAATAGAGACTGATTTCGAGCTGCAGGCTGCGATCGATCCGATGGTGCCCGCGCTTAAACAGGGGCTAAAGGAAATGGGGTACAGCCTTTCAGGGGTAAACGCTAAAAAAAGGGTTCACACCGAAGAAAAGGCTTCAATCGATCAATATATAACAAGTATCAGTGATCAGGAAGTGGATGTGAAAATATGAAAGAGCAGACACCGATCAGAAAAGCTGTTGCTCTCCATTATGACGAACAAAAAGACAAGGCGCCGAGAGTGATTGCCACAGGAAAGGGCCATGTAGCTGACAACATTATCAAAGAAGCAAAAAAAGCAGGGGTCCCGATTCAAGAAGATCGGACTCTTGTCGAATTAATGCGCCATTTGACGGTAGATGATCAAATTCCTGAAGCTCTTTATGAAACGGTAGCCGAGATTTTTTCATTCATTTACAAATTGGACGAAAGCGTAAAAAACAAAAAATAGCTAAAATATTCCCCATCCTCCTTTGAAATTTATGTTTTTAATAAAGTAAAAGTTTGAATGTTTAGAAGGATTAAAAGATTTTGCATCGAACTGTAGACAATTCTTCCAGTAATATTATAGAATGAAAGCGCAGTCTATTTTAGTTTTGTTACATAAGTTAGGAGGATGGGAAATGAATATCCATGAGTACCAGGGAAAAGAAGTCCTCAGAAAATATGGGGTATCTGTTCCTGAAGGTAAAGTGGCTTTTACAGCAGAAGAAGCAGTTGAGAGTGCAAAGAGCTTATCCAGCTCGGTTTATGTCGTAAAGGCTCAAATTCATGCTGGCGGTCGAGGCAAAGCTGGTGGGGTAAAAATAGCAAAATCATTAGACGAAGTAAAAGCGTATGCCGAAGAACTATTAGGGAAGACCCTAGTTACACATCAGACGGGTCCGGACGGCCAAGTAATAAAACGCTTACTTATTGAAGAAGGCTGCGATATTAAAAAAGAATATTACATCGGTCTAGTGCTTGACCGCGCCACTTCAAGAATCGTTTTGATGGCTTCTGAAGAAGGCGGAACGGAAATTGAAGAGGTTGCGGAGAAAACACCGGAAAAAATCAAAAAAGCTGTCATTGATCCGGCTGTTGGCCTTCAAGGCTATCAAGCCAGAGAAATTGCATTCGCTATTAATATTCCAAAAGAGCTCGTGGGAAAAGCTGCTAAATTTATGCTTGGACTATATAAAGCGTTTGTTGAGAAAGACTGCTCAATCGCCGAAATCAATCCGCTTGTTGTTACCGGCGACGGAAATGTGATGGCGCTTGATGCAAAATTGAATTTTGACAGCAATGCGTTGTACCGACAAAAGGACATTATGGAATACAGAGATTTGGATGAAGAAGATCCGAAAGAAATTGAAGCGTCCAAATATGATCTAAGCTACATTTCCCTTGATGGAAATATCGGCTGTATGGTAAACGGCGCGGGGCTTGCAATGTCTACGATGGATATTATCAAGCATTATGGAGGAGAACCGGCCAACTTCCTTGATGTGGGCGGCGGTGCAACCGCGGAAAAAGTCACGGAAGCATTTAAAATCATTCTTTCTGATCAAAACGTTAAAGGGATTTTTGTCAACATTTTCGGCGGCATTATGAAATGTGATGTCATCGCAGAAGGGGTTGTTGAAGCGACTAGACAAGTTGGTTTGACATTGCCGCTTGTCGTCCGTCTTGAAGGCACAAACGTGGATCTAGGGAAGAAAATCCTTAGTGAATCAGGATTAAACATTACATCTGCGGAATCAATGGCTGACGGCGCGCAGAAAATCGTATCCTTAGTTTAAGAAAGAATGAAAGGCAGGGGACCAAATAATGAGTGTTTTCATTAATAAAGATACAAGAGTTATTGTGCAAGGGATTACAGGTTCTACCGCTTTATTTCATACGAAGCAGATGCTTGAATACGGCACAAATATCGTTGGCGGTGTAACACCTGGAAAAGGCGGAACAGAAGCGGAAGGTGTTCCTGTATTTAATACAGTGGCTGAAGCAGTTCAAACGACCGGCGCTAACGCGTCTGTTATATATGTGCCCGCACCGTTTGCAGCTGATGCGATTATGGAAGCGGTAGATGCGGAGCTTGATCTCGTGATTTGTATCACAGAACATATCCCGGTTTTGGATATGGTGAAGGTCAAACGCTTCATGGAAGGCAAGAAAACGAGACTGATAGGGCCGAACTGTCCTGGTGTCATTACGCCTGAAGAATGTAAAATCGGCATTATGCCCGGATACATCCATAAAAAGGGTCATGTAGGCGTTGTATCACGTTCAGGAACATTAACATACGAAGCGGTGCACCAGCTCTCAGAAGCGGGTGTAGGGCAATCTACAGCTGTTGGAATCGGCGGCGACCCTGTAAATGGAACAAACTTTATTGACGTTTTAAAAGCGTTTAACGAAGATCCTGACACACACGCAGTCATCATGATTGGCGAAATCGGCGGTACGGCCGAAGAGGAAGCGGCAGAGTGGGTAAAAGCCAACATGACAAAACCGGTAGTCGGTTTTATCGGCGGTAAAACAGCACCTCCTGGGAAGCGCATGGGGCATGCAGGCGCCATTATTTCCGGCGGAAAAGGGACAGCTGATGAAAAAATCAAAACCCTTAATGCATGCGGAATCGAAGTTGCAGAGACACCTTCTGTCATGGGTGAAACCTTAATCAAGGTGCTGAAAGAGAAGAACTTGTTCGAAACTTGTAAAACGCATTAATAAAAAAGGGACAGCCGTCAAGGCTGTTCCTGCTTTTTCTAACAAAAGGAGGTCAATATATTGGATCAGGCCGCTGCCTGCCTAACGATTTGCAGAATCAATCAATTATTATCCCCATCCCTTCTATTAAAATGGTGGAAAGCCGAGCCGTCTATGTCGCTGACATCACCCGTGTTACAAACGGTTACTCGTGATCAAATAAAAGCAGCTGCATTAAAAAACGAAATAGAACAATTTTATCCAAAGCTCCCGCGTGTACTTGCTGCTTATCGTGAGCAAGGCATTAACACCATCCCTATTTCTTCAAAGCAATATCCTTTCTGGCTTAAAAGCATTTATGATCCCCCCGCCGTACTGTTTGCAAAAGGTGATATGACTCTTCTTTCGAAAGGGAGAAAAATTGGAATTGTAGGGACAAGAAATCCAACAGCTTATGGGAAACAAGTTGTCAATCATCTTACAAAAGAGATCTGTCGTAAAGGTTGGGTGATTGTCAGCGGACTGGCGTCTGGGATAGACGGAATGTCCCATGCTGCAAGTATTAAGGCGAAGGGGCGGACAATTGGCGTCATTGCAGGCGGATTTCAACACATTTATCCCCGAGAAAACCTTCAGTTAGCAGATCACATGGCTAAACACCATATCCTGCTGTCAGAGCACCCACCTGAAACTAAACCCCAAAAATGGCATTTCCCTATGAGAAACCGTATTATCAGCGGACTAAGTGAAGGCGTTATTGTCGTTCAGGGCAAAGAAAAAAGCGGTTCGCTGATTACTGCCTATCAAGCATTGGAACAAGGGAGAGAGGTATTTGCCGTACCCGGTTCATTGTTTGACCCTTACGCCGGAGGTCCTATAAAACTGATCCAGCAGGGGGCTAAAGCCATATGGTCAGCAGAGGATATTTTCGAGGAACTTCCTGAGAGAAACGTTCAATATACGGAACCCTTTTGAATTATCGTTTGACAAACGGTATTGTAATATTTAATAATAGTGAGGATTTAAAGTTGCATATT
Source organism: Bacillus sp. EU52 (assembly GCF_037964975.1). Classification (NCBI taxonomy): domain Bacteria; kingdom Bacillati; phylum Bacillota; class Bacilli; order Caryophanales; family Bacillaceae; genus Bacillus; species Bacillus sp. EU52. Next base: position 1,634,665 of record NZ_CP150177.1, read on the forward strand.
GTTTTCTATTTAATTAATGACGTTCATGATAAAGAATGAAATGTTGAAAGCCAAATAAAGACAGCTGCAAAAATAAAATTGAAATATCTTGAAAAGAGAGAGAACACCTCTTGAGGGGGATGAAAATGTCTGATTATCTAGTCATCGTGGAATCGCCCGCTAAGGCGAAAACGATTGAACGTTACTTAGGTAAAAAATATAAAGTAAAAGCATCAATGGGACATGTCCGGGATCTTCCAAAAAGTCAAATGGGAGTTGACATAGAACAGAATTTTGAACCGAAATATATTACCATTCGAGGTAAAGGCCCGGTATTAAAAGAGCTGAAAACGGCTGCGAAAAAAGCCAAAAAAGTGTATCTCGCAGCCGACCCCGACAGAGAAGGGGAAGCGATTGCATGGCATTTGGCACACAGTCTTGATTTAGATCTCAACTCAGACTGCCGTGTGGTGTTTAACGAAATTACAAAAGACGCTATTAAGGAATCGTTTAAGCATCCCCGCATGATCAATATGGATTTAGTGGATGCACAGCAAGCGAGACGTATTTTAGACAGGCTTGTCGGATATAAAATCAGTCCAATCTTATGGAAAAAAGTCAAAAAAGGGCTTAGCGCAGGACGCGTGCAATCCGTTGCCCTCCGTTTGATTATTGACCGTGAAAAAGAGATTAACGACTTTAAGCCTGAGGAATATTGGACAATTGACGGTACGTTCTTAAAAGGTCAAGAAACCTTTGAAGCGAGCTTTTTCGGGAAAAACGGCAAAAAACTTCCTTTAAATAGTGAAGCTGATGTAAAAGAGATTCTTTCTCAGCTCAAAGGGAATCAATATACAGTTGAAAAAGTAACCAAAAAGGAACGCAAACGTAATCCCGCTTTGCCTTTTACCACTTCTACCCTGCAGCAGGAAGCGGCTCGCAAGCTCAATTTCAGAGCGAAGAAAACGATGATGATTGCACAGCAATTATATGAAGGAATTGATTTAGGAAGAGAAGGAACGGTTGGTCTGATCACGTATATGAGAACGGATTCAACCCGTATTTCAAATACGGCTGTTGATGAAGCAGCTGCATTTATTGATCAGACTTATGGAAAAGAGTTCCTAGGCGGAAAACGGAAGCCTGCGAAAAAGAATGAAAATGCCCAGGATGCCCACGAAGCAATTCGGCCGACATCAGTTCTTAGAAAACCAAGTGAATTAAAAGCAGTCCTCGGCAGAGACCAAATGAGACTGTATAAATTAATTTGGGAGCGTTTTGTTGCCAGCCAAATGGCACCGGCTGTTCTCGATACAATGAGTGTCGACCTGACAAACAACGGTTTGACATTTCGTGCAAATGGAAGTAAAGTCAAGTTTTCCGGGTTTATGAAGGTGTATGTTGAAGGAAAAGACGACCAAATGGAAGAAAAAGACCGGATGCTGCCTGACTTACAAGAAGGCGACACGGTATTATCAAAAGATATAGAACCTGAGCAGCATTTTACCCAGCCGCCTCCGCGATATACTGAGGCCCGGCTTGTTAAAACCCTTGAAGAACGCGGTATCGGCCGTCCATCCACATATGCTCCGACACTTGATACTATTCAGCGGCGCGGCTACGTGGCATTGGATAATAAACGTTTCGTTCCGACTGAATTAGGTCAGATCGTTCTTGACTTGATCATGGAGTTTTTCCCTGAGATCATTAACGTTGAGTTTACAGCTAAAATGGAGAGAGATCTTGATCATGTTGAAGAAGGAAATACCGAATGGGTCAAGATTATCGATAATTTCTACACCGATTTTGAAAAACGCGTGAAAAAAGCCGAATCGGAAATGAAGGAAGTTGAGATTGAACCAGAGTATGCTGGAGAAGATTGTGAATTGTGCAGTTCTCCAATGGTATATAAAATGGGACGGTACGGTAAATTCTTAGCTTGCTCCAACTTCCCTGACTGCCGGAACACGAAACCGATTGTGAAACAAATCGGTGTGAAGTGCCCGAGCTGCGGAGAAGGAAACATTGTTGAGCGAAAATCGAAAAAGAAACGGGTATTTTACGGCTGTGACCGTTATCCGGACTGTGAATTCGTATCATGGGACAAACCAATTGAACGAAAATGCCCGAAATGTGAAAAAATGCTCGTCGAGAAAAAACTCAAAAAAGGCATACAAGTCCAATGCGTGGAATGCGATTATAAGGAAGAACCACAGAAGTAGCGGTGAGCAGGGTCTTGCTCACCTTCTTTGTGTGTTAAAAGAAGGCCTTGAATAATAAACTAGGAGATGTGAAAGATGAACCAACAAACAGTGAATGTAATCGGAGCCGGACTCGCAGGAAGTGAAGCAGCATGGCAGCTTGCCAAACGTGGGATTCAAGTCAAATTGTATGAAATGCGGCCAGTTAAACAAACGCCTGCGCACCATACAGATAAATTTGCTGAGCTTGTCTGCAGCAACTCTCTTCGCTCTAATACGCTTGCTAACGCTGTCGGTGTATTAAAGGAAGAAATGCGTGCGCTTGATTCAGCCATTATCGCTGCGGCTGACGAATGTTCGGTGCCTGCCGGGGGCGCTCTTGCAGTAGACCGTCATGAATTTGCCGCAAGTGTGACAAATCGGGTGAAAAATCATCCAAACGTAACCGTTATTAATGAAGAAGTGACTGAAATTCCTGAAGGCCCTACTATCATCGCAACGGGTCCGTTAACATCTGAATCGCTGTCTGCCCAGCTGAAGGAGCTGACTGGAGAGGACTATTTATATTTTTATGACGCAGCGGCGCCAATTGTAGAAAAAGACAGCCTTGATATGGATAAAGTGTACCTGAAATCCCGTTATGATAAAGGTGAAGCAGCATATTTGAACTGCCCGATGACAGAAGAAGAGTTTGACCGTTTTCATGAAGCATTAACATCAGCAGAAACAGTGCCGTTAAAAGAATTTGAAAAAGAGATTTTCTTTGAAGGCTGCATGCCGATTGAAGTTATGGCAAAACGGGGTAAGAAAACAATGCTTTTCGGTCCGATGAAACCGGTTGGTCTAGAGCATCCTGTTACAGGAAAACGCCCTTATGCCGTCGTTCAGCTCAGACAGGATGATGCTGCGGGAACACTTTATAATATTGTAGGATTCCAGACTCATTTAAAATGGGGAGACCAAAAGGAAGTTCTCAAGTTGATTCCAGGACTTGAAAATGTAGAAATCGTCAGATATGGCGTGATGCACAGAAACACATTTATTAACTCTCCAAGCCTGTTAAAGCCGACTTATCAATTTAAAAACCGCAGTGATCTGTTCTTTGCAGGCCAAATGACGGGAGTAGAAGGATATGTGGAATCAGCTGCCTCAGGACTTGTAGCAGGCATTAATGCGGCGAAGCTTGTATTGGGAGAAGAGCTTGTGATCTTCCCTCAGGAAACCGCAATTGGCAGTATGGCACATTATATTACAACAACAAACCAGAAGAACTTCCAGCCGATGAATGCAAACTTTGGGCTTTTAAAAGAATTGTCAGTTAAAATTAAAAATAAAAAAGAACGAAATGAACAATACGCGAACCGTGCGATTGAAACAATTCAAACAATTTCGAAAACAATATAGGTATTGATTGCAACCTGAGCGCGATTTGTGATACCATTTAAAAGCCCTTCCTGGGGAGGTATTAGGCATGGAGAATGTTAAGAATTTCGTAAAATTATTCGTTGAATATTTACAAATTGAAAAAAATTATTCACAATATACTATTGTGAATTATGTGGATTCAATTGAAGAATTCGAGACTTTCCTGCGCGTTCAAGGTATAAATGGATTTGAAGAAGCTGCATATCAAGATACTAGGATTTTTTTGACAGAAGCCTATGAAAAAGGTTTATCGAGAAGAACAATAAGCAAAAAGATATCTGCATTAAGAAGCTTTTATAAGTTTCTGATGCGGGAAAAGCTTATTGAAGAAAATCCGTTTCAGCTTGTTCATCTGCCAAAACAGGAGAAACGGATACCGAAGTTTCTATATCAAAAAGAGCTTGAGGAGCTGTTTGAAGTTTCAGATATAAGCCAGCCGGCCGGAATGAGGGATCAAGCGCTGTTAGAGCTGCTCTATGCCACCGGAATGAGGGTCAGTGAATGCTGTTCCATAACTATTAACGACGTTGATTTATTTATGGACACTGTGCTTGTTCACGGTAAAGGCAAGAAGCAGCGCTATATCCCCTTTGGGTCTTATGCCCGCGAAGCGTTGAAGGTATACATGAATAGCGGAAGACAGTGCTTGCTGATGAAGGCAAAAGAACCTCATGATCTATTATTCGTAAATCAAAGAGGCGGACCGCTTACAGCCCGTGGCATCAGACATATTTTAAGCGGGCTTGTTCAAAAAGCGTCAAGCACTTTACATATCCATCCGCATATGCTTCGACATACGTTCGCCACGCATCTGTTAAATGAAGGAGCGGATTTGAGAAGCGTTCAAGAACTGCTCGGGCATTCCAATCTGTCTTCTACACAGATATACACGCACGTTTCGAAGGAAATGTTGAGAAACACATATATGTCTCACCATCCAAGAGCATTTAAGAAAAATTAAAGGAGGCCCTTTATGTCATCTTTTCATGCGACCACAATATTTGCCGTACAGCATAAAGGACGAAGCGCTATGTCCGGAGACGGCCAAGTAACATTTGGTCAGGCTGTTGTCATGAAACACACGGCACGGAAAGTGAGAAAACTGTTTAACGGCAAAGTTCTTGCTGGCTTTGCGGGATCTGTTGCAGACGCTTTCACTTTATTCGAAAAGTTTGAAGCTAAGCTTGAAGAATATAACGGCAACTTAAAACGGGCGGCTGTTGAGCTTGCGAAGGAATGGCGCAGTGATAAAGTGCTAAGAAAGCTCGAAGCCATGCTGATTGTTATGAATCAGGATACTTTGCTTCTCGTATCGGGAACAGGCGAGGTGATCGAACCAGATGACGGCATTCTCGCGATTGGATCAGGAGGCAATTACGCTTTGGCAGCGGGAAGAGCACTGAAAAAGCATGCCGGGGAAAGCATGTCTGCAAGTGAGATTGCCAGAGCCGCGTTAGAAACAGCAGGCGAAATTTGTGTTTACACGAACGATCAAATCATACTGGAAGAGCTTGAATAGAAAGGACTTGAGGCGCATGGAAAAAAAACCGTTAACTCCTAGACAGATTGTAGATCGGTTAGACCTATATATTGTCGGTCAGCAAAATGCGAAAAAAGCTGTCGCCGTGGCATTAAGAAACCGCTATAGAAGAAGTCTTCTGGATGAAAAGCTGAAGGACGAGGTCGTTCCGAAAAACATTTTAATGATGGGTCCTACCGGCGTCGGGAAAACTGAAATTGCCAGACGAATCGCTAAGCTTTCAGGTGCGCCATTTATCAAAATTGAAGCTACTAAATTTACCGAAGTCGGCTATGTAGGCAGAGATGTTGAATCAATGGTCAGAGATCTTGTGGAGACTTCTGTTCGGCTTATAAAAGAAGAGAAAATGAATGAAGTAAAGGAACAGGCAGAAGAAAATGCAAACAAACGCATTGTTCGTCTGTTAGTTCCTGGGAAGAAAAAACAATCTGGCGTTAAAAATCCGTTTGAAATGTTTTTTGGAGGCAGCCAGCCGAATGGTGAAGATGAGGCGGAGAGCCAGGAAGAAGCAAACATCGAAGAAAAAAGAAAACGAATGGCACATCAGCTGGCTTTAGGAGAGCTCGAAGACTACTATGTAACAGTAGAAGTCGAAGAGCAGCAGCCTTCTATGTTTGACATGCTGCAGGGCTCGGGTATGGAGCAGATGGGTATGAACATGCAGGATGCGCTGAGCGGATTAATGCCAAAGAAAAAGAAACGGCGCAAAATGACAGTCAGAGAAGCCAGAAAAGTCCTGACGAATGAAGAAGCAAGCAAACTCATCGATATGGATGAAGTCGGCCAGGAAGCTGTTCAGAGAGCAGAAGAGAGCGGGATTATCTTTATCGATGAGATTGATAAAATCGCAAAGAACGGCGGTGCATCTTCTTCTGCCGATGTTTCAAGAGAAGGCGTTCAGCGGGATATCCTTCCGATTGTTGAAGGTTCTACCGTTGTCACAAAATATGGTTCTGTAAAAACAGACCATGTATTATTTATTGCAGCAGGAGCGTTTCATATGGCCAAACCGTCTGATTTGATTCCTGAGCTGCAGGGGCGTTTCCCGATTCGTGTAGAACTGAACAAACTCACGGTAGACGACTTCGTGAGAATTTTGGTTGAGCCGGATAATGCGCTGCTGAAACAATATCAGGCATTATTGCAGACAGAAGGTATATCTCTTGAATTTTCTGACGAAGCTATTCATAAGATTGCTGAAGTTGCTTATCATGTGAACCAGGACACAGATAATATCGGTGCGAGACGCCTTCATACAATACTTGAACGCCTATTAGAAGATTTGTCGTTTGAAGCTCCAGATGTAACGATGGAGAAAATAACGATTACACCACAGTATGTCGAAGAAAAGCTCGGAACGATAGCCAAAAACAAAGATTTAAGTCAATTTATATTGTGAAAAATTTAATATGAGGAATGTTTAGGAGGATTATTTATCATGGCTTTATTACAAAAAACAAGAATTATTAACTCCATGCTGCAAGCTGCGGCAGGGAAACCGGTAAACTTCAAGGAAATGGCGGAGACGCTGCGGGATGTAATTGATTCCAATATTTTCGTTGTAAGCCGCAGAGGGAAACTCCTTGGGTATTCTATTAACCAGCAAATTGAAAATGATCGTATGAAAAAAATGCTTGAGGATCGTCAATTCCCTGAAGAATATACGAAAAATCTGTTTAATGTCCCTGAAACATCTTCTAACTTGGATATTAATAGTGAATATACTGCTTTCCCTGTTGAGAACAGAGACCTGTTTCAAGCTGGTTTAACAACAATTGTGCCGATCATCGGAGGCGGGGAAAGATTAGGAACACTTATTCTTTCACGTTTACAAGATCAATTCAATGACGATGACTTAATTCTAGCTGAATACGGCGCAACAGTTGTCGGAATGGAAATCCTAAGAGAAAAAGCAGAAGAAATTGAAGAGGAAGCAAGAAGCAAAGCTGTCGTACAAATGGCTATCAGCTCGCTTTCTTACAGTGAACTTGAAGCAATTGAGCACATTTTTGAGGAGCTTGACGGAAACGAAGGTCTTCTTGTTGCAAGTAAAATTGCTGACCGTGTCGGCATTACCCGTTCTGTTATTGTGAACGCACTCAGAAAGCTGGAGAGCGCCGGTGTTATCGAGTCTAGATCATTAGGAATGAAAGGTACTTATATCAAGGTACTAAACAACAAATTCCTAATTGAATTAGAAAATCTAAAATCTCATTAATCACAAAAAGAACCCTTTTTGAGGGTTCTTTTTTTATTTCAAATAAAGGAAATCAATAAGCTTTATTTCCTGGGTTGAAAGTCTTTCTATGTAATAATTTTAATAAATTTTGCATTTTTCTTCAAAAAGTTTCAAAAATGCCGAAAAGAAAGGAGAAAAAACAGAAATTCTGCTATTTTCAGGCTTATATCAAGGCGAGAAATGTAGTTCTAACAATCTAGGACTTTATACCTAGTTGCAAAATAGATAATTGTGAGGACATTTTTTTACACGAACTTCATAGACTTTATGCCTGTTATTTCTTACAATAAGCATATAGTTTTACAATTCTCGACAAGGATATTGAGGGTGAAAAAAACTGAAATGGAGGTAAGTGGATTTGAGCTTATTTTCTGGAACGATACAAAATCTTGAAAATGCCTTGAGTAGAGCGGATATTAAGCAAAAAGTCATAACTAATAATATCGCCAATATAGATACACCGAACTATAAGGCAAAAAAAGTCTCTTTCCAAAATTTATTAGATCAAGAATCCTCGCGTCTTGAAGCGATAAAAACAGACTATCGTCATGTTGATTTTTCTGATACTGATTCGAATTATTCAATTGTTGCGAGCGGAGATACATCGTATCAGCAAAACGGAAACAATGTTGATGTTGACAAAGAGATGACAGAATTGGCGCAAAATCAAATCAACTATCAAGCTTTGGTTGAAAGAATGAACGGTAAATTTAATTCGCTGAAGACCGTATTAACAGGAGGAAAATGATGACAGCTTTTCATAGCTTAAATGTTTCAGCATCGGCTTTAACAGCTCAGCGAGTCAGAATGGACGTTGTATCATCTAACTTAGCAAATATGGATACGACAAGAGCTAAGCAGGTGAATGGAGAGTGGGTGCCTTACAGAAGAAAAATGGTTTCCCTTCAGTCAAAAGGTGAATCGTTCTCTTCTATTCTCAATTCTCAAATGAGCGGAAGCGGGAATGCTGGAAACGGTGTGAAGGTTTCAAAAATTACGGAGGATGATTCAGATTTTAATCTTGTCTATGATCCGACAGACCCTGATGCAAACGCTGAAGGATATGTACAAAAGCCTAATGTTGATCCATTAAAGGAAATGGTTGATCTTGTCAGCAGCACCAGATCATACGAGGCGAATGTCACGGCGATGAATGCCACAAAGGGAATGCTGATGAAGGCGTTAGAAATCGGAAAGTAGGTGAATGAATGTGATTAATGCAATTTCTCCTTTTCAGGTTCAAAATACTCAAAACACTCAAAATGCAACAAATCAAGTAAACAATAGCCAAAAAACAGATTCTTCAAATCAAACAAGCTTTTCGGAGCTTTTAAAAAACTCTATTAGTTCGTTAAATGAGTCCCAAGTAGCTTCTGACAACATGACTAATGCCTTGGCTGCAGGAAAAGATGTAAATCTTGATGAGGTCATGATCGCTGCTCAAAAAGCCAGCATCTCTCTAACTGCAGCAACAGAGTTCCGCAATAAAGCTGTGGAAGCTTATCAGGAGATTATGAGAATGCAAATGTAGGGGGTCTGACGATTTAGAGAAAGAGTGGAATGACCGGGGGTTAACATGAATCGTACTCTAATGCAAATGAAAAACAAAACGAGTGAGTTTTGGAAAAATAGATCTAAATTACAAAAGATTTTAATGGTTAGTGCTTTAGCGGCAATTATTATTATTGGAATTATTATTAGTGTTTTTGCTTCAAATTCTAAAATGGCGCCGCTGTACAAAGATTTGTCTGCCGAAGAAGCAGGACAAATCAAAGAAGAATTGGATGCAAAAAAAGTGCCAAACGAACTTTCGAATGGCGGTACAGTGATTAGTGTTCCGGAGGATCAGGTTGATTCTTTGAAAGTGCAGATGGCTGCAGAAGGACTTCCTAAAACGGGATCAATTGATTATTCGTTTTTTGGACAGAATGCCGGCTTTGGTTTGACAGACAATGAGTTTGATATGGTGAAAGTGAAAGCTACACAGACAGAACTGTCAAACTTGATCAATGAAATGGACGGTATTAAAAATTCAAAAGTAATGATTAATCTCCCGAAAGACGCTGTGTTTGTCGGTGAAGAGCAATCTGCAGCATCTGCATCAATCGTTTTGCAGATTCAACCGGGTTATACACTTGATCAAAGCCAAATCAACGGATTATATCATCTGGTATCTAAAAGCGTGCCAAACCTAAAAGAAGATAACATCGTCATCATGGACCAAAATTCTACATACTACGACAAATCAGACAGCGATGCAGGGTCCTACGCGGATAGTTATTCTTCTCAGCAAGGAATTAAGTCTCAAGTTGAAAAAGACATTCAAAAACATGTACAGTCACTGCTGGGTACGATGATGGGCCAAGATAAAGTCGTTGTCTCCGTTACAGCAGACATTGATTTCACAAAAGAAAATCGGACAGAAGACATTGTCGAACCTGTGGATAAAGAAAACATGGAAGGCATTGCAGTCAGCGCTGAAAAGGTATCTGAAACATATCAGGGCGACGGTGCAGCCAACGGCGGAACTGCCGGAACCGGCGAGGAAGATGTTACAAATTATAAGGCTGACGGTGAAAATACCGAAAGCGGGAACTACGAAAAAAACAGCAACAAAATCAATTACGAGGTTAACCGAATTCATAAAGAAATCGCTGAAAGTCCTTATAAGGTCAGAGATTTAGGGATTCAAGTAATGGTAGAGCCGCCTGATGCCAAAAACACAGCGTCGCTATCAACTGAAAGACAGGATGATATACAAAAAATCCTTTCAACTGTAGTCAGAACATCTTTGGATAAAGATGAAACGCAAAATCAGAATTTATCTGATGCTGATATCAATAATAAGATTGTTGTTTCCGTTCAGCCATTCGACGGAAAAGTCAATTTGGATACAAATACGGAAGAATCCTCAGGTATCCCGCTGTGGGCATATATTGTAGGCGGTGTTTTAATCGCAGCGATCATTATTCTGATCATTATGCTTATCAGAAAGAAACGGGCGCAAGAGGATGAATTTGAGGAATATGAGTATGAGGTTCCTCAAGAACCAATCAATTTGCCTGATATCAATGAAGAGGAAAATGAAACAGCGGAATCAGTCAGACGAAAACAGCTTGAAAAGATGGCGAAAGACAAGCCGGAAGATTTTGCAAAACTGCTGAGAAGCTGGCTGGCCGAGGATTAGGAGGAATTAGAAATGGCGAGACGTGATCAAGATAAGCTTACAGGAAAACAAAAAGCAGCCATTCTCATGATTTCCTTGGGGTTAGATGTGTCAGCTTCTGTCTATAAGCACTTAACCGATGAAGAAATTGAAAGGCTTACTCTGGAAATATCAGGTGTTCGAAGCGTCGATCATCAAAAAAAGGATGAAATCATAGAAGAATTTCATAATATAGCCATTGCGCAAGATTATATTTCTCAAGGCGGTTTAAGCTATGCAAGACAAGTTCTGGAAAAGGCGCTTGGAGAGGATAAGGCGGAGAACATTCTAAACAGGCTGACTTCTTCTTTGCAGGTTAAACCATTTGATTTTGCCAGAAAAGCGGAGCCTGAACAAATTTTGAATTTTATCCAGCAAGAGCATCCGCAGACGATGGCGTTAATCTTGTCTTATTTAGATCCAGTGCAGGCCGGGCAAATTTTATCCGAGCTGAATCCTGAAGTACAGGCTGAGGTTGCGAGAAGAATCGCGGTCATGGATAGAACGTCTCCAGAAATAATTAATGAGGTAGAACGGATTCTGGAACAAAAATTATCTTCTGCATTTACTCAGGATTATACACAAACAGGCGGAATTGAAGCTGTTGTGGAAGTGTTAAACGGGGTAGACAGAGGGACAGAGAAGACGATCTTGGATTCATTGGAAATTCAGGATCCCGATCTTGCTGAAGAGATTAAAAAGCGGATGTTTGTCTTCGAAGATATTGTCACACTTGATAACCGTGCCATTCAGAGAGTCATTCGCGATGTTGAGAACGACGATTTGCTCCTTTCATTAAAGGTTGCAAGCGAGGAAGTCAAAGAAATTGTATTCAACAATATGTCACAGCGTATGGTTGAAACCTTCAAAGAAGAAATGGAATTTATGGGCCCTGTACGCTTGAAAGATGTAGAAGAAGCTCAATCGAGAATTGTAAGCATCGTCAGAAAGCTTGAAGAAGCCGGTGAAATTGTGATAGCAAGAGGCGGAGGGGATGATATTATTGTCTAATATCATTAAACAAGAATCATCTATTTCTCCACAAAAGGAAAAAAGAAAACTTTCTATACAAGAGGTGCGTATTGATCATTCTCACCTTTTGCAGGCTGAAGAGAACCCGGAGGCGCTTATGGCCCGAGTGAAAGAGGAAGCTGATCGGATTTCTGAGCAGGCAAACAGTCATATAGAAAATATTCGCCGTCAAATTGAACAGGAGAAAAACGATTGGGCGGCTGAAAAACAGAAGCTTATTGAAGAAGTAAAAGCCGAGGGCTTTGAACAAGGAGTAGCGCTGGGCAAAGCTGAGGCAATGAAACAGTATGCAGAACTAATCGGCCAAGCAAACAGTATAACTGAAATGTCCAGAAAAGCTGTTGAGGACAAGCTTGAAGACGCTAATGAAGAAATCGTTGAGCTTGCCGTTGCCCTAGCAAAAAAAGTTTGGCAGCAAAAGTCTGATGATAAAGAGGCTTTCCTCCTGCTTGTACAACAGGTTATAAACGAAGTGAAGGAATATGACGATATATCAATTTATGTTGATCCATATTACTATGAGACAATCTTTCAGCAAAAAGATGAAATCCAGCAGCTTCTTTATAAAGAATGCCGGCTTGGCATATATGCTGATGAAAAAGCTCAAAAAGGAACCTGTTATATTGAAACTCCTTTTGGCAGGGTAGATGCGAGTGTTGACACACAATTGATGCAATTGAAAGATAAACTTCTGACAGCGCTGGAAGCAGGTGCAGCTGAATGAAGACACAGAGTCTGATAGATTGTATAGAAATGACAGACTCGTATAAACGGTACGGAAAAGTCAAGCGGGTAATCGGCCTGATGATTGAATCAAAAGGGCCAGCAAGCTCAATTGGCGACGTGTGCCTGATTTATGCAAAAGGACAATCTGGGAAAGTCATTAAAGCTGAGGTAGTCGGCTTCCAGGAAGAAAATATTTTGCTTATGCCTTATTTAGAGGCTGCGAGCATTGCACCTGGCAGCATTGTAGAAGCTACTGGGGAATCACTTCGGGTTAAAGTTGGGACCGGACTGATCGGACAAGTCATCGATGCTTTTGGAGAACCGCTTGACGGAAAACTTCTGCCTAAAGGGCTTTCGCCTGTATCAACGGAGCAATCACCGCCCAACCCGATGAAACGGCCGCCTATCCGTGAAAAGATGGGTGTTGGAGTCAGATCAATTGACAGCTTGCTGACAGTCGGTAAAGGCCAGCGGATTGGAATTTTTGCAGGAAGCGGTGTCGGAAAAAGCACCTTAATGGGGATGATCGCCAAGCAGACAGAGGCTGACTTAAACGTCATTGCACTTGTCGGAGAACGCGGACGAGAGGTTCGGGAGTTTATTGAAAAAGATCTGGGGAAAGAGGGGCTGAAACGATCGATTGTAGTCGTTGCCACCTCAGACCAGCCAGCATTAATGAGATTGAAAGCGGCATATACAGCGACTGCAATTGCCGAGTATTTCCGAGATAAAGGCCAAAACGTCATGTTTATGATGGATTCTGTTACAAGGGTGGCAATGGCGCAGCGAGAGATTGGACTGGCTGCAGGAGAGCCTCCGACGACAAAAGGTTATACACCTTCAGTGTTCGCTATTTTACCTCGTTTACTAGAACGAACAGGTGCAAACGAGCATGGAACCATTACGGCATTTTATACAGTGTTGGTAGATGGGGATGACATGAATGAGCCGATTGCCGATACCGTACGCGGAATTTTAGACGGACATATTGTGTTGGACAGGGCGCTTGCCAATAAAGGCCAGTTTCCTGCAGTTAACGTACTAAAAAGCATCAGCAGGGTGATGTCAAACATTTCAACAAAACAGCATCTGGATGCGGCAAATAAATTCCGTGAACTTTTATCGACATATCAAAATTCGGAAGATCTCATTAATATCGGAGCTTACAAAAGAGGATCATCCAGAGAAATTGATGAAGCGATACAATTTTATCCGCAGCTTATTCAATTTTTAAAGCAGGGAACAGACGAACCGGCTTTATTGGAAGAAAGCATTGCTGCATTAACTAGTTTGACAGGAAATGAGGAATAAACGTGGCTTATCAATTTAGATTCCAAAAGCTGCTGGAACTAAAAGAAAATGAAAAAGACCAATCCTTATCCGAATATCAGCAATCAGTTTCTGAATTTGAAAACGTTGCTGAAAAATTATATGAGAATATGAGCAAAAAGGAATTGCTGGAACAAAATAAGGAAAAGAAATTAAAAAGCGGCATGAGTGTACAAGAAATGAGGCACTACCAACAATTTGTCTCAAATCTTGATAATACGATCTATCACTATCAAAAGCTTGTCATTATGAAAAGAAATCAAATGAATCAAAAACAAGAAATTTTGACAGAGAAAAACATTGAAGTGAAAAAGTTTGAAAAAATGCGTGAAAAACAGTTTAAAATGTTTGCTCTTGAAGATAAAGCTGCAGAAATGAAAGAAATGGACGATATTTCGATTAAGCAGTTTATGATTCAAGGCCATTAGGAGCGAATGTAATGTCCGGCAAAAAGAAAGAATCAGGTAAGTTCCGTTCGGTTTTGCTTATCATTATCCTCCCGCTGATGTTTCTATTAATCGCAGGGGGGATTGTTCTTTGGGCTGCTGGTATCAATGTCTTAAAGCCGATACAGGATGCTGCGGCAAAAACGCCGGTTCTTAAAGAATTGGTCCCTGAAACCGAAAATAAAAAAGGCGCAGCATCAAGTAAGGATAGCAGTAATACGGCAGCTCTGGAAAAGACCATTAAGGATCAAAAAAGTGAAATCAGTATATTGAATAAAGATCTAGAAACAAGTAAATCAGAAATCGATAGGCTCAATCAAAAGATCCGTTCACTTGAAAAGACGGCTGAGGATCAAAAAAAGTCATCAGAAGATCATACTGAAGGATCAGCAGACTCGAAAGCTTCTTCTGAAAATGACAAAGTGATCAGTGTGTACAAAAGTATGGACAGCGGAAAGGCTGCTAAAATTATTGCCCAATTAAAGGAGCAAGAAGCACTGAAAATATTGAATGGCCTAAGCAAAAAGCAGCTTGCTGACATATTGGCGAAAATGACTCCTGAGCAAGCAGCAACCTATACAGAAAAAATTGCTGCCAGCCAAGAATAGGGGGAATGAAAGGTGAAGCTGCTTGAATTAGCCGGACCTTTGCTGCAAACCACAACGGGTTCTGCCGCTAAAAACATGAAAAGTAGCCAGGGAGTTTTTCAAAACTGGCTTATGTCTGAGGCTGGATTGAAGGAACTTTCAGAACAAGGAAAGGGAACTCCTAATTCTGAAGATCAGCTTTTAGCAGATGCGCTTAAAAAGATCGGTGAATGGCTAAATGCAAGTCCTGAAGATCAAGACAAACAAAATGCGGATCTTTTGCAAACATTAAGCAAACTGACAGGGAAGCAATTGGATGCGAATGCTCTGCAAATGTTGCAAAATCTTTTGCAAGCAGTTGAATCAAAAATGTCAGGCGGGACGGATCAATTGCTCACAGAAACGGAGAAAATCTTTTCAGAAGCTAAAACGGCTCTGAGTGCCAATGATTCTGCTTCTGACATTAATGGAGCACTGAAGTCTGATAAAGAGCAATCAAATCAGGAAAATGAAGTATCCGAGCCTGCTAAAGAGCTTATCTATATCCAGATGTTCATTAGCCAGCTCGTAGAAGGGAATAAGCTGACTGATCGCGGGAATGGCAATGAAGCTCATGCCATTTACCAAAATGGAGATCAATTCCTTTCTGCATTAGAAAAGAAGGGTGTATCTCAACAACTAATTCAGGATCTTAAACAGCAAATATTCACTAAAGCTGAGTCAAGTTCAAAACTTTACTCGATGACAGCGTCAGAGCTGAAAAGTTTTCAAAGCTTAATGGATCAAATGTCTATGCTTCCTCAAAAAGGGACCAAAGAATGGAGTTTAGCTGAAAGCCAGCTGAAAGCCTTCTTGTTATCGAAATCATCCGAATCATCACAAGACTTTGGGAAGCGTGTTCTCACACCGCTCTCGCAGAGTTCATCCAGCAAAAATGCATCGGATGTTTCTGGAAGTATTCAGCCTGTAGATAGTAAATCAGGACTCCAAATGCTGTTTTCGGGGTATCGGGGCATAGGAGGGGTTCAAACACTTGATCTGCAGCAGATGTCATCTGATATACCAAATGCCGAAACAAAAACGGTGGCTGATCAAGTGATTAATGCGTGGAAGCAGATGAAATATACGCCTTTCGGCAGATCGACGGGAAGTTTCACTATTCGGCTGAACCCTGAACATTTAGGTTTTGTCACAATCAAGCTGACAAATGAAAATGGAATGTTTCAGAGTAAAATCATAGCATCTAGCCAATCAGCAAAAGAATTGCTTGAACAGCATCTTCCTCAGCTGAAGCAATCATTGCCGAATATGGCCGTCCAAATTGACCGTTTTACTCTTCCGGTCCAAAGCGGGGATCAGCCGATATACGGCCAGCTTGCTGATGAACAGAAACAGCAGCAAGAGGGGCAGAGACAGCAAAGACAGAAAAAGCAATCAAATGATTTTGGCGATCTGCTCGATGAAGTGTCGATGGTTGAAATGGAGGAAGAAGAATGACTTCTATAAGTTCAGAATATAAACTGCCTGAAAAAACGAACACTGTGTCGACGAACAACAGCAGCTTGGGGAAAGACGAGTTTTTAAAAATATTAATGACTCAAGTTCAAAACCAAGATCCGCTTAACCCGGTTGACGATAAAGAATTTATCAGCCAGATGGCGACTTTTTCAAGCTTGGAGCAAATGATGAATCTGAATACGACAATGACTCAATTCGTTGAAAACCAAGATCCGTTTACAACGTATGTTGATTGGATGGGAAAAGAAGTATCTTGGACTGATGGTAAAAGTGCAACAGATAAAACAGGCACAGTAAGCTCTGTTAAACATTTTAAAGGAAATTATTATCTCGTTCTTGATGATGGGACCGAGATCAGTCCTGCGAATGTCATGTCTGTGGGACAATCATCTAAATAAAAACATCTGGGGGAATATATTATGTTACGTTCACTTTATTCTGGAATCAGCGGTATGAAAAACTTTCAAACAAAGCTTGATGTTATCGGCAATAACATTGCCAACGTAAATACAGTGGGATTCAAAAAGAGTCGGGTTACCTTTAAAGATATGGTGAGTCAAACCATTGCCGGCGGTTCTGCTGCTGGTGCAACAATCGGCGGAACAAACTCTAAGCAAATCGGTTTAGGTTCATCATCTGGCACAATTGATACAATTCATTCAACAAGCGCGACACAAAGCACAGGAAGAACACTTGATTTAGCAATCGATGGCGATGGCTATTTTCGAATTGATACAGGCGCCGGAACAGCTTATACAAGAGCTGGAAACTTCTATTTAGATAACACCGGAACATTGGTTACAGGTGATGGCTACCATGTACTAAATATGAATGGCGGAACAATTAAAATTCCTACTGATGCACAAAGCTTCACTATCGGTTCTGATGGTAAGGTATCGATCGTTGATGCCGGTGGTCAATCACAAGACGGCGGACAAATCGGGATTGTGACTTTTGCCAACAGTGACGGCTTAGATAAAATCGGAAGCAACTTATACCGTGAATCTTTAAACTCTGGTACGGCCAGTGCAGCGAACCAGCCCGGTGATGGCGGAACAGGTTCCCTTAAAGTAGGATTTCTCGAAATGTCTAACGTCGATTTAACTGACGAATTTACTGAAATGATCGTAGCCCAGCGCGGATTCCAATCAAACTCAAAAATTATTACAACATCTGATGAAATCCTTCAAGAACTGGTTAACCTTAAACGTTAAGGAGGGAGGGGAGGCGAGTAATCGCTTCTCCGCTGTTTTATGATTAAAGTAACCCGTTTGAACGGGCAGCCCTTTACACTGAATGCGCTATTTATTGAACAGATTGAATGTTTTCCGGATACTACAATTACTCTGTCAAATGGTAAGAAGTTTGTAGTAAAAGAAGATGAAGAAGCTGTTCTGGAAAAGATCGCAGCTTTCTACCGAAAAATAAAAATATTTGCAATGGATCAAGGAATAGAGGAACCGGAATGAAGAAAAAGTTAATGATCATATTACTAATTATTCTTATCGTAATTGGTGCTCTCGGGGCGGCGGCTTATTTTGTTTTAGGCGGAAAGTCCGAAAAAAGTGAAGCGAAAAAAAGTATTGATGAAATCGTTGCGTCTTCTGTTGATGTAGAAGAGATCACAACAAATTTAAAGTCTGATAACATTATCCGTCTTGCTATTAAACTTGAAACTGATTCTGATAAATCAAAAGAAGAACTTGAGAAACGTGATTTCCAAGTGAAAGACGCTGTTATATCACTGCTGGCTGATACGAATGCTGATCAGATTGAGGGAGACAAGGGAAAAGAAACCTTTAAGAAGGAACTAAAAGATAAAATAAATAGCTACCTCCAAGAAGGAAAAGTAGAAAAAGTGTATATTACCTCCTTTAATCTGCAATAAAGCATAATTTGACAGAATACGGAGGTGAGGAAAATGTCAGGAGAAGTTCTCTCCCAAAATGAAATAGATGCACTGCTTTCTGCAATATCAACAGGTGAAATGGACGCTGAAGAGCTGAAAAAAGAAGAAAAAGAGAAGAAAGTCAAGGTTTATGATTTCAAACGTGCGCTGCGGTTTTCTAAGGATCAGATCCGCAGTTTAACGAGAATTCATGACAATTTTGCAAGACTTCTTACCACTCATTTTTCTGCTCAGCTCAGAACCTATATTCACATATCTGTCAGTTCTGTTGATCAGGTTCCGTATGAGGAATTTATCAGATCGATTCCAAACATGACGATTCTAAATCTATTTGATGTTCATCCGATGGAAGGAAGAATTATGATGGAGGTCAACCCCACGATAGCTTATACGATGATGGATCGAGTCATGGGCGGGATTGGAATCAGTCATAACAAGGTTGACAGTTTGACAGAAATTGAAACAAAAATCATTTCTAATTTATTTGAAAATGCACTGGGTAATTATAAAGAAGCTTGGCAGTCAATTGCTGATATTGAACCGGAAATGACTGAGTTTGAAGTGAATCCGCAATTTGTTCAGATGGTATCTCCTAATGAAACAGTCGTGGTGATCTCGCTCAATACTCAAATTGGTGAAATCAGCGGTGTCATTAATCTCTGTATCCCGCATATCGTACTCGAGCCGCTCATACCGAAGCTTTCAGTCCACTATTGGATGCAATCAGACCGAAATGAGCCAAAGCCTGAGGAAACAAAGTCGCTTGAAAAACGTATTATGACAGCACAAATACCTGTCGTGGCCGAGCTCGGCACATCTGAACTGACGATAGAAGAGTTTTTAAGTTTAGAAGTCGGAGACTGCATAACTTTGGACAAATCAGTCACGGATCCTCTTACTGTATTGGTCGGAGATAAGCCGAAATTTTTAGGACAAGCCGGCCGGGTGAATCGAAAACAGGCAGTGCAAATTTTAGATCACGACATAAGAGGTGAACAAGATGGAGAATAATAGATTATCTCAAGATGAGATTGACGCGCTTCTTAACGGTACTGGCAGCACGCTTGATGAGCCAGAGGTTCCGGAAGTAGATGACTTATCGGAAATGGAGCGTGATGCGATCGGTGAAATCGGTAATATTTCATTCGGCAGTTCTGCGACAGCACTGTCAACGCTTTTAAATCAAAAGGTCGATATTACGACTCCAAGCGTAACGGTCATTCCAAGAAGTAAAATCAGCGATGCGTTTCCTGAACCGTATGTAGCGATTGAAGTGAATTATACGGAGGGCTTCAGCGGAAGCAACCTGTTAGTCGTGGAACAAAGTGACGCGGCGATCATTGCTGACTTAATGATCGGGGGAGACGGAAAAGGTGCGGACCCTTCACTGGGTGAAATCCATTTAAGTGCTGTTCAAGAAGCAATGAACCAAATGATGGGATCGGCTGCTACATCAATGTCTACTGTATTCAGTAAAAAAATTGATATTTCACCTCCTCGGGTTGAATTGCTGGATGTTACTGAAGAAAAGGGTACAGACCGTATACCTGATGATGAAATGTTGGTGAAAGTTTCTTTCAACTTAAAGGTGGGAGAATTAATAGACTCCAGCATTATGCAGCTTTACCCATTGACATTTGCGAAAGATTTAATTTCAAGCCTTATGAACTCAGAAAGTGCAGAGGAAGAAGAAACGGTGCAGCCTGAAGTTACATACGAACAGCCGAAAGAGCCTGTGACGCCAGAGCCGCGTATTGAACCGAAGCAACAGCAGCAGCCGCCAAAAAGGCAGGGAACAGCAAAAAAAGCAGCGCCAGTTCAGGTTTCACCGGTGGAATTTTCAGCGTTTGATCCAAACGAAGCTGTACAAGCCCCTATTCATAATCTGGATATGCTTTTGGATATCCCGCTTTCGATTACTGTTGAGCTTGGCAGAACGAAGAGAAGCGTAAAAGAGATTTTAGAGCTTTCTGCCGGAAGTATTATCGAGCTTGATAAATTAGCCGGTGAGCCTGTAGATATTTTAGTTAATCAGCGTATCGTTGCCAAAGGCGAGGTCGTTGTCATTGAAGAAAACTTCGGAGTGAGAGTCACTGACATTTTAAGCCAGGCAGAGCGCATTAATAATTTAAAATAACGAAACACAAGGAGAGAGATAGATTATGGCACATAGAATTTTAATTGTAGATGACGCAGCATTTATGCGAATGATGATTAAAGATATTTTGGTTAAAAATGGTTTTGAAGTTGTGGCGGAAGCTGAAAATGGAGCACAAGCGGTAGAGAAATATAAAGAGCATTCACCTGACCTTGTTACTATGGATATCACGATGCCAGAAATGGATGGTATTACAGCATTAAAAGAAATTAAACAAATTGATGCGCAGGCAAGAATCATCATGTGTTCTGCTATGGGACAGCAATCAATGGTTATTGATGCCATTCAGGCTGGCGCTAAGGATTTCATTGTGAAACCTTTCCAAGCTGACCGGGTGCTTGAAGCAATCAACAAAACATTAAGTTAAAGGGTGTACGACTGTTGAAAAAGAGTCAATATTTTATCGTTTTTATTTGTTTTTTCGTTTTATTCAGTGTACATCCGATTGCTGCTGCCGCGGCAGACTCTGATAATTCAACTGTAAACGAATGGTTTCAAAAGAAAGATGAAAAAACTGCAGATCAATCAGAGCAAAAGAAAGAGAAAACAACAAAAACTGCTGATGAGACGGAGGGAGCGGCTGCTCCTTCTGTCTCAGCTTTTGATTTTGTAAAGATGATTTTCGCTTTACTGTTTGTTATCGTGCTGATTTACGGGCTGGTTAAGCTCATGAACAAAAGAAATCGGCTCCTAAAGCCTTTTCAATATGTTGAAAATATTGGCGGCACATCGGTCGGCCAGAACAGATCCATACAATTGATCAAGGTCGGGAAAAGTGTGCTCGTCGTCGGAGTAGGAGAGACGATCCAGTTGCTGAAAGAAATTGAGGATGAAAAAGAGATTGAAGTCATTCTCAGTCAGCATGAAGAGGCAATGTCAAGCAAAATAGAGTGGCAAAAGTTTGTGAAGCCGCTTAAGAGTTCTGAACATCAGCCGCAGCAAAAACTGCCTTCATTTTCAAAAGCATTAAAAGAGCAACTTGAAGAGTTAAAACAAAACCGTTCTGAAGGAAAGAAGAAAGGCCCACGTCATCATGAATGAGTTTATAAATATTTTCAGTTCAAGCGATCCGGAAAACGTAAGTTCAACTGTTAAATTACTATTATTGTTAACTGTATTTTCAGTGGCGCCTGGAATATTGATTCTTATGACTTGTTTTACTCGCATCGTCATTGTTCTGTCATTTGTCAGAACTTCACTTGCGACGCAATCTATGCCCCCAAACCAGGTTCTAATCGGGCTTGCGCTGTTTTTAACATTTTTTATTATGGCTCCCACTTTTTCAGAAATTAATAAAGAAGCGCTGACCCCATTAATGGACAACAAAATCAGCTTGGATGAAGCGTATACGAAAGCTGAGGAACCGATAAAAGAATTTATGAGTAAACACACGAGGCAGAAGGATCTGGCGCTGTTTATGAATTACGCGAAAATGGATAAACCTGAATCATTAAAGGATATTCCGTTAACAACAATGGTTCCGGCTTTTGCCATATCGGAGCTTAAAACAGCATTTCAAATAGGTTTTATGATTTTTATCCCTTTTTTAATTATAGATATGGTAGTGGCGAGCGTCTTGATGTCAATGGGAATGATGATGCTGCCTCCAGTTATGATTTCTCTGCCCTTTAAAATATTACTTTTTGTTTTGGTAGACGGCTGGTATTTAATTGTGAAATCTTTGCTTCAGAGCTTTTAGGGTAGGTGCTAAACGTGAGTTCAGAATTTGTAATTTCTATGGCGGAAAAAGCCGTATACGTAACGCTGATGATCAGCGGGCCATTATTGGCTATTGCTTTACTGGTCGGTTTAATTGTCAGCATATTTCAGGCGACAACTCAAATCCAGGAACAGACTTTGGCGTTTATTCCGAAAATCGTGGCGGTTCTCCTGGCTCTCATTTTTTTTGGTCCGTGGATGCTGTCGACGATTCTTTCATTTACAACAGAGCTGTTTTCTAATTTAAATCGTTTTGCAGGGTAATGTAGAGATGAATTCAATTATTGACTTATTTCCTGCTTTTTTATTGGTTTTTATTAGAATCTCTGCTTTTTTTGTAACGATTCCGCTATTTGGACATCGAAATGTGCCAGCTGTTCATCGCATAGGTTTTGCTTTTTTTCTTGCGGTCATTTGTTTCAGCACCATTGATAAACCGCCCTCTTTGGAGATAGATGAGCACTATATGCTTTTGGCGTTTAAAGAAGCTTTGGTCGGCCTATGTCTGGGTTTAATTGCTTATATGATGATTGCCGCAGTGCAGATTGCCGGCTCGTTTATTGATTTTCAAATGGGATTTTCAATAGCAAACGTTATTGATCCGCAAACCGGTGCACAAAGTCCGTTGATTGGCCAGTTTATCTATACGATGGCACTTTTGTTTATGCTGAGTGTCAATGCCCACCATTTGTTGCTGGATGGTATTTACTACAGCTTTCAGTATATTTCAGTTGATCAGGCATTTCCGAATTTCGGCGATGAAAAGTTTGCCTATTTTATTGCGAAAAGCTTTAATGCAATGTTTATTATCGCTTTTCAAATGTCAGCGCCGGTTGTGGCCAGCTTGTTTCTAGTTGATTTAGCATTAGGTATCGTGGCTCGAACTGTTCCGCAGTTAAATGTATTTGTGGTCGGTCTGCCTTTAAAGGTCGCTGTCAGTTTCATCATGCTCATTGTATGTATGTCCGTTATCTTCGTCGTTGTCCGGAATGTTTTCAGCTTAACGATTGAAACGATGCGGAATCTTTTAGCATTGGTCGGTGTTTCTTAATGAAGCTTAGAGTTGACCTGCAGTTTTTTGCGGGAGAGAAGACAGAAAAAGCCACTCCGAAAAAACGGAAGGATACGCGAAAAAAGGGGCAGGTAGCCAAAAGCTCGGATGTCAATACTGCCGTTTCTTTACTGGTAATATTCCTTTCGCTTATTGCAATTGGTCCGTATATGAGAGACAGGCTGCTGTCATTCATAGAAACATTTTATACCGAATCGCTCACAATGAAGCTCTCAGAATCAAATGTGCATACATTGTTTGTCAGCTTATTAAAGGATATGGGCATGATACTCGCACCGATCTTGCTTGTTGCTCTTGTTGCAGGAGTCGTAAGCAACTATATGCAGGTTGGGTTCTTATTTTCTGCTGAAGTGATACAGCCTAAGCTTGAAAAACTGGATCCGATCAAAGGCTTTAAACGAATATACAGTATGAGGGCGATTGTGGAGCTGATTAAATCAATTTTGAAAATCGTAGTCGTTGGTTTTGCGGCTTTTGCTGTGCTTTGGCTGCATTATGGAGAAATTCTCCGGCTTCCTCTCCTGACACCCGAAGAGGCACTTTCTTTTGTTTCAAAACTCACTTTGTGGATGGGACTGAGCGGTGCAGGTGCATTGTTGATTCTTGCGGGTCTCGACTATTTATATCAGAGGTTTGACTATGAGAAAAATATCAAAATGTCAAAACAAGATATAAAAGATGAGTACAAAAAATCTGAAGGGGACCCGATTATCAAGTCTAAAATTAAACAAAGACAGCGGGAAATGGCGATGAGGCGGATGATGCAGGAAGTTCCAAAAGCAGATGTCATTATCACAAACCCGACTCACTATGCGATTGCTTTGAAATATGATGAAGAAAAAATGGACGCACCTTATATTGTTGCAAAAGGCGTCGACCACCTTGCGTTAAAAATCAGGAAAATTGCTAAAGAGCATGATGTCATGATGGTAGAAAACAGACCGCTTGCCCGTGCGTTATATGATCAAGTGGAAATTGACCAGGCAGTGCCGGAAGAATTTTTTAAAGTTTTAGCAGAAATTCTGGCTTACGTATATAAAACAAAACAAAAAGTATATTGAATTTTTCGATTTAAAAGGAGAGAAAAAACAGCATGTCAACAAGAGATTTATCCGTTTTAATAAGTGTTGTCCTCATTGTGGCGATGCTGGTGATTCCATTTCCTCCATGGCTGTTAAGTATTTTGATCATTATTAATATTTCTCTTGCGTTGATCGTGCTTCTCACCACAATGAATATGCAGGAAGCGCTTCAGTTTTCGATTTTTCCGTCACTGTTGCTGCTTTTGACCCTATTTCGTTTGGGCTTGAACGTCTCAACTACCCGTTCAATTCTTTCACACGGTGAAGGAGGTAAAGTCGTCGAGACTTTCGGAAATTTCGTTGTCGGCGGAAATGTATTAGTTGGACTCGTTGTATTTATCATCCTTATTATTATTCAGTTTATCGTCATTACAAAAGGTGCTGAACGTGTTTCCGAGGTTGCAGCAAGGTTTACGCTGGACGCAATGCCTGGGAAGCAGATGAGTATTGATGCTGATTTAAACGCAGGGATGATTACCGAACAGGAAGCGAAGCATCGCCGCGAAAAAGTGGCAAGAGAAGCAGACTTTTATGGAGCAATGGACGGTGCCAGTAAATTTGTAAAAGGTGACGCCATTGCCGGAATCATCATTGTGATGATCAATATTATTTTCGGAATCGTGATCGGGATGCTTCAGCAGGGCATGTCCATTCAAGAGGCTGCTTCACACTTTACGATGCTGACTGTAGGGGATGGAATTGTTTCGCAAATCCCGGCACTGTTAATTTCTACGGCTACGGGTATTGTGGTCACAAGAGCTGCCTCTGAAGGAAACTTAGGGCATGACATTACAGGCCAGCTGTTTGCGTATCCAAAGCTTTTATACGTCGCAGCAGCTACGATCATGCTTTTAGGTATTTTCACTCCGATCGGCATCCTTCTGACGGGGCCGCTTGCGGGATTGCTTGCTTTTGGCGCATATACACTATCTAAATCAGGTAAGGAAAAAGAAGAAGTGGATGAGATTCTTGAGGAAGAGGCTGAGGTGGACGAGCTTAAAAGCCCTGAAAGTGTTGTTCAGCTTCTGCATATAGATCCGATAGAATTTGAGTTTGGATATGGCCTGATACCGCTTGCTGATGCCAATCAAGGCGGTGATTTATTAGACCGAATTGTTATGATACGCCGTCAGTTGGCTTTGGAACTCGGGCTTGTCATTCCTGTCGTGCGAATCAGAGATAATATAGCGTTGCAGCCTAATGAATACCGATTGAAAATTAAAGGAAACGAAGTAGCAAAAGGCGAGCTGTTGCTTGATCATTATTTAGCGATGTCGCCTACTCCTGAGGACGATCTCATTGAAGGGATTGAAACAGTGGAGCCTTCATTCGGACTGCCGGCTAAATGGATTAGCGAAGCGGTAAAGGATGAAGCCGACATGCTTGGTTATACAGTAGTTGATCCTGCATCAGTCGTTTCAACGCATATTACGGAGAAAATTAAGCAGCATGCCCACGAATTGATCGGAAGGCAGGAGACAAAACAGCTGATCGATCACTTGAAAGAATCGTATCCAGTCCTGGTTGAAGAGGTTACGCCGAATCCATTGTCTGTCGGTGATATTCAGAAAGTGCTTGCTAAGCTTTTAAAAGAAAAAGTTTCAATTCGAAACTTAGTAACGATTTTTGAAACACTTGCTGACTATGGGAAATTAACAACAGATTCTGATCTCTTGACAGAGTATACAAGACAAGCGCTTGCTAAACAAATTACAGCCCAGTTTGCCAAAGAAAATGAAGTGTTGAAGGTTGTTACTTGTTCCGGCCGTGTAGAAAAAGCAATAGCAGACGGTGTGCAGCAGACGGAACACGGGAACTATTTATCACTTGAACCAGATATTTCAGAAAGTATAGTGCGCTCTGTCGCTAAAGAAGCTGAACAGCTCTCATTACGTCAGGAAACCGCGATTCTTCTTTGTTCGCCGCCTGTCAGAATGTATGTGAAGCAGCTTCTGGAACGGTACTTCCCTGATCTTCCGGTACTCTCTTATAACGAACTTGAGGCGAATGTTGAGGTACAAAGCATTGGAGTGGTGGATATTTAATGAAAATAAAAAAATTTACTGCTGCTTCAATGCAAGAAGCGGCACTTCTCATCAGAAAAGAGTTAGGTAATGAAGCGGTCATATTAAATTCGAAAAAAATTAAAAAGCGAAAATGGTTTGGCCTCGTCAACAAGCCTGCTGTTGAAGTAATCGCCGTATTGGATCAGGACTTTCTTGAGAAAAAAACGCCTCAGAAGGCAGCTGAACCGAAACAAACATTAAAAACTCCGGTCAGCAGTCCGAAAATAGAGGAGAGAACATATCCCCCTCAAATTCCGGCGCAACAGGAGCTAGGTGATTTTTCAGCATATCAATCTGTACTTCCTGAGCCGCTGCGAAAAGCAGAAAAGCTTTTGCACGAAACAGGGATCAAAGAGTCTACGAAAACGAACACTCTGAAAAAATTGCTTCGCTTCTCTGTTGAAGCAGGCGGCTTGACTGAAGAAAATGTTGTCGGCAAACTTCAGGAAATACTATGCGATATGCTGCCCTCAGCAGACAAGTGGCAGGAGCCAATTCATTCAAAATATATCGTTCTCTTTGGTTCAACAGGGGCTGGTAAAACAACTACACTGGCTAAACTCGCAGCCATATCTATGCTTGAAAAACATAAAAAAATCGCTTTTATTACAACAGATACGTATCGTATTGCAGCTGTTGAACAGTTGAAAACATACGCTGAACTGCTGCAGGCTCCTCTGGAAGTTTGCTATACAAAAGAAGAATTTCAGCAGGCGAAGGAGCTATTTTCTGAGTATGATCATGTGTTTGTTGATACAGCTGGAAGAAACTTCAAGGACCCGCAATACATTGATGAACTGAAAGAAACGATTCCTTTTGAGAGTAGCATTCAGTCATTTCTTGTTTTATCCGCGACTGCAAAATATGAAGATATGAAGCATATTGTCAAACGGTTTTCATCCGTCCCTGTCAATCAGTATATTTTTACGAAAATAGATGAAACGACTTCCTTAGGTTCTGTATTTAATATACTGGCAGAATCAAAAATAGGTGTCGGGTTTATGACAAACGGACAGAATGTGCCTGAGGATATACAGACTGTATCTCCACTTGGTTTTGTGAGGATGCTGTGCAGATGAACAGATATGACCAAGCAGCAACTTTACGGGCGAAAATGGAAAAACGTGAGCGCGTTCTGCCAATGGTTTATTCACAAAAAGCGAAGACACTTGCTGTCATTAGCGGCAAGGGCGGTGTCGGAAAATCCAATATTACCTTAAATATGGCACTTGCGCTGCAGGATAAAGGTAAGAAGGTGCTGCTCATCGACCTTGATATCGGGATGGGAAACATTGATATATTAATGGGAAATTCATCGTCTGCCACGATAATTGATGTTTTAACCGATCGTAAGCCTTTGCTCCAGTCATTATCCATTGGCCCAAAGGGTTTGCGGTATATATCAGGGGGAACCGGTCTTGATGTGATGTTTCAGCTCGATCAGAGAAAATGGACGTTTTTTGCCAATGAACTTTCTCATGCATTAAGCCAGTTCGATTATGTGCTGTTTGATATGGGAGCGGGCTTATCAAAAGATCAACTGCCTTTTATTTTATCAGCAGAAGATATTTTGATTATAACAACTCCCGAGCCGACGGCCATTATGGACGCATACAGCGCTGTCAAGCACTTGGTTTTGACAGAAAATAAGCTTTCAATGAAGGTGGCTGTCAATCGGTGCCGTGACCAAAAGGAAGGGCTTGACGCTTTTGCCCGCCTCTCCCGTACAATTCATATGTTTTTAGATGTTCAGGTTCAGTTTGCCGGCTCCGTTTCTGACGATGTGATCGTGAGCAAAGCGGTTGTCGAGCAGGTTCCTTTTTTCATAAAAAGCCCTCAGGCAAAAGCCAGCCGGTCAGTCCGTATTTTAGCGGACGCCTTGTTTGAAAGAGAAGAAACGAGACACAAAGAAGACAAACAGACATTTATTGAGAAATTATCTTCTTTTTTAATGAGGAGGGCTTAATTTGATTCGTGTGCTTGTAGTTGATGATTCAGCTTTTATGAGAAAAATGATAAGTGATTTTCTGACCGAGGAAAAGCAGATAGAAGTAATCGGAACTGCGAGAAACGGAGAAGAAGCGCTTAAGAAGATTGAATTATTAAAACCGGATGTTATTACTCTTGATGTTGAAATGCCGGTCATGAATGGGACAGATACGCTCCGCAAAATTATTGAGATTTATAACTTGCCGGTCATTATGGTGTCGAGCCAGACCGAGAAAGGTAAAGAATGCACAATTAATTGTTTGGAGATCGGTGCCTTTGATTTTATCACAAAGCCATCAGGCTCAATATCTCTGGATTTATACAAAATTAAAGAACAATTAGTTGAGCGTGTCGTCGCGGCAGGACTTTCCGGCAAGCGGATACGTCCTGTTTCCCAGACAGTTCGGCCCGAACCTATTGTGCGTGCTGTCGTTAAGCCTGAATTAAGCAAACCGAAACCTGGCACGGGCAGACAAATTGTGTGTATCGGCACATCAACAGGCGGTCCACGGGCGTTACAAAAGGTGATACCGAAGCTCCCTAAGGATTTGAACGCACCAGTGGTTGTCGTTCAGCACATGCCTGAAGGGTTTACTGCTTCTTTGGCTGATCGGCTGAATCATTTATCTGACATTCAGGTAAAAGAAGCAAAAGATGGTGAAGCAGCTCTTAACGGCTGTGTTTACATAGCACCGGGCGGAAAAAACATATCCGTTATTAAAAACAGCGAAGGACTTCAGATTGTGCTTGATAACCATGACACACCAAGCCGTCATAAACCATCTGCTGATTATTTATTCCGTTCTGTCGGGAAACTGACAGATTATGAAAAAGTAGCGGTTATCATGACCGGAATGGGCAGTGACGGCACTGCTGGGCTAAAGGACATGCTAACAGCCGGCAATGTGAAAGCCATTGCGGAGTCTGAAGAATCTTGTGTCGTATACGGGATGCCAAAAGCTGCTGTTAAAGCGGGTCTCATTCATGAGATTAAACATGTGGAAGATATCGCAGCATCCATCACAAGCTGTGTGAAAAAAGAGAGGGTGTGATTCAAATGGATATGAATCAGTATTTAGATGTCTTTATTGATGAGAGTAAAGAACATTTACAAACATGTAATGAAAAGCTTCTTCTTTTAGAGAAAGACCCGACTGATCTTCAGCTCGTACATGATATATTCAGGGCTGCCCATACATTAAAAGGAATGAGCGCAACGATGGGCTACACGGATTTAGCACATCTTACCCATCTGCTTGAAAACGTGCTGGATGCAATCCGAAACGGAGACATGGCAGTCACCTCAGACTGGCTGGATATTTTGTTTGAAGCTCTGGATCACCTGGAAGCAATGGTTCAGTCTATTATTGATGGCGGGGATGGTAAAAGAGATATCTCAGAAGTGAGTGCCAAGCTTGATGTGAATGGTGCGCACGCTGAATCCGCTGCCTCCGCGGAACCTGCAGAAGCCCAGAGTTCAGCATCTGATTGGGAATATGATGAATTTGAACGTACAGTTATACAAGAAGCGGAGGAGCAAGGCTTCAAACGATATGAAATCAAGATTTCTCTGAACGAAAACTGTATGTTAAAAGCAGTTCGTGTCTATATGGTGTTTGAAAAACTAAATGAAGTCGGAGAAGTAGCCAAAACAATTCCAAGTGCTGAAGTGCTTGAAACAGAAGATTTTGGAACTGACTTTCAAGTTTGTTTCTTAACACATCAATCAGCGGAAGACATTGAACAATTAATCAATGGCGTGTCGGAAATTGAGCATGTTGAAGTCATTCAAGGGGCTCCTTTAACATCAGCTGAAAAGCCTGAAGAATCTAAGCAAGAAGATTCACCAGCAGCAGCTGTACCTGCGAAGCAGGAGAAACAAAAACAGCCTGCTAAAAACGATGAACAGGCGAAGCATTCAGCCGGCGGATCTAAAACAATTCGTGTCAACATTGACAGGCTTGATTCTTTAATGAACTTATTTGAAGAGCTTGTCATTGACCGCGGGCGTCTCGAGCAGATTGCGAAAGAGCTTGAGCATAATGAACTGACTGAAACGGTTGAACGAATGACGAGAATTTCCGGAGATTTGCAATCGATTATTCTGAATATGAGAATGGTCCCGGTTGAAACTGTTTTTAACAGATTCCCGAGAATGATTCGCCAGCTTCAGAAAGAGCTGAATAAAAAAATTGAACTCTCGATCATCGGTGCGGAAACTGAACTGGATCGTACAGTAATTGATGAAATCGGAGATCCACTCGTTCACTTGATCAGAAACAGTATTGACCATGGTATCGAGGCGCCGGAAACACGTTTGCAAAAGGGAAAACCGGAATCAGGAAAAGTTGTGCTTAAAGCTTATCACAGCGGCAACCATGTCTTTATCGAAGTAGAGGATGACGGCGCAGGCCTTAATCGAAAAAAAATTCTGGAAAAAGCGCTTGAGCGCGGGGTCATAACGGAAAAAGAAGCTGAAACCTTAGAAGACAACCAAATTTACGAATTGATTTTTGCTCCGGGGTTCTCAACTGCTGACCAAATTTCTGATATTTCCGGCCGCGGTGTAGGACTTGACGTTGTAAAAAACAAACTGGAGTCTCTTGGCGGTTCAGTCAGTGTGAAATCAGCCGAGGGTCAAGGCTCTCTATTCAGCATCCAGCTGCCGCTTACCTTGTCTATTATTTCAGTTCTGCTGATTAAGTTGGAAGAAGAGACATTTGCCATTCCGATTTCTTCAATCATTGAGACAGCAGTTATTGACAGAAAAGACATTTTGCAAACGCATGACCGTGAAGTGATTGACTTTAGAGGGCATATTGTCCCTGTCGTTTATTTAAAAGAAGAGTTTAAAATAGAAGATACAAGAAAAGATGCGGAACAGCTCCATATCATTGTCGTGAAAAAAGGCGACAAACCTACTGCATTTGTGGTGGACTCCTTTATTGGCCAGCAGGAAGTTGTGCTGAAATCACTCGGAGATTATTTAACAAACGTCTTTGCAATTTCCGGAGCTACTATTTTAGGAGACGGAGAAGTAGCGCTCATTATTGATTGTAATGCACTGATTATTTAACCATTCGAGGAGGTGTCTCACATGACTGCAGAAATTAAAACAGGCGAAAAAATGATAGTCTTTATGGTAAATGGCAAAGAATATGCCATTTCCGTCACTCAGGTGAAATCAATTGAAAAATGGCAAAAGCCAACGAGGGTACCTGGCGTCGAACCATATATTTGCGGGGTAATCAATTTACGCGGGGTGGTGACTCCGGTTATTGATTTAAGAAAACGCCTGAATTTGCCAGAGTATGAAATTACAGATGAAACACGAATTATCATTATTGCTTATCGTGATATTGAAGTCGGCTGGATTGTGGATGAAGCGAATGATGTGATTACCGTACACGAAAGTGAAATAGAATCTGCTCCAGAAGGCGTTCAGAAAGATACGGATGTGTCGATCGAACAGATTGTGAAACAAGAGAACAGACTCTTAAATATTATTGATGCGAACGCGGTTTTGGATAAAGAATCATCTCAGTCCGCTGTGCCCGATCAAGCTTAATCTTAAAGGGGTTATGACATGAGTATTTTTAATGGAATCAAAGAAGAGCAGATGGACATTTTGCGGGAAGTCGGCAATATAGGCGCCGGCCACTCCGCCTCTGCAATGGCCCAGCTGTTAAATAGAAAGATAGATATGGAAGTCCCATTTGCAAAGCTGCTGTCTTTTGATGAGCTTGTTGATTTTTTCGGCGGCGCCGATGTCCCGGTTGCCAGCATCTTTTTAAGAATGGAAGGCGATTTAACGGGTTCAATGTTCTTTATAATGCCTTTTTTTCAGGCGGAGCAGTTTATCAGAGAGCTGATTGGAAACCCCGATTTTGACATAGAGGACTTAGGTGAAGACCACATGAGCTCATCCGCTTTGCATGAACTGGGCAATATTTTAGCGGGGTCATATTTAACAGCTTTGGCGGATTTGACGAAACTCCAGCTCTATCCAAGTGTTCCTGAAGTCTCTTTGGACATGTTCGGAGCAGTGATCAGCGAAGGGCTGATGGAGCTCAGTCAGGTTGGAGAACACGCCATTGTTGTCGACACGTCAATTTTTGACCAAAGCCATCAGCAGGAGCTGAAAGCGCATATGTTTATGCTGCCGGACTATGATTCATTTGAAAAGCTCTTTGTCGCCTTAGGTGCATCATTATGAGTACAACTGAGGCTGTTGTTATAAAGGTTGGGATTGCTGACGTGAAGATCGCCCGCTTCCCGGATACCATCCGGACCTCTGGTTTGGGCTCATGTGTGGGGCTGGTGCTTTATGATAAAGAAAAGCAAACGGCGGGTCTTGTTCATGTCATGCTTCCGGATTCGACGTTATCGAAAACTGCCGAGCTCAACCGGGCTAAGTACGCTGACACCGCCGTACAGACCACGATTGATATGCTGATAGAAGCGGGATGCCGGAAATTTGCATTAAAAGCAAAGCTGGCCGGCGGATCAGAGATGTTTAAATTTAAATCGACAAATGATTTGATGAAGATCGGACCGAGAAATGTATTAGCGATAAAAGAACAGCTGTCTTTATTTAATATTCCTATTATTAGTGAAGATACGGGCGGCTCAAGCGGCCGGACGATAGAATTTGAACCGAAGTCCTGCATGCTGCATATTCGAACTGTTAAACAAGGTGAAAAAACGATTTAATTAAGGTATTAGGGGGATAACAATGCAATCCTTGAATTATGAAGATCAGGTGCTTTGGACGCGCTGGAAAGAGTGGAAAGATCCTAAAGCCGGTGACGACTTAATGCGCCGTTACATGCCGCTTGTCACATATCATGTAGGCAGAATTTCTGTCGGACTGCCGAAATCAGTGCATAAAGACGATCTTATGAGCCTTGGTATGCTTGGTTTATATGATGCCCTTGAAAAATTTGACCCCAGCCGGGACTTAAAATTTGATACCTACGCCTCGTTTAGAATTCGCGGCGCAATCATAGACGGGCTTCGTAAAGAAGATTGGCTGCCCAGAACCTCGCGCGAAAAAACAAAAAAGGTTGAAGCAGCAATTGAAAAGCTTGAACAGCGGTATCTTCGGAATGTATCGCCCGCGGAAATTGCAGAGGAACTCGGAATGACGGTACAGGATGTCGTGTCAACAATGAATGAAGGTTTTTTTGCAAATCTGCTGTCAATTGATGAAAAGCTCCATGATCAAGATGATGGGGAAAACATTCAAGTCATGATCAGAGATGACAAAAATGTTCCGCCTGAAGAAAAGATTATGAAGGATGAACTGATTGCACAGCTTGCGGAAAAAATTCACGAACTCTCTGAAAAAGAACAGCTGGTTGTGAGTTTGTTCTACAAAGAGGAGTTGACACTGACAGAAATCGGACAAGTATTAAATCTTTCTACGTCCCGCATATCTCAGATCCATTCAAAGGCATTATTTAAATTAAAGAATCTGCTGGAAAAAGTGATACAATAATGAATTTCATGGTTAGCGAGTGAAAAACATGTCAACACTATTATGGCTTTTAAGCTTTACGCTCCACGGCGTTCTTCTGTACGCTGTCATTATCCTGTATACGAGGCTCGCTGCAGTGAAAGAAACAGAAAAACAGCAAAAACAGATACTTGAAGAGACGGAAAACACCTTGGCGGCATTTCTGCTTGAATTAAAAGAAGAAAATGAGAAACTGATAGAAAATAAAGCTTCATCTGCAAGTCAATCAGATGAAGAATCCCAAAAGCCAGGCCTTCAGCACTCTGAAACATATCAAGAGCGGGATCCAGTTCAAGAGGCAGAGAATCTTCCTGAACATATTGAAGGTCTGATTACAGAGGTTGACCGTCGGGAAGAGATCGTAAACAGTGAGGTCCAATCATTTGAAGACCAGGTCATAGAATTATATGAACAGGGATATTCGGCAAGTCAAATTGCCCAGAAAATGAAGAGCGGAAAGACAGAAATCGAGCTATTTTTAAAATTTCGCTCCAAAGGTGTAAAGGATTCTTGATTGTCGGATAAAGCTGTGTTATATTATGTCTTGGTGTTAAATACACACGCTTAACGATTTATGCAGAGGGTGCTGCAGGCGGCAGTTCTGCACAAAAATGACCTAAGCGGAGGAAAAAAACCATTATATTAGGAGGAAATAACATGTCAGTCATTTCTATGAAGCAATTGCTTGAAGCTGGTGTTCACTTCGGTCACCAAACACGCCGTTGGAACCCCAAAATGAAGCGTTACATTTTCACGGAGCGTAACGGAATCTACATCATTGACCTTCAAAAAACAGTCAAAAAAGTAGAGGAAGCTTACAACTTCACTAAAAATCTTGCTGCTGAAGGCGGAAAAATCCTTTTCGTCGGAACAAAAAAACAAGCTCAAGATTCTGTTAAAGAAGAAGCTCAACGCTCTGGCATGTACTATGTCAACCAACGCTGGTTGGGCGGTACATTAACAAACTTTGAAACAATCCAAAAACGTATTAAACGTCTTAAAGACATTGAAAAAATGCAAGAAAACGGTACGTTTGATGTACTTCCTAAAAAAGAAGTCGTTCAATTGAAAAAAGAATTAGAGCGTCTTGAAAAATTCCTAGGCGGAATTAAAGATATGAAGGATCTTCCTGATGCATTATTCATCATCGATCCTCGCAAAGAGCGCATCGCTGTTGCGGAAGCTCGCAAATTAAACATCCCTATCATCGGTATCGTAGATACTAACTGTGATCCAGATGAAATCGATGTTGTTATCCCAGCGAACGATGACGCTATCCGTGCTGTTAAACTTCTAACTTCTAAAATGGCAGATGCAATCTTAGAAGCGAAGCAAGGCGAAGAAGAAGCGGAAGTTGCTGAAGAAACTGCACCAGAAACAGAAACAACAACTGCGTAACCTATTCAAAAGGTGATAAGAGGGACTGCCTTTTATCACCTTTTTTCAAGAAAAATGTGTAATATACATACTCTTGTTTAAACATATAAGGAGGAATACAAATGGCAATTACTGCACAGCAAGTAAAAGAACTGCGTGAAAAAACTGGCGCGGGCATGATGGATTGTAAAAAAGCGTTAACTGAAACTGACGGAGATATGGACAAAGCAATTGACCTTTTAAGAGAAAAAGGAATTGCAAAAGCAGCGAAAAAAGCTGACCGTATCGCAGCAGAAGGTTCTACTCTTATTAAAACTGACGGCAACAAAGGCGTTATCCTAGAAGTAAACTCTGAAACTGATTTCGTTGCGAAAAACGAAGGTTTTAAAGAGCTTCTTAACACTTTAGCTGACCACCTTCTTGCAAACACGCCAGCTGATGTTGAAGAAGCAATGGGCCAAAAAATGGAAAATGGCTCAACTGTTGAAGAGTACATCACAAGCGCAGTTGCTAAAATCGGTGAGAAAATCACTCTTCGCCGCTTTACAGTTCTTACAAAAGACGACAGCTCTGCATTCGGTGCGTACCTTCACATGGGCGGCCGCATCGGTGTATTAACTGTTCTCAACGGTACAACTGATGAAGAAACTGCGAAAGATATCGCAATGCACGTTGCTGCAGTTAACCCTCGTTACATTTCTCGTGATCAAGTATCTGAAGAAGAAACAAATCATGAGCGTCAAATCTTAACTCAGCAAGCCCTCCAAGAAGGCAAACCTGAAAACATCGTAGCGAAAATGGTTGAAGGCCGTCTGAACAAATTCTTCGAAGAAATTTGTCTATTAGACCAAGCGTTCGTTAAAAACCCAGATGAAAAAGTGAAACAAGTTATTGCAGCGAAAAACGCTACTGTTCAAACTTTTGTCCGCTATGAAGTTGGAGAAGGCATCGAAAAACGTCAAGAAAACTTTGCTGAAGAAGTAATGAACCAAGTGAAAAAATAATGGTGAAAAGATTTCGCGGCTAAGTCGCGTCTTTTCAGGCAGTATAGGGGACACATTTTGTGTTCCCTATTTTTAAAACTATATTTACAAACCTTTTTTTCTCTTGCATAATAGAAAACGGCAATGTTTACACTTGGAGGTTATCATGGAAAAACCAAAATACAAACGTATCGTATTAAAGCTTAGCGGGGAAGCATTGGCAGGAGAACAGGGAAATGGAATTAACCCGACTGTCATTCAATCCATTGCAAAGCAAGTGAAGGAAATCGCTGAGCTTGAAGTCGAAGTGGCTGTTGTTGTAGGCGGCGGCAACTTATGGCGCGGAAAAACAGGAAGTGACCTGGGCATGGACCGCGCGACTGCTGACTATATGGGAATGCTGGCGACAGTAATGAATTCGCTTGCTCTTCAAGACAGCTTGGAAACACTCGGAATCCAGTCCAGAGTGCAAACATCCATTGAAATGAGACAAGTTGCTGAACCGTACATAAGAAGAAAAGCGATACGCCACTTAGAGAAAAAACGTGTCGTTATTTTCGCTGCGGGCACAGGAAACCCATATTTCTCAACTGATACGACAGCTGCACTGCGGGCTGCTGAAATTGAGGCAGACGTTATTTTAATGGCTAAAAATAACGTTGACGGTGTGTATAATGCTGATCCTAGAAAAGATGAATCAGCTGTTAAGTATGAATCACTTTCTTATCTTG
This sequence comes from Bacillus sp. EU52, assembly GCF_037964975.1. Taxonomy (NCBI): domain Bacteria; kingdom Bacillati; phylum Bacillota; class Bacilli; order Caryophanales; family Bacillaceae; genus Bacillus; species Bacillus sp. EU52. Next base: position 1,671,496 of record NZ_CP150177.1, read on the forward strand.
ACGTTCTTAAAGACGGCCTGGAAGTCATGGATTCAACAGCTTCCTCTTTATGCATGGACAATGACATTCCGCTTATCGTCTTTTCTATTATGGAAGAAGGAAATATCAAACGTGCCGTTATCGGTGAATCAATCGGAACGATCGTGAGGGGGAAATAACGTGTCAAAAGAAGTATTAACTCAAACAAAAGAAAAAATGGAAAAAGCAATTGCTGCTTATCAGCGCGAATTGGCTACTGTACGCGCAGGCCGTGCAAATCCATCATTATTAGATAAAGTAACGGTTGAATATTACGGAGCGCAGACACCTTTAAATCAGTTGTCTTCTATTAACGTGCCTGAAGCTCGTATGCTCGTTATCACACCATACGATAAAACAGCAATCGGCGATATCGAAAAAGCGATTTTAAAAGCTGATTTAGGTCTTACACCAACAAGTGACGGCAATATGATTCGAATTGCAATTCCGGCACTAACAGAAGAGAGACGGAAAGAATTAGTGAAAGTTGTAAAAAAATATGCTGAAGAAGCAAAAGTAGCTGTTCGTAACGTTCGCCGTGATGCTAACGATGATCTCAAAAAACTTGAGAAAAACGGAGACATTACTGAGGATGAACTGCGTGCTTCCACTGAAGACGTTCAAAAACTGACAGATGAATATGTGTCAAAAATTGACAGTGTCACAAAAGACAAAGAAAAAGAAATCATGGAAGTTTAATGAAAAACTATGTACAATAGATAATAGTGAAAAGACCCTCTCATGTTTACAGGGGGTTTTTTTGTTAATACTGTTGATTACATTGATTATCAGCAGGGAATGTAACCTTTTTGGGTGACGGAGGAATCTCATGCTCAACATACTCAAAAATTGGAAGAATCAGCAAACTGCGGCTTCCAACTTAGAACGTTATACAAAAGAAGACATACTTAAGGGAGAAATTCCCGAACACATCGCCATTATCATGGATGGAAATGGCCGTTGGGCTAAAAAACGCTCTCTTCCCAGAATTGCAGGCCACCATGAAGGGATGAAGGTGGTAAAAAGGACCACGAAGCTCGCAAACGAATTAGGTGTCAAAGTACTGACATTGTATGCATTTTCAACAGAAAACTGGAAAAGACCGAAAATGGAGGTCGATTTTTTAATGAAGCTTCCGGAAGAATTTTTGAATACGTATCTTCCAGAGCTTGTTGAGGAAAATGTACAGGTTCGGATCATTGGGGATGAAACGGCTTTGCCGGCGCACACATTACGTGCGATTGAAAAAGCTGTACAGGACACGGCGCAAAACGACGGAATGATCCTTAATTTTGCTCTTAACTATGGAGGCCGTACTGAAATTGTCAGTGCTGCAAAATCACTCGCGGAAAAAGTGAAGGAAGGCTCTTTGAATATTGAAGACATTGATGAATCGCTTTTTTCTACTTATTTGATGACTGAATCTTTGCAGGATCCTGAACTTTTAATTCGAACGAGCGGCGAGATAAGGCTGAGTAATTTTATGCTATGGCAGGTTGCCTACAGTGAATTTGTCTTTACTGACGTCTTGTGGCCTGACTTTAAAGAAGATCACTTCTTGCAGGCGTTAGGAGAGTTTCAGCAGAGAGGCCGGAGGTTTGGCGGAATTTAGAGGATGGTGGACATGAAACAAAGAATTTTGACAGGTGTTCTGGCAGCAATTGTATTTTTATTTTTGGTTATTGTCGGGAAATTGCCGTTCACCATATTAATTTATGCTATGAGCAGTGTGGCGCTTTTTGAACTTTTACGGATGAAAAAGCTGAAGCTGGTTTCACTGCCTGGTTTGATCGGTCTTTTATTATTGTGGATGTTCTTATTGCCAAGCCAGTATTCGTTTTTTGAAGCGGACGGGATTTCCAAAATGGAAATAGCTTTATTTGCGGTACTGCTATTGCTGACTTACACAGTGTTGGTCAAGAACACCTTTACTTTTGATGAAGTCGGGTTTATTACGCTTGCAGCAATTTACATCGGAATGTGTTTTCATTATTTTATCGAAATCAGAAATCTTGACCAATACGGATTAACATACATTTTTTATGCGTGTGTTGTCATTTGGTCCACCGATTCCGGTGCCTATTTTGTCGGTAAATCGCTTGGGAAGCGGAAACTGTGGCCTGAAATCAGTCCGAATAAAACAGTGGAAGGGTTTGCAGGCGGAATTGTCATCGCACTTGTATTGGCGACGATTTTTCAGCTTGTTGCACAACTTCCGATCCCGTATATCTATCTGCTGTTGATCACGCTGTTTTTGTCTGTTTTTGGACAACTGGGAGATTTAGTGGAATCCGCCTTGAAAAGACATTACGATGTAAAGGATTCTGGGAATATTCTTCCCGGGCATGGCGGTATATTAGACCGTTTTGACAGTTTCTTGTTTGTCATGCCTTTCTTGTACTTTCTGCTTGCCCTTTTTTCATAAAAAAGTCTAATATGAATATGAGACTGATCATGCAGCAATAAGAATAGGAGTAGTGGCAACTTTGAAAAATATTTGTCTTTTAGGAGCAACAGGATCAATCGGCGAACAGACTCTTGATGTACTGCGTGCACATCAAGACCAATTTCAGCTGGTATCTATGTCGTTTGGCAGAAATATTGATAAGGCCGTTCCAATGATTGAGGTCTTTCAGCCGAAGTTTGTCTCTGTCGGTGATCTGGATACATATCATAAATTAAAACAAATGTCTTTTTCTTTTGAATGCCAAATCGGGCTGGGAGAAGAAGGACTGATAGAAGCAGTAGTGATGGAGGAGGTTGACATTGTTGTCAACGCTTTGCTTGGAAGCGTCGGTCTTATCCCGACATTAAAGGCAATTGAACAGAAAAAAACAATTGCGCTTGCAAATAAGGAAACTCTTGTCACTGCAGGGCATATAGTAAAAGAACATGCTAAGAAATATGATGTTCCGCTGCTGCCTGTTGACAGTGAGCATTCAGCCATTTTTCAAGCTCTTCAAGGCGAACAGGCTAAAAACATTGAACGCCTCATCATTACGGCATCCGGCGGAAGTTTTCGGGACAAGACGCGGGAGGAGCTCGAATCAGTAACAGTTGAAGATGCATTAAAACATCCAAACTGGTCAATGGGTGCAAAAATTACAATTGATTCGGCTACAATGATGAATAAGGGATTAGAGGTGATCGAGGCACACTGGCTTTTCGATATACCTTATGAACAAATTGATGTGGTTTTACATAAGGAGAGCATCATCCATTCAATGGTTGAGTTCCATGATAAAAGTGTGATCGCACAGCTCGGAACTCCGGATATGAGAGTCCCCATTCAATATGCGCTCACTTATCCTGACCGATTGCCATTACCAGATGCGAAAAGGCTTGAATTATGGGAAATCGGCAGCCTTCATTTTGAGAAAGCTGATTTTGACAGGTTCCGATGCTTACAATTTGCTTTTGAATCAGGTAAAATAGGAGGAACAATGCCGACAGTGCTAAATGCGGCAAACGAAGTAGCTGTCGCTGCCTTTTTAGCTGGCAAGATACCGTTTTTGGCTATTGAAGGCTGTATCGAAAAGGCACTAACCCGCCATCAATTACTGAAAAAACCGAGCCTGGCGGACATTCAAGAAGTGGACAAAGATACCCGGGGATACGTCAATTCAATACTCACATAAGGTGGTATGTTCGTGAATACAGTTATAGCGTTTATCATTATTTTCGGAACGCTCGTTTTCTTCCATGAACTGGGCCATTTATTGCTAGCCCAAAGAGCGGGAATTCTCTGCCGTGAATTTGCGATCGGCTTCGGTCCAAAGATTTTTTCTTTCAAAAAAAATGAAACAGTTTATACGATCAGGCTGCTTCCGGTCGGCGGATTTGTTCGTATGGCCGGCGAAGATCCGGAAATGATTGAGGTGAAACCCGGATACACGGTCGGGCTTCTGTTTAATAAGGAAGATCAAGTTGAGAAAGTCATCATCAATCAAAAGGAAAAATATCCGGATGCATTAGTCATTGAAGTGGAAACAGCGGATCTAGAGCATGACATGAAGATCACCGGTTATGAACAGGGGAAAGAGGACGAACTTTCCAGCTTTACTGTCAGCGAAACATCCTTTTTTATTGTAGACGGAGAAGAAGTGCAGATTGCGCCGTATAATCGCCAATTTGGTTCCAAACCTGTATGGCAGCGGATTAAAGCAATTGCTGCAGGGCCGATTATGAACTTTATTTTAGCTTACGTCATTTTAGTGATGCTTGGGCTGATTCAAGGCGTACCGTCAAATGAACCTATGCTCGGGCAGCTGACAGACAATGGACGGGCGGCTGAAGCAGGGCTAAAAGAAGGGGATTATATCCAAAGCATTAACGGAGAGAAAATGAGGTCTTGGACTGACATTGTCTCCGCTGTAAAAGAAAACCCGGAGAAAGAAATGGACGTTGCAGTAAAAAGAGATAACAAAACGCTTCATATTTCGGTGACTCCGGAAGCTGTTAAAGATGAGAACAAAAAAACAATCGGACGTTTCGGTTCCTATGCGCCGACTGAAAAAGGCGTACTCTCAGCGGTTGCTTACGGCGCGACATCAACAGTTGATGTCACCAAAGCCATTTTAACCAATCTGAGCAAATTAGTAACAGGCCAATTTAAACTCGATATGCTGTCAGGTCCTGTCGGCATATATGACATGACAGACCAAGTGGCGAAAACAGGGATAGTGAACTTATTTCAGTTTGCGGCGTTTTTAAGCATTAACCTTGGGATTGTCAACCTGCTTCCGATTCCGGCACTTGACGGAGGAAGACTGTTGTTTCTATTTATTGAAGCGATTCGGGGCAAACCGATTAACAGGGAAAAAGAAGCATTTGTTGTGTTTATCGGCGTAGCTTTCTTAATGCTTCTTATGCTGGTTGTCACATGGAACGATATCCAGCGGCTGTTTTTGTAAACGAAAAGTAAATCAATCAGAGGTGCGAAGAAATGAGACAAAGCTTGACGCTTATTCCTACGCTCCGTGAAGTTCCAGCTGATGCCGAAGCAAAAAGTCATCAGCTTCTTCTGAGAGCAGGATTTATCAGACAGAATACGAGCGGGGTATACAGCTATATGCCTCTTGCGTATAAGGTGATTCAAAACATTCAGCAGATTGTTCGAGAGGAAATGGAGAAAATTGATGCCGTAGAAATGCTCATGCCCGCATTGCAGCAGGCAGAGACATGGCAGGAATCAGGCAGATGGTATACGTATGGTCCCGAACTGATGAGACTAAAAGACCGTCATGGCCGTGAATTTGCTTTAGGGGCAACGCATGAAGAGGTTATCACTTCGCTTGTTCGCGATGAGGTTAAATCTTATAAGCGTCTCCCTCTGACTCTTTATCAAATTCAGTCTAAGTTCAGAGATGAAAAACGTCCTCGCTTCGGTTTGTTAAGAGGCCGCGAATTTATTATGAAGGATGCGTACTCTTTCCATGCATCTGCAGAGAGCCTGGATGAAACGTATCAAAAAATGTACGAGGCCTATTCTAATATTTTTGCCCGCTGCGGCATTAATGTAAGACCTGTTATCGCTGATTCAGGCGCAATGGGAGGAAAGGATACGCACGAATTTATGGCACTTTCTGCGATCGGAGAGGATACGATTGCGTATTCTGATGAATCACAGTACGCGGCTAATATCGAGATGGCTGAAGTTCTTCACCAGGAAGTTCCTTCAGATGAAGAGCCTAAAGCTCTAGAGAAGGTTCATACGCCTAACGTGAAAACAATCGAAGAACTGACTGCGTTCTTACAGGTTTCGGCTGAAGCGTGCATTAAGTCAGTATTGTTTAAAGCTGATGACCGTTTTGTCTTAGTGCTTGTAAGAGGGGATCATGAAGTTAACGATATTAAAGTGAAAAACTTGCTTCATGCAGAAGTTGTAGAGCTTGCTACACATGAAGAGGTCATTCAGCAGCTCGGAACAGAGCCAGGCTTTGTAGGCCCTGTCGGTATTCATCAGGATGTGGAAGTATATGCCGATCAAGCTGTGAAAGCAATGGTTAATGCTGTTGCCGGGGCAAATGAAGGAGATCATCATTATAAAAATGTCAATGTGAATCGTGACGCGCAAATTAAAGAATTTGCTGATCTTCGTTTTATTAAAGAAGGTGATCCTTCACCAGACGGCAAGGGAACGATCCGTTTTGCTGAGGGAATCGAAGTCGGACAAGTCTTTAAGCTCGGAACACGCTATTCAGAAGCGATGAATGCGACATATTTAGATGAAAACGGACGCGCGCAGCCAATGCTGATGGGCTGTTACGGAATCGGTGTGTCAAGAACGCTTTCTGCTATTGCTGAACAGCATCACGACGAAAAAGGCTTAATATGGCCAAAAAGCGTTGCGCCGTACGATCTTCATATTCTTGCTTTGAACATGAAAAACGATGGGCAAAGAGAGCTTGCTGAAAAGCTGTATGCCGATTTAAAAGCGGAAGGCTATGAAGTGCTCTATGATGACCGTGCTGAGCGTGCCGGCGTAAAATTCGCTGATTCAGATTTAATCGGCCTTCCAATCCGCATCACTGTCGGAAAACGAGCTGACGAAGGAATCGTCGAAGTGAAAATTCGTCAAACTGGTGAGTCAACTGAGATTTCAGTAGACGAATTATCTGCGTTTATCAGCAAGCAGTAATCACCATAACGATTTATCAAAAAACATGTTAAAATAGAAATAATAGAAGGTACCTCATTGCCTGAGGTACCTTCACTTATGATGTTTTTAGGGAGGGATACTGTCTTAATGGAACAGTTATCAGTAAACAGAAGGCAGTTTCAAATTCTTCTGCAGCAGATTAATATGACAGATGATACCTTCATGACATACTTTGAACATGGCGAGATTAAAAAGCTGACAATTCACAAAGCTTCTAAGTCTTGGCATTTTCATTTTCAATTTAAATCTTTGCTGCCTTTTCAAATATATGACACATTAACAACGAGGCTGACGCAATCGTTTGCCCACATAGCAAAAGTGACATCTTCAATTGAAGTTCAGGATGCCGAGGTCAGTGAAAGTATCGTTCAAGACTACTGGTCACGCTGCATTGAAGAACTGCAGGGCATTTCGCCGCCGATTATCAGTCTTTTAAACCAGCAAAAACCGAAGCTGAAGGGCAATAAACTGATTGTCAAAACCAAAACGGATACAGAAGCGGCTGCGCTAAAAAACAAATACAGTTCCATGATTCAAGCAGGCTACCGTCAATTTGGCTTTCCGGATCTTCAGCTTGATGCTGAAATATTTGTATCCGAGCAGGAAGTTCAAAAGTTTCGGGAACAAAAGCTTGCGGAAGACCAAGAGCGGGCGATGCAGGCCTTGATTGAAATGGAGAAGAAAGATAAAGAAAGTGATGAAGACCAAGCACCATCTGGTCCTCTTGTTATCGGTTATCAAATTAAAGATAACGAGGAAATCCGGACACTTGACAGCATCATGGACGAAGAACGGAGAATTACGGTCCAAGGTTATGTGTTTGATGTGGAGACGCGCGAGCTGAAGAGCGGGCGCACGCTGTGTATCTTCAAAATTACAGACTATACAAATAGTATTTTGATCAAAATGTTTGCACGTGAAAAAGAAGATGCGGCACTGATGAAGTCTCTGAAAAAAGGAATGTGGGTAAAAGCACGCGGAAGCATTCAAAATGATACATTTGTCAGAGACCTTGTCATGATCGCAAATGACGTAAACGAAATAAAAGCAAAAACCCGTGAAGATTCAGCACCTGAAGGAGAAAAAAGAGTGGAATTGCATCTTCATTCCCCAATGAGCCAAATGGATGCTGTTACGGGTATCGGAAAGCTTGTCGAACAGGCGAAAAAATGGGGGCATGAGGCCATCGCTTTGACTGACCATGCTGTCGTTCAATCCTTCCCTGATGCGTATTCTGCGGCAAAAAAGCATGGAATTAAAATGATTTACGGGATGGAAGCGAATCTCGTGGATGATGGCGTGCCAATTGCTTATAATGCCGCACATCGTCTGCTCGAAGAAGAAACATATGTTGTTTTTGACGTTGAGACGACAGGATTGTCTGCTGTATACGATACCATTATTGAACTGGCTGCAGTAAAAGTAAAAGGCGGAGAAATTATTGATAAATTTGAGGCGTTTGCGAACCCGCATCGTCCGCTTTCCGCCACAATCATAGAGCTGACAGGGATCACTGATGATATGCTACAAGACGCTCCGGATGTCGTAGATGTAATAAGAGATTTCAGAGAATGGATTGGCGATGATATCCTTGTCGCTCATAATGCAAGCTTTGATATGGGATTCTTAAATGTAGCCTATAAAAAGCTTCTTGAAGTCGATAAAGCTAAAAACCCAGTCATTGATACGCTTGAACTTGGACGTTTTCTCTATCCGGAATTTAAGAACCACCGGTTGAACACACTTTGTAAAAAGTTTGATATCGAACTCACACAGCATCACCGTGCGATCTATGATACTGAGGCAACCGCTTATTTGCTTCTGAAAATGCTGAAAGACGCAGCTGAAAAAGGCATTCAGTACCATGATGAGTTGAATGAAAATATGGGTCAGTCCAATGCTTATCAAAGATCAAGACCGTATCATGCAACATTACTTGCCGTGAACAGCACGGGACTTAAAAATTTATTTAAGCTTGTGTCACTTTCTCATATTCATTATTTTTACAGAGTGCCGCGTATTCCGAGATCTCAGCTTGAGAAATACAGGGAAGGGTTGCTGATCGGTTCTGCCTGTGACAGGGGAGAGGTTTTTGAGGGAATGATGCAAAAATCGCCTGAAGAGGTGGAAGATATCGCGTCATTTTATGATTACCTTGAGGTTCAGCCGCCTGAAGTGTATCGTCACTTGCTGGAGCTTGAACTGGTCCGTGATGAAAAAGCGCTGAAAGAAATTATTGCGAATATCACGAAGCTGGGGGAAAAGCTTAATAAACCGGTTGTTGCGACGGGAAATGTCCATTACTTGAATGATGAGGATAAAATCTACAGAAAGATTTTAATATCCTCACAAGGCGGGGCAAATCCGCTGAACAGGCATGAACTGCCGAAAGTGCATTTCAGAACGACAGACGAAATGCTTGAAGCTTTTTCTTTCTTAGGTGAAGAAAAAGCGAAGGAGATCGTAGTCACCAATACCCAAAAGGTTGCTTCTTTAGTTGATGACATCAAGCCGATTAAAGATGATTTATATACGCCGAAAATCGAAGGCGCTGATGAAGAGATCAGAGAAATGAGCTATCAGCGTGCAAGAAGCATTTACGGGGAAGAGCTGCCTGAAATTGTCGAAGCGCGGATTGAAAAAGAGTTAAAGAGTATTATTGGCCACGGATTTGCTGTTATTTACTTGATCTCTCACAAACTTGTAAAACGTTCACTAGATGACGGGTATCTCGTTGGTTCCCGTGGTTCCGTAGGATCTTCATTAGTTGCGACACTTACTGAGATTACTGAGGTAAACCCGCTGCCGCCGCACTATGTTTGTCCTGAGTGTCAGTATTCTGAGTTCTTTAATGACGGTTCTGTCGGTTCTGGTTTTGACCTGCCTGACAAGACATGTCCTCATTGCGGAACGCCTTTGAAAAAAGACGGCCATGATATTCCATTTGAAACGTTCTTAGGATTTAAAGGGGACAAAGTACCTGATATCGATTTGAACTTCTCAGGGGAATATCAGCCGCAAGCACATAATTACACAAAAGTATTGTTCGGAGAAGACAATGTATATCGTGCGGGAACAATAGGCACGGTGGCAGAAAAAACAGCCTACGGTTATGTAAAAGGCTATGCCGGAGACAACAATCTTCATATGCGCGGTGCCGAAATAGATCGGCTCGTGCAGGGATGCACGGGTGTAAAACGTACAACTGGACAGCACCCTGGCGGTATTATCGTAGTTCCGGATTATATGGATATTTATGATTTTTCACCGATTCAGTTTCCGGCAGATGCCACAGGTTCAGAGTGGAAAACGACTCATTTTGATTTCCACTCCATCCATGACAACCTGTTAAAACTTGATATTCTCGGACACGATGACCCGACTGTTATTCGGATGCTTCAAGACTTAAGCGGAATAGATCCGAAAACAATTCCGACGGATGATCCTGAAGTGATGAAGATCTTCCAGGGAACCGAATCACTCGGTGTGACTGAAGAACAGATTGGCTGTAAAACGGGCACTCTTGGAATTCCTGAATTCGGAACCCGATTTGTCCGGCAGATGCTTGAAGATACAAAGCCGACCACTTTTTCTGAGCTCGTTCAGATTTCAGGCTTGTCTCACGGAACTGATGTATGGCTTGGCAATGCACAGGAGCTCATCCACAATAATATTTGTGAGCTGAGTGAGGTTATCGGCTGCCGTGATGACATTATGGTTTATTTAATCTATCAAGGCCTTGAGCCGTCCCTTGCCTTTAAAATCATGGAATTCGTGCGTAAAGGAAAAGGATTAACGCCTGAATGGGAAGAAGAAATGAAAAATAACAATGTCCCAGACTGGTATATTGATTCCTGTAAAAAGATTAAATACATGTTCCCGAAAGCCCACGCCGCGGCATATGTCTTAATGGCAGTCCGCATTGCTTACTTTAAAGTGCATCATGCTCTTTTGTATTATGCGGCTTATTTTACCGTTCGTGCAGATGACTTTGATATTGATACAATGATCAAGGGCTCTACAGCAATCAGAGCGGTAATGGAGGATATAAACTCTAAAGGACTTGATGCTTCACCGAAGGAAAAGAACCTTCTGACTGTTTTAGAATTAGCGCTTGAGATGTGTGAGAGAGGCTATTCATTCCAAAAAGTCGATTTATATCGCTCCAGCGCCACAGAGTTTATTATTGACGGCAACAGTCTTATTCCGCCGTTTAACTCTATTCCAGGGTTAGGGACGAACGCTGCTTTGAACATTGTAAAAGCTCGCGAAGAAGGCGAATTCCTCTCAAAAGAAGATTTGCAAAAGAGAGGGAAAGTATCAAAAACGATTTTAGAGTACTTAGATCGCCATGGCTGTCTGGAGTCACTGCCTGATCAAAACCAATTGTCACTGTTCTAATATAGAAAGCAGAATTTCTCAGAAATTCTGCTTCTATGCATACATAAGCGCAAAAAGTGCCATCGTAATATTAGAGTTTCTGTCACTTGCTTAGGTATGAAGGTAAGCGTATATCCATTTGCAATAAAAATATGGTTATGGTATAGTTTTATTGGAAATGCTAACGATTACCGAGGCAAAGAGTGGGGAAACCCGCTCTTTTGTATTGAACAGGAGAATTTTGTCTCGACATGTTCATCGTTTACTTTTTAGCCCCTGCTCTTTTGAAGCAGGGTTTTTATGCAGAGTGACGAGACGAATATGAGATCGACAGCACAAGGAGGAAGAACATGAGCAAAAAAGTGACTGACACCGTTCAAGAAATGGCTCAGCCAATCGTAGACAGCCTTCAGCTGGAACTCGTTGACATTGAATTTGTCAAAGAGGGCCAAAGCTGGTTCCTTCGCGTGTTTATTGATTCCGATGACGGTGTGGATATTGAGGAATGTGCCAAAGTAAGCGAAGCTTTAAGCGAAAAGCTTGATGAAGCAGACCCAATCAGCCAAAATTACTTTCTTGAAGTCTCATCTCCAGGAGCTGAGCGTCCGCTAAAGAAAAAAGCCGATTTCGAAAAATCACTAGGAAAAAACGTATACATTAAGACGTATGAGCCTATTGACGGCGTAAAAGTGTTTGAAGGTGAACTGGCTGAATTTGATGGACAAACAGTGACAGTTGAGATCACGATCAAAACAAGAAAGAAACGGATCAATATTCCGTATGAAAAGATAGCTAATGCAAGATTAGCTGTTACATTCTAATGAATACAAATGTTTTAAGGGGGGAGACCGTTAAATGAGCAGTGAATTATTAGATGCTCTCACGATTCTTGAAAAAGAAAAAGGCATCAGTAAAGAAATTATCATCGAAGCAATCGAAGCTGCGTTAATTTCTGCTTATAAGCGGAATTTTAATCAAGCGCAAAATGTACGGGTGGATCTAAACCGTGAAACTGGCTCCATCCGTGTATTTGCAAGAAAAGATGTCGTTGACGAAGTATACGACCAGAGATTAGAAATCTCAATTGAAGAGGCACAGGGCATCCATCCGGAATATATGGTCGGCGATGTCGTCGAAATCGAAGTTACACCTAAGGATTTCGGGCGCATAGCTGCTCAAACAGCGAAGCAGGTCGTCACACAGCGTGTGCGCGAAGCTGAGCGCGGTGTGATTTATTCTGAATTTATCGACCGTGAAGAAGACATCATGACAGGGATCGTCCAGCGTCTGGACAATAAATTTATCTACGTGTCTTTAGGCAAAATAGAAGCCTTGCTGCCGGTTAATGAGCAAATGCCGAATGAAAGCTACAAGCCCCATGACCGCATTAAGGTATATATCACAAAAGTAGAAAAAACAACGAAGGGCCCGCAGATTTATGTGTCAAGAACACATCCAGGCCTGTTAAAGCGTTTGTTTGAAATTGAAGTGCCTGAAATTTATGATGGAACTGTCGAGCTAAAATCTGTTGCCAGAGAAGCCGGCGACCGTTCAAAAATTTCTGTTCGCACAGATGATCCTGACGTTGATCCTGTCGGTTCATGCGTAGGGCCTAAAGGCCAGCGTGTGCAAGCAATCGTCAATGAATTAAAAGGTGAAAAAATTGATATTGTCAACTGGTCCAGTGATCCTGTAGAATTTGTCGCGAATGCGCTCAGCCCTTCCAAAGTGCTTGATGTCATCGTTAATGAAGAAGAAAAAGCGACAACTGTTATTGTTCCTGATTACCAGCTGTCTCTGGCAATTGGCAAAAGAGGACAAAACGCACGCTTAGCTGCTAAACTGACAGGCTGGAAGATTGATATTAAGAGCGAAACGGACGCAAGAGAACTTGGAATCTATCCGAGAGAACTTGAAGAAGATGATGAGCCGCTCTTTACGGAGCCTGAAACTGCTGAATCGGATGAATAAGAGGTGACTTTAGGTGAATAAACACAAAAAGATCCCATTACGCAAATGTGTAGTGACTGGTGAAATGAAGCCTAAAAAGGAACTGATCCGAGTTGTACGGTCGAAAGAAGGCGAAATCTCAGTAGACCCGACCGGAAAAAAGAATGGGCGGGGTGCTTATTTAACGCTGGATAAAGAGTGCATCTTAGCAGCAAAAAAGAAAAACACTTTGCAAAATCAATTTCAATCACAAATCGATGACCAGATTTTCGATGAATTGCTGGAACTGGCGGAAAAGGTGAAAAAATAAAATGTCTGGAATGGAATGGTTTCCCTTGCTGGGTCTGGCCAATCGAGCTCGTAAGGTCGTGTCAGGCGAAGACTTGGTAATAAAAGAAATCAGGAATGCGCGTGCAAAGCTTGTCCTGCTTACAGAGGATGCATCATCTAACACAGCAAAAAAAGTAACTGACAAGTGCAATTATTATAAAGTCCCTTATAAAAAAGTCGAGAGTCGCGCGGTTCTTGGACGCTCTATCGGTAAAGAAGCCCGTGTCGTTGTCGCCGTCACTGACCAAGGTTTTGCGAATAAGCTGATCAGCTTGCTCGATTAATATTTTTGGGGGTGAACGAATGGCTAAAATGAGAGTATACGAATATGCAAAAGCGTTAAATGTTTCAAGTAAGGAAATTTTGACCGCACTGAAGAACATGGATTTAGAAGTGAATAATCACATGGCCATGCTTGAAGAAAAGGCCATTAAAAAGCTAGATGCCAAATATAAAAAAGGCGGCGCAGCTGCTAAATCTCAAAAGCCAGCAGAAACGAACAAAAACAAACAGCCACAAGGGGTTAATCAGCAATCAGCTGGAAATCAACCAAATAAAATTCGAGACGGAAAGAAGAATGACGTGCAGAATAATCAATTTAACAAAAACAAGAAGAATAACAACAACAAAAAAAATAAACGCAACAACAACAATAATAAAAACCAACATCAGCAAAAGCCTGTAAAGCCGAAAAAAGAGCTTCCTGAGAAAATTACATTCTCTGGCACTTTAACAGTTGGCGCACTTGCTGAAGAGCTTGGCAAAGAGCCTTCAGAAATCATTAAAAAGCTGATGCTTCTTGGCGTAATGGCAACCATTAACCAAGAGCTTGATAAAGACACAATCGAACTCATTGCATCAGAATATGGTGTTGAAACAGAAGAGGTCATTGTGCTTGAAGAAACAGAGCTGGAAAAATACGAAGAGCCTGATAATGAAGAGGATCTTGAAATTCGTCCTCCTGTCGTGACAATCATGGGCCACGTTGACCATGGGAAAACAACGCTTCTTGACAGCATCCGTAAAACAAAGGTTGTTGAAGGAGAAGCAGGCGGAATCACTCAGCATATCGGCGCTTATCAAATTGAAGAGAACGGCAAGAAAATCACGTTCTTGGATACACCGGGCCACGCCGCATTTACAACAATGCGTGCACGCGGTGCAGAAGTAACTGATATTACGATTCTTGTCGTAGCTGCCGATGACGGTGTCATGCCGCAAACAGTTGAAGCGATTAACCATGCAAAAGCAGCAGAGGTTCCAATCATCGTTGCTGTGAATAAAATAGATAAAGAATCTGCAAACCCTGACCGTGTAATGCAAGAACTGACGGAATACGGACTTGTCCCTGAAGCTTGGGGCGGAGAAACCATTTTTGTGCCGCTTTCCGCTTTAACTGGAAAAGGCATTGATGAGCTCGTTGAAATGATTTTGCTTGTCAGTGAGGTAGAGGAACTGAAAGCGAATCCGAACCGTCAGGCAAAAGGAACGGTTATTGAAGCTGAACTCGATAAAGGCAGAGGGTCAGTTGCGACGTTGCTCGTACAGACTGGAACACTGCATGTCGGTGATCCGATCGTAGTCGGCAATACATTTGGCCGTGTCCGTGCAATGGTCAACGACATTGGCCGCCGTGTGAAAACTGCCGGCCCGTCAACTCCGGTTGAAATTACCGGTTTGAATGATGTCCCTCAAGCGGGAGACCAATTCCTTGTCTTTAAGGATGAAAAAACAGCTCGTTCTGTCGGTGAAGCCCGTGCTTCGAAACAGCTTGAAGAGCAGCGCAGCGATAAAGCGAAGCTCAGTCTTGATGATTTATTCGAGCAAATTAAGCAAGGTGATGTAAAAGACATCAACCTCATCGTAAAAGCTGACGTTCAAGGATCTGCTGAAGCTTTAACGGCTGCGCTTCAAAAAATTGAAGTAGAAGGCGTTAAAGTGAAAATCATCCATACAGGCGTTGGTGCGATTACTGAATCTGACATTATCTTGGCATCTGCTTCCAATGCAATTGTTATCGGGTTTAATGTGAGACCGGACGGAAATGCTAAGAGTACGGCTGAAGCTGAAAATGTAGATATTCGACTTCACCGTATCATTTACAAAGTAATCGACGAGATTGAAGCTGCCATGAAAGGTATGCTTGATCCTGAATATGAAGAAAAAGTAATTGGTCAAGTAGAAGTACGCCAAACATTCAAAGTATCTAAAATCGGTACAATTGCCGGCGGATATGTTACTGAAGGAACCATTACGCGCGACAGCGGCCTCCGTTTAATTCGTGATGGCGTCGTCATCTTTGAAGGCGAAGTAGATGTTCTGAAACGCTTTAAAGACGATGTGAAAGAAGTTTCACAAGGCTATGAATGTGGTATTACAATTAAGAAATACAATGACATTCGTGAAGGTGACATCCTAGAAGCGTTTGTCATGCAAGAAATTGAAAGAACGTGATCGGATTTGCGGAGTGTGAATGCATCATTTATGATGCAGGATCGCTAAAAGAAAAGCGTGCCGTTCTGAAGCGGATTTTAACCAGGGTTCAAAACAAGTTCAATGTTTCGATTTCGGAGATTGGCTATCAGGACACCTGGCAAAGAACCAGCTTCGGAATCGCCGCTGTTTCTTCCTCTCGCGTTCAAACAGAAAAAGAACTGCAGCGCGTCCTAGCGTTTATCGATTCTTTTCCTGAAATTGAACGGACGATCACTAGGACAGAGTGGTTTTAACTTAGAGGTGATTGAATTGAGTATGAGAGCAAACCGTGTCGGCGAGCAGATGAAAAAAGAACTCGGTGATATTATCAGCCGCAAGCTGAAAGACCCGAGAATTGGTTTTCTGACAGTAACGGATGTACGTGTATCAGGTGATTTGCAAATTGCAAAGGTGTATATCTCGGTTCTCGGTGACGAGAAAAAACGGGAAGAAGCGCTGAAAGGACTGGCAAAAGCGAAAGGATTTATCCGATCCGAAATCGGCAGCCGCATCAGACTTCGAAAAACGCCTGAAATTGAATTTGAGTTCGATGAATCAATCGATTACGGGAATCGGATCGAAACACTGATTCACGAATTACATTCAGAGAAACCATCTGAATAAAAAATGAGAGGATAGGCGTATATCGTCTGTCCTCTTTCTTCGTTTAAAAGAAAAAAGTTAAAAAAGAAGGAGTGAAAGGCAAATGGTTAACGGAGTTCTCCTTTTACATAAACCTGTTGGCATGACATCGCACGACTGTGTCATGAAGATCCGAAAGCTGTTAAAAACAAAAAAAGTAGGACATACAGGAACGCTCGATCCGGAAGTGTCAGGCGTGCTTCCGATTTGTGTAGGAAGAGCGACAAAAATAGTCGAATACTTAACTGAAAAATCTAAAACGTATGATGCAGAAATAACGCTTGGCTTTTCAACCACAACAGAGGATCAAACCGGAGAAACGGTGGAAACAAAGCCTGTCAATCACGACATTGATAAAGCGGATGTAGAAAAGGTTTTAAACAGTTTAAAGGGGAAACAAGAACAAATTCCGCCCATGTATTCCGCTGTAAAAGTAAACGGCAAAAAATTATACGAATACGCAAGAGCAGGGATTGAAGTAGAACGTCCGAAACGTATGATAACCATTGAAGACATTGCCCTGACAACAGAGATTAAACATCATGGAGAAACCGCAAGCTTCCGGTTTACAGTGACTTGCTCCAAAGGGACCTATGTAAGGACGCTGGCGGTCATGATCGGAGAAAAGCTCGGATATCCGGCCCATATGTCTCATTTAATCCGTACGGCATCCGGAGATTTTTCTCTCGACGAATGCTTTACTTTTGATGAACTCGAAGCACAGGCCCAATCCGGAACCGTGGAAGAGCATACAGTTCCTATTGAACGTGCGCTCAATCATTTGCCGAAATGGATCATAAGTGATACATTAGCTAAGAAAGTAGAAAATGGGGCTTTGCTTGAGACGCCCGAGCAGTTTTCTGAAATGACAAGTGAAGACCGTATTGCCGTCTTTACTGAATCCGGAACCTGCTTGGCGATCTATTTCCCTCATCCTGCAAAAAAAGGGTTGTTAAAGCCGGCAAAAGTATTGATGCAAAAAAGCGAACAATAGAAAAAAGGTGACCGTTCTGTGAAGACGATACATATTACACATCCTCATCATTTAATAAAAGAGGAGCAGGCAAAATCAGTGATGGCGTTAGGTTATTTTGACGGCGTTCATCTCGGGCATCAAAAGGTAATCGGCACAGCGAAGCAAATAGCCGAAGAAAAAGGTCTGACATTAGCTGTGATGACCTTTCATCCCCATCCTTCTCACGTGTTGGGCAGAGATAAGGAACCAAAGGATCTGATTACGCCTCTTGAAGACAAAATAAACCAAATTGAACAATTAGGCACAGAAGTTCTGTATGTCGTTAAATTTAATGAAGTGTTTGCTTCTCTTTCTCCTAAGCAGTTTATAGACCAGTATATTATCGGCCTTAATGTGCAGCACGCAGTGGCAGGCTTTGACTTTACGTACGGCAAATACGGCAAGGGAACAATGAAGACCATGCCGGATGATTTAGACGGAAAAGCTGGGTGCACAATGGTAGAAAAATTAACGGAGCAGGATAAAAAAATCAGTTCTTCGTATATCCGTACCGCGCTTCAAAACGGAGATGTTGAATTGGCGAATGTCTTGCTTGGACAACCTTATTTTATTAAAGGAATTGTCATTCATGGTGATAAAAGAGGGCGGACCATCGGGTTTCCGACAGCGAATGTCGGTTTAAATAACAGCTATATCGTTCCGCCCACAGGTGTATATGCCGTAAAAGCGGAAGTGAACGGCGAAGTTTACAATGGCGTTTGCAATATTGGCTATAAGCCAACGTTTTATGAAAAGCGCCCTGAACAGCCTTCCATCGAGGTCAATCTGTTTGATTTCGATCAAGAGGTATATGGAGCCGCTATAAAAATCGAATGGTACAAACGGATTCGGAGCGAGCGGAAATTCAATGGCATCAAAGAATTAACAGAGCAAATTGAGAAAGATAAGCAGGAAGCCATCCGTTATTTCAGCAATTTGCGGAAATAACTTGCAACGCACACAAATTTTATTCTAAAATATTTGCATATAGGCGCGATTTTTAGTATGATAGTTTTCGTAGTCTTAAAACCATTGCTTGGCAATCCGAAGTCACCGACGGTTGCTAGGTAACTGGGGCTAAATATGATTTGGAGGTGAAACAGGATGGCAATTACTCAAGAGCGTAAAAACCAACTCATCAATGAGTTCAAAACACACGAATCTGATACTGGATCTCCAGAAGTTCAGATCGCTATCCTAACTGACTCAATTAACAACTTGAACGAGCATTTACGTACTCACAAGAAAGACCACCACTCACGTCGCGGTCTTCTTAAAATGGTAGGTAAGCGTCGTAATCTTCTTACGTATCTGCGTAATAAAGACGTAACTCGTTACCGTGAGTTAATTAACAAACTAGGCTTACGTCGATAATCGTAAAAAGCGGGAGGATTCCCGCTTTTTTATCGTATTAAAGCGAAATTTCTTATAACAAATCATTGAAATCCTTTTACATACTACTTTGACATTGATATGTTCAATTCATTTCGTTCATAATAGGAGTAATTGATTATTTCACACAACGAAGAGAGGAGTTCGTAATTGTATGGGACAAGAAAAACATGTCTTTACCATAGATTGGGCCGGAAGAACGCTAACTGTTGAAACCGGCCAGCTTGCCAAACAGGCAAATGGTGCTGTGATGATCCGCTACGGTGATACAGCAGTACTTAGTACAGCAACCGCTTCAAAAGAACCTAAACCGCTTGATTTCTTCCCTCTTACTGTAAACTATGAAGAAAGATTATATGCGGTAGGGAAAATTCCGGGCGGATTTATTAAAAGAGAAGGACGTCCAAGTGAAAAAGCGGTTCTTGCCAGCCGTTTAATTGACCGTCCGATCCGTCCTTTGTTTGCCGATGGATTCCGTAATGAAGTTCAAGTCATCAGCATTGTCATGAGTGTTGACCAAAACTGCTCTTCAGAAATGGCTGCCATGTTCGGTTCATCTCTTGCACTTTCTGTATCGGATATTCCGTTTGAAGGACCGATTGCAGGGGTTACTGTCGGACGCATTGATGATCAATTTATCATTAACCCGACAGTCGATCAGCTTGAAAAAAGCGATATCAATCTTGTCGTTGCCGGCACGAAAGATGCGATTAACATGGTAGAAGCGGGAGCGGACGAAGTTCCTGAGGAAATCATGCTTGAGGCCATTATGTTCGGCCATGAAGAGATTAAACGCCTGATTGCATTCCAAGAAGAAATTGTTGCAGCAGT
This sequence comes from Bacillus sp. EU52, assembly GCF_037964975.1. Classification (NCBI taxonomy): domain Bacteria; kingdom Bacillati; phylum Bacillota; class Bacilli; order Caryophanales; family Bacillaceae; genus Bacillus; species Bacillus sp. EU52. The sequence continues at coordinate 1,691,190 of NZ_CP150177.1, forward strand.
CGGCAAAGAGAAATCTGAAATTAAGCTCTTTGAAATTGATGAAGAGCTTAATGAAAAAGTAAAAGCTTTGGCAGAAGAGGATCTGCTGAAAGCCATCCAAGTTCATGAAAAGCATGCCCGTGAAGATGCCATTAACGAAGTGAAGAACGCAGTTGTGGCAAAATTCGAGGATGAAGAACATGATGAAGACACAATCAAGCAAGTGAAGCAGATTTTATCCAAGCTGGTGAAAAATGAAGTTCGCCGCCTGATTACTGAAGAGAAAGTAAGACCGGATGGCCGCGGTGTCGATCAAATCCGCCCGCTCTCTTCAGAGGTTGGCCTCTTGCCAAGAACGCACGGTTCAGGTCTATTTACAAGGGGACAAACTCAGGCCCTCAGCGTATGTACGCTAGGTGCTCTGGGAGATGTGCAAATCCTTGACGGCTTAGGTGTCGAAGAGTCGAAACGGTTTATGCATCATTACAACTTCCCGCAATTCAGCGTTGGGGAAACAGGACCGATGCGCGGACCGGGACGTCGTGAAATCGGACACGGAGCACTGGGTGAGCGTGCGCTTGAGCCAGTTATTCCGTCTGAAAAAGACTTCCCTTATACTGTCCGTCTTGTTTCAGAAGTGCTTGAATCAAACGGTTCTACATCTCAAGCAAGCATTTGCGCAAGCACACTTGCAATGATGGATGCCGGTGTACCGATTAAAGCGCCAGTTGCTGGTATTGCGATGGGTCTTGTCAAATCAGGCGAACATTACACTGTCTTGACTGACATCCAAGGCATGGAAGACGCGCTCGGAGATATGGACTTTAAAGTAGCGGGAACTGAAAAAGGCGTAACGGCCCTGCAAATGGACATTAAAATTGAAGGCCTTTCCAGAGAGATTCTTGAAGAAGCGCTTCAGCAGGCGAAAAAGGGCAGAATGGAAATCCTCAACAGCATGCTTGCAACATTAAGCGAATCAAGAAAAGAGCTTTCTCGATATGCGCCTAAGATCTTAACAATGACCATTAATCCTGATAAAATCCGCGATGTCATCGGACCAAGCGGAAAACAAATCAATAAGATCATCGAAGAAACCGGTGTTAAAATTGATATTGAGCAGGACGGCACAATCTTTATTTCCTCTACAGATGAAAGCGGCAACCAAAAAGCGAAAAAAATCATCGAAGACCTTGTTAGAGAGGTTGAAGTCGGCCAACTTTACCTAGGTAAAGTGAAACGGATTGAAAAATTCGGGGCTTTCGTTGAAATTTTCAGCGGAAAAGACGGTTTGGTGCACATTTCAGAGCTTGCGCTTGAACGCGTAGGGAAAGTTGAAGATGTTGTGAAAATCGGAGACGAGATTCTTGTCAAAGTCACTGAAATTGATAAACAAGGACGAGTGAATTTATCCCGCAAAGCGGTGCTCCGTGAAGAGAAAGAAAAAGAAGAACAACAATCTTAAATGAAAACATAAAAGGAGCCTGGGAGACCCGGCTTCTTTATTTTGAAGCTTTTCAAAAGCAGGCGGGTTCTACCTTGTCCTTCCCCTTCATAATGTGAGGTGAGGGGGGACAGAACATGCACAAAAAATTTGTACCGTTTGCCGTTTTTTTATTTCTTTTTTTTGTCTCATTTGAGATGATGGAAAATCCGCATGCACTTGATTATATAGGAGCAATGAAAAAAGATACGGTGACTGTCACGGCGTCAAAAGACCCATTATATGAAGAATTGCTTCAAAAAGCGCCGGAGTACGATGTTAAGCCCCAGAATGCAAGAATTGATAAAGTGTGGAAAAGCATTCCAGGCTATAATGGATTAAAGGTCAATATTGAACAATCATATAAAAAAATGAAAAAGCATGGTGAGTTTCGGGAAAAAGATTTGGTGTACAGTCAAGTAAAACCAAGTGTTCATCTTGAGTCACTTCAGCCTGAGCCTATTTATAAAGGAAATCCTGACAAACCGATGGTGGCTTTTTTAATCAATGTGGCATGGGGAAATGAGTATTTGGAAAAAATGCTCCCTATTCTGCAAAAGCACCAGGTTAAAGCTACGTTCTTTTTAGAAGGCAATTGGGTGAGAAACAATGTACAGCTCGCTAAGAAGATTGCAAAAGACGGACATGAAATCGGAAATCATTCATACAATCATCCGGATATGAGCAAACTGACTACAGGAAGAATTTCCGAGCAGCTCGACAAGACTAATGAACAAATAGAACAAACGATCGGTGTTAAGCCAAAGTGGTTCGCTCCGCCAAGCGGAAGTTTCAGAAAAGCGGTTATCGACATTGCAGCAGAGAAACAGATGGGAACAGTCATGTGGACAGTTGATACAATCGATTGGCAAAAGCCGGCTCCGTCTGTACTTCAGAGGAGAGTGTTAAGCAAGATACATAATGGTGCCATGATTTTAATGCATCCGACTGACCCTACGGCGGAAAGTCTTGAAGCGCTGATTACACAGATAAAAGACAAAGGATATGTGCTTGGAACAGTCACTGAACTAATGGATGAAACAAGACTATTGAAGTAACAGATGAAGGCAGCTTGTCTTTGAATAGGAGGAACAAATTTGATTAAACGATATACGTGTCAAAATGGTGTAAGAATTGTGCTGGAAAATAACCCGACAGTCCGTTCTGTTGCGATCGGCGTATGGATCGGCACAGGTTCGAGACATGAAACGCCGGAGATAAACGGAATTTCTCACTTTTTAGAGCACATGTTCTTTAAAGGGACGAGCACAAAATCTGCACGCGAGATAGCAGAATCTTTTGATCGTATTGGCGGCCAGGTCAATGCGTTTACTTCAAAGGAATATACCTGCTACTATGCAAAGGTGCTTGACGAGCATGCGAATTACGCGCTGGACGTATTAGCAGATATGTTCTTTCATTCAACGTTTGATGAAAACGAGCTGAAAAAAGAGAAGAATGTAGTATATGAAGAAATTAAAATGTACGAAGATGCGCCGGACGACATTGTACATGATTTACTGAGCAAAGCCACTTACGGCAATCATTCTTTAGGCTACCCAATTCTAGGCACGGAAGAAACGCTTGCTTCCTTTAACGGTGACTCTCTCAGACAATACATGCATGATTATTATACGCCGGACCGAGTGGTGATTTCGGTAGCGGGCAATATATCTGACAGTTTTATCAAAGATGTAGAAAAATGGTTCGGGTCATACGAGGCGAAAAGTAAAGCGACAGGCCTTGAGAAGCCTGAGTTCCACACGGAAAAACTGACGAGAAAAAAAGAAACAGAGCAGGCTCATTTGTGCCTTGGATTTAAAGGCTTAGAGGTTGGCCATGAACGTATTTATGATTTAATCGTCCTCAACAATGTGCTCGGAGGCAGCATGAGCAGCCGGCTGTTCCAAGATGTGCGTGAAGATAAAGGACTTGCTTATTCTGTTTACAGCTATCACAGCTCATATGAGGACAGCGGAATGCTCACTATTTACGGCGGAACGGGTGCAAATCAGCTTCAGCAGCTGTCGGAAACAATTCAAGAAACCCTTGCCACATTAAAACGTGACGGCATTACCTCGAGAGAACTGGAAAACAGCAAAGAGCAAATGAAGGGAAGCTTAATGCTGAGCTTAGAAAGCACAAACAGCAAAATGAGCCGAAACGGAAAAAATGAACTGCTGCTCGGCAAACATAAAACATTAGATGAAATCATCAATGAATTAAACGCCGTGAACTTAGAGCGTGTTAACGGCCTTGCCAGACAATTGTTTACTGAAGACTATGCATTAGCACTTATCAGCCCTTCCGGCAATATGCCGTCTTAAAAAGGAAAGCCTGCTCCATAATGGAGCAGGCATTTTTTAATCCCTTTCATCATACATAGTACAAGGGGGTGACAGACATGCGGCTCAGTGAATTATCAGGAAAGGAAATTGTAGACATCAAAAGAGCTGAACGGCTCGGAGTGCTCGGCCAAACCGATTTGGAAATCAATGAACAGGATGGACAGATTACAGCACTCCTCATTCCCACAGTTAAGTGGTTTGGTTTGAGAAAGCAAGGTCATGACATTCGTGTCCCATGGCACCATATTCAAAAGATCGGTTCAGATATGATTATATTAGATGTACCTGAGGAAATGCCTCCTCGACAAGAGTAAATAGCCCAATTGACTGTGAAGCGGGCTCTAAAGAAAACATCTGAAACATCGGCTGCCGGAGCCGATGTTTTTTTATATGGAAAAAGCGCATCTTTTATATTCACCGGTATTTCCTTTTGATCATAAGATGAAGGGGAGCTTAACAACTAGAGATCCAGTATATACAAAGAAGGTGAACGTTTAGAATGTTAACCGGATTGAAAATTGCAGTTATCGGCGGTGACGCAAGACAGCTCGAAATTATAAGAAAGCTCACTGAACAGCAGGCTGACATCTATCTTGTCGGTTTTGACCAATTGGATCACGGTTTTACCGGGGCAGTAAAATGCAATATTGATGAAATTCCTTTTCAGCAAATAGACAGCATCATTCTTCCAGTATCCGCGACAACAGGAGAAGGTGTCGTATCAACTGTATTTTCTAATGAAGAAGTTGTGTTAAAACAGGACCATCTCGACAGAACGCCTGCACATTGTGTCATTTTCTCAGGAATTTCTAACGCCTATTTAGAAAACATTGCAGCTCAGGCAAAAAGAAAACTTGTAAAACTGTTTGAGCGGGATGACATTGCGATATACAACTCTATTCCGACAGTAGAAGGAACGATCATGCTGGCTATTCAGCACACGGATTATACGATACACGGATCACAGGTGGCCGTTCTCGGTCTGGGGCGCACCGGGATGACGATTGCCCGTACATTTGCCGCGCTCGGAGCGAATGTAAAAGTGGGGGCAAGAAGTTCAGCGCATCTGGCACGTATCACTGAAATGGGGCTCGTTCCTTTTCATACCGATGAGCTGAAAGAGCATGTAAAAGATATAGATATTTGCATTAATACCATACCGAGTATGATTTTAAATCAAACGGTACTTTCTAGCATGACACCAAAAACCTTAATATTGGATCTGGCCTCACGTCCCGGGGGAACGGATTTTAAATATGCCGAGAAACAAGGGATTAAAGCACTTCTTGCTCCCGGGCTTCCAGGGATTGTCGCTCCTAAAACAGCTGGGCAAATCCTTGCAAACGTCTTGAGCAAGCTTTTGGCTGAAATACAAGCTGAGGAGGGGAAATAAAGATGTCGTCATTAAAAGGAAAAAGAATCGGGTTTGGGCTGACCGGGTCGCATTGCACATATGAAGCGGTTTTCCCGCAAATTGAGGCGTTGGTCAACGAAGGAGCTGAAGTCCGTCCGGTTGTCACATTTAATGTGAAATCCACAAATACCCGATTTGGAGAGGGCGCAGAATGGGTTAAAAAAATTGAAGACCTGACTGGATATGAGGCCATTGATTCGATTGTAAAGGCAGAACCTCTTGGGCCGAAGCTGCCCCTTGACTGCATGGTCATTGCGCCTTTAACAGGCAATTCAATGAGCAAGCTGGCAAATGCCATGACGGACAGCCCGGTGCTGATGGCGGCAAAAGCGACAATCCGAAACAATCGGCCTGTCGTTCTGGGTATCTCGACAAATGATGCTCTTGGTTTAAACGGAACAAATTTAATGAGGCTCATGTCAACAAAAAATATCTTTTTTATTCCATTCGGGCAAGACGATCCCTTTAAAAAACCGAATTCAATGGTAGCCAAAATGGATCTGCTACCGCAAACGATTGAAAAGGCACTCATGCACCAGCAGCTTCAGCCGATTCTAGTTGAGAATTATCAGGGAAATGACTAAATTTACAGAAAATCTTTCCCAAACTAAAAAATTCGGTCATCACCCGCATATTCTATGGTAAAATAAAACGTAAAATCATAGTCAAATCAATTCAATGAAGCTGATTGGCGGAAGGAGTTTTACAGATGGGAAGAGGTTTACACGTAGCTGTTGTCGGAGCGACAGGGGCTGTGGGACAACAAATGCTTAAAACACTTGAAGACAGAAACTTTGAAATGGACACACTTACATTGCTATCTTCAAAACGCTCTGCGGGGACAAAAGTCACGTTTAAAGGCCAAGAGCTGACTGTTCAGGAAGCTTCTCCTGAGAGCTTTGAAGGGGTAAATATTGCTTTGTTCAGCGCCGGCGGAAGCGTATCACAAGCATTGGCACCAGAAGCTGTAAAACGCGGCGCTATTGTTATAGATAATACGAGCGCGTTCCGCATGGATGAAAATACACCGCTTGTTGTGCCAGAAGTGAATGAGGCAGACTTGCATGAACACAACGGCATTATTGCCAATCCAAACTGCTCTACAATCCAAATGGTTGCGGCACTTGAACCGATCCGCAAAGCATATGGCTTAAACAAGGTCATCGTATCAACTTACCAGGCAGTATCAGGAGCGGGTAATGAAGCTGTAAAAGAGCTTTACAGCCAAACACAGGCGATTTTAAATAAAGAAGAAATAGAGCCTGAGATCATGCCTGTAAAAGGTGACAAAAAACACTATCAAATCGCCTTCAACGCGATTCCGCAAATCGATAAATTCCAAGATAACGGCTATACGTTTGAGGAAATGAAAATGATAAATGAAACGAAAAAAATCATGCACATGCCTGACCTTCAAGTAGCGGCTACATGTGTGAGACTGCCAATCCAAACTGGGCACTCAGAGTCCGTCTACATCGAAATAGACCGTGATGACGCTACAGTTGAAGATATTAAAAATCTATTGAAAGAAGCTCCGGGCGTGACACTTCAGGATGATCCAAGCCAGCAGCTTTATCCGATGCCTGCTGATGCTGTCGGCAAAAACGATGTGTTTGTGGGCCGCATCCGCAAAGACTTGGACAGAGCAAACGGTTTTCATTTATGGGTTGTTTCTGATAACCTATTAAAAGGCGCGGCATGGAACTCTGTTCAAATTGCAGAAAGCCTGAAAAAACTAAACCTCGTATAAAAGAGAGAATTTTCTAAAGACGAATAGAAGAGAGTAAGGCGCTATCAGCCTGCTCTCTTCTGTTACGTCCGAATAATTTGGAGTGAAAACAGTGAAGATAATTGTTCAAAAGTTCGGCGGAACATCAGTAAAAGATGATAAAGGCCGCAAACTGGCTTTAGGGCATATTAAAGAAGCAATCAGTGAAGGATATAAGGTTGTCGTTGTCGTTTCAGCGATGGGCCGAAAAGGAGACCCGTATGCAACAGATTCTTTGCTTGGGCTGCTTTACGGCAATCAGTCAGCGATTTCTCCTAGGGAGCAGGATTTGCTTTTATCTTGCGGAGAGACTATTTCCTCTGTCGTCTTTACAAGTATGCTGCTTGATAACGGTGTGAAAGCAGCTGCGCTGACAGGGGCTCAGGCTGGCTTTTTAACGAATGATCAGCATACCAATGCAAAAATCATTGAAATGAAACCGGAGCGTTTATTCAGTGTGCTCGCCAATCATGATGCGGTAGTCGTCGCAGGCTTCCAGGGCGCAACTGAAAAGGGTGATACAACAACAATCGGCAGAGGGGGCAGCGATACGTCTGCAGCCGCACTCGGAGCAGCTGTTGATGCGGAATACATCGATATTTTCACCGATGTAGAAGGCGTGATGACTGCTGACCCAAGAGTGGTGGAAAATGCAAAACCGCTTCCTGTTGTGACGTATACGGAAATCTGCAACCTGGCGTATCAGGGGGCCAAGGTCATTCATCCGCGTGCTGTGGAAATCGCAATGCAGGCCAAGGTTCCGATCCGCGTCCGTTCGACTTATTCGAATGATAAAGGTACATTGGTGACATCACATCACTCTTCCAAGGTCGGCAGTGATGTTTTTGAAAGGCTGATTACGGGAATCGCCCATGTCAAAGATGTCACGCAGTTCAAAGTGCCTGCGAAAATCGGCCAGTATAACGTTCAGACTGAAGTGTTCAAGGCTATGGCAAACGCTGGAATCAGTGTCGATTTCTTTAACATTACACCTAGTGAAATCGTCTATACGGTAGCCGGAAATAAAACAGAAACAGCTCAGCGTATTTTAATGGATATGGGCTATGATCCAATGGTGACGAGAAACTGCGCGAAGGTATCGGCGGTCGGCGCGGGCATTATGGGTGTTCCCGGTGTTACGTCCAAAATTGTATCGGCTCTTTCAGAAAAAGAAATTCCGATCCTTCAGTCGGCTGACAGCCATACGACGATATGGGTGCTCGTCCATGAAGCGGATATGGTTCCTGCTGTAAACGCTTTGCATGAAGTGTTTGAACTTTCGAAGTAAATGTGATTGAATCATGATGAGGTGAATAAAATGAATTTCGGAAATGTGTCTACAGCGATGATTACACCCTTTGACAATAAAGGGAACGTAGACTTTCAAAAACTGTCTACACTGATTGATTACTTGTTGAAAAACGGAACGGATTCTTTAGTAGTAGCGGGAACAACTGGAGAATCTCCGACCCTTTCAACTGAAGAAAAAATTGCGCTTTTTGAATATACAGTAAAAGAAGTAAACGGACGGGTGCCCGTTATCGCTGGTACTGGAAGCAACAACACGAAAGATTCCATTAAGCTGACAAAAAAAGCTGAGGAAGCGGGCGTGGACGCTGTTATGCTTGTTACCCCGTATTACAATAAACCTTCTCAAGAAGGAATGTACCAGCATTTTAAAGCAATTGCGGCAGAGACATCTCTTCCGGTTATGCTCTATAATGTTCCTGGCCGTACGGTTGCTTCTCTTGCTCCTGAAACGACGATCCGTTTGGCGGCAGACATTCCGAATGTGGTTGCGATTAAAGAAGCGAGCGGAGACCTCGAAGCGATTACAAAAATTATTGCTGAAACACCTGAAGACTTCTATGTCTATTCAGGGGATGATGCTCTGACGCTTCCAATTCTTTCAGTTGGAGGAAGAGGAGTTGTGTCAGTGGCGAGCCATATTGCAGGCACTGATATGCAGCAAATGATCAAAAATTATACGAATGGGCAAACAGCTAATGCGGCACTGATTCATCAGAAACTGCTGCCGATTATGAAGGAACTGTTTAAAGCGCCTAATCCTGCTCCAGTCAAAACAGCGCTTCAGCTGAGAGGTCTTGATGTCGGTTCTGTGCGTCTGCCTCTAGTCCCGTTAACTGAGGATGAACGTCTGAGCTTAAGCAGCACGATCAGCGAACTGTAAGAAAATTTCATACAGTGAAACAAACGCGGTCATTCTCACATTCAGCTGAGTTTGACCGTTTCTTTTACATATTGGTTTTCCCTAAACCTTCTGCTTTATCTTGTTTTCTAAATTTACTTTCAGTTATAATAGGAACAAGTGATGATGGACGGGTATGAGACTAGGAGGATATAGATTTTGAAAAAGAAAAATACAGAAAACGTTAGAATTATCGCCCTTGGCGGTGTCGGAGAGATTGGGAAGAACCTTTATGTCATTGAAATTGACTCAGACATATTTGTCGTTGATGCCGGCCTTATGCATCCAGAAAACGAAATGCTCGGTATTGATGTAGTGATTCCTGACATATCATATTTGATTGAACGGGCTGACCGCGTCAAGGCAATCTTTTTAACGCACGGGCACGATGAAAATATCGGCGGCGTTTTTTACTTATTAAACAAGCTGTCCGTTCCAGTGTACGGAACAAAACTGACGCTTGCACTGTTAAGAGAGAAATTAAAACAATACGGACATAACCGAAAAACTGATTTAAGAGAAATTCACTCAAAATCTGTCATTACATTTGAATCAACAAAAGTATCGTTCTTTAGAACGATTCACAGCATTCCTGATTCTGTAGGTGTGAGCTTTAAAACATCACTTGGATCTATTGTATGCACGGGAGACTTCAAATTTGACCAAACACCTGCACTTAATCAGACGTGCGACATTGGCGAGATCGCCAAGATCGGCAATAGCGGCGTGCTCGCTCTGCTTTCTGACAGTGCAAATGCGGAACGGCCGGGTTACACCCCTTCGGAAGCGGCTGTCAGCGGAGAAATTTCGGATGCGCTGTATAATTCACAGAACCGGGTGATTATTGCTGTTTTCGCATCCAATATTAACCGGATTCAGCAAGTCATTCATGCAGCGGCTCAAAATGGCAGAAAGATTGCCGTAGCCGGAAAAAATCTTCAATCTGTCCTGCAGCTGGCGAGAAAGTTAGGATACATTGAAGCAGATGATGAATTGTTTATTTCTGTACAGGATGTCAAAAAATATCCGAAGCGCGAAGTGGCCATTATTACAGCCGGAAGCCAAGGTGAACCATTAGCTGCTTTGACAAGAATGGCAAACAAAGCTCACAAACAGCTGAACATTGAAGAAGGGGATACGGTGGTCATTGCGTCAACTCCGATTCCCGGGCAGGAACTCATTTACTCTAAAACAGTAGATCTTCTTGCGAGAGCCGGTGCACAAGTCATCTTTGCCCAAAAGCGTGTTCATGTATCAGGCCACGGCTCACAAGAAGAGTTAAAGCTAATGATCAACCTGCTTAAACCAAAATATTTGATTCCTGTAAACGGCGAATACAGAATGCAAAAAGCTCATTCAAAAATCGCTGAAGAAACCGGCATGAAGCGCAGCGACATCTTCTTAATTGAAAAAGGCGACGTCGTTGAATTCCGCGGCCAAAACGTAAAAATTGGGGATAAAGTTCCTTACGGCAATATTTTAATTGATGGTTTAGGTGTCGGTGATATCGGCAATATCGTATTGAGAGACCGCCGCTTGCTTTCACAGGACGGAATTTTAATCGTTGTCATTACACTTGATAAACAAAAGAAAAATCTTGTATCAGGACCAGAAATTATCACTCGCGGCTTTGTTTATGTAAGAGAGTCTGAAGGTCTAATCGTACAGGCTACTGAGCTCGTCCGGTCCATCGTGACAGAAGCGACTGAAACATCAAATGTCGAATGGTCAACGCTGAAGCAGGCAATGCGGGATGCTTTGAACCAATTCCTTTATGAAAAAACGAAACGTAAACCGATGATCATCCCAATTATTATGGAAGTATAATGACTGACTAAAGACCGGAGTTGCTCCGGTCTTTATTTTTTGTCCTTCAAGCCGGGATTGAATGAAGTATCTTTGTTCATAATACAAAGAGAAACTCGGAAAGGATGAAAGCGAGATGGATCATCGTATGGAAAACACAGAAGAAGAGCGTCCTGAAAAAAATGATGCGAAGGACAGCATTATGAATAAAATACAGCAGCTTGGTGAAACGACGCTTCCGCAGCTGCCCCAAGATACAAATATTCATTGTCTGACCATTATCGGACAAATTGAAGGCCATGTTCAGCTTCCTCCGCAAAACAAAACAACAAAATATGAACATGTCATCCCGCAGATTGTGGCAATTGAACAAAATCCCAAAATTGAAGGCTTGCTGATCATATTAAATACTGTCGGAGGAGATGTTGAAGCTGGTCTTGCCATAGCGGAAATGCTTGCATCTTTATCGAAACCGACCGTTTCTATCGTGCTTGGCGGGGGGCATTCCATCGGCGTTCCGATTGCTGTATCCTGTGATTACAGCTATATCGCCGAAACAGCAACGATGACGATTCATCCAGTTAGGCTCACCGGGCTGGTCATCGGGGTGCCGCAAACGTTTGAATACCTGGATAAGATGCAAGAAAGAGTTGTTAAATTTGTGACAAGCCATTCCAATATAACCGAAGAGAAATTTAAAGAGCTAATGTTTTCAAAAGGAAACTTAACACGCGATATCGGAACAAATGTAGTCGGTAAGGATGCAGTTAAATACGGATTGATCGATCACGCAGGCGGTGTCGGACAGGCAATCAATAAACTGAATGAGCTCATCGACGAAGCAAGGAAAGAAGAAGGACGGATGATTCAATGATTCTTTATACCGTGATGCCGCAGGAAATTGTGTTTGCAGAACAGAACCAAGAGACAAGCGCACATGAGCAAATTGAATATAAAGGTGTACCGCTTCTAGTCGAAATGAAAGGGAATGAAGCGGAAGTCATTCAAATCATGAGCACCAATCCAATGCATTTTCTGCATCCGGACATTTCACCCGGACAAAAGCTGAAATTAAACGTATAAGAATCCAACCCTTTTTTAAGGGCAAAATATGCTATAATAGGGGAATCCTACAGAAAAAACGCAGCCTGTAAACGGCTGCTTTCTTCATTATGTATGAACTTACATTTTTTAACGCAGTAAGGTGATGAGTGTGGCAAAGAAAAAACGAAAATCAAGAAAAAAACAGGCGAAACAGCTAAATATAAAATACGAGCTCAACGGATTGCTGTGTATAGCCATTTCAATTATCGCAATCTTGCAGCTGGGGGTAGTCGGGCAAACGTTTATCTATTTGTTCCGCTTTTTTGCTGGAGAGTGGTTTATTTTATGCTTGTTAGGTTTATTGGTGTTAGGAGTCTCACTGTTTTGGAAGAAAAAAACCCCAAGCCTTTTAACGAGACGAAAGGCCGGGTTGTACTGTATCATCGCAAGCATATTGCTGCTTTCTCACGTGCAGCTATTTAAAAATTTGACGCACAAAGGGTCTATTGAGTCTGCAAGCGTGGTGCGCAATACGTGGGAATTGTTTTTAATGGACATGAATGGCAGCTCTGCTTCACCTGATTTAGGCGGAGGGATGATCGGTGCGCTGCTGTTTGCGGCTTCACACTTTTTGTTTGCGTCGACTGGTTCTCAGATCATGGCGATTGTCATGATTTTGATCGGAATGATTTTAGTAACAGGACGCTCGCTACAAGAAACGCTAAAAAAGTGGATGAGCCCGATTGGACGTTTTATAAAAGAACAATGGTTAGCATTTATTGATGATATGAAATCCTTCAAATCAAATATGCAGTCATCGAAAAAAACGAAAGCGCCGAGCAAAAAACAAAAACCGGCCCGCAAAAAACAGCAAATGGAACCGGAGCCTCCTGATGAAGAGGGGGATTATGAAACAGTATCGCCTCTTATTCATTCAGAGCCGATTATCTCAAGCTTTTCTGATCGTAATGAAGAGGAAGAGTCTCCAGTTATAGAAAAGCGCCCCGTACCTGTGTCGAAGCCGCTTCAGGACATCCAACCGGAGACAGGTGATCAGGAAACTGTTTCTGCTCCTCCTATGACCTTTACAGAGCTCGAAAATAAGGATTACGAGATGCCGTCACTGGATTTGCTGGCAGATCCGAAGCATACCGGCCAGCAGGCTGATAAAAAGAATATTTATGAAAATGCCAGAAAGCTTGAACGCACATTCCAAAGCTTTGGCGTAAAGGCGAAAGTCACACAGGTTCATCTCGGACCGGCCGTAACAAAATATGAAGTATATCCTGATGTCGGAGTGAAGGTTAGCAAAATTGTCAATTTAAGCGATGATTTAGCGCTTGCGCTTGCTGCGAAGGATATCAGGATCGAAGCGCCTATACCAGGCAAATCAGCAATCGGAATTGAAGTTCCAAACGCAGAAGTGGCAATGGTTTCGCTGAAAGAAGTGCTGGAGTCTAAATTGAATGACAGACCGGATGCGAAGCTGTTAATTGGACTCGGCCGCAATATTTCAGGTGAAGCTGTATTGGCTGAGTTAAACAAGATGCCCCACCTTTTGGTCGCAGGCGCAACCGGTAGCGGGAAAAGTGTCTGTGTCAACGGCATTATTACAAGTATTTTAATGCGGGCGAAACCGCATGAAGTGAAAATGATGATGATCGATCCTAAAATGGTAGAGCTAAATGTCTACAACGGGATTCCGCATTTGCTTGCTCCTGTTGTAACCGATCCGAAAAAAGCGTCGCAGGCTTTGAAAAAGGTTGTCAATGAAATGGAGCGGCGGTACGAATTATTTTCTCATACGGGTACAAGAAATATTGAAGGATACAATGATTATATAAAACGCGCCAACAATGAAGAAGGAGCGAAACAGCCAGAGCTGCCTTATATTGTTGTCATTGTGGACGAGCTAGCCGATCTCATGATGGTCGCTTCATCTGATGTGGAAGATTCGATTACGAGATTGTCCCAAATGGCGCGGGCTGCCGGCATCCATCTTATTATTGCGACACAGCGGCCATCGGTGGATGTTATCACAGGGGTGATCAAAGCGAACATTCCGTCACGAATCGCGTTCAGCGTATCTTCACAGACGGATTCAAGGACCATTCTTGACATGGGTGGCGCTGAGAAGCTTCTTGGCCGCGGCGATATGCTGTTTTTACCTGTAGGGGCTAACAAACCTGTCCGTGTGCAGGGAGCATTTTTGTCGGATGACGAAGTGGAGAAGGTCGTCGACCATGTGATTACGCAGCAGAAAGCGCAATATCAAGAAGAAATGATTCCTGAGGAGACAACAGAAACTCATTCCGAGGTTACTGATGAACTTTATGATGAAGCTGTTGAATTAATCGTCGGCATGCAGACGGCATCTGTTTCAATGCTGCAAAGAAGATTCAGAATCGGCTATACGAGAGCGGCGCGCCTGATTGACGCAATGGAGGAACGCGGTGTTGTCGGACCGTATGAAGGCAGCAAACCTAGGGAAGTATTATTATCAAAAGAGAAATATGATGAGCTCTCTTCTTAATGAAGGGAGTTCCGCTCTCTATAGTTGTCAATAATAACATTATGTAAACTGATCACCTTTCTATTTATTTTTTCGACAAAACATGATATAGTTGTCCCAATTGTTCAATAATTTTTATCGAAAGTGGTTTACGGAGGGGAAACATGTCTACAAAAGCTGATAATCGGCACTTGTATTTGAAAGTAATTGAACGAATTAAAGAGGATATAAAAAATGGGATCTACACTGAGAAGGAAAAGCTGCCTTCTGAATTTGAGCTTTCCAAAAAGCTTGGTGTCAGCAGAGCGACGCTAAGAGAAGCCTTGCGGATACTGGAAGAAGAGCATGTGATTATCAGAAGGCATGGTGTAGGCACTTTTGTCCATTCTAAGCCGTTATTTCTTTCGGGCATTGAACAGCTGAACAGTGTAACCAAGATGATAGAACAGGCGAATATGACCCCTGGCACGATTTTTCTATCATCACAAGTGCTTATGCCGTCTGAAGATGATACGAAGAGATTTCATTTGGCAGAAGGGCAAGAACTTTTTTACCTTGAACGAGTCAGGACAGCTGACGGACAGCCGATTGTGTATTGTATAGACAAAATTCCGATGAATATTTTGCCGAATTCTTTTTCTCATCAGCAAGAATCTATGTTTGACCTTCTTGAGAAAAATTCAGGCTCCGTAATCAGCTATGCAGTAACTGATATAGAACCGATCGGCTATCACGATACCATTTCTCCAGTGCTTGAATGCGATCCTGAAACAGCCCTTTTGCTGTTAAAACAAACCCATTACGATCAGCACGATAAACCGGTGCTTTATTCTTTAAATTATTTTAGAGCGGATAAATTCAGATTTCATGTTTTGCGTAAACGATTCTAAAAACGGACGCCTGTATGTGTCTGTTTTTTTATTTGCACTGATTCATGTTTCTTTGTACATACTTTCATTCCGGTTAACGCAATATATAAGGGATGACAAGAAAGTGAATGGGTGAAAATGTTGAGAGAGAAAAATGGAATGAAAAATATTATTGCATTGTCTTCTGTCCCGCTTGTGATGACACTCGGGAACTCCATGCTGATTCCTGTTCTTCCGATGATGGAGAAAAAGCTGTCTGTGACTTCATTTCAAGTATCTTTAATCATTACTGTATATTCAGTAGTAGCAATTATTTGCATTCCGATTGCCGGATATTTGTCGGATCGTTTCGGGAGAAAAAAAATATTGCTTCCATGCCTCCTCATTGCAGGATTGGGGGGAGCCGTAGCTGCTTTTGCCTCGACCTATATGAAAAATCCTTATGCTATGATCTTGGCGGGGCGGGTTCTTCAAGGCATTGGTTCTGCAGGTGCCGCTCCGATTGTCATGCCGTTTATCGGCGACCTGTTTAAAGGAGACGATGAAAAGGTCAGCGCGGGTCTTGGCGATATTGAAACCGCCAACACGTCAGGGAAGGTACTGAGTCCCATACTTGGAGCCTTACTGGCTTCTTGGTATTGGTTTGTACCGTTTTGGTTTATTCCGTTTTTCTGTTTGATCAGCTTTTTGCTCGTATTGTTTTTGGTGGCCAAGCCTGAAGAAGATGAAGATGCGCCTGCTGTTTCTGAGTTTATTAAGAGTGTGAAGAAAATTTTTAAACAGGATGGTCGCTGGCTTTATACGGTCTTCATTATCGGGTGTGTCATTATGTTTTTGTTATTTGGCGTATTATTTTATTTATCAGATACGCTGGAGAACAAGTATGCTATTGACGGAGTAGCTAAAGGCGGATTACTGGCAATCCCACTTTTGTTTTTGTCAACCAGTTCTTTTATAGCTGGCAAAAAGATCGGTAAAGATAAAGGCCGAATGAAATTTTGCGTTGTTACAGGAATGATTCTGTTAACCCTTTCGTTTATTGCCTTGTGGTGGAACCACAGTTTTTATTTTTTATTTGTCTTTTTAAGCTTTGGCGGGATTGGGATTGGAATGGCTCTTCCTGCTTTAGATGCATTGATAACCGAAGGGATTGAAAGTGAACAATGCGGAACCATTTCCTCCTTCTACAATAGCATGCGCTTTATAGGAGTAGCTCTCGGTCCACCTGTTTTTGCTGCATTAATGTCTAATGCAAACTGGATTATTTTCATACTCTCGGCGTTTTGCAGCATCGTTTCTTTATTTTTAGTGCTCTTTACTGTAGATGCTAAAAAAAGTGAAGAAGAAGAAAAAAACTTAGGGACGGTCTAGCCAGCCGTCTTTTTTTGCGCTTCCTTGCACAGTTTACAACTGTACCTATACAGCATGCGGAGGTTATTGTTTCCTTATAAATCCTACAGTTGCTATAATTACATGAAAGAGTGTTTCTGCGAATGCTGAAAATTGGTCATAATACATACTAATTAAGAAATGAACGAAGGAGGTTCCATATGTCATATGTTAATGAACTCAAATCAAAGCACGGCGGTTTAACCGCACATATTGTAAAAACAGAAAAATTCAAAACCGTCTCGCTTATTTTTAAGATGCTTGCGCCGCTGACAAAGGATCAAGTCACCAAAAGAGCGCTGCTTCCGCATGTGCTTCTTCGCGGAACGAAAAGCCATCCGAAAACCGCAGAATTGCGTTCATACCTGGATGAGCTGTACGGCACGTCAGTATCGGCTGATCTTACGAAAAAAGGAGAGCGGCACGTCATTACGTTCAGGCTTGAAATCCCGAATGAAAAATATTTAAAAGACCAAACGCCGCTACTTGAGAAAGGGCTCCAGCTTCTTGCAGAAATCGTCTTTTCACCTGCTTTGGAGGGAGACGCTTTTCAGTCACAATATGTGGCTCAAGAAAAACGGACGCTTAAGCAAAGAATCCAAGCCGTCTATAATGATAAAATGCGCTATTCGAATTTAAGGCTGATACAGGAAATGTGCAAAAATGAGCCTTACGCGCTTCATGTCAATGGTGAAATCGACGATGTCGATGACATTACGGCAGAGCAATTATACGAAACATACCAAAGCGCTATCCAAAAAGACCAGCTTGATTTATATGTAGTTGGCGATGTGGACAGTAACCAGGTACATTCGGCAATTGATAAGTATTTCAAAATAGAAGAGCGAACTCTTGGCACGATTGAAAACAATCACGCTGATGAAAAAGTTCAGCCAAAAGAAGTAATTGATGAAGAGGATGTCAAGCAAGGAAAACTGAATATCGGCTACCGCACCAGCATCACTTATACAGATCAGGATTATCCTGCTTTACAAGTGTTTAACGGATTGTTCGGCGGATTCTCTCATTCTAAACTTTTCATTAATGTTCGGGAAAAAGCCAGTCTTGCTTACTACGCGGCTTCGCGTATAGAAAGTTTTAAAGGCTTGTTAATGGTGATGTCAGGCATTGAAGTGAAAAATTATGAACAGGCGGTTTCGATTATTGCTGAGCAATTCCAGGCAATGAAAAATGGCGATTTCAGTGAGCAGGATATAGCACAGACAAAGGCCGTCATTCGAAATCAAGTGCTGGAAACGATTGATACAGCATACGGTTTATCTGAGTTTTTATATCAGCAGGCCGCTGCTCAAGTCGAGATTCCTATCGAAGACTTTCTTGCCAATATTGAGAATGTCACAAAAGAGGATGTCATTAAAGCCGGCGAAAAGATTCAGCTTGATACGACTTATTTCTTAAAAGGGACGGAGGGTGCATCTTGATCAAACCAATCGAATATGAACAGCTTCAGGAGACGCTGTATCATGAAAAAATGTCCAACGGCCTCGATGTTTACGTTTTGCCGAAAAAAGGCTTCAACAAGACATATGCGGTCTTTACAACAAAGTACGGCTCGATAGATAACCGGTTTGTCCCTTTAGGTAAAAACGAGATGGTTCACGTGCCGGACGGGATTGCGCACTTTCTTGAGCACAAGCTGTTTGAGAAAGCGGACGGAGACGTTTTTCAAGATTTCAGCAAACAGGGGGCTTCTGCCAATGCGTTTACGTCATTTACAAGAACGGCTTACCTTTTCTCAAGCACATCAAATGTTGAACGCAATTTAGAGACGCTTATCGATTTTGTACAGGACCCATATTTTACTGAAAAAACGGTTGAAAAGGAAAAAGGGATTATCGGGCAGGAGATTAATATGTACGACGATAACCCTGATTGGAGGCTTTACTTCGGGGTCATTGAAAACATGTACAAAGAGCATCCTGTCAGAATTGACATAGCGGGAACAGTGGAAAGCATTTCACATATTACAAAAGACCTTCTTTATGAATGCTATGAAACGTTTTATCACCCGAGTAACATGCTCCTTTTCATTGTCGGCCCTGTAGATCCTGAAGCGATTATTTCTCAGGTAAGAGAAAACCAGGGGAAAAAGCCGTATACTGATCAGCCGGAGATCAAACGGGAAGAAGTGAAAGAGCAAGAAGCGGTTTTCCGAAAAGAAAAAGAGATCAAAATGAACGTGCAGGGACCGAAATGCCTTGTTGGGCTGAAATCCAAAAATCCGTTTAAATTAGGCAAAGAGCTCTTAAAGCATGAACTTTCAATGAACTTATTGCTTGAAGCTCTTTTTGGCAAAAGCTCTGCCCAGTATGAATCACTTTATGAAAAAGGATATATTGACGAAACGTTTAGCTTTGATTTTACTGCTGAATATGGGTTCGGTTTTGCGGCGATCGGCGGAGATACGCCTGAGCCTGATCAATTGGCTGAAGACATTTCAAGCATGCTTTTGCGCGCCGGTGAACTGATTACTGCTGAAAAGATTGAACTTGCCAGAAAGAAAAAGATTGGCACATTCTTAAAAGCGCTGAATTCCCCTGAATACATCGCCAATCAATTTACCCGTTATGCGTTCTTGGATATGAGTCTGTTTGACGTTGTAACGGTACTCGAGCAGATTACCCTCGAGGATGTCCAGAACGTAATACAAGAGGAAATTGCTGCAGACAGACTGACTGTCTGCAAGGTTGTTCCTAAATCATAAACAAAACATCCCTCCAGTGTGAGGGGTGTTTTTCTGCGGAAAGAAGGAAAGAGGATGAACAAAACAGCACTAATCACCGGAGCAAGCGGCGGCATTGGCAAAAGCATCAGCGAAACCCTTGCAGCTAGAGGATACAATCTGCTGCTGCATTACAATACAAATCAAAATGCGGCAGCGGAGCTTGCTGAAAAACTAAGTCAGATGTTTGGCGTAAATGCGGAGATATTACAAGCTGATCTGTCCGCGCAAGATGGAGCAGATAAGCTGACAAGTTCAATTGTTCAGCCTATTGATGCGATTGTTTTAAACAGTGGAAGAAGCCATTTTGGGCTGATTACGGATGTAGATAACGCAACAGTCCAGGAAATGGTTCAGCTTCATGTGGCGAGTCCGTATATGCTGACGAGAAACCTTCTGCCAGGCATGATTCGGAATAAATCGGGAGCGATTGTGGCTGTCAGCTCGATTTGGGGAGAGACTGGAGCATCCTGTGAAGTGCTGTACAGCATGGCAAAAGGAGCTCAGCATTCGTTTGTAAAAGGATTGGCTAAGGAGCTGGCGCCAAGCGGAATCAGAGTAAACGCCGTAGCGCCGGGCGCAGTTGATACAAATATGATGAATCAATTTACCCCGGCTGAAAAAGAAGAGATCGCTGATGAGATTCCGATCGGCCGGCTGGCCCGGCCGCAAGAAATTGCGGATGCAACAGCTTTTCTCCTGTCTAAAAAAGCGTCATATATCACCGGCCAAATTCTGTCGGTGAATGGCGGCTGGCACTGCTGATCCGAAAATATTCGGTGTATAGTTTCTTTTGTGAAGGACACAATAATCTTGTAACTTCACATGAAATGGAGGAAACAAGCATGTCAGTATTAGAAAACTGGGATAGCTGGAAAAACTTCCTTGGCGACCGTCTAAACTATGCGCAAGATAAAGGTATGAGCCAGGATACGATTACAGATCTTGCGACAGAAATCGGCAGCTACTTGGCTAATGAAGTGGAATCTAAGAACGAGCAGGAAAAAGTGCTGGCAGATCTTTGGAGTGTAGCATCAAAAGATGAACAGCACGCCATTGCCAATATGATGGTTAAGCTTGTTGAAAATAACAGCACTCACTAGGAAGAGAGGGGATTTTTCCTCTCTTTTTTATGTTTTCCTCATCACAGCAACATTCTTCTTTCTAATTAGAGAAAAATGCTTTATGATAAAGGAAGGTAAAATTTTGCCACAATGAAGGGGGTATATCATTTGGCAAAGCTCGAATGGTATTTTGAATATGAAATTCAAGTGAACCGCCCCGGACTGCTCGGGGATATTTCATCTCTTCTTGGGATGCTTTCTATCAACATCGTAACGATAAACGGCGTCGATCTTTCCAGAAGGGGAATGCTCCTCAGGTGCCGCCATATAGATCAAATTAAACGATTAGAATCAATCTTAAAAACGATGGAAACAATTAAAGTAACGAAGCTTAGAGAACCGAGGCTTCGCGACCGACTTGCCGTACGCCACGGCCGTTATATTCAACGGGATGCCGATGACAAGAAAACGTTCCGCTTTGAACGGGACGAGCTTGGCTTATTAGTCGATTTTATGGCCGAATTGTTCAAAAAAGAAGGCCATAAATTAATCGGAATCAGAGGTATGCCGCGTGTCGGGAAAACGGAATCGATTGTAGCCTCTAGTGTGTGTGCAAGCAAAAGGTGGCTGTTTGTGTCATCAACCTTGCTGAAGCAGACGATAAGAAGCCAGCTGATTGCCGATGAATACAGCACTGAAAATGTCTTTATCGTTGACGGAATTGTGTCAACACGAAGAGGATCGGAACGCCATCTCCAGCTGGTCAGAGAAATCATGCGGCTTCCGGCAACAAAAGTGGTGGAGCATCCGGACATATTCGTTCAAAATACAGAGTATACACTAGATGACTTTGATTATATTATTGAACTGAGAAATGACCCTGATGAGGTTATTACATATGAACATGCCGAGGAACCCCAAATGTTTGATCAATCCGGGTTTTCAAGCTTTGATTTTTAAAATTGGAAGGTGTTTGTTGTGACTGAACTAGGAATCCGGCTCAAAGAAGCCAGAGAGGAAAAAGCAATGTCATTGGATGATCTCCAAGCGGCAACAAAGATTCAAAAAAGGTATTTAACCGCCTTGGAGGAAGGAAACTATGACATTATTCCGGGGAAGTTTTATGTTCGGGCATTCATCAAGCAATATGCAGAAGCCGTTGGGCTTGATGCGGATCAGCTGTTTGAGGAGCATAAAAAAGATATCCCTAATACGTATCATGACGATGTGTCTGAAAAGATCTCCGGCATGAATCTTCAAAAGGAAATGCCAAAGCCAGCATCTAAGGCGCTGGAGCTGCTGCCAACGATACTTGTTATTCTCGGCGTGATTGTTGTGATTGCCATTGTGTACGCGATCATTCAATTTGCCAATCACAAAAACAGTGATGATCACAATGCGGCATCAGAAAAAGCAATTACGCAAAGTGAGAGCAAATACGAAATCCCTAAAGATTCAACGCTGAAAGAGAATCAAAATAACAGCTCTGAAAAAGAGACAGACACTAAAAAAGAAACGAAAGAAAACGAAGATAAGAAAAAAGAAAATGACAGTGAGAAGCTGGAGATTAAAGCTGCTGGCACTGAAGGATCGTTAACGACTTATGAAGTGTCCGGCGCTGATAAAATCGAGCTGGAACTGAAGGCATCAGACAGCTCGTGGATTCGAGTGCGCGATGAAAACAGCAGCTCTTTAAAAGAAGGAACGCTGAAAAAAGACGAAACCTATAAAAAAGACATAACTGATCAGAAACAAGTTGATATCCGCACCGGATATGCACCTAATCTGAAAATAAAAATCAACGGTAAGGTTCTTTCATATGAACTTGATCCGAAAAAAGTGATGGCACAAACCATAAAGATTGTAAATAAAAAGGAAGAAAAGTCATCTTAATTATCAGATGACTTTTCTTCACGTCCGAGTATGAAATTGGAGGGGCTTTATGTTTAACTTACCAAATAAAATCACACTAGCTAGAATCGCATTAATCCCAATCTTCATGATTATCATGCTGGCGCCGTTTGACTGGGGCAGGCTCGAAGTTGGAGACGAATCAATCCCGGTCGCACATTTGGCGGGGGCCATTCTATTTATTATTGCATCTACAACAGACTGGGTGGACGGGTATTATGCCCGAAAATTGAATCTCGTAACAAACTTCGGGAAATTTCTTGATCCGCTTGCGGACAAACTGCTCGTATCCGCAGCGTTAATTATCCTTGTTCAATTTGATCTCGCTCCAGCTTGGATGGTCATTGTGATTATCAGCAGGGAGTTTGCCGTGACAGGTTTAAGGCTTGTTTTGGCCGGAACAGGAGAAGTCGTAGCTGCTAACATGCTTGGTAAAATCAAAACCTGGGCACAGATTATTGCGGTATCCGCATTGCTTCTTCATAATCTTCCATTTGAACTTGTGTCATTCCCGTTTGCGGACTTGGCGCTGTGGGTAGCCGTCTTCTTTACTGTCGTTTCAGGCTGGGAATATTTCTCTAAAAACTGGGAAGCGTTAAAAACATCTAACTAAGAAAGAAGGACTTCGTCATGGAATTTCCAAAAAAAGCAGAAATAATTGCAGTCGGTTCAGAGCTGCTGCTTGGCCAAATCGCCAATACAAATGCTCAATTTATCAGCAAACAGCTCGCTGAAATCGGGGTCAACGTATTTTATCATACAGCGGTCGGAGATAACCCGGAGCGGCTGAAGCAGGTCATCCGCATTGCTGAAGAACGCTCTGACTTCATTATTTTTTCAGGAGGGCTTGGACCCACAAAAGATGATCTGACGAAAGAAACGATTGCAAATACGCTGGGACGTCCGCTTGTGTTAAATGATGAGGCATTCCAATCCATTGAGGACTATTTCAAACGAACAAAACGCACGATGTCACCTAATAACCGAAAACAGGCGCTTGTGATCGAAGGCTCTGACGTGCTGGCGAATCACTTTGGAATGGCCCCGGGAATGCTCACAGAGCATGAATCGCGCTATTATATGCTTCTTCCTGGACCGCCGAGCGAATTGCGTCCAATGTTTGAAAACGAGGCAAAGCCTCTTCTGCTGAAAAAGATGGGTTCAAATGAAAAAATTGTGTCAACCGTTCTTCGCTTTTTCGGTATCGGTGAATCTCAGCTTGAAGCCGATTTGGAAGATATTATTGATGCGCAAACCAATCCGACAATTGCGCCTTTGGCGGCTGATGGAGAGGTGACGCTGCGTCTGACAGCCAAACACGCCGATGAAAAGGAAACAGAGCGTCTGTTAAAAGAAACAGAGGCCGTTATCTTAGAGCGTGTCGGTGAATTTTTCTATGGTTACGATGATACTTCTCTTGTAAAAGAGCTATCTATAGCGTGCAAGGAAAAAGGCATTACAATTTCTGCGGCAGAAAGCTTTACCGGAGGGCTGTTTTCTGAATGGCTGACGGATCATAGCGGTGCCTCAAAATTATTTGCCGGGGGCGTTGTTTGCTATACAAACGACGTGAAGCAGAATGTGCTTGGTGTCAAGAAGGAAACAGTAGATCGTTTTGGGGCGGTCAGCAAGGAGTGCGCATCCGAACTGGCTAAGGGTGTTCAAAAACTCACTGGCAGCGATATCGGCATTAGCTTTACTGGTGTAGCAGGACCTGATGCTCAAGAAGGGCATGAGCCTGGGCATGTGTTTATCGGCATTTCCGCAAACGGTAAAGAAGAGGTTCACGAGTTTCACTTTGCGGGCTCCAGAACGGGGATCAGAAAACGCGGCGCTAAATACGGCTGCCATTTAATCTTAAAGCTTTTAGAGCAAAAATAATATTTTCAGCACATTATCCTCCTAAGAAAACATGATTTCTCTGATACATTATGATATTTTGATAGGAATCACGCCAAGAAAAAATCCGAATATGCGTTCGCTTTTTTCTTGGCAAATCCCTTCAAACAGGGTATAGTATATGTAGTGGTAACATAAAGGAGGAAAAAATAGAATGAGTGATCGTCAGGCAGCCTTAGATATGGCTCTTAAACAAATAGAAAAACAGTTCGGCAAAGGTTCCATTATGAAACTGGGAGAAAAGACAGATACAAGAATTTCTACTGTCCCAAGCGGCTCCCTAGCTCTTGATACAGCACTGGGAATTGGCGGATATCCTCGCGGACGGATTATTGAAGTATACGGTCCTGAAAGCTCAGGTAAAACAACTGTGGCGCTTCATGCGATTGCTGAAGTTCAGCAGCAGGGCGGACAAGCCGCGTTTATCGATGCGGAGCATGCGTTAGATCCGGTATACGCGCAAAAGCTCGGTGTTAACATCGAAGAGCTTTTACTGTCTCAGCCTGACACAGGCGAGCAGGCACTTGAAATTGCGGAAGCATTGGTTCGAAGCGGGGCAGTTGACATTGTCGTTGTCGACTCTGTAGCCGCTCTCGTTCCGAAAGCGGAAATTGAAGGTGACATGGGAGATTCTCATGTCGGTTTACAAGCACGCTTAATGTCTCAAGCGCTTCGTAAGCTTTCAGGAGCCATTAACAAATCGAAGACAATCGCGATTTTCATTAACCAAATTCGTGAAAAAGTCGGTGTTATGTTCGGGAACCCGGAAACAACTCCTGGCGGCCGTGCGTTGAAATTCTACTCTTCCGTGCGTCTTGAAGTGCGCCGTGCTGAACAGCTGAAACAAGGCAACGACGTAATGGGGAACAAAACGAAAATCAAAGTCGTGAAAAACAAGGTGGCTCCGCCGTTCCGTACAGCCGAGGTTGACATTATGTACGGAGAAGGCATTTCAAAAGAAGGCGAAATCATTGATCTAGGAACTGAACTTGATATCGTGCAAAAAAGCGGTTCATGGTACTCTTATGAAGAAGAGCGTCTTGGCCAAGGCCGTGAAAATGCAAAACAATTCCTGAAAGAAAATAAAGATATCATGCTGATGATCCAGGAGCAAATTCGCGAACATTATGGCTTGGATAATAACGGAGTAGTGCAGCAGCAAGCTGAAGAGACACAAGAAGAACTCGAATTTGAAGAATAAAAATAAAATAAGTTTCAAATGATACAAAAGGCTGAGTGAAAAACTCAGCTTTTTTGTATTTTGCAAAAAAATGATAAAAATATTGCTTTTTTTGACAACTTTTTTAGGGCTTTATTCGTCTAACAAAACGTGTGCAAAATGGAATTTATTTTGGGAGGAAAAAATGAATGACAAGCCCAACCCGCAGAAGAACTGCGAAACGCAGACGGAGAAAACTAAATAAAAGAGGAAAACTGTTGCTTGGTCTTTTAGCAGTGATGGTTTGCATTACGATTTGGAATGCTCTTCATCGAAATAGTGAAGAAAACGAGCCATCTCAAGAAACTGCAGCGGTTTCAAATACCGATCAGAAAAAAGAGGTCAAAAAGAAAACTGCCAAAAAATCAGAGGAACAAATCAAAACAGTGGATCGAAATCAAAAAATCAGCAATTATTTAGAAGAGATCGGTTTCAGCGGAACAGCCATGATTGTCAGAAATGGAGAAATCGTAACAAATAAAGGTTTTGGCTATGCTGACCGTAAACACTACATTCAAAATAATCCATTGACATCTTTTTATGTCGGTTCATCACAAAAAGCGCTGATTGCAACTGCTATTTTGCAGCTTGAGGAAAAGGGGAAACTTCAGACAAGTGATCCGGTAAGCACGTATTTACCTCATTTTCCTAACGGACAAACGATTACTTTGAAGAATCTGCTTACACATACATCGGGGATAAACGGACATATTGAAGGAAACGGCGCCATTACTCCGGACGATTTAATAAAAGACATAGAACTTCAGGGAATCAAACGTCAGCCGGGCGTATGGGACTACAAGGATTCCAACTATTCTGTTCTCGCTTATATTATTGCTGAAGTAAGCGGTGAGCCCTATGAACAGTACATAAAGAATCATATTTTTAAACCTGCGGGAATGAAGCATGCAGGCTTTTACAAAACATATGAAAAAGAACCTTATCCTGCTGTCGGGTATAAGATGGAGGGCAGCAAAACAGTTACACCGTATATACCTGATCTATCCCAGCTGTATGGAGCCGGTGATATTTATATGAGCGCTATAGATATGTACAAATTTGACCAAGCGCTGATAGACGGAAAACTGTATTCGCAAAAAAGCTATGAAAAGATGTTTACGCCAGGGAGCAGCTCCACATACGGCATGGGATTTTATGTTGCTCCCGGAAGCTATTCAAACCATGGTGTTATGCCGGGCTTCAATATCTTGAACAGCTTTAGCAAATCTGGGCAAACCATTGTTATTTTGTTCTCAAACATTCAAAATAATGCTAAATTGGGCCAAGTGAACAATAAAATATACCAGCTTCTAAATCAAGAATGATTGGCGATCTTCTTTTGGATGAATTGCATTCGGCACGTGAAAAGACGAATGGCCTGCAAACGTTAAGATGGCAAGCTTGACAAGTATTTCCGACACATTTACAATGAAGTTGTAACATTTGTTTTTTTAACATGATTGTTAAACCATTTAAACTTGACAAGGGCGATGAACACTCTCATTCCCTGTGAAGGTTCTGTATGTTGAGAAAACTAGACAATGTACATGCCGACACTTTTTAAGCAACAACCAAGTTCATAGCAAGAGGAGGTGAAAGTATGACCCCAATTATGATGGTTCTCATCTCCATTTTGCTGATTCTACTCGGTTTAGTTGTTGGCTACTTTGTTCGTAAAACCATTGCCGAAGCGAAAATTGCGGGCGCACGCGGTGCAGCCGAGCAAATTCTTGAAGATGCGAAGCGTGATGCTGAAGCACTGAAAAAAGAAGCTCTGCTTGAAGCAAAGGATGAAATCCACAAACTTCGAATAGATGCTGAACAGGAAGTTCGTGAAAGACGAAATGAGCTTCAAAAACAAGAAAACCGTTTACTCCAAAAGGAGGAAAACCTTGATCGCAAACATGAGGGAATTGATAAACGGGAAGCGATGTTGGAGAAGAAAGATCATTCTCTGAATGAACGACAACAACATATTGAAGAGATGGAAAGCAAAGTGGATGAGATGATTCGTATGCAGCAGTCTGAGTTGGAACGAATTTCGAGTCTGACTCGTGATGAAGCGAAACAAATCATTCTTGAGCGGGTTGAAAACGAGCTTTCACATGACATCGCCATCATGACAAAAGAAACTGAAAACCGTGCGAAAGAAGAGGCGGATAAGAAAGCGAAAAACATTCTTTCACTCGCCTTACAGCGCTGCGCAGCGGACCACGTTGCCGAAACAACGGTATCAGTTGTCAATCTTCCAAATGATGAGATGAAAGGACGTATCATCGGACGGGAAGGGCGTAACATTCGTACGCTTGAAACGCTGACAGGAATTGACCTGATTATTGATGATACGCCTGAAGCTGTCATTCTTTCCGGATTTGATCCGATCAGACGTGAGACAGCCAGAATTGCTCTTGATAAACTCGTTCAGGATGGCCGTATTCATCCGGCACGGATTGAAGAAATGGTTGAAAAATCTCGCCGCGAGGTCGATGACTATATTCGTGAGATGGGTGAGCAAACGACATTTGAGGTTGGCGTTCACGGCCTCCACCCAGATCTCATCAAGATTCTCGGCCGCTTAAAGTTCCGTACAAGCTACGGTCAAAATGTGCTTAAGCATTCCATGGAAGTCGCATTCTTGGCCGGTCTAATGGCATCGGAGCTTGGTGAAGACGCAAAGCTTGCTAAACGTGCGGGTCTTCTTCACGACATCGGGAAAGCAATTGACCATGAAGTAGAAGGAAGCCACGTTGAGATCGGGGTAGAGCTTGCGACCAAATATAAAGAGCACCCAGTCGTGATTAACAGTATTGCATCACACCACGGGGACGAGGAGCCGACTTCCATTATTGCTGTACTGGTAGCTGCAGCAGATGCGCTTTCCGCTGCAAGACCTGGCGCAAGAAGTGAGACGCTCGAGAATTATATTCGAAGACTTGAAAAACTCGAAGAAATTTCTGAGTCCTACGAAGGTGTTGAAAAATCATTTGCCATTCAGGCTGGACGCGAAGTGCGAATTATGGTGAAGCCGGATTCAATTAATGATCTTGAGGCTCATCGACTGGCGCGAGATATCCGCAAGCGAATTGAGGACGAGCTCGATTATCCAGGTCATATTAAGGTGACAGTAATCAGAGAGACTCGAGCCGTAGAGTATGCAAAATAAAGTGATGCGCTAAGCATCACTTTATTTTTTTGACGGCAAGGAATTTTCAAGAAGAAAGGATTTACAAAATGAGAATTTTATTTATCGGAGATGTTGTCGGTTCACCGGGCCGTGACATGGTCAAAGAATATGTACCAAAGCTAAAAACAAAATATAAGCCTCACTTTACCATTATTAATGGTGAAAACGCCGCACATGGAAAAGGCCTGACGGAAAAAATTTATCACAGCTTAATCCAGTCCGGCGCAGATGCAATCACAATGGGGAACCACACATGGGACAAAAAAGAAATATTTGATTTTATAGATGACGTTCCGAACTTGGTTCGCCCGGCAAACTTTCCTGAAGGAACACCGGGGAAAGGGATCACATATGTGAAAGCAAACGGCAAAGAACTAGCAGTCATTAATTTGCAGGGACGTACGTTTTTGCCGCCGCTTGATGACCCGTTTTTAAAAGCGGATGAATTGATCGCAGAAGCTGCGAAAAGAACACCGTACATTTTTATTGACTTTCATGCCGAAGCGACAAGTGAAAAGCTCGCACTTGGCTGGTACACGGATGGACGGGCATCGGCTGTAGTAGGAACTCATACACACGTGCAAACAGCGGATAACCGCATTTTGCCGAAGGGAACGGCATATATTACTGATGTGGGAATGACTGGCCCGTATGACGGTATACTGGGGATGGACAGAGAGACGATTATTAAGCGATTCAAAACGAACCTTCCAGTCCGGTTTACTGTCGCTGAAGGAAAAACAACGCTCAGCGGAGTTGTCATTGACATTGACGATCAAACGAAAAAAGCCGTGAAAATTGAGCGTATTTTAATCAACGATGATCACATGTTCTTTGAATAGTTGAACATATGGTTATTTTATAAAAATATTAAAAAGAAAAGCAGGAATATAGCAACTCCTTAGTGAATATAGTAAAAATGGAAGGTAGCCCGCTATTTTTGAAAAGCATTGTGGGGATGGCTTTTTGGATAGCAACATCTAATAATGATTGTTCTAATGAACACTCACTTATCCATTGTAAAACTAAGGGGGAGCAGAAATGGAAATCTTAAAAGTTTCAGCAAAATCGAGTCCAAATTCAGTGGCAGGTGCGCTTGCAGGCGTGTTGAGAGAGCGAGGAGCCGCCGAGATTCAAGCGATCGGAGCGGGTGCATTAAACCAGGCTGTAAAAGCTGTGGCGATTGCCAGGGGATTTGTGGCGCCAAGCGGCGTTGATTTGATTTGTATTCCGGCTTTTACAGATATTCAAATCGATGGGGAAGAAAGAACAGCGATTAAATTAATCGTGGAGCCTCGCTAAAAACAAATAAAGCATTCTCAACCTGTTTGCGTAATGCAAACAGGTTGTTTTTCATTTATTGTGATATTTTCTCCCGATAGTATTTTTAGCACATAAATGAGCGAATATACAAAATCAGAAATGAGCTAAAACGTTTTTAAAAAAATTTCCGCCCATTTTTCAAGACAGATACTTTTGTCCTTCTGGAAAAGACAGTGCTGTTTACGCTTATTCCATATCATGGTACAATCCGAATATAACAAGAATTTTTCAAGGAGGATTGTACATGCAGAGTGGAAAGATGAAAGCTCTAATGAAAAAGGACGGGGCGTTCGGTGCTGTGCTGACTGAAGTTCCCATTCCTGAGATTGATAAACATGAAGTCCTCATAAAAGTGAAAGCCGCTTCCATATGCGGCACGGATGTCCACATTTATAATTGGGATCAATGGGCACGTCAGAGAATCAAAACACCCTATGTTTTCGGCCATGAGTTCAGCGGCATCGTAGAGGACGTGGGAGAGAATGTCAGCAGTGTAAAAGTGGGAGAGTATGTGTCTGCGGAAACACACATTGTTTGTGGTGAATGTGTCCCTTGCCTAACAGGAAAATCTCATGTGTGTACCAATACTGCTATAATCGGAGTGGACACGGCAGGCTGTTTTGCGGAGTATGTAAAAGTTCCAGCTGATAACATTTGGAGAAATCCCGCTGATATGGACCCGTCAATTGCTTCCATTCAAGAGCCTTTAGGAAATGCAGTTCATACCGTACTCGAGAGCCAGCCTGCAGGAGGAACGACTGCAGTCATTGGATGCGGGCCGATTGGTCTTATGGCTGTTGCGGTTGCAAAAGCAGCAGGAGCTTCTCAGGTGATAGCGATTGATAAGAATGAATACAGGCTGAGGCTTGCAAAACAAATGGGAGCGACTGGTACTGTTTCTATTGAAAAAGAAGACCCGCTCAAAATTGTAAGCGCTTTAACGAGTGGGGAAGGAGCAGATCTTGTTTGTGAGATGTCGGGCCATCCCTCAGCGATTGCCCAAGGTCTTGCGATGGCTGCGAATGGCGGAAGATTTCATATTCTCAGCTTGCCGGAACATCCGGTGACAATTGATTTGACGAATAAAGTGGTATTTAAAGGGCTTACCATCCAAGGAATCACAGGAAGAAAAATGTTTTCAACATGGCGCCAGGTGTCTCAGTTGATCAGTTCAAAAGTGATCGATCTTGAACCTGTTATTACCCATCAGTTTCCGTTAGAGGAGTTTGAAAAAGGTTTCGAACTGATGAGAAGCGGGCAGTGCGGAAAAGTAATTTTAATTCCATAAAGGGGGATAAACATGACGAAGGAATTTGAGTTTTTAAAAGCAGAGCTTGATAGTATGAAAGAAAACCATACATGGCAAGACATAAAACAGCTTGAATCTATGCAGGGCCCATCTGTCACAGTGAATCACCAAAAAGTCATTCAGCTATCTTCTAATAATTACCTCGGATTCACTTCACATCCTAGACTCATCAACGCCGCACAGGAGGCCGTTCAGCAGTATGGAGCCGGCACCGGATCAGTGAGAACGATTGCGGGTACATTTACAATGCATCAAGAGCTTGAGAAAAAGCTGGCAGCCTTTAAAAAAACGGAGGCGGCACTTGTATTCCAATCAGGCTTCACAACAAACCAAGGCGTACTTTCAAGTATTCTATCAAAAGAGGACATTGTCATCTCAGATGAATTGAACCATGCCTCTATTATTGACGGAATTCGACTGACAAAGGCGGATAAAAAGGTGTATCAGCACGTCAATATGAGTGATTTAGAGCGGGTGCTGAGAAAGTCAATGAATTATCGGATGCGTCTGATTGTGACAGACGGCGTATTTTCCATGGATGGCAACATAGCTCCTCTGCCTGATATTGTAGAGCTCGCTGAGAAATATGACGCATTTGTGATGGTGGATGACGCCCATGCATCCGGAGTACTTGGCGAAAACGGCAGGGGAACGGTGAATCACTTCGGTCTTGACGGCAGAGTGCATATTCAGGTCGGAACATTAAGCAAGGCAATCGGAGTGCTCGGCGGCTACGCTGCAGGTTCAAAGGTGCTGATCGATTATTTGCGCCATAAAGGCCGTCCATTTTTATTCAGCACATCTCATCCGCCGGCTGTCACTGCAGCTTGTATGGAAGCGATTGATGTCTTGCTTGAAGAGCCGGAGCATATGGAGCGCTTGTGGGAGAATACTGCCTATTTTAAAGCAATGCTTGTGAAAATGGGCCTGACTCTCACGAAGAGTGAAACGCCGATTCTTCCTATTTTAATAGGTGATGAAGGTGTGGCAAAGCAATTTTCAGATCAGCTCCTTTCTCACGGTGTTTTTGCCCAAAGTATCGTTTTCCCGACTGTAGCAAAGGGAAAAGCCAGAATTCGCACGATTATAACAGCAGAGCACACTAAAGATGAACTGGATCAGGCGCTTGATGTCATCGAAAAGACGGCAAAGGAGCTCCAGCTATTGTAACAAGAGGAAGAGTTTACTCTTCCTCTTTTGATTCCTTATTGATTATTATTCTCAATGAGTGTACAATGATAGGTTGCCAGTTGTGCAGAGCTTCAATAACCTTTATACTGAAGGGTGGAAGTTTGGTTTGAAAGGAGAAAATATGACATGAATGAAAAACAAAAATTAGAGAGCGGACAAGTTCATCCATCGGACAAAAAATCCGAGAAGGATTACAGCAAGTACTTTGAAGCTGTTTACATTCCGCCTTCTTTAAAAGACGCGAAAAAACGAGGCAAGGAAGCCGTTACTTATCATAATGACTTTAAAATTTCTGAACAATTTAAAGGATTGGGAGACGGAAGAAAGTTCTATATCCGTACGTACGGCTGCCAAATGAATGAACACGATACAGAGGTTATGGCAGGGATCTTTATGGCGCTCGGTTACGAAGCGACAAACTCTGTTGACGACGCCAATGTCATTTTGTTAAATACATGTGCAATCCGTGAAAATGCTGAAAACAAGGTGTTTGGTGAGCTCGGGCACTTAAAAGCACTGAAAAAAAACAATCCCGATCTGATTTTAGGCGTGTGCGGCTGTATGTCCCAAGAGGAATCAGTCGTGAACCGTATTTTGAAAAAACATCCGTTTGTCGATATGATTTTCGGAACGCATAACATTCATCGCCTGCCGGAGCTTTTGTCAGAAGCATACCTTTCAAAAGAAATGGTTGTAGAAGTTTGGTCTAAGGAAGGGGACGTTATTGAAAACCTTCCGAAAGTCCGAAATGGAAAAATTAAGGGCTGGGTCAATATCATGTACGGCTGTGACAAATTCTGTACGTATTGCATTGTGCCTTACACACGCGGGAAAGAAAGAAGCCGCCGCCCTGAGGATATCATTCAGGAAGTGAGAAGGCTCGCAAGTGAAGGCTATAAGGAAATTACACTGTTAGGCCAAAACGTAAACGCGTATGGAAAAGACTTTGAGGATATGACGTACGGACTTGGTGATTTGATGGATGAACTGAGAAAAATCGATATCCCGAGAATCCGTTTTACAACGAGTCATCCGCGCGACTTTGACGATCGCCTCATTGAAGTGCTGGCAAAAGGCGGAAATCTGCTTGATCACATTCATCTTCCGGTTCAATCAGGAAGCTCAGAAGTTCTGAAGCTGATGGCCCGCAAATATGACAGAGAGCGTTACATGGAGCTGGTGCGAAAAATTAAAGAAGCAATGCCAAACGCTTCTTTGACAACGGACATTATCGTCGGATTTCCAAATGAAACGGACGAACAGTTTGAAGAAACGCTTTCTCTATACCGTGAAGTGGAGTTTGACAGCGCCTATACGTTCATTTACTCTCCTCGTGAAGGCACTCCGGCTGCTAAGATGAAAGATAATGTACCGATGCGTGTGAAAAAAGAACGCCTGCAGCGTCTAAACGCACTGGTGAATGAAATTTCTGCTAAAAAAATGAAGGAATACGAAGGCAAGGTTGTCGAAGTATTAGTTGAAGGTGAAAGCAAAAATAACCCTGATATTCTTGCCGGCTATACTGAAAAAAGCAAGCTCGTCAATTTCAAAGGGCCGAAGGAAGCCATCGGCAAAATTGTCCGCGTGAAAATCCAGCAAGCGAAAACATGGTCGCTTGACGGAGAAATGGTAGGAGAAGCAATCGAGGTGAAATGAGATGACGCTCTACTCAAAAAAAGACATTGTGCAGCAGGCTCGAAACCTTGCAAAAATGATTTCTGAAACAGAAGAGGTTGATTTTTTCAAACGGGCTGAAGCGCAAATCAATGAGAATGACAAAGTGTCCACAATCGTTAATCAGATTAAAGCCCTGCAAAAGCAGGCTGTCAATCTGAAGCATTATGAAAAGCATGAAGCGCTCAAACAAGTAGAAGCAAAAATTGACGCGCTGCAAGAAGAGCTTGAAGAGATTCCTGTTATCCAGGAATTCAGAGACTCGCAGATGGAAGTAAATGACCTATTGCAGCTCGTTGCACACACCATTTCCAACCAAGTCACAAATGAAATCATCACATCAACCGGAGGCGACCTGCTGAAAGGGGAAACCGGTTCAAAGGTGAAGCATTCAAATAACAGCTGTTCTCTCTAAACACGGTGCCTTTACAGGCCCGTGTTTTTTTATCATTTGTGCGGTTAAAAATGAACTAAATAATCTATGTACCAAATGTTCAATTGGTTTTTCTGTGCTCAGCCGCGTATAAACTTTATCGCACTTATAAGTAAAGTTTCTAGGCACCCCTGCATACAATGGAACAGAAACTTTGTATTTTTATATTTTATTTATAAAAATGCACACTAGACAAATGCCCAGCATAAGATAACACGAAGAAGAACAAGGAGGCATGCCGGAATGTCTGAATACAGGGAAATTATTACGAAGGCAGTAGTAGCGAAAGGCCGAAAATTCACCCAATGCACCAACACCATCTCGCCTGAGAAAAAACCGAGCAGCATTTTGGGTGGTTGGATTATTAACCACAAGTATGACGCTGAAAAAATTGGAAAAACGGTAGAAATTGAAGGGTATTATGATATAAACGTATGGTACTCTTACGCGGACAACACAAAGACAGAGGTTGTCACAGAACGGGTAAAATATGTAGATGTCATTAAACTCAGATACAGAGACAATAATTACTTAGATGATGAGCATGAAGTGATTGCCAAAGTGCTTCAGCAGCCAAACTGCCTTGAAGTGACCATTTCGCCGAATGGAAATAAAATCGTTGTGCAGGCAGAAAGAGAATTTTTGGCGGAAGTGGTAGGGGAAACAAAGGTAGTTGTTGAGGTCAATCCTGACTGGGAAGAGGATGACGAGGAAGATTGGGAAGATGAGCTTGATGAAGAGCTTGAAGACATCAACCCGGAGTTTTTAGTGGGAGATCCTGAAGAATAAAAAAGGGACTAGGGGAGACAGTACCCCCAAGTCTCTTTTTTATATTGATATATCATTCTTTTATCACTTTTTGTTTATGTTATAATGAAGGTTGGAAAATAGAAACGTTGATACATAGTGAGGGATTAAACAATGGCCGGTTATACGCCTATGATACAGCAATATTTAAAAATAAAGGCAGAGCACCAGGATGCCTTTTTATTTTTTCGCCTGGGTGATTTTTACGAAATGTTTTTTGAGGACGCCAAAAAAGCGTCACAGGAGCTGGAAATTACGTTAACGAGCAGAGACGGCGGTGCGGCTGAAAAAATACCGATGTGCGGTGTGCCGTATCATTCTGCTTCCGCGTATATCGAACAGCTTATTAAAAAAGGATACAAAGTGGCGATCTGTGAACAGACGGAAGATCCGAAAGCCGCAAAGGGCGTTGTGAAAAGAGAAGTGGTTCAGCTGATTACGCCCGGAACTGTAATGGACGGCAAAGGCATCCATGAATCGGAAAATAATTTTATCGCATCTGTTTCAGCCTGCTCGAACGGATACGGACTTGCGCTGTCTGATTTAACAACGGGAGAAAATTTGGCTGTTTTGATTGAACGGCTTGAAGACGTCATATCAGAAATTTATTCAGTCGGCGCACGGGAAATCGTGGTTTCAGGAAGCTTGGATGCCGATACAGTGGCACAGCTGAGAGAGCGGTGCGGTGCAACAATTTCAATTGAAGACGGAGAAACAGACGAACACGTAACGATCATTGAGCACTTAAATAATGAAGATATAACAAAAACATTTCTGCGCTTATATACGTATTTGAAAAGAACCCAAAAGCGCAGCCTTGATCATCTTCAGCCCGTGCAGGTGTATGAGCTTGAGGAAGCGATGAAAATTGACTTGTACTCAAAGCGTAATCTGGAGCTGACCGAAACGATTCGTTCGAAAAATAAAAAAGGCTCCCTTTTGTGGCTGCTGGATGAAACAAAAACGGCAATGGGAGGCCGGCTGCTTAAACAGTGGATTGACCGGCCGCTTATCAGAGTCAATCAAATCGAAGAGCGCCAAGAAATGGTGGAAACATTGATGTCCCATTTCTTTGAACGGGAAGATCTGCGTGAACGTTTAAAAGAAGTATATGACTTAGAACGCCTTGCCGGACGCGTTGCATTCGGAAATGTCAATGCCCGGGATTTGATTCAGCTGAAGGAATCGTTAAAGCAAGTTCCTGGCATCAAACAGCTGGTTGCTTCACTGGCTCATGACAAGGCCAAGGAACGTGCAGAGCGCATTGACCCTTGCGGGGATGTACTTGAACTGCTGGAAGAAGCGCTGTACGAAAACCCTCCTTTATCGGTAAAAGAAGGGAACCTGATTAAAGATGGTTATAATCAAAAGCTTGATGAATATCGTGATGCAAGCAGAAACGGAAAAGACTGGATTGCCCGCCTGGAACAGCAGGAGCGGGAATACACAGGCATTCGTTCTTTAAAGGTTGGCTTTAATAAAGTTTTCGGTTATTACATTGAAGTGACAAAAGCAAATTTGCACTTGCTTGAGGAAGGGCGTTATGAGCGGAAGCAGACGTTAACCAATGCAGAGCGCTACATTACCCCTGAATTAAAAGAAAAAGAAGCGCTCATTTTAGAGGCGGAAAATAACATCTGCGAGCTGGAGTACGAGCTGTTTACCGAGCTGCGCGAGAAAGTGAAGCAGTATATTCCACGGCTACAGCAGCTTGCAAAACAGATGAGCGAGCTGGACGCACTGCAATGCTTTGCGACAATCAGTGAAAATCGCCACTACACGAAACCGGAGTTCTCTAAAGATGAAGTCGAAGTGATTGAAGGCAGACACCCGGTTGTTGAAAAAGTCATGGACAGCCAGGAATATGTCCCGAACAACTGTATGATGGGCGATAACAGACAAATGCTTCTCATTACAGGTCCAAACATGTCAGGGAAAAGCACGTATATGAGACAAATCGCGCTCATTTCCATTATGGCGCAAATCGGCTGCTTTGTACCCGCGAAAAAAGCGGTGCTTCCGATTTTCGATCAAATTTTTACGCGAATCGGCGCTGCAGATGATTTGATTTCCGGACAAAGTACATTTATGGTAGAAATGCTTGAAGCGAAAAATGCGATTGTCAATGCGACGAAAAACAGCCTCATTCTGTTTGATGAAATCGGGCGGGGAACGTCCACTTATGACGGCATGGCGCTGGCACAGGCGATTATTGAATATGTTCACGATCATATCGGCGCCAAGACGCTGTTCAGCACACACTATCACGAGCTGACCGTTCTTGAGGACAAGCTGCCCCAGCTGAAAAACGTTCATGTTCGCGCTGAAGAATATAACGGAACGGTTGTCTTTCTTCATCAAATTAAAGAAGGTGCCGCTGATAAAAGCTATGGTATCCATGTAGCTCAGCTTGCCGAACTGCCGGGAGATCTGATTGCGCGCGCTCAAGATATTTTAAAAGAGCTTGAACATTCAGGAAACAAACCGGAAGTGCCGGTGCAGAAACCTCAGGTGAAAGAAGAGCCGGCACAGCTGTCCTTTTTTGACGAAGCGGAAAAGCCGGCTGAAACACCAAAGCTTTCAAAAAAAGAAAAGCAAGTGATCGATGCTTTCAAATCACTTAATATACTTGATATGACACCGCTTGAAGCGATGAATGAAATGTACAAGCTGCAAAAGAAATTACATTAAAACGGGGTGATGAATGTGGCAAAAGTCATCCAGCTGTCAGATGAGCTTTCAAATAAAATAGCGGCGGGCGAGGTTGTGGAACGGCCCGCCTCAGTCGTCAAAGAATTGGTGGAAAATGCGATCGACGCTGACAGCACAGTCATTGAAATCGATATTGAGGAAGCAGGCCTTGCATCCATTCGGGTCTTGGATAACGGCGAAGGAATGGAGAATGAAGATTGCAAGCGAGCTTTCCGCCGCCACGCAACGAGTAAAATAAAAGATGAAAATGATTTATTCAGGGTGAGAACGCTCGGTTTCAGGGGAGAAGCCCTGCCGAGTATCGCGTCAGTCTCTCATCTGGAGATTAAAACAAGCACTGGTGAAGGAGCTGGGACGAAGCTCGTCCTCCAAGGAGGAAACATCATTTCCGAATCGCGTTCCTCAAGCAGGAAGGGAACTGAAATTGTCGTTTCCAACCTGTTTTTTAACACACCGGCCCGTTTGAAATATATGAAAACCGTTCATACAGAGCTTGGAAACATTACGGATGTGGTTAACCGTATTGCTCTGGCGCATCCAGAGGTATCGATCCGCCTGCGCCATCATGGGAAAAACCTGCTTCAAACGAACGGAAACGGAGATGTGCGCCATGTACTGGCAGCGATTTACGGCACGGCTGTCGCCAAAAAAATGCTTCCGCTGCATGTGAGCTCCTTGGATTTTGAAGTAAAGGGATATATCGCCCTCCCAGAGATTACACGGGCGTCGAGGAACTATATGTCGTCTGTGGTCAATGGCCGTTACATTAAAAATTTCCCGCTCGTCAAAGCGGTTCATGAAGGCTATCATACGCTTCTGCCGATCGGACGCCATCCGATTACTTTTATAGAAATTACGATGGACCCGATTTTAGTCGATGTCAACGTGCATCCATCGAAGCTTGAGGTCCGGCTCAGCAAGGAAACAGAGCTTCATGACTTAATTCGTGACGGAATTAAAGATGTATTTAAACAGCAGCAGCTGATTCCGAGTGCCCAGCTTCCGAAAAAATCGGCACCTGTTATCAAAAATGAGCAGCAGTTCATAACCTTTGATGAAAAGCCTCCGGAAAGAAAAGTACCGGAAAAAGCGCATGCGCCATCTTATTCACCAATGAAGCTCAGCTCAGTCGTGAAAGAGCCGATTGATGCGGAGGAAGAATTGCCTCCTCTCCAATTTGATGCTCCTCCTATCGTTGATCAGGAACAAACCCTTGAGGTGTCCGATGTTTCAGAAGAACTGCCTGAAACATTTGAGCAGGAATGCCATGAGGAACAGCAGCAGCCAGCGTCTGAGCGGGTTCCGATTATGTACCCGATCGGCCAGATGCACGGGACTTATATATTGGCACAAAACGAAAACGGCCTGTATATTATCGACCAGCACGCCGCCCAAGAACGTATTAAATATGAGTACTTTCGTGAAAAGGTGGGGGAGGTTGAGCCTGAGGTGCAGGATATGATTGTACCGCTGACGTTCCACTACTCCACAAATGAGGCTTTGATTATTGAACAGCACAAACAAGAGCTCGAAAGCGTCGGTGTCTTTTTAGAGTCATTCGGCTCTAACAGTTACATCGTCCGCTGCCACCCGGCCTGGTTTCCAAAGGGAGAAGAAGCAGAGCTCATAGAAGAAATCATTCAGCAGGTGATCGACTCCAAAAATATAGATATTAAAAAACTTCGCGAGGAAGCGGCGATTATGATGAGCTGCAAAGGCTCCATCAAAGCAAATCGCCACCTCAGAAACGACGAAATCAAAGCGCTTCTGGACGACCTCCGAAGCACATCAGACCCATTTACATGCCCGCACGGCCGCCCGATCATCATACACCATTCCACTTATGAGATGGAAAAGATGTTCAAACGCGTGATGTAGCGGGGGTGGTAGGCATTGATCCATTCTCTGAATGGATCAATGCTTTTTTTGTACTCCTTCGAGTGTCAGATTATAAGAAACGGTTGTAAACGTGTGAGCAGTGTTAACGCATTATACTTCATGGTTCCTCTGTATAACGAAATTTACATTTACAGGAAATTAGGATTAATGTATATTTTGGGTGAGGGGGTGGAAGCACATGGCATGTGGTCCGAAGATCATTATCTTTTTGGATGAACTTGATGATCCAAATGTGAGAATCATTTTAGAATGCAGAATTTAAATTACAACATTGTGTTTTGCTCCCTGTTCGTGTGAACAGGGAGTTTTTTTCGTTTATATAACTGGTGGTGTCCAAATATAAGGTGTTATGAATTCTCCATATCTGCCATCGGCATTTTAAGCTGCTTCTCTATTAGGCTGGTTATCAAAAGCAAGTTCAATGAAAGCCATGAAAGCTGATATCACAACAAGCAAGACATCTGGAATATAAATAGACTGCATAAAGTAATCTGCAAAACAGATCGTTATAAGATTGCTGATAAAATACAGTATAAAAGCAAAAAGTGCAGTCTTTTTCAATGAAAGTGATTTTGCCAAAATGATAGAGATAATCTTTGTGAGTGGGTCTATGATTAATCCTACAGCAAAGCAGGCTAAAATAAATAAAGCTAATGTTTGATTGGAAGCGTATGTGATGCCAAGTATGGAGAATAAGCCTTTCATCCCGAAGAAAAAGCCGCCGAAGATGACTGCAAGCGCAATGGCCGCGATAAAAGTGATAGATACAATTCCGATTAATTTTGATCTCAGGTTAAAATCTTTAGAGTGCTCGTTCTGTTCTTTTTGGTTCAAGTATGACACTCCCTTCACCTGCTTACTCATACAAACAGCACCCTTGAATCAGCCCAAAATATCTATAAGTCTATTTTAACAAAACCAAAAAAGGCCTTTCCACTAGGGAAAGGCCTTTTTCATCATGTTAACTCCTGAGATTCGCCGAAGCTTTCTCTTTTTTTGGCCAAATAAAATAGCTGGCTGTAATGAGAAAGTCAATGCCTATAATGACAGTCCACAGTTTAAGAATGCCGCTCAATGCTTCGGTTCGGGCAGAGTCATTGATAAAATAGATCATCCCTGCCAATAGTCCCGCACCAATTAAGTAGGCCAGCACATGTCTTAGCCAGCCTTTCGCACCGTGTTTGGCATGATCCATTCCAAAACGTTTCAGCGGTTTTGCGCCTTTTTTTGTCACATAATATTGAAATTTTTCATCTGCCCATTGAATCATTTGTTTCCCATAAGCGATCGATATACCGATGTAAACAGCTGCAATCCCATGGGCTGCGGTCGCTGAGGCTCCGCGGTAAAGGTCCACACCAGTTGCCGCTAACAAGATCAAATCGATAACTGGAGTTAAGGCAAGGAATAGCAGTCCTAATGTATGTCGTTTGAATACGTAGCGTACAGCAAGCCCCAAAACAATGACAACCCAAAACGCAATTTCACAGAAAACAATCATCCATGCGATACCGTTCAATCCATTCCCCTCTTTTCAATACAGTTGTATTATTTAAATAATATGTTACCATCTTTGTTTTTGTAACACAACTGTATTATAAAAATTGCCCTCTCATTTTTTTCTTGTTACAATAAAGCTATGCCAAAACAAATTGACCATGAGAAAAGAAGAAAACAAATTGCAGAAGCAACGTGGCGCGTCATTTTAGAACGAGGGATGGAGGGAGCATCAGCCAGAAATATTGCAAAGGAAGCAGGATTGTCATTAGGTGCGCTGCGCCATTATTTCTCTACACAGGATGAATTGCTTGCTTTTGCAATGAAACTTGTCCAAGAAAAGGTGACGGACCGAATTAAGGACATTGCAGTGAG
Source organism: Bacillus sp. EU52 (assembly GCF_037964975.1). Lineage (NCBI taxonomy): Bacteria > Bacillati > Bacillota > Bacilli > Caryophanales > Bacillaceae > Bacillus > Bacillus sp. EU52. The sequence continues at coordinate 1,733,248 of NZ_CP150177.1, forward strand.
GGATTTGCTCCCTAAGGAAAAAGTGTTGCAAATTTTGCTTGAAATGGTCCCGACGAATGAAGAAACGATTAGAGAGATGGAGGTTTGGTTTGCTTTTACTGCTTACGCCAGACATAAAAAGGATATGTTTGATGCGAATCATGACGGGATTTTCAGCGGCATGCGGAATCTGATTGCCTATTTAGATGAATCCGATTTACTGAAGCCGAATGCTGATAAAGACATTGAAGCTGAGAGACTTTACGCGCTTGTTGACGGCTTGGCTTTACATGCCATGCTTGACCCTGTGCGAGTGAATAAAGACCGAATCAAGCGGGTCATTATGCAGCATGTAGAGTCAATTTGCGTGGAAGATACACGTGAGACACAAAAACGTCATCCTTAAGGCACTAGTGCGAAAAGCGATTCTTGTTGGGCATGCGTCCAAAAGAGTCGCTTTTTTATATTCAAAGAACAAGGATCTCTGAAAAAAATGGAAAACGATCATGCTGTTTGGTAAAGTGGAATGAAAGACGGACTGAGGAGTGAACACTGGTCCATCGTTTAAGAACTTTACATGATAGGGATGGTATAAATGAATCTTACTTACAAAGTGCATCCAATTAAAACAAGGTATCAGGGCTGGACGAATTATTGCTATATCATTGAAGATATTGTAAGCAGATCTGCAATTGTTGTTGATCCCTCATGGGAATTGAGTAAGATAACCACTACACTTTCTGAACTCGAAGCGGAATTAAAGGCAGTCGCATTGACACACTCTCATTATGATCATGTAAATCTGGTAGACCCGCTGACGAAGATGTTTAACGCTCAAGTTTATATGTCAAAAAAAGAAATTGATTATTATCAATTCCGATGCAGAAATTTAATTAGCCTAGATGATCATCAGACAATCAGCATAGGAAACACAAGAGCACAATGTCTTCTCACACCGGGGCATACAGCCGGCGGAATGTGTTATTTGTTTTCTGAGAGTATTTTTACCGGAGATACGGTGTTTACAGAAGGGTGCGGCATATGTGAGGATGATGGCAGCTCTGCGGAAGAGATGTTTGATAGTATTCAAAGAATAAAGTCGGAGGTTTCACCTCATGTACGGGTGTATCCTGGTCACTCATTTGGCAAATCGCCCGGTCATTCGATAAAGGATCTTTATCAGCATAATATTTACTTTCAAATTGATAAAAAAGAATATTTTGTGAAATTTCGCACTCGTAAAAACCAAAAAGGTATTTTTGATTTTAAATAATCCTTCTGAATCTATTATCCTATTTTTCTTCGAATATCTAAATGATTTTTATTTTCAAAAATGATTACATAGAAGGTGTTATTTATTTTGAAAACTCATTTGAAAGAAAATGAAGCGCATTATCATGATATGGCGCCCTATACGTGATCTGGGTCTTTTTTCTTATGTTCTGTTATATCTCCTGATCCTTTATTCCTCAATGGAAAAAAGCAGAAAAACAATCGAGCAAACTGTAGGAAAAATTAACTTGACGGATAATATTTACAGAGGTTACCATCAACATGAACATGCTACTATTTATCCGGTCATCACTATTATAAAATCATACAGAAGTGAAATACATCTACTAATCGGAAGGGTGGCTTTGAGAGAATGATCACATATGTTTTTCCAGGTCAGGGTTCACAAAAACAGGGAATGGGCAGCGGCCTATTCGATGAATTTAAAGAACTGACGGATCAGGCAGATGAGATCTTAGGATATTCTATCAAACGTCTTTGCCTGGAAAATCCTTATTCCAATTTAAACAAAACGCAATTTACTCAGCCGGCATTATATGTGGTAAACGCACTAAGCTATCTGAAAAAAATCAAGGATGAAGAAGTTAAACCTGACTTTGTCGCCGGGCACAGCTTGGGTGAATACAATGCGTTATTTGCAGCTGAAGCCTTTGATTTTGAGACAGGTTTACAGCTTGTCAGAAAAAGAGGCGAGCTGATGAGTCTGATAAGCAACGGCGGTATGGCAGCTGTTATGGGACTAAATGAAGAGCAGGTTGCAAAGGCTCTGAAAGAATATCATTTACATGATGTTGATATCGCTAATGTGAATGCCCCATATCAAATTGTAATTTCAGGAAAAAAAGATGAGATTGAAAAAGCCGCATCTCTTTTTGAAACGATGACTGAAGTTACAATGGTACTCCCCTTAAACGTAAGCGGCGCGTTTCATTCCAGATACATGAATAAGGCAAAAGAAGAATTTGAGGAGTTCCTTCATGCCTTTTATTTTTCGCCTCCGTCTATCCCAGTTATTTCTAATGTGTATGCCAAACCGTATACATACGAATTCATGAAACAGACGCTGGCTGATCAAATTAATCATTCAGTGAAATGGACTGACAGTATAAGCTACTTAATGAAAAAAGGCCATATGGAGTTTGAGGAGGTAGGGCCTGGAAATGTTTTAACTGGGTTAATTCATCGCATAAAGAAAGATGCGGAAGCAATGCCCAGCTAAAGCATTTGCCCCTATGGCCGTGCACCTCATCAATCAGGTCTAAACACAGATTTCCTTTCATTTAAGGTATAAAGTTTTAAAGATTCAATCGTTCGATTGACACTGTTTCTAATTGAATAACTTTATATACTGTTACATAAAGAGGCTGATAAATTAAGTTAGACATTTGAACTATGTCAGCCGGTCTGTCAAACCATCGCTCCCACATCTAGATGGTCCATTTTTTAACCGCACCCACCAATCATAGAGTCGATGTTCTTTGCTGATCCTGTTATCATGTTACATCAATTTTGAGATATCAACATACATCTACGATCACGTCATAAATGAACCGCATCCAGAGCACCAATAGCAATCCTTCCAAGTTGAATCTCCTTTACTTTTTCACATATGTCTTTTCCGTTTATTAATTTCATTTCAATCGCTGCTATGTGCTTTAACAACATGCATGGAAATGAGAAATCCAATAGCCGTCATAAATATAAAAAAAGAAGGTTATACACATGAATGAACCGCTTGTTTTTATGTTTTCCGGGCAAGGTTCCCAATACTATCACATGGGGAAAGAACTATTTAAGGAAAATACCGTGTTTCGTCAATCAATGCTTGAAATGGATGCCATTGCAGCACGGCGAATCGGCACATCCATTGTTGAAGAAATCTACCATCCAGGTAAACGTGTGTCAGATCCGTTTGACAGTATTCTTTTTTCCCACCCCGCCATTTTTATGATTGAGTATTCCTTATATAAGGTTTTGGAAGACAGGGGAATTTATCCTGATTACGTATTGGGATCAAGTCTGGGAGAATTCGCAGCAGCGGCAGTTTCTGGTGTGTCAGACGCAGAGGATATACTGGATTGCATACTTGAACAGGCTATTATCATCCAAAATTCCTGCGATAAAGGAAAAATGATGGCCATTCTGGACAAACCGCAATTGCTGAATGATTATCCGCAACTGTTTGGAAATAGTGAACTCATTTCTATCAATTATGATTCGCACTTCGTCATTTCTGGTGAAGAAGATCATATAAGGAAGATTATGGAGGATTTAAAGGAGAAGCAGATTCTTTGCCAGCTGCTTCCTGTGTCCTATGCCTTTCATTCTTCGCTTATTGATCCGGCAGAGAGTGCCTATGCAGAATTTTTAAGATCAAAATCTTTTCAAAAACCGTCAATACCGATTGTATCGAGCTTAACGGGAAGCTGCCTTCACGTAATGGACGAGAATTTCTTTTGGAATGCGGTCAGAAAGCCAATGATGTTTCGTGAAGCGATTCGATATTTGGAAAGCCAGCATACATGCAAGTTTATCGATTTAGGGCCATCCGGCACCTTAGCTGCTTTTGTGAAACAGCTGATTCCGGGTGATTCAGCTGACCGTTGCTGCTCAATCATAACACCATTTCATCAGGAGCTGAAAAATCTGAATACGGTTGAGTATTTCCGTACACCAGAAAGGAAGTTTACAAGATGATTACATATGTCTTTCCAGGGCAAGGCTCCCAGCAAAAGGGGATGGGACAAGGCCTATTTGAACAATATCAGCATTTGACTGATCAAGCAGATCAAATATTGGGCTATTCAATAGAGAAGCTATGTACCGAAAAATCATATCTGGATGTAAATCATACTGAATACACGCAGCCGGCTTTGTACGTTGTTAATGCACTCAGTTACTTGAAGAGAGTGGAGGAGACCGGCAGAAAACCTGATTTTGCGGCAGGACACAGCTTAGGAGAATACAATGCGCTGATGGCAGCCGGTGCCTTTGATTTTGAAACCGGATTAAGGCTCGTCAAAAAAAGAGGAGAATTGATGGGACGAATTACAGGGGGCGGAATGGCTGCTGTGATCGGCCTGAGTAAGGAACAAGTTACAGCCGTTTTAGAAGAGCACCGTCTTTATGACATTGATGTGGCAAATGAAAATACGCCCCGGCAAATTGTGATTTCTGGCCCGAAAAAAGAGATTGAAAAAGCTCGGGCTGTTTTTGAAAACACCAAGGATGTAAAGCTGTTTCATCCATTAAATGTGAGCGGAGCTTTTCATTCCAGATATATGAATGAAGCCAAACAGGTATTTAAGCAATATATTGACTCATTCCAGTTTGCATCTTTGGCCATCCCGGTTATCTCCAATGTCTACGCAGAGCCATACCATCAAGACAGATTAAAAGATACATTATCTGAACAAATGGACAACACAGTGAAATGGACGGACAGCATTCGTTTCCTGATGGGAAGAGGAGAAATGGAGTTTGCAGAGATTGGGCCTGGAACTGTTTTAACCGGTCTCATTCATCGGATTAAAAATGAAGCTGAACCATTGACATATATACCGAAAAAGAACCCCGCGATCAGTGCGCATCTAAAGGAGCAACGCAATGTTCAAGCCGGGATTACGGCAGAATCTTTAGGAAGTGCTGAATTTAAACAAGATTATCATCTTACATATGCTTATCTTGCAGGAGGAATGTACCGCGGCATTGCTTCGAAAGAAATGGTAGTAAAGCTGTCAAGAGCGGGAATGATGGGGTTCTTTGGCACAGGAGGTCTGAGCCTGAAAGAGGTTGAAGATGCGATCCATGCTATACAAGGTGAATTAGGGAAAGGACAAGCCTATGGCATCAATCTGGTCCACAATATGAAACATACTGAATCAGAAGAAAAAATGATCGATCTTTTATTGAGGAATCAAGTGAGCATTGTGGAGGCTTCAGCATTTTTAAGTGTCACTCCTGCATTAGTAAGGTACCGCGCAAAAGGAGTGAAACGAAATCAAAATGGTGACGTTATATGCTCAAATCGTCTCATAGCAAAAATATCACGGCCGGAAGTTGCAGAATCATTTCTGAGTCCTGCGCCTGAGAATATGCTGCAAAAGCTTTTAGGAGAAAATAAAATCACTATGAACGAAGCTGAGTTGTTGCGGTGCATTCCGATGGCTGACGATATTTGTGTAGAAGCTGATTCAGGCGGTCATACAGATGGCGGTGTAGCATACAGCCTGATGCCGGCGATGACATCTTTAAGAGATGAAATGATGAAAAAATATCAATACCGGAAAAAAATAAGAGTTGGTGCAGCTGGAGGAATTGGAACACCTGAGGCAGCGATGGCGGCTTTTATGCTAGGGGCTGATTTTATTCTAACAGGCTCAATCAATCAATGTACGGTTGAGGCGGCAACAAGTGATAAAGTAAAGGATTTGCTTCAGCAGATGAATGTACAAGATACAGCCTATGCGCCTGCAGGTGATATGTTTGAATCGGGCAGTAAAGTGCAGGTGCTAAAGAAAGGCGTGTTCTTTCCCGCACGGGCAAACAAGTTATATGAACTGTACCAGCGGTATGGGTCTATACGTGAGCTGGATGCAAAGATGCTGGCCCAGCTTGAGGAGAAATACTTTAAACGCAGTATAGAAGACATATATAAAGATATTGCATTGCATTATCCCGCGGCAGACATTGAGAAGGCTGAACAAAACCCGAAGCATAAAATGGCTTTGATTTTCCGATGGTACTTCAGATACAGCTCAAAATTGGCAATCAGCGGAAGCGAACATTCGAAGGTCGATTATCAAATTCACTGCGGTCCCGCGCTGGGAGCCTTTAATCAATGGGTTAAAGGATCGCAATTAGAAAATTGGCGAAACCGCCATGTGGATGAAATTGGGAAAAAAATAATGACAGAAACGGCAGTATTGCTTCATGAACGGATGCAATCGATGTATCAGCCGTCGCATGAAACAGACAACATAAAAATGAAAGTTTGAATATTATGAAAAAATACCTATAAAAATCATTAAAATAATCCCTCGAAGGAGAGAGCGTATTATGGATAAACAGAGAATCTTTGAAGTACTAATCACCAATATTTGCGAGGTGCTTCCTGAATTAGACGGACACAGATTTGAGCCTGAAGATCAGCTAGTTGAGCTAGGAGCTGACTCTGTAGACAGAGCTGAAATTATCACGTTGGTGCTAGAGGATTTATCGCTAAAAATCCCTCGCATTGAGCTATCCGGGGTGAAAAACATCGGTGAATTAGCTGAGGTGCTTTATGACAAAGTGCAATCTGCCTGAGGTAGTGGTGACCGGTGTAGGCGTCACGGCCTCTATCGGTCAAGGGAAAGAGGACTTTGCTTCCTCGCTGCTGTCCGGCAGACATGCCTTTGATGTCATGAAGCGTTCAGGCAGACAAAAAGACAGCCGGTTTATCGGAGCCGAAATTGCGTCATTGTCTTATCCTGACCGACTCTCTAAAAAAATGTTGCGAAAAGCATCATTCTCCAGCCGCGCTGCATTGGTAACTCTCACAGAGGCTTGGGAGGAGGCTGAATTGGACGATGCAGATTCCTCACGTATCGGACTGGTTGTTGGCGGGTCAAATTTTCAGCAGAGAGAAAACTTTGAAGTTTATGAAAGGTATCAAGACCGCTCCGGTTTTATTTCTCCGGCGTATGGCCTGTCTTTCATGGACAGCGATCTTTGCGGGATATGTACAGATCAGTTTGGCATCACGGGATTAGCATATACGGTGGGAGGAGCCTCGGCCAGCGGCCAGTTAGCAGTCATTCATGCGATTCAGCAAGTCCTGTCAGGCGAAGTTGATACTTGCATAGCACTTGGTGCTTTAATGGATCTTTCTTATATGGAATGCGAGGCGCTAAGGGCTTTAGGCGCTATGGGGACGGACAAATATGCTGATGAACCTGAAAAAGCGTGCCGTCCCTTCGATCAAAACAGAGACGGGTTTATCTATGGAGAATCGTGCGGTGCATTGGTAATAGAACGAAAGGAGACGGCTTTACGAAGAGGTCTCAAACCTTATGCAGCATTGTCTGGCTGGTCAATCAAACTGGACGGAAACCGGAATCCTGATCCTTCATTAGAAGGAGAGATTCATGTCATCCAGAAGGCACTGGAGCGTGCCAGGCTTTTACCAGAAGATATTGATTATATTAATCCTCATGGAACAGGCTCTTTTATTGGAGATGAAATAGAATTAAAGGCGCTCCGTGCATGCCGGCTTTCCCATGCTTATATCAATGCAACAAAATCGATAACCGGACACGGGCTTAGTGCGGCGGGCATCGTAGAGATTATTTCTGTTTTGCTGCAAATGAAAAAATCTGCCCTGCATCCGAGCAGGAATTTGGATCATCCAATCGATGATTCCTTTCATTGGGTAAATGAGAAATCGATTTCATACCGCATCAAAAATGCGCTGAGTTTAAGCATGGGGTTTGGCGGAATGAACACCGCGGTTTGTATACAAAACATTGAGAAATGTGGAGGCGAATCATAAATGGTTTCAGCCGGAATAGAAGCGATGAATGTCTTTGGCGGAACGGCATACCTTGATGTCATGGAGCTGGCCAAATACAGACACTTAGATACTGCGAGATTTGAAAACTTATTAATGAAAGAAAAAGCGGTAGCACTGCCTTATGAAGATCCCGTGACCTTCGGAGTCAATGCAGCTAAGCCGATTATTGATGCTTTATCTGAAGCAGAGAAGGACCGGATTGAATTGCTGATCACTTGCTCTGAATCCGGGATCGACTTTGGGAAATCGTTAAGTACATATATCCATGAATATTTAGGTCTCAACCGCAACTGCCGTTTGTTTGAGGTTAAACAGGCGTGTTATTCAGGGACAGCGGGATTTCAGATGGCGGTGAATTTTATATTATCCCAGACTTCTCCGGGTGCCAAAGCACTGGTTATCGCCAGTGATATTTCACGTTTTTTAATCGCTGAGGGCGGAGACGCTTTAAGCGAAGATTGGTCTTATGCGGAACCGAGCGCCGGAGCGGGAGCGGTGGCCGTTTTAGTTGGCGAAAATCCCGAGGTGTTTCAAATAGATCCCGGAGCAAATGGTTATTACGGCTATGAAGTGATGGACACGTGCCGCCCCATTCCCGACAGTGAAGCGGGAGATTCTGATCTGTCTTTAATGTCATATTTGGATTGCTGCGAACAGACCTTTCTGGAATATCAAAAGCGTGTACCGGGTGCCAATTATCAGGACACGTTTCAATATCTTGCTTACCATACGCCCTTTGGCGGGATGGTGAAAGGTGCGCACCGGACAATGATGCGTAAGGTGGCGAAGGTGAAAACATCCGGGATTGAGCCGGATTTTTTAACTCGGGTAAAACCAGGTTTAAACTACTGTCAACGGGTTGGAAATATTATGGGGGCAGCCTTGTTTCTGGCATTGGCCAGCACGATAGACCAAGGGAGATTTGATACGCCTAAACGAATTGGCTGTTTTTCCTACGGATCCGGCTGCTGTTCTGAATTTTACAGCGGAATTACAACTCCGCAAGGCCAGGAGCGTCAGCGAACATTTGGTATTGAGAAGCATTTGGATCGCCGGTATCAGCTCTCCATGGAAGAGTATGAGCTATTGTTTAAGGGGAGCGGGATGGTGCGGTTTGGGACGCGCAATGTAAAGCTGGACTTTGAGATGATACCGGGCATCATGCAGTCCACTCAAGAGAAGCCGCGCTTGTTTTTAGAAGAAATTTCTGAGTTTCATCGGAAGTACAGGTGGATCTCGTGACCTATCAAACGATAAAGGTCCGCTTTCAAGCGTCGGTTTGCTATATTACCTTTCACCGTCCTGAAGCGAATAATACGATTAATGACACGCTGATAGAAGAATGCTTGCAAGTGTTAAACCAATGTGAAACATCAACGGTGACGGTTGTCGTTTTAGAGGGGCTTCCCGAGGTGTTTTGTTTCGGAGCGGATTTTCAAGAAATCTATCAGGAAATGAAAAGGGGCAGAAAACAGGCAAGCTCCCAAGAGCCTCTCTATGATTTGTGGATGAAATTGCAGACCGGCCCTTATGTCACGATTTCGCATGTCAGGGGAAAAGTGAATGCCGGCGGTCTTGGATTTGTATCTGCCACAGATATTGCCATTGCTGATCAGACGGCGTCATTCAGTCTCTCTGAGCTGCTATTCGGCCTGTACCCTGCTTGTGTTTTACCGTTTCTGATCCGCCGTATCGGCCGGCAGAAAGCGCATTATATGACGCTTATGACAAAGCCGATTTCCGTTCAGGAAGCCAGTGAATGGGGGTTAATAGATGCTTTTGATGCTGAAAGTGACGTGCTGCTGAGAAAGCATTTATTGCGTTTGCGGAGGCTGAATAAAAAAGGAATCGCACATTATAAACAGTTTGTGAGCTCACTTGATCATCAAGTCAGTCGAGCGAAAGCCACCGCTTTAACTGCAAATCAAGACATGTTTTCTGATCCTCAAAACCAAATGGGAATCATCAGGTATGTTGAAACAGGACAATTCCCATGGGAGGATCAGTAACCGTTTAAAAATGACAATCAGAACCGTTAGGAGGACATCATGACGCATTCTGTTGTAGAGCTTATCGAAATTGAATCCGCCATTATTCAGGTAAAGATGCAAGATCGCACTCATAAAAACGCGTTTTCACAAGAACTTACAGACGGTTTAATTCAAGCGTTTGAATACATACGGCAGAACCCCAAATACAAAGCGGTCATTTTGACAGGATATGATAATTATTTTGCTTCAGGAGGAACGCAAGAAGGACTGCTTCGAATTCAACAGGGATTGACCAAGTTCACTGATGACAATCTTTATTCTCTGGCGCTGGATTGTGAGATTCCAGTTATTGCGGCAATGCAGGGCCATGGAATTGGAGGCGGCTTTGTCATGGGGCTCTTTGCTGACATAGTCATTCTGAGCAGAGAAAGCGTGTATACGGCTAATTTTATGAAATACGGATTTACGCCTGGAATGGGCGCTACCTTTATCGTTCCTAAAAAACTGGGTTTCAGCCTGTCCCAGGAAATATTATTGAATGCGGGCAGCTACCGCGGAGCTGATCTTGAAAAAAGAGGGGTTCCTTTTAAGGTGCTGCCCCGTGCAGAAGTGTTAGATTATGCAGTGGAGCTGGCGCAAGAACTGGCGGAAAAGCCGAGAAACTCACTGGTTACACTGAAAGATCATTTGGTTGCCCCGCTTCGCGATCAGCTGCCGCGCGTCATTGAACAGGAATTGATGATGCATGAGAAAACATTTCATCATGAAGAAGTCAAAAGTAGAATCAAAGGTTTATATGGTAATTAACTGAAAATATATAAAATTTTGCAGGTGAAATGGAGGCAGCGTGATGAGAAATAATGATAATATCCGCATTTTAGCTAATCCTTCTGTCAGTCATGGTGAGCCTTTACATATATCTGAAAAGCAGCCGGCAACAATACCTGAAGTTTTATACAGAACGGCGGCGGAGCTTGGGGATACAAAGGGAATCATTTATTTGCAGCCGGATGGAACTGAAGTTTACCAATCATACAGACGATTATGGGATGATGGACTGCGCATTGCAAAAGGGCTTCGCCAATCAGGCCTGAAAGCAAAACAAAACGTGATTTTGCAGCTTGGTGACAATTCACAGCTTCTCCCTGCGTTCTGGGGGTGTGTGTTAACAGGGGTTGTTCCGGCTCCATTAGCCGTTCCGCCAACGTATGCTGAATCGAGCAGCGGCACTCAAAAGCTGAAAGACGCATGGACGCTTCTTGATAAGCCAGCGGTGATTACGGACCGGGGGATGCATCAGGAAATGCTCGATTGGGCAAAAGAACAAGGGCTTGAAGGGTTCAGGGCAATTATTGTAGAGGATCTGCTCAGCGCTGAAGCGGACACAGATTGGCATCAATCCAGTCCTGAAGACTTAGCGCTTTTATTGCTGACTTCAGGCAGTACGGGAACGCCCAAAGCAGTTATGCTTAATCATCGTAACATTATGAGCATGGTGAAAGGGATTATTCAAATGCAAGGCTTCACCAGAGAGGATATTACGTTTAACTGGATGCCGTTTGACCATGTCGGAGGGATCGGAATGCTGCATTTGCGGGATGTTTATCTTGGCTGTCAGGAAATTAACGTCTCAAGCGAAACGATCTTAATGGAGCCGTTGAAATGGCTGGATTGGATTGATCATTACCGAGCTTCTGTTACGTGGGCGCCGAATTTTGCGTTTGGTCTGGTTACTGATTTTGCAGAAGAAATAAAAGATAGGAAATGGGATCTGTCTTCAATGCGATACATGCTCAATGGCGGTGAAGCAATGGTAGCCAAGGTAGGGCGCAGAATACTTGAGCTTTTAGAACCACATGGACTGCCTGCTGACGCCATCCGACCTGCCTGGGGAATGTCCGAAACTTCATCGGGCGTTATTTTTTCTCATGAATTTACCCGGGCTGGAACAAGTGATGATGATCATTTTGTTGAAATAGGCTCTCCAATCCCCGGCTTCTCTATGAGAATTGTGAATGACCATAATGAATTGGTTGAAGAGGGTGAGATCGGCCGTTTTCAAGTCTCGGGTCTTTCTGTTACTAGCGGTTATTACCAGCGGCCTGATTTGAATGAGAGTGTGTTTACAGAAGACGGCTGGTTTGAAACCGGAGATCTTGGCTTTTTGCGAAACGGGCGCTTAACCATAACAGGCCGTACGAAAGATGCAATTATCATTAACGGCATTAATTATTACAGTCATGCAATTGAGTCTGCAGTTGAAGAATTATCTGAAATTGAAACTTCTTATACTGCTGCTTGCGCTGTCCGTCTGGGCCAGAATTCAACAGATCAGCTGGCTATCTTCTTTGTTACTTCCGCAAAATTAAATGATGAGCAGATGTCTCAGCTTCTTAGAAACATACAATCCCATGTCTCACAGGTGATCGGAGTCACCCCGGAATATTTGCTGCCTGTACAAAAAGAAGAGATTCCAAAAACGGCTATCGGAAAGATCCAGCGCACCCAGCTAAAAACTTCATTTGAAAATGGAGAGTTCGACCACTTGCTACATAAACCCAATCGGATGAACGATGCGGTCCAGGATGAGGAGATACAGCAAGCAGACCATGTGAAAAGAGTAAGGGAAGAAATACAGAAGCATCTGCTCACCTGTTTGACTGAGGAGCTGCATGTTTCCCGCGATTGGGTGGAGCCAAATGCAAATATCCAAAGTCTTGGTGTGAATTCTATCAAGATGATGAAGCTCATTCGATCGATCGAGAAAAACTACCATATCAAACTAACAGCCAGAGAGATACATCAATATCCTACAATTGAACGCTTAGCCAGCTATCTATCAGAACATGATGACCTCAGCAGTTTGTCTGCTGACAAAAAGGGCACGGACACATATAAAACCGAACCGGAAAGGAGTCAGGCAACTTTTCAGCCTCTCTCTGAGGTTCAAAAAGGATTATGGACATTGCAAAAAATGTCACCCGAAAAAAGTGCATATCACGTACCTCTCTGTTTTAAATTTTCGTCAGGGCTTCACCATGAAACATTCCAGCAGGCTTTTGGCCTTGTATTGAATCAGTACCCAATCTTAAAGCACGTCATCCAAGAGAAAGATGGAGTGCCATTTCTTAAAAATGAGCCAGCACTTTCAATTGAAATCAAGACAGAAAATATCTCAAGTTTGAAAGAGTCTGATATTCCTGCTTTTCTTAGAAAGAAAGTAAAGGAACCGTATGTAAAGGAAAACAGCCCGTTAGTGCGTGTCATGAGCTTTTTCAGATCTGAACAAGAGCATTTTTTATTAGTTGTCATTCACCATTTGATTTTTGACGGAGTTTCGTCTGTCACATTTATACGCAGTCTGTTTGATACCTATCAGCTTCTTTTAAAAGGACAGCAGCCGGAAATAGCTGTTTCTCCTGCCATTTATCATGATTTTGCGGCATGGGAGAAAAACATGCTTGCCGGCAAAGACGGTGTGAAGCATCGTACATATTGGCAGAAACAGCTATCGGGAACTTTGCCGAATCTTCAGCTGCCTAAGGTCAGCGCAAGTTCAGTCTCTGAGTTTAGAGAGGATACATACACCAGGCGGCTGTCCAGCGGCTTCATGAATCAGATCAGAACGTTTGCGAAAGTGCATTCTGTAAATGTCACGACGGTATTCTTAAGCTGCTATATGATGCTGCTTGGCCGTTACACAGGCCAAAAAGAACAGATCGTCGGCATGCCGGCCATGGTGAGGCCGGAAGAAAGATTTGATGATGCCATTGGACATTTTCTCAATATGCTCCCGATTCGGAGTGAGCTGAACCCGGCAGACACTTTTTCTAGCTTTATTTCAAAATTGCAATTAACGATATTGGATGGACTTGATCATGCAGCATATCCTTTTCTAAAAATGGTGAGGGATCTGAATATTCCTCGCAGTCAAGCAGGTTCACCGGTATTTCAAACCGCTTTTTTCTATCAGAATTTTCTTCAATCCGGAAGCTATCAAAGCTTGCTGAGCCGCTATGCTGACTTCTTTTCTGTCGATTTCGTTGAGTGTATTCACCAAGAGGGCGAATACGAATTAGTATTTGAACTGTGGGAAACAGAAGAAAAAATGGAGCTGAACATCAAGTACAATACTGGGCTGTTTGATGCGGCTTCTATATCCGCCATGTTCGACCATTTTGTTTATGTAACAGAGCAGGCGATGTTGAATCCTTTTCAGCCTTTAAAAGAGTATTCTTTATTACCTGAGGCAGAGAAGCAGATGATTCTCAAAACATGGAACGCCACAGGAAAAACGTATCCATATATAACTTTTCATGAGTTGTTTGAGCAGCAGGCGAAAAAGACGCCTGATAGAGGGGCTGTCAGCTATGAAGGTCAAACATTGACGTATCGGGAGCTTGATGAAAGAAGCACACAGCTGGCCATTTATTTGCAGGCGCATGGAGTGGGTCCTGACCGTCTGGCGGGGATCTATGTGGATCGATCGCTGGACATGCTAGTGGGTTTATTAGCGATCCTCAAGGCTGGGGGAGCGTATGTGCCACTAGACCCGTCCTATCCGGCTGAACGATTAGAATACATGCTTGAGGACAGTGAAGTTTTCATTACACTGACGACATCAGAATTAGTAAATACGTTGAGTTGGAACGGTGTCACAACAGCTCTTTTAGATCAAGATTGGGATGAAATTGCTCAAACAGCCTCTGATCGAAAAGTGCTTACACGCACTGTCACGCCGGAGAACTTGGCATATGTCATTTATACATCCGGCAGCACAGGAAAGCCAAAAGGTGTCATGATACCGCATAAAGCTTTGACAAACTTTCTCGTTTCGATGGGGGAAACACCAGGTCTTACGGCAGAGGATAAAATGCTTGCTGTCACAACCTACTGTTTTGATATCGCAGCTCTGGAATTATTTTTGCCTTTAATAAAGGGCGCACACTGCTATATTTGTCAAACGGAGCATACAAAAGACGTTGAAAAACTGAAACGGGACATCCGCGCGATCAAACCGACAGTGATGCAGGCAACCCCCGCTACGTGGAAGATGCTCTTTTATTCAGGCTGGGAAAATGAAGAGAGCGTGAAAATTTTATGCGGTGGCGAAGCATTTCCTGAGACATTAAAACGATATTTCTTAGATACGGGCAGTGAAGCCTGGAATATGTTCGGGCCAACCGAAACAACTATCTGGTCAGCGGTTCAGCGCATTAGCGATGAATGCTCTCATGCCACGATAGGAAGGCCAATCGCCAATACACAAATCTATATTACGGATTCTCAGCTCGCGCCAGTGCCGGCAGGTGTCCCGGGTGAGCTGTGCATTGCAGGAGACGGTGTGGCGAAGGGCTACTACAAAAAGGAAGAATTAACGGATTCGAGATTCATTGACAACCCTTTTGAGCCTGGGTCTAAGCTTTATAGAACGGGAGACATGGCCCGCTGGCTTCCGGGAGGGCGAATTGAATATATAGGCCGCATCGATAATCAAGTAAAAATCCGCGGATTCCGTATTGAACTTGGTGATATTGAAAGCAGGCTTAGTGAGCATCCCGGCATTCTGGAATGCGTTGTGGTCGCAGATATGGATAACCTAGCTGCCTATTATACAGCTAAACATGCAAATGCTTCTCTCACAGCGAGAGAGCTGCGTCATTTTGTGAAAAACGCTTTGCCTGCCTATATGGTGCCTTCTTATTTTATTCAGCTTGATCATATGCCGTTAACTCCGAACGGAAAGATAGATAGAAACAGCCTTAAGAATATCGATTTATCAGGGGAGCAGCTAAAGCAAAGGCAGACCTCTCCTAAGAACATTCAGGATACTGTTTTTACCATTTGGCAGGAAGTGCTGAAAACGAGTGACATTGAATGGGATGACGGATTTTTCGATGTGGGCGGGGATTCGCTTCTCGCGGTCACTGTGGCTGATCGCATCAAACATGAACTATCCTGTGAGTTTTCTGTCACAGACCTGTTTGAGTATTCAACCATTAAAAATATCAGCCAGTACATCACTGAACAGCGAATGGGCGATGCAAGTGACCATATGCCGACAGACCCGGCAGCTCATATAGAAGATCAGTCTACCGAGATGAGTGATCTCCCAGACTATTATGACGATAGTGTAGCGATTATTGGCATATCGTGTGAATTTCCAGGGGCAAAAAATCATGATGAATTTTGGGAGAACCTCAGAGACGGCAAGGAAAGCATAGCGTTTTTCAATAAAGAAGAGCTTCAGCGCTTTGGCATTTCAAAGGAGATAGCGGAGAATGCCGACTATGTCCCGGCTAAAGCTTCAATTGAGGGGAAAGACAGATTTGATCCAAGCTTCTTTCAAATCTCTCCTAAAGACGCTGAATTTATGGACCCTCAGCTTCGGATGCTGCTGACTCATTCATGGAAAGCAATAGAAGATGCCGGTTATGCTGCGAGACAGATTCCGCAAACCAGTGTTTTTATGTCGGCAAGCAATAATTCTTATCGCGCGCTGCTGCCGTCAGATACAACAGAGAGCCTAGAGACGCCGGACGGCTATGTTTCGTGGGTGCTTGCACAGAGTGGGACGATCCCGACAATGATTTCTCATAAGCTCGGGCTGAGAGGGCCAAGCTATTTCGTTCATGCCAACTGCTCATCATCTCTGATTGGATTGCATTCTGCCTATAAAAGCCTCCTGTCGGGTGAATCTGATTATGCTTTAGTTGGCGGTGCAACGCTGCATACCGAGTCAAATATCGGATATGTGCATCAGCCTGGGCTGAACTTTTCGAGTGATGGACATATTAAAGCTTTTGACGCTTCAGCTGACGGAATGATAGGCGGTGAGGGCGTTGCTGTTGTATTGCTGAAAAAAGCAGCTGATGCTGTAAAGGACGGGGATCATATCTATGCCTTGCTGAGAGGCATTGGTGTAAATAACGACGGCGCTGACAAAGTCGGCTTTTATGCTCCAAGCGTTAAAGGCCAGGCTGACGTGGTCCAACAGGTCATGAATCAAACGAAGATACAGCCTGAATCCATCTGCTATGTAGAAGCACACGGGACCGGAACGAAGCTGGGGGACCCGATCGAGCTGGCGGCTTTAACAAACGTTTACAGGCAATATACAAATAAAACGCAATTTTGCGGCATTGGGTCGGTGAAAACCAATATCGGACATTTAGATACAGCCGCCGGTCTTGCGGGCTGCATTAAGGTTGTGATGAGTCTTTATCATCAAGAGCTTGCACCGAGTATCAATTATAAGGAGCCGAATCCAAATACAGACTTAGCCAGCTCTCCTTTTTACGTCGTCGATCAAAAGAAAACGTTAAGCCGTGAGATCAAAACGCACAGGGCTGCACTTAGCTCGTTCGGGCTTGGCGGGACAAATACCCATGCCATTTTTGAACAATTCAAAAGGGATTCAGATAAGGGAAAGATAGACGGAACCTGCATCGTCCCGATCTCGGCGAAAAATAAAGAGAGGCTGCAAGAGTATGCAGAAGACATTCTGGCCTATTTAGAAAGAAGAGGGCTTGAGAACAGCCAGCTGCCTGATTTTGCGTATACCCTTCAGGTGGGGCGCGAAGCGATGGAGCATCGCGTTGTCTTTATTGCCGATCATGTAAATGAGTTAAAACAGAGGCTCACAGATTTTATCAATGGTAAAACAGCGATTGAAGGCTGTTTTCAAGGAAGTAAGCACAATGCAAGAGAGGTTTCATGGCTGACGGAGGATGAGGACAGCGCTGAACTCATACGTAAGTGGATGGCCAAAGGAAAAGTAAACAAGCTTGCAGAAATGTGGAGCAAGGGAGCGAATATAGATTGGATGCAGCTTTACAAGGGTGAGCGCCCAAACAGAATGAGTCTGCCGACTTATCCATTTGCAAAGGAACGATACTGGCCGTCGCAGGATGACCGCAAACCGGTGGCGCAGATATCCGGAAATCAGACAGGGATCGGCTCTATTCATCCATTGCTTCATCAGAATACATCTGATTTTTCTGAACAGAAATTCAGTTCGGTTTTCACTGGTGACGAATTTTTCCTGAGAGACCATGTGGTAAGAGGAAAGCCTGTGCTTCCTGGTGTTGCGTACCTTGAAATGGCGTACGCGGCTATAAACCAGGCGGCAGGAAGTGAAATTGGCCAAGATGTCAGAATCAGATTGAATCATACAGTCTGGGTTCAGCCTGTTGTGGTTGACAGACATTCAGCTCAAGTGGATATCAGTCTCTTCCCTGAAGAAGATGGAAAAATCACCTTTGACATTTACAGTACACAGGAAGACGGGGACGACCCTGTTATTCATAGTCAAGGCAGTGCGGAGCTGGCATCTGCCGCCGAAACGCCAGTCGCAGACCTCACTGAAATGTCACGCCGCTGCGGCAAAGGAAAGATGTCGCCTGATCAATTTTACGAAGAAGGCAGAAGCAGAGGAATGTTCCATGGTCCGGCCTTTCAAGGAATTAAGAATGTGAATATAGGAAACAGAGAGGTTTTGGCGCAGCTGCAGCTTCCGGAAATCGTTTCTGGAACGAATGAACAGTTTGTGCTGCACCCAAGTATCATGGACTCCGCCTTGCAGACAGCAACAATATGCATCATGCAGGAATTGACGGATCAAAAGCTGATTTTGCCATTTGCGCTTGAGGAGCTTGAGGTGATCAAAGGGTGTTCTTCTTCTATGTGGGCTTATGCTCGCTTAAGTGACAGCGATCACTCCGGAGGGGTTGTTCAGAAAGCGGATATCGATGTCATTGACGAGAGTGGAAGCGTATGTGTCAGGATCAAAGGATTCTCAACGAGAGTATTAGAAGGGGAGGTTCATACTTCAAAGCCTTCAACACGGTACGAACGCTTAATGCTTGAACCGGTGTGGGAAAAACAGAATGAAGAACGAGAGGACGAAGATCCTTCGTACACGGAGCATATCATTGTTCTCTTCGAAACTGAACGAAGTGTCACAGACAGCATTGCCTCCCACATGAAAGATGTCCGTGTGATTACTCTAAACGAAGCTGAAGGACATATTGCTGAACGTTATCAATGTTACATGCAGAACATTTTTGAACTCCTGCAAAGCAAGGTCCGTGAACTTTCTGCAGGCCGTATCATCATTCAAGCGATTGTTCCGCTGGAAAAAGAGAAGCAATTGTTTGCCGGCGTTTCCGGTCTGTTTAAAACAGCAGAAATAGAGTTCAGCAAACTGACTGCTCAGGTCATCGAAATTGAGAAACCTGAAGAGATGATAGACCTTCACCTCAAGCTGAAAGACGACAGCCAGAGACCATTTGACAAACAGATTCGATATGAGGCTGGACACCGTTTTGTGAAAGGCTGGAGGGAAATGGTGCTTCCTTCAGCTGATATGCTTCACATGCCGTGGAGAGACGAAGGCGTTTATCTAATCACAGGCGGAGCAGGAAGCTTAGGCCTTCTGTTTGCAAAGGAAATTGCCAATCGAACTGGCCGGTCTACTATTGTGCTGACGGGACGATCTGTTTTAAGTGAGGATAAGGAAAACGAGCTGGAGGCTCTTCGAAGCATCGGAGCGGAGGTTGTCTATCGGGAGGCTGATGTAAGTGATCAGCATGCGGTTCGTCATCTTTTGGAGGAAATCAAAGAAAGATATGGCACTCTCAATGGAATTATTCACGGTGCAGGCAGCATTAAAGATCGCTTCATCATTCATAAAACGAATGAAGAGTTTCAAGAAGTGTTGCAGCCAAAAGTGAGCGGGTTGTTACATGTAGACGAATGCAGCAAGGATTTCCCATTGGACTTTTTCATTTTCTTCTCTTCTCTTTCGGGATGTTTAGGAAACGCTGGACAAGCCGATTATGCGGCAGCCAATTCGTTTATGGATGCATTTGCTGAATACCGCCGTTCTCTTGCGGCATCAAAAAAGAGATTCGGCTCCACCATTTCCTTCAATTGGCCGTTATGGGAAGAAGGCGGTATGCAAGTCGGCGCTGAAGATGAAAAGAGAATGCTGAAAACGACGGGAATGGTCCCGATGCCGACAGATAGTGGCTTGAAAGCATTTTATCAAGGGATAGTATCTGATAAGCCGCAAGTTTTTGTGATGGAAGGACAGCTTCAGAAAATGAAGCAAAAACTGCTTTCCGCAGGATCGAAAGCCAAGCGGAACGATCAGAGAAAGGCGGATCAGGATCAAGGACAAACTAGAAAATTGGAAGCAGCCTTAATCCAAATGATTGGCGCAATTTTGAAAGTAAACACTGACGATATCGATGTCAACACAGAGCTGAGTGAGTACGGATTCGACTCAGTTACATTCACTGTCTTTACAAACAAGATCAACGAAAAATTTCAGTTGGAGCTAACACCGACCATTTTCTTTGAATATGGTAGCGTCCAAAGCCTGGCTGAATATGTAGTTGCTGCGTATCAGGGCGAATGGAATCAAGATGCTACTGCTAAAGGCAAAGATGAAAGAACAAACTTAGTGCACAGTTTAAGCAGCCTGGAGGCATCATTAAGCAACATGGTCAGTGCAATTTTAAAAGTAAATAGTGAAGATATTGATGTCAATACAGAGCTGAGTGAATACGGATTTGATTCCGTTACATTTACGGTCTTTACAAACAAGATTAACGAAGAATTTCAGTTGGAGCTAACGCCGACCATTTTCTTTGAATATGGAAGCATCCACAGCCTGGCTGAGTATTTGACCGTTGAACATGGTGACACCCTGGTTCAGGAGCGAGAAAAACCAGAGGGGCAGGAAGAGTTACAGACAAAATCATCTGAAGCGCCGAAAATCACATCACGTAGAAAGCGCCGCTTTACACAGCCTATTATTGCAAAAGCAGAAAGAAACAAAAAGCAGGCTGCCGATTTTGAGCCGGTTGCAATTGTCGGCATCAGCGGCCGGTTCCCTGGCGCTATGGATATAGACGAATTTTGGAAAAACCTAGAAGAAGGAAAAGACAGCATCACAGAAGTTCCAAAAGATCGATGGGATTGGCGGGAGCATTATGGAAACCCAGACACTGACGTCAATAAAACCAACATCAAATGGGGTGGGTTTATTGATGGTGTCGCAGAGTTTGATCCGTTGTTTTTTGGTATTTCGCCGCGAGAAGCTGATTATGTAGACCCTCAGCAGCGCTTGTTAATGACATACGTGTGGAAGGCATTGGAAGATGCGGGTTGCTTGCCGCAAAGCCTTTCGGGTACAGGGACTGGTATCTTTATCGGTACGGGAAACACCGGTTATAAAGATCTATTCCATAGAGCGAATCTTCCAATTGAAGGCCATGCTGCTACAGGTCATATGATTCCTTCGGTAGGCCCGAATAGAATGAGTTATTTTTTAAATATTCATGGTCCGAGCGAGCCAGTAGAGACGGCTTGTTCCAGTTCTCTTGTAGCCATTCACCGTGCTGTGACTGCGATGCAAAACGGTGATTGTGAGATGGCGATCGCTGGAGGCGTGAATACGATCTTAACCGAGGAGGCGCATATTAGCTACAGCAAGGCGGGGATGCTCAGCAAAGACGGCAGGTGTAAAACCTTCTCTGCCGATGCGAATGGCTATGTCAGAGGCGAAGGGGTCGGAATGGTCATGTTGAAAAAGCTGGAAGATGCCGAGCGCGACGGAAATCATATTTACGGCGTTATTCGGGGGACGGCGGAAAATCACGGCGGAAGAGCCAATACCCTGACATCGCCTAATCCGAAAGCACAAGCTGATTTGTTGGTGCGTGCATATCGCCAAGCAGGCATAGATCCAAGCACTGTCACATATATCGAAGCACATGGAACAGGGACGGAATTGGGCGATCCGATTGAAATAAATGGGCTGAAAGCTGCGTTTAAGGAACTATCCAATATGAGAGGCGAGAGCCAGCCGGATGTTCCGGATCACCGTTGCGGCATCGGCTCAGTTAAAAGCAATATCGGTCATTTAGAGCTAGCAGCCGGTATTTCCGGTTTGATCAAAGTGCTTTTGCAAATGAAGCATAAAACGTTAGTGAAAAGCCTGCATTGCGAGACGCTTAATCCTTATCTTCAGCTGACTGACAGTCCGTTTTACATCGTTCAGGAAAAACAGGAATGGAAGTCTGTCACAGATCGTGACGGAAACGAGCTTCCGCGCCGTGCCGGAATCAGTTCGTTTGGGATTGGCGGAGTAAACGCGCATATTGTGATTGAAGAATATATGCCAAAAGCCAATTCAGAACACACGGCTACAGAACAGCCAAACGTGATTGTGCTGTCGGCTAAAAATAAAAGCAGGCTGATGGATCGTGCTTCGCAATTGCTTCAGGCGATTCGCAATAAAAAATATACAGATCAGGAGTTGCACCGCATCGCTTACACCCTGCAGGTCGGGCGCGAGGAAATGGATGAGCGTCTGGCGTGTGTTGCGGGGACGATGCAGGAACTTGAAGAGAAACTGCAGGCGTTTGTTGACGGTAAGGAAGAAACAGACGAATTTTTCCGGGGACAGTCTCATCGAAATAAAGAGACCCAGACTATTTTTACAGCGGATGAAGATATGGCGTTGGCACTTGATGCTTGGATCAGAAAAAGAAAATACGCCAAACTTGCTGATTTATGGGTCAAAGGGGTCTCAATCCAGTGGAACACATTATACGGAGAGACCAAACCGCGCCTGATCAGCCTCCCTTCATATCCGTTTGCGAAGGATCACTATTGGGTGCCGGCAAAGGAACATTCAGAAAGAGACAAAAAAGAACTGGTTAATGCAATTGAAGATCGGGCTGCATGCTTTTTGACGAAACAATGGAGTTTGAGTCCAATTGGCTCAGCAGTGCCGGGGACAAGAACCGTTGCCATCCTGTGCAATCAAGAGACAGCAGATTTAGCAGCAGAATTGTCTTCGTATTTTCCGAATCATCTCTTATTAGATGTGAGCCGGATAGAAAATGATCAGTCAGACATTGATTGGAAAGAGTTTGACGGCCTAGTGGATGTCATCGGATGCGGTAGGGATGATGAGGGCCGGCTGGATTGGATTGAATGGGTGCAAAGACTGGTTGAATTCGGGCATAAAGAGGGGCTCAGGCTGCTTTGTGTGACGAAGGGGCTCGAATCGTTTCAAAACACATCTGTCCGGATGGCTGGCGCCTCACGGGCTGGGTTGTATCGAATGCTCCAATGCGAGTACAGCCATCTTATATCAAGGCATATGGATGCTGAGGAGGTTACTGATCATCGCCGTCTCGCGAAGTTGATCGCTGATGAGTTTTATTCCGATTCTCATGATGCCGAGGTTTGCTACAGAGATGGTTTACGGTACCAAGCTTTTCTAAAAGCTCATCCGGAAACAGGTAAGGCCACGGAACAAAGCACGGTCTTCCCGAAAGATCATGTGCTTCTCATTACAGGCGGCACACGAGGCATCGGACTATTATGCGCCCGTCATTTTGCAGAGTGCTATGGAGTGAAAAAACTGGTGCTGACCGGACGAGAACAGCTTCCTCCGCGAGAGGAATGGACTCGTTTTGACACCTCGAACACATCAGTTGCCCAGAAAATCCAGGCAGTGCGGGAGCTGGAAGCGAAGGGTGTACAGGTGGAGATGCTGTCACTGACGTTATCTGATGATGCTCAGGTTGAGCAAACGCTGCAACATATCAAGCGAACATTAGGACCGATTGGCGGTGTCATTCATTGTGCAGGTCTGACGGATATGGATACGCTGGCATTTATCCGAAAAACTTCAGATGATATTCAGCGGGTGCTGGAACCTAAGGTGTCAGGTCTTACAACGTTATATCGCCATGTGTGTAACGAGCCTTTACAGTTTTTTGTCTTATTTTCTTCTGTTTCAGCCATTATTCCGGAGCTTTCGGCGGGACAAGCTGACTATGCGATGGCCAATAGCTATATGGATTATTTTGCAGAAGCACATCAGAAACATGTGCCGATCATCAGTGTTCAGTGGCCGAACTGGAAAGAAACCGGTATGGGTGAAGTGACAAATCAAGCGTATCGGGACAGCGGCTTGTTGAGCATTACGAATTCAGAAGGCTTACGTTTTCTAGATCAAATTTTATCGAAAATGTTCGGAGCGGTTGTTCTCCCTGCAATGGCGAATCAAACAAACTGGGAGCCGGAACTGCTGATGAAGAGGAGGAAACCGCATGAGGGCGGTTTGCAGGAAGCTGCTTTACAGAGCCCGCCAGCCAGAGACACTGAAGAGGCCGATGAAGTTTCCAAAAGTGATGGATTATTATCTGAAACACAGTCCTGGCTTGTTGATCTGTTTACCGAAGAGCTGAGAATAGATCGTGAAGACTTCGAGATTGACGGGTTGTTTCAGGATTATGGCGTGGATTCGATCATTTTGGCACAGGTGCTCCAGCGTATAAACCGCAAATTAGAGGCAGCGCTCGATCCATCGATTCTATATGAATACCCGACAATTCAAAGGTTCGCAGATTGGCTGATCGGTTCTTATTCCGAAAGGCTGTCCGCTTTATTCGGAGGCAGGATATCTGATGCATCAGCACCTTTGGAGAACAAAATAGAGGCGGAGGCATCTGTTCCTGCGGAGGATCGAGCTCTTACACCTCAGATTCAGGCGCCAGCGATTTTGTCACCGGACTCTCATGCAGAAGGTATTGCCGTTGTCGGACTCTCTTGCCGATTCCCTGGGGCAGATACATTGGAGTCATATTGGTCGTTACTATCCGAGGGGCGTTCGTCAATCGGCCCGATTCCGGCAGAGCGTTGGGGCTGTAAGACGCCATATTATGCCGGCGTGATTGATGGCGTCAGCTATTTTGATCCTGATTTCTTTTTGCTTCACGAAGAAGACGTAAGGGCGATGGATCCGCAAGCACTGCTCGTGTTGGAAGAGTGTCTGAAACTCTTGTATCACGCCGGTTATACGCCTGAGGAAATAAAGGGCAAGCCCGTCGGTGTTTATATCGGAGGCAGAAGCCAGCACAAACCTGATGAACACAGCCTTGATCATGCCAAGAATCCGATCGTGACAGTCGGCCAAAATTATTTAGCCGCTAATCTTTCACAATTTTTTGATGTCCGCGGCCCAAGTGTTGTAGTTGACACTGCATGCTCGTCAGCTTTGGTCGGCATGAATATGGCCATTCAGGCGCTGCGTGGCGGAGATATTCAATCCGCCATAGTCGGCGGTGTCAGCTTGCTGAGCTCAGATGCCTCTCACAGGCTGTTTGACCGGCGCGGCATTTTAAGCAAGCATTCATCCTTCCATGTGTTTGATGAGCGTGCTGACGGAGTTGTGTTAGGTGAAGGCGTCGGAATGGTCATGCTAAAAACCGTAAAACAGGCACTGGAAGACGGAGATACCATATATGCTGTCGTCAAAGCGGCCTCGGTCAATAACGACGGAAGAACGGCGGGGCCTGCAACACCTAATCTTGAGGCGCAAAAGGAAGTCATGAAAGATGCGCTTTTCAAAAGCGGAAAAAAACCAGAGGACATCAGCTACCTTGAGGCAAACGGGTCAGGTTCAATCGTAACCGATCTCCTTGAGCTAAAAGCGATCCAATCAGTGTACCGTTCTGGGCACTCATCGCCTCTTTCTCTTGGCTCAATCAAGCCAAACATCGGGCATCCGCTATGTGCTGAAGGGATCGCCAGCTTCATTAAGGTTGTGCTGATGCTGAAAGAGCGCCGCTTTGTCCCATTTTTATCAGGTGAAAAAGAGATGACGCATTTCGATCAACAGAAAGCGAACATCACGTTCAGCCGAGCCCTGGAAAAATGGACAGATTCGCAGCCTACTGCGGCTATTAACTGCTTTGCCGATGGGGGGACGAATGCCCATGTCATCGTAGAGGCGTGGGAAAAAGATGAAAAACACGCCATCAAGCGCAGTCCAATATCGCCTCCTCAATTAAAGAAACGAATGCTTTCGCCAGGCGAGACAAAGCTGGAAGCGGAGACTTCGAAAATGACTGCGGCAAACATATGGGATACTTATGAGGTGGAGGTCTAACGTGAAAAAGATAACGAAACAACTCACATTATCGTTAAAAAATCCGTTTATTTATCACCATGTGGTTTACGGACAAAATGTCCTGCCGGGATTGGCTTATATCGATATAATCTACCAGATATTCAGAGAACACGGCTTCTCCTGCTCAGAGCTTCAGCTGCGGAATTTATCTATCTATCAGCCATTGACGGCGGAACAGGATGCAGTAATTGTTCTGAATATCCAATGCGCGGAGAAAAAAGAAGGACAGTGGCAAATCACAGCCAAGGGAATTGAAAAACGTGCCGGGAAAGAAGCTTCAGAAGAAAAGCTCTATATGAAGGCTGACATGCACGCAGACTCCCCAGCCATATTTGAAGAAACACTGGATTTCAGTCAAATCAAAGCATCTGCACAGAACGTTGTTCAGCTTGATGATGTATATGAACAATGCAGACGTCAGGAATTGGTGCACAGCGAATATATGAAAGCAAAAGGCTGCATCTATGAAGAGGAAGACGGCGTCCTTCTTGAGCTTTCTCTCGGTTCGGAGGCCATGCTTCACGCAGAAGGCTTTATGTTTCACCCGACTCTCATAGACGGGAGCGGGGTGGGTGCCAATCATTTGCTCACATCTTTGCTTAAAGGAGAACAGAGGCTGTATTTGCCTCTGTTCTATGAATCCTTTTCAGCTTCTGGACTTTTGCAGTCGGATTGCATGACGAGAATTAAGCGCTCCTCCGTCCGGCGGGAAAAAGAGCTGATTTATGTAACACTTGAATTTTTTAATGCGTCGGGAGAAAAAGTGGCTGAGTTGAAAAACTTTACAAGCAAATTGGTGCGAGAAGCGGAGCTGATTAGCGGAAAACATCAAGATGCACAGGAGACACAGATGACAAGAGCGGACACTGCTGAGCGTGAGAAACCTGCTGACATGGTATCTTCTCCCGTTAATTCCTATAGCGGGGCTGAACAGTTCGTAAGTCAATTAATCGCAGAGAAAATCAATAAGCCGGTAGAACAAGTTGAAAAACAGGTCGGTTATTACCAAATGGGACTGAATTCATCGGGCTTGCTTGAGGTGGTAGAAACGATCAGTGATAAGATCGGTGAGAGCCTTTCGCCGACTCTTCTGTTTGAGCATACCACCATAGCGGAGCTGTCAGCGTTTCTTGCCGAGGAATATGCTGAGCATTTTAGTGCCGCTGGTTCCCTTGGCCTTGGCCAGAATGAAAGAGCACGCGTTTCCGACACAATAAACGATCGTAAGACTGTTGAAGCTTCTCGTCCTGCACCTATTGAGGCAGCAGGCGATATTGCGATTATCGGCTTGGCGGGCAGGTATCCGAAGGCAGCCAATATTCATGAATTTTGGAACAATCTGAAAGAGGGAAAGGACTGTGTTAGCGAGATTCCTGAGTCGCGCTGGGATTGGCAGCGACTTGAAGGAATCACATCTCCTTCGGGTAAGGACATTTCCAAATGGGGAGGATTTATTGATGACCCCGACTGCTTCGATCCTCAATTTTTCAGAATCACGCCAAGAGAAGCGGAGACAATGGACCCTCAAGAGCGGCTGTTTTTAGAAACATGCTGGGAAACGATTGAGGATGCGGGCTATACGCCAAAGACGTTGGCGAAGCCTAAAGGACGAAATAAAAGGCAGCATGTAGGAGTTTTTGCCGGTGTCATGCACAAGGATTATACATTAGTCGGAGCTGAAGAAGCATCAGCAGAAAACGTGTTTCCTCTCTCGCTCAACTATGCGCAAATCGCCAACCGTGTTTCTTACTTTTGTAATTTCCACGGTCCGAGTATGGCTGTCGATACGGTATGTTCATCCTCTTTGACCGCAGTGCACTTGGCGTTGGAAAGCATACGTCACGGTGAGTGCGATGTTGCGTTAGCAGGCGGAGTGAACCTGTCTTTGCACCCGAATAAATATTTGACATACGGGGTCTGGGATATGTTTTCCACTGACGGGCACTGCCGTACGTTTGGAAAGGATGGGGACGGTTATGTGCCTGCCGAGGGTATAGGCGCGGTTTTATTAAAGCCTTTGCGCCAGGCGGAGGAAGACGGAGATCGCATTTATGCGGTTATTAAAGGAAGTGCTGTGAATCATGTGGGCACTGTAAGCGGCATTTCAGTGCCGAGCCCTGTTTCTCAAGCTGATCTGATTGAGACATGCTTGGAGAAAACGGGAATCGACCCGCGGACGATCAGTTATGTGGAAGCCCATGGTACCGGCACGTCCTTAGGAGACCCTATCGAAATACAGGGATTAGTCAAAGCGTTCCGCCAATATACGCAGGATCGGCAGTTCTGTTCAATCGGTTCTGTAAAGTCAAACATTGGGCACGCCGAATCCGCCGCGGGGATCAGCGGTTTAAGCAAGGTTGTCCTTCAGCTTCACCATCAAAAACTTGTGCCTTCTTTGCATTCGGAAGAACTGAATCCGTACGTTGATTTTGAAAAGTCTCCATTTTATGTACAGCATAAAACAGAAACGTGGAAGCAGCCTGTTATCAAGGAGAATGGGGAAGAGGTCCCTTATCCGCGGCGGGCTGGTATCAGTTCCTTCGGAGCAACTGGTTCAAACGCACATATTATCCTTGAGGAATATATTCCTCAAGCAGCGGAGCAGGACGTTTCTTTGTCCTCAGATTCTGACATATCCGCAGTTATTCCGCTTTCTGCCCGTAATCAAGAACGTCTCCGTGTATATGCAAAACGTCTCTTGGATTTTCTTCATGATGGGATTCAGATTAAAGATTTGGCGTATACATTGCAGGTAGGCCGTGAACCAATGGAAGAACGGGTTTCTTTCTTAGCATCCGGAATTCAAGAATTAAGCGACCAATTGAAGGCTTTTATAGAAGGACAAAAAACCATTCAGCATTGCTGGAAGGGCCGCGTGTCAAGAGGAAGCGAACCATCGCGTCCCGCCGAATCGGTACATAAATTGCTGGAGCAAAGAAAACTCGATCAAATTGCGGAGCAGTGGGCGAACGGATCTGGTGTTGACTGGAAGCTGCTTTACGACGGAAACAAACCAAAGCGGATCAGCCTGCCGACTTACCCATTTGAGAGGGTGCGTTATTGGGTGCCGAAAGCGGAGAAAAAGACTGATCGTTTAAAGGAGGAGCGACACATCCTGCATCCTCTTCTGCATCAAAATGTGTCCGACATATCGGGTGTCCGCTTCCGTTCAGCGTTTACAG
The DNA here is from genome assembly GCF_037964975.1 of Bacillus sp. EU52. Lineage (NCBI taxonomy): Bacteria > Bacillati > Bacillota > Bacilli > Caryophanales > Bacillaceae > Bacillus > Bacillus sp. EU52. The sequence continues at coordinate 1,762,246 of NZ_CP150177.1, forward strand.
GACGTGAATTTTTCTTGAAGGATCATGTCATAAAGGGCAAACACGTTTTACCTGGCGCAGCTTTATTGGAGATGGTTCGGGCAGCTGTGGAAAGGGCAGCTGCGGATCAGTTCCCGACAGGATTCCGGCTCCGGAATATCGTCTGGGTCCGGCCGTTCGCCGTCACGGAACAGCAGAAAGATATAGATGTACGTCTATATCCTGAGGAGAATGGTGAGATTACATTTGAAATCTGTCGGGACCCTGAAAGCGCAGAGGAGTCGCCGATTGTATATGGACAAGGGAGTGCAGTGCTTTGTGAGGCTGGTGAGAATCCGGTCATCAACATTGAAGAACTGAAGGCAAGCTATAATGGCCGGACGCTGTCACCTTTTGATTGCTACGAGGCTTATACAGAAATGGGTATTCATTATGGTGACAGCCACAGAGCGATCGACAGCCTATATGCCGGCGAAAACGGAGTTCTAGTGAAATTGACGATGCCTCCTGTAATCTCTGATACAAAAGACTGTTATATTCTGCATCCGAGCATGATAGATTCGGCATTTCAAGCATCTATCGGTTTGAGGCTGGGAGGAGCTGCGAGTTTAGAAGACAGAAAGGCAATGCTGCCTTTTGCCATACAGGATGTCCAAATCTTCAAAGGCTGCGAGGCATCTATGTGGGCGCGGATCACATATAGCGAGGGCAGTACAGCTGGGGATCGTATGCAGAAGCTTGATATCGATTTATGCAATGAAGAGGGGCAGGTTTGCGTGCGATTGACGGGCTATTCTGCAAGAGTGTTAGAAACAGATCAAGAAGGTCCTTCTGAAGCGACTGACACGCTACTGTTCGAACATATTTGGGAAGAACGTGCTGCAGAGAGGCAAGAGCTCATAGAGTACGACACACATAAAGTCGTTGTCTGTGATGTTGGAGAACAAATGGAAAGCCTCCAAAATCATCTTGACTGTACAGTTCTGCAGCCAGAGACAATTGATGAACGGTTTGAAGGTTATGCCATACAGTTATTTGAAGAAATCAAACAGCTAATGCACTCAAAAACAGGGGGACAAACATTCATTCAAGTGGCGGTGCCTGCGTTGGACGAGCCTCAGCTATTAAGCGGCTTAACTGGATTGCTCAAAACGGCTGAACTGGAAAATCCAAACCTGACAGGACAGTTGATCGAAATAGAAACCGGGATGTCAGCTGGTGACCTATTCGAAATATTGGAGGAAAACAGACGCTATCCGCGTGACACGCATATCCGCCACTGGCAAGGGAAGCGATTTGTAAGCAAGTGGAAAGAAGTGTCTGGTGAGCACCGAAGAGCTGACATGCCATGGAAGGATAAAGGCGTGTATCTGATCACAGGCGGTGCAGGCGGTCTGGGATTCATCTTTGCAACTGAAATCGCAAACCAAACGACTGACGCGGTTGTGATCCTGACAGGACGCTCTCCGCTTGATGAAAGGAAGAAGAAGAAGCTTAAAGCCTTACAGAAACTTGGCATCCAAGCGATTTACAGACAAGCTGATCTGGCTGACAAACAAACGGTTGATGCCTTATTAAAAGAAACCCAAAACGTTTATGGAAACTTAGATGGCATCATTCACAGCGCCGGTTTAATAAAAGATAATTTCATTATGAAGAAAAAGAAAGAAGAGGTTCAAACCGTTCTTGCTCCAAAGGTAGCAGGACTGATTCACCTTGACGAAGCAACGAAAGATATTCCGCTCGATTTCTTTATCCTTTTTTCCTCAGGTGCCGGTGCAGTAGGAAGCGCGGGACAGGCTGATTACGCAATGGCCAATGCATTTATGAATGCATTCAGCGAATATCGAAATGGCCAAGCAGAGCTGCACAAGCGTTACGGAAAAACTCTTTCAGTGTGCTGGCCGCTGTGGAAAGACGGGGGCATGCAAATTGATGCGGAAACTGCAAGGATGCTGAAAAGAGAAACAGGCATGGTGGCCATGGAAACAGATCGTGGGATTCAGGCGCTATATCATGGCTGGACGTCAGGAAAGCCGCAAGTGTTAGTTGCTTCCGGTGTTACTGATCGGATTCGTGCATTTTTACATGAAACGGGACATGGCAAAGGCCAATCTCACAATATCAAAAAAAGCAGTCTCAATCAGGAGGCAGAAAAAGCAGACATGATCGGGGAAATTGATGAAGAGATACTAAGAGAAAAAGCGGAGAACTATTTTAAACAGGTGCTTTCTTCGGTGATTAAGCTGCCAGCTGGCCAGATTGATGCTGAAGCTCCTCTCGAGGATTACGGGATCGATTCTATCATGATCATGCATGTAACGGGTCAATTAGAAAAAGGATTCGGTTCTTTGTCCAAGACGTTGTTCTTTGAATATCAGGATATTCGCTCATTAACACGGTATTTTATTGATTCCCACAGAGAAAAATTGCTGGACATCTTGGGAATTGAAACAGGAAAACCTTCTGTTGGAAGAAAATCAGAAGCTGAAAAACAAGAAATCCCAGTTACCCCAAGAAAGTCTGGGTTTCTTCCTTTGCAAGATAAAGAGCAGAAGCAGTTAAGAGAGAAGGAAACGGAAGAAATCGCAATCATCGGTATCTCAGGTCGCTATCCACTGGCAGACAACATTAATGAATTGTGGGAGAACCTGAGAGACGGGCGAGACTGTATTACGGAAATTCCTGAAGACCGCTGGGATCATAGTCTCTATTATGATGAAGATAAGGACAAGCCTGGAAAAACCTACAGCAAGTGGGGAGGCTTCTTGAAGGATGTAGACAAGTTTGATCCTCAGTTTTTCCATATTTCGCCGCGTGAGGCAAAATTAATGGACCCTCAAGAGCGTTTATTTTTGCAGTGTGTGTATGAAACGATGGAAGACGCAGGCTATACAAGGGAGCATCTCGGCCGTAAGCGTGATTCGGAGCTTGGCGGAAGCGTCGGTGTTTACGTCGGTGTCATGTACGAAGAATATCAGCTGTACGGGGCACAAGAGCAGGTGCGGGGAAGGTCTCTGGCTTTAACGGGAAATCCATCATCCATCGCGAACCGGGTATCTTATTATTTTGATTTTCACGGACCGAGTATTGCATTAGACACCATGTGTTCTTCTTCATTAACGGCTATCCACTTGGCCTGCCAAAGCCTGCAGCGCGGAGAGTGTGAGGCGGCATTCGCGGGCGGCGTGAATGTGTCAATCCATCCAAATAAATATTTGATGCTCGGGCAGAACAAATTTATGTCCAGCAAAGGCCGATGTGAAAGCTTCGGACAGGGCGGAGACGGCTATGTGCCGGGGGAAGGCGTTGGAGCAGTGCTTTTGAAGCCATTGTCTAAAGCAGTTGAAGATGGTGATCACATTTATGGAATCATTAAGGGGACAGCCATCAACCACGGGGGAAAAACAAACGGGTACTCAGTGCCCAATCCGAATGCCCAAGCAGATGTCATCAAAAAGGCGTTTGTGGAAGCGAAGGTTGATCCGCGGACAGTCAGTTACATCGAAGCCCACGGCACGGGAACCTCTCTCGGTGATCCTATTGAAATCACAGGGCTGTCCAAAGTGTTTACGCAAGAAACCGATGACAAACAATTTTGTGCAATAGGGTCAGCCAAATCAAATATCGGGCACTGTGAGAGTGCGGCAGGTATCGCAGGAGTAACGAAGGTATTGCTCCAAATGAAATACAGGCAGCTTGCGCCTTCCCTGCATTCAAACGTGCTGAACCCGAATATTGATTTCCTTAACTCGCCGTTTAAAGTACAGCAAGAGCTAGAAGAGTGGAAGAGGCCGATCATCAGTGTTAATGGCAAAGACATCGAATTACCGAGAATCGCAGGAGTCTCTTCATTTGGTGCCGGGGGTGTGAACGCCCATATTTTAATAGAAGAGTATGCTTCGGAACCTGTGGAGGAACGTTTACCAACGAGGAAACAGCCGGCTGTCATTGTGCTCTCAGCAAAAAATGAGGAAAGACTTCAGAAACGCGCGGAGCGATTGCTGCATGCCATTCGTGAACAAACATATGTTGAAGCAGATTTACACCGAATTGCCTATACGCTGCAAGTCGGCCGGGAAGCGATGAACGAACGGCTGGCGTTCGTTGCGGAAACGATGCAAGAGCTTGAAGAAAAGCTGTATGAATGTATCTCCGGAACAGAAAATCGTGAATATGTCTATCGCGGACAAGTAAAGAGCAACAAAGAAGCCATTGCTGCTTTTGCTGCTGATGAGGATATGTCAAAAACAATTGAGGCATGGCTGCAAAAAGGAAAATATGCGAAGGTTTTAGACCTGTGGGTAAGAGGTTTGCGAATCGACTGGAGCACGCTATATCAGGATCAAAAACCGCGGCGCATCAGTTTACCTGCCTATCCTTTCTCAAGAGATCGCTATTGGATAGACGTAAATGCAAAGGCTGAGGAAAAAAGAACGGAGGAGCCATTCGCTCCAGTACAGCCCGTTATTCCGAAGCCGTCTGTAGACAGAGAAGCCAGTGGCAAGCCTGCCAATATTACGTTACAGCCTTTAATGACCAATCAGGATCGTTTAGAGCGTGTTCCATCAGATACAGAAACAGAGACGATCACGGCGGAAGCCTTGTGCGATGAACTGACAGCGGGCTTAGCGGAAGTGCTGTACATGGACCAAAACGAGATTGATCCAGACGAAGCATTCATAGATATCGGTATGGACTCGATTACCGGGCTCGAATGGATAAAAGCAATAAATAAACAGTATGGCACATCACTAAATGTCACAAAGGTATATGATTATCCGACAACACGTGATTTCGCTGTTTACTTAGCACACGAGTTAAGCACACAAGCTGGGGAGAAAAAACAAACGGAGACGTACACGCCGATCAGACAAAAAACAGCGGTACCTGCTGCTAAACCGGCTAATATATCTCTGCAGCCGTTAGAACATCATCAGCCAGTGCAAGAGGAAGCTGAAGAAACGATTCAATATGCAGCGGCAGAAATATCTGCATCAAGACAATATACTGTAGCAATTGAAACGCTGCATGAAAACTTGAGGGAAAGCATAGCAGACGTGTTATACATGGAGCCATACGAGGTGGATATTGACGAAGCGTTCATAGATATCGGAATGGACTCGATTACCGGACTCGAATGGATAAAAGCGGTGAACAAGCAATACGGAACGTCTTTTACGGTAACCAGAGTATATGATTATCCAACGATACGTGCTTTTGCCGAAATGCTAAAGTCCGAGCTTGGAACTCATCTTGATAGAAAGATAGAGCATACTGACTCTTTCGAAGTAGCCCAGCAAAAGCCAGCAGCACCATCTCATCCAAAGCCGGCAGAACGGCCCCTACAGCCTGTTCAACATCCAATAAAGAAAGAACATGTGACGAAAACGGTTCCTGTTCTTCAAGACCGCCCGGAGGATGCGATAGCGATTGTCGGGATGTCGGGAAGATACCCTGGCGCTCGTAATGTAAGAGAGTACTGGGATAACCTGGTTCATGCGAGAAATGCCATTCGGGACATTCCAACATCACGGTGGGATGTAGACAAATACTATGATCCTGTCCTCAACAAAAAAGGGAAAGTCTACTGCAAATCAATGGGGATGCTGGATGATATTGAACATTTTGATCCATTGTTTTTTAATATTCCGCCATCAGAAGCGGAACTGATGGACCCGCAGCATCGAATCTTTTTGCAGGAAGGCTATAAAGCCTTTGAGGACGCTGGGTACAACGCCCGAACTTTAAATGAGAAAAAATGCGGTGTATATCTCGGCATTATGAGCAATGAATACGGGGTCATGCTGAACCGGCAGGCAAGAGCAAATGCCACCGGGAACAGCTTTGCGATCGCTGCGGCGCGTATTCCGTATTTTCTTAATTTAAAAGGGCCAGCGATTCCTATTGATACCGCATGTTCATCTTCATTGGTCGGCACACATTTAGCGCGCCAGGCACTTATAAACAAAGAAATTGATATGGCGCTGGTCGGCGGGGTCAGCTTATACCTGACGCCGGAATCTTACATGAGTATGTGTGAGGCCGGCATGCTTTCACCTGATGGACAATGTAAAGCATTTGACAATAGCGCGAATGGTTTTGTGCCCGGCGAGGGTGCGGGTGCGCTGGTTCTGAAAAGGCTGAAAGATGCGGAAGCGGACCGTGACCATATTTATGGCATTATCATTGGCTCGGGTATTAATCAGGACGGGAAAACAAACGGAATCACGGCACCGAGTGCAAAAAGCCAAATGGATCTGGAAAGAGACATATATGAAACATACGGCATACATCCTGAGAGTATCAGTTATGTCGAGATGCACGGCACAGGAACAAAACAAGGCGATCCAATTGAATTAGAAGCTCTGTCCACCGTATTTCAAGAAAAAACAGACAAAAAGCAGTTTTGCGCAATCGGTTCCGTCAAAAGCAATATTGGTCATACATCCGCGGCGGCAGGAGTAGCCGGGGTTCAAAAAGTGTTATTGTGCATGAATCATAAAACACTTGTGCCGACATTGAACTTCACGACACCGAATGAGCATTTTGAATTTGAGCATTCTCCTTTATACGTAAATACGGAGCTTAAGCCTTGGGAAACGGGTGATGGAAAACCGCGGAGAGCATGTGTGAGCTCTTTCGGATATAGCGGAACGAATGCCCATATCGTGATAGAGGAATATCAGCCTGAAAAGAGGAGCGATCCATTAACAAAGCAGCACCGCTCAGCATTATTTGTACTTTCAGCGAAAAAAGAGAAGCAATTGAAGGCCTATGCGGAAGCAATGAAAGATTTCGTAACTTCCAATGAAGATATCGATCTGGAGGATATGGCATACACACTTCAGACGGGCCGGGAAGCAATGGATTATCGCATGGCGTTTTTGGCGGATTCGAGAGAAATGCTGATCAAAGCTTTAGATGATTATTTGGCTGAAATGCCGAACGGCAGCATATTTGCTGCTCACGTGAAAACGAAGAAGAGCGAAATCAAGCTGTTTGAAACGGATCATGATGCCAAAGCATTGCTGCAAACATGGATAGAGAAAAAAAGGCTGGAGAAAGTAGCAGAGCTATGGGTGAAAGGGCTGCAGATAGATTGGAACAAGCTTTATGGGGAATACACGCCTCGCCGAATCAGCCTGCCTGCTTATCCGTTCGCGGAAGAGTATTACTGGCTGCCAACTCAAGAAGGCGAACCCGAAACCATTGCTACAGCAATGCCTCAATTCGAACTGATGCCAAAGCGCTGCTTTCTGCGTAAACAGTGGCAGCCTTGTCCGATTGAACCGGCAGAAATGACGAATCAAACCGTCGCCATTTTGGCAAATGAGGAGACAATGGCATTAGCGGAAGAGCTTTCGACGTATTTCTCGACATACCGTATATTTGACAGCCAAGAGCTGGATCGGGTATCTGCTGCTGACTATGAACACGTTGCTGGAGCAATCGATCTGATCGGGTGCGGAACGAGCCATGAGCATTCTATGGACTGGATAAACTGGCTCCAAAAGCTGATCGAGCAAGGACGTGCAAGCAAGCATCATTTGACGGTCTTGGGTGTAACAAAGGGGCTGGAGGCCTACGCAAATGAGGGTGTTATTTTGTCTGGTGCTTCACGGGCCGGTTTATACCGCATGCTTCAAAGTGAGTACAGCCATCTTACTTCAAGACATGCAGATATGGAATGCGAAGCCTCTCATGAGGAGCTGGCCAGACTGATTGCAGTTGAATATTATGCCAAGAGCACAGAATCAGAAGTCTGTTATCGAAACGGACAGCGATATCGCGCATATTTGACAGAGCAGCCAGCAGAAGCCGCTCTAAGTCATAAGCAAGTATCGTTTTCAACAGACAAAGTCCTGCTCATTACAGGCGGGACAAGAGGTCTCGGCTTGCTGTGTGCGCGGCATTTTGTGAAAACATACGGCGTTAAGCGGCTGGTCCTTATCGGCCGTGAAGAGCTTCCACCGCGTGACCAGTGGAATTTGGTAAAAATTTCCTCGCTTGCCGAGAAAATAAAAGCCGTTCAAGAGCTAGAAGACATGGGTGCGCAAGTTCAGGTGCTGTCTCTGGATCTCACAGACAGGGTTGCTGTCGAACAGAGCCTGAAGACAATACACGAAACAATGGGGGCGATTGGCGGAGTCATCCATTGTGCCGGGATGGTGAACAAACAAAACCCGGCTTTTATCAGAAAATCACTAGAAGAGATCGGACAGGTTTTTGAACCGAAAGTCGAAGGTCTGCAAACGTTGTTTGACCTGCTTCAAGATGAACCATTGGCGTTTTTCACCTTGTTTTCATCAGTATCAGCGGCCATCCCTGCACTAGCAGCAGGACAAGCTGATTACGCGATGGCAAATGCTTTTATGGATTATTTTGCGGAGGCTCATCAAGATAAATGTCCCATTGTAAGCATTCAGTGGCCTAACTGGAAGGAGACCGGTTTAGGCGAGGTTCGAAGCAAAGCTTTAGAACAAACTGGATTGATCAGTTTGACAAACGACGAGGGATTACAGCTGCTTGACCAGATTCTATCAGACAGACAGTATGCTGTCGTGCTGCCGGCAGTACCAGATACAAACGTTTGGAAGCCGGATAAGCTGATGCAGCCGTCATTGCCTGTCGAAGCTCTCTCGCATCCTGAGACGAAAGAGCAAACCAGCACTCGCAACCTGTTCCCTGAAACAGTCGACTGGCTCGTAACTCTTTTTTCAGATGAACTGAAAATAGCTGCAGAAGACTTTGAAACGGATGAACCTTTCCAAGAATACGGAATCGACTCGATTATATTGGCCCAGCTGGTACAGCAGATGAACCAACAATTAAATGGAGATATTGATCCGTCAATCTTGTTTGAATACCCGACAATAGAATCCTTTGCACACTGGCTCATTTCGAAATATGACATATCAGCTGTTTTACAGCCATCTGTTCCTGAGAAACAGACACCTCTCAAGCCGCAATCAGCAATGAAACAGAAGCTGGTGCCAGAACAGCGGCCGCAACAGATAAGCCATGAAAAAACGGCACTTCTTGCTGAGGACATCGCTATCATCGGTCTTAGTTGCAGGTTCCCGGGAGCAGAAACCCCAGAGGAATACTGGGATTTAATACGTGATGGACGGTCTGCGATTGCGCCTGTTCCGCCTGAACGATTCGGGAACTCCAGCTCGAATTACGCGGGCCTCATTGATGAAATGAACCGATTTGATCATGATTTCTTCATGATGTCCGAAAGCGATGTCAGAGCGATGGACCCTCAAGCTTTGGCTGTATTGGAGGAAAGCCTGAAGCTATGGTATCACGCGGGTTATACAGAGAAAGAAGTGAAAGGCATGAGGGCTGGTGTTTATATAGGAGGCCGCAGCCAGCACAAGCCTGATCCGGCCAGTCTTTCAAAAGCAAAAAATCCGATAGTCGCTGGTGGACAAAACTATTTAGCGGCTAACATCTCACAATTTTTTGACTTGAAGGGACCGAGTATTGTCCTGGATACCGCTTGTTCCTCTGCACTGGTGGGGCTGAATATGGCCATTCAGGCTCTGCGAAGCGGAGATATTGAGGCAGCGGTTGTAGGCGGCGTCAGTTTGCTTGATGCTGATGCGCATCGAATGTTTCATGAGCGCGGACTTTTATGTGACAAACCGTCATTCCATATTTTTGATAAGCGGGCAGACGGTGTCATTTTAGGAGAAGGCGTGGGCATGGTTCTCGTCAAAACCGTCAGCCAAGCGGTTGAAGACGGAGATTCCATATATGCAGTCATTAAAGCCGCTGCGATTAATAATGACGGAAGAACGGCAGGCCCATCATCTCCGAATCTCGAGGCACAAAAGGACGTCATGCTGTCAGCGCTTGAAAAAAGCGGCAAAAAGACTGAAGAGATCAGCTATCTCGAAGCGAACGGATCGGGGTCGGCAGTAACAGATTTACTTGAATTAAAGGCAATCCAGTCCATTTACCGTTCTGAATCAAAGGCTCCGTTAGGGCTGGGATCGGTGAAACCTAACATCGGCCATCCATTATGTGCAGAGGGGATTGCGAGCCTGATTAAAGTAGCTTTAATGCTGAAGCATAGACAATTGGTTCCGTTCCTGTCAGGTAATGAAAATATGCCGTATTTTGATATAGAAAAAACAGATTTGTATTTCAGCAGATCGCAAGCCGAGTGGAAGGAGACAACGCCGGCTGCGGCAATTAATTGTTTTGCAGATGGCGGAACGAACGCCCATCTCATTATAGAAGCCTGGAATGAATCGGTTGCTCGTCCAATTAGAAGAAAACCTCTGCCTTTGCCGGAATTAAATAGGCAGCCCGTTTTAATCAAACCATCAGCTCAAAACGTGCAGGAAAAAGTGCATTCAGACACAGGGGCTTCTAAAGATATGTTTTGGAAAACTTTCAAATAAGAGAGGAGTGGGAAAATGATAACTGAACAACTGCACATTTCATTAAATAATCCAATCATGTCCAACCACAAGGTATATGGACAAGCGTTATTACCCGGCCTTGCTTATATAGATTTAATCTACCAAGTATTCCAGGAACATGGTTATGCATACCAAGAGCTTGAATTAAAAAACCTGACCATTTTTTACCCTTTGATCGCAGATGAGTCATATGACATTGCCCTGACCATTCACGTGTCTGAAAGAAAGGAAGGGACATGGTCCATCATCATCGACGGACAAAAACAGCATGGAGAATCACTATCTGACAAGAGACAATATGTGACTGCTGACATGCATCGTAAAGAGCAAACCGCTTTTGCCGAATCAATAGACCTTAATCAGTGGAAAAATACAGCTGACAGGATTCTGAATTTAGATGAAATCTATGAACAATGCCGATCTCAAGAGTTAGTGCATACCGGCATGATGAAGGCGGAAGGACAGATTTATGAAGCCAAAGAGGGGGCTTTAATTGATTTAGCAGTCGGACAGGAAGCGTTGCGTCATTCTGATGCTTTTCTGTTTCATCCGACGCTTATTGACGGCAGCGGCATAGGTTCAAGCTGCCTGATCTCAGATCAAACGATGTACCTGCCATTGTATTATGAATCGTTTTCTGCTTCAGAACGATTGCAAAAAGGATGTACAGCACGGATCCTCTCCTCATCTGTGCGCCAAAAGAAAGAACTCACTTATATGACGATTGAATATTTTAATTCATCAGGACAAAAAGTGGCCGAGCTGAAACAATTTGCAGGCAAGTCTGTACGGAATATGTCAGCCTTTCATTCTCCAAAAGAAATTCAAGAAAAAAGAGCTGCTGTCTCTCAGAACATCAGTCGGGACTATCCCGCATTTGAAATGTATTTGCGTCAGCTGCTTGCTAAGCAGCTTGAAAGGCCGGCAGAACAAATGGATATCCACGCTGGGTACTATGAGCTAGGCTTGGATTCTCCGTCATTGCTTACCGTGGTTCAGGAAATTGGAGATAAGGTTGGAGCGGATCTTGCTCCGACACTGCTGTTTGAATTTACAACAATTGCAGAACTAGCTGCTCATCTTGCTGATCAATATTCAATTGGAGAGGCGGACGATGCTGTCCGCCAATCTCCTTCACCAATGAAGGATTCTCCTGATGGTGTTACCTCTTCACCAGAGATCGGTGAGGACATTGCCATTATCGGAATGGCGGGACGCTATCCTAAGGCAAAAAACATACAGGAATTTTGGGAACATCTTAAAGCGGGTACCGACTGCATCACAGAGATTCCAAACTCACGCTGGGAATGGAAAGAAAACAATGGACTGGATTCACCTGCAGGCAAGCCACTCTCGAAATGGGGCGGGTTTATCGAGGAGGCTGATTGCTTTGATCCTCAATTTTTCAGAATCTCTCCGCGTGAAGCGGAAATGATGGACCCTCAGGAACGGTTATTTTTAGAGACATGCTGGGAAGCTATTGAAGATGCGGGTTATACACCAGAGACAATTGCTGCACCGCAGGGAGAAAATAAAAGACAGCATGTCGGTGTGTTTGCCGGCGTAATGCATAAGGACTATTCCCTTATAGGGGCTGAAGCTCTATCAGAACACAATCCATTTCCTTTATCGCTGAATTATGCGCAAATCGCCAACAGGGTCTCTTACTATTGTAATTTCCACGGCCCAAGCATGGCGGTGGACACGGTCTGCTCTTCCTCATTAACTGCGGTTCATCTGGCAATAGAGAGCATCCGGAATGGAGAATGCGAGGCCGCGCTTGCCGGAGGCGTCAATTTGTCACTGCATCCGGCTAAATATATCAGCTATGGCAGTGTAGGGATGCACTCAAGTGACGGCTATTGCCATACTTTCGGCAAAGGCGGGGATGGCTACGTATCTGGAGAAGGTGTCGGCACAGTATTGCTAAAACCGCTGCGAAAAGCTGAACAGGACGGTGACCGAATCTATGCTGTCATCAAAGGCAGTGCGATAAATCATGTAGGAAAAGTAAGCGGAATTACAGTACCGAGCCCGGTAGCTCAAGCTGATGTAATCGAAGCATGTCTAGAAAAAACAGGAATTGATCCGCGCACCATCAGCTATGTTGAAGCCCATGGCACTGGCACCTCATTGGGAGATCCGATTGAAGTACAGGGGTTAGTAAAAGCTTTCAGCCGCAATACGCAGGACAAGCAATTCTGTTCAATCGGTTCTGTGAAATCAAATATTGGCCATGCTGAAGCTGCAGCCGGCATTAGCGGCTTAACGAAGACTGTCCTGCAGCTGCATCATAAAACCTTGGTGCCGTCATTACATTCAGAAGAGCTGAATCCTTATTTGAAGCTTGATCAAACCCCATTTTTTGTCCAGCATGAAACAAAGGAATGGGAGCAGCCATCTTTTACAGAAAACGGGGTGGACGTCACATATCCCCGCCGTGCCGGTTTAAGTTCGTTTGGCGCTTCAGGATCAAATGCGCATCTTATTTTGGAAGAATATATTCCAGCAGAGAGCCATTCAGAGACGATTTTAACGAAAAATGAAGAAATAGTGATACCTTTGTCTGCGAGAAACAAAGATCGTCTGCAGGCTTACGCTCTTAAACTTCTTGATTTTCTTAGCGAGGACGTCAATCTTTTAGCGTTAGCTTATACCATGCAGGCAGGACGGGTTGAAATGGAGGAGCGTGCGGCCTTCATTGTAAAAGACATAAAAGATTTAACGGCTAAACTTCGGGCGTTTGCCAATGGAGAAGAAGAGATCGAGGGCTGCTGGACCGGACGAGCCAAGGAGAATCAGGAGGCGGCTGGGCTAGCATCGGTAAATGCGCTGAATAACAATTTGATAACAGACAGTGAAATGATGGAAATGGCGAAAGCATGGGTTCAAGGAAAGCGGGTCACCTGGGACGACCTATACGGCGATCGCAAGCCGCTTAAGATCAGTGTTCCGACCTATCCGTTTGCAAGGGAGCGCTACTGGATCCCGGTTCCTGAAATGAAAACCAGCACTGTGAATCATATCTTACATCCGCTGGTGCACCGCAATACATCAGACTTTACTGAGCAGCGCTTTAGCTCTGTATTTACAGGCACGGAATTTTTCCTGTCAGATCATGTTGTACAGGGACAGAAGATTTTGCCGGGCGTTGCCTATTTAGAAATGGCAAGGGAAGCAGCGGAAAAAGCTGCAGGCGATCTGGACGGCGAACAAAGAGTGGTGTCGCTTAAAGACATTGTGTGGGTGCGTCCTATCACGATAGAAAGTGAACCAAAAGAAATACATATTGGCCTTTTTCCTGAGGATAACGGGGACATTTCCTTTGACATTTATAGCAGCTCTGAACATAAAGAAGAAGCCCTGACGATACACTGCCAAGGCCGCGCTGTCATTTCAGATGAAGCGGACACTTCCATTTTAAACCTTTCATCAATACAGACAGAATGCAGCCTGGACACAGTGACGTCAGAACAATGCTATGCAGCGTTTCGAAAGATTGGGCTTGACTATGGAGAGGGCTATCAAGGGATTGAAAAAGTCTATGTCGGCAAAGATCAATTGCTTGCAAAAATCTCGTTACCCGCTTTTCTAAAAAACGACAAGCAGCATTTTGCGCTCCACCCGAGTTTGATGGATTCCGCGTTCCATGCCACAGTCGGTTTTATCGTTAGCTCAGTCAATGCCGCTGGACAAGCTCAGACGCTGTCTCTTCCATTTGCGTTACAGGAGGTTGATATTTTCAGCCCATGTCCAGAGAAGATATGGTCTTATATTCGATACAGTTCAGACAGTAAAGCGGAGGACAAAGTCAGAAAGTATGATATTGATTTATGTGATGAGAACGGACATGTTTGTGTGCGAATGAAGGGTGCTTCGATGCGGGCACTTGATGGAGAGCAGCATTCAAAGCCGCAACTATTAACTGATTCTCAGCTGACCGGGCATACGATGATGATCCCTGTCTGGGAACCAGTCTCTTCAGATACGGAGGATAATGCTTCGTTTGCTGGTACACGAGTTGTTTTATGCGGTGCTGCTGAAGCTGATCGGGCATTAATAAAGCATCATTATCCGCAAGTATCCTTTATCGATATCCGGCCTGCAGATGACATTGAGGCAATAGCGGACAAACTGCAAGCGTACGGAAGCATTGACCATGTCTTGTGGATTGCCCCGTCAGACCTGGAGAATAGTGATAGACAAGGAGAAGCTGTTCTTAACTTATTTAAGTTCGTGAAAGCTTGCCTGCAATTAGGCTATGGCGAGAAACAACTTGAATGGTCTCTTGTGACAATCCAAGCGCAGCCGGTTACGCAACATGAGGCAGTACAACCCGCTCATGCAAGCATTCATGGACTTGCCGGCACAATGGCAAAGGAATATCCACACTGGAAAATCCGTCTTCTCGATCTTGAAAAAGGCTGCACATGGCCGGTAAATCACATGTTTGCACTCCCAGCTGACCGCCTTGGCCATGCTTGGGCCTATCGTAATCAGCAATGGCATCAGCAGCAATTGATCCCATATCGGCACTCACTGTCAGGCGACACGCTCTATCGGAAAGGCGGAGTCTATGTGGTCATCGGAGGAGCCGGGTATATCGGAGAGGCGTGGAGTGAGTACATGATCCGCCGCTACCAAGCGCAAATCGTTTGGATTGGGCGAAGTCAACTTAATGCTGCCATCCAGTCAAAAATAGACCGACTTTCGGCGCTTGGCCCTGAGCCTTTCTACATTGCAGCCGATGCAGCCGATAAGCATTCATTGCAGCAGGCTTATGATCAAGTGAAAAAACGCCATCCTCATATTCACGGGATTGTTCACTCTGCGATGGTTTTATTTGAGCAAAGCCTGGAAAAAATGAAGCCGGAAGAATTCACCGCTGGACTGGCGGCGAAGATCGATGTCAGTATTCGGATGGCCCAAGTGTTCCGCCAGGAGAATGTAGATTTTGTTTTATTCTTCTCTTCGCTTGTAGCCCATATCAAAAATGTGAAGCAAAGCCATTATGCCTCTGGCTGTACATTTGCAGATGCTTTTGCTCACCGGCTTTCTCAGAGCTGGGCATGCCCTGTAAAAGTCATGAACTGGGGATATTGGGGGAATAGTGAAGCGGCTGAGGATGAACATTATGTACAGCTCATGAATCAAATCGGCTTAGGTTTAATTGAGCCTGCGGAGGCTATGAAGGCGCTGGAAGCCCTGCTTTCTGGGCCAGTCAGCCAAACAGCTTTCATTCATACGACAAAGCCTGTAGCAGTCGAAGGCGTGAATCAGAATGAATTCATCGCTCTTTATCCAGAGCAACCTTCAGCAGATGCAGAGAGCCTGATGGAGCGTCTGCCGACTACGGCACGATTTCAAAGAGTGACACATGAAGAGCTTGATGATCTTCTTTACAGGCTGTTGTTAGGACAGCTTCAAACAGCCGGGCTGTTTGATGGTTATACATTATCGGTTGAACGTCTTCAACAATATAAGACTCGTGAATTTTATGGAAAATGGATTCGGCAAAGCAGCGAATTTCTCTTGCAGCATGGCTATCTTAAGAAAGTTGGAGATTCATTGGTGAGGAAGGACCAAGCAGAGGATATCGAGCTGCTTTGGCAAGAATGGAATGCGAAAAAAGAAAAGTGGCTTAAAGACAGCGAGACAAAGGCGATGGTTGTATTAGCAGAGGCCATGCTGAAAGCATTACCGGATATTTTGACAGGGAAAGTCCCTGCAACAGATATCATGTTCCCGCATTCCTCGATGGAACTGGTGGAAGGCATTTATAAGCATAACAAAGTGGCAGATTATTTTAATAAAGTGCTTGCCGATACATTATTAGCTTATCTGGATGAACGTCTGAAGCACGACCCTGAGGCATCGATTCGCATTATGGAAATAGGCGCAGGCACAGGCGGCACGAGTGCCGGAATCTTTGAAAAACTGAAACCATATCAAAAGCATATCAAAGAATATTGCTATACAGATCTGTCTAAAGCATTTTTGCTGCATGCAGAAAAGGAATATGGGGCGGAAAATCCGTACCTGACATATCAGCTTTTTGATGTGGAAAAACCGATTGATCAGCAGGAATTTGAAGCGGGAGGCTATGATGTCGTCATTGCCGCTAATGTCCTTCACGCAACAAAAAATATCCGTCAAACACTGCGGCATACAAAAGCGGTAATGAAAAACAACGGAATGCTGCTGCTGAATGAAATGGCGGGAAACAGCCTGTTCCCTCACATCACCTTTGGTCTTTTGGAAGGCTGGTGGCTGTATGAAGATCCTGCAGTGCGGATTCCCGGCTGTCCAGGCTTACATCCTGACAGCTGGAAAGCGGCACTTGAAAGCGAAGGCTTTGAATCTGTCTTTTTCCCGGCCGAGGCGGCACATGATCTGAGTCACCAAATCGTCGCAGCCTCAAGCAACGGGCTGGTTCGCCGTATGATGAAAAATGTGATCTTGCCGGAGAAGGTTGTTTCACAAGCGTCTAATCAGGAGCCAGCCTACATTCATACCATAGATTCAGAGGAAGCTGGACAATCAAAACATGCTCTCCTAAGAGAAAAAAGCACAGAATATATGAAAAAACTAATCGGGGAAACGTTGAAAATTCCTGCAAGCAAAATTGAGTCATCTGAACCGCTTGAAAAGTACGGGATTGATTCTATCGTCGTTGTCCAGCTGACAAATACATTGCGTAAAGAATTTGACCATGTAAGCAGCACTTTATTTTTCGAGTACCAGACCATTGACGCATTAGTGGAGCATTTCATCAAAACAAAAACAGAAGCGCTGATGAAATTAACAGGTCTTGACCGTCAAGTTCAACAACAGACACCGGCCGAAAGCAGAACCCAATCCTCACAGAAACCTGATCAGGCCGCTAAAAGAACACGGCGCTATCGCAAGCTTGGCTTCAGCGGGGAGAAAGAAACACCGACTAACACTCTTGCAAGTCGTGACGTTGCCATTATCGGCATTTCTGGACGCTATCCTCAGGCGGAAACCGCAGAAGACTTTTGGAACAACCTAAAAGAAGGAAGAAATTGTATTGAGGAAATTCCGAAAGAACGCTGGGATTGGAAAGTTTATTACGATAAAGAAAAAGGAAAAGAAGGATCAATTTATACGAAATGGGGCGGATTTATCAAGGATATGGACAAGTTTGACCCATTATTCTTTCAGATTTCTCCGCTTGAGGCAGAAAGAATGGACCCTCAGGAGCGATTATTTCTGCAAACCGCTTATGCAAGTATTGAAGATGCGGGATACACGCCTGACTCGCTCTGTTCAAGCAGAAAAATCGGCGTCTTTGCCGGAGTCATGAACAAAAATTATCCGACCGGATACGGCTATTGGTCTATCGCCAACAGAATATCCTATTTACTGAATTTCCAAGGCCCGAGTCTTGCAGTCGATACAGCCTGCTCATCCTCCCTGACAGCGATTCATTTAGCGCTGGAAAGCATTTATAGCGGATCGAGTGATTGTGCCATTGCCGGCGGTGTCAATTTAGTTGTCGACCCGGTTCACTATCAGAATTTATCTGTCATGAATATGCTCTCTGCTAGTGATACATGTAAATCATTCGGCGATGATGCAGATGGATTTGTCGACGGTGAAGGCGTAGGCGCCATTGTGTTAAAGCCGCTGCAGCAAGCAATAGCGGACGGTGACCATATTTACGGTGTGATAAAGGCAAGTGCCATTAATAGCGGAGGAAAAACAAATGGATACACGGTTCCAAATCCTCATGCACAGGCACAGGTAATTAAAGAAGCAATGGAGCGCGCCGACATTCCTGCCCGAACCATCAGTTATTTAGAGGCGCATGGAACAGGCACTGCATTAGGAGATCCGATTGAGATAGCGGGGTTAACAAAAGCATTCGAGAAAGATACGCAGGAGAAACAGTTTTGTGCGATCGGCTCCAGCAAATCAAATATCGGTCATTGTGAAAGTGCAGCCGGAATTGCAGGGCTGACAAAAATACTTTTTCAGTTTAAATATGGCCAAATTGCACCATCATTGCATGCTCAGCGGTTGAATCCGAACATCGAGTTCAGCCATACGCCATTTGTCGTTCAGCAGCAACTTGGTGAATGGAAACGCCCGGTGATTGGCGGGCAAGAGGTGCCTAGGCGCGCTGGCTTGAGCAGTTTTGGCGCCGGAGGGTCCAATGCCCATATCATCCTGGAAGAATATATTCCAAGAACGGGGGCGCAAACGCCGAAAGACCATCCTCCAGCGCTGATTGTGCTGTCGGCCAAAAACATGGAACGTTTGCAAGAAAAAGCGGAACAGCTGCTTACAGCCATCAAACAAAAAAGGTACTGCGAAACAGACCTGATCAGGATCGCCTATACCTTGCAAACAGGCCGTGAAGCAATGGAGGAACGGCTGGCCTTTATAGCGGAATCACTAGAGGATCTTGAGAGAAAGCTGAACGATTTTATCGAAAACAAAGCAGACAGCCTGTATCTGGATCGCATCGATGATAACAAAAAAGCGTTAGCAGTCTTATCAGCGGATGAGGATACGGAAAAAATCATAGAAGCATGGATGAGCAAAGGGAAATACACGAAACTGCTGGATCTTTGGGTGAAAGGCTTGTCTTTCGACTGGGGCATGCTGTACGGCACCCAAACGCCTGTCCGGATCAGTCTTCCGGCATATCCATTTGCAAAAGAACGTTACTGGGCACCAGGCGCGGCAAAGGCCCCGGTGTCTATAGAACAGGATCATGATCAGCAAACAGAAGAACCTTTCAAGGTTATGACGTTTCAAGAAGTGTGGAAAGAAGAGCCGGCGACTCTCACATCGAAACGTATCAAAACGCTCATCTGTTTTCTGACTGAAAGAGAAAAGCAAAACGCATTTGCTTCAGCCCTGAAAAACGTTGATCAAGACACCAAGGTCATTTTTATATCACAGGGCGAAGTGTACAGCAAACAGTCTGAATATAGCTACCAGATTGTGCGGCAAGAACCCGTTACTTTTGAAAAGGCCTTCCAGAGCATTAAAGAAGAACTTGGAGAGCCAGATGCAATCCTCTATATGTGGCCTATGGAAGACAAGCGCTGTATAAAGGACCATTCCTGTATTGTTTACCTATTACAAGGTATGTCCGCAGCAAAGCTTCATCCTTCACGGCTGCTGCTGGCAGGATGTTTTGAAGATAGTCTTGACCGAAGTTATCTGGAATCATGGATTGGCTTCGAACGTTCACTCGGGCTTGTCCTTCCGCACACAAAAGTGACTGGAATCTTTCAGCCCGCGGAACAAGGATCGATGGATGATTGGACACGTAAAGTCTGGGCAGAATTACAGGCTTCAACTGAACAAACGGTTTTGTATCAGAATCTGAAACGATATGTAAATCACATTGAACAGACAACGATACAACCGGACAACAGCAAATTGAAGTCTGGCGGTACTTACCTGATTACAGGCGGTGTAGGAGGGCTTGGTTATTTATTTGCCAAGCATTTGGCCAAAAACTATGCCGCAAACCTGATTTTGACAGGGAGGTCGCCTTTTAATGATGAGAAGCAAAAGCAAATAAAAGAATTAAAGGATCTAGGCGGCGAAGCGATGTATGCAGAAGCAGATGTGTCTGATCCTATCGCAATGGGAGACTGCGTAAAAAGAGGGAAAGACCGATTCGGTGCCATCAACGGTGTTATTCATGCAGCCGGAATCGAGAGCGACTCTGCTATTTTTGACAAAAAGATCGAAAGCTTCCAGCGCATCATTGAACCGAAAATCAACGGCACGATAGCGCTTGATGAATGGCTTAAAAATGAAGACCTTGATTTTATGTGTTATTTTTCTTCTTCTTCTGCGGTTTTAGGGGATTTTGGATGTTGTGATTATGCGATTGGCAATAGGTTTCAGATGGCTTACGCACAATACAGAAATGAGCTGCATAACGGTAAAACGTTTGTCATCAACTGGCCTGTGTGGAAGGATGGCGGAATGAAGATCGGTGATGAGGAAACAACGGATATGTACCTGAAATCAAGCGGCCAACGCTTCCTAGAAGCCGAGGAAGGTATCCGTATGTTTGAGCACATTCTAGCTCAGCAGGATGCTCAGCATCTCGTGATAGCCGGTCAGCCCAGCCGTGTCAGCAGATTTTTAGGAATGACTGAACCAGCTATTCCAGAACCGGCCACTCAAGCCCCTCTAGCACAAGAAAACAAGGATGAGGTAAAAACACTAAGCATTGAAAAGCGTTTAGAACACGACTTGAAAGAGCATATTCACACATTGCTTAAGATTTCAAAGGACAAGCTGAATTTGAACAAAAATTGGGCCGACTTCGGATTTGATTCGATCTATTTGGCTAAATTCTCGAACGTGTTATCAAAGCATTTCAACATCGAAGTGACACCGGCTTTATTTTTCGGCTATTCAACTTTACAAGAATTGATCAGCTTTTTCTTAACCGATCATAAAGAGCTGATTGAAGCATTTTACCGGGATGATGCATCAGAGGCGCAAAAGCCCCCTGAAGCTTATGCAGTAATTCCTGTAGCTCCAGAACCGGAAACCAGTAAACAAAGCATTCGGCAGGTTCACGATGAGCCTATTGCCATTATCGGCATGAGCGGCAGGTTCCCTCAAGCTGATTCGGTCCATGAGCTGTGGGATAATCTGAAAAACGGTAAATCGTGTATCTCTGACATTCCGGGCGAACGCCGGGACTGGGGGAGAGCTAACAGAGATCCAGAAAAAGCAGTGCCAAGGTGGGGTGCATTTTTGAAGGACATAGACCGGTTTGATCCGCTGTTTTTTCAAATATCGCCTAAAGAAGCCGAAAGCATGGACCCGCGCCAGCGCATTTTTCTAGAGGAAGCATGGCACACGTTTGAAGACGCCGGCTATATGGGAGATCGGATAAAAGGAAAATCCTGCGGTGTTTATGTAGGTGTGGAAGAAGGGGAATATGCGCATCTAACCGGAGATACGGATTACATTAACGGAACACAAAACGCCACATTGTCTGCGAGAATCGCATACGCATTGGATTTAAAAGGGCCTAATATGGCTTTGACAGCAGCGTGTTCATCTGGACTGGTGGCGATTCACCAGGCATGTTCAGCTCTGCGTCAGGGGGATTGTGAAATGGCTTTAGCCGGCGGCGTCAGCTTAAATATTTCTCACATGTCTTTTGAGGCGCTGACAAGGGCCGAAATGCTGTCTCCGAACGGACAATGCAAAGTGTTTGACCAGGATGCCAATGGTCTTGTGCCAGGTGAAGCGGTGGCTGCTGTTCTCTTGAAACCATTATCAAAGGCAATTGAAGATAAAGATCATATTTATGGCTGCATCAAGGCCAGCGGCGTGAATTACGATGGCAAAACCAACGGCATTACTGCGCCAAATCCTTTTAGCCAGGCAGAATTGATCGAAAACATTTATGAAAAAAATGAAATCAATCCGCTCGATATTCAATATGTGATGGCGCACAGTACCGGCTCGAATCTTGGTGATCCGCTTGAGGTCCAAGCGTTAACGAGCGTGTTCAGCAAATATACGAAGCAGAAGCAATTCTGTATGATCAGCTCAATTAAACCTTTAATCGGACATACATTTGCAGCGTCAGGAACGGTTGCTTTAATCAGTATGCTGATGGCTATGAAAAACCAGATCATTCCGGCCACTCATCACTGTGAATCGGAAAACCCGTATATTCCGTTTAAAGAAAGCCCATTTGTGCTTTGCAAAGAAAACCGTTCGTGGATCAGGAAAAATCAGAAGCCGAGGATGGGAACGATCAGCACGACTGGAATCAGCGGCACCAATGCACATGCAGTCATTGAAGAATACATTCCGGATGATCAGCTGTCCACACAGCGGCATCAAGGGTCACCGCAGGTCATCGTGCTTTCAGCCCAAAATGACGATCGGCTTCAGGATGCTGCCTGCCACATGATTGCGTATCTGGAGCAGAATCATAACCTTTCTTTACCTGATGTGGCATATACGCTTCAGGTTGGGAGAAAAGCCATGGAGGCAAGGCTCGCGATCGTTGCAAACAATCAGGAGCAATTGGTGCGAAAATTGAAGGAATATGTGGAAGCAATGAAGAATGGTGGGATATCGGGCCAACAGAGATCCCTTTATACAGGATATACAGAAGGGATATTAGAAGAACAAGATGAAGCAGTTCTGCAAGCTCTCGCAAAAGAAAGAAATTTGGAAAACATCGCGGAATGCTGGGTGAAAGGATATCAGATTCCTTGGGAACTCCTTCATGATGGCGATCACGTTCGGATGGTTTCTTTACCTGGTTATCCATTTGCAAGGGAACGGTATTGGATTTCGTCAGGCACTCAGCAATCAGAGGCCGTTAAACAGCATTCACAAGATATGAAAACAGAGATTGACGAGCCGAATGGCAAAACCCATATTCAAAAGATCATTGTTCAATTTTTAGCACGAGAATTGGGCATATCTGAGGATCGAATCAATTTCAAAAGAAACTTCCTGGATTATGGGATGGATTCAATTCTTGGCCGAAAATTGATGCGGCATATCGAAAAAACCACGCAGCTGAAGATGGCCGGCCGGGAAATCCTTGAATGTCAGACAGTCCAAACTCTATCTGACCATTTGGCCTTAAAAGCGGAAAAACAAAATTATAGCGCAGCAGCACATCACATAAAGGGCACGTATACAGACGAGCAAATCATCGGATTGATGCAAGAGGTGGCGCTAGGGAAATTGGATTTTAAGAGTGTGCAAAACATCATAGAAGGGAGTAAATCGTATGAATCATAAAGAAATTCTCGATGCCTTCAGATCAGGAGAATTAACCATTTCTGAGGTGGAAGAACATCTTAAAGGCATGAAGCAGCAGTTGAAAAGCCCGCTTTCAGAAGGGCAAAAAGGGCTGTGGATGCTTCAAAAAATGTCTCCTGGGATGAGTGCATATAACATTCCTTTATGCTTTCGCTTCAGCAAACCAATACATGCAGAGACGTTCAGGAAAGCCCTTCTGTTTGTACAGAGACAATATCCGGTCTTAGCCAGTGTGATTCAAGAAGAAAATGGCATTCCATTTCAATCGGTTCAGTTATCAAAGGATCTTTATTTTGTGGAAGAGGATATATCAGCAATGAAATCAGCAGATATTTTGCCTTTTCTAAAAGAAAAAGCAAAAGAACCTTTCCAGTTGGAAGCTGGTCCGTTATGGCGCACACACCTTTTTCATCGGTTAGAAGAATGCATTGTTCTTATAACAATTCACCATATCATATTTGATGGTGTGTCGATGCTGACATTGATATCGGCGCTATTCGAAGCGTATCAACAATTGCTGAATGGGATTGAACCCTTGCAGCAGCCATCAACAGCTGATTATTACGATTTTGTCGATTGGGAAAATCGAATGCTGACTGGCAGAGAAGGGGAAGAGCATCTCGCTTACTGGAAAGAACAGTTGTCTGGGAGTCTGCCAGTTCTTGATTTGCCTGCTGACCGTCCGCGGTCTTCAGCACGAAAATTTAAGGGGCAAGCTTATAAAAGCTTGCTCCCTCATCACCTGAGAAATCAAATTAAATCGTTTGCCCGCACCAATCATGTGAATGAATCGGTTGTGTTTCTCTCCATTTACAAAGTGCTGCTGCATCATTATACAAAACAAAAGGATATCATTGTTGGCGTTCCGACAATGGGTCGGCAAGAAGACAGATTTGAAACCCTAATCGGTTATTTTATCAATATGATGGCTGTTCGGAGCAAGAATATCGGATCTCAGCCATTAACAGCATTTATTCGGGAACTGCAGCTGACAGTGGCTGACGGCCTGGATCATGCGGCGTTTCCGTTCCCTGCATTGGTAAGAGAGCTGAATGTAGACCGCTCGGCCGCGGATTCTCCGGTTTTTCAAACAGCTTTTCTGTACCAAAACTTTTTTCAGGCAACAGGCTTGCAAAAAGTGCTTGAACCGTATCAAACGCTTGGCATCGAATATATTGAAGACATTCGGCAAGAGGGTGAATTTGAGCTGGCGCTCGAAATATATGAGCAAGAAAATGAAACAGTGCTTCATCTTCTGTACAACCCTGATTTGTACGAACTGTCCTCCATTGAAAGCATGATGGAGAACTATATGAAGCTCGCGCAGCACATGATGGAGGACCCGTCTTTGCCGCTTGAAGCCTACTCTTTGCAATTAAATCAAGAACAAACTAGTTTGCTGGAACAATGGAATGCGACAGGGACAAACATCGCAAATGACAAGTGTATACATGAGGTGTTTGAGGAAAAAGCGAAACAAACCCCCGATGCGGTTGCTGTGATGTTTGAAGACAGATCACTTACATATAAAGAAGTAGATGAAAAAAGCACATCTGTGGCAGTCTACCTTCAACATCAGGGTGTTAGACCTGAACAGCCCGTTGGCATTTGTGCAGAGCGTTCGTTTGATATGATCATCGGAATTTTAGGAATACTGAAAGCTGGCGGAGCGTATGTGCCGTTAGATCCAAGTTTTCCGCAAGAACGATTAGAGTACATGCTCAAAGACAGTCAGGCATCCATTGTCCTCACCCAACCTAACGTTCATGATAGGATCAGCGGATTAACTGGCAGTCATGTAAAAGCGATCAATATCGAGTTAGCTTGCCGAAACGGTTATACAGACCAGCAAAGCAGCGGTTTAAAGCGGGAAGTAAAACCGGAACACCTCGCTTATATTATTTATACATCGGGAAGCACCGGAGAGCCTAAAGGGGTTATGGTAGAGCATCGGAGCATTATGAATACCCTGAATTTTCTTGAATCTCACTATCCTGTAACGGCTGAGGATGCATATTTATTGAAGACGAACTATGTGTTTGATGTATCGATCTCAGAATTATTCGGATGGTTTATTGGAGACGGCCGTCTAGTGATTCTTCCGCCTAATGGGGAGAAATCACCGCAGCTTTGCATGGATTATATTGAAACATATAAAGTGACTCACATTAATTTTGTGCCGGCCATGCTGCATGTTTTTTTAGAAATGGCGAAAGACAACAAGCGATTCACAGAGGACGGTCCGCTGAAGTATATGATGGTTGCAGGTGAAGCCTTCCCTAAAGAATTAGTGAAAAAGGCGGTATCGCTCTTTACAAACTGCCGTGTTGAAAATATATACGGACCGACGGAAGCCTCCATTTACGCTGCGTATTTCGGATGCGGAAAAGGAGATATCGCAAGTCACCATACACCGATTGGAAAGCCTGTTTCCAACACGAAAATTTATATTGTGGACCAGCATTTGAAGCCTGTCCCGATCGGAAAGCCAGGTGAGCTTTGCATCGCTGGAGCCGGCTTAGCAAGAGGCTACTTTAAAAAGCCGGGGCTTACGGCTGAAAAATTTATTGATAATCCCTTTGAATCAGGGACGAAGCTATATAAATCGGGTGATTCAGCAAGGTGGCTTCCTGACGGCAACATAGAATACTTGGGACGGATTGACAGCCAAGTCAAAATACGCGGTTTTCGCGTCGAGCTGGGCGCAATAGAAACAAAGCTGGGTGAATTTCCGGGCATTTTAGATCAGGCGGTAGTGGTGAAGCAGCTTGAGGGCCATCAACAGCTCGCTGCTTATTATACAGAGGAAAGCGGACATGCCTCTGCCAATCCAAAAGATTTGCGCCTTCATCTAAAATCGAGTCTGCCCGAATATATGATACCTTCACACTTTATCCGCTTAGATGAGCTTCCATTATCGCCCAGCGGAAAAGTGAACCGTAAAGAATTAGAAAAACGCGAGATCGTGTTCAACAGAAGGAAACCAAATCACTTGCAATTAACGGAAATAGAGGATCAGGTGCTGCGTATTTGGGAGGAAACGCTCAAGGTCAGCGGATTTGGGCCGGAAGACGGATTTTTCGATGCGGGCGGCGATTCGCTTCTGGCTGTAGCTGTGGCTGAACGAATCAAAAAAGAATTCGATTGTGAGTTTCATGTTACTGAGCTGTTTGAGTTTTCCACGATCCGTGCAATCAGTGAATATATTTTGGAGATGAAAAACTCAGATCTAGCCGGGACACAAAATGAAGATCATTATGATATCAAAAAAGATAGAAAACACCTAGAACAGAAGATTCCCCCTTATTTTGATGACAGTGTTGCGATTGTAGGGATATCTTGCCAGTTCCCGGGTGCGAAAAATCATCATGACTTCTGGAACCACATCAAAGAAGGCAAAGAAAGCATACGATTCTTTTCTGAAGAAGAGCTTCGCGCAAATGGAGTTCCCGAAGAATTGATACAGCATCCTGACTATGTGCCTGTGCAATCTGTGATCGAAGGGAAAGACTTATTCGATCCCGGTTTCTTTCAAATCTCGCCAAAAGATGCTGAGTATATGGACCCTCAGCTCCGCCTCTTATTGCTGCACTCCTGGAAAGCGATTGAAGATGCAGGATATGTGGCTAAGGAGATTCCGGCAACAAGTGTATATATGTCTGCAAGCAGCAATTCATATAGAACGTTATTGCCGAAGGAGACAACAGAAGGACATGAATCACCGGATGGCTATGTCTCATGGGTTTTAGCCCAAAGCGGAACCATTCCCACAATGATCTCACATAAGCTCGGATTAAAAGGGCCAAGCTATTTTGTTCATTCTAACTGTTCTTCATCACTAGTCGGTTTATATCAAGCATACAAAAGCCTGACATCGGGCGAATCACAATATGCGCTTGTCGGAGGCGCAACATTGCACGCACAATCAGCGATCGGCTACGTGCACCAAAACGGGTTGAATTTTTCAAGCGACGGGCATGTGAAGGCGTTCGATGCTTCGGCGGACGGAATGGCCGGAGGTGAAGGCGTAGCAGTCATCCTGCTGAAAAAAGCTGTGGATGCCGTAAAAGACGGAGACCATATTTATGCCATTATGCGCGGAATAGGCATCAATAATGATGGGGCAGAGAAGGCAGGCTTCTATGCGCCTAGTGTAAAAGGCCAAACAGAAGTGATACAGCATGTATTGGATACAACCAAGATCCATCCTGAAACGGTCAGTTATATTGAAGCGCACGGGACGGGAACGAAATTAGGCGATCCTATTGAAATGTCTGCGCTAAATAAAGTGTACAAGCAATACACAGACAAAACACAATTTTGCGGAATTGGTTCAGTGAAAACGAATATTGGCCATTTGGATACAGCTGCGGGGTTAGCCGGATGTATTAAAGTTGCGATGAGTTTATACCATAATGAACTTGCACCGACCATCAACTGTACGGAGCCGAATCCGGATATAAAGTTTGAAAGCTCTCCTTTTTATGTTGTCCGTGAACGAAAATCGTTAGAGAAACACGCAGGTGTCCATCGGGCGGCTCTGAGCTCATTCGGCCTTGGCGGAACTAACGCCCATGCAATATTTGAGCAATATGAAAACATTTCTGATGCAGGTACCGAAAACGAAGGCAATCAGCCTTACATCATTCCTATATCAGCAAAAAATAGTGAACGGCTCCAAGTATACGCGAAGGAAATGCTGTCCTATATCAGTCAAGACGAGCAAAGGCATTTCTCTTTAAGAGATATTGCATATACCTTCCAAGTCGGCCGTGAAGCAATGGATAACAGGATCGTTTTTATAGTGAACGATCTGGAAGAGTGGAAACATCAGCTGGAAGCTTTTGTGACTGGAAAGCCGCTCGCAGAAGGCTGTATTCAAGGAGAAAAAACGAGAATGACATCCGCTGAACAGCTGCTTGGAAATGCTGAAGCAGATGATATGGCTTCATCGCGGATATCAAAAGAAGAATTGAGAAAGCTTGCCGAGATGTGGGCAAATGGCTTTCACGTTGAATGGCGCAGGCTCTATCCAAATATAAAGCCACGCCGCATCAGCTTGCCGACATACCCTTTTGCCGAAGAACGATACTGGCCTGAAAGCAGCACCGGCGCTATCACAACAATTGAACCATCTCGTTTGCATCCTTTGGTGCACCATAATACATCGGTTCTGTCAGAGCAGCGTTTCAGCTCCATTTTCACAGGACAAGAGTATTTTATTGCCGAGCATATCATTAAAGGCATGGCGATTTTGCCGGCGGCGGTCACGCTTGAAATGGCAAGAGCCGCTATAGAACAAGGAATTGGCGGATTGGAGGATCATGAAACTGGAATCAGGCTGAAAAATGTCGTGTGGGTTCGCCCGGTTGTAGCAGGAAGTGAGCCGGTTCAGGTAAATATCGGACTTTACGATGAAGATGGCGGACATATTGCTTATCGGATGTATGGTGATCCGGAATCCGCTGATGCAGAACCAGTTGTATATAACCAAGGTAAAGCGGAATTGATTCAGTTAAAGCGAGAAAAAGCACTGGATCTTTCTAAGATCAAGAAACAATGTGATCAAAGCAAAATGGATGCTGCCTCGTTTTATGAAGGGATGATCGGCGCCGATTACGGTCCAGGATACAAGAGTGTAGAGGCCGTATATAAAGGCGACGGCCAGCTGCTTGCCAAATTATCACTGCCAGAATCTGTTGCACATACGTTGGGCGATTATGTTCTTCATCCAAGTGTAATGGACGGGGCGTTACAGGCGGCTGAATATTTGCAAAATGTCGTCAGAGCGGAACTTTCAGACACTGAAGACTTTAAGGCAGCACTGCCATTTGCACTGGAGGAACTTGAGGTTTTTCGTCAGTGCGTTTCTGACATGTGGGTTTATGTTCAATTCAACTCGAAAAACAAACCAGGAGATTTGATACAGAAAGTCGATATTCACCTATGTGATGAGCATGGCATGATCTGTGTGCGGCTGAAAGGATTTTCGACGAGAGTGATGGAGGCAGATATACAAACCGAACCATCAAAAATCAACGCTGAAACTTTATTGCTTCAGCCCGTTTGGCAAGAACAAAAGGCTGCTAACAGCTTAGCTGCAAAAAAATATGCAGAGCATCTCGTATTCCTATGTGAATATGATCATGAGACGAGAAAACAAATTGAAGCAGCCATCGAGGATGTCCATGTATACAGCCTGGAAGCAAGGCCTTCTTCAGTAGATGGGCGTTTCCATTCTTATACAGAACAAGTGTTTAAAAAGGTACAAGAGATCATTCGTACGAAACCGAAAGACGGCATTCTCGTTCAGATCGTGACCTCTGCCGAGGGAGAACAGCAATTGTTTTCAGGGTTGACAGGACTGCTGAAAACAGCTTGTCAGGAAAATGCCAAACTAACCGGCCAAATGATTGAAGTCAGCAGTGAAGAAAGTGGAGAAAGCATTGCTGGCAAACTGTTAGAAAATCAAATGAGCAGCGATTCATATGTCAAATATCAAAACGGGACACGGTATATTGCTGATTGGC
Source organism: Bacillus sp. EU52 (assembly GCF_037964975.1). NCBI lineage: Bacteria > Bacillati > Bacillota > Bacilli > Caryophanales > Bacillaceae > Bacillus > Bacillus sp. EU52. The sequence goes on from NZ_CP150177.1 coordinate 1,792,004, forward strand.
GTGAAATCAAACAGGCAAAAGGAGACGGCAGCAAACCGTGGAAAGACAATGGCGTTTATCTCATTACAGGAGGTGCCGGCGGACTAGGTCATATTTTTGCAAAGGAAATTGCGGAACAAACGAAAAATGCGACAGTCATTCTGGCGGGCCGCTCACCTCTTAGCGAAAGCAAAAGCAAAAAGCTGAAAGAGCTTCATAGCAAGGGGGCTGACATCACCTACCGGCAAACAGATGTTACCAATAAAATTGAAGTCTATCAGCTCATTGACGACATTCAAAAAAGATATGGCCGTCTGAACGGTATTCTTCATAGTGCCGGAATCATCAAGGACAGCTACCTGGTTAATAAACAGGCAAAAGATCTGCACGATGTACTGGCGCCTAAAGTAAAAGGGCTTGTTTATCTAGACGAAGCGAGTAAGGATTTGCCTTTAGACTTCTTTATTCTCTTTTCATCTCTTTCAGGAAGTTTAGGGAGCATTGGTCAGTCTGACTATGCGGCAGCCAATGTATTTATGGATATGTATGCAGGCTATCGAAATAGGCTTGCCGACCTCAGCCAGCGGCATGGGCAGACGCTTTCTGTAAACTGGCCTTTATGGAGAGATGGAGGCATGCAGGTCGATCAAGAAACTGAGAAAAGGCTTGTGCAACTTGCCGGTATTGTTCCTATGAGGGCGGAAAAAGGAATTCAGGCATTATATCAAGCACTTCATTCAGAGGCAAACCAAGTAATGGTGATCGAAGGCGATGTGCAGAAATTAAAACAAAACATGCTGGCCAAAAACGCCTCAGCACCTATGGAAAAGAAGGAAGCAGAACACATGACTGAACAAATAAATAGCATTGATGCAGACAGTTTGCTGGATAAAGTAAAGGCGATGTTAAAGCGAGAGATCGCCAAGCTGTTAAAGGTCAAGCTTGAAACGATTGATGATCATGCCGAGATGACGGTGTATGGTTTTGATTCTATCTCCATGACTGAATTCACCAACCATATCAATCGCGCCTATCAGTTAGAGCTGACGCCAACCGTATTTTTTGACCACCCGACGATTCATGCGTTTGGCAAGCATTTGTCAGAAGAATATCAATCGGTATTTGCGAAGACATTTGCTGTGCGCGCTGTATCGGCTCAGATTCAGCCTGCCGCGAAACAGGAACAAGCCGTGCGTGCCAAAGCTAAAAGACGCAGAAAGCAGCAAGTCATGCTGCCAAACGCCATACAGAGTGATGCTGGGCCTGAGCCAATTGCCATTGTGGGCATAAGCGGGATTTTCCCTATGGCGAAAGACGTTGAGGCGTACTGGAACATCTTAAAAGAGGGCAAAGACTGCATGACGGAAATCCCGAAAGATCGCTGGGATTGGCGTGAATATGAAGGTGATCCGGCGAAGGACGTCAATAAAACGAACGTGAAATGGGGCGGTTTTATTGACGGTATTGCAGATTTTGATCCATTATTCTTTGGCATTTCCCCGCGTGAAGCTGAACAAATGGAACCTCAGCAGCGCTTACTGCTGACTTACGCCTGGAAAGCGATCGAAGATGCAGGATATTCGGCGAAAAGGTTGTCAGGCACAAAAACCGGCGTCTTCATCGGAACGGGAAATACAGGATACAGCTCTCTTCTATCTAAAGCGAACTCGGCAATAGAAGGATCAGCGGCAGCCAATACGAGCCCATCGGTCGGTCCGAACCGTGTCAGTTATTTCCTTAATCTGCACGGGCCGAGCGAACCGATTGATACAGCGTGCTCTAGTTCACTAGTGGCGATCCACCATGCCATCTCTTCAATTGAGGAAGGCACTTGTGACATGGCATTAGCCGGCGGTGTAAATACGATTATCCTTCCTGAGGTGTATATCAGCTTTGATAAGGCGGGAGCACTGAGCAAAGAAGGAAAATGCAAGACGTTTTCAAATCAAGCCGATGGTTTTGCACATGGGGAAGGTGCCGGCATACTGTTCCTGAAAAAATTAAAAGCGGCTGAAGAAGCGGGAGACCACATTTACGGAGTCATAAAAGGCAGTGCAATCAATCACGGCGGCCGTGCAGCCTCTTTAACGACTCCCAATCCGAAGGCGCAGGCAGATGTTATTCAGTCGGCATATCAAAAAGCGGGAATCGACCCGAAAACCGTGACCTACATTGAAGCCCACGGAACCGGAACGGAGCTTGGAGACCCGGTTGAAATTAACGGTTTGAAATCAGCTTTTAAAGCATTGGGTGTAAATGAAGGAGACACATCAGCCAATCCTTACTGCGGATTAGGGTCTGTAAAGACAAACATCGGCCACTTATCGCTGGCAGCCGGTGCAGCAGGAGTTATTAAAATATTATTGCAGCTTAAGCATAAAACCTTAGTGAAAAGTCTGCATTGCGAAACCGTGAATCCATACATTCAGCTGAAAAACAGTCCGTTCTATATCGTACGGGAAACGGAAGAATGGAAAGCGCTGAAAAATGAACGGGGAGAAGAGCTTCCTCGACGGGCAGGTGTCAGTTCATTTGGAATCGGCGGAGTAAACGCCCACGTGATTATCGAGGAATATATTCCGGAAGCATCCGATGAGAATATACCATCCATCGCGCCGGAACATCCGGGTATCTTCGTTTTATCGGCTAAAAATGAAGCGAGGCTAAAAGAACATGCACAGCAGCTGGCAGATGCGCTTGATAAGCAAACATATAGTGACGTAAATCTCGCCCGAATCGCTTATACACTGCAAGCCGGACGGGATGCGATGGAAGAACGTCTCGGGATTATTTCCGGTTCCATTGAGGATTTACAGAAAAAGTTAAAAGACTTTGCAGCGGAGAAAAGCGGTGTGGAGGATGTATTTAAAGGCAGGATTGATAAAGGCACACTCCAAATGCTGACAGAGGACGAAGAGATTCAAGAAGCCGTCGAGAAATGGATGGAACGGGGAAAGTATGCAAAATTGCTTGAATTATGGGTAAAGGGGCTTGATGTAGACTGGAGGAAATTGTATGGCGAGAATCTGCCAAAGCGCATCAGCTTGCCGACGTATCCTTTCGCAAAAGACCGTTATTGGATTTCTGATCATATTGAAAAAAGCAGCAGCATTGATGCAAATCAAGCAGCCTCCCGCCTTGGCGGAGCCGTGCTGCATCCATTAATGCATCAAAACACATCGAATCTCTCGGAACAAAGGTTTAGCTCTATTTATACGGGAGAAGAGTTTTTCCTCGCTGATCATGTTGTGAAAGGCCAACGGATTTTGCCGGGAGTGGCTCATCTTGAATTGGCGCGGGCAGCTGTTGAGCAGGCCGCAGAGGTACAAGGTGTACCACGCATCATGAAGCTAAAGAATGCGGTGTGGGTGCGGCCTATTGTTGTAGAGGATCAGCCGCAGCAAGTACACATTAGGCTTTTACCGGGAGAAAATGGTGAGATATCTTATGAAATCTATGGTCATTCAGACGTTACTGGCGAACAGTCAATCGTCTACAGTCAAGGCAGCGCGGTATTGAATCCTGCTGAAAATCTGCCGGCGGTTGATTTGCAATCTCTGCGGGAGAAGTGTCAGGAAAGCCATTTCAGCGTAAACGAAGTATACGACACCTATCGAATGATTGGATTTGAATATGGTCCTGCTTATCGCGGAGTGAAAAAAATCTATACAGCTGAACAATTTGTTTTGGCAAAATTGTCATTGCATCCGTCAGCTGCAGATACGCTCAGCCAATACAAAATGCACCCTGGGCTGATGGATTCTGCTTTGCAGGCGTCAAGCATTTTGACAGGCGCCGGGGATAACCAGCTGACACTGCCTTTTGCGGTCCAGGAGCTTGAAGTCTTCGGAGCATGTTCGTCAGAAATGTGGGTATACGCAAGATACAGCCAAGGCAGCAAGGCAACTGATAAGGTGCAAAAGCGCGATATTGATATTTTAGATGAGAGCGGCAATGTTTGCGTACGGATGAAAGGATTATCTTTCAGAGCAGCAGAAGGCGGCTCTGGATCGGCGGAATCTGATCAAACGCTGGCAACCCTGATGTTTGAAGAAAAATGGGTGCCTAAGGATTTTAAAAAAGATAGTCCTGAGCCTCATTACGAACGGCACATTGTCATGCTTTGCGACATGAATGGCCTCTCAAAAGATCGCATTGAATCAAGAATGACAGGAGCGGAATGCATCGTTTTGGAGTCATTCCGCGAAGGACTTGCAGAGAGGTTCCAAGATTATGCCGAACAAGCGCTTGAGACGGTCCAGGGTCTTCTCAAAAGCAGACCTCAGGGCAATGTTCTGATCCAGCTACTTACCTCTGCACAAAGAAAGCAGTACTCATTCTCAGGGCTATCGGCGCTCCTTAAAACCGCCGGCCTGGAGAATAAAAAACTAATCGGCCAGACGATTGAAATCGATTCACATGAAAATATTGAAAGTGTAATAGAAAAACTGAAAGAGAATAAAAGGCACACAGAAGATCAGCACATCAAATATGAAAAAGGCAAACGGTACATCAATGATCTGGATGAAATGCAAATAGATGATCGGGAAATAAGCATGCCGTGGAGAGATAAAGGTGTTTACCTCATCACGGGTGGCGCAGGAGGACTTGGGTTTATTTTTGCAAAAGAAATTGCTCGTCAAGCCGAACAGCCTGTGCTCATTCTGACAGGCAGATCCGAGTTGAATGCGGATCAGCAGGCGGAGCTTAACGAACTTCAGCAATTAGGGGCTCGCGCAGAATACAGGCAGGTTGACGTGACACAAACGGAAGCAGCCTCCGAGCTTATCACAAGCATTACGTCTGATTACGAAGACTTGAATGGTGTCATTCACAGCGCTGGGCTGATTAAAGATAACTATCTTATGAGCAAAACCAATGAAGAGCTGACACAAGTTCTCGCTCCTAAGGTGAAAGGGCTTGTGAATGTGGATGAGGCAACCGAGCATCTTGCGTTAGATTTCTTTATCCTCTTTTCTTCAATATCAAGTGTTGCCGGCAGCGCGGGACAGGCCGATTATGCAATGGCTAATGCATTTATGGACAGTTATGCTGCTTATCGAAATGCGCTTGTAACCGCCATGTACAGGCACGGACAAACGTTGTCAATCAATTGGCCGCTCTGGAAAGAAGGCGGCATGCGCGCGAATAAAGAAATTGAAAACATGACGTTGAAAAACACAGGTGTGACTCCAATGCGGACCGAGACCGGCATTCAAGCGCTGTATAAAGGTTTGGCATTTGGCAAAGATCAAGTCATCGTCATGGAAGGATTCAAAGACATGATGAGGGAAAAGCTGACTCAAAAGCCGTCTTCTGATGATGTACCAATGAAAACAGTGCAAGTACCGGTGACATCTGAAGCAAGAATGGATCAAGGGAATATGTTCGATCACATTCAAGAAGTTTTAAAGCAAACAATCTCTCAATTGCTCAAAATCAAACCTGAAGAGATTGACCCGGACATGGAGTTTAATCAATATGGATTTGATTCGATTACGTTAACTGAATTCGCAAATACACTGAATGAGAAGTACAAGCTGGATCTTACGCCTACGATCTTCTTTGAGCACGCAACTGTTTATGCATTTGCAGGGTATCTGTCAGAAGAATATCCAAATGCTTTTACAGCTCAAACGCCTGCCAAAGCTGGGGTGCTGATGCAGCCTGTCGAACAGAATATAAAAAATATGACGTTTTCGACTGAAAACCGCTTTGTAAAACCTTCGGTAACACCAATGCAAAAGGAAGCTGATCACAAGCCTGAGCCTATTGCGATTGTTGGGATGAGCGGCGTTTTCCCAAAGGCAAAAGACGTTGAGGAATATTGGAAGAACCTGTCATCGGGCGCAGATTGTATTACAGAGGTTCCAAAAGACCGCTGGGATTGGCAGGAGTATTACGGAGACCCTCTGAAAGAAGCGAATAAAACAAACGTCAAATGGGGCGGTTTTATTGATGAAGTAGCTGACTTTGATCCATTGTTCTTCGGTATATCTCCGCTGGAGGCTGAGCAGATGGAGCCTCAGCAGCGCCTGTTAATGACCTATGCGTGGAAGGCGGTAGAAGAAGCGGGACACTCAGCGAGAAGCCTGGCAGGAACCAAAACGGGCATCTTCATCGGGACAGGAAACACAGGGTACAGTTCACTTCTGTCAAATGTAGACATCGAAGGCTCAGCGGCTGCGAATATGAGTCCTTCTGCAGGACCGAATAGAGTCAGTTATTTCCTGAACATTCATGGACCGAGTGAACCGATCGACACTGCGTGCTCAAGCTCTTTGGTCGCCATTCATCATGCGGTTTGCGCCATTGAAAATGGAAACTGTGAAATGGCGATTGCGGGAGGGGTCAACACGGTCGTAACTCCGCAAGGCCATATCGCCTATGATAAAGCCGGGGCGCTGAGCAAAGAAGGAAGATGCAAAACATTTTCTGACAAAGCCGATGGATTCGCAGTCAGTGAAGGTGCCGGCATTCTCTTTCTGAAAAAGCTGACAGCGGCTGAACGAGACGGTGATCATATTTACGGTGTCATTAAAGGAAGTGCGGTAAACCACGGTGGCCGCGCAAATTCTCTAACGACTCCTAATCCGAAAGCTCAGGCGGATGTCGTAAAAACAGCATATGAAAAAGCGGGAATTGATCCAAGAACCGTAACTTATATTGAAGCGCATGGGACTGGAACCGAGCTGGGCGATCCAGTAGAAATCAACGGCTTAAAAGCGGCATTTAAAGAGCTGTATGAAAAAACGGGGGACCCGGCTGTTCATGGCAGCCATTGCGGACTTGGGTCAGCGAAAACAAACATCGGTCACTTATCACTGGCGGCCGGTGTGGCGGGTGTCATTAAAGTGTTATTGCAGCTTAAGCATAAAACGCTTGTCAAAAGTCTGTACAGTGAAACTGTTAATCCATATATCAAACTGGATGACAGCCCGTTTTATATTGTGCAGGAATCGAGAGAGTGGCAGGCGCTTCGGGATGAAGCTGGCCGAGAGCTGCCGCGCCGCGCAGGCATCAGTTCGTTCGGGATAGGCGGCGTCAATGCCCACGTGGTCATTGAGGAATATATTCCGAAAGAAACAACCCATCCTGCAACAGCACCAGCTGTGACAGCACAGCACCCGGGCATCTTTATTTTGTCGGCAAAGGATGAAGATCGTCTGAAAGACCAAGCCCGGCAATTAGCAGACTTTATCAGCAAGCGATCTATCACTGCTCGTGACCTCACTGATATTGCTTATACACTCCAAGAGGGGCGTGATGCTATGGAGGAGAGATTAGGGATTATCGCTGTCTCGACTGGGGACTTGCTGGAAAAACTGAACCTCTTTATAGAAGGGGGCACCAATGCGAAGTACATGTACAGAGGCAGAGCAGAAAAAGGTATCGCACAAACATTGAGATCAGATGACGAAGTACAGAAAACGCTCAACAATAGCTGGGAGCCTCACATATATGAAAGACTTCTTGATTTATGGGTAAAAGGCATGGAAATAGGCTGGAGCAAACTGTATGACGGCAAACAGCCGAAACGCATCAGCCTCCCTACCTATCCATTTGCGAAAGAACGCTACTGGATAACGGATACGAAAGAGGAGGCAGCCGCCCATCAAACAGCTTTAAAAACAGTCGAATCAGCAGCTTTGCATCCATTGATACATGTCAACACATCTGATTTGTCAGAGCAGCGTTTCAGCTCGGCCTTTACAGGTGCTGAGTTCTTTTTCGCCGATCATAAGGTGAAGGGAAAACCGGTTATGCCGGGCGTGGCATATCTTGAGATGGTTCATGCTGCCGTTATAAGAGCAGTGAGAAGAACCGAAGATCAACAATCTGTTATTCACATCAAAAATGTTGTGTGGGTGCAGCCGATTGTGGCGGACGGCCAGCCTGTTCAAGTGGATATCAGTCTAAATCCCCAGCAGGACGGCGAGATTGCTTTTAACGTCTATACAGAGGCTGCACACAATGATCGAAAGATACATTGTCAAGGCAGTGCTTCAATCCGCGGGGCAGGAGACATTCCGGTCCAGGATATCAGCGTGCTTCAAGACCAATGCAGTTTAAGCACACTCTCACACGACCAATGTTATGAACTGTTTAAGGCGATCGGCATTGACTACGGACCTGGTTTTCAAGGGATAGATCGGCTTTACATCGGCCGCAATCAAGCCTTGGCAGAGCTTTCTCTGCCTGCTGGTGTAACTCACACACTGAATGAATTCGTTCTTCATCCAAGTATGGCCGATTCTGCTTTACAAGCGTCGATCGGGCTAAAGCTGAATTCCGGTGACGAGCAGCTTTCTCTGCCTTTTGCGCTGCAAGAGCTAGAAATATTCAGCCCGTGTACAAATAAAATGTGGGTGTCTGTGACATCTCGTCCTAATGAGGACAAAATACAGAGACTGGATATTGATTTGTGTGATGAACAAGGCCGAGTGTGTGTAAGAATCAAGGGGATTACCTCAAGGCTGCTGGAAGAAGGCATACAACCGCCAGACGGGCCGACATCACTAGGAAACTCCAAAGCAACTCTTAACGGAGCGCTTCTTATGGCGCCGATATGGGATCGAGTGCAGCTGGAGAAGAGGATCATTTCGCCTGCTGATGAGCGTGTTGTCATCCTCGGAGGGGATGACATCAGCAGAAAAGCTGTTCAAAGGGAGTTTCCGTTTGCCAAGGAGCTGTACATTGAGCCGAACGCATCAATTCATAGAATTACAGGCCAGCTTGAAGCACTTGGATCGTTTGACCACATCGTGTGGATGTCTCCTTCTCGTGTGACAGAGTGCGAAGTCGGCGATGAAATGATTGAAGCCCAAGATCAAGGCGTCATTCAAATGTATAGGCTCATTAAGGCAATGCTTTCTTTAGGCTATGGACAGAAGGAGATAAGCTGGACGGTCGTGACGGTGAACACACAATATGTTGATCAGCATGATATTGTCGACCCGGTCGATGCCGGGGTGCACGGCCTGATTGGTTCAATGACAAAAGAATATCCAAATTGGCAGACAAAGCTGATCGATGTTAAAAAATACGAAGACCTGCCGTTATCTCAACTCCTTTCCTTGCCTGCCGATCAAGAAGGGAATACGTGGGCCTATCGAAACAAGATTTGGCATAAGCTTCGTCTAATTCCAGTACACAACAATCAACCGGTGCACACGAAGTATAAGCACGGAGGTGTTTATGTTGTCATAGGCGGAGCTGGCGGTATTGGTGAGGCGTGGAGTGAATATATGATCAGAACATATCAGGCGCAGATCGTTTGGATTGGCAGAAGGAAAAAGGATGCAGCCATTCAAAGCAAGCTGGACAGACTTGCACGTCTAGGGCCAGCCCCGTATTACATTCAAGCAGATGCGGCTAACCGAGAGGAATTTGAACGCGCGTATGAAACAATGAAACAAACGCATCGTGAAATCAACGGCATCATCCATTCTGCGATTGTCTTACAAGATCGAAGCCTGATGAATATGAGTGAGGAATGTTTCAGAAACGTTCTTGCTGCAAAGGTTGATGTAAGCGTGCGAATGGCCCAAGTTTTCCGGCATGAACCACTGGATTTTGTTTTGTTTTTCTCTTCCGTACAATCGTTTGCAAGAGCTTCCGGACAAAGCAATTACGCTGCGGGCTGCAGTTTTAAGGATGCTTTTGCACAGCGGCTTTCTCAAGTATGGCCTTGTACAGTAGCCGTGATGAATTGGAGTTATTGGGGAAGCATTGGTGTTGTTTCATCACCGGATTACCAGAAGAGAATGGCTCAGGCAGGCATAGGCTCAATTGAATCCCCTGAAGCAATGGAAGCTTTGGAATTGCTGCTCGGGGGACCGCTGAAGCAGCTAGTAATGATGAAAATGGCAAACGAAACGAATGATGAAACGGAACAGGCAGACGAAACGATTGAAGTGTACCCGGAAACTCACGGCTCCGCCATTCAAAAGCTGCGAAGCTATCACCCGGGTGACAGCACAAAGATTCAACAACTGTTATAGGAGGGGAAGCGCCAATGCTGAACACAGAAGACATTCTCTGTAAAATGCTTTTCGCACAATTACAGTCCATAGGGTTTTTCACAGAAAGTAAATCCCAGCCGGTATTGGAGAATTTCTATGGCAGATGGTTCGAAGAAAGCCAATCAATTTTAGAACGGCATCAATTTCTCAAGCGAACGGAGAACGGATATGTTCCAACACGCTCAATAGGCACCATGAGCGAGCTGTGGAAAGAATGGAATGAACAAAAATCTGACCTGCTTCAAGACAATAATATGAAAGCCATGGTGACATTGGTGGAGACAGCACTTAAAGCCTTGCCGGAGATTCTGACCGGCAAGGCGTCAGCCACCGATATCCTGTTTCCGAATTCATCTATGGATTTAGTAGAAGGGGTCTATAAAAACAATCAAGTCGCAGACTATTTTAATGATGTGCTTGCAGATACGTTAACAGCCTATCTGCAAGAACGTCTGAAGCAAGAGCCTGAGGCGAAGATTCGAATATTAGAAATCGGAGCTGGGACCGGCGGGACAAGCGCGGCTGTTTTTCAAAAATTGAAAGCATGGCAGACACATATAAAAGAATATTGTTATACAGATCTGTCTAAAGCTTTTTTAATGCATGCAGAAAATAAGTATGGTCCTGACAATCCATATTTGACATATAAACGATTTAATGTCGAGGAGCCGGCGTCTGAACAGCATATTGATGCGGGAGGCTACGACGCGGTCATCGCGGCAAATGTGCTTCATGCCACAAAAAATATCCGGCAGACATTGCGAAATGCAAAAGCAGTTTTGAAAAAAAACGGGCTGCTCCTTTTAAATGAAATAAGTGATCATAATATATACTCGCATTTGACATTCGGCCTTTTGGAAGGCTGGTGGCTGTATGGGGACCCTGATCTTCGCATACCGGGCTGTCCGGGCCTGTATCCGGATACTTGGAAAACGGTGCTTGAGAGTGAAGGATTTCGCTATGTTTCCTTTATGGCTGAACAATCGCATCAGCTCGGCCAGCAGATCATTGCCGCTGAAAGTAACGGAGTCGTCCGTCAAAAGAAGAGAACGGGGGCAGAAGAAGATCCAAGCCATATACAAATGAATGTTGAAATCGATCATTCACAGGAAAGCGATTCTCTCATCGAACAAACGGCACAATTTGTGAAGCATACGCTGGCAAAATCAATCAAACTATCACCAGAACGTATTCACGAAGATACGACATTTGAGAAGTATGGAATTGATTCGATTTTGCAGGTGAATTTCATTCGTGAATTAGAAAAAGTGACGGGAGAGCTTCCAAAAACCATTTTATTTGAACATAACAACACAAAAGAACTCGTCGAATATTTAGTAAAGGGGCATGAAAATAAGCTCCGGACAGCATTGTTAAAGGAAAAAAAGAAGCCTGCAAAAAATGAAGCTCCTCTTCAAACAGAGCGTACAGATCCTAATAAGCCATTTACTTTTCATACACGCCGCTTTGTTACAGAGCAGGAAGTCACTGAAACTCAGCTAGCAAATACCGAACCATCAAAAAAAGAAAAGACAAGTAATTTGCAAGGAACACATTTTAATGATTCTAGTACAGAAGATATCGCAATAATCGGGGTGAGCGGGCGCTATCCGATGTCTAACAGTTTAGAAGAGCTTTGGGGGCATTTAATCGCCGGAGACAATTGTATTACAGAGGCACCGGAATCCAGATGGCGCACATCTTTATTGAAAACATTATCAAAAGATCCAAAAAAGCCGGCAAATAAGAAACGCTATGGCGGATTTTTACAAGATATAGAGGCATTTGACCATCAGCTTTTTGAGGTGGAGCAAAACCGGGTGATGGAAATGACACCTGAACTCCGTTTATGTTTAGAAACCGTCTGGGAAACGTTTGAGGACGGCGGCTATACGCGAACCCGGCTGGATAAATTGCGGGATGATGACGGAGTAGGTGTTTTTATAGGGAATATGTATAACCAGTATTTTTGGAATATCCCATCTTTAGAGCAGGCAGTCCTCAGCTCAAATGGGGGAGACTGGCACATTGCAAATCGCGTTTCCCACTTTTTTAACCTGACCGGACCGAGTATCGCTGTCAGCTCAGCATGCTCTAGTTCATTAAACGCCATACATCTTGCGTGTGAAAGCCTGAAATTGAAAAACTGCTCAATGGCGATTGCTGGGGGTGTCAATTTAACACTCGATCTCTCTAAATATGATTCTTTGGAGCGTGCCAATCTGCTGGGAAGCGGCAATCAAAGCAAAAGTTTTGGCACAGGAAACGGGCTTATTCCCGGGGAAGGCATCGGAGCTGTCCTGTTAAAACCACTTTCGAAGGCGATGGAAGATCAGGATCATATTTACGCTGTGATCAAAAGCAGTTTTGCCAACCATAGCGGCGGAAGACAGATGTATACAGCTCCGGACCCGAAGCAGCAAGCAAAGTTAATTGTCAAGTCGATTCAGCGGTCGGGCATTGATCCAGAGACTATCGGCTATATTGAATCGGCGGCAAATGGTTCGGCGCTGGGCGATCCTATTGAAGTAATTGCCTTAACAAACGCGTTTCAACAATATACAAACAAGAAACAGTTTTGTGCGATAGGCTCTGTCAAATCCAATCTGGGGCATTTAGAGGCGGCTTCCGGTATTTCTCAGCTGACAAAAGTGCTGCTGCAGATGAAGAAAGGGACGCTGGTGCCGACAATTAACGCGCTGCCTGTCAATCCAAATATTAAGCTGGAGCACACGGCTTTCTATCTTCAGGAACAAACAGAGCCATGGCATCGCTTGAATGATCCTGAAACTGGAAAACAATTGCCTCGCAGAAGCATGATCAATTCCTTCGGAGCGGGGGGAGCCTATGCCAATCTTATTATAGAAGAATATATGGAGACGGCCCCTGAGAAAGAACATATCGCTCTCCGCCAGCAGGAATTCACTGCCGTTTTTTCAGCCAAAACAAAATGGAGCCTGCTTAGCTATCTAGAAAATATGCAATTGTTTTTAGAGAAGGAAGCTTCTCTAGATATTGAACCCGTTGTACAGGCTTTACACAGGAGAAACCATAATTTAGAGCATAGGGCTGCATTTACAGTGACATCAACTCAAGAGCTGATCGAAAAACTAAAGATATTCAACACATCAAGAGAAAGCTCACTCCAGCAAGGCATCTATACATCATTCGATTTACAGCCATGTCCGGAATCAGCATCTAAGGATAGAGAAATAAACGCAGCAGAGCAATGGGCACGAGGGGCATCGATTACTTTTAAAGAAGCTGATATAGGGAACCGATCAGGCTGGATTCATCTGCCTCACTATGCATTTGACCATAATACATCATTTCATTTCGATGTATCGTCTATCAATGAGAAATCGTCAGATGTTGAAGACAATATCAATCAGCCGGTCATTCAAGATCAATTCACTTATGATGAGCCTTACGTTCAAGGACACGTCTTCAACAATGAACGGGTGCTTGTCGGTGCCACATATGGCAGTCTGGCCATTGAAGCATTTTTTAACCTGTTCCCTGAGGAAAACAGCGGCCGTATCAGCAAATTAAGTTATATCAGTCCAATTGTCATCAAACAAGGCGAGACCATTGAACTTCAGGCAAAGCCGCTGCAAAAAGATCAAGTCATAGAACTGCAAATCATGTATCGCGAGCCGTCCTCTGGTTTGTGGAAGCCTGCCGCAATCGGACAATGCGGAATCGGTTCTTTTGAGCCGAAAAAAGTCAATATCGAGAACGTTAAGCATTCATTAACTAAGCTTCATCACATCGATCAGATGTATAAAACCGGAAACGGTCCTGAATGGGGAGAGTTATTTAAGACAATTACTCATCTCTACAGAGATCACAAGTCTATACTGGCAAAAATTCGCCTGCCCCAAAGCGGGCTGGCAAACGGGCACCATTACACTGTAAGCCCATTGATGACAAACAGCGCGTACTTGGCTATCCTCAGTTTCTTAGAGCAGTTTGACATGACAGGCGGCTTCCTGCCGTTTGGAATCAATGATATCCAGTTTACAAAGCAAACGATAAAAGGGGATTGCTGGCTTTTGATTACATTGGTTAAGAATACAGGTGACATGCTGCTGTTTGATGTAGATGTGATCAATGAGTCGTCAGAAACAGTGCTGCACTACTCGGGCTACTCGCTTAAACAGCTTCGTATTTCGAATCAAAGAGGAAATCAAAATAAGGCCATCAAAGCCAGCAATCTGAAAGATCGTATCAGAAGCTATGTAACAGATAAACTGGCAGTAAACATGGCCGATCCGTCAAAATTGTCTCTTGCAAAAGCGCATATCATGGATTTTGGAATCGATTCTTCTCAATTGGTTGCACTGACAAGGGAGATGGAAGCAGAGACAAAGATCGAATTAAATCCGACTCTGTTTTTTGAGTATCCGACTATTCAAGAGCTAATCGACTTTTTTGCGGACAAACATGAAGCATCATTTGCTCAGCTGTTTGGTGAAGCTCATCAGCAGGAAGAACGCCCAGCTCAAATCGAAAACCAAATGAAACAGATTCCGGCATACGAGACGAACACGGATAAAACAATCGAACACGCGGCAGACGGCATAGCCATTATCGGCATGTCGGGACAGTTTCCGAAAGCAAACAGCGTAACGGAATTTTGGGATAACCTTATCCAAGGAAAGAACTGTGTCTCTGAAGTGCCGAAAGAACGCTGGGACTGGCGCAAATATGCCGCAGCCGATAAGGAAGGGCAATCAAGCCTTCAATGGGGCGGTTTTATAGAAGGAATAGGTGAGTTTGATCCCCTGTTTTTTGGCATATCGCCTAAAGAAGCGGCGAATATGGACCCACAGGAGTTTCTGCTCTTGATACATGCATGGAAGGCGATGGAAGATGCAGGCTTAACAGGGCAGGTTTTATCCAGCCGCCCGACAGGAGTATTTGTCGCAGCCGGCAATACGGATACAGCTGTGGTTCCTTCCCTAATTCCAAACCGTATATCCTATGCACTTGATGTAAAAGGGCCAAGTGAATATTATGAAGCTGCCTGTTCCTCAGCTCTAGTGGCTTTGCACAGAGCTATACAATCCATTCGAAACGGCGAATGTGAGCAAGCCATTGTCGGGGCTGTGAATTTGCTGCTTTCACCAAAAGGCTTTATTGGCTTCGATTCAATGGGCTATTTGAGTGAGAAAGGACAGGCCAAATCCTTTCAAGCAGATGCAAATGGCTTTGTCAGAAGTGAAGGAGCAGGAGTTCTCATCATTAAACCATTGCAAAAAGCCATTGAAGATTCTGATTATATTTATTCGGTTATTAAAGGTTCAGGTGTATCGCATGGCGGCAGGGGAATGTCACTTCACGCGCCAAATCCGGCCGGCATGAAGGATGCAATGCTGAAGGCTTATCAAGGAGCGCAAATTGATCCCAAAACGGTGACCTATATAGAAGCGCATGGGATCGCCTCTCCATTGGCAGACGCGATAGAAATAGAGGCGTTAAAGTCAGGCTGCAGTCAGCTCGAATTGGAACTTCCACAGGAAGTACGGGAGGAAGCGCCATGTTATATCAGCAGCTTAAAGCCGAGCATCGGACACGGTGAACTCGTCTCAGGCATGGCTGCTCTTATGAAGGTCAGCATGGCGATGAAGCATCAAACAATACCAGGCATATCCGGATTTTCGTCTTTGAATGACCAGGTGTCATTAAAGGGCACCCGTTTCCGAGTGACTGCCGAGAATCAGCAATGGAGGGATTTAAGTGACGATGCAGGCAAAAAAATTCCGCGCAGAGCGAGTATCAACAGCTATAGCTTTGGAGGCGTAAATGCGCACGTCATTTTAGAAGAATATATTCCTTTACCAAAACCACCGGTTAGTATGAGTGAGAATGGTGCCCACATTGTAGTTCTTTCTGCAAAGAATCAAGACAGGCTAAAAGCAATTGTTCAACAGCAGCTTGACTATCTGAATAAACAACAAGAACTGTCATTACAAGATTATGCTTATACACTCCAAACCGGCCGAGAGGAAATGGAAGACCGCCTGGCGCTCGTCGTCCGCAGTAAAGAAGAACTGGTAATCGGCTTGCAAGCCTGCTTAGCTGCGGAAAAAGGCGATAAGCCGAAGAGTTCTGTACCTGTCTTTAGCGGAAATGCAGAAAATGGCTCGTCAGATCTCGAAGCCTTGCTGGATGGTCCATTAAGAGAAATGGTGATCGAGACTTTGTTGTCTGAAAACAACCTTGAAAAGATCGCGTTTTGCTGGACAAAAGGGGTGCAAATCCCATGGGAGAAGCTTTATCAAGGAAAAGGTGCCCGCAGAATACCGTTGCCAACCTATCCATTTGAAAAGAGAAGCTGCTGGAACGGCTTTCAAGCAGTAGAGAATACGCCTTCTGTTTCACAGGATGAGCGTATCAACAACAGCAGCGATCATCACATATTAGCAAATGTACTAGGGATGGTTCCGGGTGAACTGCAGCCTCATAAGCCATTGCAGCAGTATGGATTTGATTCAATTTCTTGCATACAGTTATTACAGCAATTGCAATCAAAGGTGGACCCTCTCATTGCCTTAACGGAGCTTCAAGCATGCCATACTGTTCAGGACATGATGGACTTGATCGCAAAGAAAAAGGAGGATACATCCTTACAAAATGATCAAGCTCGCACGTTTCCGGAATTAATACCGTTAAATGACGGCAAGCGGGGGCGCCCTGTCTTTTGGTTCCATGGCGGAGTAGGAGGAGTTGAAATCTATCAGCAATTTGCACAAAAGAGCCAGCGCCCTTTTTACGGCATTCAAGCCAGAGGATTCATGACTGATTATGCTCCTTTGCACGGAATTGAACAAATGGCTTCCTATTATATAGAGATCATTCGATCCATACAGCCTGAAGGTCCTTATGATGTAGGCGGATATTCCTTAGGCGGGATGATTGCATATGAAGTCACACGCCAGCTGCAAAGCCAAGGCCTTGCTGTCAAAAGCATGGTGATGATTGACTCCCCATATCGTTCTGAGACAAAAGAGAATGAGGCATCTATGAAAACGTCAATGCTGCAAACAATTAATACGATGCTGGCATCGATTGCGAAACGGGAAAAGCTTACGGATGTTCTCATCAGCCGTGAAGAGGTGGACATAAGCTTAGAGGATGAAGAATTCCTGTCTGAGTTGATTGACTTGGCAAAAGAACGAGGGCTAAACAAACCAGATAAGCAAATACGTGCGCAGGCTCAGCAAATGATGAAAACACAGCGCGCCTATGATTTGGAGTCGTACACTGTTAAGCCTCTCCCTGATCCTGAGACGGTAAAATGTTATTATTTCCGCAACAAAAGCAGGTCTTTCTTTGGTGATTTAGACACTTATTTCACTTTATCAAATGAAAAAGAACCGTTTGATCAAGCTGCCTATTGGGAGGAATGGGAGCGGCAAATTCCTCATTTCCACCTGGTGGATGTCGATTCAAGCAACCACTTCATGATATTAACCGAACCGAAAGCGTCAACAGCCATGTTAGAATTTTGCGAAAAGCTCTATTCAAACAGGGGAGTAGTGAATGCGAATTTCCTTAAGGCTTTCCGGAAGAAACATGAAGCGAGGGAAGAAAAAGAAACAGATGAATTGGTGAAGCGCTGAGAAAACACAAACGCCCCCTCTTTTAAAAGGGGGCGTTTTGAATGTTATTTTGAAAGTGAAACAGGGAGACTTTCTAATCCTCTTAAAAAGACATTTTTTCTCCATTGAATGTCATCAGGTGCAACCGCAAGTTGAATATCAGGAAATCTCTTCAAAAGTGCGTTAAATGCAATGTGGCCTTCCAGCCTGGCAAGAGGCGCTCCTAAGCAGAAATGAATGCCAAAACCGAAAGAAATATGTCTGTTAGGCGACCGGTTTATATTTAATATTTCGGGGTTCTCGAAAAAATTCGGGTCGCGATTGGCAGATACGATGCCTATAAAAATCATGTCTCCTCTTTTGATCGAATGCCCCTTATATGTAAAGTCTTCGATGGCCCACCGATTTGCCATCATAACGACAGGTGAGGTGTATCGCAGCAATTCTTCAACCGCTGTAGCGATCATTTCAGGATACTGCTTGAGCTTCTCACATTCCTTCTTGTGCTGCAGCAATGCGAGTGTGCCTGAGCCGAGTAAGTTAACAGTCGTCTCAAGGCCGGCTACAACGAGCAAGAACAGCATCGAATAGAGCTCTTTTTCGCTTAACTTGCTGCCGTTTTCCTCAGCATGCACAAGTTTGCTGATTAAATCGTCTTTTGGCTTTATTCTTCTGTCATGGATCAGCTTAGCGATATAATCTTTAAATTCACGAAGGGCCTGATTTGTCAGCTCTCTATTACCTTCAGAGGTATCAACCATCGCATTGGTCCAGATTTGAAACTGTGACCGATCTTCTTTTGGGATTCCCATCAATTCAGATATAACAATAAAAGGCAAAGGGGAAGCGAAGGATTTCATGATATCCGCTTTATTTTCTTTTTCCATTTCATCTAAAAGCTGTTCAGCAATTTGTTCAATGCTGCCGCGCAGATTTTCAATGGTTCGGGGAGTAAATGCTTGATGAACAAGTGATCTCAGGCGGGTATGGTCAGGTGTGTCTTTTGCCAGCATATGATCGGATACAAAATCGATATCTTCACTAACGTTGAGCATTTTGATTTGTTCTTGGTTCATCACATTTTTTACGTCTCTTGTAATTCGATTGTCTTTTAAAAAGGCCATACAATCATCGTATCGGGTAATTAACCAGGCCGGATATGTGGCTCCGAACCGTTTTAATTCAAATCGGTGAATGGGCTCTTCCTCTCTAAATCGTCCTAAAACTGAAAAAGGATTGTGATGAAACTCTTTACCATGCGGATGAAACATCAATTTTTCCATTTGCATTCTCCTCGCCTAATAGGGTAAATAGATGAATCAAATTGCTGAATTAGTTTACAAAAAACAGAATGATTTGAAATGTAATCCTGTCTCTAAAACTATATATCTATCTTAGGCGTCATTCAATAGGGAGAAGAACGAAAAAAGTGAAAAAACGGCTCGATATAAAGCAGCGCCTTTGAACGAAAGCTCAAAGGCGCTACGCTGTATTATTTTGATGAAAGTGGCTGTCAGCTGTGCTGGATATCAATTGTATATACTGCACGATCTGTTACGACCTTCAATCCTTCGTTTTCTTGGTGAATATGAATTTCACCTAATAAAGGAATCTCATAGGCATTTTGCGGAAGCGGTACGTTTCCGTCCTCAGTGAATGTTGTTCCTTCGCCTTCTAAAACAAGCTCTTCTTTCGCAACATAATCATCAGGATGATTCGTACTGCGTATAGCCACTTTTTGAAGGTGGAGAACAATCTGATCCAAGTCTGATATCTCTTCATCATGGGTCAATTCACCTTTTCTAATATCAAGCGTCTGGCCGACTTTTGATTCCAGCCATTGAGAAAGCTGTGTATTCGTGTGTGCCATCAATATTCCTCCTTTTGATCTACACGATACTATTCCCAATTGCTGCATCTTTTACACGGAAAAGAGCCGCCTCACTCTTTATGTATGAAACAATTCCCTGTTGAGAGCCTTGATATAGCGTACGGCAGAACGCTGGACCGCTTCGCCGGCATTTTCTTTGACAACTTTAGAAAAAGCATTGTAAAGCCGGTTGAATTGAAGCGGTTTTACTTTGGCTGCTATTTCTTCTACTTTGAAGGCGGGAAGGGGAATGAGGTTTGGGTAGCTGTACATAAAGCTGACCCAGTTTCGGTCCGCCGCAACCGTAATGATATCTCCGGTCAATAGACAGCCTTTCCCTTCATTTCCCTTGCTCCAATGCAAAACAGCACCGCCTTTAAAATGTCCGCCCAGTCGGTAAAGGTCCAGTCCCGGCTTCACGTTGAGCGTTTCCCCTGACCAGAAGTGAATGTGATTGCTTGGCCTTGTCACCCATTCTTTATCATCCTCATGGATATAGATCGGCGCCTGAAACGCTTCAGCCCACTCAACCTGAGTAGAGTAATAATGTGGATGAGACAAGGCGATGGCTTGAATACCGCCTAATTCGTTGATTTGGTCAATTGTCTTTTGGTCAAGATATGTCATGCAATCCCACAGCACATTGAAGCCTTTATGCTGGATAAGATGGGCTGTTTGTCCGATCGCAAACTCTGGTTCAGTTTTGATGCTGTAAAGATGCTCTTCTTCCTTTTGGAGGATGTTTTGAAGGTTTCCTTTCTCACGCATGTCTTCAAGGGTTGTCCAAGTTTGTCCATCGGGATGAATATACTGTCTTTCATCCTCGCAAATCAGACACGAGTTGGGCGGATCTACAGTATGTGCATGTTGCACACCGCATGTATTGCAGATATAATATGGCACTTTCTTCACTTCCCTCATCTATTTTCCATTATTTTACCTTATGATTATGAATATTCAAACACAAAACCGGCAGTTCTGCTGAGAGAGAATTGCCGGCTTTTTGGTGCTTTCTATTGGCCGGGGACGGAATTTTCTGCGTTGACAGCGCCCGCTCCGTAGATATTCGGATCTTCATCTTTCCATTTGTCCGTGCCGTTTTTCAAAAGCTCTTTTACTTCATCAGGGGTAAGATCCGGGTTTTGCTGAAGAATTAAAGCTGCGATTCCTGCGCAAATCGGTGTTGCCATCGAGGTTCCTGACATTGTAAAGTACTGAGACCCTACACGGCTTGACTTTTGGAGCTTATCAATATAAGAATTCGGAGAGCGAAGGGAAATAATATTAACACCCGGCGCTAAAATATCGGGCTTTTCTTTCCCATATACTGTCGGGCCGCGGCTTGAGAAGGAAGCGACAGTATCATCATCGCTGCTTGCAGTATTGTTATCGTCAAGCGCACCTACTGTAATCACCTTTTCGCTCACGCCCGGGCTTGCAATGGTCTGCGAATCAGGGCCTGAGTTTCCGGCAGCGACACAGACGACAATCCCTGCGCTCCACGCTTCTTCAACCGCTCTGACTAACGGATCTTCCTGTTCATGATCATATCTAAGGGCATCGCCCCCGAGCGACATACTAATAATATCAATCGGTTCATCGGGGTTGTCCTCATTGTATTGAATACACCACTCAACACCCTCTATAATATCTGCTAACGTTCCTGAACCCTGCTTGTTTAATACCTTTACGCCGATGAGATTGACTTCCGGTGCAGGTCCGCGGTATTGACCGGAAGAGGATGCACCGCTGCTTGCGACATCACCTGCACAGTGTGTGCCATGACCATTATCATCGTACGGCTCTGTTTTTTGATTGACCATGTCCGCGAATCCGATAATTCTTCCTTCTAGATCAGGATGCGGGTAGATTCCTGTATCGACAACAGCGACAGTAACACCTTTTCCTGTCAGGGTTTGCCCGTTTCTGACGACTTCCTTCGCATGGCTTGCTTCGGTTGCCGTGTCTAAAAGCGCTTTGACTTCGCGGTTTAAATACACTTTACGGATATTGCTGCATTCAGAGAGAAGGGAATGTAATGCTGAAGGAGTAACCTCGGCGCTGCAGCAGTTGATTTTGTTGAAGCGGCTTTTTAGCTTGCTGCGTTTTTCTTTTTGCAGCACCTCTCCAGCCATTTGAAGGCCGGTCTCGTGACAGCCTTCCTCAAATTCGATAATGACTGACATTTTTTTTCTGTTTTGCAATTTGGTTTCGAAAAATTTATGCAAGAAGCAAGGAGTCCATTTGAAGGGCTTGTAAAGCTGCAATACGGTTTCCCGTAACGGCCAATCTAGCTTGTGAGCATTTGCTCTCACCATTTGTACCATAGAGTACCCAAACATGTATTTTCCTCCTATTATAAGGTTCTCTGTATACTCTATGAACAGATGATAGGTTTGGTAAGTTTGTTTGTCCTCTGTAAGAGACAGACAAGAGTTTGTTTTTCTGAATCTTTCGCATTAGATACGATAGATTCAGAAGTTGAGGAAATCATTGGGGATTGAAAAAGAACGTTTGTTCGTACTATAATGTGGTCATATCAAACTGGGAAGGGGAGAGCAACCGTATGAATTTCTACTTGCACCGATCTTTGGAAAGCCAAATGCCAATCAGCATTATATATATGAAGAAAGACGGAACGATTAGTAAAAGAACGATTATTGTGAGACAGAAAAGCAAAACGAAAATCAAAGCATTTTGTTTTTCGAAACAACAGATCAGAACATTTTTATTGGACTCTATCCTCTCCTGTGATTTTGTGAGAACAAATAAGCAAAATCTCTATTCTGCAGGCCGGTAACAGCTGTCCGTCTCAGCAACCGGGCAGCCTGTTACTAAAACCCTCCTTAAACCTATATACATTTATTTGCCAAGTGAGGTTGTTCCTACCTTTTTTGTCTTTCCTCTCAACCTTTTTTCACTCTTATTTGAAATGAACCGCTAATAACCGTGACAATCAATTGATTTTTTGAAACCGGGAACTTTTTCACTGATGATATTGTGTATACAATGGTAAGATAAAACCTATTGGCTAAACCTCATATAATGAACCGCGCCATTCTTATGAAAGGAGTTAAACATGAGAAGATTTTTACTAAATGTCATATTAGTCTTAGCCATTGTCTTGTTCTTGAGATATGTTCATTACTCATTGGAACCAGAACCATCAAATCAGCCAGATACATATTCAAATTTCAGCAGCTTGGCAGAGAATGAGAGCCCAGCCGATTACGATATTTCATATAATGAGAAAAAAGGAAGCAAAGTCTTAATTATGTCTCCGCATGGCGGAAGAATTGAAGGCGGAGTAAGTGAGCTTGTGCGTTATTTCAATAATGAATACTCTACATACCTATTTGAAGGGTTGAAGTCCCATGATAACCAAACACTGCACATTACAAGCACCAACTTTGATGAGCCATTGGCAAAAAAGAAAATCAAGGAGCATCAATATGTGGTGGCTTTTCACGGATATAAAGGAGAGAACAAGAATACCCTTGTAGGGGGAACAGACCGAAAGCGGGCGAAAATGATTGTGAGAGCCCTTGAGCGGAGAGGGTTTTCCGCTGAGTTAGCGTCGTCTAAAAGCGGTCTTGCTGGATTGAATGCCGAAAACATTAATAACCAAGGGGAAACGGGGCTAAGTATCCAGCTGGAAATCAGCCGTGAGCAGAGAGAAGCATTTTTTGATGATTTTTATTATAAAAATAGAAAATACACAAAGAACAGTGAATTTTATGCTTATGTCAGTGCGATCAAAGGTGTCCTGGAAAAAGAGTATTCGTAACAAGCAGATCAGAAGACAAAATAAGAGAAGATCAGTAGACTGAAATAGGATAAAAAAGGAGGCAAAACAATGGCAGATCATCATTTTTATTTAAAAGCGAACTGGCCGGGTAACCGTAATGATGTCGGTACGATCGAAAGCGGAAACCTGATCACATCGATTTCCATTCCTAAAGAAATGGATGGTCCGGGAGAAGGGACCAACCCAGATGAAATGCTTCTCGGGGCGGCAGCGACCTGTTACATTATTACACTTGCAGCGATGATGGAGAGAAGCGGGCTGGAAAAAGAAGACTTACAGATGGAGTCAGAAGGCATTGTCAACGTTACAAAAGGAGTCTTTACATACAAAAAGATCATTCACCGTCCCTCTGTCGTGCTTAAACATGATGCTTCACAAGACGACGTCGCATTGGCGCACAAACTTTGTAAAAAAGCGGAGTCGTCATGCATGATTTCGCGTGCAATTCAAGGAAATGTCGAGCTGCAGCTTGAAGCCTCTGTGAAACTGGGTGGAGAATAAAGAAAACAGACGGTCACTCACAGGCCGTCTGTTTTTTATCTTCAGCGTGGGCTTTCGATTGATTTAGCACGACCACGCCTGCAATGACAAGCGTGAGACCGAATACACCTTTTAAACTGATGGTTTCGCCAAAAAGCAAAAACCCGACAATTGCTGTAAGCGCGGTACCAACGCCCGACCATGTTGCATACGCGCTTGATAAGTCAATTGTTTTTAAAGAAAAGCTTAGAAACGTAAAAGCAGAAAGAAATCCGACTATGACTCCGGCAATGGGCCAGGCTTGTGTAAATCCTTCTGAAAGCTTCAACATCGTGCTCCCAAACACTTCAGATACAATGGCGAGAGCCAAATAAAGCAATCCTCTCATCTTCATCACTCCTTTACGGCCAATTAAGTAACACGACCCCTGATAGTAATAAAAGAATCCCGATAAGCCCTTTGGCATTCAGATCTTCCTTGAACCATTTTACTCCGATCACTGTCGTCAGCACCGTGCCTGCCCCGCTCCAAGTCGCATAGGAGAGGCTCAGGGGAATATGGTTTAAAGTCAGGGACAGCATATAAAAGGCGAGGGAATAGCCAATAACGACCAAAGCACTTGGCTTCCACTTTTTGAAGCCATCAGATACTTTCAGCATGGCTGCTCCTATCGATTCCGAACATATGGCAATCGTGAGGAATATATATCCTATCAACATCATGAATTCTCCTCACTATATTTTTAGATTAGAAAAAAACTTCAGCTAGAAAAATATTAGTGTATGCCTATGTATGAGTCAAGAGATTCATTTTCACACACTTAAAAAGACCCCTTTTTAAGGGGCCTTTTGCGTTTAATAATAATAAGGGAACGGGGCATACGGATAATAGGGGTATCCGCCATAAAAATAAGGATTAAATAAAGCGCTTCCTATAAGCCCGCCTGCAAGGCCGCCGATAAACGGTCCTCCAAAAAATCCGAATGGCCGGCCAAACCCATAACCAAATCCGGGTCTTCCAAACCCGTAACCGAACCCGAACGGTCTTCCAAACCCAAATGGTCTCCCGAATCCGAACGGTCTTCCAAATATTCTTGTATCTTCAGGGCTGAAATGCTCTAACTCGTTCATGTTTTCTTTCCTCCTGTAATAAAGTGTAGATGATGCAGTGTATTCACCCTGCCCGGATTTGATTGGGCGAATCGAGAAAAAGGAGGATGTGAACACATTGGGCCTGTATCAGTCTGACTGGTCAAAAGCACCGCCCCACGCACATGCCTATCATGTCAAAACAACGAGAGAACAGGGCCATTATCATCTCATTGAAGGGTTTACTCAGCCGGCAAACGGATCAAATACCGATCAGCATACACATTACTATACAGGGATCACTTCATTTGAAAACGGCCATTTTCATCGGTATTACGGAATCTCAGGGCCGGCGATTCCCTTAGCAGATGGCACACATTATCATGAAATCGAAGAAACGACATATCTGGCCTATAACGAGCCGATTGAGATCCAGTACGGAGGGGTTGTGTACGATCCCGGAGATGATAGAAGAAAAACGCATCGTCATACCCTGAAAGGAAAGACAAGGGAAATTGTCGGCAATGAGCCGCTCGGCTGGTAGAAGGATGTTTACCGATGCAAAAAAAGGGCAAAATGGATAGGTGGTTGTCCATGTTGAATGCTATAATGGGGGGAGATTTATAAAAGAGAGTGATACATATTGAATAATACGAAGCAGCCCGTTGTCATTTTAGTCGGACCGACGGCAGTGGGGAAAACCAATTTAAGTATTCAGCTAGCCAAATCCTTAAACGCGGAAATTATCAGCGGAGATTCGATGCAGATTTATAAAGGGATGGATATTGGAACAGCTAAAATTACCGAACAGGAGATGGAGGGAGTGCCCCATCATCTGATTGACATTTTAGATCCCCAAGACTCTTTCTCTACTGCCGATTATCAAAGCTTAGTAAGAAATAAAATCAGCGAGATTGCAAATAGAGGAAAGCTTCCGATGATTGTCGGCGGTACAGGGCTTTATATACAATCTGTGCTTTACGATTATACATTTACGGAAGAGGCAAATGATCCCGTGTTTCGAGAGAGCATGCAAATGGCCGCTGAGCGGGAAGGCGCTGACTTTCTTCATGCCAAACTTGCTGCAGCAGATCCCGAGGCAGCAGCTGCGATTCATCCGAATAATACAAGAAGAGTCATTCGCGCACTGGAAATTTTACATACGTCCGGAAAAACGATGTCCCAGCATTTGAAGGAACAAAAACGAGAACTTCTGTACAATGCAGTGTTAATTGGCCTGACAATGGATAGAGACACGCTTTACGAAAGAATTAATCAGCGGGTCGATTTGATGATGGAGTCAGGCCTTCTTCCGGAAGTGAAACGTTTATACGACAAGAACGTGAGAGACTGTCAATCAATACAGGCGATAGGCTATAAAGAGCTGTATGCATATTTTGACGGTTTTGTGACACTTTCCGATGCTGTCGAACAGCTAAAGCAGAACTCGAGGCGGTATGCGAAACGCCAGCTGACGTGGTTTCGCAACAAAATGCAGGTCACATGGTTCGATATGACACCGCCTGTTGATATGGAGCTGAAAAAAAAGGAAATTTTCACACATATAGCAGGAAAACTCGAACTTTAATCGAAACTGTATGATATAGAGAATCAAGGAGGACGAAACATGAAACCGATTAATATTCAGGATCAGTTTTTGAATCAAATCCGGAAAGAAAATACGTATGTCACTGTTTTTTTGCTGAACGGCTTTCAGTTGCGGGGCCAGGTGAAAGGCTTTGATAACTTTACCGTATTGTTGGAATCGGAAGGTAAGCAGCAGCTTATATATAAACATGCGATCTCAACGTTTGCGCCGCAAAAAAACGTCCAGCTTGAACTCGAATAGATCAAAAAATGCCATGTCAAGACATGAGGAAAGGCTGCCGGGGGTTCCCGGCGGCCATTTTTAACATGAATCCACTTTTGCTCCAAGCTTTTTGTGTAAGCTGACCATGCCAAGGCACGGTCTTTTTTTATGAGAACAACATACGGAAGTAAAAATGGTATATTATGTATAAAATGAATTTGGGGGTGATCGACCTTGTTTGAAAGTGAAGCAGAACTGAGACGAATCAGGATTGCACTTGTATGGATAGCTGTCTTTTTACTGTTCGGGGCGTGCGGGAATCAAGATACCATTATTGAAACAGACAGCGGCAATTCAGACTATGAAACGCCTCAGCCCACCTCGTTTCCACTTGAACATAACCATTTTGGCGTGATGGAGGACGGCTATATCAAAATTTATGAGTATAATGAGTCCCGCAATGAGGTAAAGCTGAAGAAAGAATACGCGGATGATGAGCTTGAATAAAATTCACAAGCATTCGAATTTACAAAGCGGATGCCAGCCGCTAAACTAAATACAGACACAGATCAAACAGAGGGTGAAAACATGAAGCATAAAGTGATCGTGAATCATTGGGAAGAAATTTGCGAAGATGATTCTTGCTATGAATACGGAACAAGTATCATTGTGAACGGAAAAGAATTAATCAGAGAAGCGTCAATTATCACTGCTTTGAAGGCGGTTTTAGAAGAGATCGGCGCGGATGTTGAAATAGAAGAAACAGTAGAGAGCGAAAAATGCTGTGATAGCTTAAGAAAAAAAAATCTAGACTACTAAGCAGTTTTTTTTCATGTTATGATATACATCGGCTAAAAACGACACCCCGAGTAGGACGAGAGATGATTCTCGTTCTGCTCTCTTTTTTGGGCCCTAATGAGTCTGTCCATTTGCCTGATTTGATCAAAATATGAATTTTTCATAAAAACGAATCTATATATTGTGTTTTTGCTAGAGGGTAGTATACTATATATAGTGTTAGTGATGAGAGATTCATATTTTTTGATAGGTCGTGATAAAACGTGGTACAAATCATATTTGATTCGAAAACAGGGAATGTTCAGCGGTTTGTGAATAAAACAGGCTTTCAGCAGATACGCAAGGTGGACGAAATGGACCACGTGGACACTCCGTTTGTTTTGGTCACCTACACGACAAACTTCGGCCAGGTACCGGCATCAACACAATCATTTCTCGAAAAATACGCCCATCTCTTATTAGGAGTCGCTGCGAGCGGCAACAAAGTATGGGGCGATAACTTTGCAAAAAGCGCCGATACCATTTCAAGACAATATCAGGTGCCGATCTTGCACAAATTTGAACTCAGCGGCACATCTAAAGACGTTGAATTGTTTACTCAGGAGGTAGAAAGAGTTGTCACAAAATCAAGTGCCAAAATGGATCCAGTTAAATAACGAAATCATGATCCAAAAAGATGGAAAATTCCAGTTTGATAAGGATAAAGAGGCTGTACATAGCTATTTTGTAGATTATATCAATCAAAACACAGTCTTCTTTCACGATTTAAAAGAGAAGCTGGATTATTTGGTTGAAAACCAATACTACGAAGAGGAATTCTTAAGCCTTTATTCTTTTGAAGACATTAAAGAAGTGTTTAAGACAGCTTACGCTAAGAAGTTTCGTTTTCCTTCCTTCATGAGTGCGTTTAAATTCTATAATGACTATGCTTTGAAAACGAATGACAAGAAAAAAATCCTCGAGCGTTATGAGGACCGGATCTCAATTGTTGCGCTGTTCTTCGCTAACGGCGACACTGAGAAAGCAAAAGAATATGTAAACCTGATGATCAATCAAGAATATCAGCCGAGCACACCGACATTTCTGAACGCCGGCAGAAAACGCCGCGGTGAACTTGTGAGCTGCTTCTTGCTGGAAGTCAATGATTCCTTAAATGACATTTCAAGAGCGATCGATATCTCCATGCAGCTTTCTAAGCTTGGCGGCGGGGTTTCTCTTAACCTGTCCAAGCTTCGCGCGAAAGGTGAAGCCATTAAAGATGTTGAGAATGCGACAAAAGGCGTTGTAGGCGTCATGAAGCTTCTTGATAACGCGTTCCGTTACGCTGACCAAATGGGACAAAGACAAGGGTCCGGCGCGGCGTATTTAAACATTTTCCACCGCGATATCAATGATTTTCTTGATACGAAAAAGATTTCTGCGGATGAAGATGTACGTGTCAAAACGCTTTCGATCGGTGTTGTCATCCCGGATAAGTTCGTTGAGCTTGCACGCGAGGACAAAGCGGCTTATGTATTCTACCCGCACACGATTTATAAAGAGTACGGCCAGCACATGGATGAGATGGACATGAACGAAATGTACGACAAGTTTGTCGACAACCCTCGGGTGAAAAAGGAAAAAATCAACCCGCGGAAACTGCTTGAAAAATTAGCGATGCTTCGTTCTGAATCAGGCTATCCATACATCATGTTCCAAGATAACGTCAATAAAGTGCATGCGAATAACCATATTTCCAAGGTCAAATTTTCTAATCTTTGCTCTGAAGTGCTGCAGGCATCTCAAGTTTCTTCATACACAGACTATGATGAAGAAGATGAAATCGGTCTGGATATTTCCTGCAATCTGGGCTCGCTTAACATTCTCAATGTCATGGAGCATAAATCAATCGAAAAGACAGTCAAGCTTGCGACAGACTCTTTAACACACGTGTCTGAAACAACTGACATCCGTAATGCGCCTGCTGTGAGACGGGCAAACAAAGCGATGAAATCAATCGGCCTCGGTGCTATGAACCTTCACGGCTACCTTGCGCAAAACGGCATTGCGTATGAAAGTCCGGAAGCGCGTGATTTTGCAAACACGTTCTTTATGATGGTGAACTTCTACTCCATCCAGCGTTCTGCGGAAATCGCAAAAGAGAAGGGCGAAACGTTTGATCAATATGAAGGCTCAACCTATGCGACAGGTGAATACTTTGACAAATACGTTTCTACTGATTTCTCACCGAAATATGAAAAAATCGCCAACCTGTTTGAGGGTATGCATATCCCGACGACAGAGGA
This sequence comes from Bacillus sp. EU52, assembly GCF_037964975.1. NCBI lineage: Bacteria > Bacillati > Bacillota > Bacilli > Caryophanales > Bacillaceae > Bacillus > Bacillus sp. EU52. Next base: position 1,821,754 of record NZ_CP150177.1, read on the forward strand.
CTGGAAAAAGCTAAAAGCATTTGTGGCTGAACACGGTATGTATCACAGCTACAGATTATGCATTGCGCCGACAGGCTCTATCTCATACGTTCAATCAAGTACGGCGTCTGTTATGCCGATTATGGAACGCATTGAAGAACGAACATACGGCAACTCAAAAACGTACTACCCAATGCCTGGGCTTGCATCTAATAACTGGTTCTTCTATAAAGAAGCCTACGATATGGACATGTTCAAGGTTGTGGATATGATCGCCACTATCCAGCAGCACATTGATCAGGGAATCAGCTTTACATTGTTCTTAAAAGACACAATGACGACCCGTGATTTAAACCGAATCGATCTGTATGCACATCATAGAGGAATTAAAACCATTTACTATGCAAGAACGAAAGATACTGGGCAAGACAGCTGCCTTTCTTGTGTTGTTTGATTAAAGGAGAGTTTATAGTGACAAAAATTTATGACGCAGCAAACTGGTCAAAGCATGAAGATGATTTTACCCAAATGTTCTATAACCAAAACGTGAAACAGTTCTGGCTTCCGGAAGAGATTGCTTTAAACGGCGATCTCCTCACATGGAAGTACCTCGGAAAAAATGAGCAGGATACTTATATGAAGGTACTGGCCGGACTTACGCTTCTTGATACAGAGCAGGGGAATACGGGGATGCCGATCGTGGCTGAACACGTAGACGGCCACCAGCGGAAAGCGGTGCTGAACTTTATGGCGATGATGGAGAACGCTGTCCATGCGAAGTCGTACTCTAATATTTTCATGACCCTTGCACCGACTGAAACGATCAATGAAGTATTTGAATGGGTTAAACAAAATAAATATTTGCAGAAAAAAGCGCAAATGATTGTCGGGCTTTACAAAGCCATTCAAAAAGATGATGAAATTTCACTGTTCAAAGCGATGGTTGCTTCCGTCTATCTGGAAAGCTTCCTTTTCTACAGCGGTTTCTATTATCCGTTATATTTCTACGGACAAGGAAAACTGATGCAAAGCGGTGAGATCATTAACCTGATCCTTCGTGACGAAGCGATTCACGGCGTGTATGTCGGTCTCCTTGCTCAGGAAATTTATAATAAACAGACAGAAGAGAAAAAAGCAGAGCTTCGTGAATTTGCGATTGACCTTCTGAATCAGTTATATGAAAATGAGCTTGAGTATACAGAGGACTTGTACGATCAAGTCGGGCTCTCACATGATGTAAAGAAATTCATCCGCTATAATGCGAATAAAGCGCTGATGAACCTTGGATTTGATCCATACTTCGAAGAGGAAGACATTAATCCGATCGTTTTAAACGGATTAAACACAAAAACAAAATCGCATGACTTCTTCTCTATGAAGGGGAATGGCTATAAAAAAGCGACAGTTGAGCCGCTCAAAGATGATGACTTTTATTTTGAAGATGAAAAAGAGCAGATATAATATCTGCTCTTTTCGGCTTGAAGGTTCAAATGAGGAGGACGCAGTACCCATGGGAAAAATGGACGAAATGATTTTAGTTGCCCCGCGCGATGATGTGTTTAAAAAAGAAAGCTTAACCTTCCAGGGCGTGTACAGTGAAGATAGCAGAGTAGCAGAAATCATGGCTCAGATTGAAGCGGCCTATCGTGAAATGAGAAGAGGGGACGCAGAAGAAGATCCGCGTTTCAAGCAGCCGATACCTTATGTCGTCATTAAGCGTGAAGATGAAGTTTTTCTTTACGAGCGGCTGGCTGGCGGCGGTGAATCACGTCTGCACAACAAGCTTTCTCTCGGTTTTGGCGGCCATATGAACGCCATCGAAGGGGCAGCTTCATTTGCTGAAGTCTTAAAGCTGAACACAGACCGTGAGCTTGAGGAAGAACTGCAAATAAATGAAGAAGATAAACAGGCGATTGTCACACTGGGATTGATCAATGATGATGAAAACAGTGTTGGCAAAGTGCATATCGGTATTCTTTCTGCGCTTCAATTAAAGCCTGGCGCACAAGTGGAAGTGAAGGAGAAAGAACAAATTGCGGGTAAATGGATGAAAGTTTCTGAATTAAAACAGGATGACATCTACAACCGTCTGGAAACATGGTCACAGTTTGTTGTTGATATTCTTGAATAAAAAAACCCGGTTTCTCGCGATGAGGAGCCGGGTTTTTTTATGAGACGCTCGTCCCCGTCTCGGCTATGATTCTAGGATCACAATAGCGTCAAAGCCGGCATTTTTCGCTCTGGCAGCGAGAGTGTCTGCATTGTCATTGGATGAAAATGCGCCAATCTGCACTTTGTAAAATCCGTCCTTTAAAAGGACAATCGAGTCAAAACCTTTGGCTTCGGCATTACTTGCGAGCGAGTCGGCATTCGCTTTGACTTTAAATGCGCCGATTTGAACCTTATATAACCCTGAGCTGGAAGTCTTTTTAAGGTTAAAGGCTTGCTCCAGCCCGTTTGCATGTCCTCTCGCTAAGCTTTGAATAAAACTGCTCGTTTTCAGCTTATTTGCATCGGAAACGGTATCAATGAAGCCGTTCTCGGTCAAGAGGGCAGGCATTGCCGACTCCCTTAGGACGTGGAAGTTCGCTGTTTTTTTGCCGCGATCGGCAAAGTCGACAGCTTGTATCACTTCAGAGTGAATTGCCGATTGATAAGTCGTCGTCGGGGCTCCTACATCTGGATAAATATAGCTTTCAAAACCTGTGCCTCCCCCGGAATTAACGTGAATGGACAAAAAGAAATCTGCTCCCCAGTTATTTGCGGCATTTGTCCGGTCGTTTAAGCTGACATATTGGTCGCTTGTCCGGCTCAGCAGCAGAGAAACGCCTTCATATTCATTAGTTAATATCGTACGTAAGGCTAAAGCGATTTGCAGGGTTAACGTTTTTTCCTGAAGGCCATTACCTGTTGCGCCTGGATCAGACCCGCCATGGCCAGGATCAATAAAAATTTTAACCATTTTTCATCACCTCATTACAGGATATGAAAAAACACGGCTTCTGCTTGTACGATTATCATTCAACTGAAAAATGAGGAAATAACCCTTTCACATCCAGAAATTATTTCTCGGGAAAGCGCACAATTCAACATGAAGCGACAACAGATACGGTCCGACATGAAATCTGTGCATACGCCATATGTTTGTATGTACTTTGAGTTCGGTTAACCTGCACTGATTCCTGTTGGTTTTAAGCTTTGCGTTCATATTAAATCAAGCATTTGAAACGTAAATTGATGAGAAAAGCTCCTTTCATTAAAGACACCACTTTATAAATCGAAAAAAAGAAAAACACTTCAGGTATCTTACGGCGGGTAATACGCTTCGTGCAAAAAACAGCCCGTTGCATGAAAAAAGGATTGGCGAATGGAGAAAATAATGAGAAAGAAGCTCACTATAATACTTTGACAAAATGATTAAAAACAAAATCTCATGGTTTGTCCACCCCATGTCCGTGAATACAATAAGAAATAAAGTATTTCTCGGGAAAGCGCAGGATTCCTTATTGTTCCCGAAAAAAGCAATTGTTTCGACACATGATAGGCGTTTGTCACAATCGGCATCCGCTTGAATATCATATAGAGAGAACAGAGAGGTGAAGATGTTGGAGCGCGCTGTGACTTATAAAAACAACGGACAGATCAACATTATTCTGAACGGGCAAAAGCAGGTGCTGACGAATGCTGAGGCAGAGGCGGAATATCAGGCTGCATTGCAAAAAAACGAAGCAAAGCACGGCATTTTGAAGGAAATCGAAAAAGAGATGAGCGCATTAGTTGGGATGGAGGAAATGAAACGCAACATCAAGGAAATATACGCCTGGATTTTTGTGAACCAAAAACGCGCGGAGCAAGGCTTGAAGGTTGGAAAGCAAGCGCTGCACATGATGTTTAAAGGAAATCCGGGAACGGGAAAAACGACGGTTGCACGGCTCATCGGCAAGCTGTTCTTTGAAATGAATGTCCTGTCAAAAGGCCACTTAATAGAAGCGGAGCGGGCTGACCTGGTCGGGGAGTATATCGGACACACCGCCCAAAAGACGAGAGATTTAATCAAAAAGTCATTAGGTGGCATTTTGTTTATAGACGAAGCCTACTCGCTGGCAAGAGGCGGCGAAAAGGACTTTGGGAAAGAAGCGATCGACACACTTGTAAAGCATATGGAAGACAAACAGCATGAGTTTATTTTGATACTCGCTGGATATTCACGGGAAATGGATCATTTTCTCTCGTTAAATCCCGGTCTCCAATCAAGATTTCCCATCTCCATTGATTTTCCGGATTACTCTGTGACCCAGCTCATGGAGATTGCGAAACGAATGATCGATGAAAGGGAATACCAGCTCAGTCAAGAAGCGGAATGGAAATTGAAAGATTACTTAATGACAGTGAAAAGCACGACAAGCCCCATTAAATTCAGCAATGGACGTTTTGTCAGAAATGTGATCGAAAAATCGATCAGAGCACAAGCCATGAGGCTTTTAATGGGAGACCAATACTTAAAAAGCGACTTGATGACCATCAAAAGCCAAGATCTTTCCATTAAAGAAGAAGCATCTGGATCTGCATAGACCTCTCAGTTTTTGAGAGGTCTGTTTTTTGCTCGTATTTCCGCTTTTCAAAGCAATCGATTTGTGGTATACACATGCAGGGTTTGGTATGATAATACTACTGCCCAATATGCAAAAGAAAGGAACATCCATTTGAACGAACAAGAAACGATTCAGGAGAAAGCCATTTTAGTCGGATGTCAGCTGCCGCATATCACGGATGAGCATTTTGAAAATTCTATGGAAGAGCTAGCATCTCTGACGAAAACAGCAGACGGAAAAGTACTGACCAGCGTCACACAAAAACGGAACAGGGCTGACGCCGCTACATATATAGGAAAAGGGAAGGTAGAAGAGCTGAAGGCACTGGTGGAAGAGCTTGAAGCTGATCTCCTCATCTTTAATGATGAACTGTCGCCAAGTCAGCTGAAGTCATTGGCAACAGCAATTGAAGTGAAGATGATTGACCGCACGCAATTGATATTAGATATTTTTGCAAAGCGGGCGAGAACGAGAGAAGGCAAACTTCAAATTGAGCTGGCTCAGCTGCAATATGCACTGCCGCGTCTGACGGGACAAGGGATCAACCTTTCCCGGCAAGGCGGAGGAATTGGGGCAAGAGGTCCCGGGGAAACGAAACTGGAAACCGACCGCCGCCATATCAGAAATCGCATTCATGAAATCAACACACAGCTTTCCACTGTCATTCGCCATAGAAGCCGATACCGTGAAAGAAGAAAGAAAAACGGTGTGCTTCAAATTGCGCTTGTCGGCTATACAAACGCAGGGAAATCAACATGGTTCAACCGCCTGACGAGTGCTGACAGCTATGAAGAAGACCTCCTGTTTGCCACGCTCGATCCAATGACCAGAAAAATGGTCCTGCCAAGCGGCTACAGTGTTCTTCTTTCAGATACAGTAGGATTTATTCAGGATCTTCCGACGACATTGATTGCTGCATTCCGCTCAACGCTTGAGGAAGTAAAAGAAGCGGATTTGATCCTGCATTTAATTGATTCTTCAAATGAGGATTATGCGGGACATGAAAAAACAGTGCTTGGGCTTCTCGAGGAGCTTGAAGCAGATGATATCCCGATGCTGACGGCTTACAATAAACGTGATCAAAAACTGCCTGATTTTATACCGTCCGCCGGAAGGGATCACATTATGGTCAGTGCGAAATTTGAGGACGACGCTGCAGCCTTTAAAGAAGCGATTCAGCGCTATTTGCGCCAAGAACTGTTAACGTCTTTTGAAGCACATGTGCCGGCAAGTGAAGGGAAGCTCCTTTCCAGAATCAAATCGGAAACGATGGTAGACCGCTTCTATTTTAATGAAGAAAATGAACAGTATGACATATCCGGCTATGTCCAAGAAGAGCAAAGTATCATCGGTGAATTAAAGAAGTATATGTAGGAAGGAAATATAAAGACATGTTTGACACATTAACACACGGAGAATTATTGAAGAAAACGGCAATGGAAGTGGAAGCGGACATTGCCGGCATTCATAAACAAATAGAAGAAATCAGCGAGCGAAATGAGTGGAGAGTGCTTCAAAGCTATAGAAAACACAAAGTAAGCGACACTCATTTCACGCCGTCTACTGGATACGGCTATGATGATATCGGAAGAGACACGCTTGAAAGCATATATGCGGATGTGTTTGGCGGAGAAGCGGGGCTTGTAAGGCCGCAAATCATTTCAGGCACACATGCCATCTCGATTGCTTTGTTTGGTGTCCTCAGACCGGGGGACGAGCTCCTTTATATCACGGGCAAGCCGTATGATACACTCGAGGAAATTGTGGGCGTCAGGGGTGGAGAAAACGCTGGTTCGTTAAAGGATTTTCAAATCGGCTATAATGCGGTTGATCTGACGAAAGACGGAAAGATAGACTATGATGCAGTCGCCGCTGCGATCAATCCGAAGACAAAAGTAATCGGCATTCAGCGCTCAAAAGGATATGCGAATCGCCCTTCTTTCTTAATTAGTGAAATAAAAGAAATGATCCGTTTTGTAAAAGAAATCAATGAAAACCTGATCGTCTTTGTGGACAACTGTTACGGAGAATTTGTGGAAGAGCTTGAGCCTTGCCATGTCGGAGCCGATCTGATGGCGGGATCTCTCATTAAAAATCCCGGCGGCGGCCTTGCGAAAACAGGCGGCTACCTCGTCGGAAAAGCGAAATGGATTGAAGCTTGCTCATACCGTATGACGTCACCCGGCATCGGCAGAGAAGCGGGGGCATCTCTTTACTCGCTCCAAGAAATGTACCAAGGCTTCTTTTTGGCGCCTCACGTTGTGTCTCAAAGTTTAAAGGGAGCGGTGTTTACAGCGAGATTCCTTGAAAAACTGGGCTTCACTTCAAACCCGAAATGGGATGCGAAAAGAACGGATTTGATACAATCCGTTGAGTTTTCTGACAGAGAAAAGATGATTGCTTTTTGCCAGGCTATTCAATTTGCATCGCCAATCAATGCTCATGTGACGCCTTATCCAGCCTACATGCCGGGATACGAAGATGATGTCATTATGGCAGCAGGCACGTTTATTCAAGGAGCAAGCATCGAATTATCAGCTGATGGCCCTATCCGCCCGCCGTATGTAGCGTATGTTCAGGGAGGATTAACCTATTCGCATGTGAAGAATGCCATATGCAGTGCAGTGGATTCATTGATGGAAAAGCAATTAATTTAAATTTTTTAAAAATTTCTCTGGATTTGATGTTAAGAATCCTTACATCGTATTGACACATAATATAACATCACCTATAATGAAACTAAGTTAAGAAAAGGAGGAAATTGAGATGAGTGATAATATTCGCCGCTCAATGCCTTTATTTCCAATAGGAATTGTCATGCAGTTAACTGAGTTATCAGCAAGACAAATTCGATATTATGAGGAAAATGGACTGATATTTCCAGCCAGAAGTGAAGGGAATAGACGATTATTTTCATTTCATGATGTAGATAAACTGTTAGAAATCAAGCACCTGATAGAACAAGGTGTAAACATGGCAGGAATTAAACAGATTCTGGCGAAAGCCGAAGCCGAGCCAGAGCAAAAACAAAGCGAGAAGACGAAAAAATCAATGAAACATGATCTGTCCGATGACGAACTGAGACAGCTCCTGAAAAACGAGCTCATGCAAGCCGGCCGTTTTCAAAGAGGGAATACATTCCGTCAAGGCGACATGTCCCGCTTCTTTCATTAATCCGTTAGCAACTGTTTTGCTATATACATTTACCTTTTAAGAGGAGGAATTTTACCAAATGGCAAAGTACACTAGAGAAGATATCGAAAAATTAGTAAAAGAAGAAAACGTGAAGTATATCCGCCTTCAATTTACTGACATTCTTGGAACAATCAAGAATGTTGAGATTCCTGTAAGCCAGCTTGGAAAAGCGCTTGATAATAAAGTCATGTTTGACGGTTCTTCTATTGAGGGATTCGTTCGTATCGAAGAGTCAGACATGTACCTGTATCCAGATCTAAATACATTTGTTATCTTCCCATGGACAGCTGAAAAAGGTAAAGTAGCACGTTTCATCTGTGATATTTATAATCCGGATGGCACACCTTTTGAAGGTGACCCGCGAAACAACTTAAAACGGATTCTGAAAGAAATGGAAGACCTCGGCTTCAGTGATTTTAACCTTGGGCCTGAGCCTGAATTCTTCTTATTCAAATTGGACGAAAAAGGCGAGCCGACGCTTGAACTAAACGACAAAGGCGGATATTTCGACTTAGCTCCAACTGATTTAGGAGAAAACTGCCGCCGCGATATCGTACTTGAGCTTGAAGAGATGGGCTTTGAAATCGAAGCGTCTCACCACGAAGTAGCACCTGGTCAGCACGAAATCGACTTTAAATATGCTGGAGCAGTCCGCTCTTGTGATGACATCCAAACATTTAAACTAGTTGTCAAAACAATTGCCCGCAAACACGGTCTGCATGCGACATTTATGCCAAAACCATTGTTCGGTGTGAACGGTTCAGGTATGCACTGCAATCTATCACTCTTCAAAAATGGTGTTAACGCATTCTTTGACGAAAACGCAGATCTTCAGTTAAGTGAAACAGCGAAACACTTCATTGCAGGTATCGTGAAGCACGCAACAAGCTTTACAGCAGTAACAAACCCGACAGTAAACTCTTACAAACGCCTTGTTCCTGGCTATGAAGCACCTTGCTATGTAGCATGGAGCGCGCAAAACAGAAGCCCGCTTATCCGTATCCCGGCTTCCCGCGGCATCAGCACACGTGTTGAAGTACGCAGCGTAGACCCAGCTGCTAACCCGTACCTTGCACTTAGCGTATTGCTTGCTGCAGGATTAGACGGAATCAAAAACAAACTGGAAGCGCCGGCTCCAATCGACCGCAACATCTATGTGATGAGCAAAGAAGAGCGCATGGAAAACGGAATCGTTGACCTTCCAGCAACACTTGCGGAAGCGCTAGAAGAATTCAAATCAAACGAAGTCATGGTAAAAGCGCTGGGCGAGCACCTATTCGAACACTTCATCGAAGCAAAAGAAATCGAATGGGATATGTTCCGCACGCAAGTACATCCTTGGGAACGCGAACAGTATATGTCTCAGTATTAATCTCTCAATCCCTTGGCACTAAAGGTGTCAGGGGATTTTTTATGTTAATAGGTAATAAATTATGGAGCGGCACTGCTAAAAAGCAGGGTCACTTTTAGTCTATGTCACTAATAATTCTATGTACTAAATTTTCAATTAGGGAAATAATTCCACGCTTAAGGAAGCAATACGCATAAATAATTCGACAAATTCTGTGATAATTCCATTGTTCAATACTTCTACCAGCAATAATAAGATGAGTGAGGTGGATGTTTATCATTGACACAATCACCAAATAAATCCATAATTACGTTGAAATCTAAATCAATTTTCAAAAAGGAGATTTCTATAAAAAAATTGACTATCTTCTCCGGGGGATTAGGAGCGGTTTTTTCTGTACTGGCTCAACTGTTTGCTGTTATAGATGATTCTTACACTTTGGGGAATTTATGTTTTTAGGTGCTTTGGCGGGAATTATAACCATGCTTGCTTCAATCCAGACAAATAATAAACCAGTCTTCAGCATATTATTAATTGCTAGTTCAGTAATAGGTCTACTTGGAACGGGTCTTGTATACATCATACCAACACTGTTCAATATAATAATAATTTATAAATTTTCAAAAGTAAGCCAATGGAAAAATTAAGGTTCTTTTTTTATTTAACATCCCTTTGACAAGGTCGGTGATGAATCGCAGAATGTTTATGCTTGCAACTGGTCCACACAGCTGGGGCTTCCGTGGGCATGATTATCGAACGCCATGTTTCTAGGATACCGGAATTGAAACATTTGCTGAGACATTTCGTGAAGCTGATCACCAAATGACCATTTTCATAGAGGCACGTCTAAAGAAGCTATCATAGGAGGACAATACTGTGTGGAAAGCTTTAAGTCAATTACTCAAGAAACAGAAAAATCAAAGTCCACTCGATGAGGGTTATATACAGATTCCAGAAAAGGATATAAATCAAGAATTAAAGCAAGTGATATTTGAGTTGGAGAGCCTGGGGGAAGTAGTATCGAAAAAGCTGCAGAATAAGTATGCAGGTGTTTTTGAAGCTCAGGATAAACCAAATCTCAGCATCAAAGTTTGTAGAGATATAGATGGAGATGTGCTAAATGATTTTACAGCTGAGAGATGTTTTGAAAAAGAATACCGTTCACAAATAGCAATTAATTACTATCAACCTGCAATAGTCTGTGATGATGAAGAATTAGACTGTTTCACAATGGATTTGTGGTATTACTACGGTGGATATAAAGGGACGGGTTGTGGAACTTTATTCGATTTAAATAATAATGACTTAGAAAAAGAAATTGAAGAGGCGCTAATATTTTTACTCAATGACAAACAATTCGAGAAATAAAAAAGAAAGCCGCAAAGCGCTTTCAATCAACTGATGAAGCTAAGAAAAGCTTTTAAGAATTAGCTGACTTGGGTGACAGCGAGTTTTCCGGGAAGGGTGCAGACAACATTAAAGCATTTGATCTTGATCATGCCGGCATTACAGATCAATGTATCGATCGGATTGACATGGAAATTGCTTTCTTAAGCATCATTTCTGCAAAACTTGTAAGTGCAAAGATGTGAAGATGCTTACATAGAAGAGTCCTTTTTAAAACATGAGCTGGCTAACGATTACACAAAATCAAAATTCATTATGTCTGAACAAAAGAAAACGATGAAAGACATTCTGAATAACATCATTGAATAAATATCTTAAGAGGATAAAAAAGTGAATTGGTCAAAGGAATTGAAATATTTAAAAGGGCTATTAGGCTCCAAAACGCTTGCAAAAGATTTAAAAATCCAAATGAATGTTTAAGTATTTGTTTTCAGGTTTAGTGATAACTATGTCTATACTTAAAATTATATCCATTTGATAATCCAGAGAGAAAACCTTAATGTCCCGTTTAATAGGGGAAAGAACTATGATATCTCCTAGTCACCAATATATAAGAAATGGGACAAGCAAAGATTTGTTAGGCGCAACTTTAATTAAATAAATAAAATAGCAATCTTGTGATAATAGTAGCTAAGCTGTTGGTACCCTTGCCAGCAGCTTTTATAAAACGTTTTTTTGACTTCGAGTTGCTCTTTCTTAGTCTGATAAAACTTCTTCATTAGCGTCCGCTTCTCAATCTAGGATATGTGAAATCCTCAATCGCATTGCAAATTCCCGAAAAGCTTTTTCTGTCTTTAAATCAAGTCCAAACTTCATTCTCTCGGCCGTCTAAGAAGCTAATTTACTGCTTCTTCTTTTCAGGTTCCATGTACCGGTCTTTACAGTGTCTGGGAGAAAAAGTGATTCGGGGCATTCATCTTTTTTTATTTCAGCTAGCGAAGTGAAAGACCGATGGCATTTTTCCTGCATATAATAGCTGGAACTATTCAAAAAGGCAGGGAATGAAGTTGAGTGAATGATGTGATTGTAAATGGAGGTTTTGAAACAGGCAATCTGACGGGCTGGGCTTCTGCAAATACATCCGTTATTAATACTTTTGCCCATTCTGGAAGATATTCCACACAGTTTATCAGTAGCCAGCCGTATGCTTTTTTAGGGCAGATCGTGCCTGTCGTTTCTGGACAATCTCTGATATTCATCGTTTCGCTTGGGAGAATTGGAAACAATTCAAGTCCCCAAGTAACTATACAAATTTTATTTGTTAACAGTGAAGGCGAAGAGATTGAAGGCGGACAGGAAATTATCATTGCTTCCGGAAATTTGCCAAATGTCTCATTTAATACATGGAATGAAATATATAGAACAATTGAAACCCCCGCTGAAGCAGTAAACGCAGTAGTGGTAATAAGCAAAACTACTTTTGGGTCTGTTCTAATTGATGATGTTTCTTTAATAGAGTCTGCTGGGGGAATTGGACCGACTGGACCAACAGGAGCAACGGGAGCAACAGGTGCAACGGGAGCAACGGGAGCAACAGGAGCAACGGGAGCAACGGGAGCAACAGGTGCAACGGGAGCAACGGGAGCAACAGGTGCAACGGGAGCAACGGGAGCAACAGGTGCAACGGGATCAACAGGAGCAACCGGAGCAACAGGTGCAACGGGATCAACAGGAGCAACAGGTGCAACGGGAGCAACAGGTGCAACAGGATCCACTGGAGCCACTGGCGCGACCGGAGAAACAGGATCAACAGGATCAACAGGAGAAACTGGAGTAACTGGTGCAACAGGATCAACCGGAGCAACCGGAGCAACTGGGCCAACCGGAGTAACTGGAGAAACAGGACCAACCGGTCCAACAGGAGAAACTGGATCAACCGGATCAACAGGAGCCACAGGAACAACAGGAGAAACTGGTGCAACGGGAGAAACAGGAGTAACAGGAGTAACGGGAGTAACCGGTCCAACAGGAGTAACGGGAGAAACTGGCGTAACTGGGCCAACCGGAGCAACAGGATCAACAGGAGCCACAGGAGTAACAGGGGCAACTGGTGCAACGGGAGCAACGGGAGTAACAGGATCAACCGGAGCAACTGGCGCAACCGGAGTAACGGGAGAAACAGGAGTAACAGGAGTAACGGGAGTAACCGGTCCAACAGGAGTAACGGGAGAAACTGGCGTAACTGGGCCAACCGGAGCAACAGGATCAACAGGAGCCACAGGAGTAACAGGGGCAACTGGTGCAACGGGAGCAACGGGAGTAACAGGATCAACCGGAGCAACTGGCGCAACCGGAGTAACGGGAGTAACAGGGGCAACTGGAGCAACAGGAGAAACCGGATCAACTGGAGTAACAGGATCAACCGGAGCAACCGGAGTAACCGGAGCAACTGGTGTAACAGGAGAAACTGGCGCAACCGGAGTAACCGGTCCAACAGGATCAACAGGATCAACAGGAGCAACTGGTGCAACGGGAGTAACCGGAGCAACCGGATCAACGGGAGCTACTGGAGTAACAGGTGCAACCGGAGCTACAGGAGTAACAGGAGAAACCGGAGCAACCGGAGTAACCGGAGAAACTGGTGCAACTGGAGAAACTGGCGCAACAGGAGTAACCGGAGTAACCGGTCCAACAGGATCAACAGGAGTAACCGGAGTAACAGGAGAAACTGGCGCAACAGGAGTAACCGGTCCAACTGGAGAAACTGGCGCAACAGGAGTAACCGGTCCAACAGGATCAACAGGAGCAACTGGAGATACAGGAGCAACTGGCACAACAGGATCAACAGGATCAACTGGATCAACAGGATCAACCGGAGCAACTGGTGCAACGGGAGTAACTGGAGCCACTGGTGCAACCGGAGCAACTGGTGCAACGGGAGTAACCGGAGCCACTGGAGTAACAGGATTAACTGGATCAACCGGATCAACTGGAGAAACTGGAGTAACAGGTGCAACTGGAGATACAGGACCAACCGGTCCAACAGGAGCAACGGGAGTAACAGGTGCAACCGGATCAACGGGATCAACAGGAGTAACAGGATCAACAGGATCAACCGGAGTAACAGGATCAACCGGACCAACAGGATCAACGGGAGTAACCGGAGCCACTGGCACAACTGGCACAACAGGAGCAACAGGAGCAACAGGTGCAACCGGAGAAACTGGTGCAACCGGAGAAACTGGCGCAACAGGAGTAACCGGTCCAACTGGAGAAACAGGATCAACCGGATCAACCGGATCAACCGGATCAACCGGATCAACCGGAGCAACTGGATCAACCGGAGCAACTGGTGCAACAGGATCAACCGGACCAACAGGATCAACCGGACCAACAGGATCAACGGGAGTAACCGGAGCCACTGGCACAACTGGCACAACAGGAGCAACAGGAGCAACAGGAGCAACCGGAGTAACCGGAGAAACTGGTGCAACCGGAGAAACTGGCGCAACAGGAGTAACCGGTCCAACTGGAGAAACAGGATCAACAGGAGTAACCGGTCCAACAGGATCAACAGGCGCAACAGGAGTAACAGGAGTAACAGGATCAACAGGATCAACGGGAGCAACAGGAGTAACAGGAGCAACAGGAGTAACAGGTGCAACCGGATCAACGGGATCAACAGGAGTAACAGGAGTAACCGGATCAACGGGAGTAACCGGAGCCCCTGGAGCAACCGGATCAACGGGAGCTACTGGAGTAACAGGTGCAACCGGAGCTACAGGAGTAACAGGAGAAACCGGAGCAACGGGAGTAACCGGAGCCACAGGAGCCACAGGAGTAACAGGATCAACCGGATCAACAGGAGCAACGGGAGTAACAGGTGCAACCGGATCAACAGGAGTAACCGGAGTAACAGGAGAAACTGGCGCAACAGGAGTAACCGGTCCAACTGGAGAAACAGGATCAACAGGAGTAACCGGTCCAACCGGATCAACAGGAGCCCCTGGAGCAACCGGATCAACGGGAGCTACTGGAGCAACCGGATCAACGGGAGCTACTGGAGCAACAGGAGAAACCGGATCAACTGGAGTAACAGGTGCAACCGGAGCAACAGGAGTAACCGGAGCAACTGGTGTAACAGGAGAAACTGGCGCAACAGGAGTAACCGGTCCAACAGGATCAACAGGATCAACAGGAGCAACTGGTGCAACGGGAGTAACCGGAGCAACCGGATCAACGGGAGCTACTGGAGTAACAGGTGCAACCGGAGCTACAGGAGTAACAGGAGAAACCGGAGCAACCGGAGTAACCGGAGAAACTGGTGCAACAGGAGAAACTGGCGCAACAGGAGTAACCGGAGTAACCGGTCCAACCGGATCAACAGGAGTAACCGGAGTAACAGGAGAAACTGGCGCAACAGGAGTAACCGGTCCAACTGGAGAAACTGGCGCAACAGGAGTAACCGGTCCAACAGGATCAACAGGAGCAACTGGAGATACAGGACCAACCGGTCCAACAGGAGTAACAGGATCAACAGGTCCAACAGGACCAACCGGTGAAACTGGAGCAACCGGACCAACCGGTGAAACTGGAGCAACCGGACCAACCGGATCAACGGGAGTAACCGGAGCCACTGGAGTAACCGGATTAACTGGATCAACAGGAGCCACTGGATCAACAGGATCAACGGGAGCTACTGGAGCAACAGGAGAAACAGGAGCAACTGGAGTAACAGGTGCAACCGGAGCTACAGGAGTAACAGGAGAAACCGGATCAACGGGAGCTACTGGAGTAACAGGTGCAACCGGAGCTACAGGAGTAACAGGAGAAACTGGCGCAACAGGAGTAACCGGTCCAACCGGATCAACCGGATCAACCGGATCAACCGGAGCAACTGGTGCAACGGGAGCAACGGGAGTAACTGGAGCCACTGGTGCAACAGGATCAACCGGAGCAACCGGTCCAACCGGATCAACCGGAGTAACCGGAGTAACAGGTGCAACAGGACCAACAGGACCAACAGGACCAACCGGTTCAACCGGGGCAAATCCACAGCTGTTTTACAGTGAAATAGCAGGCCCCGTTCCGCTTGCTATTAACGGTACTGAAACGTCGATTGGTACTTTAAGTGTGCCAACAGTCGCAGGACAATTAATAAAATTAGACCTTGCCATTTCTGTAGATGTTACAACGACAGCTAACTCAAACTTTACTTTTCAAACCAGAATTTATAGAAACGGAGTATTAGTAGATACACGCTCCGTCCAAAGAAATATCAGCGCTGCAATTACGTCAAGATTTCCAATTGCTACAACGTATGTAGATGCTACCACGGTCACAGGCACGACTTCTTATGAGATTAGGATAATCTTCACAACAGTAAGTAATGTGAGTGGCAGCAACGCACTAAACCTAGATATAAATGCTATTAGGTTCCCTTAATAATAGAGAATTAAAAAATCACTTTTTTAAAAAAATTCAAGCATATGAAACAAGAAACCTACTTTTAAACAGTAGGTTTCTTTGTCGTGGTATTGAAACCTTATCATGTCTCGGAATATCCCTCCAAAAATTTTTTAAGGTAATAAGAATACTGGTCTGTATCAAACTCGTTGCCGCATGCATGTAAGACCCAAGGCTCTTTCTGATGAGGGATGCCCACTATATATCCTTTTTTTCTGAACTCAAAACATTGAGAAGTATCATATAAATGCCATCCGTTAAAAATATCTTTTCGCCATGGAACATCGTACTGAGTCGCCAGTAATAAACCGTCTAATGCTTGAACTGCTTTCACAGTTTCATCAATTTCATCAAATAATAAATAGTTGTACGTGCTGCGGTATTCAATGACTTTTCCGGCTTTTTTAGAAGCCTCCCACCAAATCCCGCTTTGCGGCACTTCTTCAGCTCCTATAACGCCTATCATGCCAAGCTGATCATTCTGCTGAAAGACATGGAGAATATCATAAATAAAGGAACGATTGATGATAAATGTGTCCTGATGTAAATACACTTTATATTTTGAGTCAGAGTCCTCCATTGCCGCCTGGTAGCCGGACGCCATACTGTCTGCGTCTCGGATATTGATTAATTCTACCTTCATATGCGGCGGTACAGAAAGAGACTGAAGATGTCTTAGACAGAGATCATAAAGGGTATCGTCATTCACACATGTAATAAAGCTAATTGAATTTTCGTTTGTATGCTGATTCATCTTTTCTCTGCCTTTATGACATATTGATAGGCTCTGGCCTCCTCCTCAAGATCTGCATGGTGAATTCCCATGCATGATCTGACATAAGCAAGTTTGCTGATCATTTTTTCATAATAATGAGTCGTAAAAACAATAGGCTCGATTTGGATGATCTTGTAGCCTGTTTCATGAAACATCTTTTTCATTTCCTCCAAGGTGAAAAAACGGAAGTGTGTTTTATCGAGCAGCCCTGCCTGTATATACGTCCATTTGCCGGACAGCAGACTTTCGAAAATCGAGATATGTCCGATATTCGGGATGCTTGCCAAGATACTCCCTGTTTCTTTTACATAAGGCTTGATGTTACCTAAAACTGCCCACGGGTCTATTAAGTGCTCCAGAACATCACCGAAGATAATGTGATCAAATGTGTTTTTTTGAAAAGGCAGCTTCAGTGTTTCAATGTCTCCCGTTATTACTTCGTCAATATAATGTGTTGCTTTTTCGGCAGCTGGTGGATAAGACTCGATCCCATAATAGGAGCAATTCGTTTTTTCCTTCACAGCTGCGCCAAACAAGCCTTCAGCACATCCGACTTCAAGAATGGTTTTCGCATGCGGTTCTATCAGATCAAATAGCTGCCAGTTGATGCCTTTGTAATACTCTTTATCTTTTAGCTCATACTCTTTCATAGAATCAGCAAGTGAATTTTTATTGATTTCCATGATGTTCACCCCCGGAGCCGGTCTGCATCTTTAGAATATCTTCAAAATATTTTTTGTTGGCTAGCATTCTTGAATCATGGGGACGGTATTGCAATGCCGATTCATTATGCTGATAGGCAAGCTGATGCTGGCCGAGTTTATCGTAGCAGACGGCTAATTGCAGGTGGGGAAGCCAGGTCGCGCAGGCGCGGTTTTGAAAAGCCAGGTTTTCTGCTCCTTTGTTTTCTATTGCTTTTTCATACCAATAGACCGCACTCTGAAAATCGTTTTTTTCTAAAAAAGAGTATCCCAGCCTGCAGCAGGTTTCTGCTCTAGGCGGTCCATAGACGAGCGTGTGGAGCACCCAGCTTAATTCTTTTTCCTTCAGCCCCAGTGAATGGTAGCAGTCTGCTAATTTATTGCACGCTCTGATATTATCCTCGACCCATCCCTGCTTCGTTTGTAAAAAACGTAAATAGTACATAATCGCTTGCTCCATTTTTCCGTGATCACACAACTCGTTCGCATAGTAAAATAAATCTCTTGGAGAAAAATCCTTTCCTGACGAGGCCATTTTTTCATAAATTCGGAGGTTGCGATCTGCGTCATGACTAAGTGGCAGGTGAGAAACCGCTGCATCACTGTGGTGGAGTTTCCCATATACTTCTAGGTATTCATGAACCGCGCCGATCCATTTAAAGCTCTTTTCTCGTTTTACGAGCCGGTATCTCCTTAAGCTGGATGTGACGTTATTTTCTTCATCAAAAGCCAAATGGTATTTCATTGAGACCGCGTCTATATCCGGGTCAAGCGTTCTTTTTAAATCCAATAACAGCTCTTGATCTTTCTTGGTAAACACGTCGTCGGCGTCAAGCCATAAGATATAGTCGGATGTCGCCTGCTGAAACGAAAAATTTCGGGCTGCCGCAAAATCGTCAATCCATTTAAAATCAAAGATTCGGTCTGTATAGCGAGCAGCAATGTCTTTCGTCTTGTCAACTGACCCGGTATCCACAATATTGATCTCATCAGCTATCTCCTGCACAGAATCTAAGCATCGGCCAATAACAGCCTCTTCATTTTTTACAATCATGCATAAACTGATTGAAATCACATCGCCACCTCCGTTTTATTCTGTTTTTTCTTTATGGCATGGACAAACATGTAATCAATATGGGCATGTTTTGACAAGTGATCCAAAGACAAACCAAATTGCCCGGCAAGGAATTGAAGTTCTTGTAAAAAGAGCTGTATGTTTGATCCAGTATCGGAGGAATGGGAGGTGATGGATTTTATGTCATAAAGATATTCAGGAAATAGGGTATTTACGTTGCGAGGTGTGATGAAATGTGTGTACGTCGATGCACCACATAATAAAGAGAAAAATGTATCTGCATAGGCAGTATTTGGGATGCTGCAAATCAGCGAGCCAGAAGGCTTTAGATAAACGGCAAGAGTCTCAATTGTATGTCTGGGATTTTTTGAGCAGTTTAAAAGGTCACCGATCAAAATTACATCGAAAAAGGACTCAGGGTAAGGGAGGTCGCATGTTTCCACATCTGCCGAAATGACTTGTTCGTAATAGGGGCTTGCAATGGTCTGTAATAACTCATCCTTTTCAATCCCATACAATAAACAGGATTGCCGGTTCAAAAGTTCTGTCCCCGCAGCTCCCGTGCCGCAACCGATATGTAAGATAGAGTCGGCTTCCGCTGGCACAAGTGCTGTCAGCTGGGGCTGGGAGTCAAAGAATGTTGTTACATCCACCTTCCATTTATCGATGAAGCGTTGCCGGTTTTCTTCATATGATTGACTGATGCTTAAATCTGGATTGCCTGTAAACGTGGCATGACCGTGATGGTGGACAAACGAATCAAGAGCGATTTTTAGCTGATACCCCGCTTGCAGTACGCGGAGGCTTAAATCATCATCTTCAAATGAACCGCCTACAAAACGTTCATCAAAACCGCCAACTTGATCCAACACCTTCTTTTTGACAAGCAGGCAAAATCCGACCAGTCTCAATACAGCTTTTGACCTGCCTCGCTGCTGCAAACAGTAAAGACGAGAAAAATCTTCAATTTCTTCAACGTTTGTATAGTTAACGGGAACTTGCTGCGGACCGCTGACATAATTGCTTACAGGCCCGACCATGCCGATTTTATCATCCTGATAAAGCAGCTTGATCATTGGCTCCAGCCATTGATTTGTTACAACAGTATCATTGTTTAAAAAAAGAATATTGTCCCCTGAGGCAACTTCAAGACCCTGATTACAGGCTTTTGCGAAGCCTTCGTTCGTCTTATTAAAAATCGCCTTAATTGAAGTTATCTGTTTGAGGTAGTCACGTGTACCGTCATGAGAGCCGTTATCTATAACAATTACTTCTATACAGTCATTATTCGTATGCTTCCATATGCTCTCCAAGCATTGTTTTGTTAAAGCTAATTGATTATAAGTCAGAACAATAATACTCGTTTTCACTATAACCTCCGCCCTTCGCCATATCATTCGGATACTATATGTATATCGTAATGTTCAGACGGAATGATTCTTTCCTGTAAAAAGGAGAATGCTGCTTAAACGTAAAAATGTGAATGGTTTTTTAAAGAAAAAGTCGATGAATTTGTTTTACATTTAGTTTTCCCTTAAGGGGATCAACAAGGTTGGGGAATTCAGGGAAATAGGGATGATAAGTTGCCTTAACCAGTTTGTATGAAAGTTATATTTAATTCTTTCTGTATTAAATGGTGAATTAGGAGTTATATATTTAAAGGAGAATACCGATGAGGGCATTATTTTATTTAATACGTTTATAGCAGGGGAGAAGGACGAAATATCGGTCAGATAGAAATTTTTATATAGGTTTCGTGACTTTAAAGGGATCAATTATGATTTATAGAATGTTTTTTGTAACTCAAACTAGTTGAGTACTACTTTAGAAAGAATCATCGTGTAAATATAAACAATGATAATTTAATGAAATGGACATCAATGGTGTTTCCAGAACATTTAACGTAGTTTAAATAAGATTTGATTGAAGTATCAGAAATTGAAAAAACGTCCTTAGATGAGCAACATATTGAAGAGATGGATCTTCTAGTCTATGAGGCACTTGAATTTAACAAAGAATTGCTATCGAGACTATTTGAGATGCGCCGTAAATCCACAAACTTTAGAAGAAGAGATCATTTGCTCCAACACAAGCCCTCCTATATTAAATATGTGATATTTTATCATATTTAAATGAATAAGGAAGATTAATGTTATCTTAAAAAACAAAAAAGCCTCCTGTTAAATTAAGAGAAGGGTAAGGGAATTATTTTTGAGAATCATATTCCATTGCTTGTTCACAGTCAGAAATCCTTGAGTTGTTCTAGTAAGAGGCAATATTGTTGAATAAGGATAGTTTTAAAGAGGTTATTGTTGTCTTCATATTGAAATAAAGACTAAGTATATTAGAGGGGAGTTACTTTAATGCATATCACAACAAAAAGGTTATTGATACGTGAATTTGAATTCACAGATTGGCAGGCTGTATATGAGTATACATCTGATAGTAATGTAATGAAGTATATACCTGAAGGGGTTTTTACTGAAGAAGATGCAAAGGCATTTGTAAATAAAAACAAAGGTGATAACGCTGAAAAATTCCCTGTCATACTAATAGATGAAGACTTTCTTATAGGCCATATTGTTTTTTATAAGTATTTTGGTGAACATACATACGAAATTGGGTGGGTGTTTAATCCCAATTATCAAAATAAAGGGTATGCTTCTGAGGCAGCCCAAGCTATCTTGGAATATGGATTTAAAGAAATGAACTTACATAGGATTATAGCTACGTGTCAACCTGAGAATATTCCTTCATACCGAGTTATGGAGAAGATCGGAATGAGAAGAGAAGGATTTTTTAAAAAATGTATTCCGAAAGGCAATGAATGGTGGGATGAATATTATTACGCTATTTTAGAGGAAGAGTGGAATTGTAAGAGGGGGAATGCAGGAATTTGAAACCATAACAGCTATAGAACGTATAGTGATAGTAGGGCTTATAGTGCTTAATATGAATGATGTGAGAGGGGTATCCAAATGCAAATTCATCTCACCAAAAGCGGAAAACAAGACAATCATCATAAATGGTTAGGAACTGTCTTGCTCAGTTGGGGAACATTCGTATTTGCTTTGTTTTTTGCTACTTTAGTCGGTTCAATGGCTAGCCAAGCAGGAGCTTCCAAGCTTTTGAAGCAAGGCATCCAAGCAGGTTTAGTCACATTAATAACTGTCCCGTTGCTCTACATTCTTCTTAAACGGATGTCTAGTAGACCCTTTTATTCTATAGGACTGTCTGGGTGGCGGCAAGCCATTCCGAAAGCCATAATAGGAGCAATATATGTGATTGTACTATCCGGGTCTGGTTTCGCTATCGCCCATTTATTAGGCTGGATCAAAGTTACACAATTTCACTTCTCTGTCCATTTAGTGACAGCATTGCTCTTAAATATGATTATCGCTTTCTTTTATGAAGCTTTTCCAGAGGAATTAACTTTTCGGGGGACGGTGTACTATGCTCTAAATAAGCGTTGGAACTGTTTTATGGCCTTACTCCTACAGCCGATCCTGTTTGTGCTTGCACCAATAACTGTAAGTGGCTTGCAATATATAGTTGGAATTGAATCATCTGCTATCACATTAGATTACATTGTTTTATTGTTGGGTTTTGGATTCATCCTTCAACTCCTGCGTATTGTAACAGGAAGCTTATGGACGTCTATCGCTTTTCATCTAGCCTTTCTTGAAAATTCTCGGTTCTTCGTCCTGCAGGGGGAGGAGCGCTTTATTACCTATGAAGAAATTGTTCCGGGAACAGGTGCGCTGTTTGTGATCTTTTTTATGTTGCTTATTGTCGGTACTCTACTCTTAATACCTGTTGCGATAACTCGCCGAAATACTATTCAATGGCGGAAGAATGAGAAATGCGACCAAGATGTTTAATTTCTAAGTAGAACAGTAGTTTTAAGGAGGATCTAGACATTGTTGAAGAAGCATTCATTAAGAAAGAGGTTATAAACATGCAAGTTTTAAGGATCATATTTGTTCATGTCTTGTCCGCGTTATCAGCTGCTGTTGTTTATGTTTTTGGCATTGGTTATGACGGCTACATACCATACTTCCTAATAAGTGTTCTTCTCTTTATCTTTTATTTAATCTTTGCTGCACCTGTTCAATATTTCTTAAATCGCAATCCAAAAAGGTTTAACGCGAAATATTTACTCATATACATATTCTTTTCCTTCTTAGTATGGTTATTCTTCGCTTTCATTACTGATCCAAAAAACACCTTAAACTTTCTGATGGGATATGAAATATACTTGTTTAGTGTCTCATTTGCTGTAATATTTTGGATCTGGGACTCGGTTTTTCTGCAAAACATTGGGAGGGTAGCAGCGTAGCTTAAATCATCACAATCCTTTTCCTTATGCACGGTCAAAAAACCCTTTTATTTACCGAATTATTCCATAAATGGGTAAGGGAGAGAGGGATGAAAAGGGTTAATCGTTTAACTTTGGTTTGCTTAGGCTTAGTCTCAAGTTTTACTCTTCCGAATGCTGAAGCAAAGCTAACGGTGGATTAAACAAATGTAGACTTTGTTTTGAGCGAGGAATCAACAATTGTCTTCATGGCAGATAATTTCGACCGGAATTTTGACCGCACTTGGTTATAAATTCACAATACACAATAATAAAGACTGTACTCTAAATATGAAACTTAGCAGAATAGCTCTAACTGATGGATATTTTCAAGGAGCGAGAAAGAATTCCAGGAAGTTATTTGGACTACAGTGCAGCAGATCGAGTAGAAGGTGATCAGTTGGAAATAACAAAAAGTTCAGGCTGCGGCGATGTGTGGATAAAAGGTATTTATGGATTTGAACATGAAGAGCGGGATTATTAAATTCAGCGAGGTCAAAGATCCATTATAAACTTAATGATCATTTTAAGTGATCAAAAATAACTAAAAGGTGAGAATATGATTAAATCAAAGTTAAAAACGATTATAGACCAAAGAAAGATCAGTATCCGGAAACTTTCCAGAGATATTGCTCATGAGTATCCAACTGTCAGAAAGCTATATAATGACGAAATGGAGCGGTATCCGAGAGAGCTGTTTGATAAAGTCTGTCCCTATCAAAACATCGAACTGCATGAGTTGTTGATATTCCAAAAAGATCATATTCCTAAAGTGCGAATGTCTAAATGAAGATAATGGAGTATATGGAGGAAAGGTTTCAAAACCTCGAATTCATTCCTAGCATCTATAATCAATGGGGCATAGGAATCCATTTTTGTCTTGGGAAAAATATCTATCAACTCAAAGAAAATGAAGAATTGAATCTTAAGAGGTTCCAAGTTGTATATGAGCAAATAACAATCCTTTTTAATGAATTATTTGAACAAAACGATGACATATTCCTCGTGACGAATATGTATAAGCACAAGAAAGAGAAATGTATAAGAAAATTAAAGGTCTATCAACCGTTTCTAAAGTGTAAAAATCATTTGAATCAAATTCTGGTGAAGACATATCCCTACCCTTTCGAAATCAATAAAGCTGAAGAATACGAGATGCAACAATTTTCCTTGTTATGCAAACCTCGAGACTTACGTGTAACTGAATTACTTAAAGCAGCCAGTAACGAGGATTTTCCATTAAAACCGAAATTCGGAGGTTACTCTATTGATTACCCTGATGTTTTCTTTGTGAACATTACAAAAGACATTATTTTCTTTATCTATGATGATCGTGGATGTGAAGTCATAGCTCTTGATTTCAAACGAATACGTCCACTTTATGAAAAATATCACGACTGGGTAGAAGAGTATAAGTGCATGTAATACTCTTTTTTAATAGAAACTGAAAAAATCTAAGTTTTATATGGCTCTAGTTCAGTTCGACAAGCCATGGGACAACAGCTAAAATGGTTTTACGTAATTAGGGAAGGATTCTAAAGGTCGGGCTGAGAAATGAATGATTCAATTAGTTGTCCATTTCAAAAAACCATATGCTGATGATGAGGATTGGATTAAATTAAGTGTCAACAGAAAGGGATGGGAAATTTCAGAATTGCTTGACTTTACTTTATGATGAAAGGGGTCGAGTAAGATGGATAAAAAAAAGGATGAAATACAAAGAAAGTATAGGGAGCAAATGAGGGAGAAGAAAGAACGAGAAAAAGAAGATGGCAGTTCACATACTTTTGAAATTGTTGTTGTGCTAGCCATTATCATATTGATGTTTTTCTTTAATTCAGTATTTAAGGCTTTTTAGATATTGTACAGATGACTTTCAGGATTATTGAAAAAATAACCCTTTGAGGTATTAGTATTGAAGGACTTATGAAAATTCAAGAGGCAGTTGAATCTTAAATAATTAATTACCAAATATCGGGGATGGAAAATGAAATTGTATAATGAATTTATCAATATAGCTAAAGTTTTTAATAAAGAGCTAGACATCATTCCATTATTATATGGCTCTTTAGATCTTGAAAAGGTAACTGGGTTAGACTTTTCTCCAGAAGATATTGATCTCCTTATTCCTTTAATTTTTTTAGAGGAAAAGTGGGAAAAACTAAAAAAAGTGATGGAACTGCATGGATACAAAATGGTTGATTTACATGAGCATGAATTTAAGAAAACTAATACAAAAATAGGCATTGCTTACATTGAGGATTTAAAACCATTTGCAGATGTAGACTATAATAATTTAGAGATATTTGAAGATGACGGGGCAAAATATTATTTGCTAACTATTGATGATTACCTCAAGGTTTATAATAGGTCTTTATTAGATAGCTATAGAAGAACAAAGAAGAATAATAAAGACCAAAAGAAAATTAACATATTAAATAAGCTGATACAGAATTAATTTCTATTATTCTCTTTTGTTTCAATTTTAATAACAAATATAAGTTTATACCAATGTGGCAGTAGTGAAGAGACATTTGATCAAAGTACAATACCTTAATATTAAAATACGTAGAGACATAGATGGAGATGTGTTAAGTGATTTAACAGCTGAGAGATGTTTGGAAAAAGAATACCGTTCCCAAATAACAATTATTACTGAAGAATTTTGTTTAGAACTTATTAGCGTTGTAAAAAGGTTTCTTTGTAATCTTTATAAGGTGAAATGAAATGATTTTAACCGGATTTTGATGCGCGCGGGATCCCTTATCTCATATGGGTTGATCGAAAGGGTTTATATGAGTAAGCTTGCTTCTGAGTATGTTACTAATATATTAAAATGAATGGTAATGTCTATGAAACAGCAGGATAATTTGACAGGGGCTTAAGTTAATAATCTGAAGGTTAATTAAAGTAGGATAACTATTCGTTAGGGAAGTGCCTATTATAGAATAAAGTAAACTAACAAAAAGAACAGGAGACTAAAAAATGGAATTTTTCATTAGACAAGAACTCACGCATGAATATAATACGACTGAAGACATTGTTAAAAAAGCTTTTTTAAATGAAAAATATAGCGACAAGAAGGAGCATTTCCTTGTAAATAAGATTAGAAAATCAGATGCATTTATTCCTGAGCTTTCATTAGTCGCTTTAAACGGAAAAGAGATCGTCGGGCATATTCTTTTATCTAGAATAAAAATCGTGGATGGTGATAACGCAGTCGATTCTTTAGCGCTTGCTCCGGTTTCTGTTGCACCTGAGTATCAGAGAAAAGGAATCGGGAGTCAATTAATTCATGTTGCTTTAAAAAAAGCAAAAGAGCTTGGTTATCGTTCAGCCATTGTGTTAGGGCATAAAGATTATTATCCAAAGTTTGGTTTTAAGCCAGCTAGTTTATGGAATATCAAAGCCCCATTTGAGGTGCCTTACGAAGTGTTTATGGCTATAGAGTTATCAAAGGATTCTCTCGAAAATGTAAAAGGTGTCGTTCATTATTCAAAAGCTTTTTCAGTGTAAAATCTAGATGGTTGTTTAAAGAGGCTATCCCCGAAATTCTTACTGAGCGTCTCTTTGGTTTAAAGAATAAAAGAAAGCCGCAAGCTTTCAATTATCTTTCACAGGCAAAGTTGTCATGATCTCTGTCCATTTAAGGTTGGTAAGCAGGGTGGGAACTAGGTACTCCATTCGGGTTTCACTCAAAGCAATTTGCAAACGGTTCTGTTTTTCCAGTTAACGCGCGGTAGAAGTATTACTCAATTTTTAAAGTTGCGGACATATAAGCTACTCTGGCCAATCCGTCTTTCAAAAGTGTTTCATGAACAGACTTGCCATCAACATAAACCTAAGCTAACAGCGCCTTCCATACTGATCTCTGCAATCACCTGTATCAAACTCTAATTGAAGCTTACCGCTTTTAACCCATTCTTTATTTCGATTAGATGCATTTTCGTCACATGGTTACATAGGAGATCTGTTTTTTAGCTTTTGGAGTGTTTACAGTAAGTAGCGAACTGTATCAAAAAAGGACCCAGCGTCATTAATTGATACGCGACATTACTTAAATAGTTAAAAACTGAATATACAAAAAGAAGATAAAACCAATATTTATCTCAGATCAGGTTGAATTTTCTGAAAAAAATGTTGAAAAAGCCGACAGTATTTTATAATATTAACTCAAGTTAGTTTGTTTGATCAACAAACTAATCAGCTGAACTTTAATTGTCCATAAGATATGGTTCTTGCTATATATGGATGGAAGGGGGATAAGAGGATCGATTTAATGGAGCTACTAAACAATATAAAGAATGAGGTTTTTATCCTTTGCGGGTATAGAAAAAAGATGAATTTCCTGTTTACTGATCACCATTTAGATGATGAAAATGCTTTGGGAAAGTAGATCACTATAATTTTTTTACGCTCTTTTGAAAGCGCTTTACAAACGTTTGCTGCCCATAAATCGAGAAATCATTATATCATTTCACACTGTTCCATATTAAAGGATCGAAAAGGGGAGAAATCATGCTCAGTGAAAATGTAAAGAAGATTAGCATGGTTGAAAAAGTTGGATATGCGTCTGGAGATTTTGCTTGTAATTTAATTTATGCAACAGTGTCTACGTATCTTTTGTTCTTCTATACAGATGTTTTTGGTTTATCGGCAGCAGCAGCCGGTACTATGTTTTTAGTGGTTAGAATAATCGACGCTCTCGCTGATCCTTTTATCGGAACAATAGTTGACAGAACGAACAGCAGATTTGGACGCTTTAGACCGTATCTTTTATTCGGAGCTTTTCCATTTGTCATACTGGCAATACTCTGTTTTACAACACCAGACTTTACGGATATGGGGAAATTAATATATGCCTATATAACCTATGTTGGCTTGTCGCTTACATACACAACGATAAACGTTCCATATGGCGCGTTAACTTCTGCAATGACTAGAAATAATCAAGAAGTGGTTAGTATAACTTCTGTTCGCATGTTATTTGCGAATCTTGGGGGACTTGTCGTTGCATTTTTTGTTCCCTTACTGGCTGCTTATTTAAGCGATACTTCCGGCAACGAGTCTCTTGGCTGGCAACTAACCATGGGTATTTTGGGCATGATAGGCGGGTGCCTTTTAATCTTTTGTTTTAAAAGCACAAAAGAGCGGGTCACTCTTCAAAAATCCGAAGAAAAAATTAAATTTACGGATATATTTGAGCAGTTTCGTGTTAATCGTCCACTTGTTGTATTAAGTATTTTCTTTATTATTATTTTTGGAGTGAATTCCATCAGTAATTCGGTTGGCATTTATTACGTAACGTATAACGTAGAAAGAGAGGATTTGGTGAAGTGGTACGGTTTGATAGGAAGTTTGCCCGCTTTGGTCATTTTACCGTTTATTCCAAGGCTTCATCAATTTTTGGGGAAAAAGAAATTACTAAACTATGCATTATTACTGAATATTATCGGCCTTTTAGCTTTACTGTTTGTTCCGCCAAGTAATGTTTACCTCATACTTTTCTGTCGATTAATCGCTGCTGCTGGAAGTCTCACTGCCGGGGGATATATGTGGGCGCTTATTCCTGAAACAATAGAATATGGAGAGTACAGGACTGGGAAAAGAATGGGTGGGCTCATTTACGCTATAATCGGATTTTTCTTTAAGTTTGGTATGGCCTTAGGAGGAGTTGTTCCGGGTCTGGTTCTTGATAAGTTTGGATATGTAGCAAATCAGGCACAAACCCCAACGGCATTAATGGGGATTCTAATTACAACAACCATTATTCCCGTGTTCTTGCTGGTTCTAGCTTTAATTGATATTAATTTCTATAACTTAGATGAGAAAAAATATAAAAACATGGTTCGAGAATTAGAGAATAGAGACAAAGTTTATTTGGATCATATTGATGATTTCAAAGCTTAAAAAAGAAAATAAACTGAGGAGGAGTCCCAAATGAAGATTACCAATCCAGTACTTAAAGGATTCAATCCCGATCCAAGTATTTGTAGGGTAGGAGAGGATTATTATATCGCTGTATCTACATTTGAGTGGTTTCCGGGAGTCCAGATACACCACTCAAAAGATTTAGTAAATTGGCACTTAGTTGCACATCCATTACAGAGAGTTTCACAATTAGACATGAAAGGAAATCCAAATTCAGGTGGGGTTTGGGCACCATGTTTAAGCTATAGTGATGGGAAGTTTTGGCTTATCTATACGGATGTTAAGGTAGTAGATGGTGCATGGAAAGATTGTCACAATTATTTAGTTACTTGTGAAACGATTAATGGTGATTGGAGTGAGCCGATTACATTAAATAGCTCGGGATTTGATGCTTCTTTGTTCCATGATAAGGATGGAAAAAAGTATTTATTAAATATGTTATGGGATCACCGTATTGATCGGCACTCATTTGGAGGAATTGTTATACAGGAATATTCTGATAAAGAGCAAAAATTAATCGGTAAACCAAAAGTTATATTTGAAGGAACGGATAGAAAACTGACAGAAGCTCCGCACCTTTATCATATCGGGAACTATTATTATTTATTAACTGCAGAAGGAGGAACACGGTACGAACATGCTGCTACAATTGCCCGTTCTGCAAATATTGAGGGGCCATATGAAGTTCATCCCGATAATCCAATCTTAACGTCATGGCATGACCCAGGAAATCCATTGCAAAAATGTGGTCATGCATCCATTGTTCAAACACATACAGATGAGTGGTATTTAGCTCATTTAACGGGACGTCCTATTCATCCTGACGATGATTCAATTTTTCAGCAGAGAGGATACTGTCCTTTGGGCAGAGAAACAGCTATTCAAAAACTTTACTGGAAAGATGAATGGCCCTATGTAGTAGGTGGAAAAGAAGGAAGCTTGGAGGTAGATGCACCTTCTATACCTGAAACAATATTTGAAGCAACGTACCCGGAAGTTGATGAATTTGAGGATTCAACATTAAATATAAATTTTCAAACTTTAAGGATTCCATTTACGAATGAATTAGGTTCATTGACTCAAGCGCCAAATCATTTACGATTATTCGGTCATGAATCATTGACCTCGACATTTACTCAGGCATTTGTAGCCAGACGCTGGCAAAGTCTCCATTTTGAAGCCGAAACTGCTGTTGAGTTTTATCCGGAAAATTTTCAACAAGCCGCTGGATTGGTGAATTACTACAATACAGAGAACTGGACGGCTCTTCAAGTCACGCATGATGAAGAACTTGGCCGCATTCTTGAATTAACAATATGTGACAACTTTTCTTTTTCACAGCCATTAAATAATAAAATTGTTATTCCTCGTGAAGTAAAGTATGTATATTTAAGAGTAAATATTGAAAAAGACAAATATTATTATTTTTATTCTTTTAACAAAGAAGATTGGCACAAAATTGACATTGCACTGGAATCGAAAAAATTATCAGATGATTACATCCGTGGGGGAGGATTCTTCACAGGGGCCTTTGTAGGGATGCAATGCCAAGATACCAGTGGTAATCATATTCCGGCCGACTTTAGATATTTTCGTTATAAAGAAAAATAATTTGCACATGAAAAAGGAGATTTCTATTTTAGAACTCTTTTTTCATATGAGAAGGTGCCTATGTCAATATTGCTTCAGAAATACCCCTAGAATAAAAAAGCTCATCTTTAAAGATGAGCTGTACATTCCATAAAAATTACATTGTAACCATGTCCAGAAAATGATCAATCACAATGGAGGACATTCCTAATGCCGACGCATTCTGTCCTAAGGAAGATGGCAATAATTCATAGCTATTGCCTAATTGGGAATAAACCCTTGACGATACTTCACTTCTCATTGAATTTAAAACCATAGGATGCGATTCAATTATGCTATTTCTTAAAATTACGGCCTGTGGGTTGAAAGTATTCAAAATATTGGTAAGGCCTATTCCTAAATAGAATCCAAAATTCTGTAATGCGTTTAAGGTTCCGATATCATTCAGATGGGCGAGGTCTATGATATCTTGATAGGACAGTTTTTTCGCTTTAGTCTGAAGAGATTTTAATAAAGCCTTCTCTGAAGCATACAATTCCCAGCAGCCTCGGTTTCCGCAACTGCATTTAGGACCATTAAAGTCTATTGTCATATGTCCCATTTCTCCAGAGAAGCCGCTTACTCCTCTATATAAATGATTGTTGATAATAACACCGATCCCTATCCCTGTGCTGATACTTACGTAAATAATGTTATCGTGATTTTTTGCAGCTCCAAATACTTTCTCTCCATATGCGCCAGCATTTGCCTCATTTTCAATAAAAACAGGCACATTGTACTTCTCTTGTATCGAAGATTTTAAGTCAATATCTCTCCAGTTGGAGTTCGGAGTGAAAACAATTTTTTGATCTTTATCAATGAGTCCAGGCACGCAAATACCTATACCAATAAGCCCGTACGGAGATTGGGGCATATCAGTAATAAAGTGATGAATCATATCAATCAAAATGTCTTTCGTTATTTCTGGAGAATTGGATTCCAAATGGCAGTATTGATCAAGAACGATCGTTCCTTCAAGGTCTGTTAAAATGCCATTGATATAATCCACACCAACATCTATTCCTACGGAGTATCCTGCCTTTTTATTAAAAACAAGCATGACAGGTCTTCTTCCGCCACTTGATTGTCCTTGACCTATTTCAAATACCAGATTTTCTTTCATTAACGTGTTTACCTGTGATGAAACAGTTGATTTATTTAATCCAGTCATTTCAGATAATTTTGCTCTTGAAATAGGTGAATTTTTAAGGATTTCTTTTAATAATAACTTTTGATTTACTTTTTTGACAAAGGTTTGATCAGCGATATCCACTTCATCCACTCCATTTGTTTAATCTTTAAATTAAGTATAAACATAGTACATAGCGAATCTTTCCTTTATTATATCTAATGTGTTCATAAAAAACTAAAAAAAATATTGAAAATACTGATGAGGTTATATAAGATGAAAATAAGTTAGTTTGTTTAAACAACAAACTAATAGGTAACTTACAAGATTAAATAAAATGCATTTGTATTTGAATGATCATGTTTTGAATTTATTTTTAAGGGGGAAATTACATGGCTCAATCTCATTCCAGTTCAACCAACTATTTTGGAAGCGCAAACAAAGTGGTTTACGAAGGGAAAGATTCGACTAATCCTTTAGCATTTAAATATTATAATCCTCAAGAAGTAATCGGCGGAAAAACGATGAAAGAGCATTTGCGATTTTCTATTGCCTATTGGCATACATTTACTGCTGATGGTACAGACGTTTTTGGAGCAGCTACGATGCAAAGACCATGGGATCACTATAAAGGCATGGATCTAGCGAAGATGAGAGTAGAAGCAGCATTTGAGATGTTTGAAAAACTAGATGCACCATTCTTTGCTTTTCATGACCGGGATATTGCACCAGAAGGCAGTACGCTAAAAGAGACAAACCAAAATTTAGATATGATCGTGGGCATGATTAAAGATTACATGAGAAATAGCGGCGTTAAGCTATTATGGAATACCGCAAACATGTTTACGAATCCCCGTTTCGTCCATGGTGCCGCGACTTCTTGCAATGCAGATGTGTTTGCGTATGCTGCAGCACAAGTGAAAAAAGGGTTAGAAACAGCAAAAGAGCTTGGCGCTGAGAACTATGTATTTTGGGGCGGCCGTGAAGGATATGAAACATTGTTAAATACCGATTTAAAATTTGAGCTTGATAATTTGGCTAGATTTATGCATATGGCAGTGGATTATGCGAAGGAAATCGGGTACACAGGGCAGTTTTTGATTGAGCCAAAACCAAAAGAGCCGACCACCCATCAATACGATACAGATGCAGCAACAACCATTGCCTTTTTGAAGCAATATGGCTTAGACAATCATTTTAAATTAAATCTTGAAGCCAATCATGCCACATTAGCCGGGCATACATTCGAACATGAATTGCGCATGACAAGAGTACATGGTCTGCTTGGCTCTGTTGACGCAAACCAGGGTCATCCTCTTTTAGGCTGGGATACGGATGAATTTCCGACGGATTTATATTCTACGACATTAGCAATGTACGAAATCCTGCAAAATGGCGGCTTAGGAAGCGGCGGATTAAACTTTGACGCGAAGGTCAGAAGATCTTCTTTTGAGCCTGATGATCTAATATATGCCCATATTGCAGGGATGGATGCATTTGCAAGAGGATTGAAAGTTGCCCACAAATTAATCGAAGATCGTGTGTTTGAAGATGTGATTCAACATCGTTACCGCAGCTTTACTGAAGGGATTGGTCTTGAAATTATAGAAGGAAGAGCTAATTTCCACACACTTGAGCAATATGCGCTAAATCATAAATCAATTAAAAACGAATCTGGAAGACAGGAGAAATTAAAAGCGATATTGAACCAATACATTTTAGAAGTATAACAGGATAAGCTCCAGATCCTGCTATCAATACCAAGTCACTGAATTACCCGTCATGATTCCTTTCCTATTGCTTGTTGTTATGACGGGTAACTTCTATAATTAGGATTTATTTAGAGTGAATGGTTTTTTAAAAGGGCAAGGAGTGAAAAAATGAAGTATGTCATTGGAATAGATCTTGGAACGAGTGCTGTTAAAACCATTTTAGTTAATCAAAACGGCAAGGTTTGTGCAGAAACGTCCAAAAGGTACCCGCTCATCCAAGAGAGGGCGGGATATAGTGAGCAAAAT
Organism: Bacillus sp. EU52; assembly: GCF_037964975.1. Lineage (NCBI taxonomy): Bacteria > Bacillati > Bacillota > Bacilli > Caryophanales > Bacillaceae > Bacillus > Bacillus sp. EU52. The sequence continues at coordinate 1,855,299 of NZ_CP150177.1, forward strand.
CCTGAAGACTGGGTACAGCAAACAATTGAAGCATTGGCTGAATTGGTTTCTATATCCAATGTTCAAGCCAAGGATATTGACGGGATAAGCTATTCGGGACAAATGCATGGATTAGTACTGCTTGACCAAGATCGTCAGGTGTTACGTAATGCAATTCTTTGGAATGATACCAGAACAACGCCTCAATGTATAAGGATGACCGAGAAATTTGGCGATCATCTTCTTGACATCACAAAAAACCGTGTTTTAGAAGGGTTTACATTACCTAAAATGTTATGGGTAAAGGAACATGAACCTGAACTTTTTAAAAAAACTGCTGTGTTTTTGCTTCCGAAAGACTACGTGCGATTCCGTATGACCGGTGCCATTCACACCGAATACTCCGATGCAGCAGGAACTTTACTTTTACATATTACTCGCAAGAAGTGGAGCAATGATATTTGCAATCAAATTGGTATTTCTGCAGATATTTGTCCTCCGCTTGTTGAATCTCATGATTGTGTAGGGTCGCTGCTTCCGCACGTTGCCGCCAAGACCGGGCTATTAGAAAAAACAAAAGTGTACGCTGGGGGAGCAGATAATGCTTGCGGCGCTATTGGAGCAGGTATCCTTTCTTCCGGAAAAACATTATGCAGTATTGGGACGTCAGGGGTCATACTTTCCTACGAAGAAGAAAAAGAAAGAGACTTTAAAGGGAAAGTCCACTTTTTTAATCATGGAAAAAAGGATTCTTTTTATACGATGGGCGTCACGCTCGCTGCAGGATACAGCTTGGACTGGTTTAAAAGAACGTTTGCACCAAACGAATCGTTTGAGCAATTATTGCAGGGGGTGGAAGCTATTCCGATAGGAGCCAATGGACTGCTATACACTCCTTATTTGGTTGGTGAAAGAACGCCGCATGCTGATTCTTCTATTCGGGGAAGCTTGATCGGAATGGATGGAGCCCATAATAGAAAGCATTTTTTGAGGGCAATAATGGAAGGTATCACATTCTCTTTACATGAATCAATTGAGCTATTCCGCAAAGCGGGAAAATCAGTTCATACTGTTGTTTCTATTGGTGGGGGAGCTAAAAATGATACGTGGCTGCAAATGCAAGCTGATATTTTCAATACGAGGGTAATTAAGTTAGAAAATGAACAAGGGCCAGCTATGGGGGCTGCAATGCTGGCTGCCTTTGGAAGCGGATGGTTTGAATCCCTTGAAGAATGTGCAGAGCAGTTCATTCGTGAGGCTGCTGCATTTTATCCAAAGGCACAAAATGTTCAAAAATATAAAACACTATTTGATTTGTATAAGAACATTTATACTCACACAAAGGATCTCAATCAAGCTTTGAAGAGCTTTCGAAAAAACTAATGATGTTATTGTCCGGAGATCAACGAAAGAACAATTAACGATTAATCATCAAAGGCCTTTGATGACATGGCTGCCTTCTTTTGAAAAGATGGTGAGAATAAGGTATCGCAACCTTTAAACAGTATTGGAGTGTCCAGCAGACAAAACGAACGAGCGGAACCGTATTCTGTCAGCGAACACTTCAAGAAGTGAGAAAGCTTAGGAATGCCAATGGGTAAGATGTATGAAACCGCGCTAACGACGGTAGAGGGATCTCTTGATTTATGATGAAATAGGAAGGATGTTTACACACAAATAACCCCCTCACATTGACGTGAAGGGGTGTTTTTTATTGTTACTATACAGCGGAAATTTTACAGGCTAGTTGCATGATTTTAGCTTGATAAGCAGAATGGAACTAGACTCTCCATCATCTCTTTCTCATTCTTTGGAAACTGCATTCTGCTAGGTTTGCTGCTTTTTTTAACAAACAGTGTTTTTCTATTTCACACAGCCATTAAATCCTCTGTTCGTCACATAACCGCTCTTACTCCAAATTGACAGTTTATCTGATTTTGCTTCTTGCTCATCTAGTCTGAATTGGTCTATGTATTTTGTGTTAGGCTCATATACATATGCTACTCTGGCCAATCCCTCTTTCAATAATGTCTCTTGAACAGATTTGCCGTCAACATAAACGTATGCTAACAGTCTTCCATACTTATCTCTGCGATCGCCTTTATCAAATTCCAGCTGTAGCTTACCGCTGTTGACCAATTCTTTATTTCGTTTCGACGCATCCTCACCGTATGGTTGAACACAAGAATTTGGTTTCTTCGTCTCAGGTGTATCAACGAGCAAGTAGCGCACTGTGTCTTCCTTTCCGTTGTAAATAACCTTAATCGTATCTCCATCTATTGCTCTATCTAATGTAACATCGACCAATTTCTTCTGATTTTTTGAATGAGGCGTGCCGGCCTTTTGTTCTGTCTGATTATATTTATTAGATTGAGTATCTTGAGAGACTTGCTCCGTCCCATTAGAATCTGAATGGTTTTTGGCTGCGTGATTTGATCCGCAAGCTGCCAAAGTAATACTTAAAACGATTGCGATCATACTGATCAAAATCTTCTTCATATTGATTCCCTCTTTATCATTTTCTCTTTTTGCGTTTAAACATCATCATTATAACGATATGGACATTTTTTGTGAATGGAAAACTTCAAGGGAACTTATAACACTCCAAATTGCCAATAGTTAACTTTACAACGAGATGATCAAAACATCACCATCACATAGCGGAAATAAATAATCCTGAAAATAATATTGACTGAAAATGCTTTTGGAATTATGATAATATGAGAAATGACAATAATGTAACAAAAACATTACTACAACATAACAACTGATAGCTTAGGTTTATTCTATTGGCTAAAAATGTAAACGGTTACAAATCCAGAGGCGAAAATCTAAGATAGAGATGACTTTAGTTTTGACTCAATATCCACACTGAAAGAGCTTATTAAGTATTCTTAATAAAGGCAGGGGAAATGGATATGAATGAACATCGAAATCGAAGGTTGAAATTAATAATGATTTCAGCAACTTTTGGAGGGCTTCTCTTTGGATATGACACCGGAGTTATAAATGGAGCTTTACCTTTTATGGCAAGGCCAGATCAGCTTGATTTAACACCGGTTACAGAAGGGCTTGTTACGAGTATTCTTTTATTAGGTGCCGCATTTGGAGCGTTGTTATGCGGAAGATTGGCTGATCGATATGGCCGACGTAAAATGATCCTTAATCTTTCCTTTTTATTTTTCCTGGCATCACTGGGAACAGCGTTAGCACCTAATGTTTTCATCATGGCGGCCTTTCGTTTTTTACTGGGGCTGGCTGTTGGAGGAGCCTCGGCGATGGTGCCGGCCTTTTTAGCAGAAATGGCACCGCATGAAAAGAGAGGGCGTATGGTAACCCAAAATGAACTAATGATTGTTGGCGGGCAATTTTTAGCATATGTTTTTAATGCGATCCTCGGTGTAACAATGGCAAATACGGGACATGTTTGGAGATACATGCTAGTCATTTGTGCTGTTCCGGCTATCATGTTATTTGCCAGTATGCTTAAGGTCCCAGAAAGCCCCCGATGGCTAATCACCAAAGGCAAAAACAGTGAGGCGCTGCGAGTTCTTAAACAAATTCGAGAAGATAAACGTGCAGAAGCTGAATGTAGAAAAATTCAAGAAGCGGTAGAAAAAGATACAGCACTAGAAAAGGCATCACTCAAGGACTTTTCTACACCATGGCTGCGCCGTCTTTTATGGATTGGAATTGGTGTTGCCATCGTGAATCAAATTACAGGTGTGAATTCGATTATGTATTATGGCACACAAATCCTTAAAGAATCTGGTTTTGGTACAAAAGCGGCTTTAATCGCTAATATTGGAAATGGGCTGATATCAGTTATTGCAGTTATATTTGGGATTTGGCTGGTCGGAAAAGTGAGACGGCGTCCAATATTATTGATTGGTTTGGCGGGGACGACTACAGCTCTCCTATTGATTGCGATTTTCTCAATTGTGCTTGATGGATCTATGGCACTTCCTTATGTAGTGCTTTCTTTGACCGTTTTATTTCTTGCCTTTATGCAAGGGTGTGTAGGACCTGTGACTTGGCTTGTCATAGCGGAAATATTCCCTCAAAGGTTAAGAGGACTTGGTTCTGGGATAAGTGTTTTTTTCCTTTGGATATTAAACTTTGTGATCGGTTTTGCTTTCCCGATCTTGCTTAGCTCTGTAGGTTTGTCTTTTACATTCTTTATATTTGTGGCTTTAGGTGTATTGGCAATCGGTTTTGTGTACAAATTCATGCCGGAAACAAAAGGGCGTACACTTGAAGAATTAGAAGAGCATTTTCGTTCTCGACACGATCATAATACTCCTGAACAATCAGTTATTGAGTTATAAATATGTTGAAAATCTCTCTTCTTATAGGAAGGATTTTTTTAGTTTCAGAAAAAACAAAATCCCTCTGGTAGAGGGATTTTGATTCAGCATTTTAAGATGTTCTACACGTATAATACTGGAGTTGATACTTTAAAAATCTCGCCATCTCTTATATAAAAACGAGGGATGCGGCGGCTTAATGTAGACACGACTTCATAGTTAATCGTATTGAGCATTTCAGCCACTTCATCAACGGAAATCTCGGCTCCTTTTTGCTTACCGTAAATCACGACTTCTTCTCCTTGTTTACCTTCACCGTTTTCTCCTAAACTGACCATGATCATATCCATTGTTACTCTTCCCGCCACTGGCACTCGTTTTCCGCGATGAAGAACAAACCCGCGATTGGAAAGGGCCCGAGAATAGCCGTCAGCATAGCCAATCGGGAGTGTAGCAATTACTTCATTAGGTTCTGCGACGTATGTAGCACCATAGCTAACGGTTCGGGGTTCTGTACGCATGGTTTTCACATAAGCGATGCGCGCCTTTAAACTTAACGCAGGTTCAAGCTTAACGAGATTTAGTTGTTTAATATAGGCTGAAGGATATAAACCATATAAGCCGATACCTAAACGGATCATATCAGCGCTAAATTCCGGAAATGCGATAGCTGCAGCCGTGTTGCACATATGCACGGTGGGCAGCTCAATCCCCTGTTTTTTTAAAAAGCTGAGAAAACTGATGAATTTTTCATGCTGCAGCTTTGTGAGTGTGGTGTCCGGTTCATCAGCTGTCGAAAAATGTGTGAAAATCCCTGTCCATCTGAGGAATTTACTTGCCTTTAAGGCTTTCACTACTTCTAAAAGTTCTTCCTTTGTGCGTACACCTAATCGTCCCATGCCGGTATCCACGTTAATATGAATGGCCAGCCGGTTAGCACTCGCTTCTTTTTCCAATATCTCGTTTGCTTCTTTCATCCAATCAACCTGAAATGCTGATAATGTTATATTCCAAGCTGCTGACTTCTTTACACAACTAAGGGATGTAAAACCAAGCACAAGGATAGGTGCTGTAATCCCAGCTTTACGTAAAACGATTCCTTCCTCCACACTGGCAACAGCAAGCTCACTCGCCCCGTGTTCCAGTGCATGGCGTGCCACTTCTATAGACCCGTGGCCATAACCGTTCGCTTTTACAACAGCCATAATTTTGCTCTTATGTGGAATATGACGGCGGATCGCTCGCAAATTCTTTTTAACGGCATCAAGATTGACTTCGATCCAAACTTCTCGGCAAAGCTTTATCATCAACGCTTCCTTCCTTCTTATGGATTATAAATACCACCTATTGCCGCAAGAATAAATGTTAATTGTTGGATGATTCGATCTTATTTTATTCAACTTTATTTGAAATCATTCAACAGCAAATCCATGTGATACGAGAAGGTGCTTATCAATGTTCGAATAGCAAGTACGGGATACATGAGGCTTGTAAGTGGGGTGTTAATGGGTACGGCAACTGAGGATTACAAAAATGATTATTTGTTTTGGGACATTTTTTTCTAAGGGTGGATGATAACGAGAAATCTAATCAGGAAATACTTACCGTTGTTATGAACATTGGAAGAACCTTTTAAATGAGAAGGGCTGAGGAAATTCTGTAAAAGATAATCGGTTGAAAAGGCAGTCGATTCCTTGTTCCATAAACCTAACATCAGAGTATATAATTAAACTCGTATGCACAAAAATCGTTTAAGTAAGGGGAATACATGAATAGGGGAGTTAGTTTTCAAATACCGAATGAATATGGAAATTTTCTATGGAGAATACTGCAGCCGGTAGAAATAGCTAATTATAGGTGGCAAACGAGTGGGGAATCTTATTTTGTTGTAGAAGGAGAGCTCGATGATGAGGAGCTTTTTCATGACTACGCAATTGTTGAAGGGGCAGTTTTTGAGCAACAATTAAAAACGAATCAGTACTATACCATTTTCGTTGAACTGAAAGCATTTCCATATGGAAAAATGGTTAATCAAGTCAATACATATGAAGAGTTTGCTGACAGTAATTGCGAACTTGTCCTTTTGATAGCAGATAATAGCTACGTTTCGATTTACTGTATAAACAAAAATATCATTGAAAAACTTTACTTCAATGCTTTACAGAATGATTTTGAAGACGTTCAATTTATAACTGATGAAAATGACACAAGAACAAGCCTTACTGTATGATACTCAATAAAAATTAAAGGAGCTAGTACATGACAATGCAAATTAAAATCAAGTATCTAGATGAAACACAAACAAGAATCAGCAAAATTGAGCAGGGAGACTGGATTGATCTTCGGGCAGCTGAAGATGTAACAATCAAAAAAGATGAATTTAAGCTTGTCCCATTAGGTGTTGCAATGGAGCTGCCTGAAGGTTACGAAGCACATGTCGTCCCTCGTTCAAGTACATATAAGAACTTTGGCGTTATTCAAACAAATTCAATGGGTGTTATCGATGAGTCATATAAGGGAGACAACGATTTCTGGTTCTTTCCTGCTTATGCATTGCGTGATACTGAAATTAAGAAGGGTGATCGTATCTGCCAGTTTAGAATCATGAAGAAAATGCCGGCGGTTGAATTGGTTGAAGTCGAGCATTTGGGAAACGAGGATAGAGGAGGACTCGGTTCAACAGGTACGAAGTAAACAAAATAAATCCTTGGCTGTCTTCATGCTGTGTGATTGATCAATGGAGGTTTCAGCCAAGGTACATATAAATATTATGTATAAAATGAATATTTTAATACGAAGGATTTAATTAAAAACAAAGTTTAAAAAGGGAAGTTTTGAAAAAGTGAAATAGTAATAACTAAAGTCGATAAAGAACCTAAAGATGTCAAAGAAACAATTTTTCTGGTGCTTTGCTTTTTTGAAGGTTTACTTAGCTCGTGGATAACTGCCCCCCATAAAAGCATGGATGCTAAAATTATAATACTTATATACATAAAGATGCTCCTTTTATTATATTTACAGTTTTTACATTTTTATCGATTTTACCACATTTTGGATTGAGATGTCGATGAAACAAGCATCTCTATAAATAAATACTTTTATCTAAATTTTTATAAGTATGGGAAGGCAACTAAAAACTAGTAATGCCACTAATAATAAGCCAAGTTAAATGACATGTGTTCATTAATAATTGAATTTACAGCAGCTATGAGACAAGTTCAAAATATAATATGAAATGAGACATAAGACTTCACAAAAAAATCTGAGTATCGTCGATAAATATCATAAAAAAGCCCCCGGTATGTCGCCAGGGAATAAATAGACGTTTAAGAGATTTAGTGATGTTTTTTATATGATTCGACAAAATCATAATAATAATGATCATCGTCATCATAATACTTTTTTTCGTAATGATAATCGTGATCATCGTAATACTTTTTATCATGGTCATCATACTTTTTGTCGTAATCATAATGTTGTTTATCATGATCATAATACTTGTCGCAATCATAATGCTTCTTATCATTGTCGTAATACTTTTTGTAATATGTTTTTTTCCAAGTGTAATACTCTTCTTTATATTTTTTATAATAACCCAATTAAATTCCTCCTTTATGTTATTCGAATTTAATTTATGAAGTTTAAATGATATGGTATGGTCAAATGAAATAAGAATAGTAAAAAGAGGCTGTTTAAAACACTTTCTGAAAAACAAAACGGATAGCTGTTTATGAAAATAAGAGCGAGAGAGAGCACTCAATCACTGTAAAATAATAGTAAAGTGTATAGAGAAGATTAGTAAACGTAAAAAGGGACTTTCTCATTGAAGAATATTTGAACGTTATGGTTAAGATTCAAGAGCTCTATAATGTGATTTTTCACACTGCTTCTGAAGGATTTAAAGTTAGACGTCAAAAAGCAGCAAAATCGGTCAGAAACAGATCATATAAGGAATGAAACGCTGCCAAATATCATAAAAAAGTTGTTAATGATCAAATGAATGAAATTAGAGAGAATTTATTTTAAAGAAAGCCCAATTGCACATGGACAAATGACAATTGATATTGAGGTAAAATACAATGCATTAAATCAGAAAAAGCTATTGGAGGATTTAATGTGTTTAGACAATTTCCAATTTGGTATACACAAACACCTGACTATTTGAATTTTTATGTACCGCAATATCAAACCATTTCGTATAATCCTCAACAATGTTATCAACGGTGTATGTACCAAACTGGCGGTAACTATGAGCTATGTGACAGACTATGTTATGGAGAAATACAGGTGTAAAAGAGGGGGGATTAACTCCTCTTTAAACACACAGTGAGTGGAATAAGATCCTCACTTTATCTGCAAGTGCTTAGTATTTGCGATAATATTGCATTCGTAATAAATTATGCTTAGCAACTGAAAATGAAAGAAGGATATGAATAGTCATGACGCAATTCGATAAACAATACAATTCAATTATAAAGGATATTATCAATAATGGAATCTCAGACGAAGAGTTTGATGTAAGAACCAAGTGGGACTCAGATGGAACACCGGCACATACTCTAAGTGTAATCAGTAAGCAAATGAGATTCGACAACTCAGAGGTTCCGATTTTAACGACAAAAAAGCTTGCCTGGAAAACAGCCATTAAAGAGTTGCTCTGGATTTGGCAGCTGAAATCTAATGATGTTAATGATTTAAACAAGATGAGCGTACATATTTGGGATCAATGGAAACAAGAAGACGGCACCATCGGACATGCATATGGATTTCAGTTGGGGAAGAAAAACAGAAGTCTAAATGGAGAAAAAGTGGATCAGGTAGACTATCTTCTTCATCAATTGAAGAACAATCCATCTTCACGCAGACACATTACAATGCTGTGGAATCCTGATGAATTAGACGCAATGGCCTTAACGCCATGTGTATACGAGACACAATGGTACGTTAAACATGGGAAACTCCACCTTGAGGTAAGAGCACGGAGCAATGATATGGCATTGGGAAATCCATTCAATGTATTCCAGTATAATGTGTTGCAGCGCATGATTGCTCAAGTGACTGGTTATGAGCTTGGTGAATATATCTTTAACATTGGGGATTGCCATGTGTACACACGTCATATAGACAATTTGAAAATCCAAATGGAAAGAGAACAGTTTGAAGCACCTGAACTATGGATCAATCCTGAAGTGAAAGATTTTTATGACTTTACCATCGATGATTTCAAGTTAATCAACTATAAACATGGGGACAAGCTTTTATTTGAGGTAGCGGTTTAATGCTGCCTTTTTATTGTTATTTTTCAGAATATAAGCTGGCATTAGGCTAAAAATGAAGAAATTTCTTCTTCATATTTCTATAAACAAATAGTAAACAAAATTGGAGCCCAACGCGAAACAAAAGGATTGTTAGAAGCGTTGGGTTCTCTTAGTACAAGTGAACAACGATTGCGTGGTCTGAAAAATTAAACGAACGATATGAAAAGGCCATTGGTTTTATAAGGTGTTAATTCCTCCTATTAATATCATAAGGCTCAAGAAAATTGTAATGAAAAGAAAAGCCCATACTATAGCTGTAAAAGGATTGTTGAGTCCCATCCTTTCTTTCCAATTTATATTAGTGGATCGATTGGTTTTGTATTTTATTAACTGGATACATAAGATCACATTAAAAAAAACTGAAATAACAAGAGCTATAATTAAATAAAGGTTCATTTTCATCAACCTTTCTAGGTTTTTTAAACACTTGAATAGCTTAATTGTAAACCTAATACTAACATATACATATTTCACCTTAAAAGACCAGCATCGTGCAATGAATACAATTACTTTGTGCAGTTCTAGGTTATTTGTTTTTATTATGAAACTTTTTGGTCCCTGGCTAAAATTCAACTTAAAAATGAAAAGATTGAAATTATCCATGATTGTGTTTCTGCGATGGATTGCCTTAAAATTTGGTAGGGATGAACAAGCACTATATTAAATAATACTATACCAATGAATTTCTATTAGAAAAATTCATAATATTTTAAAATAACCATTTAAATATATTTCTAGAAATTGTATACTTATATGGTACTAAATGAATACATAGAAAGGACTGTTGTCGATGAAAAAAGTTTTTTGTAAGTTAGCCATTAGTTCTATAGCTCTATTTACCCTATCTCTTCCTAATGGCAATGTATTAGCTGCTGAAAAAGGGGAAGAAAAACCTGTCTCAATTAAAGGCGTTGAGTCACAAGTGCATACTGTATTTGCAAACGAGACAACTGGGGTAAAAAGCAACTTAGGAGGAGGGGAGTTTACTGCGCAATTTGTGAATGATTTTCGTAATGTTAAGATGAATGTAAAAACATATAAAAGCTGGTCTAGCTTTAAAAGAGTTTCTGATAATATAGCAACGGGGAGTAAAGGAGGATCTATTACTGCAAACAAAACAGTTACTTTTACAACAACTGTCAGCGGATCTATAAGTGGTTTAGGAATATCCACTGCAGGCTCTGTAGCTAGTTCTAAAGGATACACTCTAAATGTTGGAGCGAATAAAAGAGTCTATATGGCATATAGAGTTAGGTATAATGTAGAAGAAGGGTACAATTGTCGTAAGGATATAGTTACTGGTAAATGTGTATCAAAGAAAAAATACGTAGTTAAAAAACCTATGTATGGAGAATATGCACTGAAAAACTATTAATTTTATATAAAAAAGATTAGCTATAAAAGCTAATCTTTTTTATTAAGAAGAAAATATCCTAATTTTGAAACGAGATACAAAGTGAAAGCAATCATTAATGTTCTCGATATAACAATTCCATGAATAGCCAAATCATATCCAGCAGGTATCAAAGCTTTTGTATTAAACATAAAATACATTGATACCAGAAGAGCAATAATAACTAAAATAATTCCAAAAAGACCTATTTTTCCGTATTTCATACAAATTCCACCCTATATTAAAATATGATAAATAACCAAAGGAGCTGAAGATTTCGATAATTCACTTTACAATCATCAAGCAATGACCAACATTGAACCTCTGTTGGTGTAATTGTCAACTTAAGCTTCAAGTTAGTTATTTTTGTAATTAAAAAATAATTGAAAGCCCCATAAATAAGGGGCTTTTAATTTATGTAGTTCTATAGTAATTGAATTAATCATACCAAAGTTATTTCAAAATTTCAACTTTTGCTTATGATGTTTTTATCATCGAAACAAAAATGTCTTAATTCTAACGCTGTTCAAATAAAGTTTCATATAAAAAGGAAGTACTACTATTCGTAAATCTATATAGGGAGTGGATTCCGACACGGTTTTTTATGGAGATGGAAAATTAATTATAAAACCGCCAGACAATGCTGGCGGCTTTTTGCTGCTTCGTTTATTTATTAACAGAGATCGTAACGTTATTTCCTGCAACTGAAACCTTTGCGAAATCCTGTGTATCTACCACAGGAGTGACGGCTTTATTGTCGATTGTGATGTTGTTAAAAGATGTCGAAAAGGTTGCTTTGATCGCATCACGCTGGCTTTCATACGAAACAGCCGCGGTAGCAAGGGTTTTCCATTTTGAAATCGTGCCGATGTTGGTTCCTTGAATTTCTGTGATAATCCGTCCGGTGTAGCCGTCATTGTTCGTTCCCCAAAGGGTCATGCGCGTATTGCCGCTTAAATTTTTATAGATTGTCATTTGGACTGTGCTTCCAGGGCGGAAGCCTTTATTGTATGTGAATTTGTCTTTTCCTTCGATGTACGTTTCTTCATTTTTGGACCCAACCTTCATGAGGGGCTTCCAGACGTTGTATTGTTTGCTGTACTGAAGCCCGATATCGGCTTCAGTTCCGCTTGTTGCCCTAAAGCCAGAATAAATATAGGGAGTAGAGACCGAGTCGTTGTTTTTGACAGTTTCAGGAAGCGTGATTTTAGCTGTAAAAATGGCGCCCGTACTGTTCAGGTAGACACGGCCGCCGATTCCGTTAGGCAGCTGGGATGCTGCTTTTGCGACTTGAGCGTCTGCCGCGGGTAAACCTGGTATACCTGATGAAAGGGTTCCGAAAAGAACTGCTGTTCCTACTGCACCTGCAATCAATACTTTTTTCACCAAAATTCCCCCTTTTGATAGTGGTTTCGCCATTTATTATACCTTATTTTGGAACTGGATTTACGTATATAAATCGACAAAATATTTCATTTTGAATGATGTAAGGTCGAAACGCTTCGCCAATCTGAAAGCTATATACCTTTATCAGAGGAAAGAATGAGATCACATTTGTTTTAACCGATTTGAAATTTTCCTCAAAATAAAAGTACAAATGCTTAAAGAAACGATTATTAAAAGAATGCCCGCTATCGTTTCCCAGCCTGTAAAAAAGAGGTGACGTTTCATCAATGTCTGTCCTTGTAAAATGACAAAAGCACAGATACCGACTAAGAAAAGAAAACAAATACTTAGGATTGCTAACGCTTTACGTGAGTATGTTTTCATTTCATCTTTAAAATACAGCAATACGAAAACAAAGCAGATAACATTGGCTATTGTTCTTATCACCTCAAAGCTTTTCATGACAATTGATATAAATAGACAAAGTAAAATGAGATAAAATACGATGTTTCTATACAAAAAACCTCTCCTTTTATGTATGATCCTCAAAGAGTTTATAAAAGTTTCTTTGTAACTGCAATAAACTGAATGCGCTCACTTATGAACTAACTAAACTATGTACTAAATATTCATTATTCTTTTTTAGACTCAGTTACCAAGGTTTTCATAGAAAGGGAAGCTTCAAAAATATACATATAGTGCATAAACAAAAAAGACCCGGCAATAGCCGGGGGAAAGTAAAAACGAGGAGATGTTAATGGCGTTTAGTAGTGTTTTTTATGCTTTTTATACTCTACAACATAATCATAGTCTTTTTTATCGTGATCATAATATTTTTTATCATAGTCATCATATTTTTTGTCGTAATCACAGTCATAATATTTTTTATCATAATGGTCATAGTCTTTTTTATCATATTCGTAATACTTCTTATAATACGTTTTTTTGACCGTATAATACTCTTCTTTGTATTTTTTGTAATAACCCATATATACTCCTCCTTTATTTTTACTACGCTTTATTATACGGCGAGTAGATTTTGCGGCTTGGACAGTTAAAATCATAGAAGGAAAAAAGGGCTGTCCAAATGATAAAAAAAGACAGATGACACAGAAACAAATCAAAATAAAGAGCCGATTTTTCATCGGCTCAAACGATTTATCCTACATTTGTTTATCTTCTTTGTTTTCTGAGTCATTTTTTCTGATATCCTGAGTCAGTCCGCTTGTTGCTTGTTTAAATTCTGATAAGGCTTTTCCTGCTGCACGGCCAAGCGCCGGCAGTTTATCAGGCCCAAATACTAAAAAACCCACAAACAAAATAACGAGTATTTTTGTGAAGCTTAATTCCATATCCTTTTCCCCCTGATTGAAGTACAACCTTTTAAACAAATTATAAGAGATAGCAGTACAAATGGGAATGCATTTATTTTGAACATTTTAAAACCAGACAAAGACGGATTCATAAAACGGCTGCTGCTGAATATAATGTCCAATGCCACCTGCCTAAGAAGCAGGGAGGCAGGCTGGATCAATTATGTAGCTCTGCCGGAAATGATACAAACGTATCTGCGGCTATCATTGAAATAGAGGAGTGGTGTAGCTGATGAGATTCACTAAGGTAGTTGGATTTTTGTCTGTTTTAGGGTTGGCTGCGGTTTTTCCATTAACGGCACAAGCAGAAAAAGCCGGAACTGCGGGGGCTGGAGAGTGGGATAAGTTGGGGACTTACACATATACTTACTCAAGTCCGACGGTATACTCGACCGGAGGAGATTTTAGAGTGTGCCTTTCAGGAAGCACTCCTTTTTCTGTTTCACTGCACTTATATGAGGATGATCCCGGTGACAATCCTGATGATTATGTAGGGGCAAACTATTTTTCACCCGGAGAATGCCATACCTTTGGCAGTATTGGAAAATTTGTAGATGGGAGCAATAACAAGGCCGAGTTCTTTGTTACCGATTACTCTGGTAAATCTAAAACTGTTACGTTTTATGATTGATGGACTCAAATTGTGAAGTATAACCCTTGGGAAAGAACAAAAAAGAGAGATACCTCTCTCTTTTTTATTCTTCGACAGCCTTACGAAGCCGTTCATTTACAATGCCAGTCCAGCCGCCATCCATCTTACCGCGAACGACGGAGCTTTTCTCGTTTGCTTTGCCGATCACTTCATTCGGCTCTTTCCAGCCGCTGTGAATAAGGGTAAACCCTGTCTTTTTCCCCAAGTCTTCTAATTGAAAGGTAACGACCCATCCTTCTGTATCCCATTCAAAAGAAAGTTCAGTTGGAGCTTGAACAGCCAAAACTTTACACGGGGACGGCCCAAACGGCGATTGTAAGTGAAATTCTTGTCCTTCTTTGAGCTGAAAGTCATTGGGCATAAACCACTTGGCAATGCCTTCTGAAGTAGAGACTGTCTCCCAGACTTTCTGAATGGGAGCCTCCAGGGTAATGCTTTTTGTAATATCCGGTAATGCATTTTCGTTGTTTTGAGCCATTTCGTTTACCTCTTGACATATGATGTTTTTTTCAATTCAATCATATAATAACTAATAAGATCATGTCCATAGCGTGCATTATTTATGCTAGAGCTGCTGTTGAACAGCGTGTCAGTTGCCAATCTGATCTGTGAATGGGAGAATTCTGCATGCACGAGAAAGAGAGATGTGTATGTTGTCATTTCGTTCATGCTTGTTTGCTCAGCCGCAACTGTTATGTTTAAACTGGGATTCCTGTTCAGCCAATTTATTTTGCGATTTTTGATTTAATAGTAAATGAGCCATTTTCTAAAACAGGAGGTTTTTTATGCTTGGAAAAATCAAAGCAGCCATTGATAACAGTCCAGGGAAGCCGGCCAGAATTTTAGTTAGTGAAAAAGCGTTTCAGCAATTAGAGGAAGAAATGCGCTTTGTTTACGTTTCCAAACCGAAAACGATAATGGGGATTCCTGTGGAAGTTTCAGATCAGGCAGAAAGCTTCAAGCTGGAATTTTAGTTTATCCCAGACTGCTAAAAGGCTCATTTTGTGTTTAATAATGCAAAATGGTCAGGTTGATTTCTTTAAAAGCATGATGAACTGTTCATCATGCTTTTTTTATTGAGAAAAAAGACGAACATAAAAAATAGGTATACGGGAAAAATAATCCTATTAGAGAGAGGGGAAATGACAGATGGATAACATGATATCAACACTTACTGATTGGAATGTGTGGTTTCAAGCGTTAGTAGTATTTCTCGTTCCATATGTAATCTATAAAGTGTTTACTTGGATTCATGTATAAGAAGGTGCAATGATGAGGTGGCGGAGCAATCAGTACAAAACACAGAAGCAGCATAAATCAGATCATTCAACAGCTGAAAAGGATCAGGATGTGTTAACCGGTAACATCGGATACGATTTAGAACATGTAAAAAGAAAAATAGGACATAACGGGGACGTTCATTTCCGTGAGCTTGAAATCACTCATTTACATGTGAAAGCGGCATTGATCTTTGTTGAAGGACTGTCTGATCAGGATTTGATTAATAAAGGATTATCAGTGTTAGTCATGAATCAACCTAATCAGGTAAACGATGAAATTTCTCAATCCGGCAAAGGTATTTTAACTTCGAAACAGATAAAAAATCAAATCGTATCAATCGGTGATGTCATAGAATCAGAGAAAATCAGTGATATCGTGTTGAATGTTTTCATGGGTTCGACAGCGCTTCTCATTGATGGAATACCGCAGGCGTTTCTTCTGGGAACTGTAAAAAAACAAAATCGAAGTATCGAGGAGCCGCTTTCAGAAGCGCTTGTCAGAGGGCCGCGCACAGGCTTTACAGAAGAGTTGAGTACGAATACAGCTCTTTTGAGACAGCAAGGAAAAAATGATCAATTAACATTGCAGAGATTTGAAGTAGGAACACGATTAAAAAAGGATTTAATTATCGCTTATATGAATGACATTGCAGATCCAAAAGTAGTCGAGGAAGTAAGAAAAAGAGTGAGAGGGATTGAGATCGATCATTTGCCGGAGTCAGGCTACGTTGAACAGTTAATTGAGGATAATTATTTGAGCCCGTTCCCGCAAGTACAGAGTACAGAACGTCCTGATCGCGTCATAAGCGGATTAATGGAAGGAAGAGTAGCCATTCTGCTTGACGGCACTCCGTTTGCTTTGATTGTTCCAGTCACTTTCAGCATGATGCTTCAATCGCCTGAAGATTATTATGAACGGTGGTTCCCGAGCTCGCTCATCAGATTGCTGAGGTTCATCGCAGCAATGATAACGTTATTCGCACCCGCTTTATATATATCATTTATTTCTTTTCATCCTGGGTTAATTCCGACCAAGCTGGCGATTTCAATTTCCGGGACGCGCCAAGGTGTTCCGTTCCCATCTCTGATTGAAGCCTTATTTATGGAAGTCGCGATTGAAATTTTAAGAGAGGCGGGGCTTCGTTTGCCAAAACCGATTGGACCCGCAATAGGCATAGTGGGCGGATTAATCATCGGGGAAGCAGCTGTGCAGGCGGGGATTGTCAGTCCAATCATGGTCATTGTTGTTGCGCTCACAGCAATTTCTTCATTTGCCATCCCGCATTATAGCACAGGTATAGCACTTCGGATGCTTCGGTTTGGCGCGATGTTTTGTGCGGCGGTGTTTGGATTGTTTGGAGTCATTATGTATTATCTGCTGCTAAGCAGCCATGTCGTAAAGCTAAAGAGCTTTGGTGTGCCATACGCAAGTCCGGCAGTGCCCTATCACTTAAAAGATTGGAAAGACTTTGTTATCAGAATGCCTCTTTTAGTCATGAAGCGCCGGCCTAAAATGATGAATACAGATAATACAAAACGGGTGAAGTGATGAACTCGACAGGATGGTGATAAAGTCTCATGTTCAGCCCAACCAGTAAAATCACAACCGCTCAGGCAACGATTATCATCATTAATTATATGCTTGCTGCCGGAGTTCTTACGCTCCCTCGGACAGTAACAGAACAAACACAATCTCCTGATGGATGGATTTCAGTTTTATTAGGCGGGGTCCTAGCGGTAATAGCCGGGATGATGATAGTTAAATTAAGCCAGCAGTATCCTAAGGAGACCTTTTATGAATACTCCCGACATATTGTAGGAAAATGGCTCGGGCATCTGATCAGTATTGTTTTTATTACTTATTTTCTGGCACTCGGTGCATTTGAAGTCAGAGTCATGTCCGAAATCGTGGATTTTTTTCTCCTCGAAGGGACACCGTCTTGGGCCATCATTATGACAGTTCTTTGGATTGGGCTTTATTCAATTACACAAGGCCTAGATCCGATTGCACGGCTTTTTGAAATGATTTTTCCGATTACGGTCATCATCTTTTTAACGATAGCCCTCATGAGTTTAGGCATATTTGAGATCAACAATTTGCGCCCTGTATTAGGTGATGGAATCATGCCGGTTCTTAGAGGTGTAAAGACAACGAACCTTTCATTTACATGTTCAGAAATTATGTTCATTTTAGTAGCATTTATGAAAAAGCCGAAAAATGCGGTGAAAGCAGTTGTGATCGGGACAAGCGTTGTGACCAGTTTTTATATGATTACGATGATTATGGTCATCGGTGCACTATCAGTTGAGGGAGTTGTGACGAGAACATGGCCGGGGCTTGACCTGATGAGAAGTTTTGAAATACCTGGTTTAATATTTGAACGGTTTGAATCATTTCTGCTTGTGATTTGGATTATGCAGCTTTTTGCCACGTTTATTATCACTTTTTATGCAGCTTCCCTGGGAGTCTCACAAGTTTTTAAAAAGAAACCCCTTTCATGTATGTTTGGGCTGCTTCCTGTTATATATATCCTCTCTTGCATGCCGAAAAATGAAAATGACGTCTTTATATTAGGCGATACGGTCAGTCATATCGCTTTGTATATATTTGGCGCTTTGCCGATTTTGCTGTTAGTCATTTCGAAATGGAGGAAAAGAGGTGAAAAGTAAACTAAAACGTCAATTGCCTGCTATGGTCATAGTATGTCTGCTGATGATTTGCGTAACAGGATGCTGGAGCAGTCGGGAAATAGAAGATCTGGGTCTCACATTCGCTATCGCAATTGATAAAGGAAAAGAAACGAACACTGAAAAAGAGTTAAAAGAAGAGGGCGGGAGCTATCCGAAAAAAGACAACATTACGCTGACCTATCAATTTGTTAATGAAAAAGCGGCAGGCGCGGGCACAAGCGGGGGAGGCGGTAGCGGACAAGGAGCGCAAAAAGCGTACATTAATATAAGTGAAACAGGGGATTCATTACAGCAGATCGGAAGTGAGGTTGCATTAAGACGGGACCGAGAAGTGTTTAGCCCGCATTTAAAAGTTGTTGTCATGAGTGAAGATGTGCTGCACACATTTCCTATCGACGAAATGCTGGATCAATTTTTTCGTGATAATGAAATCAGGCTGAGCTGTCTTGTTTTATCTGCTAAAAGGGAAGCAAGAGACGCTCTCCAGCTGAAAGAGAACGGAGAAATCCCGGCTTTTCGGCTGATTGGATTAGGTGAAAATGAACATAAAGTTTCCAGAATACTTCCCCCTATGACACTCGCGAAACTAATTGGAAAACTGCATTCTGGCAGCAGTTTTTTACTGCAAAATGTGGTTGCGGCCAATGGAGCGGTCAAGTATTCCGGAGCAGCTGTAATCAACGGAAAATCGAAAAAAATGATCGGCACTTTAAATGAATATGAAACTGAGGGGATTACATGGATTAGAGGAGAAGGGAAAGGCGGAGTTGTCAAAAGTCATGATAAAAAGAGCCAACAGACGTTAGCGTACGATATCAATAAAATCAAAAGCAAAATTCAGCCAATCGTAAAAGGGAAAGATATTTCATTCCATGTCGATATTGAATCAGAAGGCGATTTGGTTGAAAACTGGAACACAAAAGAGGCGTTGGACACCCAGTTTATAGATCGTCTCGAAACGACTATTGAAAACGAGGTAAAGAAAATAGTTGGTCAGGTATTAAAAAAAATTCAGCATGATTATAAAGCAGATGTTGCGGGTTTTGATGAATCTTTTAGACTTACATATCCTCACTTATGGAAAAGGGTGAAAAATAACTGGGATGACACCTTCAGTAAAGCCGACATCACATACAGTGTGAACGTCACAATTACTCATTTCGGCACGGTTAAAACTCAGTAATGAATCCCAAGGAAGAGAAGGAAACCTCTCTTCTCTTTTTTATGCATTTTTTAGGATAAAGATACTTTTTTTGGAGAGATATACACTTTTCCTTTTCGAATCGACCAATATGCTAATATAGGAATTGCTTGAAATAGAAGGGAGAAGGGGCTGTGAGGCAGAAACCGATTTATGTAGAAATCGAAATGAAATCTGATCTGGATACACTCTGGGAATATACACAAAACCCATCACTGCATAAGGAATGGGATCTCCGGTTTTCAAATATTACGTATTTGAATAGTCAGCCATGCGAAAAACAGAAGTTTCTTTACGAAACAAGGGTAGGCTTTGGATTAAAGGTGTCAGGTACAGGAGAAACCGTCGGTGTTTTCAACAAATGTTCATCTGAAAGGTCTTCTTCACTGGCTTTTGGCTCTAATCATCCGTTATCTCTGATTCGGCATGGAAGCGGCTACTGGAAGTATATACAGAGAGAAAATGGGAAAATGACGTTTTTAACAAAGTACCAATACAAAACAGCCTACGGACTGCCGGGAAGATGGATCGATCGTTTATTATTTCGACCGCTGCTTGGCTGGGCGACTGCCTGGAGCTTTGATGCATTAAGGCTTTGGGTAGAGCAAAATAAACATCCGAAGCGCTTTATTCGATCCGCTATCATCTATGTGTTCATGTGTCTGTTTTTCAGCCTGTTTTGGTTCTATCAAGGCTTTGCAGGTGTTGAGACAAGCATATTGGCAGGAACAGCGGAGATAGGCTTAGCTATTTTGTGGCTGATTCCTTTAAAAAGAAAATGGATCATTCATGGTGTCCAGGCTTGTATTTTTGCTGGGTTTGCTTGTCTAGGTTCCGAAATATTCATGTGGGTTCTATTGAGTGTGTTTTCCGCTGCAAGCGGCGCTCTTAGCCTGCAGCTCCCCAGTGCCAGGCGCACAAAACGAAAGAGAAAGAAGTGACATTGTGAGTTCGATTTATGAAAAATCAATTATTAACTATCATTTGCTGCATCCCAAGCTGCAGAAACGGTACCAATTAGACGGGTCTCATACATTCAGCGGGACGGGAACGATGTCAGAAATAAGCGGAGGCTCTTTTCTGGTTAGAATGCTGTTAAAGCTGGGTGTTTTTTTCAGATGCTTCTTTTCAGAAAGAGGCAAAGACATTCCATTTACAATACAAAATAGAACTTGTCTTTTGAAATCGCAACATACAGGAATAGAATGGAATCGTACATTTTTCTTTAAAGGCAAAAAACGTTTCTTTGATGCGTTAATGATATATGACGAGAAAGAAAATAGAATACTTGATTTCTTCGGCAAACCTCATCTGCTGCTGTCTGTTTTGACGTTCGAGGCATCTCATGACGGCTCTCTTACGATCACATCGGGAAAGCAATGGCTATTAATATGCGGAAAAAGAATCCCGCTGCCGAAATGGCTGACCGGTACATCCGTAGTTTGCGAAACGTTTGATGAAAAAAAGAATTGTTTCACCATTGAAGTGCATGTGCAAAATACAATTCTTGGCACTCTTTTCTTTTATAAAGGAACGTTTCAGGAGGAAGAGAGAGAATCATGAAACGAAATGGCATAGTCAGTGCGCTTTGTTTTATTGGATTTCTTGCAGCAGAAGCACCGGATATTTCAGTGGCAGAGGCACTCGTTTTGTTATCCATTCTATTTTTCGTGCCGGGAATTTTTCCTTTTGTTTTTCGTCAATCTCCGGTTCGTGCTGCTCAGTTTATGGAATATGGGCTAATCCAGTGGTATCCGGCAGCCGCATTCTTTGCGGTGCTGGCTCTAGTGACGGAGGTTGGGGGTTTCGCACTTATCTGGTGGATGTACACAGTTTTTATTGCATTGTATGCGATCCTCCGCCTTTGGGAAACAAAGATACATAGAATCGAAGAGACATCAGTTTTGTTCGGCCTTATTTATTTGGCGGGAGGAGGATTTTGGTTTTTTGCTTATGCTGCCCATTTGCAGATCATGCAATTTGGCCCTCTCATCATTTTGCTGACTGCTGTCCACTTTCACTATTCTGCTTTTCTGATCCCGATCTTCAACGGTTTACTCGGCAGAACCATTAGAAAACATCGGATGTTGTACAGTTGGATAACATGGGTGATTTTGCTTTCGCCCCTTCTTATCGCACTGGGCATCACATATTCAAAAACACTTGATGTCATTGCGGTTAGCATTTATATGGCGGCGATTTATCTTCATGCATTTTTGGTGTTCACGGCAGCTTTTCGCACCAAGACGGGGACATTTCTTATTCGGCTTTCTTCCGCTGTTTTAATGATAACGATTGCTTTCTCGATGATTTATTCATTTGGTGTATTTCGGCAAGAAGTTACATTGACCATCAATCAGATGATTTGGATTCACGGTTTTGTCAATGCGTTTGGTGTTATCTTGCCCGCTCTCATAGGGTGGAGAATAGAGGATGCGAAACCTTTTGATGCAGACAGTGTAAAGACATTCAGCCGTATCTACGGAAAAAGAAAGATTGGAGAAGAATTTTTAGCTAGTATTCAAGCTGAAAATAACGCTCGGTACAGCGGACTTGTGGATGATATGGGCAGCCTGCGTTCAAAAGATTTTTCACCAGAAAAACTGGCGCCGCTCATTCTTTCGTTTTATGAACAAACCATCGAATACAATATTAAAGCAAAAGTAACATGGAGCACGTGGTTTCGGCCGCTTGCAATTATTTACGAATGGTTCAGCAGAAGAATCGGTCAAATACATCTTTCGACGAACCCTGACTGGTATAGGATGTACAGCAAGATAAGAGGTGTTCATTCTAAAAAAGACGGAAGGGAAAGAGTACGTGCCTGGATTAGAACAAATGAAAAAAACGAAACCATTTTTACCGCTCTTTATTCAGTGTATCGTTCAAATGGAGAGGGGTATATGAATATTTCTTTACCGCTTCCATTCAGCAGCATGACAGGTGTTTTAAAACCATATCATCATCAGGAGAAGCTGGTTTTAACAAGCAGCCGGAGAAAAAGCAGAGCGGGGGATGAGGGGATTTATCTGCAAACAAGAGCGGGAACTTGTCCGCTTCCTTTATCTGAAACCTTTCTGATAGAAGCTGCACATGACAACAAATTAACCGCTGTTCATCATATGTGGCTGTTTGGATTAAAATTTCTAACTGTTCATTACAGCATTACACATATTAACCAGCCTATTGAAAGAACCTAACACAAAGAAGAAGCTTCGTCTGCCAGTTGCTGCATTTCAAAATTCTGCACCGCATCAAGACAGGAAAGGAAGGGTTTATGGTGTTTTATATCAGTTTATTTCTGATTCTTTGGCTGGCTGCGGGGTTTGCAGTGGGAATGAAACAAGTGTATGTCGATCAGCTGTTTGATAAAGCTGTGATCGAAAGACTGGAAAAAGAAGCGAATGATCATGGACACGCTGACCGGATGATCAAACAGCGCGTCCTTTATATTGCAGCAGTGACAGTAAGCGGGTTTATTTCTGTTTATTATGAAATGAAAACAATCCCGCAAAGGCGAAACATAAGAAAAATTGAAAAAAACATCATGAAATTAAATCAAGCAAAAAAACGAAGAATGAAGAGAAAATAAAAAATGCACAGGCCAAAGGGCAGGTGCATTTTTGTTTTGTATGGAAATGGGAGAGGTGGTGCCAGCTTACTTTTCATAAATTCAAAAATGAGAAGAACAGCGCCCGGGCTAATGGTATATAATATTGTGAATTTAACAAAAATTTAACAAGGAGGACGAGAGAATTCGTGCTAAAGCCTCAAAGAGACCTACATCCTGTTGATTTGGACTTAGAGGCGGAGTAGATGAAACCGGCCAAAGTATCCCTGCTCCGCCGTTTGCTCCATTCCTTGAAGCATGTTGATTGTAACATAGCCAAACGTTTTCCATCAACTATTAAAATTGTAAAATTATTGTTGATTTTTATGGTGTTTACTCCGATTTCTTCAATTTATGCTGAAGATGTATATCAGAATTTTGAGGAATTAAAAAGCAATGAAGATCCTTCTGATTACGGCGTTGTTACGAAAGAAACCGGAAGCCCTGTTCTTGTTTTAGCCATTCACGGAGGAGGTATTGAAGGCGGGACAAGTGAAGTAGCGAGAGAGCTCAGCAAAGAGTACTCGATGTATTTATTTGAAGGCTTAAAATCGGCAGGAAACTCAGTCCTGCACATTACGAGCACGCACTTTGATGAACCTCGGGCCCTTAAAATGACGGGAAATCATGAATATGTCATTTCATTACACGGGTACGCAGAAGAAGATCAGCAGATCGAAGTCGGCGGTACAGATCGCGTAAGAGCGGCAGATTTAGTTGAGAAATTGCAGCATGCCGGTTTTCCTGCTGTATTGCTCAATACGGACCATCCACATGCGGGCGTTAGTCCGAATAACATTGCAAATAAATCAAAAACAGGTTTAAGTATTCAGATAGAAATGAGCACAGGGTTTCGAAAGTCTTTGTTCGGCATCTTTTCTTTAAAAAGCAGAGCTGTTACTCAAAATGAGAGGTTTTATGAGTTTACAGAAGTGATGTTCCGTTTTCTCAAAAATAGCTACTGAAAAATAGGAGGCGATAAGACAGCCTCCTATTCCTTATGCTTCTCTTTCGTTTCGGGAAACAGCTCGTCCGCGGCTTCCGTTTGATACTGCAACGTGTTATCTCTCGCTGACAGTTCATTTCGGAAATTTTCATCAAGCACATTTTTCAGTAAATACCGATGAAAAAAGTATTCAAAAACAGTAAGACAGGCAGCGGAAAGGAGAGCCGCTCCAAATGGTGAGAAATCGTTTCTTGTTTGGGTTAAAACAAATACCCAAAGAATAACGAATGAAAGGCCAAAGTCAGCCAATGAAGCTGTAATATTGTTTGTTCTGGGTAAGACGAGCATGTCACCAGAAAGATAGGAAACAAAACCTAAGAAAAGTGCAATAAACATCACACTTAAGAAGGATGCGTGATAGACTCTGTCCAAAATCACATATAAAAGGGCGAGAGTGAAAGCAATCTTTGAAGCAAGCGCAATGATATGTTTCATTTGACCACCTAAATTGTTATTTTTTGAAGAAAATTCTTGGGCGTAAACAAATGATAAATAATGCAATTCAAAACCATTCATAATGGTCATGTTACTATTTTAAACAGTCCGTTTTTGTTTACACTGGTATTTTTTTCAGCTGTATGAAACTTTCTTATGAAAAAAGTCGTATATGTGGATGATCAGCTTTCAAGGGGGGAATGATTTGTGGAGATAAAAGGAATCAATCACTTGCTATTTTCAGTTTCGCATTTGGATACATCGATTGATTTTTATCAAAAAGTGTTTGGTGCAAAGCTTTTGGTAAAGGGAAGAACAACTGCATATTTTGATATGAACGGCATCTGGCTAGCGCTTAATGAAGAACCAGACATCCCGAGAAATGACATTAAGCTTTCTTATACCCATATTGCTTTTACAATTGAAGATCATGAATTTGAGGAGATGTCAGCTAAATTAAAAAGACTTCATGTCAATATTCTGCCTGGCAGAGAACGAGATGAACGCGAACGAAAATCAATTTATTTTACCGACCCTGACGGCCACAAATTTGAATTTCATACCGGAACCCTTCAAGACAGGCTTCGATATTACAAACAAGAAAAAACGCATATGCACTTTTATGATGAAACGGCCTTTTGATATCACAACCATATTTCATATAAGGTTAAATTTAAAGAAGGGTGTTGGTGGAGACTTTATGTTTGGGGAAGGTTTCTACCCGACTTGTTCAACGATGCCATATCTTTTGAACTGTACAAGTGATTGGGTGAAGGTGAAATTGAAATACATATTACATTTTATATGAAGAAAGCAAGCTGTTTTAACAGAGTGTTGAACTACCTAAACTATGTACTAAATTTTCAGTTATTTCAATTGCCTCGCCCCTTAATAAATATGAAACCGCATCCTTCCACGACCTAAAAAATGAAACGTTTTTAAGAAGATAGCGTCTAATATTCTAAACGTTCATATTTTGATCAAAGTTTCCTGAAGGAAAGAAAATTTCTTGACTTCAACAATCTTTTGGTGGATAATTATGGTGTAAACATGATGTTCTTTTTCCTCCTATTCAGGCTCGCACCCAAAAGTCAGGGCGAGCCTGCTTTTTTTGAACAACAAACCCCCTCTCCGTAAAGGAAGAGGGGGTTATTTCATGCATCTGATAGATCAATAGATTAATGGACGGTTCTGAACACGCCAATCACTTTCCCTAGAATGCTGACATTCTGCAAAATGATAGGTTCCATCGTTGGGTTCTCAGGCTGCAAGCGAATGTGGGTATCCTCTTTATAGAATCGTTTTACAGTTGCTTCATCATCTTCTGTCATCGCAACTACAATTTCCCCATTGTTCGCTGTGTTTTGCTGTTTAACGATGACATAGTCCTTATCGAGAATACCAGCATCTATCATACTGTCTCCCATAATCTCCAGCATAAATACATGCTCGTCTGGAGGAACCATGCGGTCTGGGAGCGGAAAATATTCTTCAATATTTTCTACTGCTGTAATAGGAGATCCCGCCGTGACTTTCCCGATGACCGGTACATTAACGACCTGGCTTTGCGGAATGTCTACTTCTTCATCAAGAATTTCTATTGCTCTTGGTTTTGTCGGATCCCGTCTGATCAGTCCTTTTGTTTCCAAGCGGGCCAAATGGCCGTGGACAGTAGAGCTGGACGCAAGCCCGACAGCCTCTCCGATCTCTCTCACGGAAGGCGGATATCCTTTTGATTTAACCTCTGCTTTAATAAAACGGAGGATATCAAGTTGCCTTTTTGATAGCTTCGTCATTTTTCGCACCTCAAAACGTCGATTTTAAGAAGATTATAGCATGATTTTCCTTACAGTACAAACATAGGTTCGAAAAAACAATTGACAGAAACGTTTGTTCGTATATACTGAAATTATAAAAATGCGAACAAACATTCCTGTTGGAGGTTATGATCATGAGTAAAGAATCTATTATTTTTGTCGGTCTGTTCACAGTGATTTTGAGCGCGGTTATCCTTATGCTGTCATATACAAGCAGCGGCCAAGAGCTTAATCAGTATGTTAAAATAGAAGTCCAGCAAGGCGACACACTCTGGTCAATTGCTGATCAGGTAGCAGATACAAAAAAGATAAACAAAAATGATTTTATTGAATGGGTAGCTGATAAAAATCAACTTCAAACCTCTGATATCCAGCCGGGTGATGAGTTAGTGATCCCATTGAAAAAGAAGCATCAGGATGCATATGAATTAGCAACTGTAAAATAGAGAGGAAAGAGAGATAAAATGAAAGCACTCATTTATGCCCGTGTAAGCACAAATAAAGAACAGCAGGAAACGTCATTAAAGCGGCAGGAGGAGGAGCTTACGGCCATTGCAGCGGAGAACGGCATGGAAGTGGTCAAAGTGATTTCAGAAAAAGCCAGCGGATATGAAATGGATCGGGATGGTGTATTTGAGCTGCTTGATGAGATTAAGAACGCTGGAATTGATGTCATTTTGGTTCAGGATGAGACAAGGCTCGGACGGGGAAACGCAAAAATCGCACTGCTTCATTGTATTTATAGAGAAGGTGTGAAAGTCTATACAACGGCTCATAGAGGTGAACTGGAGTTATCGGAGGCTGACTCAATGGTCTTGGAAATCGTCAGCATTGTGGAAGAGTATCAGCGAAAGATTCACAACATGAAAATCAGACGGGGAATGAAACGTGCAGTAAAAAACGGTTTTAAACCGCAAAAAAACTTAAAAAACCAACATGGGAACAGTGGAAAAGAAAAAATAGAGGTGCCAATCTCTGAGATCGTCCGCCTAAGAGCGAATAAACTGACGTTTGCTGAAATCGCGGCTACCCTAAGAGGGTTTGGCTATGATGTCTCTAAAGCAACCGTTCACCGGCGTTTTCAGGAATACATAGAGAATGAAGAGACAGCAGAGTGAATCAGTTGTAAAACTTTTTTTGATCTAGTACTATATAGACAAAATGCAATAAAGGAGTTTAACATGATTTCAAACGCGAAAATTGCCAGAATTAATGAACTTGCTGCCAAAGCTAAAGCTGGCGTTATTACAGAAGAAGAAAAAGCCGAACAGCAAAAGCTCCGTCAAGAGTACTTGAAAGGTTTTCGTTCTTCTATGAAGAACACGTTAAAAAGTGTGAAAATCATTGACCCAGAAGGCAATGATGTAACACCAGAAAAGCTAAAAAGAGAACAAAGAAATAACAAACTTCACTAATACAAGAGGAATACGGCAATATCGTATTCCTCTTTTGCATATACTATAATCAAAACTCTTATGTGACAAAATTCAACAAGTTTCTCTCAAATTTAAGCTGAAACAGTTGAGAAAAAGTCGTCAGACATTTATGATGTAAGGGTACAACACATAAGGAAGGGGATTTTTATGGATACAATTGAAAAGAAATCAGTTGCTACCATTCGCACACTGTCAATAGACGCTATTGAAAAAGCAAATTCTGGTCACCCAGGGATGCCGATGGGAGCCGCTCCAATGGCATACACGCTGTGGACAAAATTTATGAACGTAAGTCCGGCAAACCCTGGCTGGTTTAACCGTGACCGTTTTGTTTTATCTGCTGGACACGGGTCAGCACTATTATACAGCATGCTTCATTTAAGCGGGTTTGATCTTAGTATTGAAGATCTTAAGGGATTCCGCCAGTGGGGCAGCAAAACACCAGGACATCCGGAATTCGGACATACTGCCGGTGTTGATGCTACAACAGGTCCGCTTGGCCAAGGAATTGCCATGGCAGTCGGTATGGCAATTGCTGAACGCCATTTAGCGGAAACATACAACCGCGATTCATTTAACGTAGTCGATCATTATACATACAGTATTTGCGGTGATGGTGATTTAATGGAAGGTATTTCTTCTGAAGCCGCTTCACTCGCAGGCCATCTTCAGCTTGGCCGTCTGATCGTACTATACGATTCTAATGACATCTCTCTTGATGGAGACCTCGACCGTTCATTCTCTGAAAACGTGAAACAGCGTTTTGAAGCAATGAATTGGGAAGTTCTTTATGTTGAGGATGGAAACAATATTGAAGAATTAACAGCGGCTATCGAAAAAGCACGCCAAAATGAAAAGAAACCTACATTAATTGAAGTGAAAACTACAATCGGATTCGGTTCACCTAACCGTGCCGGTACATCCGGTGTTCACGGTGCGCCGCTTGGTAAAGAGGAAAGCAAATTAACAAAAGAAGCTTACGCGTGGACATATGAAGAAGACTTCTACGTTCCGTCAGAAGTTTATGAGCATTTCGCTGCAGCTGTTAAAGAATCAGGTGAGAAAAAAGAACAAGAATGGAATGCTCAATTCGCTAAATATAAAGAAGTTTATCCTGAACTTGCTGAACAGCTTGAACTGGCAATCAAAGGAGAGCTTCCGAAGGACTGGGATCAAGAGGTTCCTGTGTATGAAAAAGGAAGCAGCCTGGCATCCCGTGCATCTTCCGGTGAAGTTCTCAACGGACTTGCGAAAAAAATTCCTTTCTTTGTCGGAGGTTCTGCTGACCTAGCGGGATCGAACAAAACGACTATTAAAAATGCCGGTGATTTTACAGCGGTTGATTACTCAGGCAAAAACTTCTGGTTTGGTGTACGTGAATTTGCGATGGGTGCAGCCTTAAACGGTATGGCGCTTCATGGCGGTCTTCGTGTATTCGGCGGAACTTTCTTTGTCTTCTCTGATTACCTGCGTCCTGCGATTCGCCTTGCAGCGTTAATGGGCCTTCCTGTGACATATGTCTTCACACATGACAGTATTGCGGTTGGTGAAGACGGTCCGACGCACGAGCCTGTTGAACAGCTTGCTTCACTCCGTGCGATGCCTAACCTTTCTTTGATCCGTCCAGCAGACGGCAATGAGACAGCAGCAGCATGGAAGCTTGCAGTGCAAAGCACTGATCACCCAACAGCGCTAGTGCTTACACGTCAAAACCTTCCTACCATCGATCAAACAGCTGAAGAAGCATTGGCAGGAGTAGAAAAAGGTGCATATGTCGTTTCTAAATCTAAAAACGAAACACCTGACGCTCTTCTCATTGCCTCCGGATCCGAGGTAGGTCTTGCAATTGAAGCGCAGGCTGAATTGGCAAAAGAAAATATCGATGTTTCTGTTGTCAGCATGCCTTCAATGGACCGTTTTGAGAAACAATCTGATGAATACAAAAACGAAGTCCTTCCTGCAGATGTGAAAAAACGTCTTGCAATTGAAATGGGCTCATCATTTGGATGGGGCAAATACACGGGGCTTGAAGGTGACGTTCTCGGCATAGACCGATTCGGTGCATCTGCTCCTGGTGAAACCATCATTAACGAATACGGCTTCTCAGTTCCGAACGTAGTGAATCGAGTTAAGGCATTAATCAATAAGTAAGCTTTTGAAAGAGGATGAGTCAAATCATCCTCTTTTTCTTGTTTATCCGACAAAAATAGTATTGGCTGTTTAACAGTAATAGACAATTCTTTCTTTTCTTCTTTTGTATAATAGAGAGCAAATGAAATGCTGCTGGAAAAGGGGATGAAAAGATGGAACGTCACTACTATACGTACCTGATCAAAGAGGAATTTGCCAATCACTATTTCGGCCGGGAATCGGTTATGTTTGAGCTGTTTCAAGACTATCATTGGACAAGCCTTGAAAAGCAGCAGTATGAAATGACAGAGAAACAGATTCAATATATTACACAACCAATCCCTATTTTACATATGCATCAGCGGTTAAAAATGAATTTAAACAAGACGGATTACAGGCAGCTGGATTATATTTATAGAATAGCTTTGCCGAAAGCAAAAGGCCACGCGACGTTTATGATGAAGGAGCACATGATAGAAATTGTGGCTTCGGGAGATTACGAGGCAGAAACGATATTCTTTGAAGTGTTAAGAAAAGTAAGCCCTTGCTTTTTAGCAATGGATTTCAATTCGAAGCGTTACGGATGGCTAAATCCGGTGAAAGAAAGAAATTTTGTCTAAAACCGAAGAAAAAGAGATGTAAATGTTGTATAATAGCTTTTGGTTTAGTACACTTTAAACTAGACAACATGAAGGAGGAAATAAAATGACTTTATGGGTTGGCATCCTAGTGGGCGTTGTTGCATTGCTCATAGGTGTTGCACTCGGGTTTTTTATTGCTCGTAAATATATGATGAGCTACCTGAAAAAGAATCCGCCTATTAATGAACAAATGTTACGCATGATGATGATGCAAATGGGAATGAAACCTTCTCAAAAGAAAATCAATCAAATGATGAAAGCCATGAATAATCAAACGAAATAATACGTAAAGATTATGATATAGAGAAACATGGTTATAAAATAAAAAACCCTTATACGGGTTTTTTATTTTGCAATCATTCATCACCCGCTACTGCTCGAAGGCGCTGCTTTTGATATTGTATGAGAAGATGGTCAAGCTCCTGACTGAGCTCTATCGTAATATGAGATGTCATTCCGTTCGCCATGACAATTTGCAGCAGCTCTGCTCTTTTTTTTTCAATTTCTTTTAATAGATGCTCTCTAATCACAGGGATGTATCCTTTCATACATTAGATCTTCAAAGTGAATGTTTATATTATATCCATATTTATACTAATTTTCAAATGAGAAGGAGTATAATGTCTCAATGTCAAATTAAATTATATAAGTTTTTTCTGAAAATAGAAATCCTTCAAGTGAAAGTGTTAAAAAAATGAAATGATTTTGTCATAACTTGAAGGAATGTCAAATCATGAAGGGATGATGACATGGGAGACGTGAATTATTTTTTGACATTCGGTGCGGGTTTTTTATCCTTTATTTCGCCTTGCTGCCTGCCGCTTTACCCAGCTTTTTTGTCATATATTACAGGGGTCAGCATGGACGATGTAAAAACAGAAAAGCTGCTGCTGCAGAAAAGAAGCTTGTTTCATACTTTGTGTTTTCTGCTTGGCTTTTCAGTCATTTTTATTGCTTTAGGCTATGGAACATCTTTTATTGGCAGCCTGTTTAGGGATTATCACGATGCGATTCGGCAAATTGGCGCGTTGCTTATTATTTTGTTCGGTTTCATTACACTCGGTGTGTTCCGGCCTGAGGCTATGATGAAAGAGCGGAGAATCCATTTTAAGCATAAACCAAGCGGGTTTTTAGGGTCGGTCTTAATCGGAATGGCATTTGCAGCTGGATGGACACCATGTACCGGTCCGATATTAGGTGCTGTTATCACACTTGCAGGCACCAATCCGGGCTCAGCGGTGCCATACATGATGTTATATGTACTCGGTTTTGCGGTACCGTTTCTTTTATTGTCTTTTTTTATCACAAAGCTGAAGTGGATAAGGAAGAACCAGCTTTTCATTATGAAAGCTGGCGGCGTTTTGATGATTGTGATTGGTGTGCTGTTATTCTTTAATTGGATGAGCCTGATCATTATTTTGCTGTCAGATCTTTTTGGAGGCTTTACTGGTTTTTGACGGTAAATTACTTTCGTACTACTACTAATCCTTTTGTTTTTGGTACAATAAGACTATTATCTGTGGAAATCGATTGTTGGAGGGGAATATGACAAGAGTTTTAGTTGTAGACGACGCCAAGTTCATGAGAGTGAAAATCAGAGAGATCTTGGAAGAGGCAAATTACATAATCGTAGGCGAAGCGGCGGACGGTGAACAAGCAGCGGACCTGTATAAAAAACTACGCCCGGACCTTGTGACAATGGATATTACAATGCCGGTGAAAAACGGCATAAAAGCGCTTCGTGATATCTTAACCTTTGATCCTAAAGCGAAGGTCATCATGTGCACCGCCATGCGCCAGCAAAGAATTGTAACGGAAGCAATTGAGCTGGGGGCAAAGGATTTTATTGTTAAGCCGTTTGAGGAAACAAAAGTGCTGGAAGCTGTAAGCCGCGTTATGGGACATTAAAGTCATTTCTTTTCAAAATGGTTTTTTTTATTGTTTTGGAGTATAGTATATAGTATCAACACTCCGAGAAACAAAGGAATGATAAGTATGATGATTATAGTTTCATCGATTATTGCTGTGTTAATGGCTGTAGCTGTGATGGTGGTCAGAATAAAGTCCTCTGACAAGCCCGTTTCACCAAAAAAAATCATTCTCCCGCCGATTTTTATGAGTACGGGAGCGTTAATGTTTTTATTTCCGGTATTTTGGGTAACTGGTGCAGAGTTTTTGGAAGCATTCACTTTAGGTGTGATTTTCTCTATTTTTCTAATTAAAACTTCTAAGTTCGAAATTAAAAATAATGAAATTTACATGAAACGCTCTAAAGCATTTGTTTTTATATTAGTCGGTCTTTTGGTGATCAGAATCGTGATGAAATCCATCTTGAGCACATCAATTGATTATGGTGCACTGAGCGGAATGTTTTGGATTCTGGCTTTCGGTATGATTGTGCCTTGGAGAATCGCTATGTATTTATCATATCGAAAACTTCATAACGAGCTGCAGTCAGCTAATATTCAAATGAATTAAAAAACCTTTCCTCTTGTCAGGAAAGGTTTTTTATTTGAGAAGGGTCTGATAAGGTTCCAAATCGATTTTTTTGTCCCGCAGATGCCTTTTTAAGAAGGTATGGTCTCTTTTAGGAGTTGCGAGAATATAGCCTTTGATCATAAGTTGCTGATCAATCTTTGCTACCTTTTCTTTTAATGCAAGCTCACCGATTTTGCCTGCGATTTTGGCTTTTGCTGCATCTCTGAACAGCTCTGGCACGGGCGCAGTCAATTCATCTAGAAACTGTTTGTTTTCATCGTTCCATAAATGTCTGCTGTTTTCAATATAGTAATCCTGCCAATCAAGCTCTGATCTGCCGTCCTCTTTTGGTAAACGCTTTAAAAACTTTCGAAACATGAAAAAACCGCCGATTGATAATAAGACTACCATTATGATCACCCAAAACAGAATAAACCATAAAAACCATCCTTCCAGCATCAATCATTCCCCCTTATTCTAACCATATTGTATACGAAGAGAGATTAGAAGAACACAGTAAAAAAAGAATAGAAAAAAGTGATAGACGTCTAGTCAAAAGAGATAGTAGATCATATTCTATTGTATAGTGAATCTGCTATTTGGCCATGGGAGAGTCACTAGAGGGTATTTGACGATAAATGGACGGAAAAAAAAGTCACTTTCATAATAGGGGATGAAAGTGACTTTTTATGTTTAGCTGAGAGGAAATTGAAGAGAAAAAGAAGAGCCATCTTCTGTTTCTTTATTGACGGCGACTGTGAGTATTTGATTTTCGCATTCGGCTTGAATGGTTTTGTTATTAAAATAAAAAGGAAGCATCATTTGTTTTTCAAAAGTCTGTCCTGACGATTTGACAGTTAAGATGAACTCGCATCCAGAAAGGGTAACTGTTACTTGTGTAGGCTGTAAAAAAGTCAGATCCGCTTCTATAATATACTGCTGACTTGTTTCATATAAATCAATAGGCAATGTTTCGTCGTACCAGGCGAAGGGGTCTTCAAAAAATTGCCGAAGCCATTCATCCATACTATCGAAATCATTCGCATCGTTGCGTTTTGAATGGTTCATGGAAGCATTCCTCCACATATCAACCTTGCTTTACATCATATGCGGTGGATTATAATGGGTGAACGCATAAAAAAACAGACACTAAGGTCTGCTTTTCTTACATATCATGGCTTGAGTTGTGCTTTTGTCTTGTATGGTTTCGGTTCTTTACTTTTTTGCTTCCGCTTAGAGGCTCAGGTTGGCCGGGATTGTGTCCTTTAGGGGCGTTTTTATGCATATCTTTACTTGTATTCTTATTGGTCATAAAATGAGAACCTCCTTAAAAGAGTTCGGTGTTATTGATTGGTTTTTCTTTTTTTGTTATTTTGGCGTTCTGCTTCAGTCAGTACAAGCTGGTCATTTTCAATATAGCCGGCGCCTTTGCCTTGGCTTTTTGCGTCATTCATTCCGTTAATGACGTGATTCGCTTTTCTTTTGACCATCATTATCACCTCAATCATAATATGGCTCCTTTTATTGTGTTATATGAGAGAGCGTAAACAGTAAAAATTACCGGTACATTTTTCTCATAAGTCGAACTTATTGTATTTAATAAAAACATTGATATTTACTTATGTATGATTTTGTTTTAATATGAAATTGTGAGAAAATTGTGATGGAATGTAATGTTCATCTGAGAATGATCTGATATGAAGGGGGATTTTGGAGAATGGCAAACGAGCAAAAAACTGCAGCAAAAGACGTTTTCCAAGCGAGAAAAACGTTTACTACAAATGGGAAAACATATCATTACTACTCTTTAAAAGCGTTAGAAGATTCAGGTATAGGAAAGGTTTCGAAGCTTCCTTATTCCATCAAAGTTCTTTTAGAATCAGTATTGCGTCAAGTTGACGGCTTCGTTATCAAAAAAGAACACGTGGAAAATTTGGCAAAATGGGGAACTGCCGAATTAAAGGATATCGACGTTCCGTTCAAACCGTCTCGTGTTATTTTACAAGACTTCACAGGGGTTCCGGCAGTAGTAGATCTGGCTTCACTGCGTAAAGCAATGGCAGCTGTCGGCGGAGATCCTGATAAAATCAACCCTGAAATTCCTGTTGATCTCGTTATCGACCACTCTGTACAGGTAGATAAAGCGGGTACAGAAGATGCATTAGCAGTAAATATGGACTTGGAATTCGAAAGAAATGCAGAGCGCTACAAATTTTTAAGCTGGGCAAAGAAAGCGTTTAACAATTATCAGGCAGTACCGCCTGCAACAGGTATTGTGCACCAGGTCAACCTTGAGTTCTTGGCAAGTGTTGTCCATGCCATTGAAGAAGACGGCGAGCTTGTAACGTATCCTGATACGCTTGTCGGAACAGACTCACACACAACAATGATTAACGGTATCGGTGTTCTCGGCTGGGGTGTCGGTGGAATTGAAGCTGAAGCGGGAATGCTTGGACAGCCTTCTTACTTCCCAGTTCCAGAGGTAATCGGCGCGAAACTTGTCGGCAAGCTTCCAAACGGAACAACAGCTACTGACTTGGCGTTAAAAGTAACACAAGTGCTGCGTGAAAAAGGCGTTGTCGGTAAATTTGTTGAATTCTTCGGACCGGGAATTGCTGAACTGCCGCTTGCAGATCGCGCAACAATTGCGAATATGGCTCCGGAATACGGTGCTACATGCGGATTCTTCCCAGTAGATGAAGAAGCGCTTAACTACCTGCGCCTGACAGGGCGTGATCCTGAACATATTGATGTTGTTGAAGCATACTGCAGAAGCAATGGCTTGTTCTACACTCCAGATGCGGAAGACCCTCAATTTACTGATGTGGTTGAAATTGACCTGTCTCAAATTGAAGCAAACTTATCGGGTCCAAAGCGTCCTCAGGATTTGATCCCGCTATCTGCTATGCAGGAAACGTTTAAAAAGCACTTAGTCAGCCCTGCAGGTAACCAAGGATTCGGTTTAAATGCTGAGGAAGAAAATAAGGAAATTAAGTTTAAACTCCTTAACGGCGAAGAAACAGTTATGAAAACGGGTGCGATCGCCATTGCTGCGATTACAAGCTGTACAAATACATCAAACCCATACGTTCTGATCGGCGCCGGACTGGTAGCGAAAAAAGCGGTTGAGTTAGGGCTTAAGGTGCCTAATTACGTGAAAACGTCACTTGCACCGGGTTCTAAAGTTGTTACAGGATATCTTGTGAATTCAGGCCTTCTTCCATACATGAAAGAGCTTGGCTTTAACCTCGTTGGGTACGGCTGTACAACATGTATCGGGAACTCAGGTCCGCTTTCACCGGAAATCGAAGAAGCGGTTGCGAAAAATGATCTTCTGATTACGTCTGTCCTTTCCGGAAACCGTAACTTTGAAGGACGTATTCACCCGCTTGTTAAAGGCAACTATCTTGCTTCACCGCCGCTTGTTGTGGCATATGCGCTGGCTGGAACGGTAAACATTAACTTAAAAACCGATCCAATCGGTGTGGGCAAGGATGGTCAAAACGTATACTTTAATGATATTTGGCCGTCAATGGACGAAATCAATGCACTTGTTAAGCAAACTGTTACGCCAGAGCTATTCCGCAAAGAGTATGAAACAGTATTTGATGACAACAAGCGCTGGAACGAAATTGAAACAACAGATGAAGCTTTATATAAATGGGATAACGATTCAACTTACATCCAAAACCCGCCATTCTTTGAAGAGATGTCTGTTGAGCCAGGCAAGGTTGAGCCATTAAAAGGACTGCGTGTTGTCGGTAAATTCGGCGATTCAGTCACAACTGACCATATTTCTCCTGCGGGGGCAATCGGAAAAGATACGCCTGCCGGAAAGTATTTGCAAGAAAAAGGTGTTTCACCTCGTGACTTTAACTCCTACGGCTCCCGCCGCGGAAACCATGAAGTCATGATGAGAGGAACATTTGCCAACATTCGCATCAAAAACCAAATCGCACCGGGTACAGAAGGCGGATTTACGACGTACTGGCCGACTGGTGAAGTAACATCCATCTATGATGCATGCATGAAATACAAAGAAGATAAAACCGGTCTTGTCGTATTAGCAGGAAAAGACTATGGTATGGGATCTTCACGTGACTGGGCTGCAAAAGGAACAAACCTTCTCGGCATCAGAACGGTCATTGCAGAGAGCTTCGAAAGAATTCACAGAAGCAATCTTGTATTCATGGGTGTGCTGCCGCTTCAGTTTAAACAAGGTGAAAATGCGGATACACTCGGCTTAACGGGTAAAGAAGTCATCGAGGTAGATGTTGATGAAACAGTTCGTCCTCGTGACCTTGTGACTGTAAGAGCAATCAATGAAGACGGCAATGTAACAACTTTTGAAGCAGTCGTCCGCTTTGATAGTGAAGTTGAAATTGATTACTACCGCCATGGCGGCATCCTTCAAATGGTGCTTCGTGAAAAAATGAAGCAGTCCTGATGAATCAATAGGAAGAGAAGGCATTTCGCTTTCTCTTCTTTTTATGACACAATGTGCTGCGGAGGTGGCATATGCTGAAAAAATGGCTCGCAGGGATCCTGCTTATCATGCTTGCCGGTTATACGGGATGGAATTTATATCAAACATACAGCAAAAAAGAAGTCGGAATTCAAGAGGGGAAACAAGCACCTGATTTTTCTTTGAAAACGCTGTCAGGAGAGAAAAGCTCTTTACAGGATGCAAAAGGCAAAAAAGTGCTGCTCAATTTTTGGGCAACTTGGTGTAAACCGTGCCGTCAGGAAATGCCTGCGATGGAAAAGCTGCAAAAAGAGTACGCCGACAAACTTGCGGTTGTTGCGGTAAATTTCACTTCAGCTGAGAAAAGTGAGAAACAGGTCCGAGCGTTTGCTGATACTTATGACTTAACGTTCCCCATTCTGATTGATAAAAAAGGGATCAATGCTGACTATAACGTGATGTCATATCCAACGACATATATCTTAGATGAAAAAGGTGTTATCCAAGACATACATGTTGGCACCATGACAAAAAAAGAAATGGAACAAAAACTGGATCTTGATTAGATTCAGTTTTTTTTTATGCTCAGATATGCTTACAAGTTTTCAGAATTGGAAAAAATAAAAGAATATGCGGAGGTGAGAAGCGTGAAGAAGATGAGAAAACGTTCTTTTCATGAGCTCGTCATGGAAAACAAAAAAGAGCTGATGACCAATACAGAGTATTTAAATCAGCTTGAGGAAAAGCTTGAACAGCGATTTAAGCAAAAATAACCTTTAATTTGTATTCATGTTTACCCCTCCTTTTGAGAAACCTATCTGTTGAGGAGGGATAAACATGGGAAACAACAAGAAAAACGGTCAGCCTCAATATGCTCCAAGCCACTTGGGTACAAAGCCTGTAAAATATAAAGCCAATAAAGGGGAAAAAATGCATGATACTTCAGGACAGCGGCCGATTATCATGCAGACAAAAGGCGAGTAGCGAAAATTCGAGTTTATTTCTAGGAGGTACATCCGAATGACAAAGAACCAAAATCAATATCAGCAGCCTAATCCTGATGATCGTTCTGACAATGTGGAAAAATTGCAGGATATGGTTCAAAATACAATTGAAAATATAGAAGAAGCAGAAGCATCAATGGAGTTTGCTTCAGGAGAAGATAAACAGCGTATCAAAGAAAAAAATGCAAGGCGCGAACAGAGCATTGAAGCGTTTCGTAATGAAATACAGGACGAATCTGCAGCGAGACAAAACGGATACCGTTCTTAAAAAACCAGGGAAACCTGGTTTTTTTCTTTCTGATTTGATTATGGTAAAATGGGGCTAAATTGACGTTAAGGGAGCAGAGTAATCTTGCATGTATCAAAAAAAGAAATAGAAGTGCGTTATGCAGAAACAGATCAAATGGGGATTGTCTATCACGCAAATTATCTTGTGTGGATGGAGGTCGGCAGAACGGCCTTGATTAAGGACTTAGGCTTTTTATATAGTGATATGGAAAAAAAAGGCGTTCTGTCCCCAGTCGTTGATATCAATATTTCCTATAAAAAGCCGCTTCATTACGGAGAAACCGCGGTTGTACATACATGGATAGAGGACTATAACGGATTTAAAACCGTCTATGGTTACCACATTTATAATCCGGCCGGTGAGCTTTCCATCAAAGCCACCTCATCTCATATTTGTGTGGATAAAGAAAGCTTTAAGCCAATTCAATTCCGCAAAGCTTTTCCTGATTGGCACACAGCATATGAAAAGGCCAAAAAATAGGGAAGTGAACGGGATATGGCGTTTGGTGTGAAACGGGAGGAACTTAACCGGTGGAAACAAGCAGTGAAAAGAGGAGAAATCGCATTTTTAACACATTACTGGCTGGATGACCGATTTCCAGAAGCAAAGACCGTGACAAAAGCCGGCTGTGCAGACATTGATAAGCTGGTTCAGTGGGGAGCGGCGTACGGGTTAAAAAAAGAATGGATCCATAAGAAAAGTGAATTTCCCCACTTTGATCTGCTGGGGGAAACACAAAAATATATTTTGGAACAAGAAAACCTAACCGATCATCTTATACGATTTCATTTGTAAAAAAAGAACGCACATGATGTGCGTTCTTTTTTATTGGTATTCAAAAACCGGTTCATCAGCGTCTTCTGAATAGCTGACGAGAAGGTCGTGGTTATCAAAGTACCATAAATCACTTTCTTCAATAAAGAAGGTAATGCCGTCAGCTTCTGCAGTGACTCCAGCCTCTTGTGGGGCATCTTTCGCTACACCGAGAGAAAAACCCTTTTGAACGTTGCTGCAGCCTCCATAGCGGACGAAAAAGCGAACCTGGTCTCCGCTTTCCAAATCGAGTTCTTCTTTATACCAGTTCAATGCGTCTTCGTTAATTGTCATATTCATAACAGAACACCCCTTTGTTCTTCATTTGAATTTTCTCTATTATAAACGTATTAGGCTATTCTGTGTCAAAAGAGAAGTTTTTTAAGCTTATAACCATTTTACTTTAGGTTCTGTTTTATTGATAATTCGTTTAATGTTCGCTCGGTGTCTGTATATCACAAAAATAGTGAGCAGGGTAACGACAATCAATAAATACGTATCATGGACAAAGAAACTATATATAACAGTATAGATCCCTGTTAACATCGATGAGAGAGAAACAAATTTAGTCAAGTATAAAAAGATGAAGAATACCGCAACCATCGTGATAAATAACAGGGGTGCGTAAAATAGCAAAACGCCTCCTGATGTCGCCACGGCTTTACCGCCTTTAAATTTGGCGAAGATGGGAAACACGTGGCCTAAAACCGCAAAGACTCCTGCAAGAAGCGGGTGAATATCAACATGCATGAGAAAAGGCAATGCAGTTGCCAGTGTCCCTTTCAAAATATCTCCGGCTATGACGACCGAACCAGCTTTTACACCCAATGTACGGAATGCATTGGTAGCGCCTAAGTTGCCGCTTCCGTGCTCCCGAATATCAATTCCCTTGGCAAGCTTGCCCACAATTAAGCCAGACGGAATGCTGCCTATCAAGTAGGCCAAAATAATCAATAAAGCAATTAACATCTACATTTCTCCTTTTTCAAATTCCCTTCTTTTTATTTTAACATGAGATGTCATGATCTGATGATAAGTTTTTTTGTAAAGTTTGCTTACAAATCCAATCAAACATGCATCATATTTTGATTTCTCCTGTTTTGATCGTGTAAAATAAGTGGAAAAGGAGTGACACACGATGCAAAACCCTTCTAAAGCGGAAATTAAAGAGATTCTTCAAAGAAGCAAACGTATAGCGGTAGTAGGGCTTTCAGACCGTCCGGATAGAACGTCACATATGGTTTCAAAAGCAATGCAGGACGCGGGTTATGAAATTATCCCTGTGAACCCTACAATTGATGAGGCGCTAGGTGTCAAAGCCGTTTCATCTTTAAAAGAGATAGACGGTCCGATTGACATCGTAAATGTATTCCGGCGCTCAGAACAGCTTCCTGGAGTGGCGGAAGAGTTTTTAGAGACAGATGCGCCAGTATTTTGGGCACAGCAAGGGCTAGTTAATGAGGAAGCATACCAGATGCTAAAAGAAAAAGGCAGAACGGTTATCATGGATCTGTGCATAAAAGTGGCACACGCTGTAACAAAATAGGTGCAGAACTGCAAAAATCCTTGTAAATTCAAGGATTTTTGCTTTTTAATTTTAAGATATTGTTTGCGTATTACGGTGAAACAGATACAATAAAGCTTGAACAGCTTTTTTTGAATACCTTGTCCAGCTGGGTTTCGGCCGTTCGATTTGCGAAGGTCTGCTGCTTTATATATAATAAACAAACATACGTTCTCATAGTGTAAAAACAGCACTAGCCGATGTTTTGAGAAGAACTGATTCGTTAGCTCTATGTTGCGATTGCAAACATATTGGTTATAATGAGGAGTCCAAGGCAGTACTGGCTCGAGGCGAGGTTTATAAAAAATATCTTATATACAAATGATGTGTAACACTGAAAAGAGAAAGACAATGTTAGTTTTTGAAAGGGGTTTGTACGTTTGGCTAGAA
Organism: Bacillus sp. EU52; assembly: GCF_037964975.1. Lineage (NCBI taxonomy): Bacteria > Bacillati > Bacillota > Bacilli > Caryophanales > Bacillaceae > Bacillus > Bacillus sp. EU52. The sequence continues at coordinate 1,896,957 of NZ_CP150177.1, forward strand.
AACAGCAATTTGATTACAACGAAGATGCCATACAGGTGCTCGAAGGCCTTGAGGCTGTCAGGAAAAGGCCGGGTATGTATATTGGCTCTACTGACGCGCGGGGTTTGCACCACTTGGTTTATGAAATTGTAGATAACTCTGTCGACGAGGTGCTTGCCGGCCATGGAGATCACATAATCGTCAAAATACATAAAGACAATAGTATTTCTGTACAGGATAGAGGCCGCGGCATGCCGACCGGAATGCATAAGCTCGGCAAACCAACCCCTGAAGTGATTTTAACGGTGCTTCATGCCGGAGGAAAATTCGGCCAAGGCGGCTATAAGACAAGCGGCGGGCTCCACGGAGTTGGTGCATCAGTCGTGAATGCTTTATCTGAATGGCTGACGGTTACCATTGAGCGGGACGGTTTTGTCTATCAGCAGCGATTTGAAAATGGAGGAAAACCGGTTACATCTCTCGAAAAGATCGGCAAAACAAAAAAGACGGGAACTCTTACTCACTTTAAGCCAGATCCAACGATGTTCAGCACAACCACTTATAATTTTGAAACGCTCTCTGAGCGCTTAAGAGAGTCTGCGTTTTTGTTAAAAGGACTAAAAATTGAGCTGATTGATGAACGCAATGACCTGCGTGAGGTCTTTTATTATGAAAACGGCATAGAAGCGTTTGTTGCTTACTTAAATGAAGAAAAAGACGTCTTGTCTGAAGTGGTCTCGTTTGAGGGTGAGCATCATTCTATAGAAGTGGACTTTGCGTTCCAGTTTAACGATGGTTATTCTGAAAATATTTTGTCGTTTGTCAACAATGTCAGAACAAAAGACGGCGGGACGCATGAGTCAGGTGCAAAAACTGCGATGACGCGTGCTTTTAATGAATATGCGCGAAAAGTGGCTTTGCTGAAAGAAAAGGATAAGAACCTTGAAGGCACCGATATAAGGGAAGGGCTTTCAGCCATTATTTCTGTCCGCATACCTGAGGAGCTTCTTCAATTTGAGGGACAAACAAAAGGAAAGCTCGGTACCAGTGAAGCAAGATCAGCGGTTGATGCGATTGTTTCAGAGCAGCTTGCTTACTTTTTAGAGGAAAATCGGGACATCGCAACGCTTCTTGTCAAAAAAGCAATCAAGGCGAGCCAGGCGCGCGAAGCGGCACGCAAAGCCCGTGAAGAAGCAAGAAGCGGCAAAAAACGAAAAAAATCAGAAGCGACTTTAAGCGGAAAGCTGACGCCTGCGGGTTCAAGAAACCCGGCAAAAAATGAATTGTATCTCGTTGAGGGAGATTCAGCAGGCGGGTCAGCCAAGCAGGGACGAGACCGCAGATTCCAAGCGGTTCTGCCTTTACGCGGTAAAGTCATTAATACAGAAAAAGCTAAGCTTGCTGATATCTTTAAAAATGAAGAGATCAATACGATCATTCATGCGATCGGCGGGGGAGTCGGAGCAGATTTCTCAATCGATGACATCAACTACGACAAAATCATCATTATGACCGATGCCGATACTGACGGCGCCCATATTCAAGTGCTGCTTCTTACCTTTTTCTATCGCTATATGAAACCGCTCATTGAGCATGGCAAGGTGTTCATTGCGCTGCCACCTTTATATAAGGTCAGTAAAGGAAGCGGGAAGAAGGAAATCATTGAATATGCATGGTCTGATGAAGAGATGGGTGATGTCCTGAAAAAAGTCGGCAAAGGCTATACCATTCAACGATATAAGGGTCTTGGAGAGATGAACGCAGACCAGCTGTGGGAAACGACGATGAATCCGGAGTCCCGCACACTTGTTAGGGTCAAAATTGACGATGCGGCACGTGTAGAGAGACGTGTGACGACGTTAATGGGAGACAAAGTAGAGCCGCGCAGAAAGTGGATTGAGAAAAACGTCGCTTTCGGCTTAGATGAAGAAAGCAATATTTTAGAAAATGAAAACTTATCGGTCGCTGAGGAGGTTTAATGATTGTCACAGCCAGAATTATTTCATGATTTACCATTAGAAGAGGTGATCGGCGACCGTTTTGGACGCTACAGTAAATATATTATTCAAGACAGGGCGCTGCCCGATGCGAGAGACGGATTAAAGCCGGTACAGCGCAGAATTCTGTATGCAATGCATACAGATGGAAACACGTTTGATAAAAACTTCAGAAAAGCGGCCAAAACGGTCGGTAACGTCATCGGTAACTATCATCCGCACGGTGACAGCTCGGTTTATGAAGCAATGGTGCGGATGAGCCAGGATTGGAAAGTTCGTAATGTGTTAATCGAAATGCATGGAAACAATGGAAGTATCGACGGAGATCCCCCGGCAGCCATGCGTTATACAGAGGCACGATTATCTCCGATTGCATCTGAGCTTCTTCGGGATATTGACAAAAACACGGTTGAATTTGTGCCGAACTTCGATGATACAAGCAAGGAGCCTGTCGTACTCCCGGCGATGTTTCCTAACCTATTGGTCAACGGATCTACCGGGATTTCAGCAGGATACGCGACCGACATTCCCCCTCATCATCTGGGAGAAGTCATTGATGCTGTCATTAAGCGTATTCAAATGCCATCTTGCTCTGTTGATGAACTTATGGAAGTCATTAAAGGGCCTGATTTTCCGACAGGCGGTATTATTCAGGGCGTTGACGGGATAAGAAAAGCTTACGAAACCGGAAAAGGAAAAATCATTATCCGCGGAAAGGCTGAAATTGAAACAATCAGAGGCGGACGAGAACAAATTGTCATTACTGAAATTCCATTTGAAGTAAATAAAGCAAACCTTGTAAAAAAAATGGACGAGTTCCGTATTGATAAAAAGGTTGAAGGCATCTCAGAGGTTCGTGATGAAACGGATCGAACAGGGCTGAGAGTGGTCATTGAACTGAAAAAAGAAGCTGATGCCAAAGGCATTTTGAATTTCTTATACAAAAATACTGATTTGCAGATCACATATAACTTCAATATGGTGGCTATCCATAACCGTCGTCCGATGCTGATGAGCCTGCCGTCTATTTTGGATGCATATATCGGACACCAAAAGGAAGTTGTCACAAACCGGTCCGTTTATGAGCTTCAAAAAGCAAAAGACAGACATCATATCGTAGAAGGGCTCATGAAAGCTTTGTCTATTTTAGATGAAGTGATTGCAACAATCCGTTCTTCTAGCGATAAACGTGACGCTAAAAACAATTTGATCGCGAAATATGAATTTACGGAGCCTCAGGCTGAAGCCATCGTGTCATTGCAGCTATATCGTTTAACCAATACCGATATCACAGCGCTTAAGGAAGAGGCAGAAGAGCTCGGTAAAAAAATTGAAGAGCTCGAATCTATTCTGAGCAATGATAAAAAACTGCTAAAAGTGATTACAAACAGCTTAAAAGCACTGAAAAAGAAATATGCAGATACGAGACGCTCCGTGATTGAAGAAAAAATTGAAGAAATTAAAATCAATCTCGAAGTCATGGTTGCATCTGAGGATGTATATGTAACCGTTACGAAGGATGGTTACCTAAAACGGACGAGCCAGCGCTCATTTGCCGCTTCCAACGGTCAGGATTTCGGAATGAAAGATACGGACAGGATGCTGCATCAGTTTGAAATGAATACGACAGACGTGCTGCTGCTCTTTACGAACAAAGGAAGCTACATCTATTGTCCTGTTCACCAGCTGCCTGATATCAGATGGAAGGACATGGGCCAGCATTTTTCAAATCTGATCACTATTGACCGTGATGAAACGATTGTAAAGGCCATACCGATAAAAGAATTTGATCCGTCGGCATATCTTCTATTCTTTACGAAAAACGGGATGGTGAAAAAGACAGAGCTCACCCATTATAAAGCACAGCGTTATTCTAAGGCGCTTGTGGCCTTAAATCTGAAGGGTGAAGATGAACTGATTGATGTACATGTAACAAATGGGGAAAGCCAGATCTTTATGGCCACTCACTTAGGGTACGGTCTATGGTTTGGAGAAGATGAAGTGAATGTAGTTGGCGCGCGTGCGGCAGGTGTCAAAGGGATTAACTTAAAAGAGGATGACTTTGTTGTCTCCGGTGAGATCCTTCAGCAATCTGATTCAATTGTCTTGTTCACACAGCGGGGAGCGGTAAAACGCATGAGTCTTTCTGAGTTCGAGAAGACATCCCGCGCAAAACGCGGTGTCGTAATGCTAAGGGAACTGAAAAAGAATCCTCACCGTGTTGTAGCACTGTTCGCTTGCGGTCTTGAACAGCGACTAATGGCAGAAACAGAAAAAGGCGACAGAAAAGAACTGCAGGCAAAAGAGTTGCGGACAAACGACAGATACAGCAATGGCTCTTTCTTTTTTGATGAAGAGGAATCAGGTAAGGTTACAGCTGTTTGGCGCCTTCATATAGAACAATAATAAAAAACCCGCTCATACTATATGAGCGGGTTTCGTTTGTTTTTTATCAGCTTTCATGGTTGGTGAATAGATCTGTTACCGCATGAATGACTTCAATTCCCTGCCATACAAATAAATTTAGCGCTGTGAAAGAGAATAAGCCTAAAATCACCATTCTTAAGATAAACAACATGTTAAACAGCCTCCTCATATTTTCGTTACATAATCGGGTGATGTTGAACATGAAGTTTGCCGAAATAAGACGATTGATAAAATTTGGCCAGTATAAAGCTTTTTTTCCGCTGACGTCTGCGGGAGTATCCCGTACTTTTGCTTTCAGCGGTCAGCAGCAGAACAGCCATTGCCCATAAAGCGGTCAGCGTAAATGCCCCTGTGATGGATTTCTTCTCATCATCAGCATTTTGGCCGGCTTTCATTTCATGCATTTCCTGCTGGTCGGCTACGGCTTTATAATGATGGCCGATATCAAAGGCGTGGGGAATTGAGAGCAAATGAAAACTGGCAATCGCCAAGAATAAGATGGATGCTTTCAATATCGTTACTTTTTTCAAATGATCTCCCCCTCCTTTAATATTACTGAATATTTTTATAATAATACCCCAATCCATCCTAAAAGTAAACCTGATTTATTAAATTTAAAAATAAACTTAACTTTGTTAAGTATATATCTTTTTGCTTATTTTTGAAAGAGAAAACTTCTTTTATTAGCGTATGTATACCCGGTTTATGGTGTGAATAAAAACATATTTTAAATGATATGTTTGTTGTTTAGGATTTATTACTTTATTTATGTGTAAATCAAAGAGAAAGGCAAGAGAATGGGAAGAAATGATTACATTGTTAATAGGGTACTCTTTTTTTAAAGCCAGCTTGCAAGGAATGTTTTTATTCGTAGGAAAATAATAGAGAAGGGGTCGACAGAGTAACATCTGGCTATGACAATATTCTTCTCGAAAAAACTTCCTAATTCGTCATATTGTGATATAATAAAACTCGTTATGTTAAAAAATCTAACATCAAAATCGAATTCGTATTGAATTGATGAAAACGGGAGGTAAATATGGAGTCTTTTTTCAATAGTTTGATTAATATTCCAAGTGATTTCATCTGGAAATACCTATTTTATATTTTAATAGGGCTTGGATTATTTTTTACCATACGTTTTGGTTTTATCCAATTCCGTTATTTTATTGAAATGTTCAGAATAGTAGGGGAGAAGCCGGAAGGAAATAAAGGTGTTTCATCTATGCAGGCATTCTTTATTTCGGCCGCATCCCGAGTCGGCACAGGGAATTTGACTGGTGTAGCCTTAGCAATTGCGACAGGCGGACCGGGCGCTGTATTTTGGATGTGGGTAGTAGCTGCAGTAGGTATGGCTTCAAGCTTTGTTGAGAGTACGTTAGCGCAGCTTTATAAGGTGAGAGACGGGGAGGATTTCCGCGGAGGTCCGGCTTACTACATTCAAAAGGGTCTTGGAGCCAGATGGCTTGGCATCGTTTTTGCAATCTTAATTACCGTCTCATTCGGCTTGATTTTTAACGCTGTTCAAACAAATACAATTGCTGGAGCATTGGATGGCGCATTCCATGTGAATAAAATAGTTGTAGCCATAGTTCTGGCGGTTTTAACTGCGTTTATCATTTTCGGCGGTTTAAAACGTGTTGTCGCTGTTTCACAGCTAATTGTGCCGGTTATGGCAGGCATTTATATTCTTATCGCTTTATTTGTTGTCATCACGAATATTACGGCTTTCCCTGGCGTTATCGCTACAATTGTTAAAAATGCTTTAGGTTTTGAACAAGTCGTCGGCGGCGGAATAGGCGGCATCATCGTTATCGGTGCGCAACGCGGACTTTTTTCAAACGAAGCAGGAATGGGGAGCGCACCAAACGCGGCTGCGACGGCTCATGTATCCCATCCGGCAAAGCAAGGCTTTATTCAAACATTAGGCGTATTTTTCGATACATTTATCATATGCACGTCCACAGCATTTATTATTTTGCTGTACAGTGTAACGCCAAAAGGCGACGGCATCCAAGTCACACAGGCTGCTCTTAACCATCATATTGGAGGCTGGGCGCCGACTTTCATCGCAGTCGCAATGTTCTTGTTTGCATTCAGTTCAGTTGTCGGCAACTATTATTATGGCGAGACAAACATTGAATTTATTAAAACAAGCAAAACATGGCTGAACATTTACCGTATTGCCGTAATTGCTATGGTTGTGTATGGATCTTTATCAGGCTTCCAAATCGTTTGGGATATGGCGGACCTCTTTATGGGTATCATGGCGCTGATCAACTTAATTGTGATTACGCTGCTGTCAAACGTTGCTTACAAAGTGTATAAAGATTACGCGAAACAGCGAAAGCAAGGACTTGATCCTGTGTTTAAAGCGAAAAACATCCCAGGGCTGAAAAACGCTGAAACATGGGAAGATGAGAAACAAGAAGCATAATATAAATATAAAACAAAGCTGCATTCAATAGTTGAATGCAGCTTTTTCATTATTGGAAATAAATTTAATTTTTCGACTCGAATGAAAAATGACCTGTAAAGTCCCAATTCAGTCCGGTTTTCTTTGTTCTATATGTGTCATGTGTGTCTTATTCAATGGAGATAGAGTAAATTGACAGGCTTTTAAACCTCCCAAAAACAAGAAATTAGGTTGATAGACAATCATGAGAAAGATTTTTACAATGAGTTCGTGCTCATAAGAAGTGGAGAGCCAAAATGATGCGAAGGAGGAAAAGATCAGATATGAAACGGTCAATCTCGATTTTTATTACGTGTTTATTGATTACGTTATTGACAATGGGCGGCATGCTGGCTTCGCCGGCATCAGCAGCAGGGACAAAAACGCCAGTAGCCAAGAATGGCCAGCTTAGCATAAAAGGTACACAGCTCGTTAACCGAGACGGTAAAGCGGTACAGCTGAAGGGGATCAGTTCACACGGATTGCAATGGTATGGAGAATATGTCAATAAAGACAGCTTAAAATGGTTGAGGGACGATTGGGGTATCACCGTTTTCCGTGCAGCGATGTATACGGCAGATGGCGGTTATATTGACAACCCGTCCGTGAAAAATAAAGTAAAAGAAGCGGTTGAAGCGGCAAAAGAGCTTGGGATATATGTCATCATTGACTGGCATATCTTAAATGACGGTAATCCAAACCAAAATAAAGAGAAGGCAAAAGAATTCTTCAAGGAAATGTCAAGTCTTTACGGAAACACGCCAAACGTCATTTATGAAATTGCAAACGAACCAAACGGTGATGTGAACTGGAAGCGTGATATTAAACCCTATGCGGAAGAAGTGATTTCCGTTATCCGCAAAAATGATCCAGACAACATCATCATTGTCGGAACCGGTACATGGAGCCAGGATGTGAATGATGCAGCCGATGACCAGCTAAAAGATGCAAACGTTATGTACGCACTTCATTTTTATGCCGGCACACACGGCCAGTTTTTACGGGATAAAGCAAACTATGCACTCAGCAAAGGAGCACCTATTTTTGTGACAGAATGGGGGACAAGTGATGCTTCCGGAAATGGCGGTGTATTCCTTGATCAATCGCGGGAATGGCTGAAATATCTCGATAGCAAGACCATTAGCTGGGTGAACTGGAATCTTTCTGATAAGCAGGAATCATCCTCAGCTTTAAAGCCGGGGGCATCTAAAACAGGCGGCTGGCTGTTGTCAGATTTATCTGCTTCAGGAACATTCGTTAGAGAAAACATTCTCGGCACCAAAGATTCGACGAAGGACATTCCTGAAACGCCAGCAAAAGATAAACCCACACAGGAAAACGGTATTTCTGTACAATACAGAGCAGGGGATGGGAGTATGAACAGCAACCAAATTCGTCCGCAGCTTCAAATAAAAAATAACGGCAATACCAAGGTTGATTTAAAAGATGTCACTGCCCGTTACTGGTATAAAGCGAAAAACAAAGGCCAAAACGTTGACTGTGACTACGCGCAGATTGGATGCGGCAATGTGACACACAAGTTTGTGACGTTGCATAAAGCAAAGCAAGGTGCAGATACCTATCTGGAACTTGGATTTAAAAACGGAACGCTGGCACCGGGAGCCAGCACAGGGAATATTCAGCTCCGTCTTCACAATGATGACTGGAGCAATTATGCACAAAGCGGCGATTATTCCTTTTTCAAATCAAATACGTTTAAAACAACGAAAAAAATCACATTATATGATCAAGGAAAACTGATTTGGGGAACAGAACCAAATTAGTTAAGCTTTTTTTGGCGGACATCAGTAACGATGTCCGTTTTTATCATCTAATAGGAGGTTTGGCGTTGTGGATGAAATACTGAAACAGTATATGATGCTGTACAAAGAAATGAGTAATATGATAAATGGTCCCGACTATCCAGGTAAGGAAAAAGACATCCAGCATCAAAAAGATCAGATCGAAGTTTACGAAAAACAGCTGCAGCAAGGATTTTCTACAGATTATGACTATGATGTGTTTGCTGATTCTGTTATCAAATGCGCATATGGCGATATGACGCTGGAAGATTTAGAAGCAGTTTATCATGGATTGACAACACCATTTTTTTGATTTGTCATTCAGCAGTAAAATTTCAAAATTTCAACTTCTGTCTCACTAACTTAAGTATACTTTAATATTGAGACAGAAATTTATTTATTTTGTCTACTTCCTAGAATATATATTATGTAAACTAGAAAAGATGAAGATTAAAGCTTTGCTGTTTTTATATACATCCTTTCTTCTTCCTGTAATTCAGCAACAAAATAAAAAAGCGATTTCCCAATCGGAAAATCGCCAATTCAGACACTCTATTATTTATGTGTGTCTTTGTGCTCTTAACGATTTACAACAAATGTTGTGACGCTTTGAGCTGGAAGATGGGCCCAAAAATGATTGCCTGATACAGTGAGATTCGTTCCAGGTTGTAGATTGCTGCTGCTGCTCGTGATCCATCTAGATACGTTTGAAGCAGATCCATTCTGCAAAACAAAGTTTTGGTTGACTCCTGTGTTGCTTTTATTGATAGCAACAATAACGACCTTGTTGTCACCTTTATAGGCTGACACGTAAACGTTCGCATTAGGGTTTTTCGTTGCATCAATTCTTAAATAGCCGGGACGCACAAACTTTGAGAAATGAGCCATATTGTAGCCGCGTTTGCTGATCGTACCATCTTCTTTCATAGGTCCATATGATCTTCGGATGTACCACCATACATAAGCTTGAAAGTCCCCCTCTACCATCGCATTGTGAATATGTTGTGAAACATCCAATGCCTCGGGCCATCGATCCGCCGAGTTGTTATCACTGTTCGGATAGTATACTTCCGTCATCCAAAGGTCCTTCCCCGCTCCTTTTTGTTTGAAAAGAGGATAAGGGAATTGGCTGACCTGGGTGCCGTACAGGTGGGTTCCGAGAATATCCATATTGGCAAGAGCCTGCGGATCGTTCAAAATCGGGTCCGACAAATTCTTCAAGTATTGAAATGACTCAGGCGCAATGACGCGGGCATTGATCGATCCGGCGTTTTCTCTCATAAAGCGAAGTATCTCTTGCGGCGTCCACCACGTCCACTCGTGAGCGTAATCAGGCTCGTTTTGTACCGAAATCGCGTAAAGATTCACACCATTATTCTTCATGAAGGTAACAAAATCGTTAAGATGCTGCGCGTATGCTGCGTACTTGTTGTATTTCAGCCGTTTAGCCGATGTGTCACCATTACGATTAAAGGTCTCAACCATATCACTTGGAGGATTCCAAGGAGAAGCAAAAACAATTGCTCCATGTTTGACCGCACTCTTTGCAGTCTCCACCTCTTTATACCAATTATTTCGATTTTCATCTACATGAATTCTTAAGATTGAAAATCCTAACTGGTTCTGTCCATTGCCAAAAGCAGTTTCTCTTTGAGCTGCTGTAAGATCCCCAGCCCAAGCGGGATGATTCATCCCTCCAAAACCGCGAATCACTTGTTTCTCTGCAGATACATTAACTGTTACATCACTTGCTGCCAAAACTTCAGTAGCGCCTGGCCCTAACATGACTGACAGCATAGTGAAACATACTAATAGTACACAAATTGTTTTTTTTATGCGTGGAATCATTTATTCCTCTCCTTCGTCATGTGTCTTTTACGGTATTAAAAAATCTGCATGGCATATCCATAATGGCGGGCTGTTCCGGTGCCCGCCCGTACTTCACCCGCCTCGTTTTTAAGCGGTCCCATTACGAGTACTATCTTTGCGTAAACTGCCAGTAATCAAAATTAAACAAGTTTCCTGTACCTGTTCCGGTAAATACAAAGAATACTTTGTGCACACCGGTTGCCCCGCTTACTGCAGTTTCTATTTCTCTCCACGTTTGCGCTCCGCCTGTTGAAGGTACATTCAGAGTTCCAACAAGCTTACCGTCTGCACTGTCGAGGCGCACTTCTATTTTCCCGCCTGAAGTGGATGCTACATTTGCTTTAAATGACCTGGCACCGACCGCTCCGAAGTCTGCATTTCCTACAGCAATCCAGTCTCCATTTTGAATGCTTGTTACATGCTGATTATTTACTGGCCCGCCGGGTGCTGTGGACTTCTCTGTCAAAATGCGTCCATTCCAAGCAAACGTTTCAGCTTCTACCCGGTTATAAGGATTCAAATTGGAAAGTTGTGTTACACCTGCATAATTTGCTGCTACCTCTTGGATGGATCCATCTGGGTTATGCACCAGCTTATTAATATGTGGAGAACGGTATCCTTTGCCGGCCCCGAACAGAGCGGAACTGACAGTTTGCGCATGGTACACCACATACCACTCGTTTTTAAAATTGAAAACAGCATGATGGTTGTTTCCGCCACCTCCGAAAAATGCACCCGGATTTTTCAGGAAGTGCCCTCTATATGTAAAGGGACCCATGGGATTTGAACTGGTCATGTAGCCGATCTCACCCGGGGGTTTATCGGCCGGGTGCGTGCCGCCGAAATTAATGCAATAGGAGTAATAATATGTTCCGTTATACTTGTGCAATCCCGAATCTTCAAACATGAAAGGCGCATCAATTGTAGATGCACTTCCAACAACACTCGTCATATCAGGCCCCAATTTTATGACTCTAGCCGTTTTAGGATTGGCCCATTGTGCCTGCGTTGGATTTGAACCGCCAGGAACGCCTCCGCCGGCATACAGGTAACCGGTTCCGTCGTCATCTACAAATACTGCCGGATCAAAAAGCCATACAACACCAGACATTCCTGGCGTACTTGGCGTTACGAGCGGTTTTCCGATTGGGTCGGTCCATGGACCAATCGGGCTGTCTGCGGTGAGAACCCCGATACCTCCGCCGCTGTTTGCGAAATAAAGGAAGAATTTATCCTTGCCATTAATTTTTTTAACTGCGATTGACGGTGCCCATGACGCACCTGCCCATTTTGCAATTCCACGGCCTCCATTAGCTCCATTGGTACCTGCTACCGGAATGGCTCCGTGGTCTGTCCAGTTCACCATATCCGCTGAAGATATGACGAATACTCTATTCAAATTGGCAAATGAATTATCTTTAATTGTTCCGTTGCTATTATATTCATAGTCATCACTTGACATATAGATGTAGACTCTTCCGTTATAGGTCAGCGCAACCGGATCCGCTCCCAAATGATGGTCGATAAGCGGGTTTGAATTCCCTACATGTTTTGCAATTGTACTACTGGTGGCAGCATACGCAGACTTCCCAGATAAGCAGCTCAATAATAAAACTAGAATCCATAAACATACGCTACACTTTTTCCTCATCACTTCACATCCTCCTTTTTCCTTAAAATGGGGGATTTTCTTTTTGATAACAACAGGTCATGAAGATCGCACGCATAAAGTAGCCGGAAGCTGTTTAGCAATGTTCCCAGTTGTTCTGAAAGCTCATCTTCATATGTCTCCATTCTCTCCTTTCTTCGAGGAGATCGCATCACTCCTTCAAAATTGTTCAAAAAAACTTCCCCATTCCTAGCGACCATTGTCCAGAAAATAAAAAGACAGGATTGTTCATGGCCTTCCACTAATCACATTGAACGGAGATTACATCATTATCCAAGATATCCCTTTATCTAACATCCTACATCATTAAAAAAATTGTGTATAGAAACTTTTGGAGGAGTTAGTGTTCGATTCTACAAAGGAACTGGATACATTTATTCATTGATAAGATGGGGCTAACACTCCGTTTATATTTGTATGTTTTCAGACACAAAAAACAGCCGTTCAATGCGGCTGTTTTTTCAAGAGTATAAGACTATTGAGCGGTATACCCGCTTTTTCATGTTTTGTTCATATTTTTTTAATTGTTTATTCAACACTGTCCGCTATAGTAATCCATATCAACAAATATGACTGCCACTCGCATCTTTTATGAAGGGAGGTCCGTTACGCTGAAAGAAAAAATAAAGACATTAGGCCGTTTTTGCACCGTAGGCGTCGGCAATACGCTGATAGATTTTGGTGTCTTCTTTCTTCTTGCCGCTTGTCATGTCTCTTATCTGCCGGCGCAGATCTGCTCCTATACTGCAGGTATCGTCAACAGCTATGTGTGGAACCGGAATTGGACGTTTTGTGTGAAACGTAAGGCTGACGGGAAAGAGATCGTGCGTTTTCTCATGATTAATATTGCCGCGTCAGGGATCACCTTTTTGCTGCTTTATTTGTTTCAAAATTGCGGCTGCTCGCTTTTGGTGAGTAAGCTCGCCGCCACTATCGGCGGAATGATGATGAATTTTATCGGAAACCGAATCTGGGTATTTGGAGATTCACTGAAAAACATACAGGATCAGGAGTGAGGATGAATGAGAAAAAAAGTGAGAAAAGCAGTTATTCCCGCAGCGGGTTTAGGAACGAGATTTCTGCCGGCGACAAAGGCGCAGCCTAAAGAAATGCTCCCAATCGTCGACAAACCAGCAATCCAATATATTGTAGAAGAGGCCGCAGAGTCAGGAATTGAAGATATACTGATTATTACAGGGAGAAATAAACGCTCGATTGAAGATCATTTTGATCGGTCGGCGGAATTGGAATTCAATCTCTGGGAAAAAGGCAAGACGGAGACACTTAAGGAAATGCAGCAGATTGCCGATTTGGCCAACATTCATTACATCCGCCAGAAAGAACCGCTCGGATTAGGCCATGCGGTGCTGTGTGCGGAGCATTTTATCGGAGATGAGCCTTTTGCTGTTCTCTTAGGTGATGATATTATGGTGTCTGAAACACCGGCTCTTCGGCAATTAATGGATGTATATGACGTTTATGGCACAGAGGTTGTCGGTGTACAGTCAGTTCTCCCTGAGGATGTCAGCAAATATGGTATTATAAATACATCAGGGTCTCAAGGGCATGTATATGAAGTGAACGATTTAGTGGAAAAGCCTTCTCCTGAAGAAGCACCTTCGGAAATCGCAGTAATGGGACGTTATGTGCTGAATTCTTCGATCTTCTCCGTTTTGAAGACAATTGGCAGAGGCGCGGGCAACGAAATTCAGCTGACAGATGCGCTTCGTGAGGTTTGCCGTAAGGAGCCGATCCACGCCCGGCTGCTGGAAGGAAATCGATATGACATTGGCGATAAGCTAGGCTGTTTTAAAGCGAGCACCGAAATCGGCTTAATGCGTCCCGAAATGAGATCTCAGCTTTTGGCCTATTTAGAAGATGTGATCAAACGGGAAACGAAAGAAATGCTGCGGTAAAAAAATTGTAACCATCTTGCTCGTCAATCAGTCATATAATAGTGAAAAAGATTAGGACAGGTTGTGAAGAATGTGGGCAGTTTGATAAGCGAAATTTTAACATGGCTGACGAACATGGGATATGCGGGTATTGCGATTGGGTTAATGATTGAAATCATTCCGAGTGAGATTGTATTAGCTTATGGCGGCTATATGGTATCGGAAGGCACGATTGGATTTATTGGCGCAATTATTGCGGGTGTTATCGGGGGTACCATTGCCCAGATCTTTATTTACTGGATCGGCCGCTATGGCGGCAGGCCATTTCTGGACAAATACGGGAAGTATTTATTGATTAAAAAGCATCATATCGACATGTCGGAAAACTGGTTTCAGAAATACGGCGCCGGAGTTGTCTTCTCGGCTCGTTTTATACCGGTTGTCAGACATGCCATATCCATTCCGGCAGGTATTGCCAGAATGCCTTTTCTCAAATTTGTGGTACTGACTGTGCTTGCTATCATTCCATGGTCTATTCTGTTTGTTTATTTAGGCATACAGCTAGGAAGCCAGTGGGATGATGTTGAGAATATAGCAGGCACTTATACAACACCGATTATGATATTGGCTGTTGTCGTGATAGCCCTTTATTTTGTGATTAAGAAACGTACAGCCATATTTAAACGATAGCTAGCGGATATGCATAGGGGTGACTGACGCTCCCCTATGCATATTTTTTTACTTGCGATGTTGATTTGCCAGCTTCAGATTCTCCGCTAAAAATGCGACAAACACTTCATCCCGCACGAGCGATGCGGCATAATTTCTCTTAATAAACCATTCTGCCTCTTCAAACGCTGCGAATGTTTCGTCTTGGGTTTCTCCGTTAATTTGAATATTCCATTCGTTGTCTAAAGGGAAAAGAAAAAATCTCATTTGTGCGCGATTTTCATATAATGATCCATTCGCAGATCCCTTTAGATTATAGATGTTACGGAAGGCATCCGGCCGTACAGGATCAATACGGAAAGCTTCAGCTACAAACAACTCGTATACTTCATCGGTTATTGAACAGCCGGACGCTTTTGCATGCCCTCCGCCGCCATATCGGCCGGCGATTTCTGACACATCGATGTAATCATGAATGGTGCGGAGACTGACTCGTTTTGACCCCATGCTCAAAATCGCAATGTAATCGAGGTGCGGGTTATCTTTCCCTAGCCTGTTCCCCAGCTCTGAATGGTACGATTCAGCGTGAACGATGCCTACACAGTGTTCGTGAACAAAGGTTTGTACCATTTCCCTTTTCTTTCTGCGGAGGTAGCGCTCGATTTTTTCGTCTTCTAAATCAAGCAGTTTTTCTTCAAAATCATCGAAGAAAAATTCGTCATGCGTGGAAAGGCGCTGGATCATTTTTGCTTCAAATTCATCGATTGACAGCAAAAAGAAAAGATCATTAAGCCGCTTCGCCTGTTTTTGATCGTACCGCTCCCACTCCCATGTATCGTATTGGCGGACGAGCTCTGTGAATTGATCTAAGGCGTTTGTCGGTTTCATGAAGCCATTTTCAACGAGATAGCCATATAAAAGCGATGTCGCGGATGTGAGCCTTCCATCATCGTATTCCACCTGGACAAATCCCCATTCATGCTCATTCAAATGAAGGGCTGTTTTATGATGGTCTATGAGCTTCACTTTGCCCCCTGCATGAACATACTCATTCAATCTCTCTTCGTTTTCTTCATTGACGGCGAGATCGGTGATGAATAACGCGTCCTGTCTGTTGCTCTCCTTCGCTTTTTCTAAAAAGTACTGCACCTGTGCGTTTAAGCCGTTGACAGAGTTATACCGGACCTCTACGTCTTTTCCGAACGCCAATTTTGCTACGATTCCGCACCCTACTCCGTCCAAGTCGTTATGTGAATATAAATGATACATAATGTAGGCCCCTTTTTATGATAAACTGACAATTGCCGCTAGAGGTGCGGCAGCCTTTATTTACTATTCTAAAAAACCAACCGTTTTATGCAATGGTAATTAGTTGACATAATGTTGTTATTGTAAATATATAAAGGAGCGCTTTTTTTGCGCTCCTAAGTTCTTGCTTTTACACCGGATAAACCGGATGCTTTCGATTGGTAAATGTCATTTCCTTTGTCATGTATGCCTTGAGCCGTTTGGCCAACTCATCACGCAGCGAATTGGCTGGGATAACAGCATCAATGATCATTTCTGAAGCCAGACGGTAGATATTGATGTCCTCTTTGTATTCCTCCCGTTTGCTGCTGATAAATGCGGCTCTCTCTTCTTCTGGCAGCTCGGCGATTTTTTTAGCGTAGACAGCGTTTACAGCTGCCTCAGGGCCCATGACGGCGATTTGGGCGGTTGGGAGCGCTAGACAGCAATCCGGTTCAAATGCCGGCCCTGCCATTGCATACAACCCCGCCCCGTAAGCTTTTCGGACAATGACAGAGAGTTTTGGAACAGTTGCCTCCGACATCGCAGAAATCATTTTCGCTCCGTGTCTGATAATCCCAGCCTGTTCTACTTTTGTGCCAATCATAAAACCGGGGATATCGGCTAAGAACAGCAATGGGATATGAAAAGCGTCACATAAGGTAATGAACTTAGCCGCTTTGTCAGCTGAATCGTGGAATAAGACGCCTCCTTTTACCTTCGGCTGGTTTGCAACAATGCCGACAGGCTGTCCGTGGATTCGTGCGAGGCCCGTCAATAATTCCGGTGCAAATAAGGCTTTGATCTCAAAAAATGAGTCTTCATCTATGACCCGCTCAATCAGCTCATGCATATCAAAAGGTGCGTTTTGATTTTGCGGAATGACATCGGCAAGCGGGGTGTCGAAGTGTTTTGGCGGGCGTTTCTCATGAATGGGCGCTTTTTCTTGAAAATTTGCCGGAAAGTAAGACAAATAAGCCCGCGCCAGCTGTATGGCTTCTTCTTCAGTTTCTGCAAGAATATCTCCGCAGCCGGAGATTGAGCAATGCATACGGGCGCCACCCATTTCTTCAAGAGACACTTTTTCTCCAATAACCATTTCCGCCATCCTTGGCGAGCCTAAATACATGGAGGCGTTACCGTCTACCATAACGACGATATCACAGAAGGCCGGAATATAAGCGCCACCTGCCGCAGATGGTCCGAAAAGCAGACAGATTTGCGGAATGCGTCCCGATAATTTGACTTGATTGTAAAAAATTCTTCCTGCACCGCGTCTCCCTGGAAAGACATTGATTTGGTCGGTAATTCGGGCGCCTGCCGAATCGACTAAATAAATGAGCGGACAGTTTAATTTTTCCGCGGTTTCTTGAATTCTGATGATTTTTTCAACTGTTTTAGCTCCCCATGACCCCGCTTTCACTGTTGAATCATTCGCCATGACGCAAACAGTTTGGCCGCCGATTTTGCCGATACCGGTTACAACTCCGTCAGCGGGAAGCCCGTCTGACATACATTCCGCAAAAAAAGCGTCTTCTAGCTCAATGTCATCGTCAAAGAGAAGGGAAAGCCGCTCTCTGACAAAGAGCTTGCCTTTTTCCCGATTGCCTTGATGATACTTTTCCGCTCCGCCTTTTCGAATCCGTTCAGCCCGTTCTGTTCGTTCCTTTTCATAATCCATGAGCATTGCCTCCCTTTTATATTCCCTTGTATACGGCCCGTCTTTTTTCTTGAAAGGCCTGAAGCCCTTCTCTCCTGTCTTTTGTCGGGATGGTTTGTTCATACGCTTTTTGTTCAATCGCAAGGCCTGTAGCGAGATCTGTCTCCAATCCTTTATTGATTGCAAATTTAGCCTGACGGACAGCGATCGGCCCGTTGGCAGAAATGGCTGCGGCCAGTTCCTCTGCTTTTGGCATAAGGTCACAAGGAGCCGTGACATGCTCTACAAGGCCGATTTCTTTTGCTTCGTGTGCGGTCACGCGTCTGCCTGTATAAATGAATTCTTTTGCTTTTCCTCTGCCAATCAGCCGGGGCAGCCTTTGGGTCCCTCCAGCGCCCGGGATAATAGCTAACCCTGTTTCCGGAAGTCCCAGCACAGCTGATTCAGCTGCGATTCGAAGGTCGCATGCCAATGCCAATTCTAGTCCGCCGCCTAATGCGCTTCCATTTATCGCAGCTATGACCGGCTGCGGCAAGGCATCAAGTAAAGCCGCCGTTCTTTGAATGAGAGATACACTTTCCAGAACCTGATCTTCTTTCAGTTTTATCCGTTCCTTTAGGTCTGCCCCTGCACAAAACGCTTTTTCACCGGTGCCTGTGAGGATGACGCAGCGGATGTTTGAGTTGAATTCAATTTCCTGAAGAATCATTTGCAGGTTTCTAAGCATTTCCGCTGAAAGAGCATTTGCTGCCTGAGGCCTGTTAAAGGTGATCAACGCCATATGTTCATTTTTAACAGTAAAAAGAATAGAGTCTCCCATTGTATGCGTCCTCCCTTTTATCAAGATGATTTAAACACCTGTAAATTTCTGCTCGGCAGCGGTTTGCCCATTTTTTCTTCTATCCATTTGGCCGCAGATAGCAGTTTTTCTAGCTTTACATTTGTTTTGATATCCATCTGTTCAAGCATGTACACGATATCCTCAGTTGCGGCGTTTCCTGATGAACCTGGCGCATATGGGCATCCCCCAAGCCCGCCTGCCGAGCCGTCGAACACCGTGATGCCCATTTGGAGTGCTGTGACCATGTTGGCCAGAGCGGTTCCTCTCGTATCATGAAAATGCAAGGCAATTTGATTAGCCGGGAATCGTGCCAAAAGAGCTTCAAGTACAGTTTCCACTTGGGCGGGATTAGCCGCTCCAATCGTATCTCCAAGCGACAGTTCAGAAATCCCAAATTCAAATAGAGCTTCTGAAAGGCGAATGACTTGTTCAATGGGGACATCTTTTTCGTACGGACAGCCGAAAACAGTCGAGAGGTAGGCTCTTGTTGTGAGGTTTGCTTTTTTTGCGTCGTTGTTTACTTGTTTGAGTATATGAAGGGATTCAGAAGTGGATTTATTGATGTTTTTTCTGTTGTGCGTCTCGCTGGCGGACATAAAAACGCAAGCTTCGTTAATGCCTCCTTCAAGCGCATTCTCCAGTCCTCTTTGATTCGGGACAAGTGCCGCGTACGTTACCCCTTTTTCTCGGTCGATGCCTTTTGCTACATCGATAGCATCTCGAAGCGCCGGAATCCATTTCGGGTGAACGAAGGATGTGATTTCAATATACGACAGCCCTGTCCGGGAAAGCTGGTTGATCCAGGTTATTTTATCCTCTGTTGCGATCCATACGGGCTCGTTTTGTAAGCCGTCACGCGGGCCGACTTCTTTGATTGTCACTTTTTTAGGATATGACATGGTCTTCCTCCAAATTATTGAGTGGAATCGCTCAGTTCGAGCAGTACGTCTCCTTCATTTACAAAGTCGCCTTCATTTTTTTTGACTTCTTTTACGATTCCGCTTCTATCTGCAACGATCGGGATTTCCATTTTCATCGATTCCAAAATGGCTACCTCCTGGCCCTTTTCGATTTGGTCGCCGGCTTTGACGTGGACTTTCCACAGGTTTCCTGCCATTTGTATGTTAACCGTCATGACAACTGCCTCCTTTATAGGTGTTGTTTCAAAAAGTCAGTCGTGACATCCCCTTCTTTAAATGCCTTTGTTGCCGCAGCCTGTATGAGAAGCGGAAGATTTGTTTTGATTCCCTCTACACGATAGTCGCGAAGCGCTGTCTCTAGTTTTTCAATTGCTTCTGTTCTGGTTTGGCCTTTGACAATCATCTTAGCGATCATCGGGTCATAAAAAGGGGTAACGGTGCTGTCTTTTGCTACCGCACATTCGTGTCTGACTCCTTTTTGGTCAGGAAGTGAAAACGCAGTGATCGTACCTGGTGACGGGAAGAAGGTCTTGGGATCTTCCGCGTATATTCGAACCTCTATCGCATGCCCGTTCCGTTTGATGTCTTTTTGGGAGAATGTGAGTGTATGGCCCGCAGCAATCCGCAGCTGCTGCTCAACTAAGTCCAGGCCTGTTATTTCTTCAGTCACGGGGTGTTCAACTTGCAGTCTCGTATTCATTTCGAGGAAATAAAAATTTTGTTTCTGGTCAACTATAAATTCGATGGTGCCTGCGTTCGTATAGCCGATTGCCTTCGCTGCTTTTACCGCTGTTTGACCGATCTTCATTCTTAGTTCATCGTCTACAAATGGAGACGGTGCTTCTTCAATGACTTTTTGGTGGCGCCTCTGAACAGAGCAATCACGTTCAAACAGATGTACTGTATGGCCGTGTTGATCGGCCAAAAGCTGAACCTCGATGTGGCGCGCATGTTCAATAACTTTTTCTATATACATCGACCCGTCACCGAAAAAATCTGCTGCGCGCTTTTTGTTTCCCTCGTACGCTTTTTTTAATGCTTCTTCATTTTCAACACGCTGCATTCCGATGCCGCCTCCGCCCGCTGAAGCTTTCAGCATGACAGGATAGCCGATTTGACTTGCGGTGCGGCAGGCTGCCTCTATATCTCCGAGGGATTCAGAAACGCCCGGCACCACAGGGACACCTGCAGCCTCCATTGCTTTTCGCGCTTCGATTTTGCTGCCCATCTTTGCGATGATATCAGGGGAAGGTCCGATAAACACGATGTTTTCTTGCTTGCAGCGTTCAGCGAATCGGCTGTTTTCTGATAACAATCCATATCCCGGGTGGATCGCGTCGGCATTTGCTTTTTTCGCCGTCTTTATGATTCTCTCTATATTTAAATAACTTTCACTGACTCTCGATTCCCCGATCAAATAAGCCTCTGTAGCGGCTTTTGTATGGGGCGCGTCCTTGTCTGCTTCTGAATAAACCGCGACCGTTTTAATGCCGAGACGGCTGCATGTTCGGATAATTCTTATTGCAATTTCTCCGCGGTTGGCGATCAGTACTTTTGTAAACATGATTTCACCTCATTGATCTGATGGTAGGTTGAACATTTCAATCGTTTTTTCTCGCAGTTTATATTTTTGAATTTTGCCTGAGGCCGTCATCGGATAGTCATCCGTAAAAATAACATAACGCGGAATTTTGTGGCGGGCGATTTTCCCTTTGCAATAGGCTTTAAGCTCATCAGGTGAAACGCTTTTACCGTCTTTCAGTTTAATCCAGGCTGCAGCTTCCTCCCCGAATTTGGCGTCAGGCACACCAACGACCTGTACATCTAAAACAGCGGGATGCCGGTATAAAAATTCTTCAATTTCCCGCGGATAAATGTTCTCGCCGCCTCTGATGAGCATATCTTTTAATCTTCCGGTGATGCGGCAGTACCCGTCTTCATCCATGACAGCAAGATCTCCGGTAAACAGCCATCCGTCATGATTGATTGCTTTTCTGGTCGCATCTTTGTCTTTATAATAGCCTTTCATGACGTGATAGCCGCGGGTGCACAGTTCTCCCTGCATGCCTCTTTGAACTTCTTGACATGTCCCGGGTTCTACAATTTTCACCTCAGTATGTGGCAGGGCGCGGCCGGTTGTTTCGACTCTTCTTATGAAGGAATCATTTGCTCTCGTTTGCGTAATGACTGGCGAGGCTTCGGTTTGTCCATAGGCGATCGTAATGTCTTTCATGCCCATCCTTTCAATCACAGCTTTCATCACTTCACTTGGACAGGGAGAGCCGGCCATGATTCCTGTTCGGAGCGTCGATAGATCATATGCATCAAAATTCGGATGATGCAGCTCGGCGATAAACATGGTAGGCACACCATGGAGCGCCGTGCATCTCTCTTTTTCTACCGTTTTAAGGACGGTAACGGGATCAAATTCTTGCACGGGTATCATGGCTGCCCCGACGGATACACATGCCAAAACCCCAAGGACGCATCCAAAGCAGTGAAAAAACGGAACCGGGATGCACATGCGGTCTTGAGAAGTTAAAACCATACATTCAGCGATATTGGCAGCGTTATTAATGACATTAAAATGGGTCAGCATCACGCCTTTTGGAAACCCTGTCGTTCCTGATGTGTATTGCATATTAATCACATCGTCTTTATCCAGGCTGTTCATTCTCTCTTCAAGCTCAGCATCTGTCACTGTTTTCGCCAATATCTCTGTATCGTCCCAATGATACATGCCAGCCAACCGTTTATTGCCAATATAGATCAGCGTTTTTAAAAAGGGATAGCGTTCAGATTTCAGTTGGCCGGGCTTTGCTTCTTGCAGTTCTGGAATTAAACTGTTTACGATGTCTGGATAAGAAGTGCCCCTGTATGAATCCATGATAATAAGCGCGGCGGCATCTGATTGCTTTAACAAGTAGTCCAGCTCGTGTGCTTGATAATTGGTATTGACGGTTACGAGCACGGCTCCGATCTTCGCAGTTGCGAACTGGACGGCAAGCCATTCAGGGATATTAGAAGCCCATATGGCGACGTGGTCTCCTTTTCCAATCCCCATCCGCATAAGGCCTTTAGCGGTTTGACGGCACAGACTGTCAAATTGAGCGTACGTATAACGGATATTTCGGTCTGGATACACAACAGCGTCTCGATCGGGATACGCATCAGCTGTTTGTTCCAGCAGCCTGCCGATTGTGGAATGGATGAGTTCAGCCAATCATTGTTCCTCCTTTCTTAATGATGGGAAAGCGTTTACATTTTTATTTTAAAAGCTGTCTGGCGATCACGAGACGCTGAATTTCAGATGTGCCTTCACCGATTTCCATTAATTTTGCGTCCCGCAGCATCCGTTCCACTCCATACTCTTTCATATAGCCTGAACCTCCATGGATTTGAATGGCTTGATTGCAAGCCCTTGTCGCCATTTCAGATGCGAATAGCTTGGCGTACGCCGCTTCTTTGGTGAACAGGTGGTTATGGTCTTTCAGCCAGGCGGCTTTTAACACCATTTGCCTTGCCAGATCAATTTCCATCGCCATGTCAGCAAGCTTAAATTGAATCGCTTGAAAGGAAGAAATCGGCTGTCCAAACTGCTTTCGTTCTTTCGCATATGCCAATGATGCGTCAAGGGCCGCTTGGGCAATGCCGACTGCAAGAGCAGCGATGGAGATTCGCCCTCCGTCCAGCGTATATAGAAACTGTTTAAACCCTTTCGTTGGATCGCCAAGTAAGTTGGCCGCAGGCACTCTTACATCCTCAAGCAAAATTTCCGCTGTATTCGATCCGCGGACGCCCATTTTATCGTACGGGCTCGTAATCGTAAGTCCTGGTGTGTCAGTTGGCACGATTAATGCGGAGATGATGTTTTTTCCGTCTTTGTTTTTGCCTGTTACGGCGGTTACAATAACTGTGCGTGCGTAGCTTGCATTAGTGATCCAGCACTTTTCGCCGTTGATTACATACTCGTCATCATTTAAAATCGCTTTTGTTTGAGTGCCTCCTGCATCTGAGCCGGCATTTGGCTCCGTCAGGCCGAATGATCCGAGTGCTGTGCCTGAAGCCAGCGGCGTCAAATGCGTCTGTTTTTGCTCTTCTGTTCCGAAGTAGTAAAGAGGGCTTGCGCCTAGCGAGACCGCTGCAGCATAGCTTAATCCAGTACTGCCGCAGGCTTTGCCGACTTCTTCAACCGCTAAGGCATATGAAATCGTATCACCGCCAGATCCGCCGTATTCTTCTGGAAATGGAATACCCATCAGACCGAGTTCACCCATTTTTTCAAATGTTTGTATCGGGAACTCGCCTGTTTGATCTACATGTTCAGCGTGAGGAGCAATTTCTTTTTTCGCAAAATCTTTTACCATTTCACGCACCATTTGTTGTTCTTTTGTCAGCTCAAAATTCACATCGTTTCCTCCTTCACATCTTTGTAACATCCTATTAGGCGAGTTCTATAATCATTCCCTGACAAGAAAAGTCTGAAAATTAAAACTGAATCCGTAGGCGCATACCATCCATATCGCAAACGCAATAACTTAGCCCTTTGATAAAGCCGGGAAGATGAGGGGAGATTTCAAAGGGAAATCGTATCAATCAATAAACCGACCGCTGATCCCCATATACCTAGCTTGATCACCGCGAACTGTGATTGATCGAGTTTTTGATAGAGAAGAACACAAGGCATAAAACAAGAGCGGTGCCCGCTTCCAAGAGAAGAAAGTTCGTCAAAAAGGCTTCTTCAGCCGGATCAGTCAACACAGCATCTCCGAACAGCACAAAAAATAATGTGGCACCTAACCAGACTAAAAATGAAAACGTAAAACACGTCCTGTACGTGTTTCTCTTCGATTCTAGCTTCTCAGATTCCAATAATGGAAAATGTCCAAACACCGCCTCCATATTCATGTGAATCTCACCTTTGTTTTTTTAAAAAATACAGCGGTTTACCATCGTTTCCTGTCTCCAAAATCACTTTTAAAAAAAGACGGCTTAGAAAGCCGTCCTTCTCATTTCTTATTTTGTTGTTCGTTTGGAAGCTTTGCTTTCGTTATGAAGCCGGTCTGCTGAAGTGACATAATACGTATATTTCTTGTTAGGATCTGCCGTGTTATCTAAGAAGGCTTGCTGCTCATGTGTTTTTCTTTGCGTTGCCAGCAATGTTCTCTGCTTTTTCCCTTCGGCTCTGTATATCGCATAATAGGCTGTTTCTTTCGTTTTTTGATTTGATGGGTGATCTTTAATCTGCAGAAGATTGCCGTTTTTGTCTTCGGTGACTTTCGTAAGCTTCGGTTTTTTTGGGGCGGTATTGTCAAGCCAAGGCATTTGCGGAACCAGTGCCGGCTTGCTGTAAAGATCGGCGATAAGCCTGTCTTTGATGCCAAGCGGATTTTTGTTGAGATCCTTGAGGCTGAAATGCATGCTTCCTTTCCCCAGTTCAAGCTGGCGGTTCAAAGTGATTTGCCGCACATATTCCTCAGGGTCGGACCAAGGCGGATCAAAATTGTTATTGATTTTATATGCTGCCTGGCCAATATATAAGTGAACAGGCCTATTTTTGACTTCATTGCTCCACCAATCAGCCAGCACGTCGTACGCCGCTGCGTTAAAGCCGATACTCCAATAAATTTGCGGAGCAATATAATCGATGTCGCCTTCTTGGATCCAATGCCTTGTGTCTGCATATAGATCGTCATAATTTCTGACGCCTGCTTTTGTATTCGATCCGGTCGGGTCATCTGCGGCGTTTCTCCATACTCCAAAGGGACTGATGCCGAATTTGACATACGGTTTTGCAGCTTTAATTGTTTGGTTGATTTGTTTGACAAGCTGGTTCACATTGTCCCGCCGCCAGTCATCGATATTAGAAAAAGCGTCTTTTCCGTATTGTTCATACTGTGCTTGATCAGGAAATTCCTGTCCTGCTATTTTATAAGGGTAAAAATAATCATCCATATGAACAGCATCGATATCATAATGTTTTACGACTTCTTCAATGCCTTTGACGATAAAATCTCTCGCTTCTGGAATGCCTGGATGATAATACAGCTGGTTTCCGTAGGCGGCAACCCAATCTGGATGTTTTCTTGCCGGGTGACTCTCAGACAATTTATTAAGATCTGTATGATTCATTGTAATACGGTAAGGGTTAAACCACGCGTGAAATTCCAAATTTCGTTTATGGGTTTCTTCAATCATAAATGCAAGAGGATCATAGCCCGGGTCCTTCCCTTGGACACCGGTTAAGTATTCCGACCAAGGCCCGTAAGCTGACGGATAAAAGGCATCAGCCGTCGGTTTAATCTGAACAATAACGGCATTCATTCCCATTTTTTGCACATCCTCCAGCAGTTTGATATACTCCTGTTTTTGCTCTTTCACAGATAACCCTTTTTTGGACGGCCAATCAATATTTAATACGGAAGCAATCCATACGGCTCTCAGCTCCCTGTCAGACTGCGCATTGGCCATAAACGGAACGGAAATGACAAACGTTCCGATGATCAAGCTGACAAGGAAACGGACAATCGACTTTTGGCAAACCTTCATTCTGTTTCTTCTCCCCCATTACATCACTTTCACTATTCGCTATTACGGTATTCCCGGGCTATAAAAGGGTGATTAACAGAATGTCTATCTCACTAAATAAACGAAAAAAGTCCTAAAGCATGTTGTGAACCGCTTTTAGGACTTTTTATCATTCATCATGGTTTGCAGACTTTTTAACACGTCAATAAGTTTTACGCCGACACCGACAGCCGTTTCAAGGATCGCTTGTGCTCCGGCAATGGCTAAAATAAAGATCAGCGGTATTGCAATACGAGGCAAAAATAGATAGCCAAGTCCGATCAAGATGGCACACCAAACACCGGCACACCAGTAGCAATTGAGCATGTATCCAAAGTTAGAAGCCGGCACGCTTTTTTCATCTACATGCCCGTTTTGATCAACAATCCTTTTCTTTTTCATAAAAGGTTTTCGGATAAATTCTGTGATTTTGTCGAATACAATCAAATGTGTCAGCCTGTAACTGGCTAGAATCAGCATGATAAACGTAAGAAAAGATAGATGATCCATGACAAGCCTCCAAGAAAAAGGATGATGTTATCATTCCCGAGTGTCATCGATCCATTCTTTGATACAAAAAGAAGCGGACAGAGAATGCCTCTGTCCGCGAATCCGCTCTATTGTTTGTGCGGGATTGCTTTATTTGAAGTGATCTTTTCTAAAATGTCGAGGATGATGTCAGCATTCTTTTCAGCATATGTTCCTTCCAGCATGTCTTTATGAGCGCCAAAACCCGTGTACTCACTATAGTTTCCGCAGGCGCCTTCCCATTTCGTTAAGCCTGTATTCTTGCTGGTTTCGGGATGGATTCCAGCTTCGATGAAATGAATGCTTGCTTTGATGTGCCCTTCATTCAGCAATTGTGCCCAATATTCCTGATAGTTTCTTTTTTTCTTCATCACCTTTTCTCTGACTGCTTCAGGCAGATATGCTGCAGATTCGTCATTACCGGTATCGATAGGCAAAGGCTGTTCTTTTAGATAAGCGTCCACGATAATGAAGTCGCTGACTTCTAATCCTTTGCGCTCCATAGCCTGTGCCACTTCAAAAGCCAGGTTTCCGCCTGCAGAGTAGCCTAATAAAACGTATGGGCCCTCAGGCTGTATGTCCGTCATGCAATTAACATATTGTTCAATGCGGGTGTCTTGTTCAATAAAGTGAAACCCGTATACGGCTGCCTTCTCATTCAGCAATAAAGCAAGGTCTTTAAAATAAATGCCAAATCCCGATATCGGCGGGAAGCAGAAAAGATTTTGCGCGCCGTGCTGGTTCAGTTTGATCACATGCTGTTCATTTGCTGCTGTCAGCTGTTTAGAATAAAGTTTTTCGGCAAGCTGAGCGATTGTCGGATGTTCGAACAAGAAATCAATCGGTATGTCAATGTTCTGCTGATGTTTTAGTGTATGTATGACTTGCAGTGCTTTTAGTGAATGTCCGCCAATAGCAAAGAAGTCATCATCAATACTGATTGTGTTAACACCGAGGACTTGCTTCCAAATGTTCGCCAATTCTTCTTCAACCAAGTTTCTTGGCAATATGATGTTCTGTCGTTTGGCAGGCTTATTTTCTGGAATAGGCAGCGCGCTGCGGTCTATTTTTCCGTTTCCGGTAAGCGGCATCCGCTCCACACGCACCCAGTGCTGCGGGATCATATAGTCTGGAAGCACACGCGCCAAATCGGCGCGAAAATCCGTATCTGTTTTTTTG
Source organism: Bacillus sp. EU52 (assembly GCF_037964975.1). NCBI lineage: Bacteria > Bacillati > Bacillota > Bacilli > Caryophanales > Bacillaceae > Bacillus > Bacillus sp. EU52. The sequence continues at coordinate 1,924,701 of NZ_CP150177.1, forward strand.
TGATCACCGACGTAATGAGTGTACAGCTGCACCTCTCCATCTTTTTCTCTCAATGTCACTGCTGCTTCTTGAACGCCTTCCATTTCTAACAGGCGCGCTTCTATTTCGGCAGGCTCAATTCGTTTTCCGCGGATTTTCATTTGCCTGTCAATTCTGCTGATGTATTCTAAGTTTCCATCAGGCAGCCAGCGCGCCAAATCACCAGTACGGTATATTCTTTCTCCAGGCAAGAAAGGATGAGGAGAAAACACAGCATTTGTCAGGTCATCTCTGTTCAAATAGCCTTTAGCGACACCATCACCGCCAACACAAAGCTCGCCGGGAACGCCTATTGGCAAAAGACGTCCTTTTGTATCTAAGATGTAAGCGGTGCTATTGCTGATTGGTTTTCCAATCGGAATCGGCCCCGCATAGTCTCTCTTCATTTCAAAAAAGGTTGAAAAAGTCGTGTTTTCCGTAGGCCCGTAAATATTATGAAGCGCGAGATCTGGACAGGCATGTCTGACAGCATTCATCAGAGCAGGAGAGAGTGCTTCTCCTCCGACATATAACGTATGGAGCCCGCGAAACATGTCAGCTCGTACCTGTGCCAGCTGATTAAAAAGAGCTGTCGTTAAAAATAGCACTGTGATGTCATTTTCAAGCAAATACGCTCCAAACCGATCAGGTGTCAGCATTGTCGATTTATCAATGATATGAAGGCTTGCGCCATTTAAAAGTGCCCCGAACATTTCAAAGGTGACGGCGTCAAAGCTGATAGATCCAGTCATAATAAACCGGTCATCACCGGACGCAGACGTGTAATTGCTGTTTCTGACCAGGGACACGACATTGCGATTCGTGATCATGACCCCTTTCGGCCGGCCTGTTGATCCTGAGGTATACATGATATATGCAAGATCGTCTGGACTGGAGATGGTGTTGATAGGAAAATGGTTCTCTCCCATCAATGCCTGCGCATCTGCAATCATACATGTTCCTGAGAACGCAGCATTTTGCTCCAGCCCCTTTTGAACAATCAGCATTTTTGCTTGCGTTTCCTCAAGCATAAAGCTGACTCGTTCAGGCGGAAGCTCCGCATCAAGCGGGAGGTATGCTCCCCCTGCTTTTAATACGGCAAGCACACTGATCATGAATTCGGGAGAATGTGCAGCCAATATTCCGGCTGTCTCGTTTTTCCGAAATCCCTTTTGAATTAATTCTCTGGCGAGCGCATTAGAGCGTTTATCAAGCTCTTTATACGAAATAGACATATTGCCATACACAAGTGCGGTATGGTCTGGCGTCTTTTCTGCTTGTTCGCGAAATAAATCGATAATTGTATGATTCTTTGGATACTCCGTTTTTGTATTGTTGAACTGTGTGACAATCTGCTCTTTTTCTGTTGCATCAAGAAAAGAAAAATCAGCAATTGGCATATGAGGGTGCTGTGCAGCTGTGCTAAGCGCTTGCGTAAATTGCCTCTTGATACAGCTGATCCAGGCAGCATCGTAAACGAATGCATTATAGCTGAACTTGATGACAAGCTCTTCGCCGGGAGCAACGACAAGATTAAAGTTATATCCTGATTGCTCGGATACTTGAACTTGATCGATTTGCAGCGGTGAATCGGTTTGATCAGCGGAATCGGCGATTTTCTGCTGTAACGGATAGTTTTCAAAGACGATAATGTGATCAATCAGTTCCTGTTTTAATGCGGTGTTTGCCTGAATATCAAATAAAGGCTGGCAGGTAAACGGCTCAGCTTCCAGCATTTCTTTCTGGCAGCGTATGAGCAGCTCGTGAAACGTTTCGTCTTGATGTGTTTTAATTCGAATCGGTATGGTATTGATAAACAACCCTATCATTTGCTCCACGCCCGGGATTTCTGACGGTCTTCCTGATACAACTGCGCCAAACACAACGTCGTCTGTGCGGTTATATTGCTGCAGCATCACACCCCAGACCGCCTGAATAAGGGTAGCGAGCGTGACGCCGTGTTGTTTGGCAGTCTCTTTCAGCTTGTCTGTCAGTGGTTTATTTAATGAAAATATCAAATCTTCACGGTGATAACCTTCTTTTGTTTCTTTATCAGACACACGAGGCAGAGGTGATGGAGTGCTGTAGTTTTTTAAATAGGTATCCCAGTAGGCCGCTGCTTTTTCTTTGTCTCGGTTTGTCAGCCAGGAAATATAGGTACTGTACGGACGGACAGGGTCTAATGAAAGCGGTTTTCCTGTATGAATCGATTGATAAATTTGCATAAATTCCTGCATAACGATACCTAGGCACCATCCGTCCATTAAAATATGATGGTGACTCCAGATACAGACATGCTCATCTTTAGCTGTTTTGAATAGAGAAATCCGCATCAGCATGTCTTTTTGCAGATCAAAGCCTTTTTGCTTGTCCTTCTCTTTAAAGCGTTCAATATACTCATTCTGGTCGTTTGTTGGCAGATGAGAAATGTCTTCGCTGTTCAAATGGAATTCACGTTCTGTCATCACGACTTGCCGAGGTCCCGACAAATGCGGGACGTGCGGCAAAAACACGGTTCTGAAAATATCATGGCGGTCGATAATGGCTTGAATGCTGCGCTGGAACCAGTCATAGCTGAGGCTTCCTTTAATGGTGAAGAGCGACTGCTCAACATACGCCCCCTCCTCTTTACGGAGGAAGGAATGAAACAGCATCCCTTCCTGCATATGACTCAGAGGATAAATGTTCTTGATTTTTTTAATGGTATTCATAGTGTCTGCACCTTTCTTCACGGATTCATTAGTGAAAACTGAGCATATCAGCGATCTCTTGCAGGGCGTCCTCGGTCAGTTCTTGATCATCAAAATCACTGATCGTCTTTTCTGTTTCGCTTTTGTTCTGGCAGTGTTCGATCAGCTGTAATAAAAATTGACGGCATGTTTCGCTAAGCTGTTCGATGGTTTTGCGCTGAAAGCGGGCATTGTCATAAGTCATATTGACAGTCAATTTTCCTTCTGCAGCGATTGCGCTGATATCCAGCGACTGTTCACGGTTCCATGTTGTGCTGATATCACCTCCGGCACCCAGCGGAGAGAATGAGAAGGCGTCCTCCTCAGGTACTTCAGCTGTGCGGCCGCTTTCAAATTGACCAAGATAATTAAAGCTGATTTCTGGTGCACCTGTGAAATTGATGTCTTTTTTGCCAGGCGGAGTCAAATATTTGATGACACCGTAGCCGAATCCTTTGTCAGGTACACGTCTCAGTGTATCTTTTGTTGTTTTTAGCACATGAACCATGCTTTCTTCCGAATCTGGCAAGTCTGCGTTCAGTTTAATCAATAACGGATAAATGGCGGTAAACCATCCAATCGTCCGGCTCACATCTATTCCTTTTAATACATCCTCTCGCCCGTGGCCCTCTAATGATAGTTTGAAGGCGGATTGATTGGTCCAATGGCGCAGCGCAAGAATGACAGAAGCGAGCAGCATGTCCTGCGTATCAGTGTTATATGCGCTGTTGGCGTCTTTTAAGAGTGCTGCTGTCTCTTTATCGTTTAAGGTAAACGAAATTGTGGACCGTTGTCCCTCGTGTGCTCTAGTTCCATCGATTTGATCAAAAGACAATGCCTCTGTTTGATACTCTTCGGCTTCGCGCCAATACTTGAGCTGTTTCATTAGCTGCTGGCTTTCAGCGTAGTCAGAGAGCTTTTTCGCATACGCTTTAAACGAGCTTGTTTTAGGCGGCAGTTTGATATCCTCCCCGCCAGCAGCTTGGCGATACCCTAAAGCCAAATCTTCAAGCAGAACCCGCCATGAAATGCCGTCAACGACGAGGTGATGAGCAGATAAAAATAAGAAATCACCGTCAATTGTGTGGAAAAGACCGGCTTGCAGCAGCGGACCATTCTTCAAATCCATTTTCTGCTGAATATCAAGTACATGGCGTTTGATAATAGGCTCATACGCTCTATTTCCATCAGTGCATAAATCAATCATCTCAAGGCCGTACAACGCGTCGTCCGAATGACTGAGCGGCCGATTATATTGATCCCACTTTCCTTGTTCATTCTGTGTAAACACCATTCGCAGCGCATCATGATGACACGTTATTGCTTTTAACGTTTTGCGCAGTGCGTCTTCTTGTACAAAGGTACTTCGATGCAGCATTACGGACTGATTAAAATGGTGTTTTTCTTTTATATCTTGAGAAAGAAACCATTTTTGAACAGGCGACCATTGTACGTCTCCCTCAACCGCAGCTTGGCTGGAACTTGTATCTGAATCACGGATATAAGCTGCCAATTCTTGAATGGTCGGATGGCTAAACAAATCTTTCACTGCCATTTGCTTGCCTATCCGGTGAAGCCGCGCAGATACCTGTAACGCTTTGATTGAATCTCCGCCAAGTTCAAAGAACGAATCAGCTGTTCCGATCTTTTCTGCCCCCAGTACTTCTTTCCATATATCTGCCAGTATTTGCTCCATTTTGCTGGCTGGCGGGAGGAATGGACGTTCACCTTCGTGGTTGTATACAGGTTTTGGAAGTGCTCCGCGATCCAGCTTGCCGTTTGGTGACAATGGAAGTGAGTCCAGTTTTTCAATAAACGCAGGGTGCATAAACACCGGCAGCTTGTTTTGTAATTCTGAGCGTACAGCATTTGTGCTCAACTCTGGTTTTGTCACCACATAAGCACTTAATTCGGTTTGTCCTGACGCTGTTTCATGAGCAACTACTGCGGCGTCTTTTACACCATTTATACACCGGATGACCGATTCAATTTCTTTCGTTTCTACACGGTATCCTCTGATTTTGACTTGATCATCGATTCTTCCGAGATATTCGAGTGTACCGTCGGCCATCCATCTGGCGGCGTCTCCTGTTCGGTACATTCGTGTTTCGGGTTTAAATGGATTCTGCGTGAATGCTCTCTCTGTCAGTTCTGGAAGATTGACGTACCCTCTTGCAAGCCCTGTTCCTGCTATACAAAGCTCTCCCGCAACACCGATTGGCTGAAGCTGATGATTGCTATTTAAAATCAGCACTTGAGTCCCGTCAATCGGCTGGCCGATGCTTACGTATGCCTGCTTTTCCATATGTCTCATGACGGTAGTCGCCACGCTGTTTTCTGTCGGTCCATATTCGTTGGCGAGTTCGGTATGCGGACATATAGCTAAGCTGCGGTCGATCAATTCGCGGTCAGCCGCTTCTCCCGCCAGTGTGACGACTCTAAGCGTCTTTACATCTTCCGGCTGCACTACGTCCAAAAGCGCTCGATATAAAACAGGCACAATAATCATATGTGTAATCCGTTGACGAGACAGCTGATGCTTAATGGCCAGAATATCCTTCGCTTCCTCTTCATGAAGCAAAACGGCTTTTGCACCTGACAAAAGCGGTGTAAACATACTAGTTAAAAAGCCGTCAAATGAGAAAGAAAAGAGCTGCAGGATGGCATCTGTCTCGTTGAATGCATAAGCGTTTCGCCGCCACAGAAGCGTGTTGGCAATACCTTTATGCTCGACCATCACCCCTTTTGGCCGGCCCGTCGTTCCTGAAGTATAAATGATATAAGCCAAATGATGGGCAGACGACACTTGCGGCAGCGGCGATTTGTCGTCTTCCTCTACGCTTTCTATCGTCAAGATCTCTCCTTCAAAGTCAGCAAGTACTCCTCGATCCGCTTCATTTATTGTCATCAGCAGTTTCGTTCCGCTGTCGCTAAGGATATAGCGTTTGCGTTCTGTCGGGTATTCAGGATCAATGGGAACGTAACAGCCGCCTGCTTTCCACACACCAAGTATGGCTGCTATCATACTGAACGAACGATGCATCATGATGCCTACTGGTGTGTCCGGCTTAACACCTCGGCTGCGCAATGCACGTGCGATTCCATTGGACCACTCGTCAAGCTCCTGATAAGTGAGTGTTTTGTCTCCGCTGACAAGTGCAGAAGCTTTTGGTGTTCGTGCAGCTTGCTGCTCAAACAATTGACTGATTGTTTGAACTCCGTATTGATTCGCTTGCCCGGTGTTAAACTCATTAAGCAGCTGGTGCCGCTCTTCTTGGGTCAGGATGTCGATATGGTTGAGTGTCACCTCCGGGTTTTTGCCGATGATGCTAAGTACATTTGTTAAATGCGATACCCAGCGTTCAATGGTGGTTTTCTCGAACAATGCGGTTGAATATTCAAAAAGGAAATGAATGTTTCCGTCGCCCTCAGATGCCTGTAGTGTCAAATCGAATTTAGAAACGAGATGAGAAACTTGTGCCGGCTTCATTTTCAAATCATGAAGATACAATGGCTCGTAATCATTATTTTGAACAACTAACATCGCATCAAACACTGGGTTCCGGCTCATATCTCGTGTCAATCCAAGCTTATCGACAAGCTCTTCGAACGGGTAATCTTGGTGCTCAAAGGCTTCCAATGCTGTCTCACGCACTTCCTGCAAATACTGTACGAATGGCTTCCCGCCCTCCGGGCGTGTCCGAAGCGCCAGCGTGTTCACAAACATGCCGAGTATCGGCTCAAGATCCTTGTGCGGCCGGCCGGCGATTGGCGAGCCGACGATGATATCCTCCTGTCCGCTTAAGCGTGACAAGAACGCGGTGTAAGCCGCAAGGAGCACCATGTACAGTGTGCTTCCGTTTTCTCGTGCCAGCTTGTGAAGGCCTGATGCAACCTCTTGATCCAGCGTAAATGAGACCTTGTCACCAGCGAAGCTTCGCACCGGCGGGCGGGCATGATCAGCGGGGAGATCCAGCACAGGCAGCTCGCCCTCGAGCTGCTTCAGCCAGTACGCCTCTTGCGTTTTGTACGCGTCTCCTGTTTTGAATCCTTCTTGCCATACGGCATAATCTTTATATTGAATGCGCAGCGCCGGAAGCTTCCGATTATTGTACAGCTCGCCGAATTCTTGAATCAGAATGTTGACGGAAACACCGTCTGAAATGATGTGATGCATATCAACCAGCAACAGGTGCCGCTCATCTGATACCTTTACGATTTGGGCACGGAACAGCGGCGCTTGGCTGAGATCAAACGGTTTGATAAATGCGGCTGCGGCCTCCTGTTCGGTTCGTTCGCCGAGAACTGTAGTCTGTAACGTAAACGGCACCTCGTCATGGATGCGCTGCACCGGATCGCCTCCTTCGTCCTGTTCGAAGGCGGTTCGAAGCGACTCGTGGCGCTTGATCAGCTCTTGGAAAGCTCTGTCCATCCTTTCAGGGTTGAGCTTCCCTTCGAGCTCTAACACAGCCGGCATATTGTAGCCTGTCCCTCCGTCTTCCAGCTGCTGAAGGACATAAATCCGCTTTTGGGCAGAGGAAACCGGATAGGTTTCCTGTTTTTCAGCGGGCTTAATCGCTTCATATGGACTGTCCGTTCCTTCACGGATAACGGCAGCCAGTCCTTCTACTGTCGGATGGGCAAACACATCTTTTAGCGGCACCTGTACATCGAATTCTTTGGTGATCCGTGAGACAAGCGCCGTTGCTTTTAAGGAATGTCCCCCGCGGTCAAAAAAGTTGTCGTGAATCCCGACAGGGCCATTTTTCAGCACGTCCTCCCACAGCTGAGAAAGCTTCATCTCAGTCACGTTTCTCGGCGCTGTGTAGGTCTCCGCATCTGCCGCTCCGCCAGGAGCTGGCAGGGCGTTTCGGTCGAGCTTTCCGCTTGGCGTAACCGGCCACTGTTTCATTTCTATCATATAGGCTGGGACCATGTAGCCCGGCAACAGTCTCTCAAGCTGTGCCCGCACTTCGTTTCTTTGGAGCCCTTCTACATAAGCGCATAATTCCGGCTCACCGCTGTCTGTCCGTACGGTAACGGCCGCCTCTCTTACACCTTCTATGCTTCTTAGTGCCGCTTCAATTTCTCCCGGCTCAATCCGGTAGCCGCGGATTTTCACCTGATCATCCGTGCGCCCGAGGAATTCAATATTCCCGTCAGGGAGCCAGCGCGCCACATCCCCGGTTTTGTACATGCGTTCCCCCGGGTAAAACGGGTCTTCTAGAAAACGCTCCTCCGTTAATGCCGGCCGATTCAAATAACCTCTGGCAACACCCGCTCCGGCAATGTATAGTTCACCGATACATCCAACAGGCAGCATCCGCTGATTATGATTCAGGATATATAATCTGACATGATGAACAGGTTTTCCAATTGGAATCCGTTCAAGTTTTTCTTGCGGCGGACAATCAAAGAATGCAGCTTCTACGGTTGCTTCCGTTGGCCCATAGGAATTGGTTATTGAAACATTTGGAAGCAACTCGTAAAATCGGGAGACAAGATGGGTCCCCAGCTGTTCTCCCCCAGAAAACACTCGCTTGAGTCTGTTTGTCTTAATCGGTACAGAGCGATATTTTATATGTTCTAAAAATGCATGGAGCATTGAAGGCACAAAATGCATAGCTGTGATCTTTTGTTCTTCTATGGCCTTCGCGATCACTTCAGGTTCTTTTTCGCCTCCCTGAGGAAGCAGATAAACAGAAGCTCCGGCATAAGGCCACCAAAACAGCTCCCATATTGAAGCATCGAATGAATATGATGTTTTGTGCATAATCATATCTGAATGCTTTAGCTGATAGCGGGACTGTAGGGAATTCAAAAAATTCACCGCTGATCGATGTTCAATTTCAACACCCTTAGGCATCCCGGTAGAGCCGGATGTATAGATGACATAGGCTAAAGATTGCGGGAGAACGTTCACATTCGGATTGGACAAACGATGTACCAGTCCGCTATTTGTCTGATTGAGATAGACAATCTCTCCTGTAAATGCCGGAATATGAAGGCTGGCAGACTGAAGCAGGAGAATGTTTGTACCGCTGTCCTCCAGCAGAAAGCTGATTCGTTCTTCCGGATAATCCGGGTCGATGGGCAGATAAGCGCCGCCAGCTTTAAGAATGCCATAAATGCCAAGCAGCATTTCAGGTGAACGCTTTCCTATAATGGCAACAGTCGTTTCGGGTTTTACCCCCCGTCCGATCAGCTCCCAGGCGATACGGTTAGCCTGTTCGTTCAATTCTTTATAGGTCATCACTCCATCTTCGAAGATAACGGCCGCCTGATCAGGCGTTTTTGTTGCCTGCTGTTCGAGTGCATAGTGGAGCGTTTGATTCATTGAATAGCCCGTCTCCTCAAACAGATGGCATGATTCAATGAAATCTCTCTCTTCTTCTTTTGTTAAGATTGGAATATCGTCCAATTCTGTTTCAGGACTGGCAGCTGTATGTTCCACAAGCGTGGTGAAAAGGCTGGCCCACCTTTGGATGGTTTCTTTCTCAAACAAAGCTGTACTGTATTCAAACTGACAGAAAAGCTCGGAATCATGCTCTGTAACGTATAGGGAAATATCAAATTTTGATATTGGGTGCTCCAAGTCGTTCCACTGAAGCTGTACATCATTCATTTTTAGCTTTTGCTGTTCCATATTCTGAAGGACTAGCGTTGTGTCAAACAAAGGATTCCGGCTCATTTCCCGCTGCACACCGAGTTTGTCCACAAGCTCTTCAAACGGGTAATCCTGATGCTCATACGCTTCTAATGCCGTCTGTCTGACTTCTTTCAGAAATTCCTCAAATGTCTTATTACCCGCTGGGCGTGTGCGGAGAGCCAGTGTATTGACGAACATCCCAAGAACAGCTTCAAGGTCGGCATGGGGCCGTCCGGCGATTGGTGAACCAATCACGATATCATCCTGACCGCTTAACCGAGACAAAAAGGCTGAATACAAAGCGAGAAGCGTCATATAAAGCGTGCTTCTGTTTTTATGGGCGAGCCGCTTTATGCGGGCCGTGATCTCTTTGTCCAATTGAAAGGTTACTTTTCCGCCTATGAATTGCCGTTCTGCCGGACGTCGTTTATCTGTTGGAAGCTCCAGTATAGGAAGATCCCCGCTAAACTGCTGCTGCCAGTAAGTCTCCTGCTTTTGGTACGAGTCTCCCTTTTTAAATTTCTGCTGCCATACGGCGTAATCTTTATATTGGATCCGCAATGGCTTAAGCTGCCGGTTTGCATAAAGATCGGTAAATTCTCGGATTAGGAGCTGAACGGATACACCATCTGAAATGATATGGTGCATATCCACCAGCAATACATGCTTCTCGTTTGACACTTCTATAAGGCCTGCTCTAAATAATGGCGCCTGGCTGAGATCAAAGGGACGGACAAATCCCTCGATAGTGGTCTCTTTACTTAACGTAAACGGCACTTCGGTGTGGATACGCTGAACCGGCTCGTCATCAGCTCCGGGTACAAAGGAAGTTCGAAGCGGCTCATGCCGACTGATCAGTTCTTTACATACAGCAGACAGTTTGGCGACATCCAGTGCACCTTCCAGTTCTAAGACCGCAGGCATGTTATAGGCGACACCCTCATCAAGCTGTTGAAGCACATAGATTCGTTTTTGGGCCGAAGATACAGGATATGTATCCCTTTTTTCTGCTGGTTCAATTGCTGCATACAAATTTTGTTCTGCCTCTCGAATAATTAAAGCTAATCCTTCAACAGTCGGATGAGCAAAGATGTCCTTAAGTGAAACTTGCACATGGAATTCCTTTGCGATCCGTGACATAAGCACTGTTGCTTTTAACGAGTGACCGCCATTGTCAAAAAAGTTGTCTTGGATGCCTATATGCCCATTCTTTAGCACATCTTCAAATAGTTGCGAAAGCTTTGCCTCTAACAGATTTCGAGGGGCAGTATATGGGTTTCCGCTGATTGAAGCATCTGGCTCCGGAAGTGCTGCGCGATCTACTTTTCCGTTTGGGGTAAGAGGTATGCTGTCAACCCATATCCATTTCGCCGGAATCATGTATTCTGGGAGCTCACTAGCCATATAACTGCGTAAATCTATTGCATTCAGCTTTTGTACACTGCAATAGTAAGCGCATAATTCATGTTCACCGTTTTGATCTTGCCAGATGAGAATGGCAGCCTCACTAATGTCCGGATGATTCATTAGCGTGACTTCGATTTCTTGCGGCTCAATTCGATAACCTCTGATTTTCACTTGATTGTCTGCCCGTCCGATATATTCGATGTTGCCGTCTTCAAGCCGTCTGGCCAAATCACCTGTCCGGTACATGATCACATCAGGCTTGAATGGATCGGATGAAAATTTGTCGCTTGTCAGTTTATCGTGATTGACATATCCTCTGGCAACACTTGCGCCGGAAATATAGAGTTCGCCTGGTACGCCGCATGGCTGAAGCTGTTTTTGATGATTCAAAATATATAGATCAGTACAGCCTATCGGTTTACCGATTGGCGGAAGCTCAGGAATAGGGTCTCCAGGATGAATGGTATACGTAGATACCACATGAGTTTCTGAAGGTCCGTAATGATTGTGCAGGTGTATGCCGCGTTCACGCAACACATCTTGGAAAAGGTCTGAAATCATTAATTGTTCCCCGGCTGCGATCAGGTGTTTGACGCCATCAGGAAACGAGTTCGCAAGTTCTCGCTCGCTGAAAATCATTTTGATAAAAGCAGTTGGGAGAAACACAATATTCGTCTGATGCTTGTTTATAAATGCAAACAGCTGAGGCACATCTCTTTTTATGGCTTCTGGCACGATGTGCAGTGTGCCGCCTTTCAGAAGCGCAGAAAAAATTTCTTGATAGCAGACGTCGAAGGAAGGTGTCGCAAATTGCAGAACATCTGCTTCAAAGTCAATGCCGGAGTGAGTATATTCGAATTTCAGCAAGTTAGCCATGTTTCGATGCTCAAATTGAACACCCTTTGGTTTACCTGTTGTGCCTGATGTATAAATCATATACAGCAGATCGTCAGCATTGTTGACTGACTTTATGTTACTGCCGTCTACTTTGCTTTCGATTTCTTCTGGATGAGTGATAATGTAATTGTCTTCTAACGATGAGGAAAGATGCGCTTGTGAAACAACATGCGAACAGCCGCAATCATGCAGAATATAACGGATTCTGTCAGCCGGGTAATGCGGATCAACGGGAACAATGGCGCCGCCTGCCTTTAAGATTCCAATAACACCTGTGATAAACGCCGCTGAGCGTTCCATCATAATCGCAACGGGCTCCTGTCTCGCAACACCCTTCATTCGTAAATGCCGCGCCAATCTGTTAGCCGATTTATTCAGTTCTTTGTATGTTAACGAGCAGGCTTGATCAATTACCGCATAAGCATCCGGCGTCTTTTCTGCTTGTGTTTCAAACATGGCATGGATGGTTTCGTAAACTGGTGTTCGATCTGCGATTTCTCCAATCAGCTGCCGCTTTTCGGTGTCTGTCGTAATCTCGATTTCACCAGGTGAAAGATTCGGATTGTGTAAGATTTGCGATACAACATTCAGAAAATGCTCCTTGACAGAAAGCACAAAAGACCGATCGTGCTGCTCAGCATCATAGCTCATTTTCATATGGATTTCTTCTCCTGGTGCTACCATAAGATAAAAGCTGTAGTTGGTTTCATCTGCGACAGTCAAATTATGAATTTGAAAAAGATCAGAAGCATGTTCCTGTTTGTTCAGCATTTGAATCTCTTGCTGCACCGGATAGTTTTCAAATACGAGAATATGATCAATCAGCCCTTGCTTAACAGCTGAGCGGGATTGAATCTCATACAAAGGGTGGTAGCTGTACGCTTCAGCGGCAAGACGGTCTTTTTGCATATCTTTTATAAGTTGAAGAAAGGGCGTTTTTGCCCCCTGCACCCGAATCGGCATCGTATTAATGAAAAGACCTACCATATGTTCAATGCCTTCGATTTCTGCGGGCCTTCCTGAAATGACAGAACCGAATACGGCGTCATCGTTATTATTATATTTTTGTAGCAGAATGCCCCAAATGGTATGAAAAATCGTACTGAGTGTCACTTCTTCTCTTGCAGCAAGCTCTGAAAGCCTGCTGCTTTCTTCCTTAGAGAATGAAAATGTAACGTGTTCCTGCCTGCTTTTTCCCTTTGTTTTTTTCTGCTTCGGGAGCACGGTTTGCTGTTCGTGGCCGGAAAGATAATGGTCCCAATAAGAAACCGCCTGCTCTTTGTCTTGCTCCATCAGCCATTTGATATACTTTCCGTATGGCTGGACCGGCTCCAATGTTATAGGGGATGCATTTACATAAGATGCGTAAATATGCAGAAACTCCTTTAGCACAATGCTGAGGCACCAACCGTCCATCATGATGTGATGAAAGGTCCAAATACAAGTGTACTGGCTCTCTCCTGTTTGAATCAGAGCGATGCGCATGAGCACATCCTTTTGCAAATGAAACCCCCGGTCCCGGTCCTTTTCTTTCCATTGCTCGATAAACTGTGATTGCTCCGCCTCGTTTAAATGAGTAATGTCTTCTTCCAGTACGATGACATTTCGTTCTCTCAGAACAACCTGCTGGGGGGAGGAAACATTTTGGCTGATAAAAATCGTTCTGAAAATATCATGTCTTTCTACAAGAGCGTTGATGCTGTTTTGAAAAAACTGCGGGTTGACTTTTCCTTCTATTGTAAAAGAAGCTTGCTCAACATACGCCTGTGAATCTTTTTGCAGGAGGGAATGGAAAAGCATCCCTTCCTGCATGTAAGACAGCGGATAAATATCCTGAATTGAATTCGCTTTTGTCATGTTCATGTCTCCTGTCACGATTTTCTACAATTCTTCCACCAAGCTGGTTATGCTGTCCAAGTCCTCTGCCGTTAATGATTGACTGCTGAAATCGCTCAGTGTCTTTTCTGCTTTCTGTTGACCGGCGCAGTGTTTCATAATGTCCAGCAAAAAGTGTTCAATCCTGTTAATAAGCTGTTCCATTGTGTTTCTGTGAAAGCGGGCTGGCGGATAACTAAGATTGAAATGGAGCTTTTTGTCTGCTGCCATTGCACTCATCTCGATGATTTGCTCGCGCTTCCATGTATGAGTGATATCCTTTCCGCTACCAAGGCTTGATGGGCGGAAGGTGTCCTGTCTTTCGATGTCGTTGAACTGGCCCAAATAGTTAAAGCTGATTTCAGGTGTTTTTGAAAACGTAATGCTTTTATTTTCAGGGTGTGTAAGGTATTTCAGCATACCGTAACCTACCCCTTTGTTTGGTATCCGGCCCAGTGTATCTTTAACGGTTTTTACTGAGGTTCCGAGCTCATCCCTATGATTTTCAAAGCTTATGAGGGCCGGGTACATGGATGTAAACCAGCCGACCGTCCTGCTGATATCTAACTCTGGCAGAATGTGTTCTCTCCCGTGTCCTTCCATAGCGATACGGAGCTTGCTTCCTCCTGTCCATTCACAAATCGCCAAGGATGCTGCGGTTAACAGAATATCTTGTGTATCTGTGCCATAGGCGTGATTGACGTTTTGCAGCAAGACGGCGGTGTCTGCTTCAGTCAGTGAAAAGCTTAATGAGTCCCTTTTGCTGAAGTCGATGTTCACATGATGCGGTATTTCATAGGGCAGTTCTGCGGCTTGCTGTTCTTCTACACTTCGCCAATACGCCTCTTCGCGAATCAACTTACTGCTTTGGGCATATTCCTGTATGCGTCTTGCGTATTCCTGGTAGGAATCCGTTTTAGGCGGAAGCTGGATCGTCTGGCCTGCAGCAGCTTGTTGATATCCGGCTGACAAATCCTCCAGCAAAATCCGCCATGAGACACCATCAACGACAAGGTGATGGATCGCAAGGAACAAGTAATCTCCGGTCAGTGTTTTAAACAAAGCGGCGTGCAACAATGGTCCTTCCTGCAAATTGATGCTTTGCTGAAGATCGGCAACTTCTTGTTTGATTTTCGTCTCCCAGCCGCTTTCTGACTGTGAAAGATCAGAGATTCTTAAGCTGTATAGCTGTGACTCATGAATGCCTTGGTTGATTTGAATCCATCGCCTGTCATCGTTGCGATAAACCATCCGAAGCGCATCATGATGCTCCGCCAGTTTTTTCAAGGCTGGTCTAAGGGCGTTTTCAGACAAACGTCCAGAATGGAATAGCATGACAGACTGATTGAAATGGTGTCTTTCTTCAATATCTTGTGAAAAAAACCATTGCTGAACAGGCGTCCAAGGAACGTCACCCTGAATGGGTCCTTGCTCTATGATTCTCTCTGACTTACGGATAAATGGTGATAAGTCCTTTATCTTTGGATGACGGAATAAATCACTTACCTGCAAGCTTAGTCCATAGCGCCCAAGGCGTGCAGAAACTTGAAGGGCTTTGATTGAATCTCCGCCCAATTCAAAAAACGAATCCTCTATTCCGATCCTCTGGATGCCTAGAACCTCCTGCCAGATCAATGCCAGCTGCTCTTCAAGTTCGTTGCGTGGCGGGATGTATGTTTGTTTAGATGCGAAATCTGGTTCAGGCAGTGCTTTCCGGTTCAATTTGCCGTTCGATGTGAGCGGAAGATTCTCCATTTCAATGATATACGCCGGAATCATATAATTAGGCAGTGAACACGCGAGAAGTGAACGCACTTGTTCAGCATTCGTGCCTGCTTTTACGCTGATATAGCCAAACAGCTCTTTGCTCCCGGTCTGGGCTGTACGTGCTAACACTGCGGCTTCTTTGACCCCGTCTATTTGACGAAGTGCTGATTCGATCTCACCCAGCTCCACACGATAGCCTCTGACTTTTACTTGATCATCAATACGGCCAACGTACTCAATTGTGCCGTCAGGAAGCCAGCGCGCCAGATCACCTGTGCGATACAGTCGATCGCCAGGTGCAAATGGATGTGGGACAAATTTCTCTTTCGTTAAATCAGGACGGCCCAAATATCCTCTGGCGACGCCATCTCCGCCGACACAAAGTTCACCGACAGCTCCGACCGGCTGCAGCACTCCCCATTGATTTAAGATATAAGCGGTGGAATTACCAACCGGCCGCCCGATCGGAATGGAAAGTTCATATGTTTTTTGAATGTGAAGGCATGTCGAAAAAGTTGTATTTTCGGTAGGGCCATATCCATTCCATATAGATACTTCAGGGCAGACATTTCTGATTCGATTGACGTGGCTCGGCGACAAAGCTTCTCCGCCAATAATCAAATGTTTCAGCTGTGAAAATGTTTGTTCATTTTGTTCTGTCAAATGATTGAATAGAGAAGATGTCAGCCAAATCGTTGTGATTCCTTGATGTTCTATGTACCTCTTAAGCTGATGGGAATCGAGAAATGTTTGTTGATCGGACAGATGCAAAGCGGCACCATTTAGCAGCGGTCCGAAAATTTCAAATGACCCAACGTCGAAACCGATTGATGATGTCATCAGAAGGCGGTCTTCAGGTGTAAATGTAATATAATTGCTGTTTTTAACAAGACGAATTACACTTCGCTGCTCAATCATGACACCCTTTGGTTTACCGGTTGATCCAGAGGTATAAATGATATATGCGAGTGAATGTGGCCCTGCTGAAGAATCAACGTTCTTCGTTTTTTCTTGCTTTTGAATATCTTCGATTATGATTTGTTCACATTCAATGTCTAATAGCTGTTTTTCTGTTTTCTCAGATTGAAGGAGTAATGCCGCCCCGCTGTCTGACAGCATATAAGCTATTCGTTCAACAGGCAGATCAGAAGCAATAGGCAGATAGGCTCCCCCGGCTTTCAGAATGCCCAGGATTCCTGCAATGAGTTCTGGTGTTCTGCCTGTCAACAAGGCTACAACACTATCAGGCCCTACGCCCTTTATCTGTAGAACTGAGGCAATTTGATTTGCCCAGCTGTTCAGGTCCTCGTAAGTGAATACTTGGGTGTCGCTGACAATTGCTACAGCATTAGGTGTTTGTTCTGCCTGCATTTCAAAGAGTCTGCTGATGGTTTCATTTCTTGGATAATCTATTTTTGTACGATTGAGCTCGTGGATAAGGTAATGGGTCTCATCCTCATTCAGGATATTTATTGTTCCGAGAGCGGCTTTGTTGTCTTTGATGATGGAGAGTAACATATTGATAAAATATTGAAGCCACTTTTCTATCGTTTTTTTCTTATATAAGTCAGTACTAAACTCCATTTGGAACGTCAGCAAACCGTGGGGCTGTTCCTGGGCATATAGGGTTAAATCAAATTTGGACGTTTGATGCCCATTGTTTGCTGCAGGTTTGAGACAAAGTTCATCCAGCTCCAACGATTCCTGATCCATGTTTTGAAGAACAAACATTACGTCAAACAGCGGATTTCTGCTCATATCCCGTGTTAATTCAAGCTTATCGACAAGCTCTTCGAACGGGTAATCCTGGTGCTCAAAGGCTTCCAATGCTGTCTCACGCACTTCCTGCAAATACTGTACGAATGGCTTCCCGCCCTCCGGACGCGTCCGAAGCGCCAGCGTGTTCACAAACATGCCGAGTATCGGCTCAAGATCCTTGTGCGGCCGGCCGGCGATTGGCGAGCCGACGATGATATCTTCCTGTCCGCTTAAGCGTGACAAGAACGCGGTGTAAGCCGCAAGGAGCACCATGTACAGTGTGCTTCCGTTTTCTCGTGCCAGCTTGTGAAGGCCTGATGCAACCTCTTGATCCAGCGTAAATGAGACCTTGTCACCCGCGAAGCTTCGCACCGGCGGGCGGGCATGATCAGCGGGGAGATCCAGCACAGGCAGCTCGCCCTCGAGCTGCTTCAGCCAGTACGCCTCTTGCGTTTTGTACGCATCTCCTGTTTTAAATCCTTCTTGCCATACGGCATAATCTTTATATTGAATGCGCAGTGCCGGAAGCTTCCGATTATTGTACAGCTCGCCGAATTCCCGAATCAGAATGTTGACGGAAACACCGTCTGAAATGATGTGATGCATATCAACCAGCAACAGGTGCCGCTCATCTGATACCTTTACGATTTGAGCACGGAACAGCGGCGCTTGGCTGAGATCAAACGGTTTGATAAATGCGGCTGCGGCCTCCTCTTCGGTTCGTGCGCCGAGAACTGTAGTCTGTAACGTAAACGGCACCTCGTCATGGATGCGCTGCACCGGATCGCCTCCTGCGTCCTGTTCGAAGGCGGTTCGAAGCGACTCGTGGCGCTTGATCAGCTCTTTGAAAGCTCTGCCCATCCTTTCAGGGTTGAGCTTCCCTTCGAGCTCTAACACAGCCGGCATATTGTAGCCTGTCCCTCCGTCCTCCAGCTGCTGAAGGACATAAATCCGCTTTTGGGCAGAGGAAACCGGATAGGTTTCCTGTTTTTCAGCGGGCTTAATCGCTTCATATGGACTGTCCGTTCCTTCACGGATAACGGTAGCCAGCCCTTCTACCGTCGGATGGGCAAACACATCTTTTAGCGGCACCTGTACATCGAATTCTTTGGCGATCCGTGAGACAAGCGCTGTTGCTTTTAAGGAATGCCCCCCGCGGTCAAAAAAGTTATCGTGAATCCCGACAGGGCCATTTTTCAGCACGTCCTCCCACAGCTGAGAAAGCTTCATCTCAGTCACGTTTCTCGGCGCCGTGTAGGTCTCCGCATCTGCCGCTCCGTTAAGAGCTGGCAGGGCGTTTCGGTCGAGCTTTCCGCTTGGCGTAACCGGCCACTGTTCCATCTCTATCATATAGGCTGGGACCATGTAGCCCGGCAACAGTCTCTCAAGCTGCGCTCGGACTTCGTTTCTTTGGAGCCCTTCTACATAAGCGCATAATTCCGGCTCCCCGCTGTCTGTCCGTACGGTAACGGCCGCCTCTCTTACACCTTCTATACTTCTTAGTGCCGCTTCAATTTCTCCCGGCTCAATCCGGTAGCCGCGGATTTTCACCTGATCATCCGTGCGCCCGAGGAATTCAACATTCCCGTCAGGGAGCCAGCGCGCCACATCCCCGGTTTTGTACATGCGTTCACCCGGGTAAAACGGGTCTTCAAGAAAACGCTCCTCCGTTAATGCCGGCCGATTCAAATAACCTCTGGCAACACCCGCTCCGGCAATGTATAGTTCGCCGGCGACACCGGAAGGCTGTACGGCTAAATGCGGATCTAAAACATACAAACGCGCACCAGGTACGGGCTTCCCAATCGGAATCCGCAAACGGTCTCTGTCCCGTTCTGGATCTAACACGTAAAATGCCGCGTCTACCGTTGCTTCTGTCGGCCCGTAACCATGGATTAATGATACCTGCGGCAATACAGAAGCAAAACGGGCTGCCGTACGCGGCGCAAGCGGTTCACCTCCGGCGAATACACGCTTCAGGCTTGTGCTGTCACGCAACCTTTCGATTTCCGCTTGATCGAGAAAGCTGTTCAGCATAGCCGGAATAAAATGAGCCGTTGTCACGTTTTCCTGATGAATGGCTTTTACGATCAATGCCGGATCTTTCTCCCAGCCGGGCGGAAGCAGATACGCCGAAGCACCGGAAAGCGACCACCAAAACAGCTGCCACACAGACGCATCAAAGGAAAAAGAGGTTTTCACCATGACAATGTCATCTTCCGAAAGCGGAAACTGGTGCTGCATACCGGTCAGAAAGGAAACAGCCTGACGGTGCTCAACGGCCACTCCTTTCGGCTGCCCGGTAGAGCCCGATGTATAGATGACATAGGCGAGAGATCCGCCGTCAGCAGGAGTAAACTCATGGTTTTCTGCTTTTTCGCTCGCAAGAGATGTCATGTCCACTTCAAGCGTTTCGCCAGAAAAGTTTGGTGCGGAGCATCCCGGCTGTGTCAGCAAGAGCGATGCCCCGCTGTCTTTCAGCATGTAGCTCAGCCGCTCCTTTGGATACGCAGGATCAAGCGGCAAATACGCCCCGCCGGCCTTCAAGACAGCAAGGACAGCGATCAGCATGTCAGGTGAGCGTTCAGACAGGACACCGACGATACTTTTGTTTGTGACGCCGCGTGCCGCAAGGTGCGCAGCCAGTCGGCTGGCGTACATGTCAAGCTCAGCGTATGTCAGCAAACCGCCGGAAAAGCGAATCGCTGGCCGCTCCGGTGTGACTGCCGCCTGTCGCTCAAACAGGCCATGCAGGGTTGGCGCTTCAGGTGAAACAGATACTGTCCTGTTATTTTGAGAAACGATTTTCCGTGTTTTGTCCTCATCTAGCAACGTCATCTTTGACACAGGAAGAGATGGATCAGAGATGACGTCAGAGATCATGTGCAGTAAATAATCTTTTATCTCAGACATCATATTTGGTTGATAAGCGCCTGTATGAAAATGAATCCGAACGTACAAAGTACGCCCTGGGATCACTTTGACACTGCATCTATAATTAGTTACCTCTTCCATCTCAAAATCTTTCACGGAGAAATCAAATGATCCAGCTTGATTCAGCTCTTCAATCTCTTGTTGAGTAGGTGTATTTTCAAAGACGATAATATGATCAATCAGCTCTTGTTTAAGAGCACTCTGCGCCTGAATGTCATATAAAGGGAAGTAACTATACGCTTCTGCTTCAGTCATGTCCTTTTGCATTCCGCTGACTAGGTCAGAAAAAGACAGAAAATCACTTTGGACTCGAATAGGAATGGTATTGATAAAAAGTCCGACCATGTTTTCCACATCTTTTAGCTCAGAAGGTCTGCCTGATATAACTGATCCGAACACAGCATCGTCGCGGCGATTGAACTTTTGGAGCATGATTCCCCATAAAGCTTGGAAAACAGTGTTAAGTGTCGCACCACATGCTGCAGCGATTTTCTGTAATTCGGAGGTTTCTTTTTCAGGAATGGTAAACGTGATCTGCTGTAATGTCCCATCCGACATTTGATCTGTTCTTTTAGGCAGAGGCGAAGCTTTTTCGAAATGCTGAAGCCTTTTTTTCCAATACTCAGCTGCTTCTTCACGCTCTTGCTGCATCAGCCATTTAATATACGTCCCGTACGGCTGTACGGGAGGCAAATCAGGAAATTGCCCTTTTCCAAGCGCTTGATAAATATGGAGAAAGTCTTTAATGACGATGCCTAAACACCAGCCATCCATTAAAATATGATGGTGGCTCCAGATACAGACATAATGATCAGGCGCCCATTTTAAAATAGATATTCTCATCAGTACATCCGTTTGGAGATCGAAGCCCCTAGATTTATCCTGTTCTTTGAATGCCTCTGTACAATGTTCTTTATCCCTTTCATTGAGATGGGAAATATCTTCAACATGAACAGGGCAATGACGTTGCTTGAGCACGACTTGACGAGGTTTGGCTACATTTTTATAGATGAATGCTGTTCGAAAGATATCGTACCTGTCAAAAACAGCATCCATACTTTTTTGGAAACGCTCCAAGTCAAGCTGTCCATTGATCGTAAAAGAGGCCTGTTCAAAATAAGCTCTCGACTGTTCATCATACAATGAGTGAAAAAGCATCCCTTCCTGCATAAAAGACAAAGGGTATATATCCTGTATTTCGGGTTGCTGCGGCATCAGTGAATCTCCTCTCCTATAGTTTGTTGACGGCTCCCATAATCTCACTCAATTCATCAAGCGTTAAGTCTTCATCAGTGAAATCAGATGCGCTCCACTCTCGGTTTTCTTTGCCCGTACAATGTTTAATGATGTTTTCCAGTGTCTGTTTAAAATGCCCGGCAAATGTTTGGATTGTTTTATCTTCGAATTGCAGCCTGTTATAGATGATGTGCATGTTCAGGCACCCCGAAGAAACGGCGCCGCTGATATCCAGTGCATAAGGACGATCCCAGTTCGGGCTGATCTCATTTCCTGGCTTGATGTCAGACACCTCAAAGGCATTTGATTGAATATCCTGATCAAACTGGCCTAAATAATTAAAGCTGATTTCTGGGCTGTTTTTCTGAGAGCCCCATCTTTTGCTGATATATTTCAGCACGCCGTAGCCTGCGCCTTTATGCGGTATACGGTGCAGCATATCTTTTGTCTGTTTAATAAGGTGGCCCAGCCGCTCTTCTTTGTCCTTATGATCGGAATCTCTCATATCAAGCCACACAGGATAAATGGAGGTGAACCAGCCAACAGTTCTGCTAATATTGATGTCCTCAAGATATGATTCCCTTCCGTGGCCCTCCATGCTGATTTTAAATTGGTTATTTCCCGTCCATTTCTGCAAAGCAAGACCTAAAGCTGTCAGAAGGATATCATTCATCTCCGTGCTGTAAGCTTTATGTGCAGCCGTTAGTAGTAATTCTGTGTGATGGCGAGATAGCTCAAAATCAATCACTTCTGTATCTTTGAATGTGTTAGATGCTGCGTCATTGTCTTTTGGAATAGGCTGGATGTGACGGTTCTCGCACTCATCCCAGTACGCTGCTTCGCGCTGCACCTGGCGACTTTTAGAGTAGTCAGCTATTCTTTGTGAATACGTTAAATATGAATCTGTTTTTTGCGGCAGTTTAATAGATTCTCCTGAGACTGCCTGTTTGTAAGCCGCTGAAAAATCCTCGAACAAAATGCGCCAGGAAACCGCATCAACAACTAAGTGATGAATCGTCAGAAATAAATGGTCACCATTCTCGGTTCTAAACAATCCAGCGTGAAGTAAGGGGCCGGTTTCCAAACGAATATGTTCTTGCATCCGGCTGGCTGCTTCCTCAATCGTGTTCCGGGCTTCTGTTAGGCTATCCTTTACATCAAACAGTTCAAGTGCATATAGCTCCTCATCTGAAAGATCTATCCCTCTGTTTATCTGCACTTGCCTGCCATCTTCATGCCGGCATACGATTCTCAGTGCATCATGATGAGTCACAAGGCTTTTTAGTACTTTTCTAAGCGCAGCCTCATCAAATCGTTCAGCCCGGTAGATCATAACGGATTGGTTAAAATGATGGCTTTCCAGAGATTGCGAGAAAAACCACTGCTGGATAGGTGTCCAAGTAATCTCGCCTTCGACCGGGCCTTGGTGAATGGCGCGTACGTCTTTTCGAACCCGGGCGGACAGTTCACCAAGAGTCTGATGTTCAAACATCTCACGTACTGTCGTTTCAAATCCGCGCTGCTTCAGTCTGGCACAAACCTGCAGCGCTTTAATAGAGTCTCCGCCAAGCTCAAAGAAATTGGCGCTTACACCCAGCTCATCTACATTAAGAAGCTCTTCCCAAATTTCAGCCATCACCGTTTCAATCTCATTTCTAGGACTGATATCATCAGCTGTATAAGCTTGTTTTTCAGGCTCTGGCAGGGCTTTCTGATCGAGCTTTCCATTAACAGTCACCGGGATGCTGTCAATTTGTATCATACGGGCAGGCAGCATAAAGTCAGGCAAGGCTTTTTTTAGGTAAGTTCGGATGTCTGATATATTCGCAGCCTGTTGATCTTTTATCACCATATATGCATATATAGCTGTTTGCCCTTGCTCGTCTGCTCTGGTAATGACAGCCGCCTCTTTAATCATTGGATACTGAAGAAGTGCCGCTTGGATTTCGCCTAACTCAATACGGTGCCCTCTGACTTTCACCTGCTCATCAATGCGGCCTAAGTATTCCAGCTCGCCATTTGACAGGCGCTTAGCAAGATCTCCTGTTCGGTATAATCTGTCTCCCGGAAGATAAGGATTGGATACAAAACGGTCAGCGGTCAGCTCATCTCTGTTGAGATATCCCCGTGCCACACCTTCGCCGCCTATATACAGCTCCCCTGGAACTCCGATCGGCTTCAGATTCATATGAGCATCCATCACATAAGCCTGCAGAGTTGAAAGCGGCCGTCCGATATTGCTTTTATTTTTTACAATGTCTGCTGCGGACAATTTTTTGAATGTTACATGGACCGTTGTTTCTGTAATACCGTACATATTAATCAAATCAGTATGAGGATATTTTTTATTCCAGCTTTGAAGCATGCCGGGCTGTAAGGCTTCGCCGCCAAAAATCACGTAGCGGATGTTTAAATGATCTGTATGATTTTGATCTTCAAGCATCAAGCCGTAAAAAGCAGTCGGGGTCTGATTGAGTACAGTGACGCGCTCTTTTTTTAACAATAAACGGAATGCATGGGGGTCACGGGCTGTTTCTTTAGAGACCACGACTAATGTACCTCCGTTCAATAACGAACCGAACATCTCCCATACAGAGAAATCAAAGCAATAAGAATGAAATAACGTCCAGATGTCTTCATGGTTAAATTCAAAAGGCAGGTTTTGATGCTTCAAGAGACTGATCACATTGCGGTGCTCGACAATGACTCCCTTTGGCTGGCCAGTCGTTCCAGATGTGTATATCACGTATGCGGGCTGATCCGTTACTATTTCTTCAATGTTTACATCAGCCGGAATTGAGTCGTTTTCACATTCATCGATATACAAAATATGCCCGGTGTAGTCTGCAGGTTTGTTTTGACCGCGCTCTGTCAGCAGCAGTTTTGCTCCGCTGTCATTGAGCATAAAACTAATACGCTCCTTGGGATATTCAGGATCAATCGGCAAATAGGCCCCTCCAGCTTTTAAAATCGATAAAATGCCAATGATCATATCAGGTGACCGATCGAGCATCAGACCGACGATATCGCCAGTTCTGACCCCTTGTTTGATCAGCATAGCAGCTGCCCGCTCGGCTTTTTCATTCAGGTCTCGATACGTAAGCTGAGAATGGCCGCACACCACTGCGATATGCTCCGGATACTGAGCGGCTTGCTTTTCAAATAAGCTTACTATGTTTTCATTTCTCGGATAATCCGCATACTGCCCCATTTTTTCAAGGAGCAACCTACGCTCTGCAGCAGGAAGCAATTGCATGTCCGAAATTCTCATCTCGGTATCCGCCGTTACCCCTTTCACCAATTCAATAAAATAGGATGCCCACTGCGTAATGGTTTCTTCTTCAAAAAGAGCAGTGCTGTATTCAAAACGGCAGCGTATTCCACTCGGATGCTCCTCAGCGTGTAATGTTAAATCGAATTTGGATATATCATGTTTAGGAGTGACAGACGAAATCGACAGACCAGGCACTTCGAACCGGAAATCTTCACTGCTTTGAAGCACAAGCATCGCATCGAACAGCGGGTTGCGATTTACCTCTCGATTTGTATCGAGCTTATCTGCCAGCTCCTCAAAAGGATAATCCTGATGCTCATAAGCGGTCAGAGCCAGGTGGCGAATGTCCTGTAAATAGGAGCTGAACGTTTTGTGGCCCTCGGGCTTGCTGCGCATCGCCAATGTATTGACGAACATCCCGATGACGCGCTCCAGATCAGCGTGCGGTCTTCCGGCAGCAGGCGAACCGACAACAATATCCTCTTGCCCGCTTAGCTTAGATAACAAAATAGAATAGACAGCCAGAAGAATCATATATAATGTTGTTCCCGTTTCAGCCATTAAACGGTGCAGCTCATCAGCCATGTCTTTATCAATGTTGACTTCAATTGTTCCACCGCTGAAATCAGGGAGACGCGGCCTTGTTTTATCAAGCGGTAATTCTAGTGTAGGAAGACTCCCGCCAAGCTGACCGAGCCAGTAGGCCTCCTGTTTTTTGTATAGCTCTTTTGGGTGCTTCTCTTGCTGCCAAACAGCAAAATCCTTATAATGCAGGTTTAAAGCTGGCAACTCTTTTCCGCAATATAAGTCAGTAAATTCTTGGACAAGAGTGCTCATCGAGACACCGTCGGCAATAATATGGTGCATATCGAGCAGCAAAAAGCCGCGATTATTGCCCATTGTAATGACACATGCTCTAAAAAGCGGACCGGATGATAGATCAAACGGTTTGATAAAGGTCTCGATTGCAGACTCAAGCATTTGTTCTGATTCCATTTCAAGCTCTTTTAGATCAAAAGCTATCTCTGGATAAATGATCTGCACAGGCTCGTCTCTGTCAAGCACAAAAACAGTCCGTAATGCTTCATGCCGATTCACAAGTTCTGTGAGAACGCTTCTCAACCGCTGGTGATTCAGATTTCCGCGTAATTCAAGTACAGCTGGCATGTTGTAGCCTGTGCTGTCATCTGCCAGCTGATGAAGAGCATATAATCGTTTTTGCGAGAAAGACAGCGGATAGACATCTCTTTGATCCGCAGGTTCAATCTGTGTAAAAGCGTGTTCTTTTAAGCTCATCAATTTGACCGCCATGCTTTCAACCGTCGGATAAGAAAACACCTCACTGAGCGGCAGCTCGACATTAAGCTTTTTATGTATTCTTGATACCAGTGCGGCCGCTTTTAAGGACTGTCCGCCTAACTGAAAGAAATCATCACGAATGCCGATGTGCTGTTTATTCAGCACATCTTCCCAAATATGTGCGAGATCAGCTTCGATTAAGGTTCGGGGCGCCATATATGTGACACTCTTATTGTTTTCTGGTTCAGGAAGCGCAAACCTGTCAAGCTTGCCGCTGGATGTTAATGGCATCCGGCTGATGTTGATAATACTTGCTGGGATCATATAGGACGGCAATGTCCCGGCAAGATGCTGATACAAATCTGGGAGGCTGTTTCCCTTTTCTGGAACGATATAAGCAACGAGCTCCTTTTCCTCAGCAGAAACATCACGGGCCAGTACCGCGGCTTCCTTTACCCCTGGTGCTTGTCGAAGAACTGTTTCAATCTCTCTCAGTTCAATACGGTAACCCCTAATTTTTACTTGATCATCAAAACGCCCAATATATTCAATCGTTCCATCAGGCAAAAAGCGGCCTGCATCACCTGTTCGGTATAAACGCTCCCCTTCAAGGAATGGATGATCGGAGAATGCTTTCTGTGTCAGCTCTTGCTGTTTGTAGTATCCTCTCGCAAGACCCGCGCCGGAAATACACAGTTCACCCGAAGCGCCGATCGGTTGCATTTGATTTCCGTGCAAAACAAATACTTTTGTGTTTCTGATCGGGTGTCCGATCGTGATCCTCTCTTTTTCATTCAGATGCCGCAATATTGTTGTTGCCACACTGTTTTCTGTGGGCCCGTATTCATTTGCCAGTTCAGCAGAAGGACAAATCATTTGACTCAACTCAAGCAGATCAGGCGTGACCGCTTCACCCGCAAATGTAACAATACGAAGACTTTTTGCATCGTCAGCAGTCATCACTTCCAATAACACCCTGTACAGGGAAGGAACAATGATCATGTGGCTGACCTTATAACGGGCTATTTTTCGCTTAAGGGCCAGCACATCCTTCGCTTCGTCATCTGTTGTCAGCAGTACGCACGCACCAGATAAAAGCGGGGTAAATAAGCTCGTTACACAGCCGTCAAACACGTACGAAAACAAATGGAGGGATATATCCTGTTCGGTCATGCTATACTCTTCCCGTCTCCATTGCAATGTATTGGCAATACCGTGATGATCAACTAAAACCCCTTTAGGGCGCCCCGTCGTTCCCGACGTATAGATCAAGTAGGCTAGATCACCTGGCGGCATATTTGGCGCTTCTGTTTGGTAACTTTCTGTATGTTCTATCGTTATCGTATTTCCTTCATAGGACGGAGGGATTAAGGAAATAAGGTCTTCTTCTATCAGCAATTGAGCCGCTTGACTGTCCTTCAGCAGGAAAGAAAGACGTTCTGCTGGAAAATGTGGATCAAGCGGCATATAAGCGCCGCCTGCTTTCCAAATCCCAAGCAGAGCTGCAGGCATTTCCATTGACCGGCCCATCATTACAGCAACGATATCTCCAGATCCAACGCCTTTTTCTATCAGGGCGTGCGCAATCTGATTGGCTCTTACTTGTAACTGGCGATAGGTCCAGCATTTGTTTCCCATTTTCAATGCAGCAGCTTCAGGTGTTTTGTGAGCTTGTTCCTCGAACAATTGGGGTATCGTTTTGTTCACATAAGGACGCTCAGTTTCGTTAAACAATTGGATAACCTGTTGCTCCTCCGGCGGCACGATATTGATGTCACTGACGGCAACATCGGGATTTGTCAAAATGCAATCCAGTGCTTGCTTTAGATGCCCCTGAATCCTCAGCATCTCCTCCTGCTCGTAAACGTCTGCGTTGTAGCTGAATTTGATATAAAATGATTCTCCCGGAACGATAACGATATTAAAGTCGTAATTGGTTTGTTCCGACATTGAAATGTCACTCAGCTTCAGAGCGCCTTCGTCATTTTCACTCTCCACGCTTAATGCCTGATGAAGCTGTACAGGGTAATTTTCAAAAACAAAAATATGATCGATCAACCCTTGCTTCAATGGACTATGGTTTTGAATCTCATAAAGCGGATAATACCCATGCTGTTCAGATGATAAAATATCCTCCTGCACGGCTTTGACCAGTGAAGAAAACGTTATGCCTTCCGCAGATCGGATTCGCACTGGAACAGTATTGATAAACAAGCCGACCATTGATTCAATCCCATCAATCGCTGACGGGCGTCCCGAAATGACGGAGCCAAAAACGGCATCATCTGCAGCATTATATCGATGGAGCAGCACGCCCCAAATACTCATAAACAACGTGTTTAATGTCACTCCCCAGTTTTGGGCAGCCTTTGTCAGTTTCTCAACCATTTCCTGCGCCAATGAAAAGCTGACCTGGTCGGCTTTATAATTCCCGTCTGCCGTGCGGCGCTTTATTCGGGGAATAGAAGCAGTATTGCCGTACTCCTTCAAATATTCGCTCCAGTAGGCAGCGGTCTCTTCTTGATCTTGTTCTCCGAGCCATTCAATATAACGGCTGTACGGCACCGTGCTGCCAAGCTGTACAGGTGAGTTATTTTTGAGCGAATCATACATGCTGAAAAACTCTTTAAGAATAATGCCGAGACACCACCCATCCATGATGATATGGTGATGTGTCCAGACACATGTATATTGGCTGTCTCCTCTATCAAAAAGGGCAAGACGCATTAAAGGATCTTTTTGCAAATCAAATCCTTTTTCCCGATCCTTAGTCATAAAAGCATCAATCAGCGTCTGCTGTTCTTGATCAGCCAGGCGAGAAATATCTTCTCTATATACTGTCAATTCCCGGTTTGATAAGACTACCTGCTGCGGACCTGTAAGATCTGGTACTTCTTTAATGAAAATCGTTCTGAAAATATCATATCTAGAAACAAGAAGGTTTAAGCTCTTTTGAAACGAGTCGACGCATAGATTCCCTGTGATCGTAAACGAGGTCTGTTCGATATATGCTTTCGAGCTGAAATCCATTAGTGAATGAAACAGCATTCCTTCCTGCATGTGCGATAACGGATAAATATCTTGAATTTGTGCCGATTGTGCCATCAATTCCACACACCTTTTCAAAAGTTAAAGATCTTTCACGAGATCTTCGATGCTAGATAATGCAGACAACGTTAATTCCTTATTGCTGAAATCGCTCAATGTTTTTTCGCGTGCTTTTTTCTGCGAACAATGCTCAATCGTCTCGATAAGATGCCTGTGAAAACGATCCATAAAGCACTCAATTGAGTGTTTGCTGAACGCCTGGGTGTATACCGCTTTTACTTGAAGCCGTCCGTCCGTAATGAGAGCGTTGATGTCCAGCTCATACTCTCGTTCTCTCTCACCCGCTATTTCGTAACGGGGCTGGTAATATGATAATTGAAACGTATCAGCTTCTTTCTCTTCGCTAAATTGACCGAGATAATTAAAGCTGACCTCAGGCTCTTTATGCCGCAGTTCTCCTATGTGTGTTAACAATCCGTATCCAGTTCCTTTGTTCGGTACTCTTCTCAGCATATCTTTTGTCGTCTTAATTCGGTATGCGAGCTGATCCTCGAAAGGCTCGGGAATACCCATGTCTAGCAGAATAGGATAAATGGAAGTAAACCATCCAACGGTCCTTGAAATATCAATGTTTGGCACATGCCCTTCTCTACCGTGTCCCTCAGTGCTGATCACGACTTGGTCATGCCCAGTCCATTCAGAAAGCGCCATTCCTAAAGCCGTAAGCAAAAGTTCGTTGGCATCAGTACCATAGGCTTGCTGGGTTTCAAACAGCAATTTTTCAGTCCAGTCCCCGGATAGTACAAACGCTGCTGCGTCGCTGTTCATTTGGAGTCTGTCCGGCACATTTTCTATGTCCTTAGGAAGAAAAGCAGTGTGAGCGTCTAAAATCGTTTGCCAATACGTTTTCTCTGAAAGCAATTGTTTACTTTCAGCTATTTGGGTAAGACCATCGGCGTAGGATAAATAAGAATCCGTTTTTGGCGGTAATTGGATTTCTTTCTTTTCTAAAGCCTGTTGATATGCTGCAGCTAAATCTTCAAGCAGAATTCTCCAAGAAACGCCATCTATCACAAGATGATGAAGTGCAATCAGCAAATGATCCCCTTCTGCCGTTTTAAACAAACCTGCTTGCAGCAAAGGCCCTTTTTCTACATTCATTTTGCTTTGAATGACGGTTTCCTCAGCGGCAAGTTTTTCATCAAGATGAGCCCTTTCCAGCAATGCTTTTGTCCAATCTGAAATATAAAGGCCAAACAGTTCATGATCCTTGTGATTGATTCCGCGATTAAACTGAATGACATGGCCGTTTTGGTCACGTTGGAAAATCATGCGAATGGCATCATGATGCTCGATTATTTTACGCAGCGCTAGATGAAGCGCGTTAGCATTGAATCCTTTTTCACTGAAAAGCATGACGGACTGGTTGTAATGATAGTGAAAAGCATGTACCTGTCCGAAAAATCTTCGCTGAATCGGGGTGAGTTCAGCTTCACCTTCCGCAGGTCCCTGGTCCGCTTGAGATGCCAATGGTGTGATATGTCCGCATAGTTCCTGAATCGTTGAATAACGGAATAAGTCGCGTATTGTCATGCTCCAGCCTTCAGCTGCCAGACGTGCTGCCACTTGTAATGCTTTAATTGAGTCTCCGCCAAGCTCAAAAAAGGAATCGTGAATGCCGACTCGTGACATGCTCAGTACATCTTCCCATATATACGCCATCGTTTTTTGCATGTCGTTAACTGGTGCGGTATATGGACGCGATAACACATTATTTGGAGCCGGCAAGGCATTTCTGTCCAGCTTTCCGTTTAGGGTCAGCGGCATGTTTTCTAAAGGAATCAGATGTGCAGGAATCATATACGCTGGCAGCTCCTTTGTTAAAGCAGCACGGAGAGCATTCGTATTGACGTCTGAAGGCACAATATATGCAGCCAAACCAGCCTGTCCATTCTTATCATGCTGAACGGCAACAGCAGCTTCTCTGACAAGCCCAGTTTGAAGCAGAACACTTTCAATTTCTTCTGTTTCAATTCTGTATCCATTTATCTTTACTTGATAATCCATTCGGCCAAGAAGCCGGATCGTTCCGTTTGGAAGCCAGCATGCTCGATCACCGGTTCTGTACAGCCTTTCTCCAGAGACAAATGGATTTTCTGTAAATTTCATTTGCGTTAAGTCAGGTTTATGATGATAGCCTTTCGCAACACCTGCCCCGCCGATGCACAGCTCGCCGGCAACACCGATCGGCTGAATTTGATCAGTCTGGCTGAGTACGTACATGTGTACATTCGGCAGCGGGCTGCCGATTGGTACGTTATCTCCCGTACACTCTCCACCCATACTGGTTTCATAGAAACTCGAATCAATGGTTGCCTCTGTGACACCATAGCTATTAATGATGCGCATGCTTTGGTCAAAGCGATCTGTCAATGTTTTGAAATCTTGAGCCTTCACCATGTCGGAACCAAGGATCAGTATGTCTAAGTCAGGAAGCTTGAACTGATTACGGTATACATACTCCATCACCGGGATAATGAGAGCCGGTGTCGACTCCATCACCGTGATTCTCTGAGAGTTCATGATTTTATATATTTCAGCAGGTTCCAGCCGTGTTTCATCTGGGCAAACGATTAGAGTCCCGCCGTTGGTCAATGTTCTCGCCAAATCTCCTGAGAAGACATCGAATGAAAAGCTCGCGATTTGAAGCAGTCTGACAGGCTTCCGATCCAGTTCATAAATTTGACGCCAAGCAAGAGCAGCATGAGTAAAGTTCTGATAGGTGACAATAACACCTTTAGGCGCACCCGTCGTTCCTGACGTATAAATGATATATACCGGCTCTTCAGGAGCAGGAGATAAGTTAAGGTTGCAGTTACTTTCTTCATAAGTGCTTTCATCGTCAAGGCAGATATGAGACATCTCAGATTCAGGCAAGTTTGAAATCAAATGCTTCAATTCCTGCTGTGAAAGTAGAATATCTGCCCCGCTATCACGAAGAATATATTCAATACGGGCTTTTGGATAATGTGAATCGATTGGGATATACACTCCGCCAGCTTTCATCACTGCCAGCACTCCAACAATTGCATCAATGGACCGCTTGGCTAATACAGCCACAGTTGGCTTCGGTCCTTTTCTCTTTTGCAATGTTCGTGCCAGACGATTGGCTCTTTCATTTAGAAGTCGATAGCTAATCTCTATTTCGTTATCAATAACAGCTATATGTTCTGGAATTTCTTCAGCTTTCGCTTCAAATATGCGATGAAAAGGAACATCTTTTTGAGCAAATTCAACCTGAGTTTTGTTAAATTCAAAGACTATTTTTTGTTTTTCTTTATCACTAAGTATGTTTATTTGTGCAAGGCTTGTTTCAGGGGTTGAAAGTGCCGCATGCAGAAATTCGGTAAAATGATCGGCCCAGCGTTCAATCGTAGCTTTCAGGAATACTTCTGTACTAAATTCCATTTCGCAGCAAATAGATCCACTTATTTCCGTAGCTATTAATGTGATATCAAATAAGGAAATGTGATGTGCGAAATTGGCAGGCCGGACTTTTATTTCTCTCAGATCTATGTCTTGTTTTTCCACATTTTGAAGGATAAACATCGCATCAAACACTGGGTTCCGGCTCATATCTCGTGTCAATTCAAGCTTATCGACAAGCTCTTCGAACGGGTAATCTTGGTGCTCAAAGGCTTCCAATGCTGTCTCACGCACTTCCTGCAAATACTGTACGAATGGCTTCCCGCCCTCCGGGCGCGTCCGAAGCGCCAGCGTGTTCACAAACATGCCGAGTATCGGCTCAAGATCCTTGTGCGGCCGGCCGGCAATTGGCGAGCCGACGATGATATCTTCCTGTCCGCTTAAGCGTGACAAGAACGCGGTGTAAGCCGCAAGGAGCACCATGTACAGGGTGCTTCCGTTTTCTCGTGCCAGCTTGTGAAGGCCTGATGCAACCTCTGGTTCCAGCGTAAATGAGACCTTGTCACCCGCGAAGCTTCGCACCGGCGGGCGGGTATGATCAGCCGGAAGATCCAGCACAGGCAGCTCGCCCTCGAGCTGCTTCAGCCAGTACGCCTCTTGCGTTTTGTACGCGTCCCCTGTTTTAAATCCTTCTTGCCATACGGCATAATCTTTATATTGAATGCGCAGTGCCGGAAGCTTCCGATTATTGTACAGCTCGCCGAATTCCCGAATCAGAATGTTGACGGAAACACCGTCTGAAATGATGTGATGCATATCAACCAGCAACAGGTGCCGCTCATCTGATACCTTTACGATTTGGGCACGGAACAGCGGTGCTTGGCTGAGATCAAACGGTTTGATAAATGCGGCTGCGGCCTCCTGTTCGGTTCGTTCGCCGAGAACTGTAGTCTGTAACGTAAACGGCACCTCGTCATGGATGCGCTGCACCGGATCGCCTCCTTCGTCCTGTTCGAAGGCGGTTCGAAGCGACTCGTGGCGCTTGATCAGCTCTTTGAAAGCTCTGTCCATCCTTTCAGGGTTGAGCTTCCCTTCGAGCTCTAACACAGCCGGCATATTGTAGCCTGTCCCTCCGTCTTCCAGCTGCTGAAGGACATAAATCCGCTTTTGGGCAGAGGAAACCGGATAGGTTTCCTGTTTTTCAGCGGGCTTAATCGCTTCATATGGACTGTCCGTTCCTTCACGGATAACGGTAGCCAGCCCTTCTACCGTCGGATGGGCAAACACATCTTTTAGCGGCACCTGTACATCGAATTCTTTGGCGATCCGTGAGACAAGCGCTGTTGCTTTTAAGGAATGCCCCCCGCGGTCAAAAAAGTTATCGTGAATCCCGACAGGGCCATTTTTCAGCACGTCCTCCCACAGCTGAGAAAGCTTCATCTCAGTCACGTTTCTCGGCGCCGTGTAGGTCTCCGCATCTGCCGCTCCGTTAAGAGCTGGCAGGGCGTTTCGGTCGAGCTTTCCGCTTGGCGTAACCGGCCACTGTTCCATCTCTATCATATAGGCTGGGACCATGTAGCCCGGCAACAGTCTCTCAAGCTGCGCTCGGACTTCGTTTCTTTGGAGCCCTTCTACATAAGCGCATAATTCCGGCTCCCCGCTGTCTGTCCGTACGGTAACGGCCGCCTCTCTTACACCTTCTATACTTCTTAGTGCCGCTTCAATTTCTCCCGGCTCAATCCGGTAGCCGCGGATTTTCACCTGATCATCCGTGCGCCCGAGGAATTCAACATTCCCGTCAGGGAGCCAGCGCGCCACATCCCCGGTTTTGTACATGCGTTCACCCGGGTAAAACGGGTCTTCAAGAAAACGCTCCTCCGTTAATGCCGGCCGATTCAAATAACCTCTGGCAACACCCGCTCCGGCAATGTATAGTTCGCCGGCGACACCGGAAGGCTGTACGGCTAAATGCGGATCTAAAACATACAAACGCGCACCAGGTACGGGCTTCCCAATCGGAATCCGCAAACGGTCTCTGTCCCGTTCTGGATCTAACACGTAAAATGCCGCGTCTACCGTGGCTTCTGTCGGCCCGTAGCCATGGATTAATGATACCTGCGGCAATACAGAAGCAAAACGGGCTGCCGTACGCGGCGCAAGCGGTTCACCTCCGGCGAATACACGCTTTAGGCTTGTCCTGTCACTCAGCCTTTCGATTTCCGCTTGATCGAGAAAGCTGTTCAGCATAGCCGGAATAAAATGAGCCGTTGTCACGTTTTCCTGATGAATGGCTTGTACGATCAATGCGGAGTCTTTTTCCCAGCCGGGCGGAAGCAGATACGCCGAAGCACCGGAAAGAGCCCACCAAAACAGCTGCCACACAGACGCATCAAAGGAAAAAGAGGTTTTCACCATGACAATGTCATCTTCCGAAAGCGGAAACTGGTACTGCATGCCGGTCAGAAAAGAAACAGCCTGGCGGTGCTCAACGGCCACTCCTTTCGGCTGCCCGGTAGAGCCCGATGTATAGATGACATAGGCGAGAGATCCGTCGCTAACAGAAGCAGACACATGACGTTTTACTTCTTCACACTCAAGAGATGTCATGTCCACTTCAAGCGTTTCGCCAGAAAAGTTTGGTGCGGAGCATCCCGGCTGTGTCAGCAAGAGCGATGCCCCGCTGTCTTTCAGCATGTAGCTCAGCCGCTCCTTTGGATACGCAGGATCAAGCGGCAAATACGCCCCTCCGGCCTTCAATACAGCAAGGACAGCGATCAGCATGTCAGGTGAGCGTTCAGACAGGACACCGACGATACTTTCGTTTGTGACGCCGCGTGCCGCAAGGTGCGCAGCCAGCCGGCTGGCGTACATGTCAAGCTCAGCGTATGTCAGCGAACCGCCTGAAAAGCGAATGGCTGGCCGCTCCGGTGTGGAAGCTGCCTGTTGCTCAAACAGCCCATGTAGGGTGAAAGCTTTAGGTGAAACAGATACTGTCCTGTTAAACTCATACAACAATTTTTGCTTTTCTCTTGTATTCGTCATATCTAATTCTCTTATAAAGCTGTGCGGATGTTGAAGGGCGTTTTCCAGTATGGTAAGCAAATGAGATTGTATTCGTTTAATATCCTCAAGAGAAAACAAGGTATTTTGATAGTCGAAATTTAATTGAATGGTTCCATTGTCTATCCGTTCTTGTATTTGAACTGAAAGCTCATTCGCGGTGTATCCGCTGAAATAAAGCGCTGTTTCATAGTCAAAATCATCTGCATTATGCCACTGAAGTGGCTGATACTGCATAGATATACCGATAAGGTTGTGTAAATCCTTCTGTTCATTTCTTAATTCATTTACAAGCAAATTATAAGGAAACCGTTGATGTCGCATAACAGAAAGCTGTTCCCTGCCTATTGTGCGGACAAAGGAAAGAAAATCTGTGTCAGGATCAACCGTTATTCTGATTGGAAGAGAACTAACGAACATGCCGAGCATTTCTTTTTCAGCCTTTGACCCTCTGTTGCCATAGTAGGTGCCAATGGCAAGATCTTTTTTAGAAGTGATTCGGCTGATGCATATGTAAAATGAAGCCATAAATAAGGAAATGATATTGATCTTGTGTTCTTCGCAGAAGATTCGAATCGTTTGCTCTAGATCAGGTGAAAGAATGATGGTGTCTCTGGATGCAGATGTGCTCTGTTTTTGTAAGGACGTCTGGTCGGCTAACGAGTGGTATTCCAACGGGTGCTCAAAGGTTTGCGTCCAAAATAAACGGTCCTTTGCAAACCGCGGAGATTGTAGATATTGACTCT
The DNA here is from genome assembly GCF_037964975.1 of Bacillus sp. EU52. Classification (NCBI taxonomy): domain Bacteria; kingdom Bacillati; phylum Bacillota; class Bacilli; order Caryophanales; family Bacillaceae; genus Bacillus; species Bacillus sp. EU52. The sequence continues at coordinate 1,960,824 of NZ_CP150177.1, forward strand.
CTTTTTCGATGTAACTCAAGTAAGAAGGTTCCGGCTGATCAGGTAAAGGATCTTTCTTTTTCATTTTTTGATAAAGATCTATAATTTGATTTCCCATCACATTTAAAGAGATTCCATCCATTATGATATGATGGAATTTCGCAAATAGCCAAACTTCATGAGAGTCAATTCTAAGGAGGTAAAATTGATAAAGAGGCGAGTTGAACAGTTTAAATGGAATGCTCGCTTGATCCTGAATCCATTGCTCTATTTCTATCATTTCAACATTTGAAAAATCAATTATTCTAAGTGGATAATATTTATATTCAGTAAGGTGCAATCGCGGCTCAAGCTCTTCCCCTTCTAACAGCTGAAATCTAATGGCGTCGTTGCGGGAGATGGAATGATTCAGCGCTCCCTCTAGAGTATCAAGCTTAATATTGCCTTTGAATTTCACACAGGCTGCGAGATTGCAAATGCTGGTATCTGGCTCCAGCAGTTCGGTAAACCACACTCTCCTTTGGGCATGGGTTAAAGAATAAGTATGTTCGCTCAACGGATTCCCTCCAGTTCTCATAATAAGAGGATAAGAAAAAGTAGAAAAAAGCAGAAAAATGTCAATAAAAGAAATTATATGACTATATAATCCATATATGCACTATATTAACGGATATTTTTTAAAGTACAATAAAAAACATTAAATTTTTATAACATTTTTTTGAATATAGTATTATTTCTTTATTTTTCGTTTCTTTTTTTATCAAATTTCCGGATATAAAGTGATAAAAGTATTGTTTTACATAAGGTCTTATACACTACTTTTTAATCGAACTAATTTTCTTTTGTGCATCATTCTTCTAATTGTTGGAAGGTTCGACAAAGCGTTATTACAGACATAAAAAAACCTGTTTTCTCTTGGAAAACAGGTCTGCCGCTATTATTGATTTGCCAAAATGACAGCGATTTGATCCTCAATATCTTTTCCATCCTCTTCATCAATCAATCCATTTAGAAGAATAGAGAAAACAAGTTTTTTTCCGCTCTTTGTTTCTGCGTACCCCGATAGAGAGCTTACCGTACTGAGCGATCCGGTTTTTGCTCTTACTTTTCCTTGTGCAGGAGTGTCTTTCATGCGGTTTCTCAGCGTTCCGCCCACCATTCTGTCAGGATTGCCCGCAACAGGTAAAGAATTTAGATAAGCCGAGAACCAACTCTGATCCTGAATGTCGTATAACAGCTGTGAAAGTTGATCTGAGGATACAGCATCAATATGTGAGATTCCTGATCCGTCCCTTAAGACGAGTGATTTAGAATCAACACCAAATTCCGGAAGCGTACTGTTTAACACTTCGAGCCCCTTTTCCCAGCTCCCTTCTCCTTTTTTCACTTTCCCCATCTCTTTTACGAGCACTTCGGCATGTCCGTTATTACTTAATTTCATGAACGGCACAAAAAGTTTCGATAAAGGCATTGAGCGATGAGAGAGCAGCACATCTGAAGAACTAGGTGCTTCACCCGTCTTGATGTCCCCTTTCACAGTAATACCTTGTTTTTTTAGTGACTGCTTAAATAAATCTAAGGCATATCCGGCAGGCTCCCAGACAGAAATCCATTCCTTTGTCTTGTTTGCGTCAACCGGTACGCTCCCTTCAATTGTAATCGTGTTTGTTCCATGCTCTCTTTCGATTGTGAGGTCTTTCTCTGAACCGGCAGCAGTCGTTTCAGCATCGTTCTTTATCGTTATATAATCGGTTTTCGGAGAGACAGACACGGCAGGCTCTTCCCCTTCTTTTTGATTTGGGGTGACCTCAACAATCACAGTGCCTGCATCATAGTCTTCGTTTGGAGACGCTGTTAGAGCGGAGATTGGCGCGCCATAATATGTGTATTCATCGCTCCAAGGCATATCAGGTGATAATCGCATGTCATCATGCCACGTATCATCACCGATCAGATTGCCTTTAATTACTTTTACGCCGGAATGTTTCAATTTCTCAGCCATTTTGTCAAAATCAGATGGTAAAAGTGTCGGATCGCCTTTCCCTTTCAAATAAAGGTTACCATTCAGCTTTTTCCCTTTCAGTGTTCCATCCGTCCGGACCTCGGTTGTAAAAGAATAGTTCTCGCCAAGGACAGAAAGTGCCGCGGCCGCTGTCAAAAGCTTTAGAGAAGAGGCAGGCCTCATTCGGGTGTCTCCTGAATGTTCATATAGAACAGCACCTGTTTCCGCAGAGCGAACGGTGATGCCGGCCATTGCGCCTTCGAGGGCAGGATGATCAGCTAAAATCTTATCGATCTGCCCGGAAAGTGCATCTTGTTTTTCAGCGGCAAGCGCAGCCTGATGCATATAAGGCACCGAAGCAACGACGAAAAGCAGTAAAACAGCAACATAAAGCTTTATGCTTTTTTTCATTCATTTCCCCGCCTCTCTGCGCTTCATCATTGGCTATTGATGATTCAGTTCAATGGTGATACTGCTTTTAGCTGTCGTTTCTTCTCCCGGCTCCAGCACTTGTAAACCAGTGAGTGACGAAGGTAAATCAAGATTCACAGCGTTTGTCACCCATGTGTAAGGTTCAGGGCATAAATACCCTTGTTTTCCGTCCGCATTGTATACAACCCAATGTTTAAACTGTTCATCTGCCTTATAAATAATGCTGATATGTGCATGCTGATGATAAATGACTGTCTGGTTTTCTCCGCCCCTCTTCTGATAAGAAGATAAAAAGACATCATCCAGCTGCTTGTGGCGCAAATCCATTCCTTCATGCAAAGCTTCTTTATACGGGACATCCATCAGCTTCCCGGTCGGCAGCAGGCGTTCATCCAACTCCCATTGCTGATCTGCTGTCAGGGAAAATAATGAGCTTTCTGCCGGAAATATAAATGTAGTATGATAACCAATTCCCCAAGGAAACGCTTCCTTTCCTTTGTTCATGACCGTCGCATGTTTAAATAGGGTATTCTCCTTGATTGTGTATGTCATCCGAACGACGGCATGATGAGGAAATTGCTTCTGCACATAGGGAAGCTCAGAAAGATCAATTTCTGTTTCAACAATCACTTCTTCATCAGTTTGCTTCGTGGTCACGACATTCCACTTTTCATGGTAAAGAAACCCGTGAAGATGGTTGTGTTTATCCTTCTCGTTGATATCAAAATGATACGTTCTGCCCCGGAAACTGAATGTACCGTCACTTATGCGGTTAGGCGGGAACAGGATTGGAATGCCATACAATGTTGGTGTGTCGTGAAAACTTTCTGCTGTTTCCGGTTCACGCAAAAGCTGGACATTTGTTGTTTTATCCACGAGAGAAATGACGTTGCTCCCCCACTCAGGGACAACAATCATTTCTAGATGTTCGTTGCCCGCTTTGATGGCCGGTGTTCCCAAATAAGTCATTTTTTCAATAAAGTTTGCCATGTTTACTCAACCTCTCCTTGATTCATTGCTAGTATAAGAATTCAATGTACTGTACCATATTTCCTCCATTTTATATTTTCCCCTATCAAATAAAAAAACACCGTTCAAACTTATGAACGGTGTGATTCGGAGGCTATTGGATGAGACGTGTGATTTGTTTCTTTTTCCAGACGAATTGATAATACCCATAAATCAACAGCAAGCTGACGGCAAACGCAGCTGGATAACCAACCCAGACGCCGAGTATTTCAAGCTTTGTATAGTGAGAAAGGACGAAAGCAACAGGCACCTCTACTCCCCAGATTGCAAAAATACTGATGACGGTCGGCCATAAAACCGTTCCGCTTGCCCGCATCGTTGCAGAAATAATTTGGGCATTTCCAAACAGCAAATAGCTCCACAATGTAATCATCAAAAGACGGTGCGCAATGTAAAGCGTCTCTTGCTCGGTTAAAAATAACGATAAAATCTGGTGTGAAAAAACATAGATCAGAATGATCAGTACGCCGCCAATGATATAATTCAGCCAAATCCCCACGCGAATGACCTGCTTTAAGCGGTCAAACTCGTTCGCTCCGATCGATTGCGCAGCGAAAATAGAAACCGCAATACCAAGGCTGACGGCCGGCATCTGTACATAGCTGGCCACCTGGTTGACCACTCCGTATGCAGCTGTTGCATTAGAGCCGTAATGATTGACGAATGAAATAACCGCTATCTCTGATAATGAGACAAGAATCATATTGATGCTTGCTGGGACCCCAAGACGCAGCAGGAGAACCAGCAGTTCCTTATCCATTTTCAAATAACGACGCACTGTTTTATCAAATTGCAGCGGGTGTTTTCGCTTTCGTAAATACACCATTAACACGAGAAAAGTCGCAATCGTAGAAATGACAGTTGCATATGCCGAGCCGTATATGCCCAGTTTCGGAAAACCAAACATGCCAAGGATTAAAACAGGCAAAAGTGCGATGTTGATGACCGTGCTCACAATCAGCGTATAAAACGGTGTCTTGGAATCTCCTGTTCCGCGCAAAAAGGTAGTATATGCAAAATATAAAAACATAAACGGCATAGCATAAAATAAAATACGTGCATAGTTAGCGCTGACATGAATGACATTTTCAGGTGTTCCCATTAAACGAAGGATATCCAGGGTGAAAATACTGCCGATAACGGCTAACACAACGCCTAATAAAAATGTAAACGTGAGTGTCGTCCCGACAACAGCCTTTAGCCGTTCCTCATTTTTCGCTCCGTAAGCTTGTCCGATCAGAATCGAACTTCCTGAACCGATCCCAATTGTAAATGAGATTAAAAGAAAAAATAACGGGAAAAAGGATGATACAGCTGCCACTGCATCAACACCGAGCCATCTGCCTACAGCCATCATCCCGACTAGCTGGCCGACTGATTGCAGCACATTGCTCAGCAGAAGCGGCACTAAAAAGAGTGACATCGACCGCCAAACTGATGGTTTGCTTTTCTTTTGAGTTACAAGAGGTTCTTGTGATGTTTCCATATTAAAGGACTCCTTTATTTGAAATCGTTTTTAAACATGTCCTCATTTTTTGACAAAAACAGGATATGTAACATGTTATTATTCATCACTGCACATATGAAACCCTTCCCGATTCTTCTAATTTTACACATCTTTTTAGCTTATGAAGAATAAACTAGCAAGTAATGGCGTATTTTTTGTGAGTAAAAGAATAAAAAATAATTTATGCAAAAGTATTGTAATCTATACGTAATTATTGTAACATTTGTAACATAAGAGAAAGAGATTTTGAAGGAGAGAGCGATAATGAAAAAATGTCTTCTATTTCTAACAACCATTGCACTTATTCTGTCATTAAGCACAAATGCATTTGCGAAAAATACATCAGGCGATTTATCACAAAAACAAGCATTACAGTTGGCATTATCCGCTAGAGAACATTTTTGGAACACCATGAGCGGCCACAATCCGAAGGTGAAAAAAGCAGTTTGCCCATCAGGCACATTTGAGTATCAAAATCTTCAATATGTATACATGTGCAGTGATCTAGGCACTAAAGCAAAAGCGGTGAATTATTTAACTCCTATTTTTACAAAAACAGCAATCGAAAAAGGCTTTAAAGATTATCATTTCACTGTTTCAAAAGGAAAACTTGCTGTTCCAATCGGTGACGGAGACAATCTTTTGAATTGGAAAAAATCAACTGCTAAACTGATCTCTAAAAAAGGCAGCACAATCACATACGAATTTACCGTCCCTACATTAGACGGATCCCCTTCTGCAAAACGGAAAGTGACATTTGTGAAAGAAAATAAAAAATGGAAAGTCAATCAATTTGACGCAGTTATATAAGAAAAACGCCCGGTATAAGCGGGCGTTTTTTATTTGGTTTGCAAAAAGAAAGACAATAGGCGAAAAGTGCCTGTTGTCTTTTTGTATATAACGCTCTAGGAGAGATTCGAACTCCCGACCTGCAGTTTAGGAAACTGCTGCACTATCCGCTGTGCTACTAGAGCTTTTGGTATTTATATAGTAGCTCTGATAATCGATATTTTCAAGCGATTTGTATTAAAGCCCTCCAAAAACCTTATATGCGGCTCTTGTCGTATCTTCATCAATACCGATATACCGCATTGTAATTGATGGTGATGAATGATTCAGTATTCTCTGCAGCTCGGCGATGTCTTTCGTTCGCTGATAAAAATGATAGCCAAACGTTTTCCGGAGTGTATGCGTCCCTATCTCCTCAAGTCCGCACGCCGCAGCGGCCTCTCTTAAAATTCTGTAGGCCTGAATGCGGGAAATCGGCTTCCTGGTCCGCACTGATTTAAAAAGATATTCGTTTTCCTTCATGTCTTTCGTATACTCGTATATTTCCTGTTTCAGCGATTCTAAAATAAGAATCTTTCTTTTCTTTTTCGTTTTGCTTTCAGTCGCCCATAAATGATCTTTATTTTGAACGTCCTTCACTTGCAGCGGCAGAATATCAGAAATGCGGAGCGCGCTGTTGATGCCGAAAATAAACAGAAAATAATCCCGCTTGTTTTTGTTAAGCAAATACTGTTTGACTTCTTGGATTTTCTCTAGACTGCGAATCGGCTGTACAATATGCATCAAAAAACTCCTTAAAAACCGTTATGTAACGTTTTGAGGTCTATGTTACTATTATAGCTGAAAAACGTTGAATGTCAAAGTGCGGCGGCATTTATGTAACATAATATACATAGTGTTACATAAGCTTTTAAAAAAGCTTCTTCCAACCTTCACCCTATAAAATAAGCTTTAAAGCCTATTATAAAGCTTTTAACCTCTTGGATACTTATCTCCCTACTAATCATTAAAAAACCTCTTAAAACGAAATCTGACACTCCCAATTTTCTGGAGCTTCCGCAAAAATATACAAAAAAAGACACAATTTCAAATTGTGACCTAATCCTCATCCTTTACATCAATATCTTCCGGGATCTGTTCATTTAATATTTCCTGCACCAGTGCTTTGTAATTCTCCAGCTGTTCGAGATGCGTTTCGAACTGTTCCTTATAAATCAAAAATTGCTCCCCGTCATGAACGGCTCTGATTTTTCCTTCGAGCACCAAGCTTTTAATATAATCCTCTGAAAGATTTGTATATTCTGCTGTTTCTTCAATCGTTAAATACATATAGCAGTCCCTTCTTAATCCGTATGCTGATTCTAATATAGCACATGGCTCATATCAACATAATCAATTTTGCACAGAAAAACGGCTTTATGTACTATATAATATACCATTTGTCACTTGTGAAAACGCTGTAATTTTTTTACGCTAAGATTGTAACAATACAGCTTCATATAGGAGGGAGAACATGAAAAGAACGTGGAACGTCTGTTTAACAGCTCTGCTTAGTGTTCTGTTAGTCGCTGGAAGTGTCCCTTTTCACGCGGAAGCTAAAAAACCGCCCAAAAGCTACGATGAGTACAAACAAGTAGATGTTGGAAAAGACGGCATGGTTGCGACCGCACATCCTCTTGCTTCTGAAATCGGTGCTGATGTGCTGAAAAAAGGAGGAAATGCTATTGACGCAGCGGTTGCCATTCAATTTGCACTCAATGTAACAGAGCCGATGATGTCAGGTATTGGCGGCGGCGGTTTTATGATGGTGTATGACGGAAAAACGAAGGATACAACGATAATCGACAGCCGTGAGCGTGCTCCAGCAGGCGCAACTCCTGATATGTTTCTGGACGAAAACGGCAAAGCAATTCCTTTCTCTGAACGTGTAACAAAAGGTACTGCCGTTGGTGTTCCAGGCACGCTGAAAGGGCTGGAAGAAGCCTTGGATAAATGGGGAACCCGTTCGATGAAGCAATTAATTACCCCTTCTATTAAACTCGCTGAAAAAGGCTTTCCGATTGATTCGGTGTTGGCAGATGCCATTTCTGAATATCAGGAAAAACTTTCACGGACTGCCGCAAAAGATGTATTTTTACCAAATGGCGAACCGCTTAAAGAAGGAGATACCCTTATTCAAAAGGATTTGGCTAAAACATTTAAGCTTATTCGCTCCAAAGGCACTGACGCTTTTTATAAAGGAAAATTCGCCAAGACGCTTTCTGACACTGTCCAGGATTTCGGCGGATCAATGACAGAAAAAGATTTAGAAAATTACGACATTACAATTGATGAACCGATTTGGGGAGACTATCAAGGCTATCAAATCGCTACTACTCCTCCTCCAAGCTCCGGCGGTATTTTCTTATTGCAAATGCTGAAAATCCTTGATGATTTTAACCTTTCACAATATGATGTCCGCTCATGGGAAAAATATCAGCTGCTTGCTGAAACGATGCATTTGTCATATGCCGACCGTGCGTCTTACGCAGGTGATCCCGAATTTGTAAATGTTCCTCTCAAAGGCCTGCTTCATCCCGATTATATTAAAGAACGCCAGCAATTAATCAACCTAGATCAAGTGAATAAAAAACCGAAAGCCGGTGACCCTTGGAAATACCAAGAAGGATCAGCAAACTATAAACAAGTTGAACAGCCGAAAGACAAAGTAGAAGGCCAAACAACCCACTTTACAGTTGCTGACCGTTGGGGAAATGTCGTTTCTTATACAACAACAATCGAACAGCTATTCGGAACGGGTATTATGGTCCCTGATTACGGTGTTATTTTAAACAATGAATTAACGGATTTTGATGCGATACCAGGCGGAGCTAACGAAGTACAGCCAAACAAACGGCCTTTAAGCAGCATGACCCCGACGATTTTATTTAAGGATGACAAGCCTGTCCTCACTGTTGGATCTCCTGGCGGGGCTACAATTATTTCATCCGTTTTACAAACCATTCTCTACCACATTGAATATGGTATGGAATTAAAAGCAGCTGTTGAAGAGCCGAGAATTTATACAAACAGCATGAGCTCTTACCGTTACGAAGACGGAGTTCCTAAAGATGTCCTCAGCAAGCTAAACGGTATGGGCCACAAATTTGGCACAAGTCCGGTGGATATTGGAAACGTGCAAAGCATATCGATCGACCATGAAAACGGCACCTTTAAAGGTGTAGCTGATTCAAGCAGAAACGGCGCGGCGATCGGCATTAATTTAAAACGTAAATAAATTAAAAAACTGTACTCGCTTCAAATGAGTACAGTTTTTTCATGCTGATCTTTAATAACAACGAGCATTGCTGATGCTCTGTATCCCTGATTGCAATCCAAAATGACAGAATATGATGACTGCTTCTTTGACAAAATCTTTATTCTGCTAATGCACGTCTATCTTCATCTTTTCATTTCGTTTATCTCATCAAGAAATGTCTGAAACGCACTCGTAATAAAAAAGTCTTTCCTGTATATAAAGACGATCTCTAAGTCTTGATATGCTGGTGGCAGCTGATGAATCCATACATTTGTACGATGCTCGGAGCAGTCAACAGCGGACTTTGGGAGCAGCGCCGTACCCATCCCGGCGGAAACACCTTTTATAATAGCCTCCAATGTGCCAAACTCTATGATTTTTTGATTGTGTATGCCTGCTTCCTCTAGTAATCTTTTGACCCTGTCACGATGAGAACAGCCAGCCCCAAAAAAGAGCATCGGCTGCTGAAGCATGTCTTCTGCCGTCCCTTCTCGTGATGAAATCAAAACTAATTCATCATGGGAGACATGGAGTTGTCTAACTGCAGCGTGTTCAACCGGCCCATATACAAAAGCGCCATCAACTTTATGATCAAGAACCTGTTGAATCAAATGATGCGTATCAGCTGTGTTCACTGATAAATCCACTTCAGGAAAACGCCTGAGGAAGGATGCTGCATGCTCAGGCAGATGCGTTACCGCCGTCGTTTCCAGTGATCCGATCCGCAAAGGCCCTTTTGGTTGCCTGCTCATTCGGGTCGATTTTTCAGCTTGGTCTAACAGCGATAATACTTGATCTGCATATTGTAAAAGATTTTCTCCTGCAGCAGTAAGCTTCATTCCCCGATTCGTTCGATGAAAAAGCCTGATATTCAAATCTTCCTCAAGGTTATGCACTCTGGCTGTCACATTCGACTGAACATAATTCAGCATTTGGGCTGCTTTCGTTATGCTTCCTTCGCGAGCAACAGCCTGAAAAATTTTTAAATCTCCGCTTTCCACGCGCTCTCACCTGCTTGCTATGATGAAAAGTGATATTGGCTATCATATTTGTTCATTTTACTCGAAGAAAACCGCTATGTAAAATATGTAAAGATATGAAAATACAATTCAATGAGGAGGCAGACAGCATGAAAGCTGTAATTCACAACGGAAAAGCCGGTCTTCTGGGGTTATCAGTTCAGGACGTTCCATCAACAAAGCCTGGATACGGAGAGGTAAAGGTTAAATTAAAATCTGCAGGCCTGAATCATCGTGACTTGTTTCTTATGAAAAACAAATCTGAACAAGATCCTCACATGATACTGGGTTCTGACGGCGCGGGTATCATCGAAGAGATTGGTGAAGGCGTGAAAAATGTTACTGTTCAGACAGAAGTAGTCATTTTCCCGACATTGAACTGGGATTTGACAGAGAATGTACCACCTGTACCTGAGATTCTGGGAGGTCCTTCGGACGGAACACTTGCTGAATATGTGATCATTCCTTCACAAAATGCAATCAAAAAACCTGCTTATTTATCATGGGAAGAAGCGGGCGTTTTACCTTTATCCGCTTTAACTGCATATCGGGCTCTGTTTACAAAGGGGCAATTAAAAAAAGGCGAGCATCTATTGATACCCGGCATCGGCAGCGGTGTGGCAACCTACGCTTTATTTATGGCTAAGGCGATTGGGGCAACAGTAAGCGTGACCTCCCGCAGTGAGGAGAAAAGAAAAAAGGCGCTGAAATTAGGTGCTGATTACGCATTTGACAGCTACAGCAATTGGGATGAGCAGTTGCAGGGAAAAAAGGCGGATGTTGTTCTTGACAGCATAGGACCTGCCCTCTTTTCGGAATACTTCCGCCATGTAAAACCAAATGGCCGTATTGTCAGCTTTGGGGCAAGCTCAGGGGATAATCTCAGTTTTCCGGTGCGTTCTCTATTCTTTCCTCAGGTCAATGTTTTGGGAACCTCGATGGGAAGCGGTGAGGAATTTCAAGCTATGCTCGCTTTCATTGACAAACATAAGCTGCGGCCTGTAATTGACCGGATATATCCTTTAGAAAAAGCATGTGAAGCATATAAAAGAATGCAGGAAGGCAGACAGTTTGGAAACATCGGGATCGTAATGGAATAAAAAAAGAAACCGGCTGGCAGCCAGACCGGTTTCTCTTATATGATAATCCCCTTTATTTACGGAAGAACTGAACTCCCCATCAAATATCGATCCACTTCACGCGCCACTTCTCGGCCTTCATTAATCGCCCATACGATTAAGCTTTGGCCTCTTCTTGCATCCCCTGCGGCGAATACACCATCGATATTTGTTTGATAATCCCCATATGCTGCACTGATTTTGTTATTTACAGAATCAACACCGAACTGTTTCAACAGCGGCTGTTCTGTGCCTTCAAAGCCGATAGCGATAAAGACAAGCTGAGCAGGCCATACTTTTTCCGTTCCAGGCAGCTCGCGGAACTCGTATTTCCCATGCTCATTTTTCACTTTTTCCATTTGGATGGTATGAAGCTCTTTCAGCTTTCCGTTTTTATCCGCAACCATTTTTGTCGTTTGAATGGAGTATTCTCTCGGATCTCTTCCGAATTTTGCTTCTGCTTCCTCGTATGCATATTCAAGCGTAAAGACGTGTGGCTGTTCAGGCCACATATTGTCATTCGTGCGGGCTGGCGGAAGTTTCGGGTGTTTGCCGAATTGGTGCACGCTTTTGGCTTTTTGACGCAGAGCAGTAGCCACACAGTCAGCTCCTGTATCTCCGCCTCCGATTACGATGACATCTTTCCCTTTGGCATCAATGAATTGCTTGTCTTTAAAATTAGAATCTAAATAGCTTTTTGTTGCAAGTGTCAGGTAGTCCATCGCGTAATGGACTCCTTTTGAGTCGCGTCCTTCAATTAAGAGGTCCCGCTGTTTTTGAGCGCCTGTGCATAAGATCACAGCATCAAATTGCTCCTTTAGCTCATCAGCTGTAATGTCAACACCGATTTCTGTGTTCGTGACAAAATCAATTCCCTCTTGCGTCAGCAATTTAATTCGGCGTTCTACAATGCCCTTCTCAAGCTTCATGTTTGGAATGCCGTATGTTAAAAGGCCGCCCGCTCTGTCTGAGCGCTCAAAAACAGTGACAGAATGCCCTGCTTGATTCAGCTGGTCAGCACTCGCCAGTCCGGCTGGGCCCGACCCGACGATGGCGACTTTTTTGCCTGTTCGTTTTTTTGGAATTCTAGGTTGAATCCAGCCATTCTCAAATCCTTTATCGATAATGGTCCGCTCGATGTTTTTAATTGATACGGCCGGATCTGAAATCGCTAAAGTGCATGATCCTTCACAAGGAGCGGGGCATACCCGCCCTGTGAATTCAGGAAAGTTGTTTGTTTTCAACAGACGTTCCAATGCTTCCTTCCATCTGCCCCGGTAGACAAGATCGTTCCATTCAGGAATTAAGTTGTAAATCGGACATCCGGATGTAAATCCGTTAATGTCCGCACCGATCTGGCAAAACGGTGTACCGCAATCCATGCACCGCGCCCCTTGCCGTTTCGATGCTTCTTCTGAAAAAGGAGCAGAATATTCTTTCCAATCCTTTAAGCGAGTGAGAGGGTCCCGCTCCGCAGGTTTTTCTCGTTTGATCTCCATAAATCCAGTTGGTTTCCCCATGTTCCTCTCCCCTTCCTTACTGTACTACCGCTTGTTTTTGTCCCGATGCTGCTGTATTCTGCTTTGGCTTCGTGTTGGCCTCAAAAGCGAACATGATGGCTTCTTCATCTGATAAACCTGCAGCTTTTTGCTCTTGGATGCTTGCGAGCATTTGTTTATAGTTTTTCGGAATGACTTTGACGAATTTCTTCACACTGTCTTCCCATTGATCAAGCAGATCTTCTGCTTTTTGGCTGTTTGTATACGCAGTATGTCTTTCAAGCATTGCTTTGATTTGCTGGATTTCTTTCTCATCCTCTAATGATTCAAATAAAATCATCTCAAGGTTGCATTTGCGTTTAAACGCTTTGACATCTTCGGCCAGTACATAAGCGATTCCGCCGGACATACCTGCCGCAAAGTTTTTGCCTACATCACCGAGAACGACAACGCTGCCGCCAGTCATGTATTCACAGCCGTGGTCGCCAATACCTTCTACAACTACATTCACACCGCTGTTTCGAACGGCAAAGCGTTCACCAGCACGTCCGTTAATATATGCTTCTCCGCTTGTCGCGCCGTAAAAAGCCACGTTGCCGATAATGACATTGTCATCCGAAGCAGAGTTGAATCCTTCTGGTGACTTGACGATGATTTTTCCGCCAGAAAGCCCTTTTCCGACGTAATCATTTGAGTCTCCGTCCAAATAAAGCGTCATCCCTTTAGGAACGAAAGCTCCAAAGCTTTGGCCGGCTGATCCGGTAAAGTGCAGCTTGATTGTATCTTCAGGAAGACCTTCTTCTCCGTAACGCTTTGAGATTTCACTGCCGGTTATCGTTCCGGCTACACGATTTGTATTATTGATTTCAATCGAAATATCAGCTTCTTTTCCAGATTCGATGGCTTCTTGTACAGCCGGGAGAATTGTTGTGATATCAAGCGATTGATCAATTTTATGATTTTGCGGAGCTTGGAATGTCCGCACCCCTTCAGGCTGATAAAGAAGTGTAGACAAATCAAGCTGGCCTGCTTTCCAGTGCCCCTTCGCCCGTTCACTTACATGAAGTACATCAGTGCGGCCGATCATTTCATCAAATGTCTTGAAGCCTAACGCAGCCATGTACTCACGAACTTCTTCGGCAATGAACAGCATATAGTTCACAATATGGTCAGGATCTCCCATGAACTTTTTGCGAAGCTCTGGATTTTGTGTCGCTACACCGACAGGGCATGTATCCAAATGGCAGGCACGCATCATGACACAACCGAGTACAACTAACGGAGCTGTTGCAAAACCAAATTCTTCGGCGCCGAGCAAGGCAGCCATCACAACGTCGCGGCCCGTCATAAGCTTTCCATCTGTTTCTAATACAACACGGTCACGAAGTCCGTTCAGCATTAGTGTTTGATGTGCTTCTGCAAGGCCAAGCTCCCACGGAAGCCCTGTATGTTTAATACTGGTTTTCGGAGAAGCGCCTGTACCTCCGTCATAGCCGCTGATCACAATGACATCTGCAGTCGCTTTGGCAACACCTGCAGCGATTGTTCCTACACCTGCTTTTGACACCAGCTTTACGCTGATTCTTGCGTCACGGTTGGCATTTTTCAAATCGTGGATCAGCTGGGCTAAATCCTCAATCGAATAAATGTCATGGTGTGGCGGAGGTGAGATTAATCCGACACCTGGCGTTGATCCGCGGACATCGGCAACCCATGGATATACCTTGTTGCCAGGAAGCTGCCCGCCTTCACCCGGCTTAGCACCTTGAGCCATTTTAATCTGCAGCTCATCAGCATTGACGAGGTAATGGCTTTTGACACCAAACCGTCCGGATGCAATTTGTTTGATCGCACTTCTTCTATCATCGCCGTTCTCATCTGGAACAAAGCGTTTGGGATCTTCTCCGCCTTCACCGCTGTTGCTTTTTCCTCCAAGACGGTTCATTGCGATTGCTAAAGCTTCGTGCGCTTCCTTACTCAAGGACCCGAATGACATCGCACCCGTTTTAAAACGTTTGACAATCGATTCAGCGGATTCAACCTCCTCCAACTTCAAAGGCTTGCGGTTTCCGTCAAATGCGAACAAGTTCCGCAAAAATCCGATGCGTTCTTCATCAGCCGCTTTTGTATACTGTTTAAACAGACTGTAATCATTTCTGCGGCACGCCCATTGCAAAGTATGAATCGTTTTCGGATTAAACGCATGATGCTCTCCGCCATTTCTCCATTGGAAGTCACTTCCCGGTTCAAGCGTTTTGCTGTAATCATCCTGATACGCTTCCCGGTGGCGGCGCTGTGCCTCTTCTGCAATTGTTTGTAAATCGATGCCGCCTAGCTGTGATGCAGTACCTGTGAAATAGCGATCGATCACATCGCGGCTGATTCCTACCGCCTCAAAGATTTGGGCGCCTCTGTAGCTTTGCACAGTTGAAATTCCCATCTTGGACATCACTTTTACGACGCCCTCAGTAATGCTTTTTCCATATTTGCTGACCGCTTCTTCATAGCTGATATCCAAACGGCCTTCATCAATTTCCTGCTTGTAGGTCGCATAAGCGAGATAAGGGTTAATCGCATCTGCGCCATAACCGATTAACGCTGCAAAGTGATGCACTTCACGTGCTTCTCCCGATTCCACAATAATGCTGACCTTCGTACGCAGCCCTTTGCGGATTAAGTGCTGGTGCAGCGCGCTTACTGCCAGAAGCGGCGGAATTGGTGTCAGTCGTTCGTTCATCTTTTTGTCTGATAAAATTAACAAACTTACGCCTTGGCTGATGGCTTTCTCTGCTTGTGTGAACATGTCCTTTAATCCGCGTTCAAGATCCTCTGAAAACAGCACATCAATTTTTTGGCTTTTTAAATCTGGATGAACAATCGTTTTCAATGCGTAAAACTGTTCATTGGATAAAACAGGTGTATACAGTTTAATCCGGCGAACATTTCGTTCACTTGGATGAAGAAGATCGCCTTCCGCACCGAGCCAAGTCATCGTTGAAGTGACAAGCTGCTCACGAATCGCGTCGATTGGCGGGTTCGTTACTTGTGCAAACAGCTGTTTAAAGTAGTTAAACAGTGATTGCGCTCGGTCAGATAGTACAGCAAGCGGAGCGTCATTCCCCATTGAACCAAGGGGATCTTTGCCTTCTTTAATAACAGGAATTAGATACTTTTGGATATCCTCATATGTGTATCCGAATGCCTTCTGGCGAGTAAGAAGATCACTAAATTGTTCTTCTTCTCTTGACTCCGGATCAGGATTTACTTGTACAAGCTCTTCTTCAAGCCATTTTTGGTACGGATACTCAGTTGCAATTTGTGTTTTGACTTCCTCATCGGAGATAATACGGCCTTCTTCCAGGTCGATTAAAAGCATTTTCCCAGGCTCAAGGCGGTTTTTATATAAAACGTTCTCCTGTTCAACTTCAATAACGCCTACTTCAGATGAGAAAATAATATAATCATCTTTTGTGACATAATAACGGGCCGGACGGAGACCATTCCGGTCAAGGATTGCCCCGATTTGTTTACCGTCAGTAAATGAAATGGCTGTCGGTCCGTCCCAAGGCTCCATCAGGGAGCTATGGTACTCGTAGAACGCCCTTTTTTCCTTGGACATATGCGTATTTTCCGTCCAAGGCTCTGGAATGAGCATCATTGCCGTATGTGCCGGTTTGCGTCCAGCCATCACAAAAAACTCAAATGCGTTATCCAAAATGGAAGAGTCACTGCCATCAGCATTGAGAATCGGCAAAATCTTGTTTAAGTCCTCACCGAAGCTTTCAGAAACAAATTGCTGCTCACGTGCTCTCATCCAGTTGATATTTCCGCGAAGGGTGTTAATTTCACCGTTGTGAACCAAATAGCGGTTAGGATGGGCTCTTTCCCATGTAGGGAATGTATTGGTACTGAAGCGTGAATGAACAAGCGCAAAAGCAGAAACGAATGCTTCGTCTTGCAGATCAGAATAAAATGCATCAACCTGTTCAGGTGTTAAAAGGCCTTTGTAAACAATGGTCTGGCTTGAAAGACTGGCAAAATAAAAATCAAGACCTTCCGTTACTCCCCAATTTTCAGCCTGTTTACGAATGACATACAATTTTCGTTCAAAAGATAAATTGTCCTTTAGATCAGAACTTGCGCCGATAAATACCTGACGGACAAACGGACAGCTTTTTTGCGCCACTGTTCCGATTTTTCCGACATTTACAGGTACAGTTCTCCATCCAAGAACGACTTGGCCTTCTTGTTCAATCAGTGCATTGATTTGCTTTTCAATTTTTTTTCTTTCATCTTCTTTCTGTGAGAAAAAGACCATTCCTACCCCGTAACGTTCTTTTTCTGGCAGATTGATGTCTTTGCACTCTTTTCTAAAGAAAGCATCAGGGATTTGAACCAGTAAGCCGGCTCCGTCTCCTGTATCCGGATCACTGCCTTGCCCTCCTCTATGATCTAGCTGGCAAAGCATCTTAAGTCCTTGTTTGACAATGTCGTGAGTCTGCTTGCCCTTTAAGTGTGCATATAGGCCGATTCCGCATGCATCATGTTCAAATTCAGGACGGTAGAGACCTTGAGCTTTTGGCATTTGATTGTACGTCATAATTCCTCTCCCCCGATCAATTTCCGATAATACCGGTCATAAAATCTAACAACTCTATAATCATTGTAGGTTTTCAAAACGATATAAACAATATATAATTTAGATCAAAAGAATCTCAAAATGAGATAGATGGATGTGAGACAAACATGGAGCTGCGCCAACTGCGTTATTTCATGGAGGTGGCTGAAAGAGAACACGTTTCAGAAGCCGCTGATCATTTGCATGTGGCCCAATCAGCAATCAGCAGACAAATTGCCAATCTTGAAGAAGAATTAAATGTGACCTTATTTGAGCGTGAAGGGAGAAATATCAAACTCACGCCAATCGGAAAAGAATTTTTGATTCATGTGAAAACGGCGATGAAAGCCATTGATTATGCGAAAGAACAAATTGATGAGTATCTTGACCCGCATCGCGGAACGGTAAAGATCGGCTTTCCTACAAGCCTCGCCAGCCAGCTTTTGCCGACTGTCATTTCAGCGTTTAAAGAAGAATATCCGCACGTCGAATTTTTGCTGCGCCAAGGCTCCTATAAGTTTCTGATTGAAGCTGTCAGAAACCGCGATATTGATCTGGCCTTATTAGGGCCGGTGCCGACGAATTTCTCTGACATAACGGGAAAAATATTATTTACTGAAAAAATTTACGCGCTTGTTCCATTAAATCATCCGCTTGCTAAACAAAAAACGGTTCATTTAATCGATTTGCGCAACGACCAATTTGTATTGTTCCCGGAAGGATTTGTACTTAGAGAGATGGCAATCGATACTTGCAAACAAGCAGGCTTTGCTCCTCTCGTTTCCACGGAGGGTGAGGATTTGGATGCGATCAAAGGGTTAGTGTCCGCAGGAATGGGCGTTACCCTTCTGCCTGAAAGTACTTTTGCTGAAACAACACCTCGTTTTACTGTGAAAATTCCAATTGAGTTCCCTCAAGTAAAACGGACTGTCGGAATCATTAAACCGAAAAATAGAGAGCTTGCGCCTTCCGCGAATGATTTTTATGAGTTTGTCATTCAATTTTTCTCTAAGCTGGAGCAGTATCAATAAAAAAAATGAACCCGAGCTTCTATATAGAAGCTTCGGGTTTTTTTCTGCAAATTAATTTACAGGTAAAGAAAAATCCACATGGCAAACAAATGCTTCTTGATCAATTAGAGCTCTGTTTGTCAGTTCCTTGTTCTTTTCCGGTTCTTGAAGCTGTACAGAAGAGTAATTGACGATTCCAAGGCCGATTTCCGTCCCTTTTGAATCCATTAGCCGAACAACTGAACCGCTTTTAAATTTCCCTTTAATCTTCTGTACACCGTCTAGGTATAAACTCGATTGGCCGTTTGTTATTTTTCGTGAACAATCATCTGATAAAATCATTTCACCTTCCGGACCGGAATTAAAAGCGATCCATTGCTCCTTTTGATTCAACGGAAGCGTTCCTTCTGCTTCAAAATAGGTGCCTTCCGCCTGTTCATGAACGGCGTGATATAAAATATCGCCGACATCTGCCTGACCTAGGAAACCTTTAATGCCAGACGCCATTACGATTTTAAACGCATCAAGCTTAGAGCGCATGCCGCCGGTGCCAACGATGCTTCCAGTGTCACCTGCGCATGCTTCGATGTCAGGTGTTATTTCACTCACCCGCTGTATCCTTTTCGCTTCTGGATTTGTGCGCGGATTGCCGTCATATAATCCGTCGATATCTGATAAAATCACAAGCATATCTGCATCAATCAATCCTGCGACTTTTGCTGCGAGCGTATCATTGTCGCCAAACTTGAGCCGATTGACGGTAACTGTGTCATTTTCGTTTATGATCGGGATGATGCCGCGCTCGAGCAGTACATTCATTGTATTCCTGACATTGTTGTATCGATATTCATCAGAAAAATCGCTTCTCGTAATTAAAATTTGGGATGCGACATAGCCGTGTGCCAAAAACAGCTTTGAATAAGCCTCCATCAGCAATCCCTGGCCGATTGAAGCTGATGCTTGTTTTTCTGGAAGCTTCTCGGGCCTTTGGATAAATCCGAGCTTCCGATATCCCGCCGCCACTGCGCCTGAGGAAACCAAAATCACTTCATAACCGGCGTCTTTGAGTTTGACGACCTGGTCGACCAGCGCTTCTAATTTACGAATGCTGATTTCTCCATGAAGGCTTGTTAATGAACTGCTTCCAATCTTCACAACGACTCTTTTCATGCTTGTATCAGGCGTCACTTTATCACTCCTGATAGCGGCGCTGCAGTTTTTTCGATATCTTCGCTGATTTCCTTTGAACGCTTAGCCGCATGCTTTATCGCTTGAGAAATCGCTTCTCCGCCGCCGCTTTTTTTCAAGGCTTGCAGCCCCGCTGCTGTCGTTCCGTTAGGTGACGTGATATTATCTCTTAAGATCTCAGGATGTTCTCCTGTTTCCATGAGCATTTTTGCGGCACCTAAAAGTGTCTGTGCGCCGATGCTTCGAGATAACTGTTTATCGAGGCCCGCTTCCTCGCCTGTCTTTTCAATGAATTCCATTAAATAATAAAAATACGCGGGGCCGCTGCCTGCAATTCCGGTGAATATATCCATTTGATTTTCTTGGATTGTATAGACTTCGCCCATGCATCCGAGCAATGCTTCGGCCAGCTTCTTCAGGTCTTCCGACACATATTTGCCAAGGGCAATAGCTGTTGCAGAAGCGCCAATCATACTGGAAGTGTTGGGCATCACTCTGACAACCGGCTGTTCATTAAGCAATGATTGTTCAATAAAAGAGGTGGTTATGCCGGCAAGGACCGACAATATTAATTGATGGGGTTGAATACGTGATTTTAGTGATGACAGAGCGTTTTCGGCGTCTTTTGGCTTCATTGCCAAAATGAGTACATCCATGTCTTCAATACATAGTTGGTTCGGCAAGGCGCCTTTGATTCCATATTGAAGTTCAAGTTCAGTTAATCGCTCTGTATTGCTGCGGTTTGTAACGCAGATGTTTTGTTTCGGGATTTTGTTGGCACGAACGATACCTGATATCATTCCTTCCGCCATAGATCCTGCTCCTATAAAGGCTACTTTCTTTTGATCAAAGATCGGTAACATCTCCTTTGTTCGCTTTTTTGTTCGCATTTTCACACGTTTAAAATGTTACCACGTGAGGAAATGATGTCAAGTTTGAAGGTCATCATTGATTTGTATTGTTTCTTTTCGACAAATATGTATAATGAAAAGCAGAAAACACCCGGTTCACACTGCTGCGCCGGGTGTTTGTTTCTATTAAAAATTATCTGAGAGAGCTTTTTCAATCAGTTTTTTACAGCGATCCAGCTCTACCTTCAGCTGTTTTTTATATAGCTTGGCGGCTTCGTAATCTTTAAATTGATAGAGGACGACTTCCTGGAGCTTAGCCCCTTCTTTTTTTACTTTAATTTGTTTTAGTATCCCGTCATCAAGAAGCTCATGCAAAGACCGGTATACTTCTGTATGATTTGGTTTAAAACCAATCTCTTTAAATTCAGACCGAAGTACTTCAAGCAGCTTTAACCCATAGAGTCTCTCTTGCTCTGTCATCGTTATCATATAAAGCTTCAAAAATGCGCGCTGTTTCACTAAAAAGCCTGTTGAACTCCTTTTTTCTTCTTTCATCATATGCACTCCTTCTTTATATTAAAGACTGATAGTCCAGTCATTTCATATTTACTGATTATAGGTGTAGCGGAAAAAATAAATTTCGACTGAACATTTGGTACATAGTTTTCTTAGTTCTATTATAGCCTGCATTTACTGCTATCTTCAATTTAAACGATTGCCAGGGTTTACATATCTCATTTTACCGGTACGGATTTCATTCAAATAAAAAAACCTGTCGAAAGACAGGTTTTCATTTTTAAGGATTTGTTGACCATAATCCCGCTGTTTTGATGAAAATACGAGGATCTAATTTCAATTGTGCCACCATGTACTCAGCAAGATCCTCAGGCTGCATAACTTTTTCAGGATTACCGTCTGTTAAGTTCAATTCGATAGACATATCACTAGCGACAGTGCTCGGCGTTAACGCGCTGACTCTGATATTATGCTTTCTTACTTCTTGCATAAGAGACTCTGTTAACCCGAGAACGGCAAATTTAGAAGCGCTGTAAGCACTTGTTGCAGCAGCTCCTCTTTGGCCCGCTGTAGATGAAATATTAATGATGTCTCCGGCTTTGCGTTCAATCATTTCCGGAAGCACCGCGCGAGTGACATGGTACACACCCATTAGGTTGACTTGAATAATATTTTCCCACTCATCAGCTGACAGATCTAAGAAACCGCCAAATTTGCTGATGCCGGCGTTATTAATGAGGATATCGATATCACCGAGCTGTTCCTTCACTTGAGCTACAGCTTGATTAACCTGGTCGGCATCTTTTACATCTGCAGCAGCAAATGCAGCTTTTACACCAAGCGCTTTGACTTCTTCAGCCACTTTTTCTACATTAGCGGAAGTCCGGCCAATTAACCCGATATTCACGCCTTCTTTGGCAAGCGCCAGAGCAGTAGCGCGGCCAATTCCTCTGCCTCCGCCTGTGATTAGTGCAGTTTTATGTTGTAAACTTTGCAATTGAAGCACCCTTTCTTTGTTTACATATGTACGATATCACATTATAAGTACAATACATCCAATACGCAAATCAAACGAACTGTGCAATCATCATTTCTTTGGATTAAAAAAGCGGAAACAGGGTAATGACAAAAGAAAAAAGGAGTGAACATATGGTTATTGTTTATATCAGCCTGGCAGTATTGGCTATTTCTATCATATTTTTAGGGTTTAATGTGATCCAAAACAAGAAAAAAATAGACCCCGCACTAAAGGAGCTCACTTCTGTTACGCAGGCTATGCAAAAACAAATCGAGGGATTAAAAACAGAAGCAGAGCTGCTGACGCAAAAACAAAAGAAGATTCAGCATGATGTCCAAATGAAAAAATACGCGTTTCAGCAGACAGCAGCTGAAGTGAAAGAAGTTCCCCAAGCAGTCAAAGAGGTGTGGCAGGCAGGACATTTAAATAGCAGATAAGGATGAATGAGATCCCGTTGTTACGATCAGAATGGACAAATGGGATCTCATTTTTCGAGGAGGCTTACACATGATTATAAACCGCAGCTGCTTAAAAAAGTTCGCAGAAAAAGTACATTTTCTTCCCTCTTCATTTACAAAGTCCGATTTACTTACTGATCCATTTCGTCTCCATCAAGAAAACGAACTTGGCATCTACTATTCACCTCATAATGAATTTATCAATCGGGATGCCTCGCTTGTGATTGCCGGGATCACGCCTGGTTTTTCCCAGATGAAGACAGCGTACGAAACAGCCGCCGAAAGCCTTCGGCAAGGCGGGACTCTTGAGCAAATGGCAGTAGACACAAAAATAGCAGCGGGTTTCTCCGGATCGATGAGACATAACCTTATTACCATGCTGGATTTATGCGGGCTGCCACAGGCTTTCGGCATTCAAAGCGCCGCGCAGCTTTTTGGTGACTTACGGCATATGCTCCATACAACTTCCGTTATTAAATATCCTGTCTTTATCCAGCAAAAAAACTATACCGGATACAAACCGGCCATCACTCGCTCTCCTATCCTAAGCACCTATGCTTTTGATCACTTCCCTGCGGAGCTCAATCATGTGGTGGGGCCAGCTCTTCTTATTCCGTTAGGAAAAGCCGCCGAAACAGTATGTGAAACCTTGATCAGACAGTACAGACTCCAGAATTTGATTTGCCTTAGCGGCTTTCCCCACCCATCAGGCGCAAACGGCCATCGTTTAAAACAATTCGCCAAAAACAAAGAGCAACTAGAAAGACAAATTCATTCTTTTGCTTCCTCAGTTTTGAATTTTCTATAGAAAAGAGGAAATAAAAGGGATATGATAAACAGAAACAAACGTGGGGAGTGGTTGAATGTTTCCTATATTAGAAACGGATCGGCTTATACTTAGGCAAATCACAGATCAGGATGCGGAAGCCATTTTTGCTTGTTTCTCAAACGATGAAGTGACACGCTATTATGGGCTCGAAAACATGGAATCTATAGAACAGGCCATTTCAATGATTCAAACGTTTGCTGCCCTCTATCAAGAAAAACGCGGTATACGGTGGGGAATTGAAAGACGGGACACTAAAGAACTGATCGGAACAATTGGCTTTCACGCTCTGGCCCAAAAGCATAGGCGCGCGGAAATCGGTTATGAAATCATCCCGGAGTATTGGCGAAACGGATTTGCATCAGAAGTCATTTCAAAGGTCGTATCTTACGGATTTTCTGCCCTTGGACTATCGCGTATTGGCGCAGTTGTATTTACCGATAATGAAGCATCAAATCGTCTGCTTCTAAAAATGGGTTTTCAAAAAGAAGGCGTTTTAAGACAGTACATGTATCAAAATGGTACTCCATATGATACAAATGTGTACTCTATTGTGAAACCAAGAGAATGACGGTATTCTCTTGGTCTGTGCCACATCCCTTTTCCTTTAAAAAGACAAAAAGCGCCCTGTTGCAGGGGCGCTTTCTACTTAAGATGCATATTGAGGAGATGATTCCTCCTTAACTGCTTTTTCCTCAGGTATATAAATACATTTCGTCAAGACCGCACTTGCAAGGTAAAGGACCGCAAAGATCCAGACGACGCCTTGCGCGCCGACGAGACCGATGAACAGCCAAGCGAGTGCAGGGCCGACAAACGCTGATAAACCTGCAGCTAAATTCAATACAGACATGGCTGCCCCTTTATCTTTTCCTGCCACCGTCGGCACAATTGCACCAATCGGCACATAGCCTGCCAGCAAACCGCCCCAAATAAAGCCGATCACGCTGACAACCGCTAAACTTCCGCCGGAGAAAACAGGTGCGTAGTATAATAAGACGGTGAAAATGCCGCAGCCGACTCCGCCGAACCAAATAACAGTATTTTTCCAGCCGAATTTATCGCCGACAATACCAAAGATAAGGTTAAACACAATGTTCCCCAGAAAAATCGTTCCCCAAATTTGCAGCCACACATTGGTTGAAATTCCATGCTGGGCCATGTGCATCGGCAAAAAGACTGGAAAACCATATGTACCAATGCTGTTGATGATTCTGATGATTCCGCCTGTAAGCACGCGCGGATTTGTAAATAGAATCGTAACCCCTTTTAAAAGCTCCTCGGCTGTTTCTGATCTTTTTCTTTTCTTCTTTTCAAAACGGTCTTTATTGATAAACAATGCAAAGAATGCACCGAGACATACCCAGAAAATAGAGCTCCAAAGCGTATTCAAATAACCGAACGCTTTGATCGCGTAGCTTGAGTACCAAGCGCCGAACACAAACATGCCGAGGCAATATGCAATCCAAAACCAGCCGACAGCAGTGCTCAGTTTGCTTTGCGGTGTTCTGTAAATGACCCATGTCAAGAAAGAGTAAGCAAAAAGCGGGTAACCTAACCCTTTTACGAAGTAAGTCACATACATCACTGGCAGGTTCAGCTGTTCAAATCCAAATACGATAAAAGCAGCTGTACCGATCACATAAAACAACAGCCCCATAAACATCGTTCGTTTTGCGCCAAATGCTTCGAGACATACACCCGAAAACCAGGAAGCTATGGCAAGCGCAATTCCGTATATACTAAAAATGGAAGCGGACTGCTGAACGGTGAGCCCGTTTTCGATCAAAAAAGGACTGAGCCAGCCTTGTTCAAGGCCATCTCCCATCATAAACAAAACAACCCCTAAAAATCCCCAGGCAAGACGCTTCGGTATTCCTATTTTATCCAACATATCTGTCTCCTCCTTAGATGCTTATATCCATTACCGTATTACCTTATTAAAGTTGAAAATTAAATGATTCCTCAAAACAGCAAAAATTCCGCCGCCTTAAATCAATACTTTGCTTTCTGAACCTGAAAAAAAGCGCTGTGTTTGCTTCCATTCCTCATATAAAGCCAATTCTGTCTGACAGTCCTTCGGTTCGATCACCCGGACATTTGCTGACATCTCCTCCGTTAATTGAAAGGTTTCATTGCAAATGACTGCAGCACCAACAACAGATGCCTGATGATATCCCTCTTGGACATAGACCTTTTTTTGAAGAAGATCCGCGATATATTGAGTGAGCGCTTTGCTTTGGAATCCCCCTCCGCACACCCAAACATAGTCACGTTCAAACGGAGTAACCTCTGTTAAAATGTCAAAGTTCCATTTGATTGAAAATGCGATCTCTTCTAGCGCTGCACGTACAAAATGTGCCCTCTTTAAATGTGCTGACAGCGGGGCATCAAAAAGAAAACCGCCTCTCGTTAATGCATTCTTTTCAGCCGATAAATAAGAGCCGAGAGCCGCTACACATGCATGGTCTTCTTTTGCAAGTGCAGAAATCTCCTCCTCCATTACTTCGTACGTTTCATTCGGATAAAAAATCTGTTTTAATTTTTGATAATTCAAGCCGGTAATTCCCGGATTCGTTTCCACAAGCCAATGCCCTTGATCCGTATGACAGTTCAGCCAGGCTTTATGTTTTGTGTCGCCATAATCCGCAGTAATTTTGGTTATTGGCGTTGTTGTCCCTGATACAATGACAATGTCCTCAAGTCCAGCTCCGGTGCTTTTGACAGCTAGCTGTGTATCCCCGCCCCCTGCTATAACCTTAGCATTTATTGAAAGGCCTAATTCGGATGCATATTCATTTGCTATCGTTCCAATTGCTGTTCCCGCTCTTACAAGAGGAGGAAGGATAGATGGAGAAAAGCCGAATATGTCGCACATCTCTTCTGACCAAGTGTTTTGCTTTACATCAAACAGCAGGGTTTCTGTTGCCTGTGATGGTTCATATGTTAATATTCCGCTCAGTT
This sequence comes from Bacillus sp. EU52, assembly GCF_037964975.1. Lineage (NCBI taxonomy): Bacteria > Bacillati > Bacillota > Bacilli > Caryophanales > Bacillaceae > Bacillus > Bacillus sp. EU52. Next base: position 1,986,945 of record NZ_CP150177.1, read on the forward strand.
GGTACGTCACCCAATCACTGATGCTTGTAAAGCTTGCAGTCTTTTCCCATAAAGAGGGCTGGCGCTGTTTTAATCCATAAAGCTTGAGCGCAGAAAAAAGTGCGGTTGGCAGGCGGCCTGTGCGGCTGTATATCTCTTCCCGATCGGGAATGCTCGCCTCCCACTCTCGGCCGCGATTATCGATGTTCGGCAGCCCGAGAAAAGGATTGCCGTTTTGATCAATCAAAACAATCCCCTGTCTTTGGCTCGTCGATGTCAAACCAATGATGTCAATATCACACGAACGGGATAGCGCACGTTTTGCCAAATTCATCACCTGCTTCCACAGCACCTGAGGAGAAAAATAACGGCTGTCCGGGTAAAGCGTCTCTGTGGAATACACGATGTCCTCCCGTTCAACTGTTAAAACACTGCCAGTTACACTCACGACCGCTACCCTCGCATTGCCTGTGCCAATATCAAAAACGAGATAGCCTTTTTGTTTTTTCATTCTCTTAGCCTCCTTTTTTATACCCCTGTTTTCAGTTCGTCCTTGTTATACATTGTCGGAATATTAAGAGTTTTTTCACCCTTCCACTTTTTGAGGGCGTTATTCAGTATCGTCACGTGATGATCCTCCACTTCAAATGTTGCTCCAGCGAGATGCGGTGTTGCCAGAACATTAGGCAATGAAATCAATTCATAATCTGATTGCTCTGGAGGTTCATGATAAAAAACGTCTAATATCGCACCTCTGATTTTATGTTCTTTTAATACAGATAAAAGATCTTCACGGTTTACAACAACTGCTCTTGAAGTATTAACGAAAATCGCACTCTGTTTCATCAGATCAAAATATTGCCGATCTATCAGTCCGAGTGTTTCCTCAGTGCGAGGCAGATGGACAGAAACGATATCGCTGTCTGAAAACACCGTTTTAAGAGATGCTTTTTCATACAACGGATGATCGTCTTGAATGTATGGATCGTAATATTTTATCTTACAGTCAAACACAGTCAGCAGTTTTGCAATCCTTTGCCCGACTGCGCCGAACCCAATCATGCCAACCGTTTTTCCTGTTAGCTCATTTCCTTTAAATTTGACATAAGCCTGCAGGTAATCACTGTCCCACTCTCCATCCTTCAGCCATTGATTCGAGGCGCTGGTATGGCGGAGAAAGGTAATCACATTTCCAATAAACATTTCAGCAACGGCTTGTGCATTCCGCCCTGGTGTATAAAAAACAGGTATGCCTCTTTTTGAAGCAGCTGCCACATCCACATTGGAGGGCATTCCCCTGCAAACACCGACAAATGAAAGTTCGGGAACAGAAGCAAATACGCTGTCTGTTACCTGATCAAGCTCAGTAATCAAGCCTGTCGCATTTGTTGCTTTTAGCAGCTGAATGAGTTCATCTTCCCGATATGCCCGGCCTTGTTCCTTCCAAGATTGATAAGCAACTGAGCCAAACAAGTTTTTTAGCTCTTTTCGTCCTTCTTCGTTGTACGGTGCTGTAACCAAAACCGTCATGGTGCAAAACATCCTTTTCATCGTATTTTTCATAAAAAAAATCTCTTTCCGAAGATGGAAAGAGATTCATATATAGGCGCGCTCTGTTACAGGCAGACGCCGGTATAAACCTTGCTTTCCTATCTTTCAAGCTGACGCTTGCTGGAATTGGCACAATAATGTTGCCGAGGTTTCATAGGGCCAGTCCCTCCACCTCTCTGGATAGAAAATGTTGAGTATGTAATTTTCAGAATGAAGAATACGTTTATCATAAAGAAGTCTCAGATTGATGTCAATCTCTTTTTTCAGAATTGACGTTATCATCCGAAATGTTATAATTCTTACAAAATATCTAACTAGAGAGAGGAACTGGGCCATGAAATCTTTTGCCACACAACAAAACGGCATTTTCAAATCCGTTTGCTCGCTGGACTGCCCGGATCAGTGCGGATTGTTAATACATAAAAAAGACGGGAAAATCGTAAAAATGCAAGGAGACCCTGATCATCCTGTCACAGCCGGAAACATATGCAACAAAGTCCGGAATATGACGGAGCGCATCTATGATGAAAAGCGGCTGACAACACCGCTCAAACGAACAGGTGCGAAAGGCCAAGCGATATTTGAACCGATTTCTTGGGAAGAGGCAATCGATACGATCACCTCCCGCTGGAAACAGCTGATTGATGAAGAGGGAGCTGAAAGCATACTTCCTTACAGCTTTTACGGAAACATGGGGAAATTGACAGCTGAAGGAATGGACCGCCGCTTTTTTTACCGCATGGGGTCAAGCCAGCTTGAACGGACGATTTGCAGCAAAGCGGGATCTGAAGGCTATAAATATACAATGGGCATAAGCGCGGGAATCGACCCTGAGGAAACCATTCATACAAAACTATTTATTTTTTGGGGAATCAATGCGGTCAGCACAAACATGCACCAAATTACGATCGCCCAAAAAGCGCGAAAACAAGGTGCCAAAATTGTCGTGATCGATGTGCATAAAAATCAAACAGGACGTCTCGCAGATTGGTTTATTCCGATAAAGCCGGGAACCGACAGTGCACTTGCTCTTGGCATCATGCACATTTTATTTAAAGAAAACCTTCATGATGAAGCATTTCTGTCCGAGTACACGGTTGGCTATGAAGAGCTCCGTGAACACGTGAAACAATATGATCCTGAAAAGGTATCGACGATCACCGGTGTCAGTACCGAAGATATTTACCGACTGGCAAAAATGTACGGGGAAACCTCCCCTTCTTTTATCAGAATCGGAAACGGACCCCAGCATCACGATAACGGGGGGATGATTGTAAGGACGATTGCCTGTCTTCCGGCGATCACCGGCCAATGGCTGCACACAGGGGGCGGCGCAATTAAGCATAACAGCGGAATTTTAGAATATAACACAAATGCCTTGCAGCGGCCCGACTTATTGAAAGGGCGCACCCCGAGGTCGTTTAATATGAATCAGCTTGGCAGGGTGCTTTTGGAAACAGACCCGCCGATTCGCTCTCTATGTATTTACGGAACGAACCCTGCCGTCGTCGCGCCCGAAGCAAACAAAGTCAGACAGGGCTTGCTGCGGGAAGACTTGTTTACTGTGGTTCATGATTTGTTTTTAACGGAAACGGCTGCATATGCGGACATTGTACTGCCTGCAACATCCGCTTTTGAAAATACTGATTTTTACACCTCCTACTGGCACCATTACATTCAGCTTCAGCAGCCGGTGATTGAGAGATATGGGGAAAGCAAGTCTAACACTGAGGTTTTCCGATTACTGGCTGAAGCCATGGGATTCACAGACCAGGAGCTTAAAGATTCAGATGAAGTATTAATCCGCCAGGCGCTTGACCATCCAGATAATCCGCATTTGGCAGAGATTGATTACGATGCACTTGCTAAGCATTCATTTATGAAAGCAAAACGCGAAAAGCCGCTGTTTCCGGGCGAACTTCCAACGCCAAGCGGAAAAATAGAATTATATTCAGAAAAAATGAAACAAGACGGCTTCCCTGCTTTACCGACATATACACCTCTTGTAACCGATAATGAACATCCGTTTATGTATGTTCCGGGGCCAAACCATAATTTCTTAAACTCAACATTTTCCAATAATGAAAAACACATCAAGCTTGAAAAGACGCCAAAGCTCTTTATCAACACAAAAGATGCTGAAGAACACGGAATCGTTGATGGGGCACCTGTACGAATTTGGAACAGCCGAGGAGAATGCCAGCTGACCGCTGCAGTTGGAGAACAAGTGCTGCCAGGTGTCGTTGTCAGCCAAGGATTATGGGCGGATGAACAAGGAAAAAAACAGCTTGTAAACGCGCTAACCCCAGACCGATTGTCCGATATGGGCGGCGGCGCCACCTTTTTTTCAGGCCGTGTACAGATTGAAAAGGTTTGAAAAATAATGAAACCCGGAGTATGCCAAGCCCGTATAACATAACATTGACATAATGGAGGCATACACATGGACGTTTTTTTAGGAATTGGTATTGCTTTGGCAGGATATTTTATCGGTGAAGGCTTAAAGCAGAGGAACCAAACCAAAGGTAATGAACAAAATGATATCTTGCTTATAAAAGAACGGGATATTTACTTTTACATCGGACTTTTTTTAGGAATAACAACGACTGAAGCAAAACAGTTAGCCGGAGATACGGCAGACCTGCCTTACATTGAAATAAACGGAAAAAAATATGTACAGAAACATATGTTAAAAGATTGGACATTCACATTAGTTGAAAAACATCAGGGTGAATAAAACAAATCTGAGGAGAGCGAGATTCATTGTCACGCTCTCCTCTCTTAGCTTTATGGATTGACCGCCACCAAAACTTTGTTCTATAAGCGCTGATAAAACGATAAACCACTATCTATGTTCTTTCCTCAAACGGCTCGAGATGCCAGTTCCACAACAATAGTTTTTATATTCCTTTGATGACGTGATGTTCTTGATGAACGTATGTATCGTAAAACACTTAGAAAACCTATTCGGTTCGAATGTGTGCTCTCATTATGCCCCCATACTGCGCCTTTATCCGCGGAGGATTTTTTTAAAAAATATGAAACCTAAAGCTTTTAGATCCTGAATTTTTATTGAACCTCCATATTTCTCCGATTGGTAAAAATTAGCCTATACACCGGAAGCTGTACGTTTATAAAGGATCAGAGAATCCCATAACCAGTAAATCACTGCAGCCGCAATACTTAACATATAATAAAAGTACGATTGCAATGTCCATGCTATTGACGCAGGTTCATTGATAACAAAAAACAGGAAAGCTGCGATAAAAGCAACCACACTGTAAATCAATAGGTACATGACATTGAATGTTCTCGCTTTTTTCTGCAACTTCATTTGGAGCGGAACAGCAAAAAGGCCATACACCACAAAACCGTATAATAAAGCAATTGCTGCCGTAAACAATGCAATTATCATATCGCCATACATAACGAAAGAATAAAACCCTAAAAACAAACCAAATGTAAGGCTGGATAGCCCTAATGTCATTAAATAATATGATGCGATTTTTTTCATTTTTTCACCCCCCTTGTTTGATTTATTCACAGTGCGGTTAGTATAAATTCACAACCTTTGTATTTCTTTTATCGAGATGTCTTCCCCAACGGGCTATACGCAATGCGCTAATAAAAGGTTTCAAAAATGACGTTCTTTTATTAGATAATACGCTGGCATGAAAACGCCTCTCCTGATTGGCGAAAGCGCGAATGAAAAAAGTGAATGAATACCTCATCAACAGACAAAATAAGAAGAGTTGATATTCAACACTTTTCGTAAAGGAGTGAAACCAATGAGTAAAAAGGGAATTCAAAATTCAAGTATTGAGCAAATGAAAAATGACCATGAGACTGAAACAGCTTTTAAAGCAGATGATCCTAAAAAACATGGTTCTGATCCTAAAAGAACGAAATAAGTTCTTACCCCCACTAAAATATCAATAATCTGGAGGAAGTAAAGTGACTCAAAAAAACGGTGCAGACAGACCTGATGATTATAAAAGATTTTCTTCATTAGACAAGGAATATGATTTTCAGCAATCTATAAGCAGCAATACTGAGACAGAAAGTGTAAACACTGAAACACAAACTCATAACAAAGAAAACAAAAATGACACAACAGATGTTGCCGGGAAATACTTTGAGCCCTCAGATTATAAAGGAAGCACGCAATTAGAAAAAGGATTGGCTGAAACTCATGAACAGGTCAGCGATGACTATTTTGAAGGGACAATCGATCAAAATTTGGACTAGCCATACAAACGGAACTAACTTAAAAGAAGTCAGTTAACTCTGTTTTTAGAAACAACCACAGTAAAAGTAGCCAACCCCCACCGAATAAGATGGGGGTTGCACGTAAGTAGCCTGTTTAATATTTAAAACGATTAATGACGGTTTGAAGTTCTTCTGCCAACTGAGATAGAGATTCTGCGGCATAGGAGATTTCCCCCATTGAATGAAGCTGTTCCTGTGATGAATTTGCAACCGCTTCTGTATTTGCAGACGTTTCTTTTGTTCCAGCGGCCAATGTATGAACTGTGTGCTGAATCACTTCAACGCCTGATGTAAGCTGTTGAGTTGCCGCTGCGACTTCTTGTATTTGAGAAGTGACCTGTTCCACAAGGTTCAGTATTTCATTGAAATTTCCTGTTGCCTCATGAGAAAGAACAATACCTGAGCTCACATTTTCTTGAACAACCTTAATATTATTTACCGTTTCTATCGATTCATTTTGGATGGTCGCTACCACCGATTGGATGTGGTTTGCAGATTTATTTGTTTCATCCGCCAACTTCCGAACTTCTTCTGCCACCACAGCAAATCCTTTTCCTTGCTCTCCGGCTCTGGCCGCCTCGATCGCTGCATTTAGTGCCAACAAATTTGTCTGCTCTGAAATCGTCGTGATAAGCGAAGAGATATCGCTGATTTCTGCTGTGCTCGCTACCAATGTTTGCAATCCATTGCCGGCTGAATCTACAGATTTATCAATGAATTTCATCTGGTCTAACATCTTGTTGACGGACTTAGAGCCTATTTCAGCCTTGTCTCTCATCGAAGAAGAAAGATCCGCTATGTTCCCTGTATTTGAAGCGACTGATGATATACTGTCTAATAATTCAGTGATGGATTCTGCGCTCTTTTCTGTCATCGAGCTTTGCTTCACATTGCTGTCGGCAGCCATCTGCATGGCTCGTGAAATATGTTCAAATGTTGATTTCGATTCTTCCGCGCTTGCCGATAATTCTTCAGAGGAAGCGGCGACTTGTTCAGATGAGCTGCTGATCTGCTTCACAATTTGAGTTAATGAATGAGTAAAAGAATTAAAAGATTGGGCAAGCTGGCCAAATTCATCTTTATTTTTCACAATGACTTTTTTGGTTAAATCAGCGTCGCCGTGTGCAATTTCCTCCAGCTGCTTATTTATGCTTCTTAGGGGCACCATTATGGACTTTAACAGCATTATGCTTAAAACAACGCCTAATATAACTGATATCCCGGTGACAATGATGATGAGCCATTGACTCATTTTCCCATTGCCTCGTATTTCATCTTTTAGATCCTCCACCTCTTGATCCAGGTGATCAGACAGCTTATTGACAGCCGGATCTACGCCTTCTTTTCTTATTGTTCTTTCTTCTCCAAAATGGATGGTTTCTGCTTTTTTAGGATTTGAAGAGTAGGCTGTTACTACTTGCTGATTCAAAGCTCTATACTGAGTAAAACTTGTCTTAATGTCTTCAATATTGGATTGATACTTCTCTTCATCAATCAAGTCATTAACCCGGTCAAGGCTCTTTAAGACATCGTCTGCTTTTTCCTTCATACCCTCGTCGTATTCTTTGTCTCCGGTAATCAAGAAGCCTCTTTCATCATTTGATAACCCGGTCAATTCATATTGGATGTGTTTTATCTCTTTTTGGAATTCCATTTTGTCTTTAAGTTCTTCATTCTTTTTCACAGTAGAAGAAATCATAAATACTGAGGAGCCTCCAATTCCAATAATTGAAACAACTAATATTGATATAATCCCCAGCAATTTTGTTTTCACTTTCATGTGTCGTTTTCCCTTTCCGCACAATGTAATGGCTGAAATAAAATATGTTCAAGCGCGTTTGAATCCAATTCGCTTACGCTCATGTCCATAATATCGACACGTGTTATCAAGTTTTATAGTGATATTCTTATATGAATAAGCAAATTCTTTACGTCTCTGAACTTACAGAAAAACCTTAAGTAAAATTTGCAGTCTTTTGCGGTATGTAAGTCACTCTTATTCATTTTTCTAAAAAAGGCTTTTCCCACCTCAAATTGGCTGAACCGGCTGTTTTCTCGAAAATATAATACAATACGCAGCATAATATGAAGGAGCGAAACTTAAATGGGGATCATCAATGGTAAAGAATTCATTGACCGATTGAATAAACTAGAAAACGAAATATGGTATGATGGCGAAAAAATAAAGGGTAACATTTCTGAGCATCCTGCATTTAAAGGAATAATCAAAACAAAAAGCTCACTTTATGAATTGCAAACAAAGGATGAGTTAATACATGAAATGACTTATTGCCTTCCTGGAGATCATAATCGAATCGGCCTTTCCTATCTCCAGCCTAAAACCAAAAATGATTTGAAAAAAAGAAGGACCATGATTGAACATTGGGCTAGACATACTCATGGAATGATGGGGAGAAGTCCGGATTACATGAATACGGTTATGATGAGCTTTGCTTCGTCAGCGGAGCTTCTAAAAGATAAAGAGAATTGCTTTCCTGAACATATACTAGATATGTATGAACAAGCTGCTAAGCATGACCTTTCCTTTACCCATACATTCATTACTCCGCAAGTGAACCGGTCACAGTCCTATTTTGGGCTAAGTGAAAAACCGATATCTGCTAAAGTCATTGATAGAACCGAAAAAGGTTTAATGATTCATGGCGCACGTCTGCTTGCAACACAAGGCGGGTTGACCGATGAAATCTTGGTTTTTTCAGCGCCTAAATTTTTCTTTGAAACAGATGAAGCTTATGCTTTTTCAATCCCTTCTAATACAAAAGGCGTAAAATTCATCACAAGAGAATCATTTGTATTAAGCGACTCTTCCTTTAATCATCCCTTAAGCTCAAGGTATGAAGAAATGGATTCAATTGTGGTTTTTGATCATGTGTTAGTGCCGTGGAATCGTGTGTTTTTTTACGATAATGTGGAAGCAGCTAAAGATTTTATGACAAAAAGCTCTTTTCATGCCTTTACCTTTCACCAGGTTGTCATTAGGCAAATGATAAAAATTGAATTTCTATTAGGTGTTGCACAGCTTCTTGTCGACACCATTAATGTTTCCGAATATCAGCACATCCAAGAAAAGCTCTCAGAAATCATTGTGGGATTGGAAACAATCAAAGCCCTCATTGACAAATCGGAAAATGATGCTCAGTTAGATGAATTCGGCTATATGCGCCCCTGTTTAATTCCTCTTCAAGTCATCAGTACGATAATTCCTAAGCTATATCCTCGATTTACTGAAATCATACAATTAATTGGAGCTAGCGGAATGGTGACACTGCCTACCGAAAATGCATTTGACTCAGAGATACGGGAAGATCTTGACCAATATCTTCAAGCAACCAATACAAATGCTGAAGAACGTGTGAAAATTTTCCGTTTGGCATGGGATTTAACAATGAGTTCATTCGGAACTAGACAAACTCACTACGAAAGATATTTTTTCGGAGATCCTATTCGGATTTCAAGCAGGCTGTATACCAGTTATCCAAAGCAGGAGCAGTTGAACATGATTAAAACATTTTTACATGCAGATACAGAACATTGAAAAAACAGCGGGAAAAGATCCGCTGTTTCGTATTTTTTATTCAGGAAACTGAACATGGCCCGGTACTGTATAGGCTTTGGACGTTCCGCTTTCAGGCAGCTTTGGAATGGTGTCTTTCACAACTTTTCCGCGGATGTCAGTCATTCTGACCTTGAGAGAACCTGTCCCTAAATTCGTACTCACAAAATGGTTATAGTCCATTTTCTCCATGTTGATCCACTTACCATCCTTTTCATATTCCATTTTCATAACAGGATACTTGTGATTTCTGACTTGGATTGCTGCCCACCACCTGCTGCTGCCTTCTTTGATCCGGTACGTGAAATTGCCGGTGATTGGAGCTTTGACAACACGCCATTTAATATTGATTTTTCCGTCTTTCATATTGCCGATTTTACGGAAGGCATTAGGTGACAGATCAAGAGCTCCCCGAGCGCCTTCGGGATAAAGATCAGTAACATATACGGTTGTTTTCCCTTTTGGCCCTTCAACTTCCAAATAAGAGCCGGCAAGTGCTGCTTTTACTCCTCCGTAATTGAGATCCGCCGGATTTATTGCAGTAATCTCCATATCGGAAGGAATGGGATCCAGCAGGAAAGCTCCTCCTGAATAACCTGACCCTGTATACGTTGCATAACCTTCATGCAGGTTGTCATATGCTGCCGAAGCTTGCGGGGAAAAACAGAAGATCGTCAACAAAACCATACCAACAAATGCACTCATGATCTTTTTCATATTTGGTCCTCCTCAAACCAGACTTCAAATGAGAATCATTATCATTATAAGACTCAATCCATCTGGTTTGAAAGAGGAAATAGATTCATAGATGATTTTAAGGCAAATTCACTATCATTCATATATCAAATGTAGGTACTTATGAAAAAGCCAATACAAATGAACGAATGTGCACTTCAGCCGAATGTCTTATTTTCCCCTCTCAAAATTCGCATTTCAATAACGAAATGAAACAGGCTGTTGGCCTGATAACAGCTATACAGGAAAAGCTATTTTTCCCGGCTCAGTTTCAACTTAGCTGTCATCATAATGCCAAATATCAGCACAATCGGAACCCAAATAATGAAGTGATAAAAATCAGGCTCAGCCAGAGCAACAATAATAGCCCCCACACAATACAAAATAATAGCCAGTGCTCTTAACACAGTATCTCTTAAGAAAGTCTTCTTTTGCTTCTTAAAAAACAAACGGCCGGATATATCCTCTAAAAGAGAAGCCAAAGTGCCGGTCAACACAGTTGAAGAAATACCTGCGATCCCCAGTTTTTTTGCTGCTGTAGTTTGAATCCCCATAGAAATGCTCATGAGTATAATCAGAATGTGCACAGGAACAAATGCCCGATAAAAAGAAAGACAAGCAAAGACAAACAAAATGAATGCTTCAAGTGCGAGGGCTTTTGTCACAGCAGAAGGCCAAAGGGTATTTTCCGCCTTTCCGACCATCAATGTAGCAATGATCACGCCGCATATAAATCCGATTAGCGCAGTCAAGGAATTAAAAACAGTGACCTGAATGGATTTGCCGATAGCTAACCCCAATAATACAATGTTTCCAGTCATATTAGCTGTGAACACATGTCCCAGGCTTAAATACCCGATTACATCCACGATTCCAGCTGTTAAACATAAAAGTGATAGCAAGGTGTTTCGATAAGCTGCTGCAGTCAACGGGTATCAATCCTTTCTTCTATTTCAATTGTTAGTATGTCTTTTGGCGCAATCTCTATTTTTTAAGTAACCCAACATTAATTAGGAAGATAGAACCTATCATTCCTTTCCATTAACTGTAATAATAATCCCCGCAAGGAAATGATTAAAATTGAAAGGAGGCATATTGTGATGAAACGACTTTGTTTATGGTTCACCGTCTTTAGCTTGTTTTTGGTTCTCTTGCCTGGAAAAGCATTAGGTGCAGTCGATTTTCCGAATACCTCAACAAATGGCCTTTTAGGTTTTGCCGGAAATGCCAAAAATGAAAAAGGCATCTCTAAAACGGGCACAACGGGTGGAAAAAACGGGCAGATTGTTTACATTCAAAGCGTAAATGATTTAAAAACCCATCTAGGAGGATCCACTCCGAAAATTTTAGTGCTTCAAAATGATCTTTCCGCATCTGCGAAAACAACAGTTACCATTGGCTCAAATAAAACACTCGTGGGCTCTTACGCGAAAAAAACGCTGAAAAATATTTATTTAACAACTTCATCAGCTTCTGGAAATGTCATTTTTCAAAATTTAACGTTTGAACACAGTCCGCAGATTAACGGAAATAATGATATCCAGCTTTATTTAGATTCCGGTATGAACTATTGGATTGATCACGTCACATTCTCAGGTCATAGCTATAATGCAAGCGGAAGCGATTTGGACAAACTCGTGTATATCGGAAAATCCGCAGATTATATCACGATCAGCAACTCAAAATTTGCGAATCATAAATACGGTTTGATTTTAGGATACCCGGATGATTCTCAGCATCAATATGACGGCTACCCCCACATGACAATCGCCAATAATTATTTTGAGAACTTGTATGTTAGAGGCCCAGGTCTGATGAGATACGGTTACTTTCATGTTAAAAACAATTACAGCAATAATTTTAACCAGGCGATTACAATTGCTACAAAAGCAAAAATATATTCCGAATATAATTACTTTGGGAAAGGCAGTGAAAAAGGCGGCATCCTTGACGACAAGGGCACTGGTTATTTCAAAGACATAGGCAGCTATCCATCACTCAACAAGCAAACCTCTCCGCTGACTTCTTGGAATCCCGGGTCAAACTATAGCTATCGTGTCCAAACGCCGGAATATACAAAAGAATTTGTCACGAAATATGCCGGATCACAAAGTACAACTCTGGTATTTGGCTACTGATATAAAAGAGGCCCTGCGTTAAAAACGCTGTGCCTCTTTTTATACTTATAGGCTATTTTTAAGCGATCCTTGTAACTCCATCAAGATCCAGCGTCGGTCAAACTAAAAAGCATATGTTTTTTTCTACATAACTTCTTAAATGGCTTTCTTATTATACCAGTTTATCGCAAGTAAAAAGAAATCGCTGTTCTGAACCTGTATTAAATGAACGTTCGTCCCACAAACTATTCAAAAACCCCTAAATAGGATGATGGATATGTGCGGCAGGTTTACTTTGTACTCTGCATTTGATGATATTATTGACCAGTTTGACATCGATCAATTTTTTCCTAAAGGTGAATACCAGCCAAGCTATAATGTCGCACCATCACAAAACATCCTTGCAATCATCAATGATGGATCAAATAATCGCTTAGGCAAGCTTAGATGGGGACTTATTCCACCTTGGGCAAAAGATGAAAAGATCGGTTATAAAATGATTAATGCTCGAGCCGAAACCATTACCGAGAAACCGGCCTTTCGAAGACCGCTTGTCAGCAAACGCTGCATCATACCAGCAGACAGTTTTTATGAATGGAAACGGCTTGATTCCAAAACCAAAATCCCAATGCGGATCAAATTGAAATCATCTGCTCTTTTTGCGTTTGCTGGCTTATATGAAAAGTGGAGCACACATCAAGGATACCCTCTTTATACCTGCACCATCATAACAACTGAGCCTAATGAGTTCATGAAAGATATACACGACCGAATGCCGGTTATATTGGCCCATGATCATGAAAAGGAGTGGCTTAACCCCCAAAATACAAGCCCTGATTATCTGCAAAGTTTGCTGCTGCCTTATGATGCTGATGACATGGAAGCATACCAGGTTTCATCATTAGTAAATTCACCTAAAAATAATTCAGCTGAGCTTCTTGATGCAGAAAATCATATGTAGTGATTGAAATTCTCTAGCAAGAACTTGTCAATAGCTTTGTTCCTTAGGTGCCAATCCCTCTAGTAATTATGAATATTTAGTACATAGATCAATTAGTTTTCGATATCAGTTCGAAATAATTTTATTATGTAAACTTAAATAAGCAATGTTATCCCTTTCATATAAAATAGTTTACATTTTTATAAAGTCGCTTCACCTTTCTATTTTGTCAGCAAAAAAACTGAACCACATTAAACTTATGAAACCTGCCGCACCTGTGATTGCAAATATGATATAAGCCCATAGAGGTAAATCCATACACTTTCCATCCTAAGAATTAAATGAAATTTCTTTCATCTTACATGAAGGTCTTCTTTCTTTTGTTTATCCAGTGTAATACTTAATAATATGTTGATGAATGCAGCTGGAAAATATATAAATCCCACTCCAAGAATGCCTAGTATCGTACTTAAACTTACTATGTAATTCTTTGTCATCGTTTGACTGTCAATCAATATTAGAAGTGAAATCAATCCAGCTAAAACACCTATAAACCAAGCATCGCCAACAGCATAAGAATCATCCAGCATCCCTAAACATCGCCCCAATATAGAGCTCCCAATGGCAGTCAAACTGGATAAAAATATGAGTGCTTTCATTTCTTCTCCTCCTTTAAAGCCAATCAAACTGGTAGAAATCGGCCATTGAATTCCCATTATCGAATGGTTATCATTTCCACATTAACATTTTAAAGCTCATTACAATACGATTCAAGCAGAAAAACCCTACATAACGTATATATAGGGATTTAATAAAACACAGGCCAAAATTCAGCTCTATCTACTTTAAAAAGATATGAAGGGCAGCTGTGTGATCTGTTACGTCTTTACGTACCGAGATATTTCACAACAGGCACTTTCTTCTTGCGCAGAGAATCAAGCATGACTGATCCAGCATTCAAGTTGCTTTGTACTAATTCTTTAGGCGTCAATGCCATCCACTGATTGAGTGACACATCTGCATAGCGGTTACTTTTGAACATTTCTAAAAACCATAATGTTTCTGTACCAGTGTTTTGTATATAGTGTCCGGCATTAGAAGGCACGTATCCAACGTCGCCTGCTCTATAATCAAATGTGCGGGCAGTCCCATTTCCGATAAATACCGTCATTCGTCCCTGTCCTGTTAGATAATATTGCCACTCATCGCTATTGGGATGCCAATGAAGCTCTCTCATCGCGCCAGGCTCAATCTGAACAAGTGCAGCGGCTATCGTTTTTGAAATTGGGAAGTTAGAAGAATCCACAATTCGTACACTCCCCCCTGGCATTTGAATTGGGGGTTGATTTAACAGCTCGTGTTTAAAGGTCATGGGGACTTTTCCATATGGTGACTGAATGTCTTCACTGGCGACTGATCCCGGCACATTCCCTTGGTAGATATAGACTTGCTCAGACGGAAGAGAGTTGAAAGCATTCTCCGGGACACCGAAATTTGCAGACAGAACATCTTTTGGTGTGTGTGCAAGCCAATCTGAAATGGTTAACGTTGAAAACTCAGAAAAGTTCCCATCATCGAAAACGAGCAGAAACTCGCAGTGTTCCAATCCCTGTATGGAATGCGGAATTCCTGCCGGGAAGTACCAAAGGTCGCCGGGACCAACATCAGCAATGAAATTTCGTCCGTCTTGGTCAACAGCGGTGATACGTGCCCGTCCCAAAAGCATATAAGCCCACTCCGCTTGCTTATGCCAATGAAGCTCGCGGACGCCTCCCGCAGTTAAGCTCATGTTTACACCTGCAATCGCAGTCGAAATCGGAAGCTGTCTTACGGTGATTTCTCTTGACCAGCCGCCGTGATCTAATTTCATGGGAGCGTCTGAGAATGAAAATCTCAAGTTAGGAATCATACCCTCATCTGTAACAGGCGGAACAAATATATTCGGATTTTGAATATCCCGTATTATATTTCGCGGGCCTGTATCAATAGCTCCAGCTCCATCACTTCGAATAGGCTGCGGCACGTTTCTGTCTTCATGATTGATTGGTTGTTGTTCCAACAGCATGCACCTCGTTTTAGAAATGAACAAGATTTTATTTCAGCCTATGCAGAATCTTAGATTGCTGTGCCTAGGAATCCGCAAATAAAAAAGTGACCACCAATGTGATCACAAATACATCAAATAAACTATTTTTTATACCATGGCTTCTTATGTAATTTGATTGCTTCTGTCTGTTTTTTCTGGCCTGTCCTCCACTCCACTTTTACTAATACATCATGACCTATCACTTCATCTTCAGGCATATAATCAAAGGTGGAAATATGGTCCTCCATGCGTCCCCCACCCGGCATTTCATCACCTGTGTATTCTGACAAATCATAATTTTCCCTGTCATCATACATTTTACCATCTATGTATAAGGTGATTTTTTCTATGACAGTCCTCTTTTCGTCCTTCTTACTCCCCTGCCAATATAGATTTAGAAAATAATTAGGTCCAATTGAAGTTTTGTCTGATTTTTCAAGGTTAGACATCCACAGTCCGCTTTTCCCGCTGCCCTCATATTTCACTTTGTTTCCTGACACCATTACAAATAATGTGGTGATGCAGATGATCAAGAATCCAGCAATGATCAATAGCCATTTCTTAACATTGTTCTTTTTTCTCATGTTTTTCCCCACTTTCCTAACTCGTTAGTAGGAAAATATGATCAAAATGTTACTGAAAAGAAAATTAAAAACTTCGAATTTAAATTAAAGCTCTTTCAGAGACAAAATTTAAACGTATATCACGCCTTACATACAATTTTGTTTTAAACTGGGCTTTTTATTTTTAAAAATCAAGCTAACAAGAGTTTATTAAGTAACTTTTCAAATTTATTTATACTCATGATCTCGTGAGTCACAAATCTCCCATCAAAAAAAACGCTAAAAGTTGTCCAAATAGCTGGTGACTTTTGTGCCTCTTCTTTCGATGATAACTGAATTGACTGAAATTGAACCCCTTTCTTTTCAGTCAATTCCCGCAAATCATTTATCATGCCCACTGCAAACGGACACTGAGCTGTATAGTATATCGTAATCCCCTTTTCATTGATAGAATCACTTTTCACCTGGCTCTTAAATGCAGGAGAAGCTGCAAGGCCATTCCAAGTCAAAGCCATTAATTGAAAATAAGGGGCAGCTTCATCTTGTAGAGTAAACCCCATATGCTCAAAGAAATGCTTATCACTTAAATAGGGCAGTTTTTTCTTGCCTGCGATATGGATAATGCCATCCATGCCGCACGCTTTCGCATCTGCTATACATTTGTCCAACAATCGTTTCGCATGACCGTTATTTTTATATCTGCCAGACACCCACAGACAATTAATGTACATAAAATTAGGCGCATTGACAGGCACCCATGCCTCATTCGCAGGTAGGTATTCAATAAAGACTTTTGCCCGTTCATGTAAGCGATAGAACACCAATCCTTCATCCATTCGAGCTTTGAGCCATCTCTTCTTTTCATTAACTGCATGCTCATATTGTTTCGCGCCTAATGCACAGCAAATATGATTGTCTTCAATATTGTCCTTTGTGATTTCAATGTAGCACATCTCCTCTTTTCCCCCTTTAACATAATTTCATGGAATTCAACTTTCGCTGGCACACTTTACATGCCTAATAGAATAAATACCCGTTCCAACTTAAATACTTTTTCTTTTCCATTTTGCCAATTAACTGAAAAACCCTTCTTCTATTCAGATATTATCTTGATTCCTATATCACCCATTTCAAATCCAAAGTGTGTTCATCTTTGAGGATTAGATGCACTGCTTATGCTATAAATACAGTACACGAAGTTTATATTTGAAGTAATATTTGTTACGGGACAGCAATAGTAAATAAGTGATAAAAGGGGAATTAAACTTGGTGGAAAAATGTTATTCTTGTTTAATTTGCGGATACAAAGGATTAATTCAAAATCCTTTGTATAAAGGCGAGTACCAAAAAACGTTTGACATTTGTCCATGTTGCGGTTTTGAATTTGGCTACAGTGAGGATCATGATGTGAGGTTAGGTTTTATTGTAACTCCTGATCATTTAGTTGAGGCTGCATTTCAATTGTATCGCAAACAATGGATTGAGAGCGGGATGGTAATTGCTCATCCGGAAGATATTCCATAAGAGTTAAAAAATGGCAATTGCTTAAAATTTGAAGTTTTGTTGAAACAATTGAAAAAACTAAATCTTGACATAGAAAATTTTGAAATTAGCGGTTTTTAATGATGAAACGGATTGCACTTATTTAGGTGTCACTTACATTATCAGTAAAATGTTAAGTTGAAATGCGCAATCAGTCACACAAAGTCTCTATTCGTATTCAATAAAGACTTTGTGATCATCAACAAACATTTCACTCCCATCGGATAATGTATCCAAAAGGCCTCTGGTTCTTCTCTATAGTCATAAATCACAGTCACTTTAACATTTAACTCAGCTATGATTGGTTTTCCAACAATTATTTTCGTTTTTTCCTCAGGCAAAGTAAGAGATCGAATCACCAAAGCCATTCCATCTTTACTGTCTAATTAACGCCAGCTTCAGTGAATTTAAAGGTCTGTTTTAAATTGCGTCCTTCTTGCCCCTTCTGTGTCCAAATTATAACAACCTCTAATTCAGAGGCCTTATCTGCCAGCATAAAATGATTGAACTTCAGCGGTGAGCCATCATTTAAACTTTCAGCTAACATTTTAGAATCTTCTTTTGGTTTGACACAATTTTCATCGGGACATCCAAAAAGCGAAAACCTTGTGATTGAATTAGGGTCATTTCTATACAATTGCACATCCACTGTAGCTGCTTTTTCCCCTATATTTTTGACTTCCAAGGAATATACTTGATATTCTCCTTTTTGAGGTCTCGCAAATTCCTTTGCATTTTTTGCTTCACTTACTTTTACTGACCACTGGTCTGTTTTTTGTGTAATAGGCAACACCGTAAAAGTCAGGGCATGCGCTTTTGCTTGGCAAAACGTAAATCCAACTGCTGTAAAAACAATTACAGAAAATAATACCCTTTTCACTTCATTTATCCCTCCTTCCTTTCACTGGCCGCTCCTTAAAGAATTGATTTTGAGCAATCCACAAGCTCTCTTAACAAAAACCTTACCTGAGATTTTGTCTTTACTGCTCTGCATTTATTTCTTTCGGTATCCGAGATGGAGCTTTGGGGATTTTTCTTAATTTGCTGTTAATCACATCAGAAGAGTATAGCGTAATAATCATACTTCCCCCATACCTTTTTGCCCGAATTAAGATTGGTTGGTTATATTGGTTTTGAAAGCGAAAGTCAGGACCTCCCCAGCTTACCGTCGCATCCCGTCCGGGCGGTACATATGGTACACTTCTAGTATGAGAATAGCGCTGAACGATCTGCAGTCCTGCACGATCGACTGCATTAAATAGAGTTGAGGACACCTGACAAATTCCTCCTCCTACACCTTCAGACAACTCCCCTTTTACAATAATGGGTGCACTTTTATATCCTTTGTTCCGAGTTCTCATTCCCACAACTTGGTTAAACGAAAACGTCTCATTAGGGAAAACAACGTGATTGTCGATTGCTTTTGCAGAAAGAGAAATATTGTGTGAACGGCTTTTATTGCTTGAGTTAAAATACGTCACGTACTGACCAAGCTGCTGCGTACTGATGTGAGCTAGCAGCTCGCTGTCAACTTTCGGATAAATGTTCATTTCCGGCACTTCTATCTTGGAGGGACCTTGCCCATAAAAATACGCATAAAACTTTTCCATAAACGCCTGTTGATACAGTTTGTAGCCAACCCTGCCCGGGACGATGCTTCCATGATCGTTAAGGACAGCATTTATCGGCTCACGGTACACTTTCTGATCAAGCTGTTTGATGAATTTACTGTATTTTTCATAGTCAACCATTGGAGTGCCGGGAAGAGGCATTGTAAAGTCTTCACGGTTAACAGTGGCAATCGTCCGTCCTTGCTGTGTGACCGTTAAACTGTCCTGCGGCTCACTCGGCTGAGCCAATAAAAAAAGACCAGTGATCAAAATTTGTATCATAAGTCGGTTTACCTCCCGATCATTAGTATGAACAGCCGCTTATCCTTTGATGTATTTCTTCCCATCGTTTGTTTGAATCTTTAGACGTTGATAAAAACCTTCATAAAAGAGCTTAGCTTTATGTTCACACCGATCCCTGAGCTCACTGAGGCACATGGTTCATTCAGTCGGCAAGTTTGAAGTAGTTCAGCATCTCTCAGTGATGAGGGATGCTTTTTTGTCTTGTCAAAAATGAAAAGGGTCTCCTATAACAACAAAAAATCAATCAATTTCAATATTTTTTTATTGAGAAACGATAAATTTTTTGTTACATTCAATTAGACAACAAATAAATGAGGTGCTTGTTATGAATCGAATGTCGACAATTTTTTTAAAGATAGCTTTGGTTCTTATTGGAATTCCAATTCTTGCTTTATGCATTTTTTTAGTGCCTAAGATAGCCAACTATTCAGCAGAATTATTTCCAAATATCGCTTATATAAAATATCTCGTTTTCATCTATTTGTATGTAACGGCGATACCTTTTTACTTTGCTCTTTATCAAGCGTTCAAACTTTTAAGCTATATTGACAAAAACAAAGCTTTCTCGGGTTTGTCTGTAAGAGCTTTGAAGAATATAAAATATTGCGCAGTCACTATCAGTATCTTTTACGCAGCAGGCATGCCTGTCTTTTATCTGATGGCCGAGATAGACGACGCCCCGGGTATCATTGTGATCGGATTGGTTATTATTTTTGCTTCAATGGTGATTGCGGTCTTTGCTGCTGTTCTTCAAAAACTGTTAAAAGAAGCGATTGATATAAAATCAGAAAATGACTTAACGGTCTGAGGTGATGACATGGCGATTATTATCAACATTGATGTGATGCTTGCTAAGAGGAAAATGAGCGTAACAGAGCTTTCAGAGAGAGTTGGCATCACCATGGCTAATCTTTCGATATTGAAAAACGGAAAAGCAAAGGCTATTCGATTATCAACTTTAGAAGCGATTTGCAAGGCTTTAGAATGTCAGCCCGGGGATATATTGGAATACCGAAGTGATGAAGACACACAGGATTCGTAAAAAAATAGGTAAGATCAACAGAAAAATAAAGTGATTGGCGGTGAGCTTATGGACATAAACTTATATCCATCTAGCTGCTATACTAAGCGTCCCTTCCATACACGAAGAACACAACTATGGAGGAGGCATACATCATGAGAGCAATAAAACAAATCGTTCATTTTGGCTGGGAACAAGCCCTTTCATGTTTGTTTCCTGCCGTTATTTTTGCCTCTTTGGCTATTACGCAAATCATCCCACTGCCCTTCTTGCCGCGATATGACTGGCTGCTCATTATCTGCGTTCTCATGCAATTGTGGATGGTGCGTTCCGGTCTTGAGACACGGGATGAATTAAAAGTGATCACATTATTCCACCTTATTGGGCTTGCTCTGGAACTTTTTAAAGTCCATATGGGCTCCTGGTCTTATCCAGAAGAAGGATACTCCAAAATATTTGGAGTACCTTTGTATAGCGGCTTTATGTACGCAAGTGTAGCCAGTTATTTGTGCCAGGCATGGAGAAGGCTTAATGTTGAACTGGTTAAGTGGCCGCCTTTTTTTGCAGTTGTTCCGCTTGCCGCAGCGATTTATTTGAATTTTTTCACCCACCATTTTTCTATAGACATTCGATGGTGGCTATCTGGGCTTGTCATCATTGTCTTTTGGCAAACATGGGTTACATACGAGGTGAATGGAGCTAGTTACCGTATGCCGCTCGCACTTTCTTTTGTACTCATCGGATTTTTTATATGGATAGCGGAAAATATCGCTACGTTTTTTGGAGCTTGGAAATATCCAAACCAAATCGATACATGGAGTCTCGTACACCTCGGAAAGGTAAGTTCATGGCTCTTGCTAGTGATTGTTAGCTTTCTTATAGTAGCATCATTAAAACAAGTTAAGGAGCAGAGTCCCACAAAGGCAGAGATGGATGAATCTTTTTCTTAGCATTCTAGGTCCCAAATAGAGTGAAAAGCAACGTTCAAATGGTTGCTTTTTTCTTTTATGTAACTCTGCCGGTGAGTATTCATCTTCTTCAAATTTCATCGCAACACGATAACTGATTCAGATTACAACTGCTTTCAACACTTTGACAAACTCATGCGCCGCCGGCGTTATCTCTTCAAATGAATGTGCGATGACGCCAATATCGCGTGTGACCCTAGGAAAGATGTCCTTTTTAATCAACTGATGCGGGACGGATGAAAGTGTAAAGTTTGAAATGATGCCGATACCCAAGTTATTTTTGACCATATTAATCAAGGTTTCGGCATTTTGCACAGTTAAGTTTTCCTTTAATTCGATGTTGTATTGCGAAAATGCGTTTGACATCGCGATTTCATGACCGCCTTTACAAAAAATGAGGTCATCTTGATATGTTTCAAGGTCGACATGCTTTTCAAGTTTTAATTCGTCACGCTGCGGCGGGATGACGGCCACCATATAGTCGTTACACAATAGCTGATTTTCAAACGGTTCAAATGGAGATGCTGCGATCCCGATATCAACCGTCCGATCTTCAACCCATCCTTTTATTTGGTCAGAGGTTCCTTCGATCAATTCTATGCGGATCAGCGGGTAGTTTGATCTGAATGCAGCAATCGCCTGTGGCATGATATTTGTTGAAACTGCAGGAAATGAACCAATTTTCACCTTCCCGTTTAACAGCTTGTTTTCCCGGTTGGCTACTTGATATATTTTGCTTTCAATTCCCTTCATTTGCCTCGCCAGCAGCAAAATTTCTTTTCCGATGTCCGTCAGCATTAAACCATGATGTTTATCCCTGATCAATAATTTGAGCTGCAGTGAGCTCTCTAGGTTTTTTATCGCTTTACTTACCGCCGGCTGAGAGATGAACAATTCTTTTGCCGCTTCTGTAATATTCAATTTCTCCCCGACTTTTACAAATATGTGAAGATGGTTCATATTCATAACCATTTGGTTATACCCCCAATAATAAAAATGTATTTCAGTTATACATAAATGTAACATATGATAGAAACCAGCACGATATTTAAACAAGAAAGGCGGCTTCATTATGGTAAAAGTTATGCTGGGAATCATATCTGTCACACTTATTTGGGGTTATACTTGGGTTGCGATGAAAGTAGGAATTCATGACATCCCCCCGCTTTTATTTTCGGGTTTGCGCCTGTTCATCGGAGCGGTTCCTTTATTTCTCATTCTCTTCATCCAAAGAAAAAAGCTTTCAATTAAAAAAGAACATCTTAAAAGCTATATCATCATGAGCCTGTTGATGGGGCTGGGCTATATGGGGATCTTGACGTATGGAATGCAGTTTGTCGATTCAGGGAAAACCTCTGTTTTGGTATATACAATGCCTATATTTGTTACGGTGATCAGCCATTTTACATTAAACGAGAACATGAATGTGTATAAAACGCTGGGACTGGTCTGCGGCCTCTTCGGACTGTTATTTATATTTGGAAAGGAAATGCTCAATATCGATCAAAGCGCTTTATTTGGGGAGCTGTGCGTCCTTGCAGCAGCGCTTAGCTGGGGAATCGCGAATGTGTTCAGCAAGCTACAATTCAAGCATATCGATATTATTCACATGAATGCCTGGCACCTTATGATGGGAGCCGTCATGTTATTGGTGTTTTCCTTTATATTTGAGCCGGTCCCTTCAGCCGAGTGGACATATCAAGCGGTGTGGTCATTGCTGTTTAATGGCTTGCTTTCCACCGGCTTTACCTTTGTCGTATGGTTTTGGGTGCTCAATCAAATCCAAGCGTCAAAAGCATCCATGGCATTAATGTTTGTTCCCGTATTGGCCCTATTCTTTGGATGGCTGCAATTGCACGAACAGATCACCATCAATATTATCCTCGGCGCACTGCTGATATGTTGCGGGATTTTTATGAATACATTTACATTTTCACGACGGAAAGTGTGAATGATATACATTTCCCCTGTCATTTGGGCTTCATGTGACAGGAGACGACTATTACGAGATAGTCTTCTAGAATCGTGACGACAGCCTATTAAACAATGAAAAAAGCTAATGTCTGCATGTAGACATTAGCTTGGCTGGCGTTTAGGCTGGTGAGAATCCAGATACTTTTTTATTACCATTCTGGCTGATCAAACTGAAAACCGTATAGACCTTTTACTTTAACATCTCCGCAATCTGGATCTTTTGTCAAAATCAAATAATGAGTCTTATAAGGCATCGTCTCAACTCGATCAGTTGCACTAAAATCAAAATGATCCCCCGAGAAGTTTTTTTCACTAACGGTTATTTCATATCCTGACAAAGTCATTCGCATGATTCTTGCGTTAATTGTACATCCTTCAGTATCGAAAATGGTGAATCTGTACCCAAAGTGAGATGTCCAATGGTTTGAATTTAGGTCATCAGACTTCATAAACCATTTTTCATTCTCTGTCATTGTAAAACTCACTTTCTCCTCATCTTTCACGATAACGGCCGAAGCTTCCCCTACATGGATAGTCAAAGCCAAAAGAAATGTAAAAGCTAACATCATCATCTTTTTCAAAAGAGTTCCTCCCGATATCTTTTACTTCAATATATTGGAAGGGTCTTTTCTGATCAAGACAGTCTTCTCCAAATGAATCTATAGCACCATGAAATGAGCCTTAATAAGAACAGTTTTAACCCAAATCAAACTCTATTCGAAATAAGGCCTACCAATCTATATTCTTTTTAAAAGTTTCTGCATTTCTTTATATAGCTCCTAGACACATATAAAAAATGCTCCCATAAGTTCAGGAGCACTACAAAAAACTGCTAAAGTGTTTTCTATCGATTTATTGTATTCATTAGCTCAAAAAAGTATTCAGGCTTTTGAGTCTTATATAGCTTATACCATGAACGCAATGTATCTGGTGCAAATACATCTAATTTTTTCAATACTTCTACCGCAAATTCCAGAGGAGCAATTCCTGATGCAGTAACCAAATTTTCATCAGATACTGCAGGCCCCTTTTCATATAATGTTTCTCCTTTGTAATTAGGGCAGACCATATTCATATAGTCTAGGTCATTGCTTGTGTGCTTTCTCGAATTTAAGTATCCTTCATTCGCGAGGCCTAAGGTTGCCCCACAAATTGCAGCAATAGTCGTGCCGAGCTTTAAAGCGTCGCCAACTTTTTTCAAGATCGGCTGATGAATATCTTCTCCCCAAGTGTTTCCTCCGGGTAAAATGATAAGATCTTGACTCTCAAGAGTACACTCATCAAGAGAAATATCTGGTTTTATGCTTAATCCTCCCAACGTAGTTATCATTTCTTTATTAACCCCTACTGTAACTACTTTTAAAGATGCTGCATCTTGTTTAAAGTATCTCCCTGAGTTTAGTTCCGCAATTAAATATCCATATTCCCAGTCTGACATTGTGTGAAATACGTAGAGATAAACTTTTCTCGTTTGCATCCAATAACACTCCAATCACAATTGATAAAGCTTTCTAATAGATGACTTTGCTGACAGCCATTGTCAGCATATGTATTCTGATTTGCCTATTCTTATATAATACCATGTAGGTGGGCAATTGCCCTTGTTCTCCCAACTTATTAAAAATATAAGATCAATTGATTCTATGTTTACTAGCGCAAAGGGGTTTGTTACACTAACTGTCATGGGAAACATTTCAAAGGTAATACAAAATCATTTGAATGAGGAGGCTTGATGAAGTTGAAAAATAAAGCGTCAATAAAATTCGGAATATGTGTTGGGCTTTTATGTTTAAGCATTACTGGTTTCACACCTTTTTACAGCTCAACGCATGCCGAAGCAAAATCCATAGAAGACACAAACATGGCAAGCTGTATAACGAATAAAAAATTTGTTCAACTTGAGAAAAAATTTGATGCCAGGCTTGGTGTTTATGCAATTGATACAGGTTCAAACAAGACAATCGCCTATCGGCCGAATGAGCGATTTGCTTACGCATCAACCTATAAAGTTCTAGCCGCAGCTGCTGTCCTGAAGAAAAACTCAATTGAAAAACTTAATGAAGTCATCCACTACAGCAAGGACGATCTTGTTACATATTCTCCAATCACAGAGAAACACCTAGATACAGGCATGAGCCTAAAAGAAATCTCGGAAGCGGCTATCCGTTACAGCGATAATACCGCTGGGAACATCTTGCTGCAACAGCTTGGCGGCCCTAAAGGTTTTGAAAAGTCACTGAAACAGATTGGGGATCATGTAACGAAAGCTAAACGATTCGAGACGGATCTAAACTCTGCGATTCCTGGTGATATTCGTGACACCAGCACCGCAAAAGCACTGGCAACCGATCTTAAAGCTTTCACTTTAGATAACACTCTCACGACTGACAAACGCACGATCTTAACCGATTGGATGCGAGGCAATGCTACTGGTGACGAACTGATTCGGGCAGGCGCTCCAATAGGATGGGAAGTCGGCGATAAATCTGGAGCCGGAAGCTACGGGACACGTAACGACATTGCTATCGTTTGGCCGCCTAACAGAGCTCCTATTGTTTTGGCAATTCTGTCAAACCGCTTTACGAAAGATGCTAATTATGATAATGCTCTTATCGCTGAGGCTGCAAAAATCGTCCTTAACGATCTCAAATAATATGTTTAGCCTTTTGCCACAAAGGAAAAGACATTACTTTTTTAACTCCTACCGTTCATTTTTTGATGAACGGTTCTTTCATAAGACCTCTAGAATCATATATTTAAACGCCACAAAATTAAACGTTATTATAATTAACGGCAAGTTTTCATTTTATGGAACAAGTAAAGTTTGACCTGACAAGAATTAAGACTAAGCACCCTAAAATCCGTTTTCTTCTCCTTCAAGTAAACATACAATGCAGACAACTCTCTTAAGTCTCTTATTCTGTGACCAATTTGTAATACTCATTGATATTCGGACTCTCTTCCCAATATTTCGTCTCGTTCGAAGACACTAACATATCAAACCACTTGAATTAACATAACTGAACTTGATATTGGTCACTGGCAGTTTCAATGCAATAGAACAACATTTGTTGTCTCAGAGGTTATCTATATGAGAATTCAACAATTTTTTTTATAATAATTCATATTTTTGTATCGTTGCACTTGGTGGATTTGACTCTTTTAGTGTATGGAACCACACTTTTATTTTTTCACCTCTTTTGAGATCATCTGTGTTATCAATCTCACTTAATCCTACAATTACTATGTTATTTTTAAACTTGTTCATAAGTTGTCCTTCAGAAAGATCGTAATCTTCTTTTACTGGAGCTTTTGTATCGGTAATGAGAATTGCCCTTTCATTGTCTTTAAGCACGACATAGCCTACTAGGCTCTGCATCTTTGTTTCGTCTCCGTTTTGTTCATTTTTATTGCAGCCTGCAAGGAAAATAATGAGCATAATGAGCACTATCAAGCTTACTCCGATTTTAGGCATCTTTCTTCCTCCTCTTTAAACTCATCTTTAAAATAAACAACAGGATATCACCCAACCCATCTACTTCTTTTTGCAATTCATAACAGCAGCATACTCATTCTCCAATTCCTCAACCTTCTTCTTATTCTTTCTCAAATATTTGCATGTGGTAGCCCTCGATATTATCCGCTTACTCATTTTTGCGCTTTCAAATATATTATTGAAGGCCGCTTCTTTCTGGATTCCAGCATAAATATACTTATCCTTACTGTCGTTTACTATCGCAACTTCCATTAAAATCGAGATTTTTACTTTTTTATGATCCATTATTCACTTCCAAAATAACTTCCAATTACAACATAATATATGTATAAATTGTAAATGGAGTTGATGTAATTGAAGATTAGGAAAATCTTATTGAGTTCTGCTTTATCCTTTGGCATGCTCATATCCGCGGTTCCCGCATTGGCTGCTGGCACTTCGTCTGAGGTTGCAGTAAAAAGTGGTGAATATGATTATGACACTATATACCGCATTAGTCCTCTGCCAATGGACTTCCAGCCAACAATAGAATACAACGGTTATACTTATACGCTTACACGTCATTATTTTGATTACTCAATCGGGTTTTACACGGCTATTTATACAAAAGTTGTTTAAATTTATAAAGGAGCTTTTTAGCTCCTTTTTCTCTTGTTTTAGGTATTTCTTTCTATGTGGTCCCCTATCAAATTCTCCAGTTCTCTTTGACACGAACAAAATCTAAAGTTTGGTTTTAAATGCTGGTAATAAAAAATTCACTTTAAAGAAGCGCCGCCCGCAAAATGCGGCTTTTGCACACTACGCCAATTTTATATAGAAAAGCCAGATCTCCTCCAAGAGGTTCCAGCTTTTCTTAATGTGCTATCGATCTTCGTTAGTTCAACGGGAACTTAATCATTCGGTACAAATGCAGCCTCCCAACTTCTAGTTAGGGCTGATGGCGGAATATCTGATAGCTCTCTACACACATCAGACATTATAAGATTTCAATGTAACCTTCTGTACCATGAACGCGAATTCGTTGCCCATCTTTTATCAGCTTGACAGCATTTTCAACGCCAACAACTGCAGGTAAGCCATATTCACGGGCTATAACAGCTCCATGGGTCATCAGTCCCCCAACTTCGGTGACTAGGCCTTTTATGGATACAAACAATGGTGTCCAGCTTGGATCGGTAAAGGAGGTAACTAATATATCTCCATCTTCTAAATCAGCATCTTCCATGTTTAAAATGACACGCGCTCGCCCCTCTATCACTCCGGAGGAAACAGGTAGACCTACAATCGCTCCGGCTGGGAGATTTTCTCGTTTATACTCACCTGTAACGATTTCACCATCAGACGTGATAACACGTGGTGGAGATAGTTTTTCATATAATGTGTACTCGGCTTTTCGTGCGCTGATGATTTGATAATCCAGTTTATGTGTGCGTACGACTTCGTGAAATTCTTCAAAAGTGAGATAGTATATATCTTCTTTTTCATGAATAACGCCCGCTTCTATGAGTTGTTCGGCTTCTTTCAGTAAAGCCTGCTTATAAACGAAGTATCGATTAACCATGCCATATTTTGGATATTCCCTAAACCCGCTGAAATTTCGGATGATATCTATCATTCGTTTTGTTTCTTTGGCTTTTTGTTCACCATCCGGTAATTGCTTCAATCGATCTAATAACTCTTGCTCTTTCTTCAAAGCTTCCTGTCGCCCTTGCTCAAATTTCCGATGGCTGGAATTTGGCCCACTGTTATTGATATTATTAAGAATCATTGGGATAAGTGTAGTTGGTTTTTCGCTCCATCGAGTTCTTGTA
This sequence comes from Bacillus sp. EU52, assembly GCF_037964975.1. NCBI lineage: Bacteria > Bacillati > Bacillota > Bacilli > Caryophanales > Bacillaceae > Bacillus > Bacillus sp. EU52. Next base: position 2,015,484 of record NZ_CP150177.1, read on the forward strand.
ATATCAATTTCTCCGGTACATCGCATTCCGTATTTGCTGAGATAATCATAGATCGCGTCTCGGGTTTTGCTTCCGCCATCAAACTTAGCCAGTTCATCCAAAAAATTATCATCTTTTACATGTTGTAAGTAATCAATTACCTCTGGATAAGGACGAATCACATCTGCGACGTCTAATAGCGCAAGACCCATTTCTGAAGTAATATTATGGGGTACAGATTGAGAAAGCGTATCTGCTGCGTTTTTTTCACCTAACCACTCGTTCATTTTTTCGTTAATCCATAATGAAGCATTCATAGCAGTTCGAATCACAACCGAACTTTCTGGGTTAAATAAAATCTTCTTTAATTCCTGGATATCTTCCAGAATAAAACCAAATAAATCTGATCCTGATTTCGTTTGGATGTTTTGTTTTAACTCTTCTATCGATGTTTGACTGCTCTCAATCAAATCAGACACAATTGTCGGATCGTTTTCAACTTGAGCCGGCATATCTGCATTGCCTCTGCTGGGATTTGGTGCTGTTTTATCATTTGGTATCGACTTTATGAAATCTCGTCGCATTATTATGGTCATAAGTGCGTCTTTTAAGAGCTGATCGTGCTGCCCCATGCCTTTTAAGAAAACTTCTCTGCTGTCAGGGGATGCCAGATGATGTGTGACATCAACAAATAGCCTTCCACCGGCTTTACGCATGGGTGCAGCAGTCGTCAACAGAAAAAAAGACAATCCCAGTGGTTTTATGGGATCCGTCATCATTTGTTGATGACCTACAGAAATATAGACGTGATTTTCTTGGTCACTCGCTTCAGGGATGGGGAATAAAGTAGTGATTGGACGACTCTGTACAATATAAAAAGTATCGCGGGCCAAACACCATTCGATATCTTGCGGCTGGCCGAAATGAGCTTCGATCTGTCTTCCAATGCGTGCCAGCTGTAAAATTTGTTCATCAGTCAGTGTTTGAGCCTTTTGCTGATCAGAATCGATCTGCTGTGTTTCTGTTCCGCCTTCTTTTCGTCCGTAGATAGCCAATTTTTTAGTTGCTATTCTCCTATCGATGATTTGCCCATCCTGTACTTTATAACAATCGGCAGACACCAATCCGGAAACCAGTGCTTCACCAAGTCCAAAACCGGCATCGATGGATAACACCTTTCGGTTGGAGGTAATCGGATCAGCGGTAAATAAAATCCCCGAAGCCTGAGGGAAAACCATCCTTTGAACGATAACGGATAAATAGACTTGGCTGTGGTCAAATCCATTTTGCATACGGTAAATAACCGCGCGATCCGTAAATAGGGACGCCCAGCATTTACTGATATGCTGCAAGATTGCATCGACGCCGATAATATTTAAATAGGTGTCTTGTTGACCGGCAAAAGAAGCATGTGGTAAATCTTCAGCAGTTGCACTAGAACGCACGGCATAGGCATGTTCCTCGCCAAACTGGGAGAGATAGTGAGCCACTGCTTTCACAACATCGGAAGGAATGTCTACTTCCATAATGATTTGCCGAATCTTCCGGCTGATGTTACCAATCTGATCTCGGTCCTCAACTTTTAGCATCGCCAACTGGTCCAACAACTCTTGTAACGTTTCGTTTTGTTCGATGGCTTTTTGATATCCTACTGTTGTGACACAAAATCCTTCTGGTACTTGTATACCTTGAATTTTTGATAATTCCCCTAAATGTAACCCTTTTCCTCCAACGAGCGAAAACTGTGTTTTTTCAATTTCATGTAAACCGAGAACCAAAGAACTCATTCTACATCTCCCCTTCAAAAAAAAATATTGACAAGAGCTTCCTAGCAGGATATAATAAAATTATAAGATGGATATCTATAACTTTTTAACTAGAAAGCGCACGTAGTGTGATTATATCACCGTGTCTGTTTTTGTGCAATATAAAAAGAACCTGGGCAATTTCACCAGGTTCTTTTCTTAATTTCCATAGCTAGTCGCATTAAAAAACTTGGTTCGAGCTGATACAATCCTCTAAGGAAATCCTAAAGTTGGGTTCTTTTCGAACTAACCTGTCTTGTTCCGTAGAGTCCCCATTTATAAATTAGACTTTTTGTTCTTAACAGTCCCACCTTTAACTAGTATAAAGTTATGAGGATCTGGTTAACTACTAGATATTTTTATTTTGAATAAGGCTTATGTTTGATAAAGAAGGGTTATGTAAAGGTGTCTGTTGTGAGCAAGCGCTGACTACAAAAAATTGATAGCATTCTCATTTAAATACCATTCTATTAACCTATAGGAAAAGTTATAAAACCAGATGGAGAATACCCTACCTCCAGTAATTCCAAGGCCGTTCACCTAGTAGAAAACAACCTTTAACCATTACTAACGATTTTAATAATCATTGATTATAAAACTTCTCAAGGAACGATCATCAGCCCGTTAGCTACCCCTGATTAAAGATGATCTGCTACCACACTGTTACGTTAGAACTTCCACTACTTTGATATCCTTCTGTCGCCATGACTTGGTAAGCCCAATTACTGCCCAGATTCATTCCATGGCTCTTCCATGCGTTCACATGATTGCTGAAAGTGATTGTAGCGTTGCTTCCAGTTGGTCTCTTCGTCTGACGAACACTCCAGTACTGCGTAAAAGTAGTGCGATCGCCATCAATGGAAGGTGCGTTATAACGTGTAGTTGTATATATGTCATATGTACCCCCATCACTTTTTACAGTACCTTTATACGTTCCAGTAGGTCTATAAGTACCCCATGAATCCACTACATAATATTCTATGAGAGGTGATCTCGTCCAACCATATAAAGTTAAATATCCATTGCCATTCGGTGCCCAAACTCCGGCATTATAGTTTATCGTCCTAAATGGCGAACCTGTAGTCCAACCTTTACCAACAACAAAATTTCCGGTATTAGACCAATTAACACTGTAATTCCCGCCAGACCCATTAACAGCGTTTACTATACCGCCCCCATCAGTCCAATTTTGCCAGTAGTCTGTGCTAGCTGCAGAGGCGGTTGCCGAAAACAAGCTAATACTCATTAAAGCTGCCGATAATCCAACTAAGAAATTCTTTTTAAACTTAAACATATGTTACCTCCTATAATATTTTTTCCGACTTTGAGGTAGCACTCGTATACATTTAAAACATTCTTAATTACTAATGCCAAAGCTTTTGATCGTCCCCTTCAGTATAATACCACGAATTCATGAGCAAATATTAAAAGTATTTGTAATTTAATTACAAATACCTAGAAACACATTATAAGTGGTCTTCTTCCACCATATCCTGATCCTTTTTTCGTAGGATCACAATTCTTGTTTCTAATTCAGATGGAGTAATATCTGCAATGAATTCCCATTGAACCATTTCTATAAAGGAGATATACAGTAGAGATTGTGAAATTATTGTGCTGCCGCTTGTCTAATGAAGGGAAGCAAATCTATGAAGAATATGAAGAACTGAAGAAGAAAACAATTAAGGTTATACTAAGAAAGAACTGCTCAATTAGAATTATTGACCAAAAATTTGAGGATGATAGCTTAGATCAGTTTTACAAAGAAGTTGCAAGATTGTTATTTGAAAGGACTCTGAAAAAGAAAAATAAGAATTGACAATCGTGGTAACTGTGGAATGTAACCGAGCCTCCAATTCAAAATAAATTTCTTTAAAATACTTATTTTATTTAAAGAGGGACTGTATATCCCTCTTTAAAATTAAGCTTTAGATTGCTGCTGAAAGTAATAAAAATTGTACTTTTGATCAAACCCTTCTTCGCTACCACAAAGAAAAATAATGAATTCAATAAATGCGATAATAGAGGGGATACCAGTCCAGCAAAACAAAATATATAGAATACCTTGTCCTACTCTTCCCAAATAAAACTTATGTATTCCCAGACCCCCGAAGAAAAATGCTAATAATGCCGCTACAATTTTGTTCTTCTTGCTTACCATGACTTCCTCCTAGTTCATTGCTACCATTTTTAAAGTAATGCTTTCACATTATAATGCATTTTCCGCCAGAAATCGTGAAAATTTTGAAATTCTTTTGAGATTTTTTATTTTATTGAGAAATGAAAGCTCATATAATTGAACTAGATGGTTTTGGGAGGCGTTTATTCAAAATGTATGGCCAAAGATTACGTCAATTACGAAAGGCACACAAATTAACAATGGAACAGTTAGCTGAGAAAATTGGAATTGCAAAATCAAGTTACGGCGGGTATGAAGCTGAAAGCAAAAAACCACCTTTGGACAAGTTGGTTATTTTAGCTAGACTATATGATGTTTCAGTTGATTACATACTTGGATTAACAGATGATCCTGATCCTAAAGTGGAAAGAAAAAATCTAAAAGAGTTTTTAGAAAAACCAGATATTCACTGGGATGGATATAAACTTACCCCTGAGATATTAGATCCTATACGGAAAATTTTGAAGTTGGTTACTGCAAACAACAATTAAAAAGAGCCCGCATAAGGGCTTTTGCATAAAACAATTATATCATTGAATTTTCCAACTCATTTCAATAAGTTTATTCATGATGATAGCTAAACTTTCACCAGCTTTTTGTGGCTTCTCACCTGCTTTTATCAGAGTAATTAAAGCACTTAAATAGTCCAATTAAGCTATTTTGATTTATTGTAACTGTTTCTTTATAAGCTTTGTAAGCTTCCTCAAACTGATCAAATTACACACCCTTCATAGCAGCAAACAGCTAATTTATCAGAAATATTTCCATATGACTCTGTTACACTAAAAAATCTTTTGACATTGATTAGTAAGGCAACGCACTTTAAATAATCATACCCCAGACCAATATGTAAATTGCCTGCAGCAAACAGCAAATCGTTCAAACTGTGTACGGTTCACCATTCCTTGCAACTGTCTCAATCCCTTTGTATAAGTATAATAAAAAGACAAATGAATTTTTATCTGTGGAACGCTCAGGTAATAAGGACACTATAATAACTTACTTTAAGCCAAAACATCCAAATAAAAAGGCTGGTTATAATTATTATAAAAATCAATAGGAACTATAAATATATAAAGAGGGATTGCTATGCCAAAATTATATACATGTTTAATTTGCGGATATAAAGGATTAATTCAAAACCCATTAAACAATGATGGTGAGTATCAAAAAACATTTGATATCTGCCCTTGTTGTGATTTTGAATACGGCTACAGTGAAGATCATGACGTAAGCTTAGGTTTTATTGTAACGCCAGATTACTTAATTGAAGCTGCAATTCAGTTATACCGAAAACAGTGGATTGAGAATGGCATGAAAATTGCAAATCCTAAATATATTCCAGATGAATTTAGAAACGGTGACTGCTTAAAATTTGAGGTGTTGTTAAACCAATTGAATAGCCTAAATCTCGATACAGAAAACTTTGAAATCAAGGGATTTAATGGTTATTAAGCAGATCCAAGCCCCCATATGGGGGCGTTCTTATTATTGTACAGTCTATCAGAACTATTTATAGAAAAACTATTTAATGTATTGTATAAATATCACTGACCTTTTCTTTCTCCATTCAACTTCCTTAACCCTCAACTGTTTGCTGCTGCATCACATTCCTCCTTTTTGATTTTTGTGTATCAAGCCTGTACAATATTCAAAAACCCTAAAGGATGATGAACATGTGTGGCAAGTTCACTTTATTTTCTGAGTTTGATGACATCATTGAGCAATTCAACATAGATCAATTCTTACCTGAAGGTGAATATCACCCTAGCTATAATGTCGCTCCTTCACAAAACATCCTGACAATTATCAACGATGGATCCAATAACCGGTATTATCCCTCCATGGGCTAAAGATGAAAAGATCGGCTATAAAATGATTAATACCCGCGCTGAAACATTGTCCGAGAAACCCAGCTTTCGAAAGCCGCTCGTAAGTAAACGAATGGAAACGCCTTGATCCAAAGACATTGTATTGTCATTCTGGTCTTTTACATGAAGCCTGTGTTGTTCAAAATTAATGTAATGGACTCTGCCGGTGACATTTTCAACGAATCCATTGTTAAAGAGTTTGAATTTCAACTCTTTATTAAATTCAAGTACCTCAGAGACAACTAATCTGCCCTTGCATCAAAGGAGCTCCTATTTCTGATAAATCGATTCCATGAGCATGATAATACAACTGGTTTCCCATTATTCCGAACTTCTTTTCAAGCAGCTCTAAAGGAAATTTGGCTAACTGATCTACAGTCGATATTGCCATCCGATTTAGGTTTCTTTCCATCCTCCCTCCTATCCCCCACATTTTAGACAACGGGTGAAACTTCCAGAGTTTATTTGGCACATCCTCTTATCTCCAACGTGCAATGCCACTCTTTGTTTTCTTACTTTCCAGGTCAAGCGCAAGCTTACTCAGCAACATATTATCTCCAATGCCTACTGTGCACATCAAACCAAATTCTCTCCATATGCTGAAAGCTGTTAGATGCAGTGAATGGCCTGAATCTGTTCACGAATTATATGCATTTAGGGAAGTTTGAAGAATCAGAGGAATACTTTCTTACTGCAATCAAGACTGCCAAGGAACTTAAAGATGAGTTTTATCTAACATTCACAAAAAACATGTTAATAAATGAGAAAGTTCCTACATACTTTTATTTTTTAATAATCAAAAGGATACTTTTCGTCAATTTGTCTTTTTTTAAAAAAGGCCTATCTAAAAGCTCGGGAAAGAAATGCTTATCTTTGCTACACTGATCATATTTTCATAAACGTGCTTTATCTCATTAAACAGCCAAGGACACTCTTGCTCGCGACATTCTGTGTGTAGAATTTTTACAACCGGCCTTCTGTTCAAACAAGAAATTTAGTTTATTTACAGAAAACACACTTTTTTAATTTATCGAAAACCTTAAAAATTAATTTTTTTACTTTATTTATTAAGCAACTAAATATACAATATAAAATTGAAGCGCTTTCAACATTAAATGATTAAAAGGAGGAACTGGTTTGCTGAAAAAAGGATGGATTTCTTTTACGGGTGCTTTCGTTTTATCTTCTTCTCTTCTTATGCCTTCCGCACAAGCCCAGGAGCAGATTATTAATCTTGTAGATGCTGAAGCATCAACGTCGACAAAACAGCTGTTTTCTTACTTGCAAAGTATTAGCGGCGAAAAAGTTTTGTTCGGCCAGCAGCACGCAACGGATGAGGGAATTACCGTTACCGGACCCGGTCTGCGGACAGGTTCTACCGAATCTGAAGTGAAAAACTCGGCCGGTGACTATCCCGCCCTCTTTGGCTGGGATACGCTCAGCCTTGATGGCTATGAAAAGCCGGGATCACGTGAACAATCTGCCGCCGAAAATCGAGCCAATCTGATCAAATCGATGAAAACCGCACATGAACTTGGTGGCATCTTAACGCTTAGTACTCATCCGCATAACTTTGTAACCGGCGGCGACTTTTATGACACAAGCGGCCGTGTAGTCAAAAATATCCTGCCGGGCGGAAGCTATAATGCTAGATTCAATGAATGGCTTGACAACATTGCTGCTTTTGCAAATGATTTGAAAGACAACGAAGGCAAAGATATTCCTGTGATTTTCCGCCCGTTCCACGAGCAAACCGGCGGCTGGTTCTGGTGGGGAGCTCAAACCACTTCGGCTGCAGAATACAAAGAACTTTACCGATATACTGTAGAATACTTGCGTGATGTAAAAGGCGTCGATAACTTTTTATACGCTTTTTCACCAGGTGCATCTTTTGACGGAGATGAAGAGAAATACCTAAAAACCTATCCTGGAGATGATTATGTTGATGTTTTAGGATTTGATCAGTATGATAATCCAAACAATCCGGGGTCTGAAGGGTTTTTAAATACTCTCGTAGTAGATCTTGGCATGCTCTCAAAATTAGCAGACTCGAAAGGGAAAATAGCTGCTTTAACTGAATATGGACTTGGATTAAAAACAACCGGAAACCTTGACACACAATGGTTCACGAGAGTGCTTGATGCCATCAAAGCAGATCCCTATGCAAGAAAAATTTCTTATATGCAAACCTGGGCTAACTTCGGGCTTAATGGCAACTTGTTTGTTCCATACAAAAATGCACCAAATGGGCTCGGAGATCACGAGTTACTTCCTGACTTTATCAATTTTTATAAAGACCCCTATTCTGCTTTCTCGAAAGATGTTGGGAATATATACGGAGGAGCAGTACCGGAAACAGTTGCAGAAAAGCCGTTTATGCATATTGTTTCGCCAATTGACCGTGGTCTTTCGCTCCAAAAAGTTACACCAATCAGCGTTAGTGTGATTCAGGGTAAACCCAAAGATATTTATTATACCGTGAATGACAAAGCGAAGAAGTACCCTCTTGTCAAAGGTGATGGTTATTATTATGAAGGGTCTGCTGCTTTAAAAGGTGACAAAGCAACTATTCATGTAACAGCCGAATTTGCTGATGGAACCTCTCAAAAACAAACGATTAAGGTGTATTTAAAAGAGCCAGAAAAACAGCCACCAACAGTTGTTGATACATTTGAGACATATTATGGCGATGATGAACAGCTGCAGGCTGCCTTTGCTACTCAAGGTGATCCCTTAAAGCTATCGTTAACCAGTATCGTAAAAACGGAAGGTTCCTATGCATTAAAATATGACTATTCACTAGCTGGAGCAGGTTATACTGGCATGACCAAATCTCTAGATAGTGTTGACTGGGCTGAAGCAGATTCAATTGATTTCTGGCTGAAAGCAGACGGTGGAAATCAAAAAATGGTTGTTCAACTCAATGCCGGAGGAATCGCCTTCGAGGCGTATCCGTCACTTGCTTCTAAAACAGCCAGCGAGGTATCAATCCCATTTTCCGAATTTAAACCGGCCCCATGGGAATCTGCCGAACGGCAAAAAGAAACATTAACAGCTGAACACTTGAAAAGTGTAAGGGCGTTTTCTATTTATGTAAATGCTACGGGATCAGAACCTGTTAACGGCACGATTTACCTTGATAATATTCGTGTATCATCTTCTGGAAAAACAGACTTTACCGATATACCGGCCAGCCACTGAGCACATATATATAATGGCTACTATTCTGATTCGGGCCTATGAATGGAAAAACGGATCTGTTTCAATTAACATCTTTCCTTTATAATTCAGAATATATAGTGAATCTGTTGGAAAAGCCCAACAGATTCACTTAATAGGTGTCAAATGCTCTCCGCTACAACGACTTCGTATAGCTTCTCTTTGATTAGAAAACATTAAAATTACTTTGTGCAAAGCTTATTAACTTACTAATTTTATTAAAACTATGATTGTAATAATTTGAATATAAAAAAGCATAGACAAGAGGTCTATACTCATTGGGGAGAGGCAGTTGGAGAACTGACAGAATCGCGGTAAATGATACGACCCTTTACTTGGACCCGACCAAATTTTTTAGAAGGATCGTTTACTTTTTCATACATAAATTGAACAGCGGTACGTGCCATTTCTTCCACATCGACAGCTACAGTTGTTAATTCAGGAAACCCGATTGTTGCATAAGCATCATTGTCGAAACCAACTACTGATACATCTTCCGGTACCTGATATCCGTGTAAGACGAGCTTATTAATCAAGAGGCGTGCTACCTGGTCACAGTTACAAACAAAGGCAGTTGGCATTTGGTCTGGCAATTGAATATCTACAAATTTCCCCTCTTCATTCCGGTCATTTAAAATATAATTGTCGTTTCTTTCTAACCTGTGTTCAAGGAGCGATTTATAATAACCCAAAAAGCGGTCTTGAATACTGCTTGTCGCGTATAAATTACCGACGTATCCGATTTCCTTGTGTCCTTTGCTGATCAAGTAGTTTGTTAAATCGTAGGCGCCATAAAAGTTATCCGTAATAACCGCATCCATATCTGTTTTCTCATCATAAAAATCCATAAATACTACTGGAATATTTACGGACTGCATCATCTCAATGTATTCTTTACTGACCTGCCCCAATATAATCAGACCATCTACTTTTTGTTCCGAGTAAATACGTGGCGGCACTAAAGTTTTTTCATCATTTGAACTTAAAATGTGAAGGATGCCGTAATAACCTTTTTGCTCCAGCGATTTAGACAGAGACTGATAGATGTTTAAATAAAATGACTGCGTCATGCCCGTAAATCGTTCTGGAATAGTAACACCAATATTATAAGAACGCCCGTCTTTCATGGCACGGGCTGATGTGTTGTAGCGATAACCCATTTCATCAGCTACTTGTTTGATTTTTAATTTGAGATCAGCACTGACTCCTTCTTTATCATTTAAAGCTTTCGATACTGTTACGCTGCTTACACCAAGCTTTTCTGCAATATCTCGCATGGTAATATTAGTTTTCAAATCCTCGCTCCTCTCTGAATTATTGTTAATCGATAACTTAATTTTATGGCTAATAAAATCTTTTGTCAATGAGGCTTACTGAAATCCACCCCGAGAGCGTGCACAGATTGGTACGTAAATTTTAATACAACAGCAGCGAATAGTATGAGCGGAACAATTAAAGCCTATATTCACTGTTTTTAATATAAACAATGGATATAGGCGGAGTATGGCAAATCATTAATTATCAACGTTTTAAATCTAGCACAAAACTATTATTTGTTTATAACTTAACCCCGTTTGAAGAAATTACTCCCTTAAACCAATCGAAGCTTTTCTTCTTATATCTATTCAAATCTCTTAAATTTGTTTCATCTCTGTTTACGAAAACAAAGCCATAACGCTTCTTCATCTCACCTTGAGAGCTTAAAATATCCGTTGATCCCCACGAAAGGTATCCGATAACATCTACACCTTCTTTCATGGCCAGTTTCATTTGTTCAATATGTTCCCTTAGATAATCAATACGATACTGATCTTCCACTGTTTGGTTTTCGTCCAGCTCTTCTCTTACACCAATCCCATTCTCTGTTATGAAAATAGGCAGCCGATAACGGGCATACATATCTTTTAAAGCCACTCTTAAGCCAATTGGATCAATTGCCCATCCCCACTCATTGGTATCTAGTTTTGGATTCGGACATACACCTGAAATAATGTGTCCATCCGTTTCCGGCAGGTGCTTAACCGTTTGACTCTGATAATAGCTGAGGCTTAAGTAATCAACTGTGTTATCCTTAAGTAATTCAGCATCTCCCTCTTCAAACACCGGCATTATGTTGTTCTGCTCAAGATGACTGGTAACATAAGATGGATACTCGCCGTGCACAAATACATCAAAATAAAAGTCTGTCAATAACTCTTTTGCTTTCATATTTGCTATAGCATCTTTTGGATCACAGGTCGCTGGATACGTTGTTAGGTAGGTTACCATTCCTGCCATTTGTCCATTTGGCACTAACTCATGCAGAGCTTTTACCGCCTTAGCATGTGCAATAAAAGCATTGTGGCACACCTGATATCTTAAAGCCTCAACTGATTCATTATCAGCCAATGTAACTCCCCAATATTGCGGGTTTGTTAAAACAAGATTTTGCTCATTAAAAGTAAGCCAATATTTAACTTTTCCTCCAAATCGTTTAAATACTGTCCTTGCATATTTATCAAATAACTCTACGACTTTTCTGGAAGCAAAACCGTTATATTTTTCTGCCAACGCCAAAGGTAAATCAAAATGATAAAGAGTGATAACAGGCTGGATTCCGTTTGTCAGCATCTCATCAAATAATTCATCATAAAACTTTAAACCTTCTTCATTAGGTTCTCCTTCTCCATCTGGAAAAACCCTTGACCATGAAATGCTTGTGCGGTAGGCATTAAATCCCATTTCTTTAAAAAGCGCAATATCCTCTTTATAGCGATGATAAAAATCCACTGCTACCTTCCAATTTGAATGATTATTCTTTACCGGCCTTGCATCTACTATAGACGGGCCCTTCCCCCCCTCATTCCAAGCACCTTCAGTTTGAAAAGATGTTACCGCTCCTCCCCAGAAAAAACCCTCGGGGATAATATTCTTATTATTCATTTCTTTGCACTCCTTAATTGTGAAATAACATTGCAGGCTTACCTCAAGAACATTCTTTCAAGGCGTATGTTTAAGCGAAAAAAGAAATCTTATGTTGTATTACCTTATAATTATCGCTCTCCGCCATTCTGGTAGAGTTCTCTCCAGAATAGTTTTACTGCTTTTGCTGAGTCTTCCGCACAAACACATCTATTACGCACCACTATAGAGCAGGAACATAAAAAGCGGAAGCAGGCTAGTATTCTTAGTTCAAAACTTCACTTTTGTAGATTTTTCTCAATATCATAGTCCCACACATAACATAGAGAGAAGGAGCAATGAATATAAGAAAAATTAAATTCATCTGACTTAATAAAACTATGACTAAAAATACAGCAAATAATAAAATAGATCGTACAAACCTTTTAAACATTAAATAAAAACCATAAAATAAAGCTTTCTTTACACTTAAATTCAACTTAACCAAGTTCCACGATACATATGTGAATAGCACCACTCCCAATAAATACAAATAAACAAACGCAAACTTTGTAAAAACTCCTATATCTGCCGGTACGGATTCAGGTAATGGAAATATGATAAACAGCCCTGTATAAATAAAAAAACAAAAAGGAAACAATGAAATTTTTTTATAACCTTTGTATTTTTGGCTTCTCTCTCGAAGTCCTTCCCTAATAGAAACCCCGTTCCCCAAAAGAACTTCATCCATCATTTCAACCAATGTGCAGAAAGAAGCAACAAGACCAAATATAAAGAACTCTTTTATCAACGCTACCCAAAAGAATACACTCGTTTTAGCCAGGCTAAAGACCAAATCCATTATCCAGAAAACCTTGCTGTCTAAATACGTACTTTTATTCATCCGTTTCACCTTCTTGAAATAAGGTACTTGATTTAACAAGTACCTTTTCGTTATTATTTCAGGTTATATTCTTTGCGAATCTGATCCGCAATTTTTTTCAATTCTTTTTCCGCATCGAGATCCTTCAAATTAATATTGTCAATGACCGGCTGGATTTTATTTGCAATCTCGGCATAATCAGGTGTATACGGTGCATTCATAACAGTTTTGCCTTCTTGAAGAAGCGTTCCTAATGAAGCTGCATTCTCCGGCGCGTTTTTCATAGTAGTGATTTTATCTGCATGACGCTTTACCACTGGAATTGCGTTAATTGTATCAATCTGGATATCCTGCCCTTTACCGGTTGATAGGAACTTCAGCAACTCAAATGCTTCTTCAGGATGTTTTGTCCCTTTTCCAATACCGATTGGCAGATAAGAAGCTGCAGATACATTGCCGGCTTTTCCTGCTGGCATTGGTGCCACATCCCACTCAAAGGAAACGTTTTTCTCTGTATCTGCCCAGTCCCATGGGCCCATTAATTTCATGCCCGCTTTTCCAGTTAGGAACAAATTAGACATGCCCTGTGCTTGAGCTGAAGTTGGTTGAACTTTATATTTGTTGATAAGATCGGATCCAAACTGGATTGCTTCAATTGTTTCCGGCGAGTCCACTGTCACTGTCTTGCCATCTTGACTTATGTATGATCCCCCGTTTTGAACCAAAATTTCCCCAGTATAGTAGTTTTCAATTCCAAACTGTACTGTTTTTCCACCTTCAACTTTTGTTAATTTCTTCGCTGCATTAAGGAAGTCATCCCAAGTCCAATCATCTGAAGGATATGGCACTCCTGCTTCATCAAACATATCTTTGTTATAGCCCATCTGGAATGTCGCTGCATCACGAATCAGCGCGTATTGCTTGCCATCAACCTTACCCATTTCAAGAATGTTAGGCAAGTATTCATCTTTATTGATCTCTTTATCAGATAGATCCATCAATACATTTTTAGATACTAACTGTCCAAAGGCAGATGGTTGGATCCAAACTAAGTCTGGCTGGTCACCGCCGGCAGACATTGTTAGGAACTTGTCGTTAAACTTATCGTATGGAGCATAAACCATTTCAACATTGACACCAGGATTTTCTTTCTCAAATGCTTTAAAGATTTCATTTTCCAGTTTTGTACCTTCTGGATTGTTATTCCAAACTAATATACGGAGCGTCACACCATTCTTTGAGTCCCCACTTGACGTATCAGATCCAGAACATCCCGACAAAAAGGCTGATAAAGCCAGCACAAGGGTTAAAAGGAAAACACCTAATCCTTTCTTCTTAAACATCGAATTACTCCCCCTATTTATTTAGTAAAATATAGATAAGGTTCCAAAAAAGGTCATTATCTAGCGTGTCCCTTACTAATCAAACCTAGCTATTACTTTCCACCAGTAGTAGCGATACCTTCTATGAAATACTTCTGCCCAACAAAAAACATGATTATCAAAGGCAGAATAATAAGCACACTTGCTGCCATCATTGGTCCCCATTCTATCAATAATGCACCCTTGAATTGGAGAATCCCTAAAGCTAGCGTGAATTTAGAATCGTCATTGAGATAAATTAACGGTCCCAAGAAATCGTTCCAAGTCCACATGAAGCTCAGCAAGGCAACAGTAATGACTGCCGGAGTGGATAACGGAAGGACAATCCGCCAGAAGATTCCCAGAGTGCTGCACCCATCCAAATAAGCTGATTCTTCAAGCTCTTTTGGGATGGTTTTAAAAAACTGTCGAAGCAAGAAAATAAAGTAAGCGTTACCAAAAAAAGCAGGAACAATTAGCGGCAAAAAAGTATTTGTCCAACCAAGTTTCGCAAAAATCATGTATACAGGAATCATGGTGACTTGCGGAGGGAGCATCATAGTTGCCAACAACAAGATAAACCAAACATCCCGTCCTTTTCCCTTTATTCGTGCAAAACCGTAAGCTACCAATGTCGAGGATAAAACCGTCCCAATTACCGTTGCTACAGTAACAATGATGGAGTTTAAATAATATTGACCAAAGTCCACGATAGTGAATACGTCTATATAATTCGCAAAATCCCATACCTTCGGCAGCAAACTAGGTGGAAAAGAAATGGCTTCATTTTCAGGCTTTAGTGATGTCCCAACCAACCATAAAAATGGAAAGATGAAAACGATAGATAAACTGGCAAGAAGTCCGTATGTCAGAATTCTTTCAAAAAGTTTACCTTTTTTTATGCTGCTCTCTTTTTTTATCCTCACTGCTTTGGTTTTTACTTTTGCGATTTCCACTCCACTTTCCCTCCCTCACTTATTCGTCATATTCATAGTAGACTTTTTTTCCAAATACCTTAAATTGAATCAGTGTGAAAACTAAAATGATGAGAAATAGAATCCAAGCAAGAGCGGATGCATACCCCATCTTAAAAAACTTGAATGCATCTTGATACAAGTAGAAAACATAAAATAGAGATTTATAATTTGGTCCACCGTTTCCACTGCTTACAACATACGCTTGTGTAAAAATTTGAAAAGCGCCGATGAGTCCCATGATTAAATTAAAAAAAATAACGTTTGATGTCATAGGTATTGTTATATTCCAAAACTTCGATAACTTCCCTGCTCCATCAAGCTCAGCAGCTTCATAGAGAGAGGCAGGCACATTTTGAAGGCCGGCCAGGTAGATAACCATTCCTCCACCTGCTCCCCATAGACTCATAATTATTAAAGAAGGTTTAACCATTGCCTCACTCAGCAACCAATTCGAGGTTGGCAGATGAAAAAATGAAAGGATCGCATTCGCAATGCCAAAATCCGGCTGAAAAATCAAGATCCATAATAAAGAGCTGGCAACAGTGGGAACAAGAGACGGTAAATAGAATACAGTTCTAAAAAACCCCATAAACTTTACTTTTGCGTTTAAAAGGACCGCTAACAGATAACCAACTATCAATCCAAGCGGTACTGCAAAAACGGTATAAAAAAGTGTATTCCATAATGATTGCCAAAACAAAGGATCTTCTGTAAATATCTTTTGATAATTTTCAAATCCTACCCAATTTGCTGATCCAAGACCCGAATAGTCAGTAAAGGACATATATAACGAATACACCATGGGCCCCGCTGTAAAAACAAAGAACCCAATCAACCAAGGTAAGATGAACATGTAGAACAAAAATGTTTTCGATTTATGCATTTTCCACCCCGCCTTATCTAATTTTTAATAAGGAACTCCACATGACTTTATCAAATATCCTGGGAATTCTCGAAAACCTTCAAACCCTTTAGATCAGTTTTCAAAAAATTCTTTGTTTTTCACTCCCTTTTAAAAAAATTAAATCACTAATCAGTTAACTTAATTATTAACTTAACTTAAACAATCATTAATCGCTAACTTAATAAAATAATTATATATTCACCAGAATTAAATGTCTATACTTTTTTGAAATTTTCAAAAATAAAACAGAAAACGCTTACAAATCTTGATTTAATTCTAATTTGTTCCTAACTATCAAGAAATAACTAAGATTAGACACATGATTTGTGATGAGTTCGTTTATTAAGTAATGGTTTAGTTTTAATTTAAGTTTATATTGTCGAAAAATAAATAGTTTATTTTGATAATTTTTGTTATAATTTAAGTCGCTTGCAACTTTCTTTTTATTTTCTCTATTATTTTGTAAGTGCTTTCTAAAATAAGGGTTCATTATTAGTAAGGAGTGGTGAATAGTAATGCCGATTAAGGTCAATGAGGAAACGAAAGAATTTCATCTTTTCAACCGAAATATTAGTTATATTTTTAGGGTGTTAGAAAAAAGCAAGCAACTAGAGCACCTGTATTATGGAAAAAAAATAAAACACCGGGAGTCATTTAAGCATCTTATTGAGCGCGAAATAAGACCTTCTTGCAATATGTTTGAAGGCGATCACACTTCATCATTAGAACACATAAAACAAGAATACCCAAGTTTTGGAACTACAGACTATCGATATCCCGCCCATATGATAACAAATGATGCAGGCAGCCATGTTACAAATTTTCAGTTTGAAAGCTATGAAATTATTCAAGGAAAGCCCCTACTCAATCAATTGCCTGCGACTTATGTAGAAAATGAGAGTGAAGCGGGGACCATCGAAATCACATTAGTGGATCATACTTTAAAGAGCAAATTAATTTTAAGTTATTCTATTTATGCGGATAGAAGTGTTATTTGCCGAAATTCTAGATTTATCAATACCGGTGAGGAAGCATTTTATCTTAATAATGCTATGAGCATGAATGTTGATTTCCCAGACGACAACTATGAAATGGTTCATCTAGCAGGAGCTTGGGCCCGTGAAGCTCACATGGAAGTGCAAAAAATATCAAAAGGAATCCAATCTGTCTATAGCACGAGAGGTGCCAGCAGCCATGTCCACAATCCTTTTCTTGCTTTGAAGCGGCCGGATACCACTGAACACACCGGTGATGTATATGGATTCAGCCTGGTATACAGCGGTAACTTTTTAGCCCAGGTTGAAGTAGACGCATATAGTGTAACCCGGGTAATGATGGGAATTAACCCTTTCTGTTTTAAGTGGAAATTAAATTCAAAAGAATCCTTCCAAACCCCTGAATGTGTTATGGTGTTTTCTGACCAAGGATTAAACGGAATGAGTCAAACATTTCATGAGCTTTACCGTACAAGGTTGGTTAGGGGAAATTGGCGTGATAAAGACCGCCCTATCTTAATTAACAACTGGGAAGCCACGTATTTTAATTTCAATGAAGAAAAAATCTTAACAATTGCCAAGGCGGCCAAGGACTTAGGAATTGAGCTATTCGTTTTGGATGATGGCTGGTTTGGAGAAAGACATGATGATACAAGTTCACTTGGGGACTGGTTCACAAACAAAGAAAAATTGCCAACTGGCATTAAAGGCTTATCTGAAAAAATAGATGTATTAGGGTTAAAATTCGGCTTGTGGTTTGAGCCAGAGATGGTATGCAAAGGTACAAAGCTATTAAATGAACATCCGAATTGGATTATCGCCACTCCTGGCCGCTCGCCTTCACATGGCCGCAACCAGTTTATTTTGGATTTTACAAGAGAAGAAGTGGTCGATCATATCTTCTCGCTCATGGATGAGATTATCACGGGTACAAAAATAAGCTACATCAAATGGGATATGAACCGGTATATTACAGAAGCTTATTCAATGAGCTTGGCTGCAGATCAACAAGGGGAGGTTTATCATCGGTATATTCTAGGAGTCTATAGTCTTTACGAGCGTTTAATCCAAAAACATCCACAAATTTTGTTTGAATCTTGTGCAGGAGGAGGAGCTCGTTTTGATCCGGGGATGCTATATTATGCTCCCCAAGCTTGGGCCAGTGATGACACAGATGCAGTTGAACGATTAAAAATTCAATATGGGACTTCTATGGTTTATCCACTAAATTCTATAGGAAGCCACGTTTCGGCTGTTCCGAACCATCAGGTCGGCAGGACCACACCGATTGAATCTCGGGCAAATGTTGCCTATTTCGGCACATTTGGCTACGAACTTGATGTAACAAAACTAAATGATGAAGAAAAAAGAAAAGTGAAAGAACAGGTTTCCTTCTTTAAAGAAAAACGCAATCTAATTCGTAACGGACAGTTTTACCGGCTGCAAAACCCTTTTGAATCCAACGAAGTGTCTTGGATGATTGTATCAGAAGATCAAAGAGAAGCAATCGTGGGATATTATAAGATCCTCGCAAAACCAAACGATAAATACTACCGTATTAAATTAAAAGGCCTAAACCCTGAGAAACTTTATCATATTAAAGAGCGGGGCAGCAATCATTACGGTGATGAATTAATGAATATAGGAATTATTTTAGCTGAGGACTACACAGACCGCGCTTATGAATATTGGCAAAGGGAGTTGCCAGGTGACTTCTCTTCCGAGATATTTGTACTGAAGGAAGTAGAAACTGCGTTGTAAAAAGGGGGATACCTATGAATAATTACATGGTTTTTGATATAGGCGGCAGTGCGATTAAATATGCTGTTATTAATGAAAATGGTGATTTTCTTACCAGGGGTTCATTTCCTTCTTCACCCCTTGATTTTGAAAAGTTCATCTCTGAATTGTTACAAGTAACGAGAAAAAATCAAGATAAGTACCAGATTTCCGGGATTGCTCTCAGCAGTCCTGGGGGAGTTAATAGCGACACCGGCATTATAGGGGGAACCAGTGCCCTTCCTTGTATACACGGCCCTAATATAAAAGAAATAATTCAAAACAAAAGCGGTTTGCCAGTTGAAATCGAAAATGATGCAAACTGTGCGGCTTTATGTGAGGTTTGGAAAGGTACAGCTGTAGGTAACAATGATGTTTTATTTGTAGTAATCGGTTCTGGAATCGGCGGTGCAGTTGTAATAGACCGAAAAGTTCATAAAGGAGCTAACTTGCACAGCGGAGAATTCGGCAATATGATCTTGGATACTGTTGATGATATAAACAATATTTCTTTCCGGACATGGAGTGAATTAGCTGCAATAGGTGCTCTCGTTCGTCGGGTTGCAGAAATTAAAGGAATCGATGTATCGAATTTAGATGGAAAACAAGTATTTGCAGCAGCTGAAGCAGGTGATCGGGAGTGCATGAAAGCCATCGATGATTTTCATTTATCTTTAGCTAAGGGTATTTTCAACCTCCAGTATGTTTATGATCCGGAGAAAATTATTATTGGCGGCGCAGTCAGCAGCAATGAAAATCTTATCAAACAAATAAATAAAAAAATTGATATCATAATGAATTCATTGCAGGGTGCAAAAGTACGTCCAATAATAGAAGCATGCAAATTTGGAAATGATGCTAATCTTCTCGGTGCTTTATTCCATTACTTTCAGTGTCGAGATATAGACTGGAAAAGAACAATGCCTGATACTGACCATGAAACTTACGACAGAAGTCCTGCATAAATGCAGAGCTTCTTTTACGAAATTAGTTACAAGCCAATGGCTGTCCCCAAGACAATTGGGATAAAAACTATTCTTTTAAATCTTTATATTCCTTACAAATCATCCCTAATATTACCCAGTCAGAAAAAAATTTGCTCAAGAATCAGGTCACGAGACGTCATATTTTGAAGGTGTAGAACGAGGTGAATGTGTTATTAAGTATGGAACTTCTTGAATCAAAAGAAGCAGCAGATGAATATTTTAAGCAACTCAAGGACCAGATTATTTATTAAAATATAATTAATATTAAGGATTTATAAAAAAGATTCCTTGTCCAATTTTAATGGCCAAAATCTCTGATTTTATTAAAAGCTGATTTTTTGGCTTATTTTTATACTGTTGGATGAGTTTTTTAGGATTTGAAATAAAGAAGAACTTGCATTAAAGCACGTCCATTTCACATTGGTAATTTTATTATGGAATTATAACAACAAGAACATTTATGTAAAGTATATTTTTTCCTGTACATTAATTTTCTCACTCAAGGGAGTCTTGCTCATCCCCTATGAAAGAGGGTGAGGCTATGTCAACATCCAGGCATTAATGCTAATGCTTGCATTCGGGTCATTTGTAATTGCTCTGTTGACATATATAAATAAAAAATAGACCTCCCTTGAGCCTAAGAACCTGAAGGGATAGGTCTACCAAGAAATCACATCGAGCAAGCCCTTTAGTGGGTAGCTTTAGTACAGAGACGGGGTGTTGATAGCACCCTAGTCTTTTTATTTTATGCATTTTTTATACCTTAAAAAGCATAATCCTTATCCTAATTATAACCATATAGAAATGTTATTTGAATACAATTGCTTTATGGATAAAACCATTATTTTATTTAGATTGAGGATGTGCAACTCAAGTGTATCTATTGAGCAATTGCAATATTTTTACTTAATCGTCCCAGTCTTCATCCTCTTCCCAATCATCTTTCGCTTCCTGAATCTTATTATAAAAAAATTCAATAAAGCTTTCTGCAACAGTATCTTGATAACCAACTACCCTATCCCATTCAACTACAGGGCATTCTCCGTCTTTCATTTTATTTGTATCTAGACAGTAAGCAAAGTAATCAACATCTTCAATAACCACAAGTCCATCAGTAAGGCCATAGTGTTCTTTATATTCATTAGTTCTATTTACAACTGATGCATGATCAAAGTTGTAGCCTAAAACCAAAACGCCGAATAAACCACCAGCACCGTATTTTTCTAAAAACCATTTATAACTGTTGGGGAGATCGCATTGGAGGTTTTCTTCAATGCGACCAATGTTTTCATGACTTGCACCTTCTGTAAATATAGCATTTTGTTTATTTTCATTAATAAAGTTCTCAACCTTCGAATAAATCATATAAACACCTCAATTCTCATTTTCAAATTGTTTCGCTCTCCATTTCCAATATCTCTTTCTAAAGCTCTCGTATTGTGCTTTTAAAACCTTATCATTTCTAAAACTTTCACCATCAGACTTAAGCTGATGAATGACATCACTATATTTTGTATGTAAGCTGTTCGGGATTTCAAGCATTGGGCCAGGTTCTTCTTGAATCAAGTGATGTAAATTAATCTGTGTACCGTCTTTTGCATAAGGGGCATTCCCGTTTTTCATTAGCTGAAGATTTGTAACACCGAATTCTGTTTTTTGATTAATATCAATATCTTTCATAGTATACACTCTACGGCTTACATCTTTAACTTTCCCCTTCGCCTTTACCTTCCCCTCTATTTCATATGCATCATACTTTTCTTTATTTAGCCAAGGGGGGCTTATCTTTTGGCCAGTAAACGGTTTTCTTGTTCCATCCGGTATTTTCTTCGCATTAGTCAAAAGTTCATTCTTAAGGCTTTGGCTATCAACCACATTGTATGGCACGTTATCGGCTAGAGCAAAGTCGTACTTAGGATTATAAGGCAGCAAATCTGGAATCTTGACGTCCTTAATTTTCTTCCCTGCCTGACTTGCTTTGTTTATGACCTTCCCCGCTGCATCTGCTTTGTTAATGGCTCCTGCACCTTTTGTACCAAAAACAGCTACAGCCACTGAACCAACAGCATACGTTACCCATCTTGATCTAGAATAGGCATCTCCATTCACCATATCTTTTTGATATGACTCTTCTATTGCTGCTGAAATGGCATCGTAAGTTTTCACTGGATGAATAACTGCATTCCCCAGTGCTGAGAGTGTTTCTCCTGGATCGGTGATGAAATCCCATATGCCGGTTACAGTGTCTTTACCAACATCATATAAGCCTACTCCTACACCTTTTACGATATCCCAGGTGATTTCTCCTGCTCCTTCTAGCTGCTTCGCTTGTTCAATTTGCACTGCAAGTTGCACTTGAGCTGGCTCCAGATTCTCGTACCCTACTTTTTTAGCAATCTCTAAATATTCATCAGGATCAGACACACCGTCATTAAGTTTCTTTTTCAATTCCTTAATTTCTCGTTCTTTTGCTTCTTCTTTCTTCACGGTTAAATAAGCTTCAGAATGCTGCTCAATATCGCCTTTTTTCTTATGTATGTCACTTTCTCTATACGCTTTAGCGTTATAGTGAATCGGTGTGGCATTTTTGCCTTTGCCTGTTGATTCCTGCAGCTTTTTAAAATCTTGCTGAATAAATTGTTCGTTTGGTTCTGTTTCAGTGTATTCTGTTTTTAAATCCTCATCAAGCTTGTTTAGCTTATCGATTGTTTTTTCACGTTTGTCATCTGCAGAAGAAAGTTTGTCTTTGAAGTCTTCTGTTGAGAATATTTCAAGGGGAAGAATATCATTGATGTTGTTTAATATGTCTTTCATTGCTTTTTTCTGTTCAGACATAATGGATTTTGATTTTGCATAAGCGTTAGCCAACTCGTGTTCTAGAAAGGATTCTTCTATGTAAGCATCAGACATCTTCGCATCTTCAAGTGTTGCAGACATGCTGCTTAAGAAAGCAATCTTCATGTCAATTAAATCAATCCATTGATCAGTAACACCGACATGATCATGATAAAATGCTTTAATGTTGTCAGCACCCTTGCCTGAAAATTCACTGTCATCTAGGTTAGCTACGTTTTGAAAAGCTTTTCTTAGCTTCACCATTTGCGACCTTAGTTCCTTATACTCTTTGGTTCTTTTATCGGCCTCAAAGAGTAATGAATCAGCCTCAAATACCTTCATATCATTCTCCTTCCTAGACTACTCTATGTAAATTTTACCACAGTAATCTATTTGAATAACAGAAAAAGACAGCCAAAATGACTGTCTTATACATCACACACTATCTTGTTCTATAATAATTTTCTGCGGTATAGTAGCGCCAATCCCAAAAAGGTTCCCCATTGGCCAATATATACCGGTCTAAAAATATTTCAAAGTTTACATTTAATGGATTATATTCTAAACCACTTTCAAATATATAGAGATAGTTGGGATCACCTTCGTTCACTTTATCTTTATCGATCATTAAATGGCATTCTTCCAATAAGTAGCCAATTGGAATACCATTGATATCTTCAAACAAATCCTCATATTTTAACTCCTCTTCAATCTCTTCAAGGCTAAATAGCTGAAGTCCTCCACCTATATTCTCCCCATCAGAAAGAATCTCAAAAATTTTCGCACCGTTATGCAGTGTCATGAACTTCTGATAATCCTCTGGAAGGGTAATCTGATGTTTAGCTTCAAAGCTTTTAATGTCGTTAAGGGTTGCTTTGTCCTGTGAAAATGTAACAAGGAACTCCATGATATCCCCTTCAGAACAAAACAATTGAATGGCTCCTTTTTCATCTAAAAGACTTTTCAAGCCATTTACCGTCTTATGAACAAAGTTAGTCACATACATCACCCCTTTATTTCCTTTTAACAATAACCTTTCAAATTCCAAAAGATGTGAACAGATCGTGATAGGTGCTCTTTTCAGTGAATATAATGCAATAAATTCTAAAAAGAGGTGCCTCCAAAAATTGAATTCTCTAATGAATGATGACATGGTAAAGATCATTAGAAATGGCCTTAGCGCGTCGCAGCATCCAAAGCACATTCTTGTTATAGGAGCTGGATTGTCCGGGCTTGTAACAGCATCTTTGTTGAAAAATGCCGGTCACAGAGTAACGATTCTCGAAGCGAGCGGCAGAGCGGGCGGCCGTGTCTGCACTTTGAGATCTCCCTTTAGTGATGATTTGTATTTCAACGCTGGCCCGATGCGCATACCGAATAACCATTCGTTAACCTTAGAATATATCAAAAAATTCAAATTGCCAACAAATGTATTTATCAACAGAACCCCGATGGACATCATTTATGCAAATGGAATCAAAACACGTCTCCAAGTTTTTGAACGAGCTCCTGGAATATTGAGATATCCAGTTGCACCAAATGAACAAGGGAAAACGTCTGAAGAGCTGATGCTTTCTTTACTGCAGCCTATTCTAAATTTTATCAATCAAAATCCAGCAAGAAATTGGCGGATTGTCGAAGAACAATACAAAAATCATTCGTTAAGCTCTTTTTTAAACACGTATTTTTCATATGGCGCGATCGATATGATCGGTGTACTTTTGGATATGGAAGCGTATATGGGGATGTCCCTTGTTGAAGTATTGCGGGAATCTATCTTTTTTTCATCCCCCGCTCACTTCTATGAGATAACTGGCGGTATGGATCTGCTGCCTCACGCGTTTCTTCCTCAATTAAAAACAAACATTCTATACCATCAAAAAATGATGAAAATGTCTCAGGGTGAAAATCGTGTTACGATCCATTGTCAGCATCAACAAACGGCAGAATTCACATCATTCACAGCTGATCTCGCTATTGTAACCATTCCTTTTTCAACATTGCGATTTGTAAAAGTCGAACCATACCATTCATTCTCTTACTATAAACGGAGGGCAATCCGTGAGCTAAACTATATCAGTGCAACAAAAATCGGCATAGAGTTTAAAAGCCGATTTTGGGAAAAAGCCGGTCAGCACGGCGGCAAATCTATTACTGATCTTCCGATTCGTTTTTCATATTATCCAAGCAGAAATATTGGAGCAAATGGACATGCTGTCATTCTGGCCAGCTATACATGGGCCGATGAGGCACTGATATGGGACAGTCTTTCAGAAGGAGAGCGAATCCAGTATACTTTACTGAATTTATCTGAAATCTATGGTGATATTGTATGGTCTGAATTTGTGTCTGGCACTTCTTTTAGCTGGAGCCAGTACCCGTACTCTGCGGGAGGTTTTACAGCTTTCGAACCAGGACAAGAATTAGAGCTGTATCCCTATATTCCTGTCCCTGAGGGCAGAGTTCATTTCGCCGGAGAACACGCCTCACTCACTCATGCGTGGATGCAAGGTGCGATTGAATCTGGAATACGTGTTGCTTATGAGGTCAATCGCTTACCTTAGTTCATGCTCACATCTTGTTAAAACTGGTTGATATAAAAAGAAGTGAAGAATTTATACTCCTTTGTTTAAAAGATTAATTCAAATATGGGATGTCTCAACATTCGGTTCTTTATTATCTTTATACACGTTTTGAATGCGGACCTCCCTTTTCTTCCATAATCATTAATAAATACCCAACCATAGGAAACGTTTTAATTAACCATCGGGCGAACTTTCTTTCACTGTATAACGATTCTTAATGTTGCTTTTTATCCTTTACTTGTCCTCTCTTTTTTTCATTGACTTACATTTCTTGAAAACCAGTATAAATCCTAAAGGAATTTTGTAACAAATACAGAATTGGAAAGAGAAGCGCCAAAAGAAATGCTAACTCCTTATCTCAAAGACAAAACTGCGCTTATATTAAAAGAAAGAGGTGTCTTTAGAATGGTTCATTTTAAAAACTGCCCTGATCCTTCTCTAAACGCCAATTCTCAGTCTCACCCCGAATTTTCATCCGAATTA
This sequence comes from Bacillus sp. EU52, assembly GCF_037964975.1. Classification (NCBI taxonomy): domain Bacteria; kingdom Bacillati; phylum Bacillota; class Bacilli; order Caryophanales; family Bacillaceae; genus Bacillus; species Bacillus sp. EU52. Next base: position 2,041,205 of record NZ_CP150177.1, read on the forward strand.
GAACATATTAAGACAAGAATGCAAAACTTTATTAAGCACTCGGTTACAGCCCAAAATATCGAAGTTACTGACGCAAGGGTGACGGCCGAAGGAGAGGTCACCTCTCTTTTAAAAGAACGTCTCGACAAGGAATATTATAGGCTTTTATCTAAAATCACCCGGGAAGTAAATGTGGCTGACTTCGGCGCTGTTCCAGATGGAAGAGACAATACTGAAGCTTTTCGAAAAGCAATCGGGAATGGCCGAGTCAAAGTACATGTTCCAGCGGGAGAATACCTCGTTCAAGGGATTAAACTTCCATCTTGGACAACAATTGTTGGACAAGGTAAAGGGATCACAGTGATTAAATTGCATGAAGACACTCCAGCGCATGAATGGGTGATTACAAATGATGATTATCAAAATGGAAATCGCAATATTTTTGTCCAAGGAATGTCTCTAGACTGGAATCCAAGTAGACAATGCGGTGTGAGAAATCCAGGGGGACAGTTCTCCAGTTGTTTAACTTTTGCTAAGGTTGAATATGGGTGGATCAAAGATGTGGAAGCGATTAACGCAGGTCTTCATGGTATTGATATTACATCGCCAACGTATGACCATTTGCCTGATACCGATTGGACAAAAGACGGATCAAGATATATTTGGATCGATAACTGTGTGACATATGGTTCAGGAGACGACGGCATTACCACCCATTATAGCGAATACATCTTTATTTCAAACTGCCACTCAGGAAATCCGCGGGGAACAGAATTTGCTGAAGGTGTTTCAAACTCCAACGGAATAGAAATTGACGACGGCTCTAGGCATGTGTGGCTTTTGAATAACTTTACAAGCGGCAACATCCGCGGAGTTGAAGTAAAAGCCCATGAACTGTGGCCAGCCTCTCAAAACGTCCATATCATAGGCCATATTTCTTATCGCGATGTTCGTGCATTTGATCTTCGTCATATTGGTCACCATCAAATTACAGATCCTGAAAGCACAACAGCATACGATGTCACACTCATTGATTGTTCAGCAGTTGAACCAGTTTTCAACTCGCTTTACGATGCTGTGACCCCAAGAGCGCTGGTTATTTCGGCATATAAAAACGTTAATGTAAGCGGATTCACAGCGATTGGTGATCCAGACTATGATTATAAAGAAAACCCTGTCGTAGCCTTGCAATATCGCAGCCAAAATATAACCATTAATGGTATTAAAATTCGCGGTTTTAAAAAAGCCGGTGTTGATATTAATTTATCAGGCGGATCAAATAAAACTGATTATATTAAAATTTCAAATTTTGATATTTATAAATCTGCTCCAAAAGGAATTTCAATCGGTGGAGGCCTCTACAATGTCAATATTCTAAATGGAACGATGATTACTGACAATGGGACAGTTGCAATTCAGTCCCCCAATAATCAGGCCACAATTCTCGGTGTACAATCAGAAGGTTATAGTGTGGCAGCCTCAATCAAAGGCCAAACATACCAACAAGTTCCAATCAATTTGAAAGGAGGCATACAGCTTGCAACGACCTCTGGCTTTGCCGTTAACCAAACAAGCGCAGTTATAGCAGGTACCGGCGACATTACGGCCCGCGGAGAAAGAAATGCGGTCATTAGCTCTTCTGGAGGCTCCAGTACTGAAGGCTCTCGCGCATTAATCGCTTCTTCAAATAACGCACATATTAGAGGAAACCAAGCGTCAAGAACAATACTGTCTTCTGAAAATATTATACTTGAGGAACCATACACCGTGGCAGGAGGTCATCAATCAATAAAGTGGCTTCTTGACTCTGTTCGGGGAAACGGGACGTTTGCCGGTGCAATCAGTTCTTCTTTAGGTGGATATGGAGAGTATTTTGAGAGTTCAACTGGACAGTTAATCCATACTGGTACAATCGTGACTTTAAGAGGTGAAAAAATTGTGCCCGCGAATGTTGGAGATTATATGCTTGGCGTTATTTCAGAAACTTCAGCTTTCATTTCAGGAGCCTCCAGTTTCGTCTGGCAGGGGCGTTATTTGACAAATGAGTTCGGCGGATTTATTTATGAAACGGTGACTGATGAGGAAAGCGGTGAACTCATACGTGTTCCCAAACAAAATCCAGACTACGATACAGCGCTGGAGGCAAATTATCATTCACGGGCAGCAAGAGACGAATGGCACGTAGTAGGGTTGGTAGGCCAACATTATGTTCGTATTGACGAAACTGTCAATCAAGGAGATTATCTTACGGCACATAATGGAATAGGAACAAAAGCCGCTGAAGGAAGCTGGAAAGTAATGAAAATAACCTCTGCTTACACATCAGAAAAAGGGTATGGTATCGCTCTAACCGTCATCAAATAGTGGATACGCCGACCAGTTCAATATATGTTTATCCAAATAATTAGATCTCTTTTCTAGGTTCGTTATTCCTTGTATGTTATTATCAATTTTCAATATCTACCAAAATTCCCCTAATATACTATCGTAATTAACTTATATTATAATCAAAAAAATTTTGACAGCTGTTCCTTCTCGTTATTCATGAGAGTTGCTATTGAAATGAGTAAATGGATATCATATTAGACTTCTATAGCAAATGCACCATATATATCCTTTAAGTATTTACAAATTGAAAATGTTTCATGAGGCTTATTAAAAGTATTGTTCTTTTATCAACTGTAAGTCGATACAAACTGCATTAAGATCACACCTAAATCACACTGAGTTTTTTCTTACAAATAAAATGAAAACCCTTTCCATTCTAAATTCATTTCACCGTTACTAAAAGTAATCCTTGCAATCCTTCGCCCTCCATGCTATATTCATATAGCGATGAGCTGAATTGTGTAAGCCGATGTACATGCCTTTACGGCACACACGAATGTGGCGTGTGGTGCATCGCCTCAATACGCAAAAGACGTTTGCCTTAGGCAAACGTCTTTTTTTGCGTTATCCGATTTTTGTGCCGTTTGGGACAGGCTGATCCGGCTGCAAAAGGACGACGTCGCCCTGGCCGGGTATGCCGCCGAGGACCAAGACTTCCGATTTAAATCCGGCGATCCGGCGGGGCGGAAAGTTCACGACTGCTATGACTTGCTTGTTGATGAGATTTTCCGGCTTATAACGCTTCGTGATTTGTGCGCTCGATTGTTTTATGCCGATTTCAGTCCCAAAATCTATCACAAGCTTGATTGCCGGTACTCTTGCTTCAGGAAATTCTTCCGCTTTTACAATTGTTCCCGTTCTGATATCCAATTTCTCAAAGTCTTCAATAACTGCCATATCAATAACTCCTTTTTCTCCTATTGTAAAGGAGATATACAATATTCTTTTAACTAAAGAGCCATCATTTTTTATCCGAATATAAGGTGTTTCGATACAGGCGGGGCGGCATTCCTGTGCTTTTCGTGAACCATCTTGTAAAAGAAGAAAGGTTTTGAAAGCCCAGCGCCTCGCTCACGACGGTAAGAGTTTCATTTCTCTCCATCAGCATTCGTTTTGCTTCCTCAAGGCGAAGGTCGGCAATATAGTTCTGCGGGGACTTCCCTGTCTGTTTTTTGAACCAGCTTGAATAGTAAGCTGGGTGATAATGCTCGATTTCTGCCAGCTTCTTAATCGTCAGCCGCTCAAATAAATGGCTGTGAATGTATGCAATTGAGGCATAGCTATGGGATTGAAGCTTTTCTTTTATGTATTGTACGAGCATATGAAGCGAGTTGGCTGTTCCGGCCTTTGCTTCCTCTGTCAGCAAGTACCTGATCGAAGACCAGAAAGGATCGAGGGCAGCTTCAATTCCTGATCCTGCACGATACTCATCAATTTTCATTGCATGAAGCGGAACATCCAGTACAAGACATTCATTTCTTCCGATAGAACGGAAGCGATGCTCGCACTGCGGCGGAATATATAAAAAATGATCCGGATTTAATTTCACCTGGCGCCCCTCAGTCTCAAGATCAATACTCCCTTCAAGCGGAAAAAGAAATTGGCTGTATGCGTGCTTATGTGAATGATAAAGGTGTGTGTATGTCCGTTTTTCGCAAATCATCTCTTGAAGCGAGTCCATCAGCAAACCCCTTCCTTTGGTCATCTTTTAATCCGGTAATGGTGTTCCGATATAGGCGAAAATCCGATTTTTTCATATAAAGAAACTGCCGCCAGATTTTCTTTCATCACTTGTAAAAACATGCGTTCCGCTCCGTTGTTTTTTGCCCATTCAGTCAACACCCTGATCACTTGGGTTCCTGCCCCTTTTCCTCTGTGCTCCTCAGCTACAACGATATTACTAAGTCCGCCATAACCATCAATGACAGAAACCGTGCCAAGCGCTGTCAGGCTTTCTTTGTCATACATCTTGAAAAAAGTTTTACACGGCGGCATGCGTTCGAAAATGTGTTTGTAACCTTTGTGACGCTCGGGTGAAAACCCTTCTAATTGAATAAATTCATCTATCCAAACAGATGATGGCTCTTGTTCCCACTTGTATGTAAATCGGCTGTTGTCATTTGTTCGGCTCATAATTGACCGGCACAATGCTGTCATCTGGAAGCACTCGTCTACCTTTTCATAACGGCTGTCTGCCAAAGCGTCATCAAGCCCTTTCGGTGATGCGTTGCTAATATGAAAACAAACAGGTAAGCCTAAACTTTGATAAAAAAGTTCGGCCTCTAGCTGAAAATTCCCTTCAGGCATATCCGCAGAAGTCCATACGCTATTTGCCCTTTTGGTTACGCCAAAATTCGCTCTGAGAAGCCATTGCCCTACGCTTTTTTGAAAATAAGCCGGCCATGAAGCTGCCGCTAACCGTTCAATCTTGTGAATGTCATCCATTGCATAATGCCTCTCCCCTATGTATACTCCCTTGATATTATACAATATTCAGAAATATAAGACATCTATTTATTTGTTTACATAATATTTTTATTGTTTACTAATAATCCTGACAAAAATGTCCGAATTGAAAATGACAGGCTTTCTAAAATGTCCTCCTCACGTTCAAATGCTTCTTTTGCGATTAAAACAGTAAAGCCATGCAGCAGGCTTCTGAGCCCCCTTGTCGCATGAATGGCAGTCTTTTCACTTGCATAGCCGTTTTCAATGAGCAGCTTCGTCACAAGACAGACAATTTGGTCAGAGACGATTTCCGTCCGTTTGTCCTGAACCTTAAGAAGAACCGCTTCATAATATCCGGGATTTTCAATTGCAAAATCAACATATGCATGTGCTAAAGAAAGCATAGCGGAATCTCCCTTTCGTTCGGTTACGGAGTCCGCCATTTGATCAAAAAGCTTTGTCAGTCCTCTGACAGCAAGTTCTGTTCTGATCGCTTGCAGCCCGTTGATATGATTATACAGCGACGGAGAGCGCACATTCATTTTTTTAGACAGAGCGGCAAGAGTGACACTATTCAATCCTTCCTGATCGGCAATCTCTGCTGCAGCGTCTACAATCATTTTTTGGGTCAAACCTATTCTCGGTGACATGCTCATCATCCTTTCTTTGCTTTTTGGATCGCCTGTCTCATCCGCTCTGAAGGTGATCTCAGGAATTTTCCATGTCCGACAGCGAGACAGGAAGGCGCCTTATCTGCGAGCAATTGTGCACTTTTGATGGCCTCCTCCTTATTCCATGTGGCGAAAGCGGGAAAAGGAAACGTCCATTTTATCTGACCTGATACAGCGATTCCTCCGCGCAACTGAAACGCATCTCCTGCTATTAAAGTGCCGTTTCTTGTATCAAGAAATGACATGCTGCCCGGTGTATGGCCCGGTGTTGGAATGGCAAGCAGAGAACCAATTGTTTCACCGCCCGTCAGCAGTTGGTGAGGCTTTGTTTGTATGTGTTTCGGAATACCTCCTTTTATAGGCGTCTGCGGCTCATCTTGCCGCAAGGATGTGTCACCTTGGAGCAAGAATGAATCCCGTTCCGAGATCATGACCTTTGCATGCGGAAATGTTTGTGCCAATGTATCCAGTGATCCGACATGGTCCCCATGTGCATGAGTCAGTAAAATATGCCGAAGCGGTTTTCCAAGCTGATTCACAGCTTGAATAATCCCTTTATAGCTGCCTGGCAGTGCGGCATCAATAAGGGTGACTTCGTTTTCTTCCTCTACTAAATAGCAATTAACCGGAAACAATGCTGGAAAAAAAGTCAGCTGCCAAACCGTTTGGTACTGAGTCATTCTCATCTTTTTATTCCTCCTAACAAAAACTAATGGTGTTAGTTTTATTATTAACTAACACCATTAGTTTTTCAAGAGTTTATTATTTTTTTATCGCTACATAAATGTTAACTTGTGCTCGCTGTGGCACTGCGGCACTTTGATCATACATCTCAAAATCACCTGTAAACGTGCGCAGATGCCGCTTATCCCAAGTCCAAATTTCCTTCCACGTTTCAAGCACAATCTCTTCAATAGGACCGATTCTGGAAGTGAAAACGGCGTAAGCGGAAGCCGGCAAATCAATGTTTTCATATGGTCCCGGAAGAATGTCGTCGTATTCCTGAAACGTTCCGACTGAAAACGTATAAAACCCATTCGTCTCTTGTTCATAATTCGAATATAAGGCAATAATGCTCTTGTCTTTTTCAGCCTGTGATAAAAGAGCGCTCATATCCTGCTTCCAGAATTGATCCCACAGTGCCGGAATCCTCCTTTCTTCCGTCATTTCCAGTGCGTTGCTTGTCCGTTGTGACAGTCCGGCAAATCGTTTCCGGTCTAAGTGTGTTATATGTGAAAAACTCATACGATCTCCTCCTTTTTTTAAGATTATAGACAAAGAAACCTGACAGCAGTGTGTCAGGTTTCATATATTTTTTGCATGTGATGAATGGTTTCTTTTACTTTATCCCGTATATGAAGAGGCTGCAGAATCTCAATATCCTTTCCGAACTGGAGCAAAAAACCGATCAGCCATTGATCTTCTGGAAGTGAAATCACCGCCTGGCAGATTTCATCTTCCTCACAACAGTGAAGGACATCATTCCCGAACCATTCACCTATACGCTGACGTGCTGCCGGCTGAACAAGAATAACCAATTCAGTTAAACGGCCCTTCTGGTACCAATTCTTATCCCATGGCAAAGTATCCAGCTGAATGTCTTTTCTGATAAAGGCCTGATGTAAGATGGCCAGATCTTTCATCCGGTTCAGTTTAAAAAAACGAAAATCATTTCTTACCAGGCAGTAGGCATATAAATACCAGTGCCCCGCCTTGCAAACCAATGTATAAGGTTCAATTTCACGAAGAAGCGTTTCCCCGCTTGCGCTTGTATATGTAAAAGATATCGTTGACAACCGATCGATGGCAGAGCTTATTTTCTCGCGCAGCGCCTTTTGATCCTCGGTATGGCCCCATGCCGTCATGTCAATAAACCATTTTTCTGTTTGGTGCTTAAATGCTTGAGCAGAGTGCTCCGGTATAAGGTGTTTGATTTTTTGATAGGCTGTGCTGTGAGAAATGGGTTCATACATAGATGAAACGCTTTGCAAAGCGGAAGCAATTGCAAACAATTCCTCCTCCTTCAGCCACTCTCTTTCAAGCCGATACGTTTCCATGATGCCAATTCCGCCTCCAGAACCCTGTGAGGTCACAATCGGAATACCAGCCCTATTGATCGTCTCAATATCACGGTAAATTGTTCTGACAGATACTTCAAACAGCTCAGCAAGCTCTGCAGCCTGCACTTGTTTTTTGCTGATCAATAACACAACCATCGCTAACAAACGTTCCAGTTTCATTCTGCGCACCTTTTCTTCTTGTATTTTCCAACAAAACAATCATAACATTTTGATAAAGCTTGGGCATATCTATTATGCGGCGGAATACACCTCGCATATGCTATGAAAACAGGGGTTTCCCCTTCTTTTTTGTGTTCAGTATTTATTTCAGCTACTATTTCTGACCGGATAAGCATACACTTCTCAACGGAGGGGATTTCACATCATGCATCTTACACTTCAGAGCGTTTATCCTGCCATGATCATCATCTTTTTTCTGTATAAAAAAATTAAAAGGTCCATCGGATACCAGCCGCTGAAGCCCCGCTGGCTGTTCACCCGTATCATTCTTTTCTCGCTGTTTGCTTTTGGCCTTTCAATCTTCAGCGCCATTCACCCTTTTTTATATGGATATCTCATTTTGGGCATTCTTGGCGGATGGCTCCTTGTCTTTTTCGCTAAGAAAAACATCTCCTTTGAAAAACGCAGAGGAAAGATCTATTTTCGGACTCATATTTGGGTAGAGGTGATTCTCTTAACTTTATTTCTATCAAGATTTCTGTATCGAGTGACGGAGCTTTATCTTACCTCACCTGATCTAAACCGCCTTGGATCATACAGTCAGTCAATCGGAACGGACCCTCTGACAATTGGCGTCTGTTTTCTGATAGCCGTTTATTATATCGGTTTTTCTTCTTTTGTCATCAAGCTCAGCAGAAACGAACTCGAACAGCACGGACACAATAAAGAAAAAGACATCCTTGCCCGCTAGCAGCGAGTTAAGCAAGGATGTCTTTTTCAATCATGCTGTGTATGATGGATCATTTGCTGAAGAACATCTAAAACATGTTCATCCTCGGGAGAGTAATAAATCGATGTTCCTTCTCTGCGCGATTTGACAAGCCGGAGATTTTTTAAAAATCTAAGCTGGTGGGACACAGTGGATTGCAGTAAATTCAGCTTTTCTGCAATTCCGTTTACTGCATGCTCACCTTGGGACAATAAATGGAGAATTCTGATTCGGGTAGGATCTGAAAGCGCTTTGAATGTTTGCGCGACTAGAAACAGCGTCTCCTCGTCCAGATCAGCAGCCGATTGTTCCGTTTCTCTAAATTCAGTCATATGTATCACCTTCCTTATTCATAGTTTTATCTTATAACAAATGCGCTTGAGTGCAAACCAGCCTGCTTGTATTCCATTTCAATCTCATAGTTTAAATTTATGTTTCAAATCAGGTTTTTACTTGGTCTGATATACCGTCTTATGTCATAATAAAAAAGGTCATACTGCTCCAAACATTGAGGGTGAAACACAGTGAAGAAAAAGAGAAAAGGCTGTTTCGCTGCTGCGGGTTTTATGATGATTTTTGTTTTTGTCATCGCCTCTTTTTTATTGGTCCTGCTTTTTTTCAACCGGGATTTAATCAAAAAACTTCCGATCGATACGAAAACGATTGTTTTGGAACGTTTAACCGATTACAAACCCTTGGTGGAAGAAGAGCTTGAAAGCCAAGGACTCTCTAATTATACATCACTCATATTAGGCATGATGTATCAGGAGTCAAAAGGAAAAGGCAATGATCCCATGCAGTCCTCTGAATCTCTGGGGTTAAAACGCAATGAGATAACAGACCCTCAACTCAGTGTTAAACAAGGCATCAAGCAATTTACCCTCATGTACAAGACCGGTAAGGAAAAAGGCGTGGATTTGGATACCATTATTCAAAGCTACAACATGGGGGCAGGTTACATTGATTTTGTAGCTGAACATGGAGGAACGCATACTGAGGAATTGGCAAAACAATACTCCGAGCAGCAAGTCAAAAAAAATCCTGATCTGTATACTTGCGGGGGAAATGCGAAAAATTTCCGCTATCCGTATTGCTACGGTGATTATACGTATGCAGAAAAAGTAAAAGAAAAAACAAAAACTGTTGAAGAATCTTTGCAGGTTGCAACACTTGAAACCATGGAATCCAAGGCTCATGAATAAGAGTCTATCAATTTACTGACAAAAGCCCAAAAATGAATTTGGGCTTTTGCCATGTTTACACGTAAAAAAAGCCATACTGAGTATGGCTTTTAATAATACGGTGAAATCATCAAATATACAATAACGCCTGTAAGGCTTACATACAGCCATAGAGGCATTGTCCATCTCGCAATTTTTTTATGGCGCTCCACCTGCATGCTGAAGCCTCTGATCAGCGTAAACAGCGCAAGCGGCACAATAATTGCAGAAAGGCAGATATGTGTAATTAAAATAAAGAAATAAATCGGGCGCATAATACCTTCTCCGCCATAGAGCGTGTTTTCCGCAATCGAGTGGTACGTCACATAGCAAATCAAAAATAGTAATGTTGTTGTGAATGCGGCCAAAATAAAGCGTTTGTGAGCTTTGATATTTTTCTGTTTAATCATAATCAGCGCGGCCAATAAGAAGATAAACGTAAAGCTGTTGAATATCGCATTCAGCATTGGCAAAATGTGAATATTCGCATGGCTGAACTGATCTAATTTAGGCATAAAAAACAGCACTGCGATTAAACCGTTAATCAGAACTGTCAGCGTAAGGACAATCCCCGTGTAATTTTTCGGTTTATTTTCTGTTTGGTTCATTTGGTGACCTCTCCTAATTTGTACTGGCTATCCAAATCGTATGCAAATTCAAAGAAGATGTCAACGGTTTCGATTGCTTCGTCAGAAATTAGACACACTTCAAAGGCCGGAGGCTATTAGCCCCGGCCTGTTAGGTTTACGCCTCTTTTATCAAATGTTCAATGACCTTATGTTCATTTTCATTCAGCAGGTTCTTTTGAATTTTCGAATGAATGGGTTTATTCATATGCTGATCCAAGATATCGGCCGTTTCTTTATCCCCGGCAATAACCATTCGTTCCCATCTTTTCGCGGCAGCTTTTTGATCAAGGCTGGCAGCCAGCCGCTTATACAGTCTCGATTGGTTCTCTGTTACATGTTCCCTCATCCGATTCTCTTCAAATGGTGCCGCTTTGTCTACAGCGGAATGGAAATTCTTCCAAGACTCATTGATCATATCATACTCATAACGCTCCACCGCCTCAATTTTTCCTAAAACGGTTTCAATAATTTTCACTTCATGCTGCTGAGTTAAAATAAACGCCGTACTTGGGTATGCCTGACGCAAACCCTTCAGCTGATCCAGGACAGCTGTTTCTTCCCAGTAAAATCTTGTATCTACAGGGACTTGAAGCTTAATAGGCTCCCATATGCCGCTGTCGGAAACAAAAAACACGAGACTGCGGGGCATGTCTTTTCCCATTGCATTCAAGTATTGATTCATTTTAGCCCTGATTCCATCCAGACACTTTTCCTCCTCTGGATCACTAGCTGCCAAATACTCTTTTAATCGGCTGAATCCTGACTTTAGGGCAATCTTCCATTCTCCCCCCTGCTGCTCTGGATCTCTCATGTCTGTATTGAGATACAGAGAGAGAATTTTATCCGGCGGTTCCAATTGGACATACTGTAATTTGTTAATCAATGAATCAATCGCCATTCCGATTCCTCCTTTTTCACAGGTTAGTTTTCTTTTTCCTCTCTTAAAAACGATCAAACCTGACTTTCCGCTAATTTCTAGTAATAATGGAATTGTTGTTTACAATACGCCTCTCTTCTAATACAATTGGTAACTGTGTTTCTAAGCTGATTTTTGAAAGGAGTTTGATCTTGTTTACTATTAAAGAAAAAAATCGTCAAGAGCTTGAAGAAGAATTAAATGATTTAGAATTTCAAATTTATCGCATGCAGGAGAATATGAAGGATTTATCTAAAGATGCCAAAGTGCTTGGTATTGATCAATCGAAACATGATGAGTGGATGATTGTTTCCTCGATTGATGATGGCCAAACATGCAAAATTATGCTAACTGATTGTAAAACGGCTTACCGAGGAAAAGGCTGTTTTTCACTTGTAGCGTCTTACAAGGACGATGCCATTCATATAGGCGATATAAAAGGCCCTCCGAATCACGGGTTTGGTTCCATTTGCATGAAATATTTAAAAGATATTGCAAGAGACCACAATATACCCAAAGTCACCGGAGACATCGCCAAACGGGATTGGAATCATGTAGACCGGCTGATTCACTTTTATGAAAAACATCAATTCAAAGTATGTATCGATCATGATACCCAATCCGGCAGCATTAAGTGGGTTGATTTGTAAAAAAGTCTGGAAGAAAGAGCCAATATATGCTGTAATGGTAAAAAACCATTGATGGAGGGTTCTATGTACGCCTCAAAACTGAAAAAGGGAGACGAAATCCGGATCGTGTCTCCCGCGACCAGCATGTCTATATTATCAAATGAAGCAAAAATCCAAGCAAAAACGGCGTTAGAACGCTTAGGTTATCGGGTAACCATCGCTGAACACGCAAATGAATGTAATGAATTTGATTCATCCTCTATCGAGTCAAGAGTCCATGATCTGCACGCTGCCTTTTTTGATCCAGGCGTCAAAGCGATTTTAACGACACTCGGAGGGTTTAATTCAAATCAGCTGCTGCGTTATCTTGATTACGAGAAAATCAAACGACATCCAAAAATTCTGTGCGGCTATTCCGATATAACCGCTCTTTGCAACGCAATTTATCGAAAAACGGGTCTTGTTACGTATTCAGGCCCCCACTTCTCAACATTTGCAATGAAAAAAGGGCTTGATTATACACAAGAGTATTTTCTTTCTTGCTGCGCTTCGGACGACCCGTTTGAAATTCTTCCTTCAAGTGAGTGGAGCGATGACCGCTGGTTTTTGGATCAAGAAAACAGGCGTTTTTATCCTAATAACGGCCCTGTTGTAATCCAAGAAGGTTATGCGGAAGGTACTTTAATTGGCGGAAACTTATGCACGCTTAATTTGCTGCAGGGAACGGAGTATTTTCCCGAAACAGAACATACTATTTTATTGATTGAAGATGATTATATGTCAGACATCCATATGTTTGACCGCGATCTGCAATCACTCATCCACCTCCCCGCTTTTTCACATGTAAAGGCGATTTTGATCGGCAGATTTCAGAAAGCATCAAACGTATCAATGGATCTTGTAAAAGCCATGATCGAAACAAAAAAAGAATTATCCGGCATCCCGATCATCGCAAATATAAATGCCGGACATACCTCGCCAATTGCCACGTTCCCTATAGGAGGAACATGCAGGATTGAAGCTATTTCGGGTACATCACGAATATGGATTGATAAACATTAATCAGCTTGTAAATTTTTTTACAAGCTTTTTTAGCGCAATCGGTTATGCATGCCGCACGAGACATGACAAATGTCATATAGGAGGCATGATGTGTGCTACTACAAAAGACTTCTCTCATTAGCGTATACTGAACCGAGACACACAATGAGAGGATACTTACTATGACTGAACAAACCATTGCACATAAGCAAAAACAGCTGACAAAGCAAGTCGCTGCATTTGCTCAGCCTGAAACAAAAAACAGCCTGATTCAGCTTTTAAACACGTTTATTCCATTCTTCGGCCTGTGGTTTCTTGCTTATCTCAGCCTCGATGTCTCCTATCTTCTTACGTTAGCATTAACGGTGATTGCCGCAGGTTTTCTGACAAGAATTTTTATCATCTTCCATGACTGCTGCCATCAATCTTTTTTCAAACAAAAACGCTATAACCACATTCTCGGTTTTCTGACAGGTGTCCTGACTTTATTCCCGTATCTTCAATGGCAGCACAGCCATTCGATTCATCATGCGACTAGCAGCAATCTGGATAAACGCGGAACAGGAGACATCTGGATGTTAACAGTAAACGAATATAAAGCTGCATCCAGACGAACAAAGCTTGCATACAGACTTTATAGAAACCCGTTTATCATGTTTATTCTCGGACCGATTTATGTTTTTCTGATCACGAACCGTTTTAACAAAAAAGGCGCAAGACGCAAGGAACGTGTAAACACATACCTTACGAATCTGGCAATTGTCGCGTTGGCTGCTGCTTGCTGTCTGATCTTTGGCTGGCAATCGTTTTTACTGGTGCAAGGCCCGATATTTCTGATTTCAGGTTCAATCGGTGTTTGGCTGTTTTATGTGCAGCATACCTTTGAAGATTCTTATTTTGAAGCGGATGAAAACTGGAGCTACGTTCAGGCTGCTGTTGAAGGCAGTTCATTTTATAAACTCCCGAAACTGCTTCAATGGCTAACAGGCAATATTGGTTACCACCACGTTCATCATTTGAGTCCAAAGGTGCCTAACTATAAGCTTGAAGTTGCTCATGAACATCACGAACCATTAAAAAACGTACCGACAATCACCTTAAAAACAAGCCTGCAATCACTTGCGTTCCGTCTATGGGATGAAGATAACAAACAGTTTGTGTCATTTCGGGCTATAAAACATATACCTGTAAGCCTTCCGCCTGATTCACCAGAAAAACAGAAGCTGCGGAAGAATGCCTGATGATAAAGGAGGTCTTCTAATATACTAGAAGGCTTCCTTTTTATTGTTGGAGGGTGCATTCTGGCTTTCACAATGATAAAGTTACAAGTAAGATGAAAAGCTGAAAATGAGGTAAGATCATGATTAAAAAGCATTTAACATTTCAAAAACTAAACGGGATTACGCCCTATATATGGACGATATTTTTCATCCTCCCCTTCTACTTTATATGGAAATCATCATCTACATTTGTTATTATTGTCGGCATCATTTTGACGCTTTTATTTTTTTCGGTATATCGATTTGCTTTTGTCTCAAAAGGCTGGACCATTTATTTGTGGGGATTTTTATTAATTGGCATTTCAACCGCCTCCATTACCCTGTTCAGTTATATTTATTTTGCTTTTTTTATCGCGTATTTTATTGGAAACATTAAGGAACGCGTCCCTTTTCATATTTTATATTATGTCCATTTAATAAGCGCAGCCGTCGCAGCCAATTTCAGTCTCGTATTAAAAAAGGAATTCTTTCTGACACAAATTCCTTTTGTCGTCATTACCCTCATCAGCGCAATTTTATTGCCCTTTAGTATAAGAAGCCGCAAGGAGCGCGAACGGCTTGAAGAAAAGCTCGAGGATGCAAATGAACGGATTGCAGAACTGGTAAAATTAGAAGAACGTCAGCGAATTGCCCGCGATCTCCATGATACGCTTGGGCAAAAGCTTTCTCTTATTGGTTTAAAAAGCGACTTAGCAAGAAAATTGATATACAAAGATCCCGAACAAGCAGCTCGTGAGCTGAAAAGTGTTCAGCAAACAGCGCGAACTTCTTTAAATGAAGTAAGAAAAATCGTTTCCTCTATGAAGGGCATCCGGCTCAAGGATGAATTGATCAACATCAAACAAATTCTCGAAGCAGCTGACATTATGTTTATCTATGAAGAAGAGAAATGGCCCGAAAATATCTCATTGCTGAATGAAAACATTTTGAGCATGTGCTTAAAGGAAGCTGTCACAAATGTCGTCAAACACAGCCAGGCTAAAACTTGCCGAGTTGACATTCAGCAGCTCTGGAAGGAAGTTGTGATAACAGTGTCTGACGATGGAACATTCAAAGGAGAAGAAAATTCCTTTTCAAAAGGACATGGCTTACTCGGGATGAGAGAACGGCTTGAGTTTGCAAACGGAAGCCTTCACATCGATACCGAAAACGGAACCAAGCTTACCATGGCAATTCCTAATAATTCAAAATAAACATAAAGGATGGCTTATATGATTAGTATATTTATTGCAGAAGATCAGCAAATGCTGCTGGGCGCTTTAGGATCACTTCTAAACCTCGAAGACGATATGGAAGTCGTAGGCAAAGGTACAACCGGCCAAGATGCTGTTGATTTTGTCAAAAAACGCCAGCCTGATGTATGTATTATGGACATTGAAATGCCCGGAAAAACAGGACTTGAAGCTGCTGAGGAGCTAAAAAATACAGGCTGCAAAATTATCATCTTAACCACCTTCGCCAGACCCGGTTACTTTCAGAGAGCTATTAAAGCTGGCGTTAAAGGCTATTTGTTAAAAGACAGTCCGAGTGAAGAGCTGGCCAACGCCATCCGTAGCGTCATGAATGGAAAACGCATCTATGCACCTGAGCTGATGGAGGACTTATACAGCGAAGCTAACCCTCTTACAGATAGAGAAAAAGAAGTGCTTGAACTTGTGGCTGACGGTAAAAACACAAAAGAAATCGCTCAGGAACTCAGCATCAAAAGCGGGACGGTACGGAATTATATCTCAATGATTCTAGAAAAGCTTGAAGTGAAAAATCGAATTGAAGCCATTACCCGGTCAAAGGAAAAAGGCTGGTTTAAATAAAAAAGGATCTTGGCATCTGCCAGGATCCTTTTTGTTAACCTGAAATTCCCGTTTGAGAACCTCGCCGCAACCAGAATTAAATTGATCCATATCCTCGCTCCTACGCCCGCTGAACGATTGTTTGGTTAACAGCCCAATAAAAGACTGGATTGAATGATATCCCTGTTAAAATGGTCGGCCATTGCACATCAGCAGAATTTCTGATATTGATTATATTGTATTTTCAGTATGACAAAGTTGCGCTACTTCGCTCCCGAAGCTGCCATGCCCAACTGCAAGAGCCTAATATCACAATAAAAAACCGTCTGAAATCAATCCGATTCCGTAAATGGCATCTGCTACATCCAACTGCTTATTATCTGCCAAAAAAGATACAACACCAGCTCGTTTCGCTGATCAAAGATAGTAACAACCAGCTATAAATGTCATGATGCCGAATGTCTCTGTAATGTGGAATCAATCTTTTAACCCGAGAGCCCCTGAATCGCACATAAAGAAAAACGGGACCACTTTCTTTTATCAGCATATGATATAAACAGCTCTAAGCAGAACGAAAAAAAGACACAAGCCAAAAGCTTATGTCTTTTATCACAATCTATATTATTAGTTTAAGACTTTAACACTTACAGTTTTGACGCCCCAATTAGAAGCATCACTTTTACTTGGTACAAATACGTCGATTTTATTTCCTTTAATAGCGCCGCCAGTATCTGCTGCTGTTGCTTCCCCGTAGCCTTCAACATAGACTTTAGAACCTAGCGGAATTACATTAGGATCAACCGCAATAACTTTCGCGTTCGGGTTCTTATTTAAGTCAATGCCTGTAGCTGTAACGCCGGAAATGCCGCCGTCGTTAGCAGTGTAAGCAGTAGCAGTAACTGTTAGTTCTTTTGAAGCTTCTTGATTATTTGTATTTGATTGAACAGCCTTCTCCTCTGTGTTAACAGAAGTTTCTGCCTCAGCCTTTGTTTCTTGTTTAGGTTGCTGTTGTACAGCTTCTTGTTTAGGTTGCTCTTTTTGCACAGCCTCTTGTTTTGGTGCAGCTTGAGGTGCGTTTGTTTGCGCATTCTCAGTAGCTGTGTTTGCTGCTGTTGCCTGACCTTTTACTGAAAGAGTTGATCCAGCATAGATCATGTCAGAGCTTAAGTTATTCCAAACTTTCAGGTTGTTGACTGTCGTGCCGAATTTTTGAGCAATCTTAGAAAGCGTATCTCCCGCTTTAATTGTATATTGCCCAGTCGTGGTTGTTTCTTCTGAAGAAATGGTCAGTTTTTCTCCTGCAATGATTTTATCAGAAGTTAACTTGTTCCATTCTTTTAAGTCCTTTAGGTTCACTCCATTTTTCTGAGAGATTCCCCAGAGCGTATCACCCTTTTGCACCGTAATTTCTTTTGCAGAAGCGTGAGCTCCGAATGCAGTTGTTGAAAGTGCAGCAACTGCCACAAAGGACATAATCGTCTTCTTCATAAGTAAATCCTCCCTTGTTAGCTTTTTATTGGCGGCTAACAGGTGATATCGTAACACACGTAAATGTCAAATCAATAACAAAAAGATATGATTTAGATTACAGTTCCTTTACATGAAGGATTTCTCTCTGATGGAAAGACTTGCTGAACCCTTGATATAATAGGCTTCGCAGGTCTTTTTATTTTGAGGCGAAACAGAGAAAATAAAATGTGTTTTTTATAGAAAAAAAGATTGTTTTTCTGTTTTTTTAGTCTGTCATCCTTGCATAAGCTTGTATTTCTTGTAAAAAAAGCCGGCCGTATTTTGCTCTTTTTTGTTCTCCGACTCCTTTTATAGACAAAAGTTCATCATCATTTACGGGCTGTTTTCCTGACATTTCTTTTAACGTTTGGTCAGAGAAAACAACAAATGGCGGAACACCCTGCTCAGCCGCAATTTCTTTCCGAACCATGCGCAATCGTTCAAATAGCTCGTCATTTTCAGTAATCGCTGCCGCTTTTAACGCTTCTTTTCTCGCTACTGATAATTCTCCTTTCAGCACATTCCTTCCTTTACTGCTGACAAAAAGAGTCGGAAACGTTCCGTCTGACATCCTGATGAAGTCATCAGAAATAAGAAATTCGATAAAATCACTGATTTCGCCAACGGATTGGTGTTTTAATATCCCGTATGTTGAAAGGTCGGAAAAGCCGTTTTCAAGAACTTTTTTATTTTTGGAGCCGGCAAGCACCTGTGCAACCATCGTCTTGCCAAACCGTTCTTTCATGCGAATGATACAAGATAAGACCATTTGCGCCTCCCGCGTCACGTCATGGACCGCTCTTGTATCGGTACAGTTTCCGCACTGTCCGCACGCATCAGGCTCCTTTTCTCCGAAATACATAAGGATAAAACGCTGCAGACAATCTTCCGTATGACAGTAGTCGACCATTTGTCTCAGCTTTTTTAAATCCTGCTTTTGTTTCTCTTCATGTTCTGATTGCTCAATTAAGAAGCGCTGCACCATAATATCCTGCGGTGAAAACAGGAGAACACATTCACTGGCAAGACCGTCCCGTCCAGCTCGTCCTGCCTCTTGATAATAGCTTTCCATATCTTTCGGAATTTGTGCATGCAGAACAAATCTGATATTTGATTTATCAATACCCATTCCAAAAGCAGAGGTTGCCACCATCACTTGAAGCTCATCATTAAGAAACCTTTCCTGCTGCTCTTTTCTCTCATCATCAGCCATACCTCCATGATACCGGCCTGCCCTGACCTGATTTCGTTTCAATCTCTCATATATCCGATCAGCTTCTTTTCTGGTCGCTGTATAGACAATTCCTGCTTCATGCCTGTTGTTTTGTACATATTCGTCTATAAACCGATCTTTATTTTCTCCTTTTACTACTTTAAAGGTTAAATTATCTCGGGAAAATCCGGTATATACCGTGTTTTCTTTTTGAATATGCAGCTGTTTGCAAATATCATCATGAACCTCGGGTGTGGCTGTTGCTGTTAACGCCATGATGACAGGCTTGTCGTGTAATTCACGGAACAAGATTTCAATATTCCTGTAGCTTGGCCTGAAATCATGGCCCCATTGAGAAATACAGTGCGCCTCGTCTATTGCGACCAGAGGAACATCTATGCCCTGCAAAATCCGGATAAACTCTGTGGACGTTAGTCGCTCTGGTGTAATGTAAAAAAGCTTATAAGCCCCTTCTTTGAGTCCGTTCAGCCTCTCATATATTTCCTGATTGGATTGTGTGCTGTTAATGTAGGCGGCGTTAATCCCCGCTTCTTCTAACGCATCAACTTGATCCTTCATCAAGGAAATCAACGGTGAAATGACGATCGTCGTCCCTTCAAACATTAATGCCGGAATCTGATAGCAAATCGATTTGCCGCCTCCCGTCGGCATAATGCAGGCCGTATTTTGCCTCGCTTCCGTCACCAAGCGGATCGCTTCATCTTGGCCGCTCCGAAACTTCTCATAACCAAAATAATGAGCCAGAAGGGATTGGGCTCTATGTAACATAACGTGTAAACCTCGCTTTTCCTTGAATTTCTCCCATCATATCATAAAAAAGCGGCCTTCATTTCTTTCACATAAAAATGGAATATTCACTATACCAAACCTTTTTAGATAAAATAAAAAGCCATTTCCGAAAAGGAAATGGCTTTCGCTACGTCTTGCCGTATGCAAGTAAGAAAGTTTTAAACCACCACTCCTCAAAGTGGGTGTTTGCAGAAACGTTCCTGTCGTCCTCTGCAATGGAGGCATGACATTCCGGCTTCGATATAAAACTCCCTATTACAGCTTAAAGGTTAAAACTTAATTAACAATACGCACAAAGTAGCTTCTTTAATATAGTACACCATCAGGCGCTTTTAATCAAGAGGCCAAAACAATTGTTTAGAAAAACTTTTTCCAGTGAATAAAACTGCTTTTTCTCCAAAATACCTGACAATTCGACAAACAAAAAAATATATTACAATAAAAAAATAGCCTTTTTTGCTAAAAGCGAATGATTATTTTCTTCTATATTAATGTGTATATACAAAAAGACTCCTATTTGTAACGATAGGAGTCTTGGCTTTATTAGAATTTTGCAGCAAGATCTTTTGCTTCTTGTAAACCTTTTTCAACGATTTCTTGCGCTTGATCAGGTGCTGCGTTATGTCCTTCGATGACAACTGTGTGCAAGTCTTGAACACCCCAGAAACCAAGAACTGTTTTCATGAAGTTTAATGACATTTCAAGTGCAGCCATTGGTCCTTCTGAGTAGACACCGCCGCGAGCGTTAAGAAGCGCAACTTTTTTGCCGCCCATTAAACCGACTGGTCCTTCTTGTGTGTATTTGAATGTAACGCCTGCGCGAGACAGATAATCAACATAAGTATGAAGCACTGCTGGCACTGTGAAGTTCCAAAGCGGGAATGCGAAAACAACTTTGTCAGCTTTTACAAACTGGTTCAGATATTTGTCAGCAATTGCTGCTTGTTTTTTCTCATCTTCTGTCATTTCCATTCCTTGACCTGCTTTAAATGTTCCGTTAATCATATCTCTGCCAAGGTAAGGAAGGTTTTCCTTATGAAGATCTAATTCAACCACTTCATCATTAGGGTTGTTTTCTTTATAAGCAGCTAAGAAAGCTTCGTAAAGTTTAGTTGAAACGCCTTCTTCAGCTGTACGGTCGCTTGATTTTACAAATAAAACTGTAGACATTTGTATTCCTCCCGGTAAACTTTTTATATTTACTTACAAATAGTATGTTACTTTCTTTTTTACGCAAAGTCAATCACTTTATTTTGAATATGAGATTTTTTTTCAAAAAAAAGCAAGTACATCTAATATCGGTGTACTTGCTTGCCATTTTTACTTCGAATCTTGTTCACGATCCAAGATTTCATACGTCTGCGAGCTTTTTTGATCAATTGTTTCTTTGTTGGATAAGTCTTTTACCTGTTCATGAAACTCTCTTTCATAAGAAGGAGCATCTGTCTCCAGATCATCCTCCACATCAGCTTGGGCCTCAACTGTCATTCTTGCATAAGGAACAGCTTCAAGTCTTTCGTAAGGAATCTCTTGGCCGGTTTTTTCACACACGCCGTAAGTTCCGTCTTTCATCTTTTGTAATGCACGGTTGACCTCCTCTAACAGCTCCCGGTCAATCTCTTTCACTGTTTGGTCTGTCATCCGGTCTGTGACGAGCGTCCCGTGGTCTGCCATATGGTTGTCAACCCCGTTGGAAAGCTCCCCCACTTCTTCCGTCATTGATTCTGTTTCCTTTTTCTCGCCAGACAATTCTTTTTGCATATCGAGCAATTTATGATAGAGATGCTGTGTTTGTTCTTTTGTCAGTGCCATGTATATCCTCTCCTTTCTATCCTGTTTCCCGTTTTGCCTTCTGTCAAACATGGAAACATCGATGGAAAGATGAGCTACTGCCTTTTTGAACGGATCGTGACCGCTGGCGTCGATGGTGCTTCGGGTTTTCGTTGGCACTTTTTGTCCTTCTCTTCTGGCGGTATATAATAGGTTGCGCCTATATTTAATCTGCCGCTCAGTTCATCAATGGTCAGCTCGCCGAATTCAAGATGATAGTCAACCTTTTCGACATTCAGCGTTTCAATATGTATATAGGTTTCTTCAGACTCTTGTTTGCTGCTTTGTTTTTGTTTCTCAATCACTGAGAGTCTTTCTTCACATTCACGCAGTTTGTCAAGTTCTGGTTTCAAGCAATGCCTGATCAGCGACCGGAACATTTTTTTCATGACATCACGACCCTTTGCATACTCCTCTTTCGTCTACATATATAATGAGGTATATCCCATAGAAAGGAGAGGTTTTCATGCTTCCGACTAACATCAATATTTCTCATCTCAAGACTAACTCGATAGGCACCGGCTCATCCCTTACCTTTGGTTCTGCGGAGTTAAGGAACAGGTGCTCTGCTATCAAAAGAAATAACGGTTTTGGGGAACAAAATGCAGATGTTATTGTCATGGTCATTCCGATTGAATCAATTGATGACCGTGATGGGTCAGATGCACTCAGTATGAAAATCAATCATCAATAACAATGGTTTTCGCTTGACCTTCGTCTTTTTGAATAGTGATGTATAGGATTCCGTCTTTAAAAATGGCATTCATCTTTCCATGAAGATGATCGGAAAGCGGAATTTTCTTTTCAAAACTTCCGTATTTCCCTTCTTTTTGGCGAAAGTCCTGTTCATTAAAATAGGAAAAGCGCTGCCCCTTCACCACTAAATAATCTCCGTACGATAATATGTGAACGTCTTGTTTACGGTAGCCTGGAAGATAAATTAAAAACTGCACTTCCGTAACGGTATCTACAATATCCATGCTCGGAAATGAAGCATCTCCTTTCCCTCGCTGTTCTTGCTGCGCAAACGGAAACGGAGATTGGCCATTTGTCATAAAAGGGGTTTTTTGGTCTTCATCAAATACCTGTTTCCAAAAGTCACCGCCGTACATCTGCTGTGCGAATTCCATCCACTGCTTCATCTTTTCGAAATCCATTTGAAGCCCCCTGTCTTAACATACTTTATAACCGCCAGCATACAACTATAGAAAGGAGGTTTGCCTGTGGTTCAACCAACTCCGTATATCAATATTAATATTTTCATGCTGAAAATTAATTCCTTTGAAAATGCTTCAGCGGTTAACGTAGGACAAAATTTATTGGCAGAATGGCAAAATTCTGATAAAAAAAATCAAGGCTACGGACAGAATTTTGGAGATGCGAGCGGATTTATGGGCACGAGAAGCCATGTGGATGACAGAGACCAAATTGATTCTCCGGCCTCTTTTGAAAGTGAAGCGGTTAACTCCTCAATCAAAAGGAAGTGATGAGATGTTCTTTTCTCCCTCCGTCGTGAATGTCGGCGGATTTAAAATCAATACAATGGACCGTGGTTCCTCTTTAACACTCGGTCCGTATCAGCAGGTCGATTACTTTTTATCAGCTAAAATAAATCAAGGGTTTGGAGAAGAAAATGGCGACTTTACTCCTCTTGTCGTACCGATTTCAAATGTATTAGATGCAGATCTTGTTGATTCGAACTCAGCGAAAAACAGTGTGGTGTAATAAGTAATAAGAACAGGGCGCACATGCCCTGTTCTTGTTTTTATATATAAAAAAAAGCCTAACCATTTTTTGAACGGCTGGCTCATCAAATATTCAGCTGCACAAATGCTTTGTCAGCACCGCCTGAACCTCGCTTAAATCGGTGTCTTTCGCAAATTCTAATTCGAACGTTTTGCTTCTTGTCATCAATAAAAGCCCAGTGTCCGGATCAAACATTCCCGCTTCTTGAATGGCAAAGCTTTCAATTGTTTTATATGGAAGAAATACACGAACCTTCTTTTTGGAAAACATTTTATTGTCAAAGAAAATGATCCGCTTATTTGTAAAGCAAATTTGGTCCACTCGGAGCTTATAAATCGATTCTATTCTTTCCCCTTCAACGAGCAAAGCCTCAAGCTTCTTTGCGTCCGTTGATCTGCTAACAGAAAAAATACCCAATGAAGAACCCCTCTTTCTGCATTTATCTATTTGTTTTATCATTCACTACATAAAAATAAGTCCTTTATCCCTATATAAGAATACGACATAGAAGACATTTAAACCATTACGAACAGATTACATTTTTCAAATTTTTGATTTGTTTTTTGGCTTTTAAGCTGTTGTCATCAAGTAATACGCACATATAGAGAAAAAAGTTTCAATATTCAGCAATGTTTTTATAAAAAAGCGGTTTTTAATGATTTTTTTAATTTTGTTTTATATTTCCTGTTTTAACCACAAAAAACCGCAGCTGAGCTGCGGTTTTATGTATCGACTGCTTTTAACAAAATCTGTTTGATGCTTCAAGGAAGCATTACATCTCTTCGAAGTATTCTTTATAATAGCCGCCGACTTTATTCGTATTGTCGACCACAAAGAGAAACTCCTCTGTTTCATTTTTTACTTCATATTCTTTTCCCGGCGTTAAAACGCGGTTTACGATATATTTTTTTGCGTTTGTCTGCACACACTTTACTTTTTTAATTGTTTCTTTTTCAAGCCAATTTTTATGAATCATGATGAAATCTCCTTTTCTTATCTATAAGCTTATTGTAGCTTTTTTCTTTTGTAAATTGCAATATCGGTTATTCATTGATTTTGCCTTGATTTCTATTATAGAATGTTTGTATACGCTTACGTTTGAAGCAACTATCACAGCTTATTTCTGCTATTCAATCCAGGAATCAATGTGCTATCACCAAGAATCTCAGAACAGACCATAAAAAATGACTGGAGGTTTGTTACGGATGAGTTCTTTAACGATGCAAGTGACGAAAAGGCTGGAGACATTTTTACAGGGAACAAAGAAGCTTTATATTGACGGAAAGTTTGTTCCGAGTGCCTCAGGGGCAACCTTTGACACTCCAAACCCGGCGACCGGCGAAACCTTGATGACGCTGTATGAAGCCCAGGCTGCGGATGTGGACAAAGCGGTTAAAGCTGCCCGGAAAGCCTTTGACCAAGGTGAATGGAGAACAATGTCTCCAGCTTCGAGAAGCAGACTGATGTATAAGCTGGCAGACTTAATGGAAGAGCATAAAACTGAGCTTGCTCAGCTTGAAACACTTGATAATGGGAAACCGATCAATGAGACGACTAATGGAGATATTCCGCTGGCTATTGAGCATATGCGCTATTACGCCGGCTGGTGTACAAAAATAACAGGACAGACGATTCCGGTTTCCGGCGCTTATTTTAATTATACGCGTCATGAGCCTGTCGGTGTCGTCGGCCAGATCATTCCATGGAATTTCCCGCTCCTGATGGCGATGTGGAAAATGGGCGCGGCACTTGCAACAGGCTGTACAATCGTCCTCAAACCGGCTGAACAAACACCGCTTTCAGCTCTTTATTTGGCAGAATTAATTGACCAAGCCGGTTTCCCTGCCGGTGTAATCAACATCATCCCAGGATTCGGTGAAGATGCGGGAGAAGCGCTGACGAACCACGAAGCGGTTGATAAAATTGCCTTTACCGGTTCCACTGAAATCGGAAAGAAAATCATGTCCACCGCAGCGAAAAGCATTAAGCGTGTGACATTGGAGCTGGGCGGAAAATCGCCTAATATTCTTCTGCCGGATGCGAATTTGAAAAAAGCCATCCCGGGCGCTTTAAACGGTGTGATGTTTAACCAGGGTCAAGTCTGCTGTGCGGGCTCACGTGTCTTCATTCATAAAGACCAATATGATGAAGTGGTTGATGAAATGGCGTCCTATGCTGAGTCACTCCGCCAAGGAGCGGGACTTCATAAAGATACTCAAATCGGGCCTCTCGTAAGCAAGGAACAGCATGAGCGCGTTCTTTCCTATATTCAAAAAGGAAAAGATGAAGGAGCAAAAGCAGTGACCGGCGGAAGCTGTCCTTTTGAAGCAGGATATTTTGTCGCACCGACTGTGTTTGCGAATGTTGAAGACGAAATGACCATCGCAAAAGAAGAAATTTTCGGACCCGTGCTGACTGCAATTCCGTACGAAACTGTCGATGAAGTTATTGAACGGGCAAACCATTCAGAATATGGGCTTGCGGCCGGACTATGGACAGAGAATGTCAAGCAGGCTCACTATATCGCGGACCGACTTCAAGCCGGAACCGTTTGGGTGAACTGCTATAATGTGTTTGACGCGGCGTCTCCATTTGGCGGTTATAAACAGTCAGGACTCGGACGAGAAATGGGATCATATGCCTTGGATAATTATACAGAAGTCAAAAGTGTATGGATAAACCTTGAAGACTAACATGTATTTTTAAAAAACTGCTGCATGCCAGCAGTTTTTTTCTTTCTGTAATGGCAGTAAAAGACGCTGAATATATATGCTTCTGAAGGAGTTGAGCGTGATGGGCACACTTCAGGAGAAAGTGAGGCGTTTTCAAAAGAAAACCATTACCGAGTTAAGAGACAGGCAAAATGCTGATGGTTCATGGACATTTTGCTTTGAAGGACCAATCTTGACAAATTCCTTTTTTATTTTGCTTCTTACCTCACTAGATGAAGGCGAAAATGAAAAAGAACTGATATCATCCCTTGCAGCCGGCATTCATGCAAAACAGCAGCCAGACGGCACATTTATCAACTATCCCGATGAAACGCGCGGAAATCTAACGGCTACCGTCCAAGGATATGTCGGGATGCTGGCTTCAGGATGTTTTCACAGATCTGAGCCGCACATGAAGAAAGCTGAACAATTTATCATCTCACATGGTGGTTTGAGACATGTTCATTTTATGACAAAATGGATGCTTGCCGCGAACGGGCTTTATCCTTGGCCTGCTTTGTATTTACCATTATCACTCATGGCGCTCCCCCCAACATTGCCGATTCATTTCTATCAGTTCAGCTCATATGCCCGTATTCATTTTGCTCCTATGGCTGTAACACTCAATCAGCGATTTGTCCTTATTAACCGCAATATTTCATCTCTTCACCATCTCGATCCGCACATGACAAAAAATCCTTTCACTTGGCTTCGGTCTGATGCTTTCGAAGAAAGAGATCTCACGTCTATTTTGTCACATTGGAAACGCGTTTTTCATGCACCATTTGCTTTTCAGCAGCTGGGCCTACAGACAGCTAAAACGTATATGCTGGACCGGATTGAAAAAGATGGAACATTATACAGCTATGCGAGCGCAACCATATATATGGTTTACAGCCTTCTGTCACTTGGTGTGTCACGCTATTCCCCTGTTATCAGGAGGGCGATTACCGGCATTAAATCACTTGTGACTAAATGCAACGGGATTCCTTATCTGGAAAACTCTACATCAACTGTTTGGGATACAGCTCTAATCAGCTATGCCCTTCAAAAAAATGGTGTGACCGAAACGGATGGCTCTGTTACAAAAGCAGCCGACTTTTTGCTAGAACGCCAGCATACCAAAATAGCAGATTGGTCTGTCAAAAATCCAAATTCAGTTCCTGGCGGCTGGGGGTTTTCAAACATTAATACAAATAACCCTGACTGTGACGACACTGCAGCCGTTTTAAAAGCGATTCCCCGCAATCATTCTCCTGCAGCATGGGAGCGAGGGGTATCTTGGCTTTTATCGATGCAAAACAATGACGGCGGATTTTCTGCTTTCGAAAAAAATGTGAACCATCCACTGATCCGCCTTCTGCCGCTTGAATCCGCCGAGGACGCTGCAGTTGACCCTTCAACCGCCGACCTCACCGGACGTGTACTGCACTTTTTAGGCGAGAAAGTTGGCTTCACAGAAAAACATCAACATATTCAACGCGCAGTGAAGTGGCTTTTCGAACATCAGGAACAAAATGGGTCTTGGTACGGCAGATGGGGTGTTTGCTACATTTACGGCACTTGGGCTGCTCTTACTGGTATGCATGCATGCGGGGTTGACCGAAAGCATCCCGGTATACAAAAGGCTCTGCGTTGGCTCAAATCCATACAAAATGATGACGGAAGCTGGGGAGAATCCTGCAAAAGCGCCGAAATCAAAACATATGTACCGCTTCATAGAGGAACCATTGTACAAACGGCCTGGGCTTTAGACGCTTTGCTCACATATGAAAATTCCGAACATCCGTCTGTTGTGAAAGGCATGCAATACCTTACCGACAGCAGTTCGCATAGCGCCGATAGCCTCGCGTATCCAGCAGGGATCGGATTGCCGAAGCAATTTTATATTCGCTATCACAGTTATCCATATGTATTCTCTTTGCTGGCTGTCGGGAAATATTTAGATTCTATTGAAAAGGAGACAGCAAATGAAACGCGAATCTTATCAAACGGAGATGTTCAATTGGTGTGAAGCCCTGAAAGATCAGATTCAAAAGCGAGGACAGCTTGACCAGTTTGAAGATCAAATCGACAAGATGATTGAGGCTCTGGAAGATGACCAAACAACAGAAGAAGATTGGTATAAACAGGCCGCTGCTCTTTACCGGGATATTACAGAATCAGATGATACAAGTGAAAGACGCGCATATGTCCCTATAGGGAAACACGTGCTGCCAAAGCTTCCTTACAAATACTCCGCCTTAGAACCTTATATTTCACGCGATATTATGGTCCTTCATCATACAAAACATCATCAAAGCTATGTCGATGGCCTGAACAAAGCAGAATCAGAGCTTAAAAAAGCGAGAGCAACAAAGAATTATGACTTAATCACTCATTGGGAAAGAGAGCTTGCGTTCCATGGAGCAGGCCATTATTTGCACAGTATTTTTTGGTTTTCTATGCATCCAAACGGAAAACGGCGTCCTACAGGGGCATTGTTCCAAATGATAGACCTTTCATTTGGAAGCTATTCCGCTTTTAAAGAACATTTTACCCAGGCCGCTAAAAAAGTGGAAGGCGTCGGCTGGGCCATTCTGGTCTGGGCACCTCGATCAGGACGGCTGGAGATTTTAACGGCAGAAAAACACCAGCTCTTTAGCCAATGGGATGTGATCCCCCTTTTACCGCTTGACGTATGGGAGCATGCCTACTATTTGCAATACAAAAATGACCGGGCCAGCTATGTCGATCACTGGTGGAATGTCGTGGATTGGCGCGAGGCTGAAAAACGTTTTGAGCAGGCAAAAGAAGTCGTTTGGAAGCTCTATTAAAAAAAGCCCCCCTTTCTCCGGGGGCTTCGTGTTTTAAAAAATCCCTACCACATGCAAAAACACGATGATAATGGCAACAGGAGATAAATATCGAATGAGCAGCAGCCAAACAGCAAACCACTTTCGTTTGAGATTAGAACCGCTTTTCAGCTCGTCAAACAAATCCTGTTTCGGTATTTTTAGCGGGACAAAAATCGAAATCAGTAACGCACCTAACGGCATTAAAATATTGCTCACAAGATAGTCGGCGGCATCAAAAATAGACAGATGAAATATAGAGACGTCACTTAAGACACCGTATGATAATGCAGACGGCACACCGACAATAAAAATAGCAATTCCGCCTAACCAAGCGAATCGTTTTCTCTTATTGACATCGCCTTTCGAAAGTACTGCGACCAAAATTTCCAGCATTGAAAAAGCAGATGTCAATGCAGCAAATAAAAATAGAAGTAAAAATGCTAATAAAAAGATAATTCCGAACGGCATTTGATTAAACACAGTCGGCAGCACGTTAAATAACAGAACCGGGCCTTGGTCTGGTTTGAGGCCGAATGAAAAGACAGCTGGAAAAATCGCAATTCCAGCCATTACAGCAACAAGCATGTTCATAACAGTTACAGATACAGCGGACTGTACCAGATTTTCCTGTTTCTCTAAATAAGCGCTATACGTTACCATGACAGATACACCGACACTTAATAAGAAAAAGGATTGTCCCATTGCATATAAAATGGTATTGGCATCAATTGCAGTTAAATCAGGCATCAGGAAAAATTTGATTCCTTCCATCGCACCATCAAGTGTAACCGAACGCACCATTAAAATGATGAATAATAGAAAAAGCGCCGGCATTAATACTTGGCTTGCTTTTTCAATTCCGCTGCTTACCCCTTTTGCAACAACTAAAATTGTTACCACCATAAAGAGCAGCTGGCCTCCTACAGCCAAATAAGGATTTGAAATGGTACTCGCAAATATCGTATCAAAACCAGATGTTTGCGATAAACCGCCAGTGAAGCCTTTTATAATATAAATTAAAATCCATCCGCCTACGACACTGTAGAAAGATAGAAGAATAAAGCACGTCACCATGCCTAAATAACCGATCCAATGCCACTTCGTTCCTGGAGCAAGTGTTTTATAGGACTGAACGGCATCTTTCTGTGTTCTTCTGCCTATGATAAATTCACCTAACAATAAAGGCAGTCCGATTAAAACCGTAAATAAAATAAAAATAAGTAAAAATGCGCCTCCTCCGCTGGTTCCGGCAACATATGGGAATTTCCATATCGCACCAAGCCCGATAGCTGATCCTGCCGCGGCTAAAATAAAGCCGAGCTTCGAAGACCATTGATTTGCTTCCTTCACCGTATCACTCCTATTTGATCTAACCATTATAAAAGTTCATTGTAAGAATATCTTCCTATATAGTCAAGAACATTTTAATTAGTTTACATCATATATCTATAGACATCTGCCAAAAACTATTATTGAATTATTCAGAAAATTATTTATAATAAGAGAATGTTATGAAATTTGTAAGAATTTCTGCTGAAGTTCTTGATAAGTGTGTTAGGAGTGTTTTTATGGACATCATTAGAAAAATAAGTCATTTTGCAGGACAAACCTTTGGCATATGGGTCATTGTTTTTGCAGTGCTGGGATTTTCTTTCCCATCTTTATTTACGTGGATCAGTTCTTATATTACGATTTTTCTTGGCATTATCATGTTTGGGATGGGCCTTACACTGCAAGCCGATGATTTCAAAGAGCTGGTCAGAAAGCCTTGGCAAGTTATTATTGGAGTAATAGCTCAGTATACGATCATGCCGCTCGTTGCTTTCGGCCTCGCATTTGGGCTTCATCTTCCAGCTGAAATCGCAGTTGGTGTTATTCTTGTCGGCTGCTGTCCCGGGGGAACTGCATCTAATGTTATGACATTCTTAGCAAAAGGAAATACTGCCCTTTCTGTTGCGGTTACGACAATTTCTACCTTATTGGCACCTGTTGTAACACCGTTGTTGATTATGCTGTTTGCCAAAGAATGGCTTCCTGTCTCGCCGGGGTCTTTGTTTATTTCAATATTACAGGCGGTTTTATTTCCGATCATTGCAGGTCTGATTGTCAAAATGTTTTTCAGAAAACAAGTGGCAAAAGCCGTACATGCCCTTCCGCTTGTTTCTGTCATTGGCATCGTTGCGATTGTCTCAGCTGTCGTCAGCGGCAATCGGGAAAATCTGCTTCAATCGGGGTTGCTCATTTTTTCAGTTGTTATCCTGCATAACGGTATCGGTTATTTACTTGGGTTTCTTTGTGCAAAGCTTTTAAAAATGGATTACCCGTCTCAAAAAGCGATCGCAATCGAAGTCGGCATGCAAAACTCCGGACTTGGGGCTGCACTTGCCACGGCTCATTTCTCACCGCTATCTGCCGTACCAAGCGCAATATTCAGCGTGTGGCATAACCTTTCAGGTTCTATGCTTGCAACATATTGGTCGAAAAAAGTGAAAAAGAAACGAGCTGAATCCAAAAGCAGCAATCTATCACTTTAAATATGCAAAAAAGGTACATCACTTTATCGTGATGTACCCTTTTTTATTATCCTTCTAATAAAAGCTGTTCAGGATCTTCCAGTAAATTTTTGATTGTCACGAGGAAGCCAACCGCTTCTTTACCGTCTACAATTCGGTGATCATAAGATAAAGCGATATACATCATCGGACGGTTTTCGAAACGCTCTTCATCAATGGCTACAGGGCGCAGCTGAATCTTATGCATGCCCAGTATACCGACTTGCGGGCTGTTTAAAATTGGAGTTGACATCAATGAACCGAAAGTCCCTCCGTTTGTAATCGTGAAAGAGCCTCCCTGAAGCTCGCTAAGGGTTAATTTATTGTTTCTTGCTTTTTTCGCAAGCTCGCCGATCTCTTTTTCGATTCCTGCAAATGTCAGGCGATCCGCATCCCGCACAACCGGAACGACAAGGCCTTCATCAGCAGCAACAGCGATTCCGATATCGTAGAATTTTTTAACGATCAACTCATCGCCTTGAATTTCTGCATTCAACAACGGATATTTTTTCAATGCAGCTACGACCGCTTTCGTGAAGAAAGACATAAAGCCGAGCTTCACTTCATTTTGCTCAAAGAATTGATCTTTGCGGCGTTTTCTGAGATTCATGACAGCCGTCATGTCCACTTCATTAAATGTGGTCAGCATCGCTGATGTTTGCTGTACCTCTACAAGGCGTTTTGCAATCGTTTGTCTGCGGCGTGACATTTTTTGCACTTCAACAGGTTTGTCAAAGCTTTGCTGTGCTTTTTGAGCCTGAGGCTGCTGCTTTTGCTGAGGAGCCGGTTTTGATGCCGGTTTTTCGTACGCTTCGACATCCTGCTTGCGCACTCTTCCAAGCGGATCTCCAGTTGGAACTTGAGACAGGTCAATTCCTTTTTCTCTCGCCAGCTTACGGGCCGACGGAGAAGCAATCGTTCTTGATTTTGCTTCAGATTGTGCTTCCTCGCTCACCTCTTGTGCAGCTGGTTCAGCCTGTTTCTCTTCTTTTACGCTTTCCTTGCTTTCTGCTTTCTCTGTAGGAGCAGGGGCAGAACTTTCACCCGCGCCTTCTGAAATCGTACCGATAATTTCTCCGACTTGGACGGTATCACCCGAATCTTTCAATACCTCTTGAAGTACACCCGATTCTTCTGCTGTCAATTCAACATTCACTTTATCCGTTTCTAGTTCAAGCAGATATTCACCCTGTTCTACATAGTCACCAGGCTGCTTTAACCATTGGGCTATTGTTCCTTCTGAGATTGATTCTGCTAATTCAGGTACCTTAATTTCCGCCATTTTTTCATTTCCCCCTTAGTTTTTGCGAGTCAAGCTATCAGATACAATACGTTCCTGTTCTTTTTTATGAACTGTCGGATCTCCCTCTGCAGGGCTGGATCGTCTTCTGCGTCCAATATATTGAACGCTTACTCCCTCTGGTGCAATCTCTGTCAAATACGGGCTGATATAACCCCAAGCCCCCATGTTCTGCGGCTCTTCCTGCACCCAAACGATTTCTTTCAGGTTCGGAAGTTTTGCAAATAATTCTTTGACTCCTTTTGCCGGGAATGGATACAGCTGTTCGATTCTCGCAATGTGAACCCACTCTTTACCGTCTTCTAACTTATTAAAATGATCGCTAATGTCTATAGACACTTTACCGCTGGATAATACAAGTCTGGTTACTTTTTCATAGTCATGAGAAAGTCCCGACTGTTCATAAACAGGCTGGAAGCGGCTTTCGCTGAGCTCCTGCACTTCCGACACCGTATTTGGGTTGCGAAGAAGGCTCTTCGGCGTCATAATGACGAGCGGTCTGATTTCTTCACGAAGCAGCATTTTAGCCTGTCTTCTTAAAATATGGAAATACTGTGCTGCGCTTGTCAGGTTGGCAACCGTCCAGTTATTTTCCGCTGCAAGCTGCAGGAATCGCTCGATTCTTCCGCTTGAGTGCTCAGGCCCCTGTCCCTCGTAACCGTGCGGAAGCAGCATGACTAATCCGGATTTTTGGCCCCATTTCGCGCGTCCGGCAGAAATAAATTGGTCAAAATACACTTGAGCTGCGTTGGCAAAATCTCCGTACTGTGCTTCCCACAAAACAAGCGTTTCCGGTGAATGCACGTTATAGCCGTATTCAAAACCGAGAACCGATCCTTCAGACAGCGGGCTGTTATGAACAGCAAATGATGTGCTGCAGTCAGATAAGTGATGAAGCGGCACAAATTCTTTGCCCGTCTCACTGTCATGAAGCACAAGGTTTCTTTGGGCGAACGTTCCGCGCTCGGAATCCTGTCCTGTTAAACGAATCGGTGTTCCGTCTTTCAAAATTGAAGCAAACGCGAGTGATTCTGCCAAAGACCATTCCACTTTTCTATCATCATCGAACGCCTTGGCGCGTCTTTCTAAAATGCGTTTTAGCTTGCCGAAAACATTAAATGACTCCGGCCAGTTGATCAATTCGCCATTCAGCTTGCGGAGCACATCAAAATCAATCGAAGTGTCCACATCTGGGAAACCGTTTGATACAGGCTCTGGAAGTTCAATTTCACAGGCAGTGTGTTCCTTTTTAGACGGAACTTTCTGATATGCATCCTCAATGCGCTTCGTTACCGATTTTTCGATGTTTTGAACGACTTCCTCGGTAAGCACGCCTTCTTTTACCAGCTTTTCAGCGAAAATTTGTTTGACGGTCGGATGCTTTCTGACAGCATCATACAGCATTGGCTGAGTGGTTGACGGTTCATCCATTTCGTTGTGTCCATAGCGTCTGTACCCGATCAAATCAATCAGAAAATCCTTGTTGAATGTTTTTCGGTATTCGACCGCAAACTTAACAGCTGAAAGACAAGCTTCAGGATCGTCCGCATTCACGTGAACAATCGGAATTTCATAACCCTTGGCCAGGTCGCTGGCATATTTTGTCGATCTGGATTCAGCGCTTTCTGTTGTGAATCCGATCATGTTATTGGCGATAATATGAATCGCACCGCCTACTTGATACCCTTTTAAAGAGCTTAAATTCAATGTTTCAGCTACAATTCCTTCCCCAGGGAATGCAGCGTCTCCATGGATTAAAATGGCAAGCGATTTTGTTTCATCTTGTACCGGGTACCCGCTTTGTGTTCGCGTTTCCTGTGCTGCTCTTGTGCTGCCTTCAACAATCGGATTGATAAATTCCAAGTGGCTCGGGTTGTTCGCTAACGTAATGCGCGCTGATTTTGTTTCAGCGTCTTGAAGCTCCCGATTCGCCCCCAAATGGTATTTGACATCCCCTGTCCATCCGTAGCTGATCCCAATTGATCCCTCAGACGGGACAAGATCTTTATTCGGCGCATGCTGGAATTCAGAGAAGATGATTTCATACGGTTTGCCGAGCACATGTGCCAAGACATTCAGGCGTCCCCTGTGCGCCATCCCGATGTTGACACTTGTCGTGCCTGATTTGACAGATTGTGCAATAATGTCATCAAGCACTGGAACAAGAGCGTCCAGACCCTCAATGGAAAAGCGCTTCTGCCCGACGAATGTGCGGTGTAAAAACTGCTCAAATCCCTCTACTTCTGTCAGTCTTTCCAGCACAGCCGACAGCTTTTCAGCTGAGTTCTTCTGGAACAGCTCGCCAGATTCAATCTTTCTTGTCAGCCACTCGCGCTCTTTGAAGTCATGCACATGGTCAAATTCAAAAGAGATGGTTCTTTTATACGTATTTCGTAAATACTGAATGGCTTCTAAACCGTTCGTAATGTTTTTAGGAGCGTCTTTGCAGATGACAGACGCAGGTATTGCTTTTATTTCCTCTTCTGTTAGCCCGTAATCGGATAATGGAAAAAGTTCGCTCTTTTTCTCATCCTTTCTGAGCGGATTGACGGAAGCGTTCAAATGGCCATAGGTTCGGATATCTTCTGCAAGTCTGACTGCGGATGCGATCTTTTGAATCAGATCGGCTGTAACACGTCCCTTTTCTTTTGTTCCCGAGGCCTCTTTTATATCGCTTGGCGGAGCACCGAGCTCGTCGAACATTTCCTTCAAATCCGGGTCAATGCTGTTCGGATCCTGGGTATACTGATCGTAAAGCTCCAGCGCATAGCCGAGGTTCGGACCGTAAAAATCTTCCCAATTCATTCGTTGTTTCATACTATTTTGAAACATTTGAATATTACCCCCAACTTAAATAATCAAGTGATTGATTCACTATCTTGAAATAACTTTCGAACGCTGTGTCCAAAATTATGTAATAAAAACGCTTCCAACGATATTTTACCACTGTTTGCAATTTGATTCTACCTTGATTGTTCACAAAATAGT
Source organism: Bacillus sp. EU52 (assembly GCF_037964975.1). Lineage (NCBI taxonomy): Bacteria > Bacillati > Bacillota > Bacilli > Caryophanales > Bacillaceae > Bacillus > Bacillus sp. EU52. The sequence goes on from NZ_CP150177.1 coordinate 2,076,701, forward strand.
AAAAAACCTTTATAAAAAACAAAAAATTTAATCATTCGAAAAAACAAACGCCAAAAAGCATAGGATTAAGGGCTATCCTATGCTTTTATGAAGCAGTTTTTTCAGCAGCGGATACAAAACATCCGGTAGCTGATCAACATCCGGGACAAATATACTGAATTTTCCGTACATATCCTGGATCGTCTTCATTTGCGATTCTTCTATTTCTGAGTTGGAGAGAAAAACATTTATCACTTCTATTCCTCTTTTTCGGGCTTCGATAACCGCCTCACTTGTATCGACGATCCCATTTTGTTCGTAGCCAAATGCGGCCGGCTCTCCATCTGAGAAAACAATTAAGAACTTTTGCGCCTCGCTGCGATGCAGCATTTTTTTCGTCATCTGCCTAATTGCGTACCCGTCACGGTTATCTTCTTCTGGCTCAAGCTGCATAATGGCCGGTCCAGAATCTTGTCTTAATGATGATTGGAAGGGAATAACCGTATTGAAATAGTTTGGCTGGCTTGTTTCGGTTGCATCATTTGTGTCCTCCCAGAAACCGACAATCTGATGCGGAACCGCTACCGATTTCAGCGCTTCGTGAAACAGCACGATTCCTCGTTTTGTTTCGTCCATTTTGTCGAACATGCTGGCGGAACAATCGACCAGCAATGTAAAAACTGCGTCAATTTCTGAAGACGGTTCTTGCTTTTTGTAGAACAGGCGCGGATTTCGCTCAGTGAAGTAACGAAGAAGCTTATTGTTCAGTCTCCCGGCATGAAGATCTGTTCTCGGCAATGTTTTTTTATGTTCAAGTGTTTTTTGAATCATTTGTTTCAAACGCTTTTGATACGATTCAATCGTTTTTGCCTGCTGTTTATAAGAAAGCTCTTCTTCACTGGTTGCCGGCTGCGGTTCTTTATAAATTGGAAATGCATATTTATTTTCTTTGCCGTCAGCCGTACCCGCTCCGTTCGGCTGGTCTTTTTGGGACTCCAGCGCTTCCAGCTTGGAATAGTCTTTCCGTTTCGTTTGTCTGGCTGATCCTTGAACAGAGCCAAGGGCCTGATCTCCATCGTCGCCTTCCCTTGAAGCATCTTTTCCTAAATCTGATTTTGCGCCGTGTTCAATATCAAATTGAAGGAAGCTTTTAGACGGTGCTTCTGTTTCCCGGTGCCATGTCGGCATTTCTTCTTCATGGATATCCTCATCACCGTCTGATTTTTTTGGAAGCGTGATGTCATCACTCAGCTTCGGCGCTTTTTTCTCCTCTTCAAATAACGGCTGTTCTGCAGCTTTTGCGTAGTCAAGCTCAGGCAAGAAGAAGTAGGTGTTCAACATGTCTTTATCGAGCACCTCTTCAAGCCCATCCATGAGGTCCTCAACAATTTTCAGAACCTGCCGTGTCGAATCTGCTTCATACACACGCAAGAGCTGCTGCTCAATAAACGGGCGCATCAAATCGATATCTTCACGCATGGACGGAAGGGTCTCAAGCGGCGATTCCGCTGTGAGCTTGACATAGATCGCGCAAAAGAGCGCATCGGTAAAAATGCTTCGTTCCAAATTTAAGGTCAGCTGGGTTGAGAAATGTTTTCTGTACATGTCTTTTCGCTTCGCAAATACATGTTTCGTACCCGGGCGCTCACGTTTGATGCATTCTTCGATCCTAATGTCTTCAAGCAGCATAAAGAGCTGCTTGGCAAAACTTTTAAACGTAAGATGGCGATGGATATCATTCAAAAAGTTCGCAAACTCATGCAGCGAGCTATATCTTGTTCCGATTGAACGCAGGTAGACGTCGCTTTTCAGACCCGCTTCCATGTCCTCAGCTGCCCTGTCTTTCCAAAAGTGGCTCATATAGATTTTCTTTTCAAATGGATTGTAATAGGACTGAACGCCGTACTCCACTTCTACCGCTTCACTCTTGGTGAGTGTTTTGGCCAAATCAGTCAGCATCATAAATAAAAATGAATCAATTGTGCTGTCGTTAAATTTGATAAATTTCATCGCAGCCTCCTCATTCAAACAGAGTTTCTGCAATATTTCGAACGGCCGCTTTTTCCCGATCATCATCAAGCTTTTCTACAATTCCCCGCTCAATGGCACGACGCGGCGGAATATAAGCAGCTAAATCACATGTATCGATTAAAGCTCTGATGGATGCCGCTTCTTCAGACACCTGTCCGTTATTGGCCTGAACGATCAAGTCAGAGGAAAGCGTGATAAATCTGTCAATCATTTTCTCATCTTTCAGGGCTGACTGAGACATGAGAACTTGTTTCAGCAGCTCGCCTTTAATATAAGGCACATCAATGATGACAAAACGGTTTTTCAACGCTTCATTCAGAGGAACAGTTCCGACATAGCCTTCATTGATGGCTGCAATGACTCCGAAACCGCCTTTAGCCCGAATGACCTCGCCTGTAAACGGATTTGTCATCATTTTTCTGTAATCTAATACACCGTTTAAAATAGGCAGTGTTTCCGGCTTCGCCATATTGATTTCATCTATATAAAGAAAATGGCCTTCCTTCATTGCCTTTGTAACAGGTCCTGAAACAAACTCGATTGTTGCCTGGCCAGATTGATTTTCAATCGTTTTATAACCGACCAATGCCTCAGCGTCCAAGTCGACTGAACAGTTGACGCTGTGCATCGGTTTATGAAAATAGCTGGACAATGTTTCTGCCAGCTTTGTTTTTCCTGAACCTGTAGGCCCTTTCAGCAGGACATTTTTCCCCATGGCTAATGCAATAATGGCGTCAAATAAAATGGCTTCATCCTCCGCCTCATAGCCTGATGTTCCTATAAGCGATTGAAACTCTGGGGAAATAGGCTGCTCTTTATATGATAAAAGCTTTTGTTGTATATCTTCCGGCAATGTTAAGTGCTGTAGTTGAGTTGTCATAGACAGATTCCCTTTCCTATTCATATTCCATTAACGAGTATACTAAAAAAGCCCCTGTATGCTCAATACAAAAGGGCTTGGATGATATTACTGCTTCTCGTTATTTCCCAATAGGGCTCCGCAGACAATACGCGCACCGGAATTGCCGCTTGGGTTTGTCAGATAATCGTCCGCTTGTTCATGAATAATAAATGCACTTCCGTCCTCATCGAGAATATTTAGTTTACTTCCTTTTTTCAGTGAAGTGTCAGGCGCATTCATTATGACATCTACCTTTCCATCAGCACCGACTTCAAGGTTCGGCAGATCTCCGGCGTGATGCCCCATCGGATTATTGAAGCCGTGTTCTTTGTTCAGCGGATTAAAGGGACCGCCCGCTGATTCAAAATCCGGCCTGACACAAGAACCTTTCTCATAAATATGAAAACCGAGAGAAGCACCTGGACGCAGGCTGTTTGCGGAAATATGAATATCGAGGCCTTCATCGTCTGATTCTTTGATCTCTATAAAACCGACTGCTCTCCCTTCACGATTGACCAGCTGGACATGATGACCAAACGCTGACGTTTCAACCACTTTTTTTTCCGGCACCCGGTTAGGAGGGTCTGGAGGTTTTTTTTGTCCGCATCCGGCAACTCCCAGTGCCGTCAGCATCATCAACAGCAAGAGACGGTGCATACTGTCTCCCCCTTGTTTTTTCTAACAGTGTGGTCAATCATTGTCTGGTATAAACAAAAAAGCCTATAAAAGGCTTTTTGTCATACTCATTTTTAAAAATAACTTCTTGCGCCCAAGTACCGCTGTTTCCAATAAGAATTGCTGAGATTGGAAATGTCGACGCCCGATGAGCTTGCATGAATAAAGTCACCGCCGCCTAGATAAATCCCCATGTGAGATGGGCCGGATTTATAAGTGGTAAAGAAGACAAAGTCTCCGACTGACGGCTGGCTGACCTTCTGCATGACATTCCAATATCCTGCCGTACTCAATCTTGATATAGATGATACATTATTAATAAGGTAATAAATGAAGCCGCTGCAATCAAAACCGGCAGGCGTGTTTCCGCCCCATCGGTAAGGCACTCCGACATATTTTTTCGCTTCCGTTATCATTCTGTCAATCTTCGAGCCTATTTGAATGTTTGACCCTGAGTTATCTTTTGGCTTTGTTGGCTTTGTCGGATTTGAAGGATTAGATTTTGATGCTCCCGAAATAGTCAGAACCTGCCCGATTTGCAGCACATCAGATGATAAATTATTCTTATCACGGATGCTTTGGACAGTGACTCCGAGCCGATTTGCAATTTTCCACAGCGAATCGCCTGCTTTTACCTTGTACGTCGTTGTTTTTGAGGGATTGGAGTTTGACGGCTTTTTTGAACCGCTGTTTCCGCTCTTCGGTGAGCTGCTTCCTTTTATTTTGAGCACCTGTTTAGGGTAAAGTGTATCTGATGTTAAGCCATTTAAGGTTTTTAATTCAGCTACAGTCATATTTAAGCTGTTTGCGATTTTCCACAGTGAGTCACCAAGCTTGACCGTATATGTACTTTTTGAAGAACCTGAAGAATTGGAACCGCTGTTTTTCTTTGATCCATTTGATCCGCTTGAACTGCTTGTCCCTTTGATCTTAAGCTTTTGCCCCGGACGAATCAGGTCACTGCTCAGGCTGTTTAAGCTTTTAAGCTCAGAAACACTCATTTTATGATTTTTAGCAATCATCCATAGGGAATCACCATATGCAACTGTGTATGTTGATGTTTTGCTTGAATTAGATGGGGATGTCGTGCTTTTTTTGCTGCTTTCAGGAACCTTAAGACTTTGTCCGACATAAAGCACCGTTGATTTCAATTTGTTTTCGGATTTCAGAGCTGATATTGTCGTATCATACTGGCGGGAAAGTTTCCAAAGAGAGTCACCGCTTTTTACTTTTATCGTTTTTGCTTCCGCGGGTGCTGCGGCCATCGACGACCCAACAACTGCAGAAACAGCCAAGCCGGCTACAATCTTCTTTTTCATTCATTCAACCTCCTAAACTGTTTTTTTGCAAAAACAGCTAGTATTTTGTTTCCAAAAATGGCACACAACTGTTTTATCGTCAATTTTTCAGCAAGTTAAACCCTTTTCAAACATTTGGCGCAGCATTTTCAGCATCGTTCGACCTTTAAACCTTCAAATAAACATCTAACATTTTACATAAGCACGATATGTTTTTCGAAAGTCTAAGGAACTATTTAAGCGAGGGTAAAAATGATGGTTTTCTATTGATGAACGAAGCAGTTTCTCCTCCTTTCTTGTCTATTTTTCTAATCAATTCTCTATCGGCGTGTCAAATCCCTCTTATGAAATGGCAAAAAGCCTGTTCTTTCGATAAGAACAGGCTTTTACACTATGCGTTTGCTGATTGAGTTTTTTGTTTTACAGCTTCAAGAATGCTATCGGCCGCTTTTTTAGAGCCGCCTGCCGCTTTCAGTGATTGTCCAATTTCTTTTGCCTTTTCAGCATACGAACGATTATTCATTACATCTTGTATCGTCTCTTTCAGAAGGCTTTCAGATAATTCTTCTTTTTTTAACACTTTTCCTGCGCCGACTTTTTCCACCTGATCTGCGACAACAAATTGGTCGCCTCCCATCGGAATGACAACGAGCGGGGTTTCAAAATACAAACCTTCACTTGTGCTGTTCATTCCGCCGTGTGTCACAAATAAGCTGGCTCTTTTCAAGATCTCAAGCTGAGGGACATACGGGCGTACAATGAAATTCTCCGGAATGTCGTTTAACTCACTTGTTTTAATATGCTTGCCGATAGAAAGCACAACTTTACCGTCAAAGTCCTTACAAACTTCAAGGCATTGATTAAAAAACTGCTTTTGATTATTAAAAATGGTTCCCATTGAAATAAACAGCACGTTTTCATTGTCAATCTGATCAAATGGGAAATCATTGTTTCCGGCTCTTTCTGTAATGGAAGGACCGACAAATACATATCGCTCGCCAAATTGCTCAGCCAGTGGCTGAAATCCCCTTGATGTAAAGACGATTGTCAAGTCACCATCAGCTAAAAAAACATCAAATGGCTTCTTGATCTCTGCTTGAAAATCAGCATTTAACGTTTCTGCAAGCTGCTGGTATGATTCATAATGAGGCGAATCTTCTAGTGATCCTTTCATGTAAGCTCCCATCATTTCCTTCGCAAATTCCTCATTCATCGCAAAGGTTGTACACAATGAAAATCTTGGCAGCTTCAGCATGTTGGCAATGACTTTACCCGCGAGAAGATGGTGATCATATATGACATAATCATACGATTCATGTTTGACTTCCTCATAAATATGAGTCGCGATATCCTTACAGGCTTTCAAAAAAGCGCAGAGCATTTCTGTGAAATCTCTTTCTTCATCGCCGGTTGCGTTTTTCCCGAAGTAATCTCCTCTGAAATCATGATACTCACGAAACTCAATATCAAGAGCTGTGATTTTTTCTTTATATTCCTTCACTGCGTAGTACGTAATGTTTTCTCCCCGGGATTTCAGCTCCTTCATCACACCGATAGAGGGATTAATATGCCCTTCACCGGGGAAACCGATCATTAATACATTTGCCATGCGGCAGCACCCTTCCTTTGAAAATTTATATAATATTTTATACGGTACTATAAATACATAAACAGGTAAAGTATTTCACTTGATTAATATTCATCACATATAACTTTTCTACCAGTTTATATTCCCTGTCTTCAAGACAAAAAGCATTCAGCTAGAAGCGAATGCTTTAATAAAGATACGAATTCAGTCATTTTGTCTCATGATAGGATTCTTAATCAGGCCCTTTTTATTATTTTTACGTTCTTGGTGAAATTAACGGATATAATACACCGTCTTTGGCAAACGACATCTTCCCTGTTTCCTCTGAAACCACGAGCACCAGTGCATCCGTATAGCCCGACATACCGAGAGCCGCCCGGTGCCGGGTTCCCAAATGGATATCCACTTCCTTCGTCGTCAGCGGGAGCACATTGGCTGCTGACACGAGTTTGTTTTCCCTCACTAATAAAGCGCCGTCATGAAGAGGGTTTCCGGGAAAAAAGATGCTTTCAATTAATGAAGAGCTGATCTCGGCGTGTAGGGAGGTGCCTTTTTGAATAAAATGTTCAACCGGGTCTGCTCTTTCAATCACAATTAAAGCTCCATGCTTATGTTCCGATAAGGCTTTAATCGCCTTGGCCAGCTCAATAAATGCCGGCGTAAATTCCTCAATGTATGATTGCAAATAAAAGGAGGATGCAATCCCCTGCATGTCCTGAAAAATGTGCCCTAATTCATCTAATTCACAAAGGAGACACTGGTCTTTTTCGTGAAGCGTTTTCAAGATTAGAGATGCATCACCTAATATTTGCTCTAGGTACACCTGTATTTTCTCCTTGAACGCATTTTCTGATATCTGCTCATAGCGCATAATCTTCATCTCCTGTTCAAATTTCCAACTTTTCACGAATGCTTATCTTATTGATGCACATTCTATTGGTAAAGGAGGGATGTAAAGAATGGAAATCGAAAGAATCATTCAGTATATTTGCACCTTTTTAGGCGTGATTTCGCTTTCTTTTATTTATGCCCAAATGTTTAGAAAAACGAAACCAACAAAAAAAGAATAGGCCCGGCGTTCATTGCTTTTTATACATAAAATGTTATAATTTCTCTCGTTATGAAAAAGAAACGGAGATCAATGTATGAAAGAAACTCAAAACGCCCGGGAAAAAATCAAACAGCTCTTGCACATTTTAATACCGATATTCATTACCCAAGCGGGGCTTTCTCTAATGACTTTTCTAGATACGGTGATGTCAGGGAAAGTCAGCCCCGCTGATTTAGCGGGTGTCGCGATTGGCTCAAGCCTTTGGACCCCTGTTTACACAGGACTTGCAGGTATATTAATGGCGGTCACCCCGATTGTCGCTCAGTTATTAGGCGCAGAGAAAAAACAGAAGATTCCCTTTACTGTTTTACAGGCTGTATACGTGGCCGCGCTTCTTAGCATCGCCGTTTTAGTGATTGGATATGCTGCAGTTGACCTTATTCTTGGCCGATTGAACCTTGATATTCACGTGCATCAGATTGCTAAACACTTTTTAGGCTTTTTATCACTGGGAATTTTCCCTTTATTTGTTTACACCGTGTTAAGATCATTCATCGACTCATTAGGAAAAACGAGAGTCACCATGATGATTACACTCAGTTCTCTTCCAATCAATTTTGTATTGAATTATGTATTTATCTTCGGGAAGTTCGGAATGCCGGCACTTGGGGGTGTCGGCGCGGGGCTGGCATCCGCTTTAACTTATTGGTGTATCTGCATCATCAGTTTTTTCATTATTCATAAAAACGCACCGTTTTCTGAATACGGGATTTTCCTTACCTTGTATAAGTTCTCTTGGAAAGCATGCAAAAATTTGCTCAAAATCGGGCTGCCTATTGGGTTCGCCGTGTTTTTTGAAACGAGCATTTTCGCAGCTGTCACGCTTCTCATGAGCCATTTTCATACAGTGACCATCGCGTCCCACCAGGCAGCCATGAATTTTGCGTCTCTTTTATATATGCTGCCGCTCAGCGTGTCCATGGCTCTAACAATTGTTGTCGGGTTTGAAGCGGGTGCAGCCCGTTTTAAGGATGCACGCTCATATAGCTTAATCGGCATCATGATGGCGATCGGCTTTTCTTTGTTCACTGCCGCCTGTATCCTTTTATTCAGAGAGCAAATTGCGGGCATGTACACTTCTGACCCCGATGTGCTCCGGCTGACACAGCACTTTTTAATTTATGCGCTATTTTTTCAGCTTTCCGATGCTGTTGCCGCACCGATCCAGGGAGCACTCAGAGGGTACAAAGATGTGAACTATACGCTTGCGGCCGCTTTTGTCTCTTACTGGGTCATTGGCCTTCCGGTCGGTTATATGGTCGGTACGTTTACAAGCCTCGGTGCATTCGGCTATTGGATTGGATTAATAGCAGGACTCGCCGCCGGAGCAGTTGGGCTGTTTTTCAGGCTGGCAAAACTGCAAAAACGTTATTCGCAAAAACAACACTTTTAAAAGAGGTGATCAATCATGGCAAAAAACAAAAAATTATTCGAGTATCTTTCCCAGCATGCGGAAACCATCAGTTCAACGTGGTATGAAACAATCGAGGAGACTGATCCCAATTCCATTTATGCCTCAACAGATCCTGTTGTCATTCACAATTTAAAGAGCCAGAATCTTGCCTTTAACTATAAAATAAACCGTATTTTTATAGATGATGAGGACGTATACTTGCCTATACTGAAAGAATGGGCCTTTGAAGTCACACAGGATCAAGAGCATTTAAAAACTCCTATCCACTATATTATTCGGGAGTTTGTCAGAGTGAGAGATTTATATGTTTCCTATGTGAAAGAATTTGTCCATCTCAATCAGAATACTGTGAAAAGCGAAGAAGCCGAAGACCTGTATCACGCCCTTATAAAAGCGTTTGATCTTGTGATTCATATTTTTATAGAAGAAATGTACAAAAACACAAGCCTTCAGCTTCAGGCCCAAAAAGATATGATTACTGAATTGAGCGCTCCGGTCATCGTGCTGTTTCACAGCGTCGGACTGCTGCCTTTAATCGGAGATATTGATACAGTCCGCGCCAAGCTGATTATGGAAAACACACTGCATCAATGTGCGAAAAAAAAGGTGACACAACTGTATATTGATTTGTCAGGAGTAGCTGTGATTGATACGATGGTTGCCCATCAGCTGTTCAGTCTGATTGAGGCGCTTCGTTTAATCGGTGTTTCTTCAACTTTGTCTGGAATCCGTCCGGAAATCGCGCAAACAGCGGTTCAGCTAGGTTTGTCTTTCGAAGGTATTTCCTTGAGATCCACTCTCGCTTCAGCAATTGCATCGGACTTAAAATTAAAAAAGGTATAAGGCTTAAGGCCTTATACCTTTTTGATTAATCATTCCATTGATACGTCCAATATATTTCTTCTTCAAACCATGTTGCCATAACAGGTTCATTATTTTTCAATTTCTCTTCAAGCTCTCTGAGCATGCCTTCTGTTTGTGTGCGGTGAGCTCTTAACGCATTCATTTTAATATCAGCTACTTCTTTGATATCAAGCACGACATCAGCTTCGCCGAGAACCTCTTCTCTGTTGCGGGTAATGGCCATGCAGATTGTACGCGGACGGTCTTCTTTCTTTTTGCGATATAATGCACGGATAACCGCTTCCCCGCATGCATCATGGTCAGGGTGCACACCGTGTCCGGGATAAAATGTGACAATTAAACTTGGTTTTACATCATCTATGATCTCTTCCATGATATCAGCTAAATACTCATCGTCTTCAAATTCGAGCGTTTTGTCACGGAGTCCAAGCATACGAAGGTCATTGATATCCATTTCTTTGCAAGCATTGATGAGCTCTTGTTTTCTTAGCAGCGGCAACGTTTCCCGATTCGCGAAAAATGGATCGCCCATATTTCTGCCCATTTCACCTAAAGTGGCGCAGGCATACGTAACGGGAATGTCTTTTTTTCTGTTTAAGGCAATGAGGCCTGCCACTCCATATGATTCATCATCAGGGTGAGGCAGGATTACTAGTACATGTTCTTTCATTATTATTCACCCTTTTCTTTAAACTGTGAACGGTTTTTCGCTGATTTGCAGAGAAATAGCCAGTTTACCGCCCGGCAGGTGTCCCGCCATTAATAAACGGTTTTCTTCATCTACCGTGTATTCAGTCAAGCCTTCAGCATAAATCCAGCCTTCTTCTGTTTTCAAGCCAACGCGGTAAGGCCCGTTGCCTTTGATTTTTGCCTGATGATAAGTAACTTTTGCATTGCGAATATACGCAACAACCGTCATGTTCTTTTCATTTAAGTGCGCTGAATAAGAACCTGTGGTGGTTTCTAAATGGATATATACAGGGCGGTCCGCATATCGTTCTAAAGATGCTTGCACATCTTCTTTTATGATCGCTTTCATGATTGCTCCCCTCTTTCTTCTTTTAAATACTCTGCACGTTCTGTATGTAATTTGACCAGCTGATATTTCACAGCCGGTTCGAGCTGTGAATTCACAACGCGCTGAATCGCGGCAAAATATTTTTCCAGCATCGGTTTTCGGAGTCTTGGATGTGTTCGTTTATCCAAGAGCTCAAGATCAATCGCCTCTGCTACCGCTTCTGCGTCATCATGTGCGAGAGATCGGTTATTCCAAAGTGAAGCATAGGCTTTCACTATCTCTTTATCATTGTCCATCGTCTTGCTCCTTTATGTCTTACATACATGAAATGATTATACATAATATATGCATCAGCTGAAAAGCCAAAGGCCTCAATGGCTTTTTGACGCCCGTTTCCACTTCACTTGTGAAAACGTAAACAAGATCAGCGCAGCCCATATACAGCTGAATGTAAAAGCCTTCGAGCTTGAAAATGGCTCATGGTAAACAAACAGCCCGATCAGAAGGGTAATGGTCGGCGCAATATATTGTAAGATACCGACTTGATACAGTGGCAGCCGTTTCGCTCCTTCCGCAAACAATAAGAGCGGCAAAGCCGTAAACACACCGGCCAAAAAGAGAAGCAGCCACGTCCCTCCGCTTTCTGCACCCGCTGGCTGAATATGTCCGCTGAACAGCAAATACCCCAATGCAATGGGCATAATCATGAATGTTTCCAGCGTTAAGCCGATGGCGCTCGGCAGGCTTGTTCTTTTTTTGCTTAACCCGTACAGCCCAAAGCTGAATGCAAGCAGAAGCGCAACATAAGGAATGGAGCCGTATTGGAACGCCGAGATGATGACACCGGCTGCCGCAATCGAAACGGCCACTAATTGCAGGCGATTCAGTTTTTCCTTTAAAAATAAAATCCCAAGGAGCACTGATACAAGCGGATTAATGTAATAGCCAAGACTAGCCTCAAGCAAAAAGCCATGGTTGACAGCCCATATGTATACAAACCAGTTGATCGAAATCAGGATAGAAGCAAGAAATAAAGAGAGGATCCCTCCGTTCTTTTTCAAAGAGCACAGTTCCTGCCATCCTAATTTCCATTGCCGCAAGAAAAAAAGTACGATACACATAAAAACAAAAGACCATATAATACGATGAGCCAAAATATCAAGAGCCGGCAGCTGTTCGAGAAGCTTCCAATAGAGCGGAAACAGGCCCCACATGATAAAGGAAACGGCTGTGTAAATAACGCCTTTTTTTGTTTCTGAATATTGCATTTATATCCCTGCCTTTCTTTAGAGCATCTTATATTATATCACGTGAAAGATCTGGCGGGCATATACTATTTTGTCCGTGAAGAAAGGATGTGAAGACAATGTTTGAGTGGAACAAGTACTTTCCTTTCCACAATCAATTTTCTAAAGAAGCATTAAAAAAAGCTGATCCGAAAGAAGTTGAAACGTATGTCAATCGTGTGATGGAAAGTGTGTTCGGCAGTGATTATGCGGCTCAATTTCCTTTCCGCGATCCTCTCCCCCAAAAAGAACAGCCCGCCAAACCTGATGCAAAACCTGATGTCAAACCTGATATTGATATATTCGAAACTGCAGACCATGTGTTTGTAAAGGTGCCAATCAGCGAAGAATGGCTGGAACAAGTGAGAATCAAACACACATCTCACGAATTATGGTTGGAAAACTTCCCAAGAGCAGATCATCCGAAAAAAGTAAATCTTCCTTGTTTAGTCAAACGCAAAGGAACAAAAGCCGTCTATAAGGATGGCCTTCTGGAAGTCATGTTTCAAAAACAGCAAGACTACAATATGTCCGAGGTAGAAATCATCCGATAAAAAACGGCCTGCAATCGATGCAGGCCGTTTTTATTAATAGAAGCCGGGATATCCCCCGTATGGCACGCCGGCACCAAAACCGTACGGTCCGCCTCCGTATCCATAAGGGCCAGGAGGATAGGCATAGGGACGAGAATAGTTAAACAGCGCACTCCCGAGAAAACCGCCTAATAAACCGCCGACTAGAGGAGCGCCAAACAAAAAAGGACTACGCGCCGGATATCCGGCTGGACCTGGGATTCCGCGTAAATACGAATGATGAGGGTACATGATTTTTTCCTCCTTTATGTCTGCCTATACGTAAAGTATTCAGTAAGGAAGAAAAACGATTGGGCTACGGACTGTCTATGATTGTTACATCACAAGCCCTGCCAATAACACACAGCCGAGCCCTGTAACCGAAAGAACTGTTGTAAGCAGCGTCCAGGTTTGAAATGTTTCTTTCATGCTCAAGCCGAAAAATTCCTTTACCATCCAAAATCCTGCATCATTTACATGACACGCAATGACACTGCCGGCTCCTGTTGCAAGCACCATTAACGCGGGGTTTACACTGCCAGCCTCCATAAGCGGAGCTGCCATTCCCGCTGTGGTAAGCGCAGCCACGGTAGCAGAGCCTAGACACAGACGCAGAACCGCGGCGATGGTCCATGCAACGAATAGCGGCGACATGTTTGTTTGGCGGAAAAAATCAGCGACATAATCGCCGACCCCGCCGTCAATCAGCACCTGTTTAAACGCTCCTCCCCCTCCTATGATGAGCAGCATCATCGCAATTTGCGAAATTGATTCTGAAATAGATCTGCTGATTTCCTGCATAGATATTTTACGGGCATATCCCATCGTATAGAGTGCAAGCAACAGCGAAATGAGCATTGCCGTTCCCGGAGTGCCGATAAATTCTATAATGTCTTTTCCTTTTGAATGTTCATTCAATAATAAAGAAAAAACTGTTGCCATTGCCATAAAGATAACCGGGAATAAAGACGTGACAGCACTGATCGCAAAGCCCGGTGTTTCATCCAGCTGAAATTCTTTCCTTGGTCCTAACCCCGATAAGTTTCCATGCTTTTGATACGCACCAGGAAAACGTTTCATCGCAAATTTATTAAATAAAGGCCCGGCAATCACAGTTGTCGGAACAGCGATGATGATTCCAAAAAGCAGCACCTGGCCAATATGAGCACCGTATGCAACTGAGATAGCAGTTGGAGCAGGATGCGGGGGCAAAAATCCGTGAGTAACATTTAAGGCGGCGGCCATCGGGATTCCCAGATACAGAAAAGGCATTTTTAATTCTTTAGCAATCGCGTAAACAATCGGTATCAACAGAACAAGACCCACTTCAAAAAACAGCGCAATACCGATGATAAAAGAGGCAACTACAACCGCCGCCTGTATTCGTTTCCTCCCGAATTTGTCAATCAGCGTAATGGCAATCCGGTAGCCGCCCCCAGCATCAGAGACAAGCCTCCCAAGCATCGCGCCAAGTCCAAACACTAAAGCTAAATGCCCCAGCTGCCCGCCAATTCCAGTCTCAATTGAAAGAACAATTTTATTGATATCCATTCCAAGTCCGATGGCTACTAAAAATGAAACGACAATCAGTGAGACAAAGGTATTTAATTTTACTTTAATAATGAGAAATAACAGAATCAGCACTCCGACAGCTACAATTAAAATCGGCATGGAAACCCCTCCAAAAGTGTTTTATATGATTCTCGCGACATTGTTTCGGCGCTTTTCATGCCTAGATGAATAGAAAACGCTTTCATTTATAAATAACAACGTCTTGGTTATATGATTGTTATCTTTTGATCAACTAATATGTTCATACTAATCTCCTAATCAATGACTGTCAATCGTTTTTATGAGCTTGTCTCGATTATCTACCGCCTAACCTATGATTCATTAGTTATATATTGATTAACTTTTGGTTATATGTTATGTTTTTTAAAGTTGACTGCAAATCATTATATCTCTCCATTGTCTGAAAGCAAACGAGACAATATGAGAACAGACGGATAACAACTTCACAAGAGGAGGAGTACACATGCCATTATTGCGTTTTGATGTAATTGAAGGCCGTGACGAAAAATCGCTGCAATTGTTATTAGATACTGCTCACCAAGCGATGGTTGAAGCGTTTGGTGTTCCGGAAAGAGACCGTTATCAAATTGTCCATCAGCATCCCGCAAACGAGCTTATAATCCAGGATACGGGATTAGGGTTTCAGAGAACCAAGGATATGGTCATCATTAGCATGACAAGCAAAGCAAGAACCGAAAGCCAAAAGGAAAAATTGTATGCTCTGCTTGCTGAAAGGCTAGAAGAAAAATGCGGAATTTCCCCTGAAGACCTCATGGTATCTATTACTGAGAATGGTGACGCAGACTGGAGTTTCGGTCTCGGTGAGGCGCAATTTTTGAATGGAAAACTATAAGATTTCGTCTCCCCACAAAAAAAAAGAGAGAGCTCCAAAGAAGCTCTCTCTTTTTTCATAAATGCGGAAGTCATCAGTATAGAAGCATCCAGCAATACGAAAAACCTGGATTTCCTTTTATATCCGGTTTAAATGCCAATTGGAAGCTGACTGGGTTTTGGCCGAAAATATAAAATTTTGTTGATTTGCATAATAAGATACATCATAATCCCCATTTACAATAGGTTGGATGTTATAGCTTATTGATCATTTCCTATTTTATATATCCCCTTCATATGCACATGACACTTTTGCCAATCCGGAAATATCAGTCTGACAAATATAAAAAGTCATGTAAACGGGTGTGAACCGTACTTACATGACTCACCATGGAAACAAAGGCTCTTTTTCAGACGCCGCTTTCCTTATTTCTCTTCTTCACACACTGTGTCACCAGGCTCGCAAAATTGATCGGCCCATGCCTGCATCTCTTGAAATACAGCTTGAAGCGCTGTTCCTTTTTCAGTCAGCGTGTAGATGACTTTGACCGGCGTTTCAGGGAGAACCTGCCGTTCGACAATCTCGTTTTGTTCAAGCTCCTTCAAGCGCTCTGCCAACATTTTTTGGCTGATCATCGGTATTGTTTCCGTTATCTCTTTAAACCGTTTCGGCCCATCCATTAGCACATGGATGATCAGACCGTTCCATCGTTTTCCCAGCAATGAGAATGCGGATTCCATTTTAGGGCACATCGTATTTCCCACAAGTCTTCATCCCTTCATCTATTGATTGACATGTATTCAATGATCCATTACAATAATCTTTCAAGTTACATTTAGTAAGCTTCTAACTTTTCTATTATCATACCACGTTTATCCGAAGGAGGAAACACTATGACGAATACTCTGGATGTTTTAAAAGCACGTGCATCTGTAAAGGAATATGATACAAATGCCCCGATCTCTAAGGAGGAGCTGACTGAGCTATTAGACCTTGCCACTAAAGCGCCTTCTGCTTGGAACCTTCAGCATTGGCATTTTACAGTATTCCACAGCGATGAATCAAAAGCGGAGCTTCTTCCTGTAGCGTATAATCAAAAACAAATCGTTGAGTCTTCTGCTGTTGTTGCCATTTTAGGCGATTTAAAGGCAAATGAAAACGGTGAAGAAGTTTATGCTGAATTAGCAAGCCAAGGCTATATTACGGATGAAATCAAACAAACATTGCTCGGCCAAATCAACGGTGCTTACCAAAGCGAGCAATTCGCACGTGATTCCGCTTTCTTAAATGCTTCTTTAGCTGCTATGCAGCTTATGATTGCCGCAAAAGCAAAAGGTTATGACACTTGCGCAATCGGCGGATTTAACAAAGAGCAGTTCCAAAAGCAATTTGATATCAGTGAGCGCTATGTTCCGGTTATGCTTATTTCAATCGGCAAAGCAGTGAAGCCTGCGCATCAAAGCAACCGTCTGCCGCTTTCAAAAGTATCAACTTGGCTGTAAGGATATGAAAAACCTTAGTCCGAAATCCGGACTAAGGTTTTTTTATACAATCGCCTCTTTGTACCATTCACGAGCCTGTTCAGCTTCATGCTGAGTCAGCTGATGGCCCCCGTCCTGCCAGAAAACGGAGGCTGATGCCCCGCTGTCACGCAAATAGCGGTAAAGCTCTTCTGATTCTTCCTTCGTGCAGAGAGGGTCGTATTTCCCGGCACCGATAAAAACAGGGAGCCCCGCCATATCAGGCAGCTCGACACCCCGAATCGGAACCATTGGATGATGCAGAATAGCCCCTTTTAACACATCTTTATAATGAAAAAGCAGGCTTGCCGCAATGTTTGCGCCATTTGAATATCCGACTGCAATCACTTTGCCGCGATCAAACTGATGCGTTTCTGCAGCCTCGTCGATAAAATCTTTCAATTCTCTTGTCCGCACCACAAGATCTTTTTCATCAAAAACTCCTTCACTCAGACGTTTGAAAAATCGCGGCATTCCATTTTCAAGCACCGATCCTCTGACACCAAGCAAATGAGCATTAGGGTCTATAAACCGCCCCAATGAAAGCAGATCGTGTTCATTACCGCCCGTGCCATGCAACAGCAAAAGTACGTTGTCAGATGTTCCTTTTTCATAAATATGCTTCATTATAAATTCCCCCTTTTAAAGTTCAGGTAAAACGTCTGTAATTTGTTGTCTATGTTTCTCCAGCCATTCAGGCAGTTTTAAGGAAGTCCCTAGCTCAGAAAACGTTTCATCTGTCATAAAGCCTGGTTCATCTGTGGCAATTTCAAATAAGATACCGCCTTTCTCCCTGAAATAAACTGATGTAAAGTATTCCCTGTCGAGAATTTCTGACGAAGGCAGATGGTTTTCAGCAATAATCGGCAGCCATTTCGCCTGTTCGTTTTTCTTTGTCCGAAACGCTACATGGTGTACCGTACCATATCCTCCGACTCCTCTTTTTTCAGGGTGTAAATGGACATCAATGACACCGCCGACGGCCGCTGAGGTTGCCAGTCTGACAATCTGGTCTTCTTCGGCCACTTTGGTGTATCCAAAGCTTTCCGTTAACAATTGTATGGTCGCCTGCGGGTCGTAGGAATATAGCAGCACACCTTTCATTCCCGTAATTGCTTCATTTGTTGTGATCCCGTCAGGCGTCCACTCGCTTTTGCCGCTTTTCGCATCCTCCATGATCGCCAGCGGAAGGTCTTCTGTATCATCAAAAATAAGACCTTTTTCACCAAACAACGTTTTTTCCTCTAGGCTCAGCCCGCTTTTCTCAAGACGCTCCTTCCAAAAAGACAGGGAGCCTGAGGGAACTGAAAAGTACACCCGGCCCGCTTGGCCTTTTCCTACCGTTCCCTGTCCGCTTCCTTGGAACGGAAAAAAGGTCATTATTGTACCGGGATCTCCGTTTTGATTCCCAAAGTAAAAATGATACGTTCCGGGATCATCAAAGTTTACTGTTTTTTTAACAAGCCTGAGCCCAAGCACTTCTGTATAAAATCGCAAGTTTTCTTGCGGATCTCTGGCGAATGCTGTGACATGGT
Organism: Bacillus sp. EU52; assembly: GCF_037964975.1. NCBI lineage: Bacteria > Bacillati > Bacillota > Bacilli > Caryophanales > Bacillaceae > Bacillus > Bacillus sp. EU52. Next base: position 2,094,897 of record NZ_CP150177.1, read on the forward strand.
GCAATCCTTCTGTTTTCATTTTCTCACTCCTATTTATCTCGGTTTCAAGATATTTATTATTTTAAACCTTTATTGAAAAGGATGCAAACCATGTGTTTTGATTAAATAATTGAAAAAATCATTTTTTTCTAATAATTATCTTGTGATCTTTTCTTACAACTGCTATTATAGTGAGCATTATCATGTTTCAGGAGGAAAGTAAATGGTTAAAAAAGCACTTATTGTTATTCTCATTCTTTTGCCATTCGTTCAGCTCACGCTTTTGCCGCTTGTGAATCGAATAGAACCGATTATGTTCGGCCTGCCGTTTTTCCACTTTTGGCTGCTGCTGTGGATTATTGTTACGCCGTTATGCTCGTTTGGCATTTATCAGATGCAAAAAAAAGATGGAGGACTTGAATAATGCAAGGGAATCTGACTGCACTTCTCATTACTGCTATTATTGTTTTAACCGTTGTCTGTATCGGCTTTCTCGCCGGAAGAGACAAATCCTCACGCACTTCTGTGGAAGAATGGTCTGTCGGCGGCAGACGCTTCGGCGGTCTTCTCGTCTGGTTTTTAGTAGGCGCTGACCTTTATACGGCCTATACTTTCTTAGGGTTGACCAGTACTGCTTTTACAGGCGGAAGTGTTGCATTTTTCGCCATTCCTTATTCTGTGTTGGCCTACTTTATCGCCTACTTCTTCTTGCCGAAACTTTGGAAAGTTGCGAAAATTCATAAATTAACAACACTCGCGGATTATGCCCGGGAACGTTTTAACAGTAAGCTTTTGGCAAGCCTCGTTGCCATCGTCGGGGTACTCATGCTTATTCCGTACATATGCCTTCAGCTGAGCGGCATTCAAGACACGCTTCAGGTTGCCGGCACTGGATATATTAACGTAAAATTCGTTGTGATCATTTCATTTATTCTTGTTGCTCTTTACACATTCTTCAGCGGGATTAAAGGGCCCACATATACAGCCATCATTAAGGACATTTTAGTATGGGTCATTATGCTGTTTATGGTGGTGTCCCTCCCTCTCATTCATTTTAACGGCTGGACACCGATGATTGACACGTTAGTGAAGGAAGCGCCGCAAATGCTGACGATACCTGCAGAAGGGCCAAAAGGCATCCCTTGGTTTATCACAGCATCTATTGTTTCCGCTCTGGCACTTTTTATGTGGGCGCATGCCGCTACAGGTGTTTTCACGGCGAAAAGCGCTGATGCAGTAAGAAAAAACAGCATGTTTTTGCCGCTTTACAATATTGTGTTAATATTGGTTATTTTTCTTGGCTTTATCGCCTTTCTTGTCCTGCCGGAAGATACAAATCCAAGGCTGGCGCTGCTGCATTTGATTCAAACATCTTACGGCGGCGTGGCACAAGGCTTTGCATATGCCACTATCGCTCTTGCTTCATTAATACCTTGTTCCATTATGGCAATCGGCGCATCGAATTTATTCGCCAACAACCTATACCGGGATTTGATTCATCCGAATGTGTCGCAAAACAAGCTGACACTCGTCACACGTTCAATGGTCTTTGTTGTCATCGGTCTTGCGCTTCTGTTTGGAATGCTGTTTCCGACTGCCTTAGTGACACTTCAGCTATTAGGTGTATCCGGTATGGTGCAAATCTTCCCTGCGATCGCTGTCAGCCTGTTCTGGAAAAACCAAACGAAAGAAGCAACGGTTATCGGATTATTAGCCGGCCTTGCGGTTACGTTTATTGTGTATATCACTCAATCCGCACATGGCATTTATGAAGGATTCTGGGGATTGGCCGCCAACATGATCACTGTGGTTATCCTGAATCCGCTGTTCGTTAAAAACGCGGGATCCAATCCTGTCATTGAAGGTTTATTTGGCAAAAAACAAGACGCTAATCCAAATCAAAAGGGCGCATAAAAAAACCATACGCGGCAGCCGCGTATGGTTTTTTTACATTTCTTTTTTCAGTGTTTCAATTGCCTTTTCCATTTGCGTATCATTATCAGACAGCTTCTTTTGAAGTTCTATCATTAATTTCGTTGTTGTATCGCCAGTCAGTATGCCTGTTTCTTTCAGCTCCTCTTTTTTCTGGAACTGTTTGACGACAGATACAAAATCCTGGTCATACGTACTGTTAACCTTTACCTTGTAACCAAGTGCTTTGAGCATTTTCTGAGCCACTTTAACGTTTGTGCCTGTATCACCTGATTTGTACGTTTTATCTGCGTCCAAATACGGCAGCTTCGCGTAATCAGGCAGCTCAGCTTTCACTTGAGGCTTGATGCCTTTTTTGTGAATCCATTCGCCGTCAGCAGTCAGCCATTTGGCAACTGTCAGTTTGACAGTAGAGCCATCATCATATTCTTTTGCCGTTTGTACTGTACCTTTGCCGAATGTCGTCTCGCCGATTAACGGTACGTTTGACGATTCATGAAGGGCAGCGGCCATAATTTCGGCTGCGCTTGCTGTACCGTCATTTACTAAAACGACGGTCGGCTTGGTCACTTTCCGTTCTTTTTCGGCCTTCATGACTTCTTTTGAACCGTTTTTGTATTCAACCTGCATGATGTTTTTCCCTTTATCAATGAACAGGTTGCTCATCGTAATCGCCTGTTCCATTAAGCCGCCCGGGTTGCCTCTCAAGTCTAAAATATAGCCTTTGGCGCCTTTTTTCTCTAAACTGTCAATCGCATCTGTCAGCTCTTTAGCTGTTGTTTCAGAGAAAGAAGTGATTTGAATTTCTCCGATGTTGTTGTCTTTCATCTCTGAATAGACAGTCTCTACAGGAATGGTATCACGCTTAATGGAAAGATCGATATTCCCCACTCCCGCTCTGTTCAGTTCAAGCTTCACCTTTGTGCCCTTTTTGCCTCGGATTAAAGCGACGGCTTCATTTACATTCATGCCTTTTACGCTTTTTCCATTTACCTTAATGATTTGGTCCCTCGGTTTGATACCGGCTTTTTCAGCAGGTGAACCTTTAATTGGGGATACAATAAGGATTTCTCCGTCTTTCTCCTCTACTTGGGCTCCGATTCCTTCAAAAGATGCTGAAATCGTCTCGTCGAATGATTTCGCTTGCTCTTGATCCATATATGTAGAATACGGATCATCCAGTGATTGAATCATTCCTTTAATTGCTCCGTCTACTAATTTGTCATCATCTGTTTTTTGGTAATAATCACTTTTGATTTGCTCATACGCTTTATTTAATTTGTCGAACTTGCTGTCTCCTGTGCTTGCTGATTTTTGGCCCAGGATACTGGAATTGTCCGTAATAAATAAAGTAAGCGCCGAAGCGACAACTGCAGTGATCAGCACAATAAAAAACAGTTTTAATTGCCGTTTCAATTAAACACCACCTTTTTCTTCTTACATTATTATCATGGACGAATTCTTATTCGTCAACTCGGAGCAGAAATGAAAGAGAAACGCCCTTCTTTTGCTTTTCATAAACCTATGTCTTTATACGACATATGATAAGGAAAAAGGAGGATTCGATATTGAGCCGATATTTAGAAATGCTGTCCTTATTCGGTGTCGCAGGGGCGCACCCAGGCGGGCTGGCTTTTTCAAAAGCGGTCTTGCAAAAGGCTGCGCCCTCCCCGGATCAGCCGATTCTTGATGCCGGATGCGGAACAGGGCAAACGGCGGCTTATTTAGGACATTTGCTGTATCCTGTAACAGTCGTTGATAAAGATCCTATTATGCTTGAGAAAGCGAAAAAAAGATTTGCGAATGAAGGGCTTGCCATCCCTGCATATCAGGCGGAGCTGGAACATCTCCCGTTTTCTTCTGAGTCCTTTTCCTGCGTCCTGTCAGAATCGGTCCTCAGTTTTTCACGCCTGACATCCTCTCTTCAAGAAATTTCAAGAGTTTTAAAACCCGGCGGGATGCTGATTGGTATCGAAGCTGCTTTAAAAAAACCGATGCCCCCTGCAGAAAAGAAGCAAATGATGGATTTTTACGGATTTACTTGCTTACATGAAGAAAGCGAATGGCATAAACTCCTAAGATCCTATGGCTTTCAAAAAACAGAAGCGATGACACTTCTTCCGGAAGACATGGAATTTGAACCAACCACAGAAATGGATTTATCGCAAACGATTGATCCCATCTATTACGATACGCTTCAAACACATTATCAGCTCATGCAGTTATATAGTGAGTACATGGGTCATTGTATTTTTATCGCGTACAAGTAAAACGGCGTATCGCCCCCTGTTTTCGTCCAACCTTTTTTTCCTATCTATCATATGCTGATAGAAAGTCAGGATAGGAGGGGAACAATATTGGAGAGATATTATCATCTTTGCAAAAACCATCAAGGTAAAGTCGTCAGAATTACAGAGAGAGGCGGGAGAGTTCACGTCGGCAGAATTACCCGTGTAACAAGAGACAGAGTTTTTATAGCTCCGACCGGCGGAGGGCCAAGAGGTTTCGGTTACGGATATTGGGGCGGTTATTGGGGATACGGAGCAGCTTACGGTATTTCCCTCGGTTTAATTACAGGGGTCGCTCTTGCTGGTTTATTCTTCTGGTAAGCATAGAACAAATGCTAGATTCACCAGACACAATGAAGCCCGCTTATCTAGTGTAAGCGGGCTTTTCATTTTAAATTTTCTTCACTTTTTCAAAGTACTCTTCAAGCGTTAAATCATTATCTTGGATGACCTTTGCGGCTTTTTTGCCTACATAGCGCAGATGCCATGGCTCATATTCATATTTCGTGATATCTTCTTTATTTTTCGGATAGCGAATGATAAAGCCATATTTATAAGCATTGTCCTGCACCCATTTCCCGTCTGCCGTGCTTCCGAACGCTTCATTTAGCTCAAAGCCATTGCTCCGGCTCGAAATGTCCATCGCGAGGCCTGTTTGGTGCTCGCTTTCACCCGGGTAAGCAACCGCTTCCTTTGCCTTCTTTTCCCCTTTTAGGCTTACTTCATTGTCAAAAATGACTTTCTGTCTGTCATACGAACGGTACCCTGAGACAGCTGCCAGTTCATAGCCTTCCTTTTTGGCAGCATCGAACATTGTTTTTAATGCGTCGGCCGCTTCTTTTCTGATGTAACGTTTTTGAATCTTTTCTTCAAAAGAAAACTCTACATCTGGTATGACAAGATCGCTAGGTTCATAGTTTCCGGGCAGTGCATATTGTTTATTGACAAGCGCGAGTATATTTTCTGGATTTTGAATGGTTTCCAGACCATCGACTTTTTTAATATCATTGAAATACTGGCTTTCCAATGAAAACTCACTGTTTTGAGTGTTTGATTTTTTGCTGTCAGCTGTTTTTTGTTCTGTTTGCTTTGTTTCTGCTGTGCTTTTCGTATCCTTTTGAGCATCTCCGTTCGACATGCTGCAGCCGGCTCCGACTATTGCCGTTACACTCAGAGCGGCAGCCAGTGAGAACCATTTACCGGACTTTTTCATATTACATTACCTTCCTTTTATCAATCGTTTCCGCATTCATAAAGAAGAGGCTGCCGGCACCCAGCACGCCTCTTGATATATTTTATTGTGATACGGAATGTAAAGCCACTTCTATCATATCATGAAATGTCGTTTGACGCTCTTCCGCTGTCGTTTCTTCTCCTGTTAATACGTGATCACTCACGGTGAGAATTGACAGGGCTTTTCTTCCGTGCTTCGCTGCTAATGTATACAATGCAGTTGTTTCCATTTCAACGCCAAGCACACCGTATTTTGCAAGTTTTTCAATTTGCGAATCGTCATTGTAGAACTGGTCAGCTGTAAATACGCTTCCTACAGTCACCGGCACACCTTTATCCTTTGCGACATCATAGGCATTTTTTAAAAGCTCGAAATCTGCGCAAGGCGCAAAATCAACGCTTCCGAAAGCAACTCTGTTCATTTGTGAATCAGTTGAGGAGGTCATCGCCAAAATGACGTCTCGCACTTTGACATCTTTACGAATAGCGCCGCAGGAACCGACTCTTATTAGATTTTGCACATCGTAGCTTTGAATTAATTCATTCACATAAATTGAAATAGACGGAACGCCCATTCCCGTGCCTTGTACTGAGATTTTTTTACCTTTATATGTACCCGTAAATCCATACATGCCTCTGACTTCATTGTAGCATTCTACATTTTCAAGATACGTTTCTGCAATAAATTTTGCTCTGAGAGGATCTCCCGGCAAAAGCACAGTATCCGCAATTTGTCCTTTTTCAGCACCTATATGTACACTCATCTCATATCCTCCTGTAAATCTAAATTATCATCCAGCCCGTCCATTTTACAACGAATGTCATGATGAAACAAACTTCAGCATTGATTATAAAGGAATATGTCGAAAAAAGAAATGTTCGAGGATCTGTTAGGCACTTCCTCAGAAAAACGGATAATCGGGGTGTTAATTTGAAAACCTAACCGCAGGAAGGAGGGGTAGGACATGGGTAAAAAACATCGTAACCGGATCACCGGCCAAAAAAAGAACAATCATATACCTGAAAAAGATATCATTGCAGCTGAAGAAGCACACGGGAAAGAATATTCTGCTGCCAAACGCAAGCCTTAAAACTGCAGAAAACTGCGGGTTTCCGCAGTTTTCTTTTCATTATGTCGTTTGTACAATCAGACGATTGATTTTCCTCCAGCCGGCGGGAAGCAGTTGATAATATGTTTTCCCTTTTCTGCCCTCGTCAATCAGGATCACGTCCCCTGTGGCCATGAATCTTGCATCATAATCACTCGGAACAGTGTCGAATACATTAAACAAAGAGAATGCTCTTTTCAGCACGTCTTGATGATCGCTCCCGTTCAGTTCAGTTCGATAGACGGCTCTGTAGCCCTTTTTTTCGCCAAACCGGGGTGTCTGAAATATTGTCACGTCATAGGAACAAGACTTCTTTTTAAACACGGATAACATCATCAAGATCCCCTCCCTCTTATTTCTTTAACATATTGGCGTTTTTGCTGTGTTTTCCTCTCTCTATTTTTGTCGAAACCGCTTAATCTTTTCGTCAAAACCTTTTACTAGGAAAAACAGAAGCAAGCCGAGGCTAAAGCCGCCTAACACATCCGTCACAAAATGAACCCCCAGATACACTCTGCTTATGCCGACTAAAACAGCAATTACACCGGCTATGATATATACCATTTTTTTATGCTTGGACAAAAACGGGAGGTGTTTCACTAAAAAGTAAGCAATAGCAGGATAGACACAAGCAGCATTCATGGAATGGCCGCTCGGAAAACTGAAGGATGATTCATGAACCAGCGGTGCAAAATCAGGCCTCACTCTTTCGATCCATTCTTTTAAGACTTTGTTTAACAGCCGATCTGTGCCGAATACTAAGAGCATCAACAGGCCGTCCCATGTTTTTCTGTAGAAAAACATGCCTGCTCCAATGATGACAATTAGAGGGAGCAGAAAAGAAGAAGCACCAAGATGCGTGATCCCCGTCATGACTTCATTAAGCCATGGCTGACGGATCAAAACAGCTGCCTTGCTTATTGCTTCATCTGCAGATTGAACAGCATTTGTATGAATGGCCGCAGCTAGAATGAGAAAGAAAAGAAACAAACTAACGGGCTTGTACAATTTAACCACCTCAATTTTCACAGAAGTCATAGAACACGAATAATAAAACCGGAGCTGACCGCTCCGGTTTTAAGCCTCACTCACCTTCATCCAGCTCTTCATCTATCATACATTTTTCTATCAAATAATCAAAGGTAATATCAGCGATTTCAAACAGCTCATCCTCACTCGGTATGTAGCCCCGTCTTGCAAGCTCTCTGTAAAAAAATTCAGCGATTTCTTCCGTATCAATCACAAGATCTATTTCTTTCATCTCCGTACCGCCTCCTTTTTTATGTTTTATGAAAAAACAGGCTGAATTATACCCGGTGTTCTAAACAATTCTTTCAGTCATATATTGAATAAAAAACGAGCCATGGGAGGCTGACGCTATGATTGCTAAAATGATGGAAGCACTGGACGGAGAAAGATTTGATATCATAATGGAAAAAACGCTCAAAGGAATGACGCGTGTGATGATTTGGGGCTGTCTGCCATATTTTTTATATGTCTTGATCCGTATGTTCACAAACTAACTGAAATGCTCTTTTAAACTTTCCAAAACAAACATCATCATGTCTTTATATTCTTCATCCTGAAACATTTCGTACAGTATTTTGTAGTCATTATAAATATCCAGAAGCTCATCAACAATTGACACAGCAAGGATGTGAAGGGTATCTTGATCTTCATCATCGCCTTCAAACTGAAGAAGAGCAGACGATGCGATATCTTCGCCGATCTCATGGCCAGTTTCTCCGACATAATGGACAAACAACAGCTGATGCACAAACTGGTCCATTTCATATTTTCTAAGCACCAGCGTGAGATCCTCTTCCTCCGTTTCAAGCCACTCTCCATCCTTTAAACGGGTCAGTTCATAAATGATATCTTCCCAGCCATCTTCTAAATATCTCCAAATTTCTGTTCTATGGCCGATAATGCGAAAGAGTTCTTTTCCATAATCTTTTACATAAACAACGTCCCCAATAAGGAATTCATACTCAATATCAAGCTTCTCCATGTCGACAATGACACCCTCATAATCTTTATAAAGCTGAATAGATGATTCAAAGTATAAAACTTCGTTATGATTGACTTCATAAAGATAGTGTTTATCAATTTGGTGCACTTTTGTGATGGTGCCGACTGTTCCATACATAATGACGACTACGATATCCCCTACTTGGAATTTCGGTTTATTTTGCTTCATGGTGTCTCCCCCTCGCCGCAACATTTCTCATACGCTATCGTATGCCGGGTGAAGCCAATTCGCATGGGCATGAAAACCAAAGGAAATATCCAATTATAGTATGGGGGACATAAAAAAATCCGCAGTGATCTGCGGATGAAACAGCTATTATCTGCCGTGCACTTCAGACTCGTATTGATCCCAAGCTTCATCAAACGTCGCCATCGTGTGAAGGTAATCAGCATTCAGCTCCAAATATGAACTGATTTCATGATAATCGGTAGATGTTTTTGGAAAGCTGTGATCCTCATACGCCTGATTGGCAAATTCACTGATGCTGTCCTTCGGCTTAGGGTGCCTGTATTTCAATAAATAGTGATAAAAGGATTTCATGGGTTTCCCCTCCTGGTGTCTGTCTTTTGTTGTTCTATTATACAGTTCAAGTGTAAAATTACAACAAAAGAATACTGAAACATGACTCAGGAGAAGTCAAAATAGTTGCGTTTCAAAATTCTTTCTGTCTCCATGAGCTGCTGATATGTCAGGCTTTCAGGCAGTTTTTTTGTTTGAATTAAAAGCAGCTGATCCTCAATCTCTTTAACCGTGTTTTCCTCTTGATAGGTCATACCGCAGGAAGAACATACCATGGCAGGGGTGTCTGTCAGTTCTATAGCCCTCGTTCCATCAGGGAGCTCCCAGTACACCGTGTTCCTGCCGGGCACCGCTTCGAGCTCGCCGCACCATTCGCATGTTTTCATGAAGAATCCCCTCCGCATTCAGTCTCTTTCTGTTTTTTCTGCTGCGCCAAAAATTTCTTTTCTTTGAGCTGATCTCTTTTCTCACGCCGATCTTTTAATGTTTCATGCTCCGGATTTGCGATGTATGCCTCTCTCCTTTTGATTCTGTCTACATTTTCAGGTGTAAACGAAACTTCTTTGTCAGCAAAAATGGCACTCAGCCCGATCGGCTCCTTTTTGTCAGCGGTTTCAGGGAAAACGGACTCAAAATAGGCGTCTGCCTGATTGGGGATATAATTCTCTGGTTCCGGATATGACGTAATCACACCTTCAAAATTTCTTAAGATCACTTTGTCAGGACTTTGTGACAGGACATAGTTTGGCTGCAGGGCGATTTTACCTCCTCCGCCTGGTGCGTCAACGACAAAGGTAGGAACCGCATAGCCTGAGGTATGACCTCTCAGCCCTTCAATGATCTCTAAACCTTTGGAAACAGGAGCTCTGAAATGCCCGATTCCTTCTGACAGATCACATTGGTAAATATAATAAGGACGGACTCTGATTTTTACCAAGTCATGCATGAGCTTTTTCATAATTGGAACCGAATCATTAATACCTGCTAATACGACAGCCTGATTTCCGACCGGCACTCCCGCGTTCACCAGCTTTTCACATGCCTCAACGGATTCTTCTGTCATTTCGATGCTTGTGTTAAAATGGGTGTTCAGCCAGACCGGATGATATTTTTTCAATATCTCGCACAGATGATCGGTAATGCGCTGCGGAAAGACAACGGGCGCTCTTGTTCCGATTCTGATGACTTCCAGATGCGGAATGCTGCGCAGCTCTTTTAAAATATATTCTAAAATTTGGTCGTTGATGAGCAGCCCATCACCGCCTGAAATTAAACAATCGCGGATTTCGGGTGTTTCCCGGATATAAGCAATTGCAGCATCAAGCTGTTTTTTAGGGACGCCCATTCCGATTTGTCCGGAAAAGCGCCTTCTTGTGCAGTAGCGGCAGTACATAGAACATTGATTCGTGACAAGAAACAGCACACGGTCGGGATAGCGATGTGTCAGACCGGGTACCGGTGAATCTTCATCCTCATGAAGCGGGTCTTCCAGATCGTATTTTGTTTTGTGCATTTCTTCAGAAAGCGGCACAGACTGCATGCGTACCGGGCATCTCGGATTGTCGGGGTCCATTAAAGAAGCATAGTAAGGTGTAATATTTAAGGGGATCGTTTTAGTAGAAATTCTGACGCCTTCCTCTTCATCCTCAGTCAGATTGATGACTTTCTTTAAATCATCTAACGTTCTTACAGTATGTGTCAGCTGCCAAAGCCAATCGTTCCATTTCTCTTCCGGAACGTCCTTCCATAACTCGATCTCCTTCCAATGCCGTTTCGGTTTATACCATTTGTTTTTCAAACGAACTCCTCCTCGCGCTTATTTTGACTTACAGTTGCTTGCACCAAATATTCATGTTTTCAAGGCCTTCGGCTATAAAGCAATTATTGATCAGCCTTCCGCCATACTGATAACCTGAATGGTACAACACAGCATTCATCCCAAAAGACGAAGCACGGGCGAGAGAAAATACATGAAAGATATCCTTTCCAGCCATTTCTTTTTCTAACGCCTCGATTAAAAAGCTTGTTAACGAATGGCCGCGATATTCCGGCAGCACAGCGCAATCGGTTATTTCTGCATGCCCAAGCTCTGGATTGATTTCTGCGCTTGCTGCGCTGATCAGGCGGTCATGATCAAGCATGATATAATACACCGTATTTGCATTCATCGTCTTTTCAATATAAGCGGGGTCAAATACCGGGGTTGGGTACGTGCGGAATACTTTTTTATACAGCATCGATAGCTGGTACATGTCGTTTGTTTCTGCTTTTCTCATCGTAAAAACGGGTGTACTGTAGTTGCGAAGACGGGGCGCTGTGCGATATATGGCTTCGATGATCTCCTGTTCCTCTGTATAAGAATCTGTTTGTCTCCGGCTTTCTGAAAGGTAACGTACCATGACACAAGCCGAATGGCCGAGATAATAGCCCTTTAGATAGCCCTCCGGCGCAAATAATTGTTTGGCAAGCATTGGCTCATCATGCTGCTTCGCATAGACGATGATTTTTTCTGCATTCTCTTCTTTTGCCGCTGCCACGATATCCGGCAGGGCCTTCTCAATGGCTCCGTCATAACGGACCACTCTGATTCGTTTATTAAAACCGTCATGGTCCAAAACTGCTGTGACACCGCTACTCTTTATTGACTTGAGCATCCGCATCCTCCCCATCTGTATGAAGCCCGCACCAATCCATGACAAAAAGTGCAATAATTTTAGCAGATTCTATCATGGCTTCAACCTCAATGTATTCATTGGCCTGATGAGCCGTTTTTGTTTCCCCCGGCCCGAAAACGATAACTGGTGTATCTCCTGCATGGTACAAAAGCCCTCCATCCGTTCCCCACGGGGAAGCCTCAATAATCGGTTCTGTCTGTTTCATTTTTTGATAGGCTGATTGCAGCACAGAAATTAAAGGGTGATCATCAGGTAAATCATTCGGCAGCCATTGAGCGCCAAACCATTCTACTTTTACGGGATGGCGTTTAAACCATTCGTCATGGTATTCTAAATCCTTCAGCCAGTTTTCCAATTCAAGTTTTACAGCTTCTGGTTTCTCATGGGGAGCAATTCCGCATCTCCCTTCTATGACGACACGGTCTGCAACTGAAGATGGCCAGGCACCGCCTGAGATGGTGCCGATATTCACCGGTACCGGTATTGGGATATTGTCATACAGCGGATCTGAAATTCTCGCATTGCGGACTTTCTCCAGCTCTTGTATCGCTGTGATAACGTGCATGCTTTTTTCAATCGCGCTTACCCCTTCATAGCGTGTGCCCCCATGTGCGGATAATCCCTTCACAGTGATCCGAAACCACATCGAACCCTGCTGCTTAATAAATAGTTTCATATTCGTCGGTTCAGGAATCAGCGCCCCGTCAGCACGATAGCCTCTCATGATGGCGGACAGTGTACCGGCGCCGCCGCACTCTTCATCTACAACACTCTGAAACAATACATCTCCCTTCAGTTTGACATTGCAGGCGTGCAGGGCTTCTAAAGCAAAAAGAAGGGCTGTATTGCCTCCCTTCATATCCGTTGAGCCGCGGCCGTATATTTTACCGTTTTCTTCGACAGCTTGATACGGTTCATACTTCCAATCCTTTACGCTTCCTTCAGGCACAACATCGATATGGCCGTTCAAAATCAGGGACCTGCCTCCGCCGGCTCCCGTTTTTTTAGCCACGATATTCGGGCTCTCATGAAAATCGGATCGGTTAGATTTAAAGTAGGGATGCTGCTTTAATTGCTTTATGCTTGGCTCCCATACATCAATGTCCATATGAAATTGCCGCAGCTTTTCAAGCACAACAGCTTGGGCGTTAAACTCTGACCCCAATGTGCTTTTTTCCCCAATCAGCCTTTTGAGAAGACGAATGGCTTTGGCCGAATGCTGATCAAGCCACCCGATTACTTTTCTTTCAATGTCTTGCATCCTCATTCCCCCTCTTAAGAAAAAGGCATATCTATTTTGATTTCAGCTTCTGTCAGCCTCGTCACCTCATCGATTGTCGAGCCATTCATCAGCTCTTTTAAAATGAAGTGATGGCTATCGACCTCAAGAACCGCTTTTTCGGTAATAATCAAATCTACACAGCCTGCAGCAGTTAATGGCAGCGTACATCTTTCTGTTAATTTAGGCCTTCCCTTTTGATCTGTATGACTCATGACAACAACCACTTTTTTCGCTTTTTGGGCAAGCTCCATCGCCCCGCCCATACCAGGCACCTTTTTTCCCGGAACAAGCCAATTTGCCAAATCTCCTGATTGGCTCACCTGCAGGGCGCCTAAAATCGTAATGTCAATTTTGCCTTTTCTGATCATCGCAAAAGACATGGTTGTATCAAAATAAGAAGCCCCTTTTACAGCGCGGACAGGATATCCCGCGGCGTTGCATAAATGCGCATCCTCTTCTCCCTTTTCGGGACTTTCTCCAATGCCAAGGACACCGTTTTCCGCTTGAAACATGACCTGCATGTCAGGCTTCAAAAAGTTCGGTACCAAGGATGGGATACCGATACCGAGATTCACAATCATGCCCTGCTTAATTTCAGCAGCAGCGCGTTTTGCAATCTGTTCTCTTTCTGCTACTCCCAAGCCCATTTCCACTTCACTCCCTCGCTTCGTACAACCCCCTCAACAAAAACCCCCGGTGTGACAATCATTTCTTCAGAAATCTCACCTTTCGGAACGATACGCTCAGCTTCGGCAAAGGTTCTCCTGGCGGCCATTGCCATAAGCGGGTTCATATTGCGCGCGGTTTTGTCATACGTTAGATTGCCGAATTCATCTGCAATGTAAGCATTGATGAAAGCAAAATCAGCCGTCAGCGCCTCTTCAATCAAGTATCGTTTTCCCGCCACTGTTACGATGTCCTTTTTTCCGCAAACCATTTGATTATCAATGCCCACGTCGGTTAAAATACCGCCAAGCCCCGCTCCGCCGGCGCGAATCCGTTCCGCAAGCGTTCCCTGAGGTGAAAATTGAACCTCTAACGTCCCCTCTGTCATCTGTTTTCCGGCTACAGGATTGGAACCGATATGCGAGGCGATCAGGGTTTTGACCCGTTGATTAACAATAAGCGGGCCGATCCCGATATCCGGGAAACCGGCGTCATTGCAAATCACAGTTAAATCCGTTACACCGCTGTCCAATATCGCTTCAATCAATGAAGGAGGCGACCCGACTCCCCCAAAACCGCCAAACATCAGAACCGATCCATCCCGAACATCTGCAATTGCTGTGTCAATGCTGATTGCTTTTTGAAATGGCGCCATTTAATGTCAATCCTTTTTTAAGTTTTTTTCGACCGCTGCAACTGTTTCTGAAAAAATAGAGATAAGCTCTTCCATTTCACCGTCTGAAATAGTAAAAGGAGGAGCAATAATGACAGCATCTCCTTCTCCACTGTCTATTCCAGCTTTGGAAGGATAAACAATCAGCCCGCGTTTTTTCGCCTCGCTGACAATAAGCTGGGTTATCGCCTGCTCTGGCGGAAACACTTTCTTCGTTTTTTGGTCTGTCACAAATTCAACGCCTAATAGCAGTCCTTTTCCGCGCACATCTCCTATAATGCCGCTTTGAGATGCCGCCTCATCAAGCTTCTTCTTCAGCACAGCGCCCTTTTTTTCTGATTGTTTGATCAAGCCGTGCTTTAACACATATCGCAAAACTTCAAGAGCAGCTTTGGCTGAATAGGGATGTGCACTATATGTGTGACCGCTCATAATCACACCTGACCCTTGTTTTATCGTTTCAATAATAGAATCAGATACGACGGCAGCAGCAATAGGCGCATACCCCGCACCGAGTCCCTTCCCCAGTACAGCAATATCAGGTACGGTATCCCAATGCTCTGTCGCGAGCATCCTTCCTGTTCTCCCAAGCCCCGTCATCACTTCATCTGCAATAAAAAGCACATCGTGTGTGCGGCATACCTCACTTAATCTCTCATAATATCCCGGAGGCGGAGTAATCGCTGCACCTGCAGCACCAATAATAGGCTCAGCCACAAAGCCGGCGATGAATTGGCTTCCGATTCTTTTGATCATGGTGTCCAGTTCATCAGCTGCAGTCTGAACAAAGTCTTCTTCCGTCTCGTGATTCAGCCGATAAATATGTGGAGCTGAGATAGCTGGATACCGCTCAATGAGATGGGTGAACCGGTATCTCCTTTCATAAAAACCAGACAATGAAAGCGCTCCCAAAGTTATTCCGTGGTAACTGCTCCATCGAGACAAAAAGATGGATTTTTGTGTTTGCTTTTTTTCCTGCCAATACTGAATGGCGATTTTCATAGCTGTTTCTATCGCTTCTGACCCGCTGTTGACAAAAAAAGACCAATTCACATCTCCGGGCAGCTCCTGTGCCAAGAGAGCGGCTAATTGCTCGGCGGGCTCACTCGTAAACTGTGAGCGGTAAGCAAAAGACACCTGATCAAGCTGTTCTTTCAGCTTCTCAGTCACATCACGAACTCCGTGGCCGATATTACATGTCACCGCACCTGACGAGCCGTCGAGATATTTTTTTCCGGTCTGATCATAAACATATGAACCCTTCGCATAACTGACAACCGGATAGGCCGAGCTAAGCTCTGGCTTAATCAAATAACTGCTCATGCTCCCACCTCAAAACCCCTTTTACCATATTGTATGAGTGTCCAAATGGCGGCATGACGTTCCCCGCAAAAACTTTTTCACATAAAAAGAGCCTTCCTAATAGGGAAGGCTCTTTTGAAATTTCAGCATCTAGCAAATAAAAGCGGCTCCAACAATAATTAATAAAATGAACAAGACAACAATTAACACAAATGTATTTGTCCCGCAGCCAAATCCGTAACCGTACCCAGAGTATCCATACATGCTGTTTTCATCCTTTCTTATCACGATATACGGCATTTTATGCGGGCCAAGTCCCAAATGGTTTGTGCAAACGCCTATTTCATGTAAGGAAATAATGAAATACAGTATGCACCCGCTCATATTTTTTAAACGTCAGCTTTTCGTAAAACTGAGTTGCACCGTCAGTGCTTGCAGCCACTAAGTAGGCTGCTTCCATTCCTAGTGATTTGGCGATGGACAGCATTTCTTTCACTAAGATACTGCCGTAGCCCTTCCTTTGAAACTGATCTAAAATTGCCACTTCTTCGATTTTAGCCGTTTTCTCTTGATGATCGATAAACAGCTCGCCGCACCCAATGGGAACTTTCTGTGCCTGGTCGCTGTAACAAACAACAAGAATGATTATACCTGCTTCATAGAAAGGATATTTTCTTTTTAATTTTTGTTCAGCGATTGCTTCTCCAATATAAATGGAATCGTAAATTTTCATAATAGAAGATCCGTCGAAAAGACTTTTTGCCGTCCCCCATGCGGTTAAAGGATGTCCCATCTGCCCCTTCCAGTCACTAAGCTTCATGTCATATAGTAGCTCATCCTCGACGACAAAACCGCTTTTTACAAGCGACTGCTTCAAACCGAGCGGAAAAACATGCTGCGGCGACGCTTTTAAATGGAGATAATTCGCATCAAGCAGCTTTGGTACGGAGGGCAAAAAATTCAATAACCGCTCCAATGGAAACGTATCATGGAGCTGAACAAAGTTATGAGAAAAAATGTGTGGAAGCTGCGGATCTCTGTATACGCTGTAATGATCAAACGATGCCGATTCAGACGTTAACAATATATATTGATGTTCCGTTTTTGAATAATGTCCTGTCATGAACGTCTCCTTTTTATGACCTATACCTTTACTCTGTTGCAATATTCAATTTCTTTATAATCTCATCGTACACCGGATAAAACGGCTTTCCAATTGGAAATTGCTGAATATTTAGGAAAGAAGCGGAGATTGGCTTCTGATGTAAAAAAAACTTCCTTGTTACTTGTTCACTAATCGGGTGAAAGACGCCGTTTAGAAACAAAAACGGCTCGCGTTCGATGAAAAACAGACGTCGGCCAGGCGGATTTTTGATCAATTCAGATCGTTTCCACGTAATCGGCGGCCCTTCCGGAAGCGCCTCCATTTCTTCTTTTCCAATTGTCACTATGTCTTTTCTTTGAAATTGATAAAATTGAAACGCATACTGGTCCACAATTCGCCTTTTTTTTCCGGCTTCGATATAAAATATTGCAGGATGGTCAGCTTCCTTTACTAAAATATAATTCGGAATGTTTAAAATTTTGCCAATCCTATATTGGAATAAATATGGGTCTGGAACAGCGACAGTCCGATTTAGATACAAAAAACCCCACTTTTCTCCAACAGGATGCCTTACACCCTGATCAAAAAAATACACATTTTGATCTGAACCTTTTACAAAAGAGCCGTCAATCAAATCGGCGGGCAGAAACCGATATGCATTTTGAAATGAATCTGGGGTTTTATAGGTTGTGTCTAATACTTCATTTATCGGCAGAAATGGGGTAAAGTTGTTGAGTCTCGCCCAAAAAATTGCGTCGCCATGATTCCAATGCTTCATATCATCATCCCAGTAGCCTCCAAATTTATGATGGATGAGATTAAGTAACGAACGGCGATGCATAACTGAGCAATGATCAACTTGAAAAGCGGCCTGATCAAGCACTGCATTGGCATTTCTGTAGAAATGTGAGATTTCCTCTCCCCTTTCGTTTACATGTACAACTTTTTGTTTTGAATAGACCGCCTGCGCTTCAGGCTTATGTGAAAACTCTTGCACCATACGGCTCAGCCGCTCAGGATGATAAACAGTGTCGTCAGTAAGATAGGAAATGTAATCGCCGTCTGCAAATGGGAGCGCACTGTTAATTAATGTGGCATAACGGGCTGTTTTTAATCGATCTGCAGGATGCACGAAACTGTTATGATATTGAATGCGCCGGTCATGGAGATACTTGTGAATCACCGCAGTTGTTTCTGCATTCGAATGATCATCCATGATAAAAAGCTCCCAAAGATCATGCGTTTGCTGTATCACGCTTTCGATCGCTTTTTGCAAATAATCGGGTTTGTTGTAACTTGTTAAAATAATAGACACTTTCTCTCCCATCTATACCGCCTCCCACCGTCAAACATAAAAACGGCTCCGCAGCAAGCAGAGCCTCTGTCATCATTTAAAAAGCACCCCAGCTTACAACACTTGAGAGTGAAACATGAGCTCTCGTGTTATTTAACGGGTTTTGGAAAATAACCAAATCAGTCAG
This sequence comes from Bacillus sp. EU52, assembly GCF_037964975.1. Lineage (NCBI taxonomy): Bacteria > Bacillati > Bacillota > Bacilli > Caryophanales > Bacillaceae > Bacillus > Bacillus sp. EU52. The sequence continues at coordinate 2,113,173 of NZ_CP150177.1, forward strand.
AACTTCTTTTACGATGACATTTTGAAGTGTATCTCCGTTGATCAAATTGACTTTTGAAACCGGTACGCCCAGCTCTTTTGCAAAAACAAGCTGGCGTCTGAGGTCAGATGGATTTCCTTCAGAAGACGGTTGACGTATCAGCAGAATCAGCAAAAGCAAAATAAAATGCAGATCATCTTGGTTTTCTTCTCGATCCACTTGTTTCTCTAAATCCAAATCATCCCTCTCCCTTATCCTTATCTCTGTTTCACAATATGTGCGACTTCGATTTATGGTATAGGCTATGTCCACTCCATTAAAAAATCAGCATTTTCCTTAAATAGATGAAAAATAGATCAGGTACGGCGTTCGACTCATACCAAATAACAGCCGGAAGAATATGAATAACGTGAGTTCACTATCGAATAGGAGGTGTGTGTAATGAGCTCTGAAAATGCACAGTTAAAAAAGGATTTAATTAAAGCCGTTTTAAGCCCTTTATTTCCAACTGCAACAGAAGGAGGAGAAAATATGGATAGTAATCTTAAAGCCTTGCTTGATGCTGCCATCGATCAAAAAGTAGATGAAAGTGAAACGGTTACGGCAGAATCTATTTTAGACCCTTCTCTTCCGGCAAGATGGATTTTTGCCAGAATTACGCCAGGCACGACAATCAGCATTGTGACTGATTCAGGTGACATGATCGGACCGGTTGTTTTCGTTGCTTTCGATCAGGTTCACGGGATCGTATTTGTAACACAGGAAAGCTCCGTCACTCCGGCAGGCCAAGCTACAACATTAATTGATGTAGACAAAGTAGAAAGCGTTACGTTCTTTTCATAACATCCGATGAAAGTCTTGTATATCCAGTCGGGATACGGAGGAATATACAGTTATTTTGATCGCTGGGCTGAAGAATGTTTTCAGAACACTCATACAGAGTATATGATTGCAGATAAACCTGAAGCAGAATCTTTGATGAAGATCGAAGCGTTTCAGCCGGATTTCACACTTATGATGGTTGGAGACCGCGTTCCTCACGACTGGCTGACCTGGTTAAAGGGTAAGGATATCCCCGTGTATGTTTGGCTGACCGAAGACCCATTTTATATGGATATCAGCCTTCAGGTAATTAAGCTTGCTGACGCCATATTAACGATAGAACAAAATGCAGCTCTCTACTATCAAGAGCTCGGCTACCAGAACGTCTATTATGTTCCGATACCAGTTAACCATCGGCTGTTTAAAAAAATGGGCACCGAACATTCCTATCATTCAAATCTGTTAATCATCGGCTATCCTTACCCTAATCGGGTTCAGCTTATGAAAGAAGCGGTCCATCTGCCATTCACGGTTCGGGTAATCGGCAAGGAATGGGGAAAATATCTGCCTAAAAAAGTGCTCAAACAGCCGCATATTGATGTCGTCAGCACATGGGTTCCACCCGAACAGGCCGTTCATTATTATAATGGGGCAGACATCGTAATTAATGCGCATCGTCCCTATCATTTTGCTTTCAACCAAAATACTATGCGCATCAAAAATGCCAGTTTTAATAACCGAACGTTTGATATCGCTGCATGCGAAGCATTTCAATTAACAGATTTACCCGCGGCGCATCCTTTTTCATCCTTTATTTCTTATCACGGCATGAACGACTTTAAGGAAAAAGCCGCTTTCTATATCAACCACCCTGAAGAACGGCAAAAAGCTGCAGCAGCCAATTATAAAGAGACCGTACCCGCATTTACGTTTGATGAGCTTCCTGCAAAACTAAAAGCGATTCATCTGGCGCTTTCTTGAAAAATCGTTCATTGCTATGAACGATTTTTTTATTCATAGAAAAAAGCAGCTGCACAAGCTGCTTTCTATTCTAGCCGTCAGAACGGTCTTTCAGCTTCCTCGGATTTACCTGTTTATGAAGATCAGGCATTTCGCCGAGATGCTGTGCAATTTGTTCCCACGATACAATTTTGAAATTTTGATTGACGGCTTGTCCGTTATCGATATTTTCGCCGTCCTGCGCCACAAAAATCCCGTACGGATATTTTGGGCCAAGTCCGAAACCGAGAACATCAATACCATCCGTGTCACTAGTACCGTCTATTTTCTCGCCATCTGTAATCTCAAAGTTGGCTACATAGCGATTTTCCCCCTGCCGTTCATACATTGCATAGCTGTTATTTCCTTGACTTGAAGCCATGAGATATCCTTTGCCATTTGGTGCATAATAGATTGTCAGTCCTTCAATATCAGCTGTCAAATGATCTCCTGTCGCACGGTCAACAACCTGCCCCTTTGATCCTCCGCCGGGCTCAGCGTTAAATTTCCAGATGGCCTCATCTTCCTCTGCTATGTATAGGTTTCCGTACTCATCATCCGCAACAAGGCCTTCGGTCTGAGAATTCAACTTAAATTCACGCACCTTTTTCCCTGTTACATAACCCTTTCCACCATCAACAATTTCATACTGCTCAAATTCCCCTTGTTTGCCTGTCACTAATGCGTAAAATGCTCCTGTTTTCTGGCTGTGATACAAGCTGAATCCATAAACCTCAGAAATATTGGTGGAAATAGGATGGTTCGGATCTGTAATGCTTTTCAATTTTCCTTTATCCCCGTCTATTGCATATACTTCAATTGTATTTTTTCCTTCGGACCGGTTGGATGCGGCAGCAATATCAATTTTTTCGCCGTTCAATGGAAAATCATAGCGCAAATCGACATTATTGAGCTTGCCAAACTCATAAGAATGAAGCTGTTTTCCGTCTAAATCATACACAACGAGCCCTGACTTCTTATTTGTTGTAATCAACTTGCTTTTTTCCGGGTGTTTTTCATGAACCCAAATGGCCGGGTCATCTGCTGCGTCATCGCCAGATGCGACCGGATCTGTCTCCGTGTGTGCAGTCACTTTGAAAAGATGTTCCTCATTCACATAATGAGCCGACACAGAGGTTGCTGTCAGGCTAAGCAATAAACCCGCGGCAGTGCTTAGCAGCATTGTTTTTGAAACCTTCATTTGGTACCCTCCTCTTTTATCACTATCACTACTATTGTAAAATATATACAGGTGATTACCGTGAGGAAAATGAACCTTTTTTTATAGGGTTTCTGACTCATAAACAACTTTTCCCCAAAGAGGTACGTGAGATGACTTTGCCAGATTTGCTTTTGCGGATCGAAATAAAAATATGTTGAAAATTTAGTACATTGTTTATTTAGTTTTGTTGTTCCCTAGTTACGTCCGTTTTTCCATTTTCTGTTAAAAAAGAACACTTTGTGACATGATCATTCCCCTAAATTTTGTTTTATTGGTTGCTTTCATTAATTCGATTACAAAGTTGAACATATGATGCATGGTAGAGAAACGAGAGTTGGAGGATAAGCCATGCCTAAACAGCAAACAGCAGAACTAAAACCATTTTTCCATAACAAAACAGTTTTAGTCACTGGCGGAACGGGTTCAATCGGGAGTCAAATTGTCAAACGCCTTTTGATGCTTACACCTAAACAGGTGATTGTATTCAGCAAAGACGACAGTAAACAGTATGTCATGAGCCAAAAGTATGCGGAGGATAAGCGGCTATTATTTGTACTTGGAGATGTACGCGATCACAGAAGGGTGAATCAGGTGATGAAAGGCGTCGATATCGTCTTTCACGCGGCTGCGCTGAAACAGGTTCCGACATGTGAGGACCATCCATTTGAAGCGATCCAGACCAATCTCATCGGCGGACAAAATGTGGTGGAAGCTGCCCTTTCACACCGAGTGCAGCATGTCATTAATATCAGTACAGATAAAGCTGTATCTCCTGTGAACACAATGGGTGCCACCAAGCTGTTATCTGAAAAGCTGTTTCATCAAGCAAACCGCCACGTCCAAAACAAAGGAACCTTGTTTTGTTCGGTCCGCTTTGGAAATGTTCTCGGTTCCAGAGGTTCGGTCATCCCCATATTATTTGAACAGATGATGGAGGGTGAACCCCTGACCATCACAGACAAAAACATGACCAGATTTTTCATGTCAATAGACGATGCAGCTACATTGACATTACAATCGGCTGCTATTACAAAAGGCGGAGAAACCTTTATTTTCAAAATGGAATCACTGAAACTTGAAGAACTGATTCATGGGTTTGAAGAATATGCATCGCAGCACGGGCTCCCGCGGCCGGCTGCAGTAGAAGTGGGCAAGCGTCCAGGTGAAAAGCTTCACGAAGAATTAACATCTCCACATGAAATTGAATCACTGTATGAATGGGGCAACCTTTATGCGATCCTTCCAGAGCCGGAAAAACATCCTGACTTTCGCAAAGTCAATCTGCCTGGGTATCAATCAGATCAAGCCCCGCTCATTACGAAAGAAAGAATTGCTCAGATTATTGAAGAATTGCATCAAGAGAAAAAGGCATAAAAACAAGCCTGTCTATCCATTAGGCAGGCCTGTTTTTAACACTTTATTTATTAAAGAGATGCAGATAGCTTTCGTATCCTTCTTCTTTTAGCTTATGCTTCGGAACAAACCGCAGCGCTGCTGAATTTATGCAGTAACGAAGTCCGTTTGGACCAGGTCCGTCATTAAATACGTGGCCAAGATGAGAATCAGCAGTTCGGCTTCTTACTTCTGTGCGAATCATGCCGTGGCTCGTGTCCAGTTTTTCTTCCACTTCTTCTTCTTCAATCGGCTTTGTAAAGCTTGGCCAGCCGCAGTGGGAATCAAATTTATCCTTGGATGTAAACAATGGCTTGCCTGACACAATGTCTACATACAACCCTTCTTCCTTATGATCCCAATATTCATTTTGAAATGGCGGCTCCGTGCCGTTATTTTGCGTTACTTCATATTGCATGCGATTTAATGACTTTATTTTTTCTTCTTTATTGTACGCCATTTATTTAGCCCCCCAATGCTCGCTGATAAATCCCGCTCGTCCGGAACCTGTCCGGTAGCGCTGATAATGTGCTGGATTCTTTTTATAAAAATGCTGATGGTAGCCTTCCGCTTCATAGAAAGGTTCAGCTTTTAAAATGTCCGTTACAATCGGATCTTTAAAGATGCCGCTTTCCGCCAGACGTTGCTTGGAAGCTTCCGCAAGCTCCTTTTGTTTATCATTATGATAAAAAATGGCTGCGCGATAGGAACTGCCGCGATCAGCAAACTGCCCCCCGGCATCTGTCGGATCGATTTGCTGCCAAAATAATTCAAGCAGTTTTTCATAAGGGAATACATCAGGATTAAACGTGATTTGAACGGCTTCACGATGTCCCGTCGTTTCACTGCACACCTCTTCATACGTAGGGTTTTCAGTATGGCCGCCTGTATACCCGGACACCACTTTTTCAATTCCCGGCTGTTCGTCAAAAGGTTTAACCATACACCAAAAACAGCCTCCTGCAAATGTGGCGATTTCTTTTTTTTCAGACATACTGGTGCCTCCTTTGTTAATACGTGGTATTATTATATTATAGCATGTAAAAATAGAATGAAAATGATTCTGCTTTTCAATAAAATCTATAGGTTTTAAGCAATATGCTTATGTAATGGAGGTTCACAAATTTGAAAGTAAGAACACAGATGATGTACGATATGGAAACTTTACTCCGTAAAGTCTTTAAACAAATACGCAATGAAATCAATGAAATTTTAGATAAAGAGCTGTCGCGGAATGAATTCACCATTCTTCGGATCCTCAGTGAACAAGGGCCTAAAAAAGTCACTGAATTTGCGCCTATTTTAGAGGTATCGGCAAGCCACATTACGGCTGTGACCGATGCGCTGGTAGAAAAGGAATGGATTACGAGAATCAGATCGAAGGAAGACAGACGCATCATCCGCATTCATATCACTGAAGCGGGCGAAAAAGTCCTTCAGCACTTTAACGAGAAAAAAACGGAATATTTCTTTAAACGCTTTGACTGCTACACTGATGCTGAACTTGCCACGTTAATCGAGCTCTTCAGCAAACTTGATAAAAAACGGTGAAAAAAAGCACATACCGATATATAGGTATGTGCTTTTCGCAGTGCTTCACTTATTTTTCAGTAAACAGCTTCATTGCTTTCCAGCGGCCATATCTATAATACAAAAATGCCGCGCAGCTGCTAAATAAAAAACTCATTCCGATTCCAAGCCCGATTCCTTTTTGTCCAAGCCAAGCTGAAAATAGAGCTGTGAAAGGATACCTCAACACCCAAAACGAGATCAAATTTAATACCAGAACCTGCAGCATCGCTCCCGCGGCCCTGACGATTCCGTTCAGCACAAAATTAATCCCAATAAAAGGGTAGAAAAACGCGATCCACTTCAAATATTGTTCACCAAATGCGACCGCATCAGGCTCACTGATAAATAACCTTATGAGATATTTACCAAATACCCAAATCATAACCGCAATCACCAGCATGCAGGAAATAACAGCTATCACACCTAGCCTTGCAATTGTTCCCACTCTTTTTTCGTTTCCGATTCCCATATTTTGCCCTGCCATACTATTGACGGCCGTACCGGCAGCCATTGCTGGAAGCGTGATGATGCTATCAAGCCGCTGCACCGCGCCAAAGCCTGATACCACGTGATCCCCGTATGAGTTAACAACACTCATAATCGCCATCATACCGCCTGTAATCACCATCATCTGCAGACCTGCCGGAATCCCGAGTTTCAAAATCAGCGCGGACTCTTCCCACTTGGGCATTCTCGGAATCGAGAATGGCACAAGCTTGTGTTTGATGACATAAAACAACCCATACAAAAACGCAATGCCCTGTGACAAAATCGTTGAATAAGCCGCTCCCGCTATTCCCATGCGGAACACAGAAATAAAGAGCGGCGCAAGCACTGTATTCAGTACAACAGCAAACGCAATAAACCGGAGAGGTGTCTTGCTGTCGCCCAGCGCACGAAGCACAGTACTGATAAAGTTATAACCAAACAAAAATAAAATGCCGATAAATTGAATCTGTAAATACGTCTCAGCAAGCGGTATCATTGACTCCGGCGTTTTTAGAAGACGCAGCAAAAGCTCTGAGAGAAAAAAACCGGCCGCGCCGAATCCGATGCTTAGGCCTGTTAATAAAACAACAAAAGCGTTAATATACGACGCCATTCCTTTTATATCATCTTTTCCTTTTTGCTGAGATAAAATGGTTAACGTCGCATTGTTAAGGCCCAAAATAAAAGACAGCACGGTCAAAACAATCGTGCTTGATACCGCGGCTGCCCCAAGGGCCTTTGCCCCCAGTAAATTGCCGATCCACAAGCTGTCTATAAATTGAAAGGAAACCTGCAATGCGTTTCCGAGCATAATAGGCATTGAAAACAGTACAAGCTGTTTCAGCACATTCCCCTGTGTAAAATCGTATGCTTTCATCTTTTCTCCTTGTGTTCTCAAATTTTCTTCGGACCGCACGAAAAAAGAGACGTTGTTTCATGTCTCTTTTTTCATGACTTATCGGTTTTTTTTCGGTCTCGCATACCGAATGTAAACACCATCACACTTAGGAACAAGGCACAATAGGAAACATTCAAATACATTTGATCCATGTCTTCAGCAGCCAGATGATGATAAGCAAGCCAGCCGAAATACAGGGAAAATGTAAAGGATAATAAACTGAAATACTGGTAAATCCGTTTCATTTTCAGTCACCTCTATTGTTTAGGATGGTAATAGGAAAACTCAATTTCATCTTTTTCTAAATTTATCTTATCCGCTTTGACATACATTCCATTCGTTAAAGGCATTTCTGACAAACGCACTTCAATGCTTTTATCCCCGGGGTGAACATGGACAAATGACGGCAATTCATAAAAGCTGTCCATATAATTTAACACAAAGCTAATTGGTATACTCAATTTCCCTAACGAAAATTTCGTGACATTCAGCTCTACATCACCGTTTTTTTTCACGGTCGGCTCAAAAGCGATAAACGCATCAATAGACGTGGAAAATGCCTTGATTTTCCCTGCGACATGAACATCATCATCAATCTCTACTTTATAATCAAGCTTATTTGATGCTTTGTCGTTTAAATATGAGTTAACAAACGCAGCTAATGATTCTTTTGTGCTTGTCACTTGAAATCCATACTCGCTCTCAGATGAATCCTTCACCTGAGCCTGTTCCCCCGGGAGCAAAACAAGTGCCACAAACCCGGCGGCGAGGATAAAATTGATTGCAAGCAATATAAAAAACAGTCGCTTCCACTTATTCATGCTGTCACCCTACTCTTTCGGTAATCCTTCTTTTTTAATGGCTTGATAGACGCGCTTTGCGATAAGAGAATAACCCGTACCATTAGGATGAAAATCATCCTCCTCAGAAATTCGGCTGCTGTCACTTTTTTGATTGAACAAATCTTCGATATGAACGATTTTTGCATGTTTATCTTTTTTCAGCTCTTTTTCAGCAATATGGTTCCAATCCGTGACGACACCATTTATTTCATTTAGTTCTGATAATGTAAACGTAAACGGATTGTACATGCTGACATAAATCAGCTCAGCGTGATCATTCAGCTCGCGAATTTCAGAAATGATTTTTTCAAAGCGCTTTTCGTACGGTTTTTCCGCTTCCTGAAACGGTTCAACGGTTAATTGCAGAAAGTTTTGGCGAAGGATTTTCATCAAATCATTACCGCCAATTGTAAAAAAGACATAATCTGCGTCCTTTATGCCTTTTTGAACCTTTTTATCTTTTAGTTTTTCTAATAAATCATCCGAACGGTTCCCTTTTACGGCATAATTTTTCACGTCGACCGTTTTGACTTGTTTATCTGACCGGATAGAATCTGCCACCTTGCCGACATATCCCTTTCCGTCGGGATCTCCGACTCCTTCTGTAAGCGAATCTCCGACAGCCGCTATGACAATGTGTTCTTTTGTTTTCGTTTCATGGGCTTTTTGTTTTCCCTCAGATGATGTACGTATGCTCGTACACGCAGTAAGAAGCAAAATCAAACTGGCCATGATTGAAAAAATGCGCAGCTTCAATCTTGTTGCTCCTTCCCATTCTACTAGTGGAAAGTGTATCATGTTTTAGAAGATTTGCAAATGCCTAGTCTTCTAGCTTACTTGAGTGCGCCTGCTGATTTTACATCGGCGATAATTTCATCGTACGGTGTATTTTCCACTCCATTATAATCTTTCAGCACCTTGCCGTTCGGGCCTACTAACCAAAAAGAAGATTGATGAATGACTTGGTCCTGTCCCTCAGGTTTCTTCACAATCGCCTTAAAGCTCTTAAGTGCGAACTCTTCAATCTCACTCTGGCTGTATCCGGTGAGAAAATCCCAGTTATCAAAAGATAATGGATAATTTGCGGCAAATTTCTTCAGCTGTTTCGGCTTATCGTTTTCTGGGTCAACACTAAATGATATGATACGGACATCTATATTTTCGGCTTTCAGTTTTTTTTGCAGATCGGTCATATGAGCGGTCATTGGCGGACATATAGTTTCACAATTGGTAAAAATAAAATCCGCCAGCCATACTTCTCCTTTTAAACTCTCTAAAGAAACGTTCTTGCCGTCTTGGTTTTGAAATGTAAAAGGCTCCACCTCGTAATTGAGCGGATTTTTAATCTGCTGTCCTCCGCATGCACACAAAAACAGAAAAAACAGCCCAGCCGTTAACCCCTTGATAACCTTCATGACATCCATCCTTTCCAGCCAGCATAAAAACGCTTTCTAAAACCGTCCTTACTGTCCCATGTTTGTATTCGATACTGAGCAAAAAAAATCCTGCATGCCTCCCCATTAACGATTACAAAGGAGGGCATGCAGGTAAAAAACGGCATGTTACGCGTTGTGCTTTAACACCTCTTGATGAAATACAGCCTGATAATCTGCCCACTTCATCCGCCGCTTCATATAATGTCGGAAAGAATACACTTTTGCCCTGCTGTTTGATGAAAACACTTCTTTTAAGTAGAATTGCAAATGGTGATGTAACATAAAGAAATAGTGCTCATCTTCCTTTAATACAGGTATTTCTGTCACTTTCACCTGAATCCCGTCACCGCGTTTGAACTCTAGGCTTTTGAGTAACAAGCTATCAATCCTCTTTTTTGTTTTTCTTCTATTATATATGATGCCAGCCGGGCTGTCTGTCATTTTGCGCGGTTGTGTAAAAAAATTAGATTAGCAAATGGAACAAGTCCTCATCCTTGTTCACCTCTACATAATGAAACGGTTTTTTGTTCATCCGTTCAATCAGCGGCCCATAATCGGCTTTGTTCTGCAGCTCGATGCCGACAAGAGCAGGTCCATTGCTTTTATTATTTTTCTTCGTATATTCAAACCTTGTAATGTCATCATTCGGCCCGAGGACTTCGTCAAGAAATTCGCGGAGCGCCCCCGCTCTTTGCGGAAAGTTGACGATAAAATAATGCTGAAGACCTTCAAAAATCAAGGAACGCTCCTTCATTTCCTGCATTCTTCCGATATCGTTATTGCCCCCGCTTACCACACACACCACGTTTTTCCCTTTAATTTGATCCTTATACAAATCAAGCGCTGCGACAGAAAGAGCTCCAGCCGGTTCAGCAACAACCGCACATTCGTTATATAATTCAAGAATGGATGTACATACTTTTCCTTCAGGCACAAGGAGAATGTCATCAACGACAGTTTCCAGCGTCCGGAAGGTTTCCTCGCCAATTTTTTTAACAGCCGCACCATCTACAAACTTATCAATTTTATCAAGTGTGACGACATGCCCAGCTTTGTTTGATTCAAAGTAGGATGCCGCTCCCGCCGGCTCAACAGCAATTACCTTTGTATCAGGAGACACGTTTTTCAAATATGTACCTACCCCAGAGAGAAGGCCGCCGCCTCCGACACTTGCAAAAAGAAAATGCGGTTCTGTATCAATGTCGTTTAAAATCTCGACTGCGAGCGTTCCCTGTCCGGCCATCACATCCGGATCATCGAACGGATGGATAAAAGTCCGAGATTCCGCCTCACAGCATTCAGCAGCGCTTTTATACGCGTCGTCAAACGTATCGCCTGTCAAAATAATATCGATAAATCCTTTTCCGAATAGTTCAACTTGAGATACTTTTTGTCTCGGTGTAGTAGACGGCATAAAAATTTTCCCGTGAATGCCAAGATGTTTACACGAAAATGCCACACCTTGAGCGTGGTTTCCGGCACTTGCACACACAACTCCGTTCTCTGTCTGCTCGCTGGAAAGCTGTTTCATTTTATGATAAGCCCCTCTGAGCTTAAAAGATCTGACAACTTGCAAGTCTTCGCGTTTTAAATAGATATTGCATTCATATCTCTCAGAAAGTCTGTCATTCCTCTGCAAAGGTGTGTGAATGACAACGTCCTTTACGTTTTGGTGAGCCTTCAAAATGTCTTTCACTTGGATGAGAGAGTTTTCTTTAAGCAACGGTTTCATGTACAGATTCCTTTCTTGTTTTAAATCCCTATTTAATATGCCATTATAACATGAATATTCAAAAAATAAGACAATTATTTTTATTTAATAATTAAAAAAATACAGACTATGTCCACCACATCTTGTGGTAACTTCTGTTCAACCATTATCCTGCAGAGCCAAGAAAAAAGATGATCGTAAAATAAAGGGTGTTTTCAACCAAAAGGCATGATATAATGAAACCAATTAGAACCAAAAGGAGCCAATTGATGAATAGTGCACCAAAACTCAATACATTTCAACATCTAATCGGAGAACATCAAACTTTTCTGGAAGCGAAGCGAATCGCCAAGCAGTTCTCGTTATCGGAGCTTCCTGTCTTAATAACAGGAAAAATCGGAACAGGCAAAAATCACTTCGCACATGCCATACACTTGGAATCTTCGAGAAGCAATGAACCGTTTATAAGCGTCAATTGCAGCACCCATTCGGAAGAAACCCTTATTCATGAGCTTTTTGGCCCTAACGGAAACACAGGTGTTTTTCAAAAAGCGGTACGAGGAACCCTTTTTCTTGATGATGTATGGCGCATGCCTGCTTCTGTACAAGCTCAGCTGTTAAAAGCGCTTGATTCAGACACGGAGAAACCGCGAATGATCTGTGCTTCTGCAGACCGATCCGTGGAACATACATTCAGGCAAGACTTATTCTACAGACTGAACATTTTAACGCTCACACTGCCCGAATTATCGGAACGAAAAAGCGATATTCCGCTTTTGACACAGCATTTTCTCTCAAATTCCGGTCAGCAATTGTTAATCGATCCCTCCGTTTTTCCCGTGCTTGAGAAGCATGCATTTGAAGGCAATGTCAGGGAATTAAAAAACGCTGCAGATTATATGGCGGCAGTATCAAGCGGAGGAACGATCCAGCCATATGACCTGCCGCCATATATTAGAGGCGCGATAGACGGAAAAACGTCGAAGAAAAAAGCGAAACTGCTGACTTTAATGGAAAAAGCTGAGTTTTTGTTTATTTTGGAAACAATAAAAGTATTGAACGAAAAAGGAGAACCTGCCAGCAGACGGATCATTTCTGAACACAGCAAAAATACCCAAACCTCGTTAACTCCTCAGCAGGTCAGAAGCCGTCTCGACTATTTGGAGAAAAAAGATTATGTCACCAAAAGCCGCGGACGCGCAGGCACAAAAATTACCTTTGAGGGCTTGAGCTTTATAGAGACGTTAAAAAATCAAATGATCTAGCGATCGAAAGGAGAATGCACTTGTTTACAATCAAAGAAGAGATCGCCAATGCGATTACACACGGCATCGGTGTCCTCTTATCCATCCCAGCATTAGTGTTTCTAATCATATTTGCGGCTAATTACGGGTCTGCATGGGACATTGTCAGCTTTACAATATTCGGTGTCTCTATGCTGCTGTTATATTTGAGCTCCACCCTGCTTCACAGCATCACACATAAAAAAACGAAGGACATTTTGGAGATTATTGATCATAGCGCGATTTACGTACTCATCGCCGGAACCTACACGCCTTTTTTGCTTGGGCCGCTGAAAGGCACACTCGGCTTTACCCTGTTGGTTATCGTATGGTCACTTGCCCTAGGCGGAATCGTTTTTAAAATTTTCTTTGTGAAACGGTTTATCCTATTGTCAACCTTCGTGTATTTAGTCATGGGGTGGCTGATGATTATTGCAGTTAAACCTTTATATGCTTCACTGAGCGGAGCGGGATTCAGCCTCCTTTTTCTCGGCGGCATTTTATACTCTGTCGGAACCATCTTTTACATTTGGAAAAAGATCCCCTTCCACCACGCCATTTGGCACAGCTTTGTATTGGGCGGGAGCGCTGCTATGTTTTTCTGCGTGCTCTTCTATTGTGTAAAGGTGCCGTTCCTTTCGTAACAGTAACAGAAAAGCGCAGTCTTCACGACTGCGCTTTTTTTATGCACGTAATTGTTTTTCATTGGCAGGTATATAAGCTTTTGAAAAGGACAATTCAATGTCTGCCGGTTTTAAGCGTTTAAAAAACGAGCCCTTTTGCATGTTATCTGTTCCTTTCGTTTCCACCATCACCAACGGAAGATGATAGCGGGCCGCAAGTTCTACAGGATCAATAGAACCATCTAGTGAAAGAATCAGGCTTTGTCCCTTTTCCAGCTGTTTTGTCACATCTTCATATACCTTTTCTGAATCCCCGTCTGAAATCACATCCATCCGATCCAGCCATTGCCCGATAAAAGGCAAGCGGAACACTTTTGGGTTGGCGATAAAGCCGGCCGGTTCCTCAATATATCCAGCAATTAAGGCCAGTTCAGCCAAACGCAAACGGGGATGCACATACAAAACAGGACCGTGTGGTATTGGCTCTGGCTGATGAATCGTCACAACTGAACCGGAGATGCCGATACAGCCTTCCAAAAACGCCTTTGGCTGTTCGTACACAAGAGTCATCTGTTTTTTGTATGACAGACGGGGATCGAGCATTGTTTGATTAAATAATTGTTTCATATTTTTTAACAGCATATACACAATATAAACCACTAGAAGGCTGTAGCGAACCAATTAAAATCCTCCCGCTTTAGAAGAATTCTTTTTTTCATACATTAGAAATTCGTAATCATACGGGTTTTTTTCGTCTTTGGTCCCCTGCTCAGAAGAAACCAACTTCCAATTGGATTCATCAAATTCAGGAAAGTGACGGTCACCCTCAAACTCGTGATGAATTTTCGTCATATACAGTCTGTCCGCATAAGGGAACAGGTCCGTATAGAGCTGAGCTCCTCCGATCACAAAGCATTCTTCAGGGCCTGAACAAATGTCCAGTACATCCTTTAATGAACTGACAACCGTGCATCCCGGAAATTCTGAAGCCGGCGCTGAGGTAACGACAATATTTTTCCGATTTGGAAGCGGACGTCCGATCGATTCAAATGTTTTCCGGCCCATAATGATTGAATGGCCCGATGTTATTTTCTTAAAGTATGCAAGATCATTGGGCAAATGCCACGGCAAATCATTGTCTTTGCCGATAAGCCTGTTGGCATCCATCGCAAAAATGAATGAAATCATACGCTGATCGCCCCTTTTATATGAGGATGCGGATCATAATCCTCGATGATAAAGTCCTCAAATGCAAAGTTAAAAATAGAATCAACCTTTCTGGCGAAACGAAGCTGCGGAAGCGGTCTAACATCTCTTTCCAGCTGCAAATTGACTTGTTCAATATGATTTTGATAAATATGAACATCACCAAACGTATGGATGAACTCGCCCGGTTCAAGCCCAGTCACATGAGCAATCATCATGGTTAGGAGGGCATAAGATGCAATATTAAACGGCACACCTAAGAAAACATCGGCAGAGCGCTGATACAGCTGACAGGACAGCTTGCCGTCAGACACATAGAATTGGAACAGGCAATGGCACGGCGGCAACGCCATTTTATCAATTTCACCAACATTCCAGGCGCTGACGATTAAGCGTCTGGAGTTCGGATTTGTCTTAATATCTTCAATAAGACGGGAAATTTGATCAATGGTGTCTCCATCAGCTCCCCGCCAAGAACGCCATTGGGAGCCATATACAGGTCCAAGTTCACCGTTTTCATCAGCCCACTCATTCCAGATTCGCACTCCGTTTTCCTGCAGATAGCGTACATTCGTATCTCCTTTTAAGAACCACAGCAGTTCATGCGCAATTGATTTAAAGTGGAGTTTTTTAGTGGTGAGCATCGGAAAGCCTTCCCGTAAATTAAATCTCATTTGATATCCGAAAGTGCTGATTGTTCCGGTCCCTGTCCGGTCTCCCTTTTTCTCACCATGCTCTAAAACATGTCTGCATAAATCCTTATACTGTTTCATTTTTTTCATCCTTTAAAAGTAGTCTTCTAGTAGTGTAACACAATAAAAAATCATTTCTGAACCCAGAAATGATTTTTTTATAGTCAGCTGACAACAGGCTTTTCATCCTGTTCTTTTTCTTCATCTTGCAGATCCTGATGCGTATGTGCAATTCTGCTCGCCGCTGCTGCAGCAAGAGCTGCCACAATATCATCCAAAAAGGTGTGAATACCGTCTGGACTTTCATCAAGTTCCTTAATAATTCCAATCTTCTCTTTATCCAAATAACCGAAATTGGTCAAACCGATCGACCCGTACACATTAACGATTGAAAGCGGAATAATTTCATCTATGCCGTAAAGCGGTTCATCTGTTTCAACAAGGTGCTGCAGCGGCTCGGGGAGAAGCTTCTGTTCTGCAAGCTGATCGAGTGCAAGGCCTGTCAAAACAGCATGAATAATTTCACGTTTGTTCAGGACTTTTTCTACATTCTCCATGCAAACACTGAGCGGCAGATTTGGATTGTATTTTTCCTGAAGTTTTTGAACAATCCGTGCAATATCTTCTATCATAACGCCCCGTTTGTTCAGCATATCCTTTGTTATATCGACCATTTCATTCATTGTGTACTTTTTCATGTCTAATGGCATCTCCTTTAGGCACTCATCCAGTTGGGAGGCGTGTTGCGGTCCCAATAAATGCTCCCAAGCTCATGATGTGATTGAAATCCATCTTCTGCTGTATGATAATGAAAATTAAACCAGTAGCCGTCATGAGGCGGGTGGTCTCTTCGCACATGGAATCTGAGAAGATCTTCTCCAGTTGTCCGATTGTAAACGTTGAAAATTTTTTCCGTTTTGCCCGCTGAAGGCATGCTTGAGATCACAACATCTTGGTACGCCTCATCATCTTGCAATGTCGCTAAATAATCACTAATCACATTTTCGATTTTTGGCAGGATCTCTTTCCGATAGTCATCCTCAATGACAGGAGCGATTCTGCTGCCGAATTTTAAAAAGGACTGATCCTCAGCGCTGTCAAGGAGCTGTTCCTTGTACGATTGAAAAAGCAGTTCAGGATTTTGCCTGTCATCCGACTCATCATCGTACAGGTCATGCTCATCATAAAAAGCGGTGTAATCATTCTGCTCAAGACTGCTCGGCTGTCCGGAAGGCTTGTCCGCCATAAGGGCAGCCGGAGGAGATACGAGCCCGAACGTTACAATGGTAAATAAAACCACAAGGGTCTTTCTCATCCACAATTTCATGACTGCTTATTCCTCTCTATTTTATTGTCATGTTTCTCTTATTTTAGCACATCCAAAACATGCAAGTCATGTACTATATGAAACTGATATGCAAATTAGGAGATTCGTTGCTATGCACTTTGTGTAAAAACGCTTACAATATTTCATGAAAGGAGGCTTTCCGCATGATTGACGCTCTGTTTGCCACAGTTTCACTCTTAACATTATTATACTTTGTCGTCATGGAGGTCACCGATTAACAGAAAGCCCGTGATATGAATCACGGGCTTGTTTGAATGACGCCATAATGGAACAGTGCTGTTTTTCTTTTCATGACGTTAAAACCAAACTGTTCAAACCGCGGGCTTTTCCAGTGGTCTTTTAGCACAACGCTTTTTCTGGCGACTCGTACCGCTTCATTGATACATCCTTCGTGCAAAACGGAATCCTCTGCCAAATCACGTAAAGGCGCGATGCCGTCAGAGGTTTCTACAGGTTCATGAAACATTGGATCGAAATAAACCACATCAACAGAGTTGTCAGGGAGCTGCTTGATGTGTTCAAAGCAATCACCATTCTTCACCTGGATTCTTCTCATCGCAGCTTGAAGCTCTTCTATACCCGTTTCCCATGAATGCAGCCCCGTCCTCACTAAAACAGACACAAGATGGTTTTTTTCAATCCCAACAACAGAACCCGTTTCGCCTACTGCCATACTTGCGATAATGGCATCTGACCCCAACCCGAGTGTGCAATCTAAAAACGTATCCCCTTCAGATAAGCCGGCAGCCCGAAGCATAGGTTCTTTCTCCCCCTGTAAGAAGCGTTTGGCTCTGAACATCGCTGTATTCGGATGAAAAAAGAATTTGGCACCTTGTTTCGTATACAGCTCAAACCGCTCTTTGCCGACCACAAGCAAATCACGTTCAGCTGATTTCAGCAGGTGCTCAACCGTTTGTTTATTCCGGCCGCAGTATGGCATATTTAGCTCTTTAGAAAGCTGCTTTGCAGTTTTTATGGTGTGTTCAGACGGTCTATAGCTTGTTGTTATCATCTTCTGTACTCCCAAAAAGAAAATGCCCGGAGAACGGGCATTTAGCAGTGCGCATCGAAGGCAGCAGTCAGATTTTTCATGATTTCTTCCATATCGTGTCCTTCAATTTCATGACGCGGAATAAAATGTACGACTTCTTTGCCTTTCAAAAGAGCCATTGATGGTGAAGAAGGCTCCTGGCCAGTAAAATACTCACGCATTTTCGCAGTAGCTTCTTTATCTTGGCCCGCAAATACAGTCACCGTATTGTCAGGTGTTTTGTCATTCTGGAGGACTGCCTGTGTAGCCGCAGGACGCGCAAGGCCTGCCGCGCAGCCGCATACAGAGTTAACGACTACAAGAGTTGTGCCCTCTGCCTTTTCCATAAAGTTTTCTACTTCTTCCGCTGTTGTTAACTCTTCAAAACCTGCTCCAGTCAGCTCGCGGCGCATCGGTACGACAAGCTGGCGCATGTATTCTTCATAAGCCATTGACATAAAAAAAGCCCCCTCTAGTATCCTTCATCTGAAGTAAAGGATACTATAGAGAGGGCCGGATTTCAAATGTTCACGCCTTAAAATAAAAGAAAGTGTCCCCAGCTATCTAGATTTTCATAATACCGCCGGTGTTGGCACTTGTCACAAGTTTAGAATAACGTGCCAGGTAGCCGGTTTTCACTTTCGGTTCAAAACCTTTCCAGTTCGCTTTTCGTTTTTCCCACTCTTCTTCTGGCACTTGTACATCCAAGATGCGTTTTTCAATATCAACGATAATATGGTCTCCGTTTTCAACAAAGGCAAGCGGCCCGCCCTCAGCGGCCTCAGGTGATACGTGGCCGATTGAGAGGCCACGGGAGGCTCCGGAAAAACGTCCGTCCGTAATTAATGCCACTTTTGGTCCGAGTCCCATTCCAACGATTTGGGATGTTGGCGCCAGCATTTCCGGCATGCCAGGTCCGCCTTTTGGCCCTTCGTATCTGATAATGACAACGTCGCCTTCTTTTACTTTTCGGTTGATAATGCCGTCAAGCGCCTCGTCCTGAGAATCGAATACGACAGCCGGCCCTTCGTGTCTTGTAATCCCATTCTGTACGCCGCCTGTTTTAATGATAGCGCCGTCCGGAGCTAGATTACCGAATAAAACAGCAAGGCCTCCCTTTTCAGTGAATGGTTGATCCAGCGGGTGAATGACGTCATAATCCTTTACTTCATGTCCGGCAATGGTTTCTCCAAGAGTTTTTCCTGTAACAGTCAGCGCATCTAAATGAAGCGCTCCTTCTTTCTTGGAAAGCTCATTCAGAGCCGCTGACACGCCGCCCGCTTCATGAAGATCTTCAATAAACACATCCGATGCAGGCGCCAGCTTGGCCAAGTGCGGCACGCGCTCAGCGACTTCGTTAATGCGTTCTAAAGAGTATTCAACGCCGGCTTCGTTTGCAAGGGCAAGGGTATGAAGAACGGTATTTGTAGAACCTCCGAGCGCCATATCGAGTGCAAACGCGTTATCAATCGCTTTTACTGTAACGATATCACGCGGTTTGATATCTTTGCGAATCGTTTCCATTAATTGCGCAGCCGATTTTCTCACAAACTCTTTGCGTTCGGGAGATGTCGCCAGAATGGTTCCATTACCCGGCAAAGCAAGACCAAGTGCTTCTGACAGACAGTTCATTGAGTTCGCCGTAAACATGCCTGAGCAAGACCCGCACGTTGGGCATCCGAACTGCTCTAGTTCTTGAAGCTCGTTTTCGTTGATTTTCCCTGCTTGGTAGGCGCCTACCCCTTCGAATACTGAGGAAAGAGAGATTTTTCGCCCGTCACTTGTTCTTCCTGCCGCCATCGGTCCACCGCTGACAAAAATCGTCGGAATGTTGATGCGCATTGCCGCCATAAGCATTCCCGGTGTGATTTTGTCGCAGTTCGGAATACAGACCATTCCGTCAAACCAGTGTGCGGATACAACCGTTTCCACAGAGTCTGCGATAATTTCACGGCTTGGCAGCGAATATCTCATACCGATATGCCCCATTGCGATGCCATCATCTACCCCAATGGTATTAAATTCAAACGGCACGCCCCCTGCTTCTCTGATTGCTTCTTTTACGATTTTCCCAAACTCCTGCAAGTGAACATGACCGGGAACGATATCAATGTATGAATTACACACCGCAATAAACGGCTTGCCGAAATCCTCTTCTTTTACTCCTGCTGCACGAAGCAAACTGCGGTGCGGAGCTCTATCGATTCCTTGTGTGATCATATTACTGCGTAATTCTGCCATGGTGATCCTCCTAAATTCTTTCAATTGTTTGATTGGATTTTATTTTGACAATTTTCAGTTTATTTATGAGCTGTTTTTGCAAATAAGATAAATTCAGGCCGCCCTCACCTTGTTTTGTTCTTTCGTGTTTTTATATTTATATAGCTTTCTTTCGATTTGAACCCTCCAACTATTGATATTGTTACTTACTATAAATAGTTTTCGGATATTTTTCAACAATATTCGAAATAATTTTTATAAAAAGTGAATTCACATAAAAAAGGTGCATGATCTGCACCTTTTTTATCTTTATTCGCCTTTTTTTCTGCTTTCCGTCATTTGTTTCCAAACAGAACCTTTTGCTTCTTCTCCATGCTCAATTCGTTCAAGCGCCATTTTGACTTGGAGGCTGACCTCAAATTCGGGATCATCTTCGGCAGCGCGCAAAGCTTCAATTGCACTTTCATCACCGACTTCGTACAGGAACATGGCCGCACGCCAGCGAACAAGCTTGCTGGAGTCGCTTAATGACTTGATCATAGCAGGAATGGCTTGAGGATCGCCGATATCAGACAGGCAGTCTCCGGCCGTTCTTCTGACTGATACAGCTTTGTCCTCAAGTGCTTTATACAATAGAGGAAGAACATCAGGTGTTTCAATCATTCCTAAGTACACAACAGCCTGTCTTCTGATGGACACTTTTGGATCATCCAATGCCTTCTGTAAAACCGGGATATCCTCTTCTTTCGGATCCATCTGTTCCAAGTGTGCATAACGCTTTTTCCAGTCCTCATCATCCAGCATGTCAAGCGTTACTTTATACGCTTTGCGCTGTACAGCTTGTTTTGCTTCGCCCTTTCCTTGAGCGGCTGCTTCAGTCAGTCGTTTCAGCCGTTCATCACTGTATGCCGCCTGAAGCTCTTCTGTCACATCATGGCCGATTTCATCAAAGTCACCGAATCTGACACCTTGTTCTTTCCAAGCCCGCTCAAACACAACATTAGAAGCTTCAGATCTAAGTTTTAAGATCGCCTGCTGAAAGCGTTCAGGTAAGCCGAAGCGTTCTTCCCGCTCTCCATCGGTTAATTTAACTTGCATAGGAATGCCGCTGAACATCTGCACAAAAACTTTTACCTCTCCAAAAGATTCTTGATCAGAACGATTTTCTTCTCCGCTTTCAGCACTTTCCATCCCAAATGCAGTGCGGACTTGCGGTAAAATGTCTTTCCAGTCGTATCTTGCATTCCGTTCAACAGCAAGAAAATCTGCGACGTGATATACCCCTTTAACTCCATCTATTTTAAGGATTTCCGCTATAACAGGCGGTGCGCCTTCTGCTTGCTCAGGTTTATAGTTATTGCTTTTGCCCGCCGGAAGCTCTTCCGTTAAGATGACTTTCATTGTATTCGGGCTTGGTGTAGGTTCAATTGATTTTATCTTCATGATCGTCCTCCTATAGCATATCTGTGACTTATTCTATCATAGTCGCTCCAAGCCTTCTATTACGACGTTTCGGCATCAATCCCGGGTATGTCTTTTTCTAATTGGCGGACAAATTGAAGCATAAAATTGTGTCTTTCTTCTGCCAGTTCCCGTGCAGTGTCTGTATTCATCATATCTTTCAGCCGCAGCAGCTTATAAAAAAAATGAGCGTAGGCGCTTTGATCATCTCCATAAAGGCCATGCCCGTTTGCGCCCGCAAACATGAAAGCTCTCGCAATCCCGACAGCACCAATCGCATCAAGTCTGTCAGCATCCTGTACGGCTTTTCCCTCAATTGAGAGCGGCTCCTTTGCCAGCTTTCCCCTGTCTCGAAAGGACATCCTTGTTATAATATGAATCACCCTGTCAGCATTCTCTTTTCCTACTCCGAAAAAAACGAGCTGATCATATACTTCGCTCACAGAAAGCCTGACCGTGTCAGGCAGCTTCACATCAATTAAATCATGAACCAAAGCCGCCATTTCAACAATGAACAAATCCGCTTTTTCCTTTTCTCCAATATACGCTGCAAGATCTGCTACTCTTGATACATGATGCCAATCATGTCCAGAGCTTTCGTCAGTCAGGATAGATTGAACCCATGCCCTGATTTGCTCTGCCAGCTTCAATTCCTTCACAAAAACACCCTCTTTTTATTGCTCTAATAGCTTCACGATATCGTCTTCCAGCTCTTTCGGATTTGTATTTGGTGAATAACGGCCAACGATTTCTCCATTTCTATCCACTATAAATTTCGTGAAATTCCACTTGATCGCCTTAGTTCCCAGCATCCCTTTCGCATGTTCTGTCAAATACATAAACAGCGGGTGGGCATTTTTCCCGTTTACATCCACTTTTGAAAACATAGGAAATGTAACACCGTAATTTGTTTCACAAAATTCCTGTATGTCAGCCTCTTCACCAGGCTCTTGGTTCATGAATTGATTGCAGGGGAACCCTAAGATCTCCAGCCCCTCCTGCTGATATGTATCATATAATTCCTGCAGCTGCTTTAATTGGGGAGTAAAACCGCACTTACTTGCTGTATTCACGATCATCAGTACCTTTCCCGCGTACGGCTGAAGTGTCATGTCTTTCCCTGTGATTGTACGTACCTTCATATGATAAATAGACATGTAAGTCCCTCCTATGTCCTTGGTGCTGATTATTTTACCTTTTTTAAATCGCAATTCAAAATGTAAACATCAATTAAGAACTCATAAGAAGCCTAACGATATGAACGTCCGTTCATTATCAATTCATAACGCTCGTTTTTTATCTTATCATTCTATAAAACATTACAATTCCCTCTGACATCTTTGAAAATCATCTTACTGTGAAACCAAAAGGCGTGTCAGTGCGTTTTATTTAAAGAGTTTTCTGTTGTTTCCCCCTCAACACGTATAGATAGATTGAAAATTGGCGTGAAAATTCCTATAATGAAGAAAATTAAACGGGGAAATAATGGAGGTGGCACGTTGCCTATTAATATACCAACACACCTGCCGGCAAAACAGGTGCTTGAAAGTGAACATATATTTGTAATGGATGAAAGCAGAGCATTTCATCAGGATATCCGGCCGCAAAAAATTATTATATTAAATTTGATGCCGAAAAAAATCCAAACAGAGACTCAGCTTCTCAGATTGCTTGGAAATTCGCCTTTACAGGTTCATTTCACATTTTTAATCCCAAGCACACACACGCCGAAAAATACTGCGAGAGAACACCTTGACGAATTTTACACGACTTTTTCCAATATCCGTCACAAGAGGTTTGACGGCATGATTATCACCGGTGCGCCGATCGAGCATTTGGCGTTTGAAGAGGTTTCATATTGGGAAGAGCTCAAGGAAATCATGGAGTGGAGCAAAACAAATGTCACTTCAACCTTGCATATTTGCTGGGGTGCTCAAGCAGGTTTGTATTACCATTACGGTGTGGAAAAAATTCAAATGCCGAAAAAAATCTTCGGTGTGTTCGAACATACCGTTCTTTCAAAACACGAAAGATTGGTAAGAGGTTTTGACGAGCTATACTACGTGCCGCATTCCCGGCATACAGATATAAATATGGAACAGCTTCAAGCAGTGCCCGAGTTAAACATTCTTACCGCATCAAAGGAAGCCGGGGTTTGCTTAATTGTGTCTAAAGACGAAAAACAAGTCTTTTTGACAGGGCACCCTGAATATGATACAAATACGCTTCTTCAAGAGTATGAAAGAGATTTGGAACGAAACCTTTCTACTGTCGAGGCGCCTAAACATTATTTTGCAAAAGGCAGCAACGAGCCAGTGAATCGCTGGAAAGCGCATGCCACATTATTGTTTATGAATTGGCTGAATTATTACGTTTACCAGGAAACTCCTTATGAATGGGACTAATTTTTCTTTTTTTAGTGATACGCTGAGCAAAAAATATGATAAAATACATCTGATTCAGTCTGCGTATAACAAAAATTTAAAATACTGGAATCCAAATCATTTAAAATTAGCTTAACTTTTTCACTGCATTAATAATTCGATTATGTATTTGTGTTATGTTTATGTATAGACAATAACTCCTTACGATGCATGAAGCTTGCTTGTTGTTGATTACATTGAGGTGAATTTACTTGAATACCAATAAAAGAGTATTAATTTTGACTGCAAATTACGGAAATGGACATGTGCAGGTAGCCAAAACACTTTATGAACAATGTGTACGGCTCGGCTTTCAGCATGTAACAGTTTCTAATTTGTACCAAGAGTCAAATCCGATTGTTTCAGAGGTAACTCAATACCTTTATTTAAAAAGCTTCTCAATCGGGAAACAGTTTTATCGTTTGTTTTATTACGGAGTTGACAAAATCTATAATAAACGTAAATTCAATATTTACTTTAAAATGGGTAATAAAAGATTGGGCGAACTTGTCGATGAACATCAGCCCGATATTATTATTAATACATTTCCGATGATCGTCGTGCCGGAATACAGACGCCGAACTGGAAGAGTCATTCCTACCTTCAACGTTATGACTGATTTTTGTCTTCATAAAATTTGGGTTCACGAAAACGTGGATAAATATTATGTGGCGACAGATTACGTGAAGGAAAAACTGCTGGAGATCGGCACTCATCCAAGCAATGTAAAAATCACAGGAATTCCAATCAGGCCGCAATTTGAAGAATCCATGCCGGTTGGCCCGATATATAAAAAGTACAATCTTTCACCAAACAAAAAAGTGCTTCTGATCATGGCAGGTGCTCACGGTGTATTAAAGAACGTAAAAGAGCTGTGCGAAAACCTTGTCAAGGATGACCAAGTGCAAGTAGTTGTCGTGTGCGGGAAAAATACGGCTTTAAAAGAATCTTTGAGTGCGCTTGAAGCGGAAAATGGTGACAAATTAAAAGTTCTGGGCTATGTGGAGCGCATTGATGAGCTATTTCGGATCACAGATTGCATGATTACCAAGCCCGGCGGCATTACTTTGACAGAAGCCACAGCCATTGGAGTGCCTGTCATTCTGTACAAACCCGTGCCTGGCCAGGAAAAAGAAAATGCAAACTTCTTTGAAGACCGCGGAGCTGCCATCGTTGTGAACCGTCATGAAGAGATTCTCGAATCAGTCACTTCCCTTCTTGCAGATGAAGATACCTTGCATCGCATGAAGAAAAACATTAAGGACCTTCATTTAGCAAACTCCTCTGAAGTGATTTTAGAGGATATCCTGAAGGAATCAGAAATGATGACCGCCAAACAAAAAGCCAAAGTGCTATCGTAATGGCGTACTTGAGAGCATACGAAAATCGTGTGCTCTTTTTATTTATATTCAGCCATTAATAAAAGCGGTTACATTTTTTATGAAACTTCCCCTTCTTTTGAAAAATAAGCCGTTTCGAAACTTGACGGGTGCTCCCAGATGGTGTATAGTTGAACCATCATTTAACAATGAATCAAAGTTAGATGATGACAAAATTTTTTTTAGCACATGAGTGCTACAGTACTAGGAGGAATTAAGCAATATGCAAAACGGTAAAGTAAAATGGTTTAACAACGAAAAAGGATTCGGCTTCATTGAAGTTGAAGGCGGAGACGATGTATTTGTTCACTTCACAGCTATCGAAGGAGATGGATACAAATCATTAGAAGAAGGACAAGAAGTTTCTTTTGAAATTGTCGAAGGTAATCGTGGACCTCAAGCTTCTAATGTTGTAAAACTCTAAACTCAATACATGATGATGAGATGACAAATAGAGGAGAGGCATTCGCCTCTCCTATTTGATTTTCATCTGGATTTCAATCGCCAAAATGTTTTGTTTGCACCTCTGTTCAATCTCTTCAACATACTTTTCCATTGACGGTTTTCCTTTTTTCGCGATATCCGCCAGTTCTTCTAAATCACTGTATATTTCTATAAATGTTTTGTGAAGGATCAACTTCAAGTCTTTATCATCCATAGCTGCGTTCCCCTTCTCTATCAAGATACCTAAAATAGTAAAACAGTCCTATTTATTCTGGTTCAATAGTTATATCGGCTTATTTTTATTTTCTTTTCTATTTTGGTACATAAATTTCAAAAAAACTCTGCAAAATAATGGCGGAGGTGTTTTTTGTGACTTCAGAATTTCATAATGAGGATCAGACTGGCTTTACGGATAAGCGGCGGCTGGAACTAGCGGTGGAAACAGCGCAGAAAACAACAGGAGCTGCGACGAGAGGCCAAAGCAAAACATTAGTCGACTCTGCATACCAAGCCATTGAGGATGCTAGAGAACTGTCACAATCTGAAGAGCTGGCAGCTCTCGATGATCCTGAATTTGTAAAGCAGCAACAGCAGCTGCTAGATGACAGCGAGCATCAGCTGGATGAATTCAAAGAATAAAAACCGCAGCTTCTGCGGTTTTTATTTTTAGTGATTGGTTAAGACATCTCCGTATTGTTTCAACTTTTCACCAACCGTACATTTATTGATACAAAATGAATGCGCATAAGTTTTGCCAAATTCTTTGCGAAACTGCTTCTTAATAAAACAGTCCTTGCAATATTCATCGTGCAGTTCTGTCAGTTCTTTAAAGATCATTTTCTTATCCAATATCGTCATCTCCGTTACGGTCTAATTTCGTGTGGCTTTCTACGAATTGATGGGATAGAATTTTTTTAGCGAGGCCGTCAGCTTCCTGATTGTCTTTTCGTTGTATTGTTTCGTAGGTTGGAGTAAGCTTCAGCGATTCAAGGAGTGCTTCTATTTTGTCAAGCCATTCATTATGAGATGGATCATAACAAGGCCAGCTGCCGTCAAGCTGATTCAGCACAACAAGCGAGTCCCCTTTGATTGTAATTGAATTTCTGCTTGCCCCCAGCTCTCTTACTTCTCTTATTGCTTCATAAAGCGCTGCGTATTCAGCTTCATTATTGGTTTTCAGCCGGAAGCTTTTATTTTTTCTCAAGCGATGCCGGGTTCCTCCCAATGAATAATAGATGACGATCCCGAGACCGGCCAATTCGCTCTCCTTATCGAAACTGCCGTCAAAATAAACAGTAATGTCATCAGGCTCTTGAGCAAGCTCCTCTGTCAGCTTTTCCAATTCCTTCAGCGTCCAGCTGCCGCCTTTCTCGTCTTCGAACTCTAGCTCTTTCATGTATGGAAAACGGCCAAGTTCTCTGGCAAGCATACGTGCCTGCTGTGCTGTCAGCCAGTCTTCGCTAAAAAATGAGACGGATCCCGTTCCTTTTGCTTCTATTTTCAAATGCGGTCTGAGCTTCATTACAATCACCTTACCATTCATTAGTTGCTGGGCATATGCTATAATCAAACCAATCTTACCCCGGAAAGGAAGCTTTTTCATCTTGTTTAATAATTCGTTTTGGATCTTTTTTGCGATCATTCATTTTATCATTGTTCTTTTATTTTATAAAGGATTTGGCAAAATGGGGCTGTTTGTTTGGATCGGTTTTGCGACAGTCTGCGCCAACCTCCAAGTCGTCAAAACAGTGGAACTGTTTGGCTTAACAGCGACACTCGGGAATGTGATGTATGGCACAATCTTTTTTGCGACAGATGTGCTGAATGAAAAATACGGGCCAGCTGAAGCCAGAAAAGCGGTATGGCTCGGATTCTCAACGCTCCTGACGCTGACATTTGTCATGCAGGGCGTGCTGCTTTTCGAACCGGCTTCCAGCGACATATCACAAACAGCGCTGGAAACGATCTTCGGATTCCTTCCGCGAGTTGCGTTAGGAAGTCTGCTTGCCTTTATCTTCAGCCAAACGCTGGATGTTTATGTATATTCGGCAATTAGAAGGATATTTCCTTCTGATCGGCTTTTATGGCTCAGAAACGGCGGCAGTACAGCAGTCAGCCAGCTGTTTGATACATTCATATTCACTGCAGTCGCCTTTCTCGGCATTTATCCGGCAGGCGTGTGGCTTCATATTTTTATTTCTACATATTTGATTAAGTTTGCGGTATCTTTAATTTCATTGCCTTATGCCTATGCAGCCAAAAAAATGATACCTAATGATGAAAGGAGTTCATAATGCCTACAGAAATATATGTAGACGGCGCAAGCGCCGGTAATCCAGGGCCTTCCGGTATCGGCATTTTTATCAAACATGAGGGAAAAGCAGAATCTTTCTCTATTCCAATCGGAGTGCATACAAACCAGGAAGCGGAATTTCTTGCATTAATTGAAGGGATGAAGCTATGTGCAACGCGCGGGTATCAATCGGTTTCCTTTCGAACCGATTCAGATATTGTGGAACGCGCCACTGAGCTTGAAATGGTTAAAAATAAAACGTTTCAACCGTTCGTAGAAGAAATCACCCGATTAAAAGCGGCATTCCCTCTTTTTTTCATCAAATGGATACCGGGCAAGCAAAACCAAAAAGCCGATCTTCTGGCAAAAGAAGCGATTCGGCTGAATGAAAAGAATTAAATCTTGATCATTGGTTCATCCTAATGGCGAGGTGAACTAACATGAAAAAGAAAGATAAAGGCCGGCTGACCGGCGGTGTTTCTCCGCAAGGCGACCTGGAAGGCAATACACATAATGACCCTAAAACAGAGCTTGAGGAGAGAGCAAAAAAAAGCAATACAAAACGCTAGAGAAGATCTAAACGATCTCTCTAGCGTTCAGCTTTTCAAGCATACGCTCAATTCCTTTGATTTGGTGGCGGCGAAGCATGTCAGCCGCCTGCTCCATTTGCAAAGTAAATAAAGCGTCTTTCAGTGTGCAGGCCAGCGGCACTGAGCAATGAATTTCCGCAAGCTTCCTCGACATCTCCAAATCGCTTAAACCTTGCTGAATTTTTCCCTGCTGTCCTTTTGGAAGAAGAGAAAGATTTTCCAATAAACGGTCAATCGTTTCGTATTCACGAATCAGTTTGTAGGCTGTTTTTTCTCCAATCCCTTTGACTCCGGGATAGTTATCACTGGAATCTCCCATAAGCGCTTTAATATCAATCAAAGCCTTCGGCATTACGCCTGTTTCTTCATAAAAAGTCTCTTTTGTATAGACTTTATAATTTCCGATTCCTTTTTGAAGCAAAGCAACGCTTACTTTATCCGTTAACAGCTGAAGTAAATCTCTGTCTCCTGTTACGACCGTAATGTCCGCTTCATTCGCAAATAAATCGGCAAGAGTGCCGATACAGTCATCCGCTTCATAGCCGGCAAAGCCAATATTCATGATTCCAAGCTCTGCGGCTGCTTCCTTTGCCAAATCAAACTGCGGAATCAGCTCCACAGGCGGCGCGCTGCGGTTGGCCTTATAATCTTGGAACAAGTCATTTCGGTACGTTTTGCTCCCCATGTCCCAGCAGCAGACGACGTGTGTCGGCTGGAATGTTTCCACAGCTGTAATCAAATGCTTTAAAAAGCCGTTGACGCCGTTCGTCGGCACCCCGCTGTCATTTATCATAAAGTTGCGATGTACGGCAGTGGCAAAAAAGGCCCGGAATAAAAGAGCCATGCCGTCAACCAGCAATAGTTTATTATTATTCATCAAATAACTCCCTTTTCTTTCATTCCTTCTATTTTATCATAAAGCAGCCCAAAAATAAAAAACAGTATCTCTTTAATTAGAGATACTGTTTGGATATTTATCAATCGTTGTGTCTTTTGTTGCTGGCGATCAGCTTTTCAGCTTCGCGTCCTGCGTAAGAGTCAAAATGGGTTTGAAATCCGTTTTTCTTTTTGGCATTGTTATTCGCCTGTGCATTTCTGTTTCCGAGCTTTGTTCTGCCCAACATGAATCCCCCCTTACGTCGGATGCATATAGTATATGCTTCCGGCAGGAGGTTCACTCGCGACAGGATCATCCAGCTTACATGCGGCTTACGTATTCTCTAACCATTTCTTTTGATACAAGCCGTCTTGTCGGGACGATGCCTTTTTTAGCGAGCTGATTCATTTGCTCGGTAATTTCATTAATTGCATCTGTAGTATAAGGTTCACCGTTTTTGCATTTCGCAACAGCTTCTTCAATCGCCAATTCACGCATATTTTCAAGACGCATAAATGCTTTGATATGCTCGTGCTGTTTTGATGAATGTGCTGAAATTGCTTTATGTACCTCTGACATTAATCGTTCATCTCGCTTTTTTCTATTTAGTCTATCATGACTTGAAATACAAGCCAACTGAATTTTACATTTTTATTGTATTGTCTGAATTTTTCCAGGAGATGCACGCCTGGTACGCTATTTCAATCTCTTTCGCATGTTCCCCTTCCGCATATCCTCTTAAATATGTCTCTTTTTGATCCGTTATTTGCGCGATTGCTTTTTCACCCATATCTTCCTGTAAGCGTCTGAGGTGAGCTGTGTAATGAGAGATCAGGCTTTCTTCTTCATTTTTTATCCATGCCTCTGTGATTTTCGTAAGTTTCATCCGTACAGCTTCGATAAAGGCCGCTTTTCCTTTCTGCTCAAAAAACTGCTTCGGTGATTTGACCTCTTTTAGTTCCTGCTCAAAAGCACGTTCTTCTATTTCCGGTTCAACTTCCTTCAACTGTATACCGCTCGAATGCTGATCACCCGCATAAACGGAAAAATAACCGTCCTCGTTTAATGTTTTTTGAAATTGATCCAGCCATTCTTCATTGATATGCCGTTCGATGAAACCGCTCATGCGAACATCAAGCGTTTTGATTTCCTGAATATATTCAAATTGATATTCATGTAAGGCTGTTGTCATCGCTTTACTGACGTTCTTTTTCCAATCCCCGTTTTGCAGTCCAGGATGAAATGCCGATTTTAATAAATCATTTGCAAAATATGATAATCGCTGTGCAATGTGATATAGCTGCTCTCTTGTATCTTTTTTTACTTTTTCAATGATGGTTTTTGAGTTCCGCCGTTTCTCGATATCGGCCGCTGTCCGCTCAAATGACAGCATAAGGCGCTGTTTCTGCGCTTCCTTCTCTTCTCGGGACTGATGCTGGGATTGGTGAAGCTGAAAAACAGTTTCGCATAGTTTGTCTGCCTCCGAACTGAGCTGCGCTGCTGACGCTTTTTTTACATCCACTTCGATAAACCGGTCTAAGTGTTTTCTTACTTTCGAGAACTGATTGTAAAATGACTCCGGTTTTCCCACCAGTTCCTCCTTACTTGATACGGTAAAGAGCTGCGGCTCATAAACCCCTTCTTTTACAAGCTCTGCGCTGACATAATCGGTCACTGTTTCGAGCTCTGTTTTATCTTTTGCAAGGTCTGCAGCATTAATAATAAAAAACATTTTATCCATGCTGAGCGATTCTTTCACAAGTCCAAGCTTTCGCAAAAATGAACGGTCTCCTTTTGAAAAAGAGTGCTGATAATAAGTCATATAAAAAAATGCATCAGCATCTTTGATATATTGGAATGCCAGTTCTGTATGCCGTTTATTCATGCTGCTCGCGCCGGGTGTATCAACGATCGTAATCCCTTTTTCAGTGAGCGGGCATG
Source organism: Bacillus sp. EU52 (assembly GCF_037964975.1). Classification (NCBI taxonomy): domain Bacteria; kingdom Bacillati; phylum Bacillota; class Bacilli; order Caryophanales; family Bacillaceae; genus Bacillus; species Bacillus sp. EU52. The sequence continues at coordinate 2,144,345 of NZ_CP150177.1, forward strand.
TATAGTAGACCGTTACCTCTTTCACAGCACAGGCCGTTGTTTCCTCTGCTACATATGGCTTTAATTCAGAGAGCGGAATCGTTAATTTCTTCTGTTCCTGTATATACTGCTGATACTTCTCGTATGCAAGCAGGAAATTGCTGATCAATTTCACGTGTTCTTCCTGCAGCCTGTTTTTTTTGACTGCCTTTTCCCACTTCTCTGTGAAGGAACGGCCTGCCGGCTCCTTTGGTATTCCGGTGAGCTGCAAAATTTCAGCCGTTAAGTCATCCTCTGTCTTAAACACTACATTCGCTGTTTTGTTTAAGTTGCCATTGATTGGCTTTGTGATCTTGTTAATTGTCGCTGTGGTTGGCGTTGGTGAGGATGGCAGCACTCTTTCGCCGACAAGCGCATTGGCAAATGATGATTTCCCCGAGCTAAAGCCTCCAAAAAGAGCGAGTGTAAATTTACGTTCCTCAAGCCTTTTCACCCTTTCACGAAACGCTGAAGTTTGCTTTAACAACATGCTGCATTCGCCTAAAATGTCAGACAAAGTGTAAAAGCGTTTGATTTGGTCTTGAAGCGGCATTTCTTGTTCCATTTTGATTTCTGATTTCGGCATCGGCTGCGCCGTCAGCTGGCTTCGGCCTTGTTTCTGCTCTGGAGCCGCCACTCTTGTTTTCTTCGATTTAAACCATTCTGTGTCTATATGCATTGGGCATGCGGACTCTTCTTCCCAAATGGCCCACAGGCGATCGGTTTTCTCTCGGGCATTATTCTCTAAACGTGCCTGTTCTTGAAGAAAGACAAGTTTTTCTGATTCTTGGACGAGCCGGTCGTTAATTGTTTGCACATCTTTGGAAACACGCTCTTTCACCATAGCGGAGAGCACCTTTATGATGTCTGCGGCTTCTCTTTTCGCCTCTTTCCGGATGAGCTCTGCCAAGTCTTTTGTATATTGCAATACATATTCAGAGGAAAAGGCTGCACCATGCTTGACCGCGCGTTCAATGATGCTTATATCAAGCGGTGTGCGATAGGCCTGAATCAGCTTTTCACTTTCAGCGGTATAGACATCAAATGCCTTGGCGAGTTTATGAAGCGTGTCTATTATATGCCAATCCGCTTCGGCCTCTGTTCGTTTTGCCACATCAGAGAAAAAAGCATTCCGCCTTTTATCTCTTTCCTGTGCAGTTTTCGCTTTAGAAAAGAAAAAGCCGGTTTTAAAGGAAGGCTCTTGTGATTCTAAAAATGCAGCCGCCAATTCACGCATTTCAAAAGGCGTCAGGTTGGCGTTTTTTAAAATACGATTGATTTCTTCCTGCATCCTCTTCTCTGCCTCAGTCATTTGTTTTTCGGCCTCATCCAATTGATCACGCAGCGATTGGACCAGTCCAGTATGGATATTAAGCTGTTCAGCGAAACTCGGAGCGCCTGCTTCGTCTTTCTTCAGCATTTCCGTATGTTCCTTTAGCAGATTACGGACTTTTTGTTCGGTTAAAGCCTGCATATTGCTTTTTGATTGCTGTTCTATTCTGCTTAACTCTTCTCTTAGGGCCCCCATCTGATTGAACGGGTGATCCGGTTCTGTTACTGATGTAAAATAGAGCGCTTCCCTTGAAATCCCTTCATTGCAAAGCATCTCCTCTACCTGCGCTTGATAGTCTCCAAATTTCGTCTCCGTCTCATCATAGCGGTCAATTTGATTGACGATAAAATACACATTCGGAATGCTTTCTTTTATTGATCTGAGAAACTTTACATTTTCCTCAGAGTGCACGTGATTATAGTGAACGACGTAAAACAGCGCATCCGCTTGGTGAAGAATAGAAGCAGCCGATAGAAAATGAGCATCATCTGTTGAATCTATCCCTGGAGTATCAATATACGCAACCCCGGAATCGATCTCAGTATACCTGTCAAAAATTTCGACGCTTTCAATCTGTTCCCCGTCTTTACAATATTGCTGCACCTTGTCTTTCTGGTAAGTCCCTTCCAGCTCAGCACACGCTCCGTCTGTTGTATGAAGCCGAACTCGCTTTTCCCCGTTTCTGATCACAACAAGGTTAGCGCTTGTCGGAATCGGGCTTGTCGGCAAAATATTCTCCATTAACAGGCAGTTCAGCAGTGACGATTTCCCCGCTGAATAATGCCCGGTAAACGCGATATAAACCTCTTCATCAGCCGCTTTTTTCATGACCGCAGCCAGTTTAGCAGCCCTTTGTTCATCTTGATTCTCAATAAATTGCTTATAAAGTTCCCCGGTTTTATGCAAAAGCTCTTTTCTGTTTTGATCTGTCATAAGTCTAAACCCCTTTGTGCCGTTTCAATTGTGAACCTTTTTCGAAAGATCTGAATTCATTCCCTTTTCATTTTACACAAGAATAAACCAAATTTCTTTAGGAGAATAGAAAAAAGCCGCCATTACGGCAGCTTCTATAAAAGAAAATCTGCAACTTTTACAAGTTCCAGATTCATCAAACAGATTTATTAGAGATTCCTTTTAATACAAAACCAATTAATACACTATATGTACAAACCGCTCCAAGCAAAAACAGCATAGTCATTTGCTTCACCATCCTGATTGAGAATCTTTTTCAAATTCATTTTAACATGGTTGAGAATGATTTTCAATCGCTATTTTACGCTGTATTCCTGTAATGCTTTGTCTTCTGCGCGAATTCTGACGCTTAACAACACGGCATTGAAAATGGAAAACAGACACATGGTGACGTATGCTTGATAAAGCAGCGGAATCAGCAAAATTTCAAGTATAACAACGGCATAGTTTGGATGTTTCATCCATTTATATGGACCTTTTTTTACAAGCTCTACACCTGGAACAACAAGGATTTTCGTATTCCAATATGCCCCTAAGGAACAAAGCGCCCAATACCGTACGATCTGTACGCTTAAAATCACTGCAGCGATACCGAGCCACCAGCTGGACGGCTGTTTATTCATCAGCAGCACCTCGGCAATTAAGGACAGGAAAAAAAGGATATGCATCGTAATGATATACGGATAGTGGCTCTCGCCAAATTCAATTGCTCCTTGCTTCTTTACCTTTTGTTCGTTTTGCCTGGCCACTGCCATTTCTGCTGCTCTTTGAACAATGAGAATGGCGATCAACAACCAAAACATGAGTCAGGCCTCCTTTTCCCAGCTGAATAATAGCAACTCTGATGAGAAACCCGGCCCTAATGCGCCAATCATTCCTCGTTCAGCTTCCTTTTTATGTCCGTTCTGCAGATGGTCTTTGATCACATACAAGATTGTAGCTGAAGACATATTTCCGTGCTTTTGCAAAATGCTTTGCGCAGATGAAAGCTTTTCTGACGACAGCCCGAGACTTTTGATGTATGCATCGATCACTTTTTTTCCGCCTGGATGCGCCAAAAAAACACTGATATCATGGAATGACAGCTTATGTTTGTCCAAAAAAATCTGTACATTTGTTTTGAGCCATTTTTCCACCAAGGTCGGAATGTCTCGTGAGAAAATGACTTTGAATCCTTGATCGGTAAAGTCCCAGCCCATGACATCTTCTGATTGTTTCATCAAAACAGATTGGGCGTCCATTATCTTCGGCGCAAGCTTCAGCTTTGACATCCTGCGGTCCGCCTTCTCTCCGCATAATAAAGCTGCGGCAATGCCGTCACCAAAAAGCGAGGTGCCAATCAGATTGCTTTTCGTTTTATCTTCCGGCTGGAATGTCAGGCTGCACAGCTCGGCAGCAATGACAAGCACAAAAGCCTCAGGATACGCTTTGCAGTATTCGGCTGCACGCGCAAGTCCGCTGGCTCCTCCTGCACAGCCAAGCCCCCAAATCGGAATCCGCTTCGTATATGGAGAAAACGGAAGTTCATTCATAAGCCGCGCCTCGATACTCGGTGTGGAAAGACCTGTACTGGAGACGAAAAAAACAGCTTCCACTTTCTCATAAGGAATGGCTTCTTGAAAAAATTCCGGATGAGAGAGGCACTCACGAACAGCCGCTCTGCTGTGTTTCAGTGTTTCTTCTATGTATATTTGATTTTTTTCTTCAAAGCTGTGCCCCTCTTTATACCATTCAATCGGCTTAACAAACTGTCTCGAATGGATTTGCCCGTTTTTAAAGGAGGATAACAGCCGGTCAATATCCTTAAAAGAATGCTGAAACATATAGCGGGCGAACTCGGCCGCTTTCTCTTGGTTTACATTATACGCAGGAAGACTTGTTCCAATGGATAAAATAAACGCCATGCGATCACCTCTTTGCATACATTGTGCCGCAACAATCTTTTTTATATGCAAAAAAACTCCGCCGCGGCGGAGTTAGACTGCTGTTTTTTGTTCAGCGAGGTCAGCTTCTTGTTCTATTTTTTTAGCTTTAGAAAAAACGTTATATACAATATTTAAGACGACTGCAGTAAAGCTGCCCGCCACAATGCCATTCGTTGTAAGCAGCGTTAAGGCACTCGGAAGCTGTTTGAAAATATCCGGCACAACGGTCACACCGAGCCCCAATCCCACTGAGCAGGCAACAATCAGCAGATTTTCCTGTTTCGCAAAATCAATGCGGCTGAGCATTTTAATCCCGTAAGCGATCACCATTCCAAACATCGCCACCATTGCACCGCCCAAAACAGCGGATGGAATAATGGTCGTAAAAGCAGCGATCTTTGGAAACAGCCCAAATGCCATTAGGATCACACCTGTGACCACAATGACGGCATTTTTTTTGATCCCTGTGAGCTGAACAAGCCCGACATTTTGAGAGAATGCCGTGTAAGGAAAAGCGTTAAAAATACCGCCCAGAAGCACAGCCAGTCCTTCAGCTCGATAGCCTTTAGACAAATCTTTCTCTGTCAAACGGCGGTTTGTCAGGTCACCTAAAGCAAAGTAAACACCAGTTGACTCCACAAGGCTGACAATTGCAACGATGGACATCGTAATGATAGGCGCTGCATGAAAAGACGGCGCGCCGAAGTAAAATGGCTGAATCATTTGAACAACTGCCGCGTCCGAAACATTATCAAATTGAACTTTCCCCATCAAATAAGCGATGAAGGTGCCAATCAAAATACCGATCAAAATCGAGACAGACTTGATAAAGCCTTTTGTAAAACGGTATAGAAGCACAATGATACTCAACACGATAAAAGCAAGCGCAAGATTGGAGAGATCTCCGAAATCTGCACTTCCTTCTCCGCCGGCCATGTTATTCATGGCAACCGGCATCAGTGTAATACCGATAATCGTAACAACAGAGCCTGTCACGACCGGCGGAAAAAACGTTACGAGCTTTCCAAAGAAAAATGAAATAAGAATGACAAGAATGCCTGAAGCAATAATGCTACCGTAAACAGTTGAAACCCCATATTCAGATCCAATCGCTATCATCGGCGATACAGCTGTAAAGGTACATCCAAGCACTACCGGAAGCCCGATCCCAAAAAATCGGTTGCTCCACACTTGCAGAAGGGTAGCCACACCGCACATAAAAATATCAATCGATACTAAGTAAGTCAGCTGCTCGACAGTCAGTCCCATTGCTTTTCCAACAATCAGAGGAACAACAATAGCGCCGGCATACATGGCAAGAACATGCTGAATCCCTAAAGACAGCGTTTTGCCGAATCCATTTCTCATGAATGAACCTCCTGTACGAAGGACACTTTCCCTTCTTCTAAAGACTGAATTCTTGCCAAAGATTCCACTCGGTAGCCCAGTTTCACAAGTTCATCTCTTCCCGGCTGAAATGACTTTTCAATAACAATGCCAATTCCCGCAATAGAAGCTCCCGCTTGCTTCACAATCGACACAAGCCCGTGCGCTGCCTGTCCATTTGCCAAAAAATCATCGATAATCAGCACATGGTCCTGATCCGACAGGTGGGTCCCAGACACTGCGATTTGGCTTTCTGTTTGTTTCGTAAAGGAATAAACAGACGCTGTCAGCAAATTGTCGGTGAGTGTTAACGATTTATGCTTTCTCGCGAAGACAACTGGCACACCCAGCTTCAAGCCCGTCATTACAGCGGGAGCGATACCTGATGATTCGATTGTCACAATTTTGGTAATACCGTCTTTTGCAAACCTGGACGCAAATTCGTCACCAACTCTCTGCATAAGCAGCGGATCAATTTGGTGATTCAAAAAAGAATCCACTTTCAATACCTGATCAGATAATACGACGCCTTCTTCCTCTATTTTCCGTTTCAGTGCTTCCATCTTGTCTTACCTCCGTTATGAGAATAAAAAAAGCATTGCCCGCTCAAATAAAGAGCAAGCAATGCTGATATCACAAAAAACCGTACACGTGCGGTTCCATTGCTCACCCATAGTCGGACATTTACGGTGCCCGGTAGAAACTTGCGTGCCATATCCACGCGATTATATGAGTGTTCCTATTATATTGTAATAAATTATATCAAGATTCTAATCTCTTGCATAGGCTGAAAATAAAAATTCCCGAACTTTATTTTTGTTTTTTTAGATATCATTCGTATTTCAAGGGGATTCGATATAAAAGAGCCTGACGACCGCGCCGCCAGGCTTTTGATTATGACAGATAGAGATTTGAATATTTGTTTGATAAATAATCAATTAAATAGCGAACATTCAGCTCTTCTCCTGTTGCATCTTTAATAATGTCTAACGGCTTTTTCCGTTTTCCGTGAATGTGCACCTTTTCCGTCAGCCATTGCTTTATCGGATGGAACTCTCCTCTTTCCAAGAGAGCGTCAAATTCAGGGAGATCCTCAAGCATTTTTTGTTTCAGCTGAGCCGCATACATGTAGCCGAGCGCATAGGATGGGAAGTAGCCGAAATCTCCACCTGCCCAATGGACGTCCTGTAAGATCCCCTCTGCGTCGGTCTGCGGTGTAATCCCTAAATAATCCTGGTATTTTTGATTCCAAAGCGACGGCAGATCTTCCACAGACACTTCATTGCTGAAAATCGCTTTTTCAATTTCATAACGGATGATGATATGAAGAGGATACGTCAATTCATCCGCTTCGACCCTGATAAATGAAGGTTTTGATTCATTGATTGCCCGGACAAAATCATCCAGGGAGATGTCCTTGAACTGTACAGGTGATGCCTCTTGAATCTTCTGATAGTACGGAGTCCAAAAATGCTTGTTGCGGCCGATAAAATTCTCGTAAAATAATGATTGCGATTCATGAATTCCCATTGATGCGCCGTCTGACAAGTTCGTGCCACTGAGTGCTTCATCAATATTTTGCTCGTAAATCGCGTGCCCGCACTCATGAATGGTGCCAAAGATCGCCGTCCGGAAATCTTTTTCATCATATCTCGTCGTGACCCGAACGTCTCCCCGATTCAGCGTAGTTGCAAACGGATGAACGGTTTCATCAAGTCTTCCGCCATCAAAATCGTAGCCAAGCTCCTGTAAAAAATACAGACTGAGCTCTTTTTGCTTTTCTTTCGGGAACGCTTTTGTAAGAAAGCTTGTATCTGGTTTATTTCCGGAAGCTGTCACCTGTTTAACAAGAGGGATAATCGCTTCCTTCAGCTCAGCAAACAGCTGATCAAGCACCTTTACCGTGACGCCGGGCTCAAACAAATCAAGCAATGCATCATAAGGATGCTCTTGATATCCCCAATACGTAATAAAACGTTTATTGAATTCAATCAGCTGTTCTAAATAAGGAGAAAACAAGCTGAAATCAGATTTTCCTTTCGCTTCCTCCCACGCTGTTTCTGCCTTTGAACACAGAATCACGTATTCTTTGTATTCAGCCTCAGGGATTTTCTTATTCTCTTCATACTCTTTTTTCGCCAGTTCCACTGCTTTTTTCGTATCTTCCGACAAGTCATCAAATCGTTCATACAGGACATCGATAAGCTCCTTCATTCGATCTGATGTTTGGATATTGAATATATCTGTTGAAAGCTGGCCGATACTTTCGGCACGATCCTCTGAGCCGTTTTTCGGCGCGCCTGTTCTGGAGTCCCAGTGCATTAACGCAACTGCTTCGCTGTAATGTGAGATTCTTTTTAAAAGATCAAAAAATTCTTTTTCATATGTATGTATCTCCATATCCATTCCCTCCCTATTCTAGCCGTTCCATTACAGGCTAATGGAAGGGGGTATGAAAGTCAAATTGTTTGTATAAAAGGCTGCCGGTATGTTTTTATGGCAGCCTTTTTATTCAGTTGATCGTCATTTGATTTTTTGGCGGAGGTGTTCTCCGCTTTTTCTGCTTGATTTTTTTATCTACCCACACTGTTGCCAGCGGGGTTAAGAGCGAGGTGACAATAACGCTTGTCGCGATAATTGCAGTTGCCGACTCAGCAACTGGCGCAAATGAGGCATTCGCTTCCGCTAATGCATATGGCACGGCTACAGCCGCCCCTGCCGTAGAAGAAGCGGCCACTCCCGCGACACCATCTCCCCGCGCAATAAAACGATCAAGCAAAAACAAAGAACTGCCCGATAAAATGACGACAGAAACTCCGATAAAAATGCCGAGCAGCCCTGATTGGATCAGCATTCCAAAATTCAAGGTATTGCCGAGCGAAAAGGCGAAAAATGGAATGATCGCCGGCACAACCTTGCTGAATAAGTCTCTGAGATCATGATCCAGATTTCCAAGTATACATCCAAGTAAAAACGGGATGACTGTCGCTGCCAGCGTTTCCCATGGGAATGCGGCAAGTCCCGTCACACCAAACGTCACCATGGTCATAAAAGGACCAGATTCTGTACTGATAAAGGCGAAAGCGCCCGCATCCTCTTTTCTTCCCATGTGATTCATGAGCGCCAAATACAGTCCGCCGTTCGTTTCATTCATTACCGCGACAATTGCTAAAACAGAAAGGCCTGCAAAAAAGCCGGATTGTATGCCTTCGTCAGGTATAAATTGCGCTGCAATCACGCCGAGCAGCGCCGCAAATCCGATCTTCCCCAATAATAACGTGATTCCTTTTCTTGCGATATAGCCTGAAGAACGAAAATCAATCGTTGCTCCTACGCAAAAGATAAAAACACCCAGTATCGGCAGCGTTCCGGTAATCAAAGCACCCGTAAACCCTCCAAAGAACTCCGCTGTTCCAGGCGCAAACGTGTTGAGCGCCGCTCCAAGAAATAGCGGAATAATCATCATTCCGCCAGGTACCCGTTCAATTGTCGCCTTGATTTTCATATTGTGGATTCTCCCATCCTCCGGTTATGAAAAAACAATTCCACTTACACTTGGAAAACAGCCTGCAAATCCTCTTTTGAACAGCTGCCCAACTGGCTGCCGACTCCGACGGCGCCAGCTCCGGCTCTAAGCCAATCAGGCACTTCAGACGGATGTATCCCGCCTGTCGGAATAAAGGTCACCTGCGGGAAAGGACCCGCTAAATTTTTCATAAACGGAATGCCAAACACACCGCTTGGGAACAGCTTTAATGTCGTGAACCCGAATGTCAACGCTTCCATAATTTCGCTCGGAGTCAAGACGCCGGGGATATAATGTGTCTTTACAAAAGATAGATGTTCAGCAAGATCAGCTGAAAAACCCGGACTGACAATAAACTGCGCGCCAGCCTCAGCAGCTTCCCCAGCTTGCTGCGCGCTGATGACCGTGCCCGCGCCAATTAAAATATCTTCCCTATTACGGAAGGATTCGATAATATCTGATGCCCCGGGGGTCGTATACGTCACTTCAACTGCACGAATCCCTTTATCTAATAAACTCTCAATCTGCTGACAGGCCTCCTGCTTATCCTTTGAACGAATGACTGCAATCAGCTTTGCTTCTTTCAGACGGTTTTCAACGACTTTGGACTCCATATTAATAATCCCCTTTCTTTTGGTGAACCGTTCTTTGAGCAGATAAAAAAGAAGCTAATTTCTCCCTGGTCGGCAAACCGTCCATATCCCCCGGTGCCTGCACTTGCAAAGCGCCAATCGCATTTCCCCTTTGCACCGCATCCTTGTACGACAAACCGTCTAGGATACCGCTGATTACACCGACTGCAAATCCGTCTCCGGCGCCGACCGTATCAACCACCCGGTCGACCCGGCAGCCTTCTAGAAATCCTTCACTTGTCCCCGTTTTAAAGTAAGCGCCTTCTTTTCCAAGTTTAATAGCAACAAAGCTGGCACCTTTTTTCAAATAATAGTCGGCAATGCCTTCAGGTGTTTTTTCTCCGGTCAATAGCTCTCCCTCTGCGATACCCGGGAAAAACCAGTCTGCAAGCCCAGCCAGATCATTGATTGTGTGTACCATTGTTGCTTGATCAGGCCAAAGCGAAGGTCTTACATTAGGGTCGAATGAAATGGTCTTCCCTGCGTTTCTCATGTCGTTCATGACATGATACGTGAAGTCTTTCATCTCGGCTGACAAGGCAGGCGGAATGCCTGTCACATGCAAATGGCCTGCGCATTGAAAATAATCTCTCGGATATTCAGCTGAAGTTAATGTGCTTGCAGCTGAGTTTTTCCTATAGTAGGTAACTTGCGGGTCGCCTTCTTTCACTTTTGACTTCAGCAGCAGCCCGGTGGGATTTTCGTCCTGCGAGCGGATCACGCGGGACACATCCACTCCCTCTTTTTTAAGCTCTTGTAAAATAAACGTTCCGAGCTGATCATTGCCGACCTTGCTCATCCATCCCATTCGAAATCCGAGTCTGGCAAGGCCGCAGGCGACATTGCTTTCTGCTCCGGCAAGCCCTTTAGAAAAAGTGGATACTTCATGAAGGCCTCCATACTCATTTGCATAAAACATGGCCATTGATTCCCCGAATGTCACCGCATCAAGCTTCATCTCTTCCCAACCTCCTCTTAGTTGAGGGCACCTAGGATTAAAGTGACTTTCTCATGATGACTTTTGCCTCTAATTCAATGGTTTGAGGCGCTCCTTTGTCACCTTCAATCCTTTTTAATACACGTTCCATCGCCGTCCTGCCCATATCATGTGACGGCTGGGCGATCGTTGTAATACCTGGACCGATCAGTTTATACCATTCCGTATCATCGAATCCTGCAATCCCTATATCTTGAGGGATGCGCAGGCCAAGCTCTTCCATACAGCTGATGATTTTCAGCATAATCAAGCCATTCAAAGCCAGAATCGCTTTTTTTTGCTCCGGCATTTCCTTGTGAAAAGAACGAAGCGCCGCCTTAAGCTGCTCCTTGTCCTTTACGTCAATTTCATGCAATCTGACCCCGTTCACATTATGAACCGAAGCCATTTCCTGATACACAGCTGCTCTTTCTGCACGAGGGCTGATAGAGGAAATCGGTTCGGTAAACAGCGCGACATCAGTATACCCTTTGCTGTACACCTTCTGAAGAATCTCTTTTGTGATCCATCTGTTGTCAGTCGTTACGGTATCCAGTTTCAGATCCGGCAGTTTCCGGTCAATTAAGATTGTTGGAATTTGCTGTTCAGCAAAAGCGCGGAGTACATCCTTGTTTTCCCCTGTTGCGTTTAAAATCAAGCCCTCAACCGAATGGGCTTCTAGCTTTAAGAGCATTTCCCGCTCTTTTTCAGGACTGTTATCTGTGTTGCACACCATAATGCTGTAACCATATTGATCACAAACCTCTTCGACTCCCCTGAAAGCAGCGACCGAAAAAGGATTTGTAATGTCAGCTACAACAAATCCGATTAACTTGCTTTTTTTTATTTTCAAACCTTGTGCCATTTTACTCGGCCGATAATTCAATTCTGCGATTGCCTTTTTAATGTTTTTCACTTTTTCAGGAGAAATCGCGTCAATTTTTCCGTTAATATAGCGGGAAACTGTCGATTTCGAAACTCCTGCACATTCAGCTACATCTTTGATGGTTGTATGGCCTGTTGTTTTCTTTTTCATTCAAGTGCTCCTGTATCTCATATATTTGAAACCGATTTCAAAACCGTTACAACAAAAGAATACCATAATTTTAAAATTTGGAAAGAGTTTTTTTAATAATGTGTCAATTCATTATTTTCCGTTGACTCTTTTCACTATTTATCCTAAAATTTTCTTTGAAACCGTTACCAAAATATTTTCATTCAAGTGATGCTGAAATCCTAACCAAGGGGGAAATATAATGGAAAATCGTTATTCTGTACATCCTGAACAAGTAAAACGCTTTACAACAGAGGAGCTTCGCAGTCATTTCTTAATGGATCCTTTATTTACAGAAAACAAACTTTCGATGTATTACTCACATGAAGACCGGGTTGTCATCGGCGGAGCGGCTCCAGGGCAAAGTGAACTGAAGCTTGATGCAGGTGATTTTCTAAAAACAGACTTCTTTTTGGAACGGCGTGAAATCGGGATTATTAATGTCAGCCAGCCTGGTGCCGTTAGAGTCGGCGATGATGAATATGTGCTTCAAACAAAGGATTTTCTCTATATCGGAATGGGTAATCAGGATGTATCATTTTCAAGCCTGAACGGTGAAAAAGCGAAGTTTTACTTCGTCTCCGCTTGCGCCCACAAAAGCTATCCAACACAAAAAGCCGCCCTAGCTGAACTGACACCGGACCGCCTTGGTGATGATGCAGCGTCTAATGTCAGAAGTCTGTACAAAGTTATTCATCAGGATGGCATTAAAAGCTGTCAGCTGATGATGGGAATAACGATGTTAGATCAAAACAACAACTGGAATACCATGCCAGCACACGTTCATGACCGTCGGATGGAGGCTTATCTTTATCTGGATCTTGAAAAGGATTCAAAGGTATTTCATTTCATGGGCCAGCCGGACGAAACACGCCATCTTGTTGTTGGAAATGAGCAGGCTGTCCTTTCTCCCGCCTGGTCTATTCATTCTGGCGCAGGAACATCAAACTATAGCTTTGTGTGGGCGATGGCTGGAGAAAATTACACATTTACGGACATGGATCTCGTTCCGATGGATGGGCTGAAATAAGATGGGTTATCTACATGACGCCTTTTCATTAGAAGGAAAAACAGCGCTGGTGACAGGCCCTGGAACAGGGATCGGTCAAGGAATTGCCAAAGCCCTAGCCGGGGCTGGCGCTGATATTATCGGCACATCACATAAAAGCAGCCTGTCTGAAACACAGCAGCTTGTGGAACAGGAAGGCCGGATATTTACATCTTTTACATTGGACATGAGCAAGCCGGAAGCGATAAAGGATTCTGCAGCTGAGCTGTTTGAAAACAGGCAGATCCACATCCTTGTCAATAATGCCGGCATTATTCATCGGGAAAAAGCGGAAGATTTTTCAGAAGAGAACTGGCAGCACGTACTGAATGTCAATCTAAACAGCCTGTTTATTCTGACACAGCTTGCTGGCAGGCACATGCTGAAAAGAGGTCATGGAAAGATTATTAATATTGCCTCTCTCCTGTCTTTTCAAGGCGGCATCCTCGTTCCGGCTTACACCGCGAGCAAACACGCTGTTGCCGGTTTGACAAAATCATTTGCAAATGAGTGGGCAGCGTCAGGTATTCAGGTCAACGCAATCGCCCCAGGCTATATTTCTACTGCGAATACAAAGCCTATTCGGGATGACGAAAAGCGAAATGAGGACATTTTAAAGAGAATTCCTGCCGGCCGCTGGGGCCAAGCGGATGATATCGGGGGGACTGCAGTCTTTTTGGCATCACGTGCTTCAGATTATGTAAATGGACATATTTTAGCAGTTGATGGCGGCTGGCTATCCCGCTGACAAATAAAAAAGCTGACGAACGATCGTCAGCTTTTTTCCATTACATCATGTGCGGTTCAACAGGCAAGACCTTTTTGACCTCATCAATGATGCGTTCATTTTCTCCGCCAGCGTAAATGTGAATCGAGCCGCTGTCTTGATTCGAGCGAATCAGGCGCCCGATGCCCTGCCGTACACGTAACAACATATATGGCAGATCAACTTCTTCGAACGGATCTTTTTTCGCTCCGTTGCGCTTCGCTGTAAATACAGGATCGTGTGGCGGGAACGGTAATGACCAAATGGTAACATTCTTCAATGCGTCACCGGGAATGTCGAGTCCTTCCCATAAGTGAACTGAACAAAGTACTGTTTCTTCTTCCTCTTGGAATTTCTCTACTAAGCTGCTGATTTCCTCATCACCTTCAAAGAAAATTGGATACGGCAGTTCCCATGCCGCCGACAGCTCTTTAAACTCGTTTAATTCTTCAAAAGAAGGGAAAAGCACCAGCGTTCTTCCTTTGTAACGTTTGATTGTTTCAATCGTTTCAGCCGTTTTTTGTTCAGCGGCCATATCTGTTTTTGCGTATAGATTAATACTCATTTGCTCGTAATAATCATAAGGGGAATCAACAGTTAATGACAAATAATCATGAATCCCAAGACTGTCGGCAATATAATCAAACGAACCGCCTTCTGACAGCGTAGCAGAAGAGAAGATATAAGGAATTTTCTTAGAAAACACTTTTTCGCCAAGTACTTCTGCTACCGTTCTCGGCATCACGACAAAGGTTGATTCTGCTTCCTTTTTCTCCAGCCAGCTGATCGCATCCTTTTGATATAGAGATAATGAATACGCCATTTGTTCAACATATTCTTCCACTACTGACAGCTCGTATTGATCAATCGTATACATTTCAGACTCAAATACAAGTGCCTCACCGATTTTATCAAGTAAACGGCAAAGCTCGTCCGCCGCCTTTTTGACACGATGGTCATTTTTTATTTCTAAACGGTGTGAACCGGCTACTTCCTTTGATTCTTCAGAAAGAACATAGAAAAATTCGTCGTTTGCGAGAAGCGCATCTTCAATCAATTCTGCAAACTCTTCTCTGATGTCATTTTGCAGCAATCGTTCTAAAAACAATTCAAGAGTAGACTGCTTCACTCTATAGGTTAGCGCTTTTTGCGCAGCAAACTCTAACAAATGCCCCTCATCAAATACAACTGCACTATGATCAGGCAAGAGCGGCAGCTGCCCCTCTCGTTTGCGTGATTCTTCCGTCCACACATGCTCCATATAAAAATCATGGGAACATATGATTAAGTCCGTTGACTTGCGGTAGTAATCTCTGGAAAGTGTCAGACCGCATCTGTGTCTCATATCACAAGTCAGACAGTCCTGAAACGAGTCGTAGCTTACGTCAGACCACTCTTCATTCGATAGATTTGCGTACTGCTTACGGTCGCCATACGGATAAAAGCGCTGCATCGCCTGTGACTCGTGGACAAATGACGGTAACGACTCATAAAGATCCAGCCATTTATCATCATCAGAACGCTGCATTGTTTTTTCAAGCTTCTTCAAGCATAAATATTGCTCATGTGATTTTGACAGCCTTGTATCAATTTTCAGATCAAGATGCTCAGCCAGCTTAGAAATATCGCCCTCTTTTTTCACTAGCTGTTCAATTAATGTTTCATCTGCACAAGCGATGATGGCGGGTTTGCCGACATACCTTGCATAGCTGATTGCAAAAAGAAGATATACCAGCGTTTTCCCCGTTCCCACTCCAGCTTCGGCGAACATGACTTTTTTCTCTTTAAACGCCCGCTCCAGCTGAAAAGCCATAAATACTTGCTCGTCCCGAAGATCAAACCCTTTTTCGGGAAGGATATCGTAAAACACGTCACCAATCCAATTGTTCAATTCTTCATAAAAATTCTTTGTTTTCGTTAAAGAAAAAGGCAAACGTGATGTTGTCACCTAGTTCCAACCCCCAACTATTCGACATTCAGACCACCAATAATATCATTTTCCGCTGATGAATACAATAAAAAAACTTGGCAATGCCAAGTTTTTTGCAGTTTACTTACGATTGATCACATGCGACGATAAAAAAGGATGGTCTGTTGAATAAATATGTTCTACCGCTTTTTCTAAATCAGTTTGCGCATGCGAAATCACAGACGGAGACGAATCAGTCCCGAGCTCCTTCAGCTCGTTTGCTGTTGCGTCAAGCGCCCTTTGAATAAGATTAAAATGTTCGCTGTTCAGCATGAGATCACCTCTGATGGAAATAATCATCATTGTATGCGAACTTTTCATTTTATATACATGCTTTACCGCATGTTATCACCGAAACATGCACAAACTACACTTGATATTCCGTCTCCGGATTATCCGTCTTATCAACAATATTCTATCAGGGAGTGATGTTGACATGAGTTATAGAAACCGATTAGATCAGCATTCTGAACTGTTTCATCACAATTGGACGCGGCCTAAACGTTCTAAGTCTCAAGTAAACGGTCACACTGAAATGTCCCAAACCAACATTATATTGAGAAGCAACGCGAAAGCTCACCGTTGGTAACGATAGAATAGGGCTGAAAGATGAAAGAAGACGCATGCAGAGCGTCTTCTTTTTATGCGTTTTCTGTTTTCTTGCGCTGCGGTCTTACTTTTGACCAGTATTGATAATAATCCGTTTTAATAAACCCGTTAAAGAGTTTTCGTTTCTTCGTTGCTTTTCTGCCATATGCTTCCTCAAAGTTTTCATTTGATGTCAGCATATACACAGACCAAGTATCAAGCGGCTCGAACGCCTGCCCCATTTCTTTGTACATCTGCTCAACGGCTTTTTTCTCGCCGAGACGCTCTCCATATGGCGGGTTGCCGACAATTACGCCAAATTCCAGATTTGTGGTAAAGTCTTTGACCTGCATCTGTTTGAACTGGATTAGATCTCCCAATCCTGCTTCCTCTGCATTTTCTTTTGCGATTTGAACCATGCGGTGGTCTATGTCGCTAGCGAAAATTGTAAGCGGCTGATCATAATTTGCCTTTTCTTCGACTTCAAGCCGCGCTTTGTTCCACAGATCTTTACCGATCCATTCCCAATCCTCTGAAACAAAATCGCGATTGAATCCCGGGGCGATGTTTTGGCCAATTAGCGCCGCTTCTATCGCGATTGTTCCGGAGCCACAGAAAGGATCAACAAACGGGCGGTCCGGCGTCCAATTGGTTAATTGCACCAAAGCGGCAGCAAGTGTTTCTTTAATCGGCGCACCGCCCTGATCGACACGGTATCCTCGTTTGTGAAGGCCTGTCCCTGATGAGTCCAGTGTAATCAAAGCCTGATCTTTCAATAAAGAAATTTCGACTTTATACTCGGCACCTGTTTCTTCAATCCAATCATTGGCTTTGCCGGACTGCAGCTTGAGCTTTTCGACAATTGCTTTTTTGACGATCCGCTGACAGTCGGGAACGCTTGCAAGTGTTGATTTTACCGATTTTCCGATGACAGGGAATTTCCCGTTTTCAGGTATAAATGAGCGCCAGTTAATCGCTTTCGTTTTTTCAAACAGTTCATCAAATGTTTTCGCTTTAAAAGAAGCAACCTGAACCTTTATACGGTCGGCTGTTCTAAGCCAAAGGTTCGCACGGCAGATGGCAAGTGCATCACCTTCAAAAATAACTTTCCCGTTATCAACCTTGCATTCGTATCCTAAATCTCGTACTTCCTTTGCGACAACAGCTTCAATGCCCATCGGCGCCGTTGCAATTAGTGTATACTTCTTCATCGTATCACCCTGTCTTTTAAAACTTTTCTCTTTTCAAGATAAAAGCTCTCCTTATACGGGAGAGCTTGTTTTCATCATTTTAAATGTAAGTGGTCTAACGTTCTGTAAGCCATGTTTTGTTCCGTCGTACTGCAAACGGCTCATCACCTCGTACTCAGGCGGCAATCATCTATCTACAGAAAGCATTCTGTCCTTCTCTCCGTTGAATTCCGTTAAGAAGGTTCCCCTACCAAAATTTGGGTTTCTCGCTCGAGGGGTTTACCGCGTTCCACTCTCACCATTTCTAGTGAGACTTCGTCACTGTGGCACTTTCAAGGATACTCAGCCATATCCGAAGACGTAGGCTTTTTTCCTGCCGTCAGCCTCTAAAGACTGCCCTAGCTTATGACTTCGCTAGGCACGAACACTACGGGCATCTCAGCACCGTGCGAGCATGGACTTTCCTCTACAGATTCAAGATCTGCAGCGATTACCCGAACGTTAAGAACATGAATTATTATATAACAACTGATTACAATTTACAAGCGCCATTTTTTTCAAGCGTGATCAATCATAAAGTTTGCTGCCAAAAACGTGTTTTTCTAAGTTAGACAGCCGTTTTAAAATATCAAAGTTTGTTGTGTTAGATTGCACAGGCTGTTTTTTGCTGGCTTCTTCAAGCTGTTTTTTCAGCTGCAGATTTTCCTGCTGCAGTTCTTCAATTTCTTGATGGAAGGTTTCATAATCCTTAATAATCATATCTAAAAATTTGTCAACGTCTTCTTGCTTGTAGCCTCTAACGCCTGTTTTAAATTCTTTTTCCAAAATTTCTTTCGCAGAAAGCTTTACTTTATCAGCAAGCATCTTTTTCACCTCGTATCGTGAATCATCACATATATTTTTTCAGAAATCTGTACGGTTGTCAAATTTCTCTCTCTTTGTTAGTAGCTGTCTTCCTCCACTGTCACTCTCAAGTCATCCATTGTAATAAAGTAGATGGGATAGCTATCCTGTTCGCGCCTTTTTTCCGCTGTCCCAAGCATATACTTAGGGGAGCCTTCCTTTTCCGGGTCATATAAAAGCAGAAGCCCGTCGGACTTATCAATGAAGAACTGATTTTTTTGTTTGAATTGAAGCGGGCTTTCATAAGGACGGTGAGTCAGGCTTGCTTCATAGTCTGCCTGAGCCAGAACTGCTTCATACTGTTCCTTATTCGGTTCTTTCCAGTTCTTTTCCTGCTCGTAAAATGGTGTGATGACAGCTACCTTTAAGTCAGGGTATTCCTCCTGCAAATCATATGCAACTTCTGCCGCCCACAGCTCAACTCCAAGCTGGCCCGAAATTAAAATCCATTCTAATCCTTCATCCAAAAAAGCAATCAGCCGGTTCTTAATGGCTTTTTTTATGTAATACAGCGCCTTGTCATCCTGCTTAAATATCCCCAGTTCAAACGGTTTATAGCCCGTTATTGCCAATACTTTCATCATTTCACCTGCTTTAAAAAATGGGGCTCCCGTGGGCCCCATTTGTTGTGCTGCATTGTTTACACCATCAAGCTGCACGTTTTCCATACTAATAGTCGCAGCAAGGTTTTCCTGCTTGAAAATGCTGATGCGTAGCCGGGTCAACATTTGAGAAAGTGTGTGGAAAGTAGTGAACGTGCTGAAAATGCTGGTGGTTTACGTTTGTTGTATGCTGTGGGTGAATGTGCGGCACGATAGTCTTCGAAAACGTATGGTGTTCACAGCAATGAGTAGGATGGACAATTGGCGCCATCATATGCGGTCTGCAGTGATGCATGATAAAATCCCCTTTCCATAAACTTTATTACAATACTAAGCTATGAAAAATAAGGGGTACATGTTCTGATGCAAAGACCTATTTTAAAAGTGTGCAATTAAGCTGTCTTTAAAGTTTGAAAACACAAAAGCAATCAAAAATACCACAACAAAGAACAAGTAAAAAACACCCTTAT
This sequence comes from Bacillus sp. EU52, assembly GCF_037964975.1. Classification (NCBI taxonomy): domain Bacteria; kingdom Bacillati; phylum Bacillota; class Bacilli; order Caryophanales; family Bacillaceae; genus Bacillus; species Bacillus sp. EU52. The sequence continues at coordinate 2,163,703 of NZ_CP150177.1, forward strand.
ACATACCAACTCTCCCTTTAAAAATAACTAACGTCATTTTACAGGATTCGCCGCTATTCTACAACAAAATCAATGTGAATTCAGCAAAAAAAATTCATGGCGAAACAAGTCGTCTTTTGCGCTTTCCCGGGGAATATTTAAGAGGAATATTTCCTCTTCAGCCGGGCAATTCTCACATGCAGTTTTTCAGTTTCTTTCTCTGATAAGCATGCCGCATCGCTAAGCAATTGCTCTGCTATTTGCAATGCTTTTCCGAATTCTTTTTTCTTATGCTCAAAATATTTCGCGAGCTCTATTACAGCAGCGTATCTGCACTTCTGGTTTTGCGAGCGGGACAGCTTTTCCCAAAGCGGCACTGCTTCTTCCAAGCGATTTTGTTTTTTGTACAGGAGCGATAAATCCAGCCGTGCACTGTCCTGGTCCTCAAACGATTTTTCTATAAGCCTTTCCAACTGCTTGATCGCTTGGTCCGTTTCTTTATGAGCCATAAACCATTTCGCCATAGCATAGGCTTCACTGTGTTCTTTTGGCGCATGTGATTCTGAAAGGATTTTTTTAGACATATGGATGTACAATGAAATGAGTGATAACACATCCATTTCATTATGATGCAGGACACCTTTTAAAAGATCCGGCTCTTGCGCCTTGATAAAATGAAAGTAAAGCATTGGCGCCAAGTAGCCCGGTGTGTCTTCTAGCCTGCGGATGCCGAGCTCCTCTTTTTCAACCGTGCCAAGAGATACACGGTCCATTTTGTGTTTCCACAGGCGTCTAGCTCCATGCAAAAGATCAAAGTGGCCAAACTCCGGAAGCTTCGGAAGTCTGTCACGGATCAAGGTGTGCCTTGTTTTCACCTGCGGCCAATCAAAGGCTTTGCCGTTGTAGGTCACAAGTGATGTAATGTCAACCTCGCTTAAAAAGCTTTGGTACAAGGCGACTTCGTTCCCCGGTTTGGGCAAAAGATGCTGTTTGACTGTCACTCGGTCTTCATATACTCTCGCATGCCCAAGCAAAAAAATGGTATTCCCAGCTCCACCCCCAAGACCGGTTGTTTCTGTATCAAAGAAAAAGAGGTTGTTTTTGTTATACCCTTTTGCTGACAATGTATGCGACAGGCCGCTTTGATTCCACAGTGTGATCACTTCCTCAAGCTCAGAAAAGCTGTATAACCCATGGCGGTGAGAAAGCGGATATTCTACTTCTCTGATGAGGCAATATTCATCTTCGAAGATGAAAGGCTTCATGCCAAAAGCCTCCCACTCTTCTAAAAACGGGATGTCATCAAAGTGGTTTTCTTGTTTGCCTGCTTCTATTTTTTGTTCTCCTTCGTCGAGCGCCATGTGCTTTTTCATCCGTTGGAGTTTCCCTTTTAATGACATATCCGGCCTCCCTCCTTACGACATTTGATCCAACAGCTGCAAAATTCTTTCCTTTGCTTTTATCCCTTCTATTTCCGTACCTATACAAGACGGACAGCCGTCATGACAAGGACAATGTGTAATCAGTTGTTTCGCCGCTTCATTAATGTCTGAAAAACGTTTAAAGACTTCCTCCGCCAAACCGATACCGCCCGGATAATGATCATATAAAAATATGGTTGACAATCCGGTATGGGCTGCTTTAATTTGAGAAACAACATGAACATCATTTCGATCACACATGATATACACAGGGACAATATGCTGCAGCACATTCGAGATGCCAAGAAGCAGCTGTTCCAGTGTCTTTTCCCCGATGTCTTCATCCGCTGTTTTGATTTCGAGCCAAGCTGCACTTGTATGCAGTTCTTCTTCCGGCAAATGAATAGGTCCAGACCCAATATTTTCAAAAGTGGTCATTTTTATTTTTTTAAAAATGGTCGGCAGGGCATTGACAGTGACGTCTCCGTAGTGCAATGACGTACGGCTTTTTTCTTTCGTTTTATCGATTTCTAATACCTTCAGCTGAACTGCCAGGTTTGCATCCGTATAATATTCGACATCGACTTTTCTGACATACGCCTTTTTATGGTCCCAATCGAGCTTCTCAACTTGATACTGAACGCCTTCATGCAAATAAATCGCTTCATCATGCAAAAGCGTCATCGCACTAAAACGGTCCATTTCACCGATAATCCTTACATTTGCAATATCCGACTGATCAACTATCACGACATTTTCCTGGGAGGCGGAACGCAAACTGATGTTTGAAGCAGGGAACGACTCACTTGCCCAATGGTACCGTTCGCCGTTGCGGTGAAGAACAGCCTCTTCCTCAAGATACTCAAGAATATCACTGACTTCCATGGGTCCAAATTCTTCATCAGCTCTAAAAGGAAGCTCATAAGCCGCACACTTTAAGTGGTCTACTAAAATAATCAAATTCTCCGGATTGATTCTTGCAGATTCAGGCGAACGATTAAAGAAATATTCAGGATGCCGCACAATATATTGGTCAATCGGTGTTGAATTGGCTACCATGATAATCAAAGATTCACCGTGTCTTCTGCCGGCTCGTCCCGCCTGCTGCCAAGCACTTGCAACACTTCCGGGATACCCCGTCATTACACACACTTGCAGCTGGCCGATATCAACACCAAGCTCTAAGGCATTCGTACTGACCACTCCTAAAATGTCGCCTTCTCTCAGGCCTTTTTCGATTTCTCTTCGCTCTTTCGGCAGGTAGCCTCCCCGATAGCCTCTGATTGATTTTGTTCCAATCTCTTTTTTCACAAGCTCCTGAATATGGCTTAAAATAATTTCCACCCGAACTCTGCTTCTGGCAAAAACAATGGTCTGCACTTTGTTTTTAAGGAACTCTTTCGCCAGTTCATTCACTTCTGCGGTTGCGCTCCTTCTAATATTGAGCGGTTTGTTCACAATTGGCGGATTGTAAAACACAAAATGCTTGCGTCCGCTCGGTGCGCCGTTGTCATCGACCAGCCGCATCGGGTTACCTGTCAGCTGTTCTCCCAATTCCTTTGGGTTGGCAATTGTTGCGGAAGTACAAATAAAAACCGGATCACTTCCATAAAACCGGCAGATCCGCTTTAGCCGCCGGATCACATTTGCCACATGGCTGCCGAACACACCTCGATACGTATGAAGCTCATCGATGACGATATACTTAAGGTTTTCAAACAAACTGACCCATTTCGTATGATGCGGTAGAATGGCAGAATGCAGCATATCGGGGTTTGTAATGACAATATGACCTGCTTTTCTCACCTTTTGTCTGATTGCCGGAGACGTATCCCCGTCATATGTAAAGCTTTTAATATCAATGCCCATTTCATCAATAATTTCATTTAGCTCGCTCTTTTGGTCTTGTGCCAGCGCTTTAGTCGGAAATAAATATAACGCCCGGTTTGTTTCATCTTGGGCGATGGACTGCAGGACTGGGAGGTTGTAGCATAACGTTTTTCCTGATGCTGTTGGCGTTACGGTAACGATGCTCTCTCCTTTTTGCACATATTGAAAAGCGGAATATTGGTGAGTATATAGTTCATCAATGCCCCTTTTCGAAAGGGCCGCTTTGATTCTCTCGTCTATACTTTCGGGCATAGGCCTTGTTTTTGCTTCCCGAGGCTCAATTTCATGCCAATTCACAACGTTTTCATTTCCTTTTAAATCAGAAATGAGTTCAGTCAGTGATTTCTTTTTCATTCTTTACACCTCTTTGTCAAGTACAGTTTACCGAATATTTGTTTGCATGGCTAGGTGCAAATTTTATACAGTTGAATAAAAAAAGCAAGGCATACGCCCTGCTTATTTCGCTTTTATTGTAAGGAGCTTTGATTCGCCTTTACGAGCAGCCTTTTCGCCTGCCGGTACAATTGATCCTACAGCCTCACCATTCATTATAACGATTGGGATGACTGTGCTGCTCGCTTTTTCTTTTATTAATTCCAAATCACATGTAATCAGCGGGTCACCGACCTTCACTTTATCCCCTTCTTTAATGTGGGCAGTAAATCCTTCTCCGTTCATATTAACTGTCTCCAGCCCGACATGAATTAACAGCTCAATTCCCGAGCGAGTCCGAATGCCAACGGCGTGTTTGGTGTGGAAAATCTGAATGACTTCACCTTCAGCGGGAGATACGATTTCACCGCTAGAAGGTTCCACCGCTATTCCTTCTCCCATCATTTTCTGTGAAAAAACAGGGTCCGGCACATCTGACAGGTCCATTACTGTACCGTCTGCCGGAGAATAAATAACCTCTTCTGTCACCTTTTCCTGAGTTTTGCCCATTCCGAATAATTTTTTCAGCAATGTATTTTCTCCCTTCTCATTCACTTCAACCGTTATCCCTTCATTCACCACTATTTAACCACACTTTCAATTTTGCTTCAATTTATAACAACATCTGGCATAGACGCATAATCTGGTTAAAAAAGGCGGTGGCGATATTGGAATTCCATGATGACAAAAAGAACGAACTGCAAAAGAAAGAAGAAATCATAACGGAGGCAATCGACACTCTTTTTCAATCCTCAGCGTTCGGCAACCTTATAAACGGATTTCAGAACCTAATCAACTCGAGTTTAAAGGATGTGCAGACGACCATACATGTCAGAGAAAGAGATACTGGGCTGTATATCGATATTACCATTCCGGCGACGTTTCGAGATGGCGAGATCGTCGTTGATGTTAAATCGAGGTATCTCCATGTAACACTCCAAGAAAAACAGAAACACCAAAATGAGGCTACCTTTACAAGCATGACAAGAACGGTTCAGCTGCCTTATGAAGTTCGCCAAGAAGATATGGAAACGTCTTGGAACGAGCAGACAATGACACTTTTCTTTCCAAAAAATAAGCATGAATGAACGATTCATTCATGCTTCTATCATTTAAAAAAGCTGGTAAATCCCTTTATTAAAGATCCGACCTGATTCATTGCACTCATTACTTGACCTGTCGTATCCATCATTTTATTAAAATCAAATTGCCCATTGGCTTTTTTGAACTGCGACATAATGCTTTGAAATTGTGAAGGCTGCTGTTGATTAGGCCTTGGGATAGGATAAGGGTTAGAAAATACAGGCGGCTGCATAGGCATAGGCTGGATCGGAGCATAAGGCTGATAATAATCCTGCTGTCCATAATGCTGCTGAGGCAGTTGTTGCTCTAAATAACCGGGTGCAGCCTGCTGATAATATCCTTGCATATGCTGAGGATAATAATAGCCCATTTGCCGAGGATAGCTTCGAGAGCTCCCGTTCATTGCGATTCCCCCTAAACACAACATATTTCTCTTCTATATATGTATGAATGACTTCTATTGTTTGTGTCACAAGTGATGATTAGCATTTGTCAAATTGTGTCGAAAGTTTAAATTTTTTAAAAACAGAAAAAAGTCGAATCATTATGGTACCATATTTTCAATACAGATGAGAGGGGATGCACCATAATGAACGTATCATACTTAAGCAAACGTTTTGCAGAAATGAAGAAATATGAAACAGACTGTATGAATAAACTGATGGACTTTGCCAAGTTCCTCTATATTCAAGGACATCTCAGCATAACTGAGTTTCGTAACAGTATGAAGGTTCTCGAAGCAAATGGAGCAGAAAGCCCGGCATATGAGATGAATTAACGTCCGGCCCCCTATAAAAACGAAAAGAAGACAGCCTTTTACCGGCTGTCTTCTCTTGCAATTTCATCCTTTACTGCGTGCAATGTATAAAGGACTGACTCAGTGATGTCCTTGAATCGTTTTTTATGAATATGATGAACATAAGATTGAAGGACCAATTCCAGGAAATTATCCTTTACGGCCTCAATTTGCTCTTTATGCACATATTTTGGCCGGCGGACTTTTATCAATTCAAGAGCACCCTCTGCCCAGCGAGCAGCCAGTTCATCATTCTCTTCAACTGCAGGCTTTATCGTCTCAAAAAAATCATAAGAATGATTACTGTTTTTTCCTTCCTGATACCGATCAGCGCCTTTTTCAGCAACTTCAATCATTTGCTCGGTCATTTCCAGCAAAGTTTGTGATAGCAATATCTTTCACCTCAATGCCTATCGTACCAAATTTCACTCGCAAATTCAGCCGATGCGGTATACCTTCTCAAACGCATACCTGTGTTCAGGCGATTGATACAGCTCATTTATACAAATATGAAGATCTATGATTTCTTCTTCCAGCACACTCAGGCGATCGTTTTCCGTTTCCCGCATCTCAGCCTCTAATGCATTTACAGAATGATTCAGGCTTTGCTCAGCTCGCGTTAATTCATCTTCTATATCAGAAAGCATACGGAGAATATCTGTCTTGCATACATAACCGGACATTCGTGTACCTCCCTTTCTTGTCTCTCCCGGTTAACATTCTTTGCTCTCAAGGCTCTTTCCTTCCTCATGACAAAACTAGAAGCAAATCGCCAAACAAACAGGTATTCCACGAAAAGCTGAAGTTTTCGACAAAAACACCCGCAAAATTGTATGATCCTCCTCGTTAATGCAAACGATACTTGTGAGGAGGTGCCGTATGAAAACAAGACCGAAAAAAGCCGGCCAGCAAAAAAAGACTGAATCAAAGGCAATCGATTCTTTAGATAAAAAATTAGGCGGCCCGAACCGCCCTTCTACGTAAGAAGCAAGGAATTTCCTTGCTTCTTTATTTTTTCAGCCACTGCTCCACCGCAAAAAGCGCATGAAGCTGGCGCTTTTTATGTAAATACCAGTCTGTCAATTCAATCTGCTTCGGCAATTCCTCGCGCCTAAAGAACGTTTTCTTTATCTTTCCATGAAACCAATCTGTTTTCGTTCCGTCTAATGAGTGGATTAACTCAGGGTAGCATGTCCTTAGCATAGGAGATGTTCTTTTTGTAATCCCGATCATCTTTTCCATATCAAAACGGGAACCTGTGTGCGGCACTGTGTGCAAAAAGTGATAAAAAGAGGAGAACAATTCTGGCTTGAACAGCAATTGAGACAGCTGCTTTCCCAGCCTTATCCTTTCCTCCGCCTTTGAAAAGCGTTTCACTGAAATGCCGTAAAAAAACCCATTTGAGGAAGGAAAAATAACGGTGTTAAAATGAAACCAGTCACTTAAATAAAAAGGAATCGTGTCAAAAACATTCTTTTTAAACGAAGGATTTTGTATAATAGGTGTTTGGATAGTGTTTTGTTCATTTATAATGAGGGCATACATTAGCCGCTCCGTATTTCGCTCATGCCAAAAACGGGTCCATTCTTCCGACATAAATTGCGAGACGCCAAACACATGCAGCAGATGAAACAGCGGCTTCCCAACTCTTTTTGACCAGTGGTATAAAAGAAGCTGCGGATAGGCATCCGAAAAAATAAGCCAGTTCGCTCTTTCATAGGCTAAAAAGAACCATTTTTGCTGTCTCTCACGGAGTCCAAGCTGAAACAGACTGCCTTTTAAGTCAGTCATTGACCAGCCGGCATTACGAGAAACGAAAGAAGCCAAGAGTGACCATTTGATTTCCGGATGACGGTCGTAAAATGCTTTATAAGCATTTGTTCTTGAAATGTTATCCGCGTTTTTTATTTTTGTCTGCCGCTCAATCCGGCTCAGAAGCTTTCTAATGGTCTGTTGTTCTTGCACGTTCATTCACTTCCGTCATGATTAGTTTAATAAGGAGGATGAGAAAGTGATTCGGTATCCTAACGGAAAAACATTTCAGCCGAAACATTCGGTTTCATCCCAAAACAGTCAGAAAAGGGCCCCGTCTTACAGTAATCGCGGAATGACCCTCGAAGATGACTTAAACGAAACGAATAAGTATTATCTGACAAACCAAATTGCCGTTATACACAAAAAGCCGACACCTGTTCAAATTGTAAATGTCCATTATCCAAAAAGAAGTGCCGCAGTGATTAAAGAAGCTTACTTTAAACAATCATCGACAACAGACTACAATGGGATTTACAAAGGGCGGTATATTGATTTTGAGGCGAAAGAAACGAAAAACAAGACCTCTTTCCCCCTGCAGAATTTTCATGACCATCAAATCGAGCACATGAAGCAGGTAAAGGCTCAAGACGGTATTTGTTTTGTTATTATATCCGCTTTCGACCAGGTTTATTTTTTGGAAGCCGATAAGCTGTTTTATTTCTGGGACAGAAAAGAAAAAAACGGCAGAAAATCAATTCGAAAAGATGAGTTGGAAGAAACAGCTTATCCGATTTCTCTTGGATACGCACCCAGAATTGATTATATTAGTATTATTGAACAGCTTTATTTTTCGCCATCATCTGGTGCGAAAGGTTGATTAACGAAAGGTTGAGATGTTATGTCAGATCAATTTAACAGCCGTGAAGCTCGACGAAAAGCGAACAGCAAGTCGAGTCCTTCACCGAAAAAAGGCAAGAAACGAAAAAAGGGCGGATTGTTTAAAAAGACCCTTTTCACTTTACTCATTCTGTTTGTTTTAGGCGTAGTCGGCGGTGCTGTTACATTTGCCGTCATGGTTTCTGATGCGCCGTCACTTGATGAAAGCAAATTGAAGACGCCTTATTCATCAACGATTTATGATAAAAATGGAAAAGAGATCGCCGAAGTCGGCGCCGAAAAACGGACCTACGTCTCGATAGATGAAATTCCCGATGTTGTAAAAGAAGCCTTTATCGCGACAGAAGACGCTCGTTTTTATGAGCACCACGGGATTGACCCTGTCCGTATCGGCGGTGCTTTAGTTGCCAACTTTAAAGACGGCTTCGGGGCTGAAGGCGGAAGTACGATCACCCAGCAGGTCGTCAAAAACTCCCTTCTTTCACATCAGAAAACGTTGAAACGGAAGGTGCAGGAAGTATGGCTTTCGATTCAGCTGGAGCGCAATTACTCTAAAGATGAAATTTTAGAAATGTATTTAAACCGGATTTATTTTTCTCCTAGAGCATACGGAATCGGAAAAGCGGCGGAAGAATTTTTCGGCGTTACAGATTTAAGCAAATTGACTGTCGAACAGGCTGCGACGCTTGCAGGAATGCCGCAGAGCCCAACAGCGTACAACCCGGTCAAAAACCCGGATAAAGCGGAAAAACGACGGAACATCGTACTCAGTCTGATGAAAAAGCAAGGATTTATTTCTGATTCTCAATATAACAAAGCGAAAAAAGTGGCAGTGAAAGACGAAGGCGTCGTGTCACAGAAGGAATATGAAAAAGCAAGTACAAACAAATACAGCGCATTTGTTGAAGAGGTTATGAAGGAAATTGATGAAAAATCTGATGTCGATCCATCTGCTGACGGATTAAAGATCTATACGACATTAGATACAAAAGCACAAGATAAACTAGATGAATTAATGGACGGAGACACCGTCGGATTTACTGAAGGCATGCAGGGCGGCGTTACCCTTCTCGATACGAAAACCGGAGAAGTGCGGGCGATTGGCTCCGGAAGAGATTCTACGGTTGGTGGCTATAATTACGCGACCCAAGCCCAGCGACAGCCTGGGTCTACCATTAAACCTATTCTCGACTACGGTCCAGTGATTGAAAATAAAAAATGGTCAACTTACGAGCAAATTGATGATTCAGCTTACACGTATTCAGATGGAACACCTATTCGAGACTTTGACCGTTCCTATAAAGGGGTCATGTCTATGCGTGAAGCCCTCGCCCAATCACGTAACATTCCGGCTCTAAAAGCATTCCAAGCAGTCGGAAAAGATGCAGCAGTTGATTTTGCTAATGGACTGGGGCTCGGATTAAATAAAGAAAAAGTGTATGAATCATATTCTATCGGAGGATTCGGAGAAGGTAATCCCGGTGTCTCTACTCTAACTATGGCTGGAGCATACAGTGCATTCGGAAATAACGGAACATATAACGAACCGCATTTTGTAAAGTCTATTGAATTTAACGATGGCACAAAGCTTGATTTAACACCAAAATCAAAGTCAGCAATGAGCGATTATACTGCGTTTATGATTACAGATATGCTGAAAACAGCTGTTAAAACAGGTACTGGACAGCTTGCACAAGTTCCGGGAGTGGAAGTTGCAGGTAAAACAGGTACAACCAACTTTGATGAAGCGGATATGCAAAAATACAATATTGCACAAGGCGGTGTACCAGATTCATGGTTTGTAGGATATACACCTCAATATACCGCTGCTGTTTGGACAGGTGTAGATTCTCAAAATAAGATAGGAAAAAAATCTTTAAATAAAACAGAGCAACAGATTGCAAAGCGCATCTTCGCCCAGCTCATCGCCGATGTCGATGACGGAAGCGGATCATTTGAGAAACCTGACAGCGTAGTGGAAGCCTCTGTAGAAAAAGGCTCAAACCCTGCAAAACTGGCAGGGCCAAATACGCCAAGCGATAAGAAGCTCACAGAGTACTTTGTTAAAGGCACAGCTCCTTCTACTGTTTCTAAAACATATGAGAAAGAAGAAAAAGAGGAAACAGCTAAACTGTCTGGTTTAAACGTGAAATACGATAAAGACAATCAATCTTTAACGTTAAGCTGGAATTACGACGGAGATGCGACCTTTGCTGTAAAGCAATCTGTTGACGGCGGCAGCTACTCGGAAATTCAAAACAGCTCTGCAAAAGAGGCAGTCATTTCGGGTGTGCAGCCAGGATCTGTGTACAAATTCGAAGTAACAGCCGTCAGTGATGATGGCAAAAGTACAGCTTCCACATCTTATGAGGTGCCAAAAGCTGAAGACGATGAAGATAAAAAAGACCAGCAACAAACGGATGATGAAAAACAAGATGATGAGAAGACTCAGGATGATACACAAACTGATGATTCTCAAAAAGATGACGGTAAGACGGATCAAGATCAGACAGATGATTCAACAAATGATCAAGACAAAAAACAAGACAACACGAACACCAATCCGTCTGACAACAGTAACCAAGACCAATCTAACAATAGTAATAACAATAACAGTAATAACAGCAACAACCAGGATACGTCGGATGGTGATTCGAACTCAGATACGAATGACTCAACAGGTACTGACACGAATAAAAATAAAACAGACACATCTAATAAAACACAAACAAACTCATCATCAATTGAAAAAACAAATTAACCAAAAAAGCCGTCACCTTTGGGGTGATGGCTTTTTTGGTACACAATAAAAAACCTCCCGTTTTAACAGGAGGTTTTATCGATTCATCGCATGATATTTATAAAAATGCTTTTTCATTTCGGTAATCAGCTCATCAAGCTGAATAAAGCAATGGTATTGGGTCGGCTTAAGAAGAATAAATTCCACTCGTTCAGCCCAATTAATCGGCTTTGCGGGATATGATTTCTCCCTCAGTTCTTGCCAATCGAGCGATTTCACCGGCTCACCTGCTGTCCAATGTAACGAAGCCAGCAAACACACAATGCCCTTTAACATTTCGTTTTGGTCACATCTCGATTTTCGTGTTTGAAAGACTGGGAGAAGTGATGCTTTGATGTCATCCCACACTTCAAATAAAAGCGGAACGTATTTCCCGCTGTCCTCCCATGGCAAATCGCCTTGTAATTCCGTGCAGAAATCAAAATACACGGGATTGGTCTGCAAGGTTTTCTTCATATCCGAGGAACTCTTCTGGCCAAGACTGCGCAAGTATTGCTCATAGGAAGCCAACACTTCTTTTGCTTGCGTCATCGTTTCACCAGTCCTTTTTTATCCCTCTTCTGCCCTTCTCTGCACAAAGAAAGCAGCGGACACTCCGCACAGCGCGGAGATTGGGCTTTACAGTGATATCTGCCGAAAAAAATAAGCCGGTGATGCGTAACGGACCAGTCTTCTTTGGGAACCTTGCGCATCAGCGTCTTTTCAACTTCCAGAACCGAGTCCTTCCACCGGCAAATGCCCAATCGTTTGCTGACTCTCTCCACATGGGTATCTACAGCAATGGCCGGCACGCCAAACGCAACGGATACCACTACGTTTGCAGTCTTTCTCCCGACCCCTGGCAGTTTGACAAGCTCATCGCGGTCTCTCGGCACTTCTCCGCCGTAATCTTCAATAATCATTTTACTCAGCTTTTGAATATTTTTCGCTTTATTACGATATAAACCGATTGATTTAATATCTTGCTGAAGCTCTTCCAGCGGAACAGCCAAATAGTCTTCCGGCCGTTTGTATTTTTGGAATAATGTTTTGGTCACTCTGTTTACAAGTGCATCTGTACATTGCGCAGATAAAGCAACAGCCACCACTAATTCAAAAGGATTGGAATGAACCAGTTCACACTCCGCATGAGGAAACATGTCACCTATCTTGTCTAAACAGAATTCAATTTGTTTTAGATTTAACACGATTGTCACCTTTTCACTTTATTGTTCAAGCCAATTGTAAAAAGGAACCTGCCTTTTATACTCTTTTTGCGGTTCATTCTGCTTTGCTTGTACACGCCGGAATTTTTGGCTGTGTATTTTCGCCTGCTCCACAGTTTTAAGCCCGTTTTTCTTCCATTCAAACAAAATCCGGTCAATGTAGCGGAAACTGAGTTTTCCTGATAGTACAGCCTCTTTTAACGCGTGTTTGATCAGTTGTGCGTCATGCTGATCCTGGTCCTGCCAGATCGCCAGCGTTTCACACTCCAAAGGCGATAACGGCCTTGCGAACTCTTCCTCAAAAATGGTATAAAGGCTTTTTTGTTCCCCTTCTGCTTTTCTTTCCTTTGTTTGATTCTGTGCAAGCTGAATATACTCGTACAGTTTCCCCCATAAAGGCTGAAGAGAATATTTCTCAAATTTGATGCCGTTTTGATCCTCGCATTCTTCAATAAACAGAAAGCCTTTTTGAATAAACATCCGCAATCTGTTTGTGCATTCTTCAACAGAAATTGACATACCTTCCTGCAGCTGATTCGGTGTAGGAAAATATGATCCTTTTTCTAAATGCATTTTAATTTTTAACAGCAGAATAAGTTCAGTTTCATTAAGCCCAAGCTGTTTATAATGCGTGAGCAGAAGATTGGGGATGGTTGATGTTCCCTGCTCCTGCATATCAATAAATTGCTGTTTTTTCATCGTCACACCTCTTACTGTAAAGGATTGTGATTGCCCCTTTACTGTAAAAAGCCTCCCTTGCAGGAGACTCTTTTTTGTTTCATTTGAATGTATTACGGATACAGACGGTTTAACAGTCTTGGGAACGGGATCGTTTCACGAACGTGAGGCGCTCCGCTGATCCAAGCTACTGTCCGCTCTAATCCAAGGCCGAAGCCGGAATGAGGAACTGATCCATATTTTCTAAGTTCAGCATACCATTTATATGCGTCAGAATCCAGTCCATGTTCTTTTAGACGCGATTCCAAAAGTTCCATATCGTGAATCCGTTCAGACCCGCCGATGATTTCTCCATAGCCTTCCGGCGCAATCAAGTCAGCGCAAAGCACAACGTCCTCACGGTCAGAAGCCGGCTGCATATAGAACGGTTTTAAGGACGTCGGATAGCGAGTGATGAATACCGGTTTGTCATAATGTTCAGCAATCGCTGTTTCATGAGGCGCTCCGAAATCATCTCCCCACTCGATATCGTTAAAGCCTTTTTCTTTCAGAAATTCAATCGCTTCATCATACGTAATTCTTGGGAACGGAGCTTTGATTTGCTCAAGTTTTGACGTGTCTCTTCCCAATGTGTTTAGTTCAATTTTGCAATTTTTAAGAACTGATTGCACGATGAAAGAAACGTAATTTTCCTGTACTTGAAGGTTTTCTTCAAATTCTACAAACGCCATTTCCGGTTCGATCATCCAGAATTCGATTAAGTGGCGCTTTGTTTTAGACTTTTCCGCTCTGAATGTCGGTCCGAAAGAGAATACTTTTCCTAAAGCCATTGCCGCAGCTTCCATGTAGAGCTGGCCGCTTTGAGACAGATATGCATCTTCATCAAAGTACTTTGTCGCAAAGAGTTCTGTTGTTCCTTCAGGTGCGCTTCCAGTCAAAATTGGCGGATCCACTTTTACGAAGCCTTCGTTATTAAAGAATTCGTAAGTCGCGCGAATGATTTCATTACGGATTTTCATGATCGCATGCTGGCGCTTTGAACGCAGCCATAAATGTCTGTGATCCATCAAAAATTCCGTTCCGTGTTCTTTTGGTGTAATTGGATAATCGGTCGCTTCGTGAATGACTTCAATATCTGTCACAGCAAGTTCATATCCAAGCGGAGAACGCTCGTCCTCTTTGACAATCCCTTTTATATAGAGCGACGTTTCCTGCGTCACTGATTTAGCTGTTTGGAAAATGCTTTCTTCCACTTCCGCTTTTACTACGACACCCTGAATAAAACCGGTACCGTCCCGAAGCTGTAAAAACGCAATTTTCCCGCTTGAACGCTTATTAGCGACCCAAGCTCCGATCGTTACTTCCTCACCTACGTGCTTGTACACTTGGTTGATTGTTGTTTTCAACATATTTCCCTCCAAAACAAGAAAGACATTCGGAAGCTCATTGCCCCGCGAACTCTTTTATCATCACTTTATTATACCCGCTCTTAACTAACCGGGTCAATGCAGATAAAAAGCGGCTTTTCTGTCAGCCGCTTTTTGATCTGTTAGCTATGTTTTTCTACAAAACGCTTGATTCTTTCAATGGCTTTTTCAAGAAGATCTAACGATGTTGCATAAGAAAGACGGACATTCTCAGGAGAGCCAAATCCGGATCCTGGAACAATCGCAACTTTTTCCTCCTCGAGAAGCGCTTTAACAAATTCATCTACATCTTTGAAACCGCAAGATTGAGCTGCCTCTTTTGCATTTGGGAACAAGTAAAAAGCACCTTCCGGCTTCACACAGCTGAACCCTGGAATTTCTATGAGCTTTGCATAGATCGTATTTAATCTATGTTCAAATGCTTCTCTCATTTCTTCCAATGGCTCAGAAGGCCCGTTATAAGCAGCAATCGCTCCGTATTGTGCGATTGATGTCGGGTTTGACGTGCTGTGGCTTGCAAGGTTCGTCATCGCTTTAATAATGTCTTCAGAGCCTGCCGCATAACCGATTCTCCAGCCTGTCATGCTGTGGGACTTCGATACGCCGTTTATAATGACCGTTTGCTCTTTCAGTCTGTCTGACAGCTGTGCAATGGAAACATGTTTCTTTCCGCCGTATGTAAGTTTTTCATAAATTTCATCTGACACAATCAAGATATCATGTTCAAGGCACACTTCACCGAGTGCAGATAGTTCTTCTTCCGTATACATGACACCAGTCGGGTTGCTTGGAGAGTTAATAACGATTGCTTTTGTTTTTTCCGTAATTGCATTTTTCAGCTGCTCAGGCGAAATTTTGAAGTGATTTTCCTCAAGCCCTTCTACATAAACAGGCTTTCCGCCAGCGAGTTTCACCTGTTCCGGGTAGCTTACCCAGTAAGGCGTTGGAATAATAACTTCATCTTCTTCATCCAAAATCACTTGGAAAAGGGTATACAGAGCATGTTTGGCACCAGTGCAGACAATAATTTGAGACGGTTTGTATTCAATATTCTGGTCGCGTTTAAATTTCTCTGCAATGCTGTTTTTCAGTTCAGCCAAACCACCGGAAGGCGTGTATTTCGTATGGCCCTCGTTCATCGAACGCACAGCGGCATCAATAATATGCTGCGGTGTATTGAAGTCAGGTTCTCCTGCTCCTAAGCCGATGACATCATGGCCTGCGGCTTTCAGTTCTTTCGCTTTCGCTGTGATTGCCAGTGTGGTTGATGGTGTTAATGCGGATACTCTTCTTGCCAGTTTCAACTTGAACTCCCCCTAATTCGTCTTAAGGCGTGATATTTTTGAGAATCTTTCCAGTTGTAAAGTCCACATAACTTAAACTGTATTGCCCTTCTTTGTCTAAGTACGTCACTTCCCAAAGCAGGACGTTTCCTTCTCTTGCCAGATGAACCTCTTTTTGCTTTGAAACCAGCCCTTCATCCTTTATGATTTTCGCCGCTTTGTCTTCAGAGATTCCCTCTTTCGCTTCTTTTGAGAGAATTTTTGCTTTTTTATCAGCAGGAACCCAGACATATAATGCAGTGCCTTTTTTATCCGTTCCCTTTACAACATAATATTTTTCTTTTCCGACAAATGTTTCGACTTGATCAACATTGGCGAGATCGGTTTCTTTTTTAGCTTCAGCAGCTGCTGCTTCGTGCCCCTCTTCCTTTTGTGCCATGGCTGATTTATAAATGCTTGCCGAGACAAGAAGTACTGCTAAAAAAATAATACCAAAAATGACGGTAAATATTAATGCTTTTTTTCTCATCTTCTCACCTACGTACGATAAATGGTAAAAACGGCTTGGTTTTTGTTTTCTTCATCCAGTGCAAGGCCGAACATCAGATTTTCTCTTTTCAGTGTACGATTCAATGTGTCCACAATTTTATACAGATCATCAGAATGCTCTACATTAATTGTTGAAAGAATTTCGATTTTACTTTCCATTTTTTCATCCTCCAGTTTGAACAAATATTGTTAGTCATACTCCATTTCAGGACACGCCATACTAGTATCACAGAGCGGGAAATCCGCTTTTAAATAAAACACCATCCTACTCCCACACCGCAAAAGCCGCTTTATGCGGCTTTTATTCTTTTTCCCCTGCAACATAAGCTTCAAGCTCGCTGTCAGTCATTTCGGATACTGAGGTTGTCGGCAAGGCATCAAGAAACAGCCGGCCGTAACCAGCGGTTTTAATCCGTCTGTCCAATATAATAATCGTTCCCTTGTCTCCCGCAGAACGCAGCAAGCGTCCGATTCCTTGCCTGAAGGTCAGCACAGCTTCCGGTAATGACACTGTTTGAAACGGATTCTTTCCTTTTTTGCGGGCAAGCTCACATTTTGCAGCATGAAGCGGGTGATCAGGGGACCGGAATGGGAGCCTCACGATCATTACTGTCGTCAGCTCATCACCAGGGAAATCAACGCCTTCCCAAAAATGATTTGTTCCGAGCAGGATCGCCTGATTGGATGTTTTAAAAGTCTTCATCAGCTTGCCGGGACTTCCGCCTGTAATCCCTTGTGCCAAGAGCTGAATGCCGGAAGCACTCATGTTATGCTTAAGCTCCTGGTGAACCTTTTTCAGCATATCATGGGATGTAAACAGCACAAGGATTTTAGGCTGTTTTTCCTTTGCCATCAGTTCGATATAACGGGCTGTATCCTGTATAAATTCAGGTTGCCCTGTATCCTGAATTGATTTCATTTCTTTTGGAATCATCACCTGCATACGCTCATCGTAAGAAAAGGGTGACTCAATTCTCATTGTCCGCGGGAAAAAGTCACTCAGTCCCAGTCGTTCAATCATAAATTGAAAAGAACCTTCGACTGTAAGGGTTGCAGATGTCAGCACCACACTATTTTTGCGCGCGAAAAACTGATCAGCCAGAAGTTCACCAGGTTCAAGAGGCTGTGCGTAAATGGCCACTGCATTTTTCGCACCCTTTGCATCTATTTCAATCCAAACCGCTTCATCGTCATCAGACCCAAAGAAGAGCTTCTGCAACGTCTGACAGTAATGCTGCAAGCCTTTCATGCTTCTTTGGTATTCATCGGCTAAAAAGACGGTTTTGCTCTTCATACCCTTCAAATGTTTTTCCATCAGGGATGACTGTGCCTCAAAAAGCTGCTGCAAATGTGTCAGCATGGAACAAAGCCTCTCCGCACCATCCGTTAAGATCGACCAGCTTTTATCCTGGCTTTCTTTGTTCACCTTAAACACTAGACGGTTTAAGTCTTCTTTAGGTTTTCTTCGTTTGACAAAAGAATGTACAGAGCTGAAGAAAGCATCACTTTCTGCTTGAACGTGCTGAAGCCACTCTTCCAATTCGAAAAATGAATCAACCGGCAGGCTGTTTCGCTGGAATAGCTGTCTCATCTTTTTAAGAAGTCCCTGCTCCTTCAGAGTGCCGATTCTGCTCAATTTCGTATGCAATTCTATGTACGTGGCTCTTTTCCCTAAATGTTCGCTTGCCGCACGTTCAAAATGGTGTGCTTCATCAATAATAAATGTGCCGCTTTCGGGAAGCCTTTTTTTCTGGCTGCCTTCATCGGTCAGCAAAAGGGAATGATTGGTGATCACCAAATCAGAGCGCATAGCAATCTGTTTGGCCCGCTCGTAAAAACCGATCACATGCTCACTGCGACTTCTTTTATAGGAGTCATCGTCATAAGCCAATCTGTCCCACAGCAATTTTCCGCCTGAAGGCAAATTCAGTTCCGCTACATCTCCTGTATTTGTCTCTGTCAGCCAAACAAGAAGCTGTGCCTTTGTCAGTACGGCATCATAATTATCATCTTCTTCATGAAGCACCTGCTCAAATTTATACAGGCATAAATAATGCGATTGCCCTTTTAAAATCGCCGCTGTTACCGGAAATGGAAACAGATCTTGGACAATCGGCAAATCCTTTGTGAGAATCTGCTGCTGTAAAAGCGTCGAATACGTGCTGATTATGACCGGCTTTTTTGATTTCTTGGCAAAAAGCGCAGCCGGAATCAGATAGCCAATCGTTTTTCCAATGCCTGGAGGAGCTTCAATCAGCGCATGCTCACGATTGGCAAACGCATCAGCCACCTCTCTCATCATCATCATTTGGCCGTCTCTTTTTTCATACCCAGGCATTAACTCTGACAGCGCTTTTTCATTTCCCGCTTCCCAGCTTTCGATCTCAAATGAGAAGTTCTCGTCCTCATTTATACGAACAGCGATAGCTTCAGGTTCTCTGACAGAAAACGAAGAAAGGCGCGTATAGCCCGGTATCTCGGTATGTCTGTTTTCATTAATGAACATATCCAACAAATGCGTCAGATCACTGATGAAATGCTGCGAAAGCCTTCTTAACTGCTTTAATGTCGGATAAGGAAGCTGCCGCAGCTTTTCAAGGATTTCCAAAAAAATAAGCCCTGTCACTTCAGCATCGCTGTCAGCCCGGTGCGGCTGATCATGCCGCAGCTGAAGCTCCTCGCTTAATTCCGTCAGCTTATACCCTTCAAATCCCGGAAAAACAATACGTGAGAGCTCGACAGTATCAAGCACTTCACAATCTGGGAGCTGAAAGCCCGCCTTATGTAGCTCATACTTGACAAATCCAAGGTCAAAATGGATATTGTGGGCGACAAAATAAGCGCCGTCAAGCAATTGGAATACTTCTTCAGCAACTGCTTCAAATGGCTGCTCATTCTCGACCATTTGATTAGAGATTCCAGTAAGCTGCTCAATAAAAGCAGGGATTGATTTATTTGGATTAATGTATTTTGAAAACCGCTCAGTAATTTGTCCATTTTCGATTACAACCGCTGCGATTTGTATGATTTTATCGCCTTTCTTCGGCGAATTCCCTGTTGTCTCTACATCTATAACAACGAACCGTTGCTTATTCATTAAAATGGACACCTCAATTCTTGCATACGACAAAAGTGTAACACGTTTTGTACGGAAATGGAGCGGCAAAACCGTTTTACTCTCAAAATCTTAAAAGAAAACCCCCGATAAAGGGGGCTTTTCTTCTACAAAATTGTACGGGCTGGTTCGTTCCCCAGCATTTGTTCAATTTTGTTTTGATCATTCAGAACAGCCACTTTCGGCTCATGGCTTGCCGCTTCTTGATCAGACATCATTTTGTAGGAAATAATAATGACCTTATCTCCTTCCTGCACAAGGCGTGCGGCTGCACCGTTTAAGCATATGACGCCGCTTCCCCGTTTACCAGGAATAATATACGTTTCAAGACGTGCTCCATTATTATTATTCACAATTTGTACTTTTTCATTAGGAAGCATTCCCACAGCATCAATGAGATCTTCATCAATTGTAATGCTTCCCACATAGTTCAGGTTTGCTTCCGTAACAGTTGCCCTGTGAAGTTTGCCGCTCATCATTGTTCGATACATATTATATTCTCTCCATTTCTCGAATATCAATAATGATATTATCTATTAAACGCGCTTTTGAAAAAGCAACTGCAACAGCGAGAATCATCTTTCCAGCAATTTCATTCACAGGCTCGAGTTCCGGATAGGAATAAAGCTCTACATAGTCTATAGTTCCGCTTGTCGTTTCAATGATTTCTTTTGCAGCTTTTATCACCGCTTCAGGATCTCTTTCACCGGCTTGGATCAGCTCCGCACTTGTTTGAAGGGCCCGATACAGCTTAGGCGCTTCTTTTCTTTCCTCAGCTGTTAAGTATACATTGCGAGAGCTTTTGGCTAAGCCGTCTTCCTCTCTGACCGTATCGACAGGAACCAATTCAATATCCATGAAGAAGTCACTGATTAACCCATCAACAACAGCTACCTGCTGCGCATCTTTTAAACCGAAATAGGCACGAGTCGGCTTGACTAGATTGAAAAGCTTCGTCAGTACGATCGCGACCCCGTCAAAATGTCCTTCTCTTGAGCGCCCGCATAACACGTCTGTGCGTCTTTCTACATGAATCGTGACATTCTTTTCACCGGGATACATATCATGAGCATCTGGCGTAAATAAAATATCGACTCCGGCGTTTTCTGCAAGAGCTGCATCCCGCTCAATATCGCGCGGATATGCTTCAAAATCTTCATTAGGGCCGAATTGTGCAGGATTCACAAAAATACTCATAATAACGGCGTCGTTTTCTTGTCTTGCTTTGTCTGCTAAGGTTAGATGCCCCTCATGCAGAAACCCCATCGTCGGAACAAATCCGATTGACTTGCCCTCTGAATGGTATTGTTTTATGGCTTCTTTCAGCTGTGAAATATCAGTAATCTGTCTCATCTTATTTTCCCCCGTACAAGCCGTCCAGCACTTTCTGGTTCATTTGAAAGGAATGCTTTTGTTCAGGGAAAGCACGATGTCTTACATCCTGAACATATCCGCTGATTGCTGTTTCGATGGTTTCATCAATGCGCGTATATTGCTTTACAAATTTAGGTGTTCTCTCAACACCGTGGCCGATAATATCATGATAAACGAGAACTTGTCCGTCTGCTTTCACACCAGCCCCGATTCCAATGACCGGTATGCTTAGCGTCTCGGCAATTTTGGCTGTGAGTTCTGCCGGCACACATTCCAGCACAAGCATCATAGCTCCTGCTTCTTCGCATTTTATACTGTCTTCTATTAATTTTTTGGCGCTTTGTTCGTCTTTGCCCTGTACTTTATAGCCGCCCAGTACGCCGACTGACTGCGGTGTCAAACCTAAGTGACTGACTACTGGAATGCCTCCAAGCGTTAATGCGCGAATGGATTCAAACACGCCTTCTCCACCCTCAAGCTTCAGTGCGTCAGCTCCGCTTTCCTGAACGATAGCCGCTGCATTTTTCAGCGTATCTTCCTTAGACAGGTGATAAGACATAAACGGCATATCTGTCACAATAAAGGTATTCGGCGCCCCCCTTTTAACGGCTTTTGTATGATGGATCATGTCCGCAACTGTCACACCGACAGTTGAATCAAGGCCGAGGACGACCATTCCGAGTGAATCACCGACTAAAATCATGTCAACTCCCGCTTGTTCAGCAAGTTTAGCTGCCGGATAATCATAAGCGGTCAGCATGACAATCGGTTCTTCAGACTCCTTCATTTTTAGAAAATCCAGTTTTGTTTTCATGTTTTCTCCTCCTTATGTTTAGAGGAGATGATCTGCCGTTTTCTTCTACAAGCCAAAAAAACCTTCCGTTACAACGAGAAGGATTCTTCACTTTCTAAAGTTCGGCGAGTTTCATCCCTCTGTCCCAGTCCTTTTTTGGATCAAGGCAGACTGCTGCAATGTCTATCTATTTTAATAATAGGTGCAGTTCGCAGGCGATACTGCCCAATGGAAGTATACCAAAATCAACGGGCTTGTACCAACACATTAGCCCAATTCGATATCGGCAGAATAGATTTTTTTAATGCCTTCGTTCGTTTCTAAAAGCAGAACGCCTTCATCATCTATACCTAACGCCTTACCGTAAAAGGTTCCGTTTAACGTTCTGGCTCTCATATTAGTGCCAATACCGAGCGCATAGCTTTCCCATAAAAGCTTAATCGGCGTAAATCCGTGCGTCATATAATCCCGGTACCGTTTCTCAAAGCATAGTAAAATATGCTGGATGACGCCGGCCCGATCAATTTTTTCCCCAGCAGCTTGGCTGAGGCTTGTCGCGATGTCCTTCAATTCATCTGGAAAATCATTAGGCTGCTGGTTAACGTTAATGCCGATCCCAATGATCACTGAACGTACGCGGTCTTCTTCAGCCTGCATTTCCGTTAGGATGCCGACTGTTTTTTTTCCGTTAATCAAAATATCATTTGGCCATTTAATATCCGTTTGGATGCCTGCTGCCTCTTCTATTCCCTGCACAACAGCTACTGCAGCAAGCAGAGTTAGCTGCGGTGTTTTTTGGAGCGGAATGTCAGGCCGCAAAATCAGGCTCATCCAAACGCCGTTTCCTTCTTGAGAATGCCATACCCTAGACATTCGGCCCCTTCCGGCTGTTTGTTTGTCAGCCACCACGAGGGTGCCTTCCGGTGCGTTATTATTCGCAAGCTCATGAGCCGTTTTTTGCGTGCTTGAAAGAACGTCATGATAAATAAGATGCTGGCCCATCACTTCCGTTTTTAATCCAAAGCGGATTTCGCTTTCACTGAGTTTTCCGGGCTTTTTGATGAGCCGATATCCTTTTCTTCTAACGGCTTCTACTTCATAACCCTCTTTCCGAAGCTCTTCAATATGCTTCCACACAGCAGTTCTTGAACAGCCGAGAGCATCACTGATTTTTTGGCCGGAAATAAATTCATTGCCGGCCTGAGAAAATAATTCAATAAGGTCTTTTCTTAATGTTGACCGCATGTCTTCAGCCACTCCTCTATGTGTTTCTTTTGATTGGAGAGCTTCCCTGTCACAACAGCCTGCTCGATCCGCTGTAATTCTTCTGATACCCATTTTCCGGCCGGCCGGTTTCGAAGCGCAAGCAAGTCCTTACCCGTGATATCAAGATCCTTAAGGCTTTTGATCGGCAGGTTTTGATAAGCGTACTGAATGTCCTTCAGTTTCTTTTCATCCAGTTTTTCGTTTTGCCGAAGCTGCGATATTTTGGCCGCTGAGAGCAGTGCTTTTTCCCCAGCTCTGTACATTGTCATTGCGTCAAGGCTCTGGCCAAACGTATCGGCAATGTGAATGGCTTCCTTGATCACTTTTCCCGGGAGCTTCCATGCTTTCAGGAAAAGGGGCGCGTCTTTCAAAACTATGCCAAGGTTAATTAAAAGAGCAGCCCAAAGCTCCTCAAGGGATGTTAAAGAGAAGAATGGAAACTCACTCGTTGAAATCAGGTTTTCTCGTTTATGATAAAAACCAGGAAGCTCTTCATACAATCTCGTTTGAATGAGTGTTTGAAGCGCCTGGCGAGAAGCTCTTCCCTGCAGCAATTTCTCGAACTCTATAGTTTTTCGTTCGACTGAAACATGGGAGAGGAGTGATTTTTCTTTCGCAATGGCTTCTTCTGTTTCCGGTGAAAGCGTAAAGCCAAGCTGGCTCATAAAGCGTACGGCTCTCAGCATACGAAGCGCATCCTCTTGAAATCTATCCTCAGGCTTTCCAACGGTTCGAATCACTTTCTGATCAATATCTTTCTTGCCGCCAAAATAATCAAGCACCTTCCCGTCCGCTGTCATGGCCATCGCATTGATCGTTAAATCTCTGCGTTTTAGATCCTCTTCTAATGATGAGATAAATTGCACTTCTGACGGTCTTCTGAAATCAACATAATCAGATTCAGTCCGGAATGTCGTGACTTCATAGGTTTCATCCTCCCAGAGCACAATAATGGTCCCATGCTCTTTGCCTACATCAACAGTCCGCTGAAACAGCCGTTCTACTTGATCAGGTGCCGCATCTGTCGCGATATCGACATCTCCGATCGTTCGTTTCATATAGCTGTCACGAACTGCGCCTCCGACAAAATAAGCCTGATGGCCTGCTTCGATTAAGATGCGGAGCACGGGAAGTGCTTTGATAAAAACTTTTTCCATGTGATCACTCCGGTTCTGCTAAATCGGCATAAATCTGTTCATACTGGCTGACAATTTTTTTGGAAGAAAATTCATTTTCAAGCATCTCTATTGCCGCCTTTGTAAAACGATTGCTTAGCTGTTCATCTTCTAAAATGCTCATCGCGCGGGCTGTTGCGGCCCCAACATCACCGACGTCCACCAAAAATCCGCTCACATTGTTTTTAATAACCTCAGGGATACCGCCAATGTTTGTTCCGATACAAGGCACTCCGCAAGCCATCGCTTCAAGCAGGACAAGGCCAAAGCTTTCTTTTTCAGATAGCAGCAGCTTCAAATCGCTAATAGAATAAAGCTCTTCAACACGGTCTTGATTTCCAAGCATTAAGACTTGGTCTTCCAAGCCATATTTTCTGATAAGCTCGCAGGCTGTCGATTTCTCCGGACCGTCTCCGACTAAAAGCAGCTTCGCTTTCGTTTTGCCAGCGATATTGCGGAACACACGGATGACATCCTGCACGCGTTTAACTTTTCTGAAGTTGGACACATGGATGACGACTTTTTCATCTGGTAAAATTCCATGTTTCTCTTTAATTGCCGCTGTGTTTTTCTTCAGATACACGCGCTCGTCTATAAAGTTATAAATCGTTTCAATTTTTTTCTCCGGTTTAATTAAATCGTATGTTTCAGCAGCAAGCGCTGAGGAGACGGCCGTCACCCTGTCTGATGACTCAATAGCAAAACGGATCAGATCTTTTAGAGACGGATCATAACCTAACACCGTGATATCCGTGCCATGCAAAGTTGTAACAATGCCGATATTGCGTTTCAGCATTTGTTTTGCAAGATAGGCGCAAACGGCATGCGGAAGAGCATAGTGAGCATGGATAATGTCTAAATTCTCCCGTTCCGCCACCTCAGCGATTTTGCTTGCCAATGTCAAATCATACGGAGGATATTTAAAAACAGCATATTGATTAACCTCAACTTCATGAAAATGAATATTGGGATGATATGTATTCAGTCTAAACGGAATGCTTGATGTGATGAAATGGATTTCATGTCCCTTTTCAGCAAGCTGCTTCCCCAGTTCTGTCGCAATGATACCTGAGCCTCCAACGCTCGGATAGCATGTGATTCCTATTTTTAGTTTTCTCATTGTTCGCCCCCAAGCGCATCATGATCAAGCATCAGCATCCGTTTGGAAAAGAAACCTTCGGCATACTCCACGCCCGCTTCTTTACCGTAAAGCTTTTCTCTCGCTTCAACGATCTCGATATAACCATTCGTCAGAGGAGTAGAAACTGAATCCTTTGACGGGATAAACTGGCTTTTGTAGGCGTTGAGGCTTTGTTTCTTTGCCTCTATTGTATCCGAGATATCAATAACAAAATCCGGCTGATGAAAACCATTTATCATATAATAGTAAACCTTGCTGACTTTATGCGCCGGAAGGCTTTTTTCATCTTTATATTTATGGATTCCGGCGGAAAAGATCGCTTCTTCCACCAGTGCAGCCGCATTGCCGTGATCCGGATGGCGATCCTTTTTATACGGCATAAAAACCGCTTTTGGGCGGCAGGTTCTGATGACAGTGACAATCGACCGAATTGCCTGATCACTCATTATTAGGCCGCGGTCTGGAAGCGTCAGCTGAATTCTTTTATCTGCGCCTAATATGCGGGCTGCTTCAGCTGCTTCTTCTTTACGTAAACTGACCGTACCGTTAGAAGAGAGTTCCGCTTCTGTCAAGTCGCATATCATTACTTTTTTTCCCTGTTTGACAAACTTCGCTATTGTGCCGCCCATTCCGATCTCGACATCATCACTGTGGGCGCCAAAAGCAAGAACGTCAGCATTATACATTCGGCTCTTCTCCCCGAAGAAGGTCACGGAATTCGAAAACACCTTCATCAAGTGTGCGGACAAGAATTTCCGCAGTACCCATATTTGTGGCGAGCGGAATGGAATACACATCACATAACCGGATTAATGCCGAGACATCCGGTTCATGCGGCTGCGCGGTCAGCGGGTCGCGCAAAAAAATGACAAGATCGAGTGCATTGGCAGCGATCAGTGCACCGATTTGCTGGTCTCCCCCTAAAGGGCCGGATTGAAAACGTTCAATTTGAAGACCTGTCGCCTCTTGAATTTTCAACCCTGTGGTTCCGGTTGCGTATAGATCATGATTCTTTAAAATATCCCGATAGGCAGTCGTAAATTGAACCATATCCTGTTTTTTCTTGTCATGCGCGATCAAAGCAATTTTCATTGTTTATCCCCCCGTCTAATCAATGATATTTTCTAAACCATACACAAGCTGATCAATCTTCATGACTTGTTCGACTGACAGTTTAACGCCTGACATGAAAGAAGCACGGTTATAAGAATCATGGCGTATCTGAAGCGTTTGGCCATCCATGCCGAACATGACCTCCTGATGCGCGATCAGTCCCGGAAGACGGACGCTGTGCAAGCGAATGCCGTTTTGCTCCGCTCCTCTTGCTCCTGGGAGAATTTCTTTTTCATCTGGATGTCCTTGCTGCTTTTCTTTACGGACTTCTGAAATCATTTCCGCTGTTTTAAGCGCAGTCCCGCTTGGTGCGTCAAGCTTCTGGTCATGATGAAGCTCAATAATCTCAACATCCTCAAAATAGTTGGCAGCCATTTTTGAAAATTTCATCATCAGTATCGCACCGAGCGCAAAATTTGGCGCGATGATGGCTCCGATCCCTTTTTCTTCTGTTAAAGATGTGAGCTCTTTTAAATCAGCTTCTGAGAAACCGGTTGTTCCGACAACTGGACGGACTCCGTGCTCTAATGCAATTTTTGTATGTACTTTTCCGATTTCGGGCGTTGTTAAGTCAATCAAGACATCCGGTTGTGTTTCTGTAAAACAGGCATGGATATCTGTGTAAATGTAAGCATCTGACTCAACAGGCATCACATCAGATAATTTTTGCTGATCGTATGTATGGTCTATGGCCCCGACAAGGTCAAAATGTGGTGTTCGTTCTGCCAATTTAACAGCTTCCTGCCCCATTCTTCCACGCGGTCCCGCAATGACTACTTTAATTGTTTCGTTTGACATCTTGATCTCCTCTACTTTCCTTCTTCTTTTCTGGTCCAGCGATCTTTATCTCTTGTATTAAATTTATGCATGACTCGGTCGTGGGCTTCCTCTAAAGAGATATCAAGGGAGTTAGCTAAACAAACCAATACAAATAGCACATCGCCCATTTCCTCTTCCATGCTTTTATCATCTTCAGTCGCTTTTTTTGGTTTTTCTCCATAACGGTGATTCACTTCTCTGGCAAGCTCGCCCAGTTCTTCAGTCAGCCTCGCCATCATGGCCAGCGGGCTGAAATATCCTTCTTTAAATTGGCCGATGTAACGGTCTACTTCAGCCTGTATGTCTTTCATTGTTTTATCACTCACTGAACGAAACCTCCTATCATCCTCTTACATGTTAGCTAATTCAGATACGTTTGACAAATGTTTAAGCACGTTTGCTGTTTTCTTTTTCATCCACTATAATATAAACGCTATCTAATGGAAGGAAAAGGGGTTTTGTGTGATGCTTGGAGAAATTAGATTAAAAAACATATTTTTTATTTTAATCGGAGCGGCAATTTTTTCATTTGGCTTGGTTCATTTCAATATGCAGAACAATCTGGCTGAGGGCGGTTTTACAGGTATTACACTTTTGCTTTATGCCCTTTTCCACATCAGCCCCTCTATCTCGAACCTGGTGTTAAACATTCCGATTTTTTTTATTGGCTGGCGTTTGCTCGGCAGGACAATGTTTGTTTATACTCTTGTCGGCACTGTAGCCTTGTCTTTGTTCCTCAGCATCTTTCAGCGATATGAAATCCATATGCCCCTTCAGCACGACTTAGCGCTCGCCGCTTTATTTGCCGGCGTATTCATCGGAGCCGGACTGGGTATTATATTCAAGTTCGGCGGTACGACAGGCGGTGTTGATATCATCGCACGTTTAGTGAATAAGTATTTTGGAATCCCGATGGGCAGAACGATGTTTGCTTTCGATGCCTGCGTCATCATTTTGTCTTTGCTTACTTATCTCTCCTATAAAGAAGCGATGTATACGCTGGTAGCTGTATTTGTAGCGGCAAGATTAATCGATTTTATTCAGGAAGGCGGATACGCTGCTAAAGGCGCTACGATCATCTCTTCGAAAAACGACCTGATTCAGAAAAAGATTCTTGAAGAAATGGAACGGGGCGTCACCATTTTGAAAGGACAAGGTTCCTACACAAAAGAGGATATAGATGTACTTTATTGTGTGGTGCCGAAAAACGAATTGGTGATGCTGAAAAGCGTGATTAACTCCATTGATCCCCATGCCTTTGTAGCGGTAAGCGATGTTCACGATGTGCTCGGAGAAGGATTTACGCTTGATGAAAATAAAAATCCGCTTCCGCGCTGACATGTAATAGAAAAAAGGCGGCTGACCGCCGCCCCTCATCCTTATTTAGGGTAGTCCCTTTTTTTCAGCTTGTTTTTTTCCGCCTTGTACTTTCTGTAACCAACATAGGTAAGAGCAGTAATGATGATACTGCCGGTTGTAATGATCACCCAGAGTAAAGACGGATCGGCATCATCCTCCTCCACCCTGTCAAACACATTTTTCAGGTCATGCTGAAGAAGGGAAAGCCGTTCAAGCTTCGTGCTCTCTGTCATTTGCTGAAATTCCTCTTGCTCAATAACATCTATATGTTTTCCGACTGTTTCAAGCTGATCCTCTGATACATCGATTGTAAGACTGGGGTAAATCAAGTCATATAAACTGATAAATTCATTCCATTTTTCATGAAAGCTTGTGCTTCCATTCTTCTGGACATCTCGCTTCAGCTCAGTAAAAGCTTCCATAATCGGTTTTTCCAGTGAGCCCCAAAGCGGGTCCGACCGATTGTCAACCGCATCCATCAGCATTCTGAACTGCGCGGCTGCTCTGAGTTTTTGTGTGTCTGATGTATCAGCTTGCTTTAAACTCCGAACCATATCATTATAGCCCAATGTGATTTGACGGATTTGGGCTCCCGTTAGCATGGGGTCTTGCTGTTTTTTCTCAGCGGATTTTAATGTTTTTTCAAAATACTCCAAGACTTGAAGCGCCTCTTCATATTTCGCCTGTCGGGTCATTTGAAAGACTGTATCGGATAAATCATTCAATTCCTCGAGGCTTCCCCGCTCTGCAGCCTTGGCATTTCCATTATAAAAAATAAGTGCAATCAACAAACAGATCGTCAGCTTTCGTTTCATGCAGGTCCCTCCCACTCTCTCTCCTTACAGAATATGAAGAAAGGGACAAGGATAGACCAACATTGTCTTTACATCAGCTCAAGCTTCGTTTGCTTTTTTGAGACCACAAGAAAGTAAGCAAGCCCGATTGAAAAGATGCTTAGCCAAAATGTTCCGTATCCTATTTCAGTCATATAATCAGAAAGCATAGAGTATTGCGGCATCATATCAAACAAGTAGTCAATGACATCGTTATGCAGTGTCCAGACTGCAGCAATTGCAAGATGCCAAAATGAAAAACGAAAATACGGACTGTATAATACGCCTTGAACTGCCATTGCAAAATGCGAAGCAATTAGCATGTAGCCCTCCCACGGCAAGTCACCAGTTACTGCAAGCACAAGAAAATTCATAGCCACCGCCCATAGGCCATACTTTACGAGGGTAACTAGCGCAAGCGCCTCAAAGAGCGGAGCATTCCGTTTCATGAGAAAGGCAAGCAGCACAAACAGAAAGAAAAACGTTGCTGTCGGACTGTCCGGAACAAAAATCAGGAAACGGGCCGGTGTCTCCAAAAGCTGCGGCAAGTACCAATAGTAGCCGTAAACCGTTCCTAGAAAATTAATGGCTAAGACAAGAATAAGCATCGGCCGCTGCCCTAATACATATTGAAACCATTTCACATCGAATCAACTCTCAGTCTGTAAAAATAATATGTCCATATAAAAAAGCTGACGCCGGGTCAGCTTTTGATAATAAAAGTATATCCTTCCATTTGACAATTCACAATACGTTATTTTGCGGTTGTTTCAGAAATAAATTTTGCAAGTTCTTCGAGCTGTTTATCATTTCCTTTGAACACACCCGCCGGCATTTTGCCTTTCCCTTCTACAGCGATTTTTTTGATTTCTTCCGGTTTCAGCCCGCTGTCAACCAATGAAGGCCCAGCCGCTCCTCCCTGAAGGTTATCCCCATGGCAAGAAATACAGCCCTGTTCCTTAAAGACCTTATATCCTTCTGCATTGGTGTCAATGTCGGCTTCTTTTGTGATTTTCCCCTGTTCCTCTGCCTTGGCCCAATCATGAGTAGCAACTGACTGCCACGTCAAAAATACAGCAGCGGAAATGGCCAGAAGCATCATACCGACAGCGACCGGACGCTTCCACGGCCTTCTTTCTGTCCCTCTGTCTAGGAATGGAGCCAAAAGCAGGGCCCCAAAAGCGAGACCTGGCATAATCATGGCGCCGACCACTGTAAAGCTTCCGGCGGCGTATTCATACTTCAACAGCTGGTATAAGAAAAGAAAATACCAATCCGGCAGCGGAATATAACCAGTATCAGTCGGGTCCGCCATCCGCTCTAAAGGCGGCTGATGCACAATCGTCAAAACGAGAAAACCGATGAGAAAGACAGCTCCAACCATCCATTCCTTTAACAAGAAATTTGGCCAGAAAGCCTCTGTTTTACCCGGATACTCCGAATAATCCTTCGGTATATTCGGCTTTTTTTCAGCCGGTATCCTTGAGTCGCCTACAAATTTCATGCCTTTGCCCCGGTGCATGTCATCCCCTCCCTTTTATTCGCAGATCAAGAGTTTAAAGCGGTCCTGAAATCCCCTGCTTCCGGATCATAATAAAATGTGCAGCCATCAGCCCGAACAATGCGGCAGGAAGAAAAAATACATGGATCGCAAAAAACCTAGTCAGCGTTTGGGCGCCTACAATATCCGGATGCCCTGCAAGGAGCGTTTTAACTTGCGTTCCGATCAAAGGCGTGGCTTCGGCGATCTGCAGCCCGACTTTTGTTGCAAACAGAGCCTTCATATCCCAAGGAAGCAAGTAGCCTGTAAAGCCAAGACCGAGCATAACAAAGAAGATCAGCACACCGACAATCCAGTTCAGCTCGCGCGGTTTTTTATACGCGCCTTGGAAAAAGACCCTCAGCGTATGTAAAAACATCATCACAATGACCAGACTCGCACCCCAGTGGTGCATCCCCCTGACAATCTGGCCGAATGCCACTTCATTTTGCAAATAATATACCGATTCCCAGGCATTTTTGATATCAGGCACATAATACATCGTTAAAAACATTCCAGATAATACTTGGATAACGGTTACAAAAAACGTCAGTCCCCCAAAGCAATACACAAACGCAGAGAAATGATGGGCGGGATTCACATGTTCCGGTACTTCGTGATCGGCAATATCCCTCCACATCGGTGTAATATCAAGCCGCTCGTCTACCCAGTCATAAATTTTGTTCAGCATGTCACCCTTCCCCCTTAGGCTTTGCTTTTCCAAGATACAGGAAGCCGTCTTTTACTTCTTGCTCATAATGATCAAGAGGCGCAAGCGGCGGCGTGCCAGGGACATTGGTGCCGTCCTTTTCATAGAGTCCGTAATGGCATGGACAAAAGAATTTATTCGGGTTTTTAGGATCACTATTCCAGTTCACCGTACACCCTAAATGCTTACAAATTGGCGAAAGTGCTACAATTTCATCCCCGTTTTTGAAGACCCAGGCTGATCTTGACTCTTCTGACTCATACCAGGCATCGACTTGATTAATTTTAAAATCAAAGCGCTGCGGCTCTTTTGTCAACTCATCAACGCTGACAACCTGAACCATATCCTGCTTCCCTGTCGATTTTAATACCGGGTCGAGTGCGAAGCGAACCATAGGCATGAGCATACTAGCCGCCATAAAACCTCCTACGCCTGTGAGCGTGTAATTCAAAAATTGACGTCTGGATATATCATGTTTTCCGCCCATCTCTTCTCCCCCCTCTAGGTCACCCCTGCAAACTGACTAAAATAGAAAATATTGCAATAACTCTAGACACCCTCATAATATATGAATCTCTCAGCAAGGTCAATATAGCCAAAATATTGTTTATAAGGAAATGTAAGTGTTTTTATGAAGTGCTCCATAACTGTAACAAAACGTTCAAAATTTCAGCAGTGCGTTCATCCAATATTTTTCTTTTTAAAGAGTCATTTAAATGCTCTAATGGAACAGACGGTGTAACAATCATTTTGCCTAACGCCTCCTCAGCTCTCCAACTTTCGTCAGATGTGAGCAGGACAACATGCGGAAATTCCGTTATCAGCTCTTCCCGCAAATCCTTAAGCCCTTGAACGGTTATTTCATTTCTATCAACATATGTATAAGGCGGAAGTAAATATACCCGTCCCTTTAACTGCCTTTCAAGTTCTTCTGAGAGAAGCTGCGTAAACTCGCCTTTCTCCGCCGCCATTTTAAAATGGTTATTAACCCTTATGTTAATTAATGGTATGACAGCGGTATCAATGTAATCCTTAGCTTGTAAATAGTCCTTGGCATCAGTGATTCTCCACCTCATCGTTCTCCCCCTTTACGGCAACAAGCCTTGCAATTCACTGCAAGGCTGGTCATATTATGTGAGCTGATTTAATTGGCGCGATAATTGTTCAAATGCCTCTTTATCATGACGATCTAACGCCTCGTCAATGTCTTTTAATAATTTTTCTCTTTGGAATGTGGAAATAGCGTGCTCTAAAATCTGTTCCGCCAATCCCTGATCTTTTTTATTCTCAAAAAGGTTTTTCGGAATATGCGGGTTGGACTCCAGCACCGCCGCATATTCAGGTGAGCTGTAAGCCGAACGGAAATTAAGCTGGATAAACAAATCCTGCTGTTTATTTAATCTAATATCATGAAAAGATTTTTCCGCGTCGGTAGTCATGACATTCTCTTTATAGAACCGGAACGGAACTTCTTCAACACAATGTGTTGACATTATAATGCCTCTCGGGCAAAATTCAGCCTGCTCCACAAAATGAACCTTCTCCATGAGAGAATCATGGCTCATTAAGTAGTTCAAGATCCAAACGCACTCTCGGCGCTTTAACTGATAATGGTTTAAAAACCAACGGATAAAATCTTTTTTCTCATTGACAGAAACAGGGGTCTGCATGTAATTCCCTCCTCTATCGTTCGTATAATCTATATACTTATATGTTCCACATGAATGGTTAATATTCCTGCTTATCTAGAAAATTCATCCTCGATTCGCAAAATCGTTTCTTCAAGCTCTTCATTGGCTCCGTCCATTTCAAGAACCTTTTTCAAAAGCGGCAGCGCTTCTTTTTGAAGGCCTTCTTCTAATAGGAAGCTTGCGTATTCATATAAGAAATCTCTATCCTCCCGGTAATGAAGATAGGCAGCCTCAAAGGATTGTTTTGCTTCCTCGTATTGCTCTAATTCAGTATATGCGCTTGCAAGATACCAATTGTATTTAGGATCTTCTTCACCGTAGCTTCGAACCTCTTGAATAAGATCAATGATCTGATCATAATCCTCTTCTTTGTGATACACGGCAAGAAGTGTATGAAGCGCCTCGACAAAGCCCGGATCAAGCGCAAGCGCCTCCTGAAGCAGCTTTTTCCCCTCTTCTGACTTCCCGATTTTTAAGGCCATTTTGGCGGCATAAAGGAAAAGTTCTTTGTTATATTCATCATATCTGATCCCCTCTTTTGCCGTTTTTAATGCCTCTTCATACATTCCTTCAGCTTCATAGCTTTTCGAGAGCGGCATATAAAGTGAAGTATAAGATGGATCAAGCTCCTTTAAATCAGACAGCTGCTTAATAGCTGTTTTCACAAGCCCCGCCTGTAAGGCTGTAAAACCATAGCCGAAAATCGTATTAGGATCAGGATTCTCATCGACAGCTTTCTCATACCATGGAATGGCATCCTCAAATTCACCTGAGGCACTTAACGATTCTGCCAGTCTTTGATGGACATTAACGCCTCCGATCTCACTCTGCTCCTCAGCCGTTGTTTTAAAATATTGAACCGCTTTTGCATAGGCTCCCTGAGCAAAGTAAAGTTCTCCCAGTGCAAAATCAATAACAGGTTCATTGTCCAGAATGGACTTTGCCTGTAAAAGCTTTTGTTCACTGACTTCGAATAACCCCTGCATCTGATAAAGATCCGCCATAAGCAGCAAACTTTCCGGATATGATGGATCTGTTTCCGGAATAGTCTCCAGCACAGCGAGGGCTTTTTCTTCTTCGTCAATATCTATTAAAAGTTCAGCGTAGAAATTCGTCAGTTCTGTTTCATTTGGATATAAATCATGTAGATCACTAATCAGTGAAATTGCTTTTTCTACATCGCCCCACTCGTAATAAAGCTGGGCTGCAATGGCTTTATCTTCATCATGCAGCTGTTTTTCAGCCTTCGAGAGCGTGTTGAGGCCTTTTTCTGTTTCACCTGCTTCAACTAATTTTATGGCTTCTTGAATCAATGTATTCAAATCGGACCGGTCCTTTCTTTTCCTATACAACATCAACCATACAAAAAAGCTTTATTTGTTCGGGTTAATCTTATCATAATTCAGACGAATGCCCCCGGCAAATAAGATGCTTCTGTACGGAAGGGAATTATTGAGTCTTATTAGTTTACCAAAAGATCTTGAGATAGAAAATGAAAAAAGGAAGATCGCCCTCTGTACAGTAAAGCAGCTCTTTGACCTGCCGGCTTGTAAGTAAAGCACATCCCCCCTTTTCGTTTTTCTATCCCCTCTATAAGACAAGCTATGTTTTTTCGCCTCGAATTATGATCTGCATAAAAAATCCTGAAGTAAAACTTCAGGATTTTTTCGAAAGCTTATTTAAATGCTCGAAGAAGGTTGGATAAGAAACGTGAATGGCATCCGTGTGCTCGATTTCAATCGGCTCCTCCGTTATACAGGAAGCAATACCAAGCATCATTCCGATTCGATGATCTCCGTGGCTGGACACTGCAGCGCCGCCTTTCAACGTTTGTTTGCCATAAACCTTCATTCCATCTGCTGTCGGTTCAATTTCAGCACCCAGCTTGCGAAGCTCAGAAACAACAGTATCAATACGGTTTGTTTCTTTCACTTTTAGCTCTGCCGCGTCCTTGATAACGGTCGTTCCTTTCGCCTGAGTCGCAAGAAGCGCGATGATAGGGATCTCATCAATTAAACGCGGAATGATATCTCCTCCGATTTCAACTGCCTTTAGAGATGACGTTTCTATAATCAAATCTCCATAAGGCTCTGCACCGCTATCAGCAGATGGTTTGATTTCAAGTTTTGCCCCCATGTTTTGAAGGACATCAATAATACCTGTCCGAGTCGGATTTAAACCTACGTTTTTCAATACAATTCTGCTGTTTGGAACCATCGCGCCAGCAGCAAGGAAAAACGCGGCTGAAGAAATGTCTCCAGGAACAAAAATATCAGCAGCTGTCAGTTTCTGGCCACCAGCAATGGAAACACTCGTTTGATCTTCAGAAAGCTTAACGCCAAAAGCAGAAAGCATCCGCTCAGTGTGGTCCCGAGATTTATGGGGCTCTGTTACAGTTGTTGTGCCCTCAGCCTGTAATCCGGCCAGCAAAACAGCAGATTTAATTTGCGCGCTTGCAACAGGTGATACATAATCAATTCCTTTTAATGAAGCGCCGCTCACTGACAGCGGTGTAAACTCTCCGCCGGCTCTGCCGTCGATTTTAGCCCCCATTTTTTTCAAAGGCTCAGTCACACGCTTCATTGGGCGCTTCGCAATGCTCTCATCTCCGGCTACCGCGCTGTAAAAAGGACGGCCCGCCAATATTCCGAGCATCAGGCGAATCGTTGTACCTGAATTTCCGACATCTAAAAGGCTTTCTGGCTCTTTCAGGGCATCGATTCCTTTTCCATGAATCACGACATCGCTGCCGCTTTGCTCAATGTGAACACCCATTTTTCTAAAGCAATCGATCGTGCTCAGACAATCTGCTCCCGGCAGAAAGTTTTTAACAGTTGTTGTGCCTGCCGCTAGCGCGCCAAACATAACAGAGCGGTGAGAAATGGATTTATCACCGGGAATATGTATTTCTCCATGTAAGGTCTGCACCTTTTCTCGTTTCATTTTTTCCACCTCAATCAGCATAAAAAGTTTCATATTCCGCCCGGGCTTCAATGCATTGTTCTGCCCTTTTGCGGTCGTCATCAGACTGAAAACTGATCCTTAAAATCCCGTTAATATCCTCTCGTGTTTCGATAATGCGGATATTCGTGATACTGATGCGCTCCGCAGCTAAGATCGCTGTTATCTCGGATATCACACCCGGATGATCGGGTACATCCACATATAAATCATAAAATGCAGGTATCGCTCCCTTCTGCCGAAGCGGCAACCCGTCGCGATAATCCTTGGCGGTTTTAAAATAACGAAATAGATTTTCCGCATCTTCTTGTTCTACATATGTACGGATCTTGTCAATTTCACGAATCCACTCATCAAAACGGTCTAAGATTTTATCTTTATTATGTAATAAAATATCCCGCCACATTGCCGGGCTGCTTGATGCAATCCTTGTAATATCTCTGAACCCGCCGGCAGCAAAACGCTTAACAAGCGGATACAGGTTTTCCGAATGATGGGTTTGGTGAACAAGACTAGCTGCTACAATATGCGGAAAATGACTGATTACACTTGTAACGCCATCATGCTCCTCCGGCGACATTTCCACAAAATGGGCATTCGTACCCTTCAGCAGATTTTTTAACTGTTCCACAGCTTGTTTGTCTGTTTTCTGGCCTGGGGTTAAAATATAAAATGCATTTTCAAACAGGAACTCCTTCGCAGCGGCCACTCCTGATTTATGTGAACCCGCCATCGGATGCCCTCCGACAAATTGATAGCGGCTAGGCAGCACTTGATCAGCGTAATCAACCACTTTTTGCTTTGTGCTTCCTACATCCGTAATCAAAAGCTCATGTTCAATTCCTGAATGAGCCAGCTCTTCAAGCATAACCAGTGTTTGTTCAACAGGTGTCGCAATGATTACTGTAGCTGCCTCTTTCGCACCGCTAATAAACGAATCAGCACGATCGTCTATCACGCCTAATTTTAATGCCGCTACCGCCTGTTCATCAGAGATATCGATTCCGATAATCCGTTTGCCGGGATGATTTTTTTTGATGGCTAGGGCAATCGAACCGCCTATCAATCCGAGACCGGCGAGCAATATTGTATCTTTCATTTGATTCATACGTCATCACCTGGTTTATAGACTAAAGAGGTGATATTCGATCACCTCTTATAAAATTTCAGCTAAAATGGCAAGTATTTCTTCATTTTGCTCTTTTGTTCCGATCGTAATCCGGAGTGATGTCGGGAAACCTAATGCATTTCCTGACCGGACGATATAGCCTTTTTCCAGCAGAGCCTGAAACAGTTCATCAGCAGGACGTTTAAAGTCAATTAACACAAAATTTGTCTGTGAAGGGTAGCACTTTAAACCATGAGTTTTCGCAAAATCATAATACTGCTGAAGGCCTGCATTATTTTGCTCGACACAGGAAGCAATAAACGCTTGATCATCAAGTGCGGCAATCGCCGCAGCCTGGCCCAGACGGCTCGTATTAAACGGCTCTCTCGCCGGCTCAATCTGGCGAATCAGGTTCTCGTCAGCAATTCCGTATCCGACTCTGAGCGCTGCCAGACCGTATGCCTTTGAAAATGTGCGCAAAATCATCAAATTGGAATACTTGCTTAAGAGCGGCACAGTTTCCGGGTAATCCTCTGCTGTTACATATTCATAATATGCTTCGTCAAGAACAACAAGGACACGTGAAGGAACGCGCTCCAGAAATGCGAGTAATTCTCCTTCAGATGTATAAGTGCCAGTCGGATTATTCGGGCTGCATATCCAAACGACTTGTGTCTGTTCGTCGATGGCTTCTAACATGGCGTCTAAATCATGTGAGCCGTCGGGACGAAGTGCAATTTCACGCACTTCAGCACCTTCAATAACCGCATTATGTTTATATTGCGGAAAAGTCGGGGCAGCAGTGATCGTATTGGTTTTATTGTTTAGAAATGCCCGGCAGATGATCTGAATGATTTCATCAGAACCGTTGCCGAAAATAAGTGATGTTTCGCTGACATTGAGGTGCTTACTGAGCCTTGTCCGCAAAGCGGCGCTATACCCGTCCGGGTAAAGGGCTAGCTGTTGAATCTCATGATGAAGCGCCTCTTTTGCAGCCTCTGAACAGCCGTAAGGATTCTCGTTTGAAGCAAGCTTCACAACTTTATCCAAGCCATATTCTGATTTCACTGCTTCAATCGGCTTTCCAGGCTGATAAGGCTTCAGCTGTTTTAAATGTTCTTTGATACGCAAATCAGTCACCTCATTTTAAACTGTACAAGCCGCTAAACGCCATTGCATAATCCTCAAACTCCTGCAGCGCCTGATTTCTCGTTTCAGCGCTGATGAGCCGGTCCTTTAATTCTTCTATTTTTCTGACGAGCGCACTTCCCACTACGACACCGTCACTAATTTCATTCATCTTTATGACCTGTTCACGGTTTGATATACCGAACCCTACAGCGACCGGAACAGTGCTGAGATTCTTCACTGTCCGAATGAACGGGTACACGGATGAATTGAACTCATTGCGGACACCGGTCACACCCAGAGAAGACACACAGTAGACGAAGCCCTCGGCTTGTTCAATAATGGTTTTCAAACGGCTTTCGCTTGTCGGCGCAACCAAAGAAATATACGTCACCTCATGGCTTTTACATTCCTCTTGAAGGCTGTTGCTTTCTTCTAGTGGCAGATCCGGAACAAGCAGACCGTCAATATGATTTTCCCGCAGTAAAGCGAAAAAGTATTCTTTGTTCAATTGTAACACAGGATTATAATACGTAAAGAGGATAATCGGAATATTCACTCCGTTTTTTTTCATTTCTCCGCCTAATTCGATTGCCTTTACGATATTCATTCCTTGATCAAGTGCCCGCTTTGAAGCCCTCTGGATCACCGGACCGTCTGCAAGCGGGTCAGAGTATGCAACACCAAGCTCCAATGCTGTGGCGCCTGCTTTTTGGAGTGACTTCGCCAGTTCAATCGAAACCTCAGGAACTGGATCGCCCGCTGTAATAAACGGGATAAACAATTTTTCTGATGGTTGAAGATCCAATTTAAACATGGGCTTTCACCTCTTCTTCCAATACCTTCATTAATGTGTTGACATCCTTGTCTCCCCGGCCTGATAAACAGACGAGAATGAGTTGACCGCGATCCATTCCTTTGGCGAGTTTGAATGCTTTCGCTAACGCATGGGCAGATTCGATTGCCGGCAAAATCCCCTCTTTTTCTGACAAAAGCTTTAATGCATCCACCGCTTCTTCATCAGTGATACTGTCATAAGTGACACGGCCGCTCTTATGCAAGTATGCGTGCTCCGGACCGATTCCAGGATAGTCGAGACCGGCTGAAATAGAGTAGGGCTCAATAATTTGCCCGAATTCATCCTGAATGAGATAAGTCAATGAACCGTGAATAACCCCTACGGTTCCTTTCGAAATAGTGGCGGCATGAAGAGGCGTATCAATTCCTTTTCCTGCTGCTTCAGCGCCGATCAGTTCAACATCTTCATTTAAAAATGCCTGAAACATACCCATCGCATTGCTTCCTCCGCCTACACATGCCACTACTTTATCAGGCAGAGTGCCTTCAATACGTTTCAACTGATCCTTCGCTTCCTCTCCGATCATTTTTTGAAATTCACGGACCACTTGCGGATAAGGATGCGGGCCGACAACTGATCCAATCATATAAAAGTGATCCTCACAATGCTGAACCCAGTACCGGATCGCCTCATTTGTGGCATCCTTCAATGTTCCGTTTCCGCTTGTTACAGGCACTACCTCCGCTCCAAGAAGCTTCATGCGGAAAACGTTCAGAGACTGGCGGGCAACATCCTCTTCACCCATAAACACAGTACAGGAAAAGCCGAATTTGGCTGCAACTGTTGCAGCGGCAACACCATGCTGGCCGGCACCGGTTTCAGCAATGATTTTCGTTTTGCCCATTTTTTTAGCAAGCAGCGCTTGACCTAGCGCATTATTGATTTTATGAGAACCTGTATGGTTTAAATCTTCTCGTTTCAAATAGATTTTCGCGCCGCCTAAGTATTCAGTGACTCGATCAGCGTATGTTAATGCAGTCGGCCGTCCGGAATAGTCCTTTAACAGCTTATAATACTCTTCACGAAAAGCGGGATCATCCTTGATTTGTTTAAATGCTGTTTCTATTTCATCTAACGGCTGCATGAGTGTTTCCGGAACAAACTTTCCGCCAAAATCACCGTATCTGCCTATTTCATTCGGATATGGATACATATCGGTTCATCCTTTCTTCTAAAAGACTCATCAGATTCTGATCTTTTTGTCCGTTTTTTTCAATTCCGCTGGCAAGGTCAATTCCTTCTGGCTGCCATTTCAATAGGCTGGTGATGCTATCCGGATTCACGCCGCCAGCGATAAAGCAGCGTTTACCAATAGCCGCCTGCTGATATTCCGGCACACATTCCCAAGAAAATGCAACACCAGTTCCGCCTCTAGACCCTTTTACAGATGAATCAATCACAAAGCCGTCAACATTATCTTTAAAGCGGGCTATATCTTGAGTTGTGTTACCTTGATGGTGAAGCGCCTTCCATATTTCACAGCCTGTCAGCTTGCGAAGAGCAGCAGCATCCGCCGGTTTTTCATCACCGTGAAGCTGAATGACGTCGAGCTTCAAGCTCTTGGCAATACGTGACATCGTCTCTATTGATTCATTAACAAAAACACCTGCAACCTGTTTTTCGACACGAGCTTGGTTCAGCCATTTTTTCACATCTTGCGGAGATACTTTTCGTTTGCTTTCAGCAAAAATAAATCCTAGGTAATCAGCCTGTGATTCCGCCGCAAGCTGCAAATCCTTTAGTGACCGAATACCGCAATATTTTAATGCCGGTTTCTTCACAACCTCACTCCCCAAACAAAGCATGGATTGCTTTACGCTGAGAAGTTTGTCTCATCAATGATTCACCGATAAGTACAGCTCGCGCCCCATGTTCATTGACAAATGTTAAATGTTCTAAAGAACCGATTCCGCTTTCGCTGACAAGCAAGGATTCTTTCGGAACGAGAGATGCGATTTGTTCTGTCTGCTTTACAGATGTTTCAAACGTTTTTAGGTTTCGATTATTTACACCGAGAATGTCGGGTGTGAACACTTTCAATATTTGTTCTAGCGTTGATACATCATGAACCTCCACTAGCACGTCCATCCCCTTTTCACCTGCTTCAAGATATAATTCATGAAGGTGTAAGGGATCAAGCACCTCGCCGATTAACAATATGGCATCCGCTCCGATTCTTCTTGATTCCTCTACTTGAAGAGAATCAATAATAAAATCTTTTCTAAGTACAGGAATCGAAACAGCACGCTTTACGTCTGATAAATAGCTGTTTTCCCCTTGAAAAAACGGGGTGTCTGTTAAAACGGAAATCGCATCTGCCTTCGCAGCCTCATAGTCTTTTGCAATCTGCACAGGCACAAAATCCTCTTTAATAAGCCCTTTTGACGGCGATGCTTTCTTCACTTCGGCAATCAACCCGATAAACCGATTCGGGCTTGCCAGCGCCTCCTTAAATGAACGTTTCTTGAAAGGCTGCTCTACCGGCAGAACCAGTGTTTTCACTTCTTCTTTCTTTTGTTTGATGATTTTTTCAAGCATAGATCTCTTCCTCTTTCTGCTTTAGTCGTTCAAGCTGCGCGGCAGCGCCTCCGCTTGTAATCGTCTCTAACGCCAGCTCCGTTCCTTCCTTCAGTGAGGCGGTAATTCCCGCCGTGTAAATCGCAGCACCCGCATTAAAAGCCGTAATAGATAAAGCGGAACTGCTGCTTTTATTTTCAAAAATATTCTGAATGAGATAAGCGCTCTCTTTCGGAGACTGCACCTGTAAATCTTCAAGTCTGCCATTTGTGAAACCGAAATCTTCGGGTGAAACGGTATATTCCCGGCGCTCTCCGTCCTTTAATTCAATCACGTCGGTCGGTGCTGTAATTGAAAGCTCATCTAAACCGTCACGGCTTGATACAAACATAACGTGCTTCGGCTGAAACGTCTCCAGTGCGCTTGCCATCAGTCCAGCTTTTTCAACAGAATAGACCCCAATCACCTGACGCTTCGCCTGTAAAGGATTGCTGAGCGGCCCAAGCAGATTAAATACCGTTCTGAAACCTAGCTCTTTTCTAGTACCTGCTACATGTTTCATAGACGAATGGTAAAGCGGCGCAAAAAGAAATCCCATGTTGTTTGTTTCAATGCTGCTTTTGACCTTCTCGGGAGTGGTTTGAATAGAAACCTCTAGCTCCTCTAAAACATCAGCGCTTCCGCTTTTAGAAGAGACAGAGCGATTGCCATGCTTAGCGATTTTCGCGCCAGCTGCCGAGGCAACAATTGCCGAGGCCGTTGAGATATTAAAAGTGGAAATACCGTCTCCCCCTGTTCCGCATGTATCAACAATATCAGGAAGTCCATCGACTGTAAGAGCGTGTGCCCGCATTGCCTTCACAAAACCCGCAAGCTCTTCTGGCGTCTCCCCCCGATGAGCAAGAATAGACAATATACCGCCCATTTCAGAAGGAGTCATTTCCGCTACCATCATCATATTCATCAGCGTTTCAGCCTCACCGGCAGTAAGGGTTTTTCCGTCAACGCACAATTGTAGAAATCTGTTCATCAGCTTTATCCTCCTTGCTATGAAACATGTCTTCTGCAATATGAATCGTTTTCAGCAGCGCACCGGCTTTATTACAGCTTTCTTCGTATTCGGCTTCCGGAACAGAATCAGCAACAATGCCAGCACCTGCCTGTATCGATGCAACGCCGTTCTTTACACTCATCGTGCGAATCGTAATACAAGAGTCGATATTCCCGTCAAACCCAATGTAGGCAATACATCCTCCGTATGTCTCTCTCGGTGTTGGCTCGAGCTCTTGCAAAAGCTGCATGGCACGGATTTTGGGTGCGCCTGTTAAAGTCCCCGCCGGGAAAGCAGACATCAGTGCATCGACAGGATGAACCCCTTTTTT
Organism: Bacillus sp. EU52; assembly: GCF_037964975.1. Lineage (NCBI taxonomy): Bacteria > Bacillati > Bacillota > Bacilli > Caryophanales > Bacillaceae > Bacillus > Bacillus sp. EU52. The sequence continues at coordinate 2,206,781 of NZ_CP150177.1, forward strand.
CAATCGGCCTGTAACCACCGAGATAATGTGCATGACATGTGAAAAGGAAACAATTTTTGTGAACTCCGGCACAGAAACAGAACCATACTCTGCTACTCTGCCGATATCGTTTCGGGCAAGATCAACGAGCATGTAATGCTCCGCTTTTTCTTTTTCATCCTTCATGAGCTCAACCTTCAGTCTCTCATCTTCAGCTTTGTCTGCACCGCGTTTTCTCGTACCGGCAATCGGATGGATTTCCAAGTGTCCGTCTTGAACGTGGATTAACCGTTCCGGAGAGCTGCCGACTATTTCTCTGTCTAGCAGTTTCATATAATACATATACGGCGAAGGATTGACGATCCTAAGCACTCGGTATAACTCAAAAGCATCTGCTTTTATCGGCACCTCAAATTTTTGTGATAAAACACCCTGGAAGATATCTCCTGCTTTTATATAGCCCTTGATTTTTTCTACATCAGCCATAAAAGCCGATTTTTCATAATTAGAAGATACCGTCTCAAAGCTGGGTGTCTTGTATGAATCAGCAGAGAGAAACAGCTCTTTTATGTTTTTTTGGTCCATCATTTTTTCGATGAGATTTTGGAGCTCCAGATGATTTTGATGGAATACATCCATTTTTTCGTTTTCTGTTTCCTCTCCAGTGAGCCTTGCATATTGGATAAAGTGGACGTTTTTGGTTTCATGATCATACGCAATTAATGTCCGGCAAACAAACAGCATACACTTTTCCATGTCTGTTTCTTTTGTATGCGAAGGAACAGAAGGCTCAATCAGCGGGATCATATCATAGCTTAAGTACCCGACAGCTCCGCCGACAAAAGGAATGCCAAGCTGAGGTGTTTTGATTTTGTATGTGGTATTCATCCAGTTCAGCACTTCTTTTAGTTCTTTTCCTCTGTAAAGAGATTTGCTGTCCTGATCAGCGGCCGAAAAACGGCCCTGCTCTTCTTTAATTGTGAGAAATGGATTCAGGCCGATAAACGAATATCTGGACCAAGTGGATGTATCGTCCTTGCTTTCAAGAAGATACGTAATCTCCCTGTCAAGCTTCTCTATCATTTGAATGGGTGTCAGTGTATCGACTGTGAAGGTCTCCACAATCGGTATCGTGTGGTGGGACAAGCTGTCCTCTAAAAATGCGGAAATGTTTGATTGGAAATTCATTGCTCTCACTCCTTATGGCAAGGAGAATGAGAAGATGGCATGAGAGGATAAAATACTATATAACAAATAAACCCAAAAGAAAGACTTCTTTTGGGTAGAATAAACATACATGTCTCAGCTCAACTAAACTCATTCTCTGCTACCCTATTCTCTAACTCAACTCATTCTAATCGCTTTATACACACTCTTGTGTATTTCTAAGCTATTCTTATCGTATTACAATTCAGTATTTTTTGTCAATGATAAATCGGGCCTCAATACGACGGCTTTTTCTAAATATACATGTCTGATCTGATCCTGAGGGACATCTGTCTGGACGGTCATCATGACTCTTATGCACTTTTTCAGACCGCCTGTTACGTCCATTTCCTGCATACATGTTACCGGTACATACTGCCATCCTGAAAGCTCGCGAACAGCTTTTGCCGGGAAAACAGCGTGCAAATCAGGTGTAGCCGACAGAAGCATTTGAACAACATCTTCCGGTTTTGTATGATTTTCTTCTATGATTTTCTCTAACAGCTGTTTTGTTTTTTGTAAAATTTCTTCTTCAGTATCCCGTTCAACTGTAGTTGCTCCGCGAATTCCGCGAATCATCATGATGTCTCCTCCAATCGCCATTTGTTCAGCCAGCTCTCAAGTTCATTTCTGGAAAATGTATGATCAGCAACTTTCCCTAATTCGTTGAGCACAATAAACTGAATCTTCCCGCCACGGGTTTTCTTATCATTCATCATACGGTCCAAGAGAACCGAAGTTTCCGTCTCTTTTCTGATTTGACTTGGATAACCCAGGCTTTTTAGCCAGCTGACCAAACGTTTTCTGTCCATTTCACAGCCTACAGTCTTTTCGCTTATATATAAAGCAAACTGCATTCCGAGGGCTACGGCATCACCGTGAGTGATCTGCCCGTATCCATATTCCGCCTCAACGGCATGGCCGAGCGTATGCCCAAAGTTTAAGTAAGCTCTTATCCCCTCTTCTTTTTCATCCTGCTGAACGACAGACGCTTTAATTGAAATGCCTTTAAAAATCATGTCATTCAGCTGATCATTAGTGATATCACGCAGTGAGTGGATATTCAGCAGCTCCTCCAGAAACGCTCTGTCATAGATAAAAGCGTGTTTAATCACTTCTGCCATTCCGGACCTAAGCTCTTTTTCAGGCAGAGAACGCAGGAAATCTGTATCATAGAGCACGGCTTTCGGCTGATAAAACGCACCGATTAGATTTTTTCCAAGCGGATGGTTCACGGCTACTTTTCCTCCGACTGCGCTGTCATGTGCCAAAAGCGTTGTAGGCATTTGAATGAAATCAATGCCGCGCATAAAAGTGGCTGCCACAAAACCGGCAAGATCTCCTACAACACCGCCACCGAATGCGATGATGCATGAGGAGCGATCCAAATGAAAACGAATCGCTTCACTCTGCAATTTTGTGTACATGTCCATGGATTTTGCCTGCTCTCCACTCGGTACCGTCACTTTTTTCACAGGCCATTTATCTTGCAGCAAATGGAGCATTTCATCACCATACAGGCGGTCCACTTCTTCATCCGTGACAAGCATAATCCTTGTTAAAGGCCTGTTTAAAGAGGTTAATAGTTCGCAAGCCTTTTTTCTGATACCTTGTCCGATAAAAACAGGATATGACGAGGAAGCAGTTTGAACATGCAGTGTCTTCATTAAAATTCCCTCGACAGTTTTCTCATATTCTCCACATTTTCTCTAATGCGGTCAATTTGATCTAATCCGAATTGTTCAACGACTGCGTTCGCAATTTCCCAAGCGACAGCCGCTTCAGCGACTACACTTGCCGCAGGAACAGCACAGCTGTCTGAACGTTCAATGCTGGCGGAAAACGGTTCTTTCGTTTCAATATCGACACTTTTCAGCGGTTTATACAAAGTCGGAATCGGCTTCATGACTCCGCGGACAACGATTGGCATCCCTGTCGTCATGCCGCCTTCCAGTCCGCCAAGTCTGTTAGTAGCACGGGTGTATCCTTTTTCCTCGTCCCAAATGATCTCGTCATGGACTTCGCTTCCATTTCGGCCTGCCGCCTCAAATCCGATCCCGAATTCCACACCTTTAAATGCATTAATTGACAGTACAGCGGCAGCAAGCTTGCTATCCAGTTTGCGGTCATAATGGACATAGCTGCCCACGCCTACCGGCATTCCCTCGACAATGACTTCTACTATTCCGCCGATGGAATCTCCGTTTGCCTTTGCTTCATCAATGGCAGCCATCATTTTTTTGCCTGCCTCTTCATCGTAGCATCTGACAGGAGACTCTTCCGTTACGCGCTGCAGGTCTTCAATTGACGTATATTCTGTTTTTTCAGCTTTAACAGCGCCAATTTGCAACACGTGGCCCGCCACCTTAATGCCAAGCTCAGAAAGAATCTTTTTAGCTACAGCCCCTGCCGCCACTCTGACAGTTGTTTCCCTTGCTGAAGAACGCTCAAGCACATTTCTCATATCACGATGATTATATTTAATTGCACCGTTTAAGTCAGCGTGCCCAGGTCTAGGTCTGGAAATCTGGCGCTTCATTTCCTTTTCTTCATCTTCTGTAATTGGAGCGGCGCCCATGATTTTTGTCCAATGCTTCCAATCGTTATTTTCAACTACGAGAGCAATTGGTGAACCGAGTGTACGTGCATGGCGCACCCCGCTCATAATTTTGGCCTGGTCTTTTTCGATCTGCATGCGGCGGCCGCGGCCGTGTCCTTTTTGGCGTCTGGCAAGCTCAAAATTGATATCTTCCTCCGTTATGTAAAGCCCGGCAGGTACACCCTCAATAATGGTTGTCAGTTGGGGGCCGTGTGATTCTCCGGCTGTTAAATATCTCATGACTTCTTCTCCCTTCATCGCATTAACGCTTTTAAGTAAGACTACTATAACATATTTTTCAGCAAAAAGTCAGTCTATCTTTTTTGATAAAAGAATGTATCGGCTGGGACTAGGCCAAATTTCTCGGGATTGAAGATTTGCTCGGTGCTGCCGACAAAAAGAACTCCATTCTTCTTCAAGCTATGTGCCATTTTTAAATACAGCTCTTCCTTCGCGCTTTCTGTAAAATAAATAAATACATTGCGGCACACGATTAAGTCAAAGTCTTGTTCATAACGATCCGCCAGCAAATTGTGCTTTTTGAATGTAATATGCTTTTTGATTTCCGGTTTCACTTCATAACTTCTATTTGCGTTTTGCGTAAAATAACAATCTTTCACAGATAGCGGCACTTCCTGTAAAGACCGCTCCTGATAAACGCCTTTTTTCGCTTTTTCCAATGCTTTTTCATCAATATCCGTCGCCAAAATCTGATAGCCCGGAAGACCTTTTTGCTGGTCCAAAAGCATGGCAAGCGTGTATGGCTCCTCCCCCGTTGAGCAGGCGGCACTCCAAATCTTTAAAGGCCTAGAGGTCTTGATTAACGGCAGAATTGCAGTCTCAAGAACTTCCCATCTTTTATAATTACGATAAAATTCTGAAACATTGATCGTCATTCTGTCCAATGTTTCATTTAAGAGAGCTTGATCCTTTTCCAATGCCGCAGCAAAGTCCTTAAAGCTTTGGAACCCCTTTTTCTCATAAAGTGACGTTAGCCTTCTCTTCATTTGTGCTTCTTTATATAGTGTTAAATCGACTCCGGTTAATTGTTTCCATTTCGTTGTAAATACGCTGTATGTATCCATCTCTACTCTCCCAGTCTCGCTGTCTTTTTGTCCTAGTATAGCTTGTTTTATCAGGAAATTGTATTGTTTCAATAAAAAAATCAGCTTTTCAGCTGATTTTAGATCGTTGGGAAAGGCAGAGGTCTGATGCACACTGCCATTCAACCCTTTATTCACTTTAATGTAAACCTTTACAAAACAGATCAAAAACCGGCGGCGTTATATGATGCCGGCTCTGTTACTTATTTTCACAATGATTAATAGATCCAGCCTGCCATAAGCTGCTGATATGATACTAATTCTTCATTCTTAAAGAAAATGTTAATCTCGCGTTCTGCACTTTCGAGAGAATCAGAGCCGTGGATGATGTTTTTTCCGACAAACATGCCATAATCCCCACGAATCGTACCAGGTAAAGCTTCTTTAGGGTTTGTCTTCCCGATCAGCTGTCTCGTCACTTCAATGACATTTTCGCCTTCCCACACCATTGCGAATACAGGTCCTGAAGTAATAAACTCAACGAGCTCTCCGAAGAAAGGCTTTCCTTGATGTTCGGCGTAGTGTTTCTCAGCCATTTGTTCAGTCACTCTCATTAACTTGGCGCCAGCTAATTGTAAGCCCTTACGTTCGAATCTAGATAAAATGTCCCCAATGAGCTGACGTTGGACACCGTCTGGTTTCACCATGATAAAAGTCTTTTCCATCATATTCTCCACCCCATCATTATGTATGTATAGGCTTTCACACTGCACACCGAAATCGTAACATCTTTCTGATAATTAATCAATCCGGGGCGGAGAAATTTCTTAATATCTACAAAAATTAAAATTTTCTTTTACCGATATATTTTGCGATGGCTGCAAGAGACGAGCGTGCGCGCCCTCGAGGAAGCGTGTTTAATTTCTGAAAAGCTTTCTGTAGATACATTTCGCTTACTGCCATAGATGCTTCAATTGCATCTGTTTTTTTGATTTCTTCAATGATTGGTTCAAGCTGTTCCTGCGTTGTCTCACTGTTAATCAATTTAAGCTGGTTTTTTAATGCAGGATTTTTCAGGGCATACAGCACTGGCAATGTGACGTTTCCTTGAAGCAAATCTCCTCCAACGGGTTTACCCAGCTCTTCTTCAGTTGAAGTAAAATCAAGAATATCATCAATAATCTGATAAGACATGCCGACGTAATACCCAAACCAGTACAATGCCTTATGAATCTTCTCATCAGCTCCAGACGCAATAGCACCAAGCTGGCAGCTGACCGCGATCAAGAGAGCTGTTTTTCTTTTGATACGGCGGAGATACGTTCTGAGATTTTGTTCCATGTTGTATTTGTCTTTGATCTGCTCAATTTCCCCTAGACAAACTTCAACGATCGTCTGTGACAAAATCCTATGGGCTTTCGGTTCGTTAATTCTCGTCATCATTTCAAGAGATCCCGCAAGCATATAATCGCCTGTGTACATCGCAATACGATTGTCCCACTTTGCTTTGATTGTCGGTTTTCCTCGGCGAAGCTCCGCATCATCAATGACATCATCATGAACCAAAGATGCCATGTGAATCATTTCCAGAGTGACGGCGACATATTTAATCTTATTAATATCGTAATCGCCAAACATGCCGGAAAGCAGCACGAAAACAGGCCTAATACGTTTCCCTCCGGCCTGCAGCAGGTGAAGACCTGCCTCGCTTAAAAGCGGGTAATCGGAACGTACGGTTTGTTCAAGTTCTCTTTCGATTACATCAATATCGTCATTTAAAAAAGAGTAGGCCATTTTAAATTTCATATCATTCACCCAAACATCTGTGTTTTCATTTCCATCCGATATGCGTGGCAGCGACTCCGCCAGTAAACGAATGATATTTAACATTTTTCAGGCCCGCCTCTTCAAACAGGCCTGCCAGTTCCTTCATTCCAGGGAAATCTCTGGCTGATTCTTGAAGCCAAGAATATTCTTTATAGCTCTTCGCAAACAGTTTCCCGAAAAACGGCATAATATACTTAAAGTACATAAAGTAAGCCTGTCTGAATCCGAACATTTCCGGCTGGGACGTTTCCAGACATACCACCTGCCCGCCCGGCTTCACTACACGTCTCATCTCTTTCAGTACAGTCAAGTAATCAGGGACATTGCGGAGCCCGAAACCAATGGTGACATAATCAAATGTATCATCATCAAAAGGAAGCTCCATCGCATTTCCGTGCAGCAGTTCAATTTGGCTGAATCCGCCGTCTTTTACTTTCTGCTCGCCGACACTCAGCATATTTTCACTGAAATCCAAGCCCTTGATCTCGCCGCTTTTGCCGGCCGCTTTTGCAAGAGCGATCGTCCAGTCAGCCGTTCCGCAGCAGACATCAAGTGCTTTTGCGCCTTCTTTTACATTCATGATGCGCATCGTTTTGTCGCGCCATTTTTTATGCTGCTGAAAACTGATGACAGAGTTCATTTGGTCATAATTTTTATATATTTTTTCAAATACTCCGTGTACGCGCTGTTCTTTTGAGTCCTGCATAATGGTTTACCCTTCTTCCACTTTCTGATGATAGGTTTGATCTTGGCTGATTGTCTTCAGACGGTTTATTAAAATGTTCTGAATAGGTGAATTTAGAGGCAGAAGTGACTCAATGCTGTTTTTCGCTTTTTTAAAACAATCTTCTAATATCTCTTCTTTTGTTTTTCCCAGCTGTATAAAACTGCCGATCACATCCAGAAATGCATCATTCCCGTTCATAAGCCGCTTAAATACAAAAAAATCACTCGACAGCTTTTTCCAGCGCGGGAGACTGAAGTGTTCCGCCACACGATGGAATAAAGCTGATTCAACGATGCCGACACTTTCGAAAAAATCGTTTTCGTCCTTGAAAGAACGGTCATACAGACGAATTTTATGTTCGTTGATTTCTTTAATGGCTGTAGCAAGCGTCCGAATCATGTAGATATCCTTCATTTCAGATAGTAAAGAGTAGTACAGCCCGCTGAAATAATCGCCCGCGAGAACAGTCAATTGGCGGTTTTTGTTTTCGTCTCGTTTTATGACTCTAGCTGTCGTCACTTCATCATGGGTATCAAGGGCGCTTTGTACAAGCATCGCTGTTACAATATAATTTTCTCTGTCGTTGTTTTTTATGTCAGCTTCTTCAAATAAAGCATGAAAAAGAAGAAGCTTATCCTCATCAATTTTCGGCGCAGAAATATGCTTCGCTAAATAAGGATGAGACAGCTTTTGTTTTAATTTCGTGTTCAGATTGGCTAAAGTTCCGTAGATGTCTTGCAAAAATATCACCCTTGTCCCCAAATTCACATTTATTTCTTAATCTATGTATGAGTTTTATCTTTTCATTCGCTTACGCAGGTATCATTATAGCATAAAAAAAAGAAATTGGCTGTATCCTCCCGCTGTTTGCGAGCATTTGCTTTTAACAGCGGGGACAGCCAGCTTATTTTTTTTCGCTTTTCATTTCTCCGTACGCGGTTTGAATCAGTGCCTCTCCTCTGACTTTAATGGCAGAAGTATGCTCTGTAAACTGAGCGATGATCACTTCTCCCTTGTCGAGTTTTTCGGAATGGTGAAACTTTGTGTCTGTTCCTCTTGTCAGGCCGATCACATTCACTCCGTCCTCAACGGCTTTAATGACGACAAAATCACTTGAATGCTTTTGGTTCATTTATAGCACCCTCTATCTTTATTAGTCCTGGCGTTTAATATGTTCCAATACTTCTGCACGGGCAGCGGCATCATCTTTAAAAACACCTCTGACTGCTGAAGTCACAGTTTTCGCACCCGGTTTTCTTACACCGCGCATCGTCATGCACATGTGTTCCGCTTCAACCACTACCATTACGCCATGCGGATCAAGCGTTTCTACGATGCTTTCTGCAATTGTAGAAGTGATGCGTTCCTGAAGCTGCGGGCGCTTTGCAACGGCTTCAACGGCACGTGCCAGTTTGCTGAGCCCTGTGACCTTTCCGCCTCGCGGGATATATGCAACATGTGCTTTTCCATAAAAGGGAACAAGGTGATGCTCACACATAGAATGAAATGCGATATCTTTTACAAGAACAAGCTCCTCATGGTTTTCACCGAAGATAGTCTGGAAATGTTCTTTTGGATCTTCATTCAAGCCGGAGAATACTTCGGCATACATCTTTGCGACTCTTTTCGGAGTATCAAGAAGCCCTTCTCTATTCGGGTCTTCTCCGATCGCTTCTAAAATTTGACGAACAGCTTGTTCGATTTGCTTTTTATTAACTTCTTTCATGTTCTATGTCCTCCACCAATGAATACATTTAATTTCGATTCTAGCACATATGCCCCGCTAAAAGCAAAGTGAATGCCCTGTCAGGAAGCCCATGCTCTTGAAATATGAAAAGCCCCTTAGAAAGGGGCTTTTCTGTGAAGAAATAAAGTGTATGTAAGCTAGATGCATACACGATCTATATTCACAATTATTTTCCGGCAACTGCGTCTTTAAGCGCTTTACCTGGTTTGAAAGCAGGTACTTTGCTTGCTGGAATTTCGATTTCTTCACCTGTTTGAGGATTGCGTCCTTTACGTGCAGAACGTTCACGCACCTCGAAGTTACCAAAACCGATCAGTTGGATTTTATCACCGTTTTTAAGTGCATCTAAGATCGTATCAAAAACAGAGTCAACTGCTTTTGTAGCGTCTTTTTTAGACAATTCGCTTGCTTCTGCAACCGCATTGATAAGTTCTGTTTTGTTCATGCCTTTCACCTCCTCCCAAAAGGATACATTCAGTTCGTTTATTATCATTTCTTCACAGTTCAGTCTGATTCTAAACCTGTCTCAGAAAAAAATGAGAGCAAGTAAGAGAAAGACAATTAAACGGCTTTTTAAGAAAAACTGCACTCTGAGGAATGTTTGTCCAACAAAGTGAAGAATTTCTGTATGTAGAGTAACACATATAAAAAGCCATATCAAGCATTTTAAAGCGTCAATCCCTTGCTCGTCAAGGATTTAAGGTGATTTACCGAACGAATATTCCTTTTTTTCCTTTTTTCATCCTATTCCTTGATCCTTTTCCATTATTAAGAGCAAAGAAAAAAGACCTCCCATTCTATAAAGAGGTCTACCGGTATTACAGGATGATGGCGATTAAGCCGCCAGAGCCTTCGTTTATGATTCTTTCTAATGTTTCTTTTAATTTATACCGTGCGTTTTCAGGCATCAATGACAGCTTTGCCTGAATCCCTTCTCTCACAATTGAGCTCAGCGACCTTCCGAAGATATCGGAATTCCAGATGGAAAGCGGATCATCCTCAAAGTCCTGCATTAAATAGCGTACAAGCTCTTCACTTTGTTTTTCCGTTCCGATAATCGGGGCGAATTCGCTTTCGACATCGACTTTGATCATATGGATCGACGGAGCGACAGCTTTCAGCCTCACACCGAATCGCGAGCCCTGCCTTATAATTTCCGGCTCATCGAGACTCATATCAGCTAAAGCAGGCGCTGCAATGCCGTATCCCGTCTGTTTGACCATTTTTAAGGCATCAGACACTTGATCATATTCTGTTTTCGCATGGGCGAAGTCTTGCATGAGCTCAAGCAGATGGTCTCTTCCTCTGATTTCGACGCCCACAACTTCTTTTAAGATTTGATCATATAGATGATCCGGCGCGTACAAATCAATTTCTGCCACCCCTTGCCCCAGCTCAATTCCGGCTAATCCGGCACTTTCAATGAATTCAAACTCGCTGAATTGGCCGACAACCCTGTCTACGTCCCGGAGCCGTTTAATATCCTTAACCGTTTCCTTCACGGACTCCTGATAGCTTTCACGCAGCCAATGGTTTTCTTTCAGCACCATTACCCAGCTTGGGAGATTGACATTCACTTCTAGCACCGGAAACTCGTAGAGGGCCTCTCTGAGCACACTCAGCACATCTGATTCCCGCATGCTCTCTACACTCATTGCCAATACCGGGATATCATATTTTTCGCTTAAATCCTGGCGCATGGCTTCCGTTTCCGGGTGATACGGCCTGACTGAGTTGATGACCATAATAAAAGGTTTGCCAACCTCTTTCAGCTCTTCAATGACTCTTTCTTCAGCCTCTATATAGTCACTTCTGGCGATATCTCCAATGGTGCCGTCTGTCGTAATGACAACTCCGATGGTCGAGTGTTCTTGAATGACTTTTCGAGTGCCGATTTCAGCAGCCTCATGAAATGGGATCGGTTCTTCGTACCAAGGCGTATTGATCATCCGCGGCCCGTTTTCATCTTCATATCCTTTAGCGCCGGGCACTGTGTAACCTACACAATCTACTAATCTTATATTCACATCGAGTCCGTCTGACACATGAACAGACATCGCCTGATTCGGAACAAATTTAGGCTCTGTAGTCATAATGGTTTTGCCGGCTGCGCTCTGCGGCAGTTCATCCTGCGCTCGGGCCCGGTCTGCTTCGTTACTGATATTCGGGAGCACCACAAGCTCCATAAATTTTTTAATGAACGTGGATTTTCCTGTACGGACAGCACCTACGACTCCTAAGTATATATCGCCTCCTGTTCGTTCAGCGATATCCTTGAAAATATCGACCTTTTCCAAGTGATCCCCTCCCGGACTTCCTATCCTTTTCAATTTTATTAAGCTCTTTCAATCAAACACAGGACACTATATGTGTATGACGTTGTCCTATTTGAATATGACATCTTTAGAAAATTTCTCATCCTCAATCTATTAAAGTATAAAAAAACCTTTCTCCCTATTTGTATGCAAGGGAGAAAGGTTCATTCCTTTTTCATATCATTTTCTAAAAAAACAGGTTCCTGTTTGTCATTTACCGTATATTTTACAGAAAACGCGGGGACAAAGGGGGTTTCCTGCCAAATCATATCCTGGATTTCAGTCCCGGGTTTAAAGGTTTTCTTGCTTTTTTTGAGGCAAGAAGCCAGCTCAGTCCGGTAATCGGCATATATTTCTCCGTCTCCGTCAATCATAAGCGGCAAGGAATTCCCTGAGATTGGGCTTGTCACTGTAAGAGAGCTGCCACCCCCAAGCTTCTTCTCATCGAGTGTAAATAAATCACGAGATAGCACATCCTTGTAAGGCGGATATTGATGCTCCTGACGATACATTTGGATGCGCAATTTCACATCGCGAATTTTTTCTGCCATCTTTAGATCAATTAATTTAACAGTCGGATCGTTCTCTACGTCAACAAGCACGTATTGATAGTCTCCCCCGCTTTCAAATGCCGTACTTGGAGGTTCAGCTATGTATCTTGGCGCTAACCGGTTAAAGTCTATCGGATATTTTTGATATAGCGGTGTCGACATATCTTTGGTTTGAATAGGAAGCAGCCCTCCATTTGCCTTTTGAAATTCATCAACAGCAGATTGAATCTGCTTTAGCTGGTCTTGATAAGGAATGGCATGCACACTGCTTTTCCGTTCATTTGGATATAAACATCCGGATAAAAACACGACTGCCGCAAAAATGATTGCGCACTTCAGTTTACCCATACAGCACTTCCTTTTACAGCTTTATTCATTGACAGGGCCGCTAAAAACCACGACAAACACAATAATTCCGGATATGAGCATACACATGTATGCGAATGATGAAATCGCAATCTTCAAAAAACGGTTTTGGCACTTAAAGCGGCTTAAATAGATGGAAGCTACAGCCAAAAACATCAGACCCATGGACCCTAGAGCAAACCACATTTTCATCAATGCCAGATTCAATGACGTGCGCCTCCCCGATATGTATGATGTAAGCGTTATATTATATTTTAATATACAGCGCCGGAAAAGATCAACCAGATTTTCCATCCTTTGATAGAACAAAAAAAACTGAAGCAAAGAGGGGGACCTTCGCTTCAGTCAACTTGACTATATTCACCTGCACGTTTAAGAAACACTCTCTTGGACTTCGATGCTATAGTATGCGACTTGGCATACAGATGCATCCTCTATTGCCTAAATCGGCAAAATGTTTCAGGAGATCCCAAGACTTGGGTGTTCTTCTGTTTTTCGGGCTTTCGTTCAATTAAGATATGCGTTTCATCATACGATTGACACTTTTACTTCACTTGATTTTCAAACGTATTTACCAAATCCTCCATCTCGTGGGTTTTCCCTCTCGCCATTAAAGATTCAACAGCGGTTTCCACTTTTTGTCCGTTGAATAGGACCTGATGGAGAGCTTCTGTAATCGGCATTTTAACATCATATTTCTTCGAAAGTTGGTAAGCCGCTTTCGTCGTGCGGACGCCTTCGACTACCATTCCCATCTCTTCAAGAACATCTTCAAGCTTGTACCCTTTTCCGAGCAAATTGCCCGCACGCCAGTTTCTGGAATGAACACTTGTGCACGTCACAATCAGATCGCCTACTCCTGTCAATCCAGAGAACGTCAAGGGATTTCCGCCCATTTTCGTTCCGAGTCTCGCGATTTCGGCAAGTCCGCGTGTAATCAAAGCAGCTTTGGCATTGTCGCCGTACCCTAAACCATCTGTAATTCCTGCAGCAAGGGCAATAATATTCTTTAAAGCCCCTCCGATTTCAACTCCGATAATATCAGGATTTGTGTACACCCGAAAATTGTGATTAATAAATAGATCCTGCACCTCTTCTGCTGCCCTCATGCTCTTTGAAGATGCAGTAACAGTTGTGGGGTGCCGCAGCCCTACTTCTTCCGCATGACTCGGGCCGGAAAGGACAACGATATCTTTTCTGACATCACTCGGGATCTCAATTTCCATAATTTCAGAAATGCGCAGAAGTGAATCTGGCTCAATACCCTTGCTGACATGAACAAAGACTGCCTTTTTCGTTATAAAAGGGACAGCCTGTCTCAGCACTTCCCGAATTGCTTTTGTCGGGACCGCAACGATAATGACATCTGCGTCTGAAACAGCCTCTTTCATATCTGTTGTTCCTTTAATGGATGTAGACAGCTTAACATTCGGCAAATAATCTTTGTTTTCATGCAACTCATTAATTTGATGAATTAAATCTGCACGGTGAGCCCACACACACACTTCATTTCCATTATCAGTTAGAACTAAAGCCAGTGCTGTTCCCCAACTCCCCGCTCCAAGCATTGTGACTTTTTTCATGTTTGATTCACACCTTTTTATTTTCTAGCTCTTGCAAATATTTTGATTGGTGTCCCCTCAAAACCGAACGCGTCTCTGATTCGGTTTTCTAAAAACCGTTCGTATGAAAAATGCATCAATTCCGGATCGTTTACAAACACAACGAAGCTTGGCGGCTTTACCGACACTTGAGTCGCATAGTAAATCTTCAAACGAGAACCGTTATGAGTCGGTGTCGGATTCATTGCCACAGCATCCATGATGACATCATTTAAGACGTTCGTCTGAACTCGAAGTGAATGATTTTCACTTGCTTTAATAATCGCAGGCATCAGCGTATGGATCCGTTTTTTCGTTAAGGCAGACATAAATAGGATTGGCGCATAATCCAGAAATTGAAAATGATCGCGAATACTTTCTTCAAATTCTTTCATTGTGCTCTCATCTTTGTCAACAGCATCCCATTTGTTTACGACAATTACGACGGCTTTGCCCGCTTCGTGTGCATAACCGGCGATACGCTTGTCCTGTTCAATAATGCCTTCTTCGCCATCCAGCACAACCGCCACGACTTCTGAGCGGTCAATCGCTTTCAGCGCCCGCAGCACACTATACTTCTCAGTCGTTTCATAGACTTTCCCTTTTTTTCGCATACCTGCAGTATCGACAATGACAAACTCCTGCTGGTTGTAAGTAAATGACGTATCAACAGCATCTCTTGTCGTTCCAGCCACGTTGCTGACAATAACGCGTTCTTCGCCGAGCATTGCGTTCACAAGTGAAGACTTTCCGACATTCGGACGTCCGATCAGACAGAATTGAACAACTTCCTCATTGTATTTCGTTTCTGGAATGTTTTTAAAATGCTCTGCAACGGCATCCAGTAAATCACCCAGTCCGAGTCCGTGTGTTCCCGAAATTGGATACGGCTCGCCAAAGCCTAGCGAATAAAAATCATAAATATTCGCTCTCATTTCTGTGTTATCCAGTTTATTAACAGCTAAAACAACAGGCTTTTTTGTGCGGTACAAAATTTTCGCCACTTCTTCATCAGCAGCTGTCACGCCTTCACGGCCGTTCACCATAAAAATAATCACGTCCGCTTCATCTATGGCGATTTCAGCCTGCTGGCGAATCTGCGCTAAGAACGGCTCATCACCGATATCAATACCGCCCGTATCAATCAAATTAAAATCATAATTCAGCCATTCAGCCGAGCTGTATATCCGATCCCTTGTCACGCCAGGGGTATCTTCTACTATTGAAATTCTTTCTCCCGCAATCCGGTTAAAGATTGTGGATTTTCCTACATTTGGTCTCCCGACAATGGCTACGACAGGTTTACCCATAGTACCCTTCCTTTCAATCCAGCCGCTTTCATTTTTACATAAATTTTCAACCGGTTATTAAAATCATTTCATTCACTTTTATGAAAAGAAACCCTTCAGAGGAAGGGCTTAACTCATTTATTATATCAGTTTTTACTGGGATCACAACTATTCTTAAAAATGTTTCACGATCAAATACACGTCATCTCCGATTCTGTGAGCTATTCCATCAAGGATCGCCTCAAGATTTTTAGCGAAAAGCTCCATCTCCTTTTGGTCATTGCAAAAAAAGACAGGTGCTCCCCCTGCAACCCTGTTTGGATTTGTCGTGATTACAGACAAAATCACTTTCGTAAGAGATTCACTCATCCTATCACCTTATCCTGATTCTTGATAAATTCAGTCGGCATTCTAATCGCATTTTCCAGGGTTGGAACATTGCTAATAATTTGAACAGCCGTTTCGGGATGGTGAATTTGCGGAAGAACAAATACTGCCACTCTCCCATCATTTAAATCCCGTTTTGCAATTGGTGTCAAAGATGGTTCTCCTGAATCCCGATAAACCCCGAGCACATTGGAAACATCAAATAAAATGGCCTGACGCTGCCCTAAATTTGCTATCGTCGCTGCTGAATTAAAGTTTTTCGGCGTTAAAATAAAGCCCATGCCATGCTTTAAAATCAGTTCCTGTTTCTCTGGAAGCCCGATATTCATCATATAAATATTATCAACAAACAGTCCCGGACCGTCAAAGCGCGGCTTTATGTACTCGATGTCTACAATATCCTTCAACACACTGCCCGACATAAATTTCATGGCCAGTAAAAAACAAACGACAGCCGCTATGACTGCAGCCCAGATGGATAAAAACACATACGCAGAGGTTGTCAAAAGCGCTGTAAAGATCACAATATAATTTCTGCTTTCAAACGCAATGGCAATCCCCTCAATATATGTGCTACCCCTTGAGACAAGTTCATACGAATCCATTTGCGTCAATGTGTTCCGCTCCATGTTTCGGACATCTCTAAATTGCGTCGCTGCCAATGTTAAAAATGTGATGGCCGTAAATTCCTCCTGCAAAAGCGCCGGCATAATAATTGCACCTAAACCAGCCGCTATCAACCCCAGTGCGATGTGAATCACTTTCCCATGAACATAGGTCGGATACTGGCGGTAATCCGTTTTCAGCATATAAAGCCTTGTCGCAATTCCGGCAATGACCCCAGCAATAATCGGATAGATGTAATCACTCATGACATTTTGGTAGCTCCTTTGTTTGATCTTTTGCTTTTCTGACCAATCTGGCTTGCGAGGTGTTCGTATTTAGATATGCCAAACAGCAATATCATCCCCGCAGAACACGCATTCAGCCATTGAAAGCCGCCGACAGCCATAGCCCCGGCCAACTTCTGGATCACAAATGAATACACCAGTTCGCCTTGGCACATCCCTAGGACAAATAAGACAAGCTGCTTCTCAAAATTCCTTTCAACAGAAGCTGTTAAAAGCACTATTAATATAACAGCAGCCCACTCAGGTTTTATGATGAACCAAACCGGGTCATATAATGCAAAAAGATAAACAAACGCATACGCGGCAACAAGCGTCAGATAGACCATGATGTAACGAAAACGATACATTCCCAAATACCCGGCATAGACACATCCGCAAACGAAAAACATCAAATATGCAGCATTCAGGGAAAAATATAAAGCGATGTCATGTATGCTTAGAATAATATTAGTTAAAATAAAGACAGAGACGGCAATTCGTCTTTTCGTCTTTTCAAAAATAAATGTTGTCAGAACCCACAGAAACCACATTGACCAATAGTAATAAAATTGTTCCATTTTACTTCCTCCATATTCCCAGTATGGAGTTCAAGCACATTTTTTAAACAATCGATCTCACATTAAGGAGTATGATCATGGGAAAAGACAGACAAGAGAAAAAACTCAAAGCTTCAGGCAGAGTCGAATCAGACCGCGACCAGTCCATTCACTATGACGGAGCGACAAGCCTTGAACAAAACGGAAGATTCAAAAAGCGAAAATCATAATACAAAAAGCCCAAACCACATATGGTTTTGGGCTTTTATCATTTATCGCACACTATAGCTTGATGTATTGACCCCTCTCTCTGTGAGCCAATGATGGGTTTCACCTTTGATCACAAGGGGCGCCTTTTGTAAATCGGCAATTGTTCTGGCACCCAGCACGGTCATAATCAACTTTAATTCCTCAAGGATCAGCTGAATCTCCTCAAGCAGTCCTTCCTCACCGCTGTCAGTCAGCGCTTTTAAAAAATGCCCTGCCATTCCGGTGCAAGAGGCCCCCAGCGCAATTGCCTTTGCCACGTCAAGCGCATCTTGCAGACCGCCAGAGGCGATCATGGTGCTTGCAGGAAACTCAGAGCGGATTTCCGCCAAACTTGCAGCTGTCGAAATGCCCCACGAATTAAAAAAGGAGATTTGCCGCTGTCTTCGGAGATTTTCGATTTTCGAGAAATTTGTTCCCCCGTAACCGCCAATGTCAACAGCTGCAGCACCAGCTTCATACAGCTTCCCTGCTGATGCTTTGCTCATACCGAATCCGACTTCTTTCACAATGACCGGTACACTGACATGACTGCAAATTTGTTCAATACGTTCCAGTGCGCCGCTAAAGCTTCTGTCTCCTTCAGGCATCACAATTTCCTGAATCACATTGAGGTGGATCTGCAGTGCGTTTGCTCCAATCATCTCAACGGCTTCCTTTGCCTGAGCAGCCGTTGCCTCGCTTCCCAGGTTGGCAAAAATCAGCCCGTTTGGGTTTTCCTTTCGAACAATTTCATAGGAAAGACGCTCTGATGGATCTTTTAATGCTGACATTTGCGATCCCACAGCAAGGGGAATTCCAGCCTGAGAAGCCGCTCGCGCAAGCGATTTATTAATCTCATATGTAAGTTTTCCGCCGCCGCCAGTCATTGCATTGATAAAAATCGGCGAACTGCTTGAAAGTTCGCCGATTTTTGTGGAAATATCTACTTGTTCTAATGCAAGATCGGGCAGACTGACGTGAACAAACGTAATATCATCAAGACCTGTTTCCCGCTTCTGGCCGGTGGACAAGGCATGATTGATGTGTTGTCTTTTTCGTTCTGCTCGAGTCACGTTTATCACCAATTATTTTAGTTTATTCAGCTTATCTCCGATCAGATCTCCAAGCTGGAAGCCAGTGCTTGTTTCTTCCTTCGCTTGATATTGACGGTAATCTTCCTGATCAGCTTTAGGCGTTTCTTCAAGTTCACGCATGCTTAATGAAATGCGCTCCTCATTTTCATTCACATCAAGAACCTTCACTTTTACAGTCTGTCCTTCTTCAAGGACTTCATGCGGCGTGCCGATGTGTTTATTGGAAATTTGAGAAATATGAACGAGACCTTCAACACCTGGAAGGATTTCAACAAAGGCACCGAAGCTTACAAGACGCTGTACAGTTCCTTCAAGCACATCGCCAGGCTTCACTTTTTCGCCGATTTGGCTCCAAGGTCCAGGCAGTGTATCTTTGATCGATAAAGAAATACGTTCATTATCACGGTCAACCGATAACACTTTCACTTTTACTTCTTGTCCCTCTTCAACAACGTCAGACGGCTTCTCTACATGAGAGTGGGAAAGCTGTGAAATGTGTACAAGTCCGTCGATGCCGCCGATATCAACAAATGCGCCAAAGTCAGTCAGGCGCTGTACTTTGCCATCAAGTACACTTCCAACTTCAAGAGACTGAAGAAGTTCTTGTTTTTTATTCGCTTGTTCACTTTCAACAACAGCACGGTGTGAAAGGATCACGCGGTTTTTATCACGGTCAAGCTCTACAACGAGCAGTGACAGTGTTTTTCCTTTATAGTCAGTGAAGTCTTCAACGAAATGTGCTTCAACAAGTGATGCCGGAATAAAACCGCGAACGCCGATATCAACGACAAGGCCGCCTTTCACGACATCTTTCACTTCAGCTTCAAACACTTCTTTTGTTTCAAATTTTTTCTCAAGGTCTTCCCAAGCGCGGTCTGCATCAACAGCACGTTTAGATAAAATCAAAGCATCGTCTTCCACTTTTGTTACTTTCAGGTCAAGCTCGTCGTCTACTTTAACAACATCCGATGCTTTCTCTACATGAAGACTTGATAATTCACTGATTGGAATAATACCGGATTGTTTGACATTGATAATTTCTACATCTACATGTTTGTCTTCTACCTTTGTCACAATCCCTTTAACTACATCTCCAACCTCTGGCACTTGAACATCAATTTGATTCATTTCCTCTGTCATTTGAATAACCTCCTTGGTCCAAACCTACACAGCTTAATTAAAACGGTTTGAAAGCTGAACATATAACATGCCCGCTTTTAGCCGAATATGTATTAAAGAATCATCCAAAAAAGTTTTTTGAATGATCAATAAAAAGTTTTATTAGTATTAACTTCTAATAAAAGGACAGGTTTGTCAAGCAATAACATTCTATCTTCGTTGAAAAATTCAAAAAAAGTGGCATTTGCCATCCTCAGCGGGACTTTTGCTCCACAGCCTCGAGGATTTTATCAGCTACCTCTTGAATGGAAAGCGATGTCGTGTCGATTTCAAGAGCGTCTTCTGCTTTACGCAGCGGAGATACTTCGCGCTCTGAATCAAGCTTGTCTCTTCTTGCAATTTCCTCAATTAATGTTTCGAAGTTGACATCAAAGCCTTTTTTCACATTTTCTTCATAACGGCGTTTCGCTCTCTCTTCAACAGATGCCAAAAGAAAGATTTTTACTTCTGCATTTGGCAGCACATGCGTCCCGATGTCACGACCATCCATGACGACGCCGCCTTTTTCCCCAAGCTGCTGCTGGCGTTTCACCATTTCTTCTCTGACACTTCTGTGCTTGGCCGCAATTGAAACTTGGTTGCTGACTTCATCTGTTCTGATCGCCTCAGTTACATCGGTGCCGTTTACAAGCACTTTTTGTCCATCTTTTGTTGTAATCAGCTCAATGTCTGTCCGCTTTAGCAGCTCAGCCAGTTTTTCTTCATCTGTCAGATCAACGTTTTCCTGTAAAGCCGCGTACGTAATCGCCCGATACATCGCTCCTGTATCAATATATATGTACGATTTTTTCTCAGCCACAATTTTGGCAACGGTGCTTTTCCCCGCAGCTGCCGGGCCGTCGATTGCAATCGATAATTTCTTTTCCATAATTCCTCTCCTTGCTCTTTTCTCCTCTATGGATTGTATCACGAACTTTATGAAAAAGGGTGAAAAATTGATGAATAATTAATGTTTGAAGGTTTCAATCCTATTGTTTTCCTCCATTTTATCCACCCCTTCATATTGAATCACTTTTGATACGTATGGTTCAATATGCTGATAGTGAAAAAGAAATTGGACACCAAGTAAAATGATGGCCTGAATGAACAATAATTTAATCAGCAGCCGTTCAAATGTTTTCATTGGAGCACCTCCATTACAAATAGTATGGAAGTGTTTGCCGATGTTTATTCCATTCGGGCCTTTCTTCTCTTATTTAACTGGCGCCGGATGCAGTATTGAAGCAAAGCCTGCTGGTCACCTGCTGCAATTTCTGAATACTCTAAAGTCATTTTTCGTTTTTCTGACTTGGGGTCATTAAAGATTCGTCTGACAACTGCTTCTGTTTCTATTTGACGTGTGTGCTCCTCTTCAGGAAGACGGATGATCAGGCGCAATGATTCCCCCGATTGAAAAGAAAGGCCATCAGCTAAAACCACGGCGATGCCGCCTGCACTGATGTTATAAGATAGTGTGCGGATCTCTTCTTTATTTCCCGGCTGAATTTGCACATCTAATACCGCATCAGTTCTTACATATTGGCGGCGCTGGATTCTTTTCATTTTTTCACGTGGAGGCACTTCAAGACAGATCATTTGAAGTTTGTCCTTCACTTTACCTTTTATACGGCTTATAAAGCGATAAGGAACTTCGTCTTTTCCCACAAACTCTACCGTTACTTCCATATCGTTATGTAAAATCACAGTTCGCCCTGTAAATACATCAACAGGATACGCGATCAAAAGTTCATTGTTTTCGATGCTGACCGCCTTGCTTTTTGCCTTTTTCAATTCATTTTCTTCTATATATTCTAAAAGTACAGTTTCTCCAATCTCTATCATTGACTTCACTCTTTCGCATTCAATATACTCACGTTTTTATTAAAGCACGTAATGAAAAAAAGGAAAAGACATTTAGTCCTTTCCTCCTGTTTTTTATAGGTCTTTATATATAGGTTCTGCATTTTTTAGTTTTTCAACCTTTTCTTCCGATCCGTCTTTGGCATTGATATACATTCTGAATGTGTCATTTTCAATTGTTCCAAGCATTTCGTAACATAACACTTCTTGACCTAGTTCATTTGTAATCAAAGCGAGCCTTGTTTCTCTCACTTGTACATTTTTATTTAATTTAGACTTTGCCTCTGCTTCAGTAATTGCAGGCTTAGGTATGGTTCTTTTTCTGTGAGATGTGAGGAAGTCTCTTGCTGAAAAGCCGACAACCTCACCGTCATCCAAGGCCACTTTCATACGAATTGCCTCCGGGTACATCCGGACTTTATTTTCAACAGGAACATATGAAAATACACCGATTTTATCATATTGCGCACTTTCATCAATTTCCAAATCATCTGTTTCAAATCCGTTTTTCTTTAAAAATGCAAGCGCTCGGTTCGATCCGTCATTTAAACTGATTTTCTGATCTTTCACTTCTCTGTTTTGGATCAAGTATACCGGATGCCCGCCCTTCTTCGTAATATCCATATAAATCACTGCTTTATGGTCTGGATCTTTCATGCTGATGCTATATACATCGCGATTTGTTTTTTTTCCGCTCTTTACCACTTTAATTGAATAATTGTCATCTGGGGCAAAGCGCTCAGCAATTTGTTTTGCTTCCTGTTCAGAAATTTGTTTTCCCTTCAGATGGCTGAAGCCTTTCTCTTCTTTTTTCGTGCTGGTAAAACTCGGACCAAGATCAGTGCCAGTGGAGAATGCACCAACATTTTTTTCGACTGTTTTAAAGCTGTTGATAATCGTATTATCACTTTGTTTTTCGTCAGAAGCCAAGGCCATTTCTACGTCCATCCAGCGAAGGTTTTTGCTCATGACAAGGTGCTGAACATGACGCAATTCGTTTTGTATATCTTCGGACTGCTGATATAGCTTATTTAGTGATGTATACTCGTTTTTATCAAGCGGCTTTTGGTCCAAATCTCTGACTGACGTTTTATAGCTGAAATCGCCGATCTTTGATAATAGCTCTTCAGTTTTATTAAACGGCATTAATGTAAGCGGCAGCTGACTGACACTGTTATGAGCTTCTGATGTAATCCTCCACACATCGATCAATGCAGGCGACAGTGATTTTTGGCTGTTCATGGCAAGTGTTGTTCCGATTTTATCATGAAGTTGATCCATCTGATAGGTAAGCTCATGAAACGCCCGCTGATAGTTATTTTCAGCATGAAGAAGAACTGCGTCTTTTTCCTGGTGTTCTTTGTATCCCCAGTAGCCTGTACCGACTATTGCAATACCAAGCACGGCGATTAAAATTCCTCTGATCATTTATCACACCTCTTTTTATGCTTTCTCATATCTGCTACTCACAGAAAATGTGTTTACCGATTCTTTTAATCTGCGGACGCCCCCAAATCCACGGACTTGTAGCCGTATCCGGATTAAAGTAGTAAAGTGCTTCCTCTGATGGGTCCCAGCCATTGATGGCATCCAGCACTGCTTCTCGTGCCGTTTCATTCGGCTGCATGTAAATTTGTCCGTCGGCTACTGCTGTGAAGGCAAGCGGCTCAAAAATAACCCCCGCTACTGAATTTGGAAATAACGGGCTGTTCAAACGGTTTAAAATGACTGCTGCAATAGCAACCTGCCCCTCGTACGGCTCGCCCCGGGCTTCGCCATAAACCGCTTGAGCAAGCAGCCTGATATCGTTGTTGGAAAATCCACCAGGCATGTTCGCTGCTACCGCATCCTGTTTTCTTGCTTTTGCTGGTGTATTGTTTTGCTGTTTATTCGCATTCGCTTTAGGCTGCTGCGTTGTTTTTTCCGCAGGCTGTTTCTGCCGTGCTTCTGCTTGTTGTCTTGCCTTTTGTGTTGCTGCTTTTGATGGTTTCGTCTGATACTTTAGCGGAATTTTTCCGTAATGCGTGAATGTATTCCCTTTATTGAGCTGTTCCATGACATATTCACGATAGTATTTTGATTTACATATTAAGGTTTGCTTTGTTTTAGCTCCTACAAGGCCGTCAACCTCTTTTAACCCGAATTGATCCTGAAAATTTCGAACTGCCCAGTACGTCCCCCATCCATAAACCCCGTCAATTTTTCCGTTATAATATCCGTTGTATTGAAGACGCGCCTGAAGCTCGACCACATCATCCCCGGTTGCCCCTCTTTGAATGACCTGATTCGAAAAGGCAGAGATCGTTTCAGTATTAATAAACGCCGTTATTGTAAAGGAAAAAAGGATGAGACATGCCATAATCGATCCTTTGGACTTCATCTTTTCAAGCCTCCTACTGCAAATTTTTAAGTGTAATCGTATTTTCTGTAACGAGGTTATTTTTATACACTCTTTCCTTGTTATCCCTCAGAACATAAAAACTGCACACAAAAAAGCCGCACGGTTGCTGTGCGGCTTCTATACTTGCATCATATTAACGGAACGGGCTTTTTTCGCTTTACGCAAACCAAACCACCATAAAAATACCATAAATGGAAGCATATAATAAATCCAATTGCTAAGCGCTGTTAGGATAAAATCATATGATCCATGCAAAAGGGATGGGACAACTAAAGAAAGAGTAAGCCACTTTACACGCGCCTTATCAGCGGAAAAACGGGCTTTTCCAAGGTAAAATCCCATTATAACGCCAATCAAGGCATGGCATGAAACAGGCAGCAGCGCCCTGACAAACGCATGCTCCACGCCGTGGCCAATTAAATAAAGAATATTTTCGAGGGTTGCAAAACCGAGTGATACACTTGCACCGTACACAATCCCGTCATAATGCTCATCAAAGTGGGCGTGCGGGTAGACACTGATCATCAGTATAAACCATTTTAATGATTCCTCCAAAAACCCCGAAGATAAAAAAGAAACGAAAAAGCTTCCGCCTCCTACATTCTCTTTTTCAAGTACATACTGGATAAACATGATGGGAAATACAAGAACAACCCCGAGAAAAAACGACCGTAGCACCATATGTACAGGTTCATTATCATACTGATCTTTTAAATAAAAATAACTTAATAACGCGATGCCGGGGGCAATTCCTGCAGAGATGATTGCAAACATCAGGCAACCTCTTTCCTTTATATTCCTACGTCTATCCTACCATGTTGTTTAAAATTTTACATCTGTCTGCACTTAAAAAAACAAAAAGAGCATACGAATGCATCATATGCTCCTTATCTTTAATGGTTTTCTCTTTTGGCGATTTCCGCTGCGATATGCCCCCCGTGAAATCTGCCGTTTTCAATAAATATTTCATTTGCATTGTTTCCCGCAGCAATAACCCCGGCAATAAAGACACCTTCAACGTTCGTTTCCATCGTTTCTTCGTTGAAATATGGACGCCCTGTTTCTTTATCAATTTCAACACCAATTTTTTCAAGAAATTGATGATCAGGATGATAGCCTGTCATGGCAAATACAAAATCATTTTTAATGGTAATGAGTTCTTTCTCTCCGGAGCGAAACACAACTTCATCCTCGGTGATTTTTTCGACACAAGCGCCAAATTCCATACGGATTGTACCGTTTCTGACGAGGGCTTCAAATTCCGGCAGAATCCACGGCTTAATGCTTGGAGAATACTCATTGCCCCTATATAAAACTGTGACACGCGCCCCAGATTTCACGAGTTCAAGGGCAGCATCCACGCTTGAATTTTTCCCGCCGATGACAACAACATCTTTATCAAAATACGGGTGGCCTTCTTTAAAATAATGAAATACTTTCGGCAAATTCTCACCGGGTACATTCATATAGTTTGGATGATCATAATAGCCTGTGGCGATGATACAATATGGCGTCGTGTAGGTCTCTTTTGACGTCTCAATAACGAATGTGTTTTTTTGCGTTTTCGTCACTTTATGCACCATTTCAAACGCATTAACACGGATGTTTTTCCGTTTAACGACTTCACGGTAATACGATAAAGCCTGGATTCTGACAGGCTTCCTGTTCTCTGTAATAAATGCGACATCTCCGATTTCGAGCTTTTCACTTGAGCTGAAAAAGGTTTGATGCGTCGGATAATTGTAAATACTGTTAACGACATTGCCTTTTTCAATGACGAGGGCATCAATGCCAATTTGTTTTAGGTGAATGGCAGCAGATAGTCCACAAGGTCCTCCGCCTATAATAATTGCTTTTTCTTGAATCATTTCTGTCAACTCCTGCGATTGGCATTTCACTTCATATTTTCTATTTCCGAATAAAAAAATCTCCTATTTTATCATAGGAGATTTTTTATTTTTATGCAAATCATCAACTTATATCCAGCCTCTAAAACGCGAAGCTTCAGCCATTTTGCGAACGCCGACCATATATGCAGCGAGCCTCATGTCAATTCTTCGGTTGTTAGCCATTTCATAAATATTGTTAAATGATTTGACCATCATTTTTTCTAATTTTTCTTCTACCTCTTCTTCACTCCAGTAGAAGCCTTGGTTATTCTGAACCCATTCAAAATAAGAAACTGTTACGCCACCGGCACTTGCCAGCACGTCTGGTACAAGCAGAATGTCCCGGTCTGAAAGAATCTTTGTTCCTTCAAGCGTTGTTGGCCCATTCGCTGCTTCAACGACAATTTTAGCCCGGATATTATGGGCATTTTCTTCTGTAATTTGATTTTCAATCGCAGCAGGAACGAGAATATCACAATCCAGCTCCAGCAGCTCTTGGTTGGTAATGGTATCGTTGAAAAGCTTTGTTACGGTACCGAAGCTGTCGCGTCGGTCAAGTAAATAATCGATATCAAGGCCTTCCGGATCATAAAGTCCGCCATACGCATCTGAGATGCCGACAACTTTTGCCCCCGCATCATGCATAAATTTTGCCAAATAGCTTCCCGCGTTTCCGAAGCCTTGGACAACGACACGCGCACCTTTAATATCGATGCCTCTCTTCTTAGCCGCTTCTTTAATACAGATGGTAACACCTTTTGCTGTCGCAGATTCTCTCCCGTGAGATCCGCCAAGCACAAGCGGTTTGCCTGTAATAAATCCAGGCGAATTAAATTCATCAATTCTTGAATACTCATCCATCATCCAAGCCATGATTTGTGAGTTTGTAAATACATCCGGTGCCGGCACGTCTTTTGTCGGGCCGACAATTTGGCTGATCGCTCTGACATACCCTCTGCTCAGACGCTCAAGCTCTCTAAACGACATATCCCTTGGATCACAAACAATTCCGCCTTTACCACCGCCATATGGAAGATCAATTATGCCGCATTTTAAACTCATCCAAATTGAAAGCGCCTTCACCTCTTTTTCTGTTACGTTCGGGTGAAAACGTATCCCGCCTTTCGTTGGACCGACAGAGTCATTGTGCTGCGCACGATATCCTGTGAAAATCTTTACTGAACCGTCGTCCATACGAACAGGTATTTTTACCGTTAATAATCTCATCGGCTCTTTTAACAATTCGTATACCTCTTCGGGATATCCCAATTTTTCCAGAGCCTTATGTATTACGGTTTGGGTTGATTTTAATACATCAAGTTTGTCCTCTTCTGTATGACCGGTGTTTCGATCGGCTGCCATTTGAGTTAACCTCCTAGAATCTTCTGTTTCTCACATGCTCCCTTTCAGAGAATAGTATACACCTTCATATGATCTGTGCATAGAATAAACGTTATGTTTTTCCATGTTTTTTAACGAAAAAAAACTGCTGAAATCAGCAGTTTTCCGTTGCATTCTTATGAAAAATGAGTTTGTATCGTCTCTACGGCATTACCGTCCATAATGAGCTTACCATACTCTTGCAGGCGATAAATCGTTAAAGTTGTCGGATTGCCGTATTCAGCCAGAACCGCCACAACCCCTTCAGCCGTATGTGACCCTAGATCTTCAAGGCTTAAAAAGTACTGCCCGTCATAGTGGTAGACAGTTCCCCCTGTGATACCGATTCGCTGTAAGCTTTCTGAAAGCTGAATGATATCTTCAAAGGAATGGAATTGATATATGATGTCCGCGCTTTCATCAAGCTTGACTTGCATTTCGATGTAATCATCATCATACTCATCGTCTTCTGAATCGGCGTCTTGGTTCTTTGTTACAATCACGACCATCCCTTGTGCTTGGAGAGAATACACTTCCACTGCAATCGGTCCATTCGCTTCAAAGCCGAGCTCTGTATTTGCTTCATTCATCATATCTTTAAATAACTGGTGGACTTTAAATGAGTCCTTCCAGAGGTCTTCTTTTGTCAATCCCCGGTCTGTCAAATCATCGAGGGTTAAAAAGATTTTGATCTTATTATAATTCAGACGCTCAAGCCGCATAACGTTCCCTCCTGCCTCTACTTGCACACAAATCATATAACACATTATATGAGATGATGAGTCATAGGTTCTTAATTGTTATCAGTTTACACTGAGTTCACTAGTAAGACAAGCACAATGCAGTTTTTATTGCCATATGGATTTTTGCTTTTTAGAAGTTATTCTGGCCCGCAAAGAGTCACAATGTGTGTTTCAGGCTCAGCACCTAAACGAAGAGGCACTTTTGTCGTGCCGTAGCCGTTGCTGATCAGATATGCCGCGTTTTTAACAATACCTGTTTTCCCCAGTTCATAAGGACCGAATTTTCCAAACCTGATCTGGCCTCCATGGGTATGTCCGCTGAGTATCACATCAATACCGTCATCTTCATTGATTTGTTCATGAATCTCCGGATTATGGCAAACCAGAATATTCAGCTGGCTTTCATCAAGTTCTTTGATGGCTTCCTCATAATGATCCATCTCCATCCTGATATCATCAACCCCCGCAATCGCAATCGTATGCCCATTGTATGAAAACGGGACTGACTCATTTCTCAGAGTGATGACGCCGTGTGCTTTAAATATGGAATACAGCTTATGCTGCCTGACTTCATAATCATTATTCCCCCACACAAACACGATAGGGACCCCGAAATGTACGAGCCTTTTGATGTTTTCCTCGATTCTCGCACTGGGCACCCCGCCCTCAGCTAAATCACCGCCGATTATAACCAAGTGAGGGGCATGGCTTCGCGCTTTTTCTAAAAGGTCTTGATCGATGAGACGTTTGTGAATGTCTGAAATAAAAAAGATTGTCAGAGGCGGCTTGCCCTTCATCTTTGACAAAGGAAACGTATGTGTCTTCAAATGATTGCCTTTTGCTGTTGCATACATTTTTGCCGTCATTGCCGCTGCCGCAACAGTTAGTACACCGGCAATTTTCACTGATAGCTTCATAAAAAACTCTCCATTCTTTTTAGAACTTATCAATAAGACGGACAATAAAAAAAAGACGTTTCTATCGTTTGAGAAAACGCCCCATTTTATTTACTTTCAAAATATAGATTAATGTCATATTTGTGCTTCATCATATGAAAAACAGACTCTCTCGCCTTCCATTTATCGGGCTGCGGCCAGAGATCAGTGCTTTTCTGAATAATTTCACATCTCAGTTTATGGAAATCAGCCTCGGATTTTTCTTCCTTTTTCTTGAAATAATATGAAGTGCAGTAGGCAAAAGCGGTTGCCAGCATCCAAAATAAATAAAAGGTATGGCTAAGTATTTCTTGAAGTATAAGCTGAGGCTCCGGGCTTTTGATCATGATCATAACACATAATAAGCCTAGGCAGATAAGTGAAGCCCATCGCCATCTGCGGCATTGTGCTGCATAATTTTCGAATTTTTGTTTTCGTTTTACCAGCGCTTGGAGCATCTGTTTGGTCGGCGCGTCTGTAAACTGATCCAGCTGATTCCATAAGGATTCCATACGCTTCACACCTTGTCCATTTTCATTGCTACAATATATGAACGTAAAATAAAAATAATACCCTATTCATCCATTAAAGGGATGTCCAAAACTTGTCCGGTGTAAACATCATTTCCATTCAGATGATTATATGCTCGAATTTTTTCTTCTCCTGTCCGGCTTTTATAATACTTCATGGAAATGCGGTATAGCGTTTCTTTCTTTTGGACGGTGTGCTTAACAACGCGATTCGGCACATTTTGAACTGGCTCAGCCGGCTGCTGTTGCTGTTCTTGCTGTTGTACTGTTGATTGGGAAGAGGAAGCAGCCGCGGCGGTTGCTTCCTCCTTATTTGCCGAGTCTTCTTTTTCCGCTACAGCAGTCTGTTTCTTATCAGCAGCTGTTTGCTCTTTTGGCTTGGAATCTTCTGGCTCTTTTTTTGACTCCTTCTGCAGTGCGGTTTCTTTAGTGTCTGCGGTATCGTTTTTATCCTCTGATTTCGGGACAACCTCATATTTGCTTTGGCTGCTGTCAATAAAAACATCTTCATAATCGTCATGATTATCCGGGTGGCTCTTTAGATAAAATAAGGTGACTAAAACGATAACCGGCACAAATACAAATATTACTGCGAGTACTGTGAATAATGGCGTTTTTGTTTTGCCTTGCTTTTTTTTCTGTTCTCTTTGATTTTTTACAGATTGTCTTGTCGGAAGGCTTTCTCCATCATCGACATAATCGTCCGCCAATGCGGCGTTTTGATCTTCATAAAGATTCTGGGCTTTTCTTCTCTCTACTCTCGACATGTTCGTCATGTTTATCCCTCCTCACATGTTCAAAACGAATCTGACAGGCAAACACGGCATCAATGATAAAATGCGCCGTCATCGGAACAAATAAGTTGCCGGTCCATTCATACATCAGACCGAGCAAAAAGCTGATTGCTGTCACCATAATAAATAACAGCCATTTTGACAAATACCGAAAGTGCAGAGCGGCAAATATAAGGCTGGCCGCCCATAAACCGATATGAGTCTGCAGCACTCCTCTGAATAACATTTCTTCCGCGAAAGCAATCAGAAGCGTTAAAAATATAATATGAGGGATTGACCTCTTACTGAATATTTTTTTATTGATTCCGCCGTCATCATATAAATGAGACGGAAACCATTTCATTACTGCCATATCGGCTAAAATAACAATAACAGCTATAGAAACACCATACCAGATGATTCGCATATCGCGAATGTCCCAGAGCTTTAATACGTCCCGTACATCCTCAAAAAAGAACAGTCCTGCTGCAGCAGCGGCAAAGATGATGAGTAGCTGCGTCAAATATAACTGCTTCAGCATATCATGGTCAGTCATATGCTGAATATAATCTTTTTGCTGTTTCAGTTCAGCTCACCTACAGTCTGCAAGCTGAATATCCGGTGCAATTCCGAACTCCAGCTGTCTAATGGCGCCATTTTACTCCGTTCCCCTTTTTGTTCATACAAGGATAAATCAAAACCGCAATGTGAACAGCACGGGAGGTTTCCGTCATCAGGCTCGTATGATTCATCAAAGTAGGTTAACAGTGCCTGCCTTAAACAGCCGTCACGCTGAAGCAAAAATGATACACGGTGCATTTTTTCCAGCTTCAGCTCCATGCGATATGAAATTTCTTTCTTCATCAGTTCAACTGATGTTTTTCCCTGCATAAAGAGATGAATCATCATACGGGCCTGTGTCTCTCCGACGCCATACTGAAGTAATACGTCACGCAGCCTTCTCTCATCCCGCTCCTCCGTCTTCTCTAGCACACGGATCACGTCGGCGATTTCTTCAGCTGTGACACTCTCCATCTGGATAATCTGTTCCTGCAATTCAAAATCCCCTGGCGCCCGCAGCAAAATGCTGACACTCGGCTTTCCATCACGGCCCGCTCTGCCGATTTCCTGCATAAAAGCTTCTGCCGTCTGCGGGAGGTGAAAATGAATCACATATCTGATATCGGGTTTATCGACACCCATTCCAAACGCATTCGTACAACATATCACATCAAGCTGGTTATGAATAAACTGCTGCTGAATTAAAATCCGGTCCCCTGACTCCAAACCGCCATGGTAAAAGTCGGCTCTGCTGCTCGTTTTGCTTTTAATTTCACCCGCTAATTCCTCGGCCCATTTCCGTGTCGGACAATAAACAATTCCCGGACCTTGCAGGTTTTCAACCAGCTGAATGACCCTATCTATTTTTTCGGCAGTATCCACCGCATTTTCAACCCTCAGTGCGATGTTTGGGCGGTTGACTGAGTTGAGATGGCGTACAGCATGCTGCAGCTCCAGCAGGTTCATGACATCTTGCAGCGTTTCCTTTGTAGCCGTGGCGGTCAATGCCAGAACGGGCGGGCGACCAAGTTTTTTTCTCAGCTGTCCGAGCTTTGAATAATCAGGCCTGAAGTCGTGTCCCCATTCAGAAATACAATGCGCTTCGTCAATAACAAATAGGCTGATCGGGACGCTTTTCAATTTTTCCAATACATATGGAGACTGTAAAGCTTCAGGAGACAAGTACAAAAATTTATATCGATGAATATGTTCTAAAACAAATTGTCTTTCCTGCCTGTTAAGCATGCTGTTCAAAGCTGCAGCACGCTTTTCCCCCCGGGCTTTGAGCTGCTGCACCTGATCCTCCATTAAAGAAAGCAGTGGAGAAACGATTAATACCATGCCGTCAAGCATATAACCAGGCAGCTGGTAGCAAAGCGATTTCCCTCCCCCAGTCGGGAGCATTGCAATGGTATCCTTCCCGCTGAGTATGCTTTCAATAATGTCCTGCTGCCCTTTTTTAAAGGAAGTAAAACCAAAAAACTGATATAACGTTTGCTGTAATTTAGTCATATTGCTGCACCTGCTTTGTCAATGCCAGTCTGATTTGAAAGTAGCTGAACCGCTGTTCCAGCCCGTCACGAATTTGTTTGATTTTATTCGTCCGCATCCGTTTGGCAAACTCTGCGATTTGGAGCTGGTCTTCTGCTGATACATAGTCATTAATCATAAACGCAGGCTCATGGAGAGAAATCTCGACAATGTGGTCTTCAATCGTCGCTGTTTTCAGCTTTCTGATTTCAGCAATTCGCTGTATCGGAAACCCTTGTTTGACCATCTGCCATGTTTTCCTCGTCGACTCTGTCAGGGCATTATCTAAGTGCACATCAGAAAGGAGATCCTTTAACAAAGCATCTTCACACTCCGGAAGAGAATGAATAAAATAATGTACCGAAGCCCAAAACATGATATAGACATACCATTCGTCTTCTTTCAGCGTATCAGCAAGCTGCCTGCTCGTATAACCGATCCGATGGTGCGAGGTTAAGGAGTAGACAAAAATTTGCGCTGCTTTGTTTTCAATCTTTTTCAAATGCGCCTCAAGCATGGCAAAAAGGCTTTTTGCCATCTCTATATGATCCGTATGCCGGGACAGGTATTTCTTTACCCAGTGAAGTGTCTTATGATCCTTTGTGACAGGGATATACTGCCTGCTCCCTTGCTGTTTATGGGATAGGACCTGCACAAGCAGCGAAAGCCTTTTCCAAAGCACGCCGGCAGCCTGCTGATAATGAGCGCCGTGACAATGAACGGGCCAAGGCCGCTCGCTAAGGGCATGTCTCAAAACTGCTGCGCCGCTGGCTGTCACTTTGTATGTATCTGATTCAGACATTGGCGCGAGATATGAATGCTTTTCAAGCTTGTCAAGCGACGCAGAAATATCGCTTCTCGAACATTTTGCCGCCATTCCAAAGTATTTTGCAGTCTGAAATAAGCCGGCATCTTGAATGGTCTGTGACGATCTCTTGCCTTTGAATAGGTGAAAAACAGCGCTTCCCGACCGTTCCCCGTTTATTTTGCAAAGACAATCGAGAACCATAATATCGAAGTAATTTAATGACAACCTATCCACCTACATTCTTCCTGACAAAAATCGTTGATTTGCTCTTTTTATTTTAACAGATTTCAAACAGAAATCGACGTTTAAAGTCATCATTAAGGGGGATGTTATGTAGATAACCCCTTATGTGATAAGCATTCTCAATCATTTTTCTGTTGAAATGTGGCAGCAACATCATTACAATAAGTAAGAGGAATAGGTGTTAAATTGATTAAATATAAAGATTGATCCATTTGTTCCACCAAGAACAATCTGGGAGGTTTTATTCATGGCAAAGTACACAATCGTAGACAAAGATACATGTATTGCATGCGGCGCTTGCGGAGCTGCTGCACCAGACATTTACGATTACGATGATGAAGGCATCGCGTTCGTAACGCTTGATGAAAACAAAGGTGTTGTCGAAGTTCCTGAGGTACTGGAAGAAGATATGATTGACGCATTTGAAGGATGCCCTACTGATTCCATCAAAGTGGCGGATGAGCCATTTGAAGGCGACCCGCTTAAATTTGAATAGAAGTAACTAAAAAAAGCTCCCGAACGGGAGCTTTTTTATTTAATGGATATGTGCACTTCGCTGCTGCTCAATCCATGGCTTAAGCTTGATAAAAATTAGTGAGAATACAACCGTAATTACAATACCTTTTATCATGTTAAACGGCAGGATACCTGCGACGACTGCTGTTTTTAGCGCGCTGTCGGATAATGCCGGTGAATGTAAAAACCACGTGTATGCCGGAAGAATCAGAACATAATTTAAAATACTCATTAAAATGGTCATCGCTGCAGTTCCCAAAAGCAGGCTGACAGCCAAGCCCTTTGCTGAGTTGAGTTTTTTAAATAAGAAAGCAGTCGGTAATATAAAGAGTGTTCCTGCAATAAAATTCGCAACTTGCCCTACAGGAACTCCGGCCATGCTTCCCTGAATGATATACTGAAGAACATTTTTTATCGCTTCTACGGCAATACCCGCCAAAGGTCCGTAAATCAGAATGGCAATAATAGCGGGAACGTCGCTAAAATCGATTTTTAAATAATCCGGAAGACCCGGAAACGGGAAATTTAACAGCATCAAAACAAATGCAATGCTGCTCATCATGCTGACCACAACTAATTTTTTTACTTTCACTTCATTCTCTCCTTTTCGATCACATCTTACTCGAAAACGGAAAGGTTCTTTTCCAGCCAATAAAAAAACCGCTTCATATATAAAAGCGGGGTTTCGAAAATTAGGCTAGGCAAAGAAACGTTTGAAAAATTCAATTTCAAAACGCTTATGAACCTCCATCTTCTCCCATCCAGACTGTACTGTCGGCTCCGGAATCTCACCGAATCCTGCTGTAAAGACAGCTCGCGGGCTTAGAGCCATTGGCTCATCACCGCCGGTAGGGAATTTCACCCTGCCCCGAAGATTGATCATATGAAATTTAATTACATTATAAACGATAACTGGTTGGCTGTATAGAGAATTGCTTCAAATTAAATATATTACCTGCAAGCTGTCAGATCATTGATTTATTAGGCTTTACTTTTATCCTTTACTGCGTCAATACACGTTGACACTCTTTTGAGAATATGTTAAATTATCAGATATTTAGTTTGTCAATTTAGGAGGAAATCTAACGATGTTTCGAGTATTGGTCTCAGACAAAATGAGCAACGACGGTTTACAGCCACTTATTGAATCAGACTTTATTGAAATCGTTCAAAAAAAAGTAGCAGATGCAGAAGATGAATTACATACTTTTGATGCTCTTTTGGTGCGAAGCGCGACAAAAGTAACAGAAGACCTTTTCAACAAAATGACTTCTTTAAAAATTGTCGGAAGAGCCGGTGTCGGTGTCGATAATATCGATATTGATGAGGCTACGAAACACGGGGTAATCGTGATCAATGCTCCGAACGGCAACACCATTTCGACAGCTGAGCATACATTTGCAATGATCTCTTCTTTAATGAGACACATTCCGCAGGCTAATATCT
The DNA here is from genome assembly GCF_037964975.1 of Bacillus sp. EU52. Classification (NCBI taxonomy): domain Bacteria; kingdom Bacillati; phylum Bacillota; class Bacilli; order Caryophanales; family Bacillaceae; genus Bacillus; species Bacillus sp. EU52. The sequence goes on from NZ_CP150177.1 coordinate 2,241,981, forward strand.
CAGTGAAATCCAGAGAGTGGAACCGCACAGCTTATGTCGGTTCAGAGCTTTATGGAAAAACGCTTGGTATTGTAGGATTAGGCCGAATCGGAAGTGAAATTGCACAGCGTGCGAGAGCATTCGGTATGACTGTGCACGTTTTTGATCCTTTCTTAACGGAAGAAAGAGCGAAAAAAATCGGCGTAAACAGCCGTACATTTGAAGAAGTGCTTGAAAGTGCGGATATCATTACCGTTCACACGCCTTTAACAAAAGAAACAAAAGGCTTATTGAATAAAGAAACGATTGCAAAAACGAAAAAAGGCGTTCGCTTAATTAACTGTGCGCGAGGCGGAATTATCGATGAAGCAGCACTTCTCGAAGCTTTGGAAAACGGGCATGTTGCGGGAGCGGCTCTTGACGTTTTCGAAGTCGAACCGCCAGTTGACAACAAACTTGTTGATCATCCATTAGTCATTGCCACTCCTCACTTGGGAGCATCAACGAAAGAAGCACAGCTCAATGTCGCCGCCCAAGTGTCAGAAGAAGTTCTGCAGTTCGCAAAAGGCCTGCCTGTCATGTCAGCTATCAACCTGCCTGCCATGACAAAAGATGAATTTGCTAAAATTAAGCCTTACCATCAAATTGCAGGAAAAATTGGCAGCCTTGTATCACAGTGCATGAAAGAACCAGTACAGGATGTTGCCATTCAATATGAAGGCACAATTGCTAAACTTGAAACATCGTTCATTACAAAAGCCCTTCTGTCAGGCTTTTTAAAACCGCGCGTTGACTCTACTGTTAATGAGGTCAATGCCGGGGGTGTCGCAAAAGAACGCGGCATCAGCTTCAGTGAAAAAATTTCCTCTTCTGAATCTGGATACGATAACTGCATCAGCGTAAAAGTGACAGGAGACCGCAGCACCTTTACTGTAACGGCTACGTATATTCCTCATTTCGGAGAACGAATTGTCGAGATCAATGGATTTAATATTGATTTTTATCCGACAGGTCACTTGGTGTATATCCAGCATCAAGATACAACAGGTGTCATCGGCCGAGTAGGACGTATTCTCGGAGATAACGATATTAACATTGCAACCATGCAGGTTGGCCGTAAGGAAAAAGGCGGAGAAGCCATCATGATGCTTTCCTTTGACAGACATCTGGAAGATAAAATTGTGAAAGAACTAACAAATGTCCCTGATATTGTGTCTGTGAAACTCATTGATCTGCCATAATCAAAAAAACTCAAGCTATATAGCTTGAGTTTTTTTATTGTTCTATCCTCGTGTGTTTTTATGCAAAATGTCTAAGACACTCCTTAGCTCAGAAACAGGTATTTGACCTGGTGCGGACGCCTCTTCTCCAGCTCCAAAAGTACAAGCCGATCCAAAAACCTCACCGCTCAGCCTGCTGATGAGCCCTGTTGCAGCCATTGACATTGTAATAATGGGGCGGTCTGCATATTTTGTTTTCATTGTATACGTCGCATCAAGCAGTGTTAGGAGATCTCCAGTATCATTCGGCATGACAGCCATTTTTGGAATATGCGCGCCTAAGTCCTGCATTTTTCGAAGTCTGGAAAGAATTTCATCTTTTACAGGTGTTTTTTCAAAGTCGTGATTTGACATCACCACATAGACGTTGTTTTCTTCCGCCAGCGATACTAACGCTTTTACATTTGCATCTCCTGAAAATAATTCGATGTCTATCAGATCGATGTCTTTTGTTTGGATTGCCGATTCCAGCAAAGCAAGATAGGAGCTTTCGTCCATCTCCATGCTCCCGCCCTCTTTGTGGGTTCTGAATGTAAATAGAAATAGCTTGTCTTCTAAAGATTTACGAAGCTTAGAAATGAGCTTTGTGACCGCTTCTCTGTCATTAGCTTTTTCAAATACGTCGACTCTCCATTCAACAATGTCCGGATTCAGTAATTTTACAGCCTCTGCTTCATTCAGAATTTGTTTTTCCGTCTTTCCCATCAGCGGAACGATGATTTTCGGCATCCCTTCCCCAATGGAAACTCCTTTAATCGTTAACACGTTCACTCATCTCAAATCCTTTCAATCGTTACCTTGTTTTATTATACACGTACAACTTTTTTTTGAAAATTTCTATTATATGAATAGCAACTAAAAAAGAGCCTTAAAGGGCTCTTTTTAGTTTAAGGAAATCGGATTTGGAGCAGCTGGCACCGGAATTGCATCTGATACGTCATATTTGCCGATTTTTTTCGTTCTGGTTTCCGCAAAGGTCACTTCTGTGAAGCCAAACTCTTTTGCGGTTAAAAGAAGTCCCTCAATCATTAAAATACCGGCAATAGAATCCTCAACTTCTGAGTCCTTTGAAAAGCGGATATATAAGTGTTTCTGTTTCTTCGTTACAGATTGGACAGCACCCGCTTGAATAAGAGGTGTCGTATCTTCTTGGCTGCTCGATTCCATTTCCTTAATCGCTTCTTTTACTGTATCAAAAGAATGATTTGACGGAACGAGAAAGTCTTGTCCTTGTTTATTTTGGTACAAGTAGTAGGATCGTTTTGACTGTTTGGGAATCGAAATTTCCGTAAAAGTGCCATATGAGCCAATCCGAACCCCAGTCTCATTTTGATCCGATAAAAATTTGACTTTTTCATAAGGACTCCATTTTAAGGATTCTTTAAGCAATTTTTTTAACAGTGTATCATCTTTTACAGAAAATGCCGTAGCTGGCTGATGGACTCGTATACTTAATTCCTTCTGCTTTGGTTTTTCCTTTATTTCTACTTCATCTATGAAGGTTGGAATTGTAATGGCATGATCAAGGATGCCCAATTCACTACTTTCAAACAGCATATCCTGGATCGTTTGGTCTGCATTTGTTTTTTGGATGCTGACGGGTATGATTGCGGATGTATCGGCATCAGCAACTGCTACAGTGATGTAATTGTCTTGTTCCTTTTCAGGTACAACAAACGATGTATGATCCAAGGACGATGCAGCTTTTGGGCTGTCTTCTGTCTCAGTTTTCGTTACTGCGTTCTCTTGGGACGCTTCTTTTTGTTGAGGCTGTGCCTGATCAAAGAAATGAGGAGAAATAATGAAGGCGATATAAACCGCAATTGCAGCGGCACACGCGGGGCCAATCCACCTGACAGCGGGCTTATTTTTACGCTTTGCCATCGTCAGCCGCTTGTAAATATCCTGAGGCGAACGATGGTCTTTAACTGCCGGAAGTTGACTTAACAACTCCTTTATCTGTTCTTCGTTCCATTCTGACTTCATCATCCATTAGCTCCTCCCTCAAAAGCTCCATATGTTTCCGAAGTACTTTGAGCCCTCTGTGTTGGGTCGTTTTTACTTTGCTTTCCGAGAAGCGCAGAGCCTTGGCTGTTTCCTGTATTGAATATCCCTGAATAAACCGCAAGATAATCACAGCTCTTTGATCGATTGTACATTGATCAAGCGCAGCATAAATTTCCCGGACATTTTCATGTTGAACCGCAAGTTCGTCCGGTAGCAATTGCTGATCCCTGACATCCTGTGTATCCCAGTCAAATGTACCGAGTATACGCTGTCTGATTGTTTGCTGTTTACGGAACCAGTCTATCGCAACATGGCGTGCGATAGACAATAGCCATGTTTTTTCACTGCTTCTTCCTTCAAACGTATGATAAGAATTTAATACCCGGATATAAACCTCTTGAAGAAGGTCTTCTGTCTGGTTTTTATCCTTTACCATATAAAATAAAAATTGGTACAAATCTTGATGATATGTATCATATAATAATTGAAAGGTTTCTTCCATTTGAAACCCCTCCGTTCACTTTTTTGTCGTATGAATAGCTTGAAAAGTTACATTACAACTATATTACGAGTAACTGGAATTTGGAAGGGAATTTATATTAACATATCCTTAAATTTTATTAATGTTGGCTATTAAAAAAACACCCGCTCAGTCAGCGGGTGTTTCTTATGGAACAAGATTCTTCGGCAAATTCAGACTCGATTTTACCGTTTTGTCGGAATATAAAAAGTAAATGTTGTTCCTTTATCTATTCGGCTGTGCACAGTGATTGATCCGTTGTGGGCTTCCACGATATTTTTAACGATAGCCAGCCCTAACCCGGTTCCTGCTCTGCCCCTTGTCCGCGCTTTATCTGCCTTATAAAACCGCTCAAAGATAAATGGCAGATCTTCTTCCGGTATGCCGGACCCGGAGTCTTTGATATCAATTTTCAATCCATCCTTCACAGAATGGACTGAAATGGAGACACTGCCGCCGGCTGAAGTATGCCGCAGCGCGTTATCAATCAAATTGGTAAATACCTGCTCCATCTTGTCTTCATCAAACATAAATTCCTCTTCTGTGAGAGAAATGTCATGATCTAAAGCAATATTTTTTTCTTTCGCAACACCGGAAAACTTCCGGATGATCTTTTCTAAAAACTCATTCACATTGATTTTTTCATAATGTAAGCCTGTATGGCCTGATTCCATTCGGGCTAAATCAAGCAAATCATTAACTAAACGGCCCATTCGGAGTGATTCGTCATAAATGATTTGGGCAATTTCTTTCCGGTCTTCTTCAGAGCTTGCAATGTCATCAACAATTGCTTCACTGTATCCCTGAAGCATGGAGATCGGTGTTCTCAGCTCATGACTGACATTTGCGATAAAGTCCTCCCGCAGCTTATCAAGGCGGCGTTCTTCTGTCATGTCACGCAGTACGGCAACCGCTCCTCTTACGTGCGATTCCGCATAAAGCGGCGACATCAAAAGCACCCATGATCTGCCTTGCAGCGTCATCTCAATCATTTGTTCTTTTTCAGTGCTGACAGCGTTTTGAAACAGCTCTTTTGCTTCAGGCGGAAGGTTGTCGCCTTCTTTGATATTCATGTTCTGTTCATAATACCAAGCCTGAAGAAAACGTTCAGCCGGCGGGTTGGTCACAAGAATCGTACCGTCAATATTAATGGTAATAACCCCGTCAGCCATACTGCTCAAAATGTTAGAAAGCTGCTCTTTTTCTTGATTGAGCGCATTGATATGAAAGTTAAGCTGCCGGCCCATTTGATTAAAAGCGGTCGCCAGTTCACCGATTTCATCCTGAGTTAAAATCGGGATTTTTGTATCGAACTTGCCCTTCGCCAAATCCTGCGCGCCTTCTCTCATTTTTCGGAGAGGGTACGTGACCCTGCTTGATAAAAAGAATGCGAAAAATGTGGTCAGCACAATCGCAATTCCAGCGGCAAGAAAAATATAGCGGGTCGTATGTTTTGTTGTATCTTTAACGGCAAGCAAAGACTGGGATAAAAAGACCATGCCTTTCTTTCCGTCTTTTTCATACGGGACACCTACAATCAGGCGTTCATTATCCGTGTCTGTATCGCTCAGTCCCGTCCGTTTGCTTACTTTTTTATGGTCTTTGAGAGCTTTATTTAAGTCTTTGTCATGCTGTATTTGCTCAACCGTAATAGACGACAGGCGATTTTTATCATTCGGAGAATACCAGTGGTTCTTCTCATCCTGGATGATGGCAATGCTTGTTAAGTTATCAGCGAGCTCCCAAGTGATTGACCTTGCCAGTGCCTGGTCCTCGTGATTTTCTAGGATGACAGCAACTTTATTCGCAAGCTGTGTTAAATCATTCTCGGCTTCTTCCACATGGTAGTTTTCAATAAACTCCAGCAAAAGAACCGTTAAAATGAACAATACGATCAAGACGAGTGAAAGGATCGTAAACCACAGCTTGCCTACTACGCTTTTCCAAAATTTCATTCAGCGCCGACCTCAAATTTATAACCTACACCCCATACGGTGACAATTTTTTTCGCAGCCTCCGGAGAAACCTTGTTCAGCTTCTCTCTCAAGCGTTTGACGTGAGTGTCCACTGTCCGTAAATCACCAAAAAACTCATATTGCCACACTTCTTTCAGAAGCTTTTCCCGATCATACACCTTGTCAGGCGTTTTCGCTAAGAAATATAGAAGCTCATACTCTTTTGGCGTCAGGCTCACTTCTGTACCATCAGCTGTTACGCGGTGAGCGTCATGGTCTATGGACAGATGTGAAAACACGAGCACATTTTTCGTCGGTGTATTGGCATTGAAATAAGAGGTTTGGGATGCTCTTCTCAAAAGGGCCTTTACACGCAGCACGACTTCTCTCGGGCTGAACGGCTTAACAATATAATCATCTGTTCCCGCTTCAAACCCCTGCACCCGGTTTGCTTCTTCTCCTTTTGCGGTCAGCATAATAATGGGTGTCGCTTTTTTTTCACGAATTTGCCGGCACACTTCAATTCCATCAGTCCCCGGCATCATCAGATCAAGCAAAATTAAGTCATAATTGGCTTCAAGCCCTTTGGCAATGGCCTCATCACCATTTTCCGCTTCATCTATAGCATAATTTTCACGTTCAAGATACATTCTTAAAAGGCGGCGAATTCTGGCTTCGTCATCAACTACTAATATTTTTGTTTCGTTCGTTTGGTCCATGTTTTCCCCCTGCTTTCCTTCTGTTACTTTCATTTTATCAAATCGTGAGAAAGTTTGAGAACTGTGTCGCTTTCAAAGGACTATGCATAAGAATGAAGTCCGGCAAGCACAAGATTTACGAATATTAAATTAAACATAATAATAGCAAAACCGATTACGGCCAGCCATGCTGACTTCTCACCGTGCCAGCCTCTTGACAGTCTTAAATGCAAGTAAGCGGCATAGAACAAAAATGTGATCAGCGCCCATACTTCCTTAGGGTCCCAGCCCCAAAATCTGGTCCACGCGAGCTGAGCCCAAATCATTGCAAAGATCAGCGCGCCGAGTGTAAAGATCGGAAATCCGATTGATACGGCCCTGTACCCAACCTCATCCACCAGATCAAGATTGACGTTTTTCACCAGCGGATGTAATAGAGCGCTGATTCTTTTTCTGATGATCAGACGGAGAGCCCCATACAACACAAGACCTGCTCCAAATGACCAAATGACAGTGTTCACTTTTCTGCCTGAGAAAAGCGCGGGAAGATCAACAAGCGGTTCCATTCTTCCTTCGGTCAAAAGCTCTCCCTGATGCGGACCGACAAGCGCGGGCATTTCGTACACCATCACGCTTTTTTCTTTATTTTTGTCCACCCAGTTAAACTCCGCTTCATAGCCTGCAAGACGAAATGCTGATGTGATTGCAATAAAGGCGACGGTTGTGACCAGGATAAACATAATCGCTTCAAGCCAGAAGGTCTTTTTGCTTGGCTTTGTCTGGTCTACATGCTTCAAAAGAAAGATGACACCAGCGACAAAGCTGATGGCAAGTATAGCTTGCCCAAGCGCGGCCGTTGTTACATGAATATACAGCCAGTTGCTTTGGAGCGAAGGAATTAAAGGCGAGATATCTGTTGGAAACATGCTGGCGTAGGCAATCAGCAATAAAGCAATTGACAGCGTAAACAGACCTAATGAAGGCAATCTATAGAGAAAATAAAGAATGATAAACGCCAAAACAAGCATCATGCCAAAAGCGGTGGTGAATTCAAACATATTGCTGACAGGCGCATGGCCGCTGGCAGCCCACCTTGTGATGAAATATCCAAGGTGGCAGAAAAAACCAACAATAGAAAGGGTGATTCCAATGTTGGCCCATCGGTTTGGCCTGCCCTTTTTATCTTTATTCCCGCGTATGGCCCCGCCGAAGATTGGGACAGCGATTAAATACACAAGAAAGGCCGCATAAAGAAAATTTCCGCTCAGCTCTGCCATGACATCACTCCCTTTTCGCCTATTTCTGTGTTTTGATTAATTCTTTTTGGTCCACCGGTTCAGTCAGTCCGGAATCAGCCAATATAAATGCTAAATCCTTCTTCAGGCCAAACCAGTTTTTATTGGTATGCCCTGCTACCATAACTGCACCGTCCTGTGAGTGCAGCCAAATTCTTCGATGCTGCCAGTACATACCTTGAATAACACCGATCATAAAAATGGCTCCGCCGACAGCAAGCACCCAGAGTGTCAGATCCTTTCTGACTGTAAGTCCAGTAATGTTTTTCGTTTCGACATGGTCAAATTTCAGCTTGTATTTATTATTGCCTGATCCTTCGATGGTTTCTTGGATGGCGACAAAGCTCTTTTCGCCTTTCGGTTTGTCCGGCGTTATAATATTAAAGACAAAAGCCGGATTGTTAGGGATCTTTGTTTTTGTGCTCGGCTCTCCGTCCTGATTAAAATAGAAGTCTGGCAGGTAGCTGGCGATTTCCACTTTGTAACCGTTGCCAAGATCATAGACCGAATCTGGATCCAGAAGGTTGATCTTCAGGCTCCCAAAGGATTTTTTTGTTTTTTTATCAATCAGCTGGAACACCATTTGGTCAAGCTGATTCTCTTTATAATCCACCTGGTAAACGGAAAAAGAATCAAAACGCAGCGGCTGATTGACACGGATGTCTTCTTCTGTTACTTTTTTCAGCTTCGGCTTCTCGCCATAAACAATTTTTCCTTCTCTCTTGTAGAGTACGGCATCGGTTTGAAAGTTCTTTGCCACTCTACCGTCCCCGACTCTGTCAATGGCATCTGCAAATACCTTTTTTTCCGTTTTGCTGTTATAGGTCTCTACGCTGAATTGATTGTTTTTCAAATAATATTTTCCGTCTGTACCCGGAATTGCGGCGGTTTCGCCTTCTCTGACCCAAAGCGTCTCATCGACGTACATGCCAGGCACAAATCTCAGCATCGCACCAATCAAAAAGATGATCAATCCAATATGGTTGACATACGGGCCCCAGCGGGAAAAGCGTCCTTTTTCAGCAAGAATGCTGCCCTCTTTTTCTCTGATTCTATAATGTTTTTTCTTTAATAGAGCAACTATCTTTTCTTTCGATTCCCCGTTCAGCACAGTAACTGTTTCACTGAACAAGCGCTGCCTTCTTAAAAAAGCTGGGCTCCTTCTGACGCCTTGGTTTTTTAACGCTCTGTACAACGGAATGACCCGATCAAGGCTGCAAATCACGAGTGAAATGCCGATCGAGGCAATGAGCAGCAAATACCACCAAGAACCATATAAATGATGAAACCCGAGCAAATAATAAAGCTGGCCAAACGTGCCGTACTGCTCCTTGTAATAAGTATCAGCCTGTGCGCCCGGAGGCAGATAGGCTTCCTGGGGAAAAATGGTGCCGAACGCTGATGCGGCAAGGGTTATGACGATAAGCCATATTCCCACCTTAACCGAGGAAAAGAAATTCCAAATTTTGTCGATGATCGTTTTGTTATAGGTTTGCGAACGTCTTGCGCTTCCGTCATATCTCATATCAGCGAGCGGAGGTTGAGTTTCCTGAAGAGCTCTTCCGCACGATTCGCATAAAACGGTTCCGACCGGGTTTATATGTCCGCATTCACATTTGACTTGCTTCATCCCGAAGTCTCTCCGGGTTTTATGAGATTCATATAATCGTGTATCATGCTTTCTGTCATAGTGCCGGTCACCACCTTGACAACTTTTCCTTCCGGATTGATCAAAAAGGTTGTCGGAAGCGGAGATACGTCATAGGCATCAAGCACTTGGCGATCTGTATCCAGAACAACCGGGAAATTGACTCCGTAGGATTTCATAAAATTATGTACTGCTATCTTTGACTCCCCAACATTTACAGCGACAATTTCAACACCTTGGCTTTTAAAATGCTTATATTGGTTTGCCATATAAGGAAACTCTTTTTTGCACGGTTCACACCATGTACCCCAGAAATTCAAAAAAACACCTTTCCCTTTTAAGTCACTGAGCTCGATACGTTTCCCATTCGTATCCTCTAGGACAAAATTCGGTGCGTCGGACCCTTCGGATATACTCTCTTTGCCGGCAAATACAGCATTGTAAATGGTATAGCCGAGTGCGCAGATTAAAACGAGAAGGATGCCGGTCCGAATGAATAAACGCCTTTTTTTCTTCATTGTCCACTGCCCCCTTCCCCCTATTGCAGATCCATTCAATTATATCATTGCACGTTCATTTCACATTTCTTACTTTTTGAAGGTTATGTGAAATTTAGAAAGCGTTTTTACCGTGATCCGCCAGTGCTCTGAGCCTTTTTACTTCGTGGGGCGTAAGCTCTCTGGCATCGCCCGTGTGCAGGCCTCGCAGGTTTAAAAACGCGTATTCCTCACGCTTCAGCTTGATTACCTCATGTCCGATCGCTTCAAACATGCGGCGCACCTGTCTGTTGCGTCCCTCATGGATCGTCAGCTGAATAATGCTTGTCTGCTTTTTCTTATCCAAGGACAGCAGCTTCGCTTTAGCAGGCGCTGTTTTGCCTTCTTCCAGCCTAATTCCGCGCTCCAGCTTTCTGAGCAGCTCTTTAGGCGGGATTCCTTTCACCTTCGCCACGTATGTTTTGTCTATTTCATACTTAGGGTGCATCAGCTTATTGGCGAATTCACCGTCATTGGTTAAAAGCAAAAGACCGCTCGTATCATAGTCCAGACGCCCAATCGGATAAATGCGCTGCGGAATATTTTTAAAAAAGTCCGTCACCACTTTGCGTCCTTTATCATCTTGCGCTGCGGAAATAACGCCTCTTGGTTTATATAAGAGAAAGTAAACCGGCTCTTCGCGTTCAACCTTTAACCCGTTTACCTCAATCTGATCAGAACCGGTGACCTTAACACCTAGCTCTGTTACTACTTTGCCATTCACCTTTACTTTTCCTTCTTTAATCAGCTCTTCTGCCTTTCTGCGCGACGCAACTCCGGCATGAGCAATCACTTTTTGCAGTCTTTCCATGTCTTTCACCTCAAGTATTATCTTACTTTTTTCAACCTTAACAAACAAGCTTTTTCAAATTCCTATGCCAAATCTAAAAAAAACGCCGTTTTCAGGCGCTCCCAAATAATAACGTAACGATGATGATAGATGCAACTACGCCGATTAAATCTGCAAGAAGTCCCACCTTTAATGCATCACCCATTTTTTTAATGCCGACTGCTCCGAAATACACAGTCAGTACGTAAAGCGTTGTATCTGTAGATCCCTGCATGACGGAAGCCAGCCTGCCGATAAAGGAATCGGGCCCGTATACTGCAATTAAATCGGTCGTCATTCCGAGTGCGGCCGTACCGGAGATCGGGCGGATCAGAGCAAGCGGCACTACTTCAGCAGGGATGCCGATAGCGGAGAAAGCCGGTTTTAAAAGATCCATTATAAAATCAAGCGCGCCTGATGATCTGAAAACAGTTATAGCGACAAGCATTCCGACTAAATAGGGGATAATGGAAAAGGCAATTTCTATCCCCTCTTTCCCGCCTTCGACAAACGATTCATATGTCGGAACCTTTTTGATCGTTCCATAAAGAAGAATTCCGGCAATAATGATTGGAATCATGGCTAAAGACAGCCAGTTGATGATTTCCATCCGCTCACCTTCCCTTCTTTTTGCGGCGGTAATAAAAATACCGATCAATGATAATGGCACCGATTCCGGAAATAAGCGTTGCCAAAATGCTTGACCCGACGATATCTGTCGGCGTTTTGGAGGAATAAGCCATTCGGACAGCGATCACCGTTGTCGGGATGAGTGTGATGCAGGACGTATTAACAGCTAAAAAAGTAATCATTGACCGGCTTGCTTCCGATCGGTTTCCATTCAGCTTTTTCATTTGTTCCATTGCTTTAATGCCAAGCGGAGTTGCTGCATTTCCAAGGCCGAAGAAATTCGCCATAAGATTAGATAAAATATAGCCCATCGCCGGGTGATCCGGCGGTATATCAGGGAACAGTTTAGATATAAAAGGCCTGCACATCCGGCTGAAAATATCCAAAAGCCCTGACTGCTCGGCGATTTTCATTAAGCCAAGCCAGAAAACAAGCACGCTCATCAATCCGAATGAGATCGTAATCGCTTCTTTCGCACCCTTAAACACGGCTTCATTTACATCTTGCAGAGTTCCGTTGCACATCGCAAAAACGAGTCCGATCACGGTTAAACTAACCCAAATTATATTGACCATTTTGCTCCGCCTGCCGCATTCAGAAAGATTGATTTAAACGTTTCAAAAAATTGTTTCTTCGGTTTTTGATGCCGCTCATTTTCATAATAGATCGGCACTTTTGCGATGGTTGCATCGTTGAACATGATCTCCATGTGCCCTACGATGTCAGGGATTTTCGAGGCATCTTTTTCCCATACTTTTTTCGGCTTGAGCAGTGTGGTATTAATTTTCACATCTTCTTTTTCCTCTTCGGTCAGCAAATAGGTGATATCACGTTTGATAAAAGCCTTCGATTCATAAAATGTGCCTTTCAGCTTTGGAATATCCCCTTTTTTTGCAATTAAATAGGTTTGATAATGCTCAAACACATAGTTAAACATCTTCATATGGTCATCCCAATCATTAGGGTCATTAATGGTGACGGCTATCAGGTCAATGCCGTCCTTTGAAGCCGTAGAGACCAGTGTCCGTTTTGCAAGTTTTGTATAGCCTGTTTTTCCTCCTGTGCTGTACGGATATAGCATGGTCAGCAGTTTATTTTTGTTTTTCCATACGCTTTCCATCGTTTCCGCTTTGTATATTTTTGTGCCTGAAATCTTTTGATAGTCTTTCAGCTTCATAGCATACTTAGTTAAAATGGCCATGTCATAGGCTGTTGAATAATGATTTTCATGGTCGTCCAATCCGTGCGGGTTTTGAAAACGGGTGTTTTTCATACCAAGCTGCTCGGCTTTTTGATTCATCATATAAACAAACCCATCGAGGCTCCCACCGACATGCTCAGCAATCGCGACAGCGGCGTCGTTTCCTGATCTTAGCATCAGGCCATACACAAGATCTTTCAGCTTCACTTTTTGACCTTCTGTTAAATAAATGGCGGAGCCTTCTGTTCTGACAGCATTTGCCGAAACCGTCACCGTTTGATCCATTTTGCCGGATTCGATGGCGAGGACGGCGGTCATAATTTTTGTGATGCTCGCGATCCGCCTTTTTTGATGCTCATCCTTGGCATATAACACTCTGCCTGACGCACCGTCAATAATGATCGCGCTTTTTGCACTGACATCTATAGCAGCATGTGCTGTATTCACATTTACGGTTGCAATAAGAAAAGAAATCATGATCACGAATACTGCTTTTTTGAAAATGCGCATGTTTGCTCACGTCCTTGTGGTGGTTTGTACAAGTTTATGCGCATGTCCATCAGTTATGAATAACAATTATATTTCTGGAAGCAAACATAAAAAAACTCTCCCTGAAAAAGGGAGAGTAAACGTTATCTGATTGGCGCCATGCTTGATCCGGACGCTTCGTAATGAGCCAGCTCTTCCCTCATCTTCAGAAAGGCCGCGCTCAACGGCAATAATAATTGCTCAAGCGACGCAGGAACAGCATGATAAAACTCAATTGCGCTGACCCCGGTATAAGACGCCCGGCTATTTTCACACCACGTGTCTTTTTTCGGCATAAAGAACTCTTCAATGCATTGGTGATACACATTATAAAGTGTTTTTTCCGCTCTGGCTTCCTGAAAAGGCTCCTGCATCAGGAGACGACGGCACGCTTCTGCGCCTCCTTCACAAAATACTGCCATTCTTCTCAGAGTGCTAAGCACATCACAGCAGTATCCTTTTTCAATAGGCAATTCAGCCTGTAAGGACTCAAGCGTCGTTTGATTTAGGTAATCGTTCACGGTATTGACAACCATTGATAAGAATTCGCCTGTTTTTTGAGTCTGCGCTCGCACAATCGAATGTCCCATTTCGTTTGGTATCTTCCCCTCATGTATTTGTCTCTCACATTTTGCTTCTTTCATGATAGCTTCTTCCTTATATCTTATGATGATGAAAAAGCGCGATTCATTAAACTTCTATTTTATATCTTCGAAGGTTTGGTTAAAGTTTTCAAAAAATAAATCTGCTTCTTCTTGAAGAACGTCTTCTTCCGCATTTTCAGGCAGCGGCGGAAGCTCGTCCAGCGTTTTCAGACCGAATTGTTCAAGAAAAGTCGGCGTAGTACCGTATAAAATGGCCCGCCCCGGACCATCGGCACGCCCTACTTCACACAATAGCGCCTTCGCGACAAGACTGTGTAAAATCCGCTCTGATTTTACTCCTCTGATTTCTTCAATTTCTGCTCTCGTAATTGGCTGTTTGTATGAAACAATGGCCAGTACTTCTAAAGATGCTTGAGAAAGACCCTTTGACGGCACTTCAATCAGTTTTTTCAAGTAAGGCGCAAAGTCTTTTTTGGTAGAGAGCATGTACGTATCTGCATACTCAATAAGTTCAATCCCTCGTGTATCTCCGCGGTATTCGTCCGCCACATCCGCCATGATAGTGTTCAGTTCAGGCTCTTCGATTTCAAGCACTGTTAACAGCTGCTTTTTTGTAAGCCCTTCATCGCCTGCCGCATAAAGAAGGGCTTCCACAATAGCTTTCCAATTCACGATATCAAGCCCCATGAATGGATTCACTCCCCGTAATGTAAATATCTGAAAAATTGTGCTCCTGTTCAATGAGGACCAGCTGATTTTTCATCAGCTCAAGAACAGCTAGAAAGGTCACTACTAAATGTTCTTTTTGCTCATATGGAAACAGATCCATAAAGTTAATTCTCGTTCCTCTAGATTTCAAGCTGTGCACGATTTCGTTCATTCTGGCTTCGATTGGTATGTCCTGTCTTGTAATTGTTGTTTCCATCGGCCTGTTTATTTTTTTGCGTTTCAGCACTTTTTGAAAAGCTCCGATCATATCATAGACCGTGACAGAGAGCTTTTGCTCAGACTGTTTTACTTCTTTTGCATATTCACTCAAATCACTCGGCGGTTTCGTGAACGATTTTTGTCTTTCTTCTTCCCGTTCTTTTAAATCCTTCGCCGCATCTTTATATTTTCGGTACTCAATCAGCTTTTCAATCAGTTCCTCCCGCGGATCTTCTTCTTCAAGTAATTCATCTTCAAAAAGCTCCTCCTCTTGCTTCGGGAGCAGCATTCTGCTTTTAATGCTGAGCAGCGTGGCAGCCATAACCAAATACTCGCTGGCCATATCGAGCTCAAGCACGCGCATCGTATGTACATATAATAAATATTGTTCAGTGATCTTCGCCACAGGTATATCATATATGTCAATTTCAAGACGATTGATTAAATGAAGCAGCAGGTCCAATGGGCCCTCAAACGTATCAATTTTCACTTGATATTCTTCCATCATCTCACCATTTTCAAGTATCACTCTCATTGCCGGAAAAACTGGCTACCCTATAGTATAAGCCACCAAAAAGCTCTCGTCCAATACTATTTCATATCCTGTTTTGAAGGAGTTTGTACAGAATATTCAAAACACAAGAGGTGTTTGCTCGGAGCGCAGAAGCGGGAGAAAAAGCCTTTGCTTCTGGTTTTCCTTTCTAAGAAGCACTAGAGGCCGGGCGTTCTTTTTTCCTTTTATCCCTTCTATGGTACACTAAAAGCACATTAAAGGAGGAAGCACCTTGTATCCGAAAGCTTATATAGATTATCTCGTTGAGTTTCACGCGACACGGGATTATTTTGAATGCCATGAAATATTAGAAGAATATTGGAAGGAAGATCCGCCAAAGAAACGAAAACGCTATTGGGTCGGCTTTATTCAGCTTGCAGTGGCTTTATATCATCACAGAAGGCAGAATACAGCCGGGGCAAAAAGACTGATGGCGAACAGCATCCGGATTCTTCAAGCAGAACACCGGGCAGTCGAAGACTTAGGGCTCGATCATGGCCGTTTGCTCGAACTTATGCAATCGGTTTACGAACAAATCGAAACCGGCTCTGCCTATAAAAGCATTATGCTGCCAATCAAAGATGAGAAACTGGAGGAAGCATGCAGGATCGAATGCAGGAAAAAAAAGTATACATGGGGGCAGCCCAGTGCACTCAGGAACATATTTCTGATCGACAAACACCGTTTGCGGGATCGGACTGACGTCATCCGTGAACGTGAAAGAGAAATAGAACGCAGAAAAAAAAGCAGAGGCTGATGACAGCCTCTGCTTAATTATTGTATGAAATGTCTTGATCCTGCTGACCTTGACAACGTTCGAAAAAGCTCTGCGTTAATTCATTTGGAACCAGTACTTGCGTTTTGAATAAATGCTTTAAAGCATCCATCATCTGTTTTCCGATTCCTTGATGGCGATGAGAAGGATTCACACTGATATGCCGGATCTCAACCTCAGAATCCTTTTTTTCGACTCCGATTGCTCCGACGATATCCTCGTCCTCTTTCCAAAGAAAGAGCTGGCGGTCTGTATCCGTTTCGTAGTCCTTAATTGTCTGCTGAAGCTGCTTAAGGTCTTTTTCATTCGGCATAAACGAAAGAAGCCCCATCGCAATCTTTTCAAACGATTTTTTATAACGAATTAACATAAAAACCCCTCTATATCCAAAATGTCCAGTCTGCTATTAACGGATACGAATAGGTGATCCGTTTTCTCACATTATATCATTTTCGCCATATTTTTAAACTGTTTTCAGCAAATTATTCAAATGAGCGGTTTAAATTTGCCATTTCAATGGCAGAAACAGCACAATCTACACCTTTGTTGCCCGCTTTTGTGCCGGCACGCTCGATAGCCTGTTCGATGTTTTCAGTTGTTACAATTCCAAAGATGACAGGTACACCAGTAGTGTTTGCTGCTTGCGCGATGCCTTTTGCAGCTTCATTGCAGACATAATCGTAATGTGTCGTTGCGCCTCTGATGACAGTGCCCAATGTGATAATAGCATCATATTTTTTTGTTTCCGCCATTTTTTTCGCAGCAAACGGTATTTCAAATGCGCCTGGAACCCAAGCCACATCAATGTCATTTGTGTCTACGCCATGTCTGAGCAGCGCATCTTCTGCTCCGCTCAGCAGCTTGCTCGTAATAAAATCATTAAATCTTCCTACTACGATTCCGATTTTAAGACCTGTACCAACTAAATTTCCTTGTATGATATTCATATGATTCCCATCCTTTTTTGTGATATTTGTGATTAGAAATGAAGTAAATGACCTAGCTTGTTCATTTTGGTTTGCAAATATTTTTTATTGTGTTCTTTCGCCTCCATTTGAAGCGGCACTCTTTCTGAAATACTGAGTCCGTAGCCTTCAAGGCCTGCGATTTTTCGCGGATTATTCGTCAAAAGCTTCATATTCCGGACACCGAGGTCGCGTAAAATTTGTGCTCCGATGCCATAGTTGCGAAGATCCGGCAAGAATCCAAGCGCCTCATTGGCTTCTACGGTGTCATAGCCTTGTTCCTGAAGCTTATAAGCTTTTAATTTATTGATTAAACCGATGCCTCGTCCTTCTTGGCGCAAGTACAGAAGCACTCCACGGCCTTCTGCGGCAATTTGGTTCAGCGCAGCGTGCAGCTGCGGTCCACAATCACAGCGATGAGAGCCAAACACGTCACCTGTGAGACATTCTGAATGTACCCGGACCAATACCGGTTCTTCTCCGAACGGCACCTCTCCCATCACAAATGCGACATGCTCTTTTCCATCTACCTCATTTGTGTATCCATAAACCTTAAATGTCCCAAAATCAGTAGGCAGCGTAATGTCAACTTCACGCTCGACAAGTGTTGTCAGATTGTAACGGTATTGAATCAAATCCTTAATGGTGATCATTTTTAATTGATGCTTTTTCGCAATTTCAATGAGCTCAGGCACTCTCGCCATCGTTCCGTCTTCATTCATAATTTCACAAATGACGCCGGCTCCTGGAGATCCGCAAGCTTCAGCAAGATCAACAGCAGCTTCTGTATGGCCCGCTCTTTTCAGGACACCTCCTTTTTTCGCAATCAGTGGAAAAATGTGCCCCGGACGCTGAAAATCAGATGGCACGGATTTGCTGTCCAGCAATGCTTGAACGGTAAAAGATCTTTCTTGAGCGCTGATACCTGTCTTCGTTTCACGATGGTCTATGCTTACGGTAAATGCAGTGTGGTGAGAGTCTGTATTATGCTCAACCATAGGGTGAAGATCAAGCCTGTCTGCGATTTCCTCACTGAGCGGCGTGCAGATCAGTCCTCTCCCATGTGTCGCCATAAAGTTAATGACTTCCGGCGTTGCATGCTCGGCAAGAGCCACAAAGTCTCCTTCATTTTCTCTGTCTTCATCATCTACAACGATGATGACTTCGCCTTTTTTTAAAGCGTCCAGTGCTTCTTCTATCGGATGAAACATGCTAATCTTCCTCTCTAAAAGCCGTTTTCGCTTAAGAAGGCTTTTGTAATGGTTTGTTGGGTCTTATTTTCATTGGCTTTATGCAAAAATCGATACATATATTTTCCGATCATATCGCATTCGATATTCACTTTAGAGCCGATCGTTTTTTCTGAAAAAATCGTTTCGCTGATCGTATGCGGTATTAAGGAGATCGTCACTGTGTCTTCTGTCAGGCCGAATATGGTTAAGCTCACGCCATCCACCGTAATTGATCCCTTTAAAACCAATGTTTTTGTTAATGATGGGTCCATTTTTAAATCATAGTAAACTGCGTTGCTTTTCTCTTCAATTCGTGTGATTTCCGCAGTTCCGTCGACATGGCCTGAGACGAAATGGCCTCCGAAACGGCCGTTTGCCGCCATCGCTCTTTCCAGATTTACTTTGCTTCCTTTTGTTAAATCATTCAGTGACGTAGCTTTGACTGTTTCAGGCATAACATCCACTGTGAATTGATTTTTTGTAAAATCAGTGACAGTCAGACAAATGCCGTTCACTGCAATGCTGTCGCCAAGATGAACATCCTCTAAAATCTTTGAGCATTTAATAGTTAAGGCCATTGCATGCCCTGCTTTTTTCATGGATTCGATTGTGCCTGTTTCTTCGATAATTCCTGTAAACATGGTCACCATCCTATTCCTTTGTCGGTTTTGCCGTCAGTTTGATATCACGGCCGATTTGGGTTATATCAGTGAATTGTAATAAGGGGACATCTTTCATTGATTGAAAACCTTCACCGGAGATTAAGCTGGGAGCATGCGTTCCTCCGATTAGTTTAGGGGCATAATAGAAGATGATTTCTTGAAAACAGCCTTCTTTGACAAAGCTTCCGTGAACAGCTGAACCGCCTTCCACATACACCGACATGATGCCTTCCTCCGCTAGGATCTTCAAAACATCGGGAATTTGAATGCGCTCGGTTTCAAGTGTAAATATGTTCACTCCGAAAGCTGAAAGCCGTTTTTTCTTTTCCTCTTCTGCGCGTGCCGTCGTAAAAATCCATGTCGGCGCTATTTGATCACAAATCACTTTAGCGTCCTCAGGAATCGAGAGTACGGTATCAAGTATGACCCGAACCGGCTGTTTTGTTACATTCGGCAGTCTGCAGGTTAAGCTCGGATTGTCGGCTTTCACTGTGCCAACTCCGACTAAAATGCTTTGGTGTGTTTTCCTGTATTGCTGAGCATCCTGTCTTGCAGCCTCTGACGTGATCCATTTGCTGTCACCCGTGCTGGTAGCTATCTTGCCGTCAAGGCTGGCAGCCGCTTTTAGCGTGACGTACGGAAGGCCTGTCCTCATAAAGTGCAGAAATTTTTCATTCAGCCTCTCCGCCTGGTCTGCCAGGATGCCTTCCCTTACCTCAATGCCGGCTTCTTTGATCATGCTGATCCCTCTTCCAGCCACAAGCGGATTAGGATCTCTCATCGCCACGAACACTCTTTTGATGCCAGAGTTGATAATCAATTCTGCACATGGCGGTGTTTTTCCGTAATGGCTGCACGGTTCGAGTGTAACGTAAATGTCGGCACCCTCTGCATGTGCTCCAGCCATATGGATGGCATGAACTTCTGCATGAGCTTCACCATATTTTAAATGGGCGCCCATTCCGACAATTTGTCCGTCCTTTACGACAACAGCACCGACGAGCGGATTGGATTCGGTCTGTCCTTCGCCCTGCCTCGCAAGATCTAATGCCAGCTTCATATAATACTCTTCCATTTGTTTCCCTCCCCTCTTTTGTTATTTACCGTCAAAAAAACCCCGAATTTATAAAAAATTCGGGGCTTTAGGTATTTTACGCAATAGGAAATAACACTATGCATTTTTGACCATTTGCATAGCGGTTCATCATCCTTCTCCCATCCAGACTTTCACTGTCGGCTTCAGCTTAAACTGAATCCACCGCGTGCTTATGCACACGGGTCACGGGCTCTAAAGCAAATGTGCTTTACTACCGCCGGTCGGGATTTCCACCCTGCCCCGAAGGATACAATCTTTATTCATTTGTCCTTATTGGCTATTATAGCGATCCTTTTTAAAGTACGCAATGAAATAAACTTACAATTTGAGAAAAACAAAACATCACCCTTCGATCCGAAAGGTGATGTTTTGTTAATCATTCACTTTTGCAACCTTGATTAATCCGTCGATCCGCTTTGATTTGCTGAAGTATGCCTTAATCTTGTCACCTTCTTTTATATCAGATAAATCCTGATTTAATTTTTTTCCGTTGAAGATGATTTTCGTTCCGTTTTCTGCTACTCCATGATACTCTGAGCCGTCAATTTTCGTCACTTTATATTCCTGGATGGTGTATTCCTCTTCTTCCGAGGACAAGGTTTGTCCAATTGCTGTCGGAACATCCTTCAGCTCAATATCATTTATGTACATATAACCGCCTGCAAGTAAAAGCAAAAGCACTAACAGAATGGTAATCTTGGTTTTTATTCTTCCCATTTCTAAACCTCCAGCCAATATGAATCTATTCATTCATATGAGTTATTCCTTTTTTTCATGAATAAAAAACCGTAAATTCTCGTAAATTATTAATATAACGATGCATAACGGGAATATGTTTCACATTTCTGCAAAAATTTCTTTTCTATAGATATACGAATTTATGTTCTGTTTTTAGGGGATGAACGTAAAAAAGATATAAAAAAAGCAGCCCCAATGGGAAACTGCTTGATCCTAATTTGTTTTGCGCATTTCGTTAAACGGGTAGAAAACAAACTTTGACGTACCCGCAATTTGTTTTTTCGTGAAGAGGCCAAGTCCGTTACGGCTGTCCATGGAATTCCGACGATTGTCGCCCATCACAAAATACTTGTTATCAGGCACTTTAACCGGGCCGAAATCATCGGTCAAATGGTCAAAACCGTCCTGTTTCGCTCTCTTTTTATTAGCCGCCAAATAAGGTTCGTCCACCTTTTTCCCGTTGATATAGAGCTGGTCATTTTTCATCTCAACCGTATCGCCGGGAAGGCCGATAATACGTTTGACATAGTGAACATCATCTCCGTTTAACACGACGATGTCTCCTCTATCAAACTCGCCGATGTATTTGACTGTCATATTAACAAAGACCCTTTCACGGTTGTGAAGTGTAGGATACATAGAGTCACCATCAACGACATACGGCGCAAAAATAAAGTTGCGGATGAGCAAAGCAAGAACGACAGCAATCACAATTGCTTTTGCCCATTCTAATATTGATTTTTTCTTCGAAACATTTTCTGATTTCAACTGATTTCCTCCAATAAACAACGGTCTTCAATTTATGTTATCACGAATCGAAAAAAAATCCCATTAGGACCATTGAAGTGATTTTACAAACACATCTTCTACCCACATCATGCCTATTTTTCTTGTCGATCATAACTAAGCCTGCAAATATTGAAAGAAATGAATCGCATAATTCAGAAGCGATGGACTCAGAAGAAAGAGAGTTCTCATATGCTAAATCTTTAGATCGTATATAAAGCATGAGGTTACGGGCAGTTTGTTCATTTACTGCATTCCATTGATCTCCCAGTCCATGATACCCATGGCACTTGACAAAACAATTCACGTCATGAAGGTTACTGGAATGTTTGCGGCAGCCTATTTCACAGGTGATAACCGCACCACGTTTTTTGCTTTCATAATATGTTTAAAATCATTCAAGCTCGAAAACATGGATCAGCCTCCAAAAAATAAATCCAATATATTCCCGGCAGTTGAAGACTCTTTATTATAAAACTCTGAATATCCGCAGTTCTTACAGTAAACGACTAGAAATCGGTTATGCTGCACGTCAAACAGCTTTGATAATCCCGTGCCGGTTGTGGCTATTTCTTTTTGTCCGGCTTCAGTACTGCCGCATTTTATACAGCCTTTGTTGTCCATATCGCGATCTCCTTTTCATTACATCACGTTTGTTTGATTTATTTTACTACAAAATACCAATCCCAATGAACCGTACTACTTTAAAGTTTGCTTAATTTTGATCCCCCGTTCTTTACATACTAATTAGGTTCGTTTCTCAGCTTGGTAAATCTTCTGGAGAAACGGAAAAGCTCCATGACCAAAACATTTAAACCCAGCCAAACACCGCCGAAGGCGCAACCCGCAGCAACATCACTCGGATACTGCTCATTAACGCGTACACACGATCAGCCCGATGAGGAATAAAACGATAATCAACAAAAAACGCAACAGTTTGCAGACGAGCCTTGTGAGAATGACGAACAAAAAGATAAGCACAAAAACCAAAAATGACAAATGCCGTTAACGTCTGTTCGCTCGGGAATGGATATAATACATGACTTTCCAAAGGAGCGTGAACAGGATGAAGGGAATGAAAGAGCCGTCTAATTCCCTCTCCATAAAGCTCTCGCACCAACGACTAGGAAAAATAAGAAAGAGAGTTCGATTTTCCGGTCTTGCCCTTTGAATACTGTCCAAAGAAAAGTTAGAACAATAACTGCTAACAGAACATCTCTAGACGCAAAAGCTTTCTGAATTGCAGCTGGGCCCAGTCTATACCCGATCCAATACGACATGCTCACTCCCACACAGCTCCCCAATCCGGCCGCTAACATGCTTAGCACCCAGTTTAACTTTTCTTGAAACACGAGGACACCGGAAAACTCTCCCGGTCCAAGTAAAGTTAGAAGCTCTAACATCAAGACAATAAACAAGACGGCATATCCGTACTGTTCGAGCAAACCCGTCAAAACTTGCACGGATTTTCCTTAAACTTTTTTGTTCTTTTATCATTCCCAATCCACTTTTTGTATAATCAGCACAATTTCACCTTCAGTCGTTCAACAACATGTTTGAGGTTCGAAATGATAAAGTATTTCACTTAGTTTCGTACATGAAGAGGTAAATTCTTTGCTCACCGAACTAGGATAGCGGCGCATGACGATTACTGCATTGCATAACCCCTAGTTATTTAGTGAGCCGGGTGCAATGTATATGCATTTTGAGTCAGCACAGGATGATCCTATTACATTCGCCAGAAAAGCAGCTGCCGCATTCAGAGTAGTTAAAAGAATAGACAGATAGCTAGTCTTCCGGAAGCTTTAAAGGAGGCGCTTTTTTCGAGTTTTTTTATATCAATGAAAACAGGCATCTCCTAAATATTTTTGCCATTAAGTTTACGCTAATCAACTCTAGCACTAATACATATAAAAAATAGAATGATATGAAAGGAGACTTGATAGTATGATTGATTATCCTATTAATATAAACAACGTTTCCGGGAACAGTGTAATTAACGTAGGCGGCGCTTTTATGATCAGGCCTTTAACTTTGTCCAAATCTGTGTTTGGCTCCGGAGGTTTAAACACAGGAATTGTCTTTGAAAATAACTTTGTAAGCAAGGCTAAAATGATTAATCATCAATTTACTGATCAGAACGTCACCAAAACTTTTTAATCTATTCATTACGGGGGCTTGCGATGTCTCACTAACTAAACACCTGGTTTTTCCAACCGCCATCAGCACTCGGCGGTTTTTTATTGAACATTTTTACCCAATAAAAAAGCTCCCTCTATATGAGGAAGCCTTTTGCCTGCCAATTAGCCTTCTACGCGAACTTCTTTCATGACATCGCCGTTAGACATGTTTTTCGCGAATTCTAATCCGCTTGTTACTTTACCGAATACAGTGTGAACACCGTTCAAATGAGGCTGTGGCTCATGAACGATGAAAAATTGGCTGCCGCCAGTGTCTTTTCCGGCATGTGCCATAGAAAGTGCGCCCGCCTCATGTGTATGCGGGTTGCCTTCTGTTTCACATTTGATTGTGTATCCCGGACCGCCAGTACCAGTTCCGTGCGGGCAGCCGCCTTGGCTGACGAAGCCAGGAATCACTCGGTGGAATGTAAGCCCGTCATAAAAGCCTTCGTTCGCAAGCTTTTCAAAGTTTGCAACAGTTCCAGGTGCAGCTTCAGGATAAAGTTCAAATTCAATTTTGTTCCCGTCTTCTAATAAAAAGTAACCTGTTTTCAATTGTATGCCTACTTTCTTTATTTTAATTTTCAAAGGAGATTATGTATGATAGGTTATAGCCTGTCTCTCCTTGTCGCGGCTATTATACCACACCTTTCGGGGGAAAACGAATCTCCCGAGCTTTACTAAAAAATAAAAATGAAACCTGAATCTCTTTATCTCCGTCTAACCTAACGGAAC
Organism: Bacillus sp. EU52; assembly: GCF_037964975.1. Classification (NCBI taxonomy): domain Bacteria; kingdom Bacillati; phylum Bacillota; class Bacilli; order Caryophanales; family Bacillaceae; genus Bacillus; species Bacillus sp. EU52. The sequence continues at coordinate 2,266,341 of NZ_CP150177.1, forward strand.
TGTATTTTTCATGATTCAGGTCCTCACAAAGCAGCACTATCCAGCTGCTTGTGAAATTGAAGGAGGTCAAACTGCTTTGAAGAAAATTTGGATTGGAATGCTGGCAGCGACCGTTTTGCTGCTGACGGTTCCGAAGGTCAGTCTCGCGGATGCCGCAGTTGGAGATGTCATTGTAACACTTGGTGCTGATTTGTCAGAATCCGACAAACAAAAAGTGCTTGATGAAATGAATGTCCCTGATAATGCCACAACGGTAACCGTGACCAATAAAGAAGAACATGAATATTTAGGAAAATATATATCAAACGCGCAAATCGGATCGAGAGCGATTTCTTCATCGTCAATCACCATTGCCAAAAAAGGCTCCGGATTGAATGTTGAGACCCATAATATCAGCGGCATCACGGATGAAATGTACCTGAATGCACTGATGACAGCCGGTGTTAAAGATGCGAAGGTGTATGTTACAGCACCGTTTGAAGTATCCGGGACTGCCGCTTTAACTGGATTGATTAAGGCGTATGAAGTTTCTTCTGACGAAGCGATCTCGGAGGATGTTAAGCAGGTCGCCAACCAAGAGCTTGTCACGACATCAGAGCTTGGAGACAAAATCGGTAACGAAAATGCGGCAGCCCTGATTGCAAAAATCAAAGAAGAGTTTGCTAAAAACGGGGTGCCTGATAATAAAGCTGACATCGAAAAACAAGTGGACGACGCAGCTTCTGATTTAAACGTCACACTTACAGACAGCCAAAAGAATCAGCTTGTCTCCCTATTCAATAAGATGAAAAACGCTGACATTGACTGGGGACAGGTCAGTGACCAGCTAGATAAAGCGAAAGATAAGATTACGAAATTTATAGAATCAGATGAAGGCAAAAACTTCATCCAGAAAGTCATTGATTTCTTCGTATCTATCTGGAATGCGATTGTATCTATATTCAAATAGGAAAAGCGCCGAAAAATCGGCGCTTTCTTTTATTGCTTTACACCCGTTTTAAATGGCAGATCAAGTTTTACAATATCTTCGTATGTTTCTCGCTTCACGACTAAATGAGCCTCACCGTTTTCGACAAATACAACGGCGGGTCTCGGAATACGGTTATAATTGTTGGCCATGCTGTATCCATAAGCGCCTGTACAAAAAACGGCAAGAAGATCGCCTTCTTTTACTTCCGGCAGGTCAATATCCCAAATCAGCATATCTCCGCTTTCACAGCACTTTCCGGCAATTGATACCGTTTTGTCATGCGCTTCTCCGATCCTGTTGGCTGCCGCAGCTTCATATTTAGCTTGGTAAAGCGCAGGACGAATATTGTCGTTCATGCCTCCGTCTACAGCCACATATTGGCGGACACCCGGCACTTCTTTTTGAGAGCCAACCGTATAAAGGGTTGTGCCTGCGTCTCCCACGAGAGAACGGCCCGGTTCGATCCAAATTTCCGGAATGTCAAAACCGTAACGGGAAGCATTTTCTTTCACAGCTTCGATAATTTTTTCAACGTATTCAGTGGCATGAAGCGGTTCATCATCTTCCGTATAACGAATGCCGAAACCTCCTCCAAGATTCAGCACCTTGGATACAAATGAATATGAATCTCTCCATTCGTCTAGTTTTTTGAAGATTTTTTCCGCTGCTAACACAAAACCGGCCGTATCAAAGATTTGCGAGCCGATATGGCAATGGACACCCAGCAGCTGAATGTGTTCCGATTGTAATACTTGTTCAATGGCCCGTTCAGTTTGTCCGTTATGAAGATCGAAACCAAACTTTGAATCTTCCTGGCCCGTTGTAATGTAGTCATGCGTATGCGCTTCTACTCCGGGCGTGATCCGAAGAAGAACATCGATGGAGTGACCCGTTTCTTTACATAGGTCTTCAAGAAGCGCAATTTCATAGAAATTATCCACCACAATGCAGCCGATGCGGTGCTCAAGCGCCATGCGCAGTTCTTCCCTGCTCTTATTGTTTCCATGAAAGTGGATGCGTTCTGCCGGAAAGCCTGCCGCAACAGCCGTATATAGCTCTCCTCCGGATACGACATCTAAAGAAAGTCCCTCTTCCTCAGCGAGCTGAATCATTGCGACTGATGAGAATGCTTTGCTCGCATATGCCACCTGTGCTTTCAGCCCTGCAGAAACAAACGCCTGCTTAAAGCTTTTAGCACGCTCACGTATTAAAGCCACATCATATACGTAAAGAGGTGTACCATATTTCTCCGCTAAATAGAGAGCATCCACACCTCCGATTTCTAAATGACCATGTTGATTTTGTCTGCTTGTGCCGTGTAAGAACAATGTCATTCCCTCTTTCTCCGCTTATGGATGAAAGGACAGTTTTATGGACTGTCCCTTCATGATTAAGACATACATTATCATACTCTTCAGTCAGTTTCAATGCGATTATGAATTGGTAGGCTGTCTTAAGCGATTTTTGGGGTGAACGATACTGGGTCTTACTTTTGCGCCAGGTTTCGCTGTGCGGACAAGAACCTGCCACAGCGCCTTTCCGTTAAAGGGAATCAGCGGCCATAAGTACGGTGTCTGAAGGGATTTGATGCTTGCCATGGCAATAATTAGCACTGTAAATCCGATGACGAGCCCTTTTATATGAAATAAGGCAACGAGTATCATGAGGACAAGACGGCTCATTTTGTTTGCCAAGCTTAATTCATAACTAGGCGTCGTAAAGGTTCCAATCGCCGCAAGTGAGACGTACAGAATCACCTCAGGAGAAAAAAGGCCGACCTCAATCGCAATCTGCCCGATCAGAACAGCGGCAATTAAACCCATTGCTGTCGATAAAGCCGTCGGGGTGTGAATGGCAGCCATTCTGAGAAACTCGATTCCTAAGTCAGCTAAAAATATCTGCAGGATGATCGGGATATGCGTATCTTTATTTAAACCGATAAATTTCATGTTGTCCGGGAGCAGATCAGGCTGAAGCACAAAGAGAAACCAGATCGGAAGAAATAAAGTAGAAGCAAGAATACCGAAAAATCTTACCCATCTTAAAAAGGTCCCGACTGAAGGCGCCTGCCTATATTCTTCAGCATGCTGCACATGGTGAAATAAAGTCGTCGGGGTAATGATCACACTCGGCGATGTGTCCACTATAATGATAACATGGCCTTCTAGAACATGATTTGCGGCCACATCCGGTCTTTCTGTATAGCGCACGAGCGGAAAAGGATTATAGCTTTGATTAACAATGAATTCCTCGACAGTTTTGTCTGCCATTGTTAATCCATCGACATCAATGGATGCAATTTCTTTTTCTACGATCTCAACCAGATCCGGATCAGCTATATCTTCTATATAACAAATGCTTAAATCCGTCTTTGACCGCTCACCAACTTTAGTCATCTTGACTCGAAGGCGTTCGTCTCTGATCCGCCTTCTGAGAAGGGCCGTATTGACGACGATATTTTCAACAAATCCGTCTCTGGCTCCCCTGACTACCTTTTCCGTATCAGGTTCTTCCGGGTTTCTGCCCGGATAGCTTCTGACGTCAATTATAAATGCGAAGCCTGCACCTTCAACAATGACAGCGACGAGCCCGGACAGCACTTGGTCGGTGGTTTCATCCAAGGTTTTTACTTTTTCGACCTGGGCGTTAAGCAGCCTGTTTTCGACGATGTCGACCAGCTCATCAGGGTCTTCTTTCCGATTGTTAATGGCAACAAGCTCTCTCATTAAATGAATAATATAGGCTGTATCGCATAATCCATTTAGATAGTAAAGCTGGATCTCTTTATCTAAAATCGTGAGCTTGCGAACACCTACATCATAGCTCGTCCCCATCCCAACACGGTTTTTGAAATACTCTTCATTTTTAGCTGGATTCCGATAAACCCGAATTTTCTCTTCCTTGTGGTCCGGCATGATACCCGCTCCTTTCTAAAATAAACTCGACCGCTTTCATGGTGATTGGCGACCCTTTTGAGATATCGTCTTTTCTGCCCATTTTGCCGATATCCCCGATACCGACAATAAGTGGGAGATCAAGTTTATCAAGGCAATAGACTGTATCTCCACTCATTCTGTGGTCATCAAATTCCCTTTCCCCGACTTTATCGACGCCGTATTCAGTTATTTCTCCATTGCGGTCAATGCTTACATCGACCCTGGTCCATTCAGCCTGATGTGTTTTTGACGCGACCGCAATCACACCGAGCACTTCAATAGACGGATGGGTTGCGACATAGGTTAGAGCGGCTTCTCCCGGACCCTCTCCTTGAAGGCCGGAGTCGTCAAACATGACAAATACAGGATCATACGGTGCTGAGGCGATCAGCTTGACAAGCTCGGCGCCGCTGCGGGTGGAAGGATTCCCTTTTGATTGTGAAATACATCGGCCTCCCACTTTGCTTGCGGCGTATTCAATTGTTTTAGCGGCATAAACATCCCCGTCTGTTACCAGTATGACCTTGCGTTTTGTCGTCATGTCGGCATTATCCTTTCGGTTTGAAAATAACAGCTACGATAAAGGCGAAAAGAATAGCGGCTGAGATACCGGCCGAGGTCAGCTCAAAAATCCCCATGCCGATTCCGATAAATCCGTGTATATGCGCCTGATGCATGGCGCCGTGCAGAAGACTGTGACCGAAGCTGACGATCGGAACGGTGGCGCCTCCTCCGGCAAATTCAATAAATTTATCGTAAATGCCGAAACCATCTAATATTGCACCGATTACAACAAATGATGTCATGACATGAGCTGGCGTCAATTTAAAAATATCCAAGAGCAGCTGGCCGACGATACAAATGGCCCCGCCGCAGACAAAAGCCAAAAGGTAGTCCATGTTAAGATGCACCTCCTGCACGCTCAAATACAACCCCGTGGGCGATAGTCGGGATGGTTTCTTTTTGCTGGATCATCGTCGGGCTTAATAGCGCCCCGGTCGCCACGACAAATACACGGTTTAGTTTTCCTTCTCTCAGCTGCTTAAAAATATGAGAGTAGGTGACAACCGCTGAACAAGCACAGCCGCTCCCCCCGGCAAAGACCTGCTGATCCGGAGTGTAAATCAGAAGCCCGCAATCATCATGCTTTGTGCCGACTGGATATCCATCTTCTTTTAAAATGTCTTTTACGATTGGAGAACCGACGCCTGACAGGTCACCTGTCAGGATTAGATCATAGTCATCCGCTGTCCGGTTGAGATCTTTAAAGTGCTGCTTAATCGTATCAGCTGCAGCCGGAGCCATAGCCGATCCCATATCAAAAGGATCTGTAATTCCTAAATCAGAAACCTTCCCGACAGTCGCACTTGTGATTTGGATATCACCCGGACCCGGTGTCTGACTGATGACAACTGCACCGCTTCCGGTTACAGTGGAGGTAGCAGTGTCCGGTTTTTGGCCTCCGTATTCTGTCGGATAGCGAAACTGTCTTTCCGCAGTTGCATTGTGACTGCTAGTGGCAGCGAGTGCCCTTTTGGCAAACCCGCCATCAACTAAGGCTGATGCGACAGCCACTGTTTCCATTGATGTTGAACAGGCGCCAAACATACAAAGAAATGGGATTTTCAAGTGTCTTGCGACATAGTTAGCCGTCACGTTTTGGTTCAGCAAGTCGCCTGCCAGCAATAGGTCAATATCATCTTTTGTCAGATTGTTTTTTTGAAGTGCAACATTAACAGCGTCTTCCATCAGCTGCCGTTCCGCCATTTCCCAGCTTTTTTGATTACAATGCATTTCGTCATAGGTTTTATCAAATAAAGAGCCGAGCGGTCCGTCTTTTTCCTTTGGTCCTGCTGCCGTTCCCGCTGAGTTGACAAATATGGGATGTTCAAATACCCAGGTTTGCTTTCCTGTTAATTTCATTTTCTTCTCCTCCTATGACATCAGTTTCTCAAAAGCAAACCGAATCATTCCAACGATGTATGCAGCTACAACTCCGAAAACAATAACATTTCCTGCCAGTTTAAACATATTTGTCGCTACTCCAAGCACTAATCCTTCACTTTTATATTCAAGAGCCGCGCTTGCCATACTGTTGGCAAAACCTGTGACAGGTACGGCTGAACCTGCGCCTGCGAATTGTCCGATTCTGTCATAGATGCCAAGCCCTGTAAGCAGGGCAGAGATTAATATCAGCGTTGCAGCTGTTGGATTCCCCGCAGTTTTTTCATTGAAATCAAAAAAATGGATATAAAAATTTTGCAGACCTTGCCCGATTGCACAAATCAGTCCGCCCACTAAAAAGGCTTTTACACAGTTCCAGACGTAAGGCGGCTTAGGCTGATATGTTTTCACTTTTGATTTGTAATTTTCTTTTATGTTTGTCATCTTGAAACCTCCTTATGAATGGTCAATAAAGTACAGCCAGTGAAATAAAGATCCCGCGATTTTCCCAATCACGATGGCCATTAACAGAATAATGATTTTACTTCTGAGCCCGATTCGTTTCGCCAAAATCGGCAGGACATTTAAAACCTCTGTAAGAGCAGCCGCTAGCATCCCGACGAACAAACCTGCCAGAAGCCCGACCGGCACAGCTATCCATTTTGTTAGATAAAGATGATTCATATGAAGCGTCTCCCATCCCCCGCAAACCGCGCCAAGAATAACAGCCGCTTCATAAGCCTGAACAAATCTCATTGTTTTGGTGAGCTGCATCAGCCGCGGAATGATTCCCATTACGGTTAAAAAAGCAACGAAACCCGCCCCCACCGTTATGCCTCCGCCGAGCCCGACAAAAATAATGAACAATACACTAACGATCATGCAGATCCTTTATGGTTTCTTGATTCTCATGCATGGCCACATATTGATCGAGATCAAGCTGATAGTTAAACATCTCAACCTCCAGCGGGCTGGGCTCTTCATTTAGGCGCTTTTTAAATATGTGGTTAAAAAACACGATCATCCCCAGTCCCAAACCGATGCTGTATGGGATTTGAAGCAAATATGGATAGTCATTCCTCTCTCCGGTTATGATTTCATATAGTGCGATATGAACATCTCTCATGCTTACATCCTCATGAAAGTTCATGATGGCAAGACACGATCCAATAAACAGAAGCAGCCAGACACCGATAAATAGAACCGTTGATAAATTTCGCTTTCGATATTGAATTTCAACAATGGTTTCTGCTCCGCCTACGGTTTGAACATCAAGTGTCGGATCTTGTAAATGAATGGCTCTGAGGACTTGTATGATATCCAGAATTACGATATTTTTATCTTTTTCGCTCACCTGATAAAGCGGCATAGCCGAAAGTTTCTTTTTCAGCTGAAGCTGCCCTTCTATTTGCGCGGCATCTCCAACGGTAATAATATCCCCTGGATGTGCCAGCACCCGGTGGCGAAGCCGGATAAATATTCGTCGTTCCATCATTGATCACCATCTTTCGGTGGTTATATATGTAGTATGTGGTTCGATTTTGTTCTCATTCATCCGCTCGAAAAGACCATAAATTACCACGCTTTTGCACACAAAAAAGCTAGCCTGCACTGCAGACTAGCCATCCGTATGATCCATTTGAACCTTGATCTGTTTTAATATTTTCTTTTCAAGCCTGGAAACCTGCACCTGAGAGATCCCGAGCCGCTCAGCCACCTCGGACTGTGTCTGGTCTTTATAATATCTGAGATAGACGATTAGTTTTTCCCTTTCCTCCAAATCGCTGATTGCTTCTTTCAGCGCAATTTTGTCAAACCATTTTTCTTCTGAGTTGTCAGCGATTTGATCAAGCAGGGTAATCGGATCTCCGTCATTTTCATAAACGGTTTCGTGAATCGAAGATGGAGCCCTTACCGCCTCTTGGGCCAGTACAACATCCTCAGCTTCAATCTCCAAATGGTCAGCGATCTCCTGCACTGTCGGCACTCTGCCCAGTGTTTTCGAAAGCTCATCCTTCGCGCGCCGGATTTTGTTTCCAAGCTCTTTTAATGACCTTGATACCTTTACGGTTCCGTCATCACGGATAAATCGTTGGATTTCTCCGATAATCATCGGCACTGCATACGTTGAAAAACGCACATCATAGGTTAAATCAAATTTGTCAACAGATTTTAACAGCCCGATGCAGCCGATCTGGAAGAGATCGTCAGGCTCGTATCCTCTGTTTAAAAACCGCTGTACGACAGACCAAACAAGACGCATGTTTTTTTCTATGAGGAGGTCTCTTGCCTGCTGGTCGCCATTTTGGCTTTGTTTGATTAATTCCTTTACTTCATGATCCTTCAGCTGAGCGTTTTTGCCGTTTTTCTTAACCTCCACATCCATAACAAATCTCCTTAATTACAAAGCGCTTTGCTTTTTGATAAGTGCTTTGTTAAGCGAATCGTTGTTCCCATTTCAGGCGATGAATCGATACTGACATCATCCATGAAATTTTCCATAATGGTAAAGCCCATTCCAGAGCGCTCAAGCTCAGGCTTAGTCGTAAATAGAGGCTGACGGGCTTCTTCAAGATCTGTAATGCCTAAGCCTTCATCACGAATAGTCATATATACGACATGATCTTCCAGCGTCACTGAAATGTAAACTTTCCCTTCACAGTTCTCTTCATATCCATGGATAATCGCATTCGTGACAGCCTCTGACACGACTGTTTTGATTTCAGTCAGTTCATCCATTGTCGGGTCCAGCTGAGCTATAAATGATGCAACTGTCACACGGGCGAACGATTCATTCTGACTGAGGGCAGAAAACTCAAGGTGCATTTCATTTTTCATGATGCCACCCCCAGTGTCAGGAGTGCCTGCTGTTCAGATTGTTCAAATCGGATAATTTTAAACAGACCCGACATATCAAACAATCGCTTCACCGCAGGAGAGATAGCGCAAACGACCATTTCCCCGCCAATTTGCTTAATTTGCTTGTATCTTCCTAAAATAACGCCAAGCCCCGAGCTGTCCATAAAGGAAAGGTCCTCCAAGTTCAGCACGATATGGCGAATATCATCCTTCTCCAATGATTGAGTCACTTTTTGCTTCAGGGTTTCAGCCGTATGGTGATCGAGTTCGCCTGTTAATCGAATACAAAGCACAGATTCTTTGACATTCATGTCAATTCCAAGGCTCATGCTCATTCCTCCTTGATATGATCGGATAATGAGTGTTTCGATTTCGACGGAATGAATTCCTTCACCGTGACAAAACTAGTGGTCATTCGGCATAATTACTTAAATTTTGTCCAGTCTCCCATCGTCCGCTTCAAGAATGTGATAAACCCGGCTTTCTTCATATCTTCTTTTGCAGCAACAGGACTTTCAGCGAGTACTTCTCCATCCTTTTTCAGAACAAGAGTGCCAAGCTCTTGGCCTTTTTGAATCGGAGCACTAATATTGTCCTTCATCTTGATTTCTTTTTTCACATCGTTCATATCCTCGCCTTTTTTCGTCAATATTGAAATCGGCTCAGATGTAGTGAGTTCGATAAATTTTTGTTTCCCTTTTTTGACCTTTACTTTTGCTACTGTTTGATTTCGTTTATATAAAGGATGCGTTTCATATTGGCTAAAGGCGAAGTCAAGCATTTTTGTCACTTGCGCGTTTCTTTCTTTAGGCGTGCTCGCTCCGAATACAACCGCTATGGCCCGCATGTTTCCTTTTTTTGCCGAAGCAGTCAGACAATATTTCGCTTCGCCTGTATAGCCTGTTTTTACGCCGTCTACACCAGGATAAAATTTGATAAGGCGATTTGTATTCACAAGCCAAAACTTTTTATCTGTATTTTCACGAAGGTAATCTTCATACGTGCCGGTAAACTTCGTAATTGATTCGTATTTCAATAATTCCTTAGCCATGATTGCCATGTCATAAGCAGAGCTGTAATGTCCTTCCTCGGTCAATCCGGTCGGGTTTTTGAAGGATGTATTTTTCAATCCCAGCTCTTTTGCTTTTTTGTTCATTTTCTTCACAAATTCTTCTTCCGAGCCGGAAATAAATTCAGCCATGGCGACGGAAGCGTCATTTCCCGAAGCGATTGCGATGCCTTTCAGCATTTCTTTGACAGTCATTTCTTCGCCGGGCTCAAGGAAGATCTGTGAGCCGCCCATTGACGCCGCATGCTCGCTTGTACGGACCTTATCACTCATTTTGATTTTGCCTTTATCTAAAGCTTCCATAATCAAAAGCATCGTCATAATTTTCGTCATGCTTGCAGGCGCCAGTCTCTCATTGCTGTTCTTGTTGTAAAGCACTTTTCCTGTGTCACGTTCTATCAGCACCGCAGACTTCGCTTCATGAGCAAGCTCCGATGTACGTTTTCCGTCTTGTTTTGCAAATGCAGACGGTGCAAATGTAAGCAGCATTATACCAATCAACAAAGTGGATAAAAGACGTTTCATCTCAAAAGCCCTCCATTTCATAATCCTTTTTATTTTTTCCAAGCGGGATGGTTTTATACGCCACTGATGGAAAATGTTTCGAATTTTGGGCATAAAAAAAGACAGCTGTGTGATATCAGACACAGCTGTCTTTTGGTCCTGCATTGATTCATTTTTATTCGTACTGAGCGACGATCGCTTTAACAAACTTTAAGAATCCAGCTTTTACTTTTTCGGTCACTTCCATAACTTCATCGTGACTTAAAGGCTGATCCAGAATTCCGGCTGCCGCGTTAGAGATGCAGGAAATGCCAAGAACCCGCATTCCCGCATGATTCGCTACAATGACTTCCGGAACAGTAGACATGCCGACTGCATCAGAGCCCATCGTTCTTAAGAACCGGACTTCTGCCGGTGTTTCGTAAGAAGGTCCTGTCACTGCAGTGTACACGCCTTTTTGAATTGGGATATTAAGGTCTTTCGCAATCTTTTCAGCCAGGCTGGACAGATCTTTGTCATAGGCTGAAGACATATCTGGAAATCTGGCGCCGAAATCTGCTTCGTTTGGCCCGATTAACGGGTTTGTTCCCATAAAGTTGATATGATCGGTAATAATCATTAAGTCTCCCGCACGGAATTCAGTGTTGACACCGCCTGCGGCATTTGTCACGATCAACGCTTCCACACCGAGCGCTTTCATCACGCGTACAGGGAATGTGACTTTCTCCATTGAGTAGCCTTCATAAAAATGAAAGCGGCCCTGCATTGCAATGACGGAAACTCCTTCAAGAGTGCCAAGCACAAGCTGTCCGGCATGCCCTTCAACAGTAGATACCGGGAATTCAGGTATATCTTCATATTTCAGCTTGACCGGATTTTCAATTTCGTCCGCCAAAATGCCAAGACCTGAGCCTAAAATAAGGCCGATCTTCGGAGATTCCGGCAGGTTTTGTTTAATAAAAGCGGCTGCGCGTTCAATTCTGTCCTTCAAGAAACAGTCCCCCTATTGTAATAAAGATAAAAAGCTTTTCCCGTATTTCGGTTTATTCGTTTGGAAATTATCAGCGATCGTTGCACCGATATCAGCAAATGTATCTGCAAGCGGCAGCATTTGCGCTTTCTTATGTTTTTTGCTGTAAGCGAGAATCGGCACATACTCGCGTGTATGGTCAGTCCCATGATGAATCGGATCATTGCCGTGGTCGGCTGTAATAATTAACAGATCGTCTTCTCTCATTTTTTCAAACACTTCCGGAAGCCGCGCATCAAATTCTTCAAGCGCGCGTCCGTAGCCTTCAGGGTCACGGCGGTGTCCGAATAACGCGTCAAAATCAACAAGGTTCGCAAAGCTCAGACCCGTAAAGTCTTCTCCCAGCGTATCGATCACCTTGTCCATTCCGTCCATATTAGAAACCGTTCTGCGTGAAGAAGTAATGCCTTCTCCGTCGTAAATATCAGAGATTTTTCCGATTGAAATCACATCTAAGCCGCTGTCTTTCAATTCATTCATGACAGTGCGATCAAACGGCTTCAGCGCATAATCATGGCGGTTTGGCGTCCGTTTGAATTGACCCGGCTCTCCGACGAACGGCCGTGCAATAATGCGGCCAACCATATATTTCGGATCAAGCGTTAGCTCTCTCGCCGTTTCGCAAATGCGATACAGCTCCTCAAGCGGCACAACCTCTTCGTGAGCGGCAATTTGCAGAACAGAGTCAGCAGACGTGTAAACAATTAAAGCCCCTGTCTCCATGTGCTCCTGACCAAGCTCATCCAAAATCGCTGTGCCGGAAGCCGGCTTGTTTCCAATAATTTTGCGGCCAGATCTCTTTTCCAGCTCTTGAAGCAATTCATCAGGAAAGCCTTCCGGGAACACTTTAAATGGTTTATCAATGTATAAACCCATAATCTCCCAATGGCCGGTCATCGTATCTTTTCCGTTTGACGCTTCTTGCATTTTTCCATAATACGCAAGCGGATGTTCTGTTTTTTCTACACCTTTGATATCTTCGATAAGACCAAGGCCGAGCTTTGCCATATTCGGCATATGTAATCCGTTCATATGCTCGGCAATATGACCGAGCGTATGAGCGCCTTCGTCATTAAAGTCAGCGGCATCCGGCGCTTCGCCGATTCCGACTGAGTCCATCACAATTAAAAACACACGATTATATTTGTATGCAGGCATCTTGAAAGCCTCCTTTTTTTCTATACGTCTATTGTATCGCTAAGAGGTCTGACAACTCAAGTATAAACCGTTTTCATTCCCGTTGACAATGTATTTGGAAATAATGAGAAACTTCAATATTTTCTGTCGCTCTAAACAAAAAAGCCGCAGCCACCTGCGGCTATGCTCGCGGATGAAACTGCTTGTACACATCCTTCAGCCTTGTTTTCGTCACATGCGTATAAATTTGCGTCGTGGATATATCCGCATGACCGAGCATTTCCTGCACCGCTCTTAAATCTGCCCCGTTCTCAAGCAGATGCGTCGCAAAGGAATGCCTAAGCGTATGCGGAGTCAGCTCTTTCTTAATGCCGGCTTCCAACGCGATTTTTTTCAGGTTCTTCCAAAATCCCTGGCGGCTGATCTGTTTGCCGTGATGATTTAAAAAGAGGGCGTCAGACACATTGTTCTTTAACAGTTTTCCCCTGGCTTTTGTCATATATTCCTCAATGGCGGAAGCGGCGGCTTCACCAATTGGCACAATCCGTTCTTTTCTTCCTTTGCCAAAGCATCGGATAAACCCCATAGATAAATGAACATCTGCCGTTTTCAACTCAATCATTTCACTGACTCGTATGCCTGTCGCATAAAGCAGCTCCAGCATTGCTTTATCCCGATAGCCGAATGGGCTCGTCAGCTTAGGCGTGTCCAATAATCGCTCGACTTCATTGAGTGCGAGCACCTTCGGAAGCGCCCGTTCCGTCTTTTGTGTTTCGATATGAACGGAAGGGTCCTTATCCGTTACTTTTTCCCTGAGCAGAAATTGATGAAAAGAGCGAATGGATGCCAAATGCCGCGCCGATGTCTTGCCGGATTTCCCCGAGTCCTTCAAATGCTTTAAATATTGGATAATATGTATGCGGGTAACGTGATTCCAATCTGTAACATGAAGGGTTTCTGTTAAGTAGAGAGAATAGCTTTTCAAGTCACGTTCATAGGATACGATCGTATTTTGAGAGAGCCCTCTCTCTACCATAACGTAGTGGATGAAATCCTTTATTTGATCTTTCACTCTTGATCTACTCCCCGTTTTGGTAAAAAAAGATCAACCGGTCGAACCATCCGCCTTTTTCATCCTGATCCATTTCAACAACTTTTACAGCGGAGCCTTCCGGTTTATCATACCGATGATAGTTTTCATACTCTTGATTCACCCATATCATAGCATAATAGAACAAAGCGGTAAAACCGGTAAACAGGATGAAAACTTTCAATGCATCGACAGCTGTTTTCAGGAATCTTCCCATGTCCTAATCGATCCTTTCCCTATGGTTCCAGTTATATAAACCATATGCCAAATCAGAAAGGTTTTATACATAGAAACAGCAAAAAACCCTTTCCCTATGAGAAAAGGTTCGCGCTCGGCACCGTCTATTCAGTTTCTTTTCCGTAACAGCGGTGGCAAATGCCGTGAAACGTCAATCTATGATCTTTAATCTTAAATTTCCAATCACGTTCAATGATTTCTTCCACGTCTTCAAGCAAATCTTCTTCAATTTCATCAACGGCTCCGCACTCCATGCACACCAAGTGGTGATGAAAGTGAGCTGCTCCCTCTTTCCGAAGGTCGTAACGGGACACACCGTCTCCAAAGTTAATTTTATCTACGACTTTTAATTCAGTTAATAATTCAAGCGTACGGTATACTGTAGCGAGACCGATCTCAGGAGATTTCTCTTTTACGAGGAGGTATACATCTTCTGCGCTTAAATGGTCTTCTTCGTTTTCAAGCAGCACTCTTACTGTCGCTTCACGCTGTGGCGTAAGTTTATAGCTGGATGAGTGCAGTTGTTTCTTAATACGATCAATACGGTTTTCCATGTCTTTCCCTCCTACGCCGCATTCCATGACTCATTATAACAAAATACGCGCAGAGTTCCAACTATAATTATTATAAACTGATAAATAAAATGGTTTTCTTTTAATAATGATTTTAAAAAAGTCTAGATGTAAGCTTTTCCATTAAAACAGGAGATAAGTATGCTTCAAAGAGAGATGAAATCAGCGCTAAAAACAGAATGACCAGCAGCACAAAGGCATACCGCCCGAACCATTGAATCGGCGCGTCATGCAGGCTTCGTTTCACGAACAGCTGTCTGATTAACTTTAAAGAAAACGCAATTGCACATGTGCCCATAATGAGATAAGCCGGAATCAGCAGCACATTTTGCGGCAAAACGGAGACAAATGATAGGAAAAACCCGCTTACTCCCATCTGATTGACTAGGAACCCGACAGTAAAGCCGACGACGATCCCTTTCAGAAAGATCATAATGAAAATAATCGGCATCCCAATGACGGAAATTCCCAGTATCCACATCAGGCCTAAATACTTTGCATTATGAAAGATACTTTGCCCAAACATATCAGCTGAACTTGCCTGTTTTCCATCCGAAAGCTGTCCAAAAAATTGACTTAAGTAGTAGTATAAATCTTCTTTCTGGCTGATGGTCATACTGTTGACAATAATCGCGCCAAAGATGACACCCATGAAAAACAGCACTGACACAAATATATAAAGAGAGAGATGATCTTTGACATGCCTGAGAAACATGTCCTTATAAGAGATTTTTCGCATACCGTTTCCTCCCGCCCGCTCTAGTGATTTGATTTAATAGATTGTATGAAAGAAACAGAAAAACATGCCCTTTTTCAAAAAGAAACAATAGAGATGAATGCTAGGCGGCTTTTTGGGGCACAAAAAAATCCTTATCATCAACTGCTGTATGATCATAAGGATTCTTATGCTTCCGTTTATTCAAAATCTCTTTTTTGCTTTTTGTCATTCTTCCATGTGTGCTGAAAGATGGTGTGCTGCCTCTTGATAATAAGACGTCACGTCCGCCGTTTCTCAATCGATGCCCCCGCTTCTTTTTCGCTTGGCTTTTTGCCATGTGATCACTCCCTTTTTTATTTTCATAGTAATGATAACAAAATTGAACAATGATAAGAAAAAAACAGCACCTGCTACGACAGGTGCTGTTTAGCTACATTTATTTCACTGCTGTAAGAGCTGCATGCTCGACAGCTGCTGCTACCGCATGATGGACTTTTGAATCAAGCGGCTGAGGGACAACATCACCTTGTTTAGTGCAAGCTGCGATGGCCTCTGCTGCTGCGACAAGCATATCATGATTAATCTCCGTGCTTTTTGCGTTAAGCGCTCCTCTAAAAATCCCTGGAAAACCGAGTACATTATTAACAGAACGCCCGTCAGCTGCATATGCGGCGCCAGCCTGCAGTGCGGCCTCCGGCTCAATTTCCGGCTTCGGATTCGATAAAGCCAGAATCACTTGACCAGAACGTACAAATGCCGGTTTTATTAAACCCGGAACGCCCGTTGTAGCAATGACAATATCACATGTTTCCATAAGCTCCTCAATACTGGAAACTGCCTGTCCGCCGTATTGTTCGAGACGGTTCATTGCTGACTCTGATTTGTCTGTTCCGTATACAGCATTCACACCATAAGCCATGAACATCCGGCAGATGGCCACGCCTGCTGCGCCAAGGCCGATTTGCCCCACTTTCGCTTCCTTCAGGTCAACCCCCGCACTCCTGCATGCCGAAATGGCAGCTGCCAGCGTCACTACAGCTGTACCATGCTGGTCATCGTGCATAACAGGGATGTTCAGCTCCTCTTTTAGGCGATCCTCGATTTCAAAACAATGCGGCGAACCGATATCCTCAAGAAGGATGCCGCTAAAGCCCGGAGAAATATGTTTTACTGTTTTGATGATTTCTTCAGGATCACTCGTATCAAGCAGTATCGGAATGCCGCTAATACCCGCCAGCTGATCAAATAAAGCAGCCTTTCCTTCCATGACAGGCATGCCAGCCACAGAGCCGATATTCCCAAGGCCTAAAATTGCGGTTCCATCCGTTACAATTGCAACAGAATTGCTGATCGTTGTATAAATAGAAGCTTTTTCAGGTTCTTTTTCGATCAGTCGGCACACGTCCGCAACACCTGGTGTGTAGACACGTCCCAGCTCTGCCAGTGAACGGATCGGCATTTTGCTTTTCATTTGGATTTTTCCGCCTTCATGTGCGGACAGGACTTCATCAGATACGGTGTGAAGCCTGATCCCTTCTCCGAGGGCCTGTACAGCCGCGATCACTTCCTGAAGCTGTTCTTCATTCTCCACTTGAACGGTAATATTCCGCATTGTGTAATTGGGTCCGACTTTTACCGTCTCCACTTCACCAATATCCCCGCCCAGAAGGCCGATGGCCGTAGCCACCCTTCCAAGATTTCCGGGAACCGAAGGCGTTTCGATCATCAGTGTCCGAATCATGTGT
The DNA here is from genome assembly GCF_037964975.1 of Bacillus sp. EU52. NCBI lineage: Bacteria > Bacillati > Bacillota > Bacilli > Caryophanales > Bacillaceae > Bacillus > Bacillus sp. EU52. The sequence continues at coordinate 2,283,152 of NZ_CP150177.1, forward strand.
TTCGCTATCATTCAGTGATCCTCCCCTATTAGCCTAGTTTTTCGGCTTTAACTGTATTGTTTTTCGTATACCATATAAATTTTCCTGTATAACCATAGATAATTGCAAGACCTATTGCTACAAAACTGAGCCACATAAACGGCAGATAAGAGAAGGTAGAAACACCTAAAATACCAGCCATGTAAATCCCATTATCAGACCAAGGAACCATCCCCGAAGTCAATGTTCCCCCGACCTCTGAGTTACGTGATAACACTCTTCTGTCCAGATGTAAGCGATCATAGCTGTCTTCCATAATTTTCGGAGTCAAAATAAGAGATACATACATCGCACAGCCGAAGATGTTTGCTAAAAACGCTACGATCAGTGTAGACAATGTGACATTGCCGGCTGAAGTTAATTTCTTTTCAAACGTTGAAACAATGACTTTTAACACGCCGAGTTTCTCAAGCAGACCGCCAAAACCAAGGCCAAAGATGATGACGACGAGAGAATCAAGCATACCGACAATTCCACCGCGGTTTAACAAGCCGTTCAAAAATTCAACATCCGTTTTAATAGAGAAGCCGTTGTACGCAGTTGCAATCGCATGGGCAATATCCATTCCTTGGAAAACAACAGCCCAGATTGCACCGAGTAAAGCGCCAATTACGATAACTGGCATAGATGGCTTTTTCATCGCCAATAAGACTATGACGAGAACTGCCGGGATCAGCATCCAAATATGAATGTCAAACGTGTTTTGCAAAGATGATTTTAAGAATTCAACTTTATCAAGATCAATATTTTTCCCGCCGTACATAAATCCAACAACTGTAAAGAGTATAGCTGTAATGACATAAGCAGGTATTGATAAATAAAGCATTGCTCTCACGTGAGCCAATACATCGACTTTTGATAGTGAAGAAGCTAGAACTGTACTGTCAGACAGCGGAGACAGCTTGTCCCCAAAATAAGCACCTGAAAGAATAGCTCCCGCTACTAGAGGAAGCGGAATGCCTAACCCCTCTCCAATTGCGATCATGGCAATGCCGGCAGTTCCGACTGTTCCCCATGACGTTCCTGTTGCCACAGACATAATGGAACAAATAATTAACGTTGCCAGTAAAAAGATACTTGGGTGAATAAATTCCAGTCCGTAATAAATCAAAGTCGGCACAACGCCTCCGGCAATCCATGTTCCGATGAGCGCCCCAACTGAAACGAGAATCAGTACGGCTTCAAGGCCATTTGATATCCCATGTACAATCGCATTTTGTAAATCTTTATAAGAATAACCGAGTCTAATACCTAAAAGCATTGCAATAAACCATGAAACAAAAAGCGCCAGCTGTATCGGCAAGTCGAGAAAGACTGTAAACGATAGAACAAGTGCTAAAAATACTCCTAGTACAATAATAATTTCAAATAGTGTTGGCAATCTTACATCCTTCAAAAGAAGTCCCCCTTCATGTAAAAGCTAAAACGCTTTCAATATATAGTGCAACACGTATACTATACTTCCTCATCCCTATGTTGTAAACAGCTTATTCATCCGACTATTCGGAGATGAATAAGCTGTATTTTATACAAATTTTATTTTTCTAATAGTTCTTTCCCTGCGATACCTGGTTTGGTCATCTCATATGGGTTTAAAATAATATCCAATTCTTCTTCTGTCAGCACATCATGCTGCAGGCAAAGGTCACGGACTGATTGGCCTGTCATAATCGCTTCCCTGGCAATTCTGGCAGCCGCTTCATATCCAAGATGCGGATTGACAGCTGTGATCACGCCTGCGCTTTTTTCTACGTATTGCTTCAACCGCTTTTCGTTGGCTTCAATGCCTTTTAAGCAGTTGTCAGTGAACGAACGGAAGCCGTTGTTCATGATGCTGATGGATTGAAGCAAATTAAAGACAAGCACGGGCTCCATGACGTTCAACTCAAGCTGGCCGGCTTCTGAAGCAAGGCAGATTGTATTGTCGTTTCCGATAACCTGGAACGCAATTTGGTTGATCAGCTCCGCCATAACCGGATTGACTTTCCCCGGCATAATAGATGAACCCGGCTGACGTGCAGGCAGAGAAATTTCCGCAAGTCCGGCGCGCGGTCCCGACGCCATTAAGCGCAGGTCGTTTGCGATCTTCGACATGTTCATCATGCAGACTTTTAATGAAGCTGATACCTCTGTATAGGCATCTGTATTTTGTGTCGCATCAACAAGATGGTCAGCGCCGACAAGAGGAAGCCCACTAATATCAGCAAGGTGCTTTACTACCTGTTTGATATATTCAGGATCAGCGTTCAGCCCTGTACCAACAGCAGTTGCGCCCATGTTGACTTCATACAGGTGCTGGCGCGATTGCTTGATTCGTTTGATATCACGCTCGAGAACACGGCTGTAAGCTTCGAATTCCTGGCCAAGACGGATCGGAACCGCATCTTGAAGGTGTGTCCGGCCCATTTTAATAACAGAGTCAAACTCCTGTGCTTTTTGCTTAAACACACTATGCATATCTTCCATTGTTTTCAGCAGTTTTTCTAAGAGCTTCAATGTGGAAATATGGATAGCAGTCGGGAACACATCGTTCGTAGACTGTGACATGTTCACATGTGTGTTTGGACTTAAATGGATATAATCTCCCTTTTTATGTCCCATGATTTCAAGCGCCCGGTTTCCGATAACCTCATTCGCGTTCATGTTCATAGAAGTTCCGGCACCGCCCTGAATCGGATCGACGATAAACTGATCGTGCCACTTGCCTTCCAGAATCTCGTCAGCGGCTTGTACGATAGCTTGGCCAATTCCTTCATACAGCCGTTTCACGTCCATGTTGGCAAGAGCCGCAGCTTTTTTCACAATCGCCAGTGCGTTAATCATTTCCTCATGGATTTTGTATCCTGTGATCGGGAAATTTTCAGAAGCACGGAGCGTCTGAATTCCGTAATAAACATCTGCTTCAATTTGTTTTTCCCCAAGGAAGTCTTTTTCCACGCGATATTCTTTTTGGCCGTTTAACATAATCTTTAACCTTCTTTCTCTTTGCTGGTTATCGTTTTTACATTTTACAGGACAACGTCATCAGCTATCGGCGTTTCCATAATTCTCTTGACGACAGGAAGATCCGAAGACTGACCTAGCGCCCACATCAATTTTGGCACAATGGCTTCTGTGTTCATATTTCTTGATCGGATAATTAAGTCTTGGTTGACTCTGCGGCCAACCTCGTAAATGCTCATGTCTTCGCCTTCTTCAAGACATTGAGTCGTAATGACGACGACAATGCCGCTTTCGATCAGTTCATTCACTTTTGACAAAATGTCTCTGCCTTCAAACGGCACCCCTCCGCTGCCATAACTCTCAATGACAATTCCTTTGTACATGCTTTTCAGGGCATCAAACATTTCGGGCTTTAAGCCTGGATGCAGCTTCAGCAGACATACATCTGTGCATAGTGAAGTGTCAACTGTGAAGGTGTCGTTCTCAGGTTCCGTTACTTGTTTGTTGTATTCGATCCCGTCTTCATTGATAAAAGCGATATATGGGTAATTGATGCTTTCAAATGCGTCGTAGCTTTTCGTTCTTAATTTGATCGCACGTGTTCCCTGAATGACTCTGCCGTCAAACACAACATAAACGCCGCCCACGCCTTCACAGGCAAATCGAATGGCATCAGTAATATTTTTTTTGGCATCGGTTTTTTGGAACGTGATCGGAATCTGCGAGCCGGTGATGACAATCGGCTTTTTGGCATGCTGCAGCATATACGATAGTGCGGCAGATGTATAGGCCATTGTATCTGTACCGTGAGTAATAACAAACCCGTCATAGGCATCATAATTTTCCTTAACGGCTTCCGCTATTTCCACCCAGTATTCAGGCTGCATATTGGTGCTGTCTATATTCATAAGCGACTGAGTTTCCATTGTGTAATCGTTATCAAGTTTTGATACGTAACTTAATAATTCATCAGCCTTGACTCCGGGAGCCAGCCCATTTTCCCCTTCAACTGAAGCAATCGTTCCCCCAGTTGTCAACATCAATAATTTTTTCATACCATGCACCTCTTCACTGTATCTAAAGATGGGTTGCGAGAAGGTATTCGCTTTTCGCATACTTTTAATGCAATTATAGACACGGAAAATAAAATACGCAAGACATTATTATTCAATTCGCGTACACTTCCTAATACCTATATGATATAATCAGCTCAAGGTGAAAAAGGAGCGGAAGTTCATGAATCTAGATCGTTTAACTGAATTGAGAAAAAAGAAAAATTGGTCGCTTCAATATACAGCTGACCTTCTCGGTATCGCAAAAAGCACATATGCCGGCTACGAGTCAGGCTACCGACGGCCTTCACTTGAAGCGCTTGCCATGCTGGCTGACCTCTTTGACACAACCTGCGATGAACTTTTAGGCCGCGAGAAACAAAAGCAGACTGCTCCTCAGGCCATAGAATTGGCCACGTGGAGCAGCCTTGACTTTACCATTTCTGTTGATGGCCAGCCGCTGAGTGAAGATGAAATCATCCAGCTGATTACCTTTATACGCACAAAAAGAAAAGTACAGGAGGAACTGAGTTAATCTTTAACTCACGGTTTAATTTTACCGTAGGTTCCTCCTCCTCCGGCTTTCAATTCCAGTTTTCCGGATCTCGCTTTTACGATAAGCGCCGCGGTTTTCGGCGGGACAACGCGAGCCAAATCTTCTTCTGCAGCCTCATGAAGAACAGCCATTTCTGTTCCGAAGGCTTTTTTTAGTTTGTCCAGCGTTTTCGGGCCTACACCCGGAACAAATTGCAGCGGGATCTGATGTACATATCGCGGACGCGGGACGCGAACTTCAAGCTGATCACTCAATTCACGCAATCTATCGCTGACTCCCTTGGTAAATCTGGCTTTTCCGCAATTCGCGCACGCTGTTTCCCCGCTTACAGCAGGCTCTCCGCACGCTTCGCAAGCCGTCTGATAATATTTCCCCAATAACGGGTCCAAGCCATAATTTGCGATAATTTTCCTGTCATCTTGTCCCTTTAATGCAAGAGCAAATTCAGTAAAATCAGCTGACTGCACATATAATTCATTATATTCTCTGCCGATTTTCCCCAACGAATGCGCATCAGAATTTGTTAAAAAAGGATACGGATTCAATTGCGATACGTGTGATGCCATGTCTGTATCACAGCTTAATCCAAGCTCCACCGCGTCTATCATAGATGGATCAAAAACCTCAGTTAAGCTTGATTTAACCCCTTTTCCATATAAGCTTTTATGCGGCGTAAAGATATGGGCGGGGATAAACAGGCCGCCCATATCCTGCACTTTTTTTTGCAGGTTTAAGCCCGTTTCATAAATCCGCTGCGAGCTCAAATGAATATTTTTCAGCCGGGCTGACAGCCAGTTTGAAAACTGTTTCATATCAGCCAGCGTCGGCATAAATACGAGCACATGGATCGGTCCGCTGCAGGCTTCATCATAAATCTCCAGCTCGCTCCCCAATAAAAGAGTCGTGCTGCGATAACGGATTCCTCCCCCGTCAAGCTCGCGATATTTTCCAGATGAAATGCCTTCCTCAAGCTCTAGAATGACTTCCGGAGAATGACAGTCGATAATGCCGAGGAGTTCAATTCCTTTATGTTCACTGGCTTCAACCAAAATTCTGTCCAGCGTTAATGTTTTGGCGCCTGTTATTTTGACAGCCCTTCCTGTAAAGGTTCGGCCGATATGAATGTGCAAATCCGCGTAAATCTTTTTCATTTTTGTGCTTGGAGCGCTTCTTTCAGCTGAAGATACTGAATCGCGTAGGCTGTTTTAGCATCATATACTTCACGCAATTCAACCAGCTTTAGCGCATCTTCAAGCGTCACCTCCATCACTTCAACAAACTCGTCCTCATCAAGCTCCCGTTTTTCTTCAAGCACAGAAAGCTCCTCAGCAAGAAAAACGTGAACGATTTCATCTGCAAATCCGGGTGATGTATAAAACGCAGTTATTTTTGTCAGTTTTTTTGCTGTATAACCGGTTTCCTCTTCAAGTTCCCGAAGTGCCGTATACTCCGGCTCCTCACCTTTTTCAAGCTTACCGGCCGGAATTTCAACGATCGTCTGCTCAAGCGGCTTACGGAATTGTTTGACCATGATGATTTTCCCTTCATCTGTGACGGCTAGTACCGCTACAGCTCCAGGGTGTTTCACAATTTCACGTTTACTGGCTTTGCCGTTTGGCAGCTCTACATCCTCGACATAAAGATCAATGACTTTACCCGAAAAGATCTGTTCTTTGGCAATTGTTTTTTCTTCTAATGATTTCATTTCTTCATCTCCCGTTCTGTCTCTATATGATGCCCCATACATTTTATCATACTAGAGCAAAAGGGGGCTTCTTTGTGAAAGTGCACCGCATGCCAAAAGGTGTTGTCTTAGTCGGAAAAGCATGGGAAATTCGGGCGAAGTTAAAAGAGTATGGACGCACATTTCAATATGTGAAAGATTGGATCTCAAAGCCATAAAAGTTGAAACTTTAGCTCCTTTATATTACGGTCAATACAAAGCCTAAAAAAGGAGTGTGCACATGAGAAAGCGCAAATTGGGTACATCTGATTTAGACATTAGCGAAGTCGGACTCGGCTGTATGTCTCTTGGAACTGAAAAAAACAAAGCATTGTCCATTCTGGATGAAGCGATCGAGCTCGGCATCAACTATTTGGACACAGCGGATTTGTATGACCGGGGACGCAATGAAGAAATTGTCGGTGATGCGATCCAAAACAGACGCCAGGATATTATTCTGGCAACAAAAGCGGGAAACCGTTGGGATGACGGAAGCGAGGGCTGGTATTGGGACCCTTCAAAAGCTTACATAAAAGAGGCGGTAAAAAAGAGCCTTACACGGCTGAAAACAGATTATATCGACCTTTATCAGCTCCACGGCGGCACGATAGAGGACAACATTGATGAAACGATTGAAGCGTTTGAGGAATTAAAACAAGAAGGTGTCATCCGCTACTACGGCATTTCTTCCATCCGCCCGAATGTGATTAAAGAATATGTAAAAAAATCAAACATCGTCAGCATTATGATGCAATTCAGCCTGTTTGACAGACGCCCTGAGGAATGGCTCCCGCTTTTAGAGGGACATCAAATCAGCGTAGTCGCCAGAGGTCCTGTTGCCAAAGGGCTCTTAACTGAAAAACCGCTTGATCAAGCTTCAGACAGTATGAAACAAAACGGGTACTTGTCCTATTCATTCGAGGAACTGACAAATGCCCGCAAGGCAATGGAGGAAGTGGCTCCCGATCTTTCCATGACAGAAAAGTCGCTGCAGTATCTGCTAGCACAGCCGGCTGTCGCTTCAGTGATTACAGGCGCCAGTAAGATTGAGCAGTTACGGGAAAATATTCAGGCAGCAAATGCACGGCGTTTAACCGAGGAGGAAATCAAAGCGCTCCAATCTCATACGAAACAAGACATTTACAAAGCTCATCGCTCATAGCAGAAAAACCAGCACCCGTACAGGTGCTGGTTTATTTATATTGATGCCAATCCATTTGGCTTTCATTTAGGAGTTCTTCAAAGCTCTTATTTTTTTCGATCTCTTTTTTCTTTCTGATCTGTTCTGCTTTTTCTCTTTCCTGCCTCTTTTCATCCTCTTCCTTCAATTGGCTCTTCATCTCCATAAGCTTTGCTTTGATATCGGATTGAAGGCCGTCTTTTAGCTGGTGTTTGTCAGCGGATTTTTGTTTTTTCATTCAGACTTCCCCCATGTTTTGTTTTGAAGACAGTTTATCACGGAGCATATACACTGAACAAGCAGACTCTCTTCTGGTCACTTTCTCAGCGGAGCGGTGTTTAGGTATAATGATTTTAAACACGAATTACCTATATTTAGTTGAAAGGTGCTGTGACTTTTGAAGAAAATCCTTTTGGCCATTGGCGCTCTCGTAACAGCTGTCATCGCAATCGGAATTGTTTTTTCAAATATGATTCTATTCATCAAGAAAAAAACGGATGAAGACATTATCAAAAGAGAGACAGACAACGGACATGATGTGTTTGAATCATTTGAACAAATGGAGAAAACCGCTTTTGTGATACCCTCCGCTTACGGGTACGACATAAAAGGATACCATGTCGCACCGCATGACACACCAAATACCATCATCATCTGCCACGGGGTAACCATGAATGTGCTGAATTCTCTTAAGTATATGCATTTATTTCTTGATCTCGGCTGGAATGTGCTCATTTATGACCACCGCCGGCATGGCCAAAGCGGCGGAAAGACGACCAGCTACGGGTTTTACGAAAAGGATGATCTCAATAAGGTTGTCAGCTGGCTCAAAAACAAAACAAATCATCGCGGATTGATCGGAATTCATGGTGAGTCGATGGGGGCTGTGACCGCCCTGCTTTATGCTGGTGCACACTGCAGCGATGGCGCTGATTTTTATATTGCCGATTGTCCGTTCGCATGTTTTGATGAACAGCTTGCCTACCGGCTGAGAGCGGAATACAGGCTCCCGTCTTGGCCCCTGCTCCCTATCGCCGACTTCTTTTTTGAAGCTGAGGGGCGGCTATCGCGCACGCGAAGTATCTCCGCTTGCTGTCATTGATAAAATCGAAAAGCCGGTCCTCTTTATTCACAGTAAGGATGATGACTACATTCCTGTTTCTTCGACCGAGCGGCTTTATGAAAAGAAACGCGGGCCGAAAGCGCTGTACATTGCCGAGAACGGTGAACACGCCATGTCATATACCAAAAATCGGGATACGTACCGAAAAACAGTGCAGGAGTTTTTAGACAACATGAATGATTAAACAGAATAAAAAAGCGAAAGGCCTCTTCGGCTCTTTCGCTTTTTTATGTTACAGAACGTCGGTAATGCCATCCATATTTTCTCTGATCCATTCAATCGCAAGATCTATCGTTGTAAACTCCTGCGTCTCGAAGGTCATTTCATCCTGCAATAGCCAGACATCTTTCTTGATGGACTCTGCTCCTCCGATTGACCAGTGAAGCAAGGTATAGGGATGGTTTTGATTCAGGAAGGATACCCACGTTTTATTTTGTGCTGTGTTCTTCATTGCCTTCAGCTTTTGTTCCACGTTTCGCGTCTCCTACTTTACTAATATGCTCATTCTGGGGCTGAGCATTTCAGCCGGGCTTTTCAGCGCCAATGTTTTGGCTTTTTCATTGTAATCGATCGTCATTTGATCGTCAAAAAACACTTTTTGCGACGATTGGATATACAGCGGAATGCCGTTCGTTTCCAGCTGCTCGCACTGTCCCGTTAATTCTTCTGCCAGCCAGATTGTCGGGACACCGCTTACCGCGCAGCCGCATCCTTCTGCATCGTAACGAAGCTGGGCTTTTTTTCCCGGGTTGGCGTCAAACGCCTGCTGCAGTGCCTGTTTTGCTGCATCTGTCACATGTATGTTCATAAGGTGAAACCCCCGTTTTCATCATTTTCGCTATTGTAGCATACAATACTGCCATTCGCATTGTTTCTGCCTTTTTTCCACCGCTTCGCATTTTCTTCTGCAGTCTTGATCCACTCATCTTTCCCTTGTATATACTGATTGATGCTGTCAGGGTGCTGGGCCGCCAGCTGTTTTTTGAGAACGGCGTATTCTTTCGCTATGTTTGGATGAGCTCTGAGATAATCTCTGAATAACAGATGCCTTTCAATAGCAGGGTTTCCCTGTTCGTACATATGGACATGATGAGTGCGTTTATTTCCGCCCTTTTGGAAATAACGCCTGCCCGCTATACCGTTCTCACCTTTTGGTGTATAGCCGTTGGCCTTCATTTGTTCATCAAATTGGCTCACGGCTTCAATGCTTCTGACTTCAATTAACATATCAATGATTGGCTTCGCTGCCATGTTAGGTATTGATGTGCTTCCGATGTGATGAATAGCGATAATCTCCGGCCCGAACACAAGTTTCAGCCGTTCTTTTTCTTCATCGAAACATTCTGCCCATTTTTCGTTGTAGAGAATGATCTCAACTTTTCTTTTCGGATACAAATGAAAGACCGACAGCAATAGACCCTGCGCTGCTTTGACGGTTTCTGCCTTTTGGAATCCGGCCTGTGTATAGAGTGACACAGCCGGGGTATTGTTCTCGGCTGTGACTACTTCGATTTTCTCAGCGTCTTTATTATGATCAATGACAAATTGCAGAAGCGCTCGTCCAATTCCTTTTCTGAAACCGTCAGGATGCACAACAAGCCTGCAAATGGTGAGATAATGCATGTTTTTCTCATATGAAATGACACCGATCAGCTTGCCGTTTTTCCGATATCCCGCAAACCGCTCATGGGATGCTTGAATATCCTTCACCTTCTCTTGTAAAGCGGGAATACCGTCAAAACCGATAATCTCTGTTTCCTTTATGTAGGCGGGGATCTGTACGGCTAAAATCTCACGCGCTATAGTGTCTTCCTTATGCTGGAGAAATTCAATCATTCGTGTTCCTCCTGAAACAGCCGCTGTCTTTCGACTTTTGCGACGCGGACTGCATACGACTCGTACCAAAGGCTTTTTCCTTTTTCTTTTGCCGCTTGATGTTCAGTGTGATGCTTCCAATGGTTAATTGCGTCCATACTGTCCCAATAGGAAACTGTGATGCCCCTTCCATCCGCTTCACGTACGCTTTCCACGCCTAAAAATCCAGGCTGATCCGCCGCAAGCGATACCATCCGCTCCGCTGTTTCTTCATATCCTGTGTCATTTTCGCTTTTGACAGAAGAAAAAATGACTGCATAGTAAGGAGGCTCAGGTGTTTTTGATAAAAAATCCATCATATTTCCCCCTCATATGTTTTTGACAAACAGTACCCTGTCTTGGCCCGGGCCATCATAGTTTGCAAACACTGAGATGCCATTTACCGTTTTGGTGCCCTTTTCAATATCAAACCCCAATTTTGTGTGATATGCGATTGATACCTTATTCACAGGTGAAGTGACACACTTCACCCGGGTGCAGCCCCTTTGTTTTACTGTTTCGATAAATACATCATACAATTGTTTCCCAATTTGCATTTTTCTGAAATCCGGATGCACACCGGAAAAATGAATGTACGCCGTTTCAGGATCGGATTGCGATTGAAATCCGATTAAAAATCCCGTCATGCTGTTATGTTCGGATGTAATAAAGCTTGTGTCCTGAAAATGCTCAAAAAATAGTCTCGGCAATTTTTCTTTCAGCTGTCTGCCGCCCCACCATTCATTCAGTACAGACGTTACCATTTCATAATCTGAAGACGTGATTGTTCGAATATCCATTACGATTTGATCTCCCTCCGTCTGGCAAAACGAATGTCAGCTCTTTTTCTCACAATATAAAAATTATATTTTGCCTGGCTGGAATTGTAAATGCCTTCTTTCCTGTATCATACGTTTCCAGACTGCCGAGGGAACAATGTTTGATCATTTTACGCCTATTTCTCCCCCAAACAGGAGGAGAGACTTTACAGCACAATATCAAGCACTTGATCAAGTTTCAGCTTATAAAGCTGATCCTCGTCTCCTTTTATCCATACTGCTTTTTCAAACTCTTCATACCGGCAGATTTTCCCGGTGCAGCAGACAATCTCACCGTCCTGAAAGCAGCTGACAGTGATATCCTGAGCAAACTCCATCGCGGCGCAAAGCGTTTGATTCATCTCTTCCAGCTTATCGGGGTCAAGGATCGGCTTTTGCAGCTTCTGTTTAAGTCGCTTTCTCTCCAGCAGGCTTTGCTTATGTTCCGGCAGAAACATCCTGCTCCCTTCCCACAGCAGGTTGCCCCTTTTTAAATGGTCGTTCATTTATAATGCCCCCCTATTTTAGCCGCACGTTCAAATGCCTGGCCTGCCGCTGTCAGTGACGCCGCCCTGATGATTGCTGTATCGCCGAATCGATTTTTAATGCCATCCATCACATAGCCTAGGCTCATTTTCTTTGCATAATCCTGAAATAAATTGAGCTGCCATATGTCATCAGATGAGAGCTGAGACAGATTGACACCGAGGCGGCGGACGGGTTTCCCGTCCCAAAATGTAAGAAACAGCCGTCGTACAGCCTCATATACATCCTGCGTAGAATTAGTCGGCTCTGCCAGCTTCACTTGCCGGTTGAAGCCCGTCGGCCAATCAAAATCAGCACCCCGGCAGCTCACTGACACTGTCTGCCCCATGACCCCGGCGTTTCGGCTTCGCCTGCACACCTCTTCACTCAGCTCAAGCAATACGACCTTGATTTCTTTGTCAAAGTGTTCGTAGTCTCTCGGGAGAGTCATTCCATGACCTATCGCCTTTTGCCCGTCCAGAGACGAAGTTGACACAGGGGAATAGTCGATTCCGTTTGCCGTCATCCACAGCACGTGGCCGTTAATGCCCCATTTCTTTTTTAAAAGATCGAGCGGAAAAGCCGCGAGCCCGCCGATCGTGCTGATGCCCATTCGATTTAAATGATGCTTCATGCGGCTCCCGACGCCAAACATGCTGCCCACCGGGAGCGGCCACATTTCGGTTTTCATATTTTCTTTCGTTAAGGTAAAAATACCGTTCTTATTCTTTTTGGCAAAATTGTCACACGCAATTTTGGCCAGCGCTTTGTTAGGGCCGATTCCGACCCGTGCATAAACGCCGATCTCCCGCATGATTCTGCCCTGAATGCTTTTCGCGATCTCCATCGGCGTCCCAAACAGCTTCTGGCTGCCTGTAATGTCCATGAACTGTTCATCAATTCTGTTGTCAATAAGTTTTAACCATTTGTAAACCATAACATATAGTTCTATTAATCAATTATATGAAATTTGTTCATCAAAATGGTTTAGGAGGATTTATTTTGCGGTGAGGTTAATGTTATTGCTGACTGGCTTGGAGAGCGTTGTCTAAATCGTAAAGAATATCATCAATCGTTTCAATACCAATAGAAAGACGAATCATATCCGGAGTAACACCGGCTTTTACCTGACTTTCTTCATCCAGCTGTTGATGGGTCGTGCTGGCAGGATGAATAACCAGTGATTTCGCATCGCCAACATTCGCCAAATGACTGAAAATCTTCACGCTGTTAATAAATTTCTTCCCTTCTTCCACACCGCCTTTAATACCAAATGTGAAAATGGATCCTGCTCCTTTTGGCAAATACTTTTGAGCAAGTTCGTGATAAGGGTTTGATGCAAGGCCTGGATAATTAACCCATGAGACATGGGGATGTTTTTCTAAAAATTGTGCAACCTTAAGGGCATTTTCCACATGGCGCTCCATCCGTAGAGGAAGAGTTTCTAATCCCTGAAGAAACATAAATGTATTGAATGGCGAAGCGGAAGCCCCAATGTCTCTAAGCAACGTAACGCGTGCTTTTGTAATATAAGCTAACGATCCCAGTGCATCTGTATAAACTAGCCCATGATAACTTAGATCTGGTTCTGACAAACCTGAAAATTTTCCGTTAGCCCAATTGAATTTTCCAGAATCTACAATAACACCGCCGATAGAGGTTCCATGGCCGCCAATAAATTTGGTAGCTGAATGAACCACAATATCTGCGCCATACTCAATTGGCCTGCATAAATATGGGGAGGCAAATGTATTATCAACGATAAGCGGAACATTATTTGCATGTGCAATATCGGCAATTGCTTGAATATCAGCAATATTAATTCGAGGATTTCCAATCGTTTCTATAAACACAGCCTTTGTTTTATCATTAATTTTTTCTTGAAATTGAGCTGGATCGTCTACATCAACAAAGTGAAATTTAATTCCAAGCTTTGGAAAAGTATGAGCAAATAAAGCATAGGTTCCCCCATACAGGCTGCTGGAAGCGATAATTTCATCTCCTGCTTCTGCAATATTCAAAATAGAATATGTAATAGCTGACTGTCCCGATGAAGTTGCTAATGCCCCTACGCCGCCTTCCATTAGGGCAACACGTTGCTCAAAAACATCATGAGTAGGATTCATGATACGTGTATAAATATTTCCGGGTTCTTTTAAAGAAAACAAATCTGCAGCATGATCTGTGTCGTTAAAGATATATGAGCTTGTTTGATAAATAGGGACTGCTCTAGAATTTGTAGTGGGGTCAGGTACTTGTCCTCCATGAAGAGCAATTGTTTCAAACCCTAATGAATGCTTTTTCTCCATCATTATACCCTCGTTTCACTCATCTTTATATTCTGAACATTGCGTAATGATATCACAGAGTTTACTTCCCTACTATCCATTTTGCTTTGAAATGGTTTAATGGCTCTTTCTTTTAAACTTATGTTAATTTATCTGGTTAAAATAAACAATTTATAAATTTTGATTTCAGATTTTCTTTCTCATTATGAAGAATAGAGTAACTAAAGAGTCAACAGCATATTATTCACTCTTCTATCAGTTAGGGATCTAGCAACCCATTAAATTAAGAAGAGTTTCTCTATTTAACTACTTGTTCGGGTATATTTGATGCTTTCTGCTTTGTATTAGACACTAAGAGTATACTCATTAATACTACCGATAAGCCTATATAAGTACTCAAGGTAGTTCGTTCATCTAAAAATAAAACACCCCAGATTATACCGAATATGGGTACCAATAGGGTTACACTAACGGTTTTAGTTGGCCCTATATTTTTTATCAGATAAAAATAGAGAAGATAAGCAACACTTGTAGAAAATATGGCTAATCCTAAAACTGAAATAGTCACACCTATACTTGGTAACTTGTTAGGCATATTAAGGAGTGCAAAAGGCAGTAAAACAATACTTGCTCCTAATTGCTGTCCAATAGCTAAATCAAAAGATTTCATATCTTGAAAAGCTCTTTTACTATATACTCCTCCTATTCCATAGAATAAAGCTGCTAAAGAAATAGCTACTATTGATAATATAACCTTTACATTTAGTTGAATAGGACTCCAACCAACCAGGATTCCTACTCCTATGCATCCCATAATAATACCAAGGAAAGTACGCATATTTTTACCTTCTTTAAGCCATAAAATAGATATGATTACGGAAAACAAGGGCGTTGTAGAATTAATAATAGCAGCGAGTGACGCGGAAAGGTTTAACTCAGCGTAAGCAATTAAAACGAATGGAATGGCTGCATTAATGGCACCCAGAATCATTAACTCTTTCCATTTGTGCTTGATTTCTATTTTTTGTTTTAGTAATCGTGCAAAAATAATAAGAGAGATAGCTGCAATTCCTACACGGCTTTCTATAAGAAATAAAGGGCCTAATGAAGGTGAAGCTATTTTGATGAATAAAAATGATGCACCAAAAAGGCTAGCCAGCAATAGTAAGGTGCTAAATTGTTTGAAAGACATATCTTTACCATATCCTTTCTAAATGAGTAATTAAATCTCAAATTGACTCCTAATAGTTTAGCACCTAAACTATTAGGAGTCAATTTGAGTATGGGGTCTTAAATCTGGCTTACCGTCAAAGATTAAATATGGGCTATGTTGTTCATGTTCAATTAAGAGTAAATAGGTATGCTATACTGAGGAATAAATAACTAAAGTGATACCAGGTGAAATGTATGAAGACAAGAGAAGAAATTTTTAATGAACTACTAGAATCTATTTATGAACTCTCTCGTAACACGAGTGCATACGAAAACATACCTCGAAAATATGGAACAGAAGATGAACTATATATGGTTGAAGCACATACCATTGATTTAATTGGAGAAAATGTGAAAGTTAGCCCTTCGCACCTTGTGAAGCTTACCAATAAAACAAAAGGTGCCATTTCTCAAATGGTGGATAAATTATTTAAAAAAGGGTTGGTTATAAAATATAAAAATCCAACCAATAGTCGAGAAGTTATCATAGAGTTGTCGGAAAAAGGAAAACAAGCTTATAAGTATCACAAAGAACTTGATCGAATGGAATATGGAAAAATATTGAGTAGACTGGATCAATTTTCAACAGAAGATTTTATAAATTTCATGAAAATTGCTTCTGTAGTAAACGACCATATGAAAGACTCAACTCGAAAAAGTTTCCATTAATTTCATATACCTTAAAAAATCATTCACTAAAATATAAATAATAGTGTTATGGGATCTTTATCTGAAAGCAACTAAAAAGAACCCATTTTGAAAAAAATCAATCAAAATGGGTTCTTTATTATTTTTTAAGCTCTGTTTAATATAATGTTTCAATTGCCTCACGCGTAAACGGAATTAATTCTTCTGTTCGTCCATCTCGGATTTTGTTTACCCAGTCAGGGTCAGCCAATAATGCGCGACCGACAGCTATCAAATCAAATTCTTCACGTTCTAATCTCTCGATCAAATTGCCCATTTTGTTGGCTTTGCCATTGGCCTCTTCTCCAGTAGCGAAGAAATCCACGAAATCAGCGCCATCAAGACCGACAGATCCAACTGTAATTGTTGGTTTTCCTGTCAACTTTTTAATCCATCCTGATAGATTCAGTTCAGATCCTTCAAAAGCAGGTTCCCAAAAACGACGAATAGATGCATGAAAGATGTCAACACCTGCATCAACTAATGGCGTTAAGAAACGTTTTAGTTCTTCTGGAGTTTCTACTAATTTTGCTGTATAGAAATCATATTTCCACTGTGAGATTCGCAACGAGATTGGAAAATCTGGTCCAACAACACGTCGGCAAGCTGCGATGACCTCACTCGCAAAGCGTGTGCGCTTAACTATGTCGCCACCGTATTCATCAGTACGTGTGTTTGTTTTTTCCCAAAAGAACTGATCAATTAAAAATCCATGGGCTGCCATAATCTCAATGCCATCAAAACCAACCTTTTTAGCATTGGCTGCTGCCTGTGCAAAAGCTTCAACCAATTCCAAAATTTCTTGTTTTGAGTAATCATTAGCGTTGCCTCGTGCACCCATGTGCCACAATTGAGAGAAAATTTTCCCACCGGCCTCGTGTACCCCATCAACTACTTTTGACCAACCGTTTAGCGCCTCTTCTCCGTATAAGTGTGGTACGTCCTCCTGCCATGCTGGCACCTCGGATGCAACATCAGGATGGTTGATAAACGTCCCCTCTGTCACAATAAGTCCAACACCATTTTCAGCTCTACGACGATAATACTCAGCGACATCCTCCCCTGGTACTCCATTTGGAGAAAAGTTTCGCGTCATAGGTGCCATCAAAATACGATTAGATAGTTTCAGATTTCCCATTTCGAATGGTTTAAAAAGAGCTTCAACTGACTGAAAATTATTCATAAAAACCTCCAAGTTTTATACTTTAAGACTTATTCATTATGCATTAACTCCATGATCAAGAGCAGATCCGACTTTCAAGGCAGTTGCTACCATAATTGATTCAGCAACTTCTTCTTTGGAATCTATGTTTTTTAACTTGTTTAACATCGTCTTGACTAATAATTCTTCCCTCTAATTCTTTTTATCCGTACCTACCGTTTGGTACAATTTTATGTTAGCAGATTAGGCGGACAAGCTGTTAAGAAATGTTTCGATTTCTTCTTGTGTTTTTCGAGCCTTGCTAACAAACCGCCCTGCTTCTTCTCCGTTATGATAAGCGATAAAACTTGGAATACCAAATACATTCAGTTCGATGCACAAATCAATAAAGTCATCCCGGTCTACATAAATAAACTGATATTCCGAATAATTTGCTTCAATGTCCGGCAAAATTGGCTCGATCACCCGACAGTCTGGGCACCAGTCCGCTGAAAACATAAAGACAACACGCTCTGTTTTTTTTAGCTTCTCAAATTGATCCATTGATTGTAATTTTTTCATCATGATTCCCTCCATTTTTTCATATACATAGTCTTTGTATTCTTTTGCACGTATAAGATGTTGGATATCATCTATATTATCCATTTGAACTTCTCGCATCCATCCTTAATCATAAGGGGATTCATTTAATATTCAGGACTATCCTCTAATTCTGTGTTTACTTTTAGAATTTAAAGGATGAGATAAGTTCGGAGTAGTTTTAATGGACTCCACATCACCACAGCTATTGTTTATCGTTAATGAGTTCCCTTCCTCGGGGGATCTAAGAATATAATTTCATCAAATCGTTGTTTGAGCATATTCTGTAATCCCCAAACGTACTCGATCTTCAACTTTTGCCAAAATAGGGTCCTGTACAGTTCGGTTGGTGTAATCACTTAACCTCCTTCTATCAACAACTAAACTTTTGTACCTACCAGTCGGTACAATATTATATTAGCATGCTTTTTTAGGTTTTTGCAACCCTGTATCTTTTAAAAAATAAAAAGACTAATATTCAACATTATTCACAAAGCACAATTGTTACTACCAACCATCAATTATCTACCTTATTTAATATAGAGTACAACAGAGTAGCTTAAGAAAAAAATCACTGTATTTCCATGATTAATAAATGTATCATTCCAGAAGGAGTCATGACTATTACATCATCATTTAATTTGTGACCAATTAGACTTTTTCCGATTGGAGACTCATCAGATATATAGTTTTCAGATAAATGTGATTCTGCAGAACTAACAAGTTTAAGATGCATTTCATATTTTCCTGTCATTTCTTTAACAGTGACAATGGATCCGATCCCTACTTCTCGTATATTTGCATTTTTAATTATTTTTGCTTGCTTTATAATGTATTCCAAATCATTTATTTTCTTTTTAAGTGTAGCAAATTCATCTACTGAAATTTGATACTCAGGATCTTCATTAAAATCACAAAAATTTCTACTCTCTTGAACTTTTTCACTAACTTCTTTCCATCTTTTTTTCTTTAAATAAAGCAATTCTTTCTTCAACGCATTATAACCAGCTTCCGTGAGTAACTTCTTGTCTATCCTCATTCACCCTCCTTTACCGAAACTACTTTTCTCGGCTTTGTTGGTTCTGTTACATTTTTGCATAAAGAATCACCAAACAATAATGCTATAATCAGTAACGGTAGGGAAATCCGGAAAATCCATTGCTTTGTTAAAGTTTTTAAGATTAAGCCTGATACTGTACTGTTACTCCAACAGTTGGTTTGACCTAAAGCTCCATAATTCCATGGACCTTCCTCACTTATGCAGTGGAATAATAACAATAATAGTGTTAAAAAAAAGGTGAAAGTAAAGCTGTTCCTATTCAACTAAAGAATTTTCTTTAATTAAAGAACAAAGATTAAACAGGTAAAAATGGAAAGAGAATCTGTCAAGTTCTCTAAAAACGAAAAATACATGTCATTACTGTGTTAAAAAACAAAATGAGTACATCGTTTAATGTTTATAACGGATTAGAGAAATCATTGCCCAAACTCCTATAACAGGACCGATCGCAAGGATGGAGAATGCCCATTTCCACCCTACGATATCTTCAAAGACCGGAATCAAATAAATAGAAAAGACCGTAATAAGAAAACCTATAGCCATTTGAAATGTCAAGGCAGTTCCTGCACATTCTGATTTTGCGAAATCTGTAACCATTGCTGAAAATTGTGCTGAATCTGCAACAACTGATATCCCCCAAATGATTGCTACAATAACGGTAATCCATATAGAAAGACCAAAGGTAAGTCCGATACATAAAGAAGATACAGCACTAACAATCATGGCAATCATAGAAAGTCGTGATTTTCCAATTTTATCAGCACATAATCCACCTATTATCGAACCTATAGCCCCCGAAATTCCAATTGTTAAAAATGCAAATAGTGTACTGGTCTCTTGTAAAGTTGTTCCCTTTAAGGATGCTTTAAAGCTGGCTGTTAAGAAATATGGAAGCCATGTCCACATAGCATACAATTCCCACATATGACCAAAGTATCCATAGTTAGCTAGCATTACAGGTCGATTTTTTAAGATGTATTTGAGTGTATTCACCGACACAGTAGCTACTTCTTTTTTAGACTCCGGAGCATCTGGAAGACCCCAATGCATAATACCAGCTGCGATTAATGCTAATAAAGAGCTGACCAGCATTAATATCTTCCAGCTGACATTCGGAATAAATAAATTAAAAAGATGTGGCAATGAAGAACCTAATGTCAGAGCTGCAATTAGGATTCCAATACCAAATCCTCGTCTATTTTGAAACCAAGTAGAGAGTAGTTTCACGGCAGTTGGATAAACACCTGCCATAGTAATTCCTGTTAGAAAACGTAAACTTAATCCCATTACCATTCCAGTGCTTAAAGTAAATAAACTATTGATAACAGCTCCGAATATACTGGCAATAGCAAATATTTTTCTTGGGTTATAACGGTCTGCCAACCCTAGAAAAGCAAAACAAATGGCTCCAATAATGAACCCAACCTGTACGGATGTGGTCATCCATGACCCTTCTGTTGCACTCATTCCCCATTGATGTCTTAATTGGGGAAGAACGGCTGAAGCGCTAAACCATAAACTGAGGGCAAATAGTTCAGCCAATGCAATCAAAAATAGAGCTCTCCATCTATTAATACTGTTCACATCAGACATAATTGGGTTTTTTCCTCCTCTCGCGTTTCCAATTCTGCCAGCAACGTATGAGAACGTAGACATTACGCATGGAATATGTCGCGTATATCTACGTTCTTTTTAAAATTAGTTATACAAAGGTAAAGTAAGGTCGGCCCTATCATAAAGCTTTTTTACTTGTTACGTTTAAGAGTTGAATTCACGTGAACATTTCTTTCTAGTGAATTTTTCACAGGAGAAATTTCCATTGCTTTTGAAACTAACTCTTCAAGTTGTTTATCGTCTGCGTCACTATCTACTGTGAATTGAACATCAACTTCGTTAAAACCTGGATTTCCTTCTTTTAAGCCCAACATTACATTTAAGTCTAATTGTCCTGAAGTGCTAACTTCTAGGGAATTCACCTTAATACCCTTTAAACTAGCTGTTGCAATAAATGCAAGTGATAAACAACCACCCAGAGCACTTAATAAAAGTTCAGCTGGGCCTGGACCCTTATTAGATCCTGAGAACCAATCTGGCTCATCAATCGGAATGGGTTTGTGGTCACTTACATGCGCTTCAGCGTAAAATCCATCTTTCCATTTTACCGAAGAAGACCATCCTGCCATTCCTTCCTCAGGATTTTTCTTATAATTTTGTACTAAGTTTTCAATAACTTTTGTATCGACTCCATTAATTTTTGTCATTTTTATATCTCCTTCATTTTGTTTTTTATAAGGATTATCTCTTTCTACGCTCGTTATCTAATAAAAGTTATTATGATTTTTTTGGGGAATGACACAGCTGCCAACAGTACAAAACCCTCCATAAGATTATTCATCATATGCAACTAATGCATTAACTCCATGAGAAAGAGCAGATCCGGCTTTAAGTGCAGTTGCTACCATAATTGATTCAGCGACTTCTTCCTTTGTTGCTTTCGCTTTTTTAGCTGCCTTGGTGTGGATATCAATACAGTAAGGGCAACCTGTTGTATGCGCCACTGCTATAGCAATCAACTCTTTTTCCTTCACACTAAGTAATCCCGCCTTCATCGCTTGTTGGTCAAATGTCATAAACGCTTTAAAGGCATCTCCATCTAACTGAGAAAACTCTTTTAGCCGGTTGATATAAGGAGCTCTATATAATTCATCATCAGCTGTTCCATCATAAGCGTTTAAAGCATTGACGCCATGAGCAAGAGCAGATCCGGCTTTCAATGCTGTTGCTACCATAATGGATTCAGCCATTTCCTCCCTAGAAGCTCTATGTTTTTTAACTTGTTTAACATGAAAATCAATACAATGGGGACATCCAGTCGTATGAGCAACAGCAACTGCAATTAATTCCTTTAATTTAGCTGTTAACTTTCCTTCAGATAACGCTTTTCTGTCAAAAGCTACAAATGTTTTAAAGCTTTCAGGTGAAAGTGTACTAAATTCACCTAAACGGTTAAAATGTGATTTTTTGTATAAACTATCGTTCAAATTCATAATTTTCCCCTCTAACTTTTTTATTTCACACCTAATTGTACCTACTATTCGGTACAATTAGGTGTGATGATATATTACCAAAATAGATCAATGTCGTTTCTTATGAATTCTCAAGGTTTTCAATATAATGTTGGACGCTTTGAGCTGCTATTGATCCATCACCCGTAGCTGTGACAATTTGGCGCAGGGTTTTATCACGGATATCTCCAGCTGCATAAATACCAGGAATCTTTGTAGCCATTGCTTCATCCGTCATTACATAACCTTCTTCATTGGTTATATCTAAGTTTTTGAATGCACCATTTAACGGAAGTGTACCCACGTAAATAAATACACCATTCGCAGGGAATTGAGATTGTTCCCCTGTTTTTGTATCTTTTAACGTTACTGTATTCACTGTTCCATTTCCTGCGTTTATACTTGTAACTTCTTTATTCCAAATGAATTCAATCTTTTCATTGCTAAATGCTCTTTCTTGGAGTATTTTTTGAGCACGCAACTGATCTCGACGGTGAATAATGGTGACTTTTGAAGCGAAACGTGTAAGATACACAGCTTCTTCTACAGCTGAGTCTCCTCCACCCACAACAACAAGTTCACGTCCTTTAAAGAATGCCCCATCACACACGGCACAATATGAAACTCCTAGACCACCAAGCTCATTCTCCCCTGGAACTCCAAGCTTTTTATGGTCTGCCCCAGTAGCGATGATAACAGATTTTGCATAAAATTCTTTCTTTGTAGTCACTACTTTTTTTAAACGACCTTTATCTATAATTTCTTTTATATCTCCATATTCATATACAGCACCAAACTTTTTGGCGTGCTCAAACATTTTATTAGAGAGGTCTGGACCTAAAATATGATCAAAACCAGGATAATTCTCTACATCCTGCGTATTAGCCATTTGTCCACCAGGTATTCCACGTTCAATAAGCAATGTGTTCAAATTAGCACGTGAAGTGTAAACTGCTGCTGTCATTCCCGCAGGACCTGCCCCAACTATGATGACATCATAAATTTTCATTTCCTCCAATATGTTCTCCCTCCTTTAAAAGAATCCATTAATGCACATTTGATTAAAGGGACTTAATTTTTGAAACTTCTTCTTTTAATTGCGCAATACCAACAATACCAGCAAAAGGTTTTTCGAATTTATTATTAGAATAGAAGCGTGTATTAGGGATACTCATTACACCAAATTCTGCAGCAAGCTCCGGATTCTCATCCACATCAACTTTAACAACTTGTACTTTATCACCATACTCTTTGTCAAACTCCTCTAATGTCTCAGCAAAAACCCGGCATGGTCCACACCAAGATGCTGAAAAGTTTAGTAAAACCACTTTATCTGTATTTAAGTTCTTTTCTAAATTACCATCTGTTACTTTGATTATAGTCATTTTGTTTTTCCTCCTGAGTTGTAAAAAGCTTTTTTAATAATTAATTAAATCGGATTAAAGAGTAGACACTTTACCTTTGACTTCTATTTCTACGCCTGCTTTTTTGATCATATTACCTACTATACATGCTCTATCAGCTGCTTCATTCACTCTTTGCATTGACTGTACTTCTTTTTCTGTTGCATCAGCAGATAAAACAACACGAGGATAATGGATAATATCAAAACTACTGTCAGAAGCAACCATCTCAGAATCAACCTCAATACTCACTACTGGCAGTTTTCTTGATTCAACCATCGACACTAATGTTGCTACATAACAAGCTTGTACTGATGACACAAGGATTTCTTTAGGTGATGCTCCTTCCCCATTACCTCCATACTCTGTTCCTATAGCAATGGGTGTATCAATATATTGAGATTTGATGATGCCGTTTCCTTCTACTCCTCCTTTCCAAACAGCATTCAGTTTTACATTCAAATTAGACATATGAAACACTCCTCTAGTTTTTGGTTGCCATACTTTTTTAACATTGTTAAAACATCATGTTGTATATATTTTACTTACTCTTTCTAGTCTTTCTTCTAATTGTTCAAAATGAACAAAGCGTGCTTCTCTCAAATATTCAGTTCCTTCAATGAATAAAAGGAGTGCAGGAACCGTAAGAATTGAAAACCTTGAGGCTATCTCCTCTACGTTGTAAGCATTGATATACCCTAATTTGATATGTGGAAATTTATCAAGTAATTCTCTGAGTTGAGGCAAGACTGCATGGCATACTCCACAATCCGGCCTTGAAATATACAAAAAACTAAATTTATTTTGATGGATAAAGTTATCTATTGAATCTAAAGATGTTAATTCAACTGTTTCTACCATTAGTTCTCTCCCTCCTAATACTAGTCTTTAATAGGATTAAACTTAAAATTGCCATTGCTAAAGAGATCAGATCAGTTTTAGAAGAGAAGTTAGAGTTTAAAAACAAACTCATCTAAGAGAAATTTGTTGCTCCCACTTATTTTTTACTTGTAGGAATTCCGCAGCTTCCATCAGTACAAAGTGTGTCATCCTCACTATTCACTGATAGATTCTTAAGTTTCAGTAACGGATTTTCTTCTTCCCATACCTTGTTGAGTGCCTCTAAGAAAGCCTCTGCTGGTTGTGCCCCAGAAACGGCGTATTTCTGATTTATAATTAAAAAGGGAACTCCAGAGATACCATAACGCTTAGCTTCTATTTGATCTGATCTTACCTCATCTGCATAAAGAGACTTGTCATTTAGGACCTTCAGAGCCTCTTGTCTATCTAAACCAGAAGCTTCTGCTAAATCTGCAAGAGTTTCATGATCACCTACATCCCTAGAATCAGTAAAGTGTGCATAAAGCAGAGTTTCCGAGATATCAGCTTCTTTTCCTTTTGTTTTTGCCCA
This sequence comes from Bacillus sp. EU52, assembly GCF_037964975.1. Taxonomy (NCBI): domain Bacteria; kingdom Bacillati; phylum Bacillota; class Bacilli; order Caryophanales; family Bacillaceae; genus Bacillus; species Bacillus sp. EU52. The sequence goes on from NZ_CP150177.1 coordinate 2,307,832, forward strand.
TTTTGTTAAGCGATGGGAATCAAACGTATTAGTTGGTTTCAAACCTTCTAAATTAAATGTTAATCCAACCTTTTTTGCACTTTGAGTTAAGTTTTCAAGGAACTGTTTTGTTTGTTCGGAATCCCCAAATTTAGGGAGTAATTTTTCATAATAACTTTGCCCGTTATATACTGGCGCACTAGGATCTAATTCAAAGCTTTTATATTCAACTTTAACTTCATCTTTAAAAGGGAATTGTTTCAATGCTTTTTCTAAATTTTGTTTACCTATATAACAAAAGGGACATGCTACATCAGACCAAACTTCAATTTTCATATGAACACTCCTTTAATTAAATTATTTAAATTTGACTTACGTAATTATCGTATTCCTCCGCATTTAGAAGTTCTTTTATCTCCTCTGTGTTAGAAGCTTTTACTTTCAGTAACCACCCTTTATCATAAGGTGATTCATTCACAAATTCTGGACTATCTTCTAATTCTGTATTCACTTCTATAATCTGTCCGTTAATCGGAGAAAAAAGCTCAGATGTAGTTTTAACTGATTCAATACTCCCAAAGCTAGCATCTTTCACTGTTGAAGTTCCCATTTCTGGGAGTTCTAGAAATACAATTTCTCCAAGCGTTGATTGAGCATAATCAGTAATTCCTAAGGTAGCAATGCTGTTATCAACCTTTACCCATAAATGTTCTTTAGAATAATACATATCTGTTGTACTCCTTCAGTCAGTTATAAGCAAGTTACTGTACCTACTATTTGGTACAGTAACTTTTGAAAAATACTCTTATAATTATTCTTTTTTCTTATTGTGACTTAAAGATGCCTGAACATGAACATTTCTTTGGATTGTATTTTTTACAGGTGAAAGTTTCATGGCCTGTGCAACAAGTTCTTCAATCTGATGTTCATCCGCATCACTATCGACATTAAAATGCGCATTGATTTCATCAAAACCAGGATTTCCTTCCTTTAATCCTAAAAAGACATTCAAATCTAGTTGTCCTGAAACCTCTACTTCTAATGAGTTTATCTTGATTCCCATTCCACTAGCAGTTGCAATAAACCCCACTGACAAGCAAGAACCTAGTGCGCTTAATAAATATTCCACTGGGTTTGCTCCCTTATTGGAACCTGCTAACCATTTTGGCTCATCAACATGAATAGGAGCATGATCACCTACTTTTGCCTCAACATGGAATCCGTTATCCCATTTTACAGAAGATGACCAACTTCCAGTACCTTCAGCAGGATTTTTTTTGTATTGCTCCACTAAACCTTCAATAATACTCATATCAACACCATTTAATTTTGCCATTGTTTATCTCTCCTTCAGTACAGGATTGTACCTACCAGTCGGTACAAAAAGAGCTTAACATAAGAAAAAAAATATTGCAAGAAAAAAAACAGTTGACTATTCTAGATTAAATTGTTTTCGGATTACTTCTATAATGTCACTTAAAAAGTTGACGTTTTGTTGGTTTTTCATTAGCAAAATTCCTCCTTCAATCATAGCTACAATTGCTTGAGCATCTTTTTTAGTATCAAAGGAATCTAACAGACCTTGTTCAACCATTTCATTTAATGTAATCTCTATAGCCCCTATCCAACATTCAAACAAATGTTGAATTTTCACACGAAACGTTTCATCATGCTCACTCATTTCAATAGCTAAGTTTCCTATAGGACAACCTGATTTATTCTTCACTTCAGTATGAAAAGTAAGTGTTCTGTCCAGCATCATATTTAACTTATTTACTGGAGTATTATCTGACTGAAGAATATCTGATATTAACTCTGTTTGCCATTCATGGACTATAGATTCCACTACTGCTAATCCTAAATCATATTTAGATGAGAAGTAATGATAAAATTGGCCTTTTCCAATCTCTGCAGCCATAAGAATATCATTTATAGAGGTTGCTTGATATCCCTTAGAATATATAATCTCTCTTGCAGCTGATATTATTTCATGCTTTTTAGACAAATTTCTCACACCTTAATCGCAAAGTTTAGTTTATATATTATATGATTCCATTAGGTTTTGCCAAGTAATTTAGGAATGGTTCATATTTCCATCATCTAGTATAGTCATCAGAACATTACTTTCATGTAATGAACAGTTAAGAAATACCTTAAATTATAAAAGCAGAACAAATAGAAGCAGTTTTAACGGCTCCTAGCACCATGTAAATAATAAACGGCAGAAATTCTATTCCTACCCGTTTCATATCGTGTACCGATTCTGAATGAGCTCGAAACAGACACCCTTCCCTGATTTTGGAGAAATAATATTACTCGATTACACAATAGAGTACCTACTCAAGCAATTTTTAAGTTGTGCTACCTTCGAAAAGCTGTACGGGCAAATACGTTTCAAGTGGCAAATCATCAAATTTGCCTTCAATTTGTTTTTCTAAAATCTCAATGGCCGTTTTGGAAATTAATTCGATCGGCTGTTGGATAGTAGTCAATTCTGGCAGAATAGCCTGAATGGTTTCTGTACCGTCATAACCAATCACTTTTAATTGACCTGGAATGTCTTTTCCACGTTTTTTGGCTTCCGTAATGACTCCGGCAGCCATGATATCATCACTGGCAAAAATTCCGTCAACTGCAGGCTGTTCATCAAATAGTTTTGAAATGATGTTCCGGTAGTTTTCATGAAACGACACTTCATATGTAATAGGCTGTCTTCCGTGTTCACGCATAACATCTTCATATGCTTTTCTTCTGAGATTTGCAGGTGTTTCAAGTTCAATCGGCCCATTGATGTGAATGATGTGCTGACAGTCCTTTTGTATAAGTAGTTCTGCTGCCTTTTTTCCTCCGTCAAAGTTATCTGAGCCTACAACAGGAACTTTTTCCGATAAGTAATGGTCAATTGCGACAATCGGAAGATTTTGTTGGTGATAATTGAGTATTCCCCGGTTGTAAGTGACGGCAATGACACCATCCACTTGATTTCTAATCAGCATTTCAAGATATTTTTCTTCTTTATCTATTCGATTTAAACTGTTGCAAAGCAGCAGTTTATAGCCCATGGACGTGCAAATGCTTTCAATATAAAAGGCGAGTTCGCCAAAAAATGGATTGCTGGAGTTTGGAATGATAAGCCCTATTAAATTGGTGCGCTTTCGAAATAAAGAACGGGCCAAATCATTTGGAAAGTAATTGATTTCTTCCATCGCCTTGTAAACTTTCTCTTTAGTTTTTTCGCTAATATAGCCGCGATTATTTAATACTCTCGAAACGGTTGTAGATGAAACTCCCGCTATTTTTGCAACATCATGAATGCTAGGCTTCATTCCCTTTCCCCCTGCTTTACTGAAATAGCTTACAATTCTCGTCACGCACTTATTTTAGAGAATCAGACTGACATGTGCAAGGATTTTCCATAGATCATATTGCTATGCACAAGTTTGTTCTTAAATTTAGAATTATGCATAAATTTATGTCAACCGGTTGACACATGAAACCGGTTGACATACAATTCTTCTTGAAAGCGCTTTTAAATTTTGCGCAAAAGGAGGGAAATTAACGAATATGAAAAGGTTGATGTTAGGAAGTTTGTCACTGTTGCTCATGTTTGCAGTCTGGGGTTGTAATAAAAGCGAAAGTGCAAATAACGGTGGAAAGAAAATGATTTCGATGTGGGTGCATGTATCTGATGATAACGAAGAAGGAAAGGTTTATAAAAAAAGGGTTGATGCCTTTAACAAAAAGTACGCTTCAGAAAATGTCGAGGCAAAAATTGAATTCATTCCCCGTAGCGGAAACGGCGGAGGTTATGAAGACAAAGTGAATGCGGCATTAACAACGAACACCCTGCCTGATGTCATCACTTTGGACGGACCAAATACTGCGGCTTATGCGAAATCTGGCGTTATTGCACCTTTGGATGAGTATATTAAAGACCAGGATGATTTATTGCCAAGTATTAAGCAGCAAGGCACCTACCAAAGTAAACTGTATGCCATCGGCGTCAGTGAATCGTCGGTCGGCATCTACTATAACAAAAAAATGCTTAAAGATGCCGGGGTTGATTTGAAAACGCTACCAACAGTAAAAGATCCTTGGACATGGAAAGAATTTCTTGAGCTTTGCAAAAAGCTGAAAAATAAATACGATAAACCAGCCATCGATATGCAATTACAGTCAAAAGACGAAATATTGACTTATGCGCTTTTACCGTTTGTTTGGTCAGCTGGCGGGGATATTCTTTCAGAAAACGGGAAGAAAGCGGATGGCGTCTTTGACAAAAAACCAACCGCTGAAGCGATGACGTTTATACAAACGATGCTTAAAGAGGGCTACACAACACGCACCCCTGTCAAACAAGCGTTTGAAACGGAGAAATACCCGATGAAGATGAGCGGCGTGTGGACAATAACCGATCTAAAAACAAACTTTTCCAACGTCGATTATGGAGTGATGCCGTATCCTGTATCACCAAAAACTAAAAAGCTCGTCTCTCCTTCGGGAAGCTGGCAGTTCGCAATGACACAAGCGTCTGAAAATAAAGAATGGGCAGCAAAATTAGTAGATTGGATGACTAATAAGGAATCCAATATCGAATTGAGCCGATCAATCGCCGCCCTGCCTGTACGTTATTCATCAGAGAAAGTGCTGACAAAAGAATTTTCTGATGAGATGAATGTCTTTATGCAGCAACTGAAAGAAACAGGCCATGCACGTCCGGTGACACCGGCATATCCGCAGGTAACTCGAGCATTTCAACAAACAATCGATGATATTAGCTTTTATGATCAAAATCAGGATATTCAAAAAGTGCTGGATACACGTGTAAAAGAAATGCAATCTGCCATCGATAAGGCAAACTAGCAGGTGGACGCCATGAATAAAACAATATTGAAAGAGACTAGGCCGGCCTTTCCAATAGAAAGAAAGACATTGAATAGAATACGCTGGCGGGAAAACGCAGTCGCATATATGTTCTTAGGACCGGCGTTGCTTATTTTATTAATGTTTCTTGTGATTCCTTCTATCATGGCTGTGTACTACGCATTTACAGATTACTATTTGTTGACGCCTGATTTGCGTAAGTTTATTGGCTTTGATAATTTCATCAAACTTTTTCAGGACCCAATATTCTTAAAAAGTTTGGGCAACACCATAAAATTTGTTGTCTTATTGATACCGTTACAGATCGGGGCAGCACTTGGGCTTGCCCTCCTATTGAATAAAAAGCGCAAAGCCAACGCATTTTTCAAAGTCGCATACTTTAGTCCTGTCGTCATGTCACTGGTTGTCATCTCCGTTTTGTGGATGTACTTGCTGAATCCGAATGAAGGTATGATAAATAATGTATTGGCGCACTTCGGTCTATCACCACAGCCTTTCTTGACGAGCCCTAAGCAAGCAATCTTTACGATCGTTGTCGTTTCCGCTTGGCAGGGAGCAGGTTTTCAGATGCTCATTTTTTTAGCTGGTTTGCAAAACATTCCCGAGGATGTCTACGAGGCGGCACAATTAGATGGTATGAATAAATGGCAGCGTTTTATTTACATTACATTACCTTTGTTAAAACCGACATCTGTTTTTATCTTTATCACAACGCTGATCAGCGCGTTTAAACTCCTTGTTCAGCCCATGGTTATGACCCAGGGCGGACCAGTCAATTCAACGATGACAGTTGTCTATTATATTTATCAAACTGGATTTACCGATCGGATGGTCGGATATGCAAGCTCGATCGCGCTCTTGTTTGGAACGATTATTGGATTGGTGACACTCGCACAACGCAAGCTGGTTAAGGAGGGTGAAGACCATTGAGACGTAAGTTCGGGCCTTTGACAATTCTGGAGTATACGTGTCTTGTTTTGCTGGCCGTTCTATTTATTTTTCCGCTAATTTGGATGATCGCATCCTCAATGAAACCGGAAGCGGAAATTTACAACAATATGAACAGCTTTAAAGCGTTTCTGCCCTCTCTTCATCTGGCAGAATGGTTTTCGTCCTATAGGGAAGTGCTGACTCGGTTTGATTTGCTTATGTATATTGGTAACAGTCTTTTTTATGGTTTGTGCGTAGCAGCCGGATCTGTTGTGATTAACGGAATGGCAGGGTTTGCATTCGCCAAACTGCAATTTTCAGGGAAAAAGATGCTCTTTGGCATTTTGTTGGCGCTTTTAATTGTACCGTTTGAAACGATTTTAATCTCACAGTTTACAATTATTCATAAAATCGGTCTGGTCGATACACGCCTTGCCGTTATTTTGCCGGCATTAGCGGGGGCATTCAATATTTATTTGTTCCGAAACTTTTTCATGGCAATTCCGGAGGAAATGATTGAATCGGCCAAGCTTGACGGGGCAAATACATGGCAAATCTTCTGGCGAATTATGATACCGATGTCTAAACCAGCTGTCGCCACTGTCGGAACCTTAGCCTTTATCGGCAGCTGGAATGATTATATTTGGCCGCTAATGGTTTTAACGGATAAGTCGAAATTTCCGATTCAAGTTGCAATTACAGCTATCAACAGCACAGAGCCTGTCTACACAAATCAAGTTATGGCTGTATTGACGATTTCCACCATCCCATTGATCTTGATTTATATTGTGGCTCAGCGCTACATTTTGGAAGGTCTTAGCGGTTCAGGAACAGGTATTAAATAGATATCAATGTTGGGTTAAAGGAGCTGTAGAAATGAAAGGCTCAAAAAGTCTGTATTGGAAACTGAGCGCTTATCTTTTCTTTTTCTTTTTTACATGGTCTTCCAGCTACTCTTTGTTTGCGATTTGGTTGGGACAGGAAGTCAAATTGAATGGATCGGCGACTGGGATTATCTTTTCTGTAAACGCTATCTTTACTTTGTGCATGCAGCCTTTATATGGCTTTATCTCTGATAAACTCGGCCTGAAGAAAAACATATTATTTATGATTAGTGTACTTATCGTTTTTACCGGACCGTTTTATATCTTTATCTACGGACCGCTTTTACAATATGATATCTTCCTTGGCGCCATTGTCGGTGGTATTTATCTAGGAACTGCTTTTCTTGCTGGAGTCGGCGCTATTGAAACCTATATTGAAAAGGTCAGCCGAAAATATCAGTTCGAATACGGCAAGACAAGGATGTGGGGTTCACTCGGCTGGGCGGTAGCAACTTTTTTTGCAGGGCAGCTGTTCAACATCAATCCGAATATCAATTTCTGGATTGCGTCCCTTTCAGCAGTCATATTGGTGGCCATTATTATGTCCATAAAAATTGAGATGACGGATTATGATAAGGAAAGAGCGGGTTCGATCCGGTTAAAAGACGTAGGAGGACTTTTTCTATTAAAAGACTTTTGGTTTTTAATGTTGTACGTAATCGGAGTGACATGCGTGTACGGCGTCTATGATCAGCAATTCCCGATTTACTACGCTTCTTTATTCCCCACTTCAGCTATGGGAAATCAAATATTTGGATATTTAAACTCATTTCAAGTATTTATTGAAGCGGGCATGTTGTTTTTAGCCCCCTTTATTGTTAATAGACTCGGACCTAAAAAAAGCTTGATTCTCGCGGGGCTTTTGATGTCTTTCCGAATTATTGGGTCTGGAATTGTCATCGGACCGTTCGGAATTTCATCAATGAAACTTATTCATGCTTTAGAATTGCCAATCATGCTGATTGCGATTTTTAAGTATTTAGCCGCGAATTTTGATACACGTCTTTCATCAGTTCTTTACCTTGTCGGCTTTCAATTTGCATCTCAAGTAGGTACATCGATTTTCTCCCCGATTGCGGGTGGTTTATACGATAGTATAGGTTTCCGTCACACATACCTTTTCATGGGAACCCTGGCTCTATGCTTCACAATTATTTCGATTTTCACTTTATTAGATTCAAAGAAAGGCGTTGCATATGCTCAACCTTTTCAAAAAAACAGATATAGAGAGGATGTCACAAATGGATAGAATCAAACAGGCAGAGGAAGCGTTGAAAAAAGCGGAGGAAAAAATGAACACTCGTTATCGATTAGGGTACCATATTATGCCCCGGGCAAACTGGATAAATGACCCGAACGGGCTTATTCACTATAAAGGAGAATACCATGTCTTTTATCAGCATCATCCGTATGATGAAAATTGGGCACAAATGCATTGGGGCCATGTAAAAAGTAAAGATCTCATTCATTGGGAACATCTTCCGGTCGCTTTAGCTCCCGGTGACTCTTTTGATAAAAGCGGCTGTTTCTCAGGAAGCGCAGTAGATTATAACGGAAAACTTGCTTTAATTTATACAGGGCATAATGTGATAGATCAAGAGAAAGACATTTTCTATCAAAATCAAAATATCGCTGTCAGTCAAGATGGGATCGTGTTTGAAAAGCTTCAGGAAAACCCTGTCATCGCGAAACCGCCGGAAGACAGCTCCCGCCATTTCCGCGATCCGAAAGTATGGAAGCATCGTAACAGCTGGTATATGGTAGTCGGAAATTCAACGAAAGAAAACGTCGGACGAGTTATTTTATACCGCTCGCCCAATTTGCGAGATTGGGAATACAAAGGTGTTCTTGCCCAAAGTGAGGGAGATCTCGGCTATATGTGGGAATGTCCTGACTTCTTCGAATTGGGCGGCAAACATGTCTTGCTGATATCTCCGCAGGGCATTGAGGCAGACGGTGATTTATATAAGAATTTGCATCAAACCGGCTATTTAATTGGAGAATATAATGATGAAACAAACGAATTTGTGTATGGCGCTTTTACAGAGCTGGATCACGGCCATGACTTTTATGCTGTACAAACGTTATTAGATGATAAAGGACGCAGAATTGCCATAGGCTGGATGGATATGTGGGAATCTGAGATGCCGACAAAAGCAGATGGATGGTGCGGCGCTTTGACATTGCCGAGAGAATTAACATTGCGGGATGATCATAAAATTTTGATGAATCCTGTGGCAGAAACTAAGTTGTTGCGAAAATCAAAACATATGGATTGTGCTAAACAGTTGATTTCAGGGAATTTCTTGGCAGAAACAGCCGAAGAGCTTCTTGAAATTCAAGTCGTGTATGATTTAACAGATTGCAGTGCGGAAACAGTAGGTTTGAAGATTCGAGGCCTTGAAGAAGAAGAAACAGCTATCAAATACAGCATAACTGATCAAAAGCTCTCACTCGATTGCTCTAAGATGGGGAAATCGCGAGACAGTGTGAGAACTGCGCCGCTAGAAGCAAATGGAAAGCTGACACTTCGTATATTTATTGACAGATCCTCAATAGAAGTATTCGCAAACCATGGGGAAACAACGATGACAAGCCGCATTTATCCGAAAGAAGGCCGATTGGGAATTGAGCTTTTTTCTGAGAAAGGCGCTGTAAGGGTTGAGGAATTCACTTATTGGACTTTAAAAGACATCTGGAAGGAAGATGAATCGCTTGAAAAAAATATTTTGTATCGGTGAAACACTGATTGATTTCATTCCCGTCCAAAAAGAAAAGGCTTTACAAGATGTCACTTCCTTTGAGCGCGTTGCCGGCGGCGCGCCGATGAATGCGGCAATCGCTGCTGCAAAATACGGCGCGCATGCCGTCATGCTGACGAAGATTGCTAACGATCATTTCGGGGATTATATAGTTGGCGTTCTTAAAGAAAATGGCGTAGATACTTCTTATATTATTCAAAGCGATGAAGGTGAAACCGGACTGGCATTTGTATCCGTAGACAAGTCTGGGGAAAGAAGCTTTCATTTTTATCGGAAAAATGCCGCTGATTTGCTGCTTTCACCGGATGAGTTGATGTCGGAAAGGTTTAACCAAGGAGATATGCTTCACTTTTGTTCAATCGATTTAGTTGACAGCCCAATGAAACAAGCCCATATCAAAGTTATTGAGGACTTTCAAAAAAATGGTGGAATCATAAGCTTTGACCCCAATATCAGGCTTCCTTTATGGCCTGATGAGGCAAGCTGCCGTGAAACGATTCAGAGGTTTTTGCCTCTTGCGGATATCGTAAAAGTGTCCGATGAGGAACTGCAGTTTATCACAAACATTGATGATGAACAAAAAGCAGCCACATCGCTTTTCACCGGACTTGTTAATGTCGTTGTTCTGACAAAAGGAAGCGACGGTGCAGCGATTTATTTAAAAAATGGCGAGTCGTACGAACATAAAGGGTTTAAAGTCGCTGTTTCCGATACAACCGGTGCGGGCGATGCCTTTATCGGCGGTTTTTTATCTGAATTGATGTCAATCGGCATATCAAAGGAGACGCTGTGCGAACAAATAAGTAAACATCACCGACGCTTGCTGACGTTTGCAAATGCAAGCGGAGCTCTCACTGCTTCTGTAAAAGGAGCAATTCACGCTGCACCGGACAGACAGCATGTACTAAACTTTATTTCAGCGAGGACGGAAATCCAAGAGAAATAAGAGCTTAGAAATAATCCACTCATATCACTAAAGAAGAGTGGATTATTTCTCTTGCACTGTACCAACTTTTTAAACCTAATTTAAAATCGCCCATTATTAAAACATAACAAGGGGGATATTAATGATAAAAGAAAAAGAGAAAATGTTAGCCGGAGATTTATATGATCCGTCGGACTCCGAGTTAGCAAAAGACAGACAAAAAGCAAGTCAACTTGTTAGAATTTACAATCAAACTACAGAAACCGAAGTGGTTAAACGAGTTAATTTATTGAAAGAGTTACTTGGTTCATCAGGAGAAAACGTATATATGCAACCCAATATTAGGTTTGATTATGGATATAACACTTATGTAGGTGATAACTTTTTCGCAAATTTTGATTGTACAATTTTAGATGTATGTGAAGTGCGATTTGGTGACAATTGTATGCTTGGCCCTAGTGTACAAATCTATACGGCAACACACCCTCTTCATCCAACAGAACGCAATTCAGGGTTAGAATATGGAAAACCCATTACTTTTGGAAATAATGTATGGATTGGAGGAAGCTCAGTCATTAATCCAGGAGTTACGATAGGTAACAATGTGGTTATTGCTGCTGGTTCTGTTGTTACTAAAAATGTGCCAGATAATGCTATGGTTGGGGGTAGATCCAGCTAAATTAATTAGACATCTCGAAATATAGTACACTAGCGTTTCGATCAATAAAGGAGTTTTGATCATTAAATCAATTAGGCTTTATTCTGTTTTTTTAGCTGGAACAATCATACCGCATCTTTTATTTAAGCAAATTAAAAAAGGACCTAAAGTTCAGTAAAGAAAAAAGAGTCCTTCCTTAAGTAGGACTCTTCTCAATACCTAGATAAAAATATATTGAATTTTTATTTAAACCAAGCTTTCTTTAAATTGTTAGTAAAATTACTATCATTAAAAGGAACGTTCGCTTTACCGAAATCTGTTGTATTTAATGCATTCCTTGCGGCAGGAGTTAAATCATCCCATCCAATTAACGGTTGAGTTCCGCCTACTACATCATCGCTCATAAGTAGTTCATGGTCCAGTGGCCAAGTGCTATCATACGCAATCAAAGGATGATTATCTCTCATGTTACTTCCACTCGGTGCTGCGTTTGTAAATTTTCCATGTCCGGAATATGCAATTGATAAAACTTTTGGATTTTGATTTTCTGGATTATCAACCCATACTACGATTCCTTCCCAGTCGTGTCTATGCCCTATTCCCGTAGAAGGCTCATCTTTAGGAAAATACCAGGCATACATAATTGCCCAAACTCCATTGTACCAAGTAGAACGGGAATATACTTGTCCAATATTTTTACTACAATGTCCTTCAGGCGCCCCAGTAGGTTCTAAACCTCCACTCGTATTGCCTTGTGCATCGACTGCAGGAAAAGGCACACAGCCGCTATAAACCTTCAAATATGGCTGAAAACGTTTGGCCGCTTTTTGAGTAACAGTGGTGGGCGACACCTCTTTAAAACTGACAACCTTGTCATGATCGAGTACAGCTGCATTTGCTGTTGAAACAATGCTGATAGAAGTGAATACAGATAAAAACAGAACCAAGAAAAACTTGTGCATTATACTAACTCCTTTTAAAAATTTAGATAATTATTAATTATCATGAATTTTAAATAAATTCAATATGAATTTAAAAGTTTTACAATATTTGCTACAAAAGTATTATTTGAATTTTTCTCATGTCTTTAAATTCGGTAAAGAATAATCACTTCAAAAACGTTTCACAAGAACCATCCATTAGGGACAGAGCTTTTTGTCATTTTAGTAACTTTTCCAACTCGGCTTTCATTTTAGGACCATAAATCCCATCAGCAGCCAGCCCGTACATTGACTGGGTACCGTTTGACCCCATATGATGTTTTGGACAGTTACGCGTGAAGGATTTAAAAGGAGCTACCAGTTTTATTAGCTTAGATTCTGTATTGCAGCAAATTTACAAAAGTAAAGACCCTCTCCAAATCAGAAGAGGGTCTTACTAATTTTTGTGTACTTTTTTTCTTTCTATAACAAAAGATACAATGATAAGAACCAGAGCAACTGTTATATAAGGAGTATCATTATTTATATTTAATGTGAAAGAAACAATGATGTAGAGTAATAATAACCCCACTAAGATGTAATTAATAATTTTGTGCATGTTATCACCCTGAATCTTAATTTTTATTAAACTTTAGGTACACAAGTCCAAACATTTCCGATATACATAATATAGAAACCTTTGTCATTCCAATCACAGAGCCCTACGCCTGCCGACAATGCCGCTAATCCAGAAGCCACTAATACCGGAACACCTAATTCAGAAGCAAGCAAAGCTACTCCCGCCCCTGCTGCAATTAACTTGGTTGCTTTCGATGCTTTTGAGTGTGAGATGTACCAAGAGCCTTTTTGTGAGACATCACCACTTGATTCAGCGAAATGAATATCGGAGATATTTTCACCTAGAGTATATTGCCCAGAATTAATTCCATCGTTTAAGTTCTCCAATACAGCATTAAATTCATTGTATGCTTTTTCACTTACATTTGCTTCTTTTGCATTTTTATAGTAGTTTTCCGCTAATCCTTTGTTATTAACAATAGCTTTTTCTTCTAAATCTGAGTTAGCAATTTCAAACGCTAAATCTAAGTCAGTATTATCTTCACTAAGATCTGTAGGAGTTCCATATTTTTCAGTAAACTCCTCTTCAGTTAATGGTTGATTACAACCTTTAGAAACCTCAGGCTCAGCAGTTTTTGCGGATGCAAAGGATGGCAACGTAAGACTAGAAACGAGTGCAACAGACATTACAGAACTAAAGATTTTTAATTTCATAATATTTCCTCCTCCTTGGTTAAACCCTAACAAACTTTAAAATAGAAAAAAACCCCTAACCCATTATTTGGTTAATAAATACTAAGCGTATCTTTTTTTGGTTAGTTAATTTGTCGTTTGGTTTTTTTAAAAGGAGGGAATTTCGTTTTAGATATAGATTAGTGCTTTAGGGATACCTATTATCAACACAACTGAACATGTTCGTTACATAGAAAAGGTAAAACAGAGGGCTATTCATTTGTACGGAAAGAATCCGACTCTGAATCATTTGATAAGAAGAACTGAAGAGAATGAACAGGATATTCGTGCAGCTGTGAAAAGTCTAATGACGTATGGGAAATTGAAGTGGGATAAAAGAAAAGAGGAATGGGACGTAAATAATCAAACGCTCACTTTCTTTAGTAAGCTTTTATGAGTTTGCTAATTCAGCAGCTCTTGATCTTTGATCATTATTGCCGTATTCATGATTGGCAATATAATAGGTGCTTCGTTTCTTTCACTTGTAAAATACGATATAAATGATCAAATATGGGCACAATATTGAAACGCTATTAATTTTGTAAAAATCAAGCTTTTCTTGCTCGGTCAATTCTTCACCACTTTCTATACTCGGAAGCGGTTCTTAGGGCAGTTACCTGGACACCTGCCGGAACAGCACTTCATCGAGCTGGACTTACTGGAGAACACAAAGCGTAACTACTATAAAATAGATTGCAAGAATATATCCTTGCAATCTATTTCTTTTGATTAACGTTTATGAAACTCAACATGTTTATTATCGCGATCGAACCAACCTTTGAATGCCCAGTTAATCCAACTGCCGTCTCCATTATTATCAAATGAGCCATCTTCAAAGACCCAAATTCCGTAAGTAATACCATCATAAACAGCAGAGCCGTAGAATTTTACACCTCTAAACCGTTCTTGATATTCTTGGTTTAAATTAAATACCATAACATTATAGTTTCCATTTGCAGCATAGAAAGCAGTTTCCATTACATTTTTGACCCATCCGCCTCGGTTTTGATTAGATTTAACAGCATTGGCAATGCGATCAGCGATACCAAGTACGTCAAAATCCACATTTACATTCCCACCAACACCAGAGGCTTTAAAGTTTGAATTTGATTCTTGTGCAATTTCTAATGGATTGACCACAGCTGAAACTTGAGGTGCACTAATTTCGTTTGGCTTACTAGCCGCAGATGCACTTTCTGCAATAGGTAAAGTTAAAGATAAAGCTAAGCATGCCCCAACTAACTTTCTAGAGATTTTCATCGCTTCTTCCTCCTTAAATTGGAATTTTAATTGCAATTTTATATTAAATTAGAAAATCATTTTGAAGAAGAGTCTTAATTCTTAATCTACATATAATTCTAATTGAGGTGTTTTTTTAAATGAATGTTCAAACTTTGCCGGGAGAAAGGTAAAAAGCAATATGTATTGTCTCACTATATTGTGTATTATATTTAACTCGAAGGCGAACAAAATACCCTCCCTTGGTAAAAAGAGAGGGATTTTTCACTATTATAGTAGAGCTTCAAGTTTCGCTTTAGTCCTAGGTTCATAAATTCCATCAGCAGAAAGCCAATTCATCAGTTGAAACCGTTTGACTGCGTTGCTGTTTTCGGACCATACACGCCGTCACTACCGTTATTCTTCGCCCCTTTGTCCGGATAGATTTAAGAAAAAATGAGGAACGAGGCCGTTCATTGTTTTCTGTTAAAGAGGCGCTAGAGCTTTCTGAATTTGTATTACCGTTCTCCTTCTCATCTTTCTTTGAAAACACCAGTCGGGAAGCCGGTAGGATCGAGTTGTTAATGTATATTTACTGCTATCAAAACCACAATGACTATGCAGTGTAAAGGTTTTTTCCACCAAATTCTTTCACCAATTTTGCAGATATAATATAGGCATGGTTACTACTAAAATTGATAACAAAAACTTAAATATTCATTTGGACTTCTAAATCTTTTGCAAGTGTTTTAGAGCCTGAGAGTCCTTTTAAATATTTCATTTCCCCTTGGTTTGACCAATTCACTTTGTTTATCCTTGTAAGATATTTATTCAATTTTGAACTGTCTACTTGGTTACTCTCTTCAATCATGCACTTTACTAATAATTTTGAGCCTAAAATTGATAAAGCGTTAATACATACAATATGAGTAAGTTTTGATTCTTTATAGTTGCCCCAATCATCCGGAAAAACTTTTTTGATATTTTCGAAATAAAGCATTGAAATGATAAGTATCTTCTCTTTATTTAGTTTTTTCAACTTAGGATGCTTCGTTAAGTAAATAAGCGCTTTGTATATGTTTTGAAGAGTTATATGCTTTGCAGTACTTCTTTTTCCCACAATTGTTCCCAATTCGTGAAATGGACTGTCCGCTTGGGTAATTAATTGGGTAGCCACCCAACTTAAATCATCTGATTCCCTTTTTAAATACCTGCTGAGAGATGAACCTATTCCCTTAGCTTCTGTATTTATCGTATCAAACAGTCTGATTTCTTCATCATCATCTAGATAATGAAATGCTAGTATTGGTACATTTATTTGTGCATTCGTTTCTTTTAAATATAGCTCAATGCCGCCTAATCTGTGTTGACCATCCATTAAGGAACCTTTTTTCTTGCATACTAGACGTCCAAATGAAGTTCTTGATTTATCATAGGGTGTAAAATCCCATTCTCCCCCTGCATTTATCAATATAGGTGTGAACAAAGCCTCGTTTCCTTTTGATAAATAGATTGAAAAGTCAACGCATCTTTTTTTACTAACCGGTCTTTGATACCCTTTCTCAGATGGATCATTATAAGGCTTTATAAAAGTCATTTTAATTGCATCAGTAGCTGCTACACTGCTTTGATAAACCACTTTGCCTCTCATCTTAGATTGAATAACATTTTCAATTACTATTGTATTTGACAACTGCTTTTTCTCTTCAAACATTTAAAAAATTGACCTCCTTAATCGAACAATAAAATATAAAAAACAATATAGTACTTATAAGTTCAATTTTCAATGGTAATATTACAATTTAATTATCTGTTAACTTAACTCACCTCTCTCTAATCTTGAGAGAGAGGTGAGTTAAGAATGAATGAGCTAATTTTATTTGTTGGTCACAAAATAAGAGATTTAAGAAAAGCAAAGGGCTGGACACAAGAAAATTTTGCAGAAAAATCCGGTTTTCAGAGCTCGTATATAGCAGGTGTGGAGCGCGGCGAGAGAAACATAACGTTGGATACACTTGATCGATTACTTGAAGTCCTTGAGATTACTCCCTCAATGTTTTTTTTCACTGAGAATATCCAATTAGCAAAGCTTAAGGAGCATACCGAATTTTTGTCTACTAGATCTATTTCTGAAATAGAGCTTATAAATCAAATATCAAAAGTTGTCCTTGAATTTAACGAAAAAAATAAAGGTTGAAAAAACTGATTTTCATTTATCAGTTTTTTCAACCTTTAATTCTCTATATAAACTTTACGTTGTCTTGCAAATACTCGAGTTCTTCAGCTTTTAATAAAGGCGCCCATATACATAGGAGTTTTCTTGCCCTAGAAAACGCTACATACCCTATTCTGGCCTCTTCTGACTTTTGATTATTAGCCAACCACTCGTTAAGTTCATTTTGTGTTTCAGCTAGTACTAATACACATTCGGCCTCCATCCCTTTAGCTGAATGTATACTCTTAATATTACTCAGTTTCTGAGTGTATTGATGTTCATACAATAGGCTTTCAACCAGTTCAGACAGTTTAATTGTTTTTACTTCTCTTTTTGACCCCTTCCAATCATAATCGAGCATCCTCAACTTTCTATTTACTTTTCTCTCAAATACCTTTTCAGATGTTTCACCTATAAATTCTTTCAGCTCCACAAACAGTTTATCTGGAGTCATTTGATTAAGGTCTAAGCTATCTATATAAAGTATTGTGAATACATTTAATTTCTTCCACATAAAAGCATCATATTGAATGTCGGTTAACTTAATGTACGCTGGAGGAGCATTGAAGAAGAGATAACTTAAGCTTTCTGAAATATAATTTATTGCCTCATCTAATTGGTTGCTCTTTTTGAAAGCAATAGCGATTAATAGATTTTTTAGTATAAGATATCTCCTATAGTGATGGTTCTTTAATTTATCTAAAAATGGGTTCACCTCGAAGTTACTTTCTTTTATAATTTGGTTTATCTGCTTATGAAGTTTATTTTGCCTCGTTAATATTAGAAATGGGATTTGACCTTCATCAATTTTTATCTTTGCTTGTTCTCTCTGAAAAATTTCAATAACTTCTTTCATTTCTTTTTTATTTGTTATAAATAAAACTTTTTCCTTTAAGGATGTATGTTCACTAGCATCATTTTGGATAATATCCGTTTTTCGATTGGTAAACTGTACAATATTACTCGTACTTCGAAAATTATTGATTAAATTATACCTTTTGAATTTTTCATCTTTATCCTTAGACGTAAAAATAATTGGTTCTGCTCCCGTAAAGCTAAATATAGATTGATTAGCATCTCCTACACAAAAAAATGAAGAATGCGTTAACAAGGAGAACACTTTATCTTGATAATATGTTACATCTTGATATTCATCCATTAATATAAAAGGAAAACGTAAACTGAAAGCTTTTTTTATATGCTCATATTTTTTTAAAATTTCATAAGAAACATAGATTGCTGTTTGTTGATCTATGTACCCCTTCTGTTTCAACATTTTTTTCCATTCCCTAGCTACTTGTGAAGGTATTTGTCCTCTAAAGCAATAAGGACGACCATCTTTATCATGTCCCAAACTTTCAAAAGCCGCTAATTCACTTTCTGTTATAGTGTATTGAGACTTATTTAACATCTCACCCACTTCTCTCTTTAATCCTCTTACAAAACCAATTGGTGTAACCTTAAATTGTTCATTCTGATTTAACAAATGAGAATATGGTTTTATAACATTCTCATATAGAAATGAATGAATTGTTCCAATAAAGAACTCTTTTGGCGGTACAATTTGTTCCTTTTGCAATCTTGATATAATCTCGTCTTTTGCTGCATTTGTATAAGTAATACATGCAATTCCAGAGTAAGACTTTTTGCGATTTTCAATTATATATTTTAATCTTTGGATCAGTAAAGTTGTTTTACCGCTCCCAGGTCCTGCATGTACAACAATTGAATTTTCTATGGGTTGTTCTATAATTTCTCGCCTGTACTTTTCATTATCTATTAGTAGCATCAGATTCATCCCGTTCTTTAAGAAATTCAAAGGCTTTTCTAATATATGATGGTATATTAATCGTTTTTCCATCGTTTATTTCATCTAATATATATTGAGAAAACTGACCTTTTTCTTTTGAGATTAATTCATAGGCTTCTTTGGCAAACTCGTGACCTTCTAAACCTCTAATGATTGTACGATCTTTAGCTGTTCCTATTTTGTGTTTTTCAATTAATTCAAGAAAGAATTGTTGATTATTTTCTAAAATTAAATCATACTCAAAGGTTTTTAAATTGGTTGATATATATACATTTTCTTGTTCACAATAGTCTGATTTAAGGTTCGCTGTTCTCGAGCATATTTCATATTGACCTTCTTTAAAGGGATAAACTTTTTCCTTGAGAATCTTACCATCCGTCCCTCGAACTTCTTCTCCGTTTTCATTTCTCACTGGAATAGCTTCTGGATCACTATCCGTTAAAACTGCACACTTTATATCCAATCCTTTATCGCTAAACAACTGTAAGAATGGCCTAAATGCTACCCCGTCTACTGAAATTAAGGATATTCCCTCACTTTCCAAGGTATTCTCCCAACCTGAACCATTATCTTTAGAGTTGTACAATATAGAAAAAAACTTTGGCATTAATAGCCGTTCTGCAATACCTTCTAATAATAAAACTTTTTTCCCAAAGAAAATGTCGGATTTAGTTGCGTCCAGCCACCTTTTCAAGTGTTGTTTATATTCCCTTTGCTCTTTATTGTTCGAATCAAAAATTGTGCCAATTCGTCTTGAATAGTTTCTTCCAGATTTCTTATAAAAAACAATTAAACTGTCTAAATCTGCATGAGAACTCACATGAGTGGAATGTGTTGTCATAATTACTTGTCCAA
This sequence comes from Bacillus sp. EU52, assembly GCF_037964975.1. NCBI lineage: Bacteria > Bacillati > Bacillota > Bacilli > Caryophanales > Bacillaceae > Bacillus > Bacillus sp. EU52. The sequence continues at coordinate 2,327,183 of NZ_CP150177.1, forward strand.
CTACTTCTTGCCCAAAAAAATATTTAGCTAAGTATTTTTGTAAATGCGTATGGAGATGCGCTTCTGGTTCTTCAACAATTAAAATAGGAAATAGATAGTTTGAATTCTGTTTTAACTCTTTTAGGGTTGTAAATTTTGTTAATAACATGCTTATGTAAAGTAAATTGTTATAGCCTAATCCGTTTATATTAACTGGATGCGCATTTTCGCCGACCGATCCAATTAAAACCTTCAAATCCCTTAGAAGAGAAGCATAATCATTTTCGCTCATTTGTATCTTTACTTCTTGTCTTGAAAAACCAGTAATTTTCCCCAAGAACCTATTAATATGAGCTTGTGTCTCTTGCACACCGTTACCTTTTATAATTTCTTTATTTAGTGCTTCTAATTTTTTAGATATCCTGTCTAATTCATTCTCTTTTATATCAAGACTTTTCAATATCTGTTGTAATTGCCCTGATGACTTTTTTAATTCAGACGTCGCATCTCTTAGTGCTCCTACGTACTCAATCCCAAACTTAGCTAACATGTTAAAATCAAATGCATCAGTTGTTTCAATGTCCCCTCCATAAATCACCCATTCGTACTCGTGTAATGGAAGTTGAATTTCACTAATGGACTTAGACTTTTTTGGAAGTTTGGCAGAAATATTTGATTTAGGCCTAAATTTATAAGTGAGCTTTGCTTCTTCTGGATTTCTAGTTAACCACTTACTAGTCACAGCTAGTTCATCTTCTGTCTTAATGCCTCTCAGTGTTATTTCTATTTTAACCTCTGGCCATTTATCCTTAATGATTAAGCCACTCCAAAAATCTTCTTGCTGCAAAGTCTTTTTAGCTAATGAATAGTTTCTATTAAAAACTAAATTGAGGCTCTCTAAGAAATTTGATTTTCCAACATTATTTTCGCCTATTATTATGGACAATCCTTCATTTAAGCTTATTTTAAAATCATTAAAGCTCCTATAATTTTGAATATGAACCTGAGATATATACATACTTTCCTCCTTGTTTATTGTAATCACATATTTGTTTTGCTCCTTTATCTTTATAATCGACATATTTTTCTAGACTTCCATTTTTTTCGAAAAACTTTGTGCACTCCTTATCATTTATAACCATTGAACGCTTTATTTACCAGTATAAATTCAGCAGCATTTCGGTTAAAATATAAACAGAACAAACGTTCGGGAGTGGTTTTATGACTGAAAGAAACATTCTTCTTGTCGATATGGAGTCATTCTACGCTTCTGTAGAAAAATCAACAGCACCTCACCTTAGAAATCAGCCTGTTATCGTATCAGGGGATCCCGAAAGACGCAGCGGTATTGTGCTAGCTGCTTGTCCCATAGCTAAACAATTTGGTGTAAAAAATGCTGAACTGCTCTGGGAGGCACAAATAAAATGTCCAAATGCGATTATCTTGCGTCCTCACATGCAACAATACATTAATGTCTCTGTTATGATTACTGAATTACTTGAGCAGTATACAGACTTAGTTGAACCGTTTTCAATCGACGAACAATTCCTTGATATAACTGGAAGCACTAAACTATTTGGTGCTCCTGAAGTTATCGCAAAAAAAATACAAGCCTCTATTAGGAGTAAAACAGGCATTTATGCCCGTGTTGGAATAGGTCCAAATAAAGTATTGGCCAAAATGGCGTGTGATCATTTTGCTAAAAAAAATACATCAGGTATCTATGAACTGAATTTCTCAAATTTAAAGCAAGATTTATGGCCATTACCTGTTGGTAAGCTGTTTGGTGTAGGAAAACGGATGGAAAAACATTTAAACAGAATGGGAATCAGCACAATTGGAGGATTAGCAGTTCATCCCAGAGCACTCCTGAAAAAACGTTGGGGAATTAATGGAGAACTTTTGCAAAGAACCGCCAATGGAATAGACCCTTCCCCTGTAACAGTAAACACACATGACCAACAAAAGGCGATTGGACATAATATGACCCTTCCTTACGACTACAGTACCTTTGAAGATATTAAGGTTATTTTACTTGAACTAAGTGAAGAGGTGGCTCGCAGAGCTCGTTTTAAGCACTACATTGGACATACAGTATCTGTAAGCATTCGTGGAGCTGATTTTAATTTTATCTCAGGATTTCATCGGCAAAAAAAGCTAGATTCTCCTACCCATTTCGGAATGGACATTTTTAATGCAGCCGTAGAATTATTTCAGCAACATTGGGATGGCCAACCTGTTCGGAGTATCGGAATTACCCTTTCTCAATTACAGTCAGATCGCTATTATCAACTTAACTTGTTTGAACTTCATCAAAAAAAAGAAAACTTGAGTAAAGTATTTGATGAAATTCACACAAAGTACGGTCCTGCTTCTTTACTTCATGCCTCTTCTTTAACAAAGGCCGGCCAAGCGAACCATCGTGCTGAAAAAATAGGAGGACATTACAAATAATCGAGGTGATATTTATGAATCCCAATAAGTTAACACCAGGCTATAACCTCATGTGGGAATCAAGCCGTATGATGCTACCTGAACATCGAGAGTTATTACTAGATAAAAGGCGGAAAGAGAGAGAATTTCGCCAAAGCAAGCTTAGTGACGACCAATTAGATGAAATCAATCGTATCATTTTACAATCTATAAACGAGGATCGCGCTATCACGATCACGTATGCTTCAACTTATGAGAAAAAACATTTTTGGGGATGGGTGACACAAGTTAAGCAACACCAATTAAAAATCATTAACGATGAAGATGCAATAACAATACCCTATCAACAAATTATTTCAGTTGAACTGTCTTATTAGAAGCCGACTATCTCAAAATAGTCGGCTTCTTTGATCCATGTTATAAATCAGGCTGATCATCATATTCAAGACCATGCAAGTGTAATTTTCTAGTTAACATCAAATTATGATGCAATAATCTTTGATGCCGAACTTTCAACTCTTCATAATCTTGCGCATGTGCCTTCGAACGATTCTTTTCATTTTTGTATGCTTCTTCAAGTCGATGAATTTTAGTTTCTTTTTTTTGTAATTCAGCTTTTAAACAAGCAATTTTTTTTTCAAGTTTATCTTCCTCAGTAAGGTCATTTTTTTTAGAAATCTTTATATTCTCACCGTGCCAATTTTTATCCCAAAGAGAACGCAAATGTGGTTTATAGAGCACTGTGCGGCTTAATTGTGTTAACTCCGAGAGTTTTTTTGCAGTAATTCGAGAATTTGGTCCTTCTAAATCACGAAAATACTGAATTGCCCAATTGACTTTTTCAATACTTTCGTTTCTCTTTCTCTGCTGCAACATTAAGATTCCCTCATTAGGCATACGAAAAATCACTCCCAATTATATGGTTTCAAATCCTTTTTAGCTTTATTTAAGACCAACTTTTCCTTAAAATGAGCAACCCCATTTTCGCATATGGAAATAATCCTTTCGAGATAACTTAGATTGCGAACAGCATTTTCAAAATGGGCTGCACGCCTGGAATCTCCTGAAGTTCTATCAATAACTTTCTCCCAGTAAGCATATTCGACCCTATAATCAGATAGATATTCAATTTTTGGTACAAACCAATCACATGCATAACACTCAAAATGCACTGAAGTACCTTGAGGATTACAGCCTGAGATATCACTGCAAATACCGACACCCTTTTTCCCATTAGCCTCCCACGTTAAATAACGCCTAGGATCTTTAGATAATTGGTGAGTTGTCCTTTCATCTAAATTTAGAATTTTCCCTTTGAATTCCACAGCACTTTCATAAGGTTTACTCAATTGGGAAATTCCTAAATGAATTTTCTTGTGCTTTTCAACCAGCTGATGAGTGTAGAATTTTGTCATGGATTCATTTTTATGTCCAGTTAGGCGGCGAACTTGTTCAATTGTATATCCAACGGTATATAACCTCTCAGTTACAGCGCTATGCCGAAAATGATGAGTGGTGGGGATTATTAATTGATTATGTTTATTTCTTATGTTCATAATTAAACCCATTTGTTTCAACAAATCATTTATTTTTGGTCCTGTCCAATTATATAGTTGATTAGTAAATTTTTGATTAAAACGAAAGTTTAAACCGTTGTCATCATAAAAATTCCATCTCCTAATAAGAAAAAGGTAGTCGTGTTTTTGATTTTGGGCGATTGGATATTTAGAAAGATTTGAGTTAGTTTGTTCTTGAAGTTTTTTAATGAGGTCAATTACGTATTTTCCATGGCCTTGATATACTACAGGGATTGATTTAATTACAGGCTTACCATAGCCTCCACTTTGTTTAAAAGTGGGGATTTGAATTACATATTCACTATAAAAACTCTTAAGACAATCCCTTTTCATAGATAATACTTCCGTAATGCGATTTGGAAAGGAACGAATAAGCCAATACAATGTTCGAAATTCTAATGGTATATTTAATTGTTCATCTTTCAGAAGAGTATCCCAGATTTTAAGATCCTCAGAACTAATTAAATTTTCTTTTTTATATCTACTTTGCTTAAAAGGATTTATTCTTTTAGATGGTATGTTCTTAAGGTTTTCATCAAAATCAGAAATCTTTGTAAAGAAATTATGAACTGAAGCATAAGTCACTTGTTTGTTGTTCATTGAATAAGAAGAGAGGTTCAAAGAATATTCAAAGGCATTAACATGTTGTCTAGTTATTTTTTCTATCTCTAAATAACCAAATTGCTTTACAATGAATTTTAAAAAACGGGCAATATTTAAACACTTTTTTTGTATGGTGCTCACTTGATTATCACATAAGAGAGCATAATATTTCACCGACTCTTTATATTGAATTGGTACCTGATGAAAAACTAAGGTATAGGAGCCTTTAGGAAGGGAATCTTTATGTCTCTTTTCGAAATACCAAGAGTCATCAAAAAAATCAAAGTACCCAAGTTGGTCTATACGACGTATTAAAAATTCTTTAAGATTTTTTGAATAATTCTCTCTTAAATGAAACTGTTTTTTTATATTCATTAAAAATTCAAATCCCTCTCTTTCATAAATTTTTCTAGCTGTTCAATAGTATTCTTGTACAGATTAAGCAGATGATTCTCATGCTGAAAATCTCTATAGTCTTTATAGTTTTCGATACCCTGCCTTATCATTAGCGAACGTAAATCGTAAACATATTTCTGTTGTTCTCGATAAAGTTTTCTCCACATAGGAAGTTTTTGCGGTCCAGTTAACAGGAAAGAACAACCCACACAGGACCTTTTTTTGCAGGGACCAAAAGAAACATGTTTAACACAGCTACCATGACCTTCAGGCGTTTCCCGAGCACCTAACATAATTTCTTGCTTAAGCTGCTCAAAATCATGAGGATTATAAGATTCAACAGTTTTTTTATCAAGTGTATGGAATAACTCCTCAAAAAGTTTTTGATCAAGCTTAGCTATCTTTAACGAATCAACATCTTGATAATATTGTTGGGTTGTTTTTTCTACTAAATGCCCTAATATCTGAGAAACATCTGTGATAGAACTTCCCTCACTTAATAAAGAAACAGCTAATGTTTTTCTGCATTGATGATTGGCATAATGAAAAAGATTACCTGTATGATCTTTAATCTGATGTTTTTTTATACATTTATTAATCTCATTGGAAACCATATTGCCCGTATAACGTTTTATAGAGCTTCTATGTATATCATCGATAAGGATAAAAATAAAATTTGTATTACCTAAAGCCCTAAGGTCAGAGGTATTATCAATTTGCTCTCGAATTTTTGTTATAAGTTCCTCATTAGTCAAAGGAATCGTATGAAAATCATCTAAACCTTTTTTACGTCGTTCTTTTAAATTTTTTGAAGCTAAAAACTCGAGGAAAAACGTTTTTTCTTTTTGGTCGTAGACTAAGCAATCTGTTGTTAGATTTAATACCTCTGAAACTCTCATTCCCGTATTCATCATAATCAGCCAAATAAGTTGAATACTTCTGGAACATTCATGAATAACATTAGTTAACTGTTCAATTATTTCTTCAGGAATATACTTTGCATTCTTCACAAACGAATTTATATTGTAATACTTAAAACGTCTAAAAGGATTATTTAATGAGTTATTAGGGTTTCTTTTTTTATTTAACCAGTCAAAAAACATTCGAGCCTCAGAGAAAGATCCCTGAATGGTTTTAGGTGAATATTTATTTTTCCCCTTTAATTTAAGTTGATGCAAAACATCATTAATATTTAGTACATCTACATAAGTTAGATCTAGCAATGATTGAAAGCTTATCCCAGTGCTAACGAGAGCATTCCCTATCCTCATTACATTAGAGTATCTCCGTGCAATTGCTTTTTCATTTTCTCCTTTTTGCCACCAATTAAAAAGATATTGTTGAATCTCAGACTTCAAATTGTTCGGTAAGCATTCAAACTTTAATACCTGTACATTAACCTGCTGTATATTCTTAATCAACAAAAACCATTTATCTAAGCCAACTCCAACAATGCTTTTCTCTAAAGAGTATTTTTTATTGTTTAATAAATTAGTAAATAAACTCTTTAGAGGTTCAGACAAATAACTGTACTGTAAATATTGCACACCAAATGCAAAAGAATAAAGATTCGAATAAGACACAACTTTATTTTTTTTGAATAGTGCATCTGTACATGAATATAGATAAGACACAAATTCTTGTTTTAATTCTTTTAGGCTCAAATTCATAAATTTTGAATAGGTTAAACATTTATAAAAAAGAGCTACTTTGCTTCTTTCTCCACCTTTAAATGCACTACGAAGTTGGGGTAAAGTAATTTGAATAAGAAATTTTTTCTCAACCATTACAATAAAATTTTTTAGATCTTCACTTTTTTGCATTCCACTACCTTTAGGATTCAGATTTTTGAGAATCTTTGTTACAGAAAAATAGGTACCCTGCTCTAAATATTGCTGTCCTATATATAATAAAAAGTCTTGAAACTGATTAGGAAATCCTAAAATGAAAAGTTCTTCAACATTTTTAAAAGATTTAATTCCATAGTTGTTAAAAACCAAGTAAAAAGAGTTTATATTCCTTTCAGTAAACACTTTTTCAATTTTCATTATAAATTCTTTTAATTCGGCATAACCTAATTGAATATTGAGTAAATGAATGCTATTTTGATTTACATCAATTATATAATTCGTAGGGGTTAAAGATTTGACCAGCTTTATATTTATCAAATTTAACCCTCTCCTTTATTGATTGATACGTTTTTTATTCTCTCTAAAATTTTTCGTTTTTGTCTCATACTATATCCCTTCTCATAACTTTTTATGCTTCTCTCGCTTCTCCATCCAAGCTCTTCATCAATGTATGTTTGAGTAATACCTAATTCAGGTTTGTCTCTCATCAATTCCACTAGTTGCTGCACTCTTGTGCTTCTGCCACTATGCGTTCTGATTTCGTTTCTTTTTAAACCTGACTTCTCTCCTGAATCTTTTAATATACGCAAAAAATTTCTAGGTTTTAGAGGTTGCCCCATGTGTTTGCCTTTAAGATTTAAGAATAAAAAATTCGAATAATTAATATCAGCAGAAGCCCTTTCAGTTATAATATATTCTTGGATTAAATCAACTAACGAGCTATAAATATGTATTGTACGTTCAGCTGTTTTAACTTGTGCCCGATTCTCAATATTCCGTTCTCTAACTATCTCTAATGTTGCCTCAAATGGATTAAAATGATTTATTTTTAATCCTAAAATTTCACCGATTCTCATTCCTGTTTCGACACTAATTGCGAAAACTGCTTCATCTCTAATAGTGGGTAGATTTTTTCTGATTGTTTCGACTTCTTTTTCCGTATACCATTTCAAATGATCTCTTTGCTTACGATAAGTCACTCTTGATAATAAAGTCGTTTCTATATCAAACTTCCATATCTGTCCATACAATAATTTGGTTTTATTAAAAGTTTTATTTGTGTCAGTAATACTATGAACAAGTAATGGATTAACGCTTATTTTCCTTTCATCTTCAAGCCAAAGGTAAAATGATTTTACTACGGTAATGTACAGTGACATTGCATTGTATGTAATTTGACTTTCATAATCAATTATTTTGTTACCTAGTCCAAGGAGATCTTTAATGTATTCCTCAATTACAGTCTTATCCACAACTTCTTTATAATGAATTTTATTAACTTTTAAAAAGCGAAAGTAACGTAAAAGCGCATATGCATATCTTTCGCCAGTGAGATAACTATTCAAACTCACAAAATCAAGCCAAAGACAAGCATCATGTATTGGTATTCCATTATCAGTAATCATATAACGCAGATCGTTTTTTGCCTTAGCTAATTCAACTCTTAGTTCAAGTCCATTATCATCTTTCAAGAAATCTTTCCCTCCCCCAAACTCACAGTTTATATTATACATTTTTGTTAGCTGTTATGTGATAACCTTGAGGATAAAGTCGAACTTTGTAAACTATGATTATATCGTGTAATTAATAGTAACAGAACATCGATGGAATACGGCTCCACAAGGTCTGTATACTCCTCGAGAATGGCCGTAATTTGCAGTGATACATCAATATACCGCTGCATACGCGGCCGGAGCACAACAGCCTCAGGACACTTTTCCTGCGCCTCCCACAGCCGTGAAGCATTCACCACACCCTTTTGTTTCGCCAGCGGGCAGGCAGCCAATACGACTCCGCCCCTTTTTTCAGGGTCACCCGAAACAATGACGGGCCTATTTTTCAAATGTGGATTTTCCGCTTTCTCTACAGATGCATAAAACGATTGCATGTCAACGAGAAAAATCACTTTTTCTTTCATCATACACACCTCTAAAAAGAACTTATGTTCGCTTTTCATTATATGCGAAAGTATGTTCGTTTTATACTGGTAAATGATTCTTGTCTGACAGAAAATATGATCCAAGGGTTTGAGAGAAGAAAAACATTTAGTAGAATAAAAGCGAAGCATAAGGATAGGAGAGTCATGATGGAGAAATTTGTCGAAAAAATGCTGGGACAGGCATTGCGGCAATACGGCAGAAACGTTGCTATAGATCCGTTAAGCCCGTATGAAAAACAAAGCCTGAAAGCGGCTCTACAAGAGAGACGGAATGAAGAACCAGATGAGGATTTGCATGCGCATATAGAAGATATCATTTATGACTATGTCACAAACCAAGGCCTGTTCTCTTAAACGCATGACTGTCAGTCTTTCAGCCGCTGATGCGGCTTCCCTTTGAAAACACCGCCTGAAACAAATAAACAGTCTCAGGCTTACAGAAAAAGCAGGATTTTCTCACGCTCCATAGATTCATATGGCCTGGCGTAAAATTCCCCCTCAGAACTCGCGCAAAACGGAATAAGCTGTCCATGATCACGCGTATACACTTTTTCGAAGAGATGTGCTCTCTTGTTCTGTCATGAGGCCCATGCCGGTTTTCAGCGTACATCTTGATCTCATAGCCGGTTTCACTGCCGATATGATCCACGTCCTGGCGGCTTAAACTCTTTTAATGTTTCAAACACACCCTCACTGAAATCGGACATCCCGTCATTTTCCTTCTTTCAAGATGTAAACTCCGTCAGCCACACGCATCCTCAACGCAAAGTATATTGCCATCCATACAATCAGGCATACTACATGTCAATAACGAAATATTTTGAACGATCTATTGGAGAAGGAAATTTTTTCATATATGATAGAGAAAGATCATACATACAGGAGAGAATATAATTCATGAAGAAATGGAAAGATATCCACCCGATCAGCTGGACAATTATAATCGGAACCATTTTCGGCAGAATGGCAACATCGATGAGCATTCCTTTTTTAGCGATTTATTTGACAGCCGTCCAAGGCGCATCAGCTTCCTATGCAGGGCTGGTCATCGCCGCGAGCTCATCAGTCGGCATCCTCGCAAGCTTTTACGGCGGATATATCTCAGATAAATTCGGCAGAAAAAACATGATGCTTGTATCAATTTTCGGATGGATGCTGGTATTTGCAGGCTTTGCGGCGGCATCTCATCTCTGGGTGTTTTTTGTAGTTAACGCATTAAACGGTCTTTGCAAATCACTGTTTGAGCCCGCTTCAAAGGCCTTGCTGTCTGATATGACAGAAGAAAAAACGAGACTGCTAGTTTTTAATTTACGCTATGCGGCTATTAATATCGGCGTTGTCTTCGGACCTGTGCTTGGCCTATATTTCGGCTCATCGCAATCGACTACGCCCTTTTTGGTGCCTGCAGTCATTTACGGACTATACGGAATTGTGCTTGCCCTCCAATTTAAAAAACATCCATCCTTATCAGCACCAGCCCAGTCCCGAAATATGAGCGTGCGGGAAGCGTTTATGGTCACGCAAAAGGATTATCTTTTTACCATTGCTTTGGTCGGCATTACGCTATGCACCTTCGGCTACTCACAATTCAGTTCCACATTCCCTCAGTATATGGCGCAGAACCCCTTGATCGACAATGGAACGAAGCTGTATGGGCTGATGCTGACATTAAACGCAATCGTTGTGTTGGCGACGCAATTTCCCATTGTCCATTTTGCAAAACGTTTTTCGCCGCTTTGTTCTCTTATGCTCGGTAATGTGATGGTTAGTATCAGCATGGCCATTTTTACCGTATCACACGGTGTTCCTTCAATTGTGATGATTGTCATCACATTTACAATCGGCGAAGTGCTTTTATTCTCTATGATGGATTTGTATGTAGACCAGATTGCAAAACCAGGATTAAAAGGCACTTATTTCGGGGCAATCGGTTTTTCACAGCTCGGAAACGTCATCGGCCCTTGGGTCGGGGGGATATGTATAGACCTGTTTGGCGCTGGCCGGCCGATTTATATTTTTTCTGTCCTGAGCGGCATTACCCTGCTCGGCCTGCCATTTTTAGCGTTCGCCTATCGGCAAATGAAAACAGAGACCACAAAACACCGTTCCCGTCTGGAAAAGCCGCTTTAAATAAAAAACGGAAGAGAATGAAACTCTCCCGCAAACATGAGGTGAAGAACATGAATATAGGTGATGTGATGTTTCAGCTGTTTGTATTTATTATATTTGCCGCTGTCGTCTTTGCGGCTGTTACAGGCTTCAAGTATGCGAAAAACCGAAAAGCGCAGCTGGATCGCATTGAGAAAAAGCTGAACAGCCTGTCCGAAGATCACGATTAACAGCTTGGGGCAACGAGCTCTACCTTAATCCGGTCCGGATCCTCACAATAGACTGCATAATGCCCGTCTCCTCCGGCAAAAGGATGCCTGTCTCGGTACAACACACGATAACCTTTTGCCGTCAATTTTTCAGTCATCTGATCGACTTGAAGCTTGGATTCAGCATGAAATGCGAGATGGTTCAGACCGACTCGGCATCTATGGTATTCCGGCTCTAGAAATGGCTCTTTCGCCTGCACAATCACTAGGTAAAAACGATCTTTCTTCCAGCTGATGCCTGAGCTCCATTTTTGATACTCTTTATAGCCAAGTTCTTTTAAGAACCAGCCCCAAAACCGCCTAGACGCCTCCAAATCAGAGACATACAGTTCAATATGATGCACAATTTCATACCCTCCTTACCAGCACTTCCTCGACCTTATGCCCGTCTCCCTTACGCAAAATGAGATCTGACCTGAATTTAGTCGGCAAAATATTTTCATATAAATTCGGCCGGTTGACACTCTCCCAAATCGAGGCTGCCATCTCGTCAGCCTCCTGATCAGACAAGTCTTTAAATTTATGAAAATATGAATCAGGATTTTGAAAAGCAGTTTCCCGAAGCAGGCGAAAACGCTCTAAATACCAAGTGAAAATCCGGCTTTCCTCCGCATCCACATAAATCGAAAAATCAAAGAAATCGGAAACAAAAATACGCGGGTTTTCCCGGTCATCCTCCAAGGTGGGCGACTGAAGAACATTAATGCCTTCAATAATCACAATATCCGCCTGTTCTACAACCTCGAACACACCTTCCTCGCGGTCATAGGTTAGATGGGAATACACCGGGGCCTTTACGCTGTCCTTTCCTGATTTTAAGTCATTCAAAAATTCGAGCAGCGCCTTTACATCATAGCTTTCAGGAAACCCTTTTCTAGACATCATATTTTTCTTTTTCAGCTCGGCAGTAGGAAATAAAAAACCATCTGTCGTGATAAGGCTCACTTTTGGACGGTCAGGCAAACGCGAAAGCAGCTTCTGCAAGATCCGCGCCGTCGTGCTTTTTCCGACTGCGACACTGCCGGCAATGCCGATAATAAACGGAATTTTGGCTGAATGTGGGTGCTTCAAAAAAACATTGACATGCTTATTGCGTTCAGCCGCAGACTTGACATGTAAATGAAGCAAGCGAACAAGCGGAATATAGATCGTCTCCACTTCTTCAACAGATAGATAATCATTCAATCCTTCCACAGCTTTTGCCTCTTCTTCAGATACAGCAATCGACAAATGCCCCCCAAAACCAGACCAAGACTCCCGATTGTGCTGTGTATATAAAGTATGTAGGTTAAGTTCTTTATTTTTCACTGTTTACACCTGACTCTCTGTAGGTTAAAACCCTTACAAAGATTGTAACGGAAAACCTTTTCACTGTCTGCTTATTTTTCATTTCGTTTTTTTAGCAAATCAGCACCGATTCGGTTATACGCAGCCATTTCATCTTTTGGAACCATGCTTCCTCCCGTTCCCCAGACGACATGTACGGCATGTTCCACCTTATATTTCTGAGCATAGCGCCTTCCCTCTTCTGTCGAAAAAAGCTGAACCGGCCCGAACATGCCGGCAAGAGCAGAGGGCTCTAAATATTTATCTTCAGATACAGCCAGCATATGAAGCAAAGTATAAAGCGTATTGTCCTCTACCGTATAACAGCCGCTCAGAAGCGGTTCAATCAGCTTGCCGACAAATCCTGACGGCCTCCCTACGGCAAGTCCGTCAGCAGCCGTCTGATTATCCAGGCCGATATCCTGGACGGAGATCTTCTCGTGAAGTCCTGAATAAAGCCCTAACAGCATACAAGGTGAATGAGTTGGTTCTGCGAAAAACACATGAACATGATCTCCGTATAAAAGCTTCAGCCCAAATGCTACACCGCCCGGTCCTCCGCCGACTCCGCACGGCAGATACACAAACAAGGGCGTCTCAAGACTTGGCTTTATATTCATACAGTCAAGCTGTGTTTTTAATCGGCTTGCGGCAACAGCATATCCTAAGAACAGCTGACGAGAATGTTCATCATCAATAAAATAACAGAATGGATCTTGTTCCGCCTGCCGTCTCCCCTCGTTCACCGCTTCGCTGTAATCTGTTTCGTACTCCATAACAGTGACTCCCTTTTGGCGGAGGAGATCCTTTTTCCACTGCTTAGCATCGGCGGACATATGCACTGTCACGCGAAAGCCGAGTGCCGCGCCGATGATGCCGATGCTTAAACCCAGGTTTCCTGTCGAACCGACAGCAATCGAATAGCGGGAGAAAAACCCGGCAAACCGCTCTTCCTGTAAGATGCGGTAATCATCGGTTTCCTGAAGCATCCCTTCTTGAAGCGCGAGATTTTCAGCATGCTTTAACACTTCATAAATCCCGCCCCTCGCTTTAATCGATCCTGAAATCGGAAGCTCATGGTCGCACTTTAAAAGCCATCTTCCGGGAAATGGCTGCTGATATGCCGCTTCCAGCTTTCCCTTCATATGCTGCACCTCAAAAAGCGGAGACTCGATGATTCCTTTAGCGCCTTTCGTCTCAGGAAACACCTCGGCAATGTAAGGTGCAAACCGCCGCATTCTTTTTTCCGCTTCCGCTATCTCGGTTGCCCACTCATCTGCACGGGGTATTGGCCCCTCTTTCTTGCCTGAATTTGCCCAGAATACAGGCTCTGCATCAATCAGTTTCTGAATAAACGGATCTTTAAGCAGAGCATGAAGGACTTCTGAATGAACTGACATTCAACAATCTCTCCCTTCCACTATCAAAAACTGCCTCGTGAGAAACAAGCCACTCCACCACAGGCAGTTCCATCATTATTTTTTCATGAGCGCGCGTCCTGCCAGCTTTTCTACAAGAGCTGGAAACAGCTGATACAGCTTAGTGCCGGCATTCATTAAACGCGGAAGATTGATCTCCCGCTTTTTCGTAAAAATTGCAGCTGTAATTTGAGCTGCCACGTCATCAGGATCAAGCATCCAGCGGCCGACATTTTTGGCGTAGTCCCCGCCTTTATCAGCAATGGAAAAAAAGTCCGTCTGAATCGGGCCCGGGTTGACTGTTGTCACATAAATGCCGGTTCCCGAAAGCTCCATCCGCAAAGCGTTTGAGTAACCTAACACGGCATGTTTGGTCGCGGAATAAAGGCTAGACTTCGGTGTTGCGATTTTCCCCGCTTGAGAGGCGATATTGATGATATGGCCCTTTTTTTGCTCAAGCATTTGCGGAAGCACCGCTTTTGTACAGGCGATCAGGCCGAAGACATTCACATCAAACATCGCTTTCATGTCATCCAATGTAGAGTCTAAAACCGTTTCAAATATACCGAAGCCCGCATTGTTAATCAGTACATCAACCGAGCCGATCTGATCGCGGACCCGGGCGATATCCTCTAGGCGGCCGACATCCAGAGGAAAAATCTCACACTGTCCGCTCCATTCCTCGGTTATTTTCCTTTTGATTTCTATCAAACGATCCTCGCGTCTAGCCGACAGCAGGACATGGGCTCCTTCAGCTGCGCATAAGTATGCGATTCTTTCACCAAGCCCTCCTGAAGCGCCGGTTATCCAAATCCTTTTTCCCGCTATATGTTTCACCCATTTCACCTCTTCATTGTTTTAAAGTATGCGGTATTTCCTTCCCAATATGACGTAATGGCTTCTTCAGCCTCTAACACATCAAGGTGACCTGCCGTTTCTGACATCGTTAAAAACAATTCCTTTTCATATACAGCAGGAAAAAGCTGCTGACAGACCTGAAAAGCGGTCATCGGCTTTTCATCCAGCATGCGACGAACATCCTCCGTCCTGTTCCTCTGCTTGTCAAAACGCTTCTCAATCAGCGCTTGTACACTGGTGATAGGCTCGCCGTGACCAGGAAATACGATTGTTGGATCAAGTTGAGACAGCCTTCGCAATGACCGCTGATAATCCACTAAAGGCTTTGACCTAACGTCTCCCGCTTTCGGCGCTTCCAAAATCGGATTAGACGAGCTGTTTGCCAGCAGTAGATCGCCGCCAAGCATCCTTCCGCTTTTTTCATGGAACAGAACGATATGCGATTCAGCATGTCCAGGCATCTCCAACACAGACCAGCCCTCAAGCCCATCTATGCCCATACCTTCTCTGATTGATTTTGTCAGAGATCTCGTACAGGAAAATGCGTACGCTGATCGAATCAGCTTTTCCGCCTTCCCCGTATCAAATGGAACGCCTAATTCAGGCAGCAGCTTTTGAAAAAAACGTTTTTGCCAATCCATAAAGGCTTGATTTCGGCTGATATAAGGTTCGTTGAATGTATGCCCAATCACTTCGATTTCATCTGAAAAGACATCAAGCAAGCCTGCATGATCAGCATGATGGTGAGTCAGTACAACCTGCTCGATATCTGACATTTTCACATTTACAGCGGCAAGCTGCTCTTGTAGGGCTCTGGCAGCCTCTTTTGTATTCGGCCCGGCATCGATAAGTGTCAGTGCTTCACCTTTTACGAGGTAAACGATAACATCGCCGACAGCAAACGGCGTCGGGACGCGGATCGCAATTACATCTTCAGTTGTCATCCTTTCGCTCCTTGTCTTCATTCATTATTCATATTTTAGCTTTTTCTCGGTCTTGTGTCATTATTGCAGAATGAGAACAAACCTTTTTGAAAAAGCTATTGACATTAGCTTGTCCGCCATTGCATAATGAACAACAAACTAAAACGAGAACCATTGGAACGCTATGACGAGGAATAGTATACAAGGCAATGGCCTAAGAGAGCGATACCCCCGGCTGAAAGGTGTTGCGGCCCGCTTGTTTGTAGAACCTGCCCTCAAGTCGCGGTTAGGAAAACCTAAACGTTTCCCGCGTTACGGGATTTGAGCTGAGCACAATTTGTGCTAATGAGGGTGGTACCGCGAACCTTTTCGTCCTTTACGTGATGAAAAGGTTTTTTTGTTGTTCTGATAGAAGGAGGATATCAATGAAAAAGATAGGATTTGTCGGCGCCGGGTCAATGGCAGAAGCAATGATCAACGGCATTTTGCAAAGCGGCATCACAAAACCAGAACATATCTATATTACAAATCGCTCAAATGACGAGCGTCTGATTGAATTAAAGGAAACGTACGGCGTGCGTCCATGCAGAGATAAAAATGAGTTTTTCACTCACACCAATATCATTATCCTCGCTTTCAAACCGAAAGACGCGGCGGAAAGCATCGACAGCATCCGGCCGTATATCAAGGACCAGCTTGTCATTTCAGTACTTGCAGGCCTTACCATCGAAACCATTCAGCATTATTTTGGCAGAAAGCTCGCAGTCATTCGCGTCATGCCTAATACATCAGCGGCAATCAGAAAATCAGCAACCGGATTTTCCGTAAGCACGGAAGCAAGCAAGAATGATATTATTGCCGCAAAAGCTCTATTGGAAACAATCGGTGATGCAACACTGGTTGAGGAGCGGCATCTTGACGCTGTCACTGCAATCGCAGGCAGCGGCCCGGCCTATGTGTATCGTTATATTGAGGCGATGGAAAAAGCGGCACAAAAAGTAGGATTAGATAAAGAAACGGCAAAAGCACTCATTTTGCAGACAATGGCAGGGGCAACAGATATGCTCCTTCAAAGCGGCAAACAGCCGGAAAAGCTGCGTAAAGAAATCACCAGTCCTGGGGGCACTACAGAGGCAGGTCTTCGCGCTTTACAGGACTCCCGCTTTGAAGAAGCAATTATTCACTGTATTGAAGAAACAGCTAAACGGAGCGCAGAAATCAAAGAACAGTTTGCCGGCGCCGCCTTAGAGAGACATTCTTAGATGTAAGACAAAAACAGAAGGCACAGTGCCTTCTGTTTTTTATTTTTCCCGCAGCAGCTGGCCGGCAGATTCTGATTGCTTTAATAGCGCGGAGATCGTAAATGAAAGCAAATCGGGAAGCACTTCAAAGGAATAAGGCATATACAATCTTTCCGTCCATTTATGCGGGTCTTTACCAGCCGGACCGACATTTAAAACCGGGACATATAAAGCCTGATTTTTACCGCTTGGCAATGAATATCCTCTGTTAAAGAGCGGCATATTGCTTGTGTATGCATCAACCTCCTGCTTTTCCAGCTGAAGATAACTCAAGTCGGAAAGTCCGGGGAAGTACTGAACCTCCTGTAATGCAATGCCGTATCGCTCAGCCGCATAATGCTTTAACTGTTCTGCTGTATTTCTGATCAATTGATCATCCTTTGAAGAAACAGCTGGATAAAGCGGCGGACTATAAAACAGAACGATGAGCGGCGCATCCTCCTTACAAAGTGAAGCAAGCTCAGAAACAATTTTCGTCGAAAAATCCCTATCTCCAAGCTCGCCCCTGTTAGCAAAGGCATAATTTAGAGCCCGCTCTGTTTCCGAGATCCCCGCACGCTTTTTTGCACGCGAGACCAGCTCATCAAATGTCAAAACAGTGACGTCCCGCTCAATCGGCTGAAATGGCTCAAATTGTTGAAAATCCTGTGTTTTCTTCCGAACGTTCGACATGATTTCCTCCGCCGCCTGTTCTGCTGTTTTAAGCAGCATCTGATGCAGCTCACTAGCTGAGCGTTTCATTGACAGCACATTAAATAATGTGACGGCTGTATGCGGTGTCTGGACTGAATATGCCTCTTTCAAGTCCTTTTGCATTAAGTTTACCGGCGGCGGAGTGACCTCGCCATCAACCTTTTCGCAATAATCAGCATTCAGTTCAAGCAAACGGTTAATCTCAGATACCATTAAATTTGCGTTTAGGCCTGAAAACGGCTCTCCAACATGTGTCTCAATCCCCTTGCAGAAAAAACCCGCAAGCACCTTGCCAATGCTTCCTGTATAAAAATATTGCTGCTGATCGCCGGGAAATTTTTCAAACATCGGTTCGGCATTCAGGCAAGCGGTTAATGTGATATCATGCTTTTTCTCCATCTCCTTCAATGCAGGAACCGCTTCAATCATGCCTCTTGAATTCACTTCCTCGTCCGGAACCGTTATCAACAGCAGATTGCCCTCAAAATGCCCGTTCATTGCCCTCTCCAGCATCGACAGTTGAACACAAAGCCCCGCTTTCATATCCATCGTCCCTCTTCCGAACAGCCAGTCTCCGCTTTCGGCATCTCTTCTCACACGTTCCGGGAGCAGCTCTTTTTTCTCTAAAAAGGAGCTCAAAAGCTCAGCAGGCTTGCAAGCCATATGTTTAAATTCGCCGTAATCTTCTATGTCAACGACATCAAAATGACTCAGCAGAAGCACTGTCTTTTTGACATTCTTCTTTTTGACTAGAGCCGTAAGAAAAGATCTGCCATCGTCCATCGGATGAAGTGTTACATCATCAGGGTGCTTTTGAAAATAGGGCTTGTCCTTCAAAATAAAATAAAGATACTCTGCAAGCGCTGCCTCGCCCTTTGAACCGGTGATGCTTTCGTATTGCACAAGAGAAATTAAAAGTGCCAGCAATTCGTCCTTCGTCTGCCAATTCATTGATTCCGCCCCTCCTATGAATAAAAATGCTTCTATACTGAAAAATAAACTGATTTCTCGTCTATTATACAGAAATGTTTGACAAAAGCGGTTCTTTTGAGCAGTTTATATGACGGGAAAGAAATGACTTGATATAATCAATCTCTAAAAACCTTACGGGAGGCGAAAGAAATGGCCAGAAAATTATTTACACCTATTATAATTAAAGATATGACGTTAAAAAACCGCATTGTCATGTCGCCAATGTGCATGTATTCTTCTCATGAAAAGGACGGAAAATTAACACCGTTCCACATGGCACATTACATATCGCGCGCAATCGGCCAGGTCGGACTGATTATTGTAGAGGCGTCAGCGGTTAACCCTCAAGGACGAATCACTAACCAAGACTTAGGCATTTGGAGCGACGAGCATATTGAAGGCTTTGCAAAACTGACTGAGCAGGTCAAAGAACAAGGTTCAAAAATCGGCATTCAGCTTGCCCATGCCGGACGTAAAGCTGAGCTTGAAGGAGATATCTTCGCTCCATCGGCGATTGCGTTTGACGAACAATCAGCAACACCTGTAGAAATGTCAGCAGAAAAAGTAAAAGAAACGGTCCAGGAGTTCAAGCAAGCGGCTGCCCGCGCAAAAGAAGCCGGCTTTGATGTGATTGAAATTCATGCGGCGCACGGATATTTAATTCATGAATTTTTGTCTCCGCTTTCCAACCATCGCACAGATGAATATGGCGGCTCACCTGAAAACCGCTATCGTTTCTTGAGAGAGATCATTGATGAAGTCAAACAAGTATGGGACGGTCCTTTATTTGTCCGTGTATCTGCTTCTGACTACACTGATAAAGGCTTAGACATTGCCGATCACATCGGTTTTGCAAAATGGATGAAGGAGCAGGGTGTTGACTTAATTGACTGCAGCTCAGGCGCCCTTGTTCACGCAGACATTAACGTATTCCCTGGCTATCAGGTCAGCTTCGCTGAGAAAATCCGTGAACAGGCGGACATGGCTACTGGTGCCGTCGGCATGATTACAGACGGTTCAATGGCTGAAGAAATTCTGCAAAACGGACGTGCCGACCTCATCTTTATCGGCAGAGAGCTTTTGCGGGATCCATTCTTTGCAAGAACTGCTGCGAAACAGCTCAACACAGAGATTCCGGCCCCTGTTCAATACGAAAGAGGCTGGTAATGCCCATAAGAGATATCCTGTAGAGGATATCTCTTTTTTTATTTTTAGAGAAACGATCGGCTAAGGTTCTCCGTCTCCCTAGTAGAACCAATTAGAGGAGATGACTCCAATGAAATCAGCTTGGATGGAAAAGACATATACAATTGACGGATGTGCGTTTCATACACAGCACCGGAAAGGATCAAGCGGTGTAACGATTGTCTTTGAGGCCGGCTATGGTACTTCTTCTGAGACGTGGAAACCATTAATGGCGGACATTGATGATGAATTTGGCATTTTCACATATGATCGGGCAGGCATAGGAAAAAGCGGGCAAAGCAGAGCTAAACGAACAGCTGATCAACAAGTGAAAGAATTGGAGAGTTTGCTTAAAGCAGCTGATGTAAAACCTCCTTATTTGGCTGTTTCACACTCATACGGAGCTGTCATCACCGGTTTATGGGCCTGCCAAAACAAGTATGATATTATCGGCATGGTCCTTCTTGACCCAGCTTTAGGCGATTGCGCCAGCTTTACCTTTATACCCGAAGAAATGCACAAATCACATACGAGAAAGATGATGCTTGAGGGCACGCATGCAGAGTTTTCAAAAAGTCTGCAGGAGCTCAAAAAGCGGCAAGTCCACTTAGGAAACATGCCTCTCCTTGTGTTGTCATCAGGAGAACGGACTGAGAAATTCGCTGCTGAACAGGAGTGGCAAAACTTGCACAGCAGCATATTGTCTCTATCTAACCAAAGCGGCTGGATTCAAGCTAAAAACAGCTCCCACAACATCCATCATGATGAACCTCATATCGTTCACTTGGCTATTTATGACGTATGGTGCGCAGCGTGCCAGCAGGCCGCTCCTCTTTACCAGGCAGTCAATTAACGTAAAAAAAGACCGGGCCGTAAGGGATTCCCGGTCTTTTATATTATTTTGTTTCACGGTGAAGGGTATATTTCTTTAAACGCGGTGAATATTTTTTCAGCTCCAAACGGTCTGGATTGGTGCGTTTATTTTTTGTTGTGATGTAATTTCGGTCTCCCGTTTCAGTGCAGGCTAAAGTAACATTTACTCTCATAATTAACATCTCCTTATAAAACGTAATGATTACGTTTTATTATACAACATCATCACAAATTGTCAAATAAGAGCTCTGCCTTCAGCCTCGCGGGACGTTTACCTCTAAGAAATCATATGCCGCCACGCTATTGGGGAAAACGTCAACCGCTTCTTTTTGAAGCTCCAAAGAAGCATCTCCCTGATATCTTGCGCTGATATGGGTTAAAATGAGCTGCTTCGCTCTTGCTTCTTTCGCTGTTACAGCCGCTTGTTCCGTTGTACTGTGATAATAATCATAAGCAAGTTTACGGTCTTCCTTAGCAAAGGTTGCTTCATGAACAAGCACATCACAATCCCTCGCAAGCTCTTTTAGTTTGTCACTTACTCTCGTATCACCGGAGAACACAACAGATCTTCCCTTTTTAGGAGGCTCCAGAAAATCATTCCCATTGATGATTCGTCCGTCTTCAAGCGTTACCGTTTCGCCTTTTTTGATTTTCTGATATACAGGTCCGGGCGGGATGTTCATTTCTTTTAATACGTCAGCCTTCAAGGAACCCGGTACGTCTTTTTCCTGCACACGGTACCCGAAGGCTTCCACTCCATGAATAACAGATACCGCTGTGACAATAAACTGATCGTCCTCAAACACGATTCCTTCTTCAATTTCCTGGATCGCAAGCGGATATGTCAAATGGGTTTTCGTGACGGCAAGGCTTGTTTCAATAAACGCCTTGATCCCTTTAGGTCCGTACACTGTCAGCTCGTCCTCTCCGCCTTGAAAGGAACGGCTCCCCAGAAGCCCCGGAAGTCCGTATACATGATCGCCGTGCATGTGTGTAATAAAGATTTTCTCTATTTTACGAGGTTTAATCGTTGTATGTAAAATTTGATGCTGTGTGGCTTCCCCGCAGTCAAAAAGCCATACCGAACGCCTTTCTTCAAGCAATTTTAATGCCACCGACGTTACATTTCTCGCCTTGGCGGGGATGCCGGCTCCCGTCCCTAAAAAAAGTAATTCCACGTTTCCTTCCTCCTACTAGAACCAGATACCTACAAGAATACAGGATCAAGCGGAAAATGTGAATCTTGCCTCTGAAAAGAACAATCCTTTCGTGCTAGAAACATTTTTTCAGCATTCTGCTTAAAAAAGGGCTTAAATGTTTGCTTTCGTTGAATTTTAGATTTAAAATGAAGGAAATATACGGGGTGTACTAAAATAAAGCTTCGAATAAAGTGAGGTACTTTTAGTGAAAACAAACCAACAACCAAAAGCAGTAATTGTCATATTCGGTGCAACTGGAGATTTAGCAAAACGAAAATTGTATCCGTCTATTCACCGTTTATATCAAAACGGACAAATCGGAGAAGAGTTTGCAGTGGTAGGAGTTGGAAGAAGACCTTGGTCTAATGAGGATCTTCGCCAAACTGTTAAAACATCCATTTCCTCATCTGCAGATAAGCATATAGATGATTTCACGTCTCATTTTTACTATCACCCGTTTGACGTGACAAACCCTGGTTCTTATCAAGAGCTAAACGTATTGCTTAACCAGCTGGAAGATACATATCAAATTCCTAACAACAGAATGTTCTACTTGGCAATGGCTCCTGAATTCTTCGGAACGATTGCAAAAACATTAAAATCAGAGGGTGTAACAGCTACAACCGGCTGGTCTCGCCTTGTCATCGAAAAACCGTTCGGCCATGATCTGCCAAGCGCACAGGCATTGAATAAAGAAATCCGCGAAGCATTTACGGAAGATCAAATTTACAGAATCGACCATTATCTAGGCAAACAAATGGTTCAGAACATTGAAGTGATTCGATTTGCCAATGCGATTTTCGAACCGCTTTGGACAAACCGCTACATTTCAAACATTCAAATCACA
This sequence comes from Bacillus sp. EU52, assembly GCF_037964975.1. Classification (NCBI taxonomy): domain Bacteria; kingdom Bacillati; phylum Bacillota; class Bacilli; order Caryophanales; family Bacillaceae; genus Bacillus; species Bacillus sp. EU52. Next base: position 2,349,933 of record NZ_CP150177.1, read on the forward strand.
TCTAGCGAATCACTAGGCGTTGAAGACCGCGCAAGATATTACGAAAAATCAGGCGCCCTTCGCGACATGGTGCAAAACCATATTATGCAGATGGTTGCCCTTCTTGCAATGGAGCCGCCTATCAAATTGAACACAGAAGAAATCCGCAGCGAGAAAGTGAAGGTGCTGAGAGCACTGCGTCCTATTGCAAAAGACGAAGTGGATGAATACTTTGTGCGCGGACAATATCAAGCTGGTGAAATTGACGGTGTACCGGTTCCTGCTTATACAGATGAAGATAATGTCGCTCCTGACTCCAATACAGAAACCTTTGTTGCCGGCAAGCTCCTGATCGACAACTTCAGATGGGCTGGTGTTCCATTCTACATCAGAACCGGAAAACGAATGAAAGAAAAGTCCACAAAAATTGTCGTTCAATTTAAGGACATTCCGATGAACCTGTACTACGGTAATGAAAACAACATGAATCCGAACTTGCTTGTCATTCATATCCAGCCTGACGAAGGCATTACGCTTTACTTAAATGCTAAAAAGCTTGGCGGAGCAGCACACGCACAGCCAATCAAACTCGATTATTGCAGCAATTGCAATGACGAGTTGAACACCCCTGAAGCATATGAAAAACTAATTCACGACTGTCTTCTTGGCGATGCAACAAACTTTGCACACTGGGATGAAGTTGCCCTTTCTTGGAGCTTTGTCGACTCTATTTCTGAAACATGGGCAGCAAACAAAACCTTATCTCCTAACTACGAATCAGGCTCAATGGGACCGAAAGTATCTGATGATCTTTTGGCGAAAGACGGCTTACACTGGTGGAATATATAATAAGAAGAAAAAAGCCGAAAATGTTTACAAGCATTTTCGGCTTTTTTGCAGCTGTCACAGAGGTATAGCACTCTCATTAATAACAAAACCCCCGAAGCTCTATAGCTTTGGGGGTTTCTATTGATTACTTCATCCATTCAGTATGGAAGATGCCTTCTTTGTCAGTACGCTCATACGTATGAGCGCCAAAGTAGTCGCGCTGTGCTTGGATTAAGTTTGCAGGCAGTACGGCTGTGCGGTAGCTGTCATAGTAGGCTAATGCGCTTGAGAATGATGGCACCGGCACACCTTGGGCAACTGCAAGTGAAATCACTTGGCGAAGCGCTCCTTGATAGCTTTCTACAATATTCTTGAAATAGCTGTCAAGAAGCAGGTTGTCAAGCTCAGGCTCGCGATCGTAAGCTTCTTTGATCTTCTGAAGGAATGCCGCGCGAATGATGCAGCCACCGCGGAAGATCATAGCGATTTCACCATATTTCAGATCCCAGTTGTATTCTTCAGAAGCAGCTTTCATTTGGGCAAATCCTTGCGCGTATGAACAGATTTTACTCATGAACAACGCTTTTCTGACCGCTTCAATCAGCTCTTCTTTATTTTCTGTAACAGGCTTCACTTCTGGTCCTGAAAGAAGTCCGCTCGCTTTTACACGCTCTTCCTTCATAGCTGAGATAAAGCGTGCGAATACAGATTCAGTAATAATCGGAAGCGGAACGCCTAAGTCAAGTGCGCTTTGGCTTGTCCATTTTCCTGTTCCTTTTTGGCCTGCTTTATCAAGAATCACATCAACAAGCGGTTTGCCTGTCTCTTCGTCTTTTTTTGTGAAGATGTCAGCCGTAATCTCAATCAGGTAGCTATCAAGCTCACCTTTATTCCATTCAGCGAAAACTTCATGAAGCTCATCAGCAGAAAGGCCCAGCACCTGTTTCAGAATGAAATATGATTCAGAGATCAGCTGCATATCTCCGTATTCAATTCCGTTGTGCACCATTTTTACGTAATGGCCGGCGCCGTCCGGACCGATATATGTCGTACAAGGTTCTCCGTCAACTTTTGCAGAAATGGCTTCAAGAATCGGTTTTACAAGCTCATGTGCTTCTTTTTGTCCGCCAGGCATGATAGAAGGTCCTTTAAGCGCCCCTTCTTCTCCGCCGGAAACGCCTGTTCCGATAAAATGAATGCCGCTTTCAGCGAGTTCTTTGTTACGGCGCTGTGTATCTTTATAGTATGTATTACCGCCGTCAATTAAAATATCATCCTTCTCTAGATGAGGAAGAAGAGATTGAATTGTCGCATCTGTTGCAGTTCCCGCTTTAACCATTAATAAGATTTTGCGCGGTGTTTCCAAGGATTGGACAAATTCTTCAATGCTGTAAGTGCCAACAACATTTTTTCCTTTTGCCTCCTGTAAAAACTCCTCAGTTTTACTGCTTGATCTGTTGTAAACAGAAACAGAAAATCCCCGGCTTTCGATATTTAAAGCCAGATTTTTACCCATGACCGCAAGTCCGATAACGCCGATTTGTTGTTTTGACATATTCTAACGTCCCTTCTGCAAACGTTTAATCATTTTAAAATTTAAATTAAAATAAAATGATATTTATAATAAAGAAATTACCATACATTCACCCTTTTTTTCAAGCGATTCAGCTTTTCTTTTCATCTTGAAAAAAATCTTTATTAAAGCTTGTTCCCTTTGTTTTGCTCTCCTCTTTTTTTAACGTTGCCCCTTTTCTGATCAGTTTGGTACCGTACTTTTTATTCAGCTTTTCCATCATCTGCTGAATGGGCTCATCCTTCGCATCTTCATTAAAGCTGAACAAATCGAGCTGTTTATAGGCCTGCTCTTTTTCTACTAAATCCGTTCCGGTAATGCCAAGCAGCCTGACAGGATTTTTATTCCAATGTTTAAAAAAGAGGTGCTCCGCTTCTTTCAAAATGTCATTTTTTTGATCAATCGGGTTTCTCAGCGTAGTGCTTCTTGTGATGGTTTTCCAATCCGCATATCTAATCATAATAAAAAGCTTCGAAGCCATGACTTCCTTGCGCTGTAAACGGTCACTCACAGAAGCGGCAAGCTTTCTAAAGACGCCTAACAGCTCTTCTTCATCACTGGAATCATGGGAAAGTGTCGATGAGTTGCCGACGCTTTTAAATTCGTAAATGCGCTCCGGGTCAACCGGCGCATGGTGAATGCCATTTGCTTTATTTTTAAGGCGCGGACCGTTGATGCCAAGCAGGCGCTTCAGCGAGTGTTCATCAGCTGCAGCTAGCTCTCCGATTGTATGGATGCCGAGTCCCTTCAGTTTTTCCGCTGTCTTTTTGCCGACTCCGTGCATCTCTCCAACAGGAAGCGGCCACAGGATATCAGGCACTTGCCTCTTTCTTAAGATCGTAATTCCAAGCGGTTTTTTCATATCAGACGCCATCTTAGCGAGAAATTTATTCGGCGCAATCCCTATGCTTGACGGGAGCAGCAGCTCTTTTTGCAGCCTGCTTTGGATTTCTTTTGCCGTCTCTAGAGCGCGGCTGCTGTATGGTGTATCGGTCATGTCCATATAGCCTTCGTCGATAGAGACAGGCTCCACCAGGTCAGTATATTCACGAAGAATGGTAAACATCGCTCGTGAAGAGTTTCTATAGCGGTCAAAGTTCGGCGGAAGAACGATGAGCTCAGGACAATGGCGCTTCGCTTGCCAAACCGGCATCGTTGTTTTGACGCCGCGCGCTCTTGCTTCATAGCTGCATGTTACCACAATGCCCTTTCGCTCTTTTACGTTTCCGGCAACTGCGACCGGCTTTCCCCGGAGAGCCGGATCATATGCCATTTCAACCGACGCATAAAAGCTATTCATATCAATATGGAAAATAATTCGGCTCTTTCCCGGCATAAACAAATCTCCTTTTCGGTCATTAGACAACAGCTTGTACATATAGTAAAATGAAGCTATTGAATGGATGTGATGACAATGTTTGTGGAATCGATAAATGACGTTTTATTCTTAGTCGATTTTTTCACAATTATTCTTCCTGCTCTAACGGCAATCGGGATTGCATTCCTCTTACGGGAGTGCCGTGCGGGCGAGCAATGGAAATCAAAACGAACAGATGAACATCAGACGGTCTTTCACATTAACCGAACAGACTTTCTTATTATTATATATCATCGCATTACAACTTGGATACGTAAAGTCTTCCGCATGAATTCGCCTGTGAACGATGAGGAAGACGCCGGTTCTCTTCTTTTATAAACCGCATTTATAAAAAGGAGGAGAACAAAATTGTTAAAAACATATCAAAAACTTTTGGCTATGGGTATCTTTTTGATCGTATTATGCTCGGGCAATGCTGCATTTGCAGCGACTAATCAGGTGGGAGGCCTCAGCAACGTAGGTTTTTTCCACGATTATTTAATCGAACCGTTTTCCGCTCTGCTTAAGGGTGTTGCCGGGCTGTTTCACGGAGAATACGGACTCTCTATTATCCTCGTAACCATTATTGTGCGTATAGTTGTATTGCCTTTGTTTGTCAATCAGTTCAAAAAACAGCGCATCTTCCAAGAGAAAATGGCCGTTATTAAACCTCAGGTTGACAGTATCCAGGTTAAGTTGAAAAAGACGAAGGACCCGGAAAAGCAAAAAGAGCTGCAAATGGAAATGATGAAGCTGTATCAGGAGCATAATATCAACCCGCTTGCGATGGGCTGTCTTCCAATGCTGATTCAGTCTCCGATTATGATTGGGCTTTATTACGCGATTCGCTCAACACCTGAAATTGCGTCACACTCGTTTCTATGGTTCAGTTTAGGGCAATCTGATATTCTCATGTCCCTTAGTGCAGGGATTATGTATTTTGTCCAAGCCTATATCGCTCAAAAACTGAGCGCGAAATATTCCGCTGTCCCGCAAAACCCTGCGGCGCAGCAATCCGCAAAATTGATGGTGTTCATCTTCCCTGTGATGATGACGATTTTCTCGCTTAATGTCCCGGCAGCCCTTCCGCTGTACTGGTTTACAAGCGGACTGTTTTTGACAGTGCAAAACATCGTCCTTCAGATGACGCATCATAAAAGTAAAAAAACAGCCGCTCTTACTGAGTCGGTGAAATAAAAAAGCAACCCCGTGCGAAAAGCCGGGGTTGTTTTTTGTTACTTGTAAAGTACCGCGCCAAACAGTCTTGTTTATCATGGCTGAAGCAGAAATGGCCATCCTAAAAAATAGCCGTATCGTTTAAAAAGAAGGAAATCGGGAATACCTTTACTCACCTCCAACCGAAAGGAGCATATACGTTGACGGAACGCTTTCAGCAAAAAAATATTTCTGTACCTGATGGAATCTGGATCATGAGACAAACCTGGAATGATGTCTTATTTGCTCACTGGCCTGTTGATGTTTCTATCCTTCGCGCTTTGGTACCGTCCGTTTTAGAATTAGATACATATAACGGGCAAGCTTGGATCAGCATGCTTCCCTTTATGCTCACGAACCTGAGGGCGCGTTATCTTCCTGTCATTCCCGGTGCGCGTGCATTTCCTGAGCTTAACCTCCGCACCTATGTCACGTATAAAGGCAAGCCCGGCATTTATTTTTTTAGCTTAGATGCCGATGATCGTCTGGCGGTCCTTGGCGCTCGCACATTCTTTCATCTGCCTTATTTTTACGCGGATATGAAGTCCGAAAAAAACGGTGATGCCATTGACTATGTCAGCAAGCGGAAAAATGACAAAGAAGCAGCATTCCACGCCGCATACCGGCCCATTTCAGCGCCTTTTACAGCAGAAAAGGATTCGCTCGATTACTGGCTGACAGAACGATACAGGCTCTACACTACTTATCGCAATAAGCTCTATTACGAAGACATCCATCATCATCCATGGCTGCTGCAAAACGCCGAAGCGGAAATTTCAGTCAATACGGTGACTGATGCTCACGGCATTACATTGCCAGAGTCAGACCCCTTGCTTCATTACGCTAAAAAACAGGATGTGTTATTTTGGCCGCTTAGGAAATGGAGCTAAAAAAACCCGATGCGGGAAATCGCACTCGGGTTTTCTTTTTTTATTTTGCCGCCTCTTCAATAATGGCAACAACCATTTCTGCCGTTTTAACGAGCTCTTCGATCGGCATTTTTTCATTTTTTGTATGGATTTGCTCATAACCGACAGCAAGATTGACCGTCGGGATGCCATGACCAGCGATTACGTTCGCGTCGCTTCCGCCGCCGCTCGTTTGCAGCTCGCTTGGACGTCCGATTTTAGCAGCCGCTTTTTTCGCGATTTCAACAACTTGGTCGCCGTCTTGATATTTAAAGCCCGGATACATAACCTCAATTTCGACTTCTGCGCGTCCGCCCATATCAGCAGCTGCCTCTTCAAAAGCAGCTTTCATTTTTTGAACCTGAGCTTCCATTTTCTCAGGAACTAAAGAGCGCGCTTCAGCAAGAATATGAACTTCGTCGCACACAATGTTTGTTTGTGTGCCGCCTTCAAACCGGCCGATATTAGCTGTTGTTTCTTCATCGATACGGCCCAATGGCATTTTTGAAATGGCTTTGCTAGCGATTGTAATCGCTGAAATGCCTTTTTCAGGTTCAACCCCGGCGTGAGCGGTTTTCCCGAAAATTGCCGCTCTTACCTTCGCCTGTGTCGGCGCGGCCACAATGATATTTCCGACTTTTCCGTCTGAATCAAGAGCATAGCCGTAGGATGCAGTGATCATAGAACGGTCAAGCGCCTTCGCTCCGATCAGACCCGATTCTTCCCCTACTGTGATGATGAATTCAATCGTGCCGTGTTCAATGTTTTCTTCTTTCAGCACCTTAATCGCCTCAAACATTGCAGCCAATCCCGCTTTATCATCAGCGCCTAAAATCGTCGTGCCGTCAGTTTTGACGTAACCGTTCTCTACAACTGGTTTTACGCCGTTTCCGGGTACAACTGTGTCCATATGAGATGTAAAATAGATCGTATCTGTTTGTTTTGTCCCTTTTAGCGTGCAAATCAGGTTACCGGCTCCGTGGCCCGTGATATCCATTGTATCGTCTTCTTTAACGTCCACACCTAAATCAGAAAATTTTCGTTTCAGCACTTTGCAGATTTCAGCTTCGTGCTTTGTTTCTGAGTCAATTTGGACAAGCTCTAAAAATTCTTCCAGCAGGCGTTTTTCATTCACCATTTGTAAGTCCCTCCATATTAAAGCGGTATGTTACCGTGCTTTTTTTTCGGTCTCTCTTCTGTCTTATGTGCAAGCATATGAAAAGCTTGAATCAGTTTTCCCCTTGATTCTTCCGGCAAAATGATGTCATCGACCATTCCACAAGCTGCCGCTTTGTATGGGCCGGCGTTTTGCTTTTTGTATTCAGCTGTTTTTTCGCGTTTCGTCTTTTGCGGGTCAGCTGAAGCTTTGATTTCCTTTTCATACAAAATCGATGCCGCACCTTCTGGACCCATCACTGCGATTTCAGCATTCGGCCATGCAAACACAAGGTCCGCTCCGATCGCTTTGCTGTTCATGGCCACATAGGCGCCGCCGTACGCTTTTCTAATGATGAGTGTGACTTTTGGGACAGTCGCTTCAGCATAAGCAAACAATAATTTTGCTCCATGCCTGATGATTCCATTGTGCTCTTGCTGAATACCCGGCAGAAACCCCGGGACATCTTCGACAGTCAATAGCGGGATATCAAATGCGTCACAAAAACGGATGAACCTTGCTGCTTTATCAGCAGCGTCAATCGTCAGGCTTCCCGCCAGATGCTTCGGCTGGCTCGCCACGATGCCGATTGCTTTTTCACCCAGCCTTGCAAACCCAATGACAATGTTCTTCGCAAAAAATGGCTGAATCTCAAAAAAAGATTGCGGGTCAGCCAGCTCCCTAATCACCTTCCGAACATCATAAGGCTTTGTCGTATCAGCAGGGACAAGACGGTTTAATAACGGTCTGGACGCCTCTTTCTCTGGCTTCGGCTCTGTTGTCCGGCCATTCAGCGGCAAATAAGACAGCAGTTTTCTCACCCCTGTCAGAACCTCCTTCTCCGTATGCCCGGAAAAGTGGGCGTTTCCGCTGACGGCATTATGTATCCCCGCTCCGCCTAAGCTCTCCGCATCAACCTGTTCCCCTGTCACTTTTTCAATCACCTTCGGGCCGGTAATAAACATCCGGCCGGTCTGTTCAGCCATAAATATAAAATCTGTGAGTGCCGGAGAATATACAGCGCCTCCAGCGCACGGCCCTAAAATAACCGATATTTGCGGAATGACTCCGGAATATAAGACGTTTCGGTAAAATATGTGACCGTATCCATCTAATGATAACACACCCTCTTGAATTCTCGCACCACCTGAGTCATTCAGCCCGATAATCGGCGCCTTATTTTTTGCTGCCAGATCCATCAAAGCGCAGATTTTCCTGGCATGGGTTTCGCCAAGCGCCCCTCCGTACACTGTGAAGTCTTGCGCAAATACATAAACTGAGCGACCGTCAATTGTGCCGTACCCTGTCACGACCCCATCCCCTAACATGCGCTGTTCTCTTGTTAACACTTGACTTTCCATGAAGGGGTGTAATTCGATAAAGCTGTCCTGATCTAGAAGAAATATGATCCTTTCCCGAGCAGTGAGCTTGCCCTTTTGCCGCTGCTGAGCCAGCTTTTCCCGTCCTCCGCCTTCTTCTGCCTGCTTGCGTTTCGTGTATAAATGATCCATGTGCTCATTCATGCTCATTGTGTTGGTCTCCTTTCGGTTCACAAAGCTCTACAAGAACACCGTTTGTTTCCCGAGGGGAAATAAACGCGATCTTTTTCCCGTTCGCTCCCTGTCTTGGAAACCTGTCAATCAATTGAACATGCTGGTCAGACAATGCTTGAAGTTGTTCAGATAGGCCGTTGCACAAAAACGCAATATGATGCAGTCCCTGCCCTTTCTTCTCCAAAAATAAATGGACGGGGCTGTCAGCTGTCAACGGCTCTATCAGCTCAAGTTTGACGCTACCAGCTTGAAAAAAAGCAACATTCACCTTTTGCTCTTCAACCGTTTCTTGATGAAGAAATGCAAGCCCCAATACATTTTCATAAAAGCTTCTTGCATCTTTTATCGAAAAAACGGCTATCCCGATATGGTCAAGCCTGTTCATTTTCATCCCTGCTTTCGCTAATAGATATCGCTTGTCCGCCCATTCAAAACACGCTAAAATATAGACAGATTGTTTAAGGAGTGAAAATCATGTCTCAAAAACTGATGAAAAGCGTTTTGATCGTGATTTTGGGAGTTTTTATTCTTTCAACTGTACTCTCAGGAATCGTCATGTTTCTATAACGATAAAAAAGCAGGCGCCTTATTCAATGGGAATATCCTGCTTTTTTATCAGAGCTTTATGCTCGATGGCAATCTCCTCAAAAGAACGGTTGTCGTCCGTGATCAGCACTCTCGTTCCTACTGGTATCGTTTGAAACAAATGAACAACCTCATCGTTATGCATACGTATACAGCCGTTAGACACAAATTTCCCTACTGATTCCTCTCGGTTTGTCCCATGAATTCCATAAATCCGCCCGTCCGTTCCTTTCGCGTCAAATCCGATCCATCTTGCCCCAAGCGGGTTATCAGGAGATCCCCCTTCAATATTTTTCTTTCTGTAGTAAGGATTTTCCGCTTTTACCGTTACCGAAAACTCTCCTTCAGGCGTCAAATCATCTGTTTTTCCAGTCGCCACACTATACACGCCTTCTACTTTGTTGTCGAGGATAACAGCAAGTTCATTTGTTCGCTTGTTGACAATAACATACGGATCACCCGGCAGGGGATTTTCGCCGAGCGGCCAAATCGGTGAAATCATCATGAAAATCGAACATAAGAAAAAACGCATAAGCTCCTCCTTTTTCATTAGGTTGACCAATGAAGGAAGAGCTCATGCGAATCATCCGAGTGATTTTTGCGCTTTTATTCCTTTAAAATAACTTTTAATCACTAAATATTGTTCCATTTCGCCGAGAATATGGAAGAGAGCGGCCCTCGCTTCAAATTCCTCTCTAGTCGCAGGAAGCGGCATCTCCTCAAATTCTTTTCTCATGTCAGCAAGTCTTTTCAGAAATTTATACGCTGTATTCCCAGGGTGTATCGCCTCCCGCAAATCATGAATAAATTCAGCGATCATTTTTCCCTGATCTACCGTGATGGAGATCGATGTCACTTTAGGGAGAAGGCGTTCAATAATTTCAAATTGCTTTTCTCTCATTTTAAAATAATGATAATGCAGATTTTCGTAACGTAAAATGTGGTTTTGCACATCTCGATATGCCAGGTTTTTAGCCTCCGTAATAAGCTGGTGCGTTTCCGGAATTTCTTTTCCTGACCAATCTTGCTCACCAGTTAACAAATACCGTTCGATTTCTGCAAAAATGACAGCAAAGTTATCCTCTATCTTTTTACGGTAAGCAATCAGCTTCCGATCAAGACTCGGCATATACAAGTTCATCAATAGAGCGACGCCGATGCCGACCGTAATCAGCTGAACTTCATTCCAGATGAAAGTAGGCGTAATGCCGCCGGACATGTATAAATGAAGGATAATAACGGAACTGGTGACGATACCCTCGTTAATTTTTAACAGAACCGTTATCGGAATGAATATCAAAAGAAGCGCTCCGATCACAAACGGGTGGTAGCCAATAAGCTCGAAAAAGAGATAAGAAAAAACAATTGCCAGACAGCATGCCGCAAAGCGGGCCCATGAGGCCTGAAGCGACCGTTTTTGTGTGATTTGTATGCACAAAATGGTGATGATTCCTGCTGATGCGAAGTTTTGCAAATGCAATAACTGGCTTATATAAATAGCCAAAGCTGTTCCTAGCGCGGTCTTTATTGTGCGATAACCAATTTTAAACATGTCGGACTCCATTTCTATTTGTTTCTTCAATAAAAAAGAAGAGGCGGCCAGCCTTCTTCTTTTTTATATTCTATAATATTTTCTCTAAAAAGTCCTGCGCTCTTTTGGATTTTGGCGACATAAAAAATTCCTTCGGATTGCCGTCTTCGACAATCATTCCTTGGTCCATAAATAGCACACGGTCTGCCACTTCTTTTGCGAAGCCCATTTCATGTGTGACAATCACCATGGTCATGCCGGTTTCGACCAGCTCTTTCATCACCTGTAGCACTTCTTTGACCATCTCTGGATCAAGGGCGGAGGTCGGCTCGTCAAACAGCATGATGTCCGGATTCATCGCAAGAGCCCTGGCAATCGCGACACGCTGTTTTTGTCCGCCAGACAAACGGTTTGGATAGTCATTTCGCTTTTCAAACAAACCGACTTTGCGAAGCAGGTCCTCAGCTTTCTCCTGTGCAGCCTGTTTTGATTCTTTTTTTACATTGACAGGCGCGTACATGATGTTTTCGAGAACCGTTTTGTGCGGAAAGAGATGAAAATGCTGAAAAACCATCCCGATGTTTTCCCGGACCTTTAATGTGTTGGTTTTCGGCTTCGTAATCTCTGTGTCTTTTATTGTAATGGTTCCGCCGTTAGGCTTTTCCAACAGGTTTAAACAGCGTAGGAACGTTGATTTGCCTGAGCCTGAAGGACCGATCACGGCAACAACCTCACCCTCAGCGATTGTTGTTGAAATGTTTTTTAATACTTCGTGTTTCCCAAATGATTTTGACAGCTTTTCAACCTTAATCATTGGATTTCAGCTTCCTTTCTACAGCCTTGCCGATAAACGTTAAAATCAGGACAAGCACATAATAAATCAATCCCGCGATAATGAGCGGCTCAAGGTAATTGTAAGTGGCTGCGCCAGCTTGATATGCGCGTCTCATGACATCACCAAGCCCGATAACGGTGACGATCGCCGATTCTTTTGTTAACGTAATTAATTCATTCACAATTGCAGGTGAGATATTTTTGAAGGCCTGCGGCAGCAGCAGATCCTTCATCATTTTTCCATATGGGACACCGAGTGCAACAGCAGCTTCTTTTTGCCCTTTATCAATGGCATTGATTCCGGCTCTGATAATTTCCGATACATAAGCGGCGGAATTCAAAGACAATGCGACAACCGCAGCCCAAAACTGGTCAATTTGAAATCCGAGCAGCTGAGGAAGGCCAAAATAGACAATCATAAGCTGCAGCACTAAAGGCGTGCCTCGGAACACTGATGTATAAAAATCAGCGATCCAGATAAACGGGCGGAATGTGCTGATCTTGCATAAGCTTAGCACAATACCGAGTATAAGTCCGATAATAGCAGATACAACAACAATTTTTAATGTAATTGCCAAGCCTTCTAATATAAAAGGAATTTGGGGGATCGTTGCTGAAAAATCCAAATTCATAGCCTTTGTCTCCTTTTCTTACAGGAAAAAAGATTTCCTATTCAATAAAAAGGCTCAACGAAAAAGTTGAGCCGCTTTTTTTTTACTTCTCGCCAGTGAACCATTTTTTCTTCAATTTCTCAAGCTCTCCGTTACCTTCCATTTCCTTGAGCGCTTTATTGAATTTGTCTGTCAGTTCACTGTCCTTTCTGAAAGCAATTGCTGAACCGGCTTCTTCCGCTTTCGCATCAGGAATCACAAAGCCTTGCAGGTCATCATTTGATTTGAAATACCCTTCTGCAACAATGTCTTCAATAATCGCGGCATCGAAGCGGTCAGATTTGATTTCCTGCACCAAATCAGAAATTCTGTTGCGGTCTTCTGTTTTAAAACCATATTCCGGAGAAAGCTCTTTCCCCTTCTCTTCCTGAATAGAGCCAAGCTGAACGCCAACTGTTTTTCCTTTCAGGTCTTTCAAAGATTGAATGCCGCTGTCTTTTTTGCTGACAATCATATGGTTCGCTGTGTAATACACATCGGAAAAATCAACTTGTTTTTTACGCTCAGGCGTTGGTGTCATTCCTGACAAAACGAGATCCACCTGTTTTGATTTAAGCGCTGTAATTAAGCTGTTGAAGTCCATATCCTGCACTTCAATTTCATAGCCTGCCTTCTTCGCCAGAGCTTTTGCCAACTCTACATCAAAGCCGACAATATTATCGCCTTCTTTATATTCAAACGGTTTGTAATCCGCCGAAGTACCCATAATTAATTTTTTCTTGCCGCCTTCTGAACCTGAATTGCTTGAGCCGCAAGCAGATAATGCAAAGGTAATGCAGGCAGCTACAAGTAATAAGAGCCATTTTTTCATGATCCATTTCCCCCGTATTCATTACTTTTGGTGTATTTGAATATTTATTCGTTAATTTGTATTTTAAACAGTTTCTTATTTTTATGCAATACTATTTTTAAAAATTATCTTCAAGCTTATCTTTCCAGTGATCTCTTTTTGATATTACTAGATAAAAATAAAATCACTGTACAATCCGATTGAATAATCCCTTAATATTTATTCATATACCCTTGGAAATTTATGCACAAAAAAACCCGGGCCGCTTGAGCATCCGGGTTGTTCGTCTTATACTTCTTCACAATATTCTTCAAAGGCTTCCTGCAGCTTTGCCACTACGGCCATCGGCTCGTGGCCTTCAATTTCATGGCGCTCTACCATTTTCATGATCTTTCCGTCTTTCAAAATCGCAAAGGACGGAGAAGATGGCGGATAACCTTCAAAATAGTCACGCGCACGCGCTGTCGCTTCTTTATCCTGTCCGGCAAAAACGGTGACGAGCTGATCAGGTCTTTTATCATAGTGAACGGAATGGTAGGCTGCCGGTCTTGCAATTCCTCCGGCGCATCCGCAAACAGAGTTTACCATGACGAGCGTCGTTCCTTTTTTCGTAAGTGCCTCATCCACCTCTTCGGCTGTTTTAAGCTCGGTATATCCGGCAGCTGTTATTTCTTGTCTCGCTTGGCGGACAATATCATTCATAAATAAATTAAAGTCCATGTTCAATGAAGACCTCTCCTTTTTCATCATCTGTTCTTATGATAGCAAGGAAACGTCCATATCGGCAAATGACTTTGCTTCGCCGTGCACTTTTTTTGCTCTTCGTTTACTGCTTACAGAAAAAGGGGATTATATAACCAGAAGCAAAATAAAGGAGCAGTTGTATATGAGCCACAGGAAAGCGTTACTGATTCATAACGGAAATGCCGGCAACAAAAATATAGAAAAAGCACTTGGTGCTGTGGTGCCGGTTTTATCTCACGATTTAGATGAGGTGATTATTAAGCAGACAAAGAAAAAGGATGATGCGTATCATTTTTGCCAATCCATTGATGATTCTGTCGACACCGTCTTCATTCTCGGCGGCGACGGCACGATCCATCAATGCATAAATGCTATCAGCGCTCTAGAAAGAAAACCCGCGGTCGGAATTTTGCCCGGCGGCACGTGCAACGACTTTTCAAGAGTGCTTGGCATCCCTCAAAATCTTGCAAAGGCTGCGGAAGCACTTATGTCAGGAAAAAAAACCAGCGTAGACGTATGTCAGATGAATGACCGTTATTTTTTGAATTTCTGGGGGATCGGCTTAATTGCAGAAACGTCGAATCAAATCAACGAAACGGAAAAAGCATTATTGGGAAAAATCAGCTATTTTACAAGTGCCTTGCGAACCGTCTCATCCGCTGCATCGTTTCCGATGACATTAAAAATTGATGGAGAAGAAATTAAAGAAGAAGCCGTTATGCTGCTTGTGATGAATGGCCAATATATTGGAACGAATCGAATTCCTCTCCCCGATGCCAGTATTGAAGACGGCTTACTTGATGTTCTCATATGCCGCAATACCAACCTCACCGCGCTGCGGGAGCTGATGAGCATGGAACAGGGTTCAATTGATCGTTTTACCGGAGAGTTGTCCTATGTCCAGGCTTCCCGTATCGAGATTGAAACAGACACTGCCAAAAAGGCGGATATGGATGGAGAAGTTTATACACATACACCCGCAGTCATTCAGGTCCTGCCGCAGCATATCGACATGCTTGTTCCCGCAAATGAATAACTGTCATAGGGCTTTAGAAAGATTTTGCAAATCCGTTGACTCTCCCCTAGGAGGAGGTCTTACAGTATAAGGGATACACACTTGAAAAAGGGGAAGTCATATGGAGAAGAAAAATATTACCTTAACTATATTATTAACCAATTTATTTATTGCTTTTTTGGGGATCGGGCTTGTGATTCCAGTAACGCCGACCATTATGAATGAATTGCATTTATCGGGGACCGCGGTCGGCTATATGGTTGCCTGCTTCGCTATTACACAGCTCATTGTCTCACCAATAGCCGGACGATGGGTTGATCGCTTCGGGCGCAAGATCATGATCATAATCGGCCTGTTGTTCTTTAGTGTGTCGGAGTTTTTGTTCGGCATTGGAAAAACAGTTGAGATGTTATTTATCTCCCGTATGCTGGGCGGTATCAGCGCAGCCTTCATTATGCCCGGGGTCACGGCTTTTATTGCAGATATCACGACCATTAAAACACGGCCAAAAGCGCTCGGTTATATGTCAGCCGCTATTTCAACAGGATTTATTATCGGCCCCGGCATCGGGGGATTTTTAGCAGAAGTCCATTCCCGGCTGCCTTTTTTCTTTGCGGCAGCTTTTGCACTGTTAGCAGCCATTTTATCAATCCTCACGCTGCGCGAGCCGGAACGAAACCCTGAAAATCAGGAAATAAAAGGACAGAAGACAGGCTTTAAACGAATTTTTGCCCCCATGTATTTCATAGCTTTTCTCATTATCTTAATTTCGTCTTTTGGTTTAGCATCATTTGAATCTTTATTTGCATTATTCGTGGATCATAAATTCGGATTTACGGCCAGCGACATTGCCATTATGATTACAGGAGGAGCGATTGTTGGCGCCATTACGCAAGTCGTCTTATTCGACCGCTTCACAAGATGGTTTGGTGAAATCCATTTAATTCGGTACAGCTTAATTCTCTCTACGAGTCTGGTATTCTTGCTGACAACGGTACATTCATATGTTGCGATTCTGCTGGTGACAGTCACCGTATTTGTCGGATTTGATCTCATGCGGCCTGCGGTAACGACTTACCTGTCAAAGATTGCGGGAAATGAACAGGGGTTTGCCGGCGGTATGAATTCAATGTTTACAAGTATCGGCAATGTATTCGGGCCTATTATCGGCGGAATGCTGTTCGATATTGATGTAAACTATCCCTTCTACTTTGCAACGGTCACCTTAGCCATAGGGATTGCACTGACCATTGCTTGGAAAGCGCCTGCACATCTTAAAGCCAGCACGTGATAAGAAGCGCATTCTTTGTGTACTGCAAAGAATGCGCTTCTTCTTTATACTGATGATAGAAGGAGTGATGGCATGAAGGAATCGTATTACTCAATTGGGGAAGTATCAAAACTGGCAAACGTGTCGATAAAAGCGCTCCGTTATTACGATAAAATTGATTTATTTAAACCCGCCTACGTCGACCCGGATACCAGCTACCGCTATTATACAGATTCTCAGCTCATTCATCTGGATTTGATCAAATCATTGAAATATATCGGCACACCTTTAGAAGAAATGAAAAAAGCACAGGACTTAGAGATGGAAGAACTGTTTGCTTTTTATACAGAGCAGGAGAGGCAAATCAGGGAGAAATTAGACTTTTTATCAGCACTGGAGCAAACGATTTCGTTGGTGAAAAAGCGGATGAAACGGCAGATGGAATACCCAGCACTCGGTGAGGTGTTTGTGTTAGATGAAGAAGAATTACGGATTATTCAGACAGAGGCAGAAGGAATCGGGCCTGAAAACGTGCTCAATGCCTCCTACAGCAAATTAAAAAAATTTATCGAGTCAGCAGATGGATTTACGAACAATAGCTACGGCGCTACTTTCTCTTTTCAGCCCTACACCAGCATTGATGAAATGACTTACCGTCATATTTTCACGCCTGTATTGACGAATAAACAGATTTCATCAATTACGCCGGATATGGAAATCACAACGATCCCTAAAGGGAGGTATGCGTGTATCGCGTATAATTTTTCGCCTGAACATTATTTTCTCAACTTACAGAAGCTTATCAAGTATATCGCAGACCGCCAATTAACAGTTGTCAGTGATGTATACGAGTTAATCATACCGATTCATTACTCCCCGAAAAAACAAGAAGAATATCGTGTCGAAATGAAAATACGAATCGCTGAATAATAGAAAAAGAGCATTTTTTGAAACAAAACTTCAAAAAATGCTCTTTTTTCTTATTTAGTAAACAGATGTCTTCTCGTCAATCGATTCTAAAATTTGTTTCACTCGTCCGAGGAATCGTCCGCACACGAGACCGTCAAGCACTCTGTGATCTAATGACAGGCACAGATTAACCATGTCTCTGACAGCAATCATGCCATTGTCCATGACAACCGGGCGTTTGACGATGGATTCTACTTGAAGAATCGCAGCCTGAGGGTAGTTGATAATGCCCATCGACTGAACAGACCCGAACGAACCTGTGTTGTTGACGGTAAACGTGCCTCCCTGCATGTCATCTGCAGTGAGTTTTCCGTCTCTTACTTTTTTAGCTAGGCCGGTAATGTCTTTCGCAATGCCTTTAATTGTTTTTTCATCAGCGTTTTTAATCACCGGAACAAATAAAGAATCCTCTGTGGCAACTGCAATTGAAATATTGATATCCTTTTTCTGAATAATTTTGTCCCCCGCCCACATGCTATTCATTTGCGGGAATTCTTTTAACGCCTGAGCGACCGCTTTTACAAAAAAGGCGAAGAACGTTAAATTAAAGCCTTCTGTCTTCTTAAAAGAATCTTTTATACTGTTGCGATATGCAACCATATTTGTGACGTCGACTTCCATCATCGTCCAAGCATGCGGAATTTCTGTTTTGCTTCGCTTCATATTGGAAGCAATTGCTTTTCTTACACCTGTGACAGGGATTTCTTTATCACCGGCTGCAGACGCAGGATATGACGTCTCTTCTTTTGGCTCAGGTTTTGATGCAGACTTCGGTGCAGGAGCTGCTGTTTTCGGCTCCTCAGCCTTCTGTTCTTGCGCGCCGCCTGTTTCAATTAAGCGCTGAATATCTTTTCGGGTGATGCGCCCGCCGGCACCTGTTCCTGTTACTTGTTCTAGATCAATGCTGTGCTCTCCGGCCAAACGGAGTACAGCTGGCGAGTAGCGCTTTTTATTGGGCTGATCAGCTGCTTCGGTACTTTTTGCAGCAGGAGTCTCAGCGGCTTTTGAAGCCGCTGGCTGTTCTTGTTTTTGTTCAGCCGGATTCGCGCCTTCTGTTTCAATTTTGCAAATCACTTCTCCGACTTGCAGGGTTTGGCCTTCTTCTCCCACAAGCTCTGTTATCGTACCAGTAAAAGAAGACGGAACCTCTGCATTTACCTTATCTGTCATGACTTCCGCGATCGGATCGTATTTGTTCACTTTATCACCGGGGGCGACAAGCCATTTGCTGATCGTCCCCTCTGTTACGCTTTCTCCAAGCTGCGGCATCGTCATTTGTTCAATTGCCATGATTGTATCCTCCCTTACGTCTTTAAAACTCCGCTAATTCTCTCATCGCCGCTTCCACTTTATCAGGGTTGACCATAAAGTATTTTTCCATTGTCGGCGCATAAGGCATAGCCGGAATATCAGGACCTGCAAGCCGTTTGATCGGCGCGTCTAAGTCGAACAGACAATGCTCGGATATAATTGCGGCTACTTCGCTCATGATGCTGCCTTCTTTTGTATCTTCTGTGACCAAAAGAACCTTTCCAGTTTTGGACGCAGCTTCGATGATGGCTTCTTTATCAAGCGGGTAAACTGTTCTTAAATCCACCACATGCGCTGAAATGCCATCTTTTTCGAGACGTTCTGCAGCTTGTAAGGCGAAGTGGACACACAGACCGTATGTGATCACCGTAATGTCGTCGCCTTCCCGTTTTACGTCAGCCTTGCCGATTGGCAGGACATAATCATCAGCCGGAACCTCTCCCTTTATCAGACGGTACGCCCGCTTGTGCTCAAAAAACAGCACGGGGTCTTCGTCACGAACTGCGGCTTTTAAGAGCCCTTTCGCGTCATATGGTGTTGATGGCATGACAATTTTCAGTCCGGGCTGGTTGGCGAAAATTGCTTCGACTGATTGAGAATGATACAAGGCTCCGTGCACGCCTCCGCCGTATGGCGCTCTGACGACAATCGGACAACTCCAGTCATTGTTGCTGCGGTAGCGAATTTTAGCTGCTTCAGAAATAATTTGGTTGACTGCCGGCATAATGAAATCAGCAAACTGCATTTCAGCAATCGGTCTCATTCCGTACATTGCCGCTCCGATACCGACTCCTGCGATCGCAGATTCAGCAAGCGGCGTATCCATCACGCGCTCTTCCCCAAATTGTTCATAGAGTCCGGCTGTCGCTTTAAACACACCGCCTTTTCTTCCTACATCTTCCCCAAGGACGAAGACGCGAGAATCTCGTTCCATTTCTTCTTTCATCGCCAAATTGATTGCATCAATATATGACATTACTGACATTTGTTCTTCCTCCCTACTTCGCATACACATAATCAAGCGCTGACTCAGGAGCTGCATAAGGGGCGTTCTCCGCTTCATCCGTCGCTTCATTTACGATTGCCATAATTTCATCCAGCATGGTTTGTTCTATCTCATCGGACAGCAGGCCTGTTTCCTTTAAGTAAGCTTGATAAGTAAGCAGGGGATCACTTTTTTTCGCTTCCTCTACTTCTTCACGCCCTCTGTAGCTGCTGTCATCGTCATCACTGGAATGTGGTGTAAGGCGGTAAGAAATCGTTTCAATTAATGTCGGGCCTTCTCCTCTGCGTGCCCTTTCGCGTGCTTCTTTAACCGCTTGATAAACTTCCAGCGGGTCATTTCCATTCACAGTTACGCCAGGCATCCCATAGCCTATGGCACGGTCGGAAATGTTCTCACATGCGACTTGCTTATCGTAAGGCACTGAGATTGCGTATTTGTTGTTTTCACACATAAAAATAACCGGCAGCTTATGGACAGCGGCAAAGTTTGCCCCTTCATGGAAATCGCCTTGGTTTGAAGACCCTTCCCCGAATGTAACAAAGGCTGCGATATCCTTTTTCTCCATACGTCCCGCAAGCGCAATACCGACTGCGTGCGGCACTTGCGTTGTAACCGGAGATGATCCCGTCACAATGCGGTTTTTCTTTTGTCCGAAATGTCCTGGCATCTGGCGGCCTCCTGAGTTCGGATCTGCTGCTTTTGCAAACCCGGACATCATTAAGTCCTTTGCTGTCATGCCAAACGCGAGCACGACACCCATGTCTCTGTAGTACGGCAATACATAATCCATTTCACGGTCAAGTGCGAAAGCCGCTCCTACCTGTGCTGCTTCCTGTCCTTGACAAGAGATTACAAATGGAATTTTGCCAGAACGGTTTAACAGCCACATTCTTTCATCGATTTTTCTTGCTAACAGCATGGTTCTATACATATCAACGGCTTCCTGATCAGTCAGCCCTAGTGCTTGATGTCGGTTTATACTCATTCAAGCCCCTCCTTTATGCTTTTAAAAATGAATGGCTTTGCCATCTGCGGCAAGCGCTGCTTCTCCAATTGCTTCAGAAAGCGTTGGATGCGGGTGAATCGTTTGCCCGACCTCCCACGGCGTTGCGTCCAGCACTTTGGCAAGACCCGCTTCAGAAATCATGTCGGTGACATGCGGGCCGATCATATGAACGCCGAGAATATCATCTGTATCTCGGTCCGCCACGATTTTGACAAAACCGTCGCTTTCACCGTATACAAGCGCTTTTCCAATCGCCATAAATGGGAACTTGCCGATTTTGACATTATGCCCGTTCGCCTTTGCTTCGTCTTCTGTTAAGCCGACACTGGCAGCTTCAGGGCTTGAGTAAATGCACTTCGGCACAAGCGTCGGATCAAGCGGATGCGGATTGAGACCTGCAAAATGCTCAACAGCAATAATTCCCTCATGTGAAGCAACGTGAGCTAACTGCAGGCCACCGATTACGTCTCCGATTGCATAAATATGAGATTCCTTCGTTTGGCAGCTTTCATTGACTGAAATCATGCCATTTTCAGTAACAATATCGGTGTTCTCTAGGCCGATGCCTTCGATATTTGCCTGTCTGCCGATGGAAACAAGCATTTTCTCAGCAGAGTAGGTAACGGTTTCTCCGTCTTTTTCCGCTTGTATGCTGATATCGTCTGATGTTTTTGTCATTGTGTCAGGCAGCACTTTTGCCCCTGTTATGAACTGGATGCCTTTTTTCTTAAGAAGACTTTCCATTTCTTTTGAAATCTCTAGATCTTCAGTCGGCAATATGCGATCCGCGTATTCAATAACCGTTACCTTCACACCAAAATCATGAAGCATAGACGCCCATTCGATACCGATAACCCCTCCGCCGACAATGATGATTGATTGTGGCAGCTCCTCCATTTGGAGCGCCTCATCTGAAGTCAGTACAGACTTACCGTCCGCTTCAAGACCCGGAAGCATTCTCGGTCTTGATCCTGTTGCAATGATCACTTGTTTCGGGATCAGCATGTCATTTTCTTCGCCATTTCCCCGCTCAACAGAAATTGTTCCCGGCAGCGGAGAGAAGATTGACGGTCCAAGAATACGTCCATATCCGGTGTACACGTCAATTTTTCCTTTTTTCATTAAATGATTTACACCCGCTGCAAGCTTATCAACAACGGCTTGCTTACGCTGCTGCACTTTTTCAAAGTTGAGGGACACGCCAGCCGTTTCCACCCCGAATTGATCGGCTTCACGAGCTGTCCGGTATACCTCTGCGCTTCTAAGCAGCGCTTTACTCGGGATACAGCCTTTATGCAGACATGTTCCTCCGAGTTTTTCCTTTTCCACAACGGCTGTTTTTAAGCCGAGCTGAGCGGCTCTGATGGCCGCAACATAACCGCCGGTACCGCCGCCCAGAATGACTACGTCATACTCAGTTGCCATGGTGACTCACTCCTGTCTGTCTATTCAATACGATATTGTTTGGATTGCTCTTCGCCCTGCAATACTCTGAGCGCCCCTTGGGCAAGAGACTGCAGTTCATTTTCACCCGGATAGACTAAAACGTCTGAAATCCAATCTATGTATGATCTGATAGCAGAAACAAAGCTTTTGCCGTACGCAAGGCCTCCCGTCAGCACAATCGCTTCAACTTCTCCTTTTAACGCTGCGCTGGCTGCCCCGATTTCCTTTGCTACCTGATATGCCATGGCATCATAAATGAAGCGGGCTTTTTCATCGCCCCCTTGAATCATCTGTTCCACTTTTACTGCATCATTTGTACCGAGATAGCCTAAAAGTCCGCCGGTGCCAACAAGCTTTTTCATGATTTCTTCTTTTGTATATTCCCCTGAAAAACATAGATCAACAAGATCTCCCGCAGGCACTGTTCCTGCTCGTTCAGGACTGAATGGTCCCTCGCCGTGCAGGCCGTTATTGACATCTACCACTCGCCCGCGGTCATGGACGCCAATTGTAATACCTCCGCCCATATGGGTAATAATCATTTTCATGTTCTCATATCGTTTGCCAAGGGAGGCTGCCGCTTTACGAGCGACAGCTTTTTGGTTTAACGCATGGAAAATGCTTTTCCGTTCAATTTCAGGCATGCCTGAAACTTTCGCAAGCACTGACATTTCGTCTACGACAACAGGGTCGACGATATACGAAGGGATATTCAGGCCGTCAGCGATTTCCCGCGCGATAATGCCGCCGAGATTAGAAGCATGCTGACCGGCGTAACCGCTTTTCAAGTCCTCAATCATGTCATCATTCACTACGTAGGTCCCGCCTTCAATTGGCCGGAGAAGGCCGCCTCTTGCGCAGACTGCATCAAACTTCGAGATATTGATTCCCTGTTCATGAAGCGTTTCGAGAATATGGTTTTTACGAAATTCATACTGATCAATAATTCGGTCAAATCGCTGCAGCTCTTCTATGTTGTGTCTCAATGTTTTTTCAAAAATGCTTCTTTCATTATGAAAAACACCGATTTTCGTTGAAGTTGAGCCTGGATTAATTGTGAGAATGCGTTTTTCGTCATGTAGCACTTTCATAACCTCCAGATCAATTTCTTAACGTCTGCTTAATACACTGTGGCCGTTTTGCAAAAACTGGCTTCTTGAGCGGCGCATGCGTTCAATCCGTTCCTCTGCCAAGCGGTCAGCCGCTAAATATGCAGGAATGCCGTCACGCTGAGAAATCTCAAGTACACGCTCGATATTGCCGTAAATGCCTTCAACTTTTTTCAATGCACGTTCTGCATTATAGCCGTAAAGCTCATCTGCCACGTTGATGACACCGCCCGCGTTAATCACGTAATCCGGTGCATAAACGATGCCCATTTCGTGAATTTGATCACCATGGCGTGTCTCTTTTAATTGGTTGTTAGCCGCACCTGCGATCACTTTCGCCTTCAGCTGTTTAATGGTGTCGTCGTTAATAGTCGCACCAAGGGCACATGGCGCATAAATATCGCAGTCTTGTGAATAAATATCATCAGGATCTACCGCCCGGGCGCCAAAATCTTCAACTGCACGCTGTACAGATTGTTTGTTGATATCCGTAACGATTAAGTTTGCTCCTTCTTCATGCAGGTGGCGGCAAAGGTTATAGGCTACGTTCCCAACACCCTGTACAGCAATGGTTTTTCCTTCAAGAGAGTCGGTTCCGAAAGCAGCTTTAGCTGCTGCCTTCATTCCTCTGTACACCCCGTACGCTGTGACTGGGGACGGATTTCCAGAAGAGCCGAAAGCAGGAGAAATCCCTGTGACATAGTCTGTCTCATCATGAATGATATCCATATCCTCGACCGTTGTACCCACATCTTCAGCCGTGATGTATCTGCCATTCAGCCCTTGAATATAGCGGCCAAACGCGCGGAACATTTCTTCATTTTTGTCTTTGCGCGGATCGCCGATAATGACTGTTTTTCCGCCGCCAAGGTTTAAGCCTGCCGCCGCGTTCTTATAGGTCATGCCTCTAGCCAATCTGAGCGCATCTTCAATTGCCGCTTCTTCATTTTCATATGTCCACATTCTCGTTCCGCCAAGCGCCGGACCAAGCGTTGTATCATGAATCGCGATAATCGCTTTTAATCCAGATTGTTCATCCTGGCAGAATACCAATTGTTCGTAATCGTATTTCTCCATATATTTAAAAAGTTCCATGTTCGTTCCTCCTAATGTGTGTATTCTTCAGATGCGCATATTGCCAGCGCAATGGAATACAGTTTATTTTCAGCAGAGTCCGCTCTGCTTGTTAAGGCAATCGGTGCTTTGGCTCCTGTAATGACAGCCGCCACGCTGGCCTTGGCAAAATAAATCAGAGATTTGTATAAAATATTGCCGGCCTCAATTGTTGGGACGAGAAGGATATCTGCGTTGCCCGCTACGTCTCCCGAAATTTTTTTCTGGGCCGCGGCAATTTGAGAAACTGCGTTATCCAAAGCAAGCGGTCCATCAACAATGCAGCCTTTGATCTGGCCCCTTTTGTACATTTGAGCTAGAGCAGCTGCATTCACGGTCGCTTCCATCTTAGGGTTCACCGTTTCGACCGCTGCAAGGGCAGCTGCTTTTGGCATATTGTTCCCCACTGCATGGGCCACATGAACGGCATTTTGCAAAATCTGCCGGAGCTCTTCCAGCGAAGGAGCAATATTCATTGCCGAATCTGTCACAAACATCAGCCGGTCAAAATCCGGTATATCGAAGACAGCCACGTGGGAAAGGACACTTGCTGACCGAAGCCCCTCCTGTCTGTTCAATACCGCTTTAAGCAAAACAGAAGTCGGCACATTGCCTTTCATTAAAACGTCCGCTGTTTTATGATGCACAGCACGAACCGCTAAATTCGCCGATTCCTCAGGAGTATCGGCATGGACGATTTCCACTTGATGCCCTTGCATGGATGATGTCAGCTCGTTCAGTTTTGTGCTGTCGCCCGTTAACAAGAAACGGGCGGATAGGTGCTCGGCTGCCAGCTTTACAGCCCGGATCACTTCCTCATCCTCAGCATGAGCAACCGCAATGGTCTTATTTTTGTGTATCGACGCTTTGCCGATTAAATCTTTCAGCTTCATCTGTTACCACCTTTCTTGTTTCGACTCCGCCTTTTATTATGCAAGTTCCATGCCAGCTCTTAAGGGTGCTGTCATACCAGGTATATTGAAACATTCGTGCAGATGTTTGCGTTTATTCTGCAAATTATTGCATGCCTTCATTTGCAAGGCCATATTTATCCATTTTGTAATATAAGTTCCGAATGCTGACACCGAGAGCTTTTGCTGTTTTTGTCCGGTTAAAATGATGCTTTTCAAGCGTTTGCTGGATCAAATGTGCTTCAAATTTTTCTACTGCGACAGACAGCTTTTCGCCTTCAATATCCGGAAAATCAAAACCTGTTCCCTGGTCTGTGTCATTTTCTTTTTGCTCAAGTTCGAATACAGGCAAGTGATCTTTTTCAATCCATTCCATATGCGGATTCAGAAAAATCATGGCTCGTCCAAGGACATTTTCAAGCTCCCGGACATTCCCAGGCCAATGGTAGGCAGATAAGGCGCGCAAGGCTTGCTGTGAGAGCCCTTTTACATTCCTACCGTAATCCCGGTTGATCTTTTGGATAAGTCTGACGCTCAGAGCTTCAATGTCCTCCAACCGCTGACGCAAAGGCGGGATGGAGATCGGATAGCGGTTGATCCGGTAATACAGGTCTTCCCGGAACGTTCCGTCCGCCATCGCCTTTTCAATATTTACATTTGTCGCCGCGATCACTCTGACGTTGACAGGGATCGCTTTCGTGCCGCCCACTCTGACGATTTCCTTTTCTTGAAGGACGCGCAGCAATTTGGCCTGCATATTTTGTGTCAGCTCACCGATTTCATCTAAGAAAATACTGCCGTTATTTGCTTCCTCAAATAAACCCTTTTTACCGCCGCGTTTCGCTCCTGAAAATGCACCATCCTCATAGCCGAACAATTCTGATTCGAGCAGGTTTTCAGAAAGGGCTGCACAATTCACGCGAATAAATTTATTGTATTTCCGGTCACTTTCGTTATGGATGGCATGGGCGAACAGTTCTTTTCCTGTTCCTGATTCCCCGCGCAGCAAGATGGTTGCCGGTGTTTTCGCACCGAGCTTCGCCTGCTCAAGCGCAACCAGCATTTGCTCGCTTTTGCCAATAATGTCGTCAAACGTGTATTTCGCTTCAAGCGTGCGAATAATTTGTCTGGCGCGATTAAGCTCCGCTGTCAGCATTTTAATTTCGGAAACATCGTGAATCACGCCGACGCTGCCTTTCAAAATCCCGTCCACAATCACCGGTGCTACATTAACGATGACCTCTTTTTCATTCGGGCCGACCTTCATTCTAACACCGCGGACAGGACGTCTTGTTTCAAGCACCTTTAAATGCATGCTTTCGCCTTCGGAAATATCAGTGTTTGCAGGCTTGCCGATGACTTCTTTTTCAGAAAGCCCCGTCATTTTCGTATACGCTTTATTGATTAGCAGGCCGATGCCGTTTTCATCAACGACAGAAATCGCCTCATCGGAGGATTGAATAATCGCCTCCAGCATCGTACGGACCTGCTTTAAGTTGGTCACTTCCTCTGCCAGCTCGACCGCATCAGTGATATCTTTAAACACACAAAGAGCACCGAGCAGACGTCCGCCTTCATCAATAATCGGCAGTCTTGTGGTTACAATTTGCAAATGATCGCCTAACAGTTGCTTCTGGTTGTATTCAGGCACTCTTGTTTTTAAAATCCGCGGCATCTTAGTGCTCGGAATCACTTCTTTTATTGGGCGCCCAATGACTTCCTCACGTTTTTTCCCGACCATTTTTTCGGCCATATGGTTAAAGAGAATGATTTCTTCATTGATATCAATAAAAATCATTCCATCATGGGTGGAATTAAAAATTCTGTCATATTTATAGGTTTGCTCTTTTAGCATTTGAATCAGGTGCTGCTTTTCTTCCATCAGCTGAAAAACGATGTATGCCATTTTTCCCGGCATGACAATGGTATCTTCATGCTTTCTTTGAAGGAGCTCGTCAAACACGGCTTGATCGCCGGTGGTATGAATGACGATATCCGGTTTTTGTTGTATGTAAGGTTTCCAATCAGATGATACGGCAATCCCATACTGTTCTGCTTCTTTCAATCCCGGCGCCTCGGGGTCTTTGTCAACTACGGCAATGATATCTATGATGGCTGTTTTAATCAGAATATGTAATAACGCCGTTCCCCTTTTGCCGGCACCTACTATCAGTACCTTTTGCATCCCGATACCCCTTTGTATGAAAAAATTTGCACACCTATTTATTCCGTTGCAATAATTTGCACAACCCTATGTTACCACGTTTTCTTCTCTTGACAAAATATTTTTTCCGCTGGACAATAAAGGAAATGAAAAGATAAAGGGGTTTTCTGAAGATATGAGCCGACTTCTTGCGCTTTTAATATTAGTCATCCCCGGGGCTATTTCTGCTTTAGGCATTAAACTGATGAGAGATACACTTTTCGGCCATACAATCAAGCCATTTTCAGCTCTTTGGCTCCAAGGGTTGTCAGGATTCATCTTTTTTGCGATCGGCCTCTATGTGCTGGCCGGGTTCATTCTATACAGAGACAGAAAACGCAATCAAGTCAGCCCGCGATTCAGAAAACGATAGCTGCAAAAAAGCCGGAGAATGCTCCGGCTTTTTTTGTTGCATTATTCGTCAGGCAAAACGGTCTTGGCAATCGTTTTGTCTAACGCTTCATAGTCATAATAAGAAATCGTATCGTACAGTTCTTTTCGTGTCTGCATATCATGAAGTCCTTCTTTTTGTGAGCCGTGCTCCTTCATCAAACCAAACATCCGCTCACAAGCTTTTGCCGCCGCTCGAAGCGAGGTGACAGGATATATCACCATGTGAAACCCCATATCTTCGAATTCATCGGCACGATAATACGGCGTTTTCCCAAATTCAGTCATATTCGCAAGGAGCGGAACGGAGATACGCTCAGCAAACTGGCGGAATTCATTCTCCGCCTGTAGTGCTTCCGGGAAAATTGCGTCCGCCCCCGCCTCAATGTAAGCCTCTGAACGTTTTATTGCGGCATCAAGCCCTTCCTGCGCCCTGGCATCAGTACGGGCAACAACAATAAGGGAGGGTGCCGCTTGTTTAATGGCTTTGATTTTTTGCGCCATTTCCTTGATCG
Organism: Bacillus sp. EU52; assembly: GCF_037964975.1. Lineage (NCBI taxonomy): Bacteria > Bacillati > Bacillota > Bacilli > Caryophanales > Bacillaceae > Bacillus > Bacillus sp. EU52. Next base: position 2,377,921 of record NZ_CP150177.1, read on the forward strand.
GAACTAGCTGTTTGCCATTTAAATGTCCGCATTTTTTTGGGAGCTGCTGGTCTTCTATTTGAACGGCTGCTACCCTGGCTTCAAGCATCTCCCGGGCTGTTCGGGCGGCATTTAAGACACCGCCAAATCCCGTATCGATATCCACAAGCAAAGGCAGATCAGCTGCACGCACAAGATCTTTGGCCCGTTCAGCTATCTCTGCCGATGTGATGATCCCTAAATCAGGCAGCCCCCTGCTGGCTGTATAGGCAGCACCGGACAAATAAATAGCAGAAAAACCGGCTTCTTTCGCAAGCAAAGCGGCCATCCCGTCATGGGCGCCGGGAATTTGAAGAATGTCCGGTGCTGACATCAGCTTGCGGAAACGCCCGGCAAGCTCCTCTTGTGACGATTGCTTATTGACGATCCACGACATGAAACAAAATCCCCCTTTTACATGCAGAACATGTCTACGAATTCATTTACGCGCATCGTTTGTAATGTCTCATAGCTGGTACAGCGCTCATAAATGTGTTTGTGCTGTTTATCAGGAAAATGGGTTTTGAGATTGTCAGAAAACTTTTTCAGCAGTTTCGGCACTGCTTCCTCTCTTCGAAAACGATGGCCGAGGGGAAACTCACATTCCACCATTTCCGTGCTCGTTCCGTCTTTAAAATGAACCTGAACGGCATTTGAGATGGAACGTTTATCAGGTTTTAAATAATCCTCGGTATATGTTTTATTTTCAGTCACTTTCATTTTATCACGAAGTTTATCTATTCTCGGATCACTCGCTGTTTCAGCTTCATAATGCTGTGCGGTGATATCACCAAAAAGCAAACCGATTGCTGTAATGTATTGGAGACAGTGATCACGGTCTGCCGGATTGTGGAGCGGGCCTTTTTTATCAATGATACGGATAGCGGATTCATGCGTTCTGATGACTACTCGGTCAATCTCGTCAATCCGGTTCTTTACCTGCGGGTGAAGAATGACGGCGCACTCCGCCGCTGTCTGGGCGTGAAATTCCGCAGGATAAGACACTTTAAATAACACATTTTCCATGACATAAGCGTCAAGCGGACGGGCAAGCTTGATCTCTTTCTTATTGAATAAAACGTCTTGGAACCCCCAACCCGGTGCACTCAGGGCTGTCGGATAACCCATTTCCCCTTTTAACGACATCAGCGCCAAATGAACACCTCTGCTCGTTGCATCTCCTGCCGCCCATGATTTACGCGAGCCTGTATTCGGTGAATGGCGGTATGTCCTCAATGCTGCATTGTCAATCCATGCATTCGAAAGCGCATTTTTGATTTCTTCTCTTCCGCCGCCCAAAAGCTTTGCCGCAACAGCAGTTGTCGCAACTTTGACAAACAGCACATGGTCAAGGCCAACTCGATTTAAGCTGTTTTCTAACGCCAGCACACCTTGGATCTCGTGTGCTTTGATCATCATCTCAAGTACGTCGCGTACCGTTAACGGCTCTTTTCCTTCAGACAGCCTCACTCTTGATACATAATCAGCAGCGGCAAGGATCCCTCCCAAGTTATCGGATGGATGCCCCCACTCCGCCGCCAGCCACGTATCGTTGTAATCGAGCCAGCGAATCATGCAGCCGATATTAAACGCTGCCCTCACAGGATCGAGAACATATGACGTTCCCGGCACTTTGCTTCCATTCGGCACAGTCGTTCCTGGAACAATCGGGCCAAGCAGCTTTGCGCATTCCGGATACCGTAGCGCCAAGATCCCGCAGCCCAGGGTATCCAGCAATACATGCCCCGCTGTTGTATACGCTTCGGCACTAGTAATCTCTTTCTCAAGCACATAGTCTGTGATTTCTTCGATAACACGATCCGTTTTCGGCATTCTACCAGTTCCTTTCATGGTTTTGTTTGATATCGCGGGCCCGTGTAACTGACACGGGGACGGAAGAGCCGATTATTGGCATGCTGTTCGATCACATGGGCGCATAAACCGGACGTTCTCGCGCTGAAAAAGACCGGCGTATATAAAGGAATCGGTATGCCGAGCATCCAATACACCGGGGCAGCATAGTAATCCAAATTCGGGTAAAGCCCTTTTTCCTTCTCCATCAGCCGCTCACCCGCTTCACACATCTCATATAAACGATAGTCACCGGCTTTATCGCATAATTGCTGCAGCGCCTCTTTCATCATGAGTGCTCTCGGGTCCATTTTTTTCATATACACCCGGTGGCCGAAGCCCATGATTTTTTCTTTTCTTTTTAGTTTTGTTTGCAGAAGCTGCTCAAAATCAGATGTCGTTTTTGCCTCCAAAAGCAAATACATCACAGCTTCGTTTGCTCCTCCGTGAAGATTCCCTTTCAGGGAAGCGACAGCCCCAGTCAAAGCGCCATAAAGGTCTGAATGTGTAGATGCAATGACCCTGGCCGCAAAGGTTGAATTCGGCATCTCATGCTCACTGTACAGGACGAGCGACCGGTCAAAAATCTGTTCTTCCAATGCAGACGGCAGTTTCCCTGTCATCATGTAGAGAAAATTCGCACTGTAGGATAGGGTTTGAAGCGGAAGAATCGGTTCTTTCTTATTAATGATCCTGTAGCTGGCAGCAGTGAGGGCAGGCATTTTCCCAAGAAGCTGATAGGCGCGTTCTTTGTTTGCGGAAGGAGACCGATCATCAATTTGCCTATCATAGCCAGCAAGTGCCGACAGGCCGGTACGCAGACTATCCATTGGATGAGTGTCCTCAGGGAGCAGCTCAAGCAGACGGAGATGATCAGCAGGCAGGCTTGAGGCACTTTTTATTTTACGTTCCAGCGTCTCCATTTCACTTTCTTCTGGCAGCCTGCCCTCCAGCAATAAATGGACAAGCTCCAGATAGCTTTTTGTTTCAGAAAGTTCTATTAAATCATAGCCTCTTATCAAAATCTGGCTGGACTGCGTGTCAAGATAAGAAATATGAGTTTCTGCCGCAATCACACCGTCCAACCCTGGAGAATAATGCTGTTTCTCCTCCATATCCTCAACCTCCGTTTTTGCGTTTTTTGTCTATCAGGTTCCGCCAAGCAAATACTTGGAAATAATCAGTCTTTGAATCTCGTTCGTCCCTTCATAAATTTGCGTCACCTTTGCATCGCGAAGCAAGCGCTCAACTGGATAATCCTTCATATAGCCATATCCCCCATAAATTTGAACGGCGTCTAACGCCGCCTTTACGGCTGCATCGGAAGCAAATTGTTTAGCCATAGACGCTTCTTTTCCACAGTTTAGGCCGCGGTTATGAAGGTCTGCAGCGTGGTAGACAAGATGTCTTGCCGCCTCAGCTCTAGTCGCCATATCAGCCAGCTTAAATGATATGCCTTGATTGGCTGCAATCGGCCTTCCAAATTGCACTCGCTGCTTCGCATAATCAACGGCATGCTCAAGAGCCGCCTCTGCAATTCCGAGGGCCTGTGCCGCAATGCCGATCCGACCGACATTTAAATTCGCCATGGCAATGTGAAAGCCATCCCCCTCTTTGCCAAGCAAATTGGCTTCAGGCACTTCTGCATTATCAAAAATCAGTTCCGTAGTATTGGAGCCATAAAGCCCCAGCTTTCTTTCTTTTTTTCCAACGGTAAAACCGGGTGTGTTTTTTTCAACAATAAAAGCCGAAATCCCGTGCCTGCCTTGATCTGGAGCTGTTAAAGCAAATGTGATATAGATATCAGCTGCTCCGCCATTCGTTATGAATATTTTCGATCCGTTTAATAGGTATTTGCCGTTCTTTTTGATTGCTGTTGTGCGGAGGCTCCCGGCATCCGACCCCGAGTGAGGCTCCGTTAGTGCAAATGCGCCCAAATGGTCTCCTGACGCGAGATTTGGTATATATTTCATCTTCTGTTCTTCGTTGCCAAAATACAGAATCGGATTCGTGCCGACTGAGGTATGAACGGAGAGAATCACGCCGACAGCCGCACTGATTCTAGAAATCTCATGAATTGCCAAAATATAAGAAACAACGTCCGCTCCAGCACCGCCGTATTGTTCCGGCACCGGTATTCCCATCAGTCCGTGTTTACCCATTTTTTTGATCAGCTGAAAGGGAAATTCGTCCGTTTTCTCCATGATTTCCGCAGCGGGAGCAATTTCTTTTCGTGCAAAATCACGCACCATTTTTCGCATCATGACTTGCTCTTGGGTTACATGCAACTCGGCCACCCCCGGATGGAATAGACTTCAGGAAGTCTTCTCCTCATAGTCATAAAAACCGCGTCCGCTCTTTTTGCCAAGCCAGCCTGCTTTGACATACTTGCGGAGCAGCGGGCAAGGACGGTATTTGGAATCGCCAAGGCCTGAGTGAAGGACTTCCATAATTGATAAACACGTATCCAGTCCGATAAAATCCGCTAATGCAAGCGGACCCATCGGATGATTCATGCCCAGCTTCATCACTTCATCTATTGCCTCCCGCTTCGCCACTCCCTCATACACGCAATAGATGGCTTCATTAATCATTGGAAGAAGCACACGGTTGGAAACAAACCCAGGAAAATCATTGACTTCTACCGCTGTTTTCCCCATCTTTTCCGCTAATGCCATAACATCTAAGGCCGTTTCTTCTGATGTAGCCAAGCCTCGAATCACTTCTACCAGCTTCATTACAGGGACGGGATTCATAAAATGCATGCCAATAACCCGTTGAGGCCGGTTTGTTACAGCAGCGATTTCTGTAATAGGCAAGGAAGATGTATTGCTGGCCAAAATCGTATGAGGCGGGCAAATGCGATCAAGCGTTTTAAACATCTCAGTTTTTGCCGCCATGTTTTCTGCGATAGCCTCAATCACAATGTCCGCATGCTCTGCCTCCTCAAGCGTTTGAGAAATCGAAATGCGGTTGATTACGCTCTTCACTTCCGTCTCGGTCCTTTTTCCTTTCTCAGCATCACGGGCCAGCTGTTTCTTCAGCCGTTTCAATCCTGCCTCCGCGGCCTCTGGATTCACATCATACATCCGCACATAAAAGCCCGCGTCGGCAGCTGTTTGAGCAATTCCGCTTCCCATCTGACCTGCGCCAGCTACCATTATTTGTTTGATTTCCATTCAAATCCCCTTTTTCATCATGTTTTAATGAACCTGCACTAAGACGGCGTCTCCCTGTGCTGCCCCGCTGCAAATAGCGGCAACGCCCAGACCCCCTCCCCGTCGCTTTAATTCATAAACAAGCGTCATGAGAATTCTCGCACCGCTCGCGCCGATCGGGTGTCCGAGCGCGATCGCACCGCCATTTACATTTACTTTTTCAAGATCGAAACCTACGATTTTTTCACATGTCAAAACAACTGAAGCAAAAGCTTCATTTACTTCAAACAAGTCAATATCTTGGACAGCTAAACCGTTCTTTTTCAGGAGCTTGTTAATGGCAAACCCCGGCGCTGCCGCCAGCTCGCGCGCTGGCATTCCCGTAGTTGAAAAACCAAGAATTGTAGCCAGAGGCCGTTTGCCAAGCTCAGCAGCTTTTTCCTCAGACATCAGCACGAACGCGCCGGCTCCGTCATTGACTCCAGGAGCATTGCCGGCTGTGATAGAACCGTCACTTGCATAAATCGGAGCAAGTTTCGCGAGCTGATCCAGACTTGTGTCACGGCGAATCGCTTCATCTTTATCAACAACGTTTGGTTTTCCTTTTCGACCAATCCAGTTGACGGGAACAATTTCATCCTGAAACTTCCCTTCATCGGCGGCCTTAGCTGCCCTTGCATGACTTCTCAACGCCCATTCGTCCTGCTCTCTTCGTGAGATTGCATATTCCTTGGCAGCTGTATTTCCGTGAACAGCCATGTGCACCTCGTCAAATGCGCACGTTAATCCGTCATACACCATTAAGTCCCTAAGCTCGCCGTCCCCCATCCGTGCTCCCCAGCGCCCGGCGGGAACGGCATACGGAATATTGCTCATGCTTTCCATCCCCCCCGCAACAAGTATGTCCGCATCCTGCGCCCGAATCATTTGATCACATAAAGTGACAGCGCGAAGGCCGGAAGCACAGACTTTATTCAGTGTTTCTGACGGCACACTCCAAGGCATTCCCGCCAGACGGGCAGCTTGACGGGAAGGTATCTGCCCTGAGCCGGCCTGGACAACCATGCCCATGACGTTTCCTTCTACATCATCTCCAGAGACTCCAGCCCGTTGCAGCGCCTCCTTCATCACAATGCCCCCAAGCTCAGCAGCTTTCACCTCTTTCAATACTCCGCCAAATTTGCCAAATGGCGTTCTTGCAGCACTTACAATGACTGTTTTCCTCATGGTTTCACCTCATTCAGAAGATAGACAGCGCTTACAATTTCTAGTTGTCTTCTATGAATGTATGCTTTGAAACGGGCATGAATGAATGAAAAAAGAAGGCTGCGTCAAACAGCCTCCTTCTAACAACTATTCATTTTTCAGCAATGCCGAAGCCTTTTCTGGAAAGTCGGTAAACATGCCGTCTGCTCCCGCTTCAATGAGACGCTTCATATCTTCCGGACGATTAACTGTATACGGCCTTACCTTAATCGAACTGTTCCTCATTTTCTTCAGCACTTCATCTGTGACCCCTGGGCTGTTTAGCTTCGGGTGATAGCCGGAAGCCGGAATAGACGCGATATATCGATCTGCCTGATAAAGCACATCTGAAGTTAATACTGCACGGTCGATATGCGGTGCAAGCCGGGCGCATAGCGCCAAGCTGTCATGATTAAACGTGGATAGGATGACTCTGTCCTCTACATTAAATCGCTTCACTGCCTCCAGCACTTTTTCTTCCATTCCCTCATAGCGGATCACGCTGTTTTTTAATTCAATGTTGATGAGAAAATCCTTTTTTACCGCCCACGAGAGCACATCTTCTAGCAGCGGCACTTTTATATCGCTGTACGCTTGATCGTGACCAGCGGCCGCATTCGCAGTCTTTACCTCATCATAGGCTGTATCCTTCACGAATCCTTTAAGTGATGTCGTGCGATTAAGTCTTTCATCATGAATTACAACAATGCGTCCGTCTTTCGTCAGCTGTACATCAAGCTCTATCCCATCCGCTCCGGCTTCAATTCCTTTTTCAAATGCAAGCATTGTATTTTCGGGAAATTGACCTGATGCCCCCCGGTGGGCAAAAATCTTTGTCATCGTTTCACCTCAAACCCTAAAGTTTTCTCCATTATACTTATTTTGTCGGTTCCACTCTAGGATTAAGGCTGTATCAATCTACTGATCATAATAAGAATCAATGCCGTTGACAATCGCATCTGCGGCCTTTTGCTGGTATTCTTCACTTCCCAGCTTGTCCGCGTCAGAGCTGTTAGTGATAAACCCAAGCTCCGCCAACACACTTGGCATTTGTGAATATGTAATGACGTAAAAGTCTGATTCTTTCACGCCCCTGTCTCTCGTTTGTAAGGAAGAAACGAGCTCTGACTGAATATCGGATGCCAGACGCCGGCTGTTCTCCCCTTCATAATCAGATTGAAAATACGTTTCTGTTCCTGAAGCTGAAGCAACCCCTGAATTCACATGAATGCTGACAAAAAGGTCAGCCTGATTGGCACTTGCCTTAGCCACTCTTTCTTCCAAGGTCAGAAAATGATCGTCAGACCGGGATGCAACAGGATTGGCTCCCTCCTCTTTTAGTTTGTCTGTCACATGCTCTGAGACAGCCAAATTAATATCCTTTTCAAAGAGCCCGTTTCCGACCGCTCCACTATCTTCACCGCCGTGTCCGGCATCAATATACACTGTTTTCCCTTCTATCGGCTCTGCTGCCTGTGCACAAGGCGCGAGCGTCAAAGCCAATCCGCACAGCGCCAAGCTCCTCCATAACATTCTCAACTTACTCCCTCCGGTCTTTTTATGACGAGTTCTTTCGCAGCTGAATATCTTCCAGCTGTAAAGTTCCATTATCCTTCTTTGTATATTTCACCAGGACATGTGTCTGATCTGGCAGTGATTCACATTCATCACGTTTATCCTTCGGAACTTGTATCATGGTTTCTTCTCCATTAAGAGAAACCGCAATCGTATGAGGATCAGCCGAGCCAATGTATTTTCCCTCTTCGGTAAACCTTGGCACTGAGTCATCCGCACTTGCGACACTGCACCCCGAAAGAAAGAGCGCAGTAAACAGCAAAAGAACCGTTTGTTTCACATGACCACCTCTTCCTGATGTTTGGCTTTTATCTTTGACCAGAATGGCAAATTTGTAAAGACAACGCGAATGTAGGCGAGCAAGTTCCATGATTTTCAAAAGGGCTATACGACCCGATCATTTCCTGTTGTTAGAAAGATAACGAGCAGATTTGTCTATGAGGATGGCTCTAATTGAGGCGCCAATTAGAAAAAATTAGCGGAAAGAAGCAACTTTTTATTCATTTTTAAAAATTTGAGAATAGGGTGAGCAAATCGTTTGACGGGTGGGTCAGCCAAGCGTAACCTTTTAAAGGATATTTACTTTATTGAAAGAAGTTAAAGCCATGAAAAAATTCGTTCTGCTGCTGGCGGCAGCTGTCATCACATGCTCCATCGGCCACCAAATCAGCGGCGGCTACAAAGGCCCCGAAAAAGAGCGGCGAAAACATCACTCTGCACTCAAGATATTCAGTCGGTAAAGCAGATCAATTGCATTAATTTTTACATATAGGCTAGAATATGTGCGAATCCAAACGAAAGAAGATGATCAAATGAACCCTAAGTATAAGCCACTTTTTGAACCATTTACGTTTAAAAGCGGCGTTACAATCGACAACCGGATCGCAGTAGCACCGATGACTCATTACGCTTCTAATGAAGACGGTACAATATCTGAAGCGGAGCTCGACTACATCATCCCCCGTTCAAAAGAGATGGGAATGGTGATTACAGCCTGCGCAAATGTTACACCGGACGGAAAAGCATTCCCCGGGCAGCCGGCCATCCATGACGATTCCAACATTCCAGGTTTAAAAAAGTTAGCACAAGCCATTCAGGCACAAGGCGCTAAAGCTGTTGTACAAATTCATCACGGCGGTATTGAGTGCCCGTCTGAGCTCGTTCCTCAACAGGATGTTGTGGGGCCAAGTGACGTGTTTGATAACGGCAAACAAATTGCTCGCGCATTAAAAGAAGAAGAAGTGGAAAACATTGTGAAGGCGTTTGGAGAAGCGACAAGACGCGCCATTGAAGCCGGCTTTGACGGTGTCGAAATTCACGGTGCAAACGGCTACTTAATTCAGCAGTTTTATTCTCCGAAAACCAACCAGCGCACGGATCGCTGGGGAGGAAACGATGAAAAACGATTAACCTTCCCGCTCGCTATTGTCGATGAAGTGAAAAAAGCCGCTTCAGAACATGCGAAGGGTGCGTTCTTAGTCGGATACCGCCTGTCTCCAGAAGAACCTGAGACACCGGGATTGACAATGACTGAAACTTATACGCTTGTTGATGCTTTAGGGGATAAAGAATTGGATTATCTTCATATCTCACTGATGGACGTGAACTCAAAAGCGCGCCGCGGTGCAGATCCGACTCGCACACGCATGGACTTATTGAATGAACGTGTCGGAAACAAAGTGCCGCTGATCGCCGTCGGTTCCATCCATTCCGCTGATGACGCGCTTGCCGTCATCGAAAACGGTATTCCGCTAGTCGCTATGGGACGCGAAATTCTAGTTGACCCTAACTGGACGGTAAAAGTAAAAGAAGGCCGTGAAAAGCAAATCGAAACAGTGATCAAAGGCACAGATAAAGAAAAATATCATTTGCCTGAACCGCTATGGCAAGCAATTGTGAACACGCCAGGCTGGGTGCCTTATAAAGATTAATGTGCAAAGACTGCCGAAACGATTCGGCAGTCTTTTTTCCCTTTATATAAATAGTTTGTGTACACATCTAAACAGCAAAAGAAAGAGCTCCCCACCAACTTCGAAAAGAAAATCCAGGAAAAACCCCTCACGCTTTCTTGCTTTTTCTTTTTCAATCGTACGTCTCCTTTTTACATGAATACGCCTTACTTACGATTTTGCAGGAGAAAGGTTTCATTTTATAACGGACACATCTAGGGTCGATCATGCTTCGTGATCCTATAAGATGTATGAATGGACCAAGAGTGCAGGTAATACCGCCATTTGCTTTCCTTACTTTTCAAACCTATCCTTTACTATATGCGGATACTTAATATTCTTCTCCCATACTACAAATGTCCCCAAAACAAAACGCCTCCTATTTATCAGCGCAAACTAATAAATAAAAGACGTTTGATTTAATGACCACTTAATAAGCTCATGTTTAAGAAGCCTTATGTTCTAATCTCAGCTTATCCGCAACCATTGCAATGAATTCCGAATTTGTCGGTTTAGCTTTTGTCATGCTGACAGTATAACCGAACAACGAGGAAATGGAATCAATGTTTCCTCTGCTCCATGCCACTTCAATTGCATGACGGATCGCTCTTTCTACACGGCTTGCGGTTGTGTTAAATTTTTTGGCGATGTCCGGATAGAGGACTTTTGTAATGCTGCCGAGCAATTCGATGTCATTGTATACCATTGAGATTGCTTCGCGCAGATAGAGATAGCCTTTAATATGGGCTGGGACGCCGATTTCATGGATAATGCTTGTGATGCTCGCGTCGAGATTTTTCTTCTTTGGTTCAGGCTGGCTGCTGCGTATAATACTGCTTTGAGATGATGGCGCACGATGCGTCACACTGCTGGCATTTCCGCTGACCTGGCGGATATGACCGACAAGGTTTTCCATATCAAACGGTTTGAGAATAAAGTAGGACGCGCCTAAATCGACGGCCTTTTTCGTGACATCTTCCTGCCCAAAGGCTGTCAGCATAATGACATTCGGCTGTTTTTTCAGATCTGATTCCCTCAGCCTCTCTAAAACTGCAAGTCCGTCTAAATGCGGCATAATAATATCTAATACGAGCACATCGGGATCTTTTTCTTTAAACAGCGACAGGCATTCCTGTCCGTTATAAGCAACGCCGATCACTTCCATGTCTTCCTGTCCTTCTATATATTCACTTAACAGGCTTACCAGCTCTCGATTATCATCAGCAACACAAACTTTAATTTTCTCCACGTTTCTTCCTCCCCAAATGTAGTTAACAGGATTCACCCTTGCTACATGTTTACATTCGACAAAACCGCTATATACCCTCTAAAAAAATCATAATCACCAATATTAGTGGCATATCTTTGTTATTCTATGTTTTTCTCTGTTTTTCGACTAAAAATGAAATTTGACAAACAAGGAAACGTGAATTTGTCGAAAAATCTTCTTTTGTATATTTTACCGTATGTATTCTGAGAAGTGAAGAGGGATCAAAATAAAAAAACTGCCGGAAACTCCGGCAGTCAGCTTGCTTTTTCTTTTCCATAAATATCGATTCCTGCTTCTGACAGCATCCATTCAATATGAACACCGTAGCCGCTTGTCGGGTCATTTACAAATACATGGGTGACAGCACCGATCACTTTTCCATTTTGAATAATCGGGCTTCCGCTCATCCCCTGTACGATGCCTCCTGTTTCTTTCAACAGCCTTGGATCGGTAATTTTCAACACCATTCCTTTTGTCGCAGGGAATTTTTGCGGCGTTGTGCTGACGATTTCAATATCGAATTTTTCTACTTTGTCATCATCAATAACCGTTAAAATTTCAGCCGGCCCTTTTTTGACTTCGGTAGAAAACGCAACCGGCAATGCTTGATCTGATATGTTGTTTTGAATCGGCTGATGCAGTGTGCCGAAAATCCCAAACGGGCTGTTTCTGTTAATATCCCCGATCGTTTTGCGTTCTGAGGAAAATCGCGCCAGTTTTTCTCCCGGATTACCGCCTGTCCCTTTTTCAATTGATGTTACAGTGGATTTAACAATTTCTCCATTCTCCACTACAATTGGTTTCTTTGTGTCCATATCGGAAATCACGTGGCCAAGTGCTCCGTATTTTTTTGTTTTCGGTTCATAAAAGGTCATAGTGCCTATGCCGGCAGCAGAATCTCTGATATATAACCCGATTCTGTATTTGCCTTCTCCTTCATCCTTTTCTGGGATCAGCTTCGTTTTGATTTTCTGTTTATCACGTTTGATCAGTAAGTCTAAAGATTCACCAGTTTTCCCAGCCTTTTGAATAAATGGGGCTACATCATTCATTTTTTCAATTTTCTGTCCATTCATCTCAATAATGATGTCGCCCGCCTCAATTCCTGCCGTTTCTCCCGGAGATTTTTTGCCTTCACTTGTATTGATTTGATGAAATCCGACGACAAGAACACCGACGGAATGAAGTTTTACACCGATTGATTGTCCGCCAGGTATAACTTTTAAATCAGGAAGAACATGCACTTTTGTTTTTTTAATTGGAAATCCGGCAAGATCATATACCAATTCTGACTCACCTGATTTTTTGCCCGTCACCTTGATTTCATGCGGATCTTTCTTTACTGTAAACGCTTCTGAGGATTCTGATGTCTGAGCGTTTACCGATAAACTCGTTTCAATCGCTTGTGTTTGGGTTTCAAATACTCTCATTTGCGTTGGAATCAGTAAATATTCTTTTAGCGGTTTGCATAAACCTACACTTAATAACGAAACAAGGAGAATTAAACCTACTGCTTTTCTGATGTTATCGGGCATTCACTACTTCACTCTCCTCGCTCCTATCCCACACCTTCTTTATGACTTGCTGCTACATCATTTAATTTTGCCTTCTGACGGCTTATTTATAACTGTCATATGAAGAAAAACATTGGATATACTGATGAACGAATGGATGTGCACGAAAAAAATAAGCTGCGCTTCTCGCGCAGCTTACCCAGTTGTTTTGACTTGATCCGCTTGTTTTAAAAGTTCTTTCGCATGGCGTTTCGTTAAGTCGGTTACTTCGACACCTGCAATCATGCGCCCGATTTCCGCTACCTTTTCCTGCTTAGAGAGCGGCTTGACACGTGTCGTCGTTCTGCCGTCTTTTAACTCCTTCGCAATATAAAGATGCGTATCGGCCATGGCAGCCACCTGAGGGAGGTGTGTAATACACAGCACTTGTGATCCTATTGACACCTTATGGATCTTCTCAGCGATTGCCTGTGCGACCCTGCCGCTTACACCGGTATCAACCTCATCAAAAATGATCGATGTCACATCCTGTTGTGAGGAAAAAATGCTTTTTATGGCAAGCATCACCCGTGACAGCTCTCCACCTGAAGCGACTTTCGAAAGGGATTTCAGCGGCTCGCCTGTATTGGTTGAAATTAAAAACTTCACCAGGTCAATCCCTTGTTCAGTCAGCTGAACGGGCTGGCCGTTTACAAGCGGCGCCTCTTCATTGCGTGACGCTGTTCTGACCTTAAATTCCGTATCAAAAGTTGATTTTTCCATGTACAGGCTTTTTAATTCCCGATGAATCTCATCAGCCAGCTTTTTCGCCCATGTTTTTCGGATTTGTGACACATTTGCCGCTTCCACTGCGACATCTTTGCCGACGGAGTCAAGCTCCTTTTTCAAGCTTTGAAGGTGGCTGTCCCTGTTTTCAATTTGGTCAATCTCTTCTTCAATTTTAGAAGCATATTCCAAAATGTCTTCAACAGTGGCACCGTATTTTCGTTTCAGCTGTTTGATTTCATTAAGTCGCGTCTCAATATAGTTCAGGCGTTCCGGATCAAATTCAAGCTCATCCAGCATATTTCTCATCTGAAATGTGGCATCCTCAAGCAAATAGTAGGAGTTCGAAACACTTTCAGACATTTTTTTCAGCGGTTCGTTTATATCAGATATATCTTCAAGCTGCGCTGATGCCATTCCAACCCAGTCCAATCCGCCCTGCTCACTGCGAAGCGCGTTATATGCATTTTGCAGCGACTCATATATCTTCTCAAAGTTTGAAATTTGCTGGCGCTCTTCTTGGAGCTGTTCATCTTCGTTAAGCTCAAGCTTTGCCGATTCGATTTCTTCGAGCTGAAATTGAATAAGATCAAGACGATGGGCCATTTCCTGTTCGCTTTCAGAAAGCTGCTTAAGCTTTTTGAGTAGCTTCATATACCGCTGGTACCCTTCCTGATACGTTTTGAGCGCGCTTTCCACTTCGGCCCCGGCAAACTTGTCCAAAAGCTGGAGATGATTTTCGTCTTCCATTAACAGCTGGTTATCGTGCTGCCCGTGAATATCTAATAAAAGCCTGCCGATCTCTCTTAGCGAAGCAATCGTGACAAGCTTGCCATTGACACGGCAAACGCTTTTCCCGCTCGTGCTGATATCCCTTCTCATGACGATCATTTCGTCTGAAACGTCGATTCCCTGCTCAGCGCATACGCCTAAAACAGGATGGCCGCTCTCCAACAGAAACAGCCCTTCAAGTTCGGCTTTTGCTTCCCCATATCTAACAAATTCAGATGATCCGCGGCCTCCGACTAAAAGAGAAATGGCATCTATGATGATGGATTTGCCGGCTCCGGTTTCTCCTGTTAAAACCGTAAGCCCGCGTTCAAAAGAAACCGTCAGTTCCTCAATAATGGCAAAGTTTTTAATCGATAGTTCAGCTAACAAACAGCATTACACCTCTTATCTTTGTTAGATTTTCTGTTACAGCAGTTCAAGGAGCTTGTTTTTTACGCCTTCTGTATCTTCAGGAGTCCGGCAAATAATTAAAATCGTATCATCCCCGCAAATGGTCCCCATCATTTCATCCCAGTCCAAATTGTCCATCAGCGCCCCGATTGCCTGGGCATTGCCCGGCATCGTTTTCAGCACAATCATATGGCTTGCTGAGTCTATTTTCACAAATGCGTCCATCAATGCCCGCTTTAGCTTTGACAGCGGATTGAAACGCTGGTCCGCCGGAAGACTGTATTTGTAAGAACCATTATTTGTAGGCACTTTTACAAGGTGAAGTTCTTTAATATCCCGTGATACCGTGGCCTGCGTTACTTTGTATCCATCCTGCTTTAGCATGTCGACCAATTCATCCTGCGTTTCGATTTCATTGCTTGTAATGATCTCTCTGATTTTAATATGCCTCTGGCCTTTGTTCATGTAAGCACCTCTATTTCCAAGCTTATCTGTTCTTTTATGTTATATGATTCTCTGCACATTGTACATGAATGCAGAAAAAAGGAATAATAGCGCCCTATTATTCCGGTACATCTGCTTTTTTTTCTTTTAACGTCTTATGTGCTTCTTCTACAACGCGCATGATCTCTTCTTCCGGCAGCTCCTGGCCTTCCTGTCCCTCTCCCGGCCAATGCAAATGAAGGAGAAACTCAATATTTCCGTCTCCTCCCGTGATTGGAGAAAATGACAAGCCTTTACAGATATAGCCTTCAGCGGCAGAAAAACTGATCATTCGCTTGAGCACATCAGCATGCACTTTAGGATCTCTGACAATCCCTTTTTTGCCGACGGATTCCCGTCCCGCTTCAAACTGAGGCTTAACTAAAGCCATGCAGTCGCTGCCCGGTACGAGCAAAGTCCTTAGGACAGGCAGGATGAGCCGCAGTGAAATAAAGGACACATCAATTGTGGCAAACTCCGGCATGCCCTTTGTAAAGTCTGCCGGTGTTGCATAACGAAAGTTCGTCCGTTCCATCACGACGACCCGTTCATCCTGTCTAAGCTTCCATGCAAGCTGATTATAGCCTACATCCACAGCGTATGACTGTTTAGCTCCATTTTGCAAAGCGCAGTCCGTAAAACCGCCGGTGGAGGAGCCAATATCAATCATAATTTTATCTTTGACAGAGACGGGAAATTCCTTCAACGCTTTTTCGAGCTTTAAGCCGCCCCTGCTCACATACCTCAGCGGGTTTCCTTTGACAGTTAACGGAAGGTCGCGGTCAATTTTTTCTCCAGGCTTGTCCAAGCGGTTTTCGTTTGAATAGACGATCCCCGCCATAATGGCTCTTTTGGCTTTTTCACGCGTTTCCGCCAGCCCTCTTTCCACTAATAATACATCTAATCGTTCTTTCTTTGACGTCATGATCCAATTCCTTTGTGTGTCTTTGGCGGCATCAGTAATCTAATACGATTTGCCACCTGCTGTTTTGTCAGTCCAATTTCCTCAAGAAGCGCTGTTACACTTCCGTGTTCAATAAACCGATCAGGTATACCCATTCTGTCAATCGGAGTATGATATTCACCTTGATCATGAGCGAATTCTAAAATCGAGCTTCCGAAACCGCCTTCTAAGACCGCTTCTTCAATTGTTAAAATTGGCAAGCCTTCTTTTAGGATACTCTTCATCATCTTTTCATCAATCGGCTTAATAAAACGCGCATTCACAACGCGCACGGAAAGGCCTTCTTTCTGCAGCTCTTCGGCTGCTTCAATCGCCATTTCGATTGTTGTGCCGAATGTTAAGATGACAGCATCGTTCCCTGGACGCAGCACCTCCCACGTACCGATCGGAATCGTTTTCAACTGTTCATCCATTTTTACGCCGAGTCCGTTTCCGCGCGGAAAACGCATTGCTATCGGGCCTTCGTCATAGCTAAGTGCTGTATGAACCATGTGCTGGCCTTCATTTTCGTCTTTCGGCATCATTAAGACCATGTTTGGAATGTGGCGCATAAACGCAATATCAAACACGCCTTGATGTGTCTCTCCATCAGCGCCAACGAGTCCTGCACGGTCAATTCCAATAAACACATTAGCGTTTTGGCGGCAGATGTCATGAACAACTTGGTCATATGCCCTTTGCAGGAAGGTTGAGTAAATCGCCAAAAACGGCTTCATACCCTGCATTGCCATAGCTGCAGCCATTGTTGCGGCATGCTGTTCTGCGATTCCTACGTCGAACATCCGGTCAGGGAATTCCTTTGCGAAGCCTTCAAGCTTTGAACCGACAGGCATAGCCGGCGTAATGGCTACAATGCGTCCGTCCTCGCGCGCCATTCGCTGCACAGTTCCGCTGACAAGACCGCTCCACGAAGGAGCTGCGGCTTTCGGCTTTACAAAGTCACCGGTATTAATTTTATATGGTCCGGTACCATGCCATGTCCCAATCGTATCGGTCTCAGCCGGTTTGTACCCCTTCCCTTTTTTCGTAATGACGTGCAGAAGAACAGGGCCTTTCGTTTTTTTGGCGTATTGAAGATTCTCAATCAGCTCATGATAAGAATGTCCGTCCACTGGGCCCAAATACGTAAAACCGAGCTCCTCGAAAAACATTCCGGAGACGAGCATGTATTTCAGGCTGTCTTTGACCCGTTCCGCCGTGGCGGCAAGCTTGCCCCCAACTGCCGGAATCTTTTTAAATAAGTATTCAAGCTCATCTTTGACCCACTGGTATTTCCCCGCAGTGCGGAGCCGTCCGAGCATAGAGTGAATGGCACCGACGTTTGGCGCAATACTCATTTCATTATCATTAAGGATGACAATCATGTCTTTTTTCTCGTCGCCGATGTGGTTAAGGGCTTCGAGCGCCATACCGCCGGTCAGCGCGCCGTCACCAATGATCGGAATAATATATTCATCCGTTCCTTTAATATCACGGGCAGCTGCCATTCCCATCGCGCCTGACAGAGAAGTCGAGCTGTGCCCGGTTTCCCAAACATCGTGCTCGCTTTCACTCCGCTTTGGAAATCCGCAAAGCCCTTTGTACTGGCGAAGCGTCGCAAATTCTTTTCCGCGTCCTGTCAGCAGCTTATGGACATACGACTGATGGCCTACATCCCATAAAAATTTGTCTTTCGGGCTGTTAAATTCCTTATGCAGGGCAACAGTAAGCTCTACGACACCTAAGTTTGGGCCGATGTGGCCGCCGGAAGCGGATAAACTTGTAATTAAAAACTGACGGATTTCATCACTTAATTTCTCTAATTCATCAATGGACATGTTTTTTAAAAACGACGGGTCCTGTATTGATAAAAGATCCAAAGCGGATCAACTCACTTTCAGCATGAATTTCTGCAATGATACATGTCTTTTGCATGCCGAGCTGACAATAATCTCAGACATAAAAAAAGACAAACGCGCTTTTCCTTTTCATTTTTCATATAAACTGCTTACATTTTACCATACCTCGTGCAGCCGCTTCAAATTAGGATCGTTTTAGTGATCTCTTGCCGCAATTAAATCACAAAGCTCATATAAAAGGTCTTTTTGAAGAGAGAGTCCGCCGATCAATCGCTTCGCCTCTTTTATATGAACATCCAATTTATGTTTGGCCCCTTCCAATGAAAGAAGCGACGGGTATGTCGATTTGTCATTTGTGGTATCCGAGCCGACACGTTTGCCGATTTTCTCTTCACTGCCTTCTAAATCTAAAATATCGTCTCTGATTTGAAATCCGATTCCAATGTGGCTGCTGAAGGTACGCAGTGTTTCAATGTCTTCCTCAGGCGCATCAGCCAAAATAGCACCGGCGATTACACAAAAGCCAAGGAGCTTGGCAGTTTTCCGTTCATGAATGGATTCGAGCTCTTCAAGCGTGACTTGTCGGTTTTCCGCTTCCATATCAGCTACTTGCCCACCGACCATGCCTTCGGTGCCTGCCGCTGAAATCAGTTCATTCACAAGCCGCAGGCGCTTTTCTGCTGACACCTCGTCTGACACGTGGGAGGTAATCAGCTTAAAGCTTTCTGTGAGCAGCCCGTCACCCGCTAATACTGCCGTCGCTTCACCAAACACTTTATGGTTTGTCGGCTTCCCGCGGCGCAAATCGTCATCATCCATGCATGGAAGATCATCATGAATTAACGAATACGTGTGAATCATTTCGACAGCACAGCCCACCGGAATGCCGTCTTTTTCGCTTTTTCCATATGCGTTTAAAACAGCCAGTACAATCAGAGGCCGCAGCCGCTTTCCGCCGGCCTCTAGAGAATACAGCATAGATTTCTTTAATGAGTCCGGCATATCAAGCTTTTCTGTATAGACAGAAAGCTGATTTTCAATTGTTTTTTTCCGGTCCGCCAGAAAGCTCGTTAATTTATTTGTCACCTTCGTCTTCCTCCTGAACACTGAAAGGTGCCAGTTCACCGTCTTCTTTTAAAATGAAGTCCATTTGCTTTTCGACTTTTTGTAGCTTTTCATGGCACATTTTTGACAGAGCCATGCCTTCTTGGAAATAGTTAATGGCTTGCTCTAGAGGCACATCTCCCTCTTCAAGCTTTGATACAATGCTCTCAAGCCCTTTCATCGCTTCTTCAAATGTCATGTTTTCATTTTTTTTCACGTCTGTCATTTTTCTTCCCCTCTCTTTTCTAATACTTCACAGGTCAGCACGCCATCCTTCAGCTTGACTTCAAGCCGGTCCTGCTCTTCTATCTGACTGACACTTTTAATGAGTTTATCTTCTTTATAAGCCAAGCTGTATCCTCTCTCCATCACTTGAAGAGGACTTAGTGCATTCAGCTTGCCAAGAACGGTTTGAAATTGGGAATGCAGCTGCTTCATTTGGATATTCATATTTTTTCTCAGCTGATTTGTTTGTTCCTGGTATCGTGTTCTCGCTTGTTTCAGCTGTTCATGAGGATGCAGTGCCTCTAATCTGTACGTTTCACGCTCCAGCTGTCTGCTTTTCCGATCTAAAAGAGCGGTCAGCTGTGCTTGAAACTGCTGGTACGCGAGGTCAAACTGCTGCTCTTTTTGCGCATACAAACGCTTTGGAAAACGAAAGGCATAGGACGATTGCAACGTTTGAATCCGTTCTTTTTTCTGGCCGAGATGCTGCTGCATCGCTCTTGTCATTCTGACTTCCGCTGTTTTTGTCCGTTCGATTAAATCAGTGGTATGAGGCACAGCAATCTCAGCTGCTCCTGTCGGCGTCGCGGCTCTGATATCGGCGACAAAATCACTGATCGTAAAATCCGTCTCATGTCCGACTGCCGATATAATCGGAATATTGGAAGCAAAGATGGCGCGTGCTACAATTTCTTCATTGAATGCCCACAGTTCTTCTATCGAACCGCCGCCTCTCCCGACAATTAATACGTCGCAAATCTCTTTTTCATTTGCCTCTTCAATGCGCGTAACGATGGATCTGCTCGCATTTTCACCTTGTACGAGCGCTGGAAGAACAATGACTTTTACAAGGGGATATCTTCTTTTTAGAGTTGTAATAACGTCTCTGACAGCGGCACCCGTTGGAGATGTCACAACCCCGATTGTGGCTGGAAATGCGGGGATTTGTTTTTTGTAGCGGTCGTCAAATAAACCTTCTCCGGCAAGCTTCTTTTTTAATTCTTCGTACGCTAAATAAAGCGCTCCAACCCCGTCAGGCTGCATTTCTTTGGCATATAATTGATAGTTTCCGCTCGGTTCATATACGGAAATTCCGCCTCTTACCAGCACTTTCATTCCGTTTTCAGGTTTAAAAGGCAGACGCTCGCTTTGTCTCGCGAACATCACCGACTGCATTCTTGCGTTTTCGTCTTTTAAAGTGAAATAAATATGCCCTCGTGTGTGTATCTTTACATTCGACAATTCGCCTTTAATCCAAATATTTTCAAGGTGAGGATCTACATCGAATTTTCGTTTTATATACTTTGTCAGCGCTGAGACGGTCACATACGCTGCTTCACCCATGTCTAAAAACTCCTCTCCTAAGCATTCCTGCACCATAACTAAAGAAAACCCGCCCTGGCTTTAGGAGCCTGAAGAAGCGGGTATCGTGCTCATATTCAAGGCGGGCAAACATTTCGCCTGTGAATATCTCCAATTATCTATGATAACGTACGTTTCGCAGATTTAACAGTATTATGCGCAAGCATCGTGATGGTCATCGGACCTACTCCGCCCGGAACCGGCGTGATGAAGGACGCTTTTTCCTTTGCCCCTTCAAATTCAACGTCTCCGCAAAGCTTTCCGTTTTCCAGACGGTTAACGCCGACGTCAATGACAACAGCGCCCTCTTTGATCTGGTCTGCACTGATGAAGTTGGCTCTGCCGACTGCCACCACCAGGATGTCCGCTTTTTTCGTATGTTCAGTAATATTTTCTGTTCTTGAATGACAGTAAGTAACCGTCGCGTTTTCATTTAATAAAAGCTGGCCGACAGGTTTGCCGACAATGTTGCTTCGGCCGACTACAACAACCTCTTTACCGGAAAGGTCAATATTGGTTTTCTTCAAAAGCTCAACAATTCCATGAGGCGTGCAAGGAAGAAACGTATCTTCGCCAAGCAGCATTTTCCCTACGTTTAACGGATGAAAACCGTCTACATCTTTATCAGGGGAGATACGTTCGATCACCGCTTTTTCAGAAATATGGTCTGGGAGCGGAAGCTGAACGAGAATGCCATGAAACTCAGGGTCTTGGTTATATTGATCAATAATGGAAAGCAGTTCAGCTTCTGTGAGGCTGCTGTCAAATTGATCGAGCTTGAAATTCATTCCCATTGTTTCTGCCGCTTTTTTCTTTCCTCGCACGTAAGAGTGAGAAGCAGGATCATCTCCAATCAAAATAACCGCCAGTCCGGGAGTGACGCCTTGCTTTTTAAGCTCTTCTACCTCTTTTGCCAATTGTTCGCGTTTTTCTCTAGCCGTTTCTTTTCCGTCGATGATTGTTGCAGTCATTTTCTTTCCTCCTATGATTGTTCAATATCAGATTTAATGTTAGAAAGAACCCCGTTTACAAACTTTGTCGCTTTGTCATCACCAAACCGTTTTGCCAGCTCAATCGCTTCGTTCATGGAGACATTCACCGGAATGTCTTCGGCATATGCCATTTCATATGCTGCCAGGCGCAAAATCGCACGGTCAACATTGGCAATCCGATCGAGCTTCCAATTCACCAGATGCTTGGAGATCATTTCATCCAGCTGGTCTTGGTGTTCCAATACCCCGTGTACAAGCTGTTCAAAGAAAGGATCTGTTTTTTCTTCATCCAGTGCGTGTTCTATGGCTTCATTCACTGCAATATCGCTGACATCAATTTGAAATAGTGCCTGCAAAGCTTTTTCTCTTGCTGTTCTTCTTTTCATTTTCTTTCTCCTTTGATCCTCTTTATCCGCTTGTCGTTAAGCCACAAAGAGATCATAACATATTTTTTTCGTATCCGCATATTGAAATCAAGGTTTTTTTACCCTATTACCGAATATTTTCACACACCTTAATATGATTATTCGGATTTCACGTTCATGAAGAAACTCGGCTATGTAAGCCGGCTTTCTTCATGCTTTGAAATAAAGGGTAACGTGTAAAAAAACCAAAGGGCCGCCCTCCCCTTGGTTTCGTGTTAAGCCATTTACATTTCTTCGTCGATTTGGACTTCTTGGGCTTTTGTGTCAAATTGAATGCCGACGATGTGAATATTGATCTCGTTAATCGAAAGAGACGTCATATTTAATAAGGTTTGACGAATGTTTTCCTGAACGGATGCTGCAACTTTCGGAATCGAAACGCCAAATGTAACGACACAGTATACATCGATCGTAATTCCGTCATCCGCCAGGTCGACTTTGACACCTTTGCCATGATTCACTTTGCCAAAACGCTCAACGACGCCTGTCGCAAAGTTTCCGCGCATTTCGGCAACCCCATCAACTTCTGATGCTGCAATGCCGGCAATGACCTCAATGACCTCCGGTGCAATCTCAACCTTACCCAAATGCGTATCTTCGTGATCCATTTTAAGCAAGCTGTTGTCTTTCATTCAATTCACCTCCGTAAAAATTATGAGCCCATTACATCATATGTTTCTAAAAATTTCGTATTAAACTCTCCGCTCACAAATGTTTCGTGTTCAAGCAGTTTTAAATGGAAAGGGATTGTTGTCTCAATGCCTTCGATGACGAATTCGCTCAATGCGCGCTTCATGCGGGCAATCGCTTCATCCCTCGTTTTTCCGTATGTGATTACCTTTGCAATCATGCTGTCATAGTACGGTGGGATGGAATAGCCAGGGTACGCAGCTGAATCGACACGGACACCAAGACCGCCAGGAGGCAGGTACATTTTAATTTCACCAGGTGACGGCATGAAATTTTTACTTGGGTTTTCTGCGTTGATTCGGCATTCGATGGCCCAGCCTTCAAATTCAACATCTTCTTGCTTGAGGCTCAGTTCCATTCCTGATGCCACTTTGATTTGTTCCTTGATCAGGTCAGTTCCCGTCACCATTTCTGTGACTGGGTGCTCCACCTGAATT
This sequence comes from Bacillus sp. EU52, assembly GCF_037964975.1. NCBI lineage: Bacteria > Bacillati > Bacillota > Bacilli > Caryophanales > Bacillaceae > Bacillus > Bacillus sp. EU52. The sequence goes on from NZ_CP150177.1 coordinate 2,400,968, forward strand.
CTGGTGTTCATTTCCATGAAGTAATAGCGCTGTTCATTGTAGTCATAGATAAATTCAACTGTTCCAGCACCTGTATAGCCAACCGCTTTTGCAGCCTTTACCGCTGCATCTCCCATTTGCTCCCTGATTTCTGAATCAAGGGCAGGAGATGGTGATTCTTCCAAAAGCTTTTGCAGGCGTCTTTGGATCGAGCAGTCGCGTTCGCCCAAATGGATCGTATTTCCATAGTTATCAGCAAGCACTTGGATCTCAACGTGGCGAAAATCTTCTATGTATTTTTCGATGTATACACCTGGATTTCCGAATGCAGTTGCCGCTTCCTGCTGTGTAATCTTAATGCCATTAATCAATTCCTCTTCAGTGCGGGCAACCCTAATTCCTTTTCCGCCTCCGCCTGCGGTGGCTTTTATAATTACAGGATACCCAATTTCATTAGCAAGCGAAACCGCTTCTTCCACATTTTCTATAATTCCCTGTGAACCCGGTACGATTGGCACGCCGGCCTGTTTCATCGTTTCCCGCGCAACGTCTTTTGTTCCCATTTTTGAAATGGCGTCAGCGCTAGGGCCGACAAACGTGACATTCACTTCTTCACATAATTCAGCGAAATCAGCATTTTCAGCTAAAAATCCGTATCCCGGATGAATGGCGTCGGTACCAGTCAGCTTTGCAACACTCACAATATTTGTAACGTTTAAATAGCTGTCTTTTGATGCTTTCGGTCCGATACAAAAAGCTTCATCGGCCATTTGAACATGAAGGGCATCTTTATCAGCTTCTGAATAAACAGCGACAGTCTCAATTCCGAGCTCTCTGCAGGCTCTGATGATTCTGACAGCAATTTCTCCTCTGTTGGCGATCAATAGCTTTTTAATCATGTTCAGTCTCCTTACTCCGCTTTTACAAGAAATAGAGGTTGTCCGTATTCGACCAGCTGGCCGTTTTCTACTAATACTTCAACGATTTCGCCTTTCACTTCTGCTTCGATTTCGTTGAAAAGCTTCATCGCTTCTACAATGCAGACAACTGTGTTTTCATTTACTTTTGAACCGGCTGTTACATACGGGCCAGCTTCCGGTGATGAAGAAGCATAAAATGTTCCTACCATTGGTGAAGTGATTTTATGCAGATTCTCATCTTGCTTTGGTGCTTCTTGGGCAGGTGCCGCTGCTTGCTGCGCTTGCGGCTGGACTGCCTGCGGAGCCTGTGCTTGTACAGGTGCTGCCGGTGCCTGCTGCATGACTTGAACCGTGCCTGCTTCGTGTTTTTTCAGTTTTAAGGATACACCTTCATTTTCATATACGAATTCGTCAATTGTAGACTCGTCAATTGCTTTAATCAGCTCGTGGATTTCTTTGATATTTAACATTCAATCGCACTCCTATGTATGAAATTTCTTTTTTATAGGTTACTACTAAAAGTACATACTATGTTCATCTTACAGGAGCGGACTTTTGAATTCAACTCTAATATGACAGCAACGCAAAAAGCCCGCTTGTTTAGCGGACTTCTTTTTCCTCTTTCTTACTTGGATGGTTCAAATGTGACAGCGACATCTTTCATTGTTTTGATTTCTTTTGCCACAAGGTCTATAATGGCTGTCGCCTTCGATTTAGAGTGTTTGTCTGATTTGACTGTAATATTGATTTTATCTCCTTCAGCATTAACAAGCGCATCCTCGTAACCTTGTGTTTTAATCAGCGTTTCCAGCTGTTTTTCTGTTCCTTCCACTTCACTGAGAGCCGTCATTTTATCGTATGCTTCGCTTTTCTCCTTGGCTGTTGCATCATCGCTTGACACAATGGCATTCAGCTCTTCTCTTTCTTTGCTTCTGGCATCTTCTAAATCAAGACGGTACGTTGTAAACAAATCATCATCGGCTGTTTCCGTAACAACAGTTCCTTTTTCACTGGCTTCAGCGGATGTTTCCTTGTCTGCTGATGAATCTTTCGTTCCCTTTGTTCCATCTTCTTTTCCTTTTTCAGTTTCTGTACCGCTTTTTTCCTTCGTGTCTTGCTTGGCAGGCGCTTTTTCAGTTGCGACCTCTCCGCTGTCAGACGCGCTTTTTTCACTTTGCATCTGCACGGCGTTTTTGCTTTCCGGCGACATGATATAGTAGACGCTTAACACCACGACAAGACTGAGCATTGTTAATAGCCAAACGGTTTGTTTTTTAAGCATTTATGAATCCTCCTTTATTTTTTTAGGGGCAACCGCAACCCGGTGGCTTGGAACATCCAGGACCCGTGTCACCGCTTCGATAATGGTTTGTTTTATTTGAACGTTGTCCACTCCTTGAGCAACAACGAGTACACCGCGTATATCAGGTTTTTTCGTTTGGACGACGACAGGTGTTTCTTTATCGCCGTTTTTGATCATGACGATTTCTTCCTCCGATGTTTGGTCTGTAACGCTTCTTGTTCCGCCTTCTTTATCAGTTTCTTCAGTGGTTGTATTTTTGTTTGATTTGTTTTTTTCGTATACTTTCAGCGACGTTGCATCTACATTCACGACAACCGAGACATCGTCCACACCAATGATTGTTTCAAGAATTTCTTTCAGCTGATTTTCGTATTCTTTTTCATAGTCATCGATCGAGTCTTTAGGTTTATCAGATTTTGAGGCTTTAAACACTTCGGCTGTTTTCTCTTTGCTGTCTGCGGAATGTTGTGATGATACGGCCGTTATCGTTTTGGCGTTTTCTGTTTTCTCAGGTGAAGAAAACAGCTGGCTGACAAGCATAAAGGAAACTCCGAGAACAAAAACGAATAGAAAGTAATGATATTTGGTCAGCTTCGGCTTTTCGCCGTCCTTCGTTTGTCCCGGAAGAAACTGCTTTTTCAATACATTCCATAATCCGTTTTTATTCATTGCCGACACTCTCCCCGCCTTCCATATGAACCGTAATTTTCTCACTTCCGATTTCCCAAATGTCCGCGAGCTGCGTTTTTATCTGTTTGGCTTCTTTTTGTTCGGCTGCTTCTTTCGTTACGTATGCATGATCTGTATCAATGTGGACCGGCGCGACCGTTTGGACCGTTTTTTCAGAAGACGGGGCCATATACACGCTGATTGTTTTAATATCCTCTTCTGAATCTACCTTTTCTCCTGCCGTGAGTTTGATGCGGCCTACTTTATATTCATCATGACTGAATCTCTCCTCCGCTTTCTTTTTTAGTTGGACAGCCATTTCTTCTAGAATATATGCGCGCTGGGAAGCTTGTATTTCTATTTTTTTTGAATTGATTTGATTTTTTATGTCGGCAGACTCTGACTGCCCGTTTTTTGTGAGATATTCAAAGATGATTTCGGGGTCTGTCTTGAAAAGTTTAAAAATCGGCGTAAGCATGACGACAATCAAGAGCAGGCTGACTACCATTTTTGCGTACTTTTGCATGCTGGAGCTCGGCAGCAGCATATCAATCACAATTGCAAATAGGATAAACAACACGATGGTGGTAAGCCATTCCGTTAAAAAACTCATTCGCCTGCCTCCTTCATTTCATCATCATCGTGAGGTTTCCGGCTGTGATTATGACAGTAAGGCTTAAAAAAAACATGAGAGACACAATAGCGAGAGCTGCAAAAATATAAATGACGCTTTTGCTGATGACGTCGAGGCAGGTGATGACGGGCCCGCCTCCAAGCGGCTGAAGAATCGCGGCTGCCAGCTTATAAATAAAAGCGAGGGAAAGCACTTTGATTGCCGGAAATGCCGCGATACAGATCAAAATAGCGACACCGAGAATCCCTACCGTATTTTTCAGCAGTAAAGAGGCGCTGATTACTGTATCTGTTGCGTCTGTAAACATTCGGCCAAGCACAGGAATAAAATTTCCGGTTATAAATTTAGCCGTCCTGAGCGTAATGCCGTCTGTCACTGCAGCTGAGGCTCCCTGAACAGAGATGACGCCGAGAAAGATGGTAAGAAAAACAGCCAGTGCTCCGATGGCGATATTTCTGAGCAGGTTGGCCAGCTGTGTTACTTTGTATTGTTCAGTCATCGTGCTGACAATGCTCAGAATCGCTGATAAAAAAATCAGCGGCATGACGATATTCTGAATCAAGAGACCGCTCGTGTTCATCAGGAAGAGGATAACAGGATGAAAGAAGGCAGCAGATACAGCTCCGCCTGAGGAAGCCAAAAGCGCCAAGAGGAGCGGAATGAGCGCCAGGATAAAGCTGGTCATCGTCTGAATCGCCTCAGTTGCATAGTTAATCGCCACATGAAAGCTATTAAGCGCAAGGATAATCAGCACCATGTACACAATTGAGTAAGCGACCTTACTGACGGTGCTTTGCTGAAAAGCATTTTGCAAAAGCTGCAGAATGACGCAAAAAATCGTGAGCAAAATCAATGTGCCCAGCAGCTTTCCGTTGGCAAGCACTTCATGAAACAAATAAGAAAAGAGAGCTTTCAGCCATTCTTGCGGTGAGAATGATTTATCGCCATTGATAAACTCCATTAAGCTGCCTTTTTGGCTTTCCGGCAGCAGTCCGCCGTATTCTGTCATAATGTCATTCCAAAATTTCCCGATCTTATCTGTTTCAAGCGAGGCTGCTGTCCTTTCCGCTAATTGCTCGGCTGTTTCAGCATGGTCTTCCGTTTGTTCTGCATTACCAGCTGCTTGTACAATTTCTGCATGGCCTGCTATAATCAGCACGGCCAAAAGCAAAACCCATTGAAAGCGCTTCAATCTACCGCCTCCTTTCGGTTATGACATAGAAGGTATAAGTCCGAGAATCGTTTCGATAATGACGGTTAAAATAGGCACAGCCATTACGAGTATTAAAATTTTCCCCGCCAATTCTATTTTCGAGGCGATGGCTCCTTGACCGGCATCTTTTGTGAGCTGTGCCCCGAATTCAGCAATATAGGCGATTCCGATAATCTTTAAAATGGTTTCAACATAGACCATGTTGACATTTGCATTAATCGCAATTTTTTCTATCATTCGAATAATGTCGTAGATTTGGTCTACCAAATAAAGAAAAATGGTACATCCGGCAAAAACGACGATTAAAAACGCAAAAGTCGGCTTTTGTTCTTTTACAATTAAAGAAAGGAAGGTGGCGATCAGCCCTAAACCTACAATTTGAACAATGTCAATCTGCAAGCCCCCCTATCCTTGGAATAAAAACACAGCTTTTATCTTTTTAAATAGGTCATCTACAATCGTGGCGACCATAAATAAAATATAGATAAAACCTAACAGCGTCACCCACTGAGCGTATTCTTTCTTGCCCATCTGATCCAATATCGTGTGTAAAAAAGCGACCACGATTCCCACTCCGGCAATTTGAAATATGACATTCACGTCTACTCCCATTTTATTTTTGCTCCCCTCACGTTTACATCAATAGAAGAATGAGTAACAAGCCCGCTAAAAAGCCCAAACTTTTTATCATCTTTTCATTTTTCGCTTGCGCCTGCTCAGCATCCGCTTCAGAGGCTTCCAAATGTGTCAGCGCCAGCTTGATGTGCTTTTGCTGAGAGATTCGATCATGAATCCCGAGCGTCTCGCCAAACTGCTTCAGCACTTCGTATTCGCTTTTTTTCAAAGACAGGGTATCCCATACCTTCTTTAAGCTTTGCTCCCACGCCGTTTTCGCGGAATCACTTCCCTTGTCCAGCTGATCACTGAATGCGGAAAAAAGAGCTGAAACAGGCTGTGCGAGCTGTTTGGCAATCTGCTGTGAAGCAGTATGAAGCGGTGTATGGCCGTACATGATTTCAGCCTCGAGGGATTGAAGCGCCGCACGCAGCTGGCGGATTTGCCGCGGCCGTTCTGTATAAATCTTCGCCATCTCAAAACCTGTCCATGTTGTCGCTACCACAATGAATACAGCGCCCAGCAGCTTCAGCATGTTTTCACGCCCGTCGTCCTAGACAGCACATTTCCGTCTTTGTCATAAATTTGGCTCACTGTGCCCGGCCCTTTTGCTCTTGATAATTCCAAATAGCGGTCAAAGGCTCTTTCTTCCCACAAACGCTTCAATGAAGGCCGCTTCATCAGGTCGGATATGCTCCAGCCATGCGCCGATACGATTACTGAAACACCGGCATGCAGTGCCTCCAGAAGTGCATCTGTATCTTCCATACGCCCGATTTCATCGACAATCATCACCTCAGGGCTCATGGATCGAATCATCATCATCAGCCCTTCAGCTTTTGGACAGGCGTCTAACACGTCAATTCTCTGACCAAATTGATGCTGCGGAATGCCGCGAAGACATCCGGCAATTTCTGACCGTTCATCGACGATTCCTGTCTTAACGGGCAGCATGGGTTTTTTGCCGGTGCTTGAGAGCCTCGCAAGGTCCCGGAGAAGTGTTGTTTTGCCTGTTTGGGGCGGTCCGATAATCAGCGTATTCAGCCAGCTGTCTTGATATAAATATGGAAGCAGCGGCTCCGCAATCCCCAGCTTTTGCCGGGCAATTCGTATATTAAAAGATGCGATGTCACGGAGGCCTTTCACACCTCCGTTTTCCGTAATGACTCTGCCCGCCAGTCCGACTCTGTGGCCGCCTCTGATCGTGACATACCCTTTCTTCAGCTCTTCTTCAAGAGTATACATACTATAGTTGCTAAGCCGGCCCAGGATCAGATGGGCATCCTCGGCCGTGCCCGCATAGGACAAATAAACAGGTTGTCCTCTTCGAATCAATTCAACAGGGCGGTTGATCCGAATTCTGACTTCTTCGATTTCCAGCCATTGTTGTTCCGGTATTTCAGAAAGGGCGTTTTTCATGGATTCGGGGAGAACCTCAGCGATTTCATTCAACAGAGCCTCCTCCTTTCTACCGATTGGCTTCTTTAAAATGTATGATGTGAGGCAGACTTTATGACAAGCCTCTCTTTATTTATGAACACCCGCCAAAATCAAAACAACACCCGTAAAAATCAGAATCAGCTTTGCATACGAAAGCTGCCCGGCAATTTGGTAGATTCCGACAGTCATCGTAATGATAAAAATCAACGGACCGACAATAGCGAGAATGCTGTTAACCACAACCGCCTTCCGGACATCGTTGGTCACAAGCATGACAATTGCTGCCGTCAGCTCAATCATAGAGGATAAAACTCGTAATCCCGCCATTGTTAAAACAGTAGAATTGATATTTCCAAGTAAAAATTTCATAGCACTCTCCCAACCTCCCATTTTTTTATATGATATGCTCTAGCTTGCTGAAGTAGTCTTGTCATTTTCGTATAAAAGAAAGATTCTGTTTTTGGGCACAAAAAAAAGCCTGCTCCCATTTGGGAACAGACTTCTTTTTTTCTTTCTATGCTCTTGAAACGTAAGAACCGTCTGATGTATTGACAACAAGTGTGTCGCCTTCATTCACAAAGAACGGCACGTTTACAACAAGCCCGGTTTCAGTTTTCGCAGGTTTTGTACCGCCTGACGCTGTATCACCTTTAATACCAGGTTCAGTTTCAACAACTTTCAGCTCAACTGTGTTTGGAAGTTCGATACCAAGTGTTTCATCCTGGTACATCATGATATGCACAGACATGTTTTCTAGCAGGTATTTTAATTCTTCTTCGATTTGAGTTGCGCTCAGTTCAAGCTGCTCATAAGAAGAAGTATCCATAAATACGTGCTGATCTCCGTTTGCATATAGATATTGCATTGTTTTGGTTTCGATTTGCGCTTTCGCTACTTTTTCACCAGCGCGGAATGTTTTTTCCTGAATGGCGCCAGTGCGAAGGTTGCGGAGTTTAGAGCGGACAAATGCCGCACCTTTTCCAGGTTTTACGTGCTGGAAGTCAACGACGCGCCAAATGCCGCCATCTACTTCAATTGTTAATCCTGTACGGAAATCGTTAACTGAAATCATGTTTAATGTCCTCCTATATTCCAATCACAAAATAATAAGTTCTTTTGGGGAATGGGTGATTGTCCGGTTGCCGTTTTCTGTAATCACGATGTCATCTTCAATGCGGACACCGCCTGTTTCTGGTATGTAAATGCCCGGCTCCACTGTGACCACCATACCCGGTTCAAGGATAGCTGAAGATCTGACGGATAATCCCGGCGATTCATGAACTTCCATGCCGAGCCCGTGCCCGGTTGAATGGCCGAAATAGTCACCGTAGCCTTTTGCAGCAATATGATCCCTTGTGAGGGCGTCAGCCTCTTTTCCTGTCATTCCCGGCTTAATATGTGCGACGCCAAGCGCCTGAGCATCAAATACAACCTGATAGATCTCCTTCAATTGATCACTGGGCTGACCTACAGCGACCGTCCGGGTAATATCAGAACAATATCCTTTATAATAAGCGCCAAAATCAAGCGTAACAAGGTCTCCGCTTTCAATCAGTTTGTCACTGGCCACACCGTGCGGAAGGCTTGAACGAAGGCCTGAGGCGACAATCATATCAAAAGAAGAGCTGTCTGCTCCCTGGCTTCTCATATAAAACTCCAGCTCATTGGCAACAGCGATTTCAGAAATGCCGGGTTTCATAAACGTCAAGATATGTCTGAAGGCATCATCTGCAATCTTCGCAGCTTCCTCTAATATCTTAATCTCTTCACTAGACTTAATCAAGCGCAACTTTTCCACGGATTCAGCCACAGGCACTAATTCGGCATCACTGATAACGGCGCTGTATGAAGCGTAAGTGCCATATGTCATGCTGTTCTGTTCAAAACCGAGACGCTTGATGCCAAACGATTCAACAGTGTCGGCAGTGGTCTGAATCAAGCTGCCGCCATGTTCAATGATCTCAAAACCCTTTACCTGAACCTTCGCCTGCTCAGTATAACGAAAATCCGTAATAAACGCTGCTTTGTCACCCGATATAACAGCCAAACCCGCCGAACCTGTAAACCCTGTCATATAGCGTACATTCGTGCTGCTTGTAATCAGCATGCCGTCAATTCCCAGCTGTCCAAACAGGTTTCTTAATTTCTCTAGCTTCATCTTGATTCTCCCCCTTGCTGGCTTAATAAGTAGCGAACAGCAAGCTTGTAGCCTTCAGCTCCAAGACCGACAATCTGCCCTTTCGCAACAGGAGCGATAACCGACTGATGCCTAAATTCTTCCCTGGCGTATAAGTTTGATAAATGCACCTCTACCACAGGAAGACTGATGCTTGAAACAGCATCCCTGATCGCATAGCTGTAATGACTCAGGGCGCCGGGGTTCAGAACAATCCCGCTGTATTGCTCCTCAGCCTCATGTATCGCATCTATCAAATCACCTTCGTGATTAGACTGGAAGAAAGTGAGCTGGATATGTAAGGCTTCAGCAAACTGAAAAAGATCTGTTTCAATATCGGTCAGTGTCTGGCGGCCGAATACTTCAGGCTCACGACTCCCAAGCCGGTTAACATTCGGTCCGTTCAAAATCAAAAAATGAGGCACATAATCTCTCCTTTTTGCGAGGGTTTCTCATGTAAAAAATGTTCACTTCTCGTGAACATTTTATCATACTGGAAAAGGATTATACACTATTCTCTATGCATTCCCAGCGCACGTGCAAGCTTTTCCGAATTCAGCTCATTGTATTCAAATGAAATAGAATACCCGACAAACAGCCCGTAAAGCAAATAAATGCAAATGGTCGTAATAATTGTATCTGATGTCAGTTCGGTCACCGTGCGCACATCTGGAAAAATCGGATTAAAAACAAAAAACACGAGCAGCCAAAGCACCAAGCCGTATAAAATACCCGGCCACATTGTTTTTAAACGTTTCAATAGAAGAAAATAAAGAAATGCTGCGCCAATTGAAATTACTCCAATCAAAATGATGCTGATTACCGTTCCCAGCCCATGTTTTTTCCACTCTCCGAGCACAAATGGCTGCAATATCATATTCGGGCTGATTTCGGAAAAATGAAACAAATATGCGATATAAGCAACGAAACTCCAAAGTACGCCTCCGCAAAAACCTGTTGCCGCCACCCTGCCGGCCATTGAAACAGGCGGCTTTTGCTTCTCATTCAATTCTTCATTTTGTTCTGTATCTTTTTCGCTTGTCATCATGGCACCTCCAGTTAAAGTGTGCCCAAAAAATGAAATGTCAATAAAAAAGCTCACACTTTTTGACAGCTGCGAGTAAAATTTGAAAATAACGGGTATAATGCATGTAGAAAAAGCAAGGCTATGGCAATTTTTTCAGCCTGTCAATCTAGAGGTTTAGCGTTGTTTCCTGTACAATAGAGTGAAAGGAAATGGTTAGCAATCCTAAAGAAATAGGCAGGTTGATAATATGTCAAAACATAAAGTTCCGCCCGCTTACGGCGGGCAGGCTGTTGTGGAAGGCGTTATGTTTGGCGGAAAGCATCATTACGTTACAGCCATCAGAAGAACGGATGGAAGCATTGACTTTTTTAAGCTTCCACGCAAACACAACCCGAAACTGAACATCGTGAAAAAGATCCCGTTTTTACGGGGGATCGCGGCCATTATCGAAGCGAGTGCAAACGGCACAAAGCATTTGAATTTTTCAAGCGAACGTTACGGGCTCGATCCATCTGAAGACGAGACACTTGAGCAGGAAGAAAAAAAATCCTCCGGGCTGTCTATGTATCTCAGCCTCGCAGTTATAGGCGTTCTATCATTTTTGTTCAGTAAATTCGTATTTACATTGGTTCCAGTTTTCTTAGCGGAACTGACAAGGCCGATTTTTTCCTCGGACACGGCGCAAATCGCGGTTGAAAGCCTGTTTAAGTTGATTTTGCTGCTCGGTTACATCTATTTTTTGTCCATGACACCGCTTATTAAAAGAGTGTTTCAATATCATGGAGCCGAACATAAAGTCATAAACTGTTATGAACAGAATTTGCCAATTACTGTGGAGAACGTCCAAAACCAATCTCGGCTTCATTACCGCTGCGGATCAAGCTTTATTTTATTTACGATTATTGTCGGCATGTTTGTTTATTTACTCGTTCCGACAGATCCGCTTTGGCTGCGTGTTATAGATCGTGTCGCACTGATACCGGTCGTGCTTGGTATATCCTTTGAAGTTCTGCAGCTGACAAACAAAGTGCGTGACATTCCCGGTCTGAAATTACTTGGGTACCCGGGTCTTTGGCTTCAGCTGTTAACCACAAAGGAACCTAAGGATGACCAGGTTGAAGTTGCCATCGAAAGCTTTAACGAACTTCTCAGACTCGAAGCATTGTCTGAGCAAAATCAGAAGCCTTCTCACAACGTCATCTAAAATCCGTTGCCCTGCTATTACTTTCGGAGGTGGACAGTTATGAATCATCGTGTACAACCTATTATTGCTGTATTAATTGCGCTGGGAGCGTTCGGTTTCCTCTATGTGCTGGTAACCAATCCCGGAGAAATGGCAAAAATGGCGGTAACCGTCATCGTGGCAGGTATCATTATTTATTTTATTGTGAAATATGTAATGAATCGAAATGCGGGCAGCGAAGGAGCAGCCTTCAAAAAAGCGGCGAAACAATCGCGGCGCCGGATGAAAGAACAAAAAGCAAAACACCGCGCCGGACATAAGGGACGTGTCAGCCACCTGCGAAGCGTTCCGAGCGCCAGCAAGCCTAAGCCGATGATTCTCAAGAAAAAAAGCCAGACTCAGCTGACTGTTATAGAAGGGAAAAAAAATAAAAAGAAAAACAGGGCGCTTTTTTAATAGGTCCACTGCTTTAAAAACAGCTCTGTCCGTCTTTTACCTAGCTCAATCAGGGCTAGTTTTTTTTGTTGTGTTAAATGAAAATCAGTTGCCATTACGCCATCAACCGGGAGAAAAATGATATTTTGTTCATAGCGTGACGCAATGTGCCTTGCGTCATGGGCATCCTTCATCGTTTCAAACAGGGCGCCGAACAGTTCAAAAGCGTTGCGGATATTTTTTTTCGGACGCTCTCTTTCACGTGGCGCAAGCGTGACACCGATCACAGGGCGCTTTCTTTCCTTTGAGAACAGCCAGATTGGAAAATTGCTTAACACGCCTCCGTCGACAACCGTGGCGGTGCCTGTGTCCGTTTTTAATTTTATCGGTTCAAAGAAATACGGGATGCTGCAGCTCATTCTGACCGCTCTGGCAACCGGGAACATATCTGGATTTAACCCGTAACGGGCCAAATCGTCCGGCAAAACAATCATGGTGCCGTTTGTCAGATCAGAAGCAATAAGGCGCAGAGACCCTTTCTGCAAATCGCCGAAAACCCTTATGCCTTTCGCTCTTAACAGATCAGCAATCCATTTTTCTATCGTATCGCCTTTGTATAAGCCAAGACGCCAGTAGATGGACACCCACTGGAGCATCTTTAAGGGGAGAAATGAGTACCTCTGATCCAGCAATTTCTCTCCGTCCACTTCTTCAATTAAAGCGTGGATTTCCTTACTGGTGTAACCTGACGCAATGAAAGCGGCAATAATGGCGCCCGCGCTTGTACCCGCAACCCTTTTAAAGCGGAAGCCTTTTTCCTCAAGCGCTTCATAAGCGCCTGCAAGCGCAATGCCTTTTACTCCTCCGCCGGAAAACACACCGTCAATATACATCTCATTCCCTCCCCCTCCATCCGATCGTTTATTACCATTTTAAGAAAACACGCGAAGAAATAGACCAATGAATGACGGGCGGCGTCAGCGTATCAAAAAAGACGGCCTCCTTCGAGACCGCCTTTTTACTGATTATGATGTTCTGTTTTCTTTTGGATTGATTTCAGATCTTTTTTACGGGCATCATCTTCTTCAAAATATTGAACAAGATCCCCGATGCGATCAATACTGTTCCAGCTTAAATGATGTTCGATTCCTTCGACATCGTTATATATTTTCTCTTCATCAACACCAATGATTCTTAAAAACTGCTCAAGCAATTCATGTCTGTATACCAGCCGTTTGCCTATTTTTTTCCCTTTAGACGTTAACACGAGACCGCGATATTTTTCATAAATTAAATATTCGTCTTTATCTAGTTTTTGAACCATTTTTGTTACAGAGGAGGGATGGACTGCCAATGCTTCCGCGATATCGGAAACTCGTGCATATCCTTTTTCTTCAATCAGCATATAAATCTGTTCAATATAATCTTCCATACTTGGTGTTGTCATCGAAACCCTCCCAAAAAGCACCTTAACTTTATAAACCATTACAAGTTTACACTAATGAACTTGAAAAAACAAGGATGCTCCGCGGGTCAAAAGCCCTGTTTACCGCTTATAATTCCATTCATCTGAAGCATACTTTGTTTCAGCCAAGTGATGAACAAAATCAAGCTCTTCCTGAGAAAGTTCATATGGCTCCAAATGAATGTTAAGACCTGTTTCAAATCCTTCTTTAAAGGCTTTGCGAGCCTCATCCATCGTCACCCGCTTTTCGGTGAGTTCATTAATGGCAACCGCTTTATTTTTGAAATTGCGCTGCATCCGCTCTCTTACTCTTTCACTTGGATATAAGAACAGATCGAACAGCTTGTCCTCATCTAAATCAAGAAGAATGGAGCCATGCTGAAGAATCACGCCTTTTTGTCTCGTTTGCGCGCTTCCCGCCACCTTGCGCCCCTCAACCACTAGCTCATACCATGAAGGCGCGTCAAAACAAACAGATGACCGCGGATTTTTTAAGCTTTCTTTTTCTTTTTCAGTTCTCGGGATGGCAAAGTAAGCGTCCAGACCGAGATTTCTAAAGCCTTGAAGTATGCCTTCTGAAATAACCCGGTAAGCCTCAGTAACAGTCGCCGGCATCTCGGGGTGCTCTTCCGAAACAATTACGCTGTATGTCAGTTCCTGATCGTGCAGCACACCTCTCCCGCCGGTCGGGCGTCTGACGAATCCGAGATTATATTTATGTACTGCTTCAAAATTGATTTCCTTTTTAATATTTTGAAAATACCCTACAGAAAGTGTCGCCGGATTCCAGCCGTAAAAACGGATAACCGGGGGGATTTTCTTTTCGCTGTGCCAATATAAAAGCGCTTCATCAAGCGCCATATTGAATGCAGGACTTGCATTGCCTGAGTCTATAAACCGCCAAGTTTCTTTTTGCATTTTAAGACCTTCCTTACCGTTTTAATAGAATCAGTTTATCAAACTGTCGGGAAAATGAAAAATATTTTAGTTCCATTATAGATGACAATCACGCTGTGCTTTACTATAATAGTATTTGTCGAAAACGGCTCTATGACCTTGTTTTATGAAGCAGGGTTTTGATTTTATATGCTAAAGGAGTAGAATCACATTGTCTAATATGATCGTTTTGATTATTTTTGCTGCGTTTATCATCTATATGATTGCTTCATATGTCTATCAGCAGCGAATTATGAAAACACTTACCGAAGAAGAATTCCGCGCGGGTTACCGCAAAGCGCAGCTTATTGACGTTCGTGAGCCAAATGAGTTTGAGGGCGGACATATTTTAGGCGCCCGCAACATCCCGCTTTCCCAGCTGAAACAGAGAAAAAATGAGATCCGTACGGACAAGCCTGTTTACCTGTACTGCCAAAACAGTGTCCGCAGCGGACGCGCGGCACAAACCCTGCGCAAAAACGGCTGCACTGAGATTTACAACCTAAAAGGCGGCTTTAAAAAATGGGGCGGAAAGATTAAAGCGAAGAAATAAAGCAAACAGCTGTCTGGTAGACAGCTGTTTTTATTTATCTTTCTACCGCCTCGTATCTGAGCACCGGGTGTCTCGCCGCTTTTGTTTCATCCATTCTTTTTACAATCGTTGTATGCGGGGCCTCCTGAACAAGTTCCGGATTCTCCTCCGCTTCTTTTGCGATTTGAATCATAGCATCAATAAACGCGTCCAGTGTTTCCTTTGATTCGGTCTCTGTCGGCTCGATCATGATGCATTCTTCAACATTAAGCGGGAAATAAATCGTCGGCGGATGATAGCCGAAATCAAGCAGCCGTTTTGCAATATCAAGCGTACGCACTCCCAGCTTTTTCTGCCGCTTCCCTGATAATACAAATTCATGCTTGCAATGGCGGTCAAACGGAAGATCGTAATAAGGCGCGAGTTTTCTCATCATATAATTGGCGTTTAACACTGCGTTCTCAGTAACAGCCTTTAATCCGTCAGGCCCCATGGAGCGAATATACGTATACGCTCTCACATTAATGCCAAAGTTGCCGTAATACGGCTTCACACGGCCGATCGCATGAGGGCGGTCATAATCAAACGTAAAGCGCCCTTCTTTTTTGACTAAAACTGGCTTTGGCAAATAAGGAATCAGATCTTGTTTTACGCCGACAGGGCCTGAGCCGGGGCCTCCGCCGCCATGAGGGCCTGTGAATGTTTTATGCAGGTTGAGGTGCACCACGTCAAATCCCATATCACCAGGTCTCGCCTTGCTTAAAACGGCATTTAAATTAGCGCCGTCATAATACAGTTTCCCCCCCGCTTGGTGTACAATTTCCGCCATCTCTGTAATCTGCTCCTCAAACAAGCCGAGCGTGTTCGGATTCGTCAGCATAAGAGCTGCAGTTTCTTCATTCACTGCTCTTTTTAAATCCTCTAAATCAACAAGCCCTTTTTCATTCGATTTCACCGTAACGGTTTCAAAGCCTGCTACTGTTGCTGATGCAGGATTCGTCCCATGCGCGGAATCAGGGACAATGACCTTCGTCCGCTTGAAATCCCCGCGAGCTTCATGATAGGCACGGATCATCATCAGCCCCGTCCATTCGCCGTGCGCTCCGGCAGCAGGCTGAAGCGTAACCTCATCCATTCCCGTTATTTCTTCAAGGTGTTTGCTTAAATCATATAAAAGCTCTAATGCGCCTTGCACCGTGTCTTCATCCTGAAGAGGATGAATCGCAGCAAAACCAGGAATACGTGCGATTTTTTCATTGATTTTCGGATTATATTTCATCGTGCAAGAACCAAGAGGATAAAAACCGGAATCCACCCCGTGATTGCGTTTGGACAGCGCTGTATAATGGCGCATGATGTCCAGCTCTGAAACCTCCGGCAGCGCTGCGTCTTCGTCACGAATATAGGTGTCTGACAAGAGGTCCCCCAATTCGATTTCCGGTACATCGAGCTCCGGCAGACTATAGCCGATTCGGCCTTCTCTTGAAAGTTCAAAAATAAGTGCCTGGTCCTGATTACTCATGGCGATCCCCCAATTCCTGAATGAGTGCGTCAATTTCTTCTTTTGTTCTCAGCTCCGTTACAGCAATCAGCATATGGCAGTCCAGCTCCGGATACGTCAACCCAAGATCATATCCGCCAATCATGCCTTTTGCCAGCAAACGCTTGTTCACAGCTCTCACCGGCTCATCCAGTTTGATGACAAATTCATTAAACATCGGCCCGTCAAACATAACAGTAAGGCCTGCTTTTTTTGCTTCTTGCTTTGCATAGTTGGCTTTTAAGAGATTTTGGCGGGCTATATCTTTTACGCCGTTTTTTCCGAGAGCAGTCATGGCCACTGATGCTGCCAGCGCATTTAAAGCTTGGTTCGAGCATATATTTGATGTTGCTTTATCCCGGCGGATATGCTGCTCCCTGGCTTGCAGGGTAAGCACAAAGCCTCTTTTTCCGTTTTCGTCTTCCGTTTGTCCGACGAGACGGCCCGGCACCTTTCTCATTAATTTTTTAGTAACGGCAAAAAAGCCGCAATGCGGGCCGCCGTATGCTGAAGGAATGCCGAAAGGCTGCGCATCACCGACGACGATATCAGACTGAAACTTGCCCGGCGGAGTGAGAAGACCTAGCGCCAGCGGGTTAGCTGAAACAATAAACATGGATTTCCCTTGATGAGCGATAGGCTCAATATCCTTTAGCGGCTCGATCCTGCCGAAAAAATTCGGGTACTGAACGATCACTGCGGCTGTGTTCTCGCAAACGGTTTGGCGCAATGCATCAAGATCCGTAACGCCATCCGCAGCGGGTACTTCAACAACATCAATATACTGACCTTTTGCGTACGTTTTCAGCACCTCTCGCGATTCAGGATGCACGGTTTTTGACACAACAATTTTTTTCTTTTTCGTGTGGCCTGAAGCAAGCATTGCTGCTTCTGCCAAGGCTGTTCCGCCGTCATACATCGAGGAGTTGGCGATATCCATGCCTGTCAGTTCACAGATCATCGTTTGGAATTCAAAAATAGCCTGGAGCTCTCCTTGTGAAATCTCTGGCTGATAAGGCGTATATGCGGTATAAAACTCAGAGCGCGAAATGACATGATCCACAATGACAGGCTGATAGTGGTCATATACACCCGCTCCTAAGAAAGAAGCGTATTGTACGGTATCACGATTTTTAGAGGCCAGCTTTGTCAGTTCTCTTGTTAATTCTGTTTCTGATTTCGCTTTTTTGATTTGATACTCTTTTTTATATTTGACGTTTTCCGGTATATCAGCAAATAAATCATCGATGCTGCTTACGCCGATAGTAGCAAGCATCTCCTGTTTATCCTTTTCTGTTGCGGGCAAATAACGGTGCTTCATGTGTTGTCTCCTCTCTCCAAGAAAAAATATTAGCGTTTATAAAATGGTGTTTTGACAACCTTTGCTTTCACTAATTTTTTGCGAATCTCTACATCTACAACAGTCCCGATCTCACTTGTTTCCGAATCAATTAAGGCAAGGCCGACGTTTTTCCCTAATGTCGGTGACTGCGTGCCGGTTGTCACCTTTCCGACAGACTTGCCATTTTGGAAAACCTCATATCCGTGCCGCGGTATCCCTTTTTCAATCATTTCGAGACCGACAAGTTTGCGCTTCGCTCCGTTTTCTTTTTGTTCACTCAATACTGACTTACCGAAAAAGTCAGACTCCTTATTGTGCTTTACAGCAAAGCCTATACCTGCTTCAATCGGTGTAATATCCCGGGTCAGCTCCTGACCGTAGAGCGGGAGCTTCGCTTCAAACCGGAGTGTATCACGTGCACCAAGACCGCATGGAATCAATCCGTATGCATCCCCTGCATCGATGATTTTTTTCCAAATATGCATAGCATCATCACTGCGGCAGTAAATTTCATACCCGTCTTCTCCCGTATAGCCAGTGCGTGAAATAAGTGCTTTGCGGCCGCTGATATCGGCTTCATCAATAAACGCAAACGGCTTTAATGCAGACACATCTGCATCTGTCAGATTTTTTAAGACCGCTTCTGCTTTCGGTCCCTGTACAGCCAAGAGCGCGATTTGATCTGACTGGTTGTCAATCTGTACATCACCTGCTGCATGTTCTTTCATCCAAGCCAAGTCTTTATCTATATTAGAAGCATTAATGACAAGCAGATAGCGGTTCTCTTCTTTTTGATAGATAAGCAAATCATCGACGGTTCCGCCATCCGGGTAACACATCGCTGTATATTGAGCACGGCCTGGCGTTAACGCGGAAACATCATTTGTCATCAATCTTTGCAAAAAAGACAGACTGTCGTTCCCTGACACTTCGACTTCTCCCATATGAGATACATCAAACAAACCGGCTGCAGTTCGGACAGCCTCGTGTTCTTTTTTTATAGAAGAAAATTGAACAGGAAGCTCCCAACCTCCGAAATCAATCGTTTTTCCTCCATATTCCTTATACAGGTCAAATAACGGCGTTCTTTTCAGCATCTAATTCCTCCCCTTTATCAACGGCGCAGCTAAAAAACATACAAAAAAGGACAGAGAAACACCTCATGTAAAATGAAGGTTCTCTGTCCTGGCACCTGAAAGTTTACTTTGCATACGCAAAGACGTCCCCTTTGGTGGTTTGCGCATCCGCACAAACACTCTCCAGAGTTGCGTCGAGCAAGAGTTCTTTTGCCTGAGAGATTCACTCCGCAGTTTGCTCCTTCGGCGCCTGTATCCCGAGGTTTTCGGTCAGGTCTCTCCCCTTGCTGTCATTCGCTCATATTTTCATGCTGTTATGGACATACTATAGCAATATCTTACATCAAATACATACTCATATCCTACCATCATCACTATATGCTGGGCAACAGCAATTTGGGCAGATTTTTCTTATATTATTCATCTTAAGAATCGAAGAATTAGAAAGGCGGTTTCAAAGCAATGAATACAGAAATGATCTACGATGCAAAATGGCCTGAAGAATTTGCTGAAAGACTGAAAAACGATGGCCCTTGGGCAAACTGGGAACTGTACAAGCTCTCTGCAGAAATCCAGAAAACATTAGCAATTCCAGATTTTGAAGGCTTACGGGCTCCTTTATATCTGCCTTCCTTTACGCCGCTCCCCCACCAGCTTGAAGTGGCGCAAAAAGTGGTTGAAAAAATGAACGGGAAAGCGATTTTAGCAGATGAGGTTGGTCTCGGGAAAACGGTGGAAGCCGGTTTAATTTTAAAAGAATATATGATTCGCGGATTAGCAAAAAAAATTTTGATCCTTGTGCCCGCTTCCCTTGTGTCACAGTGGGTCAAAGAGCTTCAGGAAAAATTTTTGATTCCGGCTGTTGAACAAAAGAAAAGCTATGTGTGGGAGCAATGCGATATTGTCGTCTCATCAATAGACACCGCGAAGCGCTCGCCCCATCGAGAAATCGTTCTGTCTATCCCATATGATCTTGTCATTATTGATGAGGCACACAAACTGAAAAATAGCAAAACGAAGAACTATGAATTTGTCCGGAATCTCGTAAAAAAATATTGCCTGCTTCTTACCGCGACGCCAATCCAGAACCGTATCGAAGAGATTTTCAATTTGGTGTCCTTATTAAAACCCGGCCATTTAGGCAGTCAGAATCACTTTCAGGAGGAGTTCGCCAAGAAGAAATCCAGTTTAGAAGCGCATGAACATTTAAAAGATCTTGTGAATAAAGTCATGATCCGTAACAGGCGGCATGATACAGGGCTGAATTGGAAACAGCGCCATGTTGAAACAGTGCCGATTCAATTTTCTCCATCAGAGCAGGCGCTTTATGATGAAATTTCTCGCTTGAAGGAAAGTATCAATAAACCAGCCAGCATGTTCTCGATTATGACCTTGCAAAGAGAATGCTGTTCGAGCAGAGAAGCGGTGTATATGACGCTGAAAAAGATGCTAGATCAAAAAGAGAAACAAGCACCTGCCATTGATGAGGATACGATTTCAGTTTTAATAGATCGCATCAATCAAGTGACACAAAACTCTAAAGCGCTTCAAGTCGTTGATTTGATCAAAAAAATCGACGATAAGGTCATCATTTTTACAGAATACCGTGCAACCCAGATTTATTTGCAGTGGTTTCTTCAGCAAAACGGCATCAGTTCTGTGCCGTTTAGAGGCGGATTTAAACGTGGGAAAAAAGACTGGATGAAGGATCTTTTCCGCGGGAAAATCCAAGTCCTTATTGCAACTGAAGCAGGCGGTGAGGGAATTAACCTGCAATTTTGCAATCATATGATCAACTATGACCTGCCATGGAACCCGATGCGACTTGAGCAAAGAATCGGAAGAATTCACAGACTCGGGCAGGAGCGTGACGTGCACATTTATAACATGGCGACAAAACATACGGTGGAAGAGCATATTCTAAAGCTTTTATATGAAAAAATTCATTTGTTTGAAAAAGTGGTCGGCGAACTTGATGATATTTTAACGAAAATTCAAGTGAACAATTTTGAAGAGCATCTGCATGACATTTTGTATCACTCAGCAACAGAAGAAGAAATGAAAATAAAAATGGATAACTTAACCTCATTTTTGTCTTATAAAAAACAGCAGCCTGCTGAAAAAAGAGGATCTTAGCCTGTAAGGAGGTTTTATTAGTGAGACAGCAAGAGGTTCACGATTTTCTGCTGCGTTTTTTTCAAGCAAACAGCTGCCAAATCGTCGATCAAGGCTTAGGCTATATGACAGTGCAGCTTACAGTTGAAATGGACAAACAAATCATGAACCGCCCTTTCTACTGGCATTGGCGCGAGAAGACAGGCGGTGATCCGAATCCAATGAAAATCACTTTTATTACAGATAAAGAAAATGCGCCAAAAGACCTAGATGGTGAATTTATATATTTTGGGGCCCCGCGTCTTTTTCAAATATTTAAAGCTGTTAAACAAAATGGGAGATTTACCAGAATGTATGAGAAAATTGAATCAGCCGGAGCTAAAGTCCCACTTCAGCCTTGGCTTGGTATAAATGTCACGATTTCATACCAGTCCGACATGAAAAAGGATAAGTTATTGTCACTAGGTCTTCACCTAGTCTCTGGAACGATAATTGAAGATTTTCAAAGCAAGCTGACCCAGTTTTCACTGACGTCTCAAATATGTGACTATTGCTTCACCATTTCACCTATGATCAAACCAGAAAGCGGACTTAAGCGTATGGAAAACTATATTTCCAAATCCGCTATGCAGGAGCCATCCGACTGGGCGGAACAGGCGGTTAACAGGTGGAAGAATGATATGACATTGCTTGATAAGTTTTACGAGCATATAGAAGAAAAACCAGAAGAATACCATCTAGAAAAACAGGCGCTGAAAACCTTGTATCAACCAAAGATATCAGTTGAAATTGAAAATGGCGGATTGTTTTATCTGCAAAATAATATTTCAAGCTAACTTTTTTACCATTCGACATCATTCTCGTTTTTTTTGAGAAAATACGATTATAATAAAGGTATATTGGAAAAAAATTCTGGTGATTTAATGGCAAATGACTTCCAGAGACTAATGAAGCATACAATAAGTCATGGCCGGACTGGCTGAAATACATAAACAAGTATTTTAGGAGGAGAAACTGCATGAAGAATGCAAAACAAGAGCACTTTGAATTGGATCAAGAATGGGTTGAATTAATGGTGGAAGCCAAAGAGGCAAATATCAGCCCGGAAGAAATACGAAAATATTTACTTTTAAACAAAAAGTCTGCTCATCCTGGTCCGGCAGCCAGAAGTCATACCGTAAATCCTTTCTGAATGTGCTATAATATCACAAGGAAGGTGATGACATTGATTGGCCAGCGTATTAAACAATACCGTAAAGAAAAAGGCTACTCACTATCAGAACTAGCTGAAAAAGCTGGGGTAGCGAAGTCTTATTTAAGCTCAATAGAACGAAATCTACAAACGAACCCCTCCATTCAATTTCTCGAAAAAGTCTCCGCTGTTCTGGACGTCTCGGTTCATACTTTGCTCGATGAGAAACATGAAACCGAATACGATGGTCAATTAGATAGTGAATGGGAGAAATTGGTTCGCGATGCGATGACATCCGGGGTATCGAAAAAACAATTTCGTGAATTTTTAGATTATCAAAAATGGAGAAAATCCCAAAAAGAGGAGTAGTGCCTGAGCAGAGGCACTAACTCCTCTTTTGTCAATAACCATCGAGACGGCCCAGTATATGAATACTGGGCCGTCTCTTTTTATGGCTGTTATTAATTTTTATCCTCACTATGCGCTTTTTCATTTTCTTTCACGTAACCATCTTTATCAGTATGGTCCTTTTTGATTGTCAAGCCGTTCCACTGTGTAGCTTCGAATGAGAATTGAAGCTTAATGGAGTTGCCTTGATATTTATTTTGAACCATAAGCCCGTTTTCATCTTTTGTTTTATCATCCTTGAATTGGATTTCCATTTGAACCTGATCGAAGTCAGTTGGTGTTTTTGGAACACCATCATATTCAGGAGCGGTTTTACCGTCAATTGTTGCTACATTGACTTTACCGCTTGCATGTAAGAATTTAGGGTCAATTTGTTTTTTGATTTTTTCAGTAGCCGCTGCATCATTTTTAGCAGACATCAAATACAAGTCTTTAAGGTTCGCATCATCTAAAATAATGTTTTTCGGGTAACCATTGCCGCCCTCTTTTCCAACTGTCAACAATGTCACTTCAAACTGGCTGAGGAAATCTTCTGGAGATGTATTGCTGCCGCCGTTTGCTTTAAAATCTCCATAATTAAGCGCCATTAAAACTTCTTTGATCGCAAGTGATCCGTTATTTTCAAATTGGAAATCCTTTGTCAACTTATCTCCCGGCTTTAGATTTGATAAGTTCACACTCGCTGAATTCTCTTTAGCAGATAAATCAAGCGTACCTGATGCAAAAGTAGCATCCTTTGATTTAATGTCGTTAAATGCTGCCCATGTTCCTCCTCCAACTAAAGCTAATCCTAGTGCTGCAGAAGCAACTCCTAAACTCAATTTCTTTTTCATACCCATGGTAAACTCCCCTTTTATTGAATGATTTTATATCGAAACCTGTTGCCAGGTTTACAACTGAAGTTAAGTAGACATGGTGCTGTCCTTTGTATCTGTTTCCAAGGCTTTTGTCTTTCTTTCAATTTCTCTAATGGCGCTGCTGATCGTCACAAAAGCGTACACTAACAGCATCACGCCGGGAACAATCAATAATACAGCCGTTCCAATCGGCTGGCTGGCAAAATGAAGCATATAGCCTGCATATGGAAGCTGAAAACCTGTGTATTGCGCGCGAACATTTTCGTCCGATACAGGCGCTGAATCAGCTGCTGCATTATTATCACCTTTTGTTTTAAATAACAAATGGTCTCCTTGCTTTGTTATGTCAACAATTCTGTGGGTGACAGCCGTATTTGCATCCTGCATAAATGTAATAACGTCACCTTTTTGAAGCTCTTTCACATCAGCGATTTCTTTTACCAATATTAAGGAACCTGTATTGAACTCCGGCTCCATCGAACCTGACAGAACTGATTTCAGCGTATACCCAAACACCGCCGGCTCTCCCCCGGATGAACGTGTTGAAATCACGACAAGTGTCAGCACAATAATAAGAGTAAAGATGATCACGTATAAAATATTACTGATCAGCTTCATTGCTTTTTTCATCCTCTTCCCCGCTTTCCTTCTGGTCTGATTGAGTTTCATTTTCTTTGGTTACAGCTTCTTGAGATGTTTCTTCTTTCATTGTTTTTTCCTGTATATCCTTTTGTGTTGTTTCATTCTCCTTCTTGACGTCCGACTTTGTTTCTTTTTTAGGGACTGTCGGTTTTTCATCGCATTTTGCAAGCGTCATAGGCTCCGACCACTCAAATGTACTGCCGTTTGCCGGGTAGCCTGCAGGTTTATATACTTTAAATGCATAAATGCCGGGTTTCATTTTTTTCTTGGTCTCAATTTTATAAAGTGAATCGCCGATTTGATTGGAGACAAATCCTTTTTCGATCACGTTCCCATCCTTTAACGGTTTGCGGGCATTTTCAAGCTTATGAAGCTCCCACTTCCACTTTGATTTCTTAAGTTTCTCACCTATATTTTCGAGCACAGCAAATAAGGTGATAGGTGAGCATACAGTTCCTTTCGTATCCGTTTGATCTGATATGTGCAAATCACTTTGATCCCAGCGTTTATCATAATGGCAGTTTTTATCTGTATGCTGAAAGTCTTTACACGTTTGAAGTGAGACATCAAATGTTTCAATATCATGAAAAGCAGCGCTTGTATCATCGGAAAATTGTAAGCATATTGCGGCAGTCAGACTGAAAATGACTGAAAGCTGAAAGATAAGCAGAACTTTCAATTTCGTCTTCGCCTTTTGCTGATTGTGAAACAATCGAAACATATCTTACCTCCTGTAAAACACTGTAACTTGATATGACAATCGTTCTCTTTAAAGAACTTCACAAATAGAGTATAATCAACGATTTATAGATTTAAAAACACCAAAATCGCCCATTTCGTTCGTTTAAAAGAATGTTTTCATCATATTACAAAGTCTTGCTCAGTATTACTCATTTTTTCAATTTTTTAGAAATTTTTGGGATTGTTATGTGAGAATTTAAATGCATATCCCATTATTATTTGGTAATAATAAACAAAGAAAGGGTGACAGCATGATGATCAAACAATGTGTGATTTGTCTATCTCTTCTCGTCTTTGGCACCACAGCCGCTCACGCAGAAGAAACACCGCTTGTAACCGCCCGCCACATGTCCAAATGGGAAGAGATTGCTGTAAAAGAAGCAAAAAAAAGGTACCCGCTCGCACAGGTACTGTTCAAACAAAAAGTATGGGACCGTAAAAGAAAAGATGAAGCAGTGAAGCAATACCATTTAACTCTGAGGGAAGGGTCAAAAGAATTCGGCGTTTTTGTAACGATTTCATTTGATCCTTATAGCCAAAAGGTCAATAAAATTGCCATATTAGAAGAATATCAATAAGGTCCTCCATTTTTTGAAGGACCTTATTCATTTATTTGCGGTTATTTTTTCCGTTTCAGCCAAAGTCGGAAGCCATAGGGTAAAATACCGAACCACTGCTGGGAAGCAGGCGTTTTTGTTTCTTTCCGCACCTCTTTTCGTTCTTTTCGCTCATCTCTCGGAGTATCTATATATTTGACAAATTGCTGCGTCATATATTTAACATAATCATTCGTTTTCACGTGATCACCTCATCATTCAATTATTATGAGTGTTGTCTCACATGACTTTTTTTATACCCTTTACACTGTTTTATTCTGTCCATCTCAGCAGCTTTTTCTGTTTTTGGTCAAACACGATCTGTGCAGTTCTTTCTGTTCCCGACTCCGTTGACACTCTTAAGTTGATTTCTTTTTGTTCTTTTATCGATGTATCATGAATGTAATAAGAAACCCGTCCATATGGAAATTGCTCCGTCCCCTCCTGGCCTTTCCGTTCCTCTAGAACATGCCGAATCGAAAGAAGCACCCCATTTTGAAGCAAATTCTCTCCTATGTATAACTCTTTTGTTTCCTTCTCAAACATGCAGCGTGAAATATATTGAGCAGCAGCAAAGTTCACGATTAACAGCACAAGCGCTGACACAAAAAGAATTGCTGGATAAATAAACCCTCTTGTACGATACATTCACCTCCCTCCTAAATACGAATAGACTGGAAAAGCAGTTTGATACACTTTTTGGTCCTCACTCTCAATTTTCAGCAAAACAACACCATTTTCAAAATCAGCTTTCATGGCAGTAATATGATCTAAAATCGGAACATGCCCTTTGCCATCCACTCTTTTTCTTATCATTGAATGATAAATGTCAAAACGGATGTCTTGTCTGGAAAGATTGGTGCAGATTAACACGCTCCCATGCTCGGCTGTCTTAACTGCCTGTGACTCCTTGCATTCATTCATCATCTGTTCTATCGAAATCATCCATTCTTGCTGTGTGAAACCGTCATGTTCCTGCTGTCGAGACAAAAACAGATGGAAAATCGCAGCTAACGATCCTGATATGAGCAAAAAGACTGAGAGCGAAAATAATACGTTAAGAAGCGTGTAGCCATTCTGTCTGCAGGATGCTGAGGCAATATGATTTCTCTTTATAAGCTGTGGCTTTGATACATACGTTTTGATAATCGCCCTCCTCCTCCCACTTCATTGCATAGATATGATTGTTCTTTGTAATCGTTTTTGACGCGGCTCCTTCACCACTCATGACATATTTGCTAATGCTCTCATTCATGATCTGATAGCCGATTTCTCGTGATTCCGCCATTTTTTCATCAGCTATTAGCTTGTCCCACAAGGGAACGACTGTCAGCAGCACAAACAGCCACAGACTTAGCGCAGACATTGTTTCTATTGTAGAAAAACCTTTATTTTCTCTCCACATTGACTCTCCCGCTCCCTAGATAAACTGTTATGTCATAAACGGCATGGCCTTTTACTCGTATTTTTCCGCCTGCATTCGGGTGCCCTTTCTCATTAAATTCCAAACGGTCTTTTAATGTCAGCAGTTCTATAGAAAGTCCCGTTGCATACGGACGTTCAATGACCGTATCACCAATGACTAATTGATATTCTTTTTTATGAAAGAGAATTTTTGTTCTTTGTTGACGGGAAATAGCAGTCTGCTGTGTGAGCATAATATCATTTTTCAGCTGCCTTGCTGCCTGTCGGACAGCTGTATTGTCATAAGCAGGAGGAAGTGTGGTGAAGACGGCAATCAGGAGGATAGAGGCAAGGCTTAACACAAGCAAACTTTCTAAAAGGGTAAACCCCTTCTCCTCGTTTAATTTAATGTTCAACCTTAACTTCTCCGCCGGTGATGATAATGCGCTTACCATTTGGACAGACAGCATCCTTTTTCACATAGCCCTCTGACTGTAAATCGGCAAGGCTCGGAGTTTGTCCTTCATGATCAAGCTCAAATGCAGTCATTTGTGCCTTAACCATGTTTTGCAAGCCTTCACAGCCCTTTTTTTGAATGGTTTGATTATGTTTCGTGACGTTCGGTATCGTAATTAAAAGCAAAATCGAAATAATAAAGAGCACGATTAACATTTCAACAAGTGTAAATCCTTTCTCATTCATCAGCCTCTTCCTTTCACATTTGATTCATCATCTGATACATAGGCACAAGCATAGATAAATACACAAGTAAGATCATCGCTGCAACAAATCCATAAATCATTGGCTGAAGGATGCCTGTCCATTTTTGCGCTTTGTGTTCCAGCCGCTGTAATATGAATTGGCTGTATGTGAAAAGCTCCCGATCCAATCGGCCGCTCAGCTGGCCGTGAGATATGACTTTTGATAAATCAGTTTCATAAAAAGGGCTTCCACAAATAGCGGATTCAATTGACTTACCGGCTTTTAGCCGTTCAATCAATTGTTCAGCCTCGCAGCGGTAGAAAGGGAGAAACGTTTGATGTTTAAATGCATTAAGGCTGTCATAAATTGAGAGGCCTGATTTTAAAAGGCTGCTTAGCTGCAAAGAAAAAAAGTAGCTGTTAAACAGCTTGACAAGCTTTCCAACCAAAGGAATCCTGATACAAATCAGCATTTGCCGGGCAGGTGATTTTTTCTTAAACACAAGCCAATAATAAATCCCGATACCTGCAGTAAAAAGAACAAGCAAAATGATCACAAGATCAATATGCTGAAAAAAAGCAAAAAGCATATCGGTTGAACGTGAGGTTTCCATATTCATCGATTGATAGATACCGGAAAACTGAGGAATGATGATGGACTGTAACATATAAAACATGACAGCGACCGTAAAGATGAGGAAAAGCGGATAGCGCAGCACTCTTTTCAGCTGGTCTGCCTGTGCAATTTTTCGTTCCAGCAGCTCTCCGCTCTGGATCATTGAAGCAGGCAGTTCACCATGTGTTTCAGCAAAATAACAAATACCTACGGCTTCCTTATGAAATGACAAACTCTTTAGTACTTGATAAAACGGAGCCCCTTCCCTCAAACAAGTGACCGTATCAGTCAAGTCAGCCGCCTGCCTCTTATTCATCTGAAGTTCCATCAGGCGTAATCCATCCAGAAGCGTATATCCGCCCGCAGTCATTTCACCGAGCCTCTTTAATAACCTGGCTTGATCCTTTAACGACCAGACTTTTCTAATCTTTTTCATGATAAACCCACCGGTCATAGTTGTTTGTCGTTAAATAGCCGAGTGCAATTCCTTTTCTGATAATTTGACGAAGCGTTTGATATTGGTAATTTGCATGATTTCCTTTTGCCTCCTGGATACATTGCTGAAGATTTTTCCCGTATAGAAGCTCATAAACGCTAGCTCTCCTGGTATTTCGTGACTGTCGGCAATACACTGATGAACATCCGTTTTCACAAAACGGGCAAGCCAAATCAACCAAGCGCTGAGCCGCTATTGCAATGACAGTCTGTTCGATTTCATTCATATTGATACCGAATTCAAGCAGTCTGTAAATGGCGCCCTTTGCGTCTCTCGTATGAAGGCTCGTCAGTACCAGATGTCCCGTCATCGCTGCCCGCACCGCAATTTCAGCTGTTTCCGCGTCTCTGATCTCACCTAAAATAATCATATCGGGATCATGGCGCAAAATTGCTTTCAGACCTGTGGAATAAGTTACACCGGCTTTTTCATTCACCTGAACCTGAAGAACATCTTCGTCCCTTGTTTCAACAGGGTCCTCTAATGTGACAATATTTCGATTAAAGTGTTTTTTTGCATATTGAACGAGAGAGTATAATGTGGTAGTCTTCCCTGAACCAGTCGGCCCGGTAAAAATGAGCATGCCATGGGAATGTTTTAAAAACGAGAGTAATGTGGCTCCTGTCTTCGGAAATAGCGACAATTTATCAATCGAAGGGATATTGTATTGGGGCATCACTCTGATCACGAGGCTTTCTTCATTAATTGTGGGCAGCGTTGACATTCTTAAATGAACATTTCCCTCTTTCAGCTTTAACGTAAGCGAACCGTTTTGCGGCTTTCGCCTTTCACCTATATCCATTGCTGAAAGAAATTTAAAATGTGAAATCAGTCTTACGCACTCTTCTTTTTTCATGTCCCTTTTTTTCAGCAAGGCATGATCGACCCGAAAATGAATGATAGCGTCCCGCTCCCTCGGCACAATGTGAATATCAGAAGCCTTTGTTAGATATGCCTCTTCAATCAAGTTTTTGCTTACCTTTTCTATTGAATCCAATTTGATTCCCTCTCCTTTCAACGCATATTGTAGAAAAAGAAGAAAAGGTAATCAAACAGGGAAAACGTGATTTTGTGAGATGTTATATGCTGAAAAACCAATTCTTTCTGGCAAGAAAAAAGACTTTCAACTGAATGTACCCCTGTCATTATAATTTTCCCTATAAATAAAAAAGCAGACATGGTCACCATGCCTGCTAGATTCCATTTTCATTATGCTGTTTTCGCTTATTGACCAGTATCTTTCTCAACGGAAAGGTCGCCTAATGCAACATTACCGGTCATTTGGTCATTTTCAAGAATCGATAAACTGCGGATTTAATGCTCTGTCATAAGCCCCTTGACATCGTATCCGGTCACCCTGATATGTCTGATGAAAAAGCGGGGCACGCTGCACAAAATATGAAACATCCTATAGAGTCCGCCTTTTTCGAGGTTTCTTTTTCTTCTTCCGCTCCTGCAGCATATCTCCCGTCCAGCCTTTTTTCCTCAAATAGAGATAGATCAGAACTGTAGATGTGACAATCAATAAGAGAGAAAAGAGATATCCGTATTTCCAATTCAGTTCCGGCATCACTGAAAAGTTCATCCCCCATAAGGCCCCCAGAGCTGTAATCGGCGTAAAAAGCGTCGTAAAAATGGTCAGCGCTTTTACAATTTCATTCCCCCTATGTGAGGTAATGACTTCCTCTGAATGCAGCAGATTGTTAAGCTCCCCTTCAAATTCGCTGATGTATGTAAATCCCCTGTCAATTTTCAGTTGTGTCCGCTGATAATCCTTTTTCCCTTCATTTTGAGGTAAAAAGGTTTCTTTCAACGCCATTTCAATTTTTTTAGCGCTTAATATCAAATTTTTCCAAATCATCAGTTCATGGCGCAGGAGATGGACGCGGTTTAAAATGCTTTTGCTATTGTCGTCTTTAATTTGCCATCTGAGCTTTCTCAGCTTTACTTCAAATTCATCAACACCGATTAAATACGCATTCATTAGTTCGCCGAGAAGAATTAAAAACCCCTCTATCGCATTGTCCGCTCTTTCCATTTGCCGAACAACTTCTTTGCCTTTAATCTCTCTCAAAATCGAAAAATCAAAGTTGATTGTAAAAAAATATTGTCTGGTGATATAAAAGTGAAAAACAGTATGATCTTTTTCTTCACCAAGCCCCTGATCATAAACAATCGACCCAAATACCGCTTCATTTTCCGTTTCAGTTGTATCTACTCGTAAAAAATTAACGTGATGGTTATTTTCAAACCACTTTTCACACTGAGGCCAGTGAGAAAAATGGATTAGATCCCTTGCCTTACTTCTTTCTTGAGGCCCCATTTGGTACCAAAACCAATCCTTTCCCGTATGTGCCTTCATGTCAAGCTCCTCCAAACTTTTTTTCTTTATTCTTTAATTGCCCAATAACCGTGTCACTAAACCAGTCTGCCGCTTCAACACATGTTTTATGAGCATTTTCAGGTGGTATGGAATGTAGAAAGACATCGGAAAAGGGAGGTGCATGCCTTCCTTGGAGAAGGCAGTTGTTTTGGAATTTGTCAATTTACTAGCAGTAGCTATTCTCATTTTGTTAACAGGATTTTTTGTTGCCGTAGAATTTTCAATCGTAAAAGTGCGGCGATCCAAAATTGATCAGCTTGTCGCAAAAGGAAAGAAAGGTGCTAAAGCGGCAAAGCATGTCATCACTCACCTTGATGAATATTTATCAGCCTGTCAGCTGGGCATCACAGTCGCAGCCTTAGGACTGGGATGGCTTGGGGAACCGACTGTGCAAACTCTGCTTCGACCGCTTTTTCATAAAGCAGGCTTGAATGAATCGCTTACCCACCTGCTTTCACTCGTCATCGCATTTTTAGCGGTTACGTATTTAAATGTCGTTATCGGGGAGCTGGCTCCAAAGAGTTTCGCCATTCAAAAAGCAGAAAGCATTACCTTGTTGTTCGCTAAACCGCTTATTTGGTTTTATAAGATCATGTTTCCATTCATTTGGCTGTTGAACCACTCTGCCCGATTGATTACAGGAGTGTTTGGGCTGAAGCCGGCATCAGAGCATGAGCTGGCATATACAGAGGAAGAACTTCGGGTCCTATTGGCTGAAAGCTATAAAAGCGGCGAGATCAGAAAAAGTGAATTAAAGTACATGAATAATATCTTCACCTTTGATAAACGAATGGCAAAGGAAATTATGGTGCCGCGAAATGAAATGGTCAGTTTGTCACTAGATGAAGACTCCATTTCAAATCTTCAGGAAACAGTCAAGCAAACAAAATATACACGGTACCCGGTTGTAAGAGAGGATAAAGATAACGTCATTGGCGTGATTAATATGAAAGAAGTGCTGTTTTCCATGCTGACGAAAGATTTTTCAATCAAGAAGCATCAAATTGAACCTTTCGTACAGCCCGTTATCCATGTCATTGAGACGATTCCTATTTATAAACTACTGCTGAAAATGCAAAAGGAACGCACTCATATGGCGATCCTCATAGATGAATATGGCGGGACGTCCGGTTTGGTCACTGTCGAAGATATTATCGAGGAAATTGTAGGAGAAATCCGTGATGAATTTGATGCGGATGAAGTGCCTCATATCCGCGAACTTGGAAAGGATCATTACTTGTTAAATGCAAAATTATTAATCAGCGATGTTAACAGCCTGCTTGGAACCGATTTATCAGACACAGAAGTAGACACCTTGGGCGGCTGGTTTTTGACACAAAACATAGACGCTGAGCCTGAAAGTACCATAGAATATGATGGCTACTCTTTTAAGGTAAAAGACATCAACAGCCATCACATTTTATTTATAGAAGTTAAAAAAAGCTGAATAGCCCGTGAAAGGCTGTTCAGCTGCTATCTTTCAAGATAAACATGGCAAAGGCATCAACACTCTTTTATTTTAAACCCTTTATTGGCCAGGGCTTTAGCAAGACTTTGCTCGGTTTTCACATTCGAAAAATCCAGACCCAGCTTCACGACAGTTTGGGCAATTTCCGGCCTGATTCCTGAAATAATCGTCTCAATGCCGAGCAATTTGGTGCTGTCAATCACTTTAAAAATTTGATAGGCTACCATGGTATCAACGATAGGAACGCCCGAAATATCTAAAAATAAATACGAGAGCTTTAACGCTGAGCACTGCTCCAGCACAGACTCCAAAATCGTCCTCGCTCTGTGCGTATCAATTTCACCGACAAGCGGAAGAATCCCAATTCCATCAGTAATCGGCATAATCGGCGCACTCAATTCATTAATCATTTCTTTTTGCGCGTTTAATTGTATCATGGTCACCTGGTGATATTCTTCCGTAAACACTTCGATGATCTCATCAATGTTTTGATTCAAGATCCGGCTCCACTCATAAAATTCCTGAATGCTGATGTCTTGAGAAGAAGCTTCGCTGAATTTCTG
Organism: Bacillus sp. EU52; assembly: GCF_037964975.1. Taxonomy (NCBI): domain Bacteria; kingdom Bacillati; phylum Bacillota; class Bacilli; order Caryophanales; family Bacillaceae; genus Bacillus; species Bacillus sp. EU52. The sequence continues at coordinate 2,433,635 of NZ_CP150177.1, forward strand.
AATCCATTCAAACATGATGTGCCTGAAAGTGTTAAACTGGCCGACACTTTGTGTAACCGTCACTTCATGAACGGCACGGTCTCTGGCGCATTGAAGAGACCACCGGTTGAGCTCATCCTCTACGTCTTCTTTTCTAAGGGATTTTGCTACGATGGTCACCAATAATTCATGCTGGTCTTTTAACTTTTGTTCTAGTTTTTGCTGATCTTTCGCTGAATACAGCCAGCTGCCTGTTGATGTACAAACTTCCAGCCATTGTTGTGTGATATCTTCTTTGTGCTCTGTTAAGTGCTGATCAAGAGCTATCATCTTAATGAGCTACCTCCTGTTTTTGAAAAATGTACGCTATATATGTATAACGCGTCTGCCTTTACACATACTATGTTTAGATTCAATGGGCTATAGCCAAGCGGTAAGGCAATGGACTTTGACTCCGTGATCGTTGGTTCGAATCCAGCTAGCCCAGTTTCTGAACAGGTGAAAAACCGAAGATAAGCTGATTCGTATAAATCAGCGGATCTTCGGTTTTTCATCATGCAGATTGATGAACCGTTTTCTTCTTCGATAACTTCAACAGTTCTCCCGGGTTATAACCAATCACCAGCTTTTTGTTGTCTACTAGAATCGGGCGTCGCAAAAGCTTCGGCTTCTCGATTAAAAGTTCCAGCACCTCATTTACCGTCATTTCTTCAATGTTTAAATTTAAATTTTTGAAAGTCTGGCTTCTTGTCGCCAAAATTTCATCAATTCCTTCTGTCGTTAACGATAAAATGTACTTTAATTCTTCTATTGTCGGGGTTTCTCTGAATAAGTGCCGTTCGTTAAATTCAATTTGATGTGCTTTAAGCCAATGTTTTGTTTTTCGGCATGACGTGCAGCTTGGATATGAGTAAAAAGTTAATTGTTGTTCCATTCGTTTTCCTCCTCAGTTAACCATCTCTTTGTAGAATAACTACCCGGATCATTTTTCATTTAAACCATTTACAGAACTTTTTTCGGATTATTTTTAAAAAAACATTCATACAATAGAAAACACAATCAAAGGGACAAATTCCATTTGTATATTAATAATGAAAATGTTTACATTACTAGGTGTGATCTATTATAATAACAGTCAGAGGGACTCTCGGGAGGGGATAAAAATGAATCGCATGTTCCGGGTGTTAGGATTTTGGACGGGAATTTTTGCAGTCATGTTTTATTTAGGTGATATGAAAGATGCTTCCCTTTTATTTTTTGGACAGACGATCTTATTTGTGTTTCTATCGTATTTGAACTTAACCGAACGCATGTATATTTATATTTTTGGCGCTTATTTAACAATTTTCTTCGCCGGCTTTACATATTACTCAATTTTTATTATGATGCCCGGCGGCGGAGGCCATTAAATGCAGAAAGAGACAAACCTTATCGGTTTGTCTCTTTTTTTACAATGAAAACCCATTTAAAAACGGATTTTGATCCTGCTCAGTCAGTACGTCTGTTTCAGGTCCATGGCCGCTTAACACCAGCGTGTGTTCCGGAAGTGTAAGCAGTTTTTCATGAATGGACGTCAGCAGCGTCTCTTGATCGCCGCCTATTAAATCCGTACGTCCTATACCGCCTTGGAACAAAACATCTCCGGAGATGACCAAGTCTGCATCTTTCACGTAGTAAGACACACTGCCTGGTGAATGTCCCGGCGTAAATAATGTTTCCAAATGAAACGGCCCGATATTCAACTCACCGTCACCTTCAATTAAATGATCTGCAGGCCTAGCTGTGACTTCTATCCCTCGCAGCATGCCGGAGCCATTTAAAGAAGCGTCCGTAAGCCAATTTTTTTCATTTTGATGCAGGTAAACAGGGATATCCCATTTTTCTCTCACTTCATCAAGCGCCCCAATATGGTCAAAATGGGCATGTGTAAGCAAAATGGCTAAAGGCGTCAGCCCTTTTTCTTTTATGTATTGATTGATTTTATGTCCCTCGCCGCCCGGATCAAAAATCAGGCATTGATCATCACTGATGAGAAAATATGCGTTCGCTTGAATCGGCCCTACTGGCATTCGTCTCCATTTCACTATTATCACCTCTTTCTTTTTTATGCTCTTATTATGAGGGTTTTTAAAAAAAGATTCAAACAATCGCAATGAAAACGCTATCGACAAACCTATAAAAAACAGGTAGAATAAAACTGGAAAGAATTGCAGGTTTTTCAATGTAAAGGGGGCTGTGTTATGTTACTTGTCGTGATTTTCGGCCTTGTCGCTCTTTTCGCTTTATGGGGAGTCTTGCGTTCTGTTAGAAATAAAAATATACTGGGGTTTTTATTAGCCGGTGCCACCTTATTTGTCTTTGGATGGTTTACCGTGATGACCGTAATAAACAGCGGGTATCCAACCGCACATTAAAACCTGTATCCGATCGGATACAGGTTTATTTTTATGGCTGTAAATGTTTATTGACACTTTCTATTTTGCTCTCAAGCGTCGTTTTTTTGTCACGCCTGTCATCGATACGGATATTCGTTGCCACTCTGTGCAATCCTTTTTGAAATGGCGCTTCGTGAATTGCCTGAATGACTGCAAAAAGGTCACTGAGTTCTCCCTCGATCAGCGTATTCATCGGTGTCAGCTGATATTTGATTTTCCCTTCTGCTTGATATCCTTCTAATATCTTTTGCACATCGGCTACGTAAGCACTGACACTGGGTGTTTCCGTACCGATTGGGATAATGGTTACATCTGCGATAGCCATCGTTATTCCATCTCCTTTTGATCAATGATGAGTTGCTTCGTTTCATGTGATTTCAATAAAATAATTTGCTCAAAATGAAAGCCGTATAACGCATATTTCCCGTTCGGAGATATTTGAATCGGCTCCATTTCCCGCAGAGACACAAGATCTTTTGTCTCTCCCGATGCTACATTGACTGCTGCGAGCTTATATGCATCGCCGCTTTGTTTGAATGTATAAAACAGGCCTCCTGCTTCATCATAGTCATACTCCATTGGAGCCAAATTTGTATATTTCGCTTGGAGCGGCCATTTCGCTGTAACAGGTGATGTTGATTGCGGCGTTTTAAACTGATACGTCCCTTTTCCTCCGGAAGCTGATTTGACAGTAAAACTCATTTGATGGAAAGAATCGAAGAATAGAACGTCATCCTCAAGCTTCTGTTCCGTCTTAGAAGCTGTATCGAACGTATATAAAGGCCCTGTTTTATCGTCTCTTCCCTCTTTTACATAATCAAATGTATTTTTGGATGTCCAATGAATGAACGGAACCTGTACCGGGCTTAAGAAAGATTCGTCTTTTTTAGCATTCACCTGATATGTATGGAAATCCCAGTTTTCATTGAATTCCGTCACCATCATTTGATAAGGATCATACTGATTCCAAGCAGCCTCAAGCTCATACGTTTCGTAATCTTTTTCGTAAAGCGTCTCTCCTTCTGCATTAAGCAAAACCACTGCCGTCTTTTGGCTATGTGTGATTTGCAGCAGAATCATCTGCTCCCTCGCATTGATTTGAACATCAACGATTTGACCATCCGTTTGATAGAGCTTTTTCGCTTTGCCTGTAAAGATGCGGTACGCAAAAAGCTCTGTTTTCGTCGGATTAGACGCAGTATATAATATTGTGCTGTTATTCAGCCAGCCTTCCGCCCCATCCGCTTTTTCCGCGGAAAGCGGTATGATGTCTTTTTTCTCATCTTTTGCCGCCGATGCCTGTTTTTGCTGCTGATGAGATGGTTCGCATGCCGATAAACTAAACAGCAATACCGCCAGCAGAATAAAACAAACTGATCTCATCAGCATTCCCCTCCGATCATCTTTATTCTCTCATATTTGCTTCGGCAGAAAAAAGAAAAAGTTTCAGTTACTCATGAAAAAATAACGCCCTCCACAAGATACCGCTTGTGGCGTTATATATGTGTGAAAACTGCTGAAACGGCAAAGGATTTTGGCCTTTTCCAAGTTCCACCGTATACCCTTCCTTAAAATAATGGTGAATAAACCAATCACGAAATCCAGCATAGCTGTCTATATCCCTTACTCCCTTATAAATGTTCCCGCTTAACTCCTCAAAATCCTTTATGACGGCAGCAGATTCCTCAGGCTCAAGGCCTTTATAGCCCCAATAAATTTCTTCTCCTTGAGTATGAAGAGCCAGCAGTCTGTCAGGCGGATTCTCCGTGATCAGCCGGTACATCGCAATAGATTCCGGCTCCGTAAGCGGAGAGATTCCCGGAAAATCACGGTAGCTGGGTGCTGTCGGTTTTCGGTATTTTTCAATTTCCCATAATGATGGAAATTGTTTATTTAAATCAACCCCGTTTATATTCGCCTTCCATTCATTAAAATTTGAACGATGTTCATTTAGCCTTTCGAGCTCATCTCTTCTGGCTCCCATGACTTCTGATCCGTTTAAAACAAGATCAACGCCATCCGGATTGACAAGAGGAACGAGGGATAAGGATGTGCTGTTAAACAGCTTTATGGGAGAAAAGCCAAAGAAAGGCGAATTGCAGCATAATGACATACAGTATTCCTTCAACCATTTTAGCAGGACAGACGTTGTAATCCACTCATTCGCATGAAATGACGCGTTCATATGGACCTTTTTTACGGCATGCTCCCCACCAGCCTTCAGCTCCCAGATAGGCCTGCCGAGTACAGAACGGCCAATTTCCCGGCATGAGACAAACGGAAAAACATCAATAATCTTCTTTATTTCCTTTTCAACAGCTGAATCATCATAGATTTTCTCTTGCTCAATCCAGCTATCTGAAAGTTTCAGCTGCCGAGGCTGTAAAAAGCGCTTTATGTCCTGAATGGTTTGAAGCTCTTTGCCGCTATGCTCCTCTATCACATAACCAGGGCAATACAATTGATGTTTTTGTGCGGAGCGATTTGCACTTTTAAGCAATGCCTCGTCTATCTTCAGTTCTTTCGCCACATTGGCCAAATTGTTCTTGATCTCAGGTTTCACAGTAATAAACGCCATCATCATCCCCCTTTTTTGTTACTATATGACAGCGTATTTAAAAAAAGAAAGCCTCCCGCTCACTTCGATGCGGGAGACATTGTGATTATGATGCCTGATCAAGCATTTGTTTTTCTTTCCGCTTTGACGAATTGTCCAGCCTTTTCTGGTCATAAAATCGCAACAAATCCCCATAAATGATTTCATCAGAAAGTGATAGCTCCTGTTTTGCTTTATCAGCAAATGCTTCACATTGTTTTGTCTCTTCTAACGGTTTTCCCGTCTCTTTGTCATAACACGCACCGTCTGTATAAACAACCTGATCTGTGATAAAGCTCCCGTCCCGGAGCACCGTGAAGTCCAGTTTTTCGTCTGAAAGCAGATCGTTGCCGAATTGAATTTGATCTTTCGTATCAATCCCTAAAAGATTCATCAGCGTCGGCCTGATATCAATCTGCCCGCCTACTGTTTCAATGGTTTGCGGCTTTTTATCAGTAATACCCGGAATATGAATGACCAGCGGCACTTTTTGGAGCTGTACCTCTTCAAATGGGGTTATTTCTTTTCCTAAAAACTGCCCCATCGCTTCATTATGGTTTTCTGATATACCATAATGGTCACCATATAATACAATAACAGAGTTGTCGTATAACCCGTCTTCCTTCAGCTTTTCGATAAACCGTTTCAGCGCCTCATCCTGATAACGCACTGTCGGAAAATATTTATTTAGCGTCTGGCTGCTTGAATCATATTCATCAATCAATTGATCCTCTTCATCAAGATCAAACGGGAAGTGGTTCGTCAGTGTAATCAGCCTCGAGTAAAACGGCTGAGGCAGATTTTTCATCAGCTCTGAAGACTGCTCAAAAAATTCTTTATCCTTAAGTCCCCAGCCGACTGAATTTTCGTCAGTTACATCATACGAGTTAATATCAAAAAACGAATCATATCCAAATGAGTCGTACATTAAATCACGATTCCAAAAGCTCTTATTATTAGCGTGGAACACCGCTGAATAGTATCCGCTGTTTTTCAAAATTTCAGGAGCGGCCATATATTGATTGCCCGCATTCGTAAAAAACACGGCACCTCGTCCAAGCGGATACAGTGAATTGTCCACGATAAATTCAGAATCCGAGGTTTTCCCCTGGCCTGTTTGGTGGTAAACATTATTAAAGTTGTAGCTCTGTTTTATAAAGTCATTCAGAAAAGGCGTGATTTCTTCTCCATTCAATTTTTCATTAATCACGAAGCTTTGCGTCGACTCTAAGGATACGAGAATGACGTTCCTTCCTTTTGCAGCGCCGAATAAGCGTTTGTTGGCATCCTTCGCATTAGCGGTTACGTAGTTTTCAATCTCCGTCAGGCTGTTGCTGTCTGCCAACGCTCTCTGTGCGGATTGCTTTGACTGAAGAACGCCATCGTAAATATGAAAATTAAACAGGCTAATGTTTTTAACAAGCATTTCTCTGTCAAATGAGCGTGTCAATAGCTGAGGCCTTTCCGCCTCAGACAAGCCCAGGTTGAAGAAATAAACAGAAGCAACGAACAAAAAATAAGCCGCCCGTTCATTTTTCGTTGAGGGAATGTCCGATTGAAAAGCTTTTTGCCGGATGTGAAGCCATATTAAAACCGCAATATCTACAGCTAATAGGAGGTCTGTCGGCTCAAGAAGTGTTCCGATGCTGCTTCCGAGATCACCCATATTGCTCGTTTGAAAAAGAACAGGGATTGTTAAGAAATCATTGTAAAAACGGTAAAAAACCATATTTGCCAGCAATACAAACGTGACAAGACAGCTCATCGCGATAATGTAGCGATTTCTGTTTTTGCCTTTTAAAAACAGGCTGAGGCCAAAAATAAGCAACAAAAAACTCAATGGGTTGATAAACAGAATAAATTCCTGTGTTAGATTGTCGATTTTAATATGAAAACTGGTTTTGTAAACAGCATACGTTTTCAGCCACATCAATAAAATGGCAATCAGCATAAATGAAATCTTCGAAAAAAACGTTTTTCGCATTTCAACCTCCTATGCAGCACGCTCAAAAAAATCAGTCTATTCCCAACATTCTCATTAACACATCAAATTAAATCTTAACCTGAGTACAACAAAAAATCAATTTCATTTACACAATTTTAACAATTTTGATGTTTCAGCCATTCATTTTTAGCGATCCAAGCGCCTCCGATAACGCCGGCATCATTTCCAAGTGCTGCGATTGAAATATCAGCAGCTTGGGCTGCCCGCGGAAACGCGCATTTGCGGAATGTTTTCTCGACTTTTGATCTCAGCAGTTCTCCGGCTCTCGATACGCCGCCGCCAAGAACGATTTTGGATGGATTAAGCGAGCTTGCCAAATTTCCGAGCACCAAACCAAGGTGCTTGGCTACATAATCAACCACCTCAAGGGCAATTTCATCATTTTCACCCGCCGCTTCAAACACATCCCGCGCTGACAATTGTTCGGTTGCTTGTAAACGTGTCGTCTTTTTAGCATTTGCTATTTTTTCTTTTGCAATTCTTACAATTCCGGTTGCTGACGCAATTGTTTCGATACAGCCCGTTTTGCCGCAGTTGCAGGGCGCTCCGCCTTCAGGGATGCTGCAAATATGGCCGATTTCTCCGCCGGCGCCATTTATGCCATGTACAATTTCACCATTTGCAATGATGCCGCCGCCAACTCCTGTGCCAAGCGTCACGAGAATGACGTCTTTTGCGCCATCACCCGCTCCCTTCCACATTTCCCCGAGCGCAGCAATATTCGCGTCATTTTCTATAACAGCTGGGATGCCGGTTTCTGTCTCCAGATGGTTTTTCAAAGCATAATTTTTCCACCCTAGATTTACTGTTTCATAAACAACTCCTGCCGCCATATCTACAGGGCCTGGTGCACCCATTCCGATGTATTTGATGATGTGCTTCGGTTTTTGCAGCTCATCCAGCTTGCCGTCGATAGTTTTTGCAATTGTGACAGTAATCGTGTCGCCGGTTTTATCAGTCGGAACTTCCCACTTATGCTGAATTTCGCCATATTGATTAATAAAAGCGAGTTTAATCGTCGTTCCTCCCAGGTCAATGCCCGCAAACCATATCTCGTCCATTTTTATCACCTTAGCCTTTATAAAAATCTCTTCCGTTTTTTGTTTGTTCCAATTCTTTTCGAAGGACAGCTGCCGCTCTGGCCCACTGCTCCTTTTCAATCATGTGGTTCATGTATAATTCCTTTAATTCATCCAGCATAAACTCAATTTCAAGCTCTCTGTCTCCAAAATAAACAATGTGGCCAAACGTTTTTAACAGCTGCTGCACATCATAAAATGTATTCATTTTCCTCACCATTTCTTGAACTTAACTATCATAAGCGTATTCATAAGGAAGCGGTCAGTCAAGAAGAAAACGCTGACAAAAAAGCCAGCTTCCTTTCCATATTCCACCTCTATGATTCTTTATTGTTTTCAATTTGCCGCTGCAGCTCCTTGTAGCGCTGCTCCTTCGGCTTCAGTTTCACAGCCGTCTGGATGGCCTTTTCTGCTTGTGCAAGCTCATTTTTTTCCGCATACAATAACGCTAAATTGTAATAGGAAGCATGGTCTTTAGGTTCTTTTTTCACTGCTCGTTCCAAAAGGGAAACCGCCTGATCATATTCGCCGATTTGAATATCAGAAACAGCAAGAATTTTCAAAAGATCGGCAGAGGCATCTTTTTGCGCTGCTTCTCCGTTCAGCAATTCTGTTACTTCTTCATACTTTCCTTCCTGATACAGCTCGCTTGCCTGCTGAATCAGCGCTGACTCCTGGTGTGAAGGCGAATGCAATCCGTAATATAAAAATCCAACAGCCAAAGCAATCAGCAAAACCGCTGACAACAATCTTTTTCCAAAGGCTCCGGCTTTAGGCAACCCCAGTGCTGCTGCAGCGAAAAAGCCGCCAATCAAGCCGCCGATATGTCCTGAATTATCAATATTCGAAACCGCAAAACCAAAGCCCAGATTGATGATAATAATGACAATAATATTAGTTCCTATAGTTCTTAAAAACATTTTTCGATTAGACAAAGCAACATACAGTAATGCACCTAAGCATCCGAATATGGCTCCTGATGCCCCTGCCGAAGGATACGGGCTGAACACAAAACTCGCAATCGAACCCGTAATGCCAGCAGCCAGATAAATCAGCAAAAATCTCCCCGATCCATACATCCGCTCAACCGCTGTACCAACCGACCATAAAGCCAGCGTATTAAAAGCTAAATGCGCTATGCCGATGTGAAGCACGATCGGTGTCAGAAGCCGCCACCATTCTCCTTGTGCAATCAGGCTGTTTTCTTTTGCTCCAAAAGCGACCAGCGTCTCCGTATTAGTGCTCCCTCCGTTTATTTCGAGCAAGAAAAACATTAGGATCTGAAGCGCAATAAATAAATATGCAAAAAACGGTTTTCCGTTTTGAAAAACCGTCGCTTCAGTTTTTCTCTGTTCTTCTTGTTTCAGCACTAGCGAAAGGAAACGTTCTCGCGCCATTTGCACGTCTTCAAACGAAGCGTGTTCCTCTGTACAATCTTCTGTACGAAATGATGGAAAAACCGCTTGAAGATCATCTCGAAGCATCGTTCCTCTAACGATCGCCGGCTCAACTGACACAGTTCCCTTCTCAAACATTTTTTTTGCAATCTCTTCCCAGTCATCAACAGGGGCTTCCGTTGAAAAAAACACATTCAGCAGCTTCATCCTTCGTCTGCCCAATTGATGTCTGACTCGTTCTACTCGTTCGGCCTGCTCTTCGATGTCTCTAACCATTTCTTGACGGAAATCAAGATCGTGCTTATAAAGACGAACTAGATCATGAGAGGACTTGTCCGGCGCTTCCAGCCATATTTCATCTGACTCACCGGCTTGTATGACGCCATACCCGCTATTCACCAGGTGCGCCGCAATTTTCCAATATGTATACTCCAGCAAAAACATGTTTACCGCTCCAATAGTTTTTTTTCATTATAACAGCTGGCGCTCCCAAACGCCTACTGAAAGCAAAAAATCCCGTTTTTCACGGGATTTTAGAAAGCTTGCTGTATAAACTTATTGCGGATAAATGGAATTCTTAAAAACAAATGGATAAAAGACCGCCTGATTCCTGGCTGGCTGAGTACAGTATTCATAAGACGGTAGCGATTTTGATAAAACATGACGGCAGAAACCGCGAAAATGGCATAAATCAAAAGTTTTTTCATGATATCCCTCCTGCCAATAGGGTTTGTTATTCTGCCTTATTTATTCTCGAATAAGGGACAGGAAAGTTATGAAAAACAAGAAATAATCCGATCCTCTGTTATCAGCTTATGTACCGGGATGTCATGTGGTAGACTGGGTACGTGCGCATACAACTGGCACTCCAAAAGCAATGAGACTGTCTTCCCTTCATATTCACTTAAATAGCGATCATAATAGCCGCCTCCAAAGCCGACCCTAAACCCGTTAACATCAAAACAAACACCTGGAACGATCATCAAGTCAATTTGTGATGGGTTTACTTCTTTTGTTTTTTCAATTACCGGCTCGAGCAGTCCGGCGTACACGGTTTCGAGCTGATCATCAGTCTGATATGTGCGAAATTGCATTTTCTTCGTGTCCGGATGGCATTTTGGGATGCAAACTTGTTTCCCTTCTTCCCAAGCCTGCTCAATGACAGGACGCGTCGGTATCTCTAATCCTCTGGAAATAGTGACGGCAATGGTGCCGGCATTTTGCCACTCCGGCAGAGAAAACAAGTACTTATACATACGTTCCGTTTTTTGAAGAATATCTTCATTTGATAAAGCAGACAGTGCCTCCAGCGTCTTTTTTCTTAATTGTGATTTCATCTCTCATCCCCCTCGGAATAGAAAAAAGCCAGAACCTTTTTCAAAGCTCTGGCTTTTTTCTTACACCTCAAACAGCAAGGCTGTTATTTTGTTTCACGGTGTAACGTAGATTTTTTATCACGTGGGCAATATTTTTTAAATTCAACGCGGTCTGGATTGTTGCGTTTGTTCTTTTTAGAAATATAGTTACGCTCACCACATTCAGTGCAAGCCAAAGTAATATTAACGCGCATTATTTTCCCTCCAAACTAAAATCATTTACTTATTCAGACTTATATATAATACCACTATAATGGACGGAATGCTAGGCTGTTTTTCAATGAATTGCTGAATTATTGAAGATACGCTCATAAAGCTGCAAATATGATGACGTAATGAGTCGGGGGTGGTGGAGCTTGAACACTTGTTGTCTGCCAGCTTCTTTTATCCGGCGGGCTTTTCCCCGGTCTTTTAAAAAACTGTCCAGCAGATCAGCCGCTTCCTGTACGAGCGTAAAATTAGCGATGATTGCCGTTTTGTCATGAACGGCATAATCACAAAAACCACCCGACTGAGAAACGACAGTCAGCACACCTTGTTCCATGCTTTCTTGCGCGGCAAGCCCAAACGGTTCATAAGAACTAGGGAAAACAGCCATTTCACAGTGAGACAGTAACGTTCTGATGTCTTTCCTATTTAGAAACGGCAGAAACATGACACGATCCTTCAGGTTATATGCCGCAGCCAATTTCTCATAGGAGGACAGAGACGGCCCCTCCCCAGCCAGCACTAGATAGAGGTCAGGCTGACGCTGTTTCAAGATGGCAAATACCTTTAACAGCTGCGAAAATCCTTTTTCCGGAACGAACCTTCCATATGAAAAGAGGAATCTTCTATTTATGCTTCTTTGGATTTTCCCCTTCTCTTCCTCCATAGATGCAGGGCTTGGGATAACGGTTATTTTTTTATGTGCTGCCTTATTAAGAGACCGCTTCATAAATGTGCTTAATACGATCAATGCATCAGCCGATTCTATAAGGAGCCGTTCGGTCTTGAGCCTGTATGGGTGTGGGGCTTCTCGGCACACCTTCTTCCTTTCTCTTTCAAGACCGTGGATTGTCGCAGTAAGCGGAAGGCCAAGCCGTTGTTTCAAATACTGGGCGGCAGGGGCAGTTGTGTCATCATGGGCATGAATCATATCAAAGCGTTTATTGTGTGATAACACATGGCGAACCATTGTAAAGTTAGCATCAGCTATGTAATCTTCAAACTTCGCATACGAAAACAGCTGCCCGCTCGGAGTACAAACTGTAATGTTGATATGAGGCTTTAAATAGGAAATGAGGCGGTTTAAATGGACACCGAGCCCGCTTTTCGGCTCATCGGGATGTTCGGGTGAAAGCATGAGAATGTTCACCGTTCTTTTTCCCCTCTCCCATAACAGGTGTATGCAGAAAATTGCGCCTCCCACCTGGTGTGCGCTTCTTCAATCTGAAAACTGTTTATATGACGAATCCCATTTTCATCAAGATAGATGTCGTCTGTACCGGCAAGCTTGAGAGAGACATTCATTGAATTCACAATTCTGTATTCAGCCCGATATACAGCATCACCAGCCGCCTGTCTAATCGTCCATTCTCCTTTATCATACGTTGTGCGTTTTGTCCTGACAGCTTCAATGTCTTTTCTTTTGATGACAATGCGCAATTCTTTTATCATATCCTGCGTTTTTTCGAAAAGGACCGCTTCAGCCAGCCGCATTGTTTCTTCTGAGATTTCCCAGCTTACGGTCAAGGTGTGAGCGTTTTGAATGATTATGTCGAATGTGTCCCTAAAAAAGGAAAGCTTATGTCGTATATTATAGGGAAATGGGTGTTTATCCATGGACTCCTAACATTCTCCTTTCCAATCGTTCACTTCGTGTTCCTATTAAACCATTACATAAAGAAGAAGCAAAGAAAGATTTCTCGACAAAATCTCGTTTTTTTCGCGAATTCCTTTAGAAACTATTGGTTTTATGGTATAAAAAAGAAGGATAAAAAAAGAATAGAAGGTGATGAAACGTGGAAATTGCTATTATTGCGTTGTTTATCGTCAGTATAGCGCTAATTGCATTCTCATATTCTCAAAGAGACCCGATGAAAGATGTAGAACAGGAGCTCGAAACACTGCAGCTTTCTGCGATGCAGGAAATTTACAAGCTCAAAAAGAAAATGACAGTGCTTGAGGAAGAATTACTGGAAACAAACCTTGTCATTCGCAAATCAAAGCAGAACGATATCAATCAAAAAATCGCTAAACAAATACTTTCTAAATATAATAACGGTATGTCAGCTGAAGCGATTGCTAAAGCTGAGCATGTATCAGTGGAAGACGTGAATACGATTATCAAAGATAATGAGAAGGTGCTCGTATGACAAAACGGGGCATTCAGGCATTTGCTGGCGGCATCATTTTAGCGACAGCCGTTCTTGCAGCTGTTTTTTATCTGACTGACGAAGACCAAGCCGCTGCTGTAAAAGATAATAAAACAGTAACTGAACAAGACGTGAACAATTACCTTGATTCTAAAAAAATGGTTTCTGTGAACCGTGATGAATATCAAAAACTTCTTGATTCAAAAGAGAAATCGTTGACCGATGACAACAGCTCAGACACGAAAACAGACAAAGTCAAAACGTACAAGCTCAAAATTAAAGATGGCATGAGCACTGCGGATGTATCTGCTATTCTTGAAAAAGAGGGCATTATCTCTTCGGCTCAAGACTTTAATGACTATGTCATTGATGCCGGCTATCACAAAGAAATTCGTGCCGGCGAGTTTAAAGTAAAATCAGACATGAGTTTCAAAAAGATCGTAAAAACGTTAACACGATAAAAAAACAGGCTGACTCAGCCTGTTTTTTCATCCAAACTTTCCTGAAATGTAATCGAGCGTTCTTTGGTCCTTCGGGTTAGAGAACATTTTATTCGTATTGTCGCATTCAACAAGCTCGCCCATGTAGAAAAAGGCGGTTTGATCAGAAACCCTTGCTGCCTGCTGCATGTTATGCGTGACAATGACAATTGTGTATTTATTTTTCAGCTCTAGAATGAGTTCTTCAATTTTTCTCGTTGAGATTGGATCTAGTGCAGATGTCGGTTCATCCATCAGCAAAATATCAGGATTGGTCGCAAGTGCTCTGGCGATGCAAAGACGCTGCTGCTGGCCCCCTGACAGCGATAGCGCGGACGTATGCAATCGATCCTTCACCTCATCCCATAACGCCACGTCTTTTAATGACTTTTCCACAATTTCCTGAAGCTTCTTCTTATTTTTGGTGCCGTGGACTCTCGGTCCGTAAGCCACATTATCAAAAATAGATTGCGGAAACGGATTCCCTTTTTGGAATACCATGCCGATATTTTTTCGCAAATCCACGATGTCCACTTTATCCTTTAAAATATTGCTGCCATTATAGTTCAGCTCACCTGCAAGCTTTACATTCGGCGTCATTTGAATCATTAAATTCAATGTCTTGATAAAGGTCGATTTCCCGCATCCGGATGGCCCGATAATCGCCGTAACCTCACTTTCATAAATGCTCAAATTGATATTTTTTAAAGCATGATGCTTTCCATACCATAAGTTCATTCCATTGACTTGATAGACTTCCTGTTTCATTACAGCTTCGGTAGCAATACTCATTGCCGCCCTCCTATCCGAATTTCCCGTTAATATAATCCTCTGTCTTTTGCTTTTTCGGACTCGTGAAAATCTGTTCGGTCTGTCCGTACTCTACAAGCTCGCCGTTTAAAAAGAATGCCGTCCGGTCAGAAACCCGCAGAGCCTGCTGCATATTGTGTGTGACAATAATAATTGAGTATTCTCTTTTCAATCCTGTAATTAATTCCTCTATTTTTGCATTTGAAATCGGATCAAGCGCTGAAGCTGGTTCATCAAGCAGAAGAACAGCCGGCTTCATCGCAAGCGTTCTCGCGATGCATAAACGCTGCTGCTGGCCGCCGGATAACGAGAGTGCGGATGAATGTAAACGATCCTTCACCTCATCCCAGAGCGCTGCTTTTGTTAAACTTTCTTCCACAATTTCATCTAAAACAGCTTTATTCCGCTCTCCGGCATATTTCAATGCATGTGTGATATTCGCATAGATCGATTTCGGAAATGGATTTGGTTTTTGAAAAACCATTCCGATTTCTCTTCTCAAGCTGACAACGTTAATATTGCCGCCCAATATATTTAATCCTTCATAAAGGATTTCACCTTCCGCTCTTGCAGATGGAATTAAATCGTTCATTCGGTTAATATTTCTCAAAAAAGTAGATTTTCCGCATCCCGACGGCCCAATTAAAGCAGTCACCGCATTTTTTTCAATATCCATGTTTACATGATGAACGGCTTGTTTATTTCCGTAAAAAATAGACAGATCTTTGACCTCAAGCACGTGATTCTGCTTCGGAACAATAACAGCTCGCTCAGTTTTTTCTTTTACCATTTGTTCAGACATGTTTTTCGCCTCTTTCCGTTCTAATTTGCCGTAAGCTTTTTGTAGATCATCGTGCCAAGCCATCTCGCCGCGAGATTAAACACAAGAACAGAAATCACCAGCACGGCAGAACCACCGTTGGCAATCGCTTCAGCATCCGGAATCATTCCTTGTGTATTGACGTTCCAAATGTGGACCGCAAGTGTTTCAGCGGGCCTGAAAATATTAAGCGGTGATGTTTCCGAAAACGGGTTCCACTCCGTAAAATTAAGACGCGGTGTTGTCAGGCCTGCCGTAAATAATAATGCGGCCGCTTCCCCGAACACCCTTCCTGACGCTAAAATTGCTCCTGTGATGATAGAAGGAATCGCACTTGGAATTAAAACTGTTTTTACGGTATGCCAGCGTGATACACCTAAAGCGAGAGAGGCTTCCTTCAGATCTTTAGGGACTGAACGGATCGCGTCTTCTGTCACACGCACCATGACAGGAAGGTTAAAAACAGTTAACGCAAGCGCTCCGCCTATGATCGTATATCCCCAGCCTGTTAAGTTGACAAACATCAATAATCCAAACATCCCAATGACAATAGACGGAAGAGATGAAAGCACCTCTATACATGTTCTGATGAAGTCAGTTACTTTGTTATTAGGCGCGTATTCAGCCATGAAGACTCCGCCGCCCACACCGAGCGGGATTGTAATCAGCATTGTAATAAACAAAATATAAAAGGAGTTAAACAGCTGATCTCGTATGCCTCCTCCAGCTGCAATGGCGCTCGATTTTGTTGTAATAAATTGAAAACTGAGCTGAGTAACACCGTTTATAATAATATAGGAAAACAAACCTACTAAAATGGCAGCGATAATGGCTGCACACAAACCAAACATTCCGGTCGCTAGTTTATCTGTTATTTTGCGGTTCATTACACTTTCCTCCTAGATGACAAGTAGCGAATAAGCAGGATGAACAGGAATGACATCACCAGAAGCACAAGCCCCATTGACCACAGCGTATTGTTTTCAACACTTCCGTATGTGGTGTGGCCCATATTCAGCGTGATGATCGTTGTCAGCGTTCCCGCAGTGTCAAACAGGCTTTCCGGCAATACTCTTGTATTTCCAATGACCATCTGAACAGCCAAAGCTTCGCCGAACGCCCGAGCCATGCCTAACACAACAGCTGTCATCAATGTTGGAAAAGCTGCAGGCACAAGTACTTTTCTGATCGTCTGCCATCTTGTCGCACCAAGCGCGTAAGAACCCTCTCGTAAACTCTTCGGAAGAGAAGCCATTGCATCAGCAGAAATCGATGTGATCGTCGGCAGAATCATGACGGAAAGGACAATCGTTCCCGCCAATAAACTGTGCCCTGTTCCGCTCGATTTGAACTGGGCGATAAACGGCACCAATACTGTAAGACCTATGAATCCATAAACAACAGATGGAATACCGACTAAAAGCTCAATCACCGGCTGCAGCACTTTCTTTCCCCAATTCGGGGCAATCTCTGTCATAAAAATCGCACCTGCAATGCCAAGCGGCGCAGCGATTAGAGCAGAAAGAATCGTTACTGCAAATGAGCCAAAAATAAATGGCAGCACTCCGTATTTCGGATCACTATCTGTAGGATTCCAATTTAAGCTCGTTAAGAATTCAATTGGGCTTACACCATTTACAAGAAAAGATTGCAGCCCCTTCACGCCGAGGAAAATGGTGATTGCAACAGATGCCGCAATCATAATCAGCGCACATGCTGTTACAATCATTCTTCCCCGAACTTCATCCAATTGCCGATTTTGCCTTGAGCTGATTAAACGCTCGCTCACAGACATATTTTCTCTATTGTTTATCATTGTTTTACACTCCTATGAATGTGTTAAGAGGAGAAACGGTTGTCCCCGCACTCCTCTTTTTATTAAGATCAGCTTTGCTTCCCTTTGGCATCGCGTGTCACTTTCATATCAGTAACCGGAATGTAGCCTTGGTCAGTAACAATGCTTTTTTGAATGTCTTCACTCTTTAGATAATCAAGAAATTCTTTAGCTAAACCTGTCGCTTCACCTTTTGTATAAGAATGCTGATAAGCCCAGATCGGATACTCGCCAGTTGCTACATTTTTCGCTTCAGGTTTAACACCGTCAATAGATAGAGCAGTTACTTTGTCATCTGTTAAATATGAGAATGCAAGATATCCAATCGCTCCCGGAGTATCAGCAATGATCTTTTTCACCGTGTTGGAGGAATCTTCAGTAATGCCTTCTGCAGGCTCCGCTCCGTCAAGCGCATATTTCACAAATGTAGCACGTGTGCCAGAAGAATCAGGACGGTTTACAAGTGTAATCTTTTGGTCTTTGCCGCCGAGCTCTTTCCAGTTTTTAATTTTGCCAGTGAAGATTTTTTTCAATTCATCTTTTGAAATATCCTTTACACCAGCATCAGGGTTTACAGCTGCTGCCATACCAACTACAGCGACTTGATGATCGACAAGCGCTTTTGCATCGATGCCTTCTTTTTCTTCAGCAAAAACGTCTGAATTCCCGATCTGAACAGCTCCTTCAGAGACTTGAGAAAGCCCTGTTCCAGAACCGCCAGCTTGTACCTGTATATCAGCATCAGGGTTTTCTTCCATAAATTTTTCCGCGGCTGCAAGTACTAGTGGCTGCATGGCCGATGAACCAGAAATGGTTAAAGAACCTGATGCCTTTTCTTCTCCTTTTGCAGAATCGCTATTCGATTTTTTACTTTCTCCTGCATTTCCGCATGCAGCTGCAATCATCATAAATGCAGCCATCAGAAGCATAAGCACCAATTTGTTTTTTTTCATTTCCTGAATTCCCCCTGCGTATAATGTGTAATTTGTCCTACACGTATAGAGTAAAGGTTCTATGTAAAAAGGGTTTGAACCGAATGTTAAGGTTTTGTAAATCAGTGCGTTTTTTTGTATAAAAAAAACGCCCACATCATGTGAGCGTTTCTTTTTAGTTATCAGAAGACGTTGTGTTTTCTGCATTTTCTTCAATTTTGTCTTTATTCTTTTGCTGAGTATCTTCTTTGTCCTGCTTCGATTTCAGCTCAAAATATTTATCCATTACTTCCCTGCCGATTTCGTTTGTAATGGTATATTTAGCGCTGTAATCAATATAAGCCCAAGGGACTACTACAGAGATCGCAATCTCAGGATTATCAGCCGGTGCATAGGCAACAAGTGTCGTATTATAAGTCGATGTTCCTGTTTTTGATTTATCAGGTCCATCATAGAACGATTGTGCTGTTCCTGTTTTACCGGCAGGCTGATATGACGCTGAAGCAAATTGGCTGGCAGCTGTCCCTTTTGTCATCACCCGTCTGAATCCGGCCTGAACCTCTTTAATATATTCACTCTTCATGTCGATTTTATTCAGCACTTCCGGCTGAACGGATTGTACGACAGCACCGATTCCTTTTTCAGGATTAGGATCCCTGACTTCTTTCACAAGCTGAGGTTTTAAGCGATACCCGCCGTTTGCAATCGTTGATACGTATTGCGCCAGTTCCAGCGGTGTATATGTGTCGTATTGGCCGATTGCATAGTCAAGCAAGAATCCCGTCAATCTGTCTGTTCCTTTATAGCCTGTCATTTCATTCGGAAGATCAATTCCAGTTTTGACACCTAATCCAAATTGGCTGAAATAATTACGGAACGTATCAAAGGCCGTCGTATCAATCGGTAAAGCTTGGTGCGGTTTATATTCACCTTTTCCGAGCGCGATCGCTGTTTTAAACATAAATACGTTAGAAGACTGCTCTAAGGCTCTTTGAATATTGACCGGTCCTAAGTTAGTCCATGACTTTTTACCGCGTTTATCCTGACCAATATATAAAGGTTCATCTTGAAAAACAGTATTCAGATTGATAGCTCCGGTTTGAAGGCCTGTCAAGACTGTTGCGCCTTTGACTGCTGAACCCATGGCGTAAGATGACGTCATTGTACCTAAAGCGTAATCATCAATTTTATATTTCCCATTTTCTTGTTTAATCTGCTTGCCCGCCATTGAAAGCACTTCACCGTTTCTTGGGTCCATCATGACAACGAATGCCCGGTCTAACAATTGCGTGCTTGGTCTTGCTTTAGCAGATTTGAGGTTCTTCTCAATGATTTTTTCCACTTCTTTTTGCAAATCAATGTCAATCGTAAGCACGAGATCTTTACCGGCTTTACCTTCAGAAACGGTTTTCGTTCCCGTGACATTGCCGTTTGAATCTGTGATATTTTCGACTTTGGCTTTTTGGCCCTGCAGAAGGCTTTCGTATTGGTATTCCAAATAGCTTTTTCCTACCCTGTCATTACGGCTGTAGCCAAGCGACAGATAATGGTCGAGCAAGTTGGACGGCAATCCTTCATTAGAGCTGGAAACACTTCCGAGCACTGAGCGAAGAAGGTTTTTATAAGGATATTCACGTTCCCAATCGGACGTGACATCAACACCTGGCAGTTCGTCTAAATGTTCACTTACCACTGCCATTTCCTTCGCTGATACATCTTCGTTTTTGATATATTGAGGGGTTAATGCATAGCCCGAATCCATCTGTCTTTTGATAGCAAGGATCTGCATATCTTTATCCGTCAATTCATTCAGCTGCTTATCAGTAATCCGTTTTAGCTGAAGCTGGTATAAATCGTCATCGGATATTTTTTTGTCTTCAACCTGCTGTCTTTCTTTAGAGCTAATGAGCTTTTTCGCTTCTTTCGGTCTAGTCAAAATCCAATAATCTTTTTTATCCCGTTCTGTTACTTTTTTTGTATCGACTTTGATCATGTCAGACAGCTTTTTTGCGATCTTTAAGCGCTGTTCTTGCGTGGTCGATTTAGATCTCGTGTATGTGATTGCATTTAAAGCCTTATTTGTCACAATGGCATTAAAGTTTCGATCATAAATTTTCCCGCGTGGTACCGCTGAGCTGACTTCACTTTGTTCCTGCTTATTCGCTTGGTTTTTGTAATCATCGCCTTGCACGATCTGCTTGATGCCCAGTTCCACAATAATCCAGGTAAATATAACAAAGGCAGCTAAAAATAAAATATTCAGCCGGATCGGAAGCGACTTCTTTTTCTCTTTATGATTTTGCTTTTTTGGTTTATTTCTCCTCATAACATCACCTTTTCTATTTACAGAAAGAAAAGACACTCAAGTAAGAGTGCCAGTTTTCATTTTAAAGGTTTTTTCGACTTTTTTCTACAGATAACCCCTTTTTGGCAAAAAAATTATCTCTCGCCTTTTAACAGGGTCGGTTCTGTTACCCGTTTTTGGCCGTCTTCTTCCATGGTTTCATTTTCCCCTTCTTTCTCCTTAAAACGAATATCCTTGACAAAGTAATAAATCAAAGGATGTCCTATACCCAATATCGCAAGTGACAAAGGAATTCCCACATCCTCTTTCAGAAGGGCCACAATCAGGAGAAAGCACAAAATGGAAACAATTCGGCCGGCGTTCAAGAACATTTCTCTAAGCACGATATATTCAATTCTTGCTTTTCTGGCATGCCTCGCCCGCCCTATCACATCATATGTAAGTGATACATATGGCACAAGCAACAGAGGATAGCCGATGGCAATAAAAACGCCGTACGTTAATAATGTCGAAAAGCTCATATGGAACAGAATCAAAAACAGCGCGCCATACAAAATAAGTCCGCCCAGCAAAATCGATTTTTTTCTCGCCTTTTTCTTAATCAGCCTGGATGCAAAGTAGTAGGCAAAGAAGGAAACAGCTGAATTGACAAGACCGAATGTACCGAGAGCAAGTTCGCTGTTTGTCTCAATAAATACAAACACACTGATTAAAAAGACAAAAATCCCTTCTCTCAAACCCTGAAAAAAATGCGCATTCGTGATTCTCCGCCAATTCATATTGCTATGGCGCTCTCCAAATACTTTGCTCAGCATAAAACGGCCCTTTGATTCTCTCCGTTTTAAGAAAAAGCTCATCACGACGGCCAGGGCAAATAAACTGAGGGAGAGACTGAAAATCACTGTATAACCCGTATTATTTTCAAGCCTTGAGATCACGAATCCGGCTACAATCGGGCCGATCATTCCTGCAGAGGAAGACAGAATGCCCATAAACCCGTTGAAAAAGTCTCGCGTATCCGGCTCTGTTATTTCAAAGGTCAGCACGTTAAACGCTAGCCAATAAAAGCCATAGCCCACTCCGAGCACCGCGCCGATTAGCACGAGGCGGCTGGCCGCCGTTTCTCCGGCTAAAAGCACACTTAAATAAAAGGCAGCTAAAAAAATGACGCCGAACCTTAAAATGAATACCCTGTCTATTTTTTTGGCTAACCGTCCAGCCAAATAAAAGGTTATCGGCTGCATTGTCACAATGGATAAATTATATATCGCCAAATCAATAAATTTCCCTGACTGCTTCCAAAGATACACATTAACAAATGTATTGGACAGTGCAATTCCCAGCGAATAAAGCCCGCCAATGGTCAGCAGAAAGAGTAACCCTTTGTTTACGTCTACATCGCCTATCACTTTTTTTAGTTTGCTCATTACTGACTCCCCTTTACTATCCCTTAGTCTGTCTCACTCAAACCGAGATATGTAAAAAGAAGACATAAAAAAACAAGGTCCCATAATGAGGACCTTGTTTGTGCCATTATTTTGCTTCGCTGTATAGACGAGCCACTTCGTCCCAGTTTACAACATTCCAGAAAGCTGAAATGTAATCAGGACGGCGGTTTTGATAGTTAAGGTAGTAAGCATGCTCCCAAACGTCAAGACCTAAGATAGGCGTTTTGCCTTCTGAAAGCGGAGAATCTTGGTTTGGCGTGCTTGTGATTTCAAGTTTACCGTTGTTCACAACAAGCCATGCCCAGCCAGAACCGAAGCGTCCAGCTGCTGCTGCTGCGAATTGCTCTTTGAATTTGTCAAAGCTTCCAAATACACTGTTGATCTCTTCAGCAAGCGCGCCAGTCGGTTCGCCTCCGCCGTTTGGAGATAAAAGTGTCCAGAATAATTTGTGGTTCGCGTGTCCGCCGCCGTTGTTGCGGACTGCAGTGCGGATGTTTTCAGGAACAGAATCAAGATCTGCAACAAGCTCTTCAACTGATTTGTTGGCAAGAGCAGTGTTTCCTTCAACCGCTTTGTTTAAATTTGTCACGTATGTGTTGTGGTGTTTCGTATGGTGAATAGTCATAGTTTCCTTGTCGATATGCGGTTCTAAAGCATCGTACGCATAAGGTAATTCTGGAAGTTCGTAAGCCATGATAATTCCTCCTTAGTATATATGTACTGAAATGCCGCTTCACAGCGAGCCTTTCTTCATTCAATGTAACAAAAGAATGCTTTGTAATCAATGAAAAAGCTCACGATTTGGCTCATTTCAGCGGACATATTTCACTTTAACCGATAATCTGCCCCATTAAACCTGCCGCCAGCATTTCTTATAGGACCGTCCATAAAAAGTATCCGATCATCAAAAGCTGTATGATGCCCTTTGCAATAACCCCTGTTAAAAAACCAATGAGTGAGCCGAGGCCAATTTTAAACGCTGACTTTAAGTCCTTCTGATGGACGATAAGTTCTGCGCAAACAGCCCCGATAAACGGCCCCAATATGATCCCTGCAACCGGAATGACAAAAGGCCCGATTAATAAACCGATCGTGCTTCCCCATATGGCAGCTTTGCTTCCTCCGAACCTTTTTACTCCAAGCAGATTCGACACGTAATCTGCTGCGAATAATACTGCCGCAAAAACTGCCTCAACAAGCCAGAACATATAAGAATACGGACTGAATGAAAATAAAAATCCGTACAATACAAATCCGGCAACAATAAATACTACGCTCGGAATAACAGGATACACCAGCCCGATAAAGGCAATGATAAAAACCGCTGCAATCAACAGCCAATACAACATATCCATAGCTTCCATCCTCCCATTTTACTCTTTCTTCTTTATGTCTTCCTTGTATTCACACGCATGCAACGATACAATAAGCAACATATATTAGTTTAGCTAGGAAGTGAAGATAGTGAATGTGTTTCAGCTTTTCATTAAAAGTACATACTCTCCCCGTGATATTGCAAAAACAAGATTTCAAGGAATCGGAAAAGCGATTCTTTATGTATTTTTGCTCTCTGTCCTGTTTGCAATCCCTACCGCTTATTATGTAAGTACAGGGACCGTAAAATCAATGAACGGCTTTAAAACTGTTTTAAACAAAGATTTCCCTGATTTCACAATTTCAAACGGCAAACTTCAAACGGATGAGAAAAAAGCCACGGAATCTCAAGCAAATGGTTTCGTTATCGTGTTCGATCCAACAGACTCCTATGGCACTGAACAAATTGAAGCAAAGCAAAACGCAATCGGCATCCTTCAGAACAAATTTGTTTTGGCCATTGACGGACAAGCCCAAGAAATGTCTTACTCAATGATGCCGTCAGAGTTACAGAAAAAAGATGTCATTGCAGGTTTAAACCAAAATAAAGCGATGATTGTAACTGTTCTCTCAGCTCTTATTTTTCTCGTAACTGCAGCGGGAAAATTTATTGAAGTATCGTTTTTAGCGCTTATCGGGTTAATCATTAAGAATTCGCAGAAAAAACATTTATCCTATCATCAGCTCTGGAAGCTTTCTGCTTATTCCATCACCCTTTCAACTGTATTCTTTACAATCATGCGGGCATTAGAAGCAACCGTACCAAGTGAATTTTTGCTGAACTGGTTTGTCAATTTTGTCATCCTGTTTCTCGTTTTAAAAGAGATTCCGTCCAAAAAAGCTGCTGTATAAACCGAGGCTGCATTCGCAGTCTCTTTTCTTTTGTCATGAATCGAAATGGACAAGCATACTATGGTATAAAATTTCGTATGCGGGAGGAAAAGCGATGAAGCGTCTCACCTTAGTATGCAGCATTGTTTTTATACTTTTTATTCTTTTTTATGACCTTAAAATTGGAACCATCCCCATTCAGGACCTCCCTGTCTATGAAGCATCAGCAAAAACGGCTGTACAAGAACCGGCTTATAAAACGGTGAAGGTAAAGCCGGGTGATACGGTTATGTCGATAGTCGGATCAGCAGGTTCTCCGGATGACATTGTAAAGGATTTTGAAGCACTGAATCCAAATGTGAAAGCCAATGCCATTCAAGCGGGAACAGCGTATAAATTCCCGGTCTACCCTTAATTTAACGTTAATTTCTTGTCAGTTCGGCGAAGACACTGTTACAATGTAATTTGTAAAATAAATTCACATAAACCATACTAGAATTGTTATATCTAGAAGCGGCAACTACAATTAAGGAGCGATTGCAAGTGAGTGAAATCACACATCGTACAAAAACGCGTCCCGTCAAAGTGGGACCTTTAACAATAGGCGGCAACAATGAAGTTGTCATCCAAAGCATGACAACAACAAAAACACATGATGTAGAAGCAACGGTTGCAGAAATTAACCGTTTGGCTGAAGCCGGATGCCAAATCGTTCGGGTAGCATGTCCGGATGAACGGGCAGCAAACGCCATTGCGGATATTAAAAAGCGCATTTCCATTCCTCTCGTTGTTGACATACATTTCGATTATAAACTTGCGTTGAAAGCCATTGAAGGCGGCGCAGATAAAATCCGAATCAACCCCGGCAACATCGGCCGGCGCGAAAAAGTTGAAGCGGTTGTTAAAGCGGCCAAAGACAAAGGCATTCCGATCAGAATCGGAGTAAACGCCGGTTCATTGGAAAAACGCATTTTAGAAAAATACGGTTATCCGACTGCCGATGGAATGGTAGAAAGCGCACTTCATCACATTAAAATTCTTGAGGATCTTGATTTTCACGATATTATTGTCAGCATGAAGGCCTCTGACGTGAACCTTGCAATCGAGGCTTATGAAAAAGCGGCGAAAGCGTTTGACTACCCGCTTCACCTCGGGATCACCGAGTCAGGAACACTGTTTGCCGGCACAGTAAAGAGCGCAGCAGGACTCGGCGCCATTTTAAGCAAAGGCATCGGGAACACCATGCGCATTTCACTAAGCGCAGACCCTGTAGAAGAGGTAAAAGTAGCAAGGGAGCTTCTGAAATCTTTCGGCTTAGCCTCCAATGCTGCCACGCTCATCTCATGCCCGACTTGCGGCCGTATTGAAATTGATCTAATCAGCATTGCCAATGAAGTGGAAGAGTATATTTCTAAGGTAAAAGCGCCAATTAAAGTTGCTGTTCTCGGCTGCGCTGTAAACGGACCTGGTGAAGCGAGAGAAGCTGATATCGGAATCGCCGGCGCACGCGGTGAAGGACTGCTGTTCCGGAAAGGGAAAATTGTCCGTAAGGTTCCAGAGGAAACGATGGTAGAAGAACTCAAAAAAGAAATTGACATTCTTGCTGAGGAACACTACGCAAAACTTGAAGCTGAAAAAGCAAAATTAAAAGAAGAAACACAAAAAGCTTGACGGGAACCCGTCAAGCTTTTTTGTGTTAGAAAAATGGAATAATAAATATTCCAAGCACTAATGAAACGACACCGATACCCATTGCCCAGGCTCCAAGGCCTTGAGCACCTCTTCTTCTTGCGATATAGCCGACAATAATACCAGCAGCTCCCAATAAAACAGGCAGTACAAACAATGAAATGATGGACAAGGCTAAAGCGATATATCCTATTCCCCGTCCTTCATTGACATTGCCGCCGCTGCGATCATTGTCTTGGTCATTGCTGCGGTCAGCAGCACGATAAGGCTCTGCGATTTCAGCAGCTGTTTCCTCAAAAAAACCGTCATTGTCGCGGGTAATATTTGTCCCTTCAGACCCATGATCAACATAGTAACTGTCGTTATCACGCTTTTCGTAATCGTTTGCCACCTTCAATTCCCCCTTCTGTTTTATTAAAGGAGCTTTTATAGTTTGATCCATTTTGCCTGATTCATGTTTGCTAAACTTTTCTGTTAATGTCAATTGTTTATGTTACACTTGAAGGGATGAAACTGAAGGAGTGTGGGCATGTTACGCTTAGGAATAGATATTGACGGCACAATCACGGCTCAGGATACATTCGTCCCTTATTTGAACCGTTCGTTTAATCTTTCCATTTCATTAAACGATATGACGGATTATGATTTAACAAAGCTGTTAAACATTACCCAGGAAGAATTTTGGGATTGGATGAATCAAAATGAAGCGATCATATATAAGGAAGCATTGCTTGCACAGCATGCGAAACAGTCACTTGATCTTCTCAAAGAGGAGCACAAGCTTATTTATATTACAGCGAGACGGACTCATTTAACTGATATTACCTATGAATGGTTTGACAGACAAAACATTCATTATGACCACATCGAACTCGTTGGCGGTCATCACAAAGTTGAAGCGGTCAAGAATCATAACATCGACCTGTTTTTTGAGGATCATCACGGTAACGCCATGATGATTGCGAAAGAAGCCGGGATACCGGTGATTTTGTTCAATTCCCCTTATAATCAGCTTCCGATTGATTCAAACATCATCAGAGTAAACAACTGGCTAGAAGCCGTTCAATGGATGAACAACAACAAGCATCACTTAATACGCGTCAATAACTGAAAAAGGAGCCCAAACCGGGCCCCTTTTTCATATATACGCATTTTACGCAGTAGTGTTGTCTTGGTTTTCCGCTGTACAATCAGGGCATGTGCCGTAAATCTCAAATTTATGTCCGCTGACCTGATAGCCATCCAAATCATCACAAAGCTTGTCCATCGGACATGATTCAATTTCCTTTGTTTTGCCGCAGGCAAGACAAATAAAATGATGGTGGTGATGGGTGAATGAACATTTAAATCGGAAAAGCTTTTCACCGGACAGCTCAGTTGTTTCCAAAATCCCAAGTTCTTCATATAAAGAAAGATTTCTGTAGATTGTATCAAAGCTTAAGCCTGGATAATCATCATTCAGTGCAGACAGTACGTTTTTAGCGGTAAGATATCTGTCTGAATCAGCAAAAAGCTGCAGCATATCCTCCCGTTTGTTTGTATATTTATATCCGTTTTCTTTTAGTAGGTTCAGCGCTTCTTGTACGTTCATGAAGGGTCCCCCTTTTCGCTTTGCTTAAGAACGTATCACATGTATGAAAAAGAAAATGGCAGCTGTCTGTCCAGCAAGCCATTGTCTTTACTGCAGATAAAATTATACCCATAAAATGAATAAAAGTAAATGAAAGCCTAGTGGATTGCGTTTTTGAATTTTCCGCCTCTCGTTTCATGAGTATTCATAATTGTTATGAATGCATTTTGATCAACTTCAAACACGATCGATTTGAGCTTTGTCACTTCCAGCCTTGTGACAACCGCGTAAATTACGTCTTTTTCTTCGTCCGTATACCCGCCTTTCCCCTTCAGCTTCGTTGTGCCCCGACCAAGACGGTGCAAAATCGCGTCGGAAATCTCATCATACTGCTCAGACACAATAATGACAGCTTTTGTTTCATCAAGCCCTTGGATCACAGCATCAATCGTTTTCATCGCAATATAATAAGTCATGAATGAGTACATCGCTTGCTCAGGACCGAACACAAAAACTGCCCAAATGAAGATGAACACATTGATGAACATAACGAACTCACCTACTGAAAACGGGAGTTTTTTGGTCAGCAAAATACCGAGAATTTCTGTACCATCCATTGAACCTCCGTTTCGAATAACAAGCCCGACGCCAAAGCCGAGTAAAAGACCTCCGAACACAGTAGCCAAAATAGGCTGGGTTGTAATGGCTTCTACATGGTGAAGTGAGGATTCAATAACGGCAAGCCCGACAATCCCTATAAACGTAGAGACTAGAAAGGTCTTACCGATATATTTATATCCGAAGATCATAAAAGGAATATTTAATATGACAACGAAAAAAGCGAAATTGAGAAAGGGGTTTGACATAAAGAGGTGGTCTAAAATAAGTGATACACCGATAATCCCGCCATCAATAAAATCATTGGGGATTAAAAATAATTCAATACTTACAGCCGCAGATGCAGCTCCTACCAGAATCATAAAGACCCTGAAAATAAAATGGGTAAATGTTTCTTTCTTATGTTGTTTTGTTGGGGTCATAAAATCTCCTTTCCTGCAATAACTATTTTAAATACATTATAAATCTATTTTACCATTAAACACTGACACATTTTACTGATTTGCCCATACATTAAGTCTGGAGGTGGAATGACCGATGATTTTATTTCAAAGAATTATTTTACAGCGGCTTAATCAGGCTACTGCTGATGATTTGCTGAAGTACTCTAAACAATACGGAATCAGCTTAACAAGATCGCAGGCCGTTGAAGTAGCGAACTTGTTATACGGGAAAAATGTAAACATCTTTAATGAGAGTGAACGAATGCGGCTGTTGAAACAAGTAGAGACGATTACATCGAAAGAAACAGCTCAAACAGTTAATGAACTATTCAAACAATTTACAAGCTAAAAAATGGGGGTGTTATCCCCCATTTTTTATTGCTGTAAAATCTTTTCGAGCAATGTATCATCAAATTGTTTTTCTTTCAGCATTTCAATCT
Source organism: Bacillus sp. EU52 (assembly GCF_037964975.1). Taxonomy (NCBI): domain Bacteria; kingdom Bacillati; phylum Bacillota; class Bacilli; order Caryophanales; family Bacillaceae; genus Bacillus; species Bacillus sp. EU52. Next base: position 2,462,452 of record NZ_CP150177.1, read on the forward strand.
CAAAACGGTATGGCGGTTTTTTGTTCTTTTTATCTTCACCGACGTATGGTGTTTCAAGAATTTTTGGAATGTCTTTTAACTGCTCATGGTGAACAACATATTGCAGTGCGTCAAAACCTATTTCACCAAAGCCAATATTTTCATGGCGGTCTTTTCTCGCCCCTTTAACATTTTTGCTGTCATTGATATGAAGCACTTTAATACGGTCAATGCCAATGATTTTATCGAACTCATTTAGCACTCCGTCAAAGTCTTCGACAATGTTATATCCGGCATCATGTGTATGGCACGTGTCAAAGCACACTGACAGCTGCTCATTGTGTGTAACGCCTTCGATAATCTGCGCAAGCTCCTCAAAGCTTCTGCCGCATTCTGATCCTTTTCCAGCCATTGTTTCTAATGCAATCTGGACATTTTGATTCGGATCAATCACTTCATTTAAGCCTTCAATAATTTTTTTGATGCCGGCTTCAGCTCCTGCCCCTACGTGAGCGCCAGGATGAAGGACAATTTGCTTCGCTCCGATGGCCGCTGTCCGTTCAATTTCTGAACGAAGAAAATCAACACCCAGCTCAAAAGTGGACGGATTTGTCGTGTTGCCAATATTAATAATATAAGGCGCGTGCACGATAATCTCGTCAATGCCGTTTTCTTGCATATGTGCCCGGCCTGCTTCTATATTTAAGTCTTCAATTTTCTTTCGGCGTGTATTTTGCGGTGCGCCTGTATAAATCATAAACGTATTCGCCCCATAAGAGACTGCTTCCTGGCTTGCTGCCAGAAGCATATGTTTTCCGCTCATAGAGACGTGTGAGCCTATTCTCAGCAACAGGTTCCCCTACTTTCTTTTGTTAGATTGGTTTCTTCTCTGTTTTTTCTTGATTTTCTCCATCTCATAGCTCATTTTCTTTTTATACCCAGGCTTAACCTTCTTCGGCTTTTTCACGAGACGATGAGCAATTTCATCCGCTTCATTCGGCGTTTTTTTACGCTTTTTGCGGCGCTGACGGTCATCGCCTTTTTTCCATTCGCCCTTTTCAAGCTCTAAGTAATCAAATTCGATGCCCATTTTTTCAAGTCTTACTAATGCATCCTCATCAGTAAGCTCATAAATGGTCATCGCTTGTCCTGATGAGCCGGCACGAGCCGTTCTGCCCACACGGTGAACATAGAAATCGAGATCATCCGGCAGCTCATAGTTGATAACATGGCTGACACCTTTAATATCAATACCTCTTGCGGCAAGGTCAGTTGCAATGATATATGTGAATTCCAAATCATTGATCTGCTTCATGACTTTTTTCCGCTCACGTGGTGTTAATCCGCCGTGCAGCAAGCCGATTTTCATGCCTTTGCCAGTCAGATACTGGGCAATATGGTCAGCCGTATTTTTCGTGTTGGCAAACACAATCCCCAGGTATGGATTCAGATGCGACATGATGTCAAAAAGGAGCTTGTCCTTGTCACGATGTTTCGAAGGAATGAGGATATGCTCGATTTTCGCAGCAGTCACCTGTTTTGGCTCCACATGGGCGTATTTCGGATTTTCCATGTATTTCTTCAAGAATGGTTTCAGCTTTTCCGGTATGGTCGCTGAGAACACAAGCATTTGCAGATCCTCAGGCATGCGGGAACCGATGTAATCTACATCTGCAAGAAATCCCATGTCCAGCATTAAATCCGCTTCATCAATAACAAGAGATTCCGCTTTATGAACACTTAACGCCTGTTCTTTGATTAAGTCAGCAATCCGTCCGGGTGTACCGACAACAAGATGCGGCTGTATTTTCAATTTATCAATTGATTTTTGTTTATCAGTGCCTCCGATAAAACATTTCGAGCGAATCTGACTGCCTTCCTCACCCTGCGTGATTTTAAGCGCTTCCTGATAAATCTGGTTGGCTAGCTCTCTTGTCGGAGCCGTAATGACTACCTGAACGACATCCTTAGCAGGATCGATTTTGTTTAATAAAGGCAGTAAATAAGCGTGAGTCTTTCCAGTACCCGTCTGAGACTGGCCGATGACGCTTTCTTTTTTTAACACTGCAGGAATCAGCCTTTTCTGGATATCAGTCGGTTCGTAAAAACCAAGGCGATGTACTGCATCTATAATAAATGGTTTCAATTCATAAAGTTCAAATTTCGTTTCTTTCATTTTTCCCAGCTCCTTAAAGCGGCACATTATGTGTCCATCATCACATTATACCCGATTTTGCTTAAAAACACCACGTTTGCAAGGCGTTTGTTTTATTCAGTTATGTAAAGCAAATACCGCAGCCCATGCATATTCTAATAGCAGAGAGAGCTGAAAGGAGGTACAAGTATGTTTTCACCGCAGCAGCCAATGAGAAATTACCCACAGCCCGGACCGCCCCGCCCCATGCCAAATCAGCGAATGATGGGCAGAAGACCGCCTAATATGCGAGGACCTTCATTTGGAGCACAGCAGCAAGGTTTTCAGCAAGCCGGACAATTTCTTCCTCAGGCAAATGCCGGAGCGAGAAATAGTGCAGGTGCAGGCGGAGGCTTAAAAGGAATGCTGTCAAGATTCCTACCCGGCGGAGGAGGCGCTGGCAGCGCCGGAGTTCCAGGAGCAGGTGCCGCAGCGAGCGGAGGTGCTGGCCTGCAAGGCATTCAAAATATCGCCAATCCTGCATCATTATCCAGTATGCTTGGAAATGTGCAAAAAGTACTCGGCATGGCGCAGCAAGTCACCCCTATGATCCAGCAGTACGGCCCATTAGTCCGCAATCTGCCAGCAATGATGAAGCTGTACAGCCAATTAAGTAAAAGTGATGATACTGAGACAGAGACCAATGAGGAAAGTGAAAAACAATCCGTTTCAGAAGAATCATCAGAAAAAGAAAAAGAGACTGAAACAAAAACCTCAGATGGGAACAAAAAATCAAAACCAAAAAGTTCTTCTCTCCCAAAGAAATCTAAAACAACTGACAATAAAGAACAAGAATCAAAAACATCTGCCCCGAAGAAAAAGGAAGCTGCCTCTCCTGCTCCGAAAAGAACATCAGGCAGTTCAAAACCGAGATTATATATTTAACATTCTTTGATATCTGAAGTGAGATTGGCTATAATGAGATCAGAAGAATGCAAGAATAGAGCCGTTTGATTACGGCTTTTTATATTGCCTTTACTCACTTCAGTATTGGAGGACAACCGAAAATGGACGTAATTAAAATTTCACCGCGCGGCTATTGCTATGGTGTTGTTGATGCTATGGTCATTGCCAAAAATGCGTCACTAGATAAAAGCTTGCCAAGACCCATCTATATACTCGGGATGATTGTTCATAATAAACACGTCACTGATGCGTTTGAAGAGGAAGGGATTTTTACATTGGACGGCTCTAACCGTCTGGACATCTTAAAGCAGGTTGACAAAGGAACTGTCATTTTCACTGCGCACGGTGTTTCTCCCGAAGTCAGAAGAATCGCAGAAGAAAAAGGGTTAGTCGCAATTGATGCTACATGTCCGGATGTGACGAAAACTCATAATCTAATCTTAGAGATGAAAGAAAAAGGATATCACGTGATCTATATCGGCAAAAAAGGGCATCCAGAGCCTGAGGGAGCCGTTGGCGTAGCGCCGGAGATCGTTCACTTAGTTGAAACAGAAGAAGATGTAAAGAACCTTGATATCCAAGCCGAGAAGTTAATCGTGACGAATCAAACAACAATGTCTCAATGGGATGTTCACGACATTATGGAGCTTGTCAAAGAAAAATATCCTCATGTCGAATATCACCAAGAGATTTGCCTCGCTACTCAAGTGCGGCAGGAAGCTGTATCAGAGCAGGCAAAAAAAGCGGACTTAACAATCGTTGTCGGAGACCCGAAAAGCAACAATTCAAATAGGCTTGCTCAAGTGTCAGAGGAAATAGCCGGGACAAAAGCATACCGGATCGGCGACTTAAGCGAATTGAAGCTCGAATGGCTGAAAGGCGTTAATACCGTTGCAGTTACAGCGGGAGCTTCAACACCGACGCCGATCACAAAAGAAGTCATTCGCTTTTTAGAGCAGTTTGATCACGAAGATCCATCAACTTGGACAACTGAACATAATATACCGCTCAAAAAAATACTTCCAAAAGTAAAAGCAAAAAACTGAGGCTGTAAAAGCCTCAGTTTTTTTATAGAAATGTAAATGGATTTGTATCTGTTTCAGAAACAAAGATATTCACGTCAAACTTTTTATCGTTACACATTGATGTCAGTTTTCTCGTGACGCCTTCTTTCATGATTTTTTCCGCGTAATGGCCCGGATCAACCACATTTAGGCCAAGCATCATCGCATCATGGGCCACATGGAAGTATAAATCCCCTGTGACGTAAACATCGGCTCCCTTTCGTTTTGCATGATGAATATACTTGTTTCCATCTCCACCAAGAACAGCTACCTTTTTCACCATGCTGTCTGCATCTCCCACCATTCTGACACCATTGACGTCAAGCTTGTCTTTCACAAATAAAGCGAATTCCTTAAGCGTCATCTCATTTTTAAGGGTTCCGACACGGCCGAGCCCTTTTTCGGCGGGAGTCTGTTCGACAGGATAGATATCGTAAGCAACTTCTTCATATGGATGGCTTTTTATCATTGCATTGATAACAGCTTTTTCGACGCTTTTAGGAAATACAGTCTCAAGCCTTACTTCATGAACAAGCTCAAGCTCTCCCACTTCACCGATAAAAGGCTTAGCTCCGTCCAATGGCTTAAAGCTGCCGATTCCTTCAGATGAAAACGCGCAATGGCTGTATTCACCGATATGGCCGGCCCCCGCATTTCCGACCGCGGCTCTGACCTGCTCTTCATATTCCTTCGGCACGTATACTGCCAGCTTTTTCAAAGGATCCGTATAAGTAGGTGCCAGCACTTCCATCTCACTCAGCTCTAATGCTTCAGCAAGCAAATCATTCACGCCGCCGTCCGCAACGTCTAAATTTGTATGAGCTGCATAAACAGCAATATCATGCTTCAAACACTTTTCAATTAACCTTCCGGCAGGCTGATCTGTTGAAATATGCTTTAGCGGCCGGAAAATAGGAGGATGGTGTGCAATAATCAAGTCAACCTCTTTTTCAATCGCTTCATCGATAACGCTCTCTAACACATCAAGTGTAACCATCACATTTTCAATTGGTTTGTTTAAAGTGCCGATTTGCAGGCCGATTTTATCTCCTTCAACCGCATAGGCTTTCGGGGAAAATTGTTCAAACAGCTGGATGATCTGCTGCCCATTTACACTTTTAGCCATGATCGATTACCTCCTTTAACAGCTCCATTCGATCGGCGAGCTCCTTTAATTTTTGTTTGTTTTGCTCTGTATCCGCCGCTTGGCTGATCTGTTCATAAATGCTTTGAGTGTGCTGAAGCTCTTGTGTCCACTTTTTCAAAAAGACAGCATTTTTTTCTTTTGCTAAGAAAGGGCCGACGAGCATCCCGGCTGATAAAGAAATACCGTCATAAGCCGCATCCCTGTCTCCCGCTTCTGCCACCAGCACCTCATAGCACTTTCCGTCCTCTTCAAGGATTACCTCATCTATCAGCGCATATCTTTCTTTATAAAGCCACTCCCTGATATGAACAGCATGAATATTCGGCTGTAAAATGAGCCGTTCCTTCCCCGTTAATTTGTCTTTGCCCGCTTCTAAAATGTGAGCGATCAAAGCCCCGCCCATTCCGGCAATCGTAATGGCATCAGCTTCACCTTTTTTAATCACTTCCAGTCCGTCTCCCTGCCTTACAGAAATGTGCGAGTTTAAGCCTGATTTTTCAACCTGCCGCTTTGCAGACAAAAATGGGCCGTCTGTTATTTCTCCGGCAATCGCCCCGCTGGCTTTATGATTCAGCACCGCATAACAAGGAAGGTAGGCGTGGTCAGAGCCGATATCGGCCATCACCGCTCCATTCGGTATGTACTCCGCTACTGTTTGCAATCGTTTAGATAATTTTAATTCGTTCACTTGTCATCACAACTTTTCTCAATCATTTTTTCCTTTACTATCATATAAAAAATCAGCCCGGAATCCAAGCTGAAGCAAATGATTTTGAGATTATTTCTTTTGATGCGGGTCTGCACGCGGCAGTCAAAAATAAAAGGCTGTCGAGAACATCTCGGCGGCCTGTGAATGTATAAAGAGAAAAATGGTTCTTTTATTTAATTTTTGACACCCACTCTGCCATATCATCCAGCTTATCGGCCGGTACAAGACCGGAAGGCATTCCATTACCGCCTTTTTCGATCTTTGTTTTAATTTCAGCGACATCTTTCTTATCCCCTACACCTTTTAAGCTAGGACCCGAAACACCTTCATAATTTTCACCGTGGCATGCGATGCAGTTTGCCTTGTAAATTTCTTCTGGTGAAGCGTTCGCATCTTTCTTTTCAGCAGATTTGCTTTCTCCTCCGCTCGCAATCTCCCGAGAGTCATCAAGTCCTTTTACTGATAAAAAGAAAGTTAGACCAATTCCTAAAACAGCGATCAGCAAAAATGGAATAAGCGGGTTCCATTTCATTTCCCTTCCCCCTTTTTGATCCTTCCCCCTATGTAAACACTTCTAATTCTAACTTATTTTTACAAAAAGTAAATGGATTGCTATACAAAAGTTTTTTATTCACACTTTATACAAAATTGAATAGAAACATGCCTAAATCTCTAATATCCTTTTTATTCTATTGTATAATGTATTGTATACGCTTACAATAGAAAATATGGAATTAGATTTTGAAATTTTTCACCACAATGTTCATTTGCAAATGACATCATTTTTCAGTAAAATAAAGGCATATTATCCATATATCTTTTTAAAAAAAGAAGAACGGATCTTCAAGACCCGTTCCATCTTATTCAAGGAAATCTTTCAAACGTTTACTTCTGCTAGGATGTCTTAGTTTCCGCAACGCTTTGGCTTCGATTTGTCGAATACGCTCTCTCGTTACTCCAAATACTTTGCCGACCTCTTCTAATGTTCTTGTACGGCCGTCATCAAGACCGAATCGAAGACGCAATACATTTTCTTCACGATCAGTTAACGTATCAAGCACATCTTCCAGCTGCTCTTTCAATAGCTCGTATGCGGCGTGGTCAGAAGGTGAAGTTGCTTCTTGGTCTTCAATGAAATCACCAAGGTGCGAGTCATCCTCTTCACCGATCGGTGTTTCCAGAGATACCGGCTCTTGAGCAATCTTTAAGATTTCGCGTACTTTTTCAGGCGTTAAATCCATATCTTCCGCAATTTCTTCAGGTGTTGGTTCTCTGCCTAAGTCTTGCAGTAATTGACGCTGCACACGGATTAATTTATTAATGGTTTCAACCATATGAACGGGAATCCGGATCGTTCTCGCCTGATCGGCAATGGCGCGTGTAATCGCCTGTCTGATCCACCACGTAGCATACGTACTGAATTTATAACCTTTGCGATAATCAAATTTTTCAACGGCTTTCATCAGACCCATGTTTCCTTCCTGGATCAGATCAAGGAACAGCATACCGCGTCCGACATACCGTTTTGCGATACTGACAACAAGCCGCAGGTTCGCTTCAGCCAATCTGCGTTTAGATTCTTCGTCACCTTCTTCAATCTTTTGAGCGTAGGCGATTTCTTCTTTTGCAGAAAGAAGGTTAACCCGACCGATTTCCTTTAAATACATACGAACTGGGTCATTGATTTTAACGCCAGGCGGTACACTTAGGTCATTAAGGTCAAATTCTTCTTCGGCTTTGGCAAGCTGCTGAATATTAGGATCTTCTGTTTCTTCATTCTCACTAATTAATTCAACACCTTGTTCACCTAAAAATTCATAATACTCATCCATTTGGTCTGATTCAATTTCAAAGCTGGACATACGCTCAGCAATTTCTTCATATGTCAAAACGCCACGTTTTTTACCAGACTCTGTTAATTGCTCTTTTACTTGGTCGAATGTTAATTCTGTCTCGTGGGTTTGTTTATCAGCCATTATGGATCCCTCCTTCCAAAGCTTGCAACGAATTCTATAAGCGGTATGATTCTTATTCGGTCCATTCAGGCGTTTTCTATGTGAACTGCCTTTAATAATGTGCGAATAATGAAATGACAATTCATGATGAGGTTAAGCGATCTATTTGCTCCTCCGCAAGGAATCATTGCCAATACATGCTCCTCATCAGTTCTCCAGTTATTTTAAAGATCGGTTCAATGTAACGATTTCTTGAGCCAGAGAAGCAGCTCTTAAAAAATCTTTTTGCCTTTCGGCTTCGGCTCTTTCCGCCTCTTTTTCTTTTATCATTGACCAATTTCTTTGATTCAACACTTTTTTTACATAATCTGATAACTCGGCTTCGCTAAGCTCTTGATTAACCTGAAGCATTAATATATCAGACAAGAGCTGGCTTATATGATCATCCGTCACCCTGGCCATCAGATGCTGAGGCGTCAGCTCGGCTCCCTCTTCATAAAAAGCATAAAGATAGGCGGCTAATGCCCGGTGCTCATCAATATTAAATTGAAACCCTACCCGGTCAATCACTTTTTTGATGACGCTCCGATCTCGAAGCATGTGAGCGAGTAACAGCCTTTCTGCATTTTCATACGCCGGACGCAAACGTTTTTGCCTTGCTTTTGTCGTCAGATGCGCTCGCCGCGTTTTTGTTTCACCGCTATTGTCAGCAGGTTTGTTTTGCTTGCTGAAAACAGACAGCTGCTCAGTTAAAGACTCCTGTGAAAGCGAAAACTCTGAAGCAAGCTGCTTTACATAGACTTCCTGCTCTAGAGACCCTGAAAGCGTGCTGATTTCTTTCAGTACGTCTTTAATGTAAGCTAGTCGGTCGCCTTCATCGGACAGGTTCTTTCCTTTTCGGAAATATTGCATTTTGAACGCCATTACGGTGACACTGGCGTCAATAATGTCATTTTTAAATTTTTCCCCGCCGAATTTTTTGATGTAATCATCAGGGTCCAATCCGTCAGGAATCATTGCAACTCTGACTTTGCAGCCTTTTTTTTGCAGAAGCTCCGAAGCTTTTAAGGTGGCTTCATAACCGGCTTTATCAGAGTCATAGCAAAGAATGATTTCTTCGACGTTTCTTCTCAGGATTTTGACATGATCATCTGTAAGAGACGTTCCCATCGTGGCTATGCTTTCTTTTACACCCGAGCTTACGGCCGATATGACATCAGCAAACCCTTCAAATAAGACTGCTCTTTCCTGCTTTCTGATATGAAGGCGGGCCTTATAAAAATTGTAAAGCAGTTTACTTTTATGAAAGAGCGGGGTTTCAGGACTGTTCATATACTTAGGCTGCTGGCTGCCAAGAGCCCTGCCTGAGAAAGCAACAACAGCCCCGTGATGATCATGGATCGGAAACATGACACGGTTTCTGAAGCGGTCGAAATATCCGCTTCCGTCTTCGCGTCTGATCAGGAGACCCGCTTTTTCCATTTGCGCCTCACTAAATCCCCTCTTTACAAGGAATTTCGTGATAAAGTCCCAAGAATCAAGAGCATAGCCAATCTGAAATTCATCAATCAGCTCTTTCGTAAAGCCCCTAGCAAGCAGATAATCCAGTGCCTCTTGACCTTCTTTTGTATTTATTAACAAATGATGGTAAAATTTCTTCAGGAGCTCATGTGCCTCAGCCATTTTTTGTTCTCCAGAAGACTCTGGCCGGGCTCCGGAATGGACTGTTATATCATCTGGAAAATCAATTTGGTATTTGTCAGCAAGGTGAGAAACCGACTCGGCAAATGAGTAGCCTTCCATCTGCCTTAAAAAAGAGAAAACATTGCCGCCCGCTCCGCAGCCAAAGCAATGAAAAATCTGTTTGTCGGGCGATACGGAAAACGAAGGTGTGCTTTCTCCATGAAAAGGACAGAGTCCAAAGTAGTTTCGGCCTTGCTTCTTTAATTGAACATAATCACCTATGACTTCAACGATATCTGCCGACTTTTGCACCTGATCCACAATTTCATCTGGTATCCGATTTCCCATCTTATAACACTCCGTCGTACATTATTCGATGCTTTAGTGCAAAATCCCTTCATCGTTCGACAGGATTTTTTGCAGCAGTGTAATAAATCGTTCTCGATCTTCTTTATTCAATTTTTTAGGCCCTTTGGCATATACGCCTTTTCTTCTTTGTTTGCCGGAAAAATGACGGCCCTCTAGGGCAAAATCAATCGTGTCTTCTTTGTAAAGACGACCTCTTTCCGACATAACGGAGACATTTCTGTTCAACAGCAGAGATGCTAATCCGATGTCCTGCGTCACAACAATATCTCCCGGTTTCACGTGATTTGCGATATATAAATCAGCGGCTTCTTTATGAGGATCAACATACTTCCATTTTTCTTCATTGCTTCTGGAAAGCTGATAATGTTCAAATGAAGCGACAAAAAGAACTTGAACTTCATACTCGGATGCTGTTTGTAAAATTTCATCTTTTACCGGACAAGCATCAGCATCGACAAAAATCGTCTTTTCTTGTTCATTAAGAAGAGTAATTCTCCATCCCTCCATTAAACTCCTGCATAAAAGCAAGCAAAATCGCACATCCTTTATTATTGTGGATGTATATGAATTTGTCGAAAAATTTCCGGGAGAAATTCTTGACATCTTACCCATAATAGTTTATTCGTATCACACGATCCTTAAACCTAAAATTAATCATTTTATCACAATTTTTTATTATAATACAAACTTCACAAAGATGCTATTGTTTTTCATTATTCCCTTTTGGCACAGCCAAAAACCCAGGATAGAGCGTCCTGAGTTATATGTTTTTTGTTTTGAGATGATGGATAATATTTGCTGTTTCCTCAACCGCTTTATTTGAAACATCAACAACCTGGCAGCCGATCCGATCCACAATCTTTTCGAAATACTCGAGTTCCTCTTTGATTCTGTTGATATTTGCATAAATCGCTTTATCATTAAGCCCGAGTGATTTTAAACGTTCTTTTCTGATATGATTCAGTTTATCAGGGCTAATCTTTAAACCGATGCATTTTTTCGGATCAACGTTAAAGAGTTCTTCCGGCGGATCAACCTCCGGTACAATCGGAACATTGGCAACCTTCAGGCGTTTGTGTGCGAGATATTGAGACAGCGGTGTTTTAGACGTTCTTGACACGCCGATCAAAACGATATCAGCTTTTAAAATCCCTCTTGGATCACGTCCATCATCGTATTTAACTGCAAACTCGATGGCCTCCACTTTTTTGAAATAATCTTCATCAAGCTGGCGCACCCGCCCCGGTTCGTATTTCGCTGTTAAACCGTAGGCTGTTTCCATTTTATCAATCAACGGGCCGATAATATCATAATATAAAACATTTGCTTTTTCCGCTTCGGCTATCAAATATTCTCTGATTTCCGGCACCACGAGTGTAAAACAGATAATGCCGCCGTCTGCCTTTGCAAGTGAAATCACTTCATTGATAGTGCCTATATCTTCAACATAAGGAATTCTTCTTACATGGGTATCATCCGCCGATCCGTTAAATTGGCTGAGTGCTGCTTTTACTACCAATTCAGCCGTTTCACCGACGGAATCCGATACAACATAGATGATGCGGTTATTCATATTATCCCCCCGTTAGTTTGCAATCTTATAGGATTTCATTTTCAGATAAACTGACAAGTATTTTGGTCATATTTGTTTTTGTCACTCTGCCGATCACTTCAAAGCCTTTATCGGTGTCTTTGATGACAGGCAGTGCATCAATTTGTTTTTCTATTAAGTGCTTTGCAATGTCCATCACATAATCCTCGCGTCTGCACACCGTAATGTTCGGCATCCTTGTCATGATGATGTGAACAGGGACCGATGTAAGCTCCTGCTGGCCAATGCTCGCTCTGAGCAAGTCTTTTCGTGAAAGCACCCCGACTAAAACAGCATCGCGGTCCACCACAAACAGAGTACCTACATCTTCTAAAAACATGGTGCAAATCGCATCGTACACAGAAACGTTTTCGTGAATCACTACGGGGATAGATTGAAAGTCTTTCACCTGAAGCTTTTTGAGTTTATCCGCCAAAAGCTGTGTGCCGGTTTTTCCCGTATAGAAATAACCGACTCTCGGGCGCGCCTCGAGGAATCCTGACATGGTGAGTATGGCTAAATCCGGGCGCAATGTCGCCCTGGTTAGGTTCAGCTTTTCTGCAATATGCTCCCCTGTAATCGGCCCGTTTTCTTTTACAATCTGCAAAATATGTTCTTGCCGTTTATTTAGTTCGATCGTACTCACCACCTTTTCACTTCATAGCTATGTAAAGAAATAATAATCCATATTATAACGTAAATATCTTGTAATCAAACAAAAAACTTATAAATGGGGAAAAGACGATTACCGATCACACAGCAACCGCCTTTTCTCTCTTTATTTTACAATAAGGGCATTCATATTCGCAAAGGACTTGATCTCATCCGCCAAGCTTACCATTTGCGCTAAACGATTTGCCTTTAATGCCTCATTATCCGCTATAACCATTGTATGATCGAAGTAAGCATCGATCGGTTCTTTTAAGGCTGCAAGTGAAGCAAGCGCCGCCTCATAATCTTTTTTGCTGAAGTTTTCCTGCAGATTTTGCTTCGCTGTTTGGTAGGCATCAAACAGTTTTGCTTCGTATTCATTTTCAAACAGATCAGGCTGAATGTCTCCGCGGACTCCTTTTTTGCTGATAGAGATCACTCGGCCTAACGCTTCGGCTGTTTCCTTAAAGCCAGGTGCACCAAGCTTTTGCTCCAGTACTTGTGCTTTATGCAGGGCAGAGTACGGCTCAAGCTCAGAGCTTTCTAGCACGGCGTCAATGACATCATGTCTGATTTGTTCAGCATTCAAGACATATTTCAAGCGCTGAGTGAAGAAATCCAGCAGTTCAATTTCTTTATCGGTTTGTACGAAAGTAAGCAGCTCTTCAAATGAAATTCCCCAGTTGCGGTCAAGAAGAATCGCAACAATACCGCTTGCTTGGCGGCGCAGTCCGTAAGGGTCCTGGGAACCGGTCGGAATTACGCCGATAGAGAAGAATGAAGCGATTGTGTCAAGCTTATCCGCCATTGCTACAACAGCTCCGGTGAAAGTAGAAGGCGTTTCTCCGCCCGCTGATCTAGGCATATAATGTTCATTAACTGCCGCCGCCACAGCTTCATCTTCGCCAAGCATTCTCGCATACTTTTCGCCCATAATTCCTTGAAGTTCAGGGAATTCATATATCATATGCGTCACAAGGTCGAATTTAGAAATTTCAGCAGCCCGCTTCACATGTTTTAATGTATCTTCATCAGCCTGAAGGCGAACGGCAAGTTTCTCTGCGATTGATGTGACTCTTCTAACCTTATCAGCAAGAGAACCAAGCTCTTCATGGAAAACGATATTTTCAAGCTTCTTCACATTTGCATCAATGTTTAGTTTCTGATCTTCTTTGTAGAAGAATGAAGCATCAGATAAACGTGCGCGCAGCACTTTTTCATTACCTCGGGCCACATTTTCAATCGCGTGGCTGTTGCCGTTTCGGACTGTGATAAAGTGAGGCAGCAGGTCACCGTTTTTGTCTTTGACAGGGAAGTAGCGCTGATGCTCTTTCATTGTTGTGACAAGCACTTCTTCAGGAATTGACAGAAACTCGGATTCAAATGAACCGTAAAGAGCTGTCGGGTATTCTACTAAATGATTCACTTCATCAAGAAGGTCTTCGTCAACTGGAATGCTCCAATCGTTTTCAGCAGCCATTGCTTCCAGCTGAGATTGAATCATTTGCTTTCGGACGCTAGGATCAGCAATAACATGCTGTTCTTTCAGCTGCTCTTCATAAGCTGAAGGTGATTCAATTGACACTTCATGTCCGAGGAAACGGTGTCCCTGTGTTGTCCGTCCAGACTCAACGTTTGTGATCGAAAATGGAATGACATCCTGTCCAAATAATGCGACAATCCATTTGATCGGTCGGATATAACGCAAATCTTCATTTCCCCAGCGCATGTTTTTCGGGAAATGCAAGCTTGTAATTAAACCGCTCAGTTCTGGCAGAAGCGACTTCGTTTCTTTGCCGGCTTGGAAATTTTGCACGAATACATACTCTATGCCTTTTACTTCTTTGATGTACAGGTCTTCCACATTCGCGCCTTGGCCTTTTGAAAAGCCGATTGCCGCTTTTGTCCAGTTCCCGTCCGCATCAAGGGCAATTTTTTTCGCAGGCCCTTTTGCTTCTTCTTTTATATCATCCTGCTTTTCTGCGACATCCTTAACGAACACAGCAAGACGTCTCGGTGTATTGAAGAGTTTCACTTCACCGTGAGTAATATTTTTTTCTTTAAGCCAGCCTGTCAGCTTGTCGCCAAGCTGAACCATGCTTTCATTCAAAAAGCGCGCCGGCATTTCCTCTAATCCGATCTCTAAAAGTAAATCCTGTTTACTCATGAGAAGAACCCTCCCCTTTAAGCATTGGGAACCCTAGTTTTTCTCGTTCCTCATAATAGGTTTTTGCTACTTTTCTAGCTAAATTCCGCACTCTTGCGATATAGCCCGTCCGCTCGGTAACAGAGATCGCACCTTTGGCGTCAAGCAGATTGAAGGTGTGCGAGCATTTCAGCACATAGTCATATGCTGGATGAACAAGTCCGTTGTCCATTTGCTTGATCGCTTCTTTTTCATATGTGCTGAACAATTGGAACAGCATATCGACGTCTGATGTTTCAAACGTATAAACAGAATGCTCATATTCAGCCATCATGAATAAATCTTTTACTGTAAACCCTGACGTCCATTCCAAGTCAAACACGTTTTCTTTATCCTGGATATAAGACGCGAGACGCTCAATTCCATACGTAATCTCTACAGAAACGGGTTTACACTCTAATCCCCCGACCTGCTGGAAATACGTAAATTGTGTTATTTCCATTCCGTCAAGCCAAACTTCCCAGCCTAGACCCGCGCAGCCTAAAGACGGATTCTCCCAGTTGTCTTCAACAAAGCGAATATCGTGCTCAAGCGGATCAATTCCAAGAGCACGCAAGGAATCCAAATACAGCTCTTGAATGTTATCAGGTGACGGTTTAATAATGACCTGGAATTGATGATGCTGATACAGTCTGTTCGGGTTCTCCCCGTAGCGGCCGTCTGCAGGACGTCTGGAAGGCTCTACATAAGCCACTCTCCACGGCTCAGGGCCGATACTGCGCAAAAATGTATACGGGCTCATCGTGCCGGCTCCTTTTTCTACATCGTAAGCCTGCATAAGCACACAGCCCTGACTGGACCAATGCTTTTGCAAGGTTAGAATCATGTCTTGAATATTCATTTCAAGCACCTCCACTTTTCTTTCATAAGTTGCCTGCGGCAGCAACCAAAAAACTCCCGTCTCTATGCTTGCCAGCCGCAAACATAGGGACGAGAGTTCTCCCGCGGTTCCACCCTAGTTGCTGAGAACCAAATCCCAGCCTCTTTTTTTAAAATTGCTCAAGAATGCCTTTCGTTGCGTGCCCATCCTTAGCTTACACCGCCCTAAGGTCGCTTTCATGAGGTAAACGCAAGTACTTCTTTCTCTCACTGCAACATATTTTATAATAAATGATCATATAAAAAGATGGACCAAATGTCAACTTTTGTTTTCACCCATAAGATGTTTCATGCTTTCCATTTGATCTAAAAAGCGCTTTGATTTTAAATACAATCCCGAATATTCTTCGTAATATAAATCAATCACTTGCTTTAATTCAGCTTTTGTTTCCTCTTTTAAGGACACATTGCCGAGCCTCGACAGATCAAAATAGTAAAAGAGTCTTAACAGCCTTGCCGTTTGCGGTTTAATCGGTACCCTGTAAGGATCTTTTTCAAAACAGCGGTGGCATATAAAACCATTATCACGAACAGAGAAATGAAAGGTTCCGTCCTGGCTTTTACAATGTACACAATGATTCAGCTCAGGATACAGGCCCATGACACCGAGCATTTTCATTTGAACAATGAAGGTGATAACATCCGGATCTGTTCCTTCATTCAGCTGTTTTAATGATTCTAATATGAATTCAAATAAATAAGGGTTTGGCTTTTTTTCTTCTGTGCCTCTGTCGACTAACTCAGCAATATAGGCAGCATATGCTGTTAAAAACAAGTCTTCCCTGATGCCTCTCATGCTGAGGATCATTTCCCCCTGCTGAAGCGTTCCGAGGCCCGATGTTTTTTGCATTAAGAAAGAACCATACAAAAAGGGCTGGCTGACTGCTGATAAACGGCTGTTCGGTTTTTTGGCGCCTCGTGCCATAACACCTATTTTTCCGTGTTCTCTTGTCAGTAATGTTACGATTTTATTCGTCTCTCCGTAATCATTTGTGCGAAGAACGATTCCTTCACATTTTGTCAGCATTTCCGCACCTTCCTCAAGCAGGAGCGGCCAAGAGGTTTATAAAATTGGATAATCAAATCGGGCTAGCTCATCTTCTAGTTCTTCGGGTCTTTCCATGTTCTCTTTTTCCAGTTCTTTAAAAAGAAGATACGTATCAACATTTCCTGTTTGAGAAAATACGTTCCAGGTAAAATTCAACACAAGAAACCCACCTTTCTGTAGTTAAACTAGCTTACCTAAACTCCAAATTCTTACCTTTATCTTGACCAGATGTCCTCCATTTCATGTTAAACAAAATTTGCTAATGTATCCCTGTTCCTGTGAGATAATGACACACACGGGAAGAGATTAATATTCGTCCTCTTTAAAGCCAAAATCGCGAAGCTGGGACATTTTATTACGCCAGTCCTTCTGCACTTTCACCCACAATTCAAGGTAGACACGGGAGCCCAATAGTGCTTCAATATCCGCTCTCGCTCTTTTTCCAACCTCTTTTAGAAGGCTTCCTTTTTTACCGATCACGATGCCTTTCTGAGAATCCCGCTCGACCACAATCGTTGCCGCTACGTGCACAGAACCGTTGTCCTGCCCTTTGATGGATTCGATGGCCACCGCAATGCTGTGCGGGATTTCTTCTCTCGTCAAATGCAGCACCTTTTCCCTGATTAATTCAGAAATGATAAATCGCTCAGGGTGGTCAGTTACCTGGTCACTCGGATAGAATTGCGGCCCTTCCGGCAAATACGCTTCAATCTGAGCGAGCAAGGTTTCGATGTTATTTCCTTCTAAAGCAGAAATCGGAACAATTTCCTTAAAAGGATAACGTTTGCGGTATTCGTCAATTAGCAGAAGCAATTGGTCGGGATGAATTTTATCAATTTTGTTTACGATTAAGAATACAGGCGTAGACATCGTCTGCAATTTCTCAATGATGAATTCGTCGCCCTTCCCGTAGCCTTCCTCAGCATTGATCATAAACAAGATCAAATCGACTTCTTTTAATGTATTTTGCGCCACTTTCATCATAAAGTCCCCAAGCTTATGCTTAGGTTTATGAATCCCTGGTGTGTCAATAAAAATGGTTTGTGATGTGCCTGTCGTCAGTACTCCTTGCACCTTGTTTCTCGTCGTTTGGGGCTTATCGCTCATGATCGCGATTTTTTGTCCAATGACTCTGTTCAAAAATGTAGATTTTCCTACGTTTGGTCTTCCAATAATGGATACAAATCCTGATTTAAAGCTTTCGTTCGTCATGTAAATCCTCCGATGAAAATGCGCCTGGCAATAATTCTTCCACAGTCATTTCTTTTATTTGTCCTTGTAAATTAGTTAGTACGACAATAACGTCTTTTGTGCAAAGCTCAGAAATCACCTGGCGGCAGGCTCCGCACGGAGATACCGGTCCAGGGGTGTCAGCCGCAACGGCCAGCATCTGAAACTCTGTTTCCCCTTCAGAAACAGCTTTAAATAAAGCGGTACGCTCGGCGCAATTGCACATGCTGTATGCCGCGTTCTCAATGTTGCAGCCTCTGTACACTTTTCCATCCTTGGTAAGAAGAGCGGCTCCTACTTGGAATTTGGAATACGGCGCATATGCCATATCACGCGCTTTTAAAGCTTCTGTTATTAATTCTTGTCTGTTCATGTGTACATTCCTCTCTTACCTATAATGGTACCGCTATCACTTTATATTTTACATAATCGCGCGCTTTTTTTCACGCCCATTTCTAAAAATGTAAAATAAATGTAAGAATTTTCAGCCATTACAGCTTTGGCAAAAAAATAAGTAAACCAATGATACACGAAATCACGGCAAAAACGCAAACAGCCCCGGCGGCAGCGTCCTTGGCCGCTTTAGCAAGAGGGTGATGTTTGTCAGTTATTAAATCAACCGTATGTTCAATGGCTGTATTTAAAAGCTCAAGCGAAAACATACCGCCTATCAAAAGGAATATAATCATCCACTCAATCATGCTGAGCTCTACAAGGAAGCCGCAAATGAGAACAGCGCAGGCGGCTGCGGCATGAAATTGGAAATTCCGCTCCGTCCGCGCTGTTTCCCATATGCCCCGGCCTGCATGCACGAAGCTTTTGAAGAATCGCTTCAGCTCATTTCTATGATCTTTTGAGTCCATAAGCGTCCAGCAATTCCTTTTGCTTAGTAAACATCTCCTCTTCTTCCTCTTTCGTCATATGGTCATATCCTAAAAGGTGCAGAAATCCGTGTACAGCTAGAAATCCGAGCTCTCTTTTAAAAGAATGATTATACTCCTCTGCCTGCTCTCTTGTGCGATCGGCACTGATGATAATATCACCTAAAACCGGAGGCATTTCGGCGCCCACGATTTCGATCTCGCCTTCCCCCTCTTCTTCAAGAGCAAATGAGATGACATCTGTCGGAGCATCCTTTCCCCGGTATTCTTTGTTAATCTGATGTATGTCATCATTGGAAACAATCGTGACAGAAACTTCAGCCTGATCCTGAACGCCTTCACGCTCAGCGGCAAATTGAAGCAGATTTTCTACTTCTTTGAGCATCTCTTCTGAGACGCTTCCTGTTTCATCAACGATATCAATCAGTAAACTCATCTATTTCACCTTCTTAGTAGCCTCCGGATATTCAATCCGGGAGTGGAAAATTCCTTTTAATGTTGCACAGAGCGTTTTTGCGATTGTATCCAGCTCTTTAAATGTCAAATCGCATTCACTGAACTGTCCGTCCTGAAGCTTATCGGATATAATACCCCGGACAAGCTTTTCAATTCGTTCAGGATTTGGATTATGCATGGATCTGACGGCCGCTTCAACACTGTCGGCCACTGATATAATTGCGGCTTCCTTTGACTGCGGCTTCGGTCCCGGATAACGGAACTCTTCCTCTGTAATCTGGTCGCCTTTTTCCTTCGCTTTATAGTAAAAAAACTTTAAAAGCGAAGTTCCATGATGCTGCTCAGCAATGTCGACAAGCTCTTTCGGAAATTTATAGCTTCTCAGCATATTCGCACCGTCTGTCGTATGCGAGATAATAATATTTTTGCTCAACTGAGGTGACAGCTTGTCATGCGGATTGTCAATATTCATTTGGTTTTCAATAAAATATTGCGGGCGCTTTGTTTTTCCGAGATCGTGATAATATGCGCCGACTCTTGCAAGCAAACCATTAGCCCCAACCGCTTCACAGGCTGCCTCTGATAAATTGGCAACCATTACACTGTGATGATATGTACCTGGTGTTTCCGTCAGTATTTTGCGCAATAGCGGATGGTTAGGATTAGACAGCTCGAGCAGCCTCATGGTGGATAAAATGCCAAAGCCCGTCTCAAAAAACGGCATCAGGCCGATGATCAATACAGATGAAGCAAACCCCGACACAACCCCCATGAGCATTAACGTGCCGATTTCAAGACCCGACAGCGCAGTGTTCTGGATCAATAATAAGGATAGAACGACAACCATATTAATAAACGCCACGAAAAGCCCGGTCTGCAAAATCTTTGATCTTGCATTGTGTTTTCCTAAAAATAATACACCTGAAATGCCGCTGATCAAATAATAAATCCCTATGACATAATTGAATGTTCCTGTCACACCCTGATTAAACATCATACTTCCGCAAATCGCAAGAATGATACTTCCCAAAATGGCAATGCGTTCATTCATCAGCAGTTTGATTAAGATGGCGCCGGCCGCAATGGGGACCAGATAGCCGATAT
This sequence comes from Bacillus sp. EU52, assembly GCF_037964975.1. Lineage (NCBI taxonomy): Bacteria > Bacillati > Bacillota > Bacilli > Caryophanales > Bacillaceae > Bacillus > Bacillus sp. EU52. Next base: position 2,482,504 of record NZ_CP150177.1, read on the forward strand.
TATTATACTCCATCTTCTGAAACAAACTGACAACCTCCATGATCACAAGCAAAAGTGTTGTGATTATGGAGAATAACAGAATGGATTGGTTTTTAAACTTCAGATTTTGTTTCTGTTTTTCAAAATAATATACAAGTGTTGCAATGAAAAGTCCGATCATAATCAATAGCCCGCTGATCGGTTTAAAGAGATTTGAGTTATTTAATAACCCGGTCAGCTCAAGTTTCCTGTACACTTCCCGATCAATGAGGTCATTTTCTTCCACGAGCACTTGCCCCTGTTTGATTTGAACCTGCTGGACATTATCTGAGGCTTCCTGCCGTTTTGCCTCTGTTGCTTTCGGATCGAAGACGTAATTCGGAATAATAGCAAAACGCCCGATTTCTGTCGCGGCTCCCAAGTATTTAGACGGAATAGAATTGCTCTTTAGCTCTTTTTCTACCTTATCCTTTGCATCAGATAGTTTATCCGAAGGGATTTCACTGCTCATGACCGTATTTACTGCGGTAATGACCGTATCTCTGACAAAAGAAAAGTCTTCACTGTCTGCTTTCAGCAATGTCTTGATGGAATCCTCCGATATAGAATCATTCACATCTGATGTCAATTTGTCCTTTACAGATTTGACCATTGATTTTTCCGATGGTGATTTACTGCCTTCTTCTGATGATTTTTTCACTTCACTAATACTGTCGAATATTGATGACACAAGGTCAATCCGATTGTCTGTATATTCTTTTTTTAATGTATATTGATCTTCAACCGCATCCTCAGCGGCTTGCTTTTTTTCCTCTGTGGCTTTTTGATCTTCTACGGTTGCCGGAGCGTAAATGGTCTTGTCGCTGACTGAAAACAGGTCTAAATCAAGTGTTTCCGGCTTAACATGTACAAAAAGCAAAGCAAACATAATGGCAGCCAGCAGAAGATACAGCAGTACATGCATGGAGCGGGCATTTTTAAAACTGCTCCATTTTTTCGAGCTGCTTTTGGTCTTAGCCTTCTTTTTCAACACAAGAACCTCCTCTTGAAACATCAAGCCCATAAGCAATCATAAAAATGACCCGATAACGCGCGATCGGGTCATTCAGCATTAATTTTGCTTATCGTATGCTTCAATAATTTTCGCAACAAGCGGATGTCTGACCACGTCTGTCTGGTCTAGCTCAATCATAGAAATGCCGTCTATTCCTTTCAGCATCTCCTTCGCTACTGCAAGTCCCGATTTGACGCCTTTCGGCAGATCAATTTGGCTGACGTCACCTGTAATGATCATTTTAGAGCCAAAACCCAGTCTCGTCAAAAACATTTTCATTTGAGCAGGCGTGGTATTCTGTGCTTCATCAAGTATAACATAAGCATCATCGAGCGTCCGTCCCCTCATATATGCGAGCGGAGCAATTTCAATGATGCCTCTTTCCATCAGACGTTCTGTATGATCTGCCCCAAGCACATCATGGAGAGCGTCATACAGCGGGCGCAAATAAGGATCTACTTTTTCTTTTAGGTCACCTGGGAGAAAACCGAGGCTTTCACCGGCTTCCACGGCAGGTCTTGTTAAAATGATTTTTTTGATATGTCCGTTTTTTAAAGCATGGACTGCTTTTACGACAGCCAGGTACGTTTTCCCGGTTCCCGCCGGACCAATGCCGAATACAAGGTCATTCCGCTTCATAGCGGCCACGTATTCCCGCTGTCCCATTGTTTTTACACGGATTGATTTGCCTTTTGCGTTTTTTGTAATTTCTTCTTCATACATGCTTTCAAAGTATTCAAGTTCATTCTTCTTTGCCATTTTGATGGCGTAAATCACATCACGTTCAGAGATCTCTATCCCCTTGCGAATTAAAGCGAGGAGCGATCCCAGCAGCCTGTCTGCAATCTGAAACGATTCATCATCGCCTGAAACATAAATCGTCTCGCCGCGCGTAATGATATTTACATTCAGATCTTTCTCCATCAATTTCAAAAAAGAATCTTGGTTCCCGAAGAGTGAAAGCGCCTCGTCCGGGTTTTTCAGTTTTTGATTCATCGCAAGTAAATGTTCTGTCATTCTTCAGTCTCCCTGACAATAGGTGTGGTTTGAACGATATCTTCTATAACTTGGTAGAGAATAATCAACTTTACTTTACCATTCTCAACAGTCTGGTGCAAAACTTTTTCACTTTTCACCTCGCCGTTTTCGCCTATTTTATCCTCTACATCCTGTTTACCCAATTTAATGCCTTCTTGAACTGCTTCTTCTTTTGTATATTTTCGCAAAGCCTCTTCACTTTCTCTCGTTTGCTCTTTGACATAGGATACAGGGAGCTTAAACCCGAGAAAATGAAGCGAATGCTTTTCTTGTTCTGTTTTTGGATGCTTCAATTCCTCTTTTTTAAACGTCATCCCCCAGATCGGGATTGCCAACGAGCCAAAAGAAAGCTTGTGCTTTGTCCTTACTTTGCCCGTATAGACGTTAAATAATGTTTCAAGCGGGACAGTCACTTCTGATCTATACCAGGTTTCTCCGTAAATTTCTGCTTTTGAGGCGACTTCCTGCTGATGGTCTTCGCTGCCGATCAGTCCCGAAACAAGCAGCTGCCCCTTTTCAACATGATCGTGTATGGCAGCCATGGGCTGTCCTTTTTGCACAAACATTCTCGTAATGGTTGCTTTCTTTTTGGCGACAATATTGCGCGGGCTAACATACTTTTCTTTTTCGGGCTCATTTTTCTCCACAACTTTCATGTGAATGGTCGTCCCCTTCAGATCAACTCCGACCCAAGTGATATTGTCTATTCCATTGGTTAATGATTTCTGTATTTTTTCGGGCGACATCATTAAAAACTGCAGACGGCCCTTTTTGACGCCGATTTCATTAAGATGCTGCCTCATTTGATGTTCTGTTTCAGGCTTAGCGCCTGTCACATCAATTTTCCACACCATATTGGACAGCAAAAACAAAAGGATGAAAAAAATCGCAAAACCGATCGTAAACCCTATATTCAGCTTTGATTTAAGCAACAGGAAGGGAAAACCCTTCCGATTGATAAATCGGGCTTTACATTTAAATTTACTTCTCACCCGCCGAAAGGCATGTACATCCTGAAGCTGTATATATAACGATACGGCTTCTTTCTTTTTTTTGACATGAAAGACCGGAATCCCCTGTCTTGTGCATTCATTAAGGAGCCGCTCAATCCCTCTTCCCGTCAATTCAAGCTGGACCTTACCCGAAAAAAAAGACAGCCATTTATTTTTCACAACATTTCCCCCTCGGCTTTATGACTCAACATATCGAACGACATCAATCGTACCCTCCAAAAGTATCTCTTCCGGAAGAATCGCCTTGATGACAAAATTTTTACCAGATATGATGCACTGGCCCTGCTTCAGCATCAGCCGCACTTCATTCTCACTGAAAAGCAAAAGGCCTCTGTGGTTTTCTATGTAGATATGAAGTCTGCCAACCATTGTAATCCTCGGCAGATCCATCATAACGTCCGGGGGAATTTCCAATGCTCTTGTCAGCCAAGCTTTCATACGATTCTTTCTTTGCCCCATACAAAAAGAACCCCCTTTCATCTCATATGTATGATTTGAAAGGAGGTTCTAACACTTTAATTTTTACGGGCCGGGCGCATCGTACGGTGTGGTTTTTTCGCCCGTGGAGGTCCGAACACCTCTCCTAGAACGATCCCCTGTACGACGGTGTCTTTATTCACCTGAAGCATTTTTTGTTTTGTGTATACTGTTTTTTGTTTCGCAGCAGCAAGATCTCGTTCCAGCCCTTTCAGGTTTCTTGCTGTTTCCCTGCGTCTTTCTTCCGCTTCCCGTCTTGCCTGTTCCATACGGTTAGGGATAGGTGCAGGGGCATCTTCTTTTGACTGCTTCTTTTGAGGAGAAGCAGATTGCACGTGTTGAGGTTTTTTACTTTTTTGGCTGTTTTGCTTTTCTTCTTTGCTCTTTTTGCCGAAAATCGCAGAAATGATTCCGATGATCGCTGCAATAATAAGCGGATTGGTCAGTAAATCTTCCATCAGCATTCTCCCTTCTTAGAGAGATTATGATTTGCGGTCTTCATCCGAAGGGTCTTTCGTCAGCTTGCCGAATGAATCACGCATTTCTGTGTCAGCATCGATGTTCTTGATATTCATGTAATCCATGACGCCAATATTCCCTTCACGCAAAGCTTCTGCCATCGCAAGCGGCACTTCCGCCTCGGCTTCTACCACTTTCGCGCGCATTTCTTCTACGCGGGCACGCATTTCCTGTTCTTGAGCGACAGCCATCGCACGTCGTTCTTCCGCTTTTGCCTGCGCGATGTTTTTATCAGCCTCGGCCTGATCGGTTTGTAAAATTGCCCCGATGTTTTTGCCGATATCTACATCTGCAATATCAATTGAGAGAATTTCAAACGCAGTTCCTGAGTCCAATCCTTTTCCAAGGACTGTCTGAGAAATCATGTCAGGGTTTTCAAGCACTTTTTTATGATTATCAGATGAACCGATTGTAGAAACGATCCCCTCACCTACACGAGCTACAATGGTTTCTTCCCCTGCTCCCCCAACGAGGCGCTCGATATTCGCTCTTACTGTGATTCTCGCTTTCGCTTTCACTTCAATCCCGTCCATTGCGACACCTGCAATGAACGGTGTTTCAATCACCTTAGGATTAACGCTCATTTGAACAGCTTCCAACACGTCCCGGCCTGCAAGATCAATGGCAGCACAGCGCTCGAATGTGAGTTCAATGTTAGCTCGCTGAGCGGCGATAAGCGCGTTGACGACTCTGTCAACATTACCTCCAGCCAGATAGTGGCTTTCAAGCTGGTTTGTTCCAACATTAAGTCCCGCTTTATGCGCTTTAATCAGCGGGTTAACAACCCGATTCGGAATGACGCGGCGAAGCCTCATCCCAACTAGAGTGAAAATGCTGATTTTCACTCCGGCTGCCAAAGCTGAAATCCAAAGCATTACAGGCACAAATGTAAAAAATACTGCCAAAACAATGATCGCTACTGCGACAATTGCCAGAATCATAAGTGTTGACGGATCCATATAACTTCTCCTCGTTTCTATTTAAATTTCTCTCACGACAATGCGTGAGCCTTCTACTTTTATCACTTTTACTTTTTTATCTTTTTCTGTAAACGATCCCTCCGATACAACGTCAAGGCGTTCATCATCAATAATGACGGTACCGGAAGGGCGCAGCGGTGTAAAGGTTATACCCACTTTTCCCATTAAGTCCGTGCGCGTTTGATTTGAAACGTAGCCGCTCTCCGTGTTTGTAGAATCATTTAATATCAATTTCTTAAAGAATTTCATACGCTTTCCCAACACCCTTGTCAGTAAAATAAACGCTGTAATCGAAACAGCTGAGGCGATCAAGAGAGAAACCGCCATGACAGTGAAGCTCCCCGCGGCTAAAAACAGGCTCGCAATAATCGCTCCCAAGCCCAGTAATCCAATGATTCCTCCGGGAAGAAAAATCTCAAGCAGAATGAGAATCACCCCTGCTATAAAGAGGAGAACCGTCTCATACCCGGCAAGGCCGGCTGCAAGATGCCCGTAAAAGAACAGCAATAACGCAATGAGTCCAGCCGTTCCAGGGAGGCCGACACCCGGGGAAAAAAGCTCCACCGTCAGACCTAAAAAAGCGATTGTCAGCAGAATAGGGACAATGACCGGATTCGTCAGCCATCTTGCTGTCTTTTCCGCAAAGCTCTCCTTTGCGTAGCTAATCTGCGCCTTTTCGAACCCAAGCTTCTTTACGAGCGTGGACAAATTGTCAGCAGTGCCTTCTGAATAGCCTACCTCAATCGCCTTGTCTGCGTTAAGTGTCAGCAGATCTCCCTTAGGCGCGTCGACTTCCTTGGCATCTATATCTGGGTCAGCCATTGCGAGCGCATATTTTGGATCGCGGTTATTTTTCACTGCGGCATCTTCCATCTCTGCCAGCCAAAGTGATTGAGCTTTTTGGTCAGCGGCATTGCCTTGGCCATCAACAATCGCGGCGGCTCCCATTTTTCCGCCAGGCGCCATATAAATGTGATCTGCTTGAAGTGCAATATATGCACCAGCAGACAACGCGCGTTTGTTGACATATGCAGTTACGGGGATCTCGCTTTCGGTTATCAAATCGGCCATATCAATAGCAGATTTGACCAATCCCCCTGGGGTATTGATATCAAGAACAATATGGTCTGCATGTGCATCCTTTGCGTCTTGTAACGAACGGGACAAAAACGAGGCGAGACCCTGTTCGACATTTTTTTCAACCGGGATCACATAAACAGTTTGTTTTTCTGCTTTTGCGTTCAGCTGTACGCCTAATAAAGAAAGTAAAAATATACCCAAAAGAGCAGCACGAAATCCTTTGATTTGAAGCAAGGGCGGTGTATCCCTCCTTCCTTTTATAATAAGTGCCTTCTCTTCATACGTAACAAATGTATCAAAGGTTTCATTTTTTTATGTATAAAAAAAGACATCTCTCTTAGAAAGATGTCCTTTTCTTTGCCATTTAAGACAGTTGACTGCTCACAAGCTTATTAATTAAACTTCCGTCAGCTTTACCTTTTACTTTAGGCATAATTGCCCCCATCACTTTGCCCATGTCCGCTTTTGAGCTCGCACCGACCTCCGCGATGGTTTCATTTACGATTGTACGCAGCTCTTCTTCTGACAGCTGCTCAGGTAAATAAACTTCTAAAATGTCCAGCTCTTTTTGAACTTTATCTACTAAATCTAAACGATTAGCGTTTGAAAATTCCTGGAGGGAGTCTTTACGTTGCTTAAGTTCACGAGAAAGGACAGTGAGTTCCTCATCCTCGGTCAAACTGTCTTTCTTAAGCTTAATTGCTTCATTTTGAAGTGAAGCCTTAACCATTCGAACGACAGTCAGTTTGTCTTTCTCACGGTTTTTCATATACAGCTTCATATCCTGGTTGAGACGCTCAAGAAGACTCATAAATCCACCCTCTTTTAGAATTTGCGTTTTCTAGCAGCTTCAGACTTTTTCTTGCGCTTTACGCTAGGTTTTTCATAAAATTCACGCTTTCTTGCTTCTTGCAAAGTACCTGTCTTTGATACACTGCGTTTGAAGCGACGAAGAGCATCTTCAAGCGATTCGTTTTTTCTAACGACCGTTTTTGACATTCTCTTTCCCTCCCTCCGAATACACCAATCGACTACCTTTAAGTTACACATATAAACATGTACTTTGACATTATAATATAAGCCATCAGTCAGGTCAACTAAGTGAGTTCACTTTTCCGTCATGAGTGCGACTGCCTGTCTATATAATGATAGAAAGGGGTTGGTGAATAGGATGTTAATTCTGATTAGCTTTACTGCTCTTATATTATTCTTTCTCACAGGCATGAACATGCTTCGAAAAGGCTTAATTTCTATGGCGTACTCAAAAATTGAAGATCGTTTGCTTTTATTTACAGACCATCCGTTAAAAGCGTTTCTTATCAGCATTGTATTTACGGGGATACTTCAGAGCAGCTCAGCCTTTATGGTCATTGTCATCGGCTTTGTAAGTGCGGGCGTTCTTTCTTTTAAGCGGACGATACCGATGATTCTGGGGACAAATGTTGGCTCTACTTTTACAACTGAATTTATTGCTATCAAAATGGATATTTTGATTTGGGTTCTTTTAATAGGAGGTTTATTGTTTTTTCTGACTGGCAGGTATCCTTTGAAACAGCTGGGAACAAGCTTCCTTGGACTGGGCATCATCTTCTTTTGCATCAGCGGATTCAGCCATCTTGCCGGGCCGCTGACGAAGCTGAAAACGGGAGCCGACGTTCTATATCATGTTAACGATTCAAACTGGTCCGCTTTGCTCATCGGGATGGTGTTAACTGCCATCATTCACTCCAGTTCTGTCTGTATCGGCATTTTGATGAGTTTTATGAATGAAGGGATTATCGGACTGACACAGGCGATGAGCGTCGTACTCGGATCAAATATCGGGACATGCATTACAGCTGTCATGGCTGCTGTATCCGGCGGATATGCGGCGAAACAGACAGCGTATGCCCATGTGGTATTTAACGTGCTAGGGGTCGCTCTAGTATTGCCTTTTCTGACCGCAGCGACCGGCTTTGTAGAACAGTTATCACCTGATCCTGCCCAAAGGATTGCTCATTTCAGCCTTTTATTTAATGTGGTGACAGCTCTTTTGTTTCTTCCGCTTACAAACTTGTTTTACCGATTGATTCACCTTCTTATCCCGGCTAAATAAAAAACCGGTACATTTTAATGCACCGATTTTTTAGGTTAAGAAGACAAACGCATGTGTTCAGTTATTTCATCCTCAACCACACGGACAAACTGTCCTTCGTTGTAAGGATAACCTGCTTTTAGGATTTTGACTTTTACGATTTTGCCGATCATATCTTCCGTGCCTTTGAAAACAACCTTCATATAGTTGTCTGTGTAACCGACAAACATGTTCTCTTCTTCTGTTTCTTTATAGGCTTCCTCAGGAATAATCTCAAGCACTTCATTTTCATACTGAGAAGCGTATTCTTTTGCAAGCTGGTCAGAAAGAGCAATCAGGCGGTGCACACGTTCGTTTTTCACGTTTTCATCCACTTGGTCTTCCATTCGCGCAGCTGGTGTTCCTGTACGTTTACTGTAAGGGAAAACATGCAGTTCAGAGAATTTATGTTCTTTAATAAAGTTATAGGTTTCCATAAATTCTTCTTCTGTTTCTCCAGGGAATCCGACGATGACATCAGAAGTAACAGCTAAGCCTGGCAGTGCTTTTTTCAATTTATTTAAACGGTCTGCAAAGAATTCCATTGTATATTTGCGTCTCATCCGTTTAAGCACTGTGTTTGATCCGGATTGGATCGGAATATGCAAATGATTCACTATCTTATCTGAGCGGTCTAAGACCTCGATCACTTCGTCAGTGATTTGGCTGGCTTCGATTGAAGAAATTCTGATCCGTTTCACGCCTTCCACACGGGTGTCTAATTCGCTCAAAAGCTTCGCGAAGTTGTAATCTTTCATATCTTCGCCGTAGCCGCCTGTATGAATACCCGTAAGAACAATTTCCTTATATCCGGCATCAACAAGCTGCTGCGCTTGTTTAATGACTTCTTCAGGATCGCGGGAGCGGAGCAGGCCGCGCGCCCACGGAATGATACAGAATGTGCAGAAATTATTGCAGCCCTCCTGTATTTTCAATGACGCTCTTGTGCGGTCCGTGAAAGCAGGCACATCAAGCTCTTCATATACTCTTGCTTTCATGATGTTGCTGACGCCATTAATCGGCTGGCGTTCTTCTCGGTATTGGTCAATGTAGCCAAGCATTTTTTCACGGTCCTGTGTTCCGACTACAATGTCGACACCGGGGATCGCCATAATCTCAGCAGGTGAGGTTTGCGCGTAGCAGCCTGTGACACAGATGACACCGTCAGGATTTTGACGAATGGCGCGTCTGATCACTTGGCGGCTTTTTTTATCTCCCGTATTTGTAACCGTACATGTATTAATGACATATACATCAGCTGTTTGTTCAAAGTCTCTTCTTTCATAGCCCGCTTCTTTGAAAAGCTGCCAGATTGCTTCTGTTTCATAATGGTTGACTTTACAGCCAAGCGTATGGAAAGCAACAGTTGCCATTACTGATCACCTCTTAATAACTCTGTTTGATAAGAAATCGCACTCAACGCGTATAGCGGAGCGGTTTCTGTCCTTAAAATTCTCGGTCCAAGGCCGCACGTCACACCGTCTTGCTCTGTGAGCCGTTCAACCTCCGCTTCTGTTAAACCGCCTTCGGGACCAAATACGATCAATAGAGATGATCCTTTCGGAAGGCTGCTTACAATCGCGCTGAATGCGCTTATTTCCCCTTGCTTCGATGACTCCTCGTATGCAACGACACATTTATCGAAATCCTGCATCCTTTGAAGAAGCTGCTGAAAAGAATGGACATCCATCACTCGCGGCACTTCGTTACGGTACGATTGCTCAGCCGCTTCCTTCGCAATTTTCGTCCATCTTTCCCGCTTTTTCTTTGCCTTTTTGTCATCCAGCTTGACAACAGAACGCGCGGCTTGGAAAGGAATAAAGGCATGAGCTCCGAGCTCAGTCCCCTTTTGGATAATCCATTCAAGCTTATCTCCTTTCGGAAGGCCGCTCGCAATATAGACCTTTATCGGAAGCTCTCTGTTTTCATTCGTCCATTCTATCACAAGGCAGGACACTTTATCTTTGGAAACAGATTGAAGTTCACATTTTGCCTCGAAGCCGTCTTGAGAGCAGCAGATAATCTGGTCTCCCTCATTCATTCTCATCACGTTCACAATATGATGAACATCTTCGCCAGTAATCAAAAAAGCCGGCGCTTCCTCTATTTGCTGCTTCGTGAGCTCGATAAAATATCGTTGCATACGCTGTGACACCTACTAACTGTTATTTTTTCGCAATAATGCTGACCCAATCTTCCATTGAAAGGATTTCTACAATGGTAAAGCCAGCTTGTTCCAGTGCTTCTTTTACTTCTTGTTTTTTATGACCGATGATTCCTGACGTAATAAAGTGGCCGCCCTCTTTTAACAGGCTGTACGCTTGTGAAGTAAAGCGAAGAATGACTTCAGCCAAAATGTTGGCCACAATCACATCATGTTCCCCTTCAATCCCGTCTAACAAATTGTTTTGCTTCACTTGAGCAATATCGCTGACTTTGTTCAGCTTGAGATTGAGGCGTGCACTTTCTACAGCCACGGGATCAAGATCGTAGGCATGAACCGATTCAGCCTCAAGCATTGCAGCCGCAATACTTAAAATTCCCGAACCAGTGCCGACATCAATCACCTTATCACCCTTTTGCACAAAGCGTTCAAGCGCCTGAATGCAGAGTACGGTTGTCGGATGTGTCCCTGTGCCGAAAGCCATTCCCGGGTCCATTTCAATAATCAGTTCATCAGTATGGACCGGCGTATATTCCTCCCACGTCGGCACAATTGTAAACTTTTCAGAAATTTTCACAGGATGATAATACTTTTTCCAGGCAGTCGCCCACTCTTCTTCATTTACTTCAGAAATAGTGATGTGGTTTCTGCCCAAATCAATATTGTAAAGAAGGAGATTATTAATCGTTTCTTTGATGCCGTCTACAGTTTCGCCCAGAAAACTGTTAACCGGCAGATATGCTTTGACAATGACACCCTCATCTGGGTAATCATTGGGGTCGAGCTGGTAGATTTCCCCGTACACATTCTCACGTTCTTTAATTAAATCAAGCGGGTCCTCTATCACAACCCCACTTGCACCAGCTTCATGCAATATATTTGAGATAGGTTCGACCGCTTCATGTGTTGTGTGAATGCTTAATTCGGACCATTTCAAAACTACCAACTCCTCATCCAATAATTAATCGCCTTTAAACGCGCGTTTTACCTTGTCAAAGAAACTCATTTCCTGTTCGTCAGGCAGGTTTCCGCTGACTTCGGCAAATTCGCGGATAATGTCTTTTTGTTTATCAGTCAGATTTGTCGGCGTAACGACGCGGACGACGATATGCTGGTCACCCTGTCCATAGCCTCTGACATTTTGAACGCCTTTGCCTCTTAATCTGAATTTCGTTCCTGTTTGTGTACCGGCCGGAATTTTCAATTTCACTTTTCCATGCAGCGTCGGCACTTCTACCTCATCTCCAAGAGCAGCCTGAGCAAACGTTAACGGCATTTCACAGTAAATATCATCGCCGTCACGCTCGAAGAACTCGTGTGCGCGTACATGGAACACGACAAATAAATCCCCGGCAGGGCCGCCGTTTATTCCTGGTTCACCCTGTCCCGAGAGACGAAGCTGCTGCCCGTCATCTACACCGGCTGGAATTGTCACATTGATTTTCTTGCGTTTTTTGATTTTTCCTTTGCCGCCGCAGTCCGCACATTTGTTTTTAATGATTTTGCCTGTACCTTCACAGTGGTGGCAGACCCGTCTGTTAACGACTTTTCCAAACGGTGTATTTTGCTCCACGTTTAACTGGCCGGAGCCTCCGCAGTGGGAGCATGTTTCTGGATTTGTTCCAGGTTTCGCACCTGAGCCTTTACATGTTTCGCACGTTTCCTCGCGGGGAATTTCGATGGTTGTTTCTTTACCGAAAGCCGCATCCTCAAACGACAGGGTCATCGTATACTGTAAATCAGCACCCTGGCGCGGAGCGTTTGGATCTCTTCGTCTTGTGCCTCCGCCGAATATACTTGAGAAAATATCATCGAAACCAAAACCGCCGAAATCGCCGCCGCCAAAACCTCCGCCGCCGAAGCCTTGGTTAGGGTCAATGTGACCAAATTGATCGTAATGCGCACGTTTTTGGTCATCTGACAGCGTTTCGTATGCTTCTTTTACCTCTTTAAATTTTTCATCTGATCCGGCTTCTTTGTTAATATCAGGATGATATTTTTTTGACAGCTTCCGATAAGCTTTTTTAATTTCATCCTTTGAAGCGCTCTTACTTACTCCCAGCACTTCATAGTAATCACGCTTACTCATCTCGCTTCACTCTCCCGAATTTCTCACATAAATTAGATTGTATCATTTTGAATTATGATTTTTCAATTCCTTTTATCCCGGGCAAGAAAAAAAGTCAAAGCCAAGAGATGCCTGACTTTGACTTTCTAATCATTGAATCAGATTATGAAATGTGTTCTTTTCGGTCAGCTCCGGAAGCGGGGCTGACACTAAAAAGAACTTATTTTTTGTTTTGGTCGTCGTTTACTTCTTCGTATTCAGCGTCGACAACGTTGTCATCCGCTTTGCCTTCAGCGTTTGCTCCGCCTTGAGCTTGCTGTGCTTTAGCAGCTTCTTCATAAAGCTTCATAGAAAGCTCTTGAACGATTGTTTGAAGCTCATCTTTTTTCGCTTTGATCTCTTCAAATTCGTTTTTCTCAATCGCTGCTTTTAAAGCGTCTTTGGCATCGTTGGCTTTTTTCACTTGTTCTTCGTCCACTTTGCCTTCAAGATCTTTTAATGTTTTCTCAGTTTGGAAAACAAGCTGATCTGCTTCGTTGCGGACTTCGATTTCTTCTTTTTTCTTCGCATCAGCGTCAGCATTTTCTTCCGCTTCTTTTACCATGCGTTCGATCTCTTCATCTGAGAGACCTGAAGAAGATTTGATTGTAATGTTTTGTTCTTTTCCTGTGCCTAAGTCTTTTGCTCTTACGTTTACGATACCGTTTTTGTCAATATCGAAAGAAACTTCGATTTGAGGCACGCCGCGCGGTGCTGGCGGGATATCAGTAAGCTGGAAGCGGCCGAGTGTTTTGTTGTCGGCAGACATTGGGCGCTCACCTTGAAGAACATGGATATCAACAGCTGTTTGGTTATCAGCAGCAGTTGAGAACACTTGAGATTTGCTTGTTGGGATCGTCGTGTTGCGGTCGATCAGTTTTGTAAACACACCGCCCATTGTTTCGATACCGAGAGAAAGCGGTGTAACGTCAAGAAGAACAACATCTTTTACGTCACCTGTGATAACGCCGCCCTGAATCGCAGCACCAAGCGCTACAACTTCATCCGGGTTTACGCCTTTATGCGCTTCTTTTCCAGTTTCTTTTTTGATTGCTTCTTGTACGGCAGGGATACGAGTTGATCCGCCGACAAGGATGACTTTGTCGATTTCGCTTGCAGAAAGTCCTGCATCTTGAAGCGCTTGACGGACAGGACCCATTGTGCGCTCTACTAAATGAGAAGAAAGCTCTTCGAATTTAGCGCGAGTTAATGTAAGTTCAAGGTGAAGCGGTCCTGCTTCTCCAGCTGTGATAAACGGTAAAGAAATTTGCGTAGAAGATACGCCGGAAAGATCTTTTTTCGCTTTTTCAGCTGCGTCTTTCAAACGCTGAAGCGCCATTTTGTCTTTTGACAAATCAATGCCGTTTTCTTTTTTGAATTCAGACACCAGATGATCGATGATAACTTGGTCAAAATCGTCCCCACCCAGACGGTTGTCGCCGGCAGTTGAACGAACTTCGAATACACCGTCGCCAAGCTCAAGGATGGAAACGTCGAATGTACCGCCGCCAAGGTCGTATACTAGGATCGTTTGATCTTCATCTGTTTTATCAAGTCCGTATGCAAGCGCTGCTGCAGTCGGCTCGTTGATGATACGTTCTACTTCAAGACCTGCAATTTTACCAGCGTCTTTTGTTGCTTGACGCTCAGCATCGTTAAAGTATGCAGGAACTGTGATAACTGCTTTTGATACTGTTTCGCCAAGATAGCTTTCAGCGTATGATTTAAGGTGTTGAAGGATGATAGCAGACACTTCTTGTGGAGTGTAATCCTTTCCTTCAATTTCAACTTTATAATCAGTACCCATATGACGTTTGATAGACATAATTGTGTTAGGGTTTGTAATAGATTGGCGTTTAGCCACTTCCCCTACTTGACGTTCGCCGTTTTTAAATGCAACAACTGATGGCGTTGTGCGGTTTCCTTCAGCGTTAGCAATAACTTTAGGCTCGCCGCCTTCAAGCACTGCCACACATGAGTTTGTTGTTCCTAAGTCGATTCCGATAACTTTACTCACTTGAATAACCTCCTGCTATGTAATTATTGATTCACTTTGACCATGGAAGGGCGAATGACGCGATCCTTCAGCTTATAGCCTTTTTGCATTTCCTCAACAACAATGTTGGAGCCGTAGTTTTCGTCTTCAGCCTGCATAACAGCTTGGTGCAGATTAGGATCAAATTCCTGCCCTACAGCTTCGATGGCTTCGACGCCTTCTTTTTTCAAGGCTTCTACGAGCTGACGGTGGACCATTTCCATTCCCTGGAGCAAACTTTTCGTCTGTTCATTGTCGGCTTCAACCTGAAGCGCTCGTTCAAAGCTGTCAAGAGCCGGCAGTAAATCAGTCACGATATTTTGAGAACGGTATTTTTGGGACGCTTCCATCTCTAAACGGCTGCGTCGTTTATAGTTTTCAAAGTCTGCTTGAACACGCAAAAGTTTGTTTTCTTTTTCCTCAAGCAAACCTTGCAATTCGTTAATTTGGTTTTGAAGAAGTTCGCTTTCATTTGTTTCTTCCTGCTGTTCATCAGCGGCAGCTTGTTCTTCAATGATTTCTTGCTCTTCTGTTTCGTTTTGTTCAACGGTTTGTTTTTCTTCTGACATTGTGTTCACCTCCCTCAAAGTGTAAGGAGAAGGACAGGTGCTGCCCTTCGATAAAATTTGCCAAAATTCCCTTATTCATCATACAGACTTGTTAATGCTTTTGACAAGTCCGAAGTCACATGCTGAAGCAGGCTGACAACCCTGGAATAATTCATGCGGGTCGGGCCGATAATCGCAATTGAGCCGATCTGCTTCTGGTCTACGGAATAAGAAGCCGTAATCAGACTGCAATTTTCCATCTCTTCATAGTCGTTTTCTTTTCCGATTTTAATCGAAATTCCCGTGTGCGGGGATTGAACCAGCTTTAAAACATCCTGTTCTTTCTCAATTAATGAAAGCAGCGACCGAACTCGGGTGATATCATGGAACTCAGGCTGGTTCAGCATATTGATTTTCCCGCCAAAAAACAACTTTTCAACGTGATTTGTGGAATGAAAGGTTGAACGAAGCGCGTCGAGTATATTGTCATAGTTCTTAATGTGCTGTCTTAGGTACATGACAACTTCCTTAAATATGCGCTCATTCAGTTCATCCATTGGAACGCCGCTTAATCGGTCGTTCAGTATATTGACCAGTTTTTCAATATCAGACAGATCCATTTTGGTCGGAAAGTTAATCGTTTTGTTTTCCACATGCCCCGTATTGGTAACGAGAATCGCTACCGCCATATCAGGCTGAATCGGAATGATTTGAATCTGTTTAAGGTAATTCTCACTCAGCTTCGGCCCGAGTACGATGGATGTGTAATTCGTCAGATCGGACAAAATTTGCGCTGATTTTTGAACTGTCTTCTCCAGCTCGAAAATTTTCTCTTTGAAGATCGAGTGGATTTGGTCCAGGTCGCTTTTCGTCAGTTTGACGGGTGACAGCAAATGGTCAACATAGTACCGATACCCTTTTTCTGACGGAACACGTCCTGAGGATGAATGGGTTTTTTCAATAAAGCCCAATTCCTCCAAGTCAGCCATCTCGTTTCTTATTGTTGCAGAGCTAAATGTGATTTCATCTTTTTTCGAAAGAGTTCTTGATCCCACCGGCTGTGCCGATTTAATAAAATCGTTGATTATAACCTGTAGGATCAGCAGCTGACGATTTGTTAACATCATCATCACCTCTGTTAGCACTCTCAATAAGCGAGTGCTAATTCTATAACAAAAGTATCAAACCACAAGAAAAATGTCAATTATAACTCACCCAAAAAAGCGCCAAAAACTTCATTGCCTAATAATTTCCCTTGATGAGTCAAATAAACGGCAGACTCCGAATTGTGAATCAGCCCTTTTTCAGCGAGGTCTTTTAACACGCTTGGGAAAAGTCCATCCAGGGAGCGGCCGTATTTTTCTGCGAATCGTTTTTTGCTGACACCGGCTGTTTTTCTCAAACCTAAAAACATTTCTTCCTCAATCTGTTCTTCTGTTGTCACTTCATGTGTATCTCTGTACGGAAAACCCTTTTCAGCTATCAGGTCAATGTAATGCTTAACAGGTCCGACGTTCACTGTTCGTGTGCCGCCAATATATCCGTGAGCGCCAGCTCCGAAACCGAAATATTGTTCGTTGCTCCAATACGTTAGATTGTGCTTAGATTCCATGCCTGCCTTAGCAAAGTTGCTGATTTCATATTGATGAATGCCGTGAGCTTCCATCTGGCTCATCACTATTTCATACATTTCAGCTTCCTGCTCCTGCGGCGGAAGATGAAGCCGCCCTTTTTGCATCAAATTATAAAATACCGTTTTCGGTTCTACAATAAGGGAGTAAACGGAATAATGCTCAGCGTCCAATGATAAAGCAGTGTTTATGGAATGTTCCAGATGCTTGAGGGTTTGCCCCGGAAGCCCGAACATGAGATCAAGACTGATATTCTCAAAACCGATTTCCCGCGCTCTTTCAAAAGAGGTGAATACATCTTTTTGCTTGTGCACTCGGCCGATTTTTTCTAACAGATCGTCTTCGAACGTTTGCACACCAAAGCTAAGGCGATTTACGCCTGCTTCTTTTAATATTTTTAATTTCTCTGCGGACAAATCGTCCGGATTCGCTTCAACCGCAAATTCCGATAAGTCGCTTGAGGGCTTTAGCACGCGGTTGATCATATCCATCAGCTTTTTAAGCTGTTCCTCAGACAGGGAGGTCGGCGTGCCTCCTCCGATAAAGATTGTTTTGAGATCAGGCTGCCCGGTTTTTGCTATTGTATTTATCATTTCCTGTTCGAGTGCGTTTAAATACTCGTCGACTGGCTGACTTTGAATAAAATATTTATTGAAATCGCAGTAGTGGCAAATATGCTCACAAAATGGGATATGGATATAAGCTGATTTCAACGGATTCACCTTCTTTACAGAAAGAAGCCGCAGTACAAGACTGCGGCGGCTTCTATTGTTTTTTCGGACTGTCGTCCATTTTCAGAACTGCCATAAATGCTTCTTGCGGCACTTCAACTGAGCCGACCTGCTTCATACGGCGCTTTCCTTCTTTTTGTTTTTCAAGAAGTTTCCGTTTACGCGAGATGTCCCCTCCGTAACATTTAGCCAATACGTTTTTACGCATTGCTTTTATGGTGGAGCGGGCCACGATTTTCTGGCCGATTGCGGCTTGTACCGGAACTTCAAACTGCTGGCGCGGAATGAGTTCTTTCAGTTTTTCAACGATCACTTTTCCCCGTTCATATGCGTAATCACGATGCACGATAAAGGAAAGGGCATCGATTTTTTCACCATTCAGCATAATGTCCATTTTCACAAGCTTGGACGGTTTGTAGCCGATCAGTTCATAATCAAAGGACGCATAGCCTTTAGTGCTTGATTTCAGCTGATCAAAAAACTCATATACGATTTCCGCTAATGGCATATCATAAATGATGCTGACACGGTTTGCGTCTAAATACTGCATATCAATGAAATTGCCGCGTTTTCCTTGGCAAAGCTCCATTACAGCGCCGACATAGTCATTCGGCACCATCATCGTCGCTTTTACGTATGGCTCCTCAACCCTTTCGATCTTTTGAGGATCCGGCATGTTGGACGGGTTGTCGACAACGACCTTTTCGCCGTCTGTCATATACACGTCATAGATAACGCTTGGCGCTGTCGTAATCAGGTCGATGTTGAACTCACGCTCAATTCGCTCCTGAATGATCTCCATGTGAAGCATGCCTAAAAATCCGCAGCGGAACCCGAATCCAAGCGCTTGCGAAGTTTCCGCTTCATATTGAAGGGAGGAATCATTCAGCTCAAGCTTTTCAAGAGCTTCCCTTAAATCATTATACTTCGCTGTATCAATCGGATACAAACCACAGTACACCATCGGGTTTAGCTTGCGGTATCCCGGCAGCGCTTCTTCTGCAGGATTGGCAGCGCTCGTTATTGTATCACCGACACGTGTGTCACCGACATTTTTGATTGAGGCAGTCAGGAAGCCTACATCACCGACCGTCAGTTCATTTGTCGGAGTTGCTTTCGGCGTGAACACGCCCACCTCTGTTACTTCGAATTCTTTCCCGGTTGCCATCATTTTGATTTTTTGTCCCGGCTTTACCGTTCCTTCAACGACTCTGATATAAGCCACGACACCGCGGTAGGCGTCATAAAGCGAGTCGAAGATCAGCGCTTTGAGCGGCGCCTCCGGATCTCCGGTCGGAGCTGGCACCTTTTCTACGATTTGTTCTAAAATCTCCTCAATCCCGATACCGGCTTTTGCAGAAGCAAGCACGGCTTCTGATGCGTCAAGGCCGATAACGTCTTCTACCTCTTGGCGCACACGTTCGGGCTCGGCGCTCGGAAGGTCGATTTTATTGATGACCGGAAGGATTTCAAGATCGTTGTCAAGCGCTAAGTAGACATTGGCGAGCGTCTGCGCTTCAATCCCCTGGGCTGCATCCACGACAAGAATCGCTCCCTCGCAGGCAGCAAGGCTTCGGGATACTTCATACGTGAAGTCGACGTGTCCCGGCGTATCGATTAGATGAAAGATATATTCTTCTCCGTCTTTTGCTTTATATTTAAGCTGAACAGAGTTTAATTTAATGGTTATGCCCCGCTCACGTTCAAGATCCATAGAATCGAGCAATTGTTCTTTCATTTCTCGTTGAGTGATTGCCGACGTTTTTTCTAAAATACGATCCGCTAAGGTCGATTTTCCGTGGTCAATATGGGCAATGATAGAGAAATTCCGTATTCTCGATTGCCTCTCTAAACGCTTTTCTTTATCTGTCACAATCTATCACTCCTACTATTAAACGCAAAATACACTAGCTTAGATTATATCAATAGGATTGTAAAGATTCAATGTAAAACAAGAAAGAGAAAAGTTCCCTATCATATCTGGGCTGCTTTTCTCTTTCACGTACTTATTGATTCATATCCCGTATCCATTCATACATTGACTGGGCAGTATTGGTTACGGTGTCCGAAAGCGCTTTTCCGGCTTTTGAAAACATATTGAATGTCTCCACCTTTTCCAGCTCTTTTTGTTTTTCTTCTAAATCTTTTGCCGTGACTGTTTCTCCTAGGATTGAGGCTTCTTTTTCATTATCTTTTCCGTCGGTGAGCGTAAACGCCCCCTTCAGTGAAGGGTCATGATAGCCTTTCATACTCAGCATCCCGTTGTTTGCCTGCTGCATGCCGAACAGTACGCCTAAAAACATGATCGTGATAAGCAGTAAGCATTTTCCAAAGTATGCAATCAAATCAACCACCTATTTCTTATTGTTTTTTCGTCTCCCCGCTCGCTGCGTTGACCTTTTCAGCATCCCAGTACATTTCGCTGAATACGTCCGCGGCCGCGTTAGCCGCACGCTGCAGCTCTTCGAGATTATTATCTACTCCGCCAAACTCGAGCAAAAGCGCTCTATCGGTTAAATCCTGATTGTAAACACCATTATCGCCTGGCGAGCCTTTGGAAAAGACACCTGTGCTAAGTCCGGGGTATTTTTTCTCCATCAGTTTATGAAGCTCACTCGCAATTTTATAGTTTTCTTCGAAGTTTTTGCTTTTTTTCCCGACGACAAAGGCTACCCTGGCATAGCTTTTCCCTTTAATCGTTGCGGTTGTGTCTTTTTTGCGCCGTGAGTCTCTGTGGATGTCAATGATATATTGCAGATTTTTGTTTGAAGCGAGGGCGTCTTTCACGACCGGCCTTGATTCATCATAGGACCTGGCATAGTTTAAGCCTTTTTTATTCAATTTTGATTGTATATCGGTTTTATTCACTGTGGCTCCGATGCCTTGGGATTCAAGCGCTTGTCCGAACATATCTCCTACAAGCGTGACGTTGGCTTTAGAATGGCGCGCCATGTCAGGATCGGTCTCACCTTTTAATAGAGGGAGATATGATTCCGTATTGTGCGTGTGATAGATAAACACGACCTTTTTATCACCTGTTGTTTGTTTGGGCGGATCTTTTTGCGCATTATCTGATTGCGTTTGCTGTTTTTCAATCTCTGCCAAATTCGCTTCCCTTTCTTCCTCCATCACCTTAGACGGCGGCGGCGATTCCGCAGGCATATTCGTATAATCGGTTCCTTGTCCAGCTAACAAAATCTCGGTATCAAATTGTGCAAACCCTGGCAGCTCCCGACCGAGAAAGCTCCGCGGATCTTCGAGGTTAATGCTCGTCGCCAGCTTTAAAGAAAGACGAGAAAGATGAAATGAGCTGTCGGTTTGAGAGAGGTCAGAAGCGAAATAATGGTTTTCCATCCGCAGCAAATGTGCAAATACGTCACCCGGCAATTCTTCAGCAATCCCATAAAAAGAGTCAGACGACGGCCTAAGTTCCGGCCGGAGAGACGTCAGCACACCGGATAGAACAAAAATCACGATAAGGCTTACGATAAATAGAAAGATGGCTTTTATCGCTTTCCCTCCATTTACCGCAACAACAATCTGTCTGTTTCTGCGTTTATTTCTCATTGAATCCCTCCAGCGCTTGTCTAGTAATTACTCTATGAACAAGCTAGAGGAAGTAGAACTGTTTAGTGATTGTAGGAGCCTTTGTTTTCTTGTGACACTTTTTCATGAAGCGCTGTGTTTAGTCCGTTCGCTAAAACATTTGCCATATCGTCGATAAATGAATCGACTTCCTTCGGCGTAACCATTAAGTTGTGTCCTAAAGGCGAAAGCACCTCGTGAATGAGCTGCCGTTTTTCATCTTCTTGAAGGGTTCCGACAATCCCTAGGAACGATTGGCGCTGCTTTTGATCGGGAAGATCTTCTTCAGTGAGCACTTTCTTTTTCCCAAACGTCATGCCTGCCGGAACAAGCGATCTTGACGGCCTGTTATCCTTCATTTCTCTGCCAAAATGTTTTAATATGTAGTCTACCGTGTCGCTGGCAATTGTCACGGCATCAACTACTGTCGGAACACCGATAGCAATCACCGGAACACCAAGCGTGTCTTTGCTTAAATCTTTTCGTTTATTCCCCACTCCAGATCCCGGGTGAATGCCTGTATCCGATATTTGAATGGTTGTGTTGACCCTTTCCACCGCCCGCGCCGCCAACGCATCAATGGCGATGACAAAATCAGGCTTCGATTGCTCAATCACACCTTTAATAATGTCACTTGTTTCGATTCCTGTTATCCCCATGACACCCGGTGCAAAAGCACTGACAGGCCTGTAACCCTCCTGTACGTTTTCCGGCTGAAGCTTAAACAAGTGCCTTGTTACCAACAGATTTTCTACTGCCATCGGTCCAAGCGCATCAGGTGTCACGTTCCAGTTGCCGAGCCCAACGATCAAACAGCTCGCATCTTTTGAGATATTAAGGTTTTCAAGAAAAGCTGAGAATTCCTCCGCAAAGACAGCAGAGACCTTCTCTTGCATTTCCGAATCATTCTCCCTGATTCCCTGTGCTTCAAGCGTTAAATAGCGCCCTTCTTTTTTTCCTGAAAGCTCTGCGCCTTCCTTTGTAACATCAACTGTGCGGATTTTAATGCCGCCGTGATCACGCTCTTTTTCAATAAAGCCTTTAATTTCTTTTGTCGGCACAGCCTGCTGATTGGCCATTGCTTCCTTCGTTTCCACTGCCAAATCGGTACGTATCAAATACTGATTCACATCCAGCTCACTCTTTTTCATACAGGGGCCTCCTTCACATTAAGTACCTATATTGTTGCCATTTGCTGAATGAATCATGCTAAAAAGAGAACCTTCAATGAAAAATACTTTACATTTATATTGCAATCTAAAGGTGTGTTTGATAGAATACAATTTGTTCTATTGTGAAGAAGATTTAACCTTAAGACACTGTGCTACAGGTTGTATCTTAGGAGGTGAAACACATGCCAAACATTAAATCAGCGATTAAACGTACAAAAACAAACAACGAACGCCGCGTTCATAACGCGACAATCAAATCTGCTATGCGTACTGCAATCAAACAAGTTGAAGCTTCTGTTGCCAACAACGAAGCTGACAAAGCGAAAACTGCTCTTACTGAAGCAGCTAAACGTATTGATAAAGCAGTGAAAACAGGTCTTGTACACAAAAATACCGCAGCTCGATACAAATCAAGACTAGCGAAAAAAGTGAACGGACTTTCTGCATAATATAAAAACGATCCTCAATAATGGGGATCGTTTTTTTCATTTCTTTTTAACAGCTGTAAAAGGAACAGTTCGAGCAGGAGCTGCTTGTCCTTTTTCCCGGTTTTCATCTCATAGTCCATGACGGCAAGCTGTTCAATAATTGAACGGAGCTCCTCCTCTGAAAAAAGCCTTGCTTGATCCATCGCCAGCTTTACCCGAAATGGGTGAACTTTTAGATTAGAAGCGATTTGTTTTTGTCCGTATCCCTGTTCCGCGAAGTACTTTGTCTGCAGAATCAGCCGGAACTGGTTCGAAATAAGCGCCATAATTTTGATCGGTTCTTCATTTTGTTTAAGCAAATCATAAAAAATTTGCAGACTCTCTGTTCGTTTTCGGTTGACGATTTTATTGATCAGCTCAAAAATATTTTGTTCAAGGCTTCTAGCAACAAGCATTTTCACATCATCCAGCGTAATTTCTTCACGATCTCCAATAAACGTGCAGAGCTTTTGAATCTCCTGAAAAATCGATGACAGATGCCCGTTCACAAGCAGAACCAAATGCTCCGCCGCTTCCGTGCCGATTGTTTTCTGCTCTGTTTTTGCAAGGTTGACAGTAAAGTCCGTCGTTTCCTTTACGTTTAATTCCTTCGCCTCCATCATAAACGCGTGCTTCTTTAACGCTTTCGTCAGCTTTTTCCGCTCATCAAGCTTTTCATACGGAGCAAGCAGGACAAAGACTGTGTAAGGAGCAGGTGATTGTATATATGATTCAAGCGCACTGACGTTGTGCTCAATTTTTTCTTTTTTCTTTTCACCTGTTAAAAAATATGGATTTTTCACAATGACAAGACGCCGCTCCCCCATAAACGGAAACGTTTCAGCATCTGCAATTGCTTGATCCAGCGGGTCCTCTTCCAGATCAAAAACGGACAGATTGAAATCCTTTGTCTCCTGATCAACGACCGTCTGTCTGATCCTGCTGACGGTTTCTTGCAGCAGATATGTCTCTTTTCCGTATAAACAATAAACCGGATGGACCTCTCCTTTTTTCAGGCTTTTCCACACATCAAATACCATTGTTGTACGACTTCCTCTCTTTCATCATCCCCTACTATCCTAAATTGAGTTTGCAAAATAGTAAAGAGGAAGCCTGACTGCTGCTTCCCCATTTATATTAAACGCCTGTTCGCAAGCCCCCGGGACAGCTTGTAAAAAGGCGATAATCACCAGAACAGAAAACGTTACCTTAGCTTCTAGATTTTTCAAAACAATTCCATTATACTTAAGTCAGTCAGGAGGGATAAAGTTGAATGATTTTGAAAAAAACGTTCAAAGCAAACGAAATGATGCTGTAGATTCAGCTGTTGGTTTTGTTGTGTCCTTCGGATTTTTCGCCTTCTTGTTTGTCATGGCAACGGTTATTCACCTAGTTGGTTCATAACAGCGACTGCCCGGGCTGCTGATTTCTCGGCAGTCTTTTTTAGTTCGTCTCTGTTATATCTGATGTATCATATGGAGGATAGACAGAAAAGGTTCCAACTCTGTTTTTGTATCTATATTGGATCGTTCCGTTTTGATCTGTTCGCAGCACGCGGATAGAATGTCTCTGTAATAGTTGCAGAACTTCTTGATGAGGATGATGGTACCGATTGTTTTTCCCGGCTGAGATAATGGCCGTTTTCGGCTGAAGCTGTTGGATGAATTCTTCACCGGTAGAGCCTTTGCTCCCATGGTGCCCCACCTTTAAGACATCTGCTTTAATATTTGGAAACACGTCCATCACCTCCTGTTCCCCTTCTTTCTCCAGATCACCCGTCAAAATCCAGCTCAGAACGCCCGTCTCCATCCACAGAACGAGAGAAGAATTATTTTTGCTTGCCGGATCAGGTGTTTCAGGTGACAGTACATGGAACTGCAAATCCTTTATTTGCAATACATCGCCTCGCTTCACCTCTTCAATTGTCACTCCCTCTTCTCTGGCTGTCTGCAGCACTTTCTCATCTTTAGGTTCAGAAACGAACCCTTTCGGAATCACGAGGCGCTTTACTTTATGATGCTTCAGCAGAGTCTCCGCCTCTCCGATATGATCTTGGTCAGCGTGCGTCAGAATTAAAGCGTCAAGCTGTTTGATTCCCTTAGCAGTTAAAAACGGAATCAGCACCTTTTCCCCCAGTGAAAACGGATGCTGTTTTTCGCGCCAAGGCTCTGACGAGTAAGACAAAGTGCCGCCGGTATCAATTAAGACACGCCCCCGCTGATGCGGAGCACCTACAAACATGCTGTCACCCTGTCCAATATCTATCATATCCACTTCTCCTTCGGAACTAAGACACGGATATATAAAGAGCAGAAACAGCACCGTGCAGCAAATGCCTCCGGTTACCATCAACTGCGACAAGGAGCGTTTTTCAATCGCCATAAGCAATAGGATGATCGTGACTGTGAATAAAAAAAGCAAAACAGGTGCAGGATGTGCGATCATAATCGTGAACACATCAACATCTGCAATGTTTGTGATTAGCCTATTGGTCCAGCTTATCAATAAATCAAACCAGCTGAAAAACAATCTCCCAAACGAAGCGGAAAGACTTAATAGAAGAACACCTGCTACAGCTCCCGGCAAAATACAGAAGGTATAAAATGGTACCATCAACATATTCATCGGTACGCTGATGATAGAAAACTGATGAAAATGATACAGGAGAATCGGAAGCGAGCCCAGCTGAGCGATGAGTGATACAATTGTCAGCTGCCCCAAGGAGGTTTTAACCTGATGAAAAATAGAAGAGGATAGAATTAAAGAAAAACTGACGGCGAACGATAGCTGAAAACCGGCTTCAAAGAGATGATAAGGATTGAAGAGCAGAAGGACGATGTATGAAAGACAAATTGCAGTTGCAGAGTGGACACGCCATTTGACAAGGCTTCCAGCTAAGTAAACACCCGACATGAGAGCGGCGCGTAGCACTGAAGGAGCAGCGCCGGTCAACATCACATAGAGCGGCAGAAATAACAGCAACAGAATTGACGCCTTTTCTCTAGTTATACCAAGGCGAATCATGATATAAAACAAACCTGCTGTCAAAATCCCCACGTGGAGCCCTGATATTGCCAAGAGATGGACAACACCAAGCTTTTGATACGCGGTAAGCACTTCGTCCTCCACATAAAATCTGTCACCAACTGTAAGTGCCTGTACAATCCCTGCCGAATCAGGAGGCAAAAGGCTGTTTGTGAATGATATGATATGTTTTCTCAAGCTGAGCACCTTGTACTTAAAATTTTCAGGTTCGCTGCAGTTTTGGATAGACGTGACAGAGTAGTTCCAATGAATATGCTGCCGATAAAGATACTCGTTATAATCAAATGCACCCGGCACAGTTGCGTGATTCGGTTCTTCCAATGTACCAGTTAACTCACATGACACTCCTGGTTCTATGTATAACAGCTGTTCTTTTTCACCAGCAGACTGAATGCGATACGCAGCAGCCCATTTTTCCTTATCAGGTGTCTCAACCATCATAGACATACGGTCGCCGTCAATTTTGGGAATAGTGTCAATCACTGCCTTGAATTGATAAGTTCCCTGCCGATAGGAAGAGACATTCTGAGAATCTGTGACTGCATACAGTACAAAAAACAATATAAAAGAGAAGAAACAAACAATAATTAGAAAAGCGTGCCTCGTTTTGATTAAAATGATGAGGAGAAAGAGGATGAAAAGAAAAATAGCGGGGAAATAAGCGGCGGCAGTAATTCCAGCCGTTGCCGAAGCTGCCGCCATAGGCAATAATAAGCGCGAATTACGCATTCATCACACGTAGCTCGTGAAAAGTGTATTCGCCTGTTCATGTATCTTTTTCAATTCTTCCTCCGCTAAACCGGCATCAGCCAATTTCCCTATAAGACCCGCTACAAATGAAAGCTTTTCCCTGTTTTTCAGATCAACGATCATTTCATCGAGTTCAACCTGTTCAACTGTTACACCCGCCTGTTCAAATAATTCCTGCGCATACGGATGTGTTTTGTAATCCTCAGCATAATAAACCGTTTTGATACCCGCTTGAATAATAGATTTGCAGCATTGAATGCACGGATAATGCGTCACATAAATCTCAGCTCCATCAGTCGGCACCCCAAACTTAGAGCATTGAAGAATCGCATTCATTTCAGCGTGAATGGTTCTTGCGCAATGATCATCTATCATTAAGCATCCTTCATCTGCACAATGTACGCCGCCCGCGATTGACCCATTGTAGCCTCCTGCTATCATGCGTTTGTCTCTGACTATAGTAGCGCCGACAGATAATCTCGGACATGTGCTGCGCAGCGCCAATAAATGGCTTTGAGCCATAAAGTATTGATTCCATGAAATTCGTTCCACGTTGTTCCCTCCAAATGTTGTGTTGCCTGACCTTTAGTTTACCTATCATAATGCATGACCGTCAAATCACTTTACTGTAATGGAAGACTTTATTTTCTCAAATGACTTTTCACCTATTCCTGAAACCTTAGTGATATCTTCAATTGTTTGGAAACGCCCGTTTTCTTCCCGGTATGCAATAATAGCTTCAGCTTTGGATGGCCCCACCCCTGAGATGCCTTGTAACTCCTCTAAGGTTGCTGTATTGATATTCACCAGCGCTCCCTTCCCTCCATCGCTTTGGACAGACCCTCCGCCACCTTGCTGCACTGCTGTTTCCTCTCCCTTTTTCGGGATGTACACCACTGTCCCGTCCTGCAGAATCTCCGCCAAATTTACTTGCGCTTCGTCTGCTTGTTCACTGGTCCCGCCCGCTTTCTCAATTGCCTGAGATACTCTGTCCCCTGTTCGCATTTCATAAACGCCAGGATGCCGAACAGCACCTTTGATGTCTATCACAATTGTTTCGCTTGACTCGTCGTTGTTTGCTTCCTGCTTTACCACTGTATTTTCTGTCTCTGTTGGTACAGCTTGCTTCACCGGCTCTTTATTTTTCCCTGTGGCCAGAAAGATCATAATCGCTGTGAAAACAGCCGCAGAAGCCGCTAGAATAATTGCTTTCTTATGCTGATTCAACCAATTCATCGTGCATGTTCCCCGCTTTCGTCATATTTTATTTTCATAACACATATGGTTTAGAGGATAATAGCTCAAAGGAGGGGAAACCATTGAAGATAGGCTTTATCGGCACAGGAAATATGGGTACGATCCTTATCGAATCATTTATTGAATCAAAAGCAGCCGATCCCTCAAACATGACAATCACAAACCGCACAATTGAAAAAGCGTTGCACATAAAAAATCGCTACAACAGCATAAACGTTACCGAAAGTCTCGAAAAGCTCGTTTCTGAGAACGAGATGATTTTTATTTGTGTTAAGCCGCTGGATATATATCCTTTACTGGCAAGAGCGTTACCTTATTTAAGAAAAGATCATATTCTCATCTCAATTACAAGCCCCGTTCAAACCGAACAGCTCGAACAATATGTACCGTGTCAAGTGGCGCGAGTGATCCCAAGTATTACGAACAGAGCGCTGGCAGGTGTTTCTCTTGTCACGTTCGGCACAAGCTGCGGCGAATCTGCAAAAGCGAAAATCAATGAGCTGATGCAGCATATCTCTCATCCGTTGCAAATTGAAAGTGACATCACAAGGGTTGCATCAGACATCGTAAGCTGCGGCCCCGCTTTTATGAGCTATCTGATTCAGCGGTTTATAGATGCAGCTGTTTCGGAAACATCAGTGTCTAAACAGGACGCGATTTTGATGTGTAAGGAAATGCTTGTCGGAATGGGAAAACTGTTAGAAACCGAATTGTATACCCTGCCTGCATTACAGGAAAAGGTTTGCGTTAAAGGCGGTGTAACAGGAGAAGGCATTAAAGCGCTGGAAAGCGGTGTGCAGGATATGTTTCACCGAGTATTTCAAAATACTCATATGAAGTACGAGGAGGATATTTCCGCAGTGAAAAAGCAGTTTCATGTGTAGACGAGTATGTCATACGTTCGTCTGTACTGCAAAGGCATAAAAAAGCATTTAAAAAAACCATCGTTTTAGGAAACGATGGTTTTTGATTTCTGCGCCTTGAAAAATAGGCGTTCTGATTGTGCTGATGGCTCGGTATCCGTAAAATCAGCTGTCACGCGATGGAGCTGAAAGCCGCAGCTCTTAAGCATTTCTTCGTACTCTTCCACCGGGAACGTTCTTTGCTCGTGTGTCTCATCAAAACGATCATACGCTTCTCCGTTCCACACAAAAAACGACATATCATGAATGACAGAAAGCTCGCCACTTCCGGCAAAGCTCTGCCAAATATAGCTGATATCTTCGTCCTGGTCAGCAAATGTGCTATCCGGAAAGACTTCCGCAATTTTATAAGATGAATGAACATCAAACAGCAAAATGCCTTCAGGCTTCAATACCCGAAATACACTTTTAAAGGTTTTCATCACATCATTTTTTGTTTTTAAATAATTTAATGAGTCACAGCATATCACAACAGCGTCAAACTGACCGTCAAAGCCGGTAATCTCTCTCATATCCTGCTGAAGAAATAAAATAGGCTGGCTACTCGATACCTTTTGCTGGGCGAAAGAAAGCATCTCTTCGCTGAGATCGATGCCTGTAACCTCGAAGCCTTTTTCGGCAAGCCGGATGGAGATTTCCCCCGTGCCGCATGCCAGATCGAGAATACGGCCTTTTTCCGGGAGAGATGCTTCAATCCATTTTGTCCATTGATCGTAAGGCGCGTGTGACATTAACTCGTCATACACGCTTGCAAAGCCTTGATAAATCATTGATTCATTCCAAGATCAAGATCTGCGAGTGGAGCGTCTCCCCACAGCTTTTCAAGGTTGTAGTAGCTTCTTTCGTCCTTGTGGAAGACATGGACAATCACATCGCCTAGATCAACGAGAACCCATCTTGCTTCATCAAAGCCTTCCATCTTTTTGACTTGAATGCCGTTTTCATCAGCTTGATCCTTGATTTCACGGGCAATAGCCTGTACCTGTTTATCTGAATTTCCGTGGCAGATCAGAAAATAATCAGCAACCAGAGAAATACCTTCCATATCCAGTGCTAAAATATCCTCTGCCCGTTTATCATCGCAAGCCGCAGCTGCGATCTTTAAAATGGACTTTTGGTTCATTCACAAATTCCTCCTGTTCAGCTGCCAGACACAAGCCAGTTATACGTTAAAAATGTGTCTGGAAAAACCGGTTGATTTTTTTTCATAAGAAAAACCATTGTATTTTTAATGGACTGAATCAGCGCTTGATTCAAATCTGTCTCAGCAAGCTTACGCACCTCATCGACACCGGGAAATGCCCGGTTTGGCTCAATGTAATCGGCAACGTAAATGACTTTTTCTAAAAGTGTCATGCCGGGGCGCCCTGAGGTATGATACCTAATGGCGTCAAGAATGTCTTCATCTTGAACCCCTGCCTCTCTTTGGACCAAATAAGCGCCGACCGGAGCGTGCCAGAGCTCCGGATTATGATCCAATAAATGCGCAGGCATTTTTTCACGCGCAATAATTTGTTTCATTTCTTCTTTCGGGCGGAATTTGGCGTAATCATGAAAGATTGCCGCTGTTTCCGCTTTTTTAGAATCGGCTCCAAAACGCTCCGCAAGTTCGATCGCCGTGTTCATCACGCCAACCGTATGGATATATCGGTGTTCGGTCAATTGCTGCTTCACGCATGCAAGTGCCTCCTCACGATTCATATAAACCATTCTCCTCTACATACTTCTTCACTTTATCAGGGATTAAGTAGTCAGTGGGCTTCTTGCTTTTAAACCGTTCCCTTATCATAGTTGATGATACCTCAAATTCCGGAACGTCTGCAAAGAGAAGCGGATAAGGGGTTTCAACATGAAAACCGGGGCGCTTTACTCCAATAAATTGAATGAGGTTCAGCAGCTCGTCCAGCTTATACCATTTCGGCAAATATTCAATCATATCAGCGCCGATAATAAAGAACAGCTGATCATTTGGATAACGCTGCTTCAGTAAAGAAACGGTATCAAAGGTATATGATGGCCCTTCTCTTTCCATTTCAACAAGCTCCAGCTTAAAGGACGGATTAGATTGAATTGCAAGCTTTAGCATTTCCACGCGATGAAAGCTGTCGGTATAGTCTTCGTTCTGTTTATGCGGCGGAATTTGATTAGGCATAAACCAAATTTCATCAAGCCCCGCCTGGTACAGCACCTCATTCGCCATTAAGAGGTGACCATTATGCGGAGGATCAAACGTGCCTCCGAAAATTCCGATTTTCTTCATTTCAACCACCTTTAAGGAAGCTCGATTTGTTTATTTTCCTTTGATTCCTTATATAACACAATCGTATTGCCGATTGTCTGCACCAATTGAGAGCGGCTTCCTTTTACAAGAGCTTCCGCTACATCGTTTTTATCCTCTTCGCAATTCTGAAGCACGCTGACTTTAATCAGCTCTCTCGCTTCAAGCGCCTCAGCAATTTGTTTAATCATGTTGTCGTTTACTCCGCCTTTACCTACTTGAAAAATCGGCGTTAAATGATGCGCTTTTGAACGCAAAAAACGTTTTTGTTTACCTGTTAACATTCTGTTCCTCCTAATTTTCCTATTACAATGGATCTCATTTTTTCAATATCAGGCTCTTGTCCAGTCCACAATTGGAAAGACAATGCTGCCTGTTCAACAAACATGCCCACACCGTCGAGTGTTTTCAAGCCTTTTTGGCTTGCTTCCTTTAAAAGGGCCGTCTGTATTGGATTATACACGATATCACATACGACGGCACTGCTCGCGGCACGCTGTAATGAAAGCGGCACATCGTCCACGTTCGGATACATGCCCACAGACGTTGTATGGATGATAACATCATACTGCTCAAGACGTTCTTCTGCTTCTTTTATGCTTAATACTTCTTTATTGTGAAACGAGGGAGTAGCTTCTGTAAGCCGCTTTGCTTTTTCTAACGTCCGGTTGCAAATGTCAAATTTTTTCGGGGTATTTCGGACAATTGTTGTAAAAATGGCTCTCGCCGCTCCGCCAGCGCCGATCATTAAGAATGACAGTTCAGAGATGGGCTTGTCTAATACCTTCATTAATGACTTCACGAAGCCTTCCCCATCGGTATTGTATCCGACAAGCTTATCTCCCTCTCTTCTGACCGTGTTTACGGCACCGAGCAATTTTGCACTCTCATCAATATGATCCAGATAATCCATAATGGAAACCTTGTGCGGAACAGTCACATTGATTCCTTGTACGCCTAGAGCTCTTATTCCTTTTACCGCATCCTCCAGATCATTCTCTTCTACCTTGAAGGCATGATAATGTCCGTCAAGCCCGAGGTCTTTCAATGATGCGTTATGAATATCAGGTGACATAGAATGGCCAATCGGATTTCCGATAACCCCGTACAGCTTTTTCATACTCCTCTCCCCTTTTCTTAAATTAATGAACGCCGAACAAATACATGAACGCCTTTTGGCGCGTATGCAGTTACCTTTTTATCGGCGTCATGGACAGTAACCCAGCCTAACCCAGAGAAAACGATATCTGTCTTTTTGTCTTTTATCGTAAACGTATGGGCGACCAATTCAGGAAACTCATCCATTTCATCTTTACCCGGAGGTGTGAGCAATTCCCCTGCATGCTTTTCATAAAGCGCGTCTGCATTTTCAAGTTTTGTTCTATGAATCATCAGCTCATTCGGCATATAGCAAATAAAAGGAGATCTTTCCCCAGACACATAATCAAACCTTGCAAGTCCGCCAAAATACAGTGTTTGCTGATCATTAAGCTGGAATGTGCGAGGCTTCAGCTCCTTTTTAGGAGATAATATTTTCAGGTCCTTTTTATTGACATAATGCGCCATTTGATGGTTGTTGATAATTCCCGGTGTATCATAAAGCGATGAACCGTCATCCAGCGGGATTTCAATCGCATCAAGGGTTGTGCCAGGAAATTGGGATGTTGTAATAATATCTTCTTCACCTGACACTTCTTTAATAATCCGGTTAATAAAGGTTGACTTTCCTACATTTGTACATCCGACAACATAGACGTCTTTTCCGTTGCGGTAATGCTCAATCGCGTCAATTACTTCTCTGATTCCCTGGCCGCGTCCCGCACTGACCAAAAATACGTCAACCGGTTTTAAGCCAAGCTCTTTCGCTTCACGCTTCATCCATTGGATCAGACGCTCTCTTTTCAGTGACTTAGGCAAAATATCCGCTTTATTGCCAACTAATAAGATAGGGTTTCCCCCCACCAAGCGCTGCAGCCCATTAATCCAGCTGCCGTTAAAATCAAAAATATCAACAATTTTTACGACAAGAGAGTCCGTTTCTCCAATACCGTGAAGAATGTTCAAAAAATCATCATCAGTTAAGGAGACATCTTGTATTTCATTATAGTTTTTCAGTCTGAAGCAACGCTGGCAAATCACATTTTCTTTCGTAAGCGATGCAGGCGGCGCGTACCCCAAACCTGTTTTGTCCTCGGTTTGGATCGTAACTCCGCACCCGATACAAACAACCTTTTCCATTTCTTACTCCTCCCACTGAATGTGCCCTTTTCGTTTAAGAGCACTCAGTATTCTGCGTTCGACCTGGCGGTTAAAGCGCGTAATGAATCCGTCAGAGGAAGCGACTGGCACGACCAAAATCGTATGGTAGCCGTTTCGGTTTCCCCCGAGTACATCGGTCAGCAGCTGGTCTCCGATGACAACGCAGTCCTCTTTTTTTAGCTCCATATTACGCACCGCTCTATTAAAGGCTTTACCCATCGGTTTTCTTGCTTTATAGATGAATGGGATTCCAAGCGGTTCTGAGAAAAGTTTCACTCTTCTTTCGTTATTATTAGAGACAATTGTCACTTTAATGCCGTGTTCCTTCATTTCTTCAAACCACTCGATCAATCGCGGCGTCGCGTTCGGCCTGTCCCATTCAACAAGCGTATTATCCAGGTCAGTAATAATCCCTTTTACATTTCGTTCCTTTAATTTCTCAGGTGTAATATGAAAAATATTTTTTACAAACTCGTCAGGTAAAAAAAACTTTTTTAACAAAACCCGCACCCTTCCCTTTTTTCTTTCTCTCAAAATGATTGTCGAAAAAAATCGAACTTGCGCCTAAAGAAAAACTGAGCAAAAAAATTTCGACAAAAATTGGGTTTCTTCACCAGGTGTGGATAAATTTACACACACTATCCACTCTTATTACATCACTCTTTAGACAAATTATAAACACGATACTCACAAGTTATCCACTTTTTGGTGTGGATAACAGAACGATTGTTCTTATATGCATTTCATGGTAGATTAAAGATAACTTCAACCTCAGATGAACACAACTTATCATTGTATGCGTTAAAATCATGAATGATTCCAACTTTGAAGGAGGTGCCTCTCCCATTAATTGGGTTCCTAGCATGAGAAAACTGTCTGATGAATTACTAATAGAATCTTATTTCAAAGCCACCGAAATGAATTTAAACCGTGACTTTATCGAGTTAATTGAAAACGAAATAAAAAGAAGATCGCTCGGACATATTATTTCCGTATCTTCTTAATAGGAATTTGTCTATTTTTTCCGGGCGTATTTCCTTTTTTTACTCAGATGACTGATATTATATCACTTTGGCTGCGCGCTTTACTACTACTTTCAGCAAAAAACACCCCTAAAAAGAGGTGTTTTAAAGGGCCGGTTATTATGCTAACCAGTATATGCCGCCCACAACCAGGAGAACAACAACTAAAACAACAATAAAAGCGTATCCATATGCTCTGCCTGCCCAATACATGTGAAGCGCCTCCTTAATAAGGTTTTATAACAGCCTATGTAGGAGAAATAAATCGGACTAGGCGGTTGTCCGGCTCAACGCTGCAGGATCTGCCCATCTTGTATTCCTTCATATACGATCCTTGCCCCTTTAGGTGTCATATGATTTCCAGAAGGATCTATTAAACCAGATTGGATAAGCGCTTCATCAGTTGCTTTTCCGCCGTCTGCTTCTATAAAATGCTTCCAGTTATCTACAAGAGGGACATCCAGGCGCTTCGACACATCTCTTGTAATATCGTTATATGAGTTGTGCCATTTCCTTGCTCCGCCTTTTGGTTTAAAAGCAGCTGCTTGATATCTGGAATAGTAAAACAGATGATGCTTCCCATTACCTTCTATAATTGGGATACACGTCATTAAGATAGGCTTGATTCCGTGTTTTCTGCTTTCTTCAATAAAATAAACCAGATTTTCTCTAAAACGCTGCTTCGACACTCTCGGTTTCCCCTCAGTCAGTATGGCAGCGTCATTGGTGCCGAACATAATAAACAAATACTTCGGTTTTTGATCCAGCACATCTGTCTGAAATCGGAGACGGGCATCCTCTGTCGTCTGTCCGCCGATTCCCGCATTGAGTATATCAAGGTTACCGCGCTCAGCTGTTTTTAATATATTGACCCACTGCTGTGCTTTTGGATAATCGCGATAATCCCAATTAGAGCCACGCGTATTGCTGTCACCAAATGCTACAACGTCTTCGTATCCCCTTCCCGCGCATCCTGCTGTAACGAACAGCAGAAGGAAAAGGATGATAAAATGTTTCATCTTTACACCCCCAAAAGCCTCACCTTAATGTTATACCTCTGTTTCTCTTCGTTCAATGAAGAGTTTTTTGCTATCACTGTTTTTTCCTATAGTTAACGTGTCCCCCTCAGTGAATATCATTCTGCTTTCATTGCGGCGCAGCTGATGATTTTTTAAAATTCCCTTCTTTCCAATCTGAAAAACACACAAACCAAAGAAAAAGAAAATAACCTGAATCCGCACCGGAAACAGGTTATCCGTTAAATCCTGCATTTACTTTAACTTCGATTTAAGCTTGGCCTTTGTTTTTGGCCCATAAATCCCGTCTGCAGTTAATCCGTTCATGAGCTGAAAACGCTTGACGGCATTCGCTGTTTTCGGTCCGTAAACTCCATCTATGCCATTGTTTTTGGCTCCCTTATCAGGGTAAAAGTGAAGTGCAGCTAAAGCCTTTTGCAGCTGGAGAATGTTTGTGCCCTTTCGATAAGGCGAAGTGAGCTTTATAACCCCAGACGGCAGAGGATATGATGGTGAAGATTCTTTTGGAGGTGTATCCGAGGAAGAAATTCCGTTTATAAAAGAGTTCCAGTGGCCCAAGAGTTTCCGCGGACATTCTTTCCCGGACCATTTTTTGTGGGGAACAACACGATGTAACGGAATATTGTTTTCCTTCATCAGCTTTCTGATCAGCCACTGGGCATTTGATGTTGCTTTTTCAAAATCGCCGTCAGCATTTTCGCAGATTTCAATCCCGATCGATTTGCGGTTTCCTGTCCCGTTTGTACCGTCTCCCGCATGCCAGCCGTTTTCATCTATCGGGAGATGCTGATAAATGACTGAATCGTCAACTGTAAAATGCCAGCTTTCGGATGTGTTCGGGTTTTTCACAAAATTGGCGTGCATTTTCGCATCAGCGCCTTTTGCTGTATTCGCTGTATTATGCACCGTAATATAAGCAGGCGTCATCGAATAGCCAGGACGATTATCATTTGATAGCGGTATAAAATCCTTTTTTATGGTTACCATTTCTATCCCTCCCTATTATTAAGAATGCAGAAAACAGAGAGATGGACAGCCTTTTTTATGAGGTAAAAAAGAATTGTGTTCTTAACCTGGTTTTCAGTTGAACAGCTGAAATGGCACCAGTTATACTAATTTAGATGACGGAGGTTTTGGCTCCTGACATCACCTAAGTTGGGAGTGACCATAGACATGTTAAAAAAAGTAATAGGTATACTTGTGATTATCGCTATCATTGCAGTCGGTTTTTTTCAGAAAGAAGCTTGGCTTGATGCAATCAAAGCAGGAGGGATGTTTTCCGTTTTATTTAGTATGTTGCTGATTGCTGCCGATGTTTTTTTCCCAATAGTGCCGTTTGCTTTGGTTGCTGCTTTAAATGGCGCAGTGTTCGGGACTGCAAATGGAATTTGGATTACACTGACCGGCTCAATGCTTGGTACAATATTGCTGTTTTTTCTCGCCAGGTACAGTTTTAGAGATTGGGCCAGAAAAAAAGTTCAGGCCTATCCTGCCATACAAAGCTACGAGGCTTCCTTCAACAAAAACGCTTTTACCGCTGTTTTATTAGGAAGGCTGATACCTGTCATACCTTCACTTGTAATGAACGTGATCTGCGGGCTGAGCCAGGTTCGCTGGCATGTTTTTTTCTTTGCGTCTTTAATAGGGAAAATCCCCAATATTGTTGTTGTCACTATTGCAGGTGCCAATTTCACCAGCAATAAATTATTGTCTATCAGCATTTACGGTACATATATTCTGATCATCATGCTGGTCATTTATAAAAAGTTCCCTCATCTTCTGAAGGTGCCAAAAAAATAAGGAGGCTTGTTGGCCCCCTTACTTTTTTTCTGTCGCATGGCCTCCAAATTCATTTCGAAGCGCAGCAACCACCTTTCCTGTAAACGTATCGTCTGTTAAAGAACGGTATCTCATCATTAGTGACATGGCGATGACCGGCGTTGCCGTCTGCAGATCAAGCGCGGTTTCCACCGTCCATTTTCCTTCACCTGAGGAATGCATAATGCCCTTGATCTGATCCAGTTTCGCATCCTTAGCGAAAGCTCGCTCAGTCAGTCCCATAAGCCAAGAACGAATGACAGAACCATGATTCCACACTCTGGCAACCTTCTCGTAGTCAAAATCAAATTGGCTGTTTTCAAGCACTTCGAATCCTTCACCAATCGCGGCCATCATTCCATACTCAATTCCATTATGGATCATTTTTAAAAAATGTCCGCTTCCCGCTTCACCAGCGTATAGATAACCATTTTCGACGGCAGTATCACGAAAAAGCGGTTCCACAATCTCCCATGCTTCATGATCGCCCCCCACCATAAAACAGGCTCCATGCCGTGCGCCTTCCATTCCGCCCGACGTTCCGGCATCGAGATAATGGATACCCGCTTCTTTCATTTGATTGTAGCGGCGAATTGATTCTTTATAATGAGAGTTTCCAGCTTCGATAATCATATCGCCTTTACTTAATAAAGGTGATACATCACGCAAAACAGCATCGACAATGCCATGCGGTACCATAACCCATAGGATACGCGGCGGGTCTAATAAAGAAATGAACTCTTTAAGATTCGTTGTCCCCTCAGCCCCGTATGCTTTCAGTTCATCAACAGCCGCTTGATTTACATCATATCCAACCGCTTGATGATTGCGGTCAATGAATTGCTTTCCTATGTTTATGCCCATTTTCCCTAAGCCGATTAATCCGATTTTCATATCTGTTCCTCCTGATTGTCTAAAAAGCCTTTACTCTTTATGTTCCCTTTGGATTGTATTGTGATACGCAGAAAACAAATGGGGCTTACATCGTATGCGCATGTAAATTTTATTTTTCATGACTGACTGTGCCTGCCAGTTCTATTACTGAATCTCTTTATATCCATAATTATCACTTTATCCTTGATTTACCATCAGTTTAAGTTAAAATATGGGAAGGTATTCGATTTTTTTAGTAAAAAGAAGGTGACATGTTGCAGAATCAATCTCATACTCTTATCGGAGTTACGAAAACCGCTGTATTCTTTTTATACGCTGCACTTGCAATCATCGGTTTTGCAATCGGGTATTTTATTCCGCAGATTGCGAAATGGGCATTATCCCTCCCCTGGATCCCTCTTGAAGGACCGCTTCGGCTCATTACCTCTTTTCAGGGATCTACAGCTTCATTTATCACTGCTCTTCTCGGTATGTGTGCGGGGATTTGGTTCGCTCATTCTGTTATTGCAATGCTGCTGTCTGTCAAAATTACAGATCACACAGTGGAATTCATCAAAGGAAAAAAAGTGCAAACAATTCATTCCGATGACATCGCTCTTGTATTTATGGATCACAAACGGCTTGTCCTCCTGGGAACAGCCGGATATGAATTGGTACGGGAAGAAATTGATGAAAAACCAGTAAACGTTGAGAAGGCCTTTAGACAGCATCATTACGAATGGGCAACAGATGGTGATCCGTTTAAAGATCAATTTCGCCGATGGATTCCTGATGCACCAGACCTATCGCAAGGCGCCCATGCCTTATTAAAAGCTCGTCACAAAGCACTGCAGGACGAAGAAAAAGACGATATTGAAGAATTCCGTCTCGAACTGGCACAGCTGGGCATCGTTGTACGGGACGAAGGCACACGCCAATATTGGCGAAAAGCAGAAACCTATCCCCCGAAAATTCAGCTCGGCGAAGGATTGTAACAACAGAGGCTCAAGAAAGAGCCTCTTCTTTATTACTGCACAATAAACAGCACTCTGGTGCCGTCAGGGGAGCTGCTCATTTGATTCCCTACCCACGAGCCGGCGCCGCGATTATCAGAAGGCGTCACATATCGGACATCAGCCCCTGCACCGCCTTCCTCGCAGACCGCCATCGGCCACTCATCCCGGTCATAGCCCGGCTTGGTCGGGATTCCCTTTAAAGATTCCTCCCGCCTTTTGTCTGCTCCATCTCTGTCAATGGTACAAATATCTGGATGTCCCTCTGCAATCGCATCCCTAATATGACTGCCGGTTTCCGGATAACGAGACAGCGGAAAATATAACACTTTGTCATACGAAGATGCGCCTTGGATCTGTTGCGGAACCATTAAACAAAGAAGAACTGCTGCAGCAAGAAACAGGCCTGCCATCCATTTTTTCATTCCCATCCCCCCATACCTTTGTTCATTTCAATGTATGGGCGCTTGATGAAGAATATTTTTAACATTTGAAGTTAGTATGCTGCTTACCAAAGCCGGACTCCCCCGCGAGAAATTTCCCGGTACAGACACAGACAGCCTCCCGGTCACATACATTTACATATAGGCTTTTGCCTACATACTTTTGTGGAGGTGACGATGGTGACAGGTGTTTTCGCAGCGCTCGGCTTTGTTGTTAAAGAGCTTGTCTTTTTAGTATCTTACGTGAAAAACAATGCCTTTCCACAACCGCTCTCAAGCAGCGAAGAAAAAAAATACTTAGAGCTCATGGCTAAAGGGGATGAACATGCCAGAAACATGCTGATTGAGCATAATCTTCGCTTGGTCGCCCATATTGTGAAAAAATTTGAAAATACAGGTGAGGATGCAGAGGACTTAATCTCCATCGGAACGATCGGGCTGATAAAAGGAATTGAAAGCTATTCCGCTGGTAAAGGGACAAAGCTGGCGACGTATGCTGCGAGGTGTATTGAAAATGAAATCCTCATGCATTTGCGCGCATTGAAAAAAACAAAAAAAGACGTCTCCCTTCACGATCCGATCGGGCAGGATAAGGAAGGGAATGAAATAAGCCTGATTGACGTTTTGAAATCAGAAAACGAAGACGTGATAGATACGATCCAGCTCAATATGGAGCTTGAAAAAGTGAAACAATACATTGACATTTTAGATGACCGTGAGAAGGAAGTGATTGTCGGGCGGTTTGGACTTGATTTGAAGAAGGAAAAAACGCAGCGAGAGATTGCCAAAGAACTCGGGATCTCACGCAGCTATGTATCGCGGATTGAAAAGCGGGCGCTGATGAAGATGTTTCATGAGTTTTATCGGGCAGAGAAGGAAAAGCGGAAGAAGGCGAAGGGGAAATAATGCAGAAGAGGCCGGATCTCATATTCCGGCTTTCTCTATTTGAAAGAGTTATGAAAATCATTTTTTTCATCGCTGATAAGCTCTCCAGAAAATCCTTTATCGGCATACTTCAGCACATCCTTAGTCCCTGCTTTCTTTATGCAGGCCTCGATGGCTGTCGATGCTCGATCCCTTGATCGCTTGTTCCTCGTTGATACCCTTACATAGGTTGCCATTACACTGGATTTCCTTCCTATCAAATTTTATTAAATAATGATAGGAATCGTTAATGCATTTGTCAGCTCGCGGTCCCTCGATGATTATTACCTTCATAAAATGCATCATCCCTTGGGTAATGCTATGTAATAACTGTTTGTCCTAATGAGGTGATTTTCAAGGAGTATAAAACAAATAAAAAAACCGATGGTTTGAATCATCGGTTTCTTTTTTGACATATACCACGCACACTAGTCCCTCAACATAGTAAAAACATATCATGAGTTACAAAAGCTTTTATTCAAAGCATCTGTTTATACTTATTTTCATCATTTTTCATGAATTCTGGGCACAAATTGGGCACCTATTAGAGACCAAGGAACTCTACATTTCATTAAGAAATATGTACTCATTGCCCTGCTTTAATTAATTTTAAGCCCTCGCTCTATGCCCCCCTGAATTCAGTATTCGATGTAACTTTGAAATTAAGTTTTATGAAAATCTATCACAAACTCTTATTTTCATAACACATCATTTGTTTCAGCTTCCCTCGCGAATACCGGATTAATGCTCGGCTTTAAGATAGTCAACCAATCTCTCCGCACTGTTCTTACATTCTTCTTTTGAAAGATGAAGTGTCCCATATTGTGTAAACGCAGGAAGAAAACGCATTCCTATATAGTTAGCAGTGACTTGAAACGGTCTGATAAGCTCGCTGATCGTGATATTATATTCTCCGCCTGCTTGATAATCAGATTCCTGTGCGCCTAAGGAGATAGCTAAGAGTAGTTCTTTTCCATGCAATTTAGTTCCTCCAGTTCCATAAGCCCAGCCATGTGTTAACACATCATCTTCCCATTGTTTGAGTAACGCGGGACTGCTGTACCAATACATTGGGAACTGAAAAACGATACGCTCATGATCTAACAGGAGCTGCTGCTCTTTTTCTACATCAATGATAAAATTAGGGTATTCACCGTACAGGTCATGAACCGTAATGTCTTTCTCTTGCTTTAAACGATTCATCCAGGTTTTGTTGACAACAGACGTTTCCAAATTAGGGTGTATAACGATAACTAATGTTTTCATTTTACTTATTATCCTTTCTTCGCCAATTAGTTATTATTGCTTTTACGATAATGAATTGATTCTAATTTTAAAATAGCAACTTTATTTACACCTATTTTATCCTTTTTCAATGAATTCAGGACAACTAATTGGGCACCAAAATCAATGATGACTTAAGACATTGTTTTGTAGAAATCCGATATAACAGAATAATCCCTTATTTAGAAAATTTCCACCCTTTCCCTCAACCCTTACCAATTTAAACTCATTAAGGAGATACTTTATCACCAACTTTAAATAATAATGGAATAAGTGCTAATAAAATAATTCCTACAACCAAAGTAGATATTATTAATTCCTTCCATACAATCAAATTCTTTAAAAACATTTGATAAATAACTAATGAGTTTACTGGAATGTTAAGCAATAAGCCCGTAAGAAGTCCGTGCATATTTTTTCATTAAAACAGTTGCAATAAGATGTGGAAAAATAGCGTTAATAACCATAGAACCTAGAAAGCCAATGAAAAGCCATTTTACAATTTCTGATTCCGGCATATATAAAAAAACAAATGCAGATATATAAGCCAACATAGTTATAACAATGACAGCAAAATGAAATTCATTTGCAGTTACTGGCTTTTGAAACTTTGAAGATTGTTGTGACCACTCAGGTAACCAAATAGCTTCCTCAATATTATGCAGTGTAATAGCAAAACAAAAAAATACTACGAGATAATCCATCTCCCTTTCCCTCCTCGTGCCACCTCTCTTAGAGTAATCAACTAATATGGTTTAGCAATATTATATTACATATGAGTGCGATCTGATATGGTTTTAAAAGAGAGAAGAATCTGCCTAAGGTAGTTGCTTCTTTTTTTGTCGCAGTAATAATGCTTTTATGCGAAACAGTAATTCTTTCGGCTCAAAAGGTTTAGTCAGATAGTGATCCATTCAACAGAACCCCCTCTTTTTTTGTGGATTTCTATTTTTTCAAAAAAAGAGACCAGTTACAAATGTTAGTAATGGTCTCTCAATACTATCTTATAGTTAACAGCCTTAATATCAAGACTACATTTAAGAATATGATCAGAGTATGAAAATCAAGTTAAATATATTATAAAAAAATTAAAGAGAAAGGTCATTATTATCCAAGGTGCAATCGAGAGAACATAAACCTTTATGGGTTATGGCACAATAAATCATTGATAAAGTGAAAAATCAGTTATCTTCTTAGGAGATGATTCTTAAATCATTTTAGATAGAACTGTATCATACGCCTCAAGTGTATAGTCTACTTCTTTCTCCCCATGCACTGTAGCCATGCTGTATCTGTTTAATGGCTTTGTATAGATTCCTTTTGAAAGTAATCCAAAATCCAATTCCTTTCTCATAGAAAAATTAGCTTGTTGCAAATCTCTGTAGTTTCTTACTTTTTCTTCTTCCGTAATGACAACATTAAAAATGGAACCCAGTCCAATCGTTTGCACCGTAATTCCTCGGTATTCAAAAAGACCTTCTATTCCCTTTTTTAATCTAGCGGTCATCTTAAAAACGTGTTCGATTTCTTGTTCTAAAACTTTTATAGTAGCAAGACCAGCTGCCAGAATCGTAGGGTGTCCATTGTATGTTCCACTGTGAAAAAGAACATCTTTAGCATTAGATTTTTTGCTCTGACTGCTGTCAAAAACATCAGACGAAGCGGTGGGGGCGCTTATCCTCAATATTTCTTCTCTCCCCCCTACGATTCCCACAGGAAAACCGCCACCTATCACTTTTCCTAGTGCAGTGAGATCCGGTTTAATATTATAGTGCCCTTGAGCTCCTCCAAGCCCTAAGCGAAAACCTGTTTTTACTTCATCAAAAATTAGCAAGATGCCTAGCTCTTCCGTTAACTTTCTCAGCTCCTTCATAAAAGAAGGTTCTGCCGGAATAAATCCTCCTTGTATAGGCTCAAGGATAACCGCGGCAATCTCATCCTTTTTTTTCATTAAGATGTCAGAAGTATGTTCTAGGTCATTAAAAGGTAGTGTTATAGTATGTTTCTCATGATATGGGTCAACCCCTTTAGATTCGATCACTGATTTTGGCGAGTAAGGGTGACCTGCTTCTTCAAGAGAAGGATTTACACTTAAAAGAACTTGATCATACCCCCCGTGATAATGACCCTCAAACTTAGCAATTTTGGTTTTACCCGTGTACGCATATGCCAAACGTAAAGTCAAAAGAGTAGCTTCTGTTCCAGAGTTGGTATAACGGATTCTTTCCATACTTGGATAAAGCTCTTTTATCTTCTCCCCCATACTAAGTTCAAGCTGATGAGGGGTCCCAAATAACATCGTTCCCTCCTCCTCAAGCTGTTGATTTATGGCTTTAATGATCTTGGGATGACCATGTCCAAGCATTAGAGCACCGTAGGAAAGCAGATAATCAACATACTTGTTTCCATCAAGATCGTATAAATAAGCTCCCTT
This sequence comes from Bacillus sp. EU52, assembly GCF_037964975.1. Classification (NCBI taxonomy): domain Bacteria; kingdom Bacillati; phylum Bacillota; class Bacilli; order Caryophanales; family Bacillaceae; genus Bacillus; species Bacillus sp. EU52. The sequence goes on from NZ_CP150177.1 coordinate 2,526,557, forward strand.
TCCTTTTTCCATAATAATTGGATAGGGGTCAAAAGATTTGATATTAGCTGTTACCCCGCCCGGCATGATTTCCTTTGCTTTTGAGAAGAAAGCTCTGGATTTTGATGTTCGGTTCTCAAACTCTGTTAAAAAATGTTTTTTCATTAATGTCATCTCATTATCCTCCCACAAAAAGAAATAATCGATTCTAAAATAAATATGAAATGAAATATATATTTCATATTAGACGAAAAAAGTCTATTTGGAAACCTTTTAGAACAAAAACGACAGAAATATTTCAAAAAACTTTTAAAAATGAAAGTTCTATTGCATTTGTTTATAAATTGAACTATCCTTTTTATAAAGAAAAAATTAAAAAGAGGTAACTATATGGGTCAGAAAAATGTCTATCAATTAATAGCTGAGAAAATGCCTGCTATGAGTAAGTCCCAGGAAAAGCTGGCTGCCTATATCATTAACAACCCGAACACGGTCCCTTTTTATACAGTTGCAACTCTAGCGAAACTAACAGGTGTAAGTGAAGCTTCGGTGGTACGTTTTGCTGTCTTTTTAGGATTTTCCGGATATCGTGAACTGCAGAACCAGATGCAGAACTCTGTTCAGATGCAATTGACTACGCAGGACAGATTAAAAATGTCTTCCCAAGTTTATGATGATCCAAACCAGGACATCTACGATATATTTAAAGATGATATAGCGAATATTAAATCGACAATGGAAAATTTAGATTCGAAAGCATTTTTAGATGCAGCAAACCTTCTGACAAACGGAAAAGAAGTCTATATATCTGCGAATCGGAGTGCCACATCCCTTGGGCTATTTCTGCAATACTACTTGGATATTATCATAGGAAACGCTCAATTACTGGGTCCCGTTGAAAATAAACCTGAACAATTATATAGATTAAATGAGAAAGATGTAGTAGTCGGTATTAGTTTCTCACGTTATTCAACAAGTACTGTTAATATGATTGCTTTTGCCAAAGAACGAGGTGCAGCCACAATTGTCATTACTGACAATTTCCTTTCTCCACTCGTCCCTCATGCGGATGTAGTACTAACTGCTTCAAGTCAGTTACCAACTTTTTTTGATTCTTTTGTTGCTCCGCTAAGTCTTATTAATACACTTATAGCGTTTGTTGGAAAAAAAAGAATGAATGACTCTGAGGATCGTCTTGAAAAACTTGAGGAAATTTGGAAACGATTTGGCACGTTTTACTCTAACCAAAGGAAATAAATAAAAAAGGGTGCTAATCTAACTGATTCTGTCCCTCAGGAAATGACTCAAATAGCTGTTAATTGAGTGTTTAAATTATATTTTTTATTAAGAAACTGCACCCTGATTATTAGTTATGTCTAACAATCAGGGTGTAAAACGAACTATTCGTTAATCACAATATCAACGTCAATTTAATTTTACAAAACAGCCTCACAGAATAAAATTATTAATTGTTAACTTGATATAGATCTAGTGCGATTTACAAGAGAGTGTTATGTACAAATTAAAACCACAATGGAGAAACGTCACTGCGGTCCCACCGAAAATTTAAATTGCGGTGCCCTATTGCCTTTTTCTCTCCCCCAAAATAAAGTTAGGCCTCAAGGATTAAAAAGGGGATACAACCTTTATTCCTTTTGATTCAATCATAAAATGCTCTCCCCTTGGGTAATGGCTATATAACAACTGTTTCTCCTAATGAGGTGATTTCAATAAGTGTGAAAACAAATAAAAAACCGATGGTTTGAACCATCGGTTTCTTTTCTGACATATACCACACCCACTAGTCCGTAGGAAGTATATTGTCTGTTTTAAGGGTTACAAAGATCAATTTGTTTAAATCATCTATTCTATATTGCTGAACATTAAATTCAAATTCCAATATAATCTTATATGTCGCTGTTTGATTGATTTCCCGCCTAAAGAAATACTCATTGCATTGTTCCTATATTGAATTACGTATCTATATAAGTTATTTTTTCACTTTACGTTTAGGTTTCGTTAGGTCAAAACTATGTTTTACCATATCGTGAAGAATATCCTCCGGAAGGTTTCCATCTAAGATAATCGTATTCCAATGCTCTTTATTCATATGATATCCCGGCTTAACTTCTTTAAATGTGTATCGAAAGAAATCAGATCGATCAGGATCATATTTTAAGTTAACACAAAGATGACCATCTTTTTCAAATATTAACGAAAAGATCTTCTCGTGTCCTTTGTGGCGTATAGCTGTCCAACCTTCTCCAAAAGGATGATCCTCATATGAGGCTGGATAAGATAAACAGTATTCTACGATCTCTTCTAATTTCATTTTGGTATTCTCCTATCTGTAAAGCCTATTCATGATTATTGTTTTTCTTGTGCCATGCTGTAATTTCTTTCATCCTTTGTTTAATTTTAAATTCTGACCCCTGTGTTGTCGGATGGTAATATTCGCGTCCGATCAGGGAATCTGGCATAGTCTGCATCGTTGTTAGCTTTTCTTCTGTGCCATGGGCGTACTGATACCCTTTACCATAGTTCAGCTCTTTCATAAGCTTCGTTGGAGCGTTCCGTAGTTGCAAAGGAACAGGTTCGCTCATGGAATGCAGGGCATCTTTTTTCGCATAGCGGTAAGCCAAGTAAGCAGAATTCGATTTTGGAGCTAGGGTCAGATATATAACGGCTTGTGTTAGATGCACATCGCACTCTGGCATCCCTATGAATTGACATGCTTGAAACACGGAAACAGTGATTTCCAAAGCTCTATTATCCGCCAAACCCACGTCCTCACTTGCAAACCTAACTAGCCTACGAGCAATAAATAAAGGATCTTCACCTGACTCCAACATTCGAGACAACCAATAAATAGATGCATTTACATCACTATTTCGCATGGATTTATGCAATGCGGAAATGAGATTATAGTGTTCTTCTCCATCTTTATCATACAAAAGTGATTTTCGATGAATAATTTGCTGCAGCCCTTCTTTGCTAATTTCAATATATTCACCTTGTTTCTCTCCGTTTAGCACAGCGATTTCTAACGTGTTTAATGCCACCCTGGCATCTCCATTTGAATATTCCGCAATAGCAGAAAGTACGCCCTCTTCTAAACCTATCTTTTGATCTCCGTATCCTTTAGGATTCAAAATCGCTTTTTTTAATAATTCAACAATATCTTCACTGCTTAGTTGGTGAAGTACAAAAACTTTGCTACGAGATAACAAGGCTGAGTTAACTTCAAACGATGGATTTTCGGTTGTTGCGCCGATGAGAATAATGCTCCCTTTCTCTACATACGGAAGAAAGGCATCCTGTTGTGCCTTATTAAATCTATGAATTTCATCAATGAATAAGAGGGTTTTCTCCCCAAATTTCCTGTTTTCTTCAGCTTCTTTCATTACATTTCGGATTTCTTTAATACCGCTAGTTACTGCACTAAAATCAATAAACTTAGACTTGGTTTGATTGGCAATGATTTTAGCTAGTGTTGTTTTGCCAACACCAGGAGGACCCCAAAATATCATAGAAGACACTTGATCATTTTTGATCATATCTTGCAGAACTTTTCCAGGGCCAAGTAAATGTTTTTGACCTATAAAGTCTTCCAACGATTGAGGTCGCACACGATTAGCCAACGGTCGATCATGTTCATTATCAAATAATGCTCCTTGTATCAAAGTATCACTCCCTTTTGTAGAACAAATGTGTTTCCTTAAAAATTTTAAACAACCAATTCCTTTTAGATGTATGCTCTCCTACCACGTACTTTTTGCATGATAAAAAAATATATAAAACAAAAATACACTTTATACAAGATATAGTTAAAGGTTCTGCTTTCGGAATTCTATAGGCGTATAACCAGTTTCTCGTTTGAAAAATTTACTAAAGTGAGTGGTTTCTTGAAAGTTAAGCATTTCTGCAATGTCGCTAATCAAGTAATCTGTATGCATTAATAAACGTTTCGCTTCGAGACTAATTCGAGCTGATATGAAAGCTTTAGCACTTATTCCAACAGCTGCAACCGTAACCCGTGTTAATGTTTTTTCTGTGCAATTTAAAAGGGCAGCATAGTCACTAACATGATGTAACTTGGCATAATTTTTCTCCACTAATTCTTGAAATTTTAAAAACTTTTGTGAGACCTGAGAAGTAGTAGGGATATTTTTTTGTTTATGAATAATGTTGAGCCAAGCTACGAATGCATAAAGCTGATAGCGTAACAACATATGAACATCCTCTTTGGCTACTTGTATTAAAGAGTCTTGAACCATTTGCTCTATTAAAGTGTTTGCCCGATGCAGCTCTGTATTATTTAAAGTCAAACTATTAGGCGTTCTTCCGATATCAAACGTTAAATTCAGTTCACTCAACGTAAGTGAAGCAGGAAGAAGGAATTCTTCACGGAATAGAATAACCCATCCGTCCCAGTTTTCATCTTGTCCAAAATTATGGACTTGTCCTGGTGTTACTACTATAAGTGTTCCTTTCTTACAAGAGATGGGTTCAAAATCGACCCATTGAGTACACATTCCTTCCGTGACACAAATGAGCATATAAAATTCATAACGATAAGTGATTTTCATACTATCCTCTGTTGTTCGCTCTTTGAGAGAAGATACACTAAAAATCTCCAGATCGTATGGATAAGAAAACACTGGTTTATATTTAATAGGCCTTATATTTTTTTCCTGTTTGAATGAATGAACGATTACAATAACCTCCTTTAAGAGTAATCGGTAAATTGAAATGTCCGTAAAGTGTCATTGAAATTCCCATTTTTACCTTTATTGATTCTGATAAATGACCTAAAATGATCATAACATAATATTGGAACGAAACAAAATCGATAGTGCATAGAAGTAACATGTAATCCTAATGTGAGACACATTAAAACCAATGATTAGTAGGGGATTTTAGTGGTATGCTCTTAACTTAATTAGTTCAATTAAAAAATAATTGTTACGTTAGTGTCTCAACAAAGCAGTACATATTATCCCTATATAAAATTTTTACGTTACTCATAGTGATTTATCCGGTACTCTTTAATTTAATTGAGTATCAGCACCCAAAAAGGGAGGCTAACATGAAGATCAATAACATAACAGCAAAAAAAATCTTAACTGAAATGAAAGGAGATTCAAGTGTTGGTTTCACACATTCATTAAATCCGTATAGTGGTTGTGCTTTTGGATGTAGGTATTGCTACGTTAGAGAAATGCCTATTCAAAAGTACAGTGATACCCCCTGGGGAGAATGGATAAGCATTAAAAAAAATGCGGCCGATAAATATCGGAATGAGATGGTCAATCTCCGCCGAAGAAATAAATCCATTAATCTTTTTTTATCTACTGCAACAGATCCCTATCAACCACTGGAACGGAAGACGGAACTAACACGCTCTATTTTAGAGGAAATGGTCAAACACCCTCCAGATTTCCTTCAGATACAAACACGAAGTCCTCTTGTCGTAAGGGATCTTAATCTATTAATTGAACTAAATCAAAAATGTGAGGTCCTTGTCTCTATGACTATAGAAACGGACCGGGAAGATATGAAACGATTGTTCGCTCCCCACGCTCCAGGTATTAAGTTACGCTTGAAGGCATTAAAAGAAGTGAATAATGTAGGAATCGCTACCCAAGCTTCCATTTCGCCTGTACTTCCATTCACACCCGATTTTCCTAAAACACTGGAGTCCATCGTTGATCGCATCTATATCGACACCCTTAATATTGGAGATGGAACAAGAGGGAAACGTTCCGAGCGCTTAGGCATGCCATTTTTGTTTAAAGAGAACGAGTTGTCCGAATGGTATAAAACGGATATTCATCTTAGAGTGGAAAAGTATTTTAAAAAGTTTTTTCCGAAAGAAATGATATTTATTTCTTCCGATAAAGTTTATCCCTTAAAAGGAAAAGTATTTAAATAGGCAGATCCTATCCACTTTTATGGTATAGGAAGATAAAGGAGAATGAACAGTTGAACTTTACAGCAATTGATTTTGAAACCGCAAACTTAAACCGATCGAGTGCGTGCTCTCTGGGTTTAGTTCAAGTTAGAGATGGAATTGTAACTGGTGAATATGAATGGCTAATTGATCCACAACAGCCTTTTAATCGAATGAATATCGCCATCCATGGTATTACACCTTCCATGGTTGACGGGCAACCAATATTTGAAGAACTATGGACAACCATTGAACCACTAGTATCCGGAGAAATTATTATTGCACATAATGCTGTTTTTGATATAAGCGTGCTAAGGTGTTGTTTAGATGCCGCTGAAAAAAGCTATCCAGAGATACAATATTTATGTACGTATAGAATTGGGAAAAAGCTGCTACAAGAGCTATCCTCCCATAAATTAAACATCATCTCTAACTATTTCGGAATTCGTTTAAATCACCATAATGCGCTCGATGATGCCCGGGCATGTGCCCAAATTATGTTAAATTTATTGGAACAGCAAAAGGAATGTGATCCGCTGCTTTTGGTGAAATCCCTGGGATTTCAGACGGGATTACTGTATTCAGGTGGGCATACGCCTTTCAGGAAACATAAAATCAATCAAAAATAGGTGAAAAAGCAAAGATGTTCCATGAAATATGCAAATAGTTTAGCAATTAAATAGATTTGCTTCTCAAAAAAAGTTTTCATAATCTTGCTGTTCAACGGTCGGTAACTACGGCATTCGATATTTTCACTCTTATTGGACGTGCTCACCATCACGGCATCATCAATTAATCCAAGGCCGATGGCGCTGACTGGAATGTCCGAAATATGTCATTCATAGTCTTGATTTCGCCTTTTATTATTATAAATAATGGCCTAAAATGATCATATCATCTTACATATGAAAGGATCGATATAAATGAAACATGACCACACCCTCAACGGAGGCACCGAACACAAGACCGATACTGCTGCCCAAGCGGTCCGCTCCTGGCTGGGCATCCCCTACGCCAGTGCAGAACGCTTCCGCCGACCCATTTTGCTACCGTTCAACCCGGACCTGCCATACGATCAGAAGGGACCCGCACCGCTGCAACCTGGCGACAATAGCTGGTTGGAGGCCGACAACGGATTCAGCGAGGACTGCCTGAACCTCAACGTCTGGGTACCCGAAGACGCTGGCGACGAACCGCTCCCCGTGGTCGTCTATATCTATGGTGGCGGATTCGAACGCGGCGCGAACACCCAGACCACCTCGAACGCCTCAGGTCTCGCCGCGACCGGCCGAGCCATCGGGGTGTCCCTGAACTACCGGCTAGGTCCGTTCGGCTGGCTTTCGCTCTCCCAGTACGGTGGCGCGTTCGCGGACGCCACCAACCTCGGCCTGCAGGACATCATCACCGCGCTCAGATGGGTGCAGGAGAACATCGCTCACTTCGGTGGCGATCCTCAGAACGTTACCGTCACCGGCCACAGCGCCGGCGCGTTCTCCTCGATAGCCCTTCTCGCAGCTCCGGCGGCCGACGGTCTCTACCATCGCCTCGCTGCATTCTCCGGCGGCGCATCCCGGATCGTTCCCGCCTGGTGGGCCGAAGAACTAGCGTTCAAGTTTCTCACCGAACTCGGCATCGCGGACGATCCCGAACAACTGCTCACCATGGATGGGAATCTCCTCGCCGAGACGCTCATCAAGGTTAGCCCTCGCGACATTGGCGATAGAAACGGCATCGACAACACGACTCTAGGCATCGTGAACGACCACTCACAGCCTGGGGCCATTCTCGCAGACACGCCGCTGCGTGTCCTCGAATCCGGGCGTCACCGCGACGTCGACATTCTCTTTAGTACGGCGACAAACGAGGCGGACTGGTGGGTCATCAATGCGACCGAGACGTTCGACCCGGGCAGGATCGACAACCTCGTTGACGAGCTAGTAACAAAGTCGCGGATCCCCCGAAGTCGTGCCCGATCCATCATTGCCGCCTATGACGTCAACGGACGAACTCCTGTCGAGGTTCGCGGGGCGTTCTTAACCGACTATCTCTATACCCTACCCGCCGCCCGTGCTGCACTCGCCCACTCCGCCGCAGGCGGCAACGCCCACCTGTTGGCCGTTGGCCCTGTTGAGGATGCGCCAGCCGTACACGGCACGGAGATGTACGGCATCGTCGGACAGCAACGCTCCCGACATAGCGACGAGCAAGCCATCCGGGACACCTTCGTCCGCGACGCCCTACTCGACTTCGCCGCAGGCAACCACGACCAGCTTTGGAACTCCGTGACCACGGAACCTATCTCACATGGGATCGGCAACCCACCATACGACCCTACCGCCCGTGCGGCCGAAGTCCTGCGCATCTTCGCGGGCATTGAACGGCCCTGAACTGCCTAAACGCGCACGGGATCGCGCACCGATCCAACTCACTTATTAGCAGCGCCGGCGGCACTTGAGAACAGCTTCATGACCAGGAAACTGACAGGTAAGCGAACTGGCACGCCACCTGCAGAAAAAAGACCATCCTATGTAGAATGGTCAGGCTGTCGAGAAATCTCGACAGCCTTTTATTTTCGCTAAAAATATCCATTCGCGAAGGAGGTTTAATGTAATATTATCAAGTTTGAAAACGATCTGAGGCAATATGGAATGTGTTTTGAGTTTGATTTTCTGTTAAGCTGGATCCGAAACCACACACTAAAACAAGTGACAAACCCAGGATTAGGCATACCTTCTTTTTAAAAGTCATACAGGCATTCTCCCCTTTGAATTTGTGTTTGAGTCTCAAGCATTTTCTGATGATATACATAGGATGTTTCAAATTCTTTTGAGTTTGCGTAAGCAGCTGCGGTCTCACAGGCAATGTCTTCAATATATGAATAGTTCTTATTTTTTTCTAAGTATTCTATTGTTTGATTAACACCTTGTTGGTCCACTGCATCGACATAAAGAGCTTTTAAATATCCCTGTAATTTTGCGAAAAGCTCATCACCTTGATAAAGAGCTGCTGACAAACCTTTCTTACTTACTTGGATAGCCTCATTCATTTTTCCTTGTTTAAAAAGGATTTTTGCATAAGAAAATAAAGAATGTGGCAAGTTTGTGAGCTTTTCTTTTTCTGTAATCTCCACTGCTTGCTTTATGTATACTTCCGCCTGCTCGTAATCACCACTGTCAGCAAAATTAGTGCCTAAATTATATAGTGCAGAACTAATCAACCTTTTGTTATTCAATTCCCTAGATAACTTTAATGCCTTTTCAAGATGCGGCTGACTTTTTTCGTAATGTTTAAAATCAGTATAATTCCCTGAGATAACAAACATACATTGAACTTTTCGCACCTTATAAAGTTCATATTGATTATAAATATCCAATGCTTGTTTAACGTGATGCATAGACACATGACTTTGCTTCATACCATAATATGCTTCAGCTAACTTAAAATGAAACTCTGCCCTTTCGATCTCATCAGGGACATGTATAAGCTGCTTTTCGGCTTCTCTATAATAGTAGATAGCTTTCATGTATTGCTTCTTATCAAACTCGTACATCCCTCTGAAAAACAGAGAATAATACGATAACAGGCCAGATATGCCTTTATTTGAAGTCTCAATTTTTTCAAGAAGTTCCTCAATAGTTGGTCTTATACGTGTCGTTACGGGTTCCAAATAATCTAACATGAGCTGATGACGGAATTTCATTAAGGAGAAGTAAATGAGTAAATACTCATCTTCCTCCATCCGTTGGATTTCTTGCTCGACCTCTGCCTTTAAAATCTCTGCATCCGGGACACTAAATTGACGTATCATTTTATACCATTCATTGATCTTTACGCCAACTTCTGACGATGATAAAACCGGATTCACAGGACCCCTCCTTTTATATCTTTTTATGTAATATTCTAACATTTCCAAAAAGTGTTCGGACCGCAAAAAAACCGCAAACTTTTTATTCGCTATCTTTGATACGATCAATCAAGTTAATTTTAGGTTCGTTTCTTCTTTCTCCCATGGTAATATTTTGATATATGATTAAATGAAAGGGTATGATTATGAAAGTCTTTGAAGCTAAAACACTTATGTCTGAAGCTACAGACCGCGCCAAAGAATATAAAGAACTAAGGACGCAAATGGTCAACTTGAGAAAAGCTTTACAAAGCGTCGCTGAACTTGACAACAGCGAATTCTCAGGTAAAGGCGCTAATAACATTAAAGCATTCTATCACGATCATGTTGGTGTCACTGATCAATGGATCGACTACATTGACATGAAAATCGCATTCTTTAACAGCATTGCCGGAGCTGTCGAGGACAAGGGCCTCTCTGATGCTTATATTGAAGAGTCTTTTTTAGAACATGAACTGGCTAACGCCCATAAAAAATCAAAATCCATCATGTCTGAACAGAAAAAAGCCATGAAAGATATCCTAAACGATATTGACGACATCCTTCCGCTCGACCTATTTTCAACAGAAACCTTCAAGGATGAGCTTGCAGATGCCAATGACAAACGCAAAAAAACAATTGAAAAACTAGGTGACCTTGACGAAGATTTACTGACAGAATATGCCCTGTCAGAACCTAATGAACAATTCATCAAGTCAGACTTCCAAAAGCTCCAAGAAGCAACGGGCAAAGGCAAAAACGCTACGCCCATCCACTACAACGCCAAGGCATACCGTGAGAGTGATATACATAAGAAAAAAGGCGATATTGAGAAGCGTACAGAGGCTTATTTGACGATTAAAAAGAAAGAAGAAAAAGAACGGGAAATTAAAGATTTAAAGAAAAAGCTCAATACGTTAGTTGATGATCCTGACGAGTATCTAAAAGTTGCTAAAGAGATTGGATACGACAACCTCACCACTGAACAACAGGAGTATGTTAATTCCCTCGAGTTTTGGGATAATCCTCTTCGAGCGACCAAGGATATTTTGAAAGAACAGATTGACGGTGTATATGAAGGTTTATTAGCCGGTATAGATGATACAGAGAAGACAGTTAAAGAATATTTAGCCCCTATAGATGCGGCGGGTAAAAAATATCTAGGTCCAGTATATGAATACTATAAAGGCAAACAAATGGCATATTATGATTTTTCGAAGGAAACTGGTGAAGGACTTTTAGGAATTGCAAAATTCGGGATCGATCTCGGTTTAGATCCAAAAGAAACGATAAAGTCCGTTTTTGAATTCGACTATAAAAAAGCCTGGGATTCTACTTGGGATGAGGTAAAAGAAAGCTGGGACAAAAACTTTGTACACGGAGATATGTATTCACAATCGCACTACACCACATATTTCACTTTAAATGTAGCCAGCTTATTCATATCAGGCGGCGGTGGTGCTGTTACAAAGAGTGGATCAGTCGTTTCAAAGGTCGGGAGAGTCGCAGAGAAGGGAATCAGCAAGTCGGGTAAAAAAGGGATAAACAGCGCCGGAAATGTTGGTAAATCTGCATCAAAAAAAGTAGTAACAGACACCAAAGACTTTGGGAAACTTTTAAAAAAAGGTTTAGAGTCAATACCAAATCCTTTTGCTAAAGAACTTCTGTTAGCTAGTGATGTTCCTATAAATGTGCTAAACTTACAAAAATCTGGACAAGATACAATTCAACAAATTAAAAAGTCTTTTGATGTTGATCATGGTTCTAAGGGGAATGGTAATGGTAGTAAGGTAACTAGTGAAGCTAAATCAGTATCGAATATGAAAGAATTTTTTAAAGATGGGTTTGGAAAAAGTATAAAAAACAATGTTACAAAAACAAAAAATCAATTCCAAGGCCAATCAATCTATGAAGTTAATAAAAAATTGGATAATCCGTATCTGAAAAAAGGAGATAGATTTTATTTAGATAATTTGCACAAGGATCATTTAGAAGTTTTCGATAAAAGAGGAAATTTAAGAGTAGTGTTGAATTTGGATGGAACATTGAACGAAGTTAAGACTAAGAATGCCATTGGAAGAAAATTAAAATAGGTGGTTATGATACATGAAAAATATTGATAAAATCTTTAGTGCTTTAAAAGAATTAAATGAAAAATATAATAGTACATTAATTTCAACAGAAGAACTTTTAGAAGAAGAGGAAAATATTAAAGAACTTCCGCAAATAGATGAAAGAATGAATAAAGTTTTAGCTAACTTAAGTCAAATTGAAGATAAAGAAAAACTAACTTCTGAATTACTACAATTACATTTAGTAATAGGTGATATAGAATGGCAATTTGACCAAATACATGAGATGGTTAGACAGGTAATTGAAAATATCGAGAATTAATATTATAAAAAAGGTCCTCTTGAAAAGAAGGCCTTTTTTTATTTCAATAACGCTTCTATTTTCTCTCTAGTCTTAGGTCCGTAAATTCCATTAGCAGAAAGCCCATGCATTATACAATCGTCTAACTGTCTGCTGTTTCAGACGATATTTCCGTCAAAGGCCGAAAGAGATTATATTTTATTCACTATCCCAAGGCTGAAACTTATCTCCAGAAAACTTCGACAATATTTCTATTCTTATTCTGTTTGAAGATGAGATAACACCGAATGGTTATACTTGACAATATCATCAAGATTCAGGAGGATGCAATTAGTTGATCAAAAGACGCAACAGAAAACAGGCCATACAGGAGGTCGACACCTTTGGGGTGAAGGAAGTAAGAACAGATAGGAGTTGGACAATATGACAGAGTGGAGATTTGCCGAAAAACCTATTGGGGAAACAACTGTTAAAAAAATCGAAAAGGCATTAGATATTAAGTTCCCTAGCAACTATGTTACAACTATATTAAACAACAATGGGGCGCGCCCAAATAAAAAGATATTTGACTTTAAAAATACAAAAGGTGCTGTTTTTAATCGATTACATGGTCTAACTGAGGATAGTTCAAGTTTTATTTTAGAGGTCTTTGAAGATTACCAGGATGGAAGGATGCTTTCTGGGGTAGTTCCTTTTGCTTGTGATCCTTTCGGTAACGAAATCTGCTTCGATTATCGTCTTAATAAAGAGAATCCGTCCGTAGTTTTCTGGGATCACGAGATTGCATATGAAGATCCTGATAAAGCTTTGAGTCATATATGTGATTCATTTACAGAGTTGGTTAATAAACTATACGAGGAATAAACGGATAAGACCTTTCCCCTTCTTTTTGAGGAGAAAGGCTCTTTTTATTTAATACAAGGGATAACTTTGCCCGGTATATGACAGTAGGAGGTTAACAAATGCAAAGTATTAAATGGAGAAAACGAAGCACTTTTCAAGAGGCTACAAACAATCAAATTGAGTATGTAGAAGAGAAATTAAAAATCAAGTTCCCAACAGATTACAGAGAGTTCATTAAAGACCATAATGGATGTTCCCCTATAGATAAAAAGGTTGTTTTATTCCAAAATTCTCGAGAAACAATCAACAATTTACTGAGCATAGGAGATCCTACTCGGCCAATTGATCTCCTTAGTACCATTGATAATGTTAAAGACCGGTTAGTTGATAAGATCATACCTTTTGCTACAGATGCAGGGGGAAACCTTTTTTGTTTTGATTACAGAATGTCTTCTCAAGAACCCGTAATTGTTTTTTGGGATCATGAGATAGCTTATGAAGATAAGGAAAGTTCCATTAGCTATGTTTGTGATTCATTTACAGAGTTGATTAATAAACTATACGAGGGATAAACGGATAAAGCCTTTCCCCTTCTTTTTGAGGAGAGAGTATTAAAAGGTGGAAAGCCCTTCTCGTTATGAGAGGCTTTAATTCGGTGGAAAAATGAAATGGATAATAAAAATAAAGAATTAATTAATTATTTCTTTAAGGTTATTGGTGATGAACGATTTATACGAATTTTAGAGAAATTCTCCAACGGAGAAGGTTATGGTATAGAGAATGTCTGGTGTGTATTTGCTGATGACTACGAAGAGTGGGAAGAAGATTATTTTGGAGATGAGGGTATAGCTTTTTATTTCGATTACCCAGCAGTCGAGGAAGATGAAGAAGTCATATTAGATTATGAAAATTTCTATAAATATTTAAATGAAATTGTTAGGGAATATGTAGAACGACACCCAGAAAATAAACCCGAGGTAGAGAACTACATGAAAAGAATTAAGGAAAAGTATGATATTAAGATATAAACAAAACTGCATATCCGTTATATAAATAATAATCTTTAAGGTGAAATAACATATGAAATATTCATATAAATTTGAAGAAGATCCATTTGGTGATTTAGGAATAGTATTGCCAGAAGAAATCAGTATCTTCTCTGATTTCATTGAAAACATCGCTACAGAAGAACAAACCAACGAGTATATAGATTACATTGAGAAAATTTCAGAAGGGATATATGAAGACTTTGAGATTGAGTTAAATGCTACAAATGTTCTCATCAAAAAAGATGTGACAATTGTTGAAAACTCTTTTAGGATAGAAGAACCCTATGAAAACTCAATTGAAACCGATCAATTTAGAGAATTGCTATTAATATGGCGAGATAAGATTCCAGATATATTTAAAGGTTGAATAAAATTAAAACCCTTCTTACATAAAGAAGGGTTTTACATATCGAGGCGGTTGGTACATTCTTGACGAGAACAATAGCAAGCGAGGAATCATTGTTCCTGCTGTTTACCCTGATGTAGTAACTTTAAAAGGGAGCCATCGCTCCCTTTTGTTCACTGAATTACAGAACTTTCTAATGTGTATGATCCGCCAGTTTTTGCAGTGCTATATCCAGCAACCCTTATGCTATAAGTATAGCTTTTACTGACTGCAATAGTATGTTTCGATAATTCTGAGGAATCATAAGAATTCACAAAAGTTGTCCCACCACCATTTACATCCGTTTTGTAAATACTAACTTTTAACGGAGTTGTTGTACTATCTTTGGACAAATAAAACTTTACTTTTGCAGCTGATCCTGGATGGAATTGCCACTCATGCCCTTCTTTAGCAGCAGCGGCATCAGCAAAAGATCCACTTACCTTGTCATTAAGAGGCAGCATACCTTTAAATTCATAGGCTGAAGCACTTCCCATAGCAGTAAACATTAAAATCAGAACAAAAAACATTGATACTAACGACTTTTTCATTTCACATTTCCCCCTTTTAAATTTAACTCACTGTAATAATACTTCTCTTCATTTAACAAATCCTCCCACCCGGATTAAACTTCATAAATTTGACACAATAGGATTATAAAGGTTATTCTCAATTTCTGTTATCCTTCAATTTCTCTTCAATTTTCGCTTTTGTCTTAGGTCCATAAATTCCATCAGCAGAAAACCCATGCATCAACTGAAATCGTCTAACTGCATTGCTGTTTTCGGACCGTATACGCCGTCAATACCATTATTCTTCGCTCCTTTGTCCGGATAGAAATAAAGAGCAGCAAGAGCTTTTTGAATCTGCCTTACGTCATCCCCTTTTCGCATAGGGCTTGTGACTTTATAGATGCCAGAAGATAGCGCATATGACGTTTTTTTGCTGCTGGAGTTTGTTGTTTTCTTTTTAGCTACACTTGCTTTGCTTGAGCTTGTTTTTCCGCCCAACTTTTTCAATTCTGCTTCAATTGCAGTCTTAACTTGAATCCATCTTCCCTCTGACAAAATGCGGTGCGGGCAATACTTACCATTCCAGTCTTGATGTTTGCGGACTCGATCAATACCCCATCCACGTTCTTTAAGTAGCTGCGCCACAAACTTAATAGCGAGCTTTTCCGCTGCCTTATATCGTGCCCCTCCTGACTTACTATAACAAATTTCGATACCAATCGACTTTCGATTCCCTGTGCCGTTTGTTCCATCTCCTGTGTGCCAAGCGTTACGATTCGTTGGAATACCTTGAATGACTTGTTTATCGTCTACTGCAAAGTGAAAACTTGTTGAGCTAGAGTTATTCTTCATGTAAGAAATCTCATTGGCTGCTGAAGCATCATTCGCAGTGTTGTGAATAGTGATATATTCAGCTTTCATTGGATTAGGACATTTCAATCCATACTTTGATTTAGAGACTAAATTCTTTACAACTTTAATGGCCATATATCCTCTCTCCTTCTGTCTGTGTAATAAAAAAAAGCCACTGGCTTAGCCAGCAGCTCTGTCTGCGTTATCCTTACTCTGTTCTTTTTCGTTCTCAATGGTTTGTAATCGGTCTGTTATCGTTGAAGGGATTTTAACACCGATCTGTGCTAAATTTTCAGTTATTGACAATTCTTCATTAGCGACAGCTTCCTGACGCACGTAGGTAAAATATCCCTATGTGTGTCGTACACCTCTCTGATAACAAGTGCAGTTCGTTTTTCTTTAAGCAATTTCAGAACAATTTTGAGTGCCACATGATAGCTTTTGGATGATCCATAACCACCCACAAGAAACTGAAACTTTTGATTCCAGTCAAAGAGAAATTCTTTAAAATGAGGATTTACTTGTTTAATCATTTGTCATCACTCTTGTTTACAATGGTGATCTCAAAAGGTTTGTCTTCTTCTGTAAGTTTTTCGATCTCTAATTTTTTCTTGTTGATATTTAAACGCATATTCTCCAATTTAAGGCGTCGTTCGTCTTCCGAGTGGGCTACATCAAACTGTTTAATAAAGTTCCTGAGCTCTGCCATTGCCCTAGATTGAGCGTTCAAGAACGTTGCATGACGATCCCAAGAAAATTGGAATTCGTATTCTTCCTCTTCGACTTCGTTTGTCTCAGATAGGACAGACTTTTTCTTTTTTAGTTCCTTAATCATTTCTTGCTTATCAGAAAAGAACATGATTTTTTTGCGCCCTTATAATTGCGGCATATTGGATCTGTATCTGATCCCATATCATATCGACAGACAAACGTTCTTGAATACCTTCCATGATGGATAGCGTTTCTTCTGGCAGGAACTTAGAGAAGAATCCATGAGTCACAGCGTTTTGATTTCTCAGTGGAGCTGCACCACCTTTATTTCCTAATGCATTTTTATTTCCAAGCGGTGCTCTTCCTCCCTTATTTCCTTTTGCATTTTTGTTCCCTTTAGGTGGGCCTCGACGCAAAAGAGCGCTCCCTTTCGATTTAGGAGCGCTCCCTTTTATTTTTTCTTCCCATTTATCGTTTGCTTTCCATTTTCGGACAGTGCTACTTGTTACGTTTAATTGCTCAGCAATGTCTTTTAACTTCTTACTCCCGCCGGCTCTCTTCCCACAAACGAAAAGCTTTGTCTCTGCGTGGATCTCGTGGTCTTGGCATTACATCTTACCCACCTCCGGACCTCATGTTTGAGTTTGTGTTTGTTTTAATAGTTTTTGCTGATGTATCTGCTATTACACCTTTAGACAAAATATTCATTTTCTCTTATTTAGACTTAAATCTATGTCGAAAATTATTGTTTGACATATCTTATACTAACTCCATTAAAAGAGGTGATAACATGTCAAATGGTTACAATAGCTCCTTCGTGTTAGTTGTGGTGTTGTTCATCCTGTTAATCATTGTGGGTGCTTCATTCCTTTATTAGTCTTGAAATATTTTAATCTACTATTAAAGGAGGTAACTATATGGGATACTCGAATGGTTATGGTAGCACTTTCGCATTAATCGTAGTGCTATTCATCCTGTTAATCATTGTTGGTGCTACATTCCTTTATTAGTCTTTAGGCACTTTAATCCAAAGCGGCCTTTTGGATTTCACCTCCCTGTACGAAGACGCCATAAGAAGTTTTTATGGCGTTTTGCTATGTTATTAACAACACCCTTAAATTGTCAAAATAGGATAGACAATAAAAGAGAGGCCACTTTAAAACCTCTCTTTTTAATTAATTGTTTTCGGAAATCCTTAACAACAAGGTTTTCCGCAATACTTATGATGCTCAGTGACAGGATCGTAACTTGAGTAACTATGCGGAAAGTAATGAACATGCTCATAATGTTGATGATTCACGCTAGTTGTATGTTGCGGATGAATGTGAGGAACAATTGTATTTGAGAACGTATGATGTTCACAACACTTAGTCGGATGCACAATTGGAGGTAAAATTTTGCAATGATGCATATTTTCTTCTCCCTTCATTATTTTTTATCTGTTATAAACTATGTTCAGAAGCATCTACTAGTACTATTACAACCACCTATTTACCGCTCCATGAGGATTTAGCAAACAAAACCATGCACATAACAACAAAAGCTGTATAGATTACTTATTAGAGCAACTCTCCACATAAATACCCCATCGCTCTGCCCCACGTTTCTCCAACTCTTTATGATCAACGTGGGGTTTTATTATGAAAAGCGCTCCTCAATATGAATAGAACCCATTTTTCTTGGAAATAATTCTCCTACGAACGAATGCACCCGTTATTAGTGAATTCGCTCTAAAAGCCTCGTTTGATAGAGCACATTCAACCCTTATCATCATCAAACATGAGGCTTTATTTTGTTTTTGTCGGGAATATTAATTTTTACGCAATACTGCTGGTGTTTTATCACCCGAATTAACTGTATAAAACCTCCCAGTTGAGTTGATCCTCGCTTATCGCTGGGGGTTTTCTCATTCCATGAATGTAGTGGTGACGCAGGAATAATCCGCCGCGCCGATCCTGCCTCCCATTTTACACCACAGATTTTTTCAGATTCAACAAACGCTCAAAGTGGCAATCTTGGCATAATTGGCTGATCAACTCGTCTTTCATTTTGCGTACAGTTTCCCGTGAAATACCAAGATGAAGACCAATAGCACGGTAACTCATCCCCTCCATCATGCAATCATAAATGACTTTATGTTGCTCCCCTTTGATCTTTTCAGCCCCTAATTCAACTGCATATACTCGCTCTTCATAATACTTAAGTCGTTTGAAAAGACGTTCCTCTCTTAAATCCATTTGCCGCAATTCTGCCTGACTCTTCCCGGGACTTCCTTTTGGCATAGCTGATTCTAATCCATATTGTGCAACACTCCAATTCTTCATGGGAATTACTGAACCATAGAGTACCTTTTGCAAACGACGAACCTCTTTCACCATCCAGTGATTAGAGTTTCAATTTCTTTTTGATTCATGATTGTATCCCCCTTTTTCAAATAAAAAACGAACACCAAACAAACAGCGTAAATGCTGTAAGTTCAGTGTCCGCAGGTTTTCCATCTTGGACAATATTACCTCCTCATCGCCCATGCTGTGCCCCCTTTTCGGGGTACAGGCATTCGGGCAGATTTCTTTATTTCAACTAAGTTCACAAAACATTAACAAAAAATAACTTGGATATTTATGGATGACATGCGATAATACAGTTGTATTAAAAAAACAAAGGGAGTGTTTAAAATGAAATTAAAAAAAGTGTTAACTGGTTCAGCTTTATCACTTGCTTTACTTGTTTCAGCAGCTCCTGCATTTGCAACCACTTCTTCGACCACAAACACAACTACCGAGGCAAACGCACTAAAAACTTGTATAGTAGAACAATTCGGTCCTTATAATTCAAGAAATGAAATACCTAACGTCTATGATGACGGCGTTTATAAGTGGTATCTGAAAGGTGTTACCTCGTGGAGTGGGATATGGTATGGAAATTATGAACGTTGTTACTAATATATAGGGGGAGATAGCTCTCCCTTTTTTTATTCCAGCCTTCTTTTAAATTATGCCACTTCTCGTATTCTTGCAATGCCTTTATCCCCTATCCCGGCAGGACTGCAATCGCAAATAATAAAACCACAGCGATAGCACCAAGGAGCCAATCGTTTGTCCTATCACGCTTTGCAATAATTGTTTCATCACCGATCTTGTTTCTCTGCCTTTGGCACGAGTATCGCTATGTAATCCGGATGCACTTTCAAATATTCCGCCTCCTGCTCAACTGTCATCTTTCGTGGATGTCACTAAATTTCCTATAATTTATCCATACCGTTCCTCCCCCCGCAGTGGAAAGCCACTGCTATTTGATTTTGTAACCTATCTCATGGTCAACCCGCGCAAAACTGCCCTTTACAGTTTGAAATCACTGTTTTCCCGTGCTCCGGAGCATCTAAGACATGGGCTGTACCTTGATTTCCATATAAAACAATGATTTGAACTTTCCCTGGGTCAATCTTCTGCTGAAATGAATAGAATTGGTACAATCGTTAACCTTTTTAATAATTTTTTATTGATATTTAACCCCTTCAACATAGCCCTCCCTTTTTAACAATCCATTTCATTTGGGATACACCCCCATCATTGAACGTATTTCCTATGAAAAATGATTTTGAACCTCATAGGAACCCTTACATGACAGGGTTTGTGTTATTTTTTCATTGTTTATCAAGACCTAAATCAAAAAAAGCCATAAAAAATAAGGAGTGATACATATTATACATGACTAATATGTATCACTCCTTTAATTTTTGTTCAATAATCGCGCCCGATTGTGGAAGATCGTTATTGAACTAAAGCCCTCGATAGTTGGATAAGAAAAAGCAAAAGAACTTGCTATTTCTCAAATACATCAACCAAATGTTCAATGTTAGTTTGTTTTTCATACATACTAATAATAAAAGTAAAACCTTATTAAAACTTTACAACACAAACTGAATCGACTATAGTCTAATTAGACTAAAATATTGATGTAAAGAAGGGAAAAATTAGATGATAAAGTCTTTTTTAATGTTGGGGCAGTCGAATATGGCCGGCCGTGGATTTTTGAATGAAGTAGACCCGATCTATAATGAAAAAATAAAAATGTTGCGCAATGGACAGTGGCAGATGATGACAGAGCCGATTAATTACGACCGTCCGGTCTCCGGCGTTGGCCTGGCGGCATCTTTTGCAGATGCTTGGTCGAAAGCTCATCCTGATGAAGAAATTGGCTTGATCCCTTGTGCCGAAGGTGGCAGTTCATTGAATGACTGGCATCCGGAAGGCATCCTTTTTCAGCATGCTTTGTCCGAAGCCCGCTTCGCCCTCCGGTCCAGTCAAATTTGTGGAATCCTTTGGCACCAAGGTGAGAGTGACAGTTATCGTTCGCTACATGAAACTTATTACGAGAAATTAACTCTTATCATCGAGACACTAAGAAACGAGTTGGAACTTGATGAGGTACCGTTGATTATTGGAGGGCTTGGTGACTTTCTTGGAAAGACCGGTTTTGGACAGCACGCGACTGAATTTCGACAGGTTAATGAACAATTGCTGCGTTTTGCTAATGAACAACAGAATTGTTATTTTGTTACTGCAGCAGGTTTGACTGCGAATCCTGATGGCATTCATTTAGACGCAGCTTCACAACGCAAATTCGGTTACCGCTATTTCGAGGCTTTTTCGAAAAAGTACCATATCCTGAAACCCATTTCGGGAGAGGAGCAATCGCTGAAAGTGAATGGTGACTATTCTAAAACAGAACAGATTTACCTTCATAGTATGGATTTGGCTTCGGGTAAAATCACGTACGCGGAATTTGAGGCGCGGATGGCGAAGGTGATGAAACCATGATTCCCTTACTTATCCTTGGCTTGCTAATCCAAAACCCCGGAGCTCACGGCTATGAACTTTTGGCCTTAATGGAAAAACGTCATTACAAATACATTGTTAACTTCACGAAAGGTTCATTTTATTACAATCTGCAGCAGCTTGAAGAAAAGTGTTTTATTGAACAGATTGAGCAGAAACCCTCAACCAGCGGGCGTGAAATCCGCAACTACAAAGTCACAGATTCGGGAAGGGCAGAATTCGAAAAATTAATGATCAAATACGGCGCCAAATCGGAATATGTGAACCTGCAATTTTATGGGGCGTTACTCTTTGCAGATGAATTCGACAAAAATAAATTACTGGATCTGATCCAATCACAAATCGATCAGACTAAAACTCGAATCGAGCTCCTTGATGAATACCTGTCCATCACTCAAGAAATTCCCGGCACAATCGATTACTTTCGCCGTATGAACGAAAATTCCCGTTCACATCACTTGGTTAATTTAGAGTGGTTTGAAAAATTGAAAGCAGAAATAGAATCAACTATTGCAGAATAAAAAAATGCAAAGTTAAAAATAAGAATATTAGTTACCTACATATAAAACCTGTGTCGTAGATATTTAGTAACATCTTTTATACAGGTTTTATACTCCTTCTTTAATTAAACCAGTAATAGGGTTGTCAGCACTTGCCCCCAACAAGAGCAAGTGAATCAGCTCCGTGTTCTTCTTTTCAATCGCTAGCCGTTAGTTTAATTAGAATTCAAATAATCCAAGACGCGGTGAACTCTTTCGCTGACTGAGCAATCGCCTTCAATTTTTAACACTGGACAAGATAAATCTGCCATCCAATGATCATGCAAAGCTCTACTTCTGACTTCCATTCCAGCAGTATCATATAAAGAAGCCCACTCTAAAAATGCTTTTGATTGTTCATATTTACTGCCACCGGCTAACACTTCATTTCCATAACGCTGAAATTCCCTATGCCTTAATCTCTCAAGCCGTATATCTTGTGGAATCCATAAGAAGACGACAAGGTCAAAATAACTTTTTAGATTATCGCCCCAGCCACACACTGCACCAGAAAGAATCCATTTCTCATTTATTGTTAAGTCTTTTTCAAGCAACTTTCGTCTTTCAGGAATTTCTCTTTTTTTAGTGAATTTATCTAACCAATAGTAATCATCGGTATCAAGATGCGTATGAGGCAAATGCTTTGATAATGCAGCACCCAATGTTGACGTTCCGACCCCAGAGGCTCCCAATATGTGAATATTTTTTTTCATACTTCCCCCTCCTTATTAAGCAACCAAACTCCCTGTTGCATAAGGTACTTACTATTATTTTGACATAAATCCCTAAAGACCTTTACTTTTCTAGAGAAATCCAAATGCGTGTTAAAATCATCATACTTACGAAAACAGTCATTATTAAACGGATTCATATTCCATCTCCTCAGATGCATTTTCCTATGAAAAAAGTCTTGATTTCCCTATAATATTTAAACGAATCCAATTTTTAGATTGTCGTCTTTAAGGAGGTTTTTCATCTTGAGGTATACAAACAGTCATTTAGAGGATTGGATTGAAAACTTATACAGGAAGATTAATATTACAGAGCCTGAACAAATTAATTTTGAACGGATTGCCGAGGCTTTAGATATTAGGCTGTCGTTTAAACCTGTTACAAGCTTCGCACTTAAACACAGCGGAATTTATAATATATGCTTGGACAGCCGAAAAAGCCGAACTGAACAATGGTATGATTTCGCTCATGTATTTTGCCATATATACAGACATGAAGGTGATAAAAAAACAATGCCTGCAACTTGGACATATTATTTAGAGTGGCAGTCCAATTATTTTACATACCACTTTTGCATTCCAACTTTCATGTTGCGTAATATTAATCTTTCGTACATACAATCACATGCAATAGAAAATATAGCTTGGTTATTTAAGGTATCCCCTTCGTTTGCGAAGAAACGTTTGAACCTTTACTACAGGAAGCTGACTCAACATTTATTTAGCCAAACAATTAAGGGAAATCTATGCGCCCCCCTTTTGTAATGAATAATGAAATCCTCATGCATTTGCGCGCATTGAAAAAAACAAAAAAAGACGTCTCCCTTCACGATCCGATCGGGCAGGATAAGGAAGGGAATGAAATAAGCCTGATTGACGTTTTGAAATCAGAAAACGAAGACGTGATAGATATGATCCAGCTCAATATGGAGCTTGAAAAAGTAAAACAATACATTGACATTTTAGATGACCGTGAGAAAGAAGTGATTGTCGGGCGGTTTGGACTTGATTTGAAGAAGGAAAAAACGCAGCGAGAGATTGCCAAAGAACTCGGTATCTCACGCAGCTATGTATCGCGGATTGAAAAACGGGCGCTGATGAAGATGTTTCATGAGTTTTATCGAGCGGAGAAGGAGAAGCGGAAGAAGGCGAAGGGAAAATGATTTTGGAAAAAGCCGGATCTCATATTCCGGCTTTCTCTATTTCATTAAAGTTTTTTTAAAAAGAAATAGAGAAAAAATATATAAAAGAGTGATGAAAATCAGTTTTGTCATCACTGATAAACTCTTCGAGAAAAGCGTCTGGATCATAGCAGATGGCTTCTCTTATGGGGCGTTACTTCCCTCCATCAAGCGATTCTAAGCCGGACGTTCTAAAAGCTCTCCTGAGAAAATCCTTAGATCGGTATACTTCAGTACATTCCTAGTCACTGCTTTCTTTATAGAGGCCTCATCTATGCTGTCGATACCCTTACATATATGACTATCACAATGAGAGGACTTTTAATGAATATGAAGAATCAGTTAAAAAACATTGGTTAGCAGCAGTTCGTTTTAAAGAACTACTCATTTTATTTCTTCTTCAATTAATCACTGATCGTTTAAGTACAATTCTTCACAATCTCTTCTGTTGACTCCAATCCCTAATAAGTGCTCCTCCAGTACGGTGACACATATAGAGGGACGAGAAAATCTCATTAAAACTGCCCATCCGATGGCGGGCAGTTTAATTATTACCTCTCCTGTTCCTTTATCACCCTCTCAATCCCATATAAAATCAGTTTCAAGCCAAACTCAAATGCTCTGTCAGTCCCCATCAACTCAAACAGCCCGTTCGTAAACATCCTCCGGAATAATCCCGCATCTGTCTCGCTCATGGAATCAAGAAGGCGTATCATCTCCTCCCCCGGATGCTCTTCTTGGTCCTTTAGGATAGCAGTGACATTGCGCTCATGCTGATAATCGTCTAAAACGAAGTAGAAGACATAGTTTACAAGCGTAGTAACCACTTGCATTTTCTGCTCTTGCTTAAGTGGTGTTGATTCCACGCAGAGTAACATTCGGTTCGTGAATCGGATGATGTCCGGTTCATGGGGCAGCGTCATCATCATGAGCTGCGTAGAGCAAGGATATCGGCTGAGCACGTTCCGTACCGTTATCGCAAGCCCCATCAGCTGCTCCTTCCAGTCTCCCTCGGAGTGGAACTCCTCCAGAATCATTTTCGATACTTGGTTAGCCAGACGCTGGTAAAGCTTCTGTTTGCTCTTGAAATACCAGTACAGAGAGGGAGCCTGAATCCCTAGCCTGTTGGCCAATCGTCTCATGCTGAATGTTTCGATGCCTCCCTCCCCAAGAAGTTCCCACGAGGTTTCTAAAATCTTTTCCTCTGAAATCTGAGGCTGTTGCTTTTTCATATTATCCGTCCTTTTATCTAACAGTGTAAGTTTCTCTTTACAGGTTTATAAAATGATGATACCATCTAACACTGTAAGACTCAAACTAACAGTGTTAGATTAAATATAAACAAGAAAGAAGTGAAATATAATGGATACAGAAAACCTCTATTATTTTGAAAAAGCACCGATCGCAAAAGCTGTTGCTCACTTCGCTATACCGATGATGCTAGGTACATCAATGAGTGTCATATATTCCATTCTAAATGCCTTTTTCCTTGGTACACTCCATAATACCGCCATATTAACCGCACTCGCATTAACCTTGCCGTTATTTGCAATCATTATGGCGCTAGGCAACTTGATTGGCATGGGCAGCGGTACATTCATCTCCCGTTTGCTCGGGGAGAAAAAATATGATGATGTAAAGCATGTATCCTCATTTGCCTTTTACAGCAGTTTAGTTCTTGGTCTTATTGTGATGGCAGTGGGTCTCCCTTTAATCGATCCAATTGTTCATGGCCTGGGGGCAACATCTGACTCCTTCGGCTTCACGAAGGACTATGTCATGGTTATGCTTATTGGTTCACCTTTCGTCGTATTATTTTTCACGCTGGAGAATATCGTGCGCTCAGAGGGTTCAGCAATCACGTCGATGACCGGTATGATTCTCAGTGTTGTTGTAAATATTATGCTTGATGCGTTAGTCATCTTCGTATGCCATTGGGGTGTAATCGGAGTTGCGTCTGCTACCGTCATTTCCAACTTGGCTGCGAGTTCATTCTATGCCTTCCACATGGGATATAAGAGCCAGTTCTTAACTGTCTCCGTAAAGTGGTTCAAGGTTGGCCTGGATATTCTGAGCAATGTATTAAAAATCGGCATTCCGGTCTTTATTATGAGTATTTTTTTGGGGGCAATGTCTCTTATCTTTAATCATTTTCTTGTCGAATATGGGGACAAAGCCGTTGCTGCATACGGAATTTCATCCCGCTTATTTCAATTTCCTGAATTTATTTTGATGGGACTATGTGAAGGGGTTGTACCGTTAATTGCATTCTCTTTTACAGCGGATAAATTACGCATGAAAAATACCATTGGATTTACATTAAAAGCGATTGTGACGCTAGCAGTAATGTTTGGCGTTATCGTCTATTTAATTTCCGACCATCTAATAGGTTTATTTACAAATGACCCGCAATTAATTAAAATAGGCAGCTACATTCTACATGTTACGTTTTTATCCATATTTATTACAGGGATGTCCTCATTATTTACTGGTATCTTCCAAGCTACCGCGCAAGGAACGGCCGCTTTTGTTATGTCATTTATTCAAGGAATTACTCTGATTCCTGTATTGTTCATCGCCAATCAGGTGAACGGCTTTCATGGGGTGGTTTGGTCACTTGTCATTGCAGATACAGTCGCATTCCTTGTAGGTGCCATCATGCTTTATGCTTTGAGGAACAAATTGCAGCCTGAATTGAATAGTTAAGTGCTAGTAAACATATGACATTTAAATCCGTATTGTAAACTAATCAAATATGTAAAAAAAGATAGTTTAGCCCTCATAATCGGCTAAACTATCCCCTTCTCAAATCCTCCCACTTTATTATTAATGTGGTTTAGAAGAATTGAACCCGCACGAGTTATTCCGCTCACTATCATTGATTATGAAGCTTATATATTAAAAAGTGAGCTCAAAACAGTAAACGTCGGGCTTTTTACTCTCTTCCTTTTAAATACACGATTAGAATCATCAAAAACAATAATGATATTTACACAAATTGCGATTTACGCAAAAGTCACCACTCCTCTTTTCATGGACAGAAAAAGAGGAGCAAACCGATGTCTGCGTCTTAACGTTTTTCTTTGCACAACGTCTAGTATCTTCTTTGGATCAATTTTTCTGTAAGAAATTCAACAAGTGTTACTCAACGACATGAAGAAATTGTTTATGTCCTTGACATTTCAGTTATTCAACTATTGGTGTAAGTGAACTACCAGCCCATACCTCTCCCTTATTAAGGGTCCAGCTGTCATTATAAAAATTAGACCCACCTTTATTAACCGAAGGGCTGTGAACCTCATCCCAAGTTAGAAAGTACACGGTTTTCGGATATTTTTGTTTGACTGTATTAAGAAACACAGCATAATCCAAATTACCATCTTGTTTTTGTGTGCCGATTTCTGTGAACGCAAATGGCTTATTAAGAGCTGTTAACTCATCATATCCTTGAATTGTAAAATCATCTGAGAAATACGCATCTAATCCAACAATATCAACATATGAAGATCCAGGATAAAAGTCAGTCTTAAAGTCTCGATTGGCGTCCGGTGAGTAAACCCATATCAGGTTGTCCAAACCTCTTGTATCAGTCATATAATGATAGATTTTTTGATACAGTTGTTTATAAAGTGAGAAGCGCTGGCTGTCTTTTTTGTTATATTCGGTTAGTCCCCACCAAAACCATTCTCCATTCATTTCATGAAGAGGTCTGAATAGAACAGGTACACCTTCATTTTTTAACTGATCAAGGCCATCTGCAACTTTGCTCAGAACAGCCTCTAATCGCTTACCCTCTGTAGTTGATGAGTCTAAGATTTTTTCATACTCACTGTTTGAAATATGGGAAGCATTTTTCCCAAAAGTACTGGATGCAGGATTAGCTAGATGTAAGCTAATCTGTGGTATTCCACCGCTTTTCCAATATGAGATTAAGTCACTGTTGCAACTATAGTCGATCGTCTCAGTAATATCAGAAATATAGGGCTTCTCCAACCATCCACTGGAATAGTCACAACCATAAATTGCGGGTAGCTGGCCAGTAGCATTCTTAATTCGGTTGGCTTCTTTCATGGAAAACGAAGCATTTGTGAATCCGCCGAATGCACCTGACAGTATGCGATTTTCAGATCGGTTTGGCAGATGAGCCAGCCAATTCATCAACTCTTTCGTTGTTGCCTGTGCATTAGGATTCACAGGGTAAACTGTATGAGCAAGAGCCGACTGTGAAAAAGATGAAACGATTATGAAAGATAGTAATATAAAAACAGCAATTTTTTTATACATAATATTCTCCGTCTTCTACTTTTTATATATTTATATCATTTATTCTGTTAAAGATTTATAAAGCACAGAATCTATTAAGTCATTTACGCTTTTTCATCCCCTTTCATATTTAAAATAAGAGAGACCTTCCTTAGAGATATTTGCATTTACCCATTGTAAATCTCCATTTTTTGGGCATTAATTATATTAAACCGAAAAATATCTTCTTTCATCAGACGTTTTCCCTATTTTTACTTTATACCTTACAGACTATAAAGAAAACTTTTCCTTTTGAATTTAAACCTTATTACCTATTTCGTTAAGTCGAATTATTTTCGATATTAAGTGGTGGATGATTTTCACTCTCTTTTTTATCCTTTTAAATTATTTTAAAAAATAATCAAAAAACAAATCATTTTGATCCCTATTCATAGCAGCAAACGTTACTTTTGGTACAAAGTCCTTTATAAACAGAAAAAGAGGAGCAAACGTATGGTTTACTCCTCTAACTTAGTTTCTTTCTTCTTGGTTTTTCATAATCTGATGTTTTCCTTAACAGCAGTTCCAACCCGTCACTTTCTCCGCAGCATATAATCAAGATTCTAATACCAATCCAAAAGTTATTTTGATCTACTGAGAATTTTAATTTGCGGTGCCCTATTGCCTTTTTCTCTCTCTGACTCACAGTTTTAAACCATTCAATAAAAAACCCTCAATTGATGTTTCATATTCATTTGATTTTCAAAAACTTCAGCCGTATCAACCTGTTAATCTTTCATTTTACCCGCTGACTTATATCAAAGGAGCTCTAACCAAATTTTAATGGCTGTCGCACTTATTAATAGCGCTAAAATCCATTGCAGGAATTTTGTATTTGCTTTTTTTCCAACTGATGCGCCAATAGGAGAAGCAATGAAACTAGCGATAATAAGAACCAGGGCTGGTACAAAAAGCACCTGTCCCGTGATTACTTTTCCAACTGTTGCTCCAATAGATGATAGAAATGTAATCGCAAGAGATGAAGCAACAGTGATTCTTACAGGAATATTTAAAATCGATAACATAATGGGGACTAGGATAAAGGCGCCGCCAGCTCCTAAAATACCTGATACGCCGCCAATGATAAAGGCTATGGACGAAGCTAACCATTTATTAAATATCACTTCTTCGCCTTCTCTATGGGCTTGCCCTCTTTTAGGTATAAACATTAAAATAACTGCTATAATAGCCAGAATTCCGTATATAAAGTTAATTCCTTTTTCAGATATATAATGAGAAAAGTAACTCCCCAATACACTCCCTAAAAGGATGCTGCTTCCCATGTAAATTATTAATGCTTTATTTAGAAGACCACTCTTACGATAAGCCCAAACACCGCCGAGTGTCGCAAAGAAAACTTGAATAGCCCCTATCCCTGAAACTTCATGGGCAGTTAATGACATCACTCCCACTAAAGAAGGAATGTACAATAGCATTGGATAATTAATAACTGCTCCGCCAATACCAATCATTCCGGAAATAAAGGCACCAATAAACCCTATAATGAAAAGAGTTGTGATAAAGGCAATATCCACTTTGGTTTCCTCCTATCAAAGGAAAAGGGTATCTTTCTATTCGATACCCTTTCACATTCATTAGCCTTTTTGAATCCAAAATTTCAATACATCGCCCTCGTCCGTTTGCTCTAAAAGGTCATGTCCGCCTGATTTAGACCAGGCTGCAAGATCATTTTTAGCTCCCTTATCTGTTGCATGCACTTCTAATATTTGACCTGATTCCAGTTCATTCATCGCTTTTTTTGTCCTGACGATTGGCATTGGGCATGCCAGGCCTTTTGCGTCTAATACTTTATCTGATTTCATGTTCATCTCTCCTCTTATTAATAGAAACTTGTGTTACCGTATTGCACAGCGGTTTGGGCCAATCTCCATTTCACGCTGTTTTTCTTCATCTGGGCTGATTTTCCCCATGTTTGTTTCTCGAATCTCTTGGTATGCATTTGGTTGCGGAGGCAAATGATCTGTTACTAGGTGTCTAAATTCTGTTTCATCCGCAATGTTCAAACCATGGTTCTCGCTAAATAATGTACTTAGTTTTTTACCAACACTTCCATCCTCATTTAGCTCGTCAATGATCATAAAGTGTGCCGGTAATACAATTAAATCCTTTGATAACGCTTTGTAACGGCTATAAAGCGTTTTTCTTAAATCTCCTACCCAATCTTCTGCCATACCGGCTAAGTCTGGTCTGCCGATTGAATCAATAAACAAAATATCACCTGAAAGAAGATACAGATCATCGACAATGAAAGAAGTGGACCCAATCGTGTGTCCCGGAGAATAAATCGGTTGAATTTTAATCGTTGTATTTCCAATGATCATGTCGTTTCCTTCTTCCAACGGCTGATAATCGAATACCACTTCTTCAGCATCTTTAGGCGGTAACCAGTAGGTTGCTTTTGTTTTTTCAGCAATGACTCTGCCGCCTGAAATATGGTCCGCGTGAAGATGTGTATCAAATACGTGAGTAATCGTTGCACCCTTCTCCTTCGCAAAATCCATAAAGAAATCTACCATACGTGTCGCATCAATAATTGCTGCTTCACCATTGGAAATGACCATGTATGACAGGCAGCCTTTACCGATTCGAACAAACTGATACATCTCACCGCCATCTTTTAAATCCCCGACTTTTACCGGCTCTAAATGTTCGCTCCATGCTTTCATTCCACCCTTAAGATAGGATACAGAATGACCTGCTTCAGATAGCATTTCGGATACCATGACGGATGAACCTTCTTTTGCACAAACGACCAGCACTTCTTTATCAGAAGGAATTTTCTCCAATATATCTTCTACGCCATCTAAAAGATCAAAATAAGGAACATTCAAATGGTCAAAGTCATGCCCTTCTATCTTCCAATCATTAAAATCATTTTCATTACGCACATCCAAAATAAATAAAGGTTCTTTGTTATAGATTTTTTTTGTCACTTCTTTTGGGGTCATTGCCTTTACGGTCATGTTTCAATACCTCCTATATCAAATCTTTTAGCGAAACTAAAACGTTAAGGATACATCAGCATCTTTAACAAAATCTAAAAAGGTAACAGCCCCGCCTACTTCGATTCCTTGTATAAATTCATCTTTTGTTAAACCCATAACGTCCATCGTTATTTGACAACCAATTCATGCAACTCCCATTTCAATCAGTTTAGGAATAGAAGGCACATTTGCTTTCTTACAACCTTCTGCGACATGTTCTTTTCCTTGTCGCAATATTACAGACTTTATAAGCATCAAACAGACCGCCATTTGCCGCAATAATCGCTACTCTTGTACTCATCTGTTCATCATGCTTTTTATTTATTCGGTTTTACCTGTCCAATCCCGCATACCGGGGACAACATTAATAACCTTTTTAAAACCTTGTTTCTTCATGGTGTGGGCCGCCATTTCACTTCTTCTTCCCGAATGGCAGATAATATAAATTTCATCATTTTTGTTTAATTCATTAGAGCGCTTTTCCACTTCACCAAGAGGGATATGCACAACTCCAGGAATATGAGCTTTTTCATACTCCTCTATCTCTCGTACATCTAAAATGTTAAGAGACTCGTCACTATCCACTTTCTGTTTGAAAGCTTCTAATGAAATCTCAGGAATTGAAGATGCATTTTCTGATGAATGCTCTCCTCCTTTTCGAAGAAAATGACGAAGTATTTCTCCCTCTGCTTCAGTACCTAGATATTCATGGCCTGTACTTTTTGCCCATGCTTCCAGATCTGCTGTGGAACCTTTATCTGTTGCTTGAATTTCCAATACTTCACCAGCTTTTAAATCCTTCATTCTCTTCTTCGTTTTTACGATAGGCATTGGACACGCCAAACCTTTAGCGTCTAGTACAATAGTTGCTTTCATCATTTTTTCCTCCTTTTTTCATATAGGGGTGGGGGTATATAAATATACAAAAAGTTTCTCACTAGAAGTTAATACCATGTATTCATGCCCCCTTTTATATTTGTGATGTTTTTAAATCCTTGTTTCTTCAATATTTTTACTTGCCTTTAAACTTCTCATTCCGCTTAGCAATGAGTAAATGAGTAACATTAGATAAATAAGTTGACACTGCCTTCCTCAGCATCAGCCAAATAGGCTGCTACACCAGCATAGTCAATATCATCTAATAGTTCTTTTTCCTGTAAACCAAGAAGATCCATTGTCATCGTACAAGCTACGAGCTTTACCCCCTGTTCTTGAGCCATCTCAATCAACTGAGGTAAAGTAAGTGCATTATGCTTTTTCATCACATTTTTAATCATTTTAGGGCCCATACCTGCAAAGTTCATTTTAGATAAACCCATCTTATCAGCACCACGAGGCATCATCTTTCCAAACATTTTTTCAAGAAATCCTTTTTTCACTGGAATCAGCTCTTCTTTACGTAAAGCGTTTAATCCCCAAAAAGTATGGAAGATCGTCACTTCATGATCGTAGGCAGCTGCACCATTTGCAATAATATAGGCTGCCATTGCCTTATCATAATCCCCGCTAAATAAAACAATTGTTGTGCGTTTTGTTTGTTCTGTCATGTTTATTCTCCTAACCAATTACCCCCGCGGGTATATTAAAGTCAAAAAATTTTTTCGAAAGATCTGCTATTATTCAACTCTTTAAATACCATAGGGGGTATAATATAACGCATATAAAAATTCGTCAACCTTAGGTTGATGAATTTTTATCGGCTCTTTACCAATAAGTCGACTGCTTCTTTTACTAAATTTTGTGTGTCTTCGCCTTTTTCTAAACTTTCACGAACACAATGTTCAAGGTTTGTGCTCACAATTAAACCCATCGCTCGATCGATCGCATTACGGGAAGCTGCTAATTGGGTCACAACCTCTCTACAATCTTTTCCTTGTTCCATCATAGTCAATACACCTTTAATTTGTCCTTCAATCCGTCGTAAGCGGTTTTTAATCTTTTGATCATACTCCATATATCAATGAAATCCTTTCTTTCATTTATTTTTACATTTACATGCTGCCAGTTCATAACTGTTTACATGGATACCTTTGCGCTTTAGAAAACGCACTCCTAAATTTAATTCCACCCGGTCACGAGCTATTACGTGTATTTTATCACGTGGAATCTCTAAATAAAAACGTTTTAGATACGCATATGGGATGTTTAAAATAATATTATCCGAAAAATTGGGTACATCGTTATAATGACGAATATCTAATATTGTGATGTCCATAGCCTCTAATTTATCTTTATGGATACAAGAGATTCCGGTTATAGGATAATACCGTCTATACGTTGCAATGATAATCACAAAAATAAGCAGGAATGCAATAACTAAATAATTGATACTACTTACACCACCTTATTAACTCTTTGTTATTCACAAAACAATAATATACCCCCATAGGTATATAGTCAAGTGTGAAAGTTACTTTCTTTGAGCTGATAGATTCATTTCAATATCCGCGGATTGAAAAAATACTTACATTTGGATAATGCCAATTCTGCTAAAAGGAACTCGAATAAAGCAATAAGCCGATTTAATTTTAAATCGGCTTTATTTATCAATTACTTAAAATTAGCACAAGACACGCTGCTTGGATATTAAATGGGGTTTCATTAGCATGGTACTGGTTCCCCATGTTTCATGCTAAATGTGACTTTAATTATTCTAGAATTCTGCAGAATATCTGTGCTAATCTTCCGCAGCCACTGCATCTGCTTTGGTTTCATGAACTGTACCAAATGGATGGTTAGGAGGAGCATAAATGGAGTAAAGTTTTAATGGCGTATTTCCTGTATTAATTACGTTGTGCCAAGTGCCGGCAGGGACAACAATGGCAGAATCATCATATACATTTCTTTGAAAGTTCAAATGATCTTTACTCTTTCCCATTTTGACGATCCCACGCCCCTGCTCAATCCGTAAGAACTGGTCAACGTTAGGATGGATTTCCAAACCAATGTCTTCTCCAATACCAATACTCATCAAAGTAACTTGAAAATGCTTTCCTGTCCATAAAGCAGTACGGAATGTATTGTTTTGTTTTGTGGCTCTATTGATATTTACAACAAATGGTTTTGGTCCATAATCCTTCAAAAGAAGGTTTCTATCTTCATATGAAGAGCGCAAATCGGCACCTCTGTGTACGTTCTCCATCTCATTTGGAATAGTCCAATAAACAGATCTTCCATCATTATACATCGGCACAGTCACATAATAATAACATTGAGGCGAAAAAGGGTTATAGTACATTTTTTGATCCCCGCAATTATAAATTTTTGTGATAGTATCCTATGCATTTATTAAGGGAGTGTGCTAAATCAAGAAAACTCATATTAAACACAAAAATGAATGTTCGATCACCGTTTGATTCATGGATGAATAATTTATCACCGACCTTGTAATCGTTTTCTGGATGTTGAATTTCACTAGCCTTTGTTAACAAGACATCGAATGACACCTTTATATGATGGATTATCAAAGGTCGACGATCCTAAATGGCTTTTGACATTTACATAGCACAACAACAGAGTATACGGAATTCTGTTGTTTGTCCCCCCTATCCCAGCTCTTTTAGATTTATCCCTTTGTATGCGCCTTGATGGCCAGCTTTTCAGCAGCGTAGTATTTAGCGCCTCCTGAATCGTTATAGCATATTTCAACGCCGATAAACTTGCGGTTCCCAGTGCCGTTTGTACCGTCACCTGTATGTGGGCTCGTTTTTAGTAAACTAGTTTATATTCTTTTTGGGCACACAATAGAAGCAATTTTTCATATGAAAATTTCGTAATCTTACACCTCTTTAACTTGAAGGAGGATTTTTGCATATGTATTTTCATACCCGTCAACTACCATCTCATCCAGCATATATTCCTCATATGCATTTTCCCCTATTTGCATTCCATTCTTTTCAATGAACTCAATGATTCTCCGGTACGCCTCTTCAGTATTTCCGCCTATTTCATATCCAACTGCATACAGGCCTTTTGGCCGTACATGATAATTTATGTTCTCTCCCCCATTTTTTACTTTTATATAAAAGTAACTGTAATTGTAGAAGTCTTTTTCTAAGATTTGTTCCCGTGCAAAGATTCCGCCTATCGGATATCCTTCATCTAATTCATATTGCTGAACTTCATGAATGAGTTCTGAAATGGCTGCCACATATTTTCGTTCCGGTAAGTTTAATGTTTTTCGGCTTAACATGAATGTTTCTTCATTTAAATATTCAAAAGAAATTGAGGAAAAATCAGTCTCAAGTGCTTGTTCTGTAAGCGTCACTTTTGTTTGTAAGATCGTTTGCAACTGCTTAAGCTCATTTATTTTTTTATCAATCTCAATAGACTTTTCTTTTAGAACATGCAGGATCTTGTCTGGTGTTTTTCCTTTTATTAGACACTTTATTTCTTTTAATGGAACCCCAAGCTCTTTAAATAGACTGATGACTTGAAAAATCTCAAATTGATGATAGGAATAATATCTATACCCATTTTCTTTTTTTATTTCCGGCGAGAAAAGACCAATCTCATCATAATGAAATAAGGTTTGTTTTTTTACACGGCAGAGCTTCGAAAACTCCCCTGTTGTGAAATACTTCTTAACATCTTCGCTCATAAAAACCTCCTTGACTATACGGTAACCATATACCTTATGATTTGATTGTACTTGAAAAAAGCTTCAAGCGAAAAGGATAGGTAAAAAGGGTTCAATTGAGTAAAAGGGGAATTCAGATGAAAAAATCAATAAATGAGCAAAAAACGATATTCATTATACTATTAAGCAACATCTTCGTAGCATTTCTTGGTATCGGTTTAATCATTCCAGTTATGCCTTCTTTTATGAAAATCATGCATTTATCCGGCAGCACAATGGGTTATCTTGTTGCGGCTTTTGCCATTTCTCAGTTAATTACTTCACCTTTTGCAGGTAGGTGGGTTGACCGTTTCGGGAGAAAAAAAATGATTATTCTCGGGTTGCTTATATTCAGTTTATCTGAGTTGATTTTCGGATTAGGGACCCATGTTTCAATATTTTATTTCTCGAGGATATTGGGTGGTGTAAGTGCGGCTTTTATCATGCCCGCGGTAACAGCATATGTAGCTGATATTACAACCCTAAAGGAAAGGTCAAAGGCTATGGGGTATGTTTCTGCTGCAATTAGCACAGGCTTTATTATTGGGCCTGGTGCGGGAGGATTTATTGCCGGCTTTGGCATCCGCATGCCGTTTTTCTTCGCCTCCGCCATCGCGTTAATAGCAGCTGTCACTTCCGTTTTTATACTAAAAGAGTCATTGTCGATAGAAGAACGCCATCAACTCTCATCTCATACAAAGGAATCAAATTTCATTAAAGACTTGAAGAGATCCATTCACCCTGTCTATTTCATTGCATTTATTATCGTCTTTGTAATGGCTTTTGGTTTATCAGCTTATGAAACGGTATTCAGCTTGTTTTCTGATCATAAATTTGGCTTCACACCAAAAGATATTGCAGCCATTATTACGATTAGTTCCATTGTTGCGGTAGTTATTCAAGTTTTACTTTTCGGGAAATTGGT
The DNA here is from genome assembly GCF_037964975.1 of Bacillus sp. EU52. Lineage (NCBI taxonomy): Bacteria > Bacillati > Bacillota > Bacilli > Caryophanales > Bacillaceae > Bacillus > Bacillus sp. EU52. The sequence goes on from NZ_CP150177.1 coordinate 2,563,236, forward strand.
CAACAAACTTGGAGAGAAAAGAATGATTCAGCTGTGCTTAATAACCGGTGCGATCTTGGCTTTCGTGTCTACTGTTATGTCAGGATTTTTAACTGTTTTGCTTGTAACTTGTTTTATTTTTCTGGCGTTCGATTTGCTACGTCCGGCCTTAACCGCTCATTTATCCAATATGGCCGGTAACCAGCAGGGTTTCGTAGCAGGCATGAACTCCACATACACCAGCCTGGGAAATATATTTGGACCTGCTTTAGGCGGTATACTATTTGATCTTAACATTCATTATCCTTTCCTTTTTGCAGGTTTCGTTATGATTGTCGGCCTTGGTCTTACAATGGTTTGGAAAGAAAAAAAGAATGATGCTGCAGCTTTGAATTAATTCAGCCTCTATAAAGTCAAGTCATTTGGATGCAGGGAATGCCCCTGGTTAGGCACAATAAGAAAGGTACTTAATATGATAGGCTACATGTTGCTTGACGTGAATATAGTTTAAGCTGAGTTTTAGCAATATCAGGATTTCATCTGCCATCACCTTAAGCCGCAGCCTAACCGGGATAAGAAAAAAGGAGAATGTAGTATGAGTATAAAAATAAAAGGAGTAACTGATGATAATCGTGCTGCAATTCTTGATCTGCATGTCAGCCAGAATCAATTATCATATATTGAAACTACAAAAGTATGTTTAGAGGATGCAAAAGAATGTCACTATTATAAACCTGTCGGGCTTTACTATGAAGGAGATCTAGTCGGTTTTGCAATGTATGGATTGTTTCCCGAGTATGATGAAGATAATAAAAACGGACGAGTCTGGCTTGACCGATTTTTTATTGACGAACGCTATCAGGGAAAAGGATTAGGGAAGAAAATGCTTAAAGCCCTCATTCAGCACCTTGCTGAGCTATATAAATGCAAAAGAATTTATTTAAGTATATTTGAAAATAATATTCATGCTATACGCCTTTATCAAAGGTTTGGTTTTCAATTTAATGGTGAACTCGACTTTAATGGTGAGAAGGTAATGGTAAAAGAGCTATAGATATCCAAGCCTCCTTGTTTGCTGAGAAACGTTTGAACTTCGATAATGATTACCTACTTAAACTGCAAGATCATTGTTTAAAAAAGCCTGGATGAAAATTTCATCTCAGGCTTTAAGCATCTTATTAGTCAAAATCTCATGTGTTTTATCCAGATGTTATTCTTTTTTCCAGACAATTTCTAAATAATTAATATGCCGGCCAACTGTTTTGTACACTTTAAAAATATACCCATCGGCTTCTATAACGGACCCAACTGCAGCGTCTATTTGTTGAGTCATAAACCAGCCGCCTATTGTATCCACTTCGTCACTTTCTAACGTCGTTCCCAATAAATCATTTACATCCTCAATGAGCACTTTCGAATCTAAGATATAGTGATTATCATTTACTTTTCTAATATTAGGCACTTCATCTTTATCAAATTCATCTCTGATTTCCCCGACAATTTCTTCAAGAATATCTTCAGCAGTGACTAAACCTGAAGTTCCGCCATATTCATCCACAAGAATAGCGATATGTGTTCGCTCTTTTTGCATTTTTACCAATAAATCATGAATTGGAACGGATTCAATAACATGGATAACAGGGTTGATATGATTTTCTAACTTGAAATCCTCTTTTATCTTCTGGTCTGTGTCAATATAAGCTGACAAGAATTCTTTAGCATTGATAAAACCAATGATTGAATCTTTATCTCCATTTAGGACTGGGTACCTTGTATAACTCTCTGTCTTAATGGCCTTAACAATAGTTTCATAAGAATCCTCACTAGAAATCGCTACGATCTCTCTTCTCGGAATCATAATTTCTTTGGCGATTCTTTCATCAAATTCAAAAATATTATTTACATATTTCAACTCATTTTGATTGATTTCACCGCTCTTATAGCTTTCAGACAGTAAGATGCGCAGTTCTTCTTCAGAATGAGCAAGTTCATGTTCTGATGCAGGTTTCAAACCGAAGAGTCCTACTATAAACCGGGCTGAACCATTTAAAAACCATATAAAAGGGAACAGGATGCGGTAAAACCAAATAATTGGCTTTGCAGTCAAAAGAGTGATGGTTTCCGCTTTTTGGATAGCGAGTGTTTTAGGAGCAAGTTCTCCAACTACAACGTGCAAAAAAGTCGCCATCACAAAAGCAATCACTAAGATCAATACATGTGAGACTGTTTCACTTACATGAAAATGAGCAAATAAGGGGTGCAAAATCACTTCAAAAGTCGATTCTCCAACCCAGCCAATTCCCAACGCTGTAACCGTGATCCCTAATTGACAAGCTGACAAATATTCGTCCAAATGAGTAATGACCTTTTTGGCTGATACGGCACCTTTTTTTCCCTCTAATATGAGTTGGTCAATTTTTGATGACCTGATCTTTACTATCGCAAATTCAGTCGCAACAAAAAATGCTGTTAAGACAATTAAAATAGTAAAGATTATAAGGTTAATGGTTGTCAATGATTTGCCTTACCTAGTAAGGCGTACACCTCCGATATAAATATTTATTTTTATAACCCGTTTTTTCTGAATAAACAAAAAACAGTATATATAACATTATAAGTTCAAAAGAACCTAAAATCAACTCTGAATGATGTAAATAATCATTTTTTTCCGTATGGAGAGTGGTTCCCATAGTATTCAACTAGCGATTGGTGACGTTTTAAAAGAAAGCAAAATAAAAACACACCTGAATTTTCTGGTGTGTTTCAATAATATCCAACCGTCTTGATTTATTTAATGTCTTTATTAAGGTTTTCTTTTAAAATTTGAATCAATTCCGCCTGTTGCTTTATATTTTTGCGGCCATTTCTATTAATTGCAGCAAGTTCACAGACAATTCCAGCTGAAATGAAAAACAATAAACCTTCAAACATTTTAAATCCCCCACCGTCTAAGTGATAGTCAAATTTGTTTTTTCTTTTTGTAATACCTGCTTATAATCTTCCTTACGCTGATATATGTTATTTAAAATGAGTCCAATAATGACAAACAGTGTTCCTACTATATCAAATGCAGTTATGTTATATCCTTTGATCACCATGATTAACAATGTAGTAATGGGGACAAAGTTAATAAATAAAATCCCATTAATGGATGATAGGATTTTAATGCCATAGTTCCAACTAAGGAGGGCTATGATACCTGGTAAAGTAATCATAAATAAAAAATCATACTTAATTGCTGCAATCACTTTAATACTCGGTACCGACACGTAACCTTGCGCGGTAAGTATAGCTGTCATGATTCCTGTTATAGCTGTGCCGAATAAACATGTCAAAGTTGAATAACGAAGTGTGGACCACTCTCGGAATATCTGTCCCCCCATTGTGTAGACAACCCACCCTAAAACACCAATGAATATAAAGAGTATCGAGAATAGATGATCCCCTAATGAAAAAAAGAAACTTATATTACCTTTGGTTATGACCATCGAAGCCCCCAAAAAGGCAATCAATATACTGATCATTGTGTATTTTTTAGGTTTCACATGTTTATATCCCCATAGAATAACAATTGAAAGCATCGGCATGAGTGCCTCGGCAATGGATGCTGTCATAATTCCAGACTTCCCCATCAACCTTTGACCTAAAAAAATAAGAACATTGTATACAGTAAACGCCATCACCCCAAATAAAATGATCCATTTTGCTTTACCCTCTAAATAAAATGATTTTTTTCCTTCTCTCACCAATAATAAAATCACTAACATAATCGTTACCACACCGTAGCGAATAAATGAAAAATAAAACGGATCAACAAATTCTAATGCATGATCTGCAACTGGAAACATCGCGCCCCAAGACATACTTGCTACTAAACATGTAAGGGCACCAATGAATAATTGACCTTTTTTCATTGAATTCCCCCCCTTTTCTTTAAAATTACAATGAGAATTATAAAAAGAAGTAAGCATCAAGTAAAATGAACAAAAGTGATGAAAAACATCATTGATAATGATACTTTAATGAAGGGGGGATCTTCATGGAACTGCGAGACTTACAAATTTTCAAATGCGTAGCCCATCACAAGAGTATTACCGGTGCTGCAAAAGAGTTAAATTATGTACAATCTAATGTAACTGCGCGGATTAAGCAATTAGAGAATGAACTCAAAACACCTCTTTTCAATCGCCATAAAAAAGGGGTTTCACTAAGCCCAGAGGGCCGAAAAATGATTGAATACGTTAACAAAATTTTGAAAGATGTTGAAGAACTGGAGCAAGTCTTTCTAGATACTGATATACCGTCTGGAATATTAAAAATCGGTACAGTGGAAACAGTGAGGATACTGCCGACCATCATAGCTTCCTATTATAAAAAGTATCCTAATGTGGATTTATCATTGCAGGCTGGTCTAACAGAGGAACTTATTAAAAAGGTCATGAATCACGAATTAGACGGAGCTTTTATTTCAGGCCCTTTGAAACATTCTATCCTGGAACAGTATGATGTTTATACTGAAAAACTTACTCTTGTAACCAGTAACAAAACGTTTAATATAGAGGATTTTTCAACGACTCCGATTCTTGTTTTTAATCAGGGGTGCGGGTATCGGTCTAGGCTTGAACAGTGGCTCAAAGATGAAGGTGTGCTCCCAAACAGAATGATGGAATTTAACATCCTGGAGACAATCTTAAATAGTGTTGCACTTGGACTCGGTATAACAGTGGTACCGGAATCTGCTGTTATGCATCTAGCTGTACAAGGTAAGGTTTATTGCCACCCATTGCCTGAGAAAGACAGCTGTATCTCCACAATCTTTATACGCCATAAAGATGCGTACCTGACAAATTCAATGCGCAGCCTCCTTAAGACCATTGTTGAACATAAAAATATGAGTATGGCTTAAAGTGATTTTTCTCTTTCTATATTCTAACTTCTTAAATAAAAGAGAAGGCTCATCTCCACTTCGCTACCCTTATTCACGCAAAAAATAGAGCAGTAAACATGTGAGTTACTGCTCTGCTTCGTTTATTCACCGTTCATTTGTTTTACAATGTATTCAGCATCATTTCCTACGCCTTGAAGCAACGCTGAACCTCGCTTATGCTGCCAAGGCAAACCTATAAAGTACAATCCTTCTACAGGTGAAACACCTCTATGATGTATGATTCGACCTTCTTGATCCAAAACACCTTTTATATTTATCCAACATAAGGGATTCCTGAAACCAGTAGCCCAAATAATATTGTTTACTTCTAATGTAGATGAATCTTTAAAAATGATTTCATTTTGCTTTGCGGCAATGACTCTTTTTTTTAAGATGATCTCCTTCTGTTTTATTGCATGTTTTAATTCATGCCCAAATACTGGATCACCTTTCTTTTGAATGAATTTGCCTACTATTGATGTATGACTTGCATGTAAAACTCCTAGTTTATCAAACCACCAAAAGATGCTTCTTTTTCCGATCATTAAAGGGAAATAAACAAGTTTATTACTACAAGCTAAATATGTAACTCTTTCTTTGGATAATTCAACAGCTATTTGAGCACCACTATTCCCACCACCAACTACTAGTACATTTCCATATGCCAATTGTTTTGAATTCTTATATTGTGATGAGTGTAGTTGATTAATATTATCGGATAAATCCTTTGATATTGATGGAATATTAGGGGTATGAAAAGGCCCTGTAGCAATGACAAGATTCTTCGTTTGATATTCTTCCCGATTTGTTTTTATTAAGAAATAATTCTTTATTTTTAGGACACTTATTACTTCTGTCCGTAATTGGATTGGAATTTCAAATTTTTTAACATACTTCTTTAGATAAGCAACAATTTCATTTTTTGAAGGAAATCCATGTTTTTCTCCTTCAAGATGCATTCCAGGCAAAGAGCTATACATTCGAGAAGTAAATAAAACTAATGAGTCATACCGATCTTTCCAGCTCTCCCCCACCCCATGACTTTTATCCAAAATAATAAACTTTTGATCGGACTGCTTTAGATAATACCCTATCGAGATCCCTGCTTGACCAGCCCCGATTACTATAGTGTCGTACACATTATCACCCCGCCAATTTCAAATTGTCAGTAGACAGAATCTGCAAAATGCTAGTTGATCTCCTCACTATAAAGTTAGATAAAAAATTTAATGGTGATGGTGGTCACGCGGCTTCTCCATTTTGGGCTGACAAAGGATCGCATTGTCGTGATTATGCGCTTCGGTTTCCATTTGAATGGTTACGTGCGTAATGCCTTTATGCTCAAGTTCATGTTCAATTTTGCGTAAAATATTTTCACTTTCTGAAATGGTCAGTTGATCGTCAACAACTGCATGGCAAGAAAGAGCATTCAATCCGCTTGTGATAGACCATATGTGTAAATCATGAATGTTTTGAATTCCCTCTGTCCCTTCAATTGTACGAATGATATCAGAGACATCGATATTTTCTGGAGTTCCTTCCATTAAGATGTGAATGGAATCTTTAGTCACATTGTAACCGCTTCTTAGAACAAGAATAGCCACAATGATACTAGCCAATGGGTCTGCCCAGCCCCATCCAAAGAAGATGATGAGGATGGCAGCTAAAATGGCACCTACAGAGCCGAGCATATCGCTTATTACATGTAAATAAGCTCCTCTTATATTCAGATTATTCTTTGTATCTCCGCCACTCATCATAATCCAAGCGACCAATAGATTCACAACTAACCCGATGATACTAATTGTAAGCATGCCGGTTGTTGCTACTTTTGGTGGATTAGAGAAGCGTTCGATTGCTTCATAAATGATATAAAGAGAAATAAGAATTAAGGCAGCACCGTTTATCACAGCTGCAAGAATCTCAAATCGTTTATAGCCGAATGTCTTATTGTGATTTGCCTTTTTTTCAGCTAATGTAAAAGCAATCAGGGCAACCATTAATGAAATTGAATCACTCAGCATATGGCCTGCATCAGATAAAAGCGCCAGACTATTTGTTAAAAATCCACCTATAGCTTCTATTATCATATAACCTGTAATCATGATAAAAGAGATCAATAAAACCTTTTTATTTGCTCCTTCATTATGATTGTGACTATGATTGTGACCCATAAAAAACTCCTCCTTACCTAAAGTTTATTGATACATATGTATTTATTATTTCAAATCTGTTATGAAGCATTCTAACATAATGCAAACAATATTTATATATGATCATGTGTTCATATATAAATATATCTGCTCTTTACTGAAATGTCAAAATATTTTTTATAGAAATCCACAATACCTCCTTAATTATTCTTTTATAAACATAAAAAAGCGGAGCAAACACATGGTTTGCTCCGCTACCCTAGTTTCTCTATCCTTTTCTTCAATCAAGCATTTGAGGGTAGTATTCAACTACAATTTACCTGTTAAAAATTGGGCCTCACCAAGTCCAAAACTCCAGTCAGCATTATCATTTTCAACAATAGATACAATTAAATCAGTTGATGCGATACCACACTCAGATTCCAGTCTTTCAGCTAACAGCCTGTAAAATTTTTGTTTCTTCTCTTCCGGTCGGGATTTACTTGTAACTGAAAGAACAACAAGATTTTTAGTTCGGTTAAATCCTAACCCAGTATCCTCAATAATCATATGATTTTCTGGATGTTCATGAACAATTTGATAACGGTCTTGTTGAGGCACATCAAAAGCCTCTACTACAACATTGTGAGCGACATCTAAAAGTTTTTTCAAACTTGATTGATCTCGCCCTTCTATTAAGTCAAAACGAAGTAATGGCATAAAATCCCCTCCTTCTACTACAACAGTCTTTTTAATTTCATTCGTTAATGTGTCAGCTATTTCCAAGCAGCTGCTACATTTAGAATAAAGTAATTTCCCAATAACCCCTTCATTCTGGTGTTAGTCAAGCCTATGTTATGATGTGTATTTCCATAGGCAATATACAGAATCAACTTCAAGTAAATTAACCATTTTTTGAAATAGCCTTATCACTTACTCTAGAAATCATTTATTCTTCTAAGCTTTAGTTTACATGAAGCTCTGCTATCATATATAATTCAAAATTATGATGGAAGACATCTCAAAATCAGATATCAACTATGGAGGACTACATGAATATTCAGTTGTTACAGGTTTTTCTCACTACTGCTCGTGAAGGCAGTATTTCCAAGGCTGCTCAGACTTTAAATTATGCACAATCGAATGTAACGAATAAGATACAACAACTAGAAAACGATTTACAGACAAAATTATTCTATCGCCATAGTCGAGGAATCACACTTACTCCCCCAGGGCAAATTCTTGTTTCTTACTCAGAGAAAATTCTACATACTATTGAAGAAGCTAGAGCAGCCATGGGCGAATCATCCGCGCCTTCTGGGCCACTGCGTATAGGATCAATGGAAACAACAGCTGCAGTTTGGCTTCCTCAACTCCTTGCAGATTATAATAACCTCTATCCAAATGTTGATTTGAACCTAGTAACCGGCCCTACGGAACAACAAATACAAGCAGTTTTACATTATGAGTTAAACGGCGCTTTTATTTCAGGGCCTATTGAACACCCTGATTTAGTTCAAGAAAAGGTATTGGATGAAGAGATGGTTCTTGTTACAAGCGCTTCACACCCTGTGATTTCTTCCATTCAGGATGTTCAAACACAAACAATGCTTGTATTCCGTAAAGGATGCTCTTACAGAGCAAAGCTCAATCATATCCTGCAAGAAGAAGGTTTATTACCTATAAAATTAATGGAATTTGGCATACTTGAAGCGATCATTGGCTGTGTAAGCGCCGGCTTGGGGATTTCACTGCTGCCTCGTTCAATCATTGCTTCGCATGAAAAAGAAGGCCGCATCCGCAGCCACACTATCTCTGACAAATATTCTTTCGTATCAACCATGTTTATAAGGCGGAAAGACACTTTAATTACCCCTGCTTTATCTGCTTTTTTAACGCATATGAGGGATCATTTTCAGGTAAAGAGGCCAGATTAATCGTAAATAAATGGATGGAAGGCAGGCTTCGCCTCAAAATACCTCTGATCAGTTGTCTGATATAAAAATATAGGAGCATCTCATTGTTTGTATAAAGCAAAAAAGCAAACTTCGGTATGTAGTTTGCTTTTTCTTCGTGATTTTGCACTCTGAATTGTGAAACCTAGTCGATATTAGAATGTAGATTTTCCTCATTCAAAGAATTTTGAACGAAGATCATTGCCCTAGACACTTGGTTGCGTCTTGAAGTTAAAGGCTGACTATTTCCTAAAGAGTCAGTCGCTCTCACAACTATTAAATATTCACCTACAGATTTCGGGTGCCAACGGAAAGATTGATATTTTCGGTTGGACAGGGGCAGAACATCCAATTGTAACAGTTGAAGTATCCACTGATGGAGGAGATCCTGCAGATCTGAGTGATATTGCTGTTGATTGATCAACTTGTTTTTGTTCGGAATATACTCAGTATATAGCCGCATATTCCCCCTGTAATAGCTGGAATGAGCCACCCCAGCCCTATGTTATACATAGGAAGAATCTGAGTGAAAATATGATTCACAACTTCAATTTTTATTCCCGCCTCCTTCAAACCGTCAAATAAGCTGATGATGAATGCGAATAATAAACTGCCTTGATACACTTCTGTCTTCCCTTTAAATACAGAATGCAAAAACGTTAAAAATATTAAGGAAATCGCGATAGGATACATCGTCAGTAAGACAGGCATTGACACCTTAATAAGCTGGGTTAATCCTATATTTGCGACAAGCGTACTAAACACTGATAAAACGACAGCAATTTTTTTATAAGAAATGTTCGGGAATAGTTCATGAAAAAATGAAGAACACGCAGTGATCAGTCCGACACTTGTCGTCAGACACGCCACTGTAATCATTAAGCCCAATAAGATTGAACCATAAGAACCAAAATAATAGGATGAAACCTTAGCCAAAACCTCTGCTCCATTTTCTAAAATCCCTAGTTCTTCAACGCTGGAAGCCCCCATATAGGAAAGAGCTGTATACATAACTGCTAAGAATACAGCTGCAATCGCGGCTGCTTTTGCACAAACACCCATCAGCTGTTTTTTGGTAGAAGCTCCTTGTTCCTTCAATGCATTCACGATGATAATTCCAAAAACAAATGCTACAAGGGCATCCAGAGTAAGGTATCCTTCCTGAAATCCTTTAAAAAACGCTTGTGATGTGTACCCTTTTGATGGTGCTTGAATGGTTCCAATTGGGCGAATAAGAGCTACCACTACAAGCAATCCGATAAATGTCAGCTTAATTGGTGTCAAAAATTTCCCAACTATATCAATGATTTTTGAAGGATTAAGTGATAACACGCATGCCAATCCGAAAAATAATATTGTAAATATGATCAATGAGACAGGGCCTGCATCATTTGATAAAAAAGGTTTTACCCCAATTTCAAACGATACGTTTCCTGATCTCGGGATAGCGAAAAAAGGCCCGATTGCCAAATAGAGAATCGTCGTAAATACAATGCCAAACACCGGGTGAACACGGCTGGCTAACGACTGTAAGTTTTGTTTACCAGAAAAAACAAATGCTGTTATAACCAGTAATGGCAATCCAACTCCGGTCACTAAGAAACCTGCATTAGCGACCCATACATTTTTCCCGGCCAATTGACCAAGCATAGGTGGAAAAATGAGATTTCCTGCTCCAAAAAACAATGCAAATAGCATTAATCCTATAATGATGATATAGGAAGCAGACACTTTTTTTGACATTATATATCCTCCGATTAAAGTAGACACTTCTTGAATAGCCAGGAAACATTACAGATGCTATTTGCACTGGCACAGTGTTGATTCCAAAATAAGCTTGTGTCAGTTTTATATATTTTTATCAAGTTTAATAAAAGCATGATTTGATAGTTTCCGATATCGGTTAAAAAACCAATTGCACCAAAACCATATAAACAACGGTTCCCCCCGCTATGGAAAGAAGCATATTTTTCTTCCACAAGTGAAGCAGTACAACTGCAGCTGCTCCAACTAATTCAGGAATGCCATGACTTCCAGAAAGCAGACTCACATCTTTTAAACAATAAATGACCAAAAGCCCGATTACCGCTGATGGCAGCACTTTACCAAGATACTGTACATATTTCGGTGTCGGTTTGCCAGACGGGAAAATCATGAATGGAAGGAACCGTGTCAGCATTGTTCCTAGCACGACCATTGCAATGGTGATCATTTGCTGCGTCATCGTCATCGTCATACGGAAACCTCAGCTTTCTCCAATGGTTTTCTCAGAACAGTCAGTACCCCTAAAATGGCGAGCATAGCAGGAATAATAAATTGGTTTCCGCCAAAAAGGATAAGACAGGCTACTGAAAGTCCAAGTCCTGAGAGAGCACTGTAATGCTTTTTCTCTTTCATCCATTGTTCTATGAATATCACAATAAACAGAGCAGTCATCACAAAATCAAGCCCTTCGGTATTAAACTTCACGTACGACCCAAAAATACCTCCTATCGCTGCCCCCGCGACCCAATATAAATGATTAAGCAGTGTCACAAAAAACATAAACCAGCCCTTGTCAACATTCGCCGGAACATTAGCGGTATAATTGATAGAAAATGACTCATCGCACATTCCGAAAATCAGATAAAGCTTTTTCTTTCCAGTCCCCCTGTACTTATCCAACATGGAAATTCCATAAAACAAATGCCGGGCATTGACCATTAACGTCAAAAAAAGAGCATTCATAGGGTTGAACGCACCAAGTAAAAAATTCGCTGCAACAAACTCCATTGAGCCCGCAAATATCATAAAACTCATGATGATTGGATAGATTGCGCTAAATCCCAAAGAATGCATAAAGATTCCATAAGCTATCCCCAAAAATAAAAACCCCGCAAAAATCGGAATGGTATATGGGAATGCAGAACGAAATGCAGCCCATATTTGACTTCTCTTATTCATATGAGTGTTTATAGCAGGAGAGCTTAAATGTAACGATTCTTTATTTTTATTCAAATCAACAACCTCCTACATTTCATCAATTGGCACACTGACAGTTCTTTTTTCTGTACTCATGACTATGCTTGTGTCAACTCCACTAATAGCAGGGTTCTGCATTAATGAATCAATGATAAAATTCCGATAACTCTCCATGTCCTTCGCCACAATCTTAAGCATATAGTCATGGCTTCCTGTAAGTGTGTAGCATTCTTGTACCTGTGGGAATTTGTTTATATCCTCTAAAAATGAATGAATTGTCTCCCTATTTAAGGGTGATAAGTTGATGAGAGCTAGTGCTGTGACTTCGATTCCAAGTTTTTTCTCATCAACAATAGTCGTAAACTTTTTAATTATACCTGCTTCTACTAGGTTCTTTGTTCTTGCAAGGCAAGCTGATGGTGAAAGCCCAATTTTCTTAGATAAATTCAGATTTGATATTGAAGCATCTTCCTGCAATTCTCTTAAGATGGCCTTATCAGTTTCGTCAAGCATAATACCCATTTCATAACCCCCAATACGACTTAACAGAATTACATTTCATCCGATTTAAACAATAACGAATTTTCATTCGATAATCAAATATTTTTTAAATTTAATTCCTTTTAAAATATTATTCACAGAATAAAATTATCCCCATGATTACCTCATAATTAAATTAACTTACATCAGAAAGAAGTCATGGGAGAGTTATGTACTTGTGTGACTTGATACCAACATCATAAGAAACTTATCAGAAGCCAAAAAGTTATTGCGGTCTCACCGAAAATTGAATTTGCGGTGCCCTATTGCCTTTTTCTGCGAACAAAAATTGTTAAAATTCACAAAACAGAAAGTCTACTCTATTATTATTTTAAATTCGTCCTCTAGTTCCTCTTGAGCCTCTTGTAAAACTTCTAATACATCATCTGCGTATGAACCTAAAAATGTATTGCTGAACTCAAAATTTTTCAAGACTAAAGTGAGCGGCAAATCCACCCACCCTGTCAGGCAATCCCATAAAGCGTCTAAATTTCTCCCATAGTAGTCTGGGAAGTCTAGTTTATCTTTTAAAACATCATGTAAAACTTCTATATTTTCAAAGTCTCTTCCATCTATCATTATTTTTCTCATTAGAAACTATGCCCTCCATTATTTTATCTTAACAAACGTTTTCTATGTAACAGCTGTTTGTCCAAATGAGGCTGAAAACAAATAAAAAACACCGATAGGGGGAAACTATTGGTGTTTACAAGACATTTTCATGCCCGGTAGGCATAAATAATGCTAAACTTTGTTTTTGAAAAGCTATCATATCAAATTTTTATGTTACAGCTTTTACTATCGTTTAATCTAATTGAGGAGTAAAACGAAATATGTTTGAAAATCACATATCCCCAAAGAATTAAAAACTAAGCGGCAGTTCTTCGATTGCTCTCATCAGAAAATTCCCTTTCCATTTCATTTGTTCCTTTTCGCCTTTTAACTGTATATTTGGACAGCGGCGTAATAAGGTGGAAATCGCAATCTTGGCTTCTAAGCGGGCTAACTGTGCACCAAGGCAAAAATGATTGCCATGGCCAAAAGCAATATGGCGGTTGTTCTTTCTTTCAATATCAAATATGTCGGCATTTGGAAATATCTTCTCATCACGGTTTGCTGATGCTAAAGAAATGATGATCACGTCTTTCCTTTTAATCTCCTGCCCATGCAGTATAAACGGTTCAGCCGTCCAGCGAATTGTCGTTAGTTCAACAGGGCTGTGAAACCGCAATGCTTCTTCTATGGCTGAATTCATCAAGTCCGGCTGCTGGCGGAGCTTTTCTAATTGATCTTGGTGACACATCAGAGCATATGTCAAATTGGTGATTAAGTTTACGGTTGTTTCATGACCTGCAACGATAAGCAGCATAATCATCGAGTACAATTCTTCTGTACTTAATTGTGTGCCTTCACTTTCCGCTTGAATTAATGCACTGATTAAATCTCCTGCAGGTTCTCTCCTTTTTTTGCGAACTAAGGATTCCAGATATTCAACAAATTCCCCTAACAAATGGTCATTCTCCTGAAGTCTTTCAGGGGCATCTGAAAAATCAATAATTGCTTGCGACCACACTCTGAATTTTTGACGATCTTCCAAGGGAATGCCGAGCATTTCACTTATCACGATAATCGGCAATGGAAACGCATAATCGTCTACTAGGTTCATGAATTTGTTGGGCTGCACTTTATCCAATAAAGAATCTGCGATATGTTGGATTTTGTCTTCCAACTGCAAAATCATCCGATGCGTAAATGCTTTTTGAACAAGAGTTCGCAAGCGGTTGTGATCAGGGGGATCTGAATTAAGCATATGTTTTGTTAAAGACTCTTCATTCTTCAATAGAGCAGGACGTTTTTCTTTTGCGGTAAATACATTTTCATAGTTTTTCCTTAATTTTTCATTCTTTAATAAATGTATTGCATCATCATATCTCGATATGAGCCAGCCTTTCCCCAGAGCTCCTAAAGATAATGGGTAGAGAGGCTGTGATTTTCGCAATTCTTTATAAAATTCATACGCTTCATCTTTAAATGCTCTCGAAGACAATTGACTTTCCGTCAAGATGGTTACACTCTTTTTTTCTTTTGAAGACATTCATTCGACCTCCATCTTTATGAAAGGTTATGATAATCTTTAAATATAAAATCAGGACGATTTGTAAAATGATCCATTGAGATCAGTATTCATGATAAGGGCCAAAATGCCGCCCCCGCATTTTGAAATAAAAGATATGAGACAGTCATTAATCATTTTGCTGCCTAAACTCTTTCCCTGATAAAATGGCGAAACTCCTAATACTTCTATGCCGGCTCTTTTAAGGATTTGGAAGATTTTTTAGCCTCATTTTGATTAATGTTATCCCCCCTGCTGCTATATAATCGATCAAGTTAATGTCGGGTTTATCACGATGTTTTAATCGAGCGGCGACAACCATTTCACCATTACTGAATGTCAACAAAAAAGAAATGCTTTTTAAAATATGCTCTTGTCAGTACTTTATGCATTTCAAAAATAAATGAATGATCTTTTTTTCGCGTTTTACGAGTAAATCCATAAAAGGATATTGATTAAAAGATTCATGGAGTAGCTTTGCCACTTAGCTTATTCATCTGCCCTAGCTTGTCGATAAAGAAACATTGATACATCTCCTCTGAGCAAGTAAAGAAGGAAATCGAATTAAAGCGCCCTTCCTATTGGAAAGGCGCCTGCCGTTTTACTGTGCCAAAATGTTTTTCATCAGTGAGTTTTTATAAAATCATTTATTAATTGATCAGTTGTCAATATTGTGGCAAATTCATCATGCAATGTAGCTAGAGATATATTATGAATAGTCGCCGCATCATAATATGTATCATTTTGGTCTCTCATTCCGAAGGCTGCTGTTGCATCTGAAATCAGGTATGTATCAAACCCTAAATTACCACTCATTCTTGTGGTGGTTGATACACAGTGAGGCGTGGTTAAACCAGTTATGACTACAGTGTTTATTTCATTTAATTTTAAGAATTCTTCTAAATTCGTACCAATAAAGCTGCTATTTACTGTCTTGGTTATAATGACTTCTTCATCCATAGGCTTAACTATTTCCTTTATCGCAAACCCTTCATTCTTTGGATGGAATAAAGAATGAGGTTTATCAGAAGTGTGTTGTATGTATATGACTGTCCATCCTTTTTCTCTCCATAATTTTAGTATTTTACTAATATTTTCTTCCGCCTTTACGTTATTCCGTTCCCCCCATTTTTTATCATCGAAGGCTTTTTGTACATCCACAATGATTAAAGCTTTTTTCTTTTCTTCCACAAGATACCCTCCTATGTAGAATTTCTATTTATTACTACATTCTAAATACAAATTTTACTTTTGTACAATTGTTTAATGATGAATTTCAAATGAGCGCCTTCTTTATTGGAAAATGCGTTCTAAACTGCAACTGTGCCCAAGCCGTTAACCTTCAATAATCTAATCTGAGAATCACTGGCTCTACAGAGAATGATAAAAAGCACTCTAATAACGAGTGCCGAAATGAAAAACTATTGATTTAGAAGCCATTTGATACGCTCAGCTGAAAAGATGTAGTGGAGTATTATTAGACATAAAAAGACAATACCAACTGGTTTTAAATGACTAAAATAAAGCGCTGCAACAGCCAGTGCAAAGATCAATAATTCAATAACTAACCTTGTTACCCCGTTTACAGCTATTACAGTTTGTCCGCTTCGACTAGGATCATTAGGTACTGCAAATACAGACCAGACAATCATAACTGCAATAGGTAAAACCAAAGTTGAAACATATTTAAAATAACCATTAAAGCTTATCCAAGCAAACACCCCTAAGGAGATTAGTGCAGCCATTTCAAGGGTGAATCTTAAAAGTAAATTAGTCTGATTCAGTTTTTCCAACTCCTCTATAAAAAACACCCCCGTAGGAGATGCTCTTTCTCTGCTTTATTTCAGCGTATAAAAACTTTTCTGTTCTTCCTCTTTAGATTCTATTGTAGTTTCGTCGAGATTACCTCCACTTTTGAAGAGATGATACCGACTGCTGCTGTTACCAATGCTCCGATTAATAGACCGATGATAAGTATAATGAAATATGACAACTTTTCCCCTCCTATCCAGTTAATTATCCAAATAATCAGGAAGTTGTCTACAATTTGCAGAATTTGTCGAACGAAGTAAAGATTATACCTGGGAGGCTTTACTCATTGTATTAATTACAGTAATACACTACCTTCCCTTTTGAGAAGACGTTCCTCTCTTATATCCATTTGTTGCAACTTAGCTAGACTCTTCCAATAGGCTTCCTTTTGGCGCAGCTGCTTTTATTCAAAAATTGAGCAACACCTGAATGTTTCATTGGAATTTCTGAACCATAGATCGTTGCTGAATTTGTTACAAATGCATACGTAGGAGTAGTCGAATGGTGGTTGAAAAATGAAATGCCTTACCCACCTCGAGTGATGGCAGAAAAAACGGGGGTTTTGTTAGAGAGGAATCTATAGACATGTGTATCTAGAAGATTTGACAGCATTAAAATACTTACATCGTTGGGAACAGGCCAACAATAAAGCGGAAGAACGTTGTCATTTGAAGTGGTTTGGAGTAAAAATGATTCGAATATGTTCTTATCATTGGTAAACGAACAAAAAAAGAACATGTTTTGAAAAAAGATTGATCAAAACATCTTCTTATATGTTGTCATAGCGTAACTTTTTATAAAAAGGTTGATTACATTTTCGGGGCTTCCAAACCAAATTTTGCCCATTCTTCTTTTGCTGGACCATAAATACCTGGAACAGTTAAACCTGCTTGTCTCATAAGAACAGTCATTTGTCCCCGATGGTGGTTTTGATGTTGAATTAAAAACATCAAAAGTGAACCGTTAGGCATTTGTTGTCCGATAAAGTTGATACGTTCTTGAAGTGTATGGTCAGTCCATTGGGTTTTTAATGCCTGTACAAATGCATTACTGGCTTGATGATAGCTGTCAGCTATAAACTGAGCAGAAGTTGGAACAGGATAATCTTCAGCTGGGGCATGGAACGTTAAGTCTGTGTTTGAGGCAATGATGCGAATGGCAGCAACAGTGTGCCAGGCAATACGGCCTAGAGTCCAATTTTGTGAAGTTATTTCTTGATTAAGTGATTCATCAGTCAGACTATTTAATAGTTTCTGTGTAGCATCTGCTTCGAACTCCCAAGAATTCAAAAAATGGTCTAAGGTTTGAAACACAAAAATCCTCCTTTTTATTCTTTTGTTTTTTCAATGTGCCTATAGGTTAATTATAATGCCTCGTTTTGTTAAAAAGAACAAAAATTTTGGACAAGAATAATCATAGTAAAATGCGTAGACATTCTTAAACATAACGATTTACGCATCTTTTTACAAACATGGTGACTCCTTGGTCTCCATTGTCAGCGAGAATCAAATATCATATGAAAACAATCCTATATTCTTATTACTTTACTGAGCAATAAATCCCTTCGGTATACTTAGTGATGCCTTCATCGTAATCAGGATACTGATATGCAAGACTTTCTGATACAGCTTTTGAATACTTTCTAAATAATGCATAGCAAGTAAATAAAGACTTCCACATTTCTTGATACCCATTCACAGAATATGTAGACATGAGTTCCTCCCATTCTTTATTTGAAAGGTACCGCTTCATAAATTTATAGTTCTTCCCCATACTAAATGAATACCCTTTCTGAGATGCGATATGCCAGGCCATCATTCTCAATAAATTAGGACGTACAATTTCATTTAAATGGTCAATGGCAAAAAGGATTTCATTTCTTGCTAGTCCTTTTACTACGTAAGTCGAAACCATCCAGAACTCATTACAGCAATCATCAAATTCCCTTGCAGTCGGCTTTTTCATCCAGTATTGGCGATCATTTGGGGTCACTTTATAGTTGATGAACGAATCCTTATCGAGCAAGACCTTAACCAAACCATCGTTATTAGCAAAATAATCTTCTGCTTCACGAATTGGAATAAGGGTTAGATCTAATTTGTTCCCATCCTCAAAAAGAATGATGTATGAAAACCAATTACCTAATTCGGGAGGAAAAAGCTCCATATCTTCTGGTTTTTGCATCATAATGCGCTTCCCAAAGATTTCGAGCCACTGATCATTTTCTTTAAAAGAATCTACATCAGTTACAAAATACGAGATGTCATAATCTTGGAAGTTGTCAGGAGGGATATTTCTGTTTGTACGTGACCCTTCCAAAGTGACCAATCGGATTCTCTCATCGTTCAAAGCAAAGTCCAAAAAAATGTCCATCATTTCCTGCTCACTTCGCATTACATGTTCCTCCGTTTCAGCCTTAATATCTAACTGTAAAACCGAATATTGATCTGTACGTCTTATAGATTTTTTTACTCTTGAATGTGATGTATTCTTCTAAGCTTTATTTTACATGATGTTCTCCTATGTATCATTCAATATTAAGATGCAAGACATCTCAAAATCAGATATCAACTATGACGGACTACATGAATATTCAGTTTTTTGTAGAGCCGCCATGGGACGACACTATCTTTGACACACTTTAATCCCCCCTGCTTTATCGACATGTTAACTGGTATGAGAGATTGACAAAAAGAAGGAAAACGATATATTTAAGCGAATACGAGTTTTTGAGTAAACTTAAAAATGACACTTTTTCAAAAATCATGTCTTAACGGGGGGATTCGGTATGAATGAATTTATGAAGAAGTTTTCCTTAACAAAACCGATTATTCAAGCTCCAATGGCCGGCGGTATTACAAAGCCCCGACTTGCATCTGCAGTTTCGAATCAAGGTGCTCTTGGCAGCTTAGCATCGGGGTATCTTACACCAGACCTGCTAGAACAACAAATAAAAGAAATGTTTGAGCTGACAGACGCTCCTTTTCAAATTAATGTGTTTGTTCCGCTTGGTCTAGAAATGCCACCAGAAGATCAGATTAAAAAGTGGAAAGAAAACATACCATTAGCTAATCAAGTAAATCAATTCACATCTGTACAAGAAGAGTGGGATGACTTCTATCAAAAAATTGATCTAATTTTAAAATACAAGGTTAAGGCTTGCTCATTCACTTTTGATCTGCCGCCTGAAGACGCAGTAAAGGAGCTAAAAACCGCTGGATGCTGTTTAATAGGAACCGCTTCAACAGTAGAAGAAGCATTGTTAATGGAAGAACGGGGAATGGATATAGTAGTCCTTCAAGGAAGTGAAGCCGGTGGACATCGCGGAGCATTCTTACCTTCCAAAGGTGAATCTGCCGTAGGTTTAATGGCTCTGATTCCACAAGCAGCAGATGCACTGAGCGTACCTGTCATAGCTGCTGGGGGAATGATAGACCACAGAGGAGTAAAAGCAGCTTTAACCCTCGGAGCCCAAGGAGTTCAAATCGGTTCTGCCTTTTTAATTTGTCACGAGAGTAACGCACATCCAGTACATAAACAGAAAATACTAGAAGCAAACGAAGCAGATACAAAGCTTACAACATTATTTTCAGGTAAAGAGGCCAGAGGAATCGTAAATAAATGGATGGAAGAAAATGAACAGTTTGAGACACAAACCCTTCCGTACCCTTATCAAAATACACTAACGAAGGCAATGAGACAGAAGGCTTCACTTCAAAATAACCATGATCAGATGTCTTTATGGGCAGGTCAAGGGATACGGTCATTGACTGAGGAAATTTCGGTTAAGCAGCTTTTAAATCAGCTTTGCCAAGAGGATATAAAAATATAGGCGCACCTCATTGATAGAGCAAAAAGCAAACTTCGACAGGCAGTTTGCTTTTTTTCGTAATTTCATCCCCTGACTCTGGAAATCTAAATACTCTACATTTTCAAAGCTAAAATCATCCCACTGATACGGTGCGATCTTGATGATTTCACCACAATACATCACCAACATTTCGATCTTATCTCCCCTTCTTAAATTTTGCTACCTATTCGAAAAATCGATAACTCCCATATTAAATTCGAATAGTAAAATGGTTCTTTTTCGTTTGATTCAGATGATATAAAGTCATATGATAAAAAAAGAATGAGACAGAAAGCGTGAGAAGTGATGAAAATAGGATTTTTTGATTCTGGAATTGGTGGCATGACTGTATTGTATGAGGCCATAAAAGTTCTTCCTTATGAAGATTACATTTTTTATGCAGATACGTTAAACGTTCCATACGGTGAAAAATCAAAGGGTAAAGTTAAAGAATATATTTTCAATGCAGCTGAATTTCTGGCCAGTCAAAATATCAAAGCTCTTGTTATTGCGTGTAATACAGCTACTAGCATTGCGATAGAGGATCTTCGGAGAAACTTCGACTTTCCGATAATCGGAATCGAACCCGCTGTAAAGCCTGCTATAAATAAATGTACAGAGGAAAGAAAAAGAGTTCTGGTAGTTGCTACTAATTTGACGCTTAAAGAAGAGAAATTTCATAATCTAGTTAAAGAAATTGATCACCATGACCTTGTTGATTGCTTAGCTCTTCCAGGACTAGTTGAATTTGCTGAGAACTTTGATTTTAGTGAAGACAAAATCATTAAATATCTAAAGAACGAACTATCTTCTTTTGATCTGAAACAATATGGAACGATTGTGTTAGGATGCACTCATTTTCCGTTTTTCAAAAACAGTTTTGAAAAACTGTTTGGGATAAAAGTTGATATGATTTCAGGCAGTGTCGGTACTGCAAAACAGTTGAAAAAAGTTCTTGCAGATCGTAATCAGCTTGGTAAAGGATCGGGCTCAATCACCTTTTTCGATTCTGGCCACAAAATTGTGGACCAAGAAATCATATCAAAGTACAAAAGATTGTTTGAAATATTAGATGCAACTCAAAGGAGTCATGTTGGATATTGAATGTAAGGGGCTCTGGTTATAAACAATTTTTCAGTAAATGTACAAAAGAGAGAAGTATGAATTCGGGTTTGTTATCCAATGTAAATGAAAAAGACAGTCTCCTGAAGGGAAACATGAACTAAGAAGCGGGCTTAAAAAGCCCACTTTTTTTCTAACAAACAATTGAGTTATACACACATATCTGATTACAGTGTTTTCTCTCTTTCCCCTCTTATTTCTACCCCATCTCTATAGCTTTTCTATTACAATAAAGCACAATTATCGATTGAAAAGTTATCGTAACATTTACACTTCACAGGACATTTTTCGAGATTAGAAATCGACCGTTTGCCAGATACACAAAGTCATAATGTGTAAATTCTGTGTCTATTTTCATGTTGATTATGGAATTATTTTCATAATGTTTTATAATACAAGATGATAACGCTTTCTAATTATAATGATAGGGGGAAATAATGATGATGAAAAAAGGACTGCTTGCGGGTGCGCTTACGGCAACTGTGCTTTTTGGCACATGTGCAGTAGATGTGCCGGGTATTATTAGTCCAAAAACCGCAAAAGCTGCATCACAGCTAACTGATGGAATCGGCGGAAGGGCTTACTTGAACAGCACTGGTGCCATTTTTGTTACGAAAATCCAGCTTCCTAGCTCCATTCAGGTTTCAAATGGGACAGCCTACATCTACTCTGGCTTTAGCGGGGGCACAGAATCCGATATCGGATTTCAGTACAGTGATAAATATAACGTATGGAAACCATATATGAAAGTCGGTTCAAAAGGACAGGATCAGGTTCAGTACCTCGAAGGAGGAAGCCAATTCACGAATACGAAAGGCTTCCGTCCCGGCAGCACCGTACAACTTACCATCTACAAAAACCTTAACGGCAATACCCGCGCTACATACTGGGGCACAAACAATGCAGGATACAACGGCCGTCTCATTTCAGAAATCAGCAAAACAAATGTCGGCTCTATCTCCAAATGGAAAGCGCTCGCTACAGTTGCAACAACAGGGTCACGCCAATCTATCAAATCAAATTTTTCAACATCTTTTACAAACATCACCATCGACAACAAAGCAATAACACCTGTAATTGATACACAAGACTTCGCTAAAGTAACAGTCTCAGGCAACAGTGTCAGTTTATCCGTTGTCAAAAATTAAAACATGTTAAACATACAATGCGTTAGGCTATTGAGAAGCTCTCGATAGTCTTAAAGGGGGCTTAACATGCCCCTTTTTTCATTTCAATTTAACTTTCAGTTAGCTTCGGTACATGCCGTCTATCTCCGTCTTTTATCTGGGTGAAGTAAGGAGCAGCTCGCCCCTTCTGAACCTGTTCCATTTGCTCAACGCAAAAGGTGTGCATCACTGTCTTAAAAATGTTAAAACAAATAGCAGATGGTGCACTTTATTTTTAGATGAGGCATGCTTACGCTCGATATGCAAGTCAAATGATTAAGGGTCTGCAAGAGAGAGAAGTTTTGGATGTACTTTCATAAAAGAGGGATGGCTTCATATAGCTCGATTGCACCAGGAAGATTAACCAGCGATTGGCCGAGAACAACACATCACTTTGAAACGGATTCATTCCAAAATCATAAGTATGATCCAATAACTAATAAAGATCAGTTAGCAGTCCAGCCTTAAAAATATTTTTACATCAATTAAACTAGCATCACTATCGAATAAGCTCGATCTGCATATCATGTACTATCCTCTTTTAAGGAAGGTGATGTTATGAGGTCATTTCCATTAATCGTAGTTCTATTCATCCTATTAATCATCGTTGGGACATCTTTCTTTGGTGGCTATTAAGAACACACCTTACCTCATATCCATCAGACGCCATAAGAAATCTTTATGGCGTCTGTTTTTTATTAGATTTAAACAAAACCATTAAAGTGGGCCATGCAAACACACCTATGGAGATTACTGCCACGACTTCTTTGTGAGGGAAATATTCTTCCCTTTATGGACTATTGTCGATCAAAAGAGAAAGTTGAAATGCATTTTTATGGTGAGATGAATCGAGGCTTAGACATATAAAAAACCGCAAAGCTTTCTTGAAGAAGCTTTGCGGTTTTTGGGTCTCTTCTTTGCTTCATATAAGCCAATAGATTTCAAGCGTAATCCACTGCCATACATCCAATGATTTTTTATTTTGAAATAGGTTTCTTCTACTCTTCATGTGAGATGACTCAAGGTATGCCACGTCACAATAATATGGCGGATACTGAATGGTCTCAATCAGTTTTTTCCCCATTCTATCAATTCTCCACAGAAAAAATGGCTATGGCAGAACAACTTTCATAGAGTAATCATCATTTAATGAGCCATCATCTCATGGGCAATATCGTGTCCATCCATTTTTGACGGGTAGTAAGTAGGCCAGTTTTTGACTTCATCAAGTAAAGCTTCACGGTCGTCCCCCCAATAGAGATGGTAATGACTAGCTTTAGTCGGGTAAATACTATGATCACTAAACTGAATATACTGAGGCAGCCCTTCTGCTTTTTTAGCTAGTTTGAATATGTATCTTACCCCTCTATTGCCCGCATCATAGGTTAGAATTTCGTATCCGTCATACGTATACTTACCAGAATATTCTTTTCCATTTTTGAAGAACGTTACAGTATCTTTCTGGATTACAATACGGTCAACATCTGTTTGATAGCCTTTTTTATAATACTCTTTATATTCTTCAGCTGTCTTGCCGCCTTCGTGCTCTGATTTATATGAAAACACTTCGTCAAGAGTACCATCTTGCAGGTATGGATATACAGATTGCCAATCTCCTTCCCAATCAGAAAGTAAGCGATCCTTTACTTGGCTGTTTTTAAAATAGCCTTCATATATTTTTTCTGTTTCTTCATCATGCGCATGACTATGATCGTGAGAATGTTCGTGTGTATGACTGTCAGATGTTTGCTCTTGCGTTTTGGAAGAGTCTTCTTCAACTGCTGAGGATGATGTTGTTTGATTAGACTCACCTGCAGAAGAACCGGAAGTCTGACATCCTGCCAAAACTAGTAATGAACCAATCGTTAATATGCCTAGCCGTTTTGAAAATAAAATGTTCATTCCAACACTCCTTTTTTATTAAATCGAAAACATTACGATTTATATTATACATACATCTCTTGCAAACATCAAAGGAAAAATGCTCTTCATGCGGATGGCCTATTTTAAAGGAATAACTGACTATGTTCATCAGTTATTCCTTTAAAATACGAAAGTCTACGATATTTCCATATCGATCCGCTTCAATATGACAGCACCCCTCAAGCAGCTGTTTTAATTTTCCACGTCCGCGTTGTACCCTTGATTTTGCTCCGGAGTAAGAAATGCCGAGCTTTTCACTCAACTCTTTTTGTGATAACCCCTGGAATTCAGTTAACTCGAGCGCCTCTCGATACTTTTCAGGCAACCGTTTGATGGTCGATCGAATACACACAGCTGCTTCCTTGGTGAAATTTTCTTCCTCTGCACTGTCATTAAAATGTAGAACATCAGGCAATATTTCGCTTGTTTTTTTTGTACGGTAAAAATCAATAATCGTATTTCTAGTGATCCGATAAATCCAGCTGTCGATCTTTTGTTCATCGATCAGATTTGGGAGATGCACTTGTATTTTCATAAATACGATTTGCAAGAGGTCATCAACGATAGATTGATCGTTAACCCTATGTGAAATATATGTTTTTAACGGCTGATGAAATTGATCCCATAGATCCTCTATATTCATTTGAAAAAACCTCCTATAATTTTGCGTCTGCTTTACATTTGCTTCGTCTTTTTAATCGTAACAAAGAGCAAACAATTGTTGAATCAATTGTATTGCAGCTGTTGCCAAAAATAATGATAAAGGAGAGGTTTGTTGTGGAGTATACCTATTTAGGGAGAACAGGATTGCGGGTGAGCCGTTTATGTTTAGGCACGATGAATTTTGGAGTTGATACAGACGAAAAGACTGCGTTCCGTATCATGGATGAAGCGCTTGATAACGGCATTCAATTTTTTGATACTGCCAATATTTACGGCTGGGGCAAAAACGCAGGATTGACAGAGAGCATCATTGGAAAATGGTTTGCACAAGGAGGACAGCGCCGCGAGAAAGTTGTTCTGGCGACAAAAGTATATGAACCGATTTCTGATCCGAATGACGGACCAAATGATATGAGGGGCTTGTCTCTATACAAAATCAGACGTCATCTGGAAGGATCACTGAAGCGGCTTCAGACAGATCATATCGAATTGTACCAAATGCATCATATCGATAGGCGGACACCGTGGGATGAGATATGGGAAGCTTTTGAGACTCAGGTTCGCTCCGGCAAAGTAGACTATATTGGATCCAGTAATTTTGCAGGCTGGCATTTAGTTAAAGCGCAAGCTGAAGCTGAAAAACGGCGATTCATGGGACTCGTCACTGAACAGCATAAGTATAGTTTATTAGAACGAACAGCTGAAATGGAAGTGCTGCCGGCTGCACGGGATCTTGGTTTAGGAGTAGTGGCGTGGAGTCCCCTTGCAGGAGGGCTTCTTGGCGGGAAGGCATTGAAAAGCAATGCCGGAACTCGTACAGCAAAAAGAGCAGATTTAATTGAAAAACATCGTTTGCAACTCGAGAAATTTTCAGATTTATGCAAAGAACTAGGAGAAAAAGAAGCAAATGTGGCTTTGGCATGGGTGCTGGCAAATCCAGTTTTAACTGCGCCGATCATCGGACCACGAACGGTTGAGCAGCTGCGTGATACGATAAAAGCCGTTGAAATCAGTCTGGATAAGGAGATTCTCCGCATGTTAAATGATATCTTTCCCGGACCTGGAGGAGAGACACCTGAGGCATACGCCTGGTGATACATTCATTACTCAATACTGACATTTTTCTTAAATATTTATACTGAACTATCATATTAAGAAAGACAAGAGCATGTTTGTCTCTTGTCTTTTCCACATCATGCTGAAATGCTGGCTAAACATCGACAAAAATGCTGCCACTTCTAAAAAAGAACCCTAAACAATAGAGTAACTGGAGAGACAACTGGCTTGATCAGCTTGGGACCCCTTTCAGCTGTATTTAAATCAATCAAACTAATGATTCATTGGCAGTCTAAATATTATTATTGTTTCTTTACAAAATAGTAATAGCCCCTGTAATGATTGCTAACAACGTAATAACTAATGATGTAATTACAGCCCACTTAACGGCAAACCTTTGAAATGACCCCAAGTCCATTTTAAGCATGCTTACTAGCAATACTGTTGACGCAACCAATGGACTCATCAGATGAACCGGCTGCCCCATTATAGAAGCCCTTGCAATTTCTACTGGTTCTATACCATATGCTGAGGCAGCTTCTGCAAAGATAGGTACCATACCAAAGTAATATGCATCATTTGATAAAACAAAAGTAAACGGAATACTAGTGAGTGCTACAATAACGGGGAAAAACCCTCCCATTGATGAGGGGATGATGGATATTAATGATCCTGCTATGGCATCCACCATCTTTGTCCCGGATAATATACCAGCAAATACTCCTGCTGAAAATACCAATAATACTACAGTTATGGCATTACCAGAATGCTCGGCGATTCGCTCCTTCTGCATTTTTACATTCGGATAATTTATAGTAAGGGCAAGAACAAAACCAATTAAAAATAAAACTGACGGATGCTTAGTTCCAAGCACAATAAACACCATGATACTTATAACGAGGAATAAATTAAGATATATTAAGCGTGGCCTTTTCAATTGCTCGCTCTCCAAACTAGCAGCCATATAAGATTGAGAGCTGTCCTTTGTTATATGTCTAGGCTCTAATTGAACGATGCCTATTCGATTCCTCTCTTTCCTTCCCATTAGAAAAGCCAGAAATATCACACAAGCAATACCTCCAAGCATGGTCGGAAGTAATGGCACAAAAAAATCTGAAGGATCCAAACCCAGCACTGAAATCGCTCTTGTAGCTGGTCCGCCCCATGGAGTCATTCCGCTAACGATACTCAACGACAGCATTGCTAATGTCGCCATAACCATGGGATTCATACCAATTCTTTTATACAAAGGTAACATTGCTGAGACTGTTATCATATAGGTTGTTGTACCGTCCCCATCTAAAGCGATAAGCATTGCCAAGACGGCAGACCCTATCGCTATTTTCACAGGGTCTCCCTTTACTATAGATAAAATTTTTTCTATTAGCGGATCAAATAAACCTGCATCAATTAAAATTCCGAAAAAAAGAATAGCAAACAATAGCAATGCCGCTGAACTTGCAACTGTTTGAATTCCTTCTAAAATCATGTCGCCAATACCCTTACCAAAACCTCCAATAAGAGCAAAAACAATGGGAGTGATGGTCAAGGCAACAATAGGCGAGACTTTCTTTGTCATTATTAATATTGTAAAAACAGTTACCATCGAAAAACCTAAAATAGTAAGCATATTACACCTCCAAGAATGCGCTTTCAAATGACTTTTGATTAACATATCTTATACGGTGTAATAAGTTAAATAAATATTTTTTTACTGTGTTTCAAAAAAAATTCTATCATAACTTTAAATGGTTACCATTTGTTCACCCTTTAAAAAATCAATGAATGCTTTAACGAGTTTGATTCCTAATGATTTTTGATCGTACATTAGCCAAGTATCTCTCATTAGAGGCTTACCCTTAGCATTATACAGTTCCATTGTGTACAAATGATCAGATTCCTGCAGGCAAATTTCTGGTGCTATGGAGTAACCAAGACCATGCTTTACCATCTCTTTGCAAGTCTCTTGTCGATCCACTTCCATTGCAATAATGGGGGCTTGTTTTAGATTCGTATGCATCCAATCTTCTATAATCGTTTTTAAAGAAGCATCCGTTTTATATTTGATAAAAGGTAAAAAAGGAAGCTGCTCTATCGTTATTGGTTTTTTTGAGATGATATGTAATTTTTCCCGTGTCAGCCGTTCCTCCACCCCTTTCCAGCGATGGCTTCCTCTCAGTATACCGACTTGTACAATACCAGCATCTAATAATTTCATGACATCTGTGCTCCAGCCTGTTTGTACACTATATTGGACATTAGGATACATAGTGGAAAATTCCCTTAATAACTTAGGGAGCTTATATTGAGCGAAATTGCTTGATACCCCCAGCCTTAGATGTCCTTGCACCTCTTTGCTTAGATTAGAGATATGATCTTTGGTATCTTGAAGTTCCTGTAGCATTCTTCTTGCATAAGCAACCAAGTGTTCTCCTTCCGCAGTAAAGGTAATTCCTTTATGCCTTTTGGTGAATAATTCAATTCCGAAAATCTCCTCAATCTTATTCAACCGATAAGTGATGGAAGGCTGTGATGTAAATAATCGTTCTGCTGTTTTTGTTACACTTTGTTCTTCGTGAAGAATTTTCAATAAAATCCAATCTTTCTCATCCATTTTCATCTTCCTTTCTAGTCCTTCTTTCACAATTATAAAAGTTTTTTTATCGAATATTAAGAAAACTTATATTTTATTTTTATTTTTTTACCTTCTACACTAAAAAACATAAAAAATACTACCTTTAAGATGAGGATGATGACGATGGTCAAGACGAATGTAACAATCATGAGAGGCGGAACAAGCAAAGGCGTTTTTTTCCACGAATCAGCCATGCCTAACAATAAAAACGAATGGGAGCCCTTTTTGCTTGATGTCATGGGAAGTCCTGATAAAAGACAAATAGATGGTTTGGGTGGCGGTAATTCCCTTACTAGTAAAGTGGCAATAATAAAGAAAGCATATACTTCGGATATTGATGTTCACTATACTTTCGGTCAAGTCAGCATTTCAGAAGAAAAAGTGGACTTTAAGGGGAACTGCGGAAATATCTCCGCTGCTGTTGGTCCATTTGCTATCGAAGAAGGACTTGTAAAAGCGACAGAACCAATGACTGCGGTAAGGATCCTGAATACCAATACGAATAAAATGATCATTGCGGAAGTAGAAGTGGAAGACGGTCAGGTCAAATATGACGGAGATGTTACGATATCTGGAGTACCTGGATCTGGATCTCCAATCTATTTAAACTTTCATGATGCCGCTGGTTCAGTTACCGGTCATTTATTGCCTACTGGAAATAGTTCGGAGTTTTTAGATACAAGTCAAGGCCAAATAGAGGTGTCTATTATCGACTATGCAAATCCATTAGTTTTTGTGGAAGCGAGCAGTATCGGCCTAGATGGAACGGAACTTGCAGAAGAATTTACTGATCTACAGTTGGCTCAATTTGAAGAATTAAGATCCATTGCGGCAGAGAAATGCGGCTTTGCCAGTCGATTTTCAGCTACAAAGTTATCGCCGGCTGTCCCCAAACTGGCTATAGTAGCAAAACCAGAGAAATATAAAGATAGTACAGGTGCTTGGCATTCAAGCGTTGAGATGGACTTACACATCAGGATGATGTCCATGCAAAAGCCACATCAAGCACTGGCTGTCACTGGAGCGATATGTACAACAAGAGCCCTTTCAGTGGAAGGTGCAATCCCTGCAAGAATAGCAAAAAACCACTCTACAAAGGTTCGGCTAGCTCATTCTTCTGGTATTATTGAAACAATGGTGGAGCCCACTGGTATAAAGATCGTCCGTACCGCACGACGTATTATGGACGGAACAGTTTATACGCATGGAGACTATCAAATGATGTAGATGGACTGTGCAAAAAGCCTCCCCCTTTCCATCGTTAATAGATGGATTGAATGCGCCTTCTTGCACAGATCCATTGTAATCTTGCATGGCTTTTAAAAAAGCCTCTATATTGTTTTTTATGAAATCGCCAAGGTCCTTTCATGTATCTGCCTCAAGCATGACATAATCATTATAGAGAAAATTGAATACTTTTTACTGCAAATAAAAAGATACCAACATCATTGGTATCTTTTAGATTGAGTTCATCTGCAGCGGTTTCTTTTCCTCACTGCTTATTTGATTACAAAATTACCGTACTCGTTTGAACGAACATGAATCGGTCCGTTTAGATTATAGTTGTTCTCCTTGGCGATAGAGCGAAGCACGTACACACGGGCAACTGATTCTCTCCATTCGTCACGGGTGTCATGATTGGCCGGATTCATCAGATCGTCATAGCGTACGTCCAAGAATTTATTCAACCACTTCTTCTCGTCTATTCCGTCTTTAGGTGATCCGCCCGCTTTTTTGTTCGTACGTTTAATCAAGGCATAAAAAGAGTCAGGGTCATCACCATCGCCATGCTGAATAACCGTATCGTACATCACAGCTCTAGCCAATGCTGTTTTTAGTCCGGCATTATCCGATCGTTTCATGGCAGGCTGATAATACAAATGGTCATTTACTTTGTCTTGAGCGGCGCGAAATTCCTTATCATTTGCAAGCGACTTCCAGGCAGAAGCGAATCCCTTGAGATTGCTTGTATCATCGCTTTCTTCCTTGGCCAGACGGCGCAATTCAGGCAGATACTTTTTCAGTTTGTTATTCGGAACTGCCTTTGTGTATACTTCCACTACTTCCAATGCATCCCCGGTAGCCGTTGTAAAGCCTGCCCGTCCGCATGTATAGCCTCGCCCGTCATCCAATCGCTCTACATATCCATATTGGATCTCCGTTGTGCCGTTTTCAAAGATACTTGTCAGCTGTTCCGCCCGGCGCTTTTGATCTTTATTCAGTCCCGCCGCAAAAACCGTTTCGCTCATCATCAGGGTAAAAAACATGGTGAAAACAAGTAATGAGATCGCTGCTTTTTTCCAAAAATCTGCTTTTTGCATACTGATTTTCATTTTACTTCCCCTTTCTAAATATTGTAAATACAGACTCAGTATACATGAAGAAACTGCCCTATTGTTGAAAATACATCAATTTGTCAATATTTTGAATCTAAAGTAATATAGCTTGAATCTTACTCTATTCATTGCCAATCAGCCTTAGCCCCTCTCACTGGGAAGGTCCCTTGATTTTCATACTGCTTCAACTTTAATTAACAAGATGCCATAAGGCTTTCCTCTATTTTATAATGGAAGTGATCATCGAAAATCGTTAGGGAGGTGATGTAAATGGCAAGCAAGATGAGAATGCCAGATTCCGCAACGTCCCATGCAAAGCCTACTATTGGGAAGGCGATACTTTGCATGGGGTAGACTTTCTAAAAGATCGCCCAAGTAAGCTTTTCTGATATAGTGGCTTTGCACCTTATTTGACATAAAAAAATAAGGAGCTGGCAGAAATGGCATATGTAAAAGCAACCGCTATTTTACCTGAAAAGCTGATATCGGAAATTCAAAAGTATGTTCAAGGAAAAACAATATATATCCCTAAACCTGAATCCTCTCATCAAAAATGGGGTGCGTGTTCAGGAACAAGAAAGCTGATCGATGACAGAAACGCTTCTATTAAAAAAGCATTTAAAAACGGCAAAACCATTCATCAATTATCTGATGAATATCACCTCTCTATTGAAACAATAAAAAAATTGTCTACTCTAAATAAACAAAACGGAAGCACTGATAAAAAATAATCAGTGCTTTTTATATGGCGAGTTTGTTTCTTAGTTATTTCCTGCATATGATACCATTGGCCAATTGTGTAAAGTTAAGGGAGATGAGAAGAAAGGAAGGTCCTACAAATGACGATAAACAATGGAACGTTGCAAGTACCCGGCGCGAACATCCACTATCAGGTGCGTGGCTCAGGTCCAATCATTCTTTTGGTCCACGGCGGAGGCGGTGATGCCGACAAGTTCCATCATGTTGCCAATCATCTGGCTAACTGGTACACGGTTGTTACTTATGATCGCCGCGGCCATTCCCGCAGCAATCTCGCCAATCAGATTGAGGATTACCGTGTGGAAACACACAGTGACGATGCTCACCGTCTTCTAGCCAAAATCACCAATAAGCCGGCCTATGTATTTGGAAGCAGCTCCGGGGCTGTTATCGGGCTTGATCTGTGCATACGCCATCCCGAACAAGTACATGTCATGATCCCACACGAACCAATCTTATTGCAGCTTCTGCATGGAAATGAGCTGAAACAAGCCGAGCAATTCATGGAAGACCTTAAGAAAAATCATCGAAGTGAAGTCATTAAGTTAATGTCAAGATTAGAGACAGACGAACAATCAAAGGCTGTGCTGACAAAGCGGCTTCTCGGCAATTCAACGTATTTCACTGAGTATGAAATTCAAGGAATTCTCAACTATACATTAGATTTCGAAGCATTAAAAACTGTGTTTACATCTTCACCGATAAAGGTACTCCCAGCTGGCGGAAGTGCTTCTCGGGAGCTTTTTCCTTATCGTTGCGCGAACGCCCTAGCGGAACAATTGGAAACAGAATTGGTTGAATTCCCCGGAAATCATACGGGGTACACAATGTACCATAAAGAATTTTCTGAGAGGTTACACGACATGTTAGAAAAAGAAAAGAAACATACGTGTTAAGGATTGATTAAAATTTTCAAAATAGGACAGGTAAAACTAACTATGGAATTGGAGAAGATTTCACAAAGCGTAAAAAGAACTTTTCACTAACGAGAACGCAATGTGAGATGTTTAACCAAAGTGATATTAGGGATTTCATCGAAAAATAGGTTTGTACATTACGTTCTCCTATTGATTATTTCCTATCTTAATTCCGTATTTTATACCATTAGATACAACTCTAAAGCGGCTCGTTATTTTGTCCTCAACAACAACCAGTGTCTAACATCATGAATCTCTTTTGAAAATAACCACAAATGCAGGTATGGAAGACTTCATCGCAGCAAAAACCATACCAACTATTGTTGTTGGTATGGTTCGTCCTAGATAGGCCCTTAAGAAGAGATTCTATTGTACGGAGTATTTAGCTAATTGCATTTGTAACCGACAGGGCCGTCTGAACCTGTGTACACATATGTGTCAGACACATATCCAATATTCACGACACCCCGGGAATCTTTCCACTGGATTTGGTCCCAGATATTACTCGTTCCATACTTCCCTGTAACAGTCGTTCCATAAGCGTAACAATAATAAGGAACACGGGAGCCACTCGGAATGGAAAGCATAATAGGATAATTTGTACCAGGACCGCTGCGCATATTGACAGGCGCACCGCTGCTTGTTGAGACAGTAAAGTACTGCACGGCAAGTGCCTGACTGGAAAAAATGAATAAAGATGCAATCATCACGGTTAACATACTCAGCATTTTCAGTTTAGTCAATGTCATCCCTCTTTCTTCAATTCCTTCATTTTAAGAAACGATAGAACATATGCTACCAGCTGCATTTAGGAACAACCGGACCGTCTGAGCCTGTATACATATATGTATCAGAGACAAATCCAGGAACGATCTCCCCGCTGGCAAGCGTCCGCTCTGTGTAATTCCAAATATTACTCGTTCCATACTTTCCAGTTACAGTTGTACCGGTTTTGTAGCAATAGATCGGGATGCGGGTTCCGCTCGGAATGGTCGTTACAATTCCCCAACTTGTACCTGGGCCGCTGCGCATATTGACAGGAGCACCGCTGCTTGTTGAAACCGTATAATACTGAGCTGCAAGTGCATGGCTAGAAAAAATGAACACAGATGCAATCATCACCGTTAGCATACTTAGCCTCTTTAGCTTATTCACCTAATACCCTCCCCTTATAAATGCCGTACGTTTGACTTTCTTACATCCAGTTAAGGATTTACTTTCAGATACCATGCCCCCTCCCCTCCCATATATTTATCAATGTACCATAAACTAGATCTTTCAAAAGTGGAATTATTCCTATGTTTTCGACAATTAAGGATACAAATAAATGGTAGTCAGGCTTGGTATTGAGTGTGTGTTACATTTGGCTCTTAATCATTTGTCCAGTCGGTAATCACGATTGACAATCAGGAATAAAGACATGGATCAAGCGGTTCCGTGTCCACCAATTCAATCAGTGTACTTCTGCCTTGTATCCATGCTTCTTCTCGATTCATAGATACTCCACCTTTTTCACCAATCAAAAACGGACACCAAACAAATCAGCGTAAATGCTGCAAGTTCAGTGTCCGTAACCTATTATGACTTTGCTTTCTTTTACCAGGGCGTATAAAAATGATTAGGTACGTTATCAAACGTTATATTCTATGATTTTGCGAGTCGAAAAATCATAACATTTTATATATTTCAATCAGATTATGATCTGGATCTCTGAAGTGAGCAACTCGGGCACTCCATTCCTTGCGATCATGCGGTTTATTCACACATTTAACTCCTTTTTCGTGTAAATCGTCATATGTTTTATCAACATCTTCTACCTTAAACTGAAGCAAAAATTTTGATTGAGCTTCTCCTTCCAACGATTTTTTTTCCTCTCCAACGATTTCAGCCATCGTTTCTCGAGATAAAAGCTCTATTTTCGTTTCCCCATTATCAAAGAGTGCATATTCCATTTCATTCTCTAACCAACTTATTGGAAGTCCTAATGAATCTTTGTAAAACTCGACGCTTTTCTTAAAATCATTCACCAACAGTCTAATTTGTAACAGCTTCATATCGAGTGCCTCCTATAAAACCATACTTTTTACTGGTCATCCAATTTAACAATACAAAAGGAAACCTGACAGCACTATGTCAAGTTTCCTTTAATAAATTTTTATACTTCACCTTTATTTCAGATTTAAGTGCAGTTTATTCCATGTCATAAGAACGAGCAAAAACAGCGATTCTTAAAACAAAAAATGATACCGAGAGTACTTTCTGTATGCTTCAGCTGCATTTCGGGAAATGTAATGTTGATAAAAGGAGGTTGCATCAATATGGATCATCAAACATTAGCAGCTCACGAGGCTGTTGACTTACATGAAATCGTGAACTTTAAAACACTTTGTATAGCGAAATCAAAGTTAATGCAAGGACTTGTGTTTGACCAAGAACTGAAGGACTTGATGCAAAAAGATGTACAGCAATCCATTCAAGACCTTACTAAATTACAAACGGTTTATGAGCGTGCCTCATTTCAGGCCCCTGTCCCTCAAAGCCGCCCAACGCCAATCATCAATTGAAAGGAAGGTAAGCCTCTTTGAATAATGATCATTTAGACCCCATTAATTCGCTGAATGTGCCTGAACTAGCAGACACTACATTCGCGATGGATTTTCTTATACGAGCTAAGGAAGGCGTAAGGAATACTGCTGTAGCTTTGACAGAAACCGCTTCACCAGATGTAAGAGCACTGCTTCGGAAACAGCTGATGCAAGGAATTGCGATGCACCAAGAGATTACGGAACTGATGATCAGCAAAAAGTGGTTCCATCCATATGAGCTGAGCGAACAGTATAAGCTGGATCAGCTCTCTGCAAAAAACACGATCATGGTCGGCAATATGAACCTCTTTCCTGATGAAACAAATCGCAAAGGGATGTTTGACCGGACACCTGATGAACACTAACACTGGAGGTTTTACAGCATGAAGGCAGTAACGTATCAAGGCATTAAAAATGTTGTTGTCAAAGATGTCCCCGATCCAAAGATTGAAAAATCCGATGACATGATTATCAAAGTCACCAGTACAGCCATTTGCGGATCAGATTTACATTTAATCCATGGATTTATTCCGAATATGCAAGAAGACTATGTCATCGGCCATGAACCGATGGGAATCGTCGAAGAAGTTGGTTCTGGTGTGACTAAACTAAAAAAGGGAGATCGGGTAATTATTCCCTTTAATATAGCATGCGGTGAATGTTTTTTTTGTAAAAACCAGCTGGAAAGCCAATGTGATCAGTCTAATGACAATGGGGAAATGGGTGCTTATTTCGGCTATTCAGGGCAAACTGGCGGTTATCCAGGCGGGCAAGCTGAATATTTAAGAGTGCCGTTTGCGAATTTTACCCATTTTAAAATCCCTGAATCTTGTGAGGAACCCGATGAGAAATTAAGCGTGATTGCCGATGCCATGACCACCGGCTTTTGGAGTGTGGATAATGCCGGCGTAAAAAAAGACGATACAGTTATCGTTCTCGGCTGCGGACCAGTCGGCCTGTTTGCTCAAAAGTTTTGTTGGCTAAAAGGCGCAAAACGAGTCATAGCAGTTGACTATGTAAACTATCGCTTACAGCATGCGAAACGTACAAACAAAGTAGAAATCGTTAATTTTGAAGACCATGAGAATACAGGGAATTATTTAAAGGAAATCACGAAAGGCGGAGCGGATGTAGTCATTGACGCTGTTGGGATGGATGGTAAAATGAGCGATCTCGAGTTCCTTGCCAGCGGCTTAAAGCTTCATGGCGGAACGATGAGTGCATTGGTCATTGCTTCCCAAGCTGTTCGCAAAGGAGGAACCATACAAATTACAGGTGTGTATGGAGGCAGATATAACGGTTTTC
This sequence comes from Bacillus sp. EU52, assembly GCF_037964975.1. Classification (NCBI taxonomy): domain Bacteria; kingdom Bacillati; phylum Bacillota; class Bacilli; order Caryophanales; family Bacillaceae; genus Bacillus; species Bacillus sp. EU52. The sequence continues at coordinate 2,599,972 of NZ_CP150177.1, forward strand.
CGTTAGGAGATATTATGCAGCGAAACGTCAATATACGCTCTGGACAGGCTCCAGTGATCCACTATATGCCGTACATGTTTGAACTAGTATCGACAGGGAAAATTGATCCGGGAGATGTTGTCAGCCATGTCCTGCCGCTTAGTGAAGCCAAGCATGGCTATGACATTTTTGATTCAAAAATGGATGATTGTATCAAAGTTGTGTTAAAGCCTTAAAAAACGGAGGTTACAGAAATGGAATACGCCTTACACGAAGTGCTTGAGGTTCAGGAAATGACTGCATTTAAGACACTTTGTTTGACGAAATCTAAAACAATGAAAGCACTGGTATCTGATCCGAAGCTGAAAGAAATCATGCAGCAAGATGTTGATATCACCACACGCCAGTTGCAGGAATTTGCCTCTATTTTATCTAATGCAAAGCACGAATGAGGAGATGAATAAATCATGAATCCTATCATAGAATATCTGACTGGCATGAATGTTCTAACAGACCAAATCATTGCTATGGACTTATTAATTTCAGCAAAGAACGGAGTCAGAAATTATGCGATGGCAGCCACTGAAGCCGGAACACCTGAAGTAAAAGAGGTCCTTATCCGCCATTTGGAAGAAGCACTCGATATGCACGAACAACTCTCAAGCTATATGATGGAAAAAGGCTGGTACCATCCTTGGAACCCTGACGAACAAGTCAAGCTGAATTTAAAAAATATTGATACAGCCATTCAATTGCCAACCCTTTAACATACAATGACTGATTTGCTGAGGAACAGTATTGATTGGCCACAACTGTTCCTCAGCTTCAAAATGAGCACTGTTTGTTCGGGTCCTATGACCGTAAATAGATTAACCCGCTTTTCCCCATCTGATCTCCGATAATGTTTGCAAATTCTCCAATCAAATAAGAATTCGTAACCACCTCTTTTTATGCGATTTCTTGATGGAGAAAACAGGCCAGAAACAAAATCCTTCGTTTTTGACCTGCCCTCTTCACACGCAAAGAATGCTACCTTCTTTGCTCCACTGATCCGTGAAGACTTTCCGTTTTAGGCCTGCTTTTGAGCTTTGCCTCGTTTTCGCGCAATTTCCCATCATAATCTTTAATTTTTGTGTCTAATCTTTTAATTGTTTTCTCAATTTCTTTCCGCTTCTCTATCAGCCGCTGTCGTTCGTCAGCCAGGATATTTTTTCGAGCTTCTACTGTACGGTCACCTTCGGTAAATAATGTTGTATATTCAATTAGCGCTTCTATCGATAGTCCCGCATTTCGCATGCATTTAATGAATTCAATCCATTTGATATCTTCTTCATCATAGTCGCGAATGCCGCTGTTTTTTCGTTTTACAGGCGGGATTAATCCTACACGTTCGTAATATCGGAGTGTTGCGGCTGTCAGGCCAAACTGCTTTGCCACCTGAGCAATATTCATGATCTTCACCTCTCTAACCTGTATGTTGTGAAGGTAACACTTAAAGTTAACTTTAAGTCAAGCTCAAAACAATTGGTTAGCTGCTGAATCTGAGTTTATATATTCGGGACTTGCCTTAAAGCACACTTTAAACTCTATACTTCTCCATGCACTAAAAACAGTGTAGTTGGAGGGATTGTTGAATGGCAAATAAACACACTGCCGGAAGAGAACAATTAGGAGAATTTGCGCCAAAGTTTGCTGAACTTCATGATGATGTTCTATTCGGTGACATTTGGGCAAGAGAAGAAGAACTTTCATCCCGGGATCGCAGCATGATTACAGTTTCTGCATTAATTGCTGACTGTTTCTCAGCTTATAAATCAGGTTCATTTTAGATGGTTTTCAAAAAAAACCCTTGCCTTAAAGCAGACTTTAAGGTTTATCGTTATGTTGAAGACACCATAAAACATAAATAAGTGCATGTTTTTATTTACAACACTTATGATGAAGAAAGGATAGGTTCGTATGTGTAATCAACATCAAACCCGTGTATTAAGCGTGTCACATGCAAAAGCCAAATTTGAACAAACGACGATTGAGCGAAGAGGATTACGGCCGCACGATGTCTTAATCGATATTAAATTCAGCGGTATTTGCCATTCAGACATTCATAGTGCTTTTGATGAATGGGGCGGTGGCATCTTCCCAATGGTGCCAGGACATGAAATAGCCGGTGTCGTAACAGCCGTTGGAGCAGAAGTCACCAAATTTGCTGTCGGGGACCGCGTTGGTGTCGGCTGTTTTGTTGACTCATGCGGAGAATGCGAATACTGTCTAAACGGAGAGGAACAGTTCTGCACGAAGGGTGTTGTTCAAACGTATAACTCAGTAGACTACGACGGAAACCCCACTTATGGCGGGTACAGCCAAAAAATCGTTGTCACTGACAGATTTGTTGTTCGAATCCCAGATCGTTTGGAAATGGATGTTGCCAGTCCGCTGTTGTGTGCAGGTATCACAACATATTCTCCGCTGAAACACTGGAATGTTGGCCCGGGTAAAAAAGTTGCGATTGTAGGCGTGGGTGGCCTTGGACATTTGGCGATTCAATTTGCACATGCGATGGGTGCAGAGGTAACCGTCCTGAGCCGTTCCATGAATAAGAAAGAGGAAGCTCTAGAACTCGGTGCAAATCATTACTTTGCAACAAGTGACCCAGCTACATTCACTGCATTGGCCGGGCGTTTTGACGTGATCTTAAATACGGTATCGGCAAATCTCGATGTAGATGCCTATTTATCAATGCTTCGTATAGACGGGACACTTGTAAACGTTGGAGCTCCTGCCAAGCCGGACACATACAGTGTGTTTTCCCTAATCATGGGGCGCCGCAGCATTGCAGGTTCTCTAGTCGGCGGAATTCAAGAAACTCAAGAGATGCTGGATTTCGCAGCTGAGCATGGCATCGAACCTAAAATCGAAGTCATCGGAGCTGACCAAGTGGACGAAGCATACGAACGTATCCTTCGAAGCGATGTCCGTTATCGATTTGTGATTGATATTTCCACATTGTAATAGGTTAGTCCTTATATGGGCTGACCCGCTTTTATTGAAACTCACGAAAAGCGATCTCTTTAAGCAAATATTTTGAAGGCCGGTCAATCTTCCTGTTATTCTATGAATAGAGAGTTATTAGGAGGGTTTTTTATGAGCAAAAAAATTGCAGTTCTTGTTACAGACCAATTCGAAGACATCGAATATACAAGTCCGGTAAAAGCATACGAAGAAGCTGGCTACAGTGTTGTGGCTATCGATTTGGAAGCCGGCAAAGAAGTCACCGGTAAACATGGCGAGAAAGTAAAGATTGACAAAGCCATCTCTGATGTGGATGCAAGTGACTTTGATGCACTTCTAATTCCTGGAGGATTCTCTCCGGATTTGCTTCGTGCAGATGACCGTCCGGGTGAATTCGCAAAAGCATTTGTCGAAAACAAAAAACCTGTTTTCGCAATTTGCCACGGCCCGCAAGTACTGATTGATACGGATCTTCTAAAAGGCAAAGATATCACAGGCTACCGCAGCATCCGCAAAGATTTAATCAATGCCGGTGCAAACTACAAAGATGCAGAAGTAGTCGTCAGCCACAACATTGTCACAAGCAGAACACCTGATGATTTGGAAGCATTTAACCGCGAATCATTAAATTTGTTAAAATAAAACGAGAAGGCACAGACTGTTCAGGTCTGTGCCTTTTTTAAAATTAAGACTCCTTCGTTACATTCTGAAAGACAGCAGTCGCGTCCCACACATTCAAGCCAAATTGGCCTTCTGAAAATGCGGAATCATGTGCATCAATCACAAGACGATCATCTAAATAGATTTTAAAGCGATCGCCCTCGGCCTCTGTTTTCAGATGATACTTTTTATTAACGTCTATCGGTGTTTTGTATTCAGCAATGACAGAAGCAGCACCGTTCTCAAATTTAAAGAATTTCACTAGGTCATGCTTCGCATCCACATTGGCAAGGTAACCGTTTTTGGCATCTTTGTCAGAGCGAAACATTAGTGCTCCTGCCCCTCTTCCGTTTCCATCCTTAATGGTGATATCAGATTCATAAGTGAAGTCTGACCCGGATGCTGAAGACAAGATAAAGGAATCTCCGTCCGACCTCCCTTGTTTCCCCTCAATTGTGTCGGCCCACATGCCATTTACAGTCGTCCAGCCAGTCATATTGGACATAAAAGGTGACGTTCCCCATACCTTTTTTAAAGGGTGTATGGTTAAAGATTTTACCTTTACACCGCCCTTTGCAGCATATAATTCAAGCCCTTTGCTTGATCGGTCTGGGAGAATAATATCTGTTATGACCTGCTTTCCGTCATTCCCAAATACTTCAACCGAGGAGCGGTCAACAAAAATGCGCAACTTAACCTTCCCATTTACCGGCTTCAACGGGGCTGTTTCTTTTCCGGTGTTAAAGGCCGGATTAAAGGTGTCGTTGCCTGACTCGCTCCGGTCAACGAACAATTTGGCGTTCCTTCGGTCATAGCCGACCTTCGTAAATTGATTTTCACCTGTTCGGACCTTAAAACCAAATTCAGCAGCTGAACCAGGGCTTACTTTAAATTCTGCATTTATTTCATAGGCATCTCCAGATTGCCCCGCTAACACATTATGACTTGCAGGCGATATGGTCAGATTCTTCCACTTCTTAGAGGTTCCGCGAATGGTTTCCAGCTCTTTCACCGGTGTTTGGACCACTCTAACCCCTTCGGTAAACGCTTTCAATTTTAACTCTCTTGGAATGGACGTTGCACTTCTCCATGGGGATGTCGGAACATCATTCGCATATTGCCAATTGCTCATCCACCCTAACCATAGCCGGCGGCTGTCTGTGGATGGAATATCAGACCAGGATACAGCCGCATAAAAGTCTCTGCCGTAATCCGTCCAGAGAACTTTGTTTGGCGGGTTTTCATTTTTAAAATGAGTTCCATCAAAGTCCCCTACAAAATATTGCATGCCTGATCCTCCCGAGACCGCTCCGTTTCCGACACTGACCTGCATGACCCATTTTTTTCGATTCGGATTGCCGTCTACCGGAAGCTCAAATAAATCCGGGCATTCCCATACTCCCCCGTGGCTTCCTTGATCCTGTCCAAATTCACTTGCATACGTCCACTGCTTCAGATTTTTTGATGTATAAATGAGGATTCGGTCACCGGCCGCAAGCACCATCACCCACTTTTTTTCTTTCTCATACCAAAAGACTTTTGGATCGCGAAAATCTTTTTTACCCGGGTTTGGAATGACAGGGTTGCCAGCGTATTTCGTCCATGTTCTTCCTTTGTCGTTGCTATAGGCAATACTTTGCACTTGATGGCCTTCCCGATCCTGTGTATAAATGGCCACAAGCGGCTTCTCTTTGCCTGTTTGAAAACCGCTTGTGTTATTTTTATCTACAACTGCGCTTCCAGAAAAGATCGTGCCTTTTTCATCCGGATAAAGCGCAACAGGAAGGTGTTCCCATGTAACCAAATCTTTGCTGACGGCATGCCCCCAATGCATGGGCCCCCACTGAAGCCCGTATGGATGGTATTGATAGAACAAGTGATATTCCCCGGCATAATATACCATTCCGTTTGGGTCATTCATCCAGTTTGCCTCCGGTGTGAAGTGGTATTGAGGACGGTAATCCTCATCATAGTAGCTTGAATCGGCTGCATCTGCCGAAAATGCCATAGTCAACAGCAGGGTGAACATGATTATGACTTGAATCAGTCTCTTTTTCATTTGTTCCTTCGCTCCTCTCTTCATGTTTGAACACTTTCAAGAGAGACTGCTGCGCAAGCTGGTCCGTTTCTGGCAATTCTCCTCTGTTACACTGTTATCCGAATGATTTATATATGAAAAGACTGCTGCAGTTTCTCTCTCTTTCCTTCACACACCTTATGCTAAGAATCCAGCCCAATACCCGAGAATCCCGATGACAAAGATGCCGCAAATAATGAGAAGTGGATTCACCCCTTTGCGAAGCATCCATGCCACCAATAACGTTAATCCGAGAGGCAGCGCACCCGGCATAATGCTGTCTAACACGTTTTGTACAGTTTGAACATCTACTTTTCCGCTTTCATCCTTAATCCTGGATACAACGATTGGAATGTTGATGGTGGTCCATTTGGACACGAGAGCCCCCATAACAAATAACCCGAGAATCGAAGCGCCCTCTGTAAGCTTTTGAATGCGATTCCCCGCTAAATCCTGAAGAATCTCCATTCCTTTCACATAGCCATACTTTAATCCGTAATATTTTGTGCTTAATCTTATGGCATTCAGCAAGAAAAAGAATAGCAAAGGGCCGGCAATGTTTCCTCCTAAAGCAAGGGAGGCTCCTAGCGCAGCTAAGACAGGACGAATCGTTCCCCAGAAAATTGGGTCGCCTACGCCCGCTATTGGTCCCATCAAACCAATTTTCATTCCGCTTATCGCTTTTCCGTCAATTCCTTTATTGTTCGCCATTTCTTCTTCCATGGCTGCCGTCACACCAAATATAGGCGCTGTCAGCCACGGATGTGTATTAAACCATTCCAAATGCCGCTGCAAGGCTTCGTTTCTTTTCGCTCCGGGACCGTACAATTTTTTGATCGCCGGTATCATGACATAACAATATCCCATTGCCTGCACACGTTCGAAGTTAAAGGAACCGAGTAAAAAATTTGAACGAATAAACATGCTGAAAATTTCTTTCTTCGTTAATCGTTTTTCTTTCTCCATCTTTTCTTCCCCCCTCATCGTTTAGGCATCAAGATCATCATCATCGTCATCATAAACAGCAACACTGCCACTGTCTGATGCGGCCGCGACTGCTCCGTGAGCGCTTTGTTTTTGCATCACCTGCTGGTATAAAAGCGCCAGACAGAGACCAAGGGCTCCAAATCCCACTAAGTTAAAATCGGTAAACGCCGCTAATAAGAAACCAATATAGAAAAATGGCTTTAAATAAGGAATATTCATCATATTGATCACCATGGCATACCCGACAACCACAATAATGCCTCCGCCTATTTGCAGTCCTTTTGTAATGACATCAGGAATATTTCCCAGGAACGCCTGAACAGCGCTGACACTAATTAAAGCAACAATCAATGTAGGAATCATGACGCGCAAAGCTTGAAACACCATCGCGGTAATATGCATAATTTCAATTCCTTTTATATTTCCTGCTTTTGCATATTGATCAGCGCGGTGGATGAAAAAGACAGTGATCGTCCGAACAAAAATCGTCAGCGCCTGACCCGCAGCTGCTAAAGCAACAGCGACAGCAATCCCTTCACCAATTCCTTGATCAGCGGTAATAACTAAAATGGTTGAGATGACAGAGGCGATCGCTGTATCAGGTGCCATGGCAAGCCCGACGTTCATCCAGCCGAGCGCCATCAGCTCCAGTGTGCCTCCAAGAATAATTCCCGTTTTTAAGTCCCCGAGCACCAAGCCAACCAACGTACAGGCCACTAGCGGCCGGTGTGTCTGCCCTTCATCCAATACACTTGCGATTCCGGTGATTGCTGCAATGATTAACAACAAAATAATTTGTAATGAAGACATATTCTCATCCCCTTGATTATTTTGTTACGTTCCGTAAAATCTGTACAAAATCCTCACTGGCATCTGAAGGCAGCTGCCTCAATTCCAGTTTCACGCCCTTGTCACTTAATGTTTCAAATGCCTTTATATCTTGTTCTGTGACACTGACTGATTTTGTGATTTGCCTGCGATGATTTTCAAAACGCATTCCCCCGACGTTTACGGTTTTGATCGGTACACCTGCTTCTATAAGAGATACAATATCAGACGGATTTTCAAACAAGAGCATTGCCGTTACCCCTTCGTAGCGCGGACTATGAAATGCTTTTGCCATTTTAGAAACCGAGACGGCACTCGCCTTTACATTTGAAGGCGCAACAGAAAGGATCAGCGTTTTTCTCATTTCGTCCTGAGCAATATCGTCGGAGACAACGATGATTCGGTCGGCTGCATGGACTTTTATCCACCTTGTCAGGATTTGGCCGTGAATAAAGCGGTCATCAATTCTTGCTAACACAATGTTCATCATAATTCATCCTCTCTTGTATCTTGATTGGCTGTTTTTACTTTTTCTAAATGTTCACTGCACACTTGAAAGCTTTGCTGACTCATTGCTTTTAAGTTGTTCAGCAAATCTTTGAGAGCCAGATGTTCTCTCTGGCTTAATACCTCCAGCAGAATCGGCAGGTTTACGCCGGCTGCCATATCCATTCTTTGATCCTCAGCAATAAAGGAAGCTGCCGCGTTATATGGCGTCCCTCCAAAAATATCGACTAAAAAAAGCACTTCATGTTCTTCCGGGATATCCTTGAGCGCCTGATGATATTTTTCTTGCAGCGTTTGTATTCCTTCCCCTTTAAAAAACGGCACTGCAATCAGGTTATTTTCTTCACCGAATATCATCCCTGAAGACTCTTTTAATGCTATGGGAAAATCTCCATGACCGCTGATAATAACTGAAATCATATCTATTGCTCCTTTCCTGTTTTGTACATCCAAATATAATGCAAGGATCGTGCCAACACAGGTGGGTTAAGCGTTTTCATTGTTATTTCAGCCAATAGCAATTTGTTGTTGAAACACTTAAAACGAAAAAAATAAACCTGTATTAAAATGGTGTTCCATTTAATACAGGTTCATATGAAAAAACTGTTTTTAAAACAGCTGGCCATGCACTTCTTCAGCAAATATGGCGGCTATAAATAATTTTTCATCATCACTTATGCGAAGTCCGAGCTTTTCTTCATAAGGGGCTAATGTTCGCTCTGTCACGTACACCATTTCCTTCAGCTGATCATTGATCTCTTCTTCCTCTGAGAAAGCGATCGGATTCTGCTTAATTACCCTTTCAAAGGCGAAAGCCGTGTGCATAATGACTTTGATCAAAACCGCATTATTGAAAATGACCCCCAGCTCATCTTGAACGGTTTGCAGCCACTCCAATAACATTTCGATCACATGATGAGGATTCAAGAACACAAGGTATTTTTTCAGGCTATCCTCGCAAAGCTCCCTGACAATAATATTTGCTTCGTTCAATCCATTGCTCAAGGGGATGCTTCCTTTTGTAATCGCCTGTTGAATCAGCTTCTCTCCCTCCCCTTCAATTAACACTTCTAAAGATACATGCGGAGCATTGATTTTAGGGTCTTTCGTTCCGACTGTCGCAAGGATTTCATACTCTTTTTCGATTTCTTTTATGCTGTTGGCCAGCTTAATCGATGATACGGTCAATATGTGAATCGGGGTATCGGAGGCCTTGTTTACGATCGTGGTTAGAATGTCTTCCAGCTTTTTGGCCGTTCCGCTACCCGTCGTGCAGATGGATACCAATGCCTTCTTTTTGCCGGATGCCGCTGGCTGACGCTCCCACAACTCGATAAAATCCTTCGTGACCGATTGATAGATCGCATGCAAATTTAAATTCAAATAGTTGACCTTTCTGACAGCATCCAGCACCATTGAAGTCGTAACATTGCTGATCGTTTTAATGGAAATGCCTGTCTTTTCCTCCAGCCTGCTTTCCAGCATTGCAAGCGACCCCATGTCTACCAGCATTAAAACACCTTCACCTTCATCAACCTGTTTCATTTTTTCTGCTACGCATTCAAGAATGTCCGAAGGTGAAACAGAAAGCGGCATATCGACTGCTGCAATCGGCGTGCTCCCTAGCAGTTCTGTCGCGACTTCAACCATTGAACTCGCCGTGCTGTTTCCATGAGCAGCCACGATGATACCGACTCTTTTGTTCTCCTTTAACGATTTGATGGAATGGATTAACATCGTTAAGTAGATGACTTCTATTTCAGGAATAGCCACTTTAAAATATTCCTGAATTTTATCTTTAAAAATCATCGCCACCCGATATTCTTTCACATGGGTATCACGAATTTCATCCGTCTCCTGTGTATTTAAAACATCAATTTGCTTTCCTCGCTTTAAAAATGCGTCAATATGCATACTCAAGAAATAAATAAACTTGCGGTCAAATGTGCAATCCAGCTCATGTTCAGCTATTTCTTTTAACTGTTTTGTCATTTGAATCACGTCATCTTCAACGAATGTCAGCAGGCTGTCTTTTTGAAAAGCTTGATGATGAAAAAAACTTCTGACATGCAAATGGACATCAGTCAAGATGTATTGGTTAATATCCTTTTTGGATAAACCTTCTTTCATAAGCGTTTTCACTTTTTCCTCAATCAAATGATATAAGTTAAATGAGAGGTCTTCGTCAATTTTTGTTGTTTCATCTTCTACAATCGGAGAGATAATCGTTGTAATATTGACATATTCAGAAATGGCTTTGCTTCTTTGCATGTTTTTGCTGCTGGACATCCATTCTTGCTTGATTTCATCAGGCAGATCGCGAACAGTCAGTTCAATAACTTCATTTCTGTCAAGGTTATGCAAAAATCCGTGTGCGCAAACTAACTGGACATTTGATTTCAGCTGTCCGACATTCCCAAATTTCGCAGAGTGAATAAGCGCATTATAGACATCGATATGCACACTCAGATTCTTCTTAATTCGCTCTGCTTCTTTCCCTAATAAAAACGTCGTCAGATCCACTCTTTCTTTAAGCGATCGTTCTTCAAGCGAAGGAATATGAATGGTCATTGGGATTCTTCGCAAAAACGTTTTCAATAGTGCAGAACTCGGATTTTCTGTAGTCGCACAAATAAACAATACGTTCGATGTTCGTTTATGTTCAGATTCTCCAAGCCTGTTATAAGAACCGCTGTCAATAAAATAAAACAGCATTTCTTGTCCCTCGGGAGGGAGACGGTGGATTTCATCCATAAAAAGAATGCCCCCATTGGCCTGTTCGACTAAACCCGCCTTATCCTCGGCAGCACCTGTAAATGAACCTTTTTTGTGTCCGAATAATTGAGAAAGCAATAATTGAGGGTTGTTGTAGTAGTCTGCACAGTTAAATGTAATAAATGGTGCGCCGGCCTTCAATATGTCAGAGTAAATGGCAAACTGGTAAATTCGGTTCGCAAAAAGGGATTTACCGGAACCAGTCGGCCCTAGGAGGAGCATATGCAGACCGTTCGGCGGATAAAAGACAGCTGCTTTTGCCTGGGAGATCGCTTTCTTCAAACTCCCTTTTGCCCCTATCATAAGCTCTAGGGGATTCGTGGAAATGTGTTGATGATTTTGCTTTGAATTTCCGGAAAACGCCTGAAGGTCTTTCACTTCCATCATCTCTGTATCCCATTTCTTGTTGAATAATTTTTCTGCTATCTCGACTGGGATGTATCTTACAGGAAACGTTTTAATTTTGATGACCTTTTTGGACCGGACGAGATTGTTCAATTCAAAGCTGACATTGGACCGCTCCATTTTCAGCTGCTCGGCAATCTCCTTTGCTGAATTCCCTTGTATTTTTAAAAGATGATCTAAGGTTGAATCATGAAAATTATGCTTGAGCTGATGGTATATTTTATCTATTCTTCTCACGTCTATCATCCTTTGTCCTTATTAGATAAGCCATTAACAAGAATATTTCGAAACTTTATAGTCCGCGTTGAGATTATCTGCTGATACACGTTTAAAAAGGTCTCTATAGCAGATTGACAAAACTGGCTTTTATGCGTATATGTTTACATGTTGAATCATTTGCATCTCATATTAGTATGATAGATGCTCAGTTCTCGAGGGCCAGTCCCCTTCAAAAGTAATAATCAGTAAACAGTTTATCATTCTCGGGGAATGTAATGATGTCAAAATCATCAATGACAAAAAATGAATCTTATAGATCATGACAAATTACCCAAATATAACCCCTTAAGTTCGCTCACAACTAAAAAGACGGGCACTCTATGTGACCGCCACAGTATTACAATTTGCAAAACTTCGTCATTTTTGCAAAGTTAAGGAATCTGTAAGCTTAAAAACTTTATCTCCGATATCTCTCGATTTGATCCCCCCTGTAGGCCTCAAACATAGTGGGTATGCAATTATACAAATCGTTACCGATTAAAACTAGCCTGTCAGATTGTCCAAATGACTTTCCTGTTTTACTCTGCTATTCAGGTAGAATCAGGAGTGAAAATAGAGCCACAAGACATGTAACAGCACTTAAAATAGTTTTAAAATTTAAAAATAAAAGTATCTATTCTTTTAAATGTTATAATATCCGATAAAACTTTACACATCTTTTTATTACTGGAGGAAAATAAAATTGATAGGCAATTCTAGCAAAGACAATTTTGGCCAGCAACAGAAATTGTCTAGAGGCCTTAAAAACAGGCATATACAATTAATGGCGATTGGAGGTGCAATCGGTACAGGTTTATTTTTAGGTTCAGGTAAATCCATCCATTTTGCAGGACCATCCATTTTATTTGCTTACTTGATCACCGGCGTATTTTGCTTTTTCATTATGCGTTCGCTCGGAGAACTGCTCTTATCAAATGCGGGATACCACTCTTTTGTTGATTTTGTAAGGGACTATTTAGGAAACATGGCAGCATTTATCACTGGGTGGACCTACTGGTTCTGTTGGATTTCCCTCGCGATGGCTGATTTAACGGCGGTCGGCATTTATACGCAATATTGGCTTCCCGATGTGCCTCAATGGCTGCCGGGTCTTCTTGCGCTTATTATCCTGCTGATCATGAACCTTGCCACCGTTAAACTTTTCGGAGAATTAGAATTTTGGTTTGCATTGATCAAAGTCATTGCCATACTGGCTCTGATCGTAACTGGCATTTTCCTGATTGCGAAAGGTTTTTCGGCAGCTTCCGGCCCTGCCAGCCTCACCAACCTTTGGAGCCACGGCGGCATGTTCCCAAATGGATGGCATGGGTTTATCCTATCGTTCCAAATGGTCGTCTTCGCTTTCGTGGGTATTGAACTTGTTGGACTGACAGCAGGTGAAACAGAAAATCCCCAAAAAGTGATCCCTAAAGCCATCAATCAAATCCCTGTCCGGATTTTACTTTTTTATGTTGGCGCACTTTTCGTGATTATGTGTATCTATCCTTGGAATGTGTTGAATCCAAACGAAAGCCCATTTGTTCAGGTCTTCTCTGCAGTAGGCATCGTTGTGGCTGCCAGTTTGATCAATTTTGTTGTATTAACATCAGCCGCCTCAGCTGCAAATAGCGCTTTATTCAGCACAAGCCGAATGGTCTATTCACTTGCAAAGGATCATCACGCACCTGGACTATTAAAGAAATTAACTTCTTCTAACGTGCCAAGCAATGCGCTGTTCTTTTCATCCGTCGCCATTCTGATTGGCGTTAGTCTGAATTATTTAATGCCCGAACAAGTCTTTACACTGATTACAAGTGTTTCTACAATATGCTTCATTTTTATTTGGGGCATCACGGTGATTTGCCATTTGAAATATCGAAAAACAAGGCAGCATGAAGCGAAAGCAAACAAATTCAAAATGCCTTTTTACCCATTATCCAACTATTTAACACTTGCATTTCTCGCGTTCATTCTTGTCATATTGGCACTGGCGAATGATACACGTATTGCTTTGTTTGTCACCCCGGTCTGGTTTGTTTTATTGATTATTTTGTATAAGGTGCAAACCCGCAGAGGACATAAGATGAAATAAAAAAAAGACAAGGGATACTCACTCCCTTGTCTTTTTATATGTGTCAAACACTAAATTAAACTTTGGTTTCAAATCTCATTCACTTCATTTAAGTGTTAACTCAAACCAGTTTTGATGCCGAAACCTACTAATATTATTCCGGTAATTTTTTGAAACACTTTCTGGAACTTCGAGTTTTTCATCCATTTTTTTGCGTAATCAATAATATAAACAAGAAACAGAAACCACAACACCGCTAATAAGGTTAGAATTGAAGCTAAAATGATAAGCTGCTGGTTTATATTTCCGTTCAAATTGATAAATTGGGGCATGATTGTAACATACACTAAAACAGTTTTAGGATTTAGAATGTTACTGAGTGATCCTTGCATAAAGGAAGTTTTATAATAACGTTTCGGAGAACTTGCCATATTTTTTGCTTGGGATTGCATGTCATCTAACGAAAACATACTTTTAGCAAAAAAGCTTTTTACACCTAAATAAATTAAGTATGCCGCTCCCAAATATTTGATCGTTGTGAAAAGAATCACTGACTTTGCGATTACCACTGATAATCCTAAAATGGCAATCACCGTCCAAAAGGAAAGTCCTGTCGCCAATCCGAGAATGTTATAACGGCCGGCTTTCGGACCATACCTAAGCGTATTTTTCATCACAAGCATCGTATCTGCCCCCGGCATGATAACCATCATGGCAGCGATCGGTATGTATGCGAGTAAGCTGTGCATTGTTCTCTCCCCCTTTAAAAATCCCCTCAATCATATAGTGACTACAAAAGTAACTACTTATAAAAGTGTATCAATGCATTTGGAATAAATCAATATGGTTTGTTAAAATAGCGATTACTAAGGCAGCGATTGCTCTTTATATTGGAGGATATATGAAAGAAAATATGTTAGACATTTTAAAAAACCTCAATTTTACAGAATATGAATCGAAAGCGTATTTGGCATTATTGCAAGAATCACCTTTAACAGGCTATGCCGTTGCCAAAAAATCCGGAGTGCCCCGTTCTAAAATTTATGAAGTCTTGGAAAGCCTTGTCATAAGGGGAGATGTTTTTGTCAGTCATGGAAATACACCTCAGTATGTTCCAGTCCCCGCAAAAGAACTGATTAAAAACCGCCGGCTCAAAGCGGAAGAGCATTTTGATCAGGCTGAGAAATATTTTGAAAAGTTCGAGCAGACTGCTAATGACCGGGAAAACATCTGGAATATCACCGGCCGCAGTGAAATTCTTGAAAAGGTGAAGGCTTGTATTTTATCTGCCAAAAAAAGAATCCTCTTAGAAATATGGAAAGAGGATTTTGAGGAGATAGAATCAGAGCTAAAACAGGCGGCAGAACAAGGCGTTATTGTCACCATTATTGCGTACGGAGACATCGTATCTGATTTTTCCAATGTTTACCTTCATGATATGAGCAGTGAAATTACAGAAGAGTATGACGGACGGTGGCTTGTCTATAGCGGAGATGATTCAGAAGTAGTAGCGGGCATTGTCTCACTTGGCAATGACAGCCGTGCTGCATGGACGATGCATGTAGGTTTAGTCATGCCTATTACTGAAGTGATCATTCATGATCTGTACCTCATGGAAATTCTGAAAAAGCATAGAGAGCTATTAGAAGAGAGCTTCGGGAAAAATCTCATCCAGTTGCGCCGTAAATTTTCTATTCACTCAGATTTCAAAAAACATTATTTGGAATAATGTTTGGCATCTCTTACCCCAAAAACAAGGCTTGTACAAAACAAGCCTTGTTTTTTTATGCATAACCCCCCCATCCCCATGCTGATTTACTTCTCTCTTTTAAAAAATGTGATTCTGCGCAAACTATTTTTCAGCCTGCCGCGTCTATCCTAGGTAACAGCCTACGATATACGTATATTCAAAAAGGAGCCCTTTATTGCAATGAAGAAAAAACAAACAACAAAAGCGTTGCTTGTCACATGCATAACTGATCATAAGCAAGATTTCTACCGGTTGGCTTTCAGTTATGTAAAAAATCAAGATGACGCATTAGATATTGTTCAAGAATCGATAAAAAAAGCGCTGAGCTCAGTTGAAACGGTCAAAAACCCTGAGACGATAAAAAGCTGGTTTTATAAAATTTTGGTGCGGACAGCCATTGATTTTTTGCGCAAACAAAAAAAGATAAGAGTGATGGACGACGAAACGATAGAATTTTTAAGCAAAGGAAAGGAAGACCATTACAAGGATACTGATCTCTATGAAGCGCTTGACGAATTGCCGTACCGCTATAAAACCGTTATTATTTTACGTTTTTTTGAAGACCTCAAATTAGAAGAAATTGCGGAAATTACAGGAGAAAACACGAATACCGTCAAAACGCGCCTATACAGAGCATTGAAGCTGATGCGCATTCAGTTGACGAAGGAGGATCTTTCTTAATGGATAAGAGATTACAGCAATTAAGAGAAGAATATAAAAATGTTCCGATTCCTAAAGAATTGGATATCATTGTTGAAAAAGCCCTTCAGCAAGAACCAAAAAAGAAAAGAATCGTCATGTGGCCGACATCAGCAGCAATCGCTGCAGCTATTTTATTCACTGCGCTTGTTAATATCAACCCGGACGCCGCTCAGGCTATGTCCAAGATCCCTGTCATCGGCAAAATCGTCAAAGCGATCACCTTTATTGAAATCAAAGAGGAAAAAGACCAATCAAGCATTGATGTCAAAACACCTGCTTTGTCCGGGCTTTCTAATAAAGAGCTTGAAAACAGCATTAACCAGAAATACTTGAAAGAAAGCCAGCAGCTGTATAAAGAGTTTATACAGTCCACATCCAAAAACAAAAAAGGGCATCTCAGCATCTACAGTGATTACGAGACGGTCACAGACACGCCAGATTTACTCTCTATCCGGCGCAATATTGAAACAACACAAGCATCTTCCTACACACAAAGCCGTTATATTACAATTGACAAAAAGAATGATATTTTACTTACATTAAAAAGCTTATTCAAAGATGAGCGCTATATCAAAGTCATCAGTCAAAACATCAAAGAACAAATGAAACAGCAAATGAAGGAAGATCCAAATAAAATATATTGGCTCACTGACGAAGATGCAGAACCGTTCAAAACGATTCTTCCTGATCAGACGTTTTACATTACTGAAGACCATAAACTTGTGATCTCATTTGACGAATATGAAGTCGCCCCCGGCTATATGGGCGTTACAGAGTTTACAATTCCAACCGGCGTCATTTCAAACTTGCTCGTGGGAGAACGTTATATTCGATAAAATAAAAACATCCATCTAAGATTATGGATGTTTTCTCTCTTCTCTATTCGAGGTCGTAACCTCGCTACCAAAAACAACGAGAATATTTGCATACTATTGGAGGAATACCCATGTATCACAAGACACAGCATCATCGATACATTCCTGGACTTGATGGCCTTCGGGCTTTCGCCGTCCTGTCAGTTATCGCTTATCACCTAAATTTCAATTGGGCTAACGGTGGTTTTATCGGAGTTGATATCTTTTTTGTTTTATCCGGATATTTGATTACATCTATTCTATTACCGGCATATGGAAATGATATCAATCTTGATTTTCGGGATTTTTGGGTGCGCCGCATTCGGCGGCTTATGCCAGCGGCTTACCTTATGATCTTTTCCACTGTTGTGTGGGTCGTATTGTTTGATCGAGAACTATTACACACTGTACGTGGAGATGCGATCTCTTCTCTCTTTTATATGAGCAATTGGTGGTTTATTTTTCACAAGCTATCATATTTTGATAGTTTCGGTTCCCCATCACCTCTAAAAAACCTTTGGTCGCTGGCGATTGAAGAACAATTTTATATCATATGGCCGATGTTTTTAGTTGTTGGAATGTACATAATGAAAAGCCGCGCCAGATTGGCTGCGGTGATATCATTGCTTGTGCTTTGTTCAGCCGTGATGATGAGCGTACTGTATGAACCTGGCGGAGATCCGAGCCGCGTTTACTATGGCACAGACACTCGTTCGTTTGAACTTCTCATCGGATGTGCCTTGGCTTTGGTATGGCCGATGAAAAGGCTGTCTTCCAACAGGCTGCCAAGCAAACTGAAGCACACTTTGCACGCCACTGAATTTTTGGCATTTTGTATTTTAGTGTTGTGTGTCTATTTCACAGATGAATACGAGCCTTTTCTTTACAGAGGCGGAATGCTATTCATTAGCGTGACTGCCGCAATCCTTATTGCATGTGTTTGCCATCCGAGCAGCTTTTTAGGCAATCTGCTTTCATGGAGGCCGCTTCGGTGGCTTGGAACGAGGTCTTACGGAATTTATCTTTGGCACTACCCTGTTATTGTGTTAAGCACGCCAGTTCAAGAAATCGGAAACCCTGTTTTTTGGCATATCGTGCTAAAGGTCATTGTGACATGTATACTTGCCGAGCTCTCCTACCATTTTATTGAGAAGCCGATACGGACACAGGGATTTAGGTCATTTTCCCGCCGTGTTTTTATACATAGAATCAAGGAATGGAAAACGACATCTGTCATCAGCAAAATGTCAATTGGTTTCATTATTTTCGCTATACTTATTTTTGCAGGCGGGCTGTCAGGGCTAGCCGGCGAGCAAAAGCACCCTACCAAATGGACCTATAGCTCACAAGAAACAAATGCTGACACCAGCCAGGCTTCTGGGGATAAAAAGAACGCTGCAGCAGATAAAAAACACAATCCTGAACAAAAGACAACAGATTCCAATCAGGGTCAAAAGGAAAACAAAGATAGTGGGCAAGAGACTCATAAAAAGAAAGACACGCAATCCCAACAGTTGAAAAAACCAGCAGACACTGCGAAAGAAGTTTTAGCTATAGGAGATTCCGTCATGCTTGATATTTCTTCACACCTGCGTCAGTCATTTTCAAATGTGACGATTGATGGAAAGGTAGGGAGACAAATGTCTCAAGCTTTGGAACTCGCAAGGGAATACAAGTCTTTTAATCAGCCCAACAAGGCTGTCATCATTGAGCTTGGAACCAATGGCTATTTTACAAACAGCCAAATCGAACAACTGCTTCAATCTTTCTCAAAAGCTCATATTTATCTTGTCAATACACGGGTTCCCCGCCAATGGGAAAGCAAGGTAAATGAATCTTTGCAGCAACAGGCCCACGCACATCAAAATGTTACGTTAGTTGACTGGCATACAGAAGCTCTTCAGCATCCGGAATATTTTACCCCTGATGGTGTTCACTTGGTTCCTAAAGGGGCAAAAACTTTGACTGCTCTTATTGTTCAGGCGATGAAATCGTAAAAAAGAGATCCTATACAGATCACTTTTTTACTTTAGTTTCTGATCGTTGATTATGTCTTCTTTCAGCAAGGCAGCCCTTATGTTTACATGCCGTTTACGTAAGGGTAAGCCAAAATTGAATGGAGGGATGATAATGAAAGGAAATGAAGAACATGACATCCAAAAAGAGTTGAAACGATATGAGCTTTTTTTCAAAAAACGATATAAGGTTCTTTATACAGTAAACGATTTTATCATCGGTGCTATGTTTCTCGTTGGAAGTTTTTTCTTTTTTTATGACCGGTTAATGTCGGCAGGGATATGGCTGTTTGCGATCGGAAGTTTGCTGCTGTTAATCAGGCCGACCATTCGGCTGATTCATGACTTTCATTACCGTAAGCATGTGGAACAGCAATTCAAGCATCAATCTTCAACAGATGACTGATCTTAAGGAATAAGAAAGAACAAAATGCCAAAAGCCTGAGTCGAAAATCAAAAACAAGACTTTCAGACTATTTATTTTTAAAAACAAGGTAAAAAGAACTAAACTTTTGCCTCTGCATGCCGATATGAATAATAAGGCCGGCGCGATACTCCCTATAACATCCTTTTCAGTAGATTTCATTATCGTGCCGGTTTTCTCATATGCAAAGCAATCCCGCCAATCAGATTGGCGGGATTTTATATTTTACATTCCTGTCCAAACGTCTTTCACATAACGTCTTTGATCTTGCAGCTTTTGCAGCCATACAGCTGATTCTTCCTGACTTGCTGCTTTTTCAGCTTCATATGCCAATCGCAAAGTTTTCTCTACATCAGGAGCCATTTGTGATCCATCACCGCATACGTAAATATGAGCCCCTTTTTCAATGAGTGTCATCAATTTCTGCGTATCTTGCTTGAGCAAGTGCTGGACATATTCTTTTGGTTCGTTTTCGACGCGCGAGTAGCATCGGCGGATTGTGACCAAACCTTCCTGTTCCGCTTGATCCAGCTCTTCTCTGTAAAGGTCGTCATGGTCCGGACGGCGGCAGCCGAAGTATAAAAGTGCTTCACCAAGGGTGCTTCCTTCCTTCTTCAAAACCGATCTTGCCTGAATAAAGCCCCTGAATGGCGCAATTCCTGTGCCCGGCCCGACCATAATCATAGGCGTTTCAGGCTCATCCGGCATCTGGAATCCGGACTGCGGTGTACGAATGAAGCAGGCTGCTGCATCACCTGTATTCAATTCTGCTAAGTAATTAGAGGCAACACCCCGGTATTCACCTCGGCCGCTCCATGCTGAGGCTTTCACAACTCCTACCGTCATGCTCACGATATTTGCATGAACTTTCGGTGAGCTTGAAATGGAATAGTATCTCGGTTTTAGTGATGGCAAAAGTGCTAAAAACCGTTCAAACGGCATTTCGCAGGCAGAATAATCCTCTAAAAAATCAAGCATGGTAAGACGTTTTGCAAGTACCTGCTCTTTGTAAATGCCAGCATCTGAAACGAGCTGTTCCAGCTCTTTTTGATGCGGCGGACAGACTGTATAAGAGGCCAGCTCCCGAAGCTGAAGCCTTGATGCCGGTTCCTGCAGCTCTACATAGGACGACAATAAATCCACTACTTTGATCGGCCGATCCATCGGCAGATGAGACATATGAGCGCTTCCGCTTACTTTTATCACATGATTGGACTGCAAACCGAATCGGCTGAGAACCCGCTGAACAAGCTCCCTGCTGTTCTTCGGCAGGATTCCGATATGATCGCCTTCTTTATATGTTTTACCAGCCGGAATTTCCAATTCAATATGGCGGGTTGAACGCGTACTGTCAGCTGTCTGGAGTTCTCGATTCTCAAACACAATCCCTTCAAACGCGCCATATGCTTTAGCAACCGACGTTTCCGTCGCTTCACTGAGAAAAGTAATCGATAATGAAGGCCTGTCTTCTTTCTGGGCTATTTCGTTAATATCAAATGCGTCCATCGTTTCCTTCCAGAAGTGGTTTTCCCAAGACTCGCGATGGCTTTCAAAATCATCGGCGGCGTCACCTTCCCCAATCGCTGTTAAACGCGATGCCCCCTTTGCTTTCATCATGTCATCAATCAGGCGGGGAATCCGCTGATACGTGCTGGCCCAGCTCCGGTTCCCGCAGCCGAATACCGCATAGGAAACACCTTTCAATTGGCCTTCCTCAAGCTCTTTCAGCCACTCTACAAAGCCGGCAGCATTATCAGGCGGCGCCCCATTATAAGAAGCCGTTACAATGACGACTGCCCCTTCTTCAGGGAGCTTGCCGATATAATCATCAAGCGGAGCCGTTTCAGCTGTAAAGCCCATCTGGCGGCCTTGAGCAGCCAGTTCACCGGCTATTCCCTCAGCTGTCCCAAGATTTGAACCAAAAAGAACAAGTAAAGGTGTGCCGTGTTTAGGTTTGGTTTCTTTTGGCTTTGTTTCTGCTTTGATGTCTGCCTGTTCTTTTCTCTGTACATTGATTGCCGCTGTTTTTCGCGGTTTCACAGTAATTTTAAAATTATCCGGCTTGATCGTTAATGCTTCTTTGATTTTTAGTTCGTAGCCAGTATGGTTTATCAATTCAAAATGCTTTAATACAAGACCGAGAACCATTGTCGCTTCTTGAAGAGCAAACTGCATGCCAATACAAGCGCGCTGTCCGTTTCCAAACGGCTTATACGCATGGTGAGGGATACTTGAAGGATCCTCAAACCGTTCAGGACGGAAATCTTCCGCATCCGGCCCCCAAGCGTTTTGGTCCCGGTGCAGTTTTGGAATTAAAACAGTGACTGGCTGCCCTTTGCTGATCGGATATTCCCCGCCTAGAACAGTATCCTCCTTCGCATATAGAGAAAAAGCCGGAGCTGTTGGATACAGTCTGAGGGTTTCATTTAAAACCATCCGAGTGTATTTGAGCTGCTGGATTTGTTTATATTCAGGCGTGTCATCCGTTAACACGCGATCCGCTTCCTCCTGAGCTTTTTTCAGTTTTTCCGGATGTGTAAGCAGACAATAAATCGCAAAGGAAAGCAAACCGCTTGTTGTCTCATGTCCAGCAATTAAAAATGTGATGATTTGATACCTTATGTTTTCATCATCCAGCGTTTCACCGGTTACTGGATCTTTGGCATAAAGCATGAGAGACAAGAGATCCTTGATGTTATCATCCGGATTCGCCTTTCGCTCCGCTATCATTCTATCAACCAGGGAGTTCATGACTTCTATATCCTTTTGAAACTGCAGCTTCGTTTTCACCATCATCTTATCTTGCAGGCCCAGTCTTTTTGATTGATTCATCGCCTCTTTTAAGGCACGGAGCATACTGGTGATAAACGGATGCTGTGAATCACGGTAAAAGCTGTTGAATCGATAGTTAAATCCGCATAACCCAATCGTATCAAGCGTCAGACGTGTCATATCGTCTGCTACATCAATTTCTTCATTAGGGTTTAACCGGCTCCATTTTTGAACCAGCTGGGTTGCGATATCCAGCATCATAGAATGATAGCCTTTCATCGCTTTTTGACTAAAACTCGGCAGCAAAATGCGGTGGGCTTTTTGCCAGTTCGGTTCGTGCGTCCAGCTTGTAAATAAGCCATCTCCCCCGAATTCGCGCACCTTTTGCAAGCCTTTGCCAAGGTTCTTGTCAAAGCGGCTTTCATCACACACTTCAGCCACAAGATTGTGACCCGATACAAAAACACTGGATACTCCCGGAAAATCAAAACGGAAAATCGGCCCCAATTCATCAGCTATCCGCCATAAGGATTGAGAAAGCTGTTCTTTTTCAAGATGCGGAAGATTTTTTAAAGGTCCGTATGTTTTGGGCTGAGGTATTGCGCTTGCCTGTTTCATTAACATCTCCCTTTCCTATTTTTGTGATGAATGAAGCTTAATGGCGTCCCAGCAGCATTGTTCCAATTCAGTAATTAAATCAGTGTCCATCTCTATATCACCTGTTTGAACGAGCTGATATATCTTGAGAAACGCCCCTAATACAATCGCAATTAACACATTAGAGGGCAGGCTGCGAATCACGCCTTCCGCTTTTCCCTTATTAAAATAGTCATCAAGCATTTGAGTCAGATTTTCTATCATTTTTTTGCTTGTATGATTTAAGTAATGAGCGTCTTTTTTGGTTTCAAGAAAAAAAAGCGCATAGTCGCTCTCTTTCGTAAACTGAACGAGACAGCAAAATACGTGGTGAAAGCCTTCTCTGACAGGCAATTCTGAAACGTCTTGCTTCAGTTTTTCCGTAAATCGCTGGATGCTTTCTTGAAACAGTACGTTAACGAGTGTTTCTTTGCTGTCAAAATAACGATAGATCGTTCCTGTCCCTACATGAGCACGTTCAGCTATCATAGGAATAGTGGTAGCGTCAAAACCCCTTTCCGTAAAAAGTGAGACTGACGCTTTCATAATCATGTCGTATTTACTGCTGGATGCGGATATCATGTAATCTGACAACCTCCGATTCGTTTACGGAATGAATATTCATTCCTTTTGTTCACAAAGAATGTCTGCCCTGTCTGATATCACCTCTTTGTTCTTTCTTCTGTTATAAGTTTATATGAAAAAAACTTTTTTTAATATAAAGTATATGCAAAAAATAAAAAATTAAGAAAATATACCCAAATCCTAATACAAGGATCTTGGATATATTTCCCGAGAAATTTTTTATTTAACAGCCACAATACATAGACAGGAAGCACGCCTGATAACAGAAAGATCCCTGAAATGCTGGTCTTTCAGCAGTTGAATATACGTTTTCTCTTTTTCACCGGTATTTGTGTCAATACTGATATAAAACCGGCCGTCAATTTGAAGCACCCTGTAAATTTCTCTTAATGCAAGCCTAATATCGGTGCAGCTTTGAACCGTATGTAAAGAAAAGACTTTATTAAAGGTACGGTCATCAAAGGGAATGTCCTCTGGATAGCCATGAAAAACCTCCCCGTTCCCCATGTTCTTTCGATTCGCACGTGATATCTGTCTTACCTTTCGTTTTGAAGGATCAATGCTTTTTAGGCTACCCTTTTTTAGTTTCTTGGTTATGCTTTTAAAGACAGTGCCGTTTCCAATTCCAATTTCTAAAATTCTGTCATTTTCTTGTATATCTATAGAGTCAATCATCATATGCTCAATTGTTTTGGTTAGCTTATATTTCCGAGAAAATAATTTCCAAAAATCCGATCGTTTATAGAGTCTATTTTCTAGCATTTTAAACACCTGCTTTTGGTTTCCTATGTTTATTTATTATATTCAAAAAATAAACATCATCTTCATTCTAAAAGTGAAGGAAGGTACCAACTAGACGGCAATGTATTGAAAAATGTTTCAATAGAACTAAACTTTTTCATTTTTTTCCGCAAAAAAAGCAGAAAACAAAATGTTTTCTGCCCTCTTTCTAATGCCAATGATAAGGGAATACATACAGCCTTTGCTGCTGCATTGCCATCAGCCTCTGCTGTCGGAATGGATTTCCATAACCATGTTTGAAGGAATGCGGCATGGACGCATAACCATGGCCAATCGACGGCAGCCTTTTTTGATAATCGTTCATCATGCCATCACCTGCCTCACAGTAACGTTGATTTATTGTATGCAGGCAGGCATTTTCTTGACAGTCATATCGCTAAACTTGGTCCTTCTCCATTGTATAATGCATCAATAATTCCATTCTAAGCATATGCCATTCCCCCTTCAGTTTTTTTCGTTGCTTTTAGCGCCAGTTTGTTAAATAAAGATGCTTTAACTGAGACTCTTTCATTTCATCATAAATCTGCTCAATCTGCTGTTCTCGTTCGAATTCTTCCAGGCTTTTAAACCGTTTTTTTATCGTTAACGTTAAAAAGAATAGGTTAATCGTCATATCGCTCACCCCCTTTCAAAGTCCGCATCAAGCGAAATAACCCGCGGCACACCCCTTCTGCCGCGGGCAAATAAAAACCGCAGACAAAAGAAGACACCAATGCCTCTACTGCCTGCGGGGAGTTGCGTATGTCCGACTATTCCGAATTTAATGCGTGCGATAAGCATCGGTTAAGGAAGGACACGAACTCTTCCACAGGCTGAATAAACCATGAACTTTTACATGTGTATCACGTACAGGTTGACGTCGTTGTCTCATTGTCATTTTGGTTCAGCCTCCTTTGCTTTTTTTCTTACTTTGTAAGTATATCCACCAAATTCCATTTTGTAAACATCTTTTTCTAAAAATGGACGGAAATTGTGCAAATCATCGAATGGATTTGCCCGTTGGTCATGACACCTGCTTCATTTCTTTTCTGGAGCGGTCTTTCTTATGATATGCAATAAAATAAATGAGACCGACAAATACAGCTCCGCCGATGACATTACCGATAAAAGCCGGAATGATGTTTCCGATGAACTGCCCCCACGTGAATGAGCCTGCAAAAATGGCAGCAGGAATCACAAACATGTTGGCGACAACGTGCTGAAATCCGATAGCCACAAAAGCCATGATTGGGAACCAGATGCCAAGGATTTTTCCTGCTGCGTCTTGGGCGCCGAAAGAAAGCCACACTGCAAGACATACAAGCCAGTTACAGCCGATGGCGGAAATGAGAACCTTGCCAAAGCTCATATCAAGCTTTCCTTGGGCAACGGCAATCGTTTTTTCTAAATAAGGACCTGTTTCAGTCAATCCAACCAAATGCCCGAAAAAGTACGCAACAAACAATGCGCCGATTAAGTTCATAATTGTGACGATTCCCCAGTTAATCGCTAACTCTTTTACTGATATTTTTCTCGAAAATAACGCCATTGCAACTGACATCATATTGCCTGTGATCAGTTCAGCGCCAGCGAGTACGACAAGGATCAGGCCGACTGGAAATACTGCTGCACCAATCAAACTGGACAGGCTCCCCCATTCTTTCGGAAGATCGCCGATTACCCTGATATCAAGCAAATACCCAAGCGCGATAAATGCACCGCCTAAAAACCCCAGCACGAGCAGTGACGGCAGCGGGAGCTTTATTTTTTTCATCCCTGCTTCAATTGCTGCTTCCGCTATTTCATCCGGTTTTCGAAAAGCCATAATAAAACGCCTCCATTACTTCTTCTTTTCTCACAGTTATGCAAGAAAGGCAATAAAAAAGGCAGCACTCAAATAACCTGTGTCAAACCAGGCGTTTGAATGCTGCCTAACTTGTATGCATACCCATACAACAATATCAAGCAGTATGAAGATATTGAAAGAGAATATATACAGTTCGTGCATACATTCCATTGCTTTAGCCTTCTATAACTGTAGCAACATCATATCAAATGTGACAAATTTGTGTCAATGACAAATATACTAGCTTTGCAGAACTTCTTTTTGCTCATCTATTTTTCGGTCAAAAACAAATACAGATACAGCGATGTTTTCCTCAATTTTAATATCAGAAAACAAATGGACTAGCTTAGCTCCCATGAGTTCCTCCATTCCTTCCGGTGTTTGTTTGGAATAAAGGTCTTGAATTAGGCTTGTCCGGGCCGCATGTACCATCTCTCTTCCTTCAGGCGTGCGGGCGATAAACTGCTCGCTTGCACTCAGATTTCCGTATAGTGTTGAAACTGCCATGTTTTCTACAAATACAGTATGAATTCTCTCAGGCCCTTTTCCGAACAATTCTTTGCGAAGTTTTCGAATGATATCATTGAATTCATGAATTTTTTTAGACATGCTGATTACCCCTTCCGATATTGCCTTATAAAGGCTTTTCCCGGTTCCCCTCAGGACATTTCACTTGGTTAAAATTTTCCTGCCATATTGTATTATAATAAATATCACATTATAATAAAAGCAGTGTTGATGGATTTGTAATAGGATCTTGTTATGAGTCTATCGTTTTATAAAAATCAAGGATTGGTCTGTTAGTAAGACTTGCTAGTGAACTATTCCGCCATGTGTGTTTACACCTTCTTAGAATTAAGGGCAGGTGTATCTATACATGGCTTTTTTTGACTTCTTGAAAGAAAGATGGAGGGGAATATGAATATGATGGACGTTAAGTCGATCAGTGTCCGTGTAGACGGAACAGAAATTCAAGCACGAGCAGGGGCCACAATTTTAGATATTTTAAATGAAAACGGAATTGAGTACCCGCAGATTTGCCACGTACCAGAGGTTGACCCGATTCAAACTTGTGATACTTGCATAGTAGAGGCAAACGGCAAGCTGGTTCGTTCATGCGCGACGGTTGCAGAGAACGGGATGTCTATTGATCTTTCAGGAAATCGAGTGAAAGAAGCGCAAACCGAAGCGATGGACCGCCTTCTTGAAAATCATTTGCTGTATTGTACAGTTTGCGATAACAACAATGGAAACTGTACGCTGCATAATACAGCGGAAATGATGGGGATCGAGCATCAAAAATACCCATACACGCCAAAAGAAGATCCTTCTTGCGCGGTTGATATGTCTCATCCTTTTTACCGCTATGATCCAAACCAATGTATTGCCTGCGGCCAGTGTGTTGAGGTCTGTCAAAACCTTCAGGTAAATGAAACACTCTCAATCGACTGGGAACGCGAACGCCCTCGCGTCATTTGGGATGAGGGAGTTCCGATCAATGAATCTTCCTGTGTCAGCTGCGGTCAGTGTGTCACAGTATGTCCATGTAATGCACTGATGGAAAAATCAATGCTCGGGCAGGCTGGTTTTATGACAGGCATTAAAGAGGACGTCATGGAACCGATGATTGATCTCGTGAAAAATGTTGAACCGGGGTATGGCAGCATTTTTGCCATTTCTGAAGTCGAAGCGGCAATGCGTGAAACGAGAACGAAAAAAACGAAAACTGTATGTACGTTCTGCGGTGTCGGGTGTTCATTTGAAGTATGGACAAAAGGACGGGATATTTTAAAGATCCAGCCTGTTTCTGATGCTCCGGTTAACGCGATTTCCACATGTGTCAAAGGGAAATTCGGCTGGGATTTTGTCAATTCAAAAGAGCGGATCACAAAGCCTTTAATCCGTAAAAACGGAGCCTTTGTGGAATCTTCTTGGGAAGAAGCCCTCGATCTTGTCGCAAGCAGATTAGGATCAATTAAAGAGCAGTACGGTAAAGGCTCTGTAGGATTTATTTCTTCTTCTAAAATTACGAATGAAGAAAACTACGTCATTCAAAAACTAGCGCGTCAGGTATTTGAAACAAACAACGTCGATAACTGCTCACGCTACTGCCAGTCTCCTGCTACAGACGGATTGTTCCGCACTGTCGGCATGGGCGGTGACGCCGGCACGATTAAAGATATTGCCAAAGCAGGTCTCGTCATCATTGTCGGTGCCAATCCGGCGGAAGGACACCCAGTGCTCGCAACACGCGTCAAACGGGCACACAAGCTCCACGGTCAAAAACTGATTGTTGCCGACCTGCGTAAAAATGAGATGGCTGAGCGATCTGATCTGTTCATCAGCCCTAAACAAGGCACAGACCAAGTTTGGCTGATGGCTGTTACGAAATATATGATCGACCAAGGCTGGCACGATCAGGCGTTTATTGATGAGAACGTCAATTACTTTGAAGATTATAAAGAAACCCTTAAAACGTATACGCTTGATTATGCAGAACGCATCACTGGCCTTTCAAAAGAAAACATCATTCAAATTGCTGAAATGATTCGTGATGCTGACGGCACTTGTGTCCTTTGGGGAATGGGTGTCACACAAAATACAGGCGGTTCTGATACATCAGCAGCCATTTCAAACCTGCTTCTCGCTACGGGCAACTATCGCCGTCCAGGTGCCGGCGCTTATCCTCTGCGCGGACACAATAACGTGCAAGGCGCATGTGATATGGGAACATTGCCTGGCTGGCTGCCGGGATATCAGCATATTACAGATGACAAGGCCCGCGCTAAATTTGAAGAGGCATATGGTGTCGAGATTGATGGAAAGCCTGGTTTAGATAATATTCAAATGCTTCATGCCATTGAAGAAGGAAAAATGAAAGCTATGTATCTTGTCGGTGAGGATATGGCACTGGTCGATTCAAACGCGAACCATGTGCATGATATTTTATCAAGCCTTGATTTCTTCGTGGTACAGGACATCTTCCTGTCAAGAACAGCTCAATATGCTGATGTCGTCTTGCCAGCCACTCCTTCACTTGAAAAAGACGGAACATTTACCAACACAGAACGCCGTGTCCAGCGATTGTATCAGGCGCTTCCGACGCTTGGTGACGCAAAACCGGACTGGTGGATTATTCAAGAGGTGGCAAACCGTTTAGGAGCGAATTGGAATTACAGCCATCCAAGTGACATTTTCTCTGAAATGGCGAGCCTTTCTCCTCTGTTTGCCAAAGCAAGCTATGAGGTGCTAGAAGGCTGGAACAGCTTCCTATGGGGCAGCTTCACAGGTGAAAGCACACCGCTTCTGTATGAAGACGGATTTAATTTCCCTGACAAAAAAGCCCGCTTTGCCCTTTCTGATTGGACCGAGCCAGCGGCATTTCCGGAGGAATATGACCTTCATATCAATAACGGCCGTATGCTGGAGCATTTCCACGAAGGAAACATGACAAATAAATCGAAAGGCATCCAAGCGAAAGTGCCGAATGTATTCGTTGAGATCTCACCTGAGCTTGCACAAGAGCGAGGTGTTTGTGACGGTTCGCTTGTACGGCTCGTTTCTCCGTTCGGAGCAGTCAAATTGAACGCGCTGATCACAGACCGGGTACGGAAAAATGAACTCTATCTGCCAATGAACTCGACAGACAAGGAGTCAGCGATTAACTTCTTGACGGGCCCTGCAGCTGATAAACGGACGAACACGCCTGCTTATAAACAGACAAAGGTCCGCATGGAAGTGCTTGGCGGCTGTGAAACAGCGCCGCTTCCAAAAACAAATCCGCGCAACAAAAAACGGCATCCGCAAAACGGAGTCGAAGCAGAAAGAAAATGGAACCGCCCTGGCTATGTACATCTGACTGATTAAACGATAGGAGGAAAACGAATGGCCACTCCGATTACGACGATCAAAAAAGAAACAAAAACAGCTGAGCAAATGAAGCTTGAAAAAATAGAAGAACTGAAAGAGCTGCTGGCGGAAAATGAGGACGCCGTCTCTAAAACGATGACGTTAATGAATGAACTCAATGATCTTGGAATTTTTGATGCGGCAACAAGCATGCTCAGAGCGAAGGAAGACATTGCCAAGATTGCGCTTGGCCAAGTTTCCCGCGAGCCTGTCACCAACCTCATCAACACGATGATGGCCGCCGGAGGCGCATTGACAAAAGCCGATCCTGAGTTTACAGCAAAGCTTTTAGAAAGCGTAATGGCTGGGACTGAACAGGCACAAAGCTTTTTAAAAGAAGACAAGAAAGTCGGGATTCTCGACCTGTTAAAAGCAATGAACGATCCTGATATCAACAGAGCCGTCGGCTTCGGCCTTCAGTTTTTAAAAGGCATGGGAAAAGAACTTCGAGAACAATAACAGAAAAACAGCCATCGCTGATGATGGCTGTTTTTTTATTCGTCGGCTTCTTCCAAACGCTTCTTGTAAATAAGTGAACGGTCAGCGCAAAAGAAGGCACCGGCTAAAAATACGCAATCCGCTAAAAACATCGTCGATTTCTGGCCTAATGTTAAACCTTGATCAGGGAGAACTGCGCCTATATATAAAAAAGTGCTGACTGCAAGCAATGTAAAAGCAAAATGCTTGTAGTCTTCTTTTAAAGATTTCATTCTATTTTTGTTCAAAAGAATCACCTGCCAGATTCATAGTATACGACTATTATAATATAATCCGGCGGCTTACAGAGAAAGTAATTCTATCCATTTGTTATATATTTTCAAGCGCTTGGCCGATATCTTCCAACAAGTCTTCCGCATCTTCAATTCCTACAGAAATTCTGATCAAGCCGTCCGTAATGCCGAGCTCAAGCCGGCGTTCTCTCGGAATAGAGGCATGTGTCATTCTTGCAGGAACAGAAATTAAGCTTTCAACCGCCCCTAGGCTTTCAGCAATGGTAAACAGTTTCAGATTTCCTAAAAACGCATCAACCCGTTCTTCACTGCCAATATCAAAGGAGATCATGCCGCCGAAGCCCGATCCTTGCGTTTTTGCAAGCTCATGTCCGGGATGATTTGAAGAACCAGGGTAATATAACGTTTGGACAGCAGGGTGATTCTCAAGAAAGCTTGCGATTTTCCGCGCATTTTGATCGATCGCTTCCATTCTGAGTCCCAACGTTTTGATTCCTCTCATTAACAGCCAGGAATCTTGAGGGCCGAGCACGCCGCCTGTGGAGTTTTGCACAAAATGCAGCTCTTCTCCAAGCTCTTTCGAAGCTGTCACAACTAAACCTCCGACGACATCACTGTGTCCGCCAAGATATTTTGTCGCACTGTGCAGTACGATATCAGCGCCTAAAGTAAGCGGCTGTTGAAAATAAGGAGTATTAAAGGTATTGTCTACGATAAGCAGAACACCCGCTTTTTTTGCGATATCAGCCATGAGCGTCAGGTCGGTGATTTTGAGCAACGGGTTTGTCGGAGTTTCAATATAAATGGCTTTTGTATTAGGGCGAATCGCTTTTTCAACTTCTTCCCTGCTGCTCGTATCAACAAATGTTGATTCAATGCCAAGACGGTTAAGCACCTTTGTCATCACGCGATATGTTCCGCCGTACACATCATCAGTCAACACGACATGATCTCCGCTGTTAAACAGCATCATAACTGCTGTAATGGCAGCCATTCCTGAGCTGAACGCATAGCCTGCTTCCCCGCTTTCCAGTTCTGTCACAAGTGCTTCGAGAGCGGTTCGAGTCGGATTGGCCGTTCTTGAATACTCGTAGCCTGTATGCTGCCCTGCTTTCGGCTGCTTGTACGTGCTTACTTGATAAATCGGCACGGAAACTGCGCCTGTTTTCTCATCACCTGTGATTCCGCCATGTATCATCAATGTTTTTTTCTTCATATCAGATGCCTCCTTCGTATATTTGTTTGCTGATATATCGATCGCTGCTGTCAGGAAATACTGTGACAATATTAGTTCCAGCGGATGCTTTTTTTGCTTCCTCCAATGCCGCATAAAGCGCTGCACCTGAAGAGCTTCCGATCAGCAGGCCTTCTTTTTCTGCCGCTTCTTTCACAAGTCTAAACGCATTCTCATCTGTTACGGTG
This sequence comes from Bacillus sp. EU52, assembly GCF_037964975.1. Taxonomy (NCBI): domain Bacteria; kingdom Bacillati; phylum Bacillota; class Bacilli; order Caryophanales; family Bacillaceae; genus Bacillus; species Bacillus sp. EU52. Next base: position 2,631,954 of record NZ_CP150177.1, read on the forward strand.
TAGATCTCGTCAAAATGGCTCTTATCCATATAATCGGGGATAAACTCCATGCCGATGCCCTCTGTTTTATGAGCGTGGGGCTCTCCTCCGTTTAAAATCGAGCCCTCCGGTTCAACAATCACCGTTTTGACTGCTGGATTTTTTTCTTTTAAGAAGGAAGCTGTCCCTGCGAATGTGCCCCCTGATCCTGCCCCTGCGACAAATGTATGAATATTCCCGTCAAGCGCTTCCCACATTTCAGGTCCAAGCGTCTTATAGTAAGTCGATGGATTTACTCGGTTTTTAAATTGCAAAACGCAATAAGAATTTTCAATTTCAGTCTCCAGCTGAATGGCTTTTTGTATGGCTCCCTGCATTCCGTCTTGACGCGGTGTATGAATGATTGATGCGCCAAGCGCTTGCATAATTTGCTGTTTCTCTCTGCTGAAATGTTCAGGGACACAGAAAATCGCTTTCAGCCCATATTTTCTGGCACTTAACGCAAGGCCGATCCCTGTATTGCCTGCCGTAGCTTCTATAATCACTCCGCCGGGTTTCACTTTGCCTGAATCGAGCGCGTCACGAATCAGCATATCTCCCAGTCTGTCTTTGATGCTTCCCCCTGGATTCATCATTTCAAGCTTGGCATACACCGCGACTCCTTCTGGAACATCAAAGTTCTTCAAGCGGAGAAGCGGTGTATTCCCAATCAGCTCGGTAATGTCCGTAATCACTGTCATATATGTCCTCCTCCTTAATAGAGGTTGTTTTTAGAGAAAAACGGAGGAGAACGTTCTCCCCGTTTTAATGAATTCGTTTGATCACCTTTAACACAAGCTCTGTTGAATGAACAGCCGCCTGCTCTAAAAATTGGTCAAATGAAACATGTGATTCTTTTCCTGCGATATCTGATAACGCTCTGATGACGACAAACGGCGTTTTAAATTGATGGCATACTTGAGCCACTGCCGCAGCCTCCATTTCAACCGCGTACAGATCAGAAAATCTCGCACGCACCTCTTCAACCCGCTTCGGATCGTTCATGAAAGAATCGCCTGTTGCAATCGTTCCTTTTGCAACCTGAATGCCGTCGAGTTCAGATACCGCTTCTTCAGTGATGCTGATCAGCTTTTCATCCGCCGCATAAGCAGCCGGAAGACCCGGCACTTGGCCGTATTCATAGTCAAAAGCCGTTACGTCTACATCATGGTGGCGAACGTCAGTGGAAATAACGACATCCCCTACATTCAATGTATGATGAAATCCGCCGGCTGAGCCTGTGTTAATGACATAATCAGGCTTGTAACGGTCAAGCAGAAGCGTCGTGCTGATCGCAGCATTTACTTTTCCAATTCCTGATTTTAAAAGAATCACTTCAGTTCCTTCATATTTGCCTGTTGTAAATTCACAGTGTGCGATCGTTTCTGTTTTTGCATTTTCAAGTTTGTTTCTTAAGATGGTAACTTCCTCTTCCATTGCTCCGATGACTGCTAGTCTCATCTATTCACATTCCCTTCACTTTACCGTTTGATCGCCTCCATTATCCACACGAAGTCGTTTTGCTGAGTGAATCGGACTGCAAAACCTTCAGCTGTAAACATTTCTTTCAACGCATCCAATGTAGGATAATGCTCTGTCTCTAAATCATTTGCAAGCTGATAAAAGCCTTGAGAACGGGCTTTATCGATAGCCTGTTGATACGCTTGCGCATTTTCAAAGACGGTATCGGCAAACACTATTTTATCATGCAAGTGAAGGTATTTGCCATATTGCTTTATGGCAGCCCGCTTTTCTTCGTCAGTCAAATGATGAAAAGCATATGAACTGACAATCGTATCAGCCTGAAATGGCGGCTCAGGGAATGTCAGGAAGTCTCCATCAACGATTTCCGTCCTGCCTGAGAGCTTGTCAGAAGCCAGTTTACGCATTGCTGGAGAAGGTTCGATTCCAAATACAGTTTTGCCTGCATCGAGCAGCTTAGCTGTCAAATTCCCTGTCCCCGGGCCAAATTCTAACACATGCGTTCCAGATTTGCTGACGATGGCATCAAGGATATGATCGTAGCCTCTGAACGCTTCTTTATACTGAATATCTAAACCTTTTACTGTTTGATCATAAGTTGCTGCCCAATCTTCAAAGAGAGGGATAAATTCACGTCCCATATTTGTCACACTCCATATTTAATAATTCCTATAAGCATACTATGAATTAATGATGGAACAGTTCCTATAATACCACATCTTCTGAAAAGCAGGTACTAAAACACTTTGTGTATTTTATGCCATCTCATATTGCGCATTGACCGCAAAAAAGCTTATACTTCATATGACTTGTGAAAGCTGGAGGGTCAAGACATGAATTTTCAATTAGATCTGATTAAAGACAAAGTGGAATTTTTTGAAGCGGCTTCATTGCAGGAGCTTGAAAAGAAAATCAATACACAAATTGAAAACAATAAAGCCATCATGCTCCGGGTGAAATCTGTTTCACACCAAACTGCTGTGGCAGAAGGAAGAATATTGTACAGCGCGGTAGTTCATTTCGCAGCTGAAGCCTAAAACAAAAGCAGCCGGTTTTAACCCGGCTGCTTTTGTTTATTTTAGCTTTTCTACTTTTGTCGGCTTCCAGCCTTTTTCATCGACCCATGTAATCGTGACTTGATATTTATTCCCAGTCGCCTTGTCCAAAATTTTGCCTTTGGCATCCTGAGGGCTGCCGTTATTTCCGAGCCAGAGCACCGTCATGTTATCTGTTGAGACACCAGTTGCGTACGAAATGGCTTTCAGCATCTCAGCCCAGTCTTGTGAGCTTGAATCATAAGTAGCGGCATGCTCGCCAGTCTGCTCAGTTCCGACTGCTTTCCAGTCAGGATTTTCATACGTTTTTTCCACATCGCTCGATGAGCCGCCTTCTGTTACTTTTGCATCTTTAAGCCCGTCACCGGCTGAATCTGAGCTTGAATCTGAATCAGAGTCATCTTTTTTAGAAGGAGAATCATCTTTTTTGGAATCAGAGTCAGAAGACTTCTCAGAATCCTTTTCACTGTCAGATGTATCTTTCTTGCTGTCTTTTATATCCTCATCCGATTTCTTTTCCGTCTTTCCTGAAGCCGGAGATTCCTGTTTTTGCGTCGTTTCAGAATCCTTGCTGACATCTTTGCTAGAAGGACTGTTAATGAAGAGATTCGCTGCTACTACGACAATTAGTATGGATACGATTGCGATTAAAATGTTAAGCACTAAATTGGCTTTTCTGCGTTTATCACGATTTTCATAACGAGATTGATTATTGCTCAATAATTCTGCACTCCTTTATCCCTCTTGGCTCAGCATATATTTTAACATGTGCTGAGAAGTTGTTCTATTTCTGATTGATTTCAATTTCGTGTACTTTTTTAACAATATCATAAAACACCGAATTTGTCAGAGCCTTATCTCCCGGTATATCCATGTGTAAAACAACCAGAGCGTATTTCGGCTTATCCGCGGGAAAATATCCGGCAAACCATTTTTCATAGAGCGTTTCCTTCTCTTTTGAAAGCTTGCCTGTCTGGGCTGTGCCCGACTTCCCTGCTACAGTATACGGAAGATCTTGAAACCTTCTGCCCGTTCCGGAAGGAGATTCTACTACCCGCCGCAGTATTTTTTGAAGCTGCTGTGACGTATATTTGTCTATCGTTTCCCCTTTGAGCTTCTGATCTTTAAACGTAACGAGCGTTGTGCCGTTCTTATACTCAATTTGTTCGGCAATTTTCACCTGCCGTTTTTCTCCGCCGCGGGCGATTGTCGCCATCATATTGGCTACCTCCAGCGGCGTTACCTTTACATTTTTCTGCCCGATTGCTGTTTGCGCAATGGCTTTTTTGACTGATTTGTCTTTTTCATCCCCCCAAATCACGCCGCTTTTTTCGTTATACAGCTGGCGGAAATCGGTTTCGTGGTACAGTTTTCCCTCCCAGCCTGCCCGATCAGTGAGAGCCAGCTTCTCGGACATATCTTCAATAACCGAGCTGTCTTTTTTCATTAATTGTTCTGCAAGACTCGTAAATGTGTAATTACAACTTTGGGCAAAACTTTCATCAAAAGACAAGGTTCCTTTGTCGTCCCCCGGTTCCCCGTACAGGTTTAAATTGCAATTAAAGGTTTGACTAGGCTTCACCATATTATTTTCGATTGCAGCTGCGGCAATGACTGTTTTAAAAACTGATCCGGGATAGATTGGCGTCAGCATATAATTTTGAAGTGTGTTTTGCCGGGACACGTCCGCATCTGGTTTGCTTACAATTCCCAGAACACTGCTATTTTCGATGTCCAGCAGCACAGCTCCTCCCTTTTTCAGCCCCTGTTCATCCAATACCTCCTCCATCGCTTTTTGAATGCTTTGATCGATCGTTGTTTTGACCTGGAGCGGATAAAATGTATTGGCTTCAGCTGTATATTTGACGTCCATGCCAAACAAAGGGTTTCCTTTTCCGTCCACATGATATAAAAGCTTTGTGTCTTGTTCCGGAAGCAAAAACTCGTCAAATGTCCGTTCTAAACCGGTTGTTCCGATTTCTGTTGTAATCGGAAGGCTCTCCTTGTCAGGATATTTCTTGCGAAGCAGCGCCGGATCTTGGTTCGTGCTCCCTATCGTATGTGAAGCAAGGCTGGGCTTGTCTTCATTCTCCATATATACGCCGTAAATGCCGGGATATTTCAAAGAATTGATTTTTGTGATAGATTGTTTTGAAAGTGTTTTGATTTTCTTTTGCTGCAAAATGACCGGTTTTTTTGCCTTACCTAGTGTCTGGCGCAAATCATCTTCAGACATGCCGAGGATGTCCGCAACTTTTTTGATCGGCCAATCCTGCGTCAGCAGAAAAGGGAACAAAACAACCGCAGGCTCGCTTTGTCCTGTCAGCGCCCGCCCGTTTCGATCTAAAAAAGAGCCTCTTCCATCTGAAATGAGCACTTCCTCCGTCCGCTGTTTCACGCTTTCTTGAATCAAATTAATTTTCTTTTTAGAAAATGATTCTGTGAAAAACAGCTGGATTTCTGCAAGCCTCAGCAGAAGCAGAAAAAATACAATCAAAAATGCAATGACTGCCAGCTTCATTCGTTTCGATATCTTCATAAAAAAACACCTCACCCACATTGTGGACGAGGTGTTTCGCTGCTAAACAAATATTATGAAATTTTCACAATTTTCACGAGCATTTCTCCGCCCGGTGTTTGTACTGTGACTTCTTCATCTACTTTTTTGCCCAAGAGGCTTTTTGCGATCGGTGAGTCGTTTGAGATTTTCCCTTCAAACGGGTCAGCTTCCGCGCTTCCGACGATCGTATATGATTCTTCATCACCGTCAGGCAGTTCGACGAAAGTGACGGTTTTACCCAAACCGACAACGTTAGAGCCGCCGTCATCTTCAATGATTTTCGCATTGCGAATCATATTTTCAAGAGTCGTCACGCGGCCCTCTACAAATGCCTGCTCTTCTTTCGCTGAATCGTATTCAGAGTTCTCGGAAAGGTCTCCGAAGCTTCTCGCAATTTTGATTCGCTCTACTACTTCTTTTCGTTTAACCGTTTTCAAATATTCTAATTCTTGTTCAAGTTTTTGTTTTCCTTCTGCAGTCATAGGAAATACTTTCTCTTGTGCCATGTCCCTTCACTCCTTCTGGTTGTCCCTCAACATCTTCGATTATGTATGAGAGCATAAACTAAAAAATACAAGAATGAGAACACAGGGCAGTCCTCGTTCTTCTCTCCCATATAGGTACTGTTTATCTTAAACTGAATCGTGTCGTTCTGCAAATATTTCGCGTTTATAAACAGGGAAAGAAGGGAATTCGCACATTCCCTTCCTGCCTATACATAATATGGTCAGAGTTATTTATGTCTATGCTATGGTATTACAAAATCGCGTTTTGTTCAAGAATGGTTTGAATTTTTGTGACCATCAGATCAATTGCGACGTGATTCTGACCGCCTTCCGGGATAATAATATCAGCGTATCGTTTCGTCGGCTCGACGAATTGGTTATGCATCGGACGGACCACTGACACATATTGTTCAATGACAGAATCAATAGAGCGTCCGCGCTCATTAATATCTCTCATAATCCGTCTGATGATACGCAAGTCAGCGTCCGTATCAACATAAAGCTTGATATCCATCAGATCACGAAGCCTTTTGTCTTCAAGAACAAGAATGCCTTCAAGGATAATAACATCCTTTGGCTCTACGTGAACCGTTTCTTCTGAACGTGTGTGAAGCTTATAGTCATAAATCGGCTTTTCAATCGGGCGGTAATTCAATAGATCCTGAATATGCTCGATTAAATAGTCATTATCAAACGCAAGCGGATGATCATAGTTTGTGTTCAGCCTTTCTTCAAACGGAAGATGGCTTTGGTCTTTATAATAAAGGTCCTGCTGGATCATTAAAATTGAGTGTCCTTTAAATTGTTCATAAATGGACCGTGTGACACTCGTTTTTCCTGAACCGGAACCTCCTGCGATTCCAATGACTACTGGATTCTTACCCATGGGCTGTTACTTCCCCTTTCTCATCATGTTGCTCGGATAAATCTTTTTGTCTAGTTTGAATTTGACAATTTGCAGGGGATGGCGGGCAGCATCTAGCTCATTTCCGTCTTCGTCCCAAATGGTTTCAATCGTATGTGTAAAGTTTTCGATTTCTGGACCGAAAAATTCCACTTCGTCGCCTTTTTTGAAGAAATTGCGCTGCTGAAGCGTGACCATTTGTGTATCTTCATCATAATTCAGCACTAAGCCGACAAAATCATATGTCGTTTTCTTGGCGTGTTCGCCGAACATTTGCTCCTCATAGCCTGGCGTTCCTTCAAAGAAAGCTGTCGCAGTGTCCCTGTTGGCGCACTTATCAAGCTCTTCAAGCCATTCTTTTTGAATCACAAAGTTCTCTGGATCAGCGCAATAAGCATCGATTACTTTGCGGTATACGCTGACAACAGTTGCTACATAGTGAATGGATTTCATACGGCCTTCAATCTTTAAGCTGTCGATCCCCATTTCAATCATTTTCGGAATGGATTCAATCAGCTTCAAATCTTTCGGGCTCATCGCAAATGGTGCATCTTCTTCACCATACAAAGCAACGGCGTTGGCACCGTCTGTTTGATAGAGATCATAATCCCAGCGGCATGACTGGCAGCAGCCTCCGCGATTGGAATCCCGCGCTGTCATGTGATTGCTCAGCACGCAGCGGCCGGAATATGCAATACACATTGCGCCATGAATGAAGGATTCGATTTCGATATCTACCTTTTCTTTCATTTCTCTGATTTCAAGGGCGCTTGTTTCACGTGCCAGCACGACGCGGTCGAGACCTTCTTCCTTCCAGAACTGGACAGCCTTCCAGTTTGAAAGAGACTGCTGTGTGCTCAAGTGAACCTCAACATTCGGCGCCACTCTGCGGCATGTTTCAATAATAAGCGGATCTGCCACAATAATACCGGCAACGTTGGCGTCTCCAAGCGCTTTTAAATAGTCTTCAAGCCCGTCCATGTTTTCATTATGGGCGAAAATATTCGTTGTTACGTAGATCTTCGCGCCATATTTCTTTGCGAATTCAACGCCTTCTGCAATTTCTTCGATCGTAAAGTTATCGGCATTCGAGCGAAGCCCGTATTCCTGTCCCCCGATAAAGACCGCGTCCGCTCCGTAATGAACAGCGATTTTCAGCTTTTCAAGATTACCCGCAGGTGCGAGAAGCTCCGGCTTTTTCGTAATCACACGCTTTCCATTAACGATTGTGGATATTTTATCATTTACGGCAGTCATAGCTTAACCTCCTTTTGATTAATAAACCGTTTCCTTGAAGAAGAATCCGGTATCAATTTTTCTGTTTACTGGCTGGATGCTTTCAATGCGTTCGATCCAGTCTTCTTTTTTCGCTTCGTATTCGTCACGGTTTTCCACGCACAAATCAATTGCTTCTCTGTACATTTTGGTGACTTCTATTAGGTATTCAGGCGTTTTCAAAACACCATCGATTTTGAAAGAATCAATTCCGGCATCTATCAATTCCTCGAGCTCATCAATGATGCACACATCGTTCGGGCTCATGATGTGAGTGCCGTTTTCATCTTCGAAAATCGGATATTTATTATCACGTTCTTTATCGTGTAAAAACATGCCTGATTCTTTTTTCTTTCTTTCAATGTCCATGACTTTGCCCTGATATTCAAAATAGTTTCCAATCAAAGAACGCTTCGATTGGAACATGCACGTCATTCCATGCACCTGGATTTCAATTTCGACTTCAGCATTTTCTTTAATCTCAACAATGCTGTCCATGTTTAATTCTCTGGCAAGCACAGAACGCGCCGCACCCTTGCGTCCCCAGTAGTTGCATGTATAATAGTTGGTACCTGTCGTTTCTGTGCTCCAATGAAGCTTCAGATCAGGCGCAGATTCACGGGCAGCCATCAGCACGGCAGGATCGCCGAATACCGCTGCATCGACACCGACTTCTGCTAAGAAAGCCAGATATTCGCCAAGCTCACCCACTTTATCATTATGGAAAATTGCATTTACAGCAACGTATACTTTTGCCCCTTCTTTGTGAGCAATCTCTACGGCTTTTGTTACATCTTCACGAGAAAATTCTCCGGCTAATCTCAAGCCGTATCTCTGTTCCCCAACTAAAAACGCAGTTGCCCCAGCCTGTATGAGCGGCAAAATGTCCGCTGTACTCGTCGGCGTCACTAAGAGCTCTGGTTTTTTCATGACGTTCACCTCTTCTTTTTACTAATCGCAAGTCCGTCCCCGACAGGAATAATCGCAGTTTGATAATCCGGATGATTCATCAGCCAATGATTATATTCATCAATTTTTGCTACAAGCCTGCGCCTTCTCTTCGGTTCTATTTTGCTGTAATCCTCTGCCACCAGACCTTTAAACAGCACGTTGTCTGTTATAACCACCCCGTCCGGTGAAAGCATCGGTTCATATAAATGAAAAAAGTTTTGATACTGACCTTTTGCAGCGTCAATAAAAATGACATCGTAAGGCGCGGTTACATGAACGGCGTCGGCTAATTCAAGCGCATCTCCGTAAAAAACATGAATCCGGTCATCAAGCTGAAATTCCTTGATATTGTTTACCGCTTCTTCATGCCGTTTCTCATTGCGTTCAATTGTATATATTTCAGCAGACGGCAGCTCCAGCGCCATTCGAATGGCTGAATAACCAATGGCCGTTCCGATTTCTAGTATTTTTTTCGGCTGTTTCACAGACAAAATTTGAAGCAGCACCTCCATGCCCGCTTTTTCCATAATCGGGACATGATGTTCTTCTGCATATGCTTCAAGCTTCTTCACGTTATCCGGCCGAGGCTTTAATAATGCTTCTATATAGTCATTTATTTGTTCATACCGGTCAGTCACTACAAACAGCCTCCCGTTCTAAAAAGGAGTGCCCCAGTCTTATGCGCAGGACACTCTCTGAATACATCATGATACATCGGTAAACAACCCGATATATTTTATCATAAAACCTTGCGGAAAGCGAACAAAAGGAGAGCTTTTTGCTCTCCTTTTATTTCTCATTTTTTGAGGAAATGTATTTTTCTTTTGCTTTATTATGCTCTTTTAGCGTTTTTGTAAATACGACCTCACCATTTGATTTGGCCAAGAAATACAGATAGTCCGTTTTATCCGGATGCAGCGCCGCTTCCCATGATGACATGCCGGCATTGGCAATCGGCCCTGGCGTCAGCCCTGTGTTTTTATACGTATTGTATGGTGAATCGATTTCCAGATCCTTATAAAGAACCCGATCTTTATGCTTGCCTGCCGCGTACAGGACGGTCGGATCTGTTTGGAGCGGCATTTTCTTTTTCAGGCGGTTATAAAAGACGCTCGCAATTTTATGGCGGTCGGCTTTTTCAGTCGCTTCTTCTTCTATCAAAGAAGCCATTGTCAGCAGCTTATGCACAGAAACTTTGTTTTTCTTCATTTCTGATTTATATGTTTCCACATAAGAATTTGTCTGCTTAATCATTGCCTTGATAATGTCTTCAAGTGATGTGTCCGGATCGTTAAAAGGGTATGTAGCCGGGAATAGGTACCCTTCAAGCGGGTGCTTAATGTTTTTATTGAAAACATCATTTGTCACAGTGTCCGGGAATTCTTTCTTCAGCTGATTGATAAATGTTTCATCGTCCAGCTTCGCTATGACTTGTTTTTTAGAGTATTTTGTTTCATCAGCAATAGCAGCCGCGATTTGGGTCAGCTGTGCTCCCTCAGTCACTGTGATTTGAAAAGCGTAACCTGCAGCCCCGCTTGTCAGCTTCTGAATAATGGCATCTAAATCCATACCTTTATTCAGATGGTAGAATCCGGCCTGAAACCCGGAAGCACCTTTATATTTCACATAGTACTGAAACGCCTTCTCGCTTTTTATGACATCATTTTTCTTTAATATCGATGCGATGGCTGAAACAGACGAACCGCTCGGAATGTTAATATTAACTGTCGTTTTACTGTCTTTTTCAACAGGTTCAAGCAATGATTTCCCATATAAAAATGCCCCGCCAATGATGAGAAACAGCACAACAATGGAAGACAGTATGATTCTTTTTTTATTAAAAAACGATTTTTTTTGCTGATTGATATACATTAGGTCTCCTCCCATCAGCTCTTATACTACATGATTCATTGTATTTCGGCAATTTATTACAAAAAGAGGCCTGCATAAAGCAGAAAAAAGCCGGAGCAGTATAGCTCCGGCTTTGGTTTGGCGCGATGTTTTACTCTTCGTCTTCGTCCGCTAAGAATGTGTTTAGTGTTTCTTCGATCATATCCCATTCTTCGTCAGTTTCAATCGGGAATAGCTCACCGTTTTCACCGTCTTCGTTTGGCGTGAAGCTGGAAGCAAGAATTTCTACTTCTTCGTCATCTTTTGATTCGATTGGATAGTACAAGACATAAGACTTGCCAAACTCTTCGTTTTCAAATGTAAACAGCACTTCACAAAGCTGTTCATTTCCTTGATCGTCAACAATTGTAATATTTTTTTCGCCGTGTTCCATTTTCTTCACCTCTGGCTTTAATTTAAGCTGTCAAGATATCCTTGTAAAATCATAACAGCCGCCATTTTATCAATGACTTTTTTTCGTTTTTGCCTGCTGACGTCAGCTGCAATCAGCATTTTTTCAGCCGCCATTGTGGTAAGACGCTCGTCCCACAGCACAACAGGAACATTGTACGTTGTTTCAAGCACTTTCGCAAATGTTTGGCTGGCTTCGCCTCTCGGGCCGACTGTTCCGTTCATGTTCTTAGGAAAGCCGAGCACGATTTTATCTATAGTATAGTCCTTTATCAGTTCAGATAAACGGGATAAACCATAATCGCCTTCTGCTTCATTTATCTTTATGGTCTCAATGCCTTGAGCAGTCCAGCCCATTTCATCGCTCAGAGCTACACCGAGTGTTTTGGTTCCTAAATCGAGTCCTAATATTCTCATTCTTTATTTACGCCTCTTTATGCTGTTCTAAATAAGACTTTACCAATTCCTCGATTAATTCGTCTCTTTCAAGTTTGCGAATTAAATTGCGAGCGTCACGATGCCTAGGAATATAAGCGGGATCACCTGACAGCAAGTATCCGACAATCTGGTTGATTGGATTGTAGCCCTTTTCCTGAAGCGCGTCATACACTGTAATCAGCACCTCATTTACGTTAGTCTCAGCAGAATCATCGGAGAAATTAAATTTCATCGTTTTATCAAACGAGCTCACCGTTTTGCACCTCTTTCCCAAATTCGCAGGCAAAGTTCAGCCTGGGGTCCTAATCTTACCATCATTCTACACTACATGGGCGAATTATAAAACGGATTTCACCCAATCTTCTACAGAAGCCAAAGCTTCTTCTAATTTTTCCGGCTGTTTGCCGCCTGCCTGCGCCATGTCCGGACGGCCTCCGCCGCCTCCGCCGCAAACTTCCGCAGCTTGTTTAACCAGCTTGCCGGCGTGAAGTCCTTTCTCAATGAGGTCCTTTGTGACTCCGGCAGAGATATTAACTTTATCGTTTTGTACCGCACCAAGCACGATCACCGCAGAGCCAAGCTTTGCTTTGAGTTCATCGACCATAGTGCGGAGATGATTCATGTCTTTTGCATTTACTTTTGCCGCAAGCACGTTTACGCCGTCAACTTCTTTTACTTTCGACAGGATTGCTCCTGCTTCCACGTTGCCTAGTTTTGCAAGAAGAGATTCATTTTCTCTTTGTGCTTCCTTCAGTTCAGCCTGCAGAGCCGCGACCCGTTTCGGCACTTCTTTGATATTTGTTTTCAGCTCGTCAGCGGTCTGCTTCAATACAGAAATCTGGCTGTTCATTTCGACGTAAGCGCCTTGTCCCGTTACAGCTTCAATCCGTCTTGTGCCTGCTCCGATTCCGGATTCAGAAACGATTTTAAACAAGCCGATTTCTGCTGTATTTCTGACATGGCAGCCGCCGCACAGCTCTAAGCTGTAATTTCCAACTTGAACGACACGGACAATATCGCCATATTTTTCGCCGAACAGTGCCATCGCACCCATTTCTTTTGCTTCAGCGATCGGTTTCAAATCAATGCTGACCGGGATGCTCGCCCAGATCTTTTCGTTTACGATTCTTTCAATTTGTTCGAGCTCTTCTTTTGTCACTTGGCCAAAGTGCGAGAAGTCAAAACGAAGACGGTTTTCCGTTACAAGAGAGCCCGCCTGATTGACATGAGTTCCAAGAACATCTTTTAGAGCCTGATGCAATAAATGCGTTGCCGTGTGGTTTTTAATGACGCCGCTTCTCATATGGTCTTCAACTTCAGCCGTAACATGCAGGCCTTTTTGAACAGTACCGCTCTCCACAACACCTTCATGCACATGCTGGCCGTTCGGCGCTTTTTGAACATCTTTAATTCTTACAACTGCCTGCTCGTTTCGGAGATAGCCTTTATCGCCGATTTGGCCGCCGCTTTCTGCATAGAACGGTGTTTCATCAAGAATGATTTGAACGCTTTCTCCTTCATGAGCCTCTTCGATTAATTGGCCGTCCCGAAGAAGCACAATGATATTGGCATCAGCTTTGGTTTGAGAATAGCCGACAAATGTGCTTTCATCTGTCACGTCGCGCAGTGCGCCGCCCTGCACCTGCATGCTGCCTACATCCTGGCGGGCGTTTCTTGCCCGTTCACGCTGCTGGTTCATTTCCTCCTCAAAGCCCTCATGGTCAACCGTCATGTTCTCGTCTTCTGCGTATTCTTCAGTCAATTCAACCGGGAATCCATACGTATCATACAGTTTAAACACATCAGCACCTGAGATAACGCTGCTGCCCTTGTCTTTTTCTTTTTTGATCATTTCTGACAGGATCGCAAGCCCTTCATTAAGGGTCTCATGGAAGCGTTCTTCCTCGGTTTTAATGACTTTTGCGATGAAATCCGCTTTCTCTTTCACTTCAGGATAGAAATCAGCCATGATTTCTGCGACAACCGGCACTAAATCAAACATGAACGGACGATGGATGTTGATCGTTTTGGCATAACGCACGGCACGGCGTAATAAGCGTCTTAATACATAGCCGCGGCCTTCATTTGACGGCAGCGCACCGTCACTGACAGCAAAGGCAACCGTTCTGATATGGTCAGCAATCACTTTAAACGCAGTGTCTTTCACATTGTCTTTGCCATATGTTTCACCAGAAATCGATTCTGTTGCTTTAATGATCGGAACAAACAAATCGGTGTCAAAGTTTGTTGGAACATTCTGGATGACAGATACCATTCTTTCAAGACCCATGCCTGTATCAATGTTTTTCTTTGGAAGCGGTGTGTACGTGCCGTCAGGGTTATGGTTGAACTCTGAGAACACAAGGTTCCATACTTCCAGGTAACGGTCGTTTTCCCCGCCTGGGTAAAGCTCCGGATCTTCTGGATCATTACCGTATGCTTCACCGCGGTCGTAAAAGATTTCCGTATTCGGTCCGCTCGGCCCTTCACCGATATCCCAGAAGTTCCCTTCCAGACGGATAATTCTTTCTTCAGGAATACCGATTTTTTTCGCCCAAAACTCATATGCCTCTTCATCTTCAGGATGAACCGTAACAGAGAGAAGCTCTTTGTCGAAGCCAATCCACTTGTCGCTCGTTAAAAACTCCCAAGCCCATGTAATGGCTTCTTCTTTGAAATAATCGCCGATGGAAAAGTTTCCGAGCATTTCAAAGAAAGTGTGATGGCGCGCAGTTTTACCTACATTTTCTATATCGTTTGTTCTGATCGCTTTTTGAGCGTTTACGATTCTTGGATTTTCCGGCACGACACGGCCGTCAAAATATTTTTTCAGCGTCGCAACACCGCTGTTGATCCAAAGCAGTGAAGGATCCTCATGAGGCACTAATGACGCGCTTGGCTCTACCGCATGTCCTTTTTCTTTAAAGAAATCCAAAAACATTTGACGCACTTCCGCAGAAGTTAAGTGTTTCATTGTATTTCCTCCTCTATAAAAATCGAAATTCTCTTCAGTGACAGCAAAAAAGCCCTCCCCCTATGCAAACCAACGTTTACACAGGGACGAGAGCTGTCTCGCGGTACCACCCTGATTACGGGCATTCATGCGCCCGTCACCTTTAACCCTGTAACGCAGGATAAGCGGCAGTGATTAACTGCACTCAGGATTAGCTTCCTCCGATCTTCTGATAAAGCTCCTTTCAGCTTATGGAGCTTCTCTCTTTAACAGGGCTTCGGCGTACTCAGATCCGTCACTCGAGATTCGTATGTATTCTACGAGAAATTATAGACAAGCGGCACGCCGATGTCAATGCTCCGTCCTCATCCGCAAAAAATGGATCACCATTACTTTTAAAACAGCCGTCGCAGGAACAGCCAGAATCATCCCGACGATTCCCGCAAGCTCCCCTCCGGCAAGGAGTGCAAGCATGATAACGACCGGATGCATTTTAAGGCTTCTGCCGACAATGAACGGACTGAGGATATTTCCTTCCATAAACTGCAGAATAAACACCGTAATCACCACAACAAGAACCGCCTTCACTGAGATCGTCATCGCAATTAACAACGCAGGAACAGCTCCGATGAAAGGGCCAAAATACGGGATGACATTTGTTACTCCAGAGATAAGGCCAAGTATCAGCGGATATGGAAGCCCAAATACCCAGAACGAAATGCCTGCAATCACGCCAAGAATCAAGCAGACCAAAAGCTGGCCGCGGATATAATCGCCAAGCGAATCATCCACATCCCGCAAAAAGGCGCTGCCCCGCTTTCTCCACGACTTCGGAGTCAAGTACCATACTGTCTTTTTCATTAATTCAATGTCCTTCACCATATAAAACACGAGAAAAGGGATTGTTGCAGCAATTAAGAAGTAATCAAGCACATTGCGGATCCCGCTGATCGCACCCTCGATCGTTCCCGCAAAAAACGCCTCCGTCTGGCGGATCATTTTATCTATACGGTGATGCATACCATCAGGCCAGTCATCCGTATGGTTATGCACATGAAGAAGAAGCCCGTTATACGTTTCGGCAAACATGGGTATATTTTCTGACAAATCCGTCAGCTGCACGATTAAAACAGGCACCCCTTTATACAACGCCCAGCCAATCCCGCCAAAAAAAAGAACATAAATAACCAAGATGCTCAAAGTCCTAGGCAATCCTTTGCTATGCAGCCATTCCGTGACCGGAAGCAATAAATAAGATATAAAAATAGAAATGATCAAGGGAATAAAGATCGTTTTTATGACGAGCCAAAAGGGTGACCATAACATATCAAGCATAAAAAAGACATAGACTGTTAACAGAACCAGCAAACAAATAGCCACCCACAACAAAAGCTGCACCGGTTTTTGGAGCATCTGCTTTCACCTCACCTATATCTTTTGAGGTTTACACGGAATTATTCTTTATGTTTCTTTAGTCAGTCAGAAGTCATGGACATTTTTTCACTTTTAATTTTCAGAAAAGTTTGATCATTTACTTTTTTGGTCAAATTTTCTGATAGGAGGATTGCGATGATCACATTTCAAAATGTAAACAAGCATTACGGAGATTTTCACGTGTTAAAACAAATTAATCTTCAAATCGAAAAAGGTGAAGTCGTTGTTATCATCGGCCCATCCGGTTCCGGTAAAAGCACATTGCTCAGATGCATCAACAGACTTGAGACGATCAATGAGGGAGTGCTCACAGTAAACGGCACCGCCATTAACGACAGAAAAACTGATATCAATCAAGTGCGGCAAAATATCGGGATGGTGTTTCAGCACTTTCATTTATATCCGCATAAAACAGTGCTGCAGAACATCATGCTGGCTCCGGTAAAAGTGCTTAGACAATCACCTGAACAAGCAAAGGAAACGGCGCGGTACTATCTTGAAAAAGTCGGCATCCCAGACAAGGCTGACGCCTATCCTTCCCAGCTTTCCGGCGGGCAGCAGCAGCGTGTTGCCATCGCAAGAGGACTGGCGATGAAGCCGGAGGTCATGCTGTTTGACGAGCCGACATCAGCACTTGATCCTGAAATGATCGGTGAGGTGCTAGATGTCATGAAAACACTCGCCAAAGAAGGCATGACAATGGTTGTCGTGACACACGAAATGGGGTTTGCCAAAGAAGTTGCCGACCGGATTGTCTTCATTGACGAAGGAAAAATTTTAGAAGAAGCAGTGCCGGCTGAATTTTACGCGAACCCGAAGGAAGAACGGGCCCGCTTATTCTTAAGCCGTATTTTAAATCATTAAAACAGAAATGGGGGAGCTTGTATGAAAAAGATTTTTTCTTTAGCATTGATTTCTTTATTCGCTGTCATCTTGCTTGCCGCTTGCGGCAGCAAGGGATCAAACGGAGAAGCCTCAAAGGAGAACAAAAAAGATACGCTAGCCGCCATTAAAGACAATGACAAAATTGTCTTCGGTGTAAAAACGGACACTCGACTGTTCGGTCTTAAAAATCCAAGCTCAGGTGAGATTGAGGGTTTTGATATTGATATTGCTAAACAAATCGCTAAAGACATTTTAGGTGATGAGAAAAAAGCTGAATTTAAAGAGGTCACCTCAAAAACAAGGATTCCTATGCTGCAAAACGGGGATATCGACGCCATTGTCGCCACGATGACGATCACTGAAGAACGAAAAAAGGAAGTTGACTTTTCTGATGTCTATTTCGAGGCCGGGCAATCGCTTCTCGTGAAAAAAGGCAGCAAAATCAAGAGTGTCGAGAATCTTGGCAAAGGCTCAAAAGTTCTTGCAGTAAAAGGCTCCACCTCCTCTCAAAACATTCGTGAAAAGGCGCCTGAAGCATCTGTTTTAGAATTTGAAAACTACGCAGAAGCCTTTACAGCCCTTAAATCGGGGCAAGGCGATGCCCTCACCACAGATAATGCGATTTTATATGGAATGGCTGATGAAAATAAAAATTATCAATTAACAGGAAAGCCTTTTACAGATGAGCCTTACGGGATCGCCGTGAAAAAAGGGCAATCTGCTCTCGCGAAAGAAATCAACGCTTCACTTAAAAAGATGAAGTCGGATGGCAGATACGATGAAATTTATAAAAAATGGATCAAAGAAGACCCAGCTGAATAACAACCATCCCGGGATGAGCAGGCGATGCTCATCCCAATTTGATAAGGAGTGAATAGGCAGATGAATGTGTCAATTCTTTTCGATAACTTCAGCATGTATATGGACGGTTTTTACCATACCTTGCTCGCAAGTGTTATCGCGCTGGCCGGCAGTTTTGTCCTCGGCGTTGCTGTAGCGGTTATGAGAATAACAGTCTTTAAGCCGCTGCAATGGCTCGGGACCGCATATGTAGAATTCATCCGCAACATCCCTCTTCTTTTAATTACCTTTGTTTTCTATTTCGGACTTCCAAACGCAGGCCTGAGGCTTGACGGTTTTCAAGCGGGAATGGTTGCTCTCACCATTTATACCTCTGCGTTTATCGCTGAAGCCATCAGAGCAGGCATCCAGTCTGTTTCAAAAGGGCAGATGGAAGCGGCACGCTCGTCAGGCTTTACCTACAGCCAAGCCATGCTCCATATCATTTTGCCGCAGGCAATCAAAATCGTCATGCCGCCTTTAGGCAATCAATTTTTAAACTTAGTCAAAAACTCTTCGATTCTTGGGGTTGTGGCCGGATTGGATCTTATGTACCAAGCCGATTTAGTTTCGTCGAGCACACTCGTTGTATTTGATGTTTATATTTTTGTGGCGCTTTTTTACTTAGTGCTGACGATTCCGCTTAGCATCGGTGTTAACTATCTGGAAAAACGGCTGGAAAAAAGCTATTGATAAGGAGTGAGTTACATTGGATTTCATCGGTGCTTATTCACAGGAGCATTTAGCGTTTTTATGGGATGGCTTTCTCGTCACCTTGTACGTTGCTTTCATCTCCATCATTCTGAGCTTTTTCTTCGGTTTAATCGCAGGCACCCTGCGTTATGCGAAAGTTCCCGTTCTTTCTCAATTGATTGCAGTTCTCGTTGAAACGATCAGAAACCTCCCCTTGCTGTTAATTATTTTCTTTACGTTTTTTGCCCTTCCGGAAATTGGGATTAAGCTTGAAATTACAGCTGCTGCAATTACAGCACTAACGATTTTTGAATCCGCTATGCTATCTGAAATTATCCGAAGCGGACTGAAATCAATTGACAAAGGACAAATTGAAGCGGCGCGCTCCTCCGGGCTGAGCTATACACAGACCCTGTTCTTTATCGTCATGCCGCAAGCGCTTCGCCGCATGGTTCCGCCCATCGTAAGCCAGTTTATTTCTTTATTAAAAGATACATCGCTCGCTGTTGTGATCGCCCTGCCTGAACTGATTCACAACGCGCAAATTATTAACGGCCAAAGCGCAGACGGCAGTTATTTTTTCCCGATCTTTTTACTTGCGGCCCTTATGTATTTCGCAGTCAACTACAGCCTTTCACTCGCAGCAAGACGCCTCGAGGTCCGGCAAACATAGAAAAGGATACTCTTTGGAGAGTATCCTTTTTGCATTAAAACATTTTCGTAATTCTTCTTCTCATCCGCTTCATGCTTCGATTATTCAGCATGTCAGATTGAGTCGCCATTCGGTACACGAGAGCTCCGGCTCCCATTGCCAAAAGAGAAGTCATCGTCCGATTCATCCTGCGCATCTCCTTTCATGATTAAAAATTGATGCTGCGTTCATCCTCAGAAAACAAATCATCCAAGCTGCTTAACGTTCCGTCTTCTTCCACCTGATGAGTTGCAATCTTCCCTTTCGCCACTGTCAGTTCAATAAAACAGCCCCAGCAATAATATTGGTTCACGCCGATTTTGCCGATATCCTTACTTTTGCAATTCGGGCATATAAGCATACCTCACACCTCTATCCGTTCAGAACGATCTCGTCTTTCCGCACCTCGACAAGCGAATCCGCTCTTTGGATCTGGCGCTTGCTTCCCGCCAGGTCAGAAAAGAAACCGTCCGAGAGTTCATATGCTACGATTATGCCCCTGTCCAAACAAAAGTATACATCTTCCAGCATCCCCAATATATCCCCCTCTTGCGATTTCACAAGCTTCATCTTCATCTGCTCGTATGTGAAGCATGTTTTCGGAAGAGGCAGAAGCTGTTCTGAACTGACCGAAGCCAATATGCGGTCATCAAGAATGGAAGAGATATCACACGCCCGTAATAGCGCATGATGATGATGCAAAAAGCGTTTTTGTGCAAGAATAAACCCAAGACAATCTCCTTTCAGAGAAAAACAAATATCGGAAATTGCCCCGAGATAACAAGAAGTTCGTTCTGAGTATACTGGGAATCCTTCTACTTCATGGCATGTTCTCAAAGTGTGATCAACCACCTTTTGTTGAACAGGCTTAGGTTTTGCTTTGCGCCTTAGACTCATACAATGAAATCAATTCCACTGCAAATGAAAAAAACTCCCGCTTGCACGGGAGCATTTTATTGCTGTTCTTCTTTCATAAAATCGAATGGTGTAATGCCTTCCATGCCAATGTTGGCGTCGTGTACGCTGAACGGGAGCTCTTTTTGGAGAGCCTCAAGCTCGGCATCCATTTCCTCAACCTGTACGGACAGCCTGTTTTTTAAGGAGGTCTGTCTGACAGTTGCATCATTATTTTTCACGCCCCACTCCAGCGCCTCCTCCTCACCGCATAAAATGAGAAATTTCTTCGCTCTTGTAATCGCGGTATAAAGAAGGTTTCTTCTGAGCATTCTATAATAGCCTTTCACAACAGGCAAAACCACAATCGGAAATTCACTTCCCTGCGATTTATGAATAGAACAGCAATACGCATGGGTAAATTGATTAAAATCTTTTTTCGTAAATGTCATTTCATTGCCGTCAAAAGAAACGACGGCAATGTCTTCTTTTTCTGTATTTTCCTTTGCATAAAATATCGACGTGATTTCGCCAATATCTCCGTTGAATACATTGTTTTCCGGCTGATTGACAAGCTGCAAAATTTTATCTCCGGTTCTGTAGACAACATCCCCGAACTTCAATTCTCTCCGTTTTTCTTTAGGAGGATTTAAAATGTCCTGCAGCATCACATTCAATTCATTAATGCCGGCTTTTCCTCTGTACATCGGAGCGAGGACCTGAATGTCCTTTGCTGTATAGCCTTTTTTCAATGCATTGGCGACAACCTTCTCAACTACTTCTTTGATTTGCGACCCGCCGCAGCGAATAAAGGAACGGTCCTTTGTCGGGGCAGTCAAATTGTTCGGCAGCAATCCATTTTTCATCTGGTGGGCAAGCTCGACGATTGATGACCCCTCCGCCTGACGATAGATGTCTGTCAGTCTCACAGTCGGAATCACCTGGGATGCCAGCAAGTCTCTGAGCACTTGTCCCGGACCGACAGAAGGCAGCTGGTCTTCGTCTCCGACAATGATGATTTGTATATGATCAGGGATCGCCTTGAACAAATGATTCGCCAGCCATATATCAAGCATACTGGCTTCATCGATAATTAACAGCTTCCCTTCGATCGGCTGATCCTCTGTATGAGTAAAGCCTTCAGCACCGTTCCAGCCAAGCAGCCTGTGTATCGTGACTGCAGGGAGTCCCGTTGATTCACTCATCCGTTTTGCTGCTCTCCCTGTCGGAGCGGCCAAAACAATCGGAAAAGCTTCATCCTTTTTATAAGCTGACGGATCTAGTGACACACCGTGAAGCTCTCCGTAGAGCTCGACAATCCCTCTGATTACCGTCGTTTTCCCTGTTCCAGGACCTCCTGTTAAAAGAAGCATCGGCGAGGAAAGGGCTTTTTGAATCGCTTCCTTCTGGCTGGGGGCATACTGAACGTTCATCCGTTCTTCCAGTTCTCCCAACGCGAGCAAAAACTCTGATTCGGGAAACTGGTTCTCATATTCGGTTTGGCTAGCGATATGTTTCACACGCTTTGCAACGTTTTGTTCTGCGTAAAACAGCGAAGGAAAATAACAGCGGCCATCTTCTATGACAATGTCTTTATTTTCTCCAAGGGCAATAATCGCGTTAGCGGCATCCATTTCTGTGATGCGCTGTCCTTCCCTTGCTGACTGATTTAACAGAGATTGGGTGTCAATGATCAGCTGTTCCGTTTCTATGTACGTGTGCCCCTCTGACAGACAAGTCGTTTCAAGCGTGTACAAAATAGCAGCTTTTACCCGCTCAGGATGATTACCCGAAAGACCCATTCTGCTGCCCAGCTCATCCGCTTTTCCAAACCCGATGCCTTCTACATCCTTCACAAGCTGATAAGGATTTTCCTGAATCTTTTCAAGCGTCTCGGATTCATAGGCTTGATAGATTTTCATAGACAGCTGCGGGCCAAAGCCAAACTGATTCAAGGAAATCATGATTTGCTCCAGTCCCTGATGCCGCTGCAATGCGCCAGCCAGCGTGTCGGCTTTCTTTTTTGAGAGTCTGGGAACATCATAAAGCACTGAAGCGTCAGCCAATATTTTATTAATGGCGCTGTCGCCCAGCTTTTTCACAATTTCTTCAGCTGTTTTTTTGCCGATCCCCTCGAATAAATCACTCGATAAATATTGAATGATGCCTTCCTTAGTCGTTGGAATCTCCTTTTTGAAATGCTCCGCCTGAAATTGGAGCCCGAATTTTGGATGGGTTACGATCTTTCCGTAAAACGTGTAGGTCTCTTCTTCTTGAAGCGCAGGGAAGTAGCCCGTCACGGATACGGCTTTATCTTCAATGGCTTCGGAGGTCTCTGTGACTTTCACTTTCAGAACCGTATATAAATTGGTGTCATTATGATAGATGACTGTGTTGACTGTCCCTTTTAAATAGGGCTCTTCCTCCAGTTTAAGCTGATCCGGATGCTGCTGCACGAGCTGTCCCTCCTCCTGTGCCTGTTATGATGGATCAATCAGTTTTTTAGCATGAAGCGCAAGCATATGATCTGGCTGGATATCGATTGCCTTGTCCAGCATTTCCAGCGCTTTTTCTCGGTTTTCTTTATAAGCATAAGCGACACCGGCATTATAAAATGCATCTGCATGCCCCGGGTCTTGCTCTGTCACAGCTGAGAATTGGCTGAGCGCTTCGTCCAGCATGCCCTCGTTGGCTAAGCACATCCCGAATTGAAAGCGCGCTTCCGTATCGTTTTCATTCAGTTCGACAGCTCTTTGTAAATATGGCAGTGCAAGCTTAGGCTGTTCGAGCTTGACAAGTACCGTTCCGAGCATGTAAAACAGGTCACCGTTTTCCATCCCCGCACGTAGCGCTTTTTCAAACATGTCTTTCGCTTCTTTGTACATTTCTTTTACAACATAGACATTTCCTGCTCCATAATAAGCAGTGGCTGCGCTACTGTCTAATTCAAGCGCTTTATCATAAAACGCAAGCGCACGTTCCAGCTCGTTTACGGATGAAAGCAGGTTGGCAAAATTGATATACGGAATCGCGTCTTCTTTATTTTCTTCAATCGCTTTTGTAAATGCCTCTGCCGCTTTCTCGTAATCGCCTTCCTGCATCGCCTCTATACCGAGTTGATTATAATCCACCGATCATCTTCCTTTCATTAAAAAACCCCAACTCAGTGTTGAGGTTTTTCATCTTTTATACGTACCACAATTTTGTTCCATCTTTGTACACATCATCAATCGTCCCGCCGCCAAGGCATTCTTCGCCGTCATAGAAGACAACGGCTTGTCCTGGCGTTACAGCGCGGACTTGTTCATCAAAGATGACTTCCGCTTCACCCTCGCCAGTCATGCGCACCGTTACTTTATGATCCTCTTGGCGGTAACGGAATTTAGCCGTGCAGGAAATCTCTTCGCCCTTCATGATATCCGAACGTACCCAGCTGATATTTGTTGCTGTGATTTTGTCAGAATATAAAAGCGGGTTATGGAACCCTTGATCCACGTAGAGGATGTTCTTTTCAAGATCTTTGCCTACCGCAAACCACGGCTCGCCGCTTCCGCCGATGCCAAGGCCGTGACGCTGTCCGATCGTATAGTACATCAACCCGTCGTGGCGGCCTTTTACTTCGCCGTCCATCGTCATCATATCGCCCGGCTGTGCAGGGAGATATTGGCTGAGAAACGTTTTGAAGTTGCGTTCGCCGATAAAGCAGATGCCTGTACTGTCTTTTTTCGTCGCCGTTGCAAGTTCTGCTTCTTTGGCGATTTCACGCACACGGCTTTTTTGAAGTTCGCCGATCGGGAACATGACTTTGCTCAGCGTATCTTCTGTCAGCTGATTCAGGAAGTACGTTTGATCCTTGTTTTCATCAATGCCGCGCAGCATTCTGACTTTTCCGCCGCTTCTGTCTACTCTTGCATAGTGGCCAGTCGCTAAATAGTCGGCGCCAAGTGACAATGCATGCTCCAAAAAGGCTTTGAATTTAATTTCTTTGTTGCACAATACATCCGGGTTTGGTGTTCTGCCTGCTTTATATTCATCAAGGAAGTATTGAAATACCTTCTCATAATATTGCTTTTCAAAGTTTACGGCATAATACGGAATTCCGATTTGGTTGCAGACGCGGATCACATCCTCATAATCCTCTGTCGCCGTGCAAAAACCGTTTTCGTCCGTATCATCCCAGTTTTTCATAAAGATTCCGATTACATCATAGCCCTGTTCTTTTAACAGCAGGGCCGCCACAGATGAGTCTACTCCGCCGGACATGCCGACGACGACTCTTGTATCCTCCGGCCGTTTTTCCATTTCATTCACTCCAATTACTAAGCCGCCTTATTGTGTCAGCCGTTTGACAACGTCGGCCACATGTCTGGCAGCAGTTTTCACTTGCTCAGCCGTATTGCCGAGGCCGAAGCTGATTCGAATAGAGGACGTCAGCCGGTCACTCTCTTCGCCGAACATAGCAGTCAGAACATGTGACGGCAGGACTGAACCGGCCGTGCACGCTGAACCGCTGGAGACAGCGACACCAGCCATATCAAGATTGACCAGCAGCGCTTCCACTGACACACCGGGGAAATAAAGATTCAGAACATGCGGCAGACTGTGCTCTTTGTCCCCGTTGATCTCGAATGCCACACCTGTATCTCTAAGCGTGTCGGCAAAGATTGCTTTAAACGATTGATACTTCTCGTTTTTTTCGTCACGTTCTTCACTTGACAGCTTGATCGCTTCTTTCAGCCCGACAATACCTGGAACATTTTCCGTTCCGGCACGGCGTTTTCTTTCTTGCTCTCCTCCGAATAAAAGCGGTGAAAGCTTCACATCTTTACTAGCATATAAAAAGCCTGTCCCTTTTGGCCCGTTGAGCTTGTGCCCGGAAACAGACAGAAGGTCAATATGGCTGTTTTTCACATCAATTGGCAGCAACCCGAATGCCTGAACAGCATCGGTATGAAAATAAGCTTTGTGTTCCTTTAACAGCTCACCGATTTCTTCGATCGGCTGCACTGTTCCAACTTCATTATTTCCATACATCACTGTCACAAGGATTGTATCATCACGCAGTGCTTCTTTCACCTGTTTTGCACTGACTCTTCCATTTTGGTCAACGTCCAGATACGTTATGTCAAATCCGTCTCCCTCAAGTTTTTCACATGTGTGAAGCACGGCGTGATGCTCAATTTTTGTTGTGATGATATGTCTGCCAAGATCTTTTCTTGCAAGTGCGGTTCCCATGATCGCCAAGTTATCAGCTTCCGTTCCCCCGCTTGTAAAAATGATCTCCTGCTCTGCCGCTCCGATTTCTGCTGCGATCTGCGCTCTTGCTTCATCCACCCATTTTCGAGATTCTCTGCCAAATGAATGAATACTGGAGGGATTACCGAAACTGCCGGAGAAGTGCGGTATCATTTTTTCCAGCACGCGCTCATCCATCGGAGACGTTGCGGCATGATCTAAATAAATCCGTTCCATTATGTTTACACCTCTGATCTAAATATAGAACATATAAGCTTCTTGCTCTCCGTCTGTATAGCTGGCAAGATCCTCTAATGTTGTACTGTCTAAAACCTCTTTTACAGCATCCCGGATGCGAATCCAGAGCTCACGCTTGGCAGGCTCCTCATCTTCCAGCACTTCAACAGGGCTGATCGGCCCCTCAAGCACACGGATAATATCTCCCGCAGTAATGGCATCCGGCTCACTGCCTAATACATATCCGCCATATGCGCCTCTGATGCTTTTCACTAAACCGGCATTTCTGAGCGGCGATACCAGCTGCTCCAAATAATGCTCGGACAAATTATTCGTCTGTGCGATGCTTTTTAATGAAGTCGGGCCTTCACCGTACTTTTTTGCAAGCTCGATCATAATGGTGAGCCCGTATCTTCCCTTAGTTGATATTTTCAACATGAACACCTCTGTTATTTCATGATTTTCCACACTTATAATGGTAATTTCTATATGTTTCGTCCGTTTATTATCTTATAGACCAACTGTTATTATAACATACCTTCAGCGAATTTTCATTGAGGCAGAAGGAAAGGGGGCCTTTCCCCTTTTCTAATGTACGGTTTTCCGTTACCCTGTAATTAAGTAAGGAGAGATGATAGATGAAGCCATTGGCATATCGGATGCGTCCGACAAAAATAGAGGATATTATCGGCCAGCAGCATCTGGTGGCTGAAGATAAAATTATTGGCAGAATGGTCCAGGCAAAACATTTGTCATCCATGATTTTGTACGGGCCGCCCGGAATTGGAAAAACATCAATCGCAACAGCAATCGCCGGTTCAACAAGTATTGCTTTTCGAAAGCTGAATGCTGTCATTAACAATAAAAAAGATATGGAAATCGTAGCTCAGGAAGCCAAGATGTCCGGCCAAGTGATTTTGATTCTGGATGAAGTCCACAGGCTGGATAAAGGAAAACAGGATTTTCTATTACCCTATTTAGAAAACGGGATGATCATTTTGATCGGAGCAACGACGGCTAACCCGTATCATGCCATTAATCCGGCGATCAGAAGCCGGACCCAGATTTTTGAGCTTGAACCGTTAACACCTGATCTGATTAAACAGGCACTGGAACGTGCGCTCCATGATGAACATCGGGGCCTTGGCACCTATTCAGTATCCATTGATGATCAGGCGATGGAGCATTTTGCCCACGGATGCGGAGGAGATGTCCGCTCCGCTTTAAATGCGCTTGAGCTTGCCGTGTTGTCAACGAAGGAGTCAGCAGACGGTGAAATTCACATTACATTAGAAACCGCGGAAGAATGCTTGCAGAAAAAAAGCTTTTCTCACGATAAAGATGGTGACGCGCATTATGATGTACTGTCCGCTTTTCAAAAATCGATCCGCGGCTCTGATGCCAACGCTGCTCTTCACTATTTGGCTAGATTAATTGAAGCCGGTGATCTGGAGAGCATCGCAAGACGATTGCTTGTTATCGCCTATGAGGATATCGGTTTAGCAAGCCCGCAAGCCGGCCCTAGAGTGCTGAACGCTATTCAGACCGCTGAGCGAGTCGGGTTTCCTGAAGCGCGAATCCCGCTGGCCAACGCAGTTATTGAGCTTTGCCTCTCACCGAAATCAAACTCTGCCATTCTGGCAATCGATGAGGCCTTGGCAGATATCAGAGCCGGAAAAATTGGGGATGTCCCGAAGCATTTAAAAGACGCGCATTATAAAGGAGCTCAGGAATTAGGAAGAGGAATCGACTATAAATACCCGCACAATTACGACAACGGTTGGGTCGAACAACAATACCTCCCTGATCCTCTGAAAAAAAAGCAATACTATAAGCCGAAACAGACAGGAAAATTCGAATCCGCCTTAAAGCAGGTGTACGATAAATTAATGAAAAGAAAATAAAACAAAAACAGCCTTGATCATCAAGGCTGTTTTTATGCATTATTTATCCTTCACACGTTTGATTTCAATGTCTTTCAAAAGATCCATGACAACATGTCCGCCCATAATCAAACCTGCAACTGACGGCACAAAAGCATTAGAGGAAGGCGGCATTTTTGCTTTACGGATTTTCGCTTCGTCATTCCCCACTTCTTTTCTGACATCTTCCCGAATGACAATCGGGCTTTCATCAGAGAAAATCACTTGAACGCCTTTTTTGATACCCTCCTTGCGTAATTTCGTACGAACGACCTTCGCAATTGGATCAGTGTGCGTTTTTGAGATATCAGCGATTTGGAAGCGTGTCGGATCCGTTTTATTTGCAGCACCCATGCTGGAGATGAGCGGAATATCCCGTTTCAGACATTCTTTCATTAAATGAATTTTATAACAAATGGTGTCTGACGCATCAATGACATAGTCAAGATCATAGTCAAAAAACTGCTCATACGTTTCCTCCGTATAGAACATTTTTAACGCGATCACTTCACACTCCGGATTAATGTCTGCGATCCGCGCCTTCATTAAATCAACTTTCGGCTGTCCGACAGTTGAAAGCAGCGCGTGAAGCTGACGGTTTACATTTGTAATGTCGACATCATCTTTGTCGACAAGCAGAATGCGGCCGACGCCTGACCGCGCGAGAGCTTCCGCCGCGAACGATCCGACTCCCCCGACTCCAAGCACAGCAACTGTGCTGTTTTTCAGCGTTTCAAGGCCTTCTTTTCCGATAGCTAATTCATTGCGTGAAAACTGGTGTAACAAGAACCTCACTCCACATTCGTATTCTGGTTTCATCTATAAAATGGCTGATCCATGAGCAGCCGTTTTTTCTGCGCACAAAAAATAAAGTCCCAATAGTGCCGTTGCAGCTTTCCTTTGTTTTGAACCCGCTCTCAGCAGGTGGGTGCCCTCTTTTAAATCTTGTAAGTCCTCTTTACCGAATGAAAAGAGGCATGTACGCCATTTAAAAATGCGGGCTCCCAAATCAAAAAAATGTTCGGTCAAAACTAGGTGTACAACTAACACATCAGGACTTTATTTAACTTGTCAAAATCATATCACAGACGATTTTGATTTTCAAGAATCGAACTGCACATTCAGTTCTTAACTTTTTTCTTGATAGAAAGATGAAGCTCGTCAAGCTGGGCGTCGCTTACTTCGCCTGGCGCTTCTGTCATCAGGCAGCTTGCACTTGCCGTTTTCGGGAATGCAATCGTATCTCTCAGGTTCGTACGTCCAGCGAGAAGCATAACGAGACGGTCTAAGCCGAGTGCGATTCCGCCGTGCGGAGGAGCGCCGTATTCAAATGCTTCCAGCAGGAATCCGAACTGTTCAGCCGCTTCTTCTGGTGAGAAGCCGAGAAGCGCAAACATTTTTTCCTGAATATCCTTTTCAAAAATACGGATTGAACCGCCGCCAAGCTCATAGCCGTTTAAGACGAGGTCATAAGCTTGTGCTTTCATGTCTTCAGGCGCTGTTTCAATCAGCTCAAGGTCTTCGCGGACAGGCATTGTGAACGGATGGTGCGCTGCGTAAAAACGGCCTTCTTCCGGATCATGCTCTAATAGCGGCCAGTCGATGACCCATAAGAAATTGAACAATTTTTCGTCAATCAGCCCGCGTTCTTTTCCAAGCTTTAAGCGCAGGGCGCCGAGTGATGCGGCCACAACTTCGAATTGATCCGCTCCGAACAGCAGCAAATCACCTTCAGCAGCATCAAGTGCTTCAATCAGCTTAGACTGCTTTTCTTCATCAAAGAATTTAGCGATCGGGCCTTTCACTCCGTCTGCCTCAACCTTCACCCAGGCAAGCCCTTTTGCCCCGTAGTTTGCAGCAAAAGAGCCAAGAGCGTCGATGTCTTTTCTGGAGTAATCGCCGGCACCGCCTTTTACGTTGATGGCTTTAACCACGCCGCCGTTTGCTACAGCTGATGAGAACACTTTAAATTCCGTATCCTTTACAATGTCAGACACATCCGTCAAAAGCATGTCAAAACGCGTATCCGGTTTATCAGAACCGTACTTGTTCATTGCTTCGTCATACGTCATTCGAGGAAGAGGAAGCTTAAGTTCCTCACCTTTTGTTTCACGCATAACCTTTGCCATCATCTCCTCAGCCAATGACATAATGTCTTCCTGGCTCATAAAGGACATTTCAATATCAATTTGCGTAAACTCAGGCTGACGGTCCGCACGCAAGTCTTCATCGCGGAAACAGCGGGCAATTTGATAATATCGTTCAATGCCTGATACCATCAGAAGCTGTTTAAATAGCTGCGGGGACTGCGGCAGCGCGTAGAACTCACCTTCGTGCACACGGCTCGGCACCAGGTAGTCACGTGCGCCTTCAGGCGTGCTTCCTGTTAAAATCGGCGTTTCAATATCAAGAAACCCATTTTCATCTAAAAAGCTGCGAACAGCTTTCGTCACGTTATGGCGCAGCTGCATCGTCTGGAACATAGCCGGTCTGCGCAAATCTAAGTAACGGTGTTTTAAACGAACGTCCTCTGACACTTCTTCAGCTTGATCAGAAATCGCAAATGGAGGTGTCTTTGCAGCATTTAATACGTTCACTCCATCAGCATGTATTTCGATCGCGCCTGTTTTCAAATTCGGATTAACTGTTCCCTCTTCACGCGCCACCACTTTTCCTTGAATATCAAGCACGTATTCATTTCTGATGCCTTCCGCAACAGCAAGCGCTTCTTTTGACACATCAGGGTTAAAAACGACTTGAACAATGCCCGTACGGTCACGCAAGTCAATAAAAATCAATCCGCCGAGGTCTCGTCTTTTTTGGACCCATCCTTTCAGCGTTACAGATTCGCCAATTGCTTTTTCAGTTATATCACCGCAATAATATGTTCTTCCAAACAATGCGTTTCACTCCTTATCCCTTTTGGTTTGCCTTCATCACATGTATAAATTCATCAAGTGCCACTTCAATCTGTTCGCCAGTCTGTGCATCCTTTACATTGATTTTGTTTTGGGCAAGCTCATCTTCACCCAAAATCGCAATAAATCTGGCATTTAAGCGATCAGCTGTTTTAAACTGGCCTTTCATTTTCTTATTTTCATAATCGATTTCACTGGAAATGCCTGCTTCTCTCAGTTTGTACACCAATGAAACAGAATAATCCTTTGCTTTTTCGCCGAGTGTGACGATATAGCAGTCGATTCCCTTATCAACAGGCAACTCTCTTTTTTCAGCATCAATTGCGGCAAGCAAGCGTTCGATGCTCATCGCAAATCCGATGCCCGGTGCTTCTGGTCCGCCGATCTGTTCGACAAGCCCGTCGTAGCGTCCGCCACCGGCAAGTGTCGTAATCGCACCAAAGCCCTCCGCATTGCTCATAATTTCAAATGCGGTGTGGTTGTAATAATCCAGCCCTCTCACAAGGTTCGGATCGATTTCATACGAAATGCCAAGATCATTTAAGTATTGTTTCACTTTGTCAAAATAAGCGGCTGATTCTTCATTTAAATATGTCAAAATCGAAGGTGCCGATTTCATCAGCTCATGATCTCGGTCTTTTTTGCAGTCCAAAATTCTAAGCGGGTTCGTGTGCAGCCGGGACTGGCAGTCTGAACAAAATTCTTCGATGCGAGGCTCGAAGTGTTTCACAAGCGCTTCTCTGTAGCTTTTGCGGCTATCTTGATCGCCGAGACTGTTTATGACAAGCTTAACGTTTTCTAAACCTGCTTTTTCATAAATACTCATCGCAAGCGCCATTACTTCAGCGTCGATTGCAGGGTCTTTCGAACCAATCGCTTCAATTCCAAACTGATAAAACTGGCGGTAACGGCCCGTCTGAGGACGTTCATAACGGAACATCGGCCCGACATAATAAAGCTTTGTCGGCTGTACAGGATTTGCGAACAGCTTGTTTTCATTAAAAGCGCGAACCGCAGCAGCTGTTCCCTCCGGACGAAGCGTCAGGCTTCTGCCTTTGCGGTCCTCGAAGGTATACATTTCTTTTTGTACGATATCCGTTGATTCCCCGACGCCTCTGGCAAACAGTTCTGTATGCTCAAAAATCGGTGTGCGGATTTCTTTATATTGATAAGTGCGGCAAGTGTCTCTCATAATTTGTTCAACAAACTGCCAGCGATCTGATTCTCCAGGCAGAATATCCTGTGTTCCTCTCGGAATGTTATATCCCATAGGTAGACCTCCTTATGTATTCCTTATAAAATATCCAATGATCGTTAATGATGAAAATGAAAAAAACTCCCGCCCCTACTATACATGATAGTAGGGACGAGAGTTATACCCGTGGTGCCACCCTAGTTGGAATACGTTCATATTCCCGCTCGATCCTTTAACGCAGGTTCACGTTCACTGCCTAATGGCGTTATTCACGCGTTCAGCAGGAAACCTCCGGAGTGTTGTTTCGAGAAAGACGCAATGGGATCCGCTTTCAGCCTAGGGCGGGTTCCTCTCTAATCATGCAATCTGACCTACTCTTCTCCATTATTGGTTCAAATCTTTCATCATTTGCTATGTACTCAATTTCTATTATAATAATGGGATTGGGGTTCTCTGTCAAGCTTTATTCCGGTTGTTTTTCCTCAGCGCTGCTTCTTTGGACATAAGACCAAATTCAGATGCTGTTTCCGTAAGATAACCAGTCGTATCGGGATCTGCGTGATCGCTGTAATGCAGATTCGCTTCACCGTCGTGAAATGCACGTCCCATTTTTGGATGATATTTCATGATTTGCACACCTTTTTGATTGTATTTACGCTTAGTATAAACAAATCATTTTATTTTTATTTAAAAATCAGAAAGGACTTTACGATATTAAACAAGAATGCTTTTTTAATGATCATCAGAAAGGAGGACACAATGAACAAGAAATACTTTGTCCTTATTGTATGTATTATTTTCACCTCAGCGCTATTCCCGACCTTTTCATCCGTTACAGCTGCTCAAGGAGAAGCGGTCATCGCAACAGATGAAATGAACGTCAGAAGCGGCCCGGGGCTTAGCTACGGCATTACAGCGGAAGTAAAAAAGGGAGAACGCTATCCAATTTTAAAGGAAGATGGAGACTGGGTGCAGATACAGCTTGGTTCCGGAGAAAAGGGCTGGGTAGTCTCCTGGCTTATTACAAAGGAAGACCAGGCCAGCACAAGCTCCTCAGGAAGCAGTGACACTGTGACATCAACAGACCCCGATCTGCGGATGAGAAGCGGCCCGGGCACTTCCTACGAAGTCATCGGCAAATTCCCGCAAGGCAGCCAAGCATCTGTCATTGATAAAGATTCGGGCTGGATCAAGATATCCTATCACAGTGCCACCGGGTGGGTATCATCTGAATATGTCACATCAGGAGGCAGCAGTTCAGCGTCTGATGAGAGTGACCAAACCGAGGATTCCGGTGCGTCAACGACGGGCACAGTCGGTGTTTCTTCGCTAAATGTAAGAGCCTCCGCCTCACATGACGCGGCAATTATAACAAAACTTGATCGCGGAACGAAACTGACGGTTCTCAACGAGAAAAATGGCTGGGCTCACATTGAGGTGAACGGGCTAAAAGGCTGGGTTGCAAGCCATTGCCTTTTGACTAGTTCTGTTCCAGCTGATGATTCAGCAAATGCCGGCAGTTCATCCTCCGCTAAAAAAGCCTATATCATGTACGGAGGAACGAATCTAAGAAGTGATGCGTCAACATCAGCTTCGATCGTTGAGCGCGCTGCCAAAGGAGATTCATACACCATTACCGGTTCAAAGGGAAGCTGGTATGAAATAAAGCTTGATAACGGGCAAACTGCTTATGTAGCCAATTGGGTGGTCCAAACGTCTAAAAGCGCAGAAGAAGCAGGTGAACCGCCAGTCTCTGATTCCCCGTCTGGAAACGGCTCTCTAAACAATAAAACGATTATTGTTGACCCGGGACATGGAGGAAAAGACAGCGGAACGATCGGGTATTCGGGGAAATTCGAGAAAAACCTGACGATCAAAACGGCAAAACTGCTCGCCAGCAAACTTAGATCGGCTGGAGCGGATGTATATGTGACACGCCAGGATGATACCTTTGTCAGCCTGCAGTCACGGGTCTCTACCTCTCACTACCGTAACGCTGACGCCTTTATCAGCATTCATTATGACAGCTATGCGGATACCTCTACAAGAGGCAGTACAGCATATTACTACAGTCCTGCCAAAGATCAGGAACTCGCATCAGATGTCCACTCAGAAGTGGTGAAGCGTTCTTCCATTCCAGACCGCGGCGTATTATTCGGAGATTATTATGTGCTCCGGGAAAACAGACAGCCCGCTATGCTGTACGAGCTGGGATATGTAAGCCATCCGCAGGAAGAAGCCATTGTACATAGCAATTCATACCAAGAAAAAGTAACAGATGGGATCGAAAGCGGATTAGAGAAATACTTCCAATAAAAAAGCTGCCTTTTGGCAGCTTTTTTTATTTTGAATCCATAATGAGCGTGACCGGTCCGGAGTTTGTAAGCTGAACATCCATCATTGCTCCAAACGTTCCGGTCTCCACTTTGATTCCTTTTTCACGAAGCAGGTCATTCCATTTTTCATAAAGACCTAAAGCTTTATCAGGTTTGGCCGCGTTCATGTAGTTCGGCCGGCGCCCTTTTTTCGTATCTCCATAAAGCGTAAACTGTGAGACGGATAAAATCTCTCCTCCTATATCTACAAGAGACAGATTCATTTTTCCTTCACTGTCATCGAAAATACGGAGATTGACAACTTTATCGGCTAAATAAGCTGCATCATCTTCTGTATCATCATGAGTGATGCCGACCAGCACCATAAGGCCTTGTCCAATTTGGCCGACGACCTCTTCGTCCACTGTAACGCTTGCTTCTGTTACTCGCTGAACAACTAATCTCATTTTCTAACCCCTTTAGTTCATGACGCGGCGCACAGAGTAGATATCTCTAATCTGTTTAATACGCTCGACGACTTTGTGCAAGTGATTGATATTCTGAATAAAAATCGCCATATGAATGGTTGCCACTTTATTGCGATCCGATTTGCCAGAGACAGATGAAATATTTGTTTTCGTTTCATTCACTGCCTGGAGCACCTCGTTCAGCAATCCGCGGCGGTCATACCCAAGAATCTCTATCTCAACATTGTATTCCTTGCGCTTTTGAACTTGTGACTCATGCTCCCACTCTACCGGGATCAGCCGCTCTTGGGCTTCATTCGTTTTGACATTCGGACAGTCTTCGCGATGGACCGAAACCCCTCTGCCTTTTGTGATAAAGCCGACAATATCATCACCTGGCACAGGATTGCAGCATTTTGATAAACGGACAAGGAGGTTGTCAATGCCCTTGACACGAACGCCAGCTTCCCGTTTTCTTCCTTGCGGGTACGGCTTAGGTTCCCCAGTAACTTCCTGAACGATCTTTTCCTGTTCTTCCTGATCGCGCTGCTTTCTCTCTTTTTCTGTTAGGCGGTTCGCCACCTGCAGAGCTGTGATGCCATTGTAACCGACCGCCGCGTACATATCCTCTTCATTTGAGAAATTAAATTTGTCAGCAACCTTTTGAATATTCTCCGGCGTTAAAACATCCTTCAATTCAAAATCCAGGTTTTTAATTTCTTTTTCGACCAGCTCACGGCCTTTTTCGACATTTTCTTCACGCCGCTGTTTCTTAAAGAATTGACGGATTTTATGCTTCGCTTGGGATGTTTGGGCAAGCTTCACCCAATCCTGGCTCGGGCCGTAGGAATGCTTAGAAGTGAGAATTTCAACGATATCACCTGTCCGAAGCTTATGGTCAAGCGTAACCATTTTTCCGTTTACTTTGGCACCGATTGTTTTATTGCCGATTTCAGAGTGAATCCGGTAAGAAAAGTCAATGGGAACAGAACCGGACGGAAGCTCGATTACATCTCCTTTTGGCGTAAAGACATACACCATATCAGAGAACAAATCAATTTTGAGCGATTCCATAAATTCTTCTGCATCTGTCGATTCATTTTGAAATTCTAAAATTTCACGGAACCAAGAAAGCTTTTTCTCAAAGGTTGCACCTTCATTGGCTGCTTTCCCTTCTTTATAAGCCCAGTGAGCCGCAACCCCGTATTCCGCTATTTCATGCATTTCAAAGGTGCGGATCTGCACTTCAAGCGGATCGCCTTTAGGCCCAATAACCGTTGTATGAAGTGATTGATACATATTCGGCTTCGGCATTGCGATATAATCTTTGAATCTGCCGGGCATCGGTTTCCAGCATGTGTGAATGATGCCAAGCACCGCGTAGCAGTCCTTTATGCTATTCACAAGAATACGGACAGCCAACAAATCGTAAATTTCATTGAATTGCTTATTTTGCAGCACCATTTTTCGATAAATGCTGTAAATATGTTTCGGGCGTCCCGAGAAGTCAGCCTTGATATTTACTTCTTCGACACGTTTCTTCACTTCATTGACAACCTCATCGACATAAAGCTCACGTTCTGCACGTTTCTTCTTCATGAGGTTGACAATTCTGTAATATTGCTGAGGGTTCAAATAACGGAGCGCCGTATCTTCCAATTCCCACTTAATTTTTGAAATCCCGAGACGATGCGCCAAAGGAGCAAAAATTTCCAGCGTTTCATTGGAGATTCTCCGCTGTTTTTCCTGAGGCAGATGTTTCAGTGTCCGCATATTGTGAAGACGATCCGCCAGCTTGATCAATATGACCCTGATATCTTGAGCCATAGCGACAAACATTTTGCGATGATTTTCCGCCTGCTGTTCTTCTTGAGATTTATATTTAATTTTGCCGAGTTTCGTTACGCCGTCTACAAGCATTGCCACTTCTTCGGAAAATGCTTCTTTCAGGTCATCGAGCGTCACATCTGTATCTTCCACGACATCGTGCAAAAATCCGCCCGCGATTGTGGAAGGGTCCATTTCAAGATCAACGAGAATCCCCGCAACCTGAATCGGATGAATAATATACGGCTCGCCCGATTTGCGGTATTGCTCGCGATGAGCATCTTCAGCGTACAGATATGCTTTTTCGACAAATGCGATATGCTCATCAGATAGATAGCTGCGCGCTTTATCTATAACTTGCTCGGCAGTCAATACTTGTTCGTTCGCCATGGAATCACCTTTTTTAAAATGTAAACTGTATTGTAGTTTATTATCAAGAAAAAAACGAAAGATGTAAAGAGCAGAAGTTCAAATAGCCAAATATTATATAAAATAAATGCAAAACAATAGGAAAAAAGCACCCTGACATGGAGTGCTTTTTCGTTATGCGGTTATCCTTAGTATTTCATCAATGTTAAGATGTCGTAATCTTCGAGCTTATTTCTGCCGTCAAGGTAAGAAAGCTCGATTAAGAAAGCGATACCAGCAACAACGCCGCCAAGTTCTTCAACAAGTTTGATTGTCGCTTCAATTGTGCCGCCTGTCGCAAGCAGGTCATCTGTAATAAGCACACGCTGACCAGGCTTAATCGCATCTTTGTGGATCGTTAATACGTCTTTTCCATATTCCAAGCCATAATCCACTTTGATTACTTCACGAGGCAACTTGCCTTCTTTGCGGACCGGCGCAAAACCTACGCCAAGCGCGTAAGCAACGGGACAGCCGATAATAAAGCCGCGCGCTTCAGGGCCAACGACCAAATCAATTTGCTTTTCTTTCGCATATTCAACAATTTGATCTGTGGCATAGCGGTATACATCGCCTTTATCCATCAGTGTCGTAATATCTTTAAATTGCACGCCCTCTTTCGGGTAATCCGGTACAATTGTTACGTATTGTTTTAAATCCATCTGTTTTATGTCCTCCTCGTACTTTCATAAGCCTCTGAATCTTGTTTCATCAGCTTATTCAGCCATTCCTTCAGCTCTTCAGCAGAAGAATAATTCAGCTTTTGATCCAGTTCCATCAGCTGCTGTTTCGCCTGATATGTTTGTGAGTCTGTTAAGTCGCGTTTCTTTGCTCCGCTCACAACAGACAGCACACCATTCTCTATTTTAACAAAACCGAGATCAAAAAACACCTTTGTCATGAAATTGATTGTTTCAACGGACCAGCCTTTATGTTTTGCAAGCTCTGAACCGTGTTTTTTCACGTCAAAAGCGCCTCTTTTCAGCAAGAACGCATAATACCATTTAAAGTGGTCTCTTGCGGGAAAAGTTGATAAAAAGTGGTCCTCATGATTGAGAAAAATAAAATATATCCGCTCAGGCGCCTTGCCTTCCAGCAAACGTGCGAGCATGTCCAGCGAAGGCGGCGGATCTAGTAATACAATATATGCACCATCGAGGTCAAACGCCTTTGCTTGATCTTTAGAACTGATGACGTGCACTTCTCGGCGAAGGTCTTCAGTTTGAAGTAATGTTGTTGAGTCTTCTTTGAAAGAGACAATGGCCCGTTTAGCAGATGGAAGGGCGGAAACTGTGTCTTCCCACGTCCGTTTTCCCCTTAAATCAAACAGCTGCCATTCAGAAACAGCGGCATCCTTTATCATAAGCTGCGGCTTTTTTCGATTGTTCCATTCGTTGATTGACATCTCACCGACAATGGAAATTCTTGAACCCGGTACGATGCCTTCTTGAAGCTCGCCTTTATTAAAACCGACGCAATCAAGCTGGGACGACTCGTTTCTGATCGTCATTTTGACATGAGTTTTATTTGCCCCTATCTTGCGGACATCTTCCAGTACTGCGTTTTCTACGAGAACGTGCGGTTTCGGGTTCAGCATGCCAAAAGGAGACAGCATGTTCATTTCTGCGATGCTTTCAACTGTAATGTCTTCGACGCCGCAGACAAGGTCGACTTCCTGTACGGGAATAAAATCCTCTTCCGTAAGCGTATTGTCCGCTATTTCATTCAGCCTGCTTCGCAAATCCGGCACATCTTCGGCTTTCAGCGTCATCCCCGCAGCCATTGGATGGCCGCCGAAATGAGGAAGAATATCTCTGCATTCAGAAAGGCTCTCAAATAAATTAAATCCTCTGATGCTTCGGGCCGAACCTTTAGCGATTCCCTTTTCTTCATCAATACCAAGAACAATGGCCGGTCGGTAGAAACGGTCCACAAGCTTTGAAGCCACAATCCCGACGACTCCCGGGTTCCATCCGGCTTTGGCCACGACAATTGCAGTTTGATCGAGCCCTTGCTGTTCAACCATTTCAATCGCTTCATCCGTCATTTTGCTGACCATTTTTTGGCGCTCTTTGTTCAGCTGGTCAATTTCTGCGGCAAGCTCTTCCGCTTCAAACGAATCCTCTGACATAAGCAAATGAACAGCGGGATCCGCCTGTTCGATTCTTCCGACGGCATTCAGCCTTGGTGCGAGCTGAAATCCGATAGTTTCTTCGTTCGCTTCTCCGATGTCTCCGCCTGACAGCTTAATCAGCTCTTTTAAGCCGAGCCGATTTGTCCGTCGAAGCCTTTCAAGTCCTAGTGTTGCAATTAATCTGTTTTCGTCATGCAGCGGGACTAGATCGGCAATGGTGCCGATAGCCGCCAGGTCAAGCAGTTCATCAGGAAGTTCACCCAATAGAGCGTGGGCAAGCTTAAACGCGACTCCAACCCCGGCAAGCTCCTTAAACGGGTAAGTGCAGCCAGGCTGCTTCGGGTGGACGATCGCATGGACATCCGGAAGCTCCGGTCCCGGTTCATGATGATCAGTAATGATGACATCCAGTCCGAGTTCCTTTGCCACCTTCGCTTCATGCACAGCGGCAATTCCTGTATCAACCGTAATGATCAAAGAGAAGCCCCGTTCTTTAATCGAACGAAACGCCTGTTCATTAGGTCCATATCCTTCTTTAAAACGGTCAGGTATATAAAAATCAACTTGAGCCGACAGTTTTTGCAGCGTGTGAAGCATTACTGACGTACTTGTAACCCCATCGGCGTCATAATCGCCATATATCATAATCTTTTCTTGTTGTGAAATCGCCTGTTTTATTCGATCTGCCGCTTCTTTCATGCCTTTCATTTCAAAAGGATCATAAAAATCGGCATCCTTTGTATGTAAAAACAGCCTAGCGCTTTCTGCCGTATCAAAGCCTCTTTTTACAAGCAGGGACGCAACAAGAGGTGTTATATGCAATTGTTCTGTGAGTGATTTGACCTTATCCTGATCTGGTCGCTGGATTTCCCATCGCATTTTTGACGCTAACATAAATTCACCCCTCAACCACCCTATTATACTAGAGCAGGCTGAGGGGTTTCAAATAATATTCGAAAACTAGTCTTTTTTCTCAATCATGGCTGATGCATCCTGTGTGTCAGTCTGATCAGCAAGATGAGTATCCTCTTGTTTATGTATTGCTGTTCTATTTTCTTTCCGCAAGGTTTTTATTTCCCGCTTCAATTTCATTACCTGAAAAATGCCGACAGAAAATACGATCAGCGCTCCCATTAAAACTGAGCCCAAAATAACAAGAATGAGCGGCCATTCTGATCTTCCAAACAGGTAATCAACTTCTACGGATCGAACATTAATGACTGCGAAAATAGCGACAATTAAGGTGAAAATAAGTGCGAAAATAATGGTCCATTGTTTATTCATTCTCTTTTCCCCCAAACTTCTTATTGAGGTAACTTTCCCCATCAAGACTGGTTTTAAACATGGCTTAACACTAGGTTAAGCTCCCTTTGCTGTTAATTTTTCCCTGATCAGCCTCTTCAGTCCGGTTCCCTCACCGGAAATCACAAGTGTATCGCCTTCGTCAATGACTGTTTCAGAGCTCGGATTCAGTTGTTTATCCTGATTCTTTTTAACAATTGCAATGACAGTCACATGATATTCCTGACCCACATTCAAATCACCAATCGTCTGATGAATGGCAGGCGCTCCCGCCTCTGCTTTACACCACTCTATAATCAAATCATCAAGGGCTGACTCGACCTGTTCTAATGCTTTCGGTTTATATGCCATTCCGCCAAGAATTGCAGACATTTGCCTTGCTTCAGCGTCATCAAACTGCACGGAGGCAACACATTCCTCATGGTCGTTTTCGTCAAAATAGTAAAGCTCTCTCCGTCCGTCATGATGAATGATAATTGAAATTTTATCACGGTTTCTAGTAATCATTTCAACTTTTTGTCCTATGCCCGGCAGCTCTGATTCGCGAACCCTCATATATAAACCCTCCTACATATCTGAAAACCAGTCATAAACACTTTTAACACCATATATATGTTTAAATGTAAGCGTATGTCATTATAGCAAATGTCTATTTTAAGTTCAATGAAACTTCAAAAAACAGGCTGCCCTGCAGAGGACAGCCTGATATTTTTTATTGCGCCGACTCTTTTTTCAGTTCTCTTCCTTTCCATGCAAGCCAAATTTGTGCGGCAATGTATAGAGAAGAATAAACGCCTGTTAACAGCCCGACCAATAAAGCAATTGAGAAGTTAGTAATAGAAGAGGCTCCAAAGATCAGCAATGTCACAACAACAATCACAACAGTTAATACAGTGTTAATTGAACGTGTAAAGGTTTGCTGCAGGCTCAGGTTTACAATATGGTTCAGATCGGCAAATGTTTTCGGCTTGCGCTTTTTCATATGCTCGCGGACCCTGTCAAATGTAACGATTGTATCGTTAATGGAATACCCGATTATCGTCAAGATGGCCGCGATGAACGTAACATCTACCTCAAGCCTTGTAATACTGAAGAACGTGACGATAAAGAAAGCGTCATATAGCAATGAGGCGATGGCAGCAATCGCCATTTTGTATTCGAATCGGATTGAAACGTAAATAATGATGCCAATAGAAGCTATAGCAACTGCGTACAGCGCATTTCTTGCCAGCTCCTTACCGACTGTCGGTGAAACTGTGCTGACATTTGGCTCAGACCCGTATTTGTCTTTAAAATACGTTTTTACTTTTGCTATGGTTTCTTTATCTGGCACCCCGACAAAACGGGCAACACCGATATTGCTCTTTTCGCCTGACAGAACGACAGTATCAGGGTCCATACCAAGAGATTCAAAGTCCTTTTCAACTTGCTCTGTCGTCAGCTTATGGTCGCTTTGCACTTCAATCCGTGCACCGCTTGCAAAGTCAATGCCAAGATTCAGCCTGAACACAAGCAGGATAATAATCCCGGCAACCGTGACCGCACTGGAGAAAATAAAGAAGTATTTGCGTTTGCTCGTGAAATCCCATTTTTGGAATGGCGTATGCGGCTCTGTATTTTCATCCGTATCCTGAATATCCATGATATGTTTCTTATTGACACCAAACCAGCCTTTTTTCCGATCAAGCCATCTGCTTTCCACAAGGAGAGCGAGGAGAAATCTCGATAAGAAAACGGCAGTGATAAAGCTTGTCAAAATCGATAGGATCAGCATTGTCGCAAACCCTTTAACAGAGCTTGTCCCAAAGATAAAGAGCACAACCGCTGCAATAATGGTTGTAATATTCGCATCAAAAATCGTCGCAAATGACCGTCTGTTTCCTGAACGGAAGGCAGAGCGGACTGACTTTCCTAGCTTGAGCTCTTCTTTAATCCGCTCATAGGTAATAATGTTGGCGTCAACAGCCATCCCGACACCTAAAATGAGAGCGGCAATTCCCGGAAGCGTGAGTACGGCATTCATCCAGTCAAAGATCTGGAGTGTAATGTAGATATAAACAGATAGCGTAATCACCGCGATTAATCCCGGCAGACGGTAATAGAAAAGCATAAATAAGAAAATAATTGCAATACCGACAATACCGGCAAACACCGTATCATGGAGAGCCTGCTGGCCGAATTGTGCGCCTACTGATGTCGAATACTTTTCAGTCAGTTTCACAGGAAGTGCGCCTGCGTTTAAAATGCTGGCTAAATCTTTTGCTTCTTGAGCTGTGAAATGACCTTCAATTTTTACATCAGTTGTATTTAGCTCCTGACTTACATTTGGAGCGGATACAAATTTAGGATGCTCTTTTTGAACTTCTTTCTTAAAGGAATCACCTTTATCATAATCCAGCCAAATGACAAGCTGGTTGTTTGGCGCCATTTTCATGACCTTCTTGGTCACTTCACCAAATTTATCAGCGTCTTTCAGCTTAATCGTGACAATTGGCTCATTTGTTGTGCTATCATAAGTTTGTTTAGCGCCGTTTTCGACTAAATCAGCACCGTTTAACAGTTCCTTATCATTTGCATCTCTGAAAGAAAGCTGCGCTTCAGTCGCCAAAATTTCACGCGCTCTGTTTTGGTTTGTCACGCCAGCGAGCTGAACGCGAATCCGGTTATTCCCTTCAATTTGGATGTTCGGTTCGCTGACACCGAGAACATTGGCCCGGCGGTTCAGTGCCTCTACTGTGCTGACCAGAACGTCTTTTGTGATTTTGTCACCTTTTTTTACAGGCTGTACATCATACAGCACCTCAAATCCGCCTTGCAAATCCAATCCTAACGTAATATTGTTAGCGGCAGGCTTCGTAAAGTAGCCCAAGCCCGTGCCGATCAATAGAACGAAAAGGAAAAACGCAATCAAGCGTCCTTTTTTCATTATGTATATCCTCCCTTAAACCTGTGCGAATCAACCTGCTATCTCAGCAGTTCTTCCAATGCTTCCTGGCCCTCTTCACTGCCCAGCCAATTAGACGTTTTAAATGACTCAACGGTTGCATAGTTCATAAATTCGCCAATTTTCACTGATAAAATATCACTCGCCAGTTCATAAATGCTCAGTTCCGTTTTCTTTTTCCACTTCTTATCTGTTAAGTATGACCACAAACTTTCGAGTTCAACATCATCATACCCGAGAATCTTAAACTCTTCCAGTTTGCTGTAAAGAAACGGCCTGACGTGGTCTTTATATAGATCGGCTGGATGCTTCTCCACGAATTCCACGCTCCTTTTTTATTGTTTTTCAAGAAGACTTGTCATGCTTGGACGACATATACGCATATCTTTATTGTATATGATTCCAGGTAGTTTGAGAAGGCAGGGGGTAAAAATGGCGAAACAGACGTTTTTAAAGGGCACTCTTATCCTTATCGCAGCAGGAATGGTTACAAGAATGCTCGGGTTTGTCAACCGGGTGGTTATCGCCCGTTTTATCGGTGAAGAAGGAGTCGGGCTTTACATGATGGCGGCGCCTACCTTCTTCTTGGCCACTACATTAACTCAATTCGGTCTGCCGGTCGCGATCAGCAAGCTAGTCGCTGAAGCCAGTGCGCGGGGAGATCATCAAAAAACGAAAAATATTTTAGTCATGTCTCTGACCATTACGGGAGTGCTCAGCCTCATCTTTACACCGCTGTTTCTGTTTTTCGCCCCGGTTATGGCTGAAACGATGCTGACAGATAAGCGAACACTGTATCCGCTCTTGGCCATTACGCCGGTTGTGCCGATTATTGCTATATCGAGTGTGCTGAGGGGATACTTTCAAGGAAAACAGAATATGAACCCGCTTGCTATGTCACAAGTCCTTGAACAGGTCGTCCGCATTTCACTCGTGGCTGTCTGCACAACGATTTTTCTCCCTTACGGAATTGAATATGCTGCAGCGGGGGCAATGCTATCCTCAGTGGCAGGGGAGCTGGCAT
This sequence comes from Bacillus sp. EU52, assembly GCF_037964975.1. Lineage (NCBI taxonomy): Bacteria > Bacillati > Bacillota > Bacilli > Caryophanales > Bacillaceae > Bacillus > Bacillus sp. EU52. Next base: position 2,675,762 of record NZ_CP150177.1, read on the forward strand.
CACTTCTTTATTTATTCGTTTGCTTTAAGTATAAAAAGACAATTAAAATCAGAAAGCATTTTTTCCAGTCAATTAAAAACGGAAAACAAACCTTTACCCAATTAATGAGCGTGTCCCTTCCAACAACCGGGAGCCGCTTTATCGGAAACCTCTCTTGGTTTTTCGAGCCAATCGTCGTCGCTCAAAGCCTTGCCATCGCCGGTGTGGCAACAGTTGCCGCAACAAAGCAATACGGGGAACTGACCGGCTTTGCCATGACGCTGCTGACTCTGCCCAGCTTTATTACATATTCTTTGTCGACCGCGCTTGTTCCTGCGATCAGTGAAGGAATGGAGCAGAAAAAATTGCAGGTGGTGGAATACCGCTTGGAACAGGCGATGCGTCTCTGTCTGCTCAGCGGAGGCATTTCAGTTGTTATTTTATTTGTATTTGCGGATGAGCTGATGAGAGTGATGTACGGTTCTTCAGGCGCAGCTGTATTTATAAAAGTGATGGCCCCGTTTTTTCTGCTTTATTATTTTCAAGGCCCGCTTCAAGCTGTGCTGCAGGCGCTTAATTTGGCAGGAGCTGCGATGATGAACAGCTTAATCGGAGCGCTAGTCAAAACAGGCCTTATTTTTGTCCTTGCCACAAGGCCTTCTCTTGGCATTATGGGCGCGGCATTAGCCATTGTGACAGGCATGGTGCTCGTCACGCTATTGCACGCAGCAACCGTAAGCAAAGTGCTGCCGATCAGCATCAAAATCAAGGAGTACGCGCTCAGCTTCGCTGTTATTGTAATTTGCGGATTCATCAGCTCCGCCATCAAACATTATATAAGCTTTGGAGCATCTGAGGCTGTCAATCTAGCCGGATGGATTGCGGTGAGCGCCGCCATTTATATGATCCTCCTGCTCGTTTTCCGTTTAATTAAAAAAGATGAGCTTCGCCGCATTCCCATTATCGGACGTCTGATCATCCGATAATAGTCACGTGCGGTACCCATCTTTTTCGTCAATAAATAATTCTCCGTCTGTAAACGAGCAAAATGAAATATCTGAAGGGTTTGTGTATCCGTGTTTTTGCAAACTTTCAAGCAGCCATTTTTTATCTTTACTGATTCTGGACAGGTTTTCTGTTTGAATGAAGCCGTCTATAATGAGCGGCATTTCGAGCTGCCGATGCTCTCCGCTATTTTCTTTCTTTACAATAGTCAGTTTGCCCGACGGCTCTAATATGGCAAATGATACGTCAGCTACTCTGTCGACGCTATTTTCTCTGAGTTGAACCATTAAATCATCAAAATTATATCGCTGTGATTTCATGGCTTCTTCGTCAATTTTTCCATATTTGATAATTATGGTCGGCTTACCGTCAAGAAGCTGGCGGACTTTTCGGTTTTTTAAAGAAAAGTATGCCAAAGTCACTTGAATGATCATTAATACAAGCATTGGCAAAATGGTATGAAATAGATGATCGTCTACGTTTTCTATGGCTAAAACGGCAATTTCAGCCATCATGATAAAGACAACGAGATCTAAAATACTAAGCTCTCCGATCTCCCGTTTGCCCATGAAACGAAAAATGACCAATATCACAAAATACAATACGACTGTGCGAAACGCAATAGTGAGAAGCTCTTCCATCATGCACCTCCAACTCATTATAGGTTGCAACAAAATGATCAATTTATGTAAGAAAAACCGATTGCATTTCACAAAGCTTTTATGTCTAATTCATGGGATAAGGGAATACATTTTTACAAAGACGAGCCATCAGCATGTCTGACGGTTTTGAACAAAAAGAACAGAAGCCTTTTAATACAGGCAGAGAGGAGACAATCATGGAGGAAACGAAACAAGTTGGAAAAGGCATTCTTTACGGCTTAATCGCCATATTTTCAGCCATGCTCCTGACAAGTTTGGCGGTTTCACTTTTATTGACCGCAACCTCGCTGGAAGAATCATCATTTAACTGGCTGATCACAGCTATCTCATTTCTCTCTTTATTTATCGGCGGGTTCATTTCAGGCGGGAAAGGCAAGGAAAGAGGCTGGATGATTGGAGCATTGACTGCCATAAGTTTTTCTCTGATTATCTTATTGTTTCAGTATTTAGGATTCGGAAAGACATTTACAGCAGAACAGCTGATCTTCCATCTGGGATTTTTAGGGGTGTGCATGCTGGGCGGGATTTTCGGCGTGAACATGAGGGGAAACAGGTCTTCCACATAAAAAAGAGCGGGCTCACTTGCCCGCTCTTTTTTGTTTGCTATGTATAGCTCCTGCTGTTATTCAGCAGCAGAAACTTCTCTGATCGCGCGGCGGTCGAACGTAAGACGTGTGTTATCACCAGTCTTAATTACGACTTTGCTTTCGTCGATAGAGTCAACAGTACCGTGCAATCCCCCGATTGTCACTACTGAATCGCCTTTTTTCAGTTCCTCTTGCATTTGGCGTACAGCCTTTTGCTGCTTTTGCTGAGGACGAATCAGCAAGAAGTAAAGGACCGCAAACATTAAAATAATAGGAACCAATGTACCTAAAGTGCCAGTCATCATTTTCACCCCTTTCTGTAAGCCTGTTATGTTTATTTAGAAGCTTTTCGCATTTGGCTTGTTATAGCCGTAACGCTCAAAGAACTCTTCTCTGAAATCACCCAGACGATCCTCGCGAATAGCCTGTCTTACCTGCTCCATTAAGTGTAACAGAAAATGAAGGTTATGGTAAGTTGTTAATCGAAGGCCGAATGTTTCATTGCAGCGAATCAAGTGCCTAATGTACGCGCGAGTGTAGTTTTTACATGTATAGCAATCACACTCTTCATCAATCGGACGGAAGTCTCTTTCAAATTTCGCATTTTTCATATTGAGTCGTCCTTCAGCAGTAAACACTGTGCCGTTTCTTGCAATCCGTGTAGGCAGCACACAGTCAAACATATCGACCCCGCGGATCGCTCCGTCGATCAGTGCGTCCGGAGAACCTACTCCCATCAGATATCTCGGTTTATCCTTCGGCAAGAGCGGTGTCGTGAATTCGAGTACACGGTTCATGACATCCTTCGGTTCACCTACAGACAATCCGCCTATAGCATATCCCGGAAAATCAAGCGAAATCAAGTCCTTCGCACTTTGTGTCCGCAGATCTTCATATTCTCCGCCTTGTACAATACCAAACAGCCCTTGTTCATCCTGACGATTGTGGGCATTCAGGCAGCGTTCCGCCCAACGGCTTGTCCGTTCAACTGACCTCTTCATGTAGTCGTACTCCGCCGGGTATGGTGGGCATTCGTCAAACGCCATCATAATATCAGAGCCGAGTGCGTTTTGGATCTCCATCGCTTTTTCCGGAGATAAAAACAGCTTGTCTCCATTTAGATGATTGCGGAAATGGACACCCTCTTCCTCTATATTACGAAACTTGCTTAAAGAAAAGACCTGAAAACCGCCTGAATCTGTTAAAATTGCGCGGTCCCAGTTCATAAATTTATGGAGCCCGCCCGCTTCTTTGACAATGTCTTGGCCCGGACGAAGCCATAGATGATAAGTGTTGCTCAAAATGATGCCTGCATCCATTGCTTTCAGCTCTTCAGGCGACATTGTTTTGACTGTCGCCAGTGTGCCGACCGGCATAAAAACCGGCGTTTCGAAGGAGCCGTGAGGCGTATGCACTTTGCCCAGCCGCGCTCCTGTTTGTTTGCATTCTTTTATAAATTCATAGCGTATTGGTTGTTCAGCCACTTTTGATGAGGCCTCCTGTTCTCAAATTATATAATCAGCATCGCGTCTCCGAAGCTGAAGAAACGGTATTCCTCTTCCACTGCATGGTTATAGGCACGCAGAATGTTTTCTCTTCCAGCAAGCGCGCTGACCAGCATAATCAATGACGATTTCGGCAAATGGAAGTTTGTAATCATTCCGTCAATGGCTTTAAATTCATAGCCCGGATAAATAAAAATAGATGTCCAGCCGCTTGATGCTTTAAATTGCCCGTCATGTTCCCCGGCAATCGTCTCAAGCGTGCGTGTCGAGGTCGTGCCGACAGAAATGATCCGACCGCCATTTTCTCTTACTTTGTTTAAGGCTGCAGCCGTTTCTTCTGACATTTGATAAAACTCTGCATGCATATTATGCTCTTCCACTTCATCGGCACTCACAGGGCGAAACGTTCCAAGGCCTACGTGCAGTGTGATGAACTCAATTTGCACGCCTTTGTCTTTCAGCTGCTGTAAGATTTCTTCCGTGAAGTGAAGGCCAGCTGTAGGCGCAGCAGCAGAGCCGATTTCTTTTGAATACACTGTCTGGTAGCGCTCTTTGTCATCAAGCTGTTCTTTGATATATGGAGGGAGCGGCATCTCTCCAAGGGATTCAAGCACCTCGTAGAAAATACCGTCATATTGAAATTCCATCTTTCTGCCGCCGTGCTCAAGCTCTTCCGTGCAGATTGCCTTCAATCTTCCGTCTCCAAATGTGACAACAGTTCCTTTTTTCACCCGTTTCGCCGGTTTGGCAAGTGTTTCCCATTTATCACCGGTTTCCTGTTTCAACAAAAGAAGTTCCACTTTCGCGCCGGTATCCTCTTTTGTGCCGAATAACCGCGCAGGCAGTACCCGGGTATTGTTCAGGACTAGACAATCGCCTTCGTTAAAGAAGCTGATAATGTGTTTAAACGAGCTGTCAGTAAGCTCTCCTGTATGTTTATCGAGCACCATCAGCCTTGAAGCATCACGCTGCTCCAACGGTACTTGTGCAATTAAACGTTCTGGTAGTTCAAAATCAAATAAATCGACTTTCATGATGATTTCACCTTTATTCTAGTCTTTTGTTATTTCATTCTGCCAAAAAGATTAAGCAAAATTGATAATACCACACTTATAATAATACAAGTGACAACCGGGAAGAAAAACGTGACATTTCCTTTTTTTACAAAAATATCTCCCGGCATCTTGCCGACAAAATGCAAAACTGCTCCGATAATAAGCAAAACAGCACCAAGAATCATAATGATCTTAGGAAATTCAGTCATATCGGGGAGCCTCCATTTGGAAATGATGATAAACGGCCGGTGTCACGATCCTTCCACGCGGCGTTCTTTGTATAAATCCAATTTGCAGCAGATATGGTTCATATACGTCTTCAATCGTATGCGATTCCTCGCCGATGGTAGCTGAAATCGTATCAAGGCCTACTGGGCCGCCGTTGAATTTTTCGATCATGCCCATCAGCAGCTTATGATCAATATGATCCAAACCGAGGCGGTCAACCTGAAGCCGCTCCAGCGCATTCTGAGAAATGTCTTCCGTAATCCTGCTGTCACCCAGCACTTGGGCGAAATCGCGCACCCTTCTCAGCAGGCGGTTCGCCACGCGGGGCGTCCCTCTCGATCTTCTTGCAATTTCAAGAGCCGACGGTTTATCAATCTCAACCTCGAATACATCAGCGGTTCTTGTGACAATATCCGCCAGTTCTTCTTGTGTATAGTACTCAAGGCGAGACATTACGCCGAATCTGTCTCTTAAAGGAGCCGTCAAAAGCCCCACCCTCGTCGTGGCTCCCACCAGCGTAAAAGGCGGAAGGTCGAGGCGAACCGAGCGGGCAGATGGGCCTTTGCCAATCACAATGTCCAGGCAAAAGTCTTCCATTGCAGGATAAAGCACCTCTTCGATCGATCTGTGCAGCCTATGTATTTCATCAATAAATAATACATCTCCCGGTTCCAGCGCCGTTAATATAGCAGCCAAATCACCAGGCCTTTCAATCGCAGGCCCTGATGTCGTCCGCAATTCCACTCCCATTTCATTAGCAACAATCGAAGCAAGCGTTGTTTTTCCGAGTCCGGGCGGCCCGTACAGAAGAACATGATCCAGCGTCTCCTGTCTCATTTTCGCCGCATCTATAAACACGCGCAAATTTTCTTTTACCTTATGCTGCCCGATATACTGTGCCAGATTTTGCGGCCTCAGGCTTTGCTCTATCACTGATTCATGGTTGTCTGCTTCACTTGAGACGAGCCGTTCATCCATGAACATCACCTTACTTTAATAGTTTTTGTAATGCTTTTTTCACATATTGGTCTGTTGTCAGCCCAATTTCTTCTTTAAGGTGAGGAAGCACCTTTTTGATTTCTTTTTCAGCATATCCGAGAACCCTGAGGGCTTCAAGTGCTTCTTCAAGAGCCGTTTCCGCTGTTTGCTTTTCAAGCCTTTCTTCATGATTAAACAGATTTTCAATCATTTCAGGCACAACATCTGCCAGCTTTCCTTTTAAATCTAGAATAATCTGGCGTGCGGTTTTCTTTCCTACTCCAGGAAACTTGACCAAAAAAGCTTCATCTTCATTTTCAATTGCTTGGATGACCGCTCCGGGATCACCCGAGCCCAAGATGGCAAGTGCTCCTTTCGGGCCAATTCCGGTCACGTTTAACAGCTTTGTAAAGAGCGCCTTCTCCTCTCTTGTTGAAAAACCGTAAAGCGAAAAAGCATCCTCTCTGATATGATGGTATGTAAAAATCGTTTCCTGGCTTCTCTCCTTATATATAAACGGATTCGGCGTGAAAATCTGATAGCCGATGCCGCCGTTCTCTATGACAATATATTGGGGAGATACATAATCAATCGTCCCTTTAACAAATTCAATCACGCAAATTCACCTCTTTGACTGTTCTTCATTGTACCATAAAAACAGCCAAAGTCTTATAGAAAAGTTAACATATGTTCGCTTCTCTCTCATTCTTTCACGAAAAAAAAGACATGAATACATGTCTTCAATCAGCGGACGTTACCCGCTGTATGTCTTCATATGTTCGATGACATCCTCAAACTCCGCTTTTGTCCGAAATGGAATGCCTTTCAGCAGATTTTTTTGCATATGGCTTTCCAGCCTTTCTAAATCAATTTGAAAAAAAGACTGAATTGGTTCGGAAGCTGGCTCAGGCCGCCCATGAAAAGTAGAAATCACTCCATTATCCGATACACCGATATACCCGTTGACCTTGCTGAGCGGAGAAATATCGTCCATTTGCTTCCGGAAGAGCACATATCCCTTTTTTTGTTCCACAAGCGTCCATCCGGCATAAGCTGCCCAAAAATCATCCATAGAAAACACTTTTTCATGCTTATGCTCAATGCTGACATCGCCGTCCAAATACACCTTTTCAAGCTGCACATGCACCTGCAGCGGCTCATAGTGCTCCACTTCCGCGCCAAGTGCGCGGGAAGGAGCTCCTATTAAAAATACTGCCGCTGAGCAAAGAATGCCCAGCAAAAGATACGCCGTGCTGAATCGTTTCACCCTCTACACCTCTTTGCACACGTTTATGATTAGTTTGACCAAAGAGGCTACTGCTTAACCGTTTTATCAAAATTTGTCTGCACATTTTCCCTGACAAACCGTTCCTCCGTATACACATCTGTGCTTTGCTCAGAAATTGTCAAGAATCGCGTCAGAAAGGCACTGAAAAAATACAATGCCGCAAAGATCCAAATCACGCCGCCTGCACCGAGCGGCCCAATGAAAAGACTCACGATGCCCGGCGCGATAAACGCACATAAACCAGATCCCAAATTCAACACTGACATGGCAGCACCTTTATTATCAGGTGCAAGCGTCGGCAAAAGCGCGCTTAATGGAACGTACCCTGCTAAAGCCGCGCCGTAGCAGCAGGCGATAATCATGAGCACCCAATACTGATGCCCGATCAGCTGAGGCGTGTAATACAGCGCCAGCGTAAAAATACCGCATCCGACACCGCCAAACCACATGACCGTATTGCGCCAGCCAAGTTTATCTCCGACTGCACCGAAAATGATATTAAACACAATATTCACAAAAAACAGCGTCCCCCATATTTGCAGCCATTCCGAAACCGAATACCCGTATCGTGCTAAATAAGTAGGAAGAAAGATGGCAAATCCAAATTGTCCTATCGCATTAATCGTCTTGACCACTCCGCCGATGCCTACCTTAGGGTTTTCAAACATAATCGTAAATGCCTTCGACAGTTCTTTCCATTTCGGCTGATCTTGTTTTTGTATCGGAGTAAATTTATCTTTGTTAAAAAATAAGGCAAGAATTCCGCCTGCCGCCACAAACAGTAAAGCGCTCCAAAGCGTATTGATTTCTCCAAAGGCCGGAACTGCATAGCTGGAATAGAACGGGCCCAGCACGTTAAGGCCGCACGTAAACATAAACCAAAACCAGCCGACGGCTTTGCCGAGAATATTTTGAGAGGTGCTGTATGACACCCATACGAGAAAAGAGTATGCAAACAGCGGATATCCCAAGCCTCTAAGAGCATAGCTGCCCAAGAGAGCCGGATAATACATATGAGGAATCGCCCAGCCGATAAAAGCGGCCGAACCGAGGATAAATGCAAGCAATCCGACAGTCATCGTTTTTCTCGGCCCCCAAGTTTGGACAAACGTTCCTGAAAGCCAAGCTGAGATGGTGACAGCAATGCCGTACATGGTAAATAACGATGCGGATTGCTGCATACTGAGACCATGATCAACGAGAAAAGGAGACAGCCAGCCTTGTTCGAGGCCGTCTCCAACCATAAAGATGACAACGCCAATATAACCCCAAACCATGTGAGAAGGAATTCCGATTTTGTTCAAAACATTTCCTTTAGCATGTACTGTATTCATTTTCTCCACCGCCTACTTAAAGTATCAATGGAGTATATACCCAAGCTTGCTGAATTGTAATCCTGTTAGATTAAAAAGCGATTTTTTCAGTGTGCTCAATGCTGACAGGCATGCCAAAAGCAAGCGATTGCTGTGCTGCTCTGGCGATCCTTCCGGCCTGTAAACCGTCATTGCCGGTGCAGGGAGTCTCCTGGTTTGTGCCGATCGCTTCTGCAAAACGGAGAATCTCCTCCTCATATGAATCCTTATAGCGTTCAAGGAAAAAGAAATGCGGTTTATCCTTCATCACAAAATCAGCTGTTGACACCTCAACCGTTGTCGGCCTGCTATTGTCAGCCGCTGCAGAGCCTTTCGTCCCGAAAACCTCAACCCGCTGGTCATATCCGTACACAGCTTGGCGGCTGTTATCAATCACAGCCATGGCACCGTTTTCAAAAGTCAGTGTAATAACAGCTGTATCAATATCACCCAGTTCCGCAAAAGAAGGATTCACCAAAGCCGCCCCTTTGGCATACACTTCCGTCACTTCGCTCCCCAAAATATATCTGGCCATATCAAAATCATGGATCGACATATCCATAAACAACCCGCCTGACGTACGGACATAATCTATATTCGGGGGTTCTGGGTCCCGGGACGTGATTTTTAATAAATGAGGTGTACCAATTTCACCATTTTCAACAATCGTTTTGATTTTCTTAAAATGAGGATCAAAGCGGCGGTTAAATCCGACTTGAAGTGTTACCCCGTGTTTCCGGACAGCCGCAAGCGCTTCACTCGTTTCGTCCAGAGAGAAACTAACGGGCTTCTCACAAAATATATGCTTTTTCGCCTCGGCTGCTTCTTTGATCATCTGTGCATGTACGGCTGTAGGAGAGCAAATAAAAATAGCATCAATATCAGGATCATGTAATAAATCACGATAATCAGAGGTTATGTATTCAATCTGATGACTGTCGGCCCAGCTTTTTATACGGCTTGCCTGAATGTCAGAGACTGCTTTTATTTTCATGTGAGGAATCCGGCTTATATTTTGAACATGAAGTTTGCCGATGCGGCCTGCACCGATAATCCCTGTCACAATCTGTTTTGTCATGGCTTCTTCCCCCTTGATCATTCACGAAAGCGCTTTATTTAAAATTAATACTATCCCATTTGTAAGCGCTTTTCAAGAATGGAAATTAAACGTTCTATGTCTCTTTTATCACAATTCATGCTTATAAGTAGCCTTCTTCTTCAAGACCAGATACACTAGAATTAGGCTCTTTTTCCTGAACAGTTTATGATTTTCCTATAAACAGCTGCATAAAATAGAGCAAAGAAGGTGAATGAAATGCTGACAAAAGCAGAGGCACTGGCCCATTCCGTCATATACCGTAAGAACAGCAGATTTGATAAAGTCAAAGAGAAATCCGAGGAATTAACACTAATCGGCAAGGGAAGAAGCGCCTATGTGTTTGCCTTAACAGAAGGCGGTCGAAAAATGGCGCTGAAAGTATTTTTTCCGGAATATCAAGCGACAGCAGTCAAAGAAGCAGCGATCTATGAAAAATTAGCCGGGTCCGCATTCTATCCTGACATTTACGAAACTGGCGATTCATTTATTCTCATGGAATATATTAAAGGTGAAACCTTTTATAACTGTCTGAAGAAAGGCATTGCAATCAGTGATGACATGATTCAGCAGGTTGAAGAAGCACTTTCTGACGCCCGGGCTGCCGGCCTGAACCCGTCAGATATCCATTTACGGAATCTGATTCTGACAGAAACCGGAGCAGTGCGGGTGATTGATGTTGCGAGATTTGAACAGACAAAAACGTGCACGCAGTGGAATGATTTAAAATCAGCGTATCATGCACTCTACAAAAAACCGATATTCCCCAAAAAGATTCCGGGTTTTTGGCTGGAGATCATCGCATTTTTATATAAGAAAGATTGGTTTCAAAAGCATTTCGCACAGCGGAAAAGAAAATATTCTTAAATCAAAAAGGCAGCCGCACAAGCGGCTGCCTTTATCATGTATTTTTTACTTTCTGACGGCAGAAATCAGTTTCATTTGTTCAGGCGACAGCTTAATTCGATAGCCTCTCACAGTTAAGTAGACCGCTTCTGGGTCCTTCTCGCCGGAATGACAATACGTTTTTTCCATTTCTGTCTCCCCTCACCCTTTATTGGCTTTATTTCATCTTATCATTGCTTTATTAAGGTAATTTTAAAGAAATGTAAAGATCATATGAATCCGATATATAGTAAAATGAGAGAAAAAAAGGGAGAGAGTCACATTAAGACACGCAGCAACATCCCGCTTATTATGTTTGCCCTGCTGGTCTTCTTCGGCGGCGCCATCTATTGGATGTTATTTTCACTAAAAAACGTTCCGAAAGGCAATCTCGTCCAATCGGTTGAATCGCCGGACGGCAGCTATACGTTAAACACTTATGTATCCGAAAACACCCTGAGCTTAGATGCAGCCAGAGGTGAACTTGTAAATGAAAAAACACTTGTCAAGAGAACAATCTACTGGAATTACCCGGACAGCCGCCCAGCAGTGACGTGGGTCAATCACAATACAGTGAAAATCGGCAATCAGACTTTACATCTTGATACTGATGAAACATATGATTGGCGAAAAGATGATCATTGGATCCGTGAAGAACCGCCGCAGGCGTCAGTGAGGTGATGAAACATGAATAAGATGAACGGAACAAATGATGACAAGCATTTCAATCATTTTGTGATTGCTTTATCCTTTATATACGGTTTGACTGAACTAGGCTATTTGTTGCTGAAGGATTTTATAACAATTGCCATAAGTTTGCCTCTGTAGAAAAACGCAGCGTAGTCGATACGCCGCGTTTTTTCTTTTTCCCTTCCTCTTCTTATTGATAATTACAGGTCATATAATGTGACAAATCGATTGTAGAAATAGTTCGATTAGACCAAAATCCTTTTTATACATGTATTCGAATTTGAAGTGAGGGGGAAGCTTGATGGCAGATTTTGTTGCTAGTTTGAATGCGGTCTTATGGAGTACGCCCGTCATTTATATTTTATTGGGAATTGGATTCGCCTTTTCAATTATGACCCGTTTTTTACAAGTCCGACATTTAAAAGAAATGATTGTTCAGATGTTCAAAGGCAAGAGCTCTGAAGCCGGCGTTTCATCTTTCCAAGCGTTATCGATTGCGCTGTCCGGCCGTGTGGGCACTGGAAACATCGCGGGAGTGGCGACAGCAATTGCATTCGGCGGACCCGGTGCAGTGTTCTGGATGTGGGCAATTGCCTTTATCGGGGCGGCGAGTGCCTTTGTAGAATCAACGCTTGCTCAAATTTACAAAGTAAAACAAGACGGTCAATATCGGGGCGGCCCTGCTTATTATATAGAAAAAGGCTTAGGCATTAAGTGGTTTGCCGTCTTATTTGCCGCTGCTGCCCTTATTGCAATGGCCTTTCTAATGCCGGGCGTACAGTCCAACTCCATTGCGGCTGGGATCCAAAATGCATTCGGCATCTCTCCTTTCGTCACAGGGTGTGGTCTGGTTTTATTATTAGGGTTCATTATTTTTGGCGGCGTCAAACGAATTGCCAATGCGGCGCAAATGATTGTTCCATTTATGGCCATTGGATATATCCTGCTGTCTTTGATTATTATTGTCATGAATGTGTCTGAATTGCCTGCTGTGATCTCATTAATATTCAAAAGCGCCTTTGCATTGGATTCCGCTTTTGGCGGCTTGATCGGCATGGCGATTTCCTGGGGCGTTAAACGTGGCATTTATTCAAACGAAGCCGGCCAGGGAACAGGCCCGCATCCGGCAGCTGCTGCAGAGGTTTCTCATCCGGTCAAGCAGGGACTGGTTCAGGCATTTTCTGTTTATATTGACACCTTGTTTGTATGTTCCGCTACAGCTTTCATGATCTTGTTTACCGGCATGTACAATACCCAGGCTGCAGATGGTTCCTTTATCGTTCACCAGCTTAAAGGCGTAGAAGCAGGACCTGGTTTCACACAAGCGGCAATTGACAGTGTTCTTCCCGGATTCGGTGCAGGCTTTGTTGCCATCGCTTTATTCTTCTTCGCTTTTACAACAATTATGGCGTACTACTACATCGCAGAAACAAATATCGCCTATTTAGCACGAGGCAGAGAAAGCAAATGGGCGATGCTTGGCTTAAAACTGATTATTTTAGCCGCCACGTTCTATGGTACTGTGAAAACAGCTTCACTTGCTTGGGCATTAGGGGATGCAGGGCTTGGCATTATGGTATGGCTGAACGTCATTGCCATTGTGCTGCTTGCCAAGCCGGCGCTCCTTGCTTTAAAGGATTATGAGCGCCAAAAGAAGCAGGGCTTAGACCCGATCTTTGATCCAAAAGCGCTGGGTATCAAAAACGCTGATTTCTGGGAGAAAGAATACACTCATGAAAGTGAACGTGTCTCCTGAACATACTAAAACCGGCCCGATATGACCTCGTGCCGGTTTTTTATGAACGATAGTTTGTATACACTTCTTGAACATCATCGTCATCTTCAAGGACGTCTATTAATGTTTCCAGCTTCTCAACAGCCTGATCATCGGCTTCTGCATAGGTATTGGGAAGCATGGTCACCTCCGCCGAAGAAATTAGATATTTCGATTCGAGGGCTGTTTTCACCTCTTCAAAATGCTCAGGCTCTGTGAAAACCTCATATAGGTCTTCTTCAATTCGCAGCTCTTCTCCTCCTGCTTCAAGCACATCAAGCATGAGCTCATCTTCTTCTATTTGCCGTTCAGTACGGTCTATCGTAATGAACCCCTTTCGTTCAAATAAAAAGGCTACACATCCGCTTTCTCCCAGACTTCCGCCATTTTTATTAAAGGCTGTCCGCACATTTGACGCCGTTCGGTTTTTATTATCTGTTACGCATTCAACCATGACGGCAATCCCTGAAGGGCCGTAGCCTTCATAGGTGATTTCTTCATAGCTGCTTCCGTCTTGGCCTCCCGCAGCTTTTTTAATGGCCCGATCTATATTTTCATTCGGCATATTGGCGCCTTTTGCTTTTTCGATGACAAGACGCAATGCTGAATTTGCTTCTGGATCCGCTCCGCCTTCTTTCGCTGCCACATAGATTTCTTTTGCCAGCTTCATAAATATTTTCCCGCGCTTTGCATCCTGTGCATTTTTTCTTTTTTGAATGTTTTTCCACTTGGAATGGCCTGCCATGTTTTCACCTTCTTTTACATTTTCTATGTACACTTTAATGGGAAATGTTCGCTGATGCAAAGAAAAAGGCTGCCGAATATCACTTCCGGCAGCCCTTCCTTCCTAGCGGTTGTTCATTTTATGAAGTTTTCTGAAGAGCCCTTTATCTGTTGATACCTGGACGTCACGGCCATTTGCATAGTTGCGCGCTGCTTTTACGACATTATCTCTGTCAGACTTTGTGAACTCTCTGTGGCTTTTGACTGCGATAACTACTCGGTCATCCGATACCATAACTTGTGTGTCATTGACGTTTTTCACTTGTTTCACACGGTTGGCAATTTTTGCAGCCAGTCTTCTGTTTTCTTGGTTGTCATACCCGTTGTTCGCTGCATTCCGATTCATGTTTCGGTTATTCGTGTTGTTATATGTTCCGTCAGTTGCCAAAGGAACACGATCGTCAGCAGTAACACGGTCACGGTTATTTACATTCGTGGTGTTTCGGTTACCGTCGTTCTGATCCTCCATTAATTCAGAAACAGGACCATCGTGGTCGATTCCGTCTCCCTGTCTATCGGCGTCATTTTCATTTGTATAATATCCGATTGGACGGGTATTGCCGTTATTGCGCGTATCATTCATAGCATTATCGTTTGCTCCGCATGCTGTTAAGCCGGCTGTCATTAGAATCAGGCTAGCGATCGTCATTTTTTTACCCAATGGAAAAACCCCCCGTGGACGAATTGAGCATGTTTGCTCGCTTTTATCATGTGCGTATGGGGGGCATGTTAAGCGTGTCAGTTCTCTCCATTTGGCAGTGATCAGCTTGAAAATAAAAAAAGGAACGATTTACATCGTTCCGAACGATCACTCATTTTCTTCTTCCGGCCGGCCAAACATTTGGTTTACAGAAGGCTGGTTCGTCATTGGCATAGAAACTCCTGCCGAATATGGGTTTGGATTTGGGTTAGCTGTGCCATATGGCATATTAGGGCTTCCATAAGCCCCCATTCCCGAATGGCCAGGCGCAGAGAAATATGGCTGATGATCACCGTCACAGCCGCAGTCGTCATGATCTTTGTATGGCATGTAACCATGAGCCGCAGCAGGCTGGTATGCTCCCATTACTTGGGGAGTGCCGTAATAAGGGCCATACGGCATATGTCCATACGGAGATCCATAAGCCGGAGATGCGTATTGCGGCGCACCGTATGAACCGTAATGTCCGTGATGGGTGTTTTCATGATGCTGGTTTTCATAACCCGGGTCATACTGAGGCGATACAAAGCCTGGCTGGTATCCATGCATCGGATGCATTGGATAAGCTTGTGCCGGATAGTACGGATAGCATAATCCTGATCCTGGAAGAATTGGCGAAACAGGCACCGGACACGGTACGAAATGAGCCGGATAATGATAATAAGGCTGAACAGCCGGCATCGGCATATTCGGAACTGTGTGATGAACGTTTTCCTCTTCTACACCGCCTACCTCTGGCGCCTTTGGCATATTAGGCATATTCGGATAATTTGCATTTTCCATATTACTCATAGCCTCCTGTTGTGGAAATTGGTCTTGCATATGATACATATGATCCATATTTCCGTCATGATGTTTTTTCGGCTCCTCCGGTTTAGGAGGCGACCAAGGCTGGAAAAGCTGTTTCATATCATAATAATCGTTCACATCAGCTTCAGGGTACACATTTTCCTGCAAATTAGGCATCGGCGGGACATACGGCATGGACTTCTTTTCTTTCGGCTTTGTGTCTTCTACATCGACAACGGATTTAGGCTTCTCTTTCGCATATGGATGTTCTTGCTTCACACTCCCGGCCGCAGGACTTTTGCCCGCTTTTGGCTCTTTTCTGACCGGGACTCCTTCTGACGGCACTTTTATTTTCATTCCAGGCATGATTAAGTCTGGATTGCTAAGCTGTGTATTGAGTTTTTTCACTTCCTCAACATCGACTCCGTACTTTTCAGCTATTTTCCAGAGCGAATCGCCTTTTTGAACGATATGGATTTTCAACGTTTTCCCCTCCTATGCAAAACGTGAACAGTTCAGCTGTGATTACAATATGTTTCTTCACAACATATGCCTGAACAAAAGAAGTTATGAGTAAAGGAAGGGAAAATATTTCTGATCTACGTGATCGAAAGCATTCGATTCAGAGCAAGGAGTGCATCTTCCTGAATGGCTTTTGGCACCTTGATGACGCCTGAAGGTTCTCCTTTTTCAATTTGTTCCAGCGACCACAACAAATGCGGCAAATCAATTCGGTTCATTGTCAGGCAAGGGCACATGTCAGGGTTGAGTGATTCGATTTGTTTATCTGGATGCTCGTGAATGATCCGCTGAACAAGATTCATTTCTGTCCCGATTGCCCACTTGCTTCCCGTCGGAGCCTGATTGATTGTGTCGATAATATATTTCGTTGATCCATTATCATCGCTTAGTGTCACGACTTCGTGTGAGCATTCCGGGTGCACAATGATCTGAATGTCGGGGTCTCGCTCTCTCATATCATGGATATTTTTAGTGGTGAATTTCTCGTGAACAGAGCAATGCCCTTTCCACAAAATCACTTTCACATTCGTATGCCCGGATTCAGCTACTAATTCATCTTTCATCGGGTCCCACACAGCCATATCTTCAAGCGCAATGCCCAGATCATAAGCCGTATTTCTCCCTAAATGCTGATCAGGCAAAAATAAAATTCTTTTTTTCTGTGTAAACGCCCATTCAAGCACTTTTTTCGCATTCGAAGAAGTCACAGTTGCTCCGCCATGCTTTCCGACGAATGCCTTGATCTCCGCAGTGGAGTTCACATAAGTTAAAGGTATGATCGTATCTCCAAATATATGCTGAAGCTTCTTCCATGCCCTATTGGTCTGCTGCATGTCAGCCATGTCAGCCATAGAACATCCAGCTCTCATATCTGGCAGGACGACCGTTTGCTGCTCGCTTGTCAGCATATCGGCGGTTTCTGCCATAAAGTGAACGCCGCAAAATACGATATAATCCGCTTCTTTGTTTTTTTCCGCTACTTGGGCCAATTGCAGGGAGTCGCCTGTTTGGTCAGCAAATTGTATCACTTCATCCTTTTGATAATGATGGCCTGGTATAAAGAGCTTGCTGCCGAACTTTTTCTTAATGGCGGCAACGCGCGTTTCCATATCCTTTCTCGATAGTTCTTTATAACTTTCGGGCATCATATCATTCGATTGTTTGATCACATCAAGAATTGACATAACGGCATTCCTCCACAGATTCATTTGATAACGCAACATCCATGCTGATATCTAAACTTTTGACGGAATGAGTCAAAAATCCTAATGAAATATAATTCACACCCGTCCCTTTAAAAGCAGGCAAAGATTCTAACGTAATCCCGCCGGAGGCTTCAGTTTTTATATGATCCGGTGTGAGCTTTGCAAAATGACGGACCGTATCAGGCGGACAGTTGTCAAACATAATAACATCCGCTCCAGCTGCAATTGCTTCCCGCAGCTGTTCCTCCGTTTCAATTTCCACCTCGATATTTACCATGTGCCCCGCGGCCTGACGGGCTTTTTTGCACGCCTCTAAAATAGAGCCGCATGCTGCGATATGATTATCTTTAATCATGATGCCGTCATACAAACCGAATCGATGATTATACCCGCCGCCGGCTCTGACAGCATATTTCTCCAGCATTCTGAGCCCCGGTGTTGTTTTTCTCGTGTCACAAATTTTAATCTGTTCATCATCCAGACACCGAACAGCCTCTCTTGTCATTGTCGCAATTCCTGACAGCCTCTGAATAAGATTTAATACGACCCGCTCTCCTGAAAGGAGCGCAGGTGCGGGACCGTGTAACTCGGCAATCACTTCACCTTTATGCAACATGTCCCCATCTTTTTTGTTTAAAATGATTTGAACATTTTCGTCCAATAACGAAAAGCCTTCTTTTATGATCGCTGCTCCTGCAAAAATACCCTCTGACTTTGCAACAATCTCCGCTTCACAGCTCTGTTCTCCAAAAATAGACTGTGATGTAAGATCCCCTGTCCCAATATCCTCAAGAAAAAAGTGATTCAGTAATTTTTTCAGCTGTAAATGATTCATTGTTCCAAATCCCCTCGTTTTTTCTGATCTTCGTTCCTTTTTTTGTATGGACAATTTGTCTTCCTTGCCAGCTCACCTCAGCATGAGGAAAATCGGTTCGGAAGTGAGCCCCTCTGCTTTCCTCCCGCAAAAGCGCAGAAAACGTCATCAGCTTTGCAGTTTGCCATAGATGAGAAAGCTCCATCTGCCGAATTGTGATATCCTTCACATTTACTTCCTGAAAAGGCAGCGTATGAAGCCAGATGCTAAGCTCAATCAAACTGCTTTGTTCCCGCAGAATAGACATGTGGCTTGTCATTTTGCTTTGCAGTTCATACACCTCTATATCCGGCACCTCGTAGACGACACTGGTTTCTAGCCCTGATTGATATTGCCTGTTATAAACCGATTTTTGGATAATATGCTCTGCTGCCCTTTTTCCAAATACCAGCGCTTCCAATAAAGAATTGCTTGCAAGCCGGTTTGCTCCATGTAAACCGGAGCATGCTGTCTCGCCAATCGCATAAAGCCCCGGCACTGTCGTTTCTCCCCAGCGATTAACTGAAACACCTCCCATTAAGAAATGCATTCCCGGAGCAACAGGAATTTTTCCGCTGTGGATATCAACCCCTGCTTTTTCACAAATAGCGGTGATGGTAGGGAAACGCGTTTCAAAATCAGAAATCGCACTGAAGTCTATATAAACGCGATTTCCTTTTGCCATTTCTTCGTGAATAACCCGTGAGACAATATCTCTTGGAGCCAGGTCACCTAAAGGATGCCGTTCAGCCATAATCCTGCGGCCGTTTTCGTCTACTAAACATCCGCCTTCCCCTCTGACAGCTTCTGAAACAAGTCCGTAGGAAACACCATTTTTCACAAGCAGTGTCGGGTGAAACTGAGTAAACTCCAAATCCGTTAATTCCGCCCCGGCCCGGTAAGCCAGAGAAAGACCGTCACCTGTGACAGTGAGATCATTCGTATGGTGAAGAAACAGGTTTCCACAGCCGCCGGCAGCCAGCACAACTTCGTCTGCGTGCCTTACCTTGAGCCGCCCTTTGCTGTCTTTTGTCATGACGCCGATACATCGTCCGTCCTCTATAAGCAAATCTGCTGCCGTTTCATTCTCGATTAACTTGATTTTGCTGTTGATCCGTTTGAGCAAATAATCGATAAGCAGCCTGCCTGTTGCGTCTCCGCCTGCATGAAATATGCGGTTGTATGAGTGGGCCCCTTCTCTTCCAAGACAAACACCGCCTCGTTCATTGCGGTCGAATGGAAATCCAAGCTCCAATAGGCTTTGAACCATCATTTTTCCATCATGTAATACGTCTGCTGCAATAGCTAGATTATTATGGCCGCACCCTGCGTATAACGTATCCTCCAGATGGGCTTCAATCGAGTCATCTTTTGCATAGGCCGCAGCAATCCCGCCTTGTGCATAGACAGAATTGCTGTTTTTGACGCTTTTTTTTGTGATAACAGTCACTTCGTATGAGGGCGGGAAAGCTGCAGCTAAGGAAAGTGCCGCCGCCCCTGAACCGATGACTGCAATCGTCTTTTTAGACATATGCCATCCTCCTGTTGTTTACACCTGTCTTGACACCTATATTTACACAAGGATAAAATAAACTCAAGAGTTTTTTATGGAGAACGGATGGAGGAAGACCGGATGATTTATTTAGATTATGCAGCGACAACGCCTATTTGTGAGGAAGCCCTTACTGTATATCAGAAGCTTAGTATGGATATGTACGGAAATGCCAGCAGCCTGCATGATGCAGGAGGAAAAGCAAAGCACATACTGGAGTACTGCCGTGAAAAAATCGCCAACATCATTGGCGGAGAAGCAAGCGGCATCTATTTTACAAGCGGCGGCACTGAATCCAATTTTCTGGCCATTCAATCATTGCTAAACGGCCTGCCAAAAACGAAAAGACATTTTATTACGACTGCCATGGAGCATCAGTCCATTCATAATTGCGCTGCTTTTTTGGAACAGCAGGGATATGATGTAACAGTCATTGAACCGAATGAATACGGGCTTATTACCGAGGAAATATTACTAGCCCATATCCGGCCGGAAACAGGCCTTGTATCTATTCAGCATGCAAATTCTGAAACCGGGATCATTCAGCCCATTCACCGCCTGTCTTCATACCTGCACAATAAGGGCATTCTTCTTCATTGCGACGCTGTTCAAACGTTTGGAAAGATCCCGATCAATACAAAAAATCTGGGAGTAGATGCACTCTCAATGTCCAGCCATAAAATCCACGGTCCAAAAGGAGTAGGGGCGGTCTATATCCGTCCGGATGTCCCTTGGAAACCCGTTTATCCTCTGACTACTCACGAATACGGATTCAGAGCCGGCACCGTAAATGTTCCCGGGATCGGTGCCTTCACTGCCGCTGCAGAATTGATCGTAAGCGAAATGGAAAAACAGATATCCCGCAATGAGGCATTAAGAACATACTTTCTAGACCAAATCCGTATTCGGTCTCTCCCTGTAACCCTTGCGGCAGACACTTCGCAAGCAGAATGTCTTCCGCATATTATAGGGTGTTTTTTTCACTCATTTGAAGGACAATATGTTATGTTAGAATGTAATCGGAGTAATATTTGCATTTCAACCGGCAGCGCTTGTTCTGCAGGTTACCACGGTCCGTCTGAAACAATGAAAGCATTAAGAAAAACCGAACAAGAAGCTCTGCAATTTATCCGCATCTCTTTTGGCAGGCATACAACAGCTGAACAGCTGGAACAGTTATTACATACGTTTACAGTGCTTTGGGAACAAAAGAAAGGAGAATTTGATATTGACCGAAGAATTAAAGCTAATGGGCGCCAACAGGCGTGACCAGCTTCTTCTGTGGCTGAAGGAATCTAAATCACCGCTGACAGGAGGAGAACTCGCAAAAAAAGCGAACGTTTCAAGACAGGTTATTGTACAGGATATATCGCTCTTGAAAGCGAAAAATGTACCGATTATCGCCACAAGCCAAGGATATGTATACATGGATGCAGCCGCTCAGCAGCACCAGCAGGCAGAAAGAATCATAGCATGTCTGCACGGTCCTGAACGGACAGAAGAGGAACTGCAGCTCATCGTCGACGAAGGCGTTACAGTAAAAGACGTAAAAATCGAGCATCCCGTGTATGGAGATTTAACTGCAGCCATCCAAGTAGGCACCCGGAAGGAAGTTAGCCATTTCATTAAAAAAATCAATTCTACGAATGCTGCCTACTTATCACAGCTGACCGACGGCGTGCACCTGCATACACTGACAGCACCTGATGAACATCGCATCGATCAAGCTTGCCAAGCCCTCGAAGAAGCCGGCATTTTAATTAAAGACTAAAAAAAGCCCTCTAGAGGGCTTTTTTATAATTGGTAAGACTGGTATGCACCCAGGAGCTTCACTTTGCAGCCGAGCGCTTCAAGCTCCTGCATGGCCCCTGGAATCAATACATCATCAAACGCTTTCTCAATATCAATAATAAAGAAATAATGGCCTAATCCGGTTTTAGTCGGACGTGACTCAATTTTTGACAAGTTTAAATTCCTCCAAGAAAATGCAGACAGCACTCTATGCAGCGCCCCGGACTGATCATCCTGCGGCAGCATGACCATTAAGGTCGTTTTGGGCCTAGAACTCAATTTTGAATTCACTTCAAAAGATATGTTTTCATCAGGAGACAGGATAACAAATCTTGTATGATTGTCCCTATAATCCTGTATATCCCGTTTCACGATTTTTAATTCGTATGTAGAAGCTGCCATATCATTGGCAATGACCCCGATATTCAGCTCGGGATGGTCACTGACAAACTTTGCTGCCGCCCCGGTAGAATTGGCGTATTCATATGGAACGGAAGGAAAATGTCGATGAAGAAATTTATGGCATTGCGCAATCGCGTGTGAATGTGAGTAAATTTTGTCGAGCTCTTTCCATGCATTCTCTCTAGAGGGATGGACGAGCAAGTGCTGATGAATCGGCAACGTCATTTCACCCACGATTGGCAAGGGCTGTTCATGTATTAAATAGTCTATTGTTAGATTAACAGATCCTTCTAATGCATTTTCCAAAGGAACAAAAGCAAAATCAACTTCGCCTGCAACGGCTGCATCTATACACTCCGGAATGGTGCGGTAAGCAACATGTTCGGCGCCGTTTTGAAAACAAGAACTGACTGCTAGATGTGTAAATGTAGCTGTTGGACCTAAATAACCGACTTTCATGACGATTTTCTCTCCCTTATGCACCTGAACCTAATATTTCAACCTTTTCTACAAAATCAAACTTCCTGAGCTTATTCATTAATGTATGAATGTCTTCTTCCATTGCCGACGTACTGATAGACAGTGTCACATTTGCTCTGCCTTGAAGCGGGATGGTCTGGTGAATGGAAAGAACGTTGCTTCCAGAATCAGCTACCGCCTGAAGAAGCTGAGATAACGCACCTGACCTATCCTCCAAATGAAAGAAAAGTGTGATAATTTGTTCTTTTACCATGGTGTAGAATGGAAAAACAGCATCCCTGTATTTATAAAACGCACTTCTGCTTAAATCGACCTTTTGAACGGCATCTGCTACTGAATCTGCTTTTTTTCGATCAAGCAGCTTTTTGACTTCCAATGTTTTTCTCATTGCATCGGGCAATACATCTTCACGGACAAGATAAAATGTCTCCTCTTTCATTTGCATCCCCCCTTTAAAATAGAGAGCCTGACACCAGGCTCTCTTTTCAGCCAACATTCATTAATCAATAAATTCAAATTCAAATTCCAGAAGCCTGATTATATCTCCATCCTTGGCTCCGCGTTCTCTGAGTGCTTCATCAACACCCATTCCGCGCATCTGTCTTGCAAACCGTTTAACCGATTCATCACGTGAGAAATCAGTCATCTTGAATAACCGCTCAAGGCTGTCTCCTGAAAGCACAAATACACCGTCTGGATCGCGTGTAATGTTAAATGGCACTTCTTCATTTTCCATCGTGTACATGACACGGTTTTGTGTAAGCTCTTCCTCGTCATACAGCGGGAACTCCGGTGTGTTCTCAAGCTGATTGGCGACTTCAAACAGAAGCTCACGCAGACCTTCTCTTGTCACCGCACTGATCGGGAATACCGGATAATCATCCGTCAGCTTTTCTTTAAAGGCTTCGAGATTTTCCGCAGCCTCCGGCATGTCCATTTTATTTGCAACGATAATTTGCGGACGCTCAGTGAGACGCAGATTGTACTCGCTCAGCTCCTGGTTAATCGTAAGATAATCATCATATGGATCACGGCCTTCTAAGCCTGACATGTCAATGACGTGAACAATAACCCTTGTCCGTTCAATATGGCGCAAAAACTGGTGGCCAAGTCCGACGCCTTGGTGTGCGCCTTCAATCAGCCCCGGCAAATCAGCCATGACAAAGCTGCGTCCGTCATCCGTTTCAACCATGCCGAGATTCGGGACAAGCGTTGTAAAGTGATAGTCCGCAATTTTCGGTTTTGCAGATGAGACAACAGACAGCAAAGTAGATTTTCCCACACTCGGGAACCCGACAAGTCCGACATCTGCAAGCACTTTTAATTCAAGAACAATGTAGCGTTCTTTTCCCGGCTCGCCGTTTTCTGAAAGCTGAGGCGCGGGATTAGCCGGTGTAGCAAAGCGGCTATTTCCTCTTCCGCCTCTTCCGCCTCTTGCAATGACAGCCCGCTGTCCGTGCTCTGTTAAATCAGCGATGACCTGTTTTGTATCATCGTCTGTCACAACGGTGCCCGGCGGAACTTTAATAACCATATCATCAGCATTTCGTCCGTGCTGGTTTTTGGACATGCCATGCTCGCCGCGAATCGCTTTAAAGTGTTTTTTGTATCTAAAATCCATCAGGGTGCGGAGACCTTCATCTACTTCAAAAACGACGTCTCCTCCCTTTCCTCCGTCACCGCCGGCAGGGCCGCCTTTCGGCACATATTTTTCACGGCGAAACGCAACCATACCGTTGCCGCCGTCGCCGCCTTTTACATATACTTTGACCTGATCTACAAACATAATGTCCTCCGTTCTAAACCGTTAAAAACTCCGCTAGTCCAACCCAATTTCAATCAGACATTCGTGACTCGTGATTTCAAAACGCATAATATCAACGTCCTCATATCCATTCTGCCGAATATCATCAAAAGCAGATGGATCGGCAAAGGCACCGTGAAAATCAAGGTACAGAATCAGCTGTCTGTCAGGATGATCCGTTTGAAGCGAAACCGTTAAATGATTTTCACTCTCTCTGCTGACTGCTTGATCAAACAGATGAAACAGCTTTCTCATCAGTTTCGCCAGCTTTTGATCATAAGCCGACAAATCCTTAATTTCTCCGAGAACTTCATATTCAAGCGTCATATAATGGGTTTTCCAATTAAACGTAAGAAAATCAAACGCCAAATGCGGTGTTTTCAGGTTTGAGAGCTTTGATTCGTGCTTTGCGTCTATAACCATTTCTTCAATCATTTCAAAGACACGGTCATACTTCTGTAAGCTTAAGTTTCCTTTAATCAGCTGCAGCTTATTCATCCAATCATGCCGGGAATGGCCAAGCAGATGAATCAGTTCGTTTGTTAATGCCGTGTCGCTTATATTTTCTTCTTGATTTTTTGAAACATCCTTCATTTTCGCACTCCCAATCATTTAATTTCTTATTTAGGAGTCTGTATAAGTGTGTATTATGAATTATAACAGAGAAGGCTTTGTTAGAAAAACAATTGTTTTTCCCAGAAATATCATGTTCCTTTTTTCTGGCTTTGGTTGATTTGCAGCCAGGCAGAACATTTTATGTATTACTGCTTGGGGAACATATCCAGTGGGTTTGAGATGTTTATTCTCATTCTTGGCGGGGTCTGCTCGCACATACTCTGCATTTCATTCTAGGTGTTTACTCCGCATATTGCAAAAAAAACTCCAGTCATCATCGACCGGAGTTTTTTGAATCATTATTGAGCTACAGGATATACGCTCACTTTTTTGCGGTCACGGCCGAAACGTTCGAATTTAACAGTTCCGTCGATTTTCGCAAATAGAGTGTCATCTCCGCCGCGGCCCACGTTTTCACCTGGGTAAATTTTTGTTCCGCGTTGACGGTAAAGGATAGAACCGCCTGTTACGAATTGACCGTCAGCACGTTTAGCACCTAAACGTTTAGCCTCAGAGTCACGTCCGTTCTTTGTAGAACCTACTCCTTTTTTAGAAGCGAAAAACTGAAGATCTAATCTAAGCATGTAGCTCACCTCCTATATTATGTTTGTGGTCACACGCAAGTTGTCTTTGTAATCCCGTTCGATTGTCTCCAGCGAAACAATCATGCCTTCAATCAGCAGCTGAGCTTTTTGGCGTGCCTCTGGATCAAGAGATTCAGGGAATTCAAAATAAAAATAACCCCCGTCCTCCCCTATATCAAGAAGCGGCTCGAAGCCCGCGAGCACAATGACCGCGTTAACGGCTCCAAACACAACGGCTGTCACTCCGGCACAAACAAGATCTTGTCCATGTTCAGCAAAATTCGCATGGCCCGTCATTTCAAAAGACAATATGCCTTTATCATGAGACCTTCTGATTGTTGCCTGAATCATGCTTACGCGTTGATTTTTTCGATCGTCACTTTAGTGTAAGGCTGACGATGACCTTGTTTTTTATGAACGTTTTTCTTTGGTTTGTATCTGAAAACAGTGATTTTTTTCGCGCGGCCTTGTTTTTCAACTTTAGCCGTTACTGTTGCGCCTTCAACTGTAGGGTTGCCGACTTTCACGTTGTCTCCGCCAACAAACAAAACGTCTTCAAAAGTAACTGTTTCACCTGCTTCAGCAGCAAGTTTTTCGATGTAAACAGTTTGGCCTTCTTCAACTTTGATTTGTTTACCGCCTGTTTTAATGATTGCGTACATTCTCTGCACCTCCTATTAGACTAAGACTCGCCAGATACCAGGGGGCTGTAAAAGCTCTTAACACCTGTACTGAGCGGTTGTAGCAATGGTGCTACATCCATAACATTAAAAAATATACCAAAATACAAGGCGTTTGTCAATCAGTTTTAGTAGGGCAGAAGCAGTTCCTCCATGGAAGAATTCGTCCGCTTATCGGCAAAGTAAGCGTGCAGCACTTCATTCTCGTCAAGCTGGCTGAGCTTTTGGCCTGATTTTTCTATAATAATCGGATGCTTACAGCCACGTTTGAACTCGGCCATCACATGATAGACTTTATCCTCCGCCTTTACTGTCAGCGGCAGAAGTTTCTCAAGCTCCCTGTTTTTTCCGTAATACCTTTCGAGGAGAAATCTCACATGGATATAGTGCCTTTGCCGATATTCCTCAAACAAGGAAACAGCCAGAAAGACAAACAAAACCCATGCGCTGATTTGCAGAGGAATCACGAATAAAACCCAGCACCCGAGCAACAGGCAGAAGCAGAGCGACGTTTTTAGATTAAGCCGGTGAGCCTTTTGAAAAGGCAGCTGTTTGGAAAACAACAAAAATAACAGTTTTCCTCCATCCAGCGGCCAGATCGGCAGTAAATTGACAAATAAGATAGAAAGATTATAAAAGGTGAAGAGTTCAAAGGTATGCTGATGAATCACTGAGACTTCAGCAAGCATCCAGGCGGCAAACTGAAGCCAGATGTGCTGAAGAGGGCCGGCAATAATGACCGCAAACTCTTCCTTTAACGGCCGATTCCCGTGCTCTTCCACTTCGACCGTTCCCCCAAACGGCAGCAAAAAAACACGCTTGATTCTCCAAGAAAAAAATACGGCCAGAGCAGCATGCCCCAGCTCATGAATCAATACAATCAGGAGCAGACATAATAATGCTTTCATATGGCCTGTGAGCAATCCCAGCGCCGCGATAATCCAAAGAAAAGGATGCACATGGATCTTTAAGATAAGGTCGAGCCATTTATTCAAATGAAATCACCTGAATCGGATCAATAAATTTATCGCCGTCTTTCATGGCAAAATAATAGACCCCTTTATTATGATCATCAAGCTTAATCGAACCGAGTTTTTTGCCTTTATCCACAAAATCATATAAAGCAACATCAACATCTTTGAGCTCGCCATAGATACTATAGGTGTTGTCAGCATGCTGCACCTTAACCGTCAGTCCCGTCTGGCTGTCTTTGCTGACTTCAACCACATAGCCTTCTTTTACACTATCAATCTTATCGCTGCTTGTTTCGACTTTAATTCCTTCCCCATTGTCCTGAAAATCCTGCTGTACTTTCCCGGATGCAGGCGCGATCAGATCTTTGCCTACTTCAATCTGCTGTTCCTTATTTTTGTGTTCAGGAGCCAGGAAAGCAAGCGGATTTCCGAATTTGGTTTCGAACCAATGGCTTGCTGAAGCAAATTGAAATTCAGTTTCAAAGGTTTTGGCTACGGCGGGTTTAATCTGACTGACGGGTCCAATGTTTGTTTTATAGGCTATAGCTGAAACGAGAACAAGGCAGGCCGACAGAAGACATTTCAGGATAATTGAATCTGTTTTCACCAATGGGTGTTTTCCGTTGAATGTTGGCATGTTATCTTCGTAGACCGGAAGTGTTCCATGCTTTTCCTGATCCGTTACCATCACCCAGGACGGGGGTTTCTGCTTTTCAGAAACTGTCTGAGTAGAGAAACGTTTTGAGCCGGAAAGCTGCTTTCTTCTTTTCTCTAATCGTTTTCTGATTTCATCTGCTCTGTGACTCATTGCCATCATCCTTTGCATTCGTTGGGTTTGTACATCATATGTCTTGTCCATGGCAAATATTCGGTTTAGTCAGGAACAAAGCAGGCAAAAACAAAAAAACCTGACACAGCATTTGCTTTGTCAGATTCTTCTCTTTAATTCTATCACATTAAGATCTTACGCCGAAAAATGACTTAATCTTAGCCATCATTCCTTTATTTTGCTCTTCAAGCACCTGTAAAGGAACAGATTCACCTAAGATGCGGCGGGCAATATTGCGATATGCAATAGAAGCGCGATTTTTCGGGTCCATCGCAATCGGTTCACCATGGTTGGAAGCTTTGATGACTTCATCATCATCAGCCACGATTCCTAGCAAATCGATCGACAAATGCTGTACGATTTCGTCGATATCCATCGTGTCACCGTTTTTCATCAGGTGATTTCTGATTCTGTTAACAACGAGCCGCGGCGGTTCAATATTTTCCTCTTGCTCCAGCAGCCCTATAATACGGTCAGCATCACGAACAGCTGAGATTTCAGGCGTAGTGACCACAATCGCTTTATCAGCTCCGGAAACGGCATTTTTGTACCCTTGCTCGATTCCGGCAGGACAGTCTATGATGACATAGTCAAATTCCTGTTTGAGCTCTTGGACCATGTTTTTAATTTGTTCAGGAGCAACAGCTGTCTTATCGCTCGTTTGAGCAGCGGGCATTAAATAGAGCAGATCATCGAAACGTTTGTCTTTTACGAGCGCCTGATGCATTTTGCATCTGCCCTCTACAACGTCTACCAGATCGTAAATAATTCTATTTTCAAGACCCATTACAACATCAAGGTTGCGCAGTCCTATATCAGTATCTACTAAGCATACGCGCTTCCCTAAAATGGCTAAGGCGGTACCGAGGTTCGCAGATGTTGTTGTCTTACCTACTCCGCCTTTTCCCGAAGTTATTACGATAGCCTCACCCAATTCACATTCCTCCCTCAAGCCTTGTTAGATCAGGTCTTAAATGAGCCAAATGTTGAAGGCGTTCAATGACCATATTTCCGTCTGTATCTAAATAAGCACATTCCATTTCGTTCCCTTTTTGAATGTGGTCTGGGGAGCGATTTAACACATGATTGATTCTTAATTGTGTCGGAAGCATTTCAGAGGCGGCGATGACCGCTTGATTATTTCCATTAAACCCGGCATGCGCGATTCCTTTCAGTGAGCCCAGAACAAAAATGTTCCCTCCGGCCCTGACTGTTCCGCCGGGATTCACGTCACCGATCAGGAGCAAGTCGCCTTTTACCTGCAGCACTTGGCCTGAACGGACAATTTTTGAAACAGAAATAATTTCGGCTTCCTCTCTTATCTGCTGTGCTTCTTTTTTAGTAATGACTTCACTGTCAATAGAATGAACAAACAAATCTTTCTTTGACGCAATCAATTCGGTTAGCTGTTCCTCTTGCTCCTTATATAAAAAGCGATTTCCCAGCTTAACATGAACGCTGATTTTCTGGCCTTTTCCATCGGTATATTGTTCAATTGACAGCATATTCTGAAGACCATCGAGAAGCTCATCAAAAGAACACGCATCATCCAGATGCAATGTTAGTCCATTCTTTGTTCCTTTTATTGTTACATATTGCTGCTTTTTGGTCTTCACAATATTCACCTCAACAACATACTCATTTCGTCAAAAAAAGATAAAATCCTTTTTACTCATCTCTCAATTCTTTCTTTAGACTCATAAAAAACAATCTAAATGGCAGAACAAGAATAAGAGCTGCTGCAATATTTAATAAAATTGTCGGTATAAACCGGTCAAGCACAAATCCGTTAAACGTCATAATATCTTTATGAATCAAAGACTGAATGCCGAATACGTAAAATTCGAGCAGACAGACAGCCAGAACTGCTATCAATATCACTACAAATGCGTTTGTATGTAACACTTTAAACGCTTTTGAAGCCAAATAGCATAGCCCTGCAAAACCAAACATGTAAACGCCTAATAGACTTGTATAGTTCATGTCATATAGAAAACCAAAAATAAATCCGTAAATCATCGCGTGTTTTTGGTTGATAAAAGCCGACATGAATATCAATACAAGCATCAAAAAACGCGGGGCGAGCACTTGGTCATCTGTAACGAAAGGAAAATGCACCAAATCTGTAAAAATGCTTTCCGCAGAAAAAACAAGCATCATAACGAAAGGGAGAAGGAAACGTTTCACGATCCTTCCTCCTCTGTATCGACAGTCGGCACGTCACGGTTAACAACGATCACATTATTTAAATCTGTAAGGTCAGCCGCAGGTTTTACATAAGCAACCTTTGTCAGTCCATAGGAATCTGACTCGATATCAGTCACTTCACCGATTGTCAGCCCTTCTGGGAAAACACCGCCTGTCCCTGATGTTTCAATAAGATCGCCTTTTTTCACGTCTTGTTTATCCTTACGCTCAATAATTGTCATCTTAAGACGTTTTTTCTCTTTGTCATATCCTTCGATCAAGCCGTAGCCTTTGCTGCCTTTTTTTCCGGAAATTTTTGTCGCGACTCTGTTATTGCGGTCAGTATCGCTTAAAAGCTGAACAGTAGACGTAAAATTGTTAAGTCCGGAGCTTTTGATCTTGCCGATTAATGCGCCTTTTTCGTTTGTAACGGCCATATCTTTCGCTACGTTTTGCTGAGTCCCCTTGTTAATGGTGACCTGTTTGGCCCAATTATCAGGGCTTCTGGCGATGACCGTTGCTAAAATCGGCTTGTAATCTTTAATCGATTTGACATGGCCAAGCTCGTCACGCAAGGATTTGTTTTCTTCTTCAAGCTCTTGAAGCTTGGCTTCATATTGTGTCTGTCCGTCAAGTTTTTCTCTTAGACGCTCGTTTTCTTTGTATGTGTTTTTTAAATCATTGATGTTCTCAAATATTCCTGCAAAAAATTCGGCAGGCGTATGAAAAATATTTTGAAATACTCCCGTCGTATCGCCGATCACTTTCTCAGGCCAGGTGGTATTGCGGCCGCCCTTCAGCGAAAATCCAATCATAGCCACCAATATGATAATACACAGAAGTAATAGCATTAACCGCTTATTCGGCATCGTGTTACACCTCTTCTATTGAACTCCCGATTATCTAGTTTTCCCTTTGAAAAGATGGATGTGCTCCAGTGCTTTCCCTGTTCCGATCGCTACACAATCAAGCGGGTCTTCGGCGATAAGGACCGGCATTTTTGTTTCTTCGCTGATGACTTTGTCTAAATTGCGCAAAAGCGCTCCGCCGCCGGTTAACACTATACCTCTGTCCATGATATCTGCTGCAAGCTCAGGCGGTGTTTTTTCGAGTGTGCTCTTCACTGCTTCGACAATTGTAGATACAGTGTCGCGTAGAGCATTAGAAATCTCTTTTCCTGTAATTTCAATTGTTTTCGGCAGACCTGTGAGCAAATCGCGTCCGCGGATTTCCATGTTGTCGGATTCTTCAGGAGCTTCTGCAGATCCGATTTCCATTTTAATCGCTTCAGCCGTACGGTCACCGATCATCAGGTTGTACGTTTTTCTGATGTAGTTGATAATTGCGTCGTCCATCTCATCACCGGCTACACGGATTGACTGAGACGTTACGATGCCTCCGAGGGAAATAATCGCAACTTCTGTCGTACCGCCCCCGATATCAACAACCATGCTTCCAGTCGGTTCCCAAACTGGCAGATTGGCTCCGATTGCTGCGGCAAAAGGCTCTTCAATCGGATACGCGTCACGCGCTCCCGCCTGTCTTGTCGCATCGATAACAGCGCGTTCTTCAACAGCTGTAATGCCTGATGGGACACATACCATTACATATGGTTTTCTGGCAAACATGCCTTTATTTTTTATGGCTTGATTGATGTAATATTTCATCATCGTCGCCGTTGTTTCATAATCAGCGATAACGCCGTCTTTCATCGGGCGAAGAGCCACCACGTTGCCCGGTGTCCGTCCAATCATATTTTTCGCATCATTTCCGACAGCGACAATCGATTTCGTATCCGTCTGCAAAGCGACAACTGACGGCTCTCTCACAACAATTCCTTTTCCTTTTACAAAAACAAGCGTATTCGCAGTTCCAAGATCTATACCAAGGTCTCTAGCACCAATTCCAAACATATGTATGTATCTTCCTTTCTTAAAGCAAAAATACCCTAAAGGGAAAAACTCATAAACTCTATTATAGCTTAATTCGACGAAAAAAAAAGTGTTACAAATATCCTTTTTCCTTTAAACTCACAAATTTTTTATCCCCGATCACCAAATGGTCAAGCAGCTCGATGCCAATCAGGTTTCCGCATTCAAACAGCCGTCTTGTCACTTCAATATCTTCCCTGCTCGGCGTCGGATCTCCAGAAGGATGATTATGAACACAGATAAAGGAAGCGGCAGATCGTTTAAACGCTTCTTTAAACACCTCTCGCGGGTGGACAATAGATGAATTCAGGCTTCCGATAAATACGGTGCGTTTATGGATGACTTGATTTTTTGTATTTAAGTATAAACAGACAAAATGCTCCTGGGTTAAAAAGCGCATATCCTCCATGACAAGATTAGCGCCGTCTTCCGGGGAGCGAATAACGAAATGTTCTTCGTTGGCTAATTTATGAATCCGGCTTCCAAGCTCAACTGCAGCCAGTATTTGAATCGCTTTTACCATACCGATTCCCGGGATGCTTGACAGCTCTTCAACCGATGCTTCCTTGAGCAGGCGCAGCCCGTCAAATGAGCGCAGCAGCCGGTTTGACAGGTCCAAAACAGATTCGTGTTTAGTCCCTGTCCGCAATAATATAGCCAAAAGTTCATGATTCGCTAAGTTCTCGGCTCCGACTTTCAGGAGCCGTTCTCTTGGCTTTTCTTTCATTGGGAAATCTTTGAGTTTTAATGGCAGATCGTGTATGACCAAGCACTCCTTTTCTTTCCCTTCCCGTTTATAGAACCGTCATGCCCTTATATCAAAATGGCGAAGAGCTCTCATTGTTTTTGATATAGGAAGGCCCATGACTGAATAATAATCTCCGTCTATTTTCTTTACAAAAAGCGCGCCTCTTCCTTGGATGCCGTATGCACCTGCTTTATCCATCGGCTCTTTTGTTTCAATATATGTCCAAATCTCTTCTTCACTGAGGGACCAAAACGCAACTTCTGTCTTATCATAAAAAGTCTCGCTGTGATTTTCAGCTTGAATGCTGACCGCGGTTATTACTGAGTGACTTCGGCCTGAAAGCCTCCGCAGCATAGAAGCAGCTTCTTCTTGATCCTGCGGTTTGCCAAGACATTCGCCGTCAAGGCATACCATTGTATCAGCACCGATAACGATTGCATGCGGGTGGAGATCAGCTACAGCCTTAGCTTTTTGTTTTGCCAACCATTGGACGTTTTCTTCTGGTGAAAAGTTTCGATTTAATTTTTCTTCTACTTCACTGACAATAATGGAGTAGGGCAGCTGGAGAAGATCGAGGAGTTCTTTCCTGCGCGGAGATTGTGATGCAAGTATTAGCGGTTTTGTCATGTTCGTCATCCTTTCAGGGTTTGCTTAAGAAAAAAAGATACTCGTTTATCCTACCAAATCACGAGGCTTGTCACAATTTCAGAAAAATAACTTTTTCATGACAAAATAAAAAAAGCCTGTCACTAAAGGACGAAGGCTCAGGGCACTATCTCTTATTTTACGACGGCTAACAGCTCCTGCTGAGCCTTCCACCCGGCTTCAGCACTTGGATCCTCTAATTCCTTTAAAGCCTGCAAAATCGCTTTTTTCTCTCCTGTTTCTGACGCTTTTGTTTCACCAAGCGACTTTTCTATTTTCTCTACACTCGCTTTTGTAATGTCTTCGCCGAGAATCGCCTTTGCTGCAAGCTCCGCTGTTTCCTTAAAAGAATCTGTCATATCTGACTCTATTGATAAGGAAAGCTCCTTGCCTCCCCAGGCTTCAAAATCACTGTCGATTAAAACCTGTCCTAACTGCTGTGAGACCTCCTTATCACTGGCTAAGCCCGCGATGACATACGTATACCCGTCATCCTTTGACAGTGACACGGCGGAATATCCTTTTTCGGTCAATTGTTCTGTTAACGTTTCGGCGCCCTTTTCATTTGAAAATTTTCCGGCTTGCACAGCGTATGTTTTGTATGTACCTTCAGTTTGTGCCGCTTGTTTTTCTGCGCCTGAGGTTTGTTTATCAGCAGAAGTATCCCCTGCTTTTGCCGTTTGGCTGCCTAAAGAATCCTCTAAAGAGGCCGGTGCTGACGCTTCTTTATTCCCCGATATGTTTAACGCGAATAACCCTAATCCAGTGCCAATGACAGCCGCGAAGGCAATCGTCGCGGCCACTCTTTTTACCGGTTTGGCAGCCCCGGTCTTTCCTTTTGCGTAAAGCTTTGTTTTTTTCTTTTGAAAAGGAGGAACAACTTTAGGGTCCTCTTTAAACACCTTGTCCTCCTCGGAATCCCAATTGAATTCATCTTCATCAGGGTGTTCCTGGGATGCCGCAACCTCTTGTTCTGCCTGTCTTTTTTCCTCCCAATTTGAAAATGTCATGCTTTTATTCGCCTCTGTCTCAGGCGTCTCTTGTTCGTAAACCGTCTCTTCTTTTCCATTAATCGTCACCTTGAGGGCTTTTTCTGCGGCTTTACTGTTTTTTTTATTCTTTCTTTTTTTCAATTCCGCTTCCTCCCTTCATTTGCTTGACCGTTTTTGTCGGCTTTTCATGCTACACACTTTAGCACAGGCAAAGAAAAAAAGAACAAGACTTTTGTCGCCTTGTCCAAAAAACGTTCGTCAAATTTTTCAGCAGTCAGCCCAATGCCATTTTGATATAAAAAGAAATGATAGAGTCACCGTATAAATAGGCTAAAATGCTCCCTGCGGCTATAGCGGGGGCGAAGGGAAGCGGCTGCCTTTTAGCGAGTCTACCAGTCAGAACAGCTGCCGCTCCATATAATGCACCTATCAAAACTGAAAAGAAAAAGGCAGCTGCCAGCATTTTCACACCAAGCACAAAGCCAATCACCGCAAATAATTTAATATCTCCTCCCCCTACTCCCCCATGGGTGATTGCGGCAATTACAGCCAGAAACAAAAATCCGGCTGCCGCACCTAACAGGCCTGCATACCAGGAATCAAGCGGAGAAATCAATCTCGCGGCCGCCAAAAAGGGAAGAAAGAAAATCAATATTCGATTTGGAATCAGCATAAAATGAATATCTGTCACTGCAACAATAATGAGAAGAGAGATAAACACCACAGCGGGAAACAGTTCCAGCGATGTGCCAAAGCGTATTCCTGCGGCGGCAAATAAACACGCTGTCACAAGCTCTGCTGCGGGATACATAAAAGAAATCCTATGCCCGCAGCTTTTACATTTACCTTTTTGAAATAGGAATGACAGGATGGGAATTAATTCTGCAGGAGTTAATGTTCGCCGGCAAAACGGGCATGATGAACGGGGCGCAATAATAGATAGATGTAAGGGGATACGGCACCCGGCCGTATAGTAAAAAGAACCAAGGATAAGCCCGAAGATAAAAAGAATGGATAGCATAGACAACACACCTTTATTCATTGAGTTCTGGTATGGATTGTAGCAAAATGGACATCCTGAGCTCCAATTGGGAATATTCAATTTTACACATGAAAAAAACGGCAGAATCTTTTTTTGATTCTGCCGGAGCCGGATGCTTTTATTTCAACCTTTTTCGAATGTCAGAAATAAAGTAAAGAGATCCGGTAATCAGCGTAATTTCATTTGAGCCCTTTTTGCTTTCTATGAATTTGATCACATCGTCTGGATCTTCACTCCAGCTTTTATTGCTGATTTCACTTGCATCATAGAGATCTTTTGCAAGAGAAGCACGCGGGAAATCAAAAGAAGCAAAATGAATCGCATGAGCAATGGTTTCCAGTCTTTTAATCATGTTCTGATACGGTTTGTCCTTTAACGCGCTAAACACCACAGAAATGCGTGAATTGGCGAAACGCTGCTTCATCGTTTCCGCCAGCTTTTCAACACCTTCTTCGTTATGCGCACCGTCTAAATATACCGGAGGATGCTCCTGAACAAGCTCTAACCGTCCCGGCCAAGCAGCCTTCACAAGCCCGCTCCTTAACGCTTCGTCACTGATATGGGCGATATTCTCCTTATTGAGCCACTCCGCAGCCAAAATGGACAAAGCAGCATTTTGTCTTTGATGGGTGCCAATCAGAGATGTCCGAATATCTTCATAGCATTTCTCTTCCGTTTTGAATGAAAACTGTTCTCCTGCAGGCAGAGCCTCTTCATTGAAAATAACACATGCATCATGCAATGACTGGAACGGCGCAGCATGCCGTTCGGCTTCGTGGCGGATGACCTGTAACGCTTCCGGCTGGGTAACTGCTGTAACGATTGGAATACCTTCTTTAATAATACCGGCCTTTTCTCCTGCAATTTCTTCAATGGTGTTTCCCAAAATGTTCATATGATCGTGTCCGATGCTTGTAATCACAGTTAAGAGCGGTTCAACCACATTAGTAGAATCGAATCTACCGCCCAGACCTGTTTCAAAAATAACAAAATCGACCTTATGAAACTCTGCAAAATATAAAAATGCACAAGCTGTCATAATTTCAAATTCTGTCGGCTGTCCGTATTCCGTTTGATCAAGGGCTTCAACGTGCGGTTTCATTTGATTGACGAGTGCTGTCCATTCCTCATCAGAAATCGGTATCCCGTTTACGCTGATCCGTTCATTAAACGTAATAATATAAGGCGATGTAAATGTTCCAACCGTATATCCGGCTTCCTGCAGCATAGAACGGATAAAAGCGACAGTTGATCCTTTACCGTTTGTTCCTGCAACGTGGAACGCTCGGATTTTTTTTTCAGGATGTCCTAACCGCGCCATCAGCTGTTTCATTCGGCCAAGTCCGGGCTTCACCCCGAATTTCAGCCTCCCGTGAATCCAGCTGCGCGCATCTTGATATGCAGTAAACAATGATAATCCCCTCTTTTATAAGACAAGGCGGTTTCTCTAGAAACCGCCCCGGCTTTTCATTAACCCTTCAGCTCAGCCATTCGTTTTTGAACAGCGTCACGCTTCGCCACATAATCTTTTTCTTTTTCACGTTCTTCATCAATTACGTGTGCAGGCGCTTTTTTCATAAATCCTTCATTTCCAAGTTTCTTTTGGACACGCTCAACTTCTTTTGTCAGTTTATCAAATTCTTTTTGCAGACGGGCAATTTCTTCATCAATATTGATTAAGCCTTCAAGCGGAAGAATAACCTCTGCTCCTGAGACAACGGCCGTCATCGCCTTATCAACAGCCTCAATATCGGTGCCAATTTTAAGCACACTCGGATTCGTAAAGCGTTCAACATATGAACGGTTTGCTTCGAGGCGGGCTGCTATTTCGTCTGTGCTTGTTTTAATGTACAGTTCAACCTGCTTGCTCATTGGCGTATTGACTTCACTGCGGATATTGCGCACAGAACGGATCAGCTCAACAAGAAGCTTCATGTCAGCTGCCGCTTCAGTATCGGTATGCTCCGGCACTACTACAGGCCATTGACTTACTGTAATCGATTCCCCTTGGTGAGGAAGGTGCTGCCAAATTTCCTCCGTTAAGAATGGCATAAACGGATGGAGCAGACGCATCGTTTGATCAAGTACGTAAGCAAGGATGGAACGGGTAGTTTTCTTAGCCGCTTCGTCTTCTCCATAAAGCGGAAGCTTCGCCATTTCAATATACCAATCACAGAAATCATCCCAAATAAAGTTATATAAATGGCGTCCTACTTCACCAAATTCATATCGATCAGCAAGCTGGGTCACGTGCTCGATCGTTTCATTTAACCGCGTTAAAATCCACTTGTCAGCGACTGATTTTTCGCCTGACAGATCAAGCTCATCGTACGTCATGCCATCCATATTCATTAATGCAAAACGGGAGGCGTTCCAAATTTTATTGGCAAAATTCCAGGTCGATTCCACTTTTTCATAGCTGAAGCGCAGATCCTGACCAGGAGAGCTTCCAGTCGCAAGGAAATAACGCAGAGAATCGGCTCCGTACTTGTCAATCACATCCATCGGGTCGACACCGTTGCCAAGAGATTTACTCATTTTCCGGCCTTGCTCGTCACGGATTAAGCCGTGGATTAAAACATCTTTGAACGGGCGCTCGCCTGTAAATTCAATGCCTTGGAAAATCATGCGTGATACCCAGAAGAAAATGATATCGTACCCTGTCACGAGAACATCTGTCGGATAGTAGCGTTTAAAGTCTTCAGCAGTTACATCAGGCCAGCCCATTGTGGAGAAAGGCCATAGCGCAGAACTGAACCATGTATCCAGTACGTCTGTATCCTGTTCCCAATTTTCGCTGTCTTCCGGCGCTTCAAGCCCAACATATAGCTCGCCTGTTTCTTTATGATACCAGGCAGGAATACGATGTCCCCACCACAATTGACGGGAGATACACCAGTCGCGGATATTTTCCATCCAGTGTAAATACGTTTTTTCGAAACGGTCAGGCACAAAGTTGACCTTTTCTCCTTTCTTTTGCAGCTCAATCGCTGCATCAGCAAGCGGCTGCATGCGCACAAACCATTGTGTAGAAAGATAAGGCTCCACAACAGCCCCGCTTCGTTCACTATGGCCGACAGAGTGCATATGATCCTCGATCTTGAAGAGAACTCCCGCCTCCTGTAAATCTTTCACGAGCTTTTTGCGGCATTCAAAACGATCCATACCTTGATATTGGAGCGCATTTTCATTCATCGTGCCATCTTCATTCATGACAAGGATGCGTTCTAAATTGTGGCGGTTGCCAAGCTCGAAGTCGTTCGGATCATGAGCAGGTGTAATTTTCACGGCACCTGAACCAAATTCCATATCAACATAGTCATCACCGACAATCGGAATTTCACGATTTACAATCGGCAGGATCACCGTTTTTCCGATAAGGTGTTTATAGCGCTCGTCTTCAGGGTGAACGGCAACAGCTGTATCACCGAGCATTGTTTCAGGACGTGTCGTCGCAATTTCAATTGAGCCTGAACCGTCATCAAGCGGATAGCTCATATGATAGAATGCGCCTTGAACATCCTTGTAAATCACCTCAATGTCGGATAGGGCTGTTTTTGTCGCTGGGTCCCAGTTAATAATATATTCGCCTCTGTAGATCAGGCCTTTTTCATAAAGCTTAACGAATACTTCCCTTACCGCTTTGCTCAAGCCTTCATCCAGCGTAAAACGTTCACGGGAATAATCTAGGCCAAGACCTAATTTCGCCCACTGGCTGCGAATAAAGTCAGCATATTCTTCCTTCCACTTCCACGTTTCTTCGAGGAATTTTTCACGGCCTAAATCGTAGCGGGATTTGCCTTCTTCACGAAGTTTCGCCTCTACTTTAGCCTGTGTCGCGATGCCGGCGTGGTCCATGCCAGGAAGCCACAGCACATCATAGCCCTGCATGCGTTTCATTCTCGTTACAATGTCTTGCAGCGTTGTGTCCCATGCGTGGCCAAGGTGAAGTCTTCCTGTTACGTTTGGCGGCGGGATGACAACAGAGTATGGCTCTTTTGTCTGGTCACTGCCCGCTTCAAAAAATTTGCCTTTTAGCCAAAAATCATATCGGTCTTTTTCAACCGCTGCCGGATCATATTTCGTCGGCATTGTTTGTTCATTCGTTTCCATCATAACCCTCCAGCATGTTTAAAAATGGCTGAGAACGAAAAAAGAGCTCTTCATCCCTGTAAAAGGACGAAAAGCTCTTTCGCGGTACCACCTTTTTTCATGAACTCTATCAGTTCATGCACTTATAACGGATAACGGGTGTTTCCCGAATTTCTCTACTCTTCTTTCAAGAAATTATGCTCCCGGGCGACCTTCCAATCAGACAACATAAGAAGCCTTTCAGCAAACGGCTTCTCTCTCTGCATGCGCCTTTTTTGTACTCTTCCCGTTCTAAGCAGGTGTATTTATCAGCTCATTGTATACATTATTTATGTTCTTTATTATAGTAAAAGTGTTTTTGATTCGTCAATCATCTTTTCCAAAAACACCGCTTTCTATACAGATGGGCAGGCACCTATTGCCCAAGTTTACATATGATGCTTGTAAATGCGTAGAGGAGGATGCACCGTGAAGAAACGTTTCAGCTCTTATTCACTGCCGCCATGGGTAAGGCAAATTCGGCTTGTATCCGCACAAGTGATTATTCCCATTACGATTTTTCAAGGAATCAGAACCATTTTCTTTCCGACAACCTTTGATGTTTTGCTGCTCGCAATCCTAATCTTTTTAGCTTGCGCCCTTCATTTAGAATGGATATAAACAAACAAGTCCGCGCCATTAAGACGTGGACTCGTTTTCAGCCTGAAATTTTTTCTCTTGTTCAATCTGATGAATTTTCATCACAAACGTCTCTATATTTTTCATTTGCCAATAAGCCTTTAATAATTGTGTACATTCCTCTTTTTCATGCTGTCGTTTCCCAGTTTGATAACCGTTCAGCACCTTGTACATGGCTGCCGGATATGCCATATAGCTGAGGAAAAGGCTGACTTCCGCTTCACGCAAAGGGAATGATTTCGTATATCCATAAAACCATTCGACGCATTCCGGACAAGCTTTCGGAAAGCCTCTGAACATTTTTGTATAAAAGCCGAGCAGGTCGTTTTGCGGAGGACCGACAGATGCTCTTTCGAAGTTTGTAAAATATCCGGTCCCGGCATCATTATACAGAAAATGGTGTATAGACAGGCTGCCGTGGTTCATTACAACCCTTGAAACGTCCTTTTCCTTTGCGGACTCATACCAGTCCTCCAGCCGTTCCAGCGCAAAGTTCACCGCGGAAATGGTTTCAGAAAAATAGGTTATGGCCTGGAGTTCAAAGGGAGAAAGGTACCATTCCTTCTCCGCTCTATCCACAAACTGCTCATAGAAAATTTTATCTTGTTCCCACTTTTTTTTCGTTTGCCCGTAATAACGTTCAATCTCATCACGTCTAACCTTTAGTTCCTGCGCGGTTCTCTCGTGAAGACGGGCTGTTTCTCTAAATAAATAAGCATGTTTCTGATCCCGTTCTTCCTCTTGGTCAAATTGGAGCCAAGGCATTAAATAGTAGGTATCTCCGTATTGTATGCCTGCTGAGAAAAACTCACCGCTATTTGTTCTGTAAACAGGAACGAATGAACGAAAGCCTTTTTCCTCAATCGCCACCATATGATCTGTAAAATGCTTGCCGCGACCCTCTTTCAATTTTTTCAGGGCAAATACGCCGTAGTCTGTATACACTTTCCAAACAAGAGGACTGACAGGCTCAATAAATTGAGCAGTCAGTCCGTATTCCCGAAGAACCGATTGGGTATCTTCCATTTCATTCACCACATTTTCCGATCGCTTACGGTTTACACATGGCTATTTTTATATTGAGGAATATAGAGAATCTGTCCTGCTTTTAATTCATCATCCAATGCTAAAGAATTCATCCTGATCAGCTGCTGGGATGTAATTTCATACCGTTCGCATAAACGCTCGATCGTATCTTCCTGCTGTACAATGCATATTTTCATTCTCGAAAACTCATCCGCTTCTTTTGTAAAGAGTTTTGTTAAATAAAGAGAATTATCACTTTCCTTTGTTTGAGGTTCCTTCGTTTCAGGAGCAGGAGCAACCCTAGGAACAGCATCCGTTTCCTTCCTTTCAGTCTCAGAAGATTCAGGCAGCTGGAAGGATTGAAAAGGTGTTTCTTCCTTAGGCTCTTCAGCTGATGGTGTTTTTCTCACTTCAATTTCGAAGCTCTCTTCCTCTTGTTCTTCCTCCTCCAGCAGCTTAGGCGCTGAATAAAAAGAATCTTCCTCTTCTTGTTCAGGCAGGAAGGTACGGTATGCCGGTTCAGGCAATTCTTCTTGAGATGTCTCCTCCGAGCTTGTTTTTTGATTGAAATGGAAATGTAAATCGGCTTTGTCATTCTCCACATATGCAGCTGAAGCTGTTTCTCTGCTATCTTCTATGGAGAGAGCGGTCTCTGATACACTCTCCAAAGCTTCATCCGGTTCCGCCTCTTCATGGCAAAGCGCAGGATCAGCCTGATCCGATTGAGCTGCTTCTTCATTTTGAGCCTCTTGGCGCAGCGCATATTCATGATTAGGAGACACTGTTGTTTCCTCTTTTTCCTCTGCAATCACAGTCTCTGAATGAAGCTCAGCTTCCAAAGCAGGCGATTCTTCTGCTCCAGCGTGTTCACGAAGCTCAGTCTCCGCTGGAGAGTCTGCTTCTTCACGAACATCCGCTGTTGCAGCTGTCGGCTCTGCCGTTTCTTTTTTTGCTTTAACGATCTCTTGAATCTCTATTTCTGAATGATCAGGTTCTGGCTCAGATTCTTCTGTTTCCGATTCAGCACGAACCTCCGTTTCCGGCACAGCAAGCTCTTCTGACTCTTCTTCCTCTTTTACATCTTCTCTGGCCTCTGGTTCTGAAGCAACCGATTCAGGCGGCTCAGATTCTGCTTTTTCTGTCTCCAGTTCTTCACGGAGCCCCGCTTTTGAGATAAAAAGTTCTGGCGGTTCGGCTGGCGGTTCATGCTGAAGAACTGCTTCCTCTGCCGATGATGCACCCGGTTCTTCTACTACACTATGTGCCGGCGGCTCTGAAAGCTCTTCCTCCCTGAATGCCGCAGGAGCTTCATATAAAGGTATCTCCGGCTCTTTGTCTTGCGTATCATCCAAAAGCCCTTCAATCGCTAAATCAGCTTGAATTGTTAAAATGCGCGAATCCGTCAATTGATAGTCAAATGCGTCAATAAAGACGAAGACATCCTGTAAATGGCTCACTTTATTTTTCGGAATGGTAATATCCACAGGAAAACAGTGAGTCAGTTCCGCACTTCCATCCTCTCTCTTTCTGACTTGTTCAACAAACCGCTTATCTGTATAAATCTCTTCGGTATGTTTGTTTTGATCTATGTTGTACTCACCTGTAAGTTCAAGCGATCCTATGATTGATACATAATCATTTACTTCCTGAACCCTAATATCAGGATCTAATGAAATAGAAAGCAGTTCAGAAACTTCCTGTCCTTTTTGGAAACAGATCGATTCTTCTACAGAAAATTGCAATCGATGATTTTGCGGCAAGTTCATATCCTCCTTTCATCTAATCCTTAAAATTAGATGTCACTAAAGGTGTATGTATGAACTGGAGAAAATATGAGTGGGAGAGCACGAAAAAACCGGCACAAGGAGTCCTTGATACCGGTTTTCACTCTTATCTGCGGCTGATCTCAGCAAATACTTTCTCAGCTGCCTGGATTGTGTTTTCAATATCTTCATCAGTATGGGCCGTTGAGAGGAAAAGACCTTCGAATTGTGATGGCGGAAGGAATACCCCTTCATTTGCCATCCCTTTATAATAGCTTGCGAACAGCTTCAAATCAGATGATTTCGCTGTTTCATAATTGATGACTGGTTCGTTTGTAAAGAAGAAACCGATCATCGAACCTGCACGGTTAAAGGTATGCGGAATGCCATGAGCCCCGGCGGCTTTTGAAATTCCTTCTTCCAGTCTGTCGCCTTTTTTGATGAAATTCTTGTAGGATTCAGGTGTCAGCTGTTTCAATGTCTCTAAGCCAGCCGTCATCGCAAGCGGGTTGCCTGACAATGTACCAGCTTGATAGATCGGACCGCTTGGAGCGATCTGCTCCATGATTTCTGCCTTTCCGCCATAAGCGCCGACAGGAAGTCCGCCCCCGATTACTTTTCCTAAACAAGTCAGATCAGGCGTTACGCCGAAGTAGCCTTGAGCGCAGTTATAATCGACCCGGAAGCCAGTCATCACTTCATCAAAAATCAGCAGGGAGCCGTACTGCTCAGTGATATCACGCAGACCCTGAAGGAAACCTTCTTGCGGCGGAACAACACCCATATTTCCGGCAACTGGCTCTACAATGACTCCCGCAATGTCTTCACCGAATTGCTGGAAAGCAAGCTTTACACTTTCTAAATCATTGTACGGAACGGTGATGGTGTTTTTCGCAATGCCTTCAGGCACCCCCGGGCTGTCAGGCAGACCGAGAGTGGCAACACCTGAACCAGCTTTAATCAAGAGAGAATCGCCGTGTCCGTGGTAGCAGCCCTCAAATTTTAAAATCTTGTTGCGGCCCGTATAGCCCCTTGCCAAACGGAGGGCACTCATTGTAGCCTCTGTTCCGGAGCTTACCATTCGTACAATTTCTACAGATGGCACACGATCAATGACGAGCTTAGCCAGTTCATTTTCTACTTCAGTCGGAGCACCAAAGCTTGTCCCGTATTCAGCCACTTTTTTGAGGCTTTCTACGACGCGGTCATTTGTATGCCCTAAAATTAAAGGCCCCCATGACAAGACGTAGTCAATATATTCATTCCCGTCAATATCAAAGATTTTCGAGCCTTTTCCGCGCTCCATAAAAATCGGGTCCATGTCTACCGATTTAAATGCGCGAACGGGACTGTTCACACCGCCCGGCATGAGTTTTTGCGCTTCTTTAAAAGCCGTTTTTGATTTTTCATAGCTTCTCATCTGCCTCAACTCCTGTCAACTGAATAAAATTACTCCGCAAGCCATT
This sequence comes from Bacillus sp. EU52, assembly GCF_037964975.1. NCBI lineage: Bacteria > Bacillati > Bacillota > Bacilli > Caryophanales > Bacillaceae > Bacillus > Bacillus sp. EU52. Next base: position 2,719,979 of record NZ_CP150177.1, read on the forward strand.
TCGCTGCGTCTTTCGCATGATACGTAATAATCAGGTCGGCACCCGCGCGCTTCATGCTTGTCAAAATTTCCAACACAATTTCTTTTTCTTTGATCCAGCCGTTCTGCGCTGCAGCCTTCACCATTGAATACTCTCCGCTTACATTATAAGCGACGAGCGGCAAAGTAAACTCATTTTTTACGTCACGCATGATATCCATATAAGAAAGCGAAGGTTTGACAATCAAAAAGTCCGCGCCTTCCTCAACATCTGATTGTGCTTCGCGGAGTGCCTCCATACGGTTGGCAGGGTCCATCTGATATGTTTTGCGGTCTCCGAATTGCGGTGTGCTGTTTGCTGCATCACGGAACGGACCGTAAAACTCACTTGAATATTTAACAGCGTAAGACATGATGGGAATATTGACGAATCCTTCTTTATCAAGTGCTTCTCTGATCACTGTAACAAATCCGTCCATCATGTTTGATGGCGCAATGATATCCGCACCTGCTTTCGCTTGGCTGACAGCTGTCTGCGCCAAAAGCTCCAGCGATTCATCATTGAGAATGACTCCGTCTTTGACAAGTCCGCAATGGCCGTGGTCTGTATATTCGCACAGGCACGTGTCAGCGACAACAACCATTTCAGGGAAGTGTTCTTTAATTTCTGTGATGGCTTTTTGGACAATTCCGTGATCATGGTACGCTTGTGTTCCGCAATCATCTTTTTCTTCCGGGATGCCGAACACGATAACAGATTGAATGCCCAGTTTGACCAGCTCCGCTACTTCATCCTTCAATAAATCTAATGATACATGGTAAACATCAGGCATTGACGGAACAGCTTTTTTGCCTTCCAGCCCTTCAACGACAAAAATCGGATAAATAAAATCTGATGGATGCAAACGTGTTTCCTTTACCATTTCTCTCATTGCTTTTGATGTTCGCAGGCGGCGGTGTCTATTAAATGATTGACTCATATTCTCTCTTCCTCTCTTGACATGCTGCACATTAATTCAAGCATGCCATCTATTGTAAATGTATCAGGCGTATGCGATGTGATGCCGTACTTCAGAAGGGCATCATTTGTTAAAGGTCCAATGCTGATACAGGCCGTCCCATTCGCCTTCCACTTTTTTAATTCTTCTCCCAAGACATGCATAAACGTATGTACGGTTGATGAACTCGTAAATGTTACATAGTCAAAGGAATATTGACCCGCAGCGTCTTTCAGTGCCTCAATGCCTTCTTCATCCGGAATCGTTTCGTAGAGAACCCATTCCTTTACTTCAAAACCGAGCGGGACAAGCTCTTGTTTTATCACATCACGTGACAAATTCCCTTTCATCACGGTAATGGGCTCCCCCGGTTCAGCATGTTGCTTAAGAGCGTCAGCCAATTGTTCAGCAATATACTCCTGTGGCATCACATCAACCGATACGTTATGCGTTTTTAAACGGCGGGCGGTTTTTTCACCAACGGCTGCAATTTTTTTATGCGCAGGGAGAATAAGCTGATTTTCCTTCAGATAAGAAAAAAAGAAGTCTGCCCCATTCACACTTGTAAAAACAAGCCAGCCTGGCGCGGCAAGATCCTCTCTTACCTGTTCCGCAACATCATTCGGCAAAGCGCGGCGAAACGTAATCAAAGAGGTTAAAACCGCTTTACCGCCAAGCGCCTCCACTTTTTGCTGAAATGATGTTGCCTGTGCCTTATTCCGGGTGACAAGCACTGTTTTTCCTTTCAACGGAAAATCATTTTCCATCCTCATCAAGCTCCCGTTTTACACGATCAATTAAATCTTTTGCTCCTTTGTCAGCCATAAGAGCGGCACAGCGCTTTCCTACTTCCTCCGGATCGTTTCCGGTGACGGTTTCTTTAAAAATGATTTTGCCGTCAGGTGAAGCGACAAGACCTGTCATTTCAATTTCATCCTGTCCATTTAACACGGAGTAGCCTGCGATCGGAACCTGGCAGCCGCCCTCCATCGCGTTTAAAAAAGCACGTTCCGCTAAGACAGTCCGTTTTGTATATTCATCTGTAAACTGAGAAAACAACGCCAACAGCTCTTCATCCGATTCTCGGCACTCAATCGCCAGTGCTCCCTGCCCCACAGCAGGCAAACAGCGCTCAGGCTCAAGGAATTCGGTTACGACATCTTGCTTCCAACCCATTCTAGAAAGGCCGGCAGCCGCTAAAATAATTGCGTCATAATCCTCTGTTTCCAGCTTTTGAAGTCTTGTATCTATATTACCTCTAATCCATTTAATTGTAAGGTCAGGGCGCTCAATCAAAAGCTGCGCGCTTCTTCTTAAACTGCTTGTGCCAACGACAGCACCTTCCTTCATTTCTGAAAGCTTTACGCGATTCTTTGAAATAAGGGCATCACGCGGGTCCTCCCGTTCAGGAATACAGCCGATCACAAGACCTTCAGGCAAAACAGCAGGCATGTCCTTCATGCTGTGCACTGCCATATCAATCTCTTCGTTTAAAAGCGCCTGTTCAATTTCTTTGACAAACAGCCCTTTTCCACCCACTTTTGAGAGTGTAACATCTACAATCCGGTCGCCCTTTGTCACGATCTCTTTAATTTCAAAAGCAAACGAAGGATTGATTTCCTTCAGTTTTTGAATAACCCATTTTGTTTGAGTCATAGCGAGTTTGCTTCGTCTGGAACCTACTTTAATCGTTCTCATCATTTCTTTCCTCCCGAATCTGCTTGGGACATCGTTTAACTGAACCAATGGAATTGCGACAGGCTTCCAAGCAGGAAATAATTGATCATCAGCACCAGAAAACAAGCCGTATTCCACAGTGCAGCGACCTTTCCTTGCAGCTCTTTAATCAGCCTGATATAAAGATAATAGCTGTACAGCAGCAGGACGACAAACGAACCAAGCACTTTGGCGTCAAACCAATACAGCGTTTCTAGTGAGACATATGCCCATATGACGCCGAGAATCAAACTCAGCAGCAGCATCGGAACCCCGATGACATTTAAAACATACGCCATATAATCAAGCTTAGATAAATCTTCTATTCTCAACAGCCATTTTCCCCACTTTTTCTTTTTCAGCAGATGATATTGAAACATATATAGCACAGAAAAAACGAAAGAAAGGGAAAAAGCGCCGTATGAAAGAATCGCCATTGTAATATGAATCACCAAAAGCTCGGATACAAGCTGCCCGGAAAAAGCAGCTGACTGCTGCTCTGTCGGTGAAAATGTGTGAATGGCGATCATAGAAAATCCTATAACATTTGTAAAAAACACGATAAAGTCAACACGTAAAAGCTTTGTCAGTACAAGTGACAGCGTGACAAGCACCCAGGCATAAAAATAAAGCGCCTCCGTCACATTTAATACCGGAAACCGCCCCGTCACCCACATAAAATAGGCCAAATACACGGTTTGCAGAGTCCAGACAATAGAAAGCAACCAGAAGGCCATTTTTCCAGCCTTCCGGTTGTGTTGAAGAAAATCTATAAAATAAAAGAGTACACTTAACGCGTAAATGACGATTGTCCCCTCATTAAGTCTTGCCATTGCAGTATCAATCATTCAGCTTTCACTCACTTACAAGTGGGCTAAAGCCCGCTTTTGATTCAGCCTTCTTAAAAGAGTGGACCTTCTGGCTGCTTTCAACGGTTTTCATCATTTGACGGCCCGCAGCTTCTTCAATATCAAAAATCTGCATAAACAACGCGAGCTTTTCTTCAGAATCAGCATCTGCCGCAAGCTCTTTCACCTTTAAAATCGGATCACGAAGCATTTGGTTAATAATACTTTTGGTGTGTTTATTCAACAGTTTTTTCTCTCTTGTGCTTAAGTGAGGCAGCTTACGCTCAATGCTGTCCATCGTTTCTGACTGGATGGCAAGCGCCTTTTCGCGCAATGCAGAAATAACCGGCACAACACCAAGTGTATTCATCCATTGTTTAAATTCCACAATGGTTTCTTCAATTAACAGTTCAACTTTTTCAGCTGTTTCTCTCCGCTCTTTCATGTTCGCTTCTACAATGCCTTCCAGATCGTCGATATCATAAAGAAAAACACCTTCAAGATCATTCAGCGCCGGATCAAGATCTCTAGGCACGGCAATGTCGACCATAAACAGCGGACGTCCCTTGCGAAGCTTATTCGCGTTTTCCATCATCTCTTTGGACACGACAAATTCACTTGCACCGGTTGAACTGATTAAAATATCAGCCTCCGCAAGCGCGCTTTCAAGCTGATTCAAGCTTCTCGCTTCACCTGAGAAACGGTCTGCAAGCTCCTTCGCTTTCAAGTATGTTCGGTTAATGACAGTGACCTTGCCGATTCCCTGTCCGTGCAGGTTTTCCGCAGCAAGCTCGCCCATTTTTCCCGCACCGAGAATCAATATGTGCTTGCTTGAAAGATTTCCGAAGATTTTTTTGGCAAGTTCAACTGCAGCATAGCTTACTGACACCGCATTTGAGCCAATGTCTGTTTCGGCGTGAGTCCGTTTGCCCACTGTAACCGCCTGCTTAAACAGCTCATTAAAAATAGTCCCGATCGTTTTTTCTTGCTGAGCTGTTTTAAAGCTGTCGCGTACCTGTCCGAGAATCTGCGTTTCGCCAATCACCATAGAGTCAAGTCCGCAGGCTACACGGAATAAATGCTCAACAGCGGCATCGCTCTCATAAAACGTTAAGAACGGTGACAGCTCTTCTTTGCTTAATTGAAACCAATCAGCTAAAAACTTTTTTATATAATAACGGCCGGTATGGAGCTGGTCGACTACCGCATAAATTTCAGTGCGGTTGCAGGTTGAGACAATGATGTTTTCAAGAATGCTTTTCTCTTCTTTCAGCTGCACCATTGCTTCTGCCAGCTCATTCGGCTGAAAACTTACTTTTTCACGTATCTCAATAGGGGCGGATTTATAATCTACTCCCACAACAAGTATATGCATCGCTCTAATTACACCCCCAACACCCAATCTTAATTTATAATCATTCTAACATAGAACTCATTATTTATAATAATTATAACATAGTTTCTTTCACAAAATGTGAACAGATTTTAAAATTCTTATGCTATATTAGAAAAAGCTTCAGGGAAAAGAAGCATTCCTATTGACAATACCAAAAACAGCAGAAATTTACTACACATCAGCTCTAAAAAACAAGAAGGTGATATCATGAAACAAAAATCAATTTTATTCCCTTGTCTGCTGCTTGCCGCTTCTGTATATGCATGGCTAGAAAGCGGCCAAGCCGAACTGTTTTCAGGGCAGGATCAATGGCCTGTTCTCCTCATGCTGTTAGGCGCAGCCTTTGTATATCAAGGAAAAAAAGAAGCCGTCACACCCCATTTTTTTATCGGTTTGCTTCTCTTCGGGATCGGTTTACACTTTTTTGCCAAGCCGAAATGGGTATGGTGGCCGGATGATTTTGAAATGCTCCTCTTTATGATCGGCTTCTCACTTCTCGTTTCAACCGTTCAAAAAAAAGAATATGTATATGAAGCTGTGTCGATGATTTGTTTTTCCCTGTTTTTGTACTTTTTCAAACAAATAATGGCATGGCTTGAGTCTGCGCATATTCCAACAGCACTTCTGAAGGAGTATTGGCCGTTTGTCTTTATTGGAATCAGTTTATTGTTATTATTGATAAAACGGAAAAAATCTATACGATAAATAAAACCGGTAGAGGATTCTCTACCGGTTTATCATTTTTTTGATCGCTCCCCAAGCTTCGTCTTTCCCCTTTTTCGTTTCTGAAGAAAAGAGAATCAGCTCGTCTTCCGGATCAATATTTAATGTTTGTCGGACAACCTTCGCGTGTTTGTCCCATTTTCCTTTCGGGATCTTATCCGCCTTTGTAGCGATAATAATAACAGGAATGCCGTAATACTTTAAGAATTCATACATCTGCACATCATCATTGGATGGCGCATGCCGCAAATCAACGATCTGTACCACTGCTTTTAATTCCTCACGTGTCGTGATATAGGTTTCAATCATTCTGCCCCAAGCTTCACGCTCAGACTTTGACACTTTGGCAAAACCGTACCCCGGCACATCCACAAAATGCAGTTCATCATTGATAATGTAGAAATTAAGCGTTTGTGTTTTTCCAGGCTTTGACGATGTTCTCGCAAGATTTTTGCGATTGATTAATGAATTGATAAAAGACGATTTTCCTACGTTTGATCTTCCAGCCAATGCAATTTCCGGTAGCCCTCCTTCAGGGTACTGTTCCGGTTTTACTGCACTGATCACGATTTCTGACTTTGTGACTTTCATTTCTTCTCTCCTACTAAGGCATGTTCCAAAACCTCGTCTAAGTGGGACGCCAATATAAATGTCAGCCCCTCTCTGACGCTTTCAGGAATATCCTCTATATCTTTTTCATTATCTTTAGGCGCAATAATGGTCGTTAATCCCGCTCTATGTGCGCCAAGCGCTTTTTCCTTTAAGCCGCCGATCGGCAGCACGCGCCCGCGAAGCGTGATTTCCCCAGTCATGCCGACTTCACGCGAAACCGCCCGTCCCGTTAAAGCAGAAACAAGCGCTGTTGCCATCGTAATACCGGCTGACGGACCATCTTTTGGCACCGCACCCTCTGGTACATGTATATGAATATCATACTTCTCATGAAAGTCAGGTTCAATGCCAAGTTCTTCTGTTTTGGATCGCACATAGCTGAATGCAGCCTGAGCAGACTCTCTCATAACATCTCCGAGCTTTCCTGTCAGGATTAATTTCCCTTTCCCCGGAGAAAGCGATACTTCAATCGACAGCGTATCTCCGCCAACGGTTGTATAAGCAAGCCCTGTCACTACACCAACCTGATCCTCTGTTTCAGCTTGTCCATATCTGAAAATACGTTTTCCGATAAAGTCTTGAAGGTTCTTCTCAGTAACCGTAATCCGTTTTCGCTCTTCAGCAACAATGGCTTTTGCAGCTTTACGGCAAATCGCGGCAAGCTGGCGTTCAAGGCTTCTCACACCAGCTTCTCTCGTATAGTAGCGGATAATATCAAGAATCGCCTGATCACGCAACTGAAGATTGCTTTTCTTCAGCCCGTGTTCTTTGATTTGCTTTGGAAGCAAGTGATCCTTTACGATTTCAAGTTTTTCTATTTCTGTGTAGCCTGCGATATTAATAATTTCCATTCTGTCTCTGAGCGGGCCCGGGATTGTGGCCAAATTGTTCGCCGTTGCGATAAACAGCACTTTGGATAAATCAAAGGTTTCTTCAATATAGTGATCACTGAAGCTGCTGTTTTGCTCTGGATCAAGCACTTCAAGCATAGCGGATGATGGGTCTCCTCTAAAATCAGATGACATTTTGTCAATTTCGTCTAATAAGAAGACCGGATTCAGCTTGCCCGCTTTTTTCATCCCTTGAATAATACGTCCAGGCATTGCTCCGACATAGGTCCGTCTGTGTCCGCGTATCTCTGATTCGTCCCGAACTCCTCCGAGTGAGATTCTGACGAATTTGCGTCCCAAGCTTTTTGCAATTGATTTGGCTAAAGACGTTTTTCCGACACCTGGAGGTCCTGCCAAACAGAGAATCGGGCCTTTCAGGGATTTGGTCAGCTTCTGGACAGCCAAATATTCTAAAATACGTTCTTTTACTTTTTCAAGCCCGTGGTGCTCTTCGTCCAAGAGACGTCCTGCTTCTTTCAAATCAAGCTTATCATCTGTTTCATCCGTCCACGGAAGAGCAACCAGCCAGTCGATATAGTTGCGGATCACGGAGCTTTCCGCAGAACTTGACGGAATTTTTTCATATCTGTTTAATTCTTTAAGCGCTGTTTCCTTCACATGATCAGGCATGCCTGCTTCTTCGATTTTTTCCGTCAGCGTCTGAACTTCGCCAGTTTTGCCTTCTTTATCGCCAAGCTCTTTTTGGATCGCCTTCATTTGTTCCCGTAAGTAGTATTCCTTCTGCGTACGCTCCATCGAACGTTTGACGCGCTGGCCGATTTTTTTCTCAATCTCCAGCACTTCTTTTTCATTATTAATAAAATCAATGACCTTGTTCAGCCTGTCTTTGACATCAGCCGTTTCTAAAATATCCTGCTTATCCTTTAGTTTAAGGGGCAGGTGAGAAGCAACGATGTCTGCCATTCTCCCCGGCTCTTCGATATCAGTAACCGCGGCGTACGTTTCGGCCGAGATTTTTTTAGAAATTTTTATGTACTGATCAAAGTGGTCTAGCAAAGTCCGCATCAATGCTTCGTCTTCTGTATCTTTTGAATCATCTTCATGAATAAGTTGAATGTCGACCGACGTGTAATCCTCGTGTTCATTGTATTTGACGATATGGGCGCGCTTGAGGCCCTCCACCAACACACGAATCGTACCGTTCGGAAGCTTCAGCATTTGCTTAATTTTTGTATAGGTGCCGACAGTGAAAATCTCGTCTTCACCAGGTTCGTCTATCGAAATATCCTGCTGAGTGGCTAAAAATATCATATGATCATGCATCATTGCCTGTTCAAGAGCCTGAACCGACTTGTCACGTCCTACATCTAAATGCAAAACCATCGTCGGGTACACTAATAAACCTCTTAAAGGGAGGAGCGGGATGCTGCGTTTTAATTCTTCTGCCATGTGACTGACACCTCCGTGACTTTAGTATGAACCATTATAATACAACTTTTTCATCCTTGTACAATAAACGGCATGGTTCCATTTTCTATAAAACAGTCTCCTCGTAGTATACCCTTTCTTTCTGATATGAAAAAGGAAAAGATGTCCTTCATGAAAAAAACCCTATTATCAAAATAGGGTTTAAACGGATTCTTTATTGATTTCGATATGAAACGGTTTTTGTTCCGTTGGCGGATTCACCAAAATTTCATCAAGCACTTCTTGGAACGTCTTCACTGCAATAATCTCGATCCCGTCAATCTGCTTTAAGATCGCCTGCTGATTTTCATATGGGATAATCACCTTTTTCGCACCGGACTGCTTGGCCGCTTTTATTTTCGGAATGACGCCTCCGATGGGTTTCACAAGACCGTTCAGGCTGATTTCGCCCGTCATCGCAACGGTATTGTCAATAGGAATTTTGTGTATCGCCGAGAAAATCCCCGCCGCCATCGCAATGCCTGCTGACGGCCCATCAATCGGAATCCCTCCTGGGAAATTGATGTGAATATCATAATCAGAAGGCTTCATTCCCATTGTCCGGAGCACGGTTAATACATTTTCAACCGAACCCTTCGCCATGCTTTTTCGCCTGATCGATTTTGATTGGCTGCCGATGCTTTCTTCTTCAGCTATTCCTGTGATGTTAATTGATCCTTTATCTTGAGCCGCGGTTACACTTACTTCGATTTCCAGAAGCGATCCGCTGTTAGGCCCATAGACTGCAAGCCCATTTACAATGCCAACCTGTGGTTCAACACCGATTTTTTGCTCGTGCTTTGGAGTAAGCTGACTGGAGTGAATGACCCATTCAATATCCTCAATCGTAATGTCCTTCCGATTCTCCGTTACAGCCATCCCCGCTGCGATTTGAATCATATTGACGGCTTCCCGCCCGTTCCGCGTGTAGCTGGTCAAAAGATCCAGTCCTTCTTCGGAGATATTTTTTTCAATTTTATCCGCTGCTGTTTTAGCAACCGTTTTCAGCTCATCCTTTTCAAGCTCGCGGAAAAAAACCTCCAAACAGCGGGACCGGATAGCTGGCGGAATTTCGTTTGGCATTCTCGTGGTCGCGCCAATCAAGCGAAAATCAGCCGGCAGCCCATTTTGAAAAATATCATGAATATGATTCGGAATTTGTGTATTTTCCTCACTGTAATACGCACTGTCTAAAAAGACTTTTCTGTCCTCAAGCACCTTCAGCATTTTATTCATTTGAATAGGATGCAGCTCCCCTATTTCATCAATAAACAGCACACCGCCATGGGCATGGGTGACAGCTCCCTGCTTCGGCTGCGGAATCCCAGCCTGTCCCATCGCTCCGGCCCCTTGATATATCGGGTCATGGACAGAGCCGATGAGCGGATCGGCAATTCCTCTTTCATCAAAACGGGCTGTTGTCGCATCGAGTTCCACAAAGACAGCCTGCTCTTTAAACGGTGATTGTTTATGTTTTTTTGCTTCTTCCAACACAAGCCGCGCAGCAGCCGTTTTCCCAACTCCCGGTGGCCCATAGACAATCACATGCTGAGGATTTGGCCCGCATAAAGCCGCCTTTAATGCTTTTATGCCGTCTTCCTGTCCGACGATATCTTGAAAGCTTTTGGGGCGGACCTTCTCAGATAATGGCTCGGACAAGCTGATAGCGCGCATTTTCCGAAGCTGCTCCATTTCCTTCTTTGATTCTTTATCTATCGTGACCTTTTGTGTCCTTTGATTTTTAAGCAAATTCCAAAAATACAAACCGATGATGATCCCAAAAAACAGCTGAATAAATAACGCAATCCCTGTCCAACTCATGGTGGTCCCTCCTGAAAAACAATTTATGTATCCAATTCATTCCTCTGATTGCTAGTATCTCCCATAGGAGGCGGGAATAAACGTTTTTCCGGAAGAGTTTGCATGCAAAAAAAACCTCCTGAGTGTTACCACTCAGGAGGTTTGTGCTTATCTTTATGCAGATGTTTTATCTTGGCTTACCTCAGTGCCGTCTTTTAATAAGAGGCGAGGAGGCTCTCCGTGTGTCACAGTTGCCCCGGTAATTACACATTTTTCAATGTCATCACGAGAAGGCAGCTCAAACATCACATCAAGCATGATGCCTTCAATGATAGAACGGAGTCCGCGTGCTCCAGTCTTGCGTTCAATTGCTTTTTTAGCAATTTCAGAAAGCGCTTCTTCTTCAAACTCAAGCTCAACGTTATCAAGCTCAAGCATTTTCTTGAATTGCTTAACAAGAGCGTTTTTCGGTTTTGTTAAGATCGCAACCAATGCTTCTTCGTCAAGCTTTTCAAGGCTTGCAATAACCGGAAGACGTCCGATAAATTCAGGAATTAACCCGAAACGGAGCAAATCTTCAGGAAGCACTTTTGAAAGAAGATCTTCTTTCTCAAGATCAGCAGCTTTATTGTCGGCACCGAATCCAATCACTTTTTGGCCTAAACGGCGTTTGATGATTTGTTCGATACCATCGAAAGCTCCGCCGCAAATGAACAAAATATTTGTTGTGTCAATTTGAATGAATTCTTGATGAGGATGCTTACGTCCACCTTGAGGCGGCACGCTTGCCACTGTACCCTCAAGAATTTTAAGCAATGCCTGCTGTACACCCTCACCTGACACATCACGTGTGATAGACGGGTTTTCAGATTTTCTAGCCACTTTATCGATTTCATCAATATAGATAATGCCTTTTTCGGCTTTTTCCACATCATAATCAGCAGCTTGGATGAGCTTCAAGAGAATATTCTCTACATCTTCACCCACGTATCCAGCTTCAGTCAAAGATGTAGCGTCTGCAATCGCAAACGGCACATTTAAAATGCGAGCCAATGTTTGCGCCAGAAGGGTTTTACCGCTTCCCGTAGGGCCGATTAATGAAATATTACTTTTTGAAAGCTCAACATCATCAACTTTGCTGTTAGAGTTAATGCGCTTATAGTGGTTATACACAGCAACAGCAAGTGATTTCTTCGCTTGATCTTGGCCGATGACATATTCATTCAAAATTTCACGAATTTCCTGAGGCTTTGGTACGTCTTTAAATTCTACTTCTTCTTCTGTTCCGAGTTCTTCCTCTACAATTTCAGTGCAGAGTTCGATACATTCGTCACATATATATACACCAGGTCCAGCTACAAGCTTACGAACCTGATCTTGTGTTTTTCCACAGAACGAGCATTTTAATTGTCCTTTTTCCTCGTTAAATTTAAACATTCTTTCACCCCTTAATCTTGTCTCACTTTTTCTTTTACCGGCAGAGCAAAAGAAAATGATTCTTGAAACGAACGAGTATGTATTGCATTTTACCATACTTTCCAAAAAGACGGTAACAATGTGTTTCTGACTTGCACATTCTATATGTATGACAAAAAACTGCCCTGCATTAACTATATTGCCCCAAGAAAAAGAGATAACTCATAATTGTACAAAACAAGGCACGAATGATTCGCGCCCTGTTTTATTAGTACTATTATTATGCACCATATTAACGGTTTTCTACAAGAAAATCAATTGCTTTGCGAACTTTTAAATCTTCTTTCATCGCGTCAGTAGAACCGATGGCTTGTTTAATATTTTCAACAGGCATGTTGTATGCTTCAGCCATTTTAGTAAGCTCAGCATCAACTTCCTCATCTGATACTTCAAGGTTTTCCGCTTTCGCAATCGCCTCAAGAGTCAGGTTAGATTTTACGCGTTTTTCAGCATCTTCTTTCATTTGCTCTTTAAGCGCAGCTTCATCTTGACCTGAGAATTGAGTGTAAAGCTCAAGGTTCATGCCTTGCATTTGCAGACGCTGTTCGAATTCTTTCAGCATGCGGTCAAGCTCAGTGTCGACCATTGCTTGCGGAACATCGATTTCAGCATTTTCAGAAGCTTTCAGAACAAGCTCTTCACGCAATTTAGCGTCAGCTTCGTTTTCTTTTGCTTCTTCTAAACGTTTCTTTGTTTTTTCAGTTAATTCAGCAAGTGTTTCCACTTCTTCATCGATATCTTTTGCGAATTCATCGTCAAGCTCAGGAAGCTCTTTCGCTTTGATTTCGTGAATTTTCACTTTGAACACAGCTGGTTTGCCTGCAAGATCTTCAGCGTGGTACTCCTCAGGGAATGTCACTTCAACATCCTTCTCAGCACCTGCTTCAAGGCCAACTAATTGATCTTCGAAGCCAGGGATGAATGAGCCAGATCCTACTTCTAGAGAGTAGTTTTCAGCCTTTCCGCCTTCGAATGCTTCGCCGTCAACGAATCCTTCGAAATCAAGAACAACTGTGTTTCCTTCTTCAACGGTGCCTTCTTCTTTTACAACAAGCTCAGCTTGACGCTCTTGAAGGGCTTTTAGTTCGTTTTGAACATCTTCGTCAGTTACAGTTGTGTCGTCTTTTTCAATGCCCAGGCCTTTGTATTCGCCAAGCTTCACTTCAGGTTTTACTGTTACTTTCGCAGTGAAGATTAAGCTTTCGCCTTTTTCGATTTTTTCAACATCGATTTCAGGACGGTCTACAGGCTCGATTCCAGCTTCTTCAACCGCTTTAGGGTATTCTACAGGAAGAAGAATATCCAAAGCATCTTGGTAAAGAGCTTCTACGCCAAAGCGCTGTTCGAATAATCCGCGAGGAATTTTACCTTTACGGAATCCAGGAATTGAAACTTGTTTTACTACTTTTTTAAATGCATCATCAAGTGCTGTTTTAAACGTTTCAGCATCAACTTCAACCGTTAAAACGCCTTCGTTGCCTTCTTGTTTTTCCCATTTTACAGACATGTGTTTCCCTCCAAAAATCTATTCAGGTTGTGTCGGTCTTCCATTCTAAAGCAATCATTCGGCTTCGTCCAACAAAAACAAAGCTGCCAAAGATCAGAATCATTATGTATAGATGTTAATAATGAACTGCAAAGCCTGTCCAACCGTATTTCTTATAACCCGTTATACACAAATACAACCACTATATTATAACATAACACATAGCGCTTTCAACTATATGGCGCGATTTACAAATAAGAAATTTCTTCAATATCTTTTAACATTGTGCAAGCTTCATCGAGTTCTCTGTCTGTAAATTCATACATCATATGAAGTTCTTCGCTTTCAATTTCAATCCCGTGCATCTCGTAACCGACTTTATGAAGGGCAGCCGCCCAAAGGTCAGCCGACAGCAATTTCGGCTGGAACGGATATAAAACGTACAAATGTCTTCTCCACAATTCTTCTACTGCCGCATATAAGGTTGGATTTTCATTTCCAAGTGTCTCATCCAGCACCCTGAGAACACGGTGAAGAATCGGCGCGGCATCAGGCGGAACAATCTCAGACGGTTCAATTGTCAACGACTCGCCAAATTTACTAATGTGTACAGGTTTACTGTACTCATGCTCAGCCAACAGCATGACAATCATCGTTTTGATAATCGGATGGGCTGAGGGGTCTTGGAGGATTGTTTTGAGCAATCCTGTATACTTTGCTACGTTACGGTCTTTTAAGGAATGAATGAGATTCATTTGCTCCTCAGGGCTTGCCAGCACTTTCTCGGTGTCAATTGTATCCTCATATTCTTCGGCCCAAGCCTCGTCCTCACGATCCGGATCGGTCATTTTCCGGCTGAAATCCAGCAGCTTATAAAATTGCTCGGCGCTTTCTGCAGGCAGCTGATTTTCTTCCAAAACGGCTTCAATGGTGCTTTTGACTTCCTCGTATTTTTTGAGCTGAATTAAGATGGTCATGTACACCTGCAAAACCGTAAAATAATGGCCATAACCTTCTTTGAGCATCTTCTCGCACACGCTTTCTGCCTCTTCCAGCTCGCCCAGCTCTAAAAAGCAGATGGCCATCCCTAAGTGAAGATCGGATTCAGTATCATCATATTTCATCGCTTCTGAAAACAGTTCAAGCGCTTCTTGATACTTTTTTTCCTTGAGTGATGACATCCCTTTTTCCACAAGGCGGTCTTTCAGATGAGGAAAAGGAATAATTTTTGCGTTTTTCTTGTCATGCGTCATACCTATATTCCTTTCAGGCATTTATTTTGTTCAAGTGTATCAACACCTGTGAACAAACACAAGAAATGAAAGGTTTCACCAGGCAAAAAAAGCCGCCGGACAAATACCGGCCGCTTTTTCAGTCTTGAAGCCAAGAGCTTCTTTGTGATTCAAATTGCTTGATTTCATCTTCCAGCAGCAGCGTTAATGAAATTTCATCATATCCGTTGATCAGCATCTCTTTCCAATGCGGGTCAACTTCAAATGAAATTTGATTGCCTTCACTGTCATGAATCAGCTGATTTTCAAGGTCAACAGTCATTTGCAATGACTTGTTTTCATACTGGCCGACAAGCTGTTTCCAATTGTCATATGGCATGCGGATCGGAAGCATGCCGTTTTTAAAGCAGTTCTGATGAAAAATATCAGCAAATGACGGCGCAATGATAATTTTAAACCCATAATCATCAAGTGCCCACGGAGCGTGTTCACGCGATGACCCGCAGCCGAAGTTTTCTCCTGCTATTAAAATGGAAGCTCCTTGATAAACAGGCTGGTTTAATTCAAATTCAGGGTTCGGTTCACCATTCGCATCATATCTCCAGTCAAAGAATGCAAAACGCCCGTAGCCTGTTCTTTCAATCCTCTTCAAAAATTGCTTAGGAATAATCTGGTCTGTATCCACATTGATCCGATTTAATACGGCCGCTTTCCCCGTATGTGATTTCAAAGGTTCCATCTCGCGCACTCCTTACACAACTGTTTTTTCCTGATAAAACTTTCTGACATCAACGAAGTGTCCGTGAATGGCAGCCATCGCAGCCATTGCCGGGCTGACGAGATGTGTTCTTGCACCTTTTCCTTGTCTGCCCTCAAAGTTGCGGTTAGAGGTTGATGCACAGCGCTCTCCCTCAGGAACAACATCATTATTCATACTCAAACACATGCTGCAGCCTGACTCTCTCCATTCAAATCCAGCTTCCAAGAAAATCTGGTCAAGCCCTTCTTTTTCAGCCTGAAGCTTCACGCTTTGGGATCCGGGCACGACGATGGCCCTTACGCTGTCAGCTACCTTCTTCCCTTTGATCATATCAGCAGCCTGTCGAAGGTCAGTCATGCGGGAATTCGTGCAGGAACCGATAAATACGTGCTCCACTTTAATGTCTTCAATTTTCTGATGAGGAGTCAGTCCCATATATTCATAAGCGCGAATCGCTTCTTTTTTATCATCTTCTGCAGAAAAGCTTTCCGGCGCAGGAACTTCAGAATCGACAGGAAGAACCATTCCCGGGTTAATGCCCCATGTCACCATAGGGGAAATTTTGTTGCCGTCAAGGACGATAGATTTATCATAAACAGCGCCCGGGTCTGTGCGCAGCGCCTTCCATTCCTCTACGGCCTTGTCAAATTCTTCGCCTTTTGGCGTATACTTGCGATTTTTGCAATATTCAAACGTCACCTCGTCAGGTGCAATCAAACCAGCTCTTGCTCCTGCTTCAATTGACATGTTACAAACAGTCATTCGTTCATCCATCGTCATATTTCTGAATACTTCCCCAGTGTATTCAATGACGTAGCCCGTGCCGAATTTCACACCGTATTTGCCGATGACAGCAAGGATGACATCCTTTGCCGTTACCCCTTTTTGCAACGTTCCATCTACGCGCACTTCAAGTGTTTTTGGGCGCTGCTGCCAAAGTGTCTGTGTGGAAAGGACATGTTCAACTTCACTCGTCCCGATTCCAAATGCAAGAGCGCCGAAAGCGCCATGTGTTGATGTATGACTGTCACCGCACACAATCGTTTTCCCTGGAAGCGTTAAGCCCAGTTCAGGGCCGACGACATGGACAATCCCTTGATCCACGCTGTGAAGATCGGCAAGGCGCACGCCAAATTCCTCACAGTTTCTTTCAAGCGCCGTTACCTGGCGTTTCGCAACTTCATCCTTTATCTCAAAACGATTGACAGTCGGGATGTTGTGGTCCATTGTCGCAAATGTGTTTTGGGGTCTTCTGACCTTTCTTCCCTTTTGTCTCAAGCCTTCAAATGCCTGAGGAGACGTCACCTCATGAATGAGGTGCAAATCAATATAGAGAAGATCCGGCTTTCCCTCACCATGTTTTACAATATGCTGATCCCAAATCTTTTCGATGATTGTTCGAGGCATCATCTTTTATTTCCTCCCTCTACCTAGAGCTAAGACCGCTTAACGTAAGCTGTCACACATTAGAAATTGTATTTTCACTCATGATTGCTGCCTTAACTTCCTCTGTAATGGCCTGAGTGCTGCTGAACTCTTCACCCCGTGCCAAGTCTCTTGTTCTTTTTCCGGAAGCCAAGACTTTGTTTACCGCATCTTCTACAGCTTTCGCTTCCTCTTCAAGCCCGAAAGATGTTCTCAAAAGCATTGCCGCTGACAATATGGCTGCGAACGGATTTGCCATCCCTTTACCGGCAATATCAGGCGCGGAGCCATGAACAGGTTCAAACAGATGAAGGCCAGAGCTTGATAGGCTGGCTGACGGGAGCATTCCGAGCGAGCCTGTAAGCATGGACGCTTCATCGCTTAAAATATCACCGAACATATTTTCAGTCACCACGACATCAAATTGATTCGGTGCATAAATTAGCTGCATGGCCGCGTTATCCACAAGCATGTGCTCAAGCTTCACATCAGGAAACTCTTGTGCAACGTCCTCAGCCACTTCACGCCACAGCCGGCTTGATTCAAGAACATTCGCTTTATCTACAGAGGTCACTTTGCCTTTTCTGGCTGCCGCCATTTTGAAGCCCTCTCTGATCACTCGTTCAATTTCCGTTCGCTTATAAAACAGTGTATCTACTGCTTCCTGCTCACCTTCAGTGTTTACATAACGTTTGCTCGGCTGGCCGAAATACAAGCCGCCTGTGAGCTCACGAACGATAACGAAATCAACATTATCTATATATTCTTTTTTCAAAGGCGAAGCGTCAGAAAGGCTTTCAAATACCTTCACAGGCCGCAAATTCGCAAACAAATCAAGCTGTTTTCTGATGCTGAGCAGCCCTTTTTCCGGTCTCAGTTCCGAAGGATTTTGATCCCATTTCGGTCCGCCGACAGCACCAAGCAATATCGCGTCTGCATTTTTACAAGCAGCAACGGTTTCCTCCGGGAGGGGGTTATGATGTTCATCAATAGCCGCCCCTCCAATCAGGCCATATTCAAATTCAAATTCATGGTTAAAGCGTTCGGCAACACTTTTCAGTACGTCTGTCGCTGATTCTAATACTTCAGGGCCGATCCCGTCTCCGGGCAATAGAGCAATACGTTTCTTCAAGTTAACCGTTCTCCTTTCTTTTATGATCCGACAGCTGTGTGGTTTTTCAATCCGCTCATATTCGACTGGAAAACCAATTGACGGTTGACTGCGTTCAAATAGGCTTTCGCTGATGCTTCTAATACGTCTTGCGCTATGCCCCGCCCTGCTGATTCTTTTCCGTTCACCAAAACTCTTACATACACCTGGGCAAATGCATCTTCGCCTTTTCTGTTAGACTGAATGCGGTAGTCTAAGAGCTCCACGTCCTTATCGATGCAGCGCTCAAGCGTATTGTAGATTGCTTCCACGCTTCCAGCTCCAGTTGCAGCTTCCTGAATAAGCTCTGCGTTTTCTTGATTTTTCAAAGATAGAGTAGCCGTAGGGACCTGACTTGTTCCGTAATGTACTTGCAGAGAAAGAAATTCATACCCAATCTTGCGATCTGTTACTTTTTCTTCTAAAATAAGAGAAACAAGATCCTCATCAGTGATTTCTTTTTTCTTCTCAGTCAACTCTTTGAACATCGTAAAGAATTTATTAATCTCTTCACTGTCAAATTGGAATCCTAAAGCAGTCAGCCGGTCTTTAAATGCGTGGCGTCCGGAATGTTTACCTAGGACAAGCGCATCTGCGGTTACGCCGACAAGCTCCGGTGAAATAATTTCATAAGTCGATTTTTCCTTTAAAAAGCCGTCCTGATGGATGCCTGATTCATGAGCAAATGCATTATCTCCAACAACCGCTTTGTTGCGCGGGACAGCCATGCCTGTCAGTTTGCTTACTAAATCACTTGTTCTCTTAATCTCGTTCAGTCTAATACCTGTTTCGACTTGGTAGAAATCTTTTCTGGTATGGAGGGCTACGGCAATTTCCTCTAATGCCGCGTTTCCGGCTCTTTCACCGATCCCGTTCACAGCGCATTCGATTTGATCAGCGCCATTTTCAATCGCAGCAAGAGAGTTTGCGACTGCCATTCCCAAATCATCATGACAGTGGGCTGAAAGCTTTGCTTTGTGAATGTTCGGAACGTTTTCTTTCATGTATTTAAAGATATTTCCGTATTCCGCCGGGGCCAGGTAGCCGACAGTGTCCGGAAGATTGATAACACTGGCGCCTGCGTCAATCACTTTCTCGACGATTTCTGCTAGAAACGGCAGTTCAGTGCGGCAGGCATCTTCAGCTGACCATTGCACAATCGGAAAACGTTCTTTTGCGTATTTCACCATTTCAACCGCTCTTTCAATGACTTGCTCACGTGTCATTTTCAGCTTGTGCTTCAAATGAATGTCCGATGTGGCGATAAAAACATGTATTCTCGGATGAGCACCTTCTTTTAACGCTTCCCAAGCAGCATCAATATCACCTTTTACACAACGGGCCAGACCAGTTACTGAACAATTTTTAATGGTTCTTGCGATTTCCTGAACAGCTAAAAAGTCACCTCGGGACGAAGCGGGAAATCCCGCTTCAATGATATCTGCCCCGAGTCTTTCGAGCTGCTTAGCTATGGCAAGTTTCTCCTGTGTATTCAAGTTCACTCCAGGGGACTGTTCACCATCACGAAGCGTCGTATCGAAAAAATTAATTTTGCGCAACGGAGACCACCGCTTCCTTCTTCTTGCCTTGTTTCACAAACGGCATCATTTCACGAAGCTTTCTTCCCACTACTTCGATTTGATGTTCGTTCTCGCTTGCATTGATAGCGTTGAAACGAGGACGGTTTACTTGGTTTTCGACGATCCACTCTTTTGCGAATGTACCGTTTTGGATATCTTTTAATACTTCTTTCATAGATTCTTTTACTTTAGCGTCCACAACGCGAGGACCTGATACGAAATCTCCCCACTGTGCTGTGTCAGAGATTGAATATCTCATTCCTGCAAGTCCTTCTTCGTACATAAGGTCTACGATTAATTTCAGCTCATGAAGACACTCGAAGTATGCAAGTTCAGGCTGATAACCTGCTTCAGTTAATGTTTCAAATCCGGCTTTGACAAGCGCGCTTAATCCGCCGCAAAGAACTGCTTGCTCACCGAACAAATCTGTTTCTGTTTCTTCTTTAAATGTCGTTTCTAATACGCCCGCTCTTGCGCCGCCGATTCCTTTAGCATAAGCGAGGGCTTTGTCTCTTGCTTCTCCAGTCACATCTTGATAGATTGCGAACAATGCCGGTACGCCAGCTCCTTGCTCATATGTTCTTCTTACCAAGTGTCCCGGGCCTTTAGGGGCCACTAAGAATACATCTACATCCGCCGGAGGAACAATTTGATGGAAATGCACGTTAAATCCATGAGCGAATACTAATGATTTTCCTGCTGTCAATTCATCTTTGATTTCAGCTTCGTATACTTTTTGCTGCTGCTCATCCGGAAGCAGAACCATGATGATTTCGGCTTGGGCTGCCGCTTCTTTTACTGAAAATACTTTATGTCCGTCTTCTTGGGCTTGAGTGAAAGATTTTCCTTGTCTAACACCGACGATCACGTCTACTCCGCTTTCTTTAAGGTTCAGGGCATGTGCGTGGCCTTGCGAACCGTACCCGATAACCGCTACTGTTTTTCCAGCCAATACGTTCTCTTTGATATCACCGTTATAATATACTTTTACCATTTTAATCTCTCCCTTGTTATGTTTTATACAATAGATATTGTTTTATTGGATGACGCCTTTTGCTGGGTTCCCCTCGCAAAAGCCGTTGTACCTGTTCTCGCGATTTCTTTAATGCCATAAGGTTTTAATAATTCAATAAGCGCTTCAATTTTGTTAGATTCACCCGTCACCTGAACAACGATGCTGTCTCTGCTGACATCAACGACAGAGGCTCTAAACGGTTCTATGATTCCATTAATCTCTGTTCTCGTTGAAGGTGCGGAGACAACCTTGATTAAGGCCAGCTCCCTCTGGACAATCGATTGATTTGTGATGTCCGTGACTTTCAGCACATCAATCTGTTTGTTGAGCTGTTTCGTTAACTGTTCAACATCATTTTCTCCTTCAACGTGAACGACGAAGGTGATTCTGGAAACGCCGGCTGTTTCTGTGTGTCCAACTGTAATGCTTTCAATGTTGTAATGCCTTTTTGTGAATAGACCGGTGATCCGGTTTAACACCCCGGAGCGGTTCACCACAGTCAATGTGATAATTCTTTTCAAGGTTTCACCCCCACCATTTCATGCAGCCCTTTCCCCGGAGCCACCATCGGGAATACTTTTTCTTCGCTGGCAACCCGCACGTCAATGACAACAGGTTCTCTTGATGTTAATGCCTCTTCCAGCTTTTCCTTTGCTTCCGCTTCTGATGAAATTCTGATGCCTTTAATGCCGTATGCTTCGGACAATTTGACGAAGTCAGGCTGAGAAGCGAATTTAGATTCTGAATAACGTTCTTCATAGAAAATTTCCTGCCACTGTCTGACCATTCCGAGACAAGCGTTATTTAAAATCACTACCTTGACCGGAAGATTTAATTCGCGAATAACATCGAGTTCTTGAAGCGTCATTTGGAACCCGCCGTCTCCGACAACCGCGACAACAGTAGCATCTTTTTCGGCCAGCTGTGCGCCGATCGCCGCCGGAAGACCGAATCCCATCGTTCCAAGTCCGCCTGACGTGACCCATTTATCTGCTTTTTGGAACGGATAAAATTGCGCTGACCACATTTGATGCTGGCCTACATCCGTTGCGACAATGGCCTCTCCTTTTGTAAATTGATGAATATATTCAATCAATTTCTGAGGTTTAAAACCTTCTTCTTCATTATCTACATACCAGAGCGGATACTCTTCTTTCCATTCTGCGAGCTGTTTTTTCCATTCGCTTGAATCGCTTTGTTTGCCGTCTTGTTTGATCAGCTCCTGCAGGACAATTTTGCTGTCTCCGACTACAGGAATCTGTGTTTTCATGATTTTTCCGATTTCAGCTGGATCAATATCGATGTGGGCTATCTTTGCGTTTCTGGCAAAGTGTTTCAGGTTTCCTGTGACACGGTCATCAAAACGGGCGCCGATACTGATTAATAGATCACATTCATGAAGGGCCATATTGGCTGTATAAGTACCGTGCATTCCCGCCATCCCTAGGAAAAGCGGATGGTCAGCCGGGAAGCCTCCGAGCCCCAAAAGGGTGTGTACCACAGGGATTTGCTGCTGTTCAGCATAATTTTTTAATTCTTCTGACGCTTTTCCGTGCAGTACGCCCGCACCCGCCAGGATCACCGGTTTTTTCGCACTGCTCACGGCTTCCACAAGCTTGCGGATCTGCAAATAATTCGGCTCTGTTGTCGGCTGGTATCCCGGGAGATTCATCTCATGATCGTAGCTGAATTCTCCTTCAATCGTTGCTACATCTTTCGGAATATCAATCAATACAGGTCCGGGTCTTCCAGTTGTTGCAATATGGAACGCTTCTTTAATGATGCGCGGCAGATCTTCCGGCTGGCGAACCTGGTAGCTGTGTTTTGTCACTGGCATCGTAATCCCTAAAATGTCCGCTTCCTGAAATGCATCGCTCCCGATTACAGAGGTTGCTACCTGCCCTGTAAAGACAACTAACGGCAATGAATCAATCATGGCATCAGCAAGGCCTGTAACAAGGTTTGTCGCTCCCGGCCCTGACGTGGCAATGACGACACCCGGTTTTCCGGAGACTCTTGCGTATCCCTCCGCTGCATGAATTGCGCCTTGTTCGTGACGGGGAAGGATATGTACCAACCCTGAATTGTATAGCTTATCGTAAATCGGAAGCACAGCCCCGCCCGGATAACCGAAGATCATTTCTACTTTCTCTTTTTTTAATGATTCAATCAGCATTAATGCTCCGCTCATCGTCTGTGTACATTCGGCAGATGCTGAATCCACCTGTACATTAGTCCCCATTTTAGTTCCTCCTTTTGGATTTTCATCCTTTAAAGATCATCTTTTCATTAGCTAGATAGCTGATTATTCAATAAAAAAAGCCCTTCCGCCCACAATCAGCCGCGCAGTAACTGCGATAGCTAAAAGGGGCGAAAAGGCTTTTCTTTCCGCGGTACCACCCTTGTTTACGGCCTGTTAATCGGCCGTCTCATGGATATTTCTATCCGCTTTAGTAACGAGTGAATCAAGTTCACCCGGCCAAGTCCTACTGTCATTTCAGACTGGCACTCTGAGGCGAGTTCACCTTGTAAAGCTTCGCCGGTTCTCAGCTAACCCGGTTCTCTGTGGAAAGCTTTTTCAAGGCTACTTATCCTCATCTGCGCTTTTCATATTCAGCCTTCGGAACGGCTTTCCAGCTGTTCAAGAAGGTCGTTTGTTTTTCATTTTTTTAGAATCATACTGCGATGATTTTCGCTTGTGAAGCTTGCGTTTATCTTTTGTTGAACTCATATTACGCCGCTTTGGACGCAGTGTCAACAGCATTTTTTAAAATTATTAGACAATTTCGATTAATCAAACTATATTGTATACGCTTTCATTATTGATACAAAAGGAATTGCAAATGTTAAAAGTTTTTATAATTTTTTTATTAATCTATCAAGAGTACACCAGAATTATTTAATTTTATATAAACATGTAAGATTTTATAACACGCTATGGTTCGTATATGGATTGAGTCTGACAGATCATCTTGCAATCCATTTCAATTTCGGATAGGCACCCCTATTATTCCCCGGCATACATTAATGGTATCTTGCAAAGAAAAGGTGATACGATGAATAAATCATTAGCAGACATGCAAGGATTCCCTGCAGGCTTCCCAAGCTTCCCGAGCTTTCCGCAGCAGTACTATCCTGCTGTCCCTCCCTTTTACCAGCAAAGCCAGCAGCCATTTGGAGGCTACGGATACGGACAGCCGTTCAGTCAGGCATACAGCCCGTTAACCACTCCCTCTGGAATGTACTCCTCATTCCCATACGCTTCAGGATTTTACGGACAGCAATTTTCAGGTGCAGGCTTTAGCGGCCATGGCGGCAGCTTAAGTGCTCCAGCGATACATGCCGGCGGATTCAGCGGGGCGCCAGGCGTACACGGAGGCTTTAGATATTAAAGAAGACCACAAGGGCCGAACATATATTGCGGTCCTTTTATTGTTTTAAAACGACTTCACAAATACAGTCACATTTTCTGTCTTTATATTTGGAAACAGGATGGAATATGATTAAGATGAATTGAACGATATTCTGCACAACCCGTAAGTTTTCGAGGAGGAATAAAATTGCATATAAAAATAGACGATTTAACTGGACGTCAGGTGGCCTCACTTGTGAATGAGCATTTACATAGCATGACGCTTATGTCCCCGCCAGAAAGCATTCATGCCTTAGGTTTAGAAAAACTAAGAGGGCCTGAAATAACATTTTGGAGCGCATGGGAAGGTGATGAACTAGCTGGCTGCGGAGCGCTAAAAGAACTGGACACCCGGCATGGAGAAATCAAATCAATGCGAACATCTGCATCACATTTAAGAAAAGGCGTTGCCAAACAAGTTCTCCAGCACATCATTGAAGAAGCCGAGAAGCGAGGCTATGAGCGGTTAAGCTTAGAAACGGGTTCAATGGCTTCATTTGATCCGGCAAGAAAGTTGTATGAAAGCTTCGATTTTCAGTACTGTGAACCGTTTGCAGACTACAGTGAAGATCCAACCAGTGTGTTTATGACGAAGGAATTGTGAGACGATTTTATAAGGATAGATAAGTGCAGGGGAAGGTCTGTCTATCTCTTACCGTTTTCCCTTCTAAAGTTTAATAGAGTAAGTCAACAAAAACCATCCAACATTGCATTGGATGGTTTTTGGATGGATGGTTTATTTATATTTATTTACTTCGTACATCAAAATATTTTTAAACACAACATAATCCTTTTTACTCTCAAAAGGCCCTTTGTTGTTGTCATGCTCATCTATTTCATAAAAGCCTGGTCCCTCTCCGGCATCACGCTGCTTGTACCATTTGAGGAATCCATTCACTTCTTTCATAGACAGCTGATATTCTTTTTGCAAACCGTTTACCATGGTGACAACAAGAAGGGCGTCTCCGTCTTCTGCTGAGTTATCCTCAGAAGGTGTTGTTGATCCTTTGTCCTTATCTCCTGAATTGCCTTCAGAAGGTGTTGTTGATCCTTTATCCTTATCTCCCGGAGTTTCCTCTGAATCGGATGGTATGTTTAAATCCTTTAGCGAAATAGATATAACTGATTTAATTTTAGCATTTGCATTATCACCAAAACTTCCACCAAAACTGGAGTTTTCTTCTCTTCCACCAATTACGTAAAGTGTATCATCAATAATGGCAGAAGAATGCGCCATTCTGTATAGCGCTTTCGGATTTGTCACTGCTGTAACTGATTGACTTTTAGGATCGTACACCTTAATTCGGTTTACACCTCCAGTCATCAAAATTTTCCCTTTATAAGCAAGCGCAGAATAATATCCTGCTGTGAATCCTTTACCATTTTCTGCCCATGTGTCTTTTTCTGGATCATAAACATAAACGATTTGGGGAATATAATGCGTTCCGCCAAGAATATATAGTTTATTATCAATTACTGCAGTAGAAGCTCCTGTTACTTCATAATTTAAATTCTGTTTTTTCTCCCATTTTTTCGTTTCGAGATCGTAACTGTAAGTCGTTGCATATCTAGAATTTTCATAGGCCACAACATATATTTTCTTTCCTATAGCTTCTGCATAAATCTTATAAGCTGGAACTTTATTATTTCCAAAGGGAAGATCATCTAATTTTTCCCATGTATCTTTTTTTGGATCATAAACTTCTACTGTCTTGACAACTCCATCGTTTGACCTTCCACCCATGACATAAATTTTACCGTCAACTGTAACAGTTGCAGCACCTCCCCTCTCTGTGGGCATGTCGGCTTTTCTTGTCCATTCATTTGTTTTAGGATCATAGACAAACGTTTGATTCCCATAAGTACCTGGTTTTACAGTCCCGCCACCTATCACATATATCTTTCCATCTACTACACCGCTGCTTGCGCCGACACGCGGCTCAGGCAAATCTGCTCTTTCTTTCCATTCAACTGTTTCCGCGCTAACTGTTTGGAGCGATTGAAACAGCGCAATAACAAATAAGAAAAAAACAACGAACCATTTTTTCAAAAGAAAACACTCCTTTATTTAATTGTTTCACATAACAAATATCGGCATGACTATGAATTTTTTCATATCTTTTCCTGTATATTCATTTTTCAGGAAATTCCAATTAAAATTTTCTCTAAAAAACTCGAATGTTTTCAATTTTGTTTAATTCAAAGAACAGCGGGAATTACAAACGACATGAACGATATCATGCAAATTCATAAAGGAGGAGATTGATATGAAAAGCATAGTTGGTGTATATGAAACTCCGCAGGAAACCATCGCAGCGATTGAAGGCTTACTCACAAAAGGCTATGATTCTGATGACATTTCTGTTGTGACAAGCCGGCGAGATACAGATTATTTGGAGTCACGTACAGGAACAGAAGTCAATCAAGCCATCGATGCACATCAGGACGAATCTGAATCTTTTTTCGATAAACTGAAAGATTATTTCACAATGGATGATACTTCTACACACAGCAAAGCATTATCCGACTTGGATATTAAAACTGATGAAATAGACAAGTATCAAGAAGATTTGGATGACGGAAAACTTCTGGTAGCCGTCGATACAGATGCTGATGTAAATGCTCCTATTGATAACGGCAATGCCCTTTCAGGCGGCTTTTCAAGCACAAATGAATTGGATTATACAACGAAAGAAGAAAAAACGATGCCGCTCCGGGAAGAACAGCTGAAGGTCGATAAGGAAGACGTTCAAACCGGCGAAGTAGAAATAGGAAAAGAAGTGAAAACAGAAAAAAGAGATATGGACATTCCGGTGAGACATGATGAAATTTATGTCGAACGCCGTCCAGTGGATGAAAATAAAACGGACGCTGCTCCCGTCAACGATTCGGAAGAGATCAGAGTTCCAATCGTTGAGGAAAAGCTGGAAGTGACTAAAAAACCGGTTGTCACTGATGAAGTGGTTGTCGGCAAACGCACTGTTGAAGAAAATGAACATATTTCTGAAACTGTGAAAAAAGAAGAACCTCGTCTGAATAAAGAAGGAAAAGTTGACGGCTTGGATGATGATCCGTTAAATAACAAATGAAAATCATAAGACGACAACAAAAACCTCAAATCCATTTAGGATTTGAGGTTTTTCTTTTGGTACGTCCCAGGAGAGATTCGAACTCCCGACCGACGGCTTAGAAGGCCGTTGCTCTATCCAGCTGAGCTACTGGGACACGTTTTGTTTTTTGTTTTAACTATCAGCGACAAGATTTATTATATATGGGATGCAACAATAAGTCAACGGTTTTTTAGAATTTTTTTCATGAGGAAGAAAATTTTCTTCCTCATGACATTTTCATAGTGTGACTCGATTTTGCAGATCCTTAATTTCATTGCCTGCTTGGTCGTAAAAACGGACTGTCGCAGCATCATTTTCTAATGTCAGTATAGCATAGCTTTCTGTCCTGCGCACCCTCGGAAGCCGGATGCTGCCTGGGTTAATCATCAGTTTTTCGCGCAGCACTTCGCTGCCCGCGATGTGCGAATGCCCGAAGCAGATAACATCCGCTCCGAGCTCCTCTGCACGATAGTATACGTTTAACAAGGTCTGTTTTATACCGTGAAGGTGGCCGTGTGTGACCAGTATTTTTCTTGAGCCGGCAGTCAGAAGAAGCTCGTCCTTAAAATCGCCGGCAAAATCGCAATTGCCTTTTACAACCGCATAAGGCTCCAATGCAGGATGCCTCGTTTCAAGCTCAGAGTCCCCGCAATGAATCATGAGATCAACTTCTGCCTCATGCCGTTTCGCAATGGTTTGGAGTTCTTCTTCAAGCCCATGGCTGTCACTGATAATCAGCACGTTCATGTACAAGCTTCCTCCTTATGCCTCCAAAAGCTTAGACAGCTTTTTAAGCGCGTCAGCCCTATGGCTGATTTTATTTTTTTCATCACTTGTCAGTTCAGCCATTGTCTTATCTTTATCTTTCACGATAAAAATTGGGTCATAGCCAAAGCCATATTCTCCTCTCGGTTCTTCAGCAATATACCCTTCAACATGGCCTTCGACTGTTTTTGTTTCCTCTCCGGGAATACTCACGGCCAGTGCGCAGCGGAAACGGGCGGTGCGCTGTTCTTTTTCGATACCTTTCAGCTCGCTGAGCACTTTTTCGATATTTGCCTGGTCGTCTTTCTGTTCCCCTGCATAGCGGGCTGAATAAACCCCGGGTCTGCCGCCAAGATTATCGATGGATAGACCGGAGTCGTCCGCAATCACCATTTTGTTCACTGCTTTGGCAACAGCTTCCGCTTTCAGAATGGCATTTTCTTCAAATGTATGGCCTGTTTCTTCAATTTCTTCTGTGAATCCAATTTCAGCTAAAGATTTGACATCATAGCCTCTTGGCTCAAGAATTTCTTTGAATTCCTTCACTTTTCCCGGATTATGTGTTGCAATAATTGCTTCTTTCATGATGATCAAGCCTTTCTGTCTTTATTTCAGTTCTGGCAGAGAATCACCCAGCACTTCTTTTTGCTTGTCAATCAGCTCTTGAATTCCTTTTTCCGCAAGACCCAGAAGACCGTTCAGATCCTCTCTTGAAAAAGTCGCCTCTTCCCCGGTTCCCTGCAGTTCCACAAAACGGCCGCTGCCTGTCATGATGACATTCATGTCAACTTCAGCGGAGGAATCTTCTTCATAATTTAAATCTAACAAAATTCCCTGTTCCTTATCAATTCCAACAGAGATTGCAGCAAGAAAATCAGTGATCGGATTTGTCTTGATTGTTCCTGCTTTGATCAGCTTGCCAATCGCAATCGCCATAGCAAGAAATGCGCCTGTAATGGAAGCTGTTCTAGTTCCTCCATCAGCTTGAATGACATCACAGTCAATCCAAATCGTCCGTTCACCGAGCTTTTCCAGATCTACAACAGCTCGAAGCGCGCGGCCGATCAGGCGTTGGATCTCCATTGTTCTGCCGGAAATTTTCCCCTTAGAAGATTCTCTGATTGTTCTTTGGTTTGTTGCCCGCGGCAGCATGCTGTACTCTGCTGTAATCCAGCCTTTCCCTCCGCCCCGCAAAAACGGCGGTACGCGGTCCTCAACAGACGCGTTGCAGATTACCTTAGTATTTCCCGCTGTTATTAGAACAGAACCTTCCGGATGGCTGATAAAATCCAGATCGAATGTGATTGGACGCAGCTCATCGTGTTGTCTTCCGTCATGTCTCATGTTTTACCTCCGATTGTATGTACATAAACCATTTTTGTCCCGGAATTGAATAAAGAAAGAGGCAGCCGGAACGCTAACCTCTTTCTTTCTAGTATATCAAAAATCCCAATTTAAAAACTACCCGTATTCACTTGAGATGGTCTGGAGACCGGTTCTGTGAGCTTTTCGCCTTTTTCATTTACAAGCTCTGATTTTCCGTTCACTTTAACAGAGACGCTTTTTACATCCGGCTGCTCCGTTAACGTCAGCACAATGCTGTTCAGCACTTCTGAAGAAATCATTTTCGTCTTCTCATCGGCGCTGCCGAATATAGATTGATTGAAATCCAACGTCACGCGCCCGTCTTTGATTTTCGGTTTGCTGACAAGCTTTATATCTTCACTGAAGTCTGTTAACAGCCCGCTCACCTTGCTTGGCCCTTTAGCCAATTCATTGATGGCTGCCGTGATGTCGTCTTTTTCCGAATTGTCGATTCGTTTGGTCACCGGCACGTAGTATTCACTGTCTTCGTTTTCCGCCAAGTAGTAGACTGTCAGCGGATGGGTAGCAGTGAGATCATTTACACCGGCTGTCTCCAAATTAATGCCGTCTTTGCGGCTTAAATCATCTGAGATCGGCGTCCCTCCTACAGGCATCTCCTTCAGTTCATGCCCGTTTATTCTCAGCTTCACTTTATCTATCGAACTAAATTGCGTCAGCGTCCACGTCACAGACTGAACGATTTTCTGTTCGTCTTCTTTCTTATAATTTTTGAACTCATTAGAGAAATCAGCTATCGCGGTTCCATCTTTTTTGATGTCAACGTTAACGGTGGTGTCAGCCGGCAATACAGCTCTGAAGCCATTCGGAAGAATTTCAGACACAGGCCCGCCCTGTACGAGGTATTCAAGCGCCTGCTTAGCCGTGCTCTCACTTTTAGGGAGAGGCAGCGTTTGCGCAACAACATACCCGTTTTTATCAATGAGATAAAGCTCCCTCATAACAGTAGATGAGGCTTGATCCGCTTTTGCGGTATCGCTTTTTTCACTTTCTGTTTTTTTGGCTGCTGTTGTATTTGAATTGGCACCCGCTTCATCGTTCACGAATGTAACGTCTTGAGGCGGATCAATTTCCTCGGCTGCCTTATCAGATTGAAACAAACCGCATCCGGATAAAAGCAAGGCAGAGGTGAGACAAGTGGCACCAATGACTGCAGGTCCTTTTTTCAGCATACTTTTCCCTCCTAAGGATGTTTGTACTATTATGTATACGAGCCTCTTTAGGAAATAGACCGAAGAATTCCGGCAAAACAGAAAAAAACCCGCAACATACCGTTGCGGGGAAAACTATCTTCTAATCGGTTCTTGCAGTGAGATGCATTCCACATGGCCCACCTCATGGCCAAACCAATCGTCTGCGATTTTCGCAAACTGATCACGCGCTCCTGTTGTCAAGAACTGATGATCAGGGGCATTCGCAGACTGGTTCAGCAGCCCTTTATACGAGAGAATCGTGCTGACTTCCCGGGCTGTTTCATCGCCGGACGAAATAATGTTAACGTGTTCTCCCATATATCTTTGAATGGCTTCTTTCAAAATGGGATAGTGGGTGCAGCCTAAAATCAGCGAATCAATCGATGTGTCTTTTAGCGGATACAGCGAGGTTTTGACAATCTCGTCTGCTGTTTTGTCGAGAAACTTCCCGCTTTCCACAAAAGGCACAAGTAGCGGGCAGGCAAGGTTTTCAACTCTCAGATCAGGATTTAATGCCAAAAGCGCTTCTTCGTACGCATTGCTCTTAATCGTATTCTCTGTGCCGATGACACCGATATGCTGATTATCCGTCACTTTTATCGCTGCTCTCGCACCAGGCTGGATCACTCCGACCACCGGTATACCGACGCTTCGCTGGATGTCATCCAATGCGATCGCTGTTGCTGTGTTACAGGCGATCACGAGCATTTTGATGTGGTGGTTTTCGAGTAAATAATTCGTCAGCTCCCACGTATATTGAAGCACCTCTTCTTCAGGGCGCGGCCCATAAGGACACCGTTTCGTATCCCCGACGTAGATAATATTTTCTTTAGGTAGCTGTCTCATGATTTCCTTCGCAACGGTTAAACCGCCAACCCCGGAATCAATGACTCCTATTGGTTGTTCCAACAAAATCGCCTCATTTTCTCTTCATTTCATGCTGCAGTTTCATCAAAGATTTTTCGAAGATGGCTATTTCTTCATCTGTAAACGATTCGAACATATCACGCAGATATTCCTGTCTTTTTGTAATGACCTCTTGGATAATCCGTTCTCCTTCAGGCAGCAGATGTATCCGGACAACACGTCTGTCCGCCGGGTCCTTGACCCGCTCAACAAGCTCATTTTTTTGCATGCGGTCGATTAAGTCCGTTGTCGTGCTGCATGCCAGATACATTTTGCCCGATAATTCACCGATTGTCATATCTCCTAATTCATAAAGCCATTGCAAGCCGACAAATTGCGGCGGCGTAATCGCATATTGATTAAGGATTTCTCGTCCTTTTTGCTTAATGATCGCGGCAATGTGGCGGAGTGACTTTTCAATATCCGCAACATGCTCCAAAGGTTTTGATGTCATTTGTCCATCCCTCACTCAAGGATCTCTTACGCACAAAAGCGTTCCGTGTCTATTTTCCTTCTTTTTTGAAGAAAATGCAAGACTCGCAGGAGAGAAATAGAGGACTTTAGTCAAACAACATCAAGAAATGAAATTTAATTTATGACTTGCCTACGTTTTGCACAGCATTCCAAATATGGTTTCGAATGTTCCAAACAAACAGCAATAACCGGCTCCTTCCAAAAGAAGGAATACCGGCAAGGATTAAAGCTCTAGCTCACCCATTCTAAGAAGCTCAACAACGGCTTGCGAACGCCCTTTCACACCCAATTTCTGCATGGCATTTGAAATATGGTTTCGAACGGTTTTCTCACTGATAAATAGCTCGCTTGCAATCTCCTTTGTTGTCTTATCTTGAACGAGCAATTCGAACACTTCTCTTTCTCTTTTCGTTAGCAGCGGCTTCGATTGAAATTCTTTCTCCTTCAAGTATTGTAACCCTCCTTGCTAAGGTGAGAGCGAATCAGAAACGAATGGGTTTTGATATAGTCGAGATATCATATGTAAGAAGGGCGCAGGAGGTGACGTTTACAAGATAATTAGTTTATCGTGTATGAAGAAGCGTTTCTTTCTCCTCCTCCGTCCAGCTGACAGCCTTGCCGCTTTCCTTTGAGACTTGAACCATCACGACTGCCCCGGTGAAGCAGGGTTCGCCTTCGAGGTTCTCTCCGAGATAGTGCAAGGTAAGAGATGAACTGCCGACTGCGCTTGTTTTCACATAGATGCGCAACTCTTCATAAGGCATGACTTGGCGCAAATAATCGCATTGCTGGCTTGCCACGACTGTCATGGTCTGTTTGTTTTCACTCATCATATTCAGCTTTTTAAAATAAGAAATCCGCGCCTCCTCAAAATATATAAAAGGGGTTACATTATTCATATGCCCAAACATGTCTGTCTCGGAAAATCTTACGGATACCTCATTGAAAAAAGAAAAGGATGTTTTCCATTCTTGAAACGGCATATCAATATAAGCGGGAAGCTTCATCTTTTTTCATCTCCTTATTGTTTAAAAAAACCTCTCCCATGCGGAAGAGGTTTTTTCTTCTTATACTCTGTCGCTTCCGAAGAAATTGCGGAACGCTTGTAAGTTTGTATCTCTATTCAAGGCTGCAATCGAAGTGGTAAGCGGAATCCCCTTCGGACAGGATTGAACACAGTTTTGCGAGTTGCCGCAATCTGCAAGGCCGCCTTCATCCATTAATGCTTCTAATCGTTCAGATTTATTCATGGCGCCTGTCGGATGCGCGTTAAACAGGCGGACTTGCGACATCGGTGCAGGCCCCATGAACTTCGATTTGCTGTTCACATTCGGGCAAGCTTCGAGGCAGACGCCGCATGTCATGCATTTTGATAATTCATATGCCCATTGACGGCGTTTTTCCGGCATTCTCGGCCCCGGTCCTAAATCGTACGTACCGTCAATCGGTATCCACGCTTTTACTTTTTTCAATGAATCAAACATTCTGCTGCGATCAACCTGCAAATCACGAACGACTGGGAATGTTTTCATTGGTTTTAAACGGATCGGCTGTTCAAGCTGGTCGATAAGCGCCGTGCAAGACTGGCGGGGCTTTCCGTTTATGACCATTGAACATGCGCCGCATACTTCCTCAAGACAGTTCATATCCCATGTGACAGGGGTTGTCTTCTCACCTTTGACATTAACCGGATTCCGGCGGATTTCCATCAGAGCGGAAATGACGTTCAGATTCGGGCGGTATGGAATCTCAAATTCTTCATCGTAAGGCGTGCTGTCGGCTGTATCTTGACGTGTGATAATAAATCGTATGGTTTTTTGTTCACTCATGATTATTTCGCCACCTTCTTCTTCGAGTAATCCCGTTTCCGAGGCGTTATCAGTGATACATCGACATCCTGATACTCAAATTCCGGCGCTTCATACGGGCTTACATGTTTAGCCATTGTTGTTTTGAGCCATTCGTCATCATTACGTTCAGGATAATCCGGTTTATAATGGGCGCCCCGGCTTTCATTACGGTTGTATGCGCCAAGGGTAATCACCCTCGCAAGCTGAAGCATGTTCGAGAACTGGCGTGTGAACATCGCTCCCTGGTTGCTCCATTTTGTCGTGTCATTGATGTTGATCTTTTTGAAGCGCTCCATTAACTCCTGAATTTTGTCATCCGTTTTCAAAAGCTTGTCATTATGGCGGACAACCGTTACGTTCGCCGTCATCCACTCACCGAGCTCTTTGTGAAGAACATAGGCATTTTCGGTTCCGTCCATACTCATAATATCAGCCCATTTTTCTTCTTCTTTCTTAACGTGAGCGTCGAATAAAGATGAAGACATGTCTTCCGCTGAAGATTCTAAGCCGTTTACATATTTCACCGCATTCGGACCGGCCACCATGCCTCCGTAAATCGCAGACAGCAGGGAGTTCGCTCCCAAGCGGTTGCCGCCGTGCATAGAATAATCACATTCCCCAGCCGCAAACAGTCCAGGGATGTTTGTCATTTGATCGTAATCTACCCATAAACCGCCCATAGAATAATGGACCGCCGGGAAGATTTTCATTGGGAGCTTACGCGGGTCGTCTCCCATGAATTTCTCATAAATCTCAATGATGCCGCCAAGCTTAATATCAAGCTCTTTCGGATCTTTATGAGACAGATCGAGATATACCATGTTTTCACCGTTAATGCCGAGCTTCTGGTTCACACACACATCAAATATTTCGCGTGTCGCAATATCACGCGGCACCAGGTTTCCGTATGCCGGATATTTTTCCTCCAGGAAATACCATGGTTTGCCGTCTTTATATGTCCACACGCGCCCGCCTTCACCACGCGCTGATTCACTCATCAGTCTTAATTTGTCATCGCCCGGTATGGCTGTCGGGTGGATTTGAATGAATTCTCCGTTTGCATAATACGCTCCCTGCTGATAAACGATTGATGCAGCAGATCCTGTATTAATCATGGAGTTCGTTGATTTTCCAAAGATGATTCCCGGTCCGCCCGTCGCCATAATGACAGCGTCTGAACGGAAGGATTCAATTTGCATGTTTGTCAGGTTTTGTGCAACAATTCCGCGGCAGGTTCTGTCATCATCTAAAACAGCGCCAAGGAATTCCCAGCCTTCGTATTTTGTGACCAGACCCGCAACTTCGTATCTGCGCACTTGCTCGTCCAGTGCGTAAAGCAGCTGCTGTCCCGTCGTCGCACCAGCATAAGCAGTTCTGTGGTGCTGTGTACCCCCGAATCGTCGGAAATCAAGCAGGCCTTCAGGCGTCCGGTTAAACATGACGCCCATCCGGTCTAATAAGTGGATGATCGAAGGCGCCGCTTCACACATCGCCTTGACCGGCGGCTGGTTGGCAAGAAAGTCTCCCCCGTATACCGTGTCATCAAAATGTTCCCACGGAGAGTCACCTTCCCCTTTTGTATTGACCGCTCCGTTTATGCCGCCTTGCGCACAAACCGAATGAGAACGTTTGACAGGAACGATGGAAAACAACTTAACCGCCATTCCTGATTCCGCTGCTTTAATTGTCGCCATGAGGCCGGCAAGACCCCCGCCGACTACGATAATGCTTGATTGACTCATGATAGCCCCTCTCCCTCTAGTAATCTAGTACTCTTAAACAAATGCAAAAATCGCTTTTAAGCCTACGTATGACAGTGCAACAAAAATAATCAGCGTAACGTATGTCGAAATTCTTTGAGAACGAGGCGTTACCGTGATGCCCCAAGTAACAGCGAAAGACCATAAACCGTTCGAGAAGTGGAAAATTGTTGATAAAACACCGACAATGTAAAAACCAAGCATAGCCGGAGAGCTCAAAATATTCGCCATCATGTCGAAATTGACCTCAGCGCCCATTTGTGCGGCAATGCGGGTTTCCCACACGTGCCAGCTGACAAAAATGAGGGTGATGATACCGGTTACACGCTGCAGGACGAATAGCCAGTTTCTCATGTAGCTGTATTGGCCTGCGTTATTTTTCGCAGTAAACGCTATGTACACACCATAAACTGCATGATAAATTAATGGTAAGAAGATAATAAAAATTTCCAAGGCATACCTGAAAGGCAGGCTATCCATAAAATGAGCAGCGCTATTGAATGCTTCAGCGCCCCTTGCGGCAAACTGGTTGACGACTAAATGCTGAATAAGAAAGATGCCGACCGGTATGACGCCAAGCAAGGAATGCAATCTTCGAAAATAAAACTCTCTGTTCCCAGACATTACTTTACCCCCTGTTTGATAAGTGCGAAATGTGCTAAATCTCTTCCCCCACTTCTTTCAATTGTAAGCACTTTATTAAGATTTATTGACAATTTCATTTTACTCCTCCCTCAAAAGGGCGTCAAGAAAACGCGTACATAAATTATAATTTTCCGAATTGATTAGTTGATTGAAAAATTTTATTTTATCAATATATATTTCTTGCTTAATTTTTCATAAGAATTACAGGATCATTCTGTAATCCTCCCCCCTGTTTAAGCTATAATATACGCAGGAGAGAGGGGAGACAGATATGAAGTCTAAATTTGAAGCATCTATTGACAACCTAAAAGAAATTGAAATGAACGCCTATGCCTACGAACTAATACGAGAGATCGTTCTCCCAGATATGCTTGGCCAAGATTACTCTTCCATGATGTATTGGGCAGGAAAACATCTCGCCCGTAAGTTTCCTCTTGAATCATGGGAGGAATTTCCGGCCTTCTTTGAAGAAGCGGGCTGGGGAACCCTCACCAACGTAAGCGCTAAAAAACAGGAGCTTGAATTTGAACTTGAAGGGCCGATCATTTCCAACCGGCTTAAACATCAGAAAGAACCTTGCTTTCAGCTGGAGGCTGGTTTTATCGCTGAACAAATTCAATTGATGAATGATCAGATTGCCGAATCATATGAACAAGTGAAAAAGAGAGCCGATAAAGTGGTTCTGACTGTGAAATGGGATATGAAAGACCCAGTGTAATCAAAAAGGCGGTGACTGCATAGTCCCGCCTTTTTGATTGTCATTACACAGCTGAAGGGTGTTTTGAAAGCTCAAATGCATCGTGAAGCGACTCGACTGCTTTCACCATGTCATTTTCGCTTACGACTGTTGACACTTTGATTTCAGATGTGCTGACCATTTTGATTAAAATGTTTTTTTGCGCCAGTACAGCAAACATTTCAGCCGCTACACCGGGATTTGAGACCATGCCGGATCCAACAATAGATACTTTAGCCAATTTGCTTTCTGTCTCGATTTTCTCAAATTCCAGCGCGTCTTTATACTCTTCAAGCACCGCAACGGTTTGGTCTGCATCTTCTGTTTTGACAGAGAAGGAAATTCCAGTCTTGTCCTCGGCCTGCGTTTGGATAATGATATCCACGTTTATGTTTCTTTTGGCAAGTGTTGTAAAAATAGTAGACAAAGTTGTCAGGCCGCTAGTCAGCCCGTAAATGGTTACTCTTGTGATTTGATCTTCAAATGCAATGCCTCTGACAATTAAATTCTGTTCCATGGATGATTCCTCCTCAATTAATGTTCCCGCTTCGGTTTCTGTACTTGAACGCACTTCTAACGGCACTTGGTAATTTTTCGCGAACTCAACTGCTCTCGGATGAAGAACACCGGCGCCTAAATTGGCAAGCTCAAGCATTTCATCGTATGAGATGCCCTCAAGTTTTCTCGCTGATTTCACATAGCGCGGATCGGTTGTAAACACGCCTGGCACGTCTGTGTATATGTCACATTTATCAGCTTTTAAAGCGGCAGCCAAAGCAACTGCTGTTGTATCTGAACCGCCCCGGCCCAATGTCGTAATTTCACAATCCTCTGTCATGCCTTGGAATCCTGCAACAATGACAATTTTTCCTTTTTCAAGCTGGTCTGCTAAAACAGAAGTGTCGATATCTGTAATTCTGGCGTTTCCGTGAATGGCCTCCGTACGGATTCCCGCCTGCCAGCCAGTATAAGACACAGCGTCATAGCCTTTTTCCTGCAATGCCATTGAAAGGAGTGAAATCGTGACCTGCTCGCCTGTCGCCAGCAGCATATCCATTTCGCGTTTGCTCGGCTGGTCAGAAATAGCTTTTGCAAGGCTGACCAATTCGTCAGTGGATTTTCCCATTGCTGAAACGACGACAACGACTTGATGGCCTTTCTGTTTTTCTGCAATTGCGCGGTTTGCCGCATTTTGAATTTTTTCGACTGAGCCGACGGAAGTGCCTCCGAATTTTTGTACAATAAGACCCATGTATTACCACCCTTTACATTTTGGTTCGTGCGGGTGAGGAGAAAGAGCGCTTTGTCCACAATAAAAAAAGCAATGAGAGGAATACTCTCATTGCTTATCAATTAATCATCATAAATGATTATGAACAACGAGATAGCCCTCCAAGAAAATGATTTCTTGACAGCCTTACATTTATTCAATGCACGGCCAGCAAATAATACCGATGGGGTTTTATTTGCTTCGGCGACGCTCCCCTTTCAGCCTTTTTCACAGAATCCATCTTTCTCCAAAGGCATACTCTTGAAGTTCGCACCTCTATCTTCACCATATAACACGATCTAACTATGAAATTAGTTCACATTTTATCAGATCTTATTTAAAAGGACAACATTATTTTTGCAATTTGTCGTAAAGGAGCTGAGCCGCCGCTGTGGGAACACCGGCTTTTTTGATGTCCTCAAGGCTTGCTTCCTTCATTTTTTTAACGGAACCGAAATGCTTTAACAGCATTTTCTTTCTTTTCTCTCCGATACCCGGGATGTCGTCCAAAACGGATTGAAACGCGCTTTTTCCGCGGATTTGCCTGTGAAAACTGATTGCAAAACGGTGCACCTCGTCTTGAATGCGCTGCAGGAGGTAAAATTCCTGGCTGTTTCGTTCCAGATACACTACCTCCAGCGGCTCACCGATCAGTAAATTTGAGGTTCTGTGTTTTTCATCTTTCGCTAAACCGGCGATCGGGATATCCAAGCCGAGTTCATTTTCAATGACATCCCTTGCTGCGTTGATCTGCCCTTTTCCTCCGTCAATGATAATCAGATCGGGCAGCGGCAGATTCTCACGAAGCACTCTCGTATAGCGTCTTCTGACAACCTCTCTCATAGAACCGTAATCATCCGGCCCTCTAACAGTTTTGATTTTATATTTGCGGTATTCCTTTTTGTATGGTTTGCCATCGATAAACACAATCATCGCGGAAACCGGGTTTGTCCCCTGTATGTTTGAGTTGTCAAACGCTTCAATTCTGTGCGGCGTATAAATATTTAATGCCTCACCTAGTTTCTGCACTGCCCCGATTGAACGCTCCTCGTCCCGTTCGATTAAAGAGAATTTTTCTTTCAATGCGATTTTCGCATTTTTATGGGCAAGCATGAGCAGTTCTTTTTTCGGGCCTTTCTTCGGCTGGTGAACGTTTGTTTCCAGCAGCTGCTCGATCATGGATTGATCTACGCTGTCCGGAACTAAAATCTCCTTCGGAAGGAAGTGGTTGTTTTTTGTATAGAACTGCCCGATGAACGTGAGGAACTCTTCATCTGCTTCCTGATAAAGCGGGAACATGCTGACATCGCGTTCAATGAGCTTCCCTTGGCGGATGAAAAAGACCTGCACGCACATCCAGCCCTTATCGTACGCATACGCGAATACATCACGGTCGACTAGATCGTTCATCGTCATTTTTTGTTTTTCCATCGTTGATTCAATATGGGCAATTTGGTCACGAAGCTCTTTTGCTCGTTCAAACTCAAGATTCTCAGCAGCTTCATGCATTTTCTCTTCAAGATCTTTTTTGACCTCATTATATCCGCCCCTTAAGAAACGTGTAATGCTTTCAACCAGCTCTCTGTTCGTCTCTTCGGAAATATCCTTTACGCACGGAGCGAGGCATTGGCCCAGATGATAGTAAAGGCACACTCTGTCCGGGAGCTTGGAGCATTTTCTGAGAGGATACAGACGGTCGAGCAGTTTTTTTGTTTCCCTTGCTGCCTGTACATTCGGATACGGCCCGAAATAGCGCCCTTTGTCTTTTTTGACATTGCGGGTGACAATCAGCCTTGGGTGGCGTTCATGGGTGAGTTTTATGAAAGGATAGGTTTTGTCGTCTTTGAGCATGACGTTGTATTTCGGATCATGCTTTTTGATCAGATTCATTTCTAAAATAAGCGCTTCAAGATTGGAGGACGTCACGATATATTCAAAATCCTCGATTTCCGTCACAAGCCTTTGGGTTTTCGCGTCGTGAGAACCGGTGAAGTAGGAGCGCACTCTGTTTTTCAGCACTTTTGCTTTCCCTACGTAGATCACAGTCTGCTGCCGGTCCTTCATGAGATAACAACCCGGTTGATCAGGAAGGAGGGCGAGTTTTTCTTTCAGTTGTTTGTTCATATGTTACCCTTCCTTATGTTTAATCCTTTATTTCCAGTTTAACACGAACGTTTGTTTTTCTCTATGGTTCACAATTGGCGAATAAAAAAAGCGATCCCTCAATCGGAATCGCTCTGGCATGTAAGCAGCGGAAAATTAAAGATGTTTGTTTACAAGCTCTTGAAGCGCTTCTTTTGGTTTGAAGCCGACTGAAGTTTCAACTACTTCGCCGTCTTTTAACACAAGAAGAGTCGGGATGCTCATAACACCGTATTTTCCGGCAGTTTCTTGGTTTTCGTCTACATCGATTTTTACGATTTTCAGTTTGTCTCCCATTTCTTGATCCAATTCTTCAAGAACAGGTGCAATCATTTTACAAGGTCCGCACCAAGGAGCCCAGAAGTCTGCCAGTACGACGCCTTCGCTTGTTTCAGCTGAGAAAGATTGATCAGTTGCTTTTACGATAGCCATTATTGAATTCCTCCAATGTGAAATGATGATTTTTAGTATAGCATCTCCCATTCGTTCACGCTATTTTAATGCTTACAAATTATTTTTTCCTGATCACAGCCGGTTTACTCATTTTTATATGGTTGAATGGGATATGCTCTTTTTTTAAAACACAAATCTGATAATGGCCCCGATCACTACAATTGCCCCAATAATCATTAAAATGGTACGAAGCATAAGATCACATCTCCTCTTCACTGTCATGTACTTTACCATGCCCTGCCGGAGCTGTTTTAAAACCTGAAAAAGAGCGCCGGCATGAAGCTCCGGCGCTCTTGCGCGATTAAGAATCAGCACGCAGCGTAAGTAAGACGACTGACATTGGCGGGAGTTTTACTTTCAGTTTGTTTTTGCTGAGCGTGTATTGTCTGAAGGATTCCGGTTTGACATGATGAGGATCGTCAAACGTGTTATGCGCATTCATTTTTTCTGCCGTAAGAATGACTCCGGAATGGTCCGCTGCCTTGTGTAGGCCCCTCAGCTCGATTTCCGCCTCTGCTTTGTTTTGGTGATCGATGTTGCAAATTGTGATATTGATATCGCCTTCAGCTTGTTTCGACGCTGAAATGCTGATTTGCGGAAGCGTTTCACCGTTCCATTCATAGTCGGCAGACATTGTCTCTGTGGCTAAAAGAGAAGCGTCCTGGTGCACCTTAAACATATTGAATACATGGTACGTCGGTGTCAAAAGCATCCGCTCTCCCTCAGTCAAAATCATCGCTTGAAGAACATTTACTGTTTGGGCGATGTTGGCCATTTGCACCCGGCGGCAATGCTGATGGAAAATGTGGAAATGAGAAGCCGCCACCAGTGCATCACGAATGGTGTTTTGCTGATATAAGAAACCGGGATTCGTGCCTGGCTCGGGATCAAACCACGTGCCCCATTCATCAATAATCAGCCCGACCCGCTGCTCCGGATCGTACCGGTCCATAATCGTGCCGTGTTTTTGAATCAATTCATCGATGTATTTGGCTTTTTTCATCGTAATAAACCATTCATCTTCCGTGAATTCTGTGGCTGATCCTTTGCCCTTCCAGAAATCCCCCGGAATCGTGTAATAATGAAGACTCAACCCGTCCATCAGGCCAGCGGCTTTTTTCATAAGCACGTCCGTCCAATTAAAATCATCCACATTTGCGCCGCCTGCAATTTTATAAATGTCATTCCCGCTGTAATTGCGGACATAAGTCTGAAAACGCCGGTACAGATCTGCGTAGTATTCGGGATGCATGTTGCCGCCGCAGCCCCAGTTTTCATTGCCCACACCGAAATATTTCAGCTTCCAAGGCTCTTCTCTTCCATTTTGCTTTCTCCAGTCTGACATCGGCGTGCCTTCTTCAAATGTCATATACTCAATCCACTCCGCCATTTCCTGAACGGTTCCGCTTCCGACATTGCCGCAAATATATGGCTCGCATTCAAGCAGCTCGCAAAGCATCATAAATTCATGCGTTCCGAATTCATTTGATTCAATTGTACCGCCCCAGTGAGTGTTCAGCATTGTCTTACGGTCACCGACACCGTTTGCCCAATGGTATTCGTCCGCAAAACACCCGCCCGGCCACCTGAGGA
The DNA here is from genome assembly GCF_037964975.1 of Bacillus sp. EU52. Classification (NCBI taxonomy): domain Bacteria; kingdom Bacillati; phylum Bacillota; class Bacilli; order Caryophanales; family Bacillaceae; genus Bacillus; species Bacillus sp. EU52. The sequence continues at coordinate 2,762,184 of NZ_CP150177.1, forward strand.
CAGGAATGTGCAGCTGTTTGAGCGCCTCCAGCACGTCCTTTCGTATCCCGTTGATATTGGGGATGTCTGAGTCCGTTCCGACCCAGATCCCCTCATAAATCCCTCTTCCTAAATGCTCGGCAAAATGACCGTATATATTTTTGTTAATGGTTCCTTTTACGATATCTGTTTGAATCACTGCTTGATGTTCAGACATGCCTCTGATCATTCCTTTCATACGGATATGAAAAGCACCACAGTCAAATATGTGATTTGTCTTTTGCCTGGGAGTCAGCATGAATGTAAGCGCTTTTAAAGTAACCATATTATATATGTTCGTACATGTCAACGACATTTTCTATATCATTTATATTTGTACGTATGTATTTACAGATATAAAAACCCGGACTTTTAAAGTCCGGGATTTCCTTTATGAGTGTATTTTCAACTGTTTGAATTCCTCAGTTAATAACGGGACAACTTCAAATAAATCACCGACGATGCCGTAATCCGCTATTTTAAAGATATCGGCTTCGGGGTCTTTATTGATGGCGACGATCACTTTGCTGTTTGACATGCCGGCCAAATGCTGGATGGCACCGGAAATGCCGCATGCAATGTACAAATCCGGAGTGACGACTTTCCCCGTCTGCCCGATTTGAAGAGCGTAATCGCAATAATCAGCGTCACATGCCCCGCGAGAAGCCCCGACTGCGGCCCCTAGCACCTCTGCAAGCTCCTGCAGAGGCTGAAATCCCTCCTTGCTTTTGACTCCTCGGCCGCCCGCAACGATAATTTTCGCTTCGGAGAGATCAACACCGTCCGCCGTTTTTTTCACGACCTCTTGAATCACGGTGCGAAGGTCAGTAAGAGAGACATTTATGCTTTCGATGCTTCCCGACCTGCTGGTGTCTTTTTCTGAAGCTTGAATGTTATTGGGGCGAATTGTTGCAAAGATCATCGGATCGGTTGAAATGACACGTTCAAAAGCTTTCCCCGAGTAAATCGGCCGTGTGAACACAACATTTCCTCCGGTAACGCTTACATCTATAGCATCAGAAATTAAGCCTGTTTGCAGCCGGGCAGCAAGCTTCGGTGAAAGATCCTTGCCCATTGCCGTATGCCCGAAGATGACTGAATCAGGATTTTCTTGCTCGATAACACCTCTCATGACCTGGCTGTACCCGTCTGCCGTGTATGTTTTCAGCTTCGGGTCCTCAGCGGTAAGAACTTTATCTGCTCCGTAATGAATAAGCTCTTGTGCAATGCTTTGTACATTTTCACCGATGAGAACACCGATGACTTCCCCATCTCCTGAAATGGTTCTTCCTGCAGCTATTGCTTCAAAGGTGACATTTCGCAATTCCCCATCGCGTATTTCTCCAAGCACGATCACTTTTTTTCCCATTCTAACATCCCCCTGTTTCTTTGAATGTCCAAGTTTTAAATGACTTTAGCTTCGCTGCGGAGCAATGAGACAAGCTCTTTTGCCTGTTCGGCAGGCTCACCTTGGAGAAGCTTCCCGGCTTCTTTTTTCGGCGGCAGAAAACGTTCAATGGTTTTCAGCTTTGGTTCAGCATCCTCTTCGTCCAGGTCAAGATCATCAAGTTCAAGCTCTTCAAGCGGCTTTTTCTTAGCCTTCATAATTCCCGGAAGCGATGGATAGCGCGGCTCGTTTAAGCCCTGCTGAGCTGTGACAAGCAATGGGAGCGTCGTTTTGATTTTTTCAACATCCCCTTCGACGTCCCTTTCTGCTTCTGCATCAGTGCCGTTGATTTCGAGTTTGGTGATCGTAGTGATACACGGAATGTCCAGTAGCTCGGCAAGCCGAGGCGCCACTTGTCCTGATCCTCCGTCAATGGCAACATTTCCGCCGAGAATCAAATCAAACTCCTGATCTTTCATATAGTGGTATAAAACTTGAGAAATGGAATATTGGTCGGGTTCTTCAAGATCATCTTCTATGTTGATTAAAACAGCTTGGTCACAACCCATGGCAAGCGCCGTACGCAATTCTTTCTCCGCTTCTTCACCGCCGACCGTGACGGCGGTGATCGTGCCGCTATGCTTTTCCTTCAGCTGGATGGCTTCTTCTATCGCGTACTCATCATATGGATTAATGATCCATTCCGCTCCGTCATCCTGAATCTTTCCTGTTTCAATGACGATTTTTTCTTCTGTGTCAAACGTCCGTTTCATCAGTACAAATAGATTCATGATCATATCCCCTTTTATTCGCCTTTGAACTGAGGCTTTCTTTTTTCGAGAAATGCCTGGATGCCTTCCTTGGCGTCCTCTGACTCAAATGCTTCCCCAAATCGCTTTGCTTCAAGCTTTAAGCTGCCTTCATAGGAATACACCTTGTTGGAATAAAGAAGCTCAAGCAAAGATGCCAGCGTTTGCGGGCTTTTCTCTGCAAACTTAGCGGCAAGTGCTTTTGCTTTTTCAATCACTTCTGCCTCATCTTTCGCTCCAATTGAGACAAGTCCGAGATCAAGCGCTTCTTTTCCGGATATTGGTTCTCCTGATCCGATGAGCTCTAATGCTTTGGCTGTACCGACATATCTCGGAAGGCGCTGTGTCCCCGCAAAACCCGGAATGATACCGAGATTAAGCTCCGGGAGCCCCAGCTTAGCATCTTCTGCCGCGATTCTGATGTGACAGGCCATCGCAAGCTCCAGCCCGCCTCCGAGAGCAGCGCCGTGAATCGCTGCGATAATCGGTTTTGGAAAGCTTTCGATTCTCTCCATTAACTGCTGGCCGCGCTCAGCGAGCAATGAGGAATCCTCATTGCCTTTAAACGATGTAAATTCTTTAATATCAGCGCCGGCTGAGAAAAATCTTCCCTCGCCGTGAATGATAATGCTTCGTACGCCTGCATCTGTCTCACATTGATCAAGACAGGAAGACAGCTCTTCTAATATCCGGCTTGAAAGCGCGTTTGCCGGCGGATTGTGAATCGTCAAGACTGCCACAAATTGATCAACCGCAAGTGAAATTGCATTCATAGGACAGAACTCCTTTACTTATTGTGAATTCCGGATACCAATAATTCTAAAACGCTGTTTGAAAGCGCAACGAGATCGTACTTTTGGTCATTCATCACCCAAGTTGTCACAGTTTCGTCAATCGTTCCAAAAATCATCTGCCGGGCGAGGCGGACGTCGAGGCCTTCTTTTAATTCGCCTGATTGTATACCTTCCGTCAAAATGCCATCCAAAATATTTAAGTAGCCTTTTAATATTTCGTTGATTTTTTGGCGCAGCTCCAAGTTGGATTGGCGGAGCTCAAGCTGCGTGACAATCGCGAGATTATGGTCACCCGCTAAAAGGGAAAAATGCTTTGAAATCACAAGCGCCAATTTCTCTTTCGCTGTTGCTTTTTCTTTAATGTCCTCTTCCATCCGCTCAATAAATTGACCCATTTTTTCTTTGAAAAGAGAAATTAAAATATCTTCTTTGTTTTTAAAATAGAGATAGATGGTGCCGTCCGCTACCCCGGCTTGTTTGGCAATTTTGGATACCTGTGACTGGTGGTAGCCGTTTTCTGCAATGACTTCTACTGCTGCATCAATAATCTGCATATACTTTGGCCGTTTTTGCTTCAATGTTCATCGTTCCTTCCTATAGAAATGAATGACTATTCATTCATAATTTCATGATAAGAAGGATTTTCAAGTTTGTCAAGTTTATTCATAGGCGTTCTCTTTTTTTATTTGATATGATGATTTTCGGTTTCCTCATCAAGTAAACGCCTTCTTAAAATTTTTCCCACCGCCGTTTTCGGCAGCTCTTTTCTGAACTCATAGGCTTTAGGCACCTTATAGGGAGCTAGACGTGATCTCGCAAAATCGTCCAGTTCTTCTGCATCGGCTTTTGCGCCTTTCTTTAATACGACAAATGCTTTTACTGTTTCTCCCCTGTAGGAATCGGGAACGCCTGCGACAACAATTTCCTGGATGGCTTCATGTTCATAAAGCGCTTCTTCTACCTCACGCGGGTAAATATTGTAACCGCCGGCAATGATGATATCCTTCTTCCTGTCAGCAATATAGAAAAAGCCTTCTTCATCCATATAGCCCATGTCCCCGGTGAACAGCCAGCCATCTCTCAGCACTGCGGCGGTTTCCTCTGGTTTATTCCAGTATCCTTTCATGACTTGCGGACCTTTTACAATGATTTCTCCATGCTCATACGGAGCGGCAAGCTCACCCGTCTCTTCAGAATAGATCGCGGCGTCCGTACTCGGCCAAGGACAGCCGATACTGCCCGGCTTGTTTTTTCCCCAGATAAAGTTGGCGTGCGTCACTGGGGATGCCTCAGACAAACCATAGCCTTCCACAAGCTTTCCGCCAGTCACCTTTTCAAATTTCTGCTTTACCTCCACGGGGAGCGCGGCTGATCCGCTAAGACAGCTTTTAATGGATGACAGATCATAATGCTGCAATTCGGGGTGATGCAAAAGGCCAATGTAAATTGTCGGTGCGCCAGGAAAGAGCGTCGGTTTGTGTTTGTCGATGATTTTCAGTGTTTCGAGCGGATCAAACTTAGGAAGAAGAATCATTTCGAAGCCTAGTTTAATCGAATAGTTCATGACTGCCGTCAGTCCGTAGACATGAAAAAACGGGACGATGCCCAGCACTTTTTCAGCGCCTTCTTTCACGTCATACATCCAAGCGGCGCACATTTCAGTATTTGCCAAAATATTTTGGTGCGTGAGCATGACCCCTTTTGGAGCTCCGGTTGTTCCTCCGGTATACTGGAGGACAGCGATATCATGCTCAGGATCAATCTTCGGGATTGTCAGGAGTTCAGTTTTTTCCTGCTTCATACTGGAAGCGAACGTGTGAATGTTAGCTGTTTTTTCAAAGTCGATATGCACTTTTTGTTTTTGCGTCAGCGGGTAAAGAATATTCTTCGGAAAAGGCAAATAGTCTTTTACGCTGGTTATCAAAATCTGGTCGACTATTGATAACGTTTTCATTTTTATTGCCTTCGGAAAAAGCAAATCTAAGGTGATGATTACACTTACCTGAGCATCTCTAAGCTGGTATTCAAGCTCATGCTCGGTATAAAGCGGATTCGTCTGCACCACGATGCCACCGGCAAACAAGACGCCATAATAAGAAATCACTGTTTGCGGGCAATTGGGCAGCATAACAGCCACTCTGTCTCCTTTTTGCAGGCCATTGCACTGCAAAAAAGCTGCAAGTTTAAGAGCATCCGTCAGAATGTCATGAAAGGTGAGTTTTTTTCCATAAAACGATATTGCGGTTTTATCAGGGAATCGTGCGGCGGAGTCTGTCAGGATGGATTGCAGGGTTTTATTCGGCAACGGAAGCTCATGCGGGATATCGTTGGGATACTCGGCAAGCCACGGCTTTTGAGACTGCATAAAACCTCCCCTTTCGATTTTAGAGATCCACCTTATCATTATAGCAGATGGACGGCAAAAAAAAGAAAAAGAAAGGTAAATCTTTCTTTTTCTCATAATATGAACAGATATATAAGACCAATTAACAAAAAGATTCCCGCTGCGGCGAGCAGTATTTTCGCAAGCTTTTCCATCTATTCTCCGTCCCCTTATATTCCGGCTGCCACCACAAAAGAAAGCCCGACAGAAATGACAAATGAAATAAAGCCGACAGCCCGGTTATCATTTTCGATTTCCTGATCAATTTTAAACCGCGGAGTCAAAAACTCAAAAATAAAGTAGCTGATCAGAAGCATAACAAACCCGTAAACGCCCCAGCCGATCATTTGCAGCAGCGAATTATGCTGGGAGATGGAATGCTGAAATACGTTTGCGATTCCCAAAATTTTTCCGCCGGTCGCCATTGCCACCGCAAGATTTCCTTTTTGAATCTCTTCCCAGTTTTTATAAGCCGTCACCAGCTCAAACACAGTCAAAAAGAGGACGAGGCAGAGAACCGCGACACTGTAATATGCCGCGATTTCCACAAGCTCGTTTTCCCAAAAATCACTCATGGCCATACTCCCTTTTATTTTAGTTCAACAACCGTAACGCCTGATCCTCCCTCACCTGCTTCACCGAAACGGGAACTTTTGACGCTGCGGTGGTTTTTCAGAAGATCCTGTACGCCTTTTCTTAAAGCGCCGGTTCCTTTTCCGTGGATGATTGACACTCTTGGATATCCGGCTAACACCGCATCATCCAAGTATTTTTCAACCCGGCTTAGGGCATTTTCATAGCGTTCGCCGCGGAGATCAAGTTCAAGCGATACGTGATAGTCCTTTCCCTTGACCGCTGTAATGATTTTTTCTTTTTTTGGCTCCGGAGCTGATTTGATAAACTCCAGATCTTTTTCTTTTACTTTCATCTTTAAAATACCGATTTGAACATTCCATTCATTGCCGCCTGTTTTTTCGAGCAATGTTCCTTTTTGCCCGAAAGTGAGGACTTTCACCTCGTCGCCAGGCTTAAAATCGCGTTTTTGCGTTTTCGGCTTTTCCGGTTTCTTGGACTTTTCAAAAGCAGGCATAGCGCCTTCTAACCGTTTCTTCGCGTTAATCAGCTCGTGATCCTTGAAGGATTTGTGTTCTTCTTTTATGGAGCGCAATTCATGAATAATGTCCTCGGCTTCTTTCATTGCCGCTTTTACTTTTTCAGCAGCCTGCTGTTCTGCCTCTTCAAGCATTTTGTCTTTTTTGCTGTTAAGCTCGATGATTTGCTGCTGCAGCTCTTTATGCAGTTTTTCCGCTTCTTTTCTGATTGATTCTGTCTCAGAAAGCTCTTCTTCCGCACGTTTTTTGCTTTGTTCCAGCGACGCAATCATCGTATCGACTTCGTTATGCTCGGCCGTCATTTCTGACTTCGCCTGCCCGATGATATGGTCCGGGAGCCCGAGGCGTTTTGAAATTTCGAAAGCATTGCTTCGACCCGGCACACCAATTAAAAGTTTATAGGTCGGTGACAGCGTTTCGATGTCAAATTCAACGCTGGCATTCATGACGCCTTCTCTGTTATAGCCGTACGCCTTCAATTCCGGATAATGCGTCGTAGCTAACACTCGTGCATTGGTGCGATGCACGTCATCCAAGATGCTCATGGCGAGGGCCGCCCCCTCCTGCGGATCTGTCCCTGCACCAAGTTCATCGAAAAGCACAAGGCTGTTTTCATTGACCTGTTCTAAAATGCCGACAATATTCACCATATGGGATGAGAACGTACTTAAACTTTGCTCAATCGACTGTTCATCACCGATATCAGCGAATACGTGCTCAAATACTGCCGCTTCTGACCCTTCATCTGCCGGGATATGAAGACCTGACTGCGCCATTAAGGTTAGCAGGCCTAACGTTTTAAGGGTGACTGTTTTCCCCCCGGTGTTTGGCCCTGTGATGACAATGGTTGAAAAATCGCGGCCAAGCTCGATGTCATTGGCAACAACCTGATCAGGCGGAAGCAATGGATGGCGGGCTTTTTTCAAACGGATAAAGCCGGTGTCGTTCATAATCGGTTTTGTCGCTTTAACCGCTTTTGCATATCTAGCTTTTGCAAAAATAAAGTCAAGCGTCTGCAGCACTTGCAAATCTAGAAATAGCTCCTCTGTATACTCTGCCGTTTTCTCTGTCAGCACACGCAAAATCCGTTCAATTTCTTGCTTTTCTTTCACTTTCGCCTGCTGAAGGGAATTGTTCATATCTACAATCGCCTGCGGTTCAATGAATAGTGTCGCACCAGAGGATGAGGTGTCGTGCACAATTCCTCCATAGCTGGATCTGTACTCCTGTTTGACCGGGATCACAAAGCGGTCATTCCGAATCGTAACAATCGTATCAGACAGCATTTTCGAAGCGGAAGAGGAACGCAGCATCGACTCTAACCGGTCTCTGACTCTTGATTCGAGTGTTCTGAGCTGTGTGCGGATTCCTCTTAATGTTTCCGATGCATGATCAAGCACTTCTCCGTGATCATCAATGCAGGAATTAATGTCCCGCTCTAAATCGGACAGCGTGATAAGCTGTTCAGCATGCTGATGGATCAGCGGAATGTCGACACCGTCTTCAGCCATTTGCGTGATAAAATGTTTCATTTGTTTAACTGCATAAAGCAGGCCTGAGATTTCAGTGAATTCAGAAGGACTGAGAACGCTGCCGATTTCCGCCCGTCTTAACGCTCCTCTGATATCTACAAGGCCGCCAAATGGCGCTTGGCCTCTCAGCCGGATAATGTCAGAAGCTTCGTCTACTTCATCCAGCTGTTTTTTGATTTCGTCTATAGAAGCAGAAGGCTTAAGCTCGAGAAGCATTTCTTTTCCGAGCGATGAAGCGGCATGCCCAATAACCTGTTCTTTCACTTTATGAAATTCAAGAGCTGATAATACTTTTTGCTGCACGATTGTGTGAGCCTCCTTACTTAATCGTTGCGCTTCAGAAATGCCTCTACGTCTTTAAGCGACCGGGCATTCAGAACGTTTTTCGTTTCCGTCCATCCTTTGCGCGCGGCAGTAACGCCAGTTTTCATATCGTCTAACATCTCAATATTATGGGCATCAGTATTAATCACCAATGTAACCCCTTGTTCGTTTGCTTTCATTAAATGCTCTGTGCGCAGATCAAGGCGCGCAGGGTTGGCGTTGAGTTCAAGCGCCGTATTTGTTTTCCTCGCAAGCTCAATCAGCTGATCAATATCGATTTCGTAACCGGCCCGTCTGCCGATAAGGCGCCCGGTCGGGTGTGCGATAATGTCAACATGCTTGTTTGTCAGTGCCGTCTCAAGCCGTTTCATAATCACGTGTTCCGGCTGATTAAAACTGGAATGAATCGATGCAATAACGATATCCATTTCCGCAAGCACATCGTCATCATAATCGAGCGTACCGTCAGGCAGGATATCCATCTCAACGCCTTTCAAAATACGGAAGTTTTCAAACTCCTCATTCAGCGCGTCAATTTCTTTTGCCTGCTGCTTAAGTCTTTCTGCAGTAAGCCCGTTGGCGACCTTTAAATATTGTGAGTGATCGGTGATCGCCATGTATTGATAGCCTTTTTTGATGCAGGCTTCAGCCATCTCTCTGATCGAAAATGCGCCATCGCTCCACGTTGAGTGCATGTGGAGATCACCTTTGATTTGCCCGGGCTCTATCAGTTCAATGCTGTCGCTGTAGGTTTCCACTTCCTGTCCGCTTTCACGAATTTCCGGCGGAATCAGCGGCAGGCCGAAGTGCGCATAAAATTCACGTTCACTCGGAAATGTTTTGATCTCTCCGGTTTCAACTGTCTCAACGCCGTATTCACTGATCCGCTCGCCGCGTTCTTTGGCGATTTGGCGCATCTTAATATTGTGATCCTTTGATCCCGTAAAATGATGGAGTGTTGTCGGAAACTGCTCTTCCGTCACAAGACGGAAATCGACGCTTGTTTCATATTCAAAGGAAAGGATGACGGACACCTTCGTATCTCCGCTTGCGATCACGCTTTTGATGTTTGGCAGCTCAAGAAGCTGCTCTCTTACTTCAGCCGGACGATCTGTAGCAATGATATAATCCAGATCCTTCACCGTTTCCCGCGCTCTGCGGAGACTTCCGGCACGAGAAAATTTGATGATATGCGTAAATTGAGAAAGATGCTCCTCAATTTCCCGCGCGATCCGGAGAGCGTATCCGATCGGGAACCGTTCAGGCTGTTTTCCGGCTTCCCCGAGCGCCTGTAATATTTTTTCTTCCGATTTTTTGCCGAAGCCCGCAAGACCCTGGACCTTTTGCTGCTCACAGGCTTCCTTCAGAGATTCTGCATCGTGTACGCCGAGCTCTTTATACAGCTTTGCGATTTTTTTGCCGCCGAGCCCTGGCAGCTTCAATAAAGGCACGAGTCCTTCCGGCACTTCTTTCTGCAGCGATTCGAGCGTGCTTGACTTTCCTTCATCTATATACTCTTTAATGACGCTGTACGTTCCTTTTCCAATGCCGGACAGCGACATCATATCGTCCATTTCTGATAAGCTTCGGTCGTCCTGTTCCAGAGCTGCCGCCGCTTTTCGGAAGGCGGATACTTTAAACGGGTTGTCCCCTTTGAGTTCCATATAGACTGCAATGGTTTCAAGCAGCCGGATAATATCTTTTTTATGCATATCATAACCCCCAGACGTTCACATATGTTTCCATCATACTTGAAAAAAACTTCTCCGGACAAGAGAAGTTTTTTTATGCCCCGTACTGTGTCCACAGCTCTTGTAAAAGCCCTGACAAGTATGGTGTATGGTTAATGATCACATTTGCGAGAGACGATTGCCCCATCATTTGCTGCAACGCATCTACCGGCAGAACGGATGCGACATACAGCAGCACAAATGTAAATAAATAGACTTCTAGAAAACCGAGAACGGCTCCCAGCATCTGGTTGATTTGTTTAATCACCGGAATGCCGGCTACAATACTCAGGAACGAGCCGATGATTCTCAGTAAGATTTTAGCAATGATAAATAAAACGATAAACGCAATCGCATTATAGTACGCTGCTTCCAAATTCCCCGTAAAAAAAGAAAGAGCCGGCTGTCCCGCTGAAAAATCGGGTGCGGGAATCCAATGTAAATGCGGTGCCACGTTTTTATAGAATAAAGCCGCAAAGGCAATTGATAAAATAAAGCTCGTCAAGCGGATAAACTGCAGGATAAAACCGCGTTTTAACCCCAGTAAAGTCCCCATCAGGAGCAAGATTAAGATGATGATATCTAGCATAGTTGTTCAATCCTTTTCTTTAAGCTGACGCTCCAGTTTTTCACATTTCTCTTGTAATTTGACATAATCGTGCACCACATTTACCGCTGTCAGCACTGCAAGTTTATTTATATCAAGGTATGGATTTTTTTCATTGATTTCTCTCATTTTATCATCAACAATTCCGGCGACATACCTCATATGGGCTCTGCTTTCTTCACCGACAATCGTGAAGTGCTGGCCGTAAATGTCAACGGTTGTTTTTGTTTTTTTGCCGTCAGACAACGTTTCTCCTCCATTCCGCGAGAATCCTAGTTCTTATCATAACACGTTTATTAAATGAATGGAAAGACGAGCCTCCCGCTGTTATGATACACTGGTATATACAGCGAAAAGTGTAAAAAAAGGAGATTATTACGTGTCCCATTCAGTGATAAAAGTATCGTTGTCTGCTATTGACCAAATGAAAATGACATACAGCGGTTCGCTTACAGCCTCTGTTCCGCAGGGAGCCGTTTTTCAGGCGAAACCGCCCGGCTGTACCATTACAGCATATCAATCCGGCAAGGTCTTATTTCAAGGCAAAAACGCAGCGGCAGAATCCGCGCGCTGGGGAACAGCAGAGCCGGAAAAGAAGAAAATGGCCAAAAAGCCGGCTGATCCCCGCTATGCCCCTCCGGCAGATATCGCCGGAATGTCTGTTATCGGTTCTGACGAAGTCGGAACCGGAGATTACTTTGGCCCAATGACGGTTGTATGCGCGTACGTCGACAAAACCATGCTTCCTTTAATGAAGGAACTCGGTGTTAAGGATTCTAAAGATTTAAAAGATCCGCAAATCATCGAGATTGCCCGAAACCTGATCAAAACTATTCCATACAGCCTGCTGGTTTTAAAAAATGAAAAGTATAACAGCATGCAGGAAAAAGGCATGAGCCAAGGGAAAATGAAAGCATTGCTGCACAATCAGGCGATCACCCATTTATTAAGGAAAATGGATGGAATAAAGCCTGAGGCCATTTTGATTGACCAATTCGCTGAGCCAGGCGTCTACTTCAATCATTTAAAGGGCAGAGACATTGTGAAGGAGCGGACCTATTTTAGCACAAAAGCTGAAGGTATTCACCTGGCTGTCGCCGCTGCTTCAATCATTGCAAGATATTCATTTTTAATGGAAATGGATAAACTGTCACGCGAGGCAGGAATGACACTTCCGAAAGGAGCCGGTCCGCACGTCGATGAAGCGGCCGCCAAGCTGATCCTCAAAAAAGGGGCATCTGCACTCAGAACCTTTACAAAACTCCATTTCGCCAATACGCAAAAAGCGCAGCGCCTTGCTGATAAAAAACGTTCATAGAAAAAAGCTTGCAGATTTCTCTGCAAGCTTTTTTCATCTTTTCAGCGTGATTGAAAACCCTTGAAGTCTAGGAAAGGCAAGCATTGAAGCACAGCGAATGTTCTAATTCGTGAGCACCAACGCGCAGACCTGACAACGAATGCGAGGGTTTGCCGCACGCTGAGCTTGCAGATTTCTCTGCAAGCTTTTTTATCAGCCTCTTAAAACAGCTTGATATGTGTCTTCTAACGCTTTCAGCACTTTACTGTGCGCCTTTGTCACTTCTTCTTCAGTCAGTGTTTGTTCAGGGTTGACATACTGGAGTGAGAAAGCGACTGACTTCTTGCCTTCCTCCATATGTTCGCCTTCGTATACGTCAAAGACGGTTACCTCTTTCAAAAGCTTGCCGCCAGCCTCTTTAATGACGCTCTCGAGCTGGCCGCTCGTGACGGTTTTATCTGTTACAAGAGCAATATCACGTGTCACAGACGGATATTTTGGAATCGCCGTGTAAACAAGCGGTGCTGTTTCTGCTGCGAGCAACGCATGAAGATCGAGCTCAAATACGTATGTTTCCTTTATATCCAGTTCTTTTTCCAATGAAGGATGGACTTGGCCGATGAAGCCGATCAGAGAACCATTCAATAAAATGTTCGCTGTTCTGCCCGGATGCAGCTGTTTGCGTTCAGACTGTACAAATTCAATGCTGTCTAGGACGTTGAGTTTGTCTAACAGCCCTTCGACAATACCTTTGACAACAAAGAAATCAACTGGTTTCTTCTCACCCTGCCATAGCTGCTTGCGCCATAATCCGGTAACAGCTCCTGCCACGCGTTCTGTTTCAACAGGTTTTGTGTCCTCTTCCTTCGTCAGGAAAACGGAACCGACTTCGTACAGTGCAACTGAGTCAGTCTGCCTCGCAAGGTTGTAAGAAACAGAATCAAGCAGATTTGGAACAAGACTGTGTCTGAGAATGCTTCTTTCTTCACTCATTGGAAGCGCAAGCACAGTATTCAGTGATTTTTCAATCGCAAACGCTGCCGCTTTCTTCTCGTTTGTCAGTGAGTAAGTGATGGCCTGTGATAAGCCTGCGCCTTCAAGGAAGCGTCTGACTTTACGGCGTTTTGCCTGATATGGCGTTAATCCGCCTGTAGTTCCCGCAGTCTCAGGAAGCGTAGACGGAATGTTATCGTAGCCGTACAGTCTTGCCGCTTCTTCAATTAAATCCTCTTCTATTGTAATGTCGCCGCGGCGTGATGGGACGGTCACAACGAGAAGTTCATCCGCTTCACCGACCGTAAAACCGAGACGTTTATAAATGCTGATCAGTTCTTCTTTACTGATCGTCAGGCCTAGAACGCTGCTCACTTTGTCAGCAGATACGTGAATGTTATTTGCTTCGATTGTCAGGTGATCTTCCTCAACTGTTCCAGCAAGCACCTCACCGCCGGCATACAGATGGATCAGCTGCGCAGCCCGTTCTGCTGCAAGACGTACGCGCGCCGGATCAATTCCTTTTTCAAATCTTACGCTTGATTCACTTCTCAAACCAAGGTCTTTGGAAGCCTTGCGAACCGTCTGCCCATTGAAATACGCAGCCTCAAGCAAAATCGTTTTCGTATCTTCCTGAACCTCTGACTCTGCTCCTCCCATGACACCCGCAACGGCCTGCGCTTTCGTTCCGTTTGTAATGACAAGGTGATCGGCGGACAGCTTACGTTCTTGATCATCAAGAGTTACGATCATTTCATTCTCAGCTGCTTTTCTTACTACGACTTCCTTAGAGCCAAATCTGTCATAATCAAACGCATGAAGCGGCTGTCCGTATTCCAACAGGACAAAATTTGTGATGTCAACGACGTTGTTGTGCGGACGAATGCCTGCATTCATCAGCTTTGTCTGCATCCAAAGCGGTGACGGAGCAATCGTGACATTTTTAATGATTTTTGCAGTGTACAGCGGGTTCGCTTCTTGATCTTCAATTTTGACTGAAATGTAATCAGACGCTTGTTCTGAAGCAGCCGGGTAATCCGTTTGCGGAAGCTTTACCTCAGTGTCTAAAATCGCGGCAACCTCGTAAGCAACACCAAGCATGTTCATGGCATCCGCGCGGTTTGGCGTTAAACCCAGCTCAAGAATCGCATCGTCAAGCTGTAAAGCCGCTAAGGCATCGCTTCCTGTTTCAGCGTCATTAGGGAATACGAAAATGCCTTCTGCATACTCCTTCGCCACAAGTTTGCTTTCGATACCAAGCTCCTGTAAGGAACAGATCATGCCATTTGATTCTTCACCGCGAAGCTTGGCTTTTTTGATTTTGAAATTGCCCGGCAGCACCGCTCCGACTGTTGCAACTGCGACTTTTTGTCCCTTATCCACATTCGGCGCGCCGCAAATGATTTGTACAGGGGCTTCAGCTCCGATATCCACAAGGCACTTATTCAGCTTATCAGCATTCGGGTGCTGCTCGCGCTCCAGCACATGGCCGATGACAACACCTTTGATGCCTTCTCCTTTGTATTCAATTCCTTCAACCTCAATACCGGCTCTTGTAATTTTTTCAGCAAGAACAGCCGGGTCCATGCCTTTTAAATCAACATAATCCTCTAACCATTTATAAGAAACAAACATCCTTGCATCCTCCTCTTACGCCTGTTTAAACTGCGAAATAAATCTGACATCGTTTGTATAGAAGTGGCGGATATCATCAATGCCGTATTTCAGCATCGCGATGCGCTCAACACCCATTCCGAATGCGAAGCCCTGATATTCCTTCGGATCAAAGCCAGCCATTTTAAGCACGTTCGGGTGAACCATTCCGGCACCGAGGATTTCAATCCAGCCTGTTCCTTTACATACTGAGCAGCCGTTTCCACCGCATTTAAAGCATGTCACATCCACTTCTACTGAAGGCTCAGTAAACGGGAAGAAGCTTGGGCGGAGTCTGATTTCACGGTCTTGCCCGAACATTTTTTTCGCAACGAGTTCAAGCGTTCCTTTTAAATCACTCATGCTGATGTTTTTGTCAACGACAAGCCCTTCAATTTGCATAAATTGGTGAGAGTGCGTCGCATCATCGTTATCACGGCGATATACTTTACCCGGGCAAATGATTTTAACGGGACCTTTGCCTTTATGCTTTTCCATCGTCCGTGTTTGGACAGGAGAAGTTTGCGTTCTCATCAAAGTTTCCTCTGTGATGTAAAAGCTGTCCTGCATATCGCGCGCAGGGTGTTCTTTCGGAAGATTGAGCGATTCGAAGTTGTAGTAATCCGTTTCAACCTCTGGCCCTTCCTCGACTGTGTAGCCCATACCGATAAATAAATCTTCAATTTCTTCAATGACAACAGTGAGCGGATGGCGGCCGCCGACTGCAACAGGGTTCCCCGGCAGCGTGACGTCAATTGTCTGTCCTGCAAGCTTCTGTTTCATTTCCTCTTCTTCAAGCTTCTCGTTTTTGTCAGCAATCGCATTGGCAATACGCTCCCTTACTTCGTTCGCGAGGGCCCCCATTTTTGGACGTTCCTCAGCAGAAAGCTTGCCCATTCCGCGCAGCACTTCTGTAATCGGCCCTTTTTTTCCGAGATATTGCACCCGAATATCATTGACAACCTTCAATGAGCTTGCCGCTTCTACTTGTTCTAAAGCTTCTTGTTCCAGCTGTTTTAGCTTTTCTTCCATTTTGCATCCTCCTTTTATGTAAACAAACCGTCATATGTCTTTGGAAAATAAAAAAACCCGTCCCTTGTACAAGGGACGAGTTGTGGCCGCGGTACCACCCTTATTTCAGACAGACTGATGCTGTCGTCAGCTTCATTGACATAACGGAATCAGATTCCGGTTCACCTTTACGCGCAGTGTACGCGGTCCCGGCGACAACTCAAGAGGTGAAGCCAACTTCCGGCTGCGTTAAAAATGCTCTCAGTCAGCGGCATTTTCTCCCTGGAAAGCAGTTGATCAGAAATTGAGGTCCTCTGTCACGGTTTTTGAAATATTATGTTCTATTATAGAGAAATCCAACGCTTGGCGCAACACTATCCTCGCAAGTGATACACGAGGATGGCAGCCGCAACCGCAACGTTTAGTGATTCAGCCTGTCCGTAAAGCGGCACGTACAGGTTCAAATCCGTTTTTTCCAGCAATGCAGCATCCACCCCTGCACCTTCATTTCCTACAATGAGCGCAAAGGATTCAGACTGAGGAATCTCCTGGTAAGGCGCTCCGTTTTGCAGCGCCGTGCCGTATACTTTTACGCCCTCTGCCTTCAATTCGTCCACATATGAAGGCAGGTTTCTTCTCACAACAGGAATATGGAAGTGAGATCCTTGAGCAGATCGCAGTGTTTTTCCGTTAAAGGCGTCCGCCGTGCCGTCACCGAGTACAACCGCATCCAAACCGGCCGCATCAGCCGTTCGAATCATTGTGCCAAGGTTTCCCGGATCTTGAACAGCGTCAATCAGCAGCACCTTGCGTGCCGTTGCCAGCTTTTCTTCAGGCATATGGCACACAGCGGCAATCTGCTGCGGCGTTTCGGTTTCAGTCACAGCTGAAAACGCATCTTCACTCAGCATATAGCACTGGATACCAGTCTCAAGATCTGAAGGAATCCTCGTTTCATCCTTTACAAGGATTTCTTTCACAATGCCCGGGCTTTTCAACGCCTCTTCAACGAGGTGTTCTCCCTCTATCAGAAATGTATTTGTTTTTGTTCGTTCTTTTTTTGTGTGAAGCTTTTTCCAATCCTTCACTTTTTGGTTTTTTGCCGATTCTATTTGTTTCACTGTCTATGTGGCGCTCCTTTTTTTAACATGATGTTATTATATCGCAAGAACAGCACATAATAAACCAGGTGCAGGGTTAGAATATACGTATTACATTTTAGAAAAAGGAGCGTTTTACATGGATCTTAATTTACGTCATGCCGTCATTGCCAATGTCACCGGCAATAATCAGGAGCAGCTTGAGCATACAATCGTAGATGCGATTCAAAGCGGTGAAGAAAAAATGCTTCCAGGGCTCGGCGTTTTATTCGAAGTCATTTGGCAGCACGCATCCGAAAGTGAGAAAAACGAAATGCTGAAAACGCTTGAAGGCGGATTAAAACCCGCCGAATAAGACATGAAACCGGGTGACAGCGCCCGGTTTTTTTCTTATATAATAAAAACATGATGAGGGGGAACGCCATGTTTTTACAGCCGTTATTAGCGAAAAAAATTATTGCTGAAGTTAAAAAAATGTACGAACGTGAAGTCATTATTGTAAACACGGACGGTCTTATTATGGCAGGCACAAACGATGAGCGTGTCGGACAATTTCATGAGGGAGCGCTTATCTGCGCAAAAGAAAGACGCAGCGTGATTATTACAAAAGAAGATGAAACAAGGTTAAAAGGAGTGAAAGCAGGCATAAACCTCCCTGTATTTTTTGACCATGATGTGATTGCCGTCTTCGGGCTGACAGGTGAGCCTGCAGAGATTCAGCCATTCGGAGAACTGCTTCGAAAAATGACAGAACTGTTCATTAAGGAATCGCGGCACTTAGAGCAATCCCAGTGGCGTGAGAGAATGCTGGAGTCCTTTATGATCGATTGGCTGCAATTAAAGGAGTGGTCTCCCAGTTTTCTTGAGAAAGCTCAGCTTCTTGGTGTTGACCTTTCTTCCCGGCGCCAAATGATTCTTATTCAGGGGTATGAGTGGTCACCTCATGATATTGAACAAATGGCACGCAGCTGGAAATCCTCGTACCCTGCGGATTTGTTCATCAGGTGGGGAAATGAACGGATTTTGATTAATCATGAAGTGCCGCAGCATGAACAAAGGGATCGGCTTTTACGGAAAATCCTTCACATTTGTTCGTTTGCCAATACCGCAAGCAGCCAATATACAGCAGCTGGCGCCGGAAGGGCTGTCGCAAGCTCCAGCCTGACAGATTCATACGAGCAAGCGGAAAAAGCGCTGGCTGTCAGCCTTAAGCGAAAAACGCCCATATTTGAAGAGGATCTGAAGCTTGATATGTGTCTGACGGAGATCAGCCCGGGAACCCGAAACGAATTTCCGCAAAGAGTATTAGGAGAGGCGCTAGAGCACCAGGAACTTATGAATACGTTACGGACCTTCTTTCATCACGATTTGTCTTTGAAACAAACCGCAGAGTATATGCATATTCATATCAATACATTGCGTTATCGTCTGGCTAAGGCTGAACAGCTGACGGGATTACGTTTTGACCGTACCGAGGACGTCGTCACGATGTACGTCGCCCTCTATTTTTTAGATCAAGATACAAAATAGAGAGAGTTTCAGTTTCATTTTTTTGTATGTTTCTCCATGGAAGGCTTTGCTTTTTTTCTTTTACAATAGATTGGAAGCGTTTTTTGACAGGGGGATGGGTGAAATGATCACCAAGGATGTAAAGGAACAGCTGATTCAGGTCTCCGGACCAGAAAACTTTGATGACTCGAATGCCGGCCGTCTCGTCTATTCATATGATGCGACGCCTCAGTATCAGTCTATGCCTGATGCCGTGATTGCTCCGAGGAATACTGATGAAGTATCACGCATTTTAACAATTTGCAGCGAACATCGAGTGCCGATCGTTCCAAGAGGATCAGGGACAAACCTGTGCGGCGGCACGTGCCCGACTGAAGGCGGACTTGTGCTTCTCTTTAAGCACATGAACCGGATTCTTGAAATTGATGAAGAAAATTTAACTGCCACAGTTCAGCCGGGCGTCATTACGCTGGATATGATCCGCGCGGTTGAAAGCAAAGGTTTGTTTTATCCGCCTGACCCGAGTTCTATGAAAATATCAACTATCGGCGGCAATATCAATGAAAATTCCGGCGGGCTCCGCGGATTAAAATACGGCGTCACCCGCGACTATGTTATTGGACTGGAGGTTGTGCTCGCAAATGGTGACATCATCCGCACCGGCGGAAAACTCGCAAAGGATGTTGCCGGATACGATCTCACACGTCTTTTTGTCGGCTCAGAAGGAACACTCGGCATTGTGACAGAAGCCATCGTCAAACTTGTTCCAAAGCCAGAAACAAAGAAGACGCTGCTTGCCCTTTATGAAAACATCGATGCCGCTGCTCAAACGGTATCGGACATTATTGCCGCAAAAATTATACCCGCTACGCTTGAATTTCTCGATCAGCCTACACTATTGGTGATTGAGGATTATGCCAAAATCGGACTTCCGACAAGCGCAAAAGCAGTTCTGTTAATTGAACAAGACGGGCCATTTGAAACTGTTGAACGGGATATGGAAAAGATTGAGGCGATCTGCAAAAAAGGCGACGCCGTTTCCGTTCAGACCGCACAAACAGAGGAGGAAGCGTTTGCCCTGACTGAAGCCCGGCGTTCTGCACTTTCTGCCCTAGCCCGCCTCAAACCGACGACGATTTTAGAGGATGCGACCGTTCCTCGCTCAGAAATCGCCAATATGGTTAAAGCGATTAATGATATTGCTGCTAAATATGATATTTCCATCTGCACCTTTGGTCATGCGGGAGACGGGAACCTTCACCCGACATGCACGACAGACATAAGAAATAAGGATGAAATGGAACGTGTCGAACAGGCTTTTGCCGAGATTTTTGAGAAAGCGATTGAACTTGGCGGGACGATAACCGGAGAGCACGGAGTCGGGGAAATGAAAGCGCCTTACTTGGAAATGAAGCTGAAAAAAGAAGGCATTGATGCGATGAAAGCGTTGAAAGCGGCATTTGACCCCCGGAACATATTAAATCCCGGCAAAATGTTTGCGAAAGATGCCAGAAAACGTGTGGTGGCGGAAAGATGACAACAGAAAAAGAAATGAAACAGATCCAAAATGAATTTAAAGAGCGTATGGATGAAGGAGAGTTATTAAATTGTATGCGCTGCGGCTTCTGTCTTCCTTCCTGTCCGACCTATATCGAATCGGGATTTCAGGAAACACACTCTCCGCGTGGGCGCATCGCCTTAATGAAAGCCGTAGCCGACGGTATGATTGAACCGGATGAAGATGTCGAACGGTCGCTGTCACTTTGCCTCGGCTGCCGCGCCTGTGAGCCTGTATGCCCGTCTGGCGTGAAATACGGGCAGCTGCTTGAGGAAGCCAGAGATATTATCCACCAAAATAAAAAACACTCTCTTGGTGAACGTGTCATGCGAAAGACGGCTTTTCACGAGCTGTTTCCGCATCAAAACCGCATGCGCTCAGCTGTAAGCCTTATCGGTTTGTATCAGCGTTCAGGACTGCAAACCGCTGTGCGAAAATCAGGCATGCTTCGGATCCTGCCTGAGCATTTGCGGACGATGGAAGCTGTTCTTCCTGATGTTCCAAAAAGCAAAGACATGAAACATCGGCCGCGTTTCCTGCCGTCCATTGGCCCCATGAAAAAACGGGTCGCCTTTTTTTCGGGCTGCTTAATGGATACGATGTTTTTACCGACTAACAATGCCACATTGAAGCTTTTACAGCTGGCAGGCTGCGACATTGTCATTCCGCCTGAACAGGCTTGCTGCGGGGCGCTTCATGGACACAGCGGTGAAAAAAACACAGGGAAAGAGCTCGCGAAACAAAATATCGCTGCTTTTGAAGCGTTAGACGTTGATGCTGTCGTTACAAACGCAGGAGGATGCGGAGCCTTTCTCACTGAATATGATCATTTGCTGAAGGATGACCCTGAGTGGTCGGAACGGGCTGCTGCGTTTGTTCAAAAGCTGAAGGATTTTTCTTCTGTTTTGGTTGAACTCGATTTCCATCAAATGGATCTAGCACTCAAGACGCCTCAGGTCGTTACCTACCAAGATTCATGTCATCTAAGAAATGTGATGCATACGTCACTCGAGCCCCGCCAGCTTCTTAAAAGCATCAAAGGGGCGGAATTCAAAGAAATGGAGAAAGCAGACAGCTGCTGCGGGTCAGCGGGAATTTACAACATCGTCGAAGCTGAAATGTCTATGAAAATACTGGACAGCAAAATGACTGCCGTCAAAGCAACCGAAGCGATCCTCATTGTAACAGCAAATCCCGGCTGCCTGCTGCAGATGAAGCTCGGCATTGAACGCGAAGGACTAAGCGGTAAAGTCAGAGCCGTTCACCTGGCTGATCTGCTATTGGAAGCAGCCGGGCACAAAACATCATGAGAAAGCCCAAAACAGACATTGTTTTGGGCTTTTGTGCGTTATTCCATCGGACTGCAAATTTCGATATAATGTCCATCCGGATCAGCGATATAGGCGACCGTCTGCCCCCATGGTTTCACTTTCGGCTCCCCGATAATCGATACGCCTTGTTCTCTCATCCTTTTGATGACCGCTTCTACATTTTCAGTAACAAACCCGATTTCAAATGTGTTTGAAGCAGATGTATCCGGAATGTCCAGCGCCGTGATGTCTCTGGCGCTTTCCCGCGTATTAAGCGCCAATATCGTAGACCCTGTTTCAAATTCGACATACGTGCCGTGTTCAGCACGAATCGGCAGTCCTAAAATATCCCGGTAAAAATGAATAGCCCGCTGGCTGTCCGATACGTATAGAATAAGATATTTCATTGATAGATTCATTGCCAACCCCCCTCAGCATTTTTCAATAGTCCTTCTAGCCCGGTATAGATGCTTCCATCCTTAAGCTCGGATCTTTCCACATCTGCGCCCATTTTTTCACAGCCGCCACGATAATGATGAAGCCTAACACCAGCATGATGATAGATAATACGCCATTCAATACACTATATCCTGCTGCTTCAGGATTGAGATACACATTGCGCACCATCCAATAGCCCGCATAATTGACAGTGACATATAAATAGGCAAGCGGGATAAGGCAAGTCAGAATGTACCGGCGTTTATCAGCGATTTTCAGCACGATCGTCGCTCCGATAATCAGCCCCACTGAAGCCATCAGCTGATTAGAAACGCCGAACAGCGCCCAAATGGAACCGATATCTCCTGAATACAGCAAGTACCCCCACATCAAACAGGCAAGCGCGCTGGCAAATATAGAGCCCGGAATCCAGTCTGTTTTCTTCAGCGGTTTATACACCTCCCCGAAGAAATCCTGGATCAAATAACGGGCAACGCGTGTGCCGGCGTCAATCGCTGTTAAAATAAAGACCGCTTCAAACATAATGACAAATTGGAAAAAGTATGAGGCCAAATGGCTGAAAAACGGCATTCCGGTAAAAATATAAGTCATCCCCACCGCAAGCGTAACGGCTCCCCCTGTTCTTCCTTCTAAGTCCAAACCGATTTCCCTGCTCAATTCAGGCAAATGTACGACATTCATGCCAAGCGTACGGAAAACCTCAGGCGTGCTGTTAATCGCAAAGTAATCAGCAGGCTGTAAAGCGGTCGCTGCAATCAGCGCCATGATGCCGACAAGACACTCAACAAGCATTGCGCCAAACGCAACCGGCTTCATATCACTCCATTTATTCAGCATTTTCGGTGTCGTTCCTGAGCCGACAAAGGCATGGAACCCAGAGATCGCCCCGCAGGCGATGGTTATTGAGATGAACGGCCAGACAGGCCCTGCCAGCACCGGCCCGCCGCCTTTTACGAATTCTGTAAACGCAGGGAACGGAATGGACGGATTGACGACAAACACACCAACAATCAAAGCGATAAAAACACCGATTTTCATAAAGCTGCTTAAATAATCACGCGGAGCAAGAAGCAGCCAAACGGGAAGCGCAGCAGCAAAAAACGCGTAAACAGGAAGCGCGATTGCAAGCGTTTTCGTATCTAGCGTTAAAAAGTCACCGAGCGCGGTAGTCTGTACCCATGGACCGATAAAGACTCCTGCCATTAAAAAGAGAAAGCCGACCGTTGAAGCGAGCTTTAAATTTCCCGTTTTCTTATAAAATAAGCCCACACCCATCGCAATCGGAATCGTAATCCCTACCGCAAATGTTCCCCATGGATTACGTTCAAGCGCATGCAAGACAACCATCGACAGGCCCGCCATTGTGATCGTGATGATAAACAGCATGGACAGGCCTGTACAAAATCCTGCAACAGGGCCAAGCTCATCCTTTGCCACTTCCGACAGCGATTTTCCGTTTTTGCGCATCGATGCAAACAACACTACAATATCATGGACGGCTCCCCCAATTACCGCCCCGATTAACAGCCACAATAATCCCGGCAAATAGCCAAACTGCGCCGCCAGAATTGGTCCGACCAGCGGCCCGGCCGCTGCGATCGCGGCAAAGTGGTGGCCGAACGAAACCCATTTATTTGTAGGCACATAGTCTTTCCCATCCTCAAGTGCATGAGCAGGTGTTGGCTTGTCATCATTCACTTTGAGAACCTTCACCATCATAAATGTTCCGTATAAACGATAGGCAATAGCCAAAATACACATTGATGCTATCACAATTGTAACCGCATTCATTTTCTCCCATCCCCTTTGCTGTTTTTCATAAATATATCATAATTTCATGGTGAAAAGCGGTCATTTTTTCCTATACAAAAAGCCGGCTTGAACGGGCCGGCTCGTGGCAGTTGAAAGACAAGCCGGAGAGAAATCTCCGACTTAGCTTCTCTTATGACTGTTTTTTCAGGCGGATCACATTCCAGGAAAGCGGCGTGAAATGAGCAGTTAAGCCGTTTTCGCTGACAGACGATGTTCCGTTGGAATGCGGAACGACATTTTTTCTGTTATGCTGGTTTGTCGCTTTGATATCCTGATGCTCAAGTACGATGTGCTCTGCGATTTGGTAGGATTCAAAGCCTCTGAGCGAAATCTCCGTCTCCATCTGATCCTCAGCCTTGTTTACCGCAAAAATAGTGAGGGTTTCTTCCTCTTCAGAGTACACAACAGCAGCATCAACATATGGCACATCAGTGAAATCAGAACAATCGTACTTAGGAGAAGAAATAAGCGTTTTCAGTGACTCGCCCCTTCCGTAAACAGAAGCATGCATGTATGGATAGAAAATCGGCTGTCTCCATGCTTCTCCGCCTTTTTCCGTCATGATCGGCGCGATGACATTGACAAGCTGTGCAAGACACGCAATTTTCACACGGTCTGCGTGCTGCAGCATCGTAATGAGCAGAGAGCCGACTAATAAGGCATCTTCAAAATTGTAAATATCCTCCAAAATCGGACGCGCAGTGATCCACGGCTCGACTTTTTTATCAGCCTCATTTGAGTGGTACCATACGTTCCATTCATCCAGAGAGAGATTGATAGTTTTCTTGCTGCGTGTTTTTGCTTTTACATAGTCACAGGTCGCAGCGACTGATTTGATAAAATGATCCAAATCCATGGAACGGGCCAAGTAGTTTGGCAGATTGTTATCCCGGTTTCCGTAGTAGGTGTGAAGAGAGATATAGTCGACATGCTCATACGTATGCTCCAGCACCTTCGCTTCCCAATCGATAAAGGTCGGCATGCCGCTGTTTGAGCTGCCGCAGGCAACGAGTTCAATTGATGGATCAACCCATTTCATGACCTTTGCCGTCTCTGCGGCTAGCCGTCCGTATTCATCAGCTGTTTTGTGGCCGATCTGCCACGGTCCATCCATTTCGTTTCCTAAGCACCATGTTTTAATGCCGTACGGCTGTTCATAGCCATGCGATCTTCTTAAATCACTCCAGTAAGAGCCTTTCGGGTGGTTGCAGTATTCAACGAGATTACGGGCGGCATCTATGCCTCTTGTGCCGAGGTTGACGGCCATATTGACCTCAGTGTTCACCTTTTTGGCCCAAGATAAAAATTCATTTGTTCCCACTTCATTGGTTTCTGTCGTTTGCCATGCCAAGTCAAGCCTTCTCGGGCGGTTTTCGACTGGTCCGACACCGTCCTCCCAGTTGTATCCGGATAAAAAGTTTCCGCCCGGATAGCGGATGATGGGAACCTGTAATTCTTTGATCAGCGACTGAACATCTTTTCTAAACCCATCTTCATCCGCTTCAGGGTGATCAGGCTCGTATATGCCTTCATATACCGCACGACCCATATGTTCGATAAACGAGCCATAAATCCGTTTATCTACTTCACCGATTTTATATTCTTTGTCTACAATCATTCGCGCTTTTTTCATCACACGTTTCCTCCTTCATTAACCTTTGACTCCCCCTACCGTCAGGCCGGAGATAAAGTACTTTTGGAAAAACAAGAAAATGATAATCACCGGCAAAATCGCAAATACTGAGCCGGATATAAGCATGTCGTAATTATTTCCATAAGGGCTCAGCAAGCTGGACAGCCCTATTGGAAGCGTAAACATTTCTTTCGACCGAAGCACAATCAGCGGCCACAAGAAGTTGTTCCAGCTGTTTAAGGACTGAAGGATAATCATCGCACCGAAAGCCGGTTTCATCAGCGGTGCCATAATCCTGAAAAAGATGCCGAATTCCGTACAGCCGTCCATCCTTGCAGAGTCCAGCAGATCTCTTGGAAGGCCAAGAGCATATTGCCTAAAAAAGAAAACGGCAACAGGTGAAACGATAAACGGCAATATGACACCTGTATATGAATCGATCAAGTGCAGTCCGACGGTAAGCTTAAACAGAGGAAGCATCATCACTTCCAGCGGAACCATCATGATAATCAGCACAAGAACAAAGATGATATTTCTGCCCTTAAAATCATAAACCGCAAGCCCGTACCCGATCATCGAAGAAAAAAACAGGGTGAGCACGGTTGTGAAAAGCCCAAGTACAAGACTGTTAAAAAACCATTTGAAATAAATGCTTCCGCCGTTAAACAGAAATGTATAATTATCAAGACTCATTACTTTAGGATCAATG
Organism: Bacillus sp. EU52; assembly: GCF_037964975.1. Taxonomy (NCBI): domain Bacteria; kingdom Bacillati; phylum Bacillota; class Bacilli; order Caryophanales; family Bacillaceae; genus Bacillus; species Bacillus sp. EU52. Next base: position 2,787,924 of record NZ_CP150177.1, read on the forward strand.
TCGAGATTGAGCCCCACACGCAAAAGCTCAGATGACGGCTTTAATGATCCTAAAAGCAAACAGAAAATCGGAAAAAGATACAATAGGCTCAGCATCATAAAAAACAGGGTTAGTGCGATTCTGTAAACGCTGAACTGAGGACTGTGCCGCAACATTTATCCCTCCCCCTTAAACGAGCCTGACAGCTTTAATGAAATCAGGCTGACAACAAGGATCACAATCAAAAGCACGATGCCGATGGCTGCTCCGTACCCCATTTCGTTGTAGGCAAGCCCCTGCTGATACAAATATCCGACAAGCGTCAGACCAATATTACCCGGGGAATTATTCTGCCAAAGGACGTAGCTTTCCTCAAACATCCTGAAGCCGCCGATGATGCTGATGGTCAGCACATATACGGTTACAGGCTTGAGAAACGGCAGCGTGATGTGCAGAAATTTTTTCATTGTATTCGCGCCGTCTATATCAGCGGCTTCGTACAGCTCTTTCGGCACATTTTGCAAACCGGCTAAAAAGTAAAGGATGTTGATTCCCATCCATCTCCATGAAGCAAGCAGCACCATCAAAAACATGCCGGTATGTTCATTGTTCATCCAGTTCTGAGGTGAAAAGCCGAGTTTGAGTAGGATGGAATTGGCCAGAGACGTTTCCATTTCTCCGAAGATCAGCCGAAAAATGATCCCCGCGACAATGGTTGAGGTCAATGCCGGGATAAATAATGCTGATTTAAATATATTTCTAAATTTGACCAGCTTTGAATTCAGGAATATGGCCAGAAGCAATGGAACAGGAATCAGCACGATCAGCGTCCAAAAGGTGTATTCCAGCGTATTCCAAAGGGCGGTATAGAACGTCGGGTTGTTTAGCGCTGTATAATTAGACAATCCGACAAAGGACACCTCTCCCGGCAAAATTCTTTGGAAGCTCATGATGAAGACACTAATGATGGGGTATAGAAAAAATACGAGAAAGGATAAAACGAATGGCGCTGTAAACAGATAGGGCGCCGCTTTTTTTGAATAAAACAGATCTCGCCAGCCTGATTGTTTCGCAGCTGAAGGAACGGGATGAACCGTTCCTGTTTTCACAGGTTTCATGAGAACCTCCCCGCTTTCACTTTTTGAATGGGATTCTATTTCTGTTTCAGTTCACCTGCCGCTCTGTCCAAGGCTTGTTTAGGCGTTTTTTGCTGAGATTTAAGTGCGTCGAACAACACGCTTCTGTTGACAAGGTCTGAAGCCTTGGCAAAATCCTCATGTAAATAAATCGGATTGATTTCATCCTTGATATCGAGCAGCACAGAAAAAATGCCTGTTCCGTTTTGGAAGTAATCCGTGTATTTGTTTTTCTCTTTCAATTCCTTGGAGCTCCAAACATCCCAGCGAAGCGGGTCAAAGCCGAGTACGCTCCAGAGTTTTTTATTTCCTTCTTCAGAGCCCTTCGCAAAGGCCAAAAACTCTTTTGCTAACTCAACATGCTTGGATTGCTTCGGCACAACGGTTGCCGTACCGCCCAAGCCTGCCGAGCGGTCGCCCCCCTCTTTCCATGCCGGGAGCGGCCTGATGGCAATCTTCCCTTTCAGATCAGGCATATAATCGATAAATCTTCCCATATACCAAATCGGCATGAGGACTGAAGCAGCTCCTCCTTGGTTCATAAAGCCGTAGTATTCTTCACTGTGATGCCCGCCGCCCGGCGCAGGAATCATCGTTTTATCATTGATCATGTCTTTTAAATATTGAAGTGTTTTTACGTTGGTGTCATTATTGAGGATCAGCTTGCCGTTTTTATCAAAATAGCCTGAGTTTTGCTGTGAAATCATAGATAAGAACGTTGCGGAATCATTTGTTTCCACCGTTCCCATCGGCTTCCCGGTCACTTTGCGCACTTTCTGTCCGGCTTTATGGTAATCATCCCATGTTTTAATATCGTCAGGATTGACGCCGGCTTTTTTCATCACATCCATGTTATAAAACATGACCGTTGTTCCTACATGCGTATCGAGTCCGTAAAGCTTGCCGTTTTTGCTGTACAGGGTCAGCCGCGCCTCAACGAATTTATCGCGGTCCTTTTCAATCAGCGGAGTCAAGTCGGCAAGCGGTATGTCAGAGCCCTTCAAAAAGTTTGAAAAACGGGCCAATTCGACATCGGCAATATCAGGGACGCCTTCTCCTGCAATTAAGGAGATAGACAAGTTATCGTGCATTTGTCCATACGGATAAACGACCGTATTCAGCTTAATTTTGCGGTCAGGATATTTTTCATTCCATTCCTTCACCATTTCTACATAGAACTGCTCATGAAGTCCGTTAAATGTCCAAAAGGTCAGCTCGGTTTCACCCGACTTCCCGGATGATCTTTCTGCTGAACACCCAGCAATGACTAATGTCAATGTCAGCAACATCATGAGCACAAGAAAACAGACAGTCATTTTTTTCATCTGCGTTACCCCTTCCATTCGAGGTGCGGGCTATTCATATAGACCATGGTTGATCAGCGTTTTGTTTTCATTGATGATTCTTAATCCGGTGCAGCGGTCTCTTAAGGTGTGCGCGTGTCTGAAGGCATTCTTGACGGAATCCTGCCCGACACCGATTTCGTCAAAATACGCAGGGCCTCCGGCTGATCTCAGCCAATCAGCCAGCACTTCTCCTTCCGGGAGAGTTTGATAAGCCGATTGGATGGCTTGCCGCCGGCTCGGTGAAAATTCGTTCAGCCCGTCATCCTGAGCGAGCTTTCTGTATGTGTCAGTTAATAAAACAGCTGCACAGCCCACCTTTGCCCCATGAAGAATCTGTGGCCGTTTTTTCTCCATTAATTCCATCTCAATCCAATGTGAAATATGATGCTCGCCGCCTGATGCCGGTCGGGAATGATCTAATGCCAGCATGACAAGCCCCGATACAAGTAAAGACTCCATCAAAACCCGTATGCCAGTTTCCGTTTTCATCGCAATGTCTTCTGTGTGTTCAATGCAGGCAGCAAGCGCCTCCTGAACAATCTTAGCTCCTGCTGGCGAATAAGGCTCGCCGGCAAGATGCCGGGATATTTCCCAATCTGCTAAAGACGTTATTTTACCGAGCATGTCACCAAAGCCAGCTGCCACCATTGACTGCGGTGCCGCTTTTAATAGATCCAGATCAGCGAACAGTGCAGATGGGGCCTTCGTTTGAATGGTTGTTTTCGTGCCATATAAAATAATCGGCGCACCGGCTGATGTAAAACCGTCTACAGATGGAGCAGTCGGATAAGAAATAAACGGCAAATCTCTTTGAAACGCCGCAAAGCGGACGATATCATGAATCGTGCCCGAACCGACTGCGATCATGACATCCGTTGGTTGTTTCGTATGGATCAGCACATGAATGAGCGATCGTTCATCAGCTGTCACATCTCCGGCTTCATTTTCTGGAATGATCAGGCACTCGGCCTGAAATCCTTCTTGATTCAGCTGATTTTCCAGATCAATTCCTGCAATGCGGTGTGTATTCGCATCGCAGACAAGGACAATATGTTTATTGTTTTTTTGTTTTACGTAATTCAAAAGCGAATCAGCTGCTTGTTTACCGAGAACAATTTCTTCAACTTTTATAGGCAACGTCTTTTCTCCGGCGTGTTCAAAAGCACGCTGAACGTCAGCTGCGATACGATTCATATCAGAATCCCCTCCTCAGCCAATTTGGTTACATCCTTAATAGAATCCAGCACATAATCCGGCGTGTACAAACGCTGTTCGCCCTGTTTCGCAGAACCAGTTAGCACTAAGGCGCTTTTCATGCCATAAAGCTTCCCCATCGCAATGTCAGATTCAATGCTGTCTCCTATAATCATGCATTCATGTGCGGACAGCCCCATTGCTGTACAGGCAGCCTCCGCCATCAGCCATGACGGTTTTCCGACAACAAGTTCAGTCTTCGCTTGTGCGGAAGCCTCTATCGCCCCAATCATTCCAGCCACATCAATGGCATTTCCGTCTTCGTTCGGAAAAGAGCGGTCTTTGTTTGTAGCGATAATACGAGCGCCGCCGGCAGCCGCTTGAAAGGCTTGATTTAAATCGTCGTACGTGAGCGTTTCATGAAGGGAGATCACGAGCCAATCCGCTTCCTTCGGTTCGTTCGCGTTCTGCACACCGGCCAGCCTCAGCTCGTCAACCAAGCCTTGTTCCCCAAGCACCCATACCTTTGAAAAACGATAATGTTTTTTCAGAAAAGCCGCTGTCACGCTTGATGACAGAACAATGTCGTTTACGTCCGTTTCAATCCCCGCGCCAAGAAGTTTTTTTCTGCACATGGCACGGGAGATATTCCCCCGGTTGCTTAAAAAGACGATTTTCTTTCCCATTCTCCTAAGCGTTTTGATCGCTTCTCTTGCTCCTTCGATCAACTCATTTCCTCTGAATACAGTACCGTCCAAGTCAATCAGAATGCCAGCCGGTGACACAGGCGTATCATGACTGGCCATAATACGCATTTGCTCCGTGTTTTCGATAAAAATGCTTTTCATGCAGGACTGTATTGATTGGGGTTACATCCTTGTTCAGCATAATGGAGTGATAGGCCATTTCGGCAACCGTTTCTAATACAACTGCGTTATGAATGGCATTTAAGGCGTCAGTGCCCCAGCAGAACGGTCCGTGATTATTCACGAGCACACCCGGCACCTGTTCGTAGTTATGATGCTGAAAGGTTTCCGCTATGACTTTTCCTGTATTCAGTTCGTAGTCATGAATGATTTCTTCATCGTACATTTCACGAGTACATGGAATCGCACTGTCAAAATAATCAGCATGGGTCGTGCCTAACGGAGGGATGTCTCTGCCCGATTGTGCCCAGCTTGTCGCCCATTGAGAATGGGTATGGACAATTCCCCCGATATTCGGAAAGGCTTTATATAAATAAACATGGGTAGGTGTATCTGAAGAAGGCTTAAGCGAGCCTTCGACGACCTCTCCATCAAGGTTCAAAACAACCAAGTCATCTGCTGTCAGATCGCTGTATTCGACTCCGCTAGGTTTGATGACAATTCTTTCTTTTTCACGGTCAATGCCGCTGACATTTCCCCACGTAAAGGTTACCAGCTGATGCTCTTGAAGCTTCAGGTTGGCAGCCAGCACTTCTTTTTTTAATGTTTCAAGCATGCTCCATCACCCTTTTTCAATTCTTTTTGGCGGCAGATGAAAATTGAAGATTTTTGATCGTTTTCAGACGCTTCATGACATGGTTTTCTTTTCCGAAATAATGAACCAGCTCTTTATATTCAGCGTACAATTTTTCATAAACCGCGGCGTTTTCGGCATTTGGCGTATAAGTTATATCTTTCAGTTTTCCCATGTTCGCCGCTGCCTCTTTGATATCATCGTAGCCGCCTTTTTCTTTGCCTGCTGCAAGCGCGCCGAAAATGGCAGATCCTAAGGCTGGGGCTTGCGGTGAACCAGAGATTTTAATGTCCATGTTTGTCACATCCGCATAAATCTGCATGACAAACGGGTTTTTCTCAGCTATTCCGCCGGCTGCGTATAGTTCCTCAATCGGAACACCGCTTTCTTTGAATGTTTCGATAATCATCCGGGTTCCGTAAGCTGTCGCTTCAACTAACGCTCTATAAATCTCTTCAGGCTTCGTCAGCAGTGTCATGCCAAGCAGCATCCCTGTTAAATCTGCATCAACAAGAGTTGAACGGTTTCCATTCCACCAATCTAAAGCAAGCAAGCCGCTTTCACCAGGCGCTTGATGGTTTGCTTTCTCACTCAGCAGCTCATGAACGCCAATGTTTTTTTCCTTTGCTTCCTCTTGATAAGCTGGCGGGACACATGTTTTCACAAACCAGTCAAAATGATCGCCGACACAGGACTGCCCGGCTTCATATCCCGCATAGCCCGGGAGAATTCCGTTGTCCACAACGCCGCACATTCCTGGAACGATATGCACCTCTTCACCAAGTAGAACATGGCACGTCGAGGTTCCCATAATCATCAGCATTTTCCCTGGCTCTGTAATGCCGACCGCCGGTACGGAAACATGAGCGTCCACATTGGCAACCGCAACAGCCGTTCCCGGGAGAAGCCCTGTCAGCTTTGCCATTTTTTCAGTCAGACTGCCGGCTTTTTCTCCTACTGAATGAATAGAACCTGACAATTTGTCCTTTGTAATCGTTTTCATTGAAGGATTTAATTTCTCAAAGAAATCATCTGACGGATACCCCGCTTTTTCACTCCACATCGCTTTATACCCTGCGGTACAATTGCTTCGCTTGAGCGAGCCGCACAGCTGGTACACGATCCAGTCTGCAGCCTCGATGATCCGGTCAGCCGCTTCATAAATGTGAGGCGCTTCCTCGGCAATTTGCATGACCTTTGGAATCATCCATTCTGATGAAATTTTTCCTCCGTACCGCTGTAAAAAAGCCTCTCCTTCTTCTTCCGCGATTTGATTGAGCCGATCAGCATGTTTTTGGGCCGCATGATGCTTCCAGAGCTTCACATAGCTGTGCGGCTCCTCTTCATATTCAGGCAGCATGCATAACGGCTGCCCGCTGCTGTCAATAGGAAGGATCGTACATGCCGTGAAATCAATTCCAATCCCGATAATGTCTTTCGGTTCAACGCCCGTCTGTTCGAGTAAAGACGGAATGGTTGTTTCCAAGACTTCGAGGTAATCAGCAGGGTGCTGCAGCGCCCAGTCACGCGGCAGCTTTTGACCCGTTTTTGGAAGGACGGTATCAATGACAGCATGCCTGTATTCTTTTACAGCAGCCGCAAGTTCCTCCCCTGTTTGGACATGAACGAGCACTGCTCTTCCTGATAAAGTTCCAAAATCAACCCCTATTGTGTAAGCCATGTGACATCCCCCTCTACTTTTGAAGCCGGTAAAGCGCCTCGTTCCATTTTAACTCGTGTTTCAGTTTATGAATTGTCGTATCACGGGAAATGAGAACACTTTCGATTCCCGCCATTTCCGCCCAATCAAGCATTTGCTCCGCTGTCAGTTCATAAGACAGGCAGGTATGGTGTGCACCGCCGGCTAAAATCCATGCCTCCGCTGCTGTTTTCAATGACGGCTCCGGCTTCCAGAGAACACGGGCAACCGGTAAATTCGGCATGTCTTTTTCAATTTCCTGGCCGTTGACTTCATTCAGCACAAGGCGGAAACGCCCGCCAATATCAACAATGCTAGCTTGAATGGCAGAACCGCTGATGCCGTTAAATACAAAACGCGCAGGGTCCTCTTTGCCGCCAATCGAAAGCGGATGAACCTCGATTTTCGGCTGATCCAAAGCGACAGTCGGACACACTTCAAGCATGTGAGAGCCCAGAATCATTTCATTTCCCGGTTCAAAATGGTACGTGTAATCTTCCATGAAGGAAGTTCTTTTTCCTTTAGCCATGATTTTCATCATCCGTACAAGGGCCGCTGTCTTCCAATCTCCTTCACCGGCAAACCCATAGCCTTTCTCCATCAGGCGCTGAACGGCAAGTCCCGGCAGCTGTTTCATTCCGTGCAGCACTTCAAACGATGTCGTAAACGCTGTGTATCCGCCTTGCTCAAGGAAAGCGGTTAAGCCAAGTTCAATTTTCGCCTGTTCTTTAATGGACGCTACCTTTGCTTCGTCACGTTTTGTTTCCTCACTGATCACATATAGTCTGTCATACTCGGCATAAAGCGTGTCAACCTCGTCGTCCGTAATGCGATCCATCACTTCAACGAGTTCCCCGATGCCATATCCGTCAACCTGCCAGCCAAATTGAATATGCGCTCCCACCTTGTCTCCGTCCGTTACCGCGACATGACGCATGTTATCTCCAAATCTGGCAACCTTAATATGTCTGCTTTCATTTAATGCAGCCGCCGTATCCATCCACTGGGACATTTCTTTTTTCACTTCTTCATCATCCCAATAGCCGGCAATGACTTTTCGGCTAAGCCCCATTCTCGAGTTGATGTAACCGTACTCTCGATCGCCATGCGCGGATTGGTTGCTGTTCATAAAATCCATGTCAATCGTACCCCACGGGATATCGCGATTATATTGGGTATGCAAATGCATAAGCGGTTTTTGATAAGAGGAAAGGCCTTCTATCCACATTTTTGCAGGGGAAAATGTGTGCATCCATGTAATGATGCCAGCACATGTCTCACTGTACTCCGCTTCTCTTAACAGCTCTCTAATGGTTTCCGGTGAAGTGACGACGGGCTTATGAGTGATTTTATATCTGGAAGAAATCCCGCTGAGCCCCTCACAAATGCTTTTAGCATGCTGATCTACGAGTTCCAGCGTCTCTTCCCCGTATAGGTGCTGGCTTCCTGTCACAAACCAGAATTCATAATCCTTTGTCTGAAGCATGTAAACTGCCCCTTTCTCATAAAATAAAACGCTTTCAAATACAAAAGATACGTACTAATGTTAGAAAATAAACCTATAAATAAATATTTGTACGAACAATTTTATTATAGTAATTGACTATTATACTGTCAATCTTTTCTTTTAAAAAAAGCCGGGGGCAGAGCCCGGCTTTTTAATTCAATAGGACGGCCAGCCCGAGCTCCAATTCAAATCATTGATGAGAAGCTTTGGAATGCCATTGTCATTGGCATCATAGGCATGGCGAACAAGAATGTTTCCGTTCACAATATCCTGGCCTCCAGGTCCTTTCCATTGGTCATTGCCCGAATCCAAAATAGTGCCTCCGCCTTCAAGCATGCTTTTTCCGCTTTTATCAAGATAAGGGCCTGTAATGTTTTTGGATCTTCCGTAAGCAATTTTGTACGTACTGTTTACCCCGTCACAGCATTTATCAAATGAAACCATTAAATAGTAATATCCATTTTGATACGTAAGAGTAGGAGCTTCTAAGGCACCTCCATTATTCGGTCTAGCTGCAATCGAATAGAGCGAGCCTGTAGGCTTCATCGTACTCTTATCGAGCTTAGTCAGCTTAATGCCGCTCCAAAACGAGCCGAATGCAAGCCACGGGTTGCCATCCTTGTCGAATGTCAGCTCCGGGTCAATGGCGTTATAATTATTTGAGCTTGTCGAACGAATCACCAAGCCCTCGTCCTTCCAGCTCCCCGAACTGATGCTTGTTGAAGATGCCAGGCCAATGGCAGATGTATTGCTTCCAAAAGAAGAAACGGAATAATATAGCCAGTACTTGCCGTTATAGTATTGGATGTCCGGCGCCCACTGGTTTTGACCATAATTCGGCACATAATTGGACCACCACGATAGCGGTGTAGTGAAAATGGATTTTTGTACGGTCCAATTTTTAGCGTCTGAAGACTTCAAAACCCGCAGTCCCCGTTCTTCAGTAAGCCCTGTTCCAAGCGCATACCATGAGCTCCCCTCTTTAATCATAGTCGGGTCATGAAGCAGCTCATTGGATGCACCCCAAAACGCTGCCTCTGCGGGAGCAGCAGAAGTGAATATCAAACCTGCAGCCAGAGCTGCACTCGAAAAGTGTAAGAAGCGTTTCCATGTTTTTTTCTTTTTCAATTTTGTTTAACCTCCTTTATATTAGAAAGCGCTTACAAATTAGATTGTTTATCCTCCCTTCCTGTCAAATCGAGCTGCGTATCGTATATCGTCATGTTCAGGAAATTTTCGGTATCCCCTTTATTGTAGTCACTATGCTGTAATTTGTACAGACAAAAAAATAGAATCCGCCTAAATAGGCGGATTCTTCCGTATCTTTATTGGTACGTAATTTCGTCAACCGTTTTTCGGTCTAACTTCTTAATGACTTCCGTAATTAACTTTACCGCGTTTTCATAATCATCACGATGCAGCATGGCCGCGTGCGTATGAATGTAGCGGGTTGCAATGGTAATGGACAGCGCAGGAACGCCATTCGCCGTCAAATGGATGGCACCAGAATCAGTTCCGCCGCCGGCAATGGCATCAAATTGGTACGGAATGCCGGCTTCCTCCGCAGTGGCTACAACTGCATCGCGCAAACCTTTGTGAGAGACCATGGATGCATCGTAAACGATAATCTGCGGGCCTTTGCCCATTTTGCTCTGCGCTTCTTTCTCGGAAATGCCAGGCGTGTCTCCTGCTATTCCTACATCAACACCAAACGCAATATCAGGCTGAATGGTGTGCGCAGCCGTTTTCGCTCCCCTCAGGCCGACTTCCTCCTGCACGGTTCCGACGCCATACACTATATTTGGATGGTCTGTGTTTTGTAAGTTTCTTAACACATCAATTGCAATCGCACAGCCGATGCGGTTGTCCCAGGCCTTTGCGAGTAGGAATTTTTCATTGTTCATGACCGTAAACTCAAAATGCGGAACGACCATATCTCCCGGGAGTACACCCCACTCCAAGGCTTCTTCCCGGCTTGAAGCTCCAATATCAATAAACATGTCTTTTATTTCCACTGATTTTTTTCTTGCTTCAGGAGACAAAATATGAGGCGGCTTAGATCCGATAACCCCTGTGATTTCTCCTTTTTTTGTGACAATGGTGACGCGCTGGGCAAGCATAACCTGAGCCCACCATCCGCCAACGGTTTGAAAACGGATAAAGCCTTTATCTGTGATTTGTGTCACCATAAAGCCGACTTCATCCAAATGTCCGGCGATCATAATTTTCGGACCGTTTTCTGCACCAGTTTTTTTGGCAATTAAACTGCCCAGGCGATCTGTTGTCACCTCATCAGCAAATGGTTCTATGTATGATTTCATCACTTGCCTTACTTCTCTTTCATTGCCCGGTATGCCTTTTGCATCTGTTAAATCTTTCAGCATGGTCAATGTTTCATCTAATTTTGCCATGTTCCAAACCCTCCTTCATCAGTCCTGCATTCTTATTATACAAAACATGGCGCGAACCATACGACTATTTCACTTGAAAATCGGGTATATGTTTTTACAGCTTTCTTTTAGAAAAAGTGAAACCTTTTTCTATGCTTTTCGTATTACATCAGATCATCACCATAAGGGAGGTGCCTTCACACAATGTTTGTCATGGTTCTAAGGATTATTTTGCTTGCACTTTTTGCTTATTGTATTTATGCCGTGGTCAAATATGTCGCGAATCCTAAGAGAAGGCTTAAGCTGGCCCAATCAAAAGAACATTTTTATATTATTGATGAACAAAACAATACCCGGAAGAATTTTCAGCTGACGTATAAAGGCGTGCTTTTTGAGGGAGAAAAGCATATTCCTTCCAAGGATCATCCGCTGTTTATTCACACGATCTTTGTCTGGACAGAATCTCCTGAGAAGCTGAAACATTTCTCTGCAAAAGATTTTGAGAACATTGAAGAAAAAGTGCTGGAACGATATCCAAATTGTAAGATTGACTGGGACCAGCCCATTAAACTCGCAAAAAAAGCAGAAGAGCGTTAAACGCTTTTCTGCTTTTTATAAATCAAACGGGCTGTAGTAAATAGCGATGAGAATCGCTTCAATTACCAGAAGAAGCGGTACTCCATACTTAAAAGAAGCGTGTTTCGTTTTATGTCTGAAGGTTTGCATGCCAAGCCAGACACCGAGCGCTCCAAACACGATGGCTATCAGCCACAGCCGGTCTTCAGAAATTCTCCACTTGTGCTGCTGCGCTTTGCGTTTGTCAATGCCCATCACCCAAAAACCGCACAGATTAATCAACACCAAATAAGCAGCAATAATCATGTTGCCTCATCCTTTATATAGAAAAAGCCGCTCTGCTGGAGAGCGGCTCTATATGATTACTTGTTTAATTGAGCTTTAGCAGCATCAGCAAGCTGATTGAATGCAGTAAGATCGTTTACAGCAAGATCAGCAAGCATTTTACGGTTTACTTCGATACCAGAAAGCTTAAGACCGTGCATTAAACGGCTGTAAGAAAGGCCGTTCATGCGAGCAGCTGCGTTGATACGAGTGATCCAAAGTTTACGGAAATCACGTTTTTTCTGACGACGGTCACGGAAAGCATAGTTTCCAGATTTCATGACCTGCTGGTTAGCTACTTTGTATAATGTATGTTTTGAACCGAAATAACCTTTTGCTAATTTAAGAACCTTTTTACGACGCTTACGTGTAACAGTTCCGCCTTTTACTCTTGGCATTGAATTTCCCTCCTAATTGTTCCTTATCCGATTACTTGATGTTAGCAAGCATTTGTTTGATACGTTTGAAGTCTCCTGCGCTTACAACAGCACTCTTGCGAAGCTTACGCTTTTGCTTTTGAGATTTGTTGGCGAATAAGTGACTTGTGTACGCGTGAGAACGTTTTAACTTCCCAGAACCTGTCTTTTTAAAACGTTTAGCAGATCCGCGGTGAGTTTTCATTTTTGGCATGGGATTTCCTCCTTATTGCTTTTCGTTTTTCGGTGCGAGCATTAAGAACATGCTGCGGCCGTCCATTTTTGGTTTTGTTTCGACTGTCGCAACCTCAGCACATGCTTCGGAGAAACGGTCTAATACACGCTGACCGATTTCTTTATGAGTGATTGCGCGTCCTTTAAAGCGGATAGAAGCTTTCACTTTATCGCCTTTTTCAAGGAATTTAATCGCATTGCGCAATTTCGTGTTAAAGTCATGCTCATCGATTGTCGGACTTAACCGAACTTCTTTTAAGTTAATGATTTTTTGATTCTTGCGTGCTTCTTTTTCCTTTTTCTGCTGCTCAAATCGGAACTTACCGTAGTCCATGATTCGGCAGACAGGCGGTTTTGCATTCGCTGCAACTAACACAAGGTCAAGATTTGCGCGGCCGGCGATTTCAAGTGCTTCCTGACGGGACTTGATTCCAAGCTGGTCGCCATTTTGTCCGATTAAACGGACCTCACGTGCACGGATACCCTCATTAACCAATTGATCTTTGCTAATAATGAGCCACCTCCATAGTTTCTTCGAATTGATTCACAACTCATTTTGAATGCATTTTGCAGGCAAACAAAAAGTGTGGGCATTATAAAACACCCACACTACGAACATCTGTATCAATAAAAATGTACGGTCAACCTGCCAACTACATGCATGTGTCAATCAGGTGAGAAGCGGGTGCTTCTGCTTGTGATTTATATTCAATTCAATAACTATTCTACACAATACCGGATCTTTAGTCAAGGACGACTTATCCGGAACAACTTTTACATTGTAACATGGGTTTTCTATGAGCGCAAGAGAGAAAAAGAAAATCTTTCAGCCCCACCAAGATGCAAAGAACCAACAATTCCCCCCTTATTTCGCAATTTACAACAAAGCCACCGACAGGAAGAAATGTAAAACAAAGTTAATATCTGACCGATATAAGAAGCAGAAGGGAGCCTGACACATGAACAAACTGATACAGCTTGCTTTATTTTTCACATTGATATTAACCGGTTGCTCGAATAGCAGCATATCTTCCGAATCAAAAGTCGAAACTGTTAAGACAACGGCAGCATTTCCTCAAAAGGGGCTGGAGAAAGAGCTAAAAAAACTAAAACCCGTTTCATTGGACATGAAGTTCGAGAGTCCACTTGCTACTGAGTTAGGAAAGCGGAAGGCAAAAGAGGAAGCTGAAAAGCAAAGACAAATCGCCGCTGAGAAAAAGCTTGAAAAAGAGCGGGAGGCGAAACGAAAGAAACAGCAGGAGGAAAAAGCGGAGAGACAGCGATTAGCAGAGCAGCAGGCTGCAGAGAGACAGCGATTAGCCGAAGCGGAAAGACAAGCTGAACTTGAAAGACAGCGGCAGGCAGCAATCCAAAAAGAGCAGAAAGCGAACGCTGAGAAAAAGCGGCAATCGCAGGCACAACGGCAGCAGACTGAGGCACCCTCATCTAATAGTCAAGATCCACCATCTTCCTCGAGTCAGACAGATAAAACCATTCAACAGCCAGCTTCAGAGCTTCCTGATGACGATGGTTATGGTTATGAAGAACGAAAAAAGTGGCATGACGATCAAGTAGAATGGGGCATTAAACAAGGGTATATCGATCCCGAAGACGCACCATAAAATAAAAAAAGCCAAGGCATTCAGCCTTGGCTTATCCTCCGATCAGCTGCACGAACACAGGGATGACCAGAACCGTTACCACTCCTACTACGACAACAGCAATACTTGCCATCGCAGCTTCAACTTCTCCCATCTCAATCCCGACTGCTACACCAAGTGCATGTCCGGATGTTCCAAGAGCCAATCCTTTAGAAATCGGATTTTTCACTTTAAACACCTTCAAGAACAATGCTCCGAGCGCATATACGATGACAGCGTTAAAGATGACCGCAAAGGCTGTGATGTCGCTGATGCCCCCGATGCCTTTTGATAAAGGAAGCGCAATTGCCGTTGTAGCCGCCTGCGGAAGCATGCTTTTCATTACGGCCGAATCGAGATGAATGCCTTTAGCGAGCAGATAAACAATCGTGACAGAGCAGATAGAGCCGGCAATAATGGAGGCCATGATTTGCCACCAGTACTTTTTAAGCTTATCTCTTTGTTTGTACAAAGGAATTGCAAATGCGATCGTTGCCGGTTCAAGGAAAAACTTAATGATCTCTCCCCCGTTATTATAATCCGCGTAGGAAAAACCGCCGATTTTTAAAAATGCGATCCCCAGCACCATGGCAACAAACAAAGGAGTGAAAAGGAAGAAGCCTTTCGTTTTCTTAAATAAAAAGGTGCCGATGCCGAATGCAGCAAGTGATACGACAATCCCAAAATAAGGACTCATTGTGCTTTCCATGTGAAGAACCTCCTGTTTCCCTTAATGGTGAACGAGTTCGTTATTGTTCTGCGGGCTTTGCACTGTTTTTGTTTTCATGTCCGCTTCGGTTTTGCGTTTTCCGCTCAGCGACAGAATCAGCTGAGAAAACAATCCCGTAGCCCCCAGCAAAATAATCGTTGCGAGCAGAATGACAAGAACAATTTGCAGGCCGTATTGCTGCATCACACCAAGCGAATTCATAACAGATATACCTGACGGAACAAATAAAAATCCGATCAGAGAGGTTAAAGACGTTCCGAGCGTCTCCACTTGTTCCAGTTTAATGACTTTCAAACATAATAGGAGAAATAATAAGACCAACCCTACAACCGATGCCGGGATAGGTATTGGGACAATAGCGGCAATCATATTTGAAACCAGCATAATGACGGCAAAAATAAATGCTTGTGTTAAAAACCCGTACACTTTTTTAGCACTCATTTTCTTCACCTCTTTCTCTTTGGTACCCTCATTATAAATAAGAATTCCCTGTTATAAAGCGCTTACAAGATAACATGCCGTATAGCGGGTCTGAGTTGCAGAATCAAATGGCTGAAATGCAAAAAGCCGCCCATCAAATATGGAGCAGCTTTTTCAATTCCTTCGCATATGTCCGGCTGACCGGTATTTTCGATCCGTCTTTCATGATCAGATTATACGTTGAATTAAACCATGGCTGAATTTCTTTAATATATTCAGTATTCACGACAAAGCTCCGATGGACGCGGATAAAATCAGAATCCGGCAGCTTTTTCTCAATCACAACGAGTGTATCGCTGACCGTATAAGAATGATCGAAGGTTTTTACATTGACATGACCATCTTCTGTTCCGGCATAGATAATGTCCTTCGTATCCACAATCACAATCGATTCCCCCACAGATAGCGCGAGCTTGTGCTGGCCGGCATGGCTGTTTTGCTCTGTTTCTACAATATCCCGATTGACTTTTTTATATTTTTTCAGCGTTTGCTGAATTCTTTCTTCATCGAAAGGCTTGGTTAAATAATCAAGAGCGTCCACCTCAAACGCTTTGAGCGCATACTGGTCATACGCTGTCGCAAACACAACAGCAGGAGGATGCTTCATTTTCTTCAATCGCTTTGCGATATCAAAACCGTTTTCTCCGGATAAATCAACGTCTAAAAACAGCAAATCAGGTTTTTGATCCATCATTTGGTCAAAAGCGGATTCGATATTTTCCGCTTCATTGATTTCCATTTCCTCATTGGTCCGCTTAAGCAAGTAAGCCAGTTCATCCCTTGCCAGCATCTCATCATCAACTATTAACACCCTGAGCATGTTCTTCTCCCTCTTTCATCTGTTGCATTGGCACTTGAAAGGAAACCTCTGTCCCTTTATGAACCTCACTGCTGATATGCAGTGCAGCCTGCTGTCCGAATAAACCGATCAGCCGCTGATTTAGGTTATAAAGCGCTGTACCGGTTCCCTCCTTAGACGGAAACGGTTTCTTTCCCAGTTCCGGCAAGACGTCCGGCGGAATTCCGCGTCCGTTATCCGCCACCTTCATATAGACGGATGCGTTATCAGATAAGACACAGACTGTAACCTTGCATATGTCTTGTTTTTTCGGAAACGCGTGCCGAAGCGCGTTCTCGACAAGCACCTGCAAAACAAACGGAGGGATTTCAATCTGCTCCAGTCTGCTGTCGATATTAAGCTCAATTTTATATTTCCCGGGAAAACGCGCCTGTTCTAATGACAAATAGGCGTTAAGATGGTTCAGCTCCTTTGAGAGCGGAATCAGCAGCTGTCTCGCTCCTTGAAGGTTTGAACGAAAATAAACACTGAGCTGCAATAGGAGCTTACGGGTTTTTTCAACATCTGTACGGCATAGCGCAGAAATCGTGTTGATCGCATTAAATAAAAAATGCGGATTCACCTGTGCTTGAAGCGCTTTAATTTCAGCATCCTTGAGAAGTTTGCTTTGCAGCTCTGCTTCCCCAAGCTCAAGCTGTGTCGAAAACAGCATGGCCAGCCCCTCGGCAAGTTCCTCCTCTACCTGACTCAGGCCTGCCGGGCTTTTAAAGTACATTTTTAAGGTGCCGATTGTATTGCCGTTCGATGTCAGCGGCAGGACAATTGCAGCGTGCAAAGGGCATTCAGCATGCGTGCATTCAATCTCTTCCTGCGAAATCGCCTTCATAATATGCCCTGTTTTAATCACCTTTTTGGACAGGCCGGTGATCAAGCTTTTCGATGGGATGTGGTGATCCATTCCCGCACCGACATGCGCAAGGATCTTTTCTTTGTCAGTGAGAGACACCGCATCTGTTCCTGTCAGCTTATGGATAATAGCCGCTACACTTTTACAGGAGTTCTCATTTAATCCTTGGCGAAAAAATGGAAGTGTCTGATCAGCAATCGTCAGCACTCGATGCGTTTCGAGAGCCCTTGCCTGTTCTTCCTTGCGAATGATCGCTTGAATAATAGACAGAAAAATAAAACTGCCTGTTCCATTGATGAGTATCATCGGAATTCCGATCATGCTGACAAGCTCCCAAGCGTCACTGAACGGCTTTGCCATCAGCAAAATAATGATCATTTGCAGTGACTCCATGCCGATTCCCACAAGAGCGGCGATGCGCGGTGTCGGCATTCGATATCGCTTCGTAAAATACCTGCCGATCAAGCCTGCAAGAACACCCGCTAAAATAGATGAGACGGCACAGCTTAAGGCCGTGCTGCCACCGAGTGAAAAACGATGCAGGCCCGCAAGTATGCCGATCCCAGCCCCTACAAAAGGACCTCCGAGAAGGCCCCCGATTTCCACGCCCAAAATACGGGTATTCGCGATAGAGCCCGATGGATCTATCGTAAACACCCAGTCATTGTTTACAATCATATTTCTTTGAATTTCGATGCCTGTATAATTGCTGATGATGCTGAAAAGAGAAAAAATAGAAATTAAAATCGCTTTTCCTTTATAGCCGTCCTGATTCTGAAGAGCTTGTCTGAAAAGTTTCGTATGGGCGAGAATGAACCCTAATATAACAATAATCCCCACTCTCTCCAGCATCATAATCATTAAATGAATCATTCATGTCACCTGTTCTTTCCGTTTTCATTCTAGCATGTTTTCGTTTTACGGCTGACTGTTTTTTTAAAATCGTCTGAAAACATATTTCACAAGGCTTTTATCTATTGTAAAATAAAACATGAGCCTTTTGGCAGAAAGATTTGAATCTGAAGCAGAGGAGAAGATCATGAAAGCCGTATTTTTTGATTTAGATGATACACTACTTTGGGACGAAAAAAGCGTCAGAACAACATTTGCAGAAACTTGCTTACAGGCGGAGAAAAAATATGGCCTTGCCCCTGAGGAATTCGAAGCAGCTGTTCGCGAAGCGGCGAGAGAATTGTACATGTCATATGAGACGTATCCATATACAGTGATGATCGGCATTAACCCGTTTGAAGGACTGTGGTCCAATTTCTCAGAGCCAATCAGTGAAGGCTTTCAAAAGCTGAACAAGATTGTGCCGGAGTACAGAAGAAATGCATGGACAAACGGACTGAAAGCGCTTGGGATCGATGATCCTGCATATGGCGAATACTTGGGAGAGTTTTTTGCGGCAGAGCGCAGAAAGCGCCCGTTTGTATATGATGAAACTTTTGCTGTACTCGATCAATTAAAAGGCAAGTATGAATTATTGCTTTTGACAAATGGCGATCCGAGTCTGCAAAAGGAGAAGCTTGCCGGCGTACCTGAGCTCGCTCCTTACTTCAATGAAATCGTCATCTCGGGCGCATTCGGCAAGGGCAAGCCGGATGTTTCAATTTTTGAACACTGCCTTAAGCTGATGAATATTGAAAAAGACGATGCCATCATGGTCGGCGATAATTTGAATACTGATATTTTAGGCGCTTCAAGAGCCGGAATCAAAACCGTTTGGATCAACCGGACGGATAAGAAAAACGAAACTGACGTAACGCCTGATTACATCATCAGCAGCCTTCATGATTTGTTTCCTATATTAGAGAAATAAAAAAGCATGATCTCTTCAACGAGATCATGCTTTTTATTTTATTTTTTCGCTTCAGCTACTGCCTTTTTCACAAACTCATCAAGTGAAATGGTTTCAGAGTTCTGCTCTCCATACTTACGGACGTTTACCGCTCCGTTTTCTGCTTCTTGGTCACCGACCACCAGCATGTACGGGATTTTTTGCATTTGCGCTTCACGGATTTTGTAGCCGATTTTTTCATCGCGGCTGTCGACTTCAACACGCAGGCCTTCACGCTGCAGGCGTTCCTGCACTTTTTTCGCGTAGTCTAAATGCACAGCCGGAGAAACCGGGATGACTTGGAACTGAACCGGTGCAAGCCATGTCGGCAGCGCGCCTTTGTGTTCTTCGATTAAGAAGGCAACAAAGCGTTCCATTGTTGAAACGACACCTCTGTGAATGACAACCGGACGGTGCTGCTTGCCGTCCTCACCGATGTATGTCAGGTCGAAACGTTCCGGCAATAAGAAATCAAGCTGTACCGTAGACAGTGTTTCTTCTTTTCCGATCGCAGTTTTCACCTGAACATCAAGTTTAGGGCCGTAGAATGCCGCTTCACCTTCTGCTTCGTAATAGTCGTGGCCGATTTCGTCCATTGCCTCTTTCAGCATGGATTGCGCTTTGTTCCACATTTCATCGTCATCAAAATATTTCTCTGTATCTTCCGGATCGCGGTAAGACAGACGGAATGTGTAATCACTTAAACCGAAGTCTTCATATACATCCTGGATTAAACGGACTGTACGGATAAACTCATCCTTAATTTGATCCGGGCGCACAAAGATGTGTGCATCATTTAACGTCATCCCGCGTACGCGTTGAAGCCCTGACAGCGCACCTGACATTTCATAGCGATGCATCGTTCCAAGCTCCGCAATACGAATCGGAAGCTCGCGGTAACTGTGAATGTCTTGTTTGTAAATCATCATATGGTGTGGACAGTTCATCGGACGCAATACAAGTGTTTCATTGTCCATTTCCATCGGAGGGAACATGCCTTCCTGATAATGGTCCCAATGCCCTGATGTTTCATACAGCTCTTTGCTGCCAAGCACAGGTGTGTATACGTGCTCATAGCCGAGGCTGATTTCTTTATCGACAATGTAACGCTCGATGACGCGGCGGATTGTCGCGCCTTTTGGCAGCCAAAGCGGCAGGCCTTGTCCGACTTTTTGAGAGTTCGCGAACAGCTTTAATTCTTTGCCGAGCTTTCTGTGGTCGCGTTCTTTCGCTTCTTCTAGCATACGAAGATGCTCTTCAAGATCAGCTTTTTTGAAGAAAGCTGTACCATATACGCGCTGAAGCATTTGGTTTTTGCTGTCGCCGCGCCAGTATGCGCCTGCAAGGCTTAACAGCTTAAATTCTTTGATTTTTCCGGTTGAAGGAACGTGGACGCCGCGGCACAGGTCAAAGAATTCGCCTTGCTCATAGATCGAAACGGTTTCTCCTTCAGGAATCGCATCCAATAGTTCAAGCTTCAGGTCGTCGCCGATTTCCGCAAAACGGGCTTTCGCTTCTTCACGGCTGACTTCTTTTCGAACGATCGGAAGGTTCGCATTAACGATTTTTTTCATTTCTTTCTCGATTTTCGGCAGATCCTCCGGTGTAATCGCTTCGTCCATTTCTACATCGTAGTAAAACCCGTTTTCGATAACCGGACCGACGCCGAATTTAACATCCTTGTAGATGCGTTTAATCGCTTGAGCCAGCAAGTGAGCCGTACTGTGGCGCATAATTTGAAGACCTTCTTCTGAGCCTTCTGTAATGATTTCCACTGTACCGTCTTCATTGATCGGCGTTCTCAAATCGATTTCTTTTCCGTTCAGTTTTCCGGCTAATGATTTTTTCTTTAATCCCGGACTGATGGATGCCGCGATATCTTCTGTTGTTGTTCCTTTCGCAAACTCCTTGACTGCTCCATCAGGAAATGTGATTTTTACCATATCTGACATCTTTGTCACTCCTTTTTTTGCATATAAAAACCCCGCCCCCTATGAAAGGGACGAGGTTGAATAAACGGAATCGTGGTTCCACCCTTTTTTCCGCAAAGCCAATACGGCACCTGCGGCTCTAAGCTCTGTAACGGGAGTTCCCGTCAGCCATTACTGTTCCTTTTCAAGAGGTTCACAGCTGAAGTTCAAAGGCGGTAAAGCGAATGGTCCTTAGCTGGGAAGCTTGCAGCCAGGGCTTCCCTCTCTTTGAGCTGGTATCATTCCTTCGTGTCCTTATCAATACGTGTGTCTTTCTTAATCTCCTATGTATTATAAATTGTTCAATCCAAAAAATCAACACGATCGCGTTTCCTTTTTTAAACCGACAGCCTTAAATAGACAGGCTGCCGGCCCTCATCCTTCCGAGTGCTTCACCGGTATTTCTGCATCTGTAAAAGCATGCAGCGGGAGCATTTCCACTCTCTCTTGAAATACGTTTTGAATGGTCCTTGCCATCATGTGCTCGGGCTGGTCGGTATAAAGCACGACTTCATCAGGCGCAATGGAAATCAGCGGCGCGAGCAAATGAGAATCAATATACATAGGATGATCCCGGACAAATCTTCTGTCTATGTATTTCATTTTTTCCCGTTCCGGCACATAGCGCAGCTCCCATAATGTAAAGGAACCATCATGGACAATATGCACTTTTTTGATTCGCGGCTGTTTGGCGTCCACATAGTCTCTGAGTGTTTGAATAAAGTTTTGATATTCCTGTTCCATCTTATATTCATCAATCGCTGCTTCTGTAATATCTCTCAGCTGCTTATAGTATGATCCAAGTCGGAAGGTCTGAAAGGAGCGAATGTAAAATACTCCTTCCTCTAAACAGATCGTTTGGAGTTCATCCAAAATTGATTGTTTCCGTGAAAGCTTCAGCGGCTCAAACGGAAGATCGTCTGCTTCACCTTCAATAATACTGTGTGCGAGCTGAAGGATTTGCTGCTGTTCATCCTGGTCCGTGAAACAATAAGTTTCCTCAATCAATGACAGCATATGCTCGTCTTCTTTGCATTCCAAAAAAAATTTGACCAGAATCGGCTCCATAAAACGCTGAATAGGAAAAGCCGGATTCGCTTTTTCAATCCCGATTTTTCGTATGCCTTCACGGACAATGATATTGTTCCGATCGTCCGAATGCTGAATGAGATGTAAAAAAGCGGCTGCATCATGGTCATCTTCAAAGATTATTTCAAGCATGTTTGTCCCCCCTTACGGCATCTGTTACAAGTATATGGGGGATGTTTTTAAAATAGACGTAAAGGTCATTGGCAAATCTTAATTTGATTCTTGGAACAAGTTTTGCATTTTCTTTCTGAAGATGAACGGCAATGAGATAAACACGATATACAAAGCGAGCACCATAAAGAAAGCGGGCAGATTGCCAGCCAAAAAGCTCGCACCCAGCACATTAAGCGCAATCGTCCCAGGGATGATTCCCACAGCCGTTGCGGCAAAATACGGCAGCGCTTTGACATTGGAAAGGCCTGCCGCATAGCTGACGAAATCAAAATTGATCGGCAGGATTCTCAAAAAAAAGATATAGAAAAATCCGTTATCCTCCATTTGCTTCTGAATGGCTTCAAGCCTTGCGTAATGCCCGTTCTTTTTCGCCGAAAACAAACCGGCCGCAAAAAACGAAACAGCTGAAGCGCACATCGAACCGAATAACGTATAAAGCGTGCCGAGAAGCGGGCCAAACGCAAGTCCGCCAGCTATTGAAATAACAGACACCGGAAATAAAACAAGTGGCCTGACGATGGATATCCCGATAAACATCAGAGGTGCAAAGACTCCGAACGACAATACCCATACCCTGATTTCTTTCGGCGATACATTCAAATACGTTTTATTTCCCCAATAGAGTAAACCAGCACCTGCAAGCACTGCCAGCCATTTGACAGCCGTTTTTCGTTTCATACCCTCAGTTCCTTCCCCTTTGAACCACAGCAATTATGGATGTCGGCGGTTTTCTCCGTCAAGGCGGATCGGAGCAGCCAAATATAATATCCGCTCCATTAATCTTGCCGCTTTTACTTCTTCTTTTTCTCCCCTCTGCGAATACGTAAAATGATGCTTCAGCTCGTCAGGTGAGAAATTAGAAGAAAAGAACGTTGGCAGCTGCTGGGACATTCTGTGCTGAAGCACCGTTCCGATGACTTCATCCCTTACCCAGCTTGTCATTGATTCTGCTCCGATGTCATCAAGCATCAATACGGGTGTGGTCTTTACCATATTGAGCTTCTCTTCCAATGTCTGGTCTTGCAGCGAATTTTTAAGCTCTCTCACAAATTCAGGCACATAGACAATCATGGAGGAGTACTCTTTTTCCGCCAGCTCATTGGCAATTGCAGCGAGCATAAACGTTTTTCCTACCCCAAATTTCCCGTATAAATATAATCCTTTCCCTTTTCCCGTCTCATTATAGCTTTTCAGGAAGTCTGTAACATGCTGAAACATCGCGAGCCTGCTCGGGTCACTGATATCAACTTGCTGGAACGTCGCTCCGAGAAGATCCTGCTGGATATACATGCTTTTCATAAGAGACTTTTGTTTCTTCTGCTGGTCGAGCTTCCGTTTGACTGGACATTCATAATACTCGATATCAATAGACCGTCCATTGACAACAAGCTTTGGATGGTATCCCTCCAACAAATTGTTGCAGTTTTCATCTTCCGAACAATAGGAGCAATTCTTGCTTTGTTCGATATATTCATAAAGCTTATTTAAGCTCTTTTCGATCATTTTTTGGTCAATCACTTCTTCGTTTTCCTTCAAAAATGCTTGAACATCTTGATCTTTCATGACTTTTTCCTTCATTTGTTCAAGACGTTTTTGGAAATCCGGCCTGCCGGTTACGCCCTGCAGGGAACGGCCGATTGGTTCCATCTATTCCTTCACCCCGCATCTCTGTCTTTAATAGGCAGAGTATTTTTTCAGTTTTTGCATTTCTTCCATCATCTTTTTCTTCTGTTCTTCCAAATCCTGCGGATGCAGCTTCTGCTGTCCGGATTCTGAGTCAGACGCTGTTTCCTTTTCTGTCATCCAATCAGGAAGCTTTTCTTCACGAATCACTTTTTGGTTTCGTTTCGAAGACTTTGTTTTTCCTTCAGCCCATTCAAGATACTGGCGGTTTTCTTCTATTGCGAGCTTCATCGCTTCCCTGACCGTTTTTACCTTTTTGCGTGCCCAATGCGAAGCGATTTTTTGGATATAGTTTTTCGACAGCTTCATGTCGGTTTTCAGCATGACATAATAAATTAACACATTTGTGACGCCTGGCTCGAGCTTCTGTTCGAACATAATTTCTTCTATGATCTTCAGATCAGCTTTTGACGGCTCTGTTCCGTCAGCAATGTCCTGCAGAAGCTTCTTCGGGGAAATCGCCTCCAGCAATGCGATCAGCTTCCCATCCAGAGAATCCTCTTCTGCCGGTTTTTCGCCTTCACGCAGATGCACCGGCTGTGTTTTTTCCACCAAATCGGGCAGCTGTCCGTTTCTTTCAATTTGATACCAGTCGCTCGCCGCTTTTCTTAATGCCTCCGTCGTAATGACGTCACGCTCATCAATTGCGCTCATCACAACATTTTGCATTTGCAAAGGGTCAATTCCGTACAGATAAGAAAGCTTTTTGATTGTGTCCCGCACCTGCTGGGTCATCGCTTTTCTCGGTATCATCGTCTCAGAAAGTCCCGCTAAAAACAAATCAAAATCAAACACATCCTCCGTTATGGTGTAGGACGGAGACTGTCCGACAGAAGTATACTCGGACCCCTCGGCAAGCCTTACCGTTTCCTCCATATCGGATGTGAGCTTCCATTCACTCGGCTGCAGCGATTCAAACGCATGATTAAACGGACGCGTAATGTCCTTCGCATCTTCTGAAATGGCCGGGTGCGTAAAAAATTGTTTTAATTGCTGATATTTCGTTTTTCCGACCCTATTATACAGAAAAACATTCAGCATTCCGTCTTCAAAAAATTCATTTGGTCTGAGCGGCGGAAGGAGTTCATATATAAAGAGGCGCTCCTGCCGCTCGGATTCTTTCATATATACTTTCAGCAATCCGATGCCCTCGAGCTTCCCCTGTTCCTGATGGATCGTTTTTAAGTTGGACTGTGTCATCCCCATCAGCTGTCTATGTGTGGACTCTCCGCCCCACAGACGGTTTTGTTCAAGCTCTCCCCACAATGTCATATAAAGAGAGAATGCAACAGGGCCGATTAAGGGCTGGTACAGTTGTGTAATAATTTGTCTGTCAATATCCTGCAGCATCGATCTGCTTTTAACCACATACGGGTCTACAGGCAGTACATCTTTCCAATAGTCAGCCATACATTCTCAAACCTTCCGAATTTGTTTCTACCTTTCATTTTACACCGTTTCTTATATCTATCAAATGCCAATTTTGCACATGAGAAAAGAGCTAGAAGAATCCTCTTAGCTCTTTTAACGCTCTTTCTTTATTAAGTCTTTTAATTCATCGATAAAGACGTTTATATCTTTAAACTGCCGATAGACGGACGCGAACCTCACATATGCGACTTCGTCAATCTTAGCCAGCCGGTCCATGACCATTTCTCCGACGAGCTCACTCTTCACCTCGGAGCAGCCTTGATTGCGAAGCTCTTTTTCAATATCAAAGCACATGTCTTCAAGCGTTTTGAGTGAAACAGGCCTTTTTTCACATGCTTTTATGAGGCCGCGCAGCATTTTTTCTCTGCTGAATTCCTCACGCACACCTTCTTTTTTCACAACGATGAGCGGGGTTTCCTCCACTTTCTCAAAGGTCGTAAACCGGTAGTGGCAGGATTCGCACTCGCGTCTTCGGCGAATCGACTTTCCGTCATCCACAGGCCGTGAATCAAGGACTCGTGTTCCGTTATGCTGGCATGAAGGACATTTCAATAAAATCAGCTCCCAACTATATCGTTCCCTGCAATGTATTTTCGGCAGCCTCCGCCTTTTAAAAATAGATGTGACAGCATCTGTCGGGAGAGCCGTTGTTAAATTTGTTTCTATAGCATTAGGTGGTTTGTGAAAATCTCCTTCTTATTTTACAAAAAAAATGAAAAAAGAAAAAGCTGACACTCTCGTTTCTTTATAAAAATAAAAGGAGCATAAGCTAAAAAGCGCATAATGGCTTTCTAGCTTCAGCTCCCTTTGTGTTCGCAATTTACTTTATAGTACTTTCGCTTGCGCCTGTTTAATTTGCACAGGCCCCATTCCTCTTGGTATTTCAATGTTTTCTCTTGTATCAGCATGTAATGCCTCTGCAATGTAATCAGCAGCGACATTAGGATCTAAGTCTCCACAAGTATAAACATCAATGCTCGCATATCCGTGCTCAGGAAAACTGTGAATCGTTAAGTGTGATTCAGAAATAATCACAACTCCGCTTACGCCTTGCGGTGCAAATTTGTGAAATGCAACCTCGCGCACCTCAGCACCTGATTTTAGAGCAGCATTTACAAACGTTTTTTCAATAAAATCCATGTCATTCAGCTTATCAAAATCGCATCCCCATAGCTCGGAGATAACGTGACGCCCCATTGTTTCCATAGTCATGGACCCCCCTTAACAAGAATTAAAAAGTGAAATTCCAACAACTGGGTCGGCCATTTACCACGGGGGAAAGTTAGTCCGGAGAGGTCCTAACCCTTTAAGTAATTCCGAAACAGTCTCAAGCAAGAAGTTCACGAAAAATAGTATACTGTGTTTAAGTCTAATTTGCAAGGTGCGTTTTTTCAGAAATATGCTGTTAAGGGTTTTTTCTTTAAAATGTGTCCATGACCTTATTTTATACAGCAGACGG
This sequence comes from Bacillus sp. EU52, assembly GCF_037964975.1. Taxonomy (NCBI): domain Bacteria; kingdom Bacillati; phylum Bacillota; class Bacilli; order Caryophanales; family Bacillaceae; genus Bacillus; species Bacillus sp. EU52. Next base: position 2,814,427 of record NZ_CP150177.1, read on the forward strand.
ATGTTTCATTCGTGCCGCTACATGGCGGATCAGATCAACAACTCTGCAGGAGTAGCCCCATTCGTTGTCATACCACGCCAGCACCTTTACTTTCCTGTCTTCCATTACCATTGTTGTAAGCCCGTCAATGACCGCTGAATGAGGATTCGTATTATAATCAGTCGAAACAAGCGGTTCATCTGAGTAATCAAGTACACCGTACATCGACGTTTTGGCAGCGCGTTTAAATGCCTCGTTTACTTCTTCAGCCGTAACATCCGTTTTCAGATCAACAACGAGATCAACCAATGAGACGTTCGGAACAGGGACACGCAAGGCGAGGCCGTGAAGTTTTCCTTTCAAATGCGGCAGCACAAGTGAAAGCGCCTTTGCCGCTCCTGTTGTCGTCGGAATGATGGATTCACCGCAAGCCCGCGCCCGGCGCAAATCTTTGTGCGGGTTATCAATATTTTTTTGGTCATTCGTATACGCATGAACTGTAGTCATCAGACCGCTCTCAATGCCAAACTCTTCATCCAGCACTTTTACAACAGGCGCAAGGCAATTTGTCGTGCATGACGCATTTGAAATAATGACATGGCGCTCAGCGTCGAATTGGTCCTCATTTACGCCCATCACAATGGTAACGTCTTCATTTTTTCCCGGAGCGGTCAAAATCACTTTTTTTGCACCTGCTTCTATATGGCCCATCGCTTTATCTTTAGCATTAAACTTCCCTGTTGCTTCGACGACTATGTCAATATCATATTCCCGCCAAGGCAGCTGTTTTGGATCACGGCTGTTTAACAAAAGCACTTTCTTTCCATTTACGATCAGGCTGTCTTCACCAGCCACAACCTCTTTGTCGTATCTGCCGTGAATTGTGTCATACTTTATTAAATGAGCCAGCGTTTCTGCGGAATAGCTGGCGTTAATGGCCACTACTTGAATTTGATCGTCTAACATCGCTTTTCTAAAAACCATTCTTCCGATTCTTCCAAACCCGTTGATCGCTACTTTTACCTTCATGTTGGACACCCCTTATCAATTATGCCATCCTAATTTGTTACTATCTAAAATTAGTATAACACATTAAAACAAATTCGCCAGTACATATTGATAAAAATCAACGATTATAACGCTAATTTATGATGCATCTTATGTTTTCTTGCACAGAATATCAGGCGTAAGAACCAAAAAGCAGCCAGCGCTCCGCACTGACTGCCCTCATGCTTTATGATTCCTGTTTTAACTTATCATTGAGCACACTTTCTTCTAGCACAGAAAATGTATCCCCGTACACTCTGTTAATATGATTCGCTCCCCAAGCACACAGCATATCTAAAATCCCTTCTAAGCTGCGGCCGTATTCGCTGAGCTCATATTCCACTTTGGGAGGAACTTGATTATATACGATTCGGTTAATGACACCGTCCGCTTCCAGCTCGCGCAGCTGCTGAGTCAGCATTTTTTGCGTGATATTGGGCATTAGGCGTTTTAATTCGCTTGTGCGTTTTTTTCCGTGCGTCAAATGGCATAAAATGACGCATTTCCATTTCCCTCCAATCACTTCAAGAGTCGCTTCAACAGAAATGTTATATTTTTTCTTCTCCATACAATCCATTCTCCTCACAGGCACCAAAAAGTGACTATAGCACTTCAAAGTACGTACTTTTATTTCTTAACGATATGTTTCATAATCACATTTGCCGGCTGATTTGAATCTGCTCTTTTTTATTTATATAGCTTACTCGGCAGAATTTCAATCATACAACACATCTTACAAAGGAGGAACATCATGACTTCAGCCAAAAGCAGTATTCCTGCACTACTGGCTTTGGCCGTAAGTGCATTCGCAATAGGGACAACTGAATTTATCAGTGTCGGCCTTTTGCCGCTCATTGCTGATGACCTGCATATTCCAGTCACGACAGCAGGATTAACCGTTTCCCTTTATGCGCTCGGCGTTACATTTGGGGCACCTATATTAACTTCATTGACCTCAAGCATGTCGCGTAAGACACTATTGCTTTGGATCATGTTTATTTTTATTGCCGGTAATACGATGGCAGCAACCGCTTCAAGCATCGGGATTTTACTAGCAGCACGTGTGATATCGGCATTTTCGCACGGTGTGTTTATGTCGATCGGTTCGACAATCGCAGCGGATATTGTCCCGGAAGATAAAAGGGCTAGCGCGATTTCAATTATGTTTACCGGCCTCACTGTGGCAACTGTAACCGGAGTTCCTTTTGGGACATTTATCGGCCAGCAGTTCGGCTGGCGTTTCGCCTTTATGGTCATTATCGCCGTCGGAATCATTGCTTTCATTACAAATGGCATTCTTGTACCGTCCAAATTACGAAAAGGGACGAAAACAACGATGCGGGATCAATTGAAGCTTGTGACAAACAGCCGGTTATTGCTTTTATTTGTCATTACAGCGCTTGGATACGGAGGAACATTCGTTGTGTTCACGTATCTGTCTCCCCTGCTTCAGGAAGTAACAGGCTTCAAAGCCGGGACTGTTGCAGTGATTCTGCTCGGATACGGAATAGCTATTGCTATCGGCAATATGATTGGCGGAAAGCTGTCAAACCGAAATCCGATTGCCGCTTTATTCTATATGTTTATCGTACAAGCAATTGTTCTATTCGTACTGACATTTACAGCCCCGTATCAAACAGCAGGGCTCATTACCATTCTCTGTATGGGATTGCTGGCCTTTATGAACGTGCCCGGCCTTCAGGTGTATGTCGTCATGCTGGCTGAGCGTTTTGTCCCGAGTGCAGTTGACGTCGCATCCGCGATGAATATCGCTGCCTTTAATGCAGGAATCGCGCTTGGGTCATACCTTGGCGGTGTGATCACCGATTCAATCGGATTGATTCATACCGCTTGGATAGGCGGATTAATGGTGGTCGGTGCAGTCATTTTAACAGGCTGGAGCCGCTTAATGGAAAAACGAGATCGGCAGGAAGCCTGACAATTTTAAAGGAGGAAATGAACATGACAACACATTTACAAGCAAAAGCAACACTTCATAATGGGGTAGAAATGCCTTGGTTCGGCCTCGGCGTGTTCCAAGTGGAAGAAGGATCTGAACTGGTAAACGCAGTTAAAACTGCCATTGTTCACGGGTACCGCAGTATTGATACTGCAGCTATCTATGGAAATGAAGCTGGCGTTGGAGAAGGGATTCGGGAAGGCATTGAAGAAGCAGGCATTTCAAGAGAGGATCTGTTTATCACATCGAAAGTATGGAATGCGGATTTAGGCTACGAAGAAACACTCGCCGCGTTTGAAACAAGCCTATCCAAACTCGGTCTGGATTATTTGGATCTATACCTCATCCACTGGCCTGTAGAAGGAAAGTATAAAGAAGCTTGGAGAGCGCTTGAAACGCTGTATAAAGAAGGCCGTATCAAAGCGATTGGCGTAAGCAACTTCCAAATTCACCATCTTGAAGATCTGATGACGGCAGCTGAAATTAAGCCTATGATTAACCAAGTGGAATTTCACCCGCGCCTCACACAAAAAGAGTTGATAAGATACTGCCAAAATCAGGGCATCCAGATGGAGGCTTGGTCACCTTTAATGCAGGGGCAGCTGCTGGATCATCCTGTATTGGCTGACATCGCTCAAACATATAACAAATCTGTCGCACAAATTATTTTGCGCTGGGATCTGCAGCATGGCATTATAACGATTCCTAAATCAACGAAGGAACACCGCATTAAAGAAAATGCAAGCGTATTTGACTTTGAATTAACGCAGGATGACATGAACCGAATCGATGCACTGAATGAAAACTTGCGCGTCGGTCCTGATCCGGACAACTTTGATTTTTAATGGCCAAAAAACACCGTTCAATATGAACGGTGTTTTTTGTATTATGCCCAGCTGTTCATGATTTCATCAAGCTGCCTTTTGGTCTCTTCAAGCGTGCCGCTGTTATCGATGACTTGATCTGCTCTTGCTGTTTTTTCCTCTAAGGGCATTTGAGAGCGGATACGGCTGACTGCTTCTTCTTCCGTCAGCTGATTGCGCTTCATCAGACGTTCCAGTTGAAGCTCTTTTGTCACACTGACCACGATAATTTTATCAACCAATGATTCCAATTTGCTTTCGAACAATAGCGGGATATCCAATACAACAAATGCCTCCCGATTTGCAACGGCTTCATCACGGCGATTGAGCATTTCCTGCCTGACTGCGGGATGAACAATTGCATTTAAAGCGAGACGCTTTTGTTCATTTGTAAATACCAGCGCTCCAAGCTTTTTTCTATCTATATCGCCATTTGAGAGCAGTATGTCTTCACCGAATTCGTCAATGATTTGCCGGTAGGCCGGCATCCCTTTTTCTACCGCTTGTTTTGCAATGATATCTGCATCTATAACTGTTATTCCTTTTTCAATCAGCATATTGGCTACCGTGCTTTTGCCGCTAGCTATTCCTCCCGTTAAACCAATGACTAAGGTCAAGAGATCCACTCCTTTTTACAATTTCCAGAGCCCAATCGTGATTAATAGAAGCCCCGGCAAAAACGCCATTTTATCGATCCATTTCCACTTAGACAGAAAATGGCCGGCATTGATTCCAATTGATACAAACAGCGAGCTCATGATTGCCACGGCGATGCTCATCACAATCGGTGAAAAACCGAGAATGGCTGCGCCTATACCTGCTCCAAAGGCATCAATCGATAAGGCAAATCCCAATAAGACCGCCTCAATTCCATTGATCACACCCGATTTGTCGATATCCGCACTCATGGGTTTTCTCAAAATATGAATCACAATTCCTAATGACCGAACCTCTAAATTAAGCAGTGTTTTTTCATGCAAGAGGTATTCTTTATCTTTTGTCGGTTTGAAGAATTGGTACAGAACCCACGCACCGATTCCAACCAATATCAAACCGCCAAGCTTCTCCGTCACATATACAGGAACAAACTTCGTGAGAAAGCTTCCGATCAGCATGGATATAAACATGACAGCACCGGAACAGCAGGCGATAACCAAAATCGCTTTAAACGGTATTTTCATTTTTCTCAATCCGTACGTAAATCCGACTGAAAAACTGTCCAAGCTGACAGCCAACGCCAGCAGCAGTATAGAAACCATTTGCATATCCGTTTCTTCCTTTCTGTTGGTGCTCTTGTATCAGATGTGAAATGCCCGGGATTCATCACAATCATATATATGGGAAAGTGAAAAATCCGTGTTTCGAAAATGGCATCCTCCATTACAGAGTTACTGATATATGCACCGACAGCTTGGACGATGAAGCATTATGCTACTTTTTTTTCTGGCACTTTGCGCAAAAATGCGTGCCTCTTCCTCCAACGACAATTTTCGAAATCATCGTTCCGCAATTTTTGCATGGCTCGTCTTTTTTTCCGTACACAAAATGCTGCAGCTGGAACATTCCGATTTCCCCTTGGGAGTTGATATATGAACGGACTGTGCTTCCGCCCGCATCAATCGCCTCCTGCAGAGTGTTTTTGATTTCAGCGTGAAGGGTTTTGATTGTTTTATCTGATAATTGATTTGCTTTTATCTCGGGATGAACACCCGCTCTGAAAAGAGCCTCATCCACATAAATGTTTCCTAGTCCAACTACCGTTTTTTGATCCAGTAGGGCAGTTTTGACAGCGCGGTTTGTTTTCGCAAGCCGTTCTTTTAAATACGCACTCGTAAATTCTTCTGCATCCGGCTCCGGACCTAACTGAGAAAGCGGGAGCTCGCCCGCTTCTTCTCCCGGTTTAAATAAGTGCATGGTTCCAAATTTCCGCACATCCCTGTACCGGAGCTGGGTTCCATCCGTCATCGTGAATATGACATGCACGTGTTTATCGTCAGGCTCCTCGGCTTGATGAAGACCGTATTTTCCTTCCATTCGAAGGTGAGAAACCATAACATAATGATCTAAATGAAACAGTAAAAACTTTCCCCGTCTTCCGATGGACTGTATCGTTTCTCCTGCTAGTTTTCGCGCAAATTCCTCCGGTTCGGCAGGCCGTTTGATGATATTCGGCCATCTGATCTCTACCGATTTGATTGTTTTTCCCTTTACAAGCCCGGTCAGAGTGCGCCGGACCGTCTCAACCTCTGGTAATTCCGGCACATCCATCACTTCCTATCTCTGTTTATTTCGCATCGTACCAAGATGGGCCTGATGCAAAGTCCACCTTTAACGGCACATCTAATGCAAGCGCATGCTCCATCACTTCAGGAACAAGCTTTTCAAGAATTTCAATTTCTTCCTTTGGCGCCTCAAAAATCAATTCATCGTGTACTTGAAGCAGAAGCCTTGCTTTCAACTTTTTTTCTTTCAGCTTGGCAGCCATGTCAATCATGGCTTTTTTGATAATATCAGCGGCGCTTCCTTGAATCGGCGTATTCATGGCCGTCCGCTCTGCAAAACTTCGGATATTAAAGTTCCGGCTCGTCAGCTCAGGGATGTAGCGGCGGCGATGCATAAGCGTTGTTACGTATCCTTTTTGCTTCGCTTCCTGTACTGAATCTTCCATGTACGCTTTTACGCCTTGGAAGCTTTCCAGATAGCGGTCGATAAATGCTCCCGCTTCCTTCCGGGTAATGCCGAGGTTCTGTGACAAACCGTAATCGCTGATCCCGTATACAATGCCAAAGTTGACCGCTTTCGCCTGGCGTCTCATCGCAGATGTCACTTCATCCTTAGCGACATGGAACACATCCATTGCCGTTTTCGTGTGAATATCCATATCATTTGTAAAAGCTTCGATCAGATTTTCATCCTTTGAAATATGGGCAAGCACCCGCAGCTCGATTTGTGAATAATCGGCTGCAAAAATGAGCCAGTCTTTTTCAGACGGCACAAAAGCTTGGCGAATTTTCCGCCCTTCCTCAAGCCTGATCGGAATGTTTTGCAGGTTCGGATCAGTCGAGCTGAGACGGCCAGTTTGCGTTAAGGCCTGGTTAAATCGCGTGTGCACTTTATGCGAATCCGGTCTCGTCACCTTTAAAAGCCCTTCGATATATGTTGATTGAAGCTTGCCAATTTGTCTGTACTGTAAAATATAGTCGACAATATCATGCTTGTCAGCCAGCTTTTCAAGCACATCGGCAGACGTAGAATAGCCTGTTTTCGTTTTCTTTACGACAGGAAGGCCGATCTTTTCAAATAAGATGACACCTAGCTGTTTCGGAGAATTGATGTTAAACGGCTCTCCCGCAATCTCATGGATTTTTTCTTCATATTCCTTCAGCTTCGCACCCAGTTCTTCACCCATCCGTTTTAAACGGTCAACATCGACCTTGACGCCAGTTGATTCCATTTCGCCGAGAATAAGCGCAAGAGGCATTTCCAGCTCTTCAAACAGTTCAAGCTGGTCGTTGTTTTCCAGCTCCCGAACGAGCTTTTCCCGAAGGCTTTGAATCGCTAACGCTTTTCGGCCAAGGTGCTCAGACAGTACGTCTTCTGACGGCACTGCCCGTTTTGCTCCTTTTCCATAAACTGATTCATCACTTGAAACGATATGCAGGCCGTAATCCTTAGCCACACTCGCAACGTCGTCATATGAATTGCCCGGGTTGATGATATAAGCCGCAAGGAGCGTATCAAACTCGGCTCCTTTCAGCTCAATGCCCTGCCAGCGCAAAGCGACAACAGCCCGCTTGCTGTCGAAGACCCATTTCTTCTGCTCGTCATTTTCCACCCATTCTTTAAACACCTCAGACTCAACGGCAATGTCTTTTGGAATGAAATAAGCTCCCGTTTCATTTACGATCGAAAATCCGAGGATCGGCTCTTCATGATAATTATCGCCAATCTGTTCAACGACAAATGCGGATGGAGACACCAATATATCGCTTGTCACGTCTGTTACTGTTTTGACATTAATGTCTTCCAACGATTGATCCTGTTCTGCTTCTGCACTGTCTTCTCCAAGCCGTTCAAGAAGCGTGTTGAAGCCAAGATCTTTAAAGATGGCAATGACCTGTTCACGATTAAAGCCTTGATATTCCAGGCCGGAAACAGATACCTCAATCGGAGCATCCGTCATAATTGTCGCAAGCTCCTTGCTCATCAATGCCTGATCCTTAAACTCCTCAAGCTTTTCCTTCAATTTCTTTCCGCTCACCTCGTCAATGGACTCCAGCAGCTTTTCAACGGAATCAAATTGTTTTAAAAGCTTAATCGCAGTCTTTTCTCCGACGCCGGGCACACCCGGAATATTATCTGAGGAATCGCCCATCAGACCCTTCATGTCAATGATTTGTTCAGGCGTAAGCCCATATTTCTCTTTGACATGCTCCGGTGTGTAAAATTCAACATCGGTAATTCCCTTTCTCGTAATGGCAACTGTCGTTTTGTCCGTTGCCAGCTGTGTTAAATCCTTATCTCCTGAGAAAACCTTAACTTCAAATCCGTCTTTTTCAGCCGATTTGGCCAGTGTGCCGATAATATCATCCGCTTCATATTGTTCCAGTTCATAGCGGCTGATCTGGTAGGCATCCAGCAGCTCGCGGATAAACGGCATTTGTTCGGAAAGCTCAGGCGGGGTTTTCTGTCTGCCGCCTTTATATTCTTTAAATGTGCCGTGACGAAATGTTGTTTTCCCCGCATCAAACGCAACCAGCATGTGCGTCGGTTTTTCATCCTCAAGCATTTTCATCAAAATCATCGCAAAGCCGTATACAGCATTTGTATGAACACCTTTATCATTGCTTAACAGCGGCAATGCAAAAAACGCCCGGTAAGCCAGACTGTTTCCGTCTACAAGCACTAATTTTTTTCGTTCCGTCATTCAATTTCCTCCTAAGAAGCCTCAGGCTTCCATTCATCTCTTACATAGTCATTAGCTCCTCTTATTTTAACAAAGTTCAATTTGAAAGGAAAATACGTGAACTATAAGAGAAGACACAAAAAAGGACGGGAACACAAATAGGTTCCCGCCGTCAAAATTGGCTCCTTGGATGAAGGGGTTCTACTACATCCTACCAGCATAGGTTTAACAGTGCATGAAGATATTGTTAAACCTTTGTAAACATTAGGCGGACTTTTCAGCGGCCCGTTTCAGCGTCACGGTAAAGACAGTTCCCCGTCCAGGCTCGCTTGTGACATCAATTTTCCCTTCATGAGCCTCTATTAAATGCTTGACAATCGCAAGGCCCAGTCCGGTTCCGCCCGAATTCCTGCTTCTGTCTTTATCTACGCGGTAAAAGCGTTCAAAGATGCGCGGAATTTCTTCTTTCTGAATTCCGATTCCAGAATCGGCAACCTCAATCTGAATGTCTTTTTCTCTGGGCTTTACATTGATAGCCACGGAGCCCCCCTCAGGCGTGTAGGTTAATGCATTGTTTACGAGATTAAGAAATACCTGTTTCAGCCTGTACGGGTCACCAGATACATATTGAGGGTCTTTCGGGACATTCAGTTGCAAGGAGATGCCTTTCTCATCCGCCTTATGCTTCAGAAGCGTTTCAATCTCACCAAGCATTTTGGCCGGCTCAAACGTTTCGATACTGAGCGTGAAATTTTGCTGCTCGATTTTTGAGAGATCGAGCAAATCCTGAACCAAAGACTGAAGCCTTTCGCTTTCCTTAAGAATAATAGAGAGAAATTCAGAAAGCGCCTCTTTGTCTTCCATCGCCCCGTCCAATAACGTCTCCGTAAACCCTTTTATGGACGTAATCGGTGTTTTCAGCTCATGAGAAACATTGGCCACAAAATCCTTCCTCATCTGCTCTAATTTCTTCGTTTCCGTCATGTCATGGAAAACGAGCACAATTCCTTTCCATTCATCGTCCGGCCCCATAATCGGAACGCCGTCCACTTCAAAATAACGCCGTTCTATTTTGATCGGCAGTCTTAACAGCTTGCATTTCTTTGTCTCCGTCATAAAAATGTCTTCGACAAGCTGGATCACTTCTTCATGTTCAAATGCATCGTGATAAAGACGGCGCAGCATATGATTCGGATTGATATGAAACTGCTTGGCGTAAGATCTGTTTACGAGATTAATAAAGCCTCTTCCGTCGATCATAATCAGCCCGGAGCCAATGTTTTCAATGACTGTCAGCAGCCGATCCCGCTGCATTTCCTGCGTTCGCGTCATTTCCATCAGATCAATGGCAAGGCTGTTCATCGCATGTCCTAGCTTATCAGAACGCCTAATATAGCCGCCGTACGTCCGTGCATCGTAGTTGCCCTTAGAGAGTTCTGTGGCTACATTTGTCGCTGACTCAATTGACCTTTTATAACGTGAGGTCATGCTGGAATAAAAATAAATAATGACGATAAATGCGGTACAAAGACTGGCCGTCAGCATTCCCCACAATTCGCCTTTTAAGCCGTCGCTTTTTTCAGAGGCGGAAAGCAGCACATATCCTGTTTTTTCCCCTTCGCTTCTAAGTGAAAGTCCGTAATAAAGCTTGTTATCTGTTGTTGACAGAATACCCTCATGGCCAGAAACAAGCGCCTGCACCTTTTGGGAATCAGCCGCTCTCCCGTTTGACCCATACAGCACCTTGCCGTCTGTATCGATAACGGATGCGCTCACATCAAGCGCGCCGCCTGCATCTTTAATGATTTTCTCATTTGCTTGATCATTCAGATTGCCGGCATCAAGAAGCGAAGCCAAGTATTTTGCTTCTTTTTCAATGTGTTCCTCTGCTTTCCTTTGATCAGATGTTTCAAAAAGCTGCTGTAAAAACAGCCCGAGGACACAAAACACCAGAATCATACAGACAACGAATACAGAAAAAAGGCGCACACGGTATTTATTCATTCATTTTTGGCTCCTCCAGTTTATACCCCAATCCCCTAATCGTTTTAATGTAGATCGGTTTTTTGGTATTGTTTTCAATTTTGTCGCGAAGATGGCTGATGTGCACATCAACAATTCTCGTATCTCCGGCAAAATCATAATTCCAGACTGCGCTCAGCAGCAGGTCTCTTGTCAGAACTCTGCCTTTATGTCTGCCTAAATAGAGCAGCAGTTCGAATTCTTTCGGTGTCAGTTCAAGCTGACTTTCTTTAAAGTACGCTTCATAATGATCAGGCAGGATTTTTAGATCGCCGATTACGATCTGGCCTTCCATTTCATCGTTCTTCATCTCACTAGAGGGCGCAGCTATTTCCGAACGCCTTAAAATCGCTTTGACTCTCGCATTTACTTCCCTTGGACTGAACGGCTTGGTCATATAATCATCAGCACCGAGCTCCAGCCCTAATACTTTGTCGAATTCCTCATCCTTCGCTGTCAGCATTAAAATGGGAAACATCAGTTTTTGCTGTCTCAGCTGCTTGCATACTTCGATTCCGTCCAATTTTGGAAGCATCACATCAAGCACAATCAAATCAGGCTTCTCTGTTTCCGCTTTTTTGAGTGCTTCTTCCCCATCCGAGGCGGTAATGACATCATAGCCTGACCGTTCCAAATTGTACTGTAAAAGAGTAACAATAGATTCTTCATCATCCACAACTAAAATTTTCTTGTTCATGCTGTGCCTCCAGTATTATAATTCCCCGACATCCTATTTCTCTATTTTATGTCATCTTAACATGTTTCATGATTTTATTTTAGCGAAAGCAGGACATTCCGACAATTCGCCTTTTACATCATTTTTAAAAGAAATAAAGACGTTTATGATAACGCTTTCATTTATAGTAAAAAGAGAAAGGCTGTATTAAGCAAGCCTTTCTCCCTTTTTATTAGGATAATACTTTCATGACATTTTTGACAGATTCAACTGATTTATTCAGCTGCGCTCTTTCATAGTCTGTCAGTTCAAGTTCAATGATTTGCTCAAGACCGTTGCCGCCTACAATTGTAGGAACACCAAGGTAGATGCCTTCATAGCCGTATTCCCCTTCAAGATAAGCAATTGTAGGAAGAACGCGGCGCTGATCTTTCAAGATCGCTTCAACCATTTCTGTCAGAGAAGCCGCAGGCGCATAATACGCGCTTCCGTTTCCAAGAAGATTCACGATTTCGCCTCCGCCTTTTCTAGTGCGCTCCACAATTGCGTCAATCCGTTCTTTCGGAATAAGAGTTTCAAGCGGGATACCGCCAGCATAAGAATAACGCACAAGCGGCACCATATCGTCACCGTGTCCGCCGAGTACGAAACCAGTCACATCTTTCACTGACAGGTTTAATTCCTCTGCCACAAATGTTCTGAATCTTGCCGTATCAAGCACACCGGACTGGCCGATTACACGCTCTTTAGGGAAGCCTGATTCTTTGTACACCGCGTATGTCATTGCATCAACAGGATTTGTCAGCACCACAATAATAGAGTCAGGAGAATATTTCACGATTTCCCGCGTAACGCTTCTCATAATCTTTTCGTTTGTAGAGACCAGATCATCTCTGCTCATACCAGGTTTTCTTGCGATACCGGCTGTAATGACAACAATGTCAGAGCCAGCTGTATCCTTGTAATTAGATGTTCCCGTAATTTTTGCGTCAAAGCCTTGAACCGGGCTTGCTTCAAGCATATCAAGCGCTTTTCCCTTTGTCGGGTTCTCCAATTGCGGAATGTCAACAAGAACAACGTCTGCCAGCTCTTTTTGAGCGATTAAAAATGCAGTTGTAGCTCCGGTAAAACCTGCTCCGATAACAGAAACTTTTTTACGAGTATTTCCCATGTCTCTCTTCTCCTTTATGGCTAGTTTTAGGCTTTTTCCTTGCTTAGTCCATGTTTTTGATCAGTTCTTCTCCGAACTCTGAACATTTCACTTCAGTCGCCCCGTCCATTAATCTAGCAAAATCGTAAGTTACGACTTTGGAAGCGATTGTTTTTTCCATAGATTTGATAACCAAATCAGCCGCTTCGTTCCATCCTAAATGCTCAAGAAGCAGAACACCTGAAAGAATAACCGAAGATGGGTTTACTTTATCAAGGCCTGCATATTTAGGAGCCGTTCCGTGCGTCGCTTCGAAAATCGCATGTCCTGTTTCGTAGTTGATGTTCGCTCCAGGAGCAATGCCGATTCCGCCGACTTGCGCAGCAAGAGCATCTGAAATGTAATCTCCGTTCAAGTTCATTGTCGCAACGACATCAAACTCGTTTGGACGCGTTAAGATCTGCTGAAGGAAAATGTCAGCAATGCTGTCTTTGATAATGATTTTTCCTGCTGCTTCCGCTTCGCTTTGCGCTTTGTTGGCAGCATCTTTTCCTTGTTCTTCAGCAATGCGGTCATATTGAGCCCATGTAAAGACTTTATCTCCGTATTCTTTTTCAGCAAGTTCATAGCCCCAATTTTTGAAGGCGCCTTCTGTGAACTTCATGATGTTTCCTTTGTGAACAAGTGTTACAGATTTGCGGCCATGCTCGATCGCATAATCAATGGCAGCTCTGACCAAGCGGCTTGTTCCTTCTTCTGAAACAGGCTTAATGCCGATACCTGATGTCTCAGGGAAACGGATTTTGTTGACGTTTAACTCATTTTGAAGGAAGCTGATAAGCTTTTGCACTTCTTCAGAGCCTTTTGCATACTCGATGCCTGCGTAAATATCTTCTGTATTTTCACGGAAGATGACCATATCAGTATCTTCAGGGCGTTTTACCGGTGACGGCACTCCAGTAAAGTATCTTACAGGTCTTAAGCAGACGAATAGGTCAAGCTCTTGTCTGAGCGCTACGTTCAAAGAACGGATACCGCCGCCGACAGGTGTCGTTAACGGGCCTTTAATCGCGATGAAATATTCGCGGATCACATCTAATGTTTCAGCAGGGAGCCACTCACCTGTTTTATTATAAGCCTTTTCTCCGGCGTAAACTTCTTTCCATGTAATTTTCTTTTCGCCTTTGTATGCTTTTTCTACTGCTGCTTCCAAAACCTTCGAAGCCGCGTTCCAAATATCAGGACCGGTTCCGTCTCCTTCGATAAATGGGATAATCGGGTTGTTTGGTACGTTTAATACTCCGTTAGAGACTGTAATTTTTTCACCTTGTGCCACAATAAAAACCTCCCAGTATGTAATTCATATTTAGAAAACATTTTATTTTTCTTATATAGAAAATAAAATGATTTTTCCTAACATTCAATTTAAAGTGTAACCCAATTTTGATGTTCTGAACAAGAGGCTAACCTCATTGACGCAAGCCAGCCTCCAATGGTTCTTTAGGCTCTTTCTTCAATCGGAACGAATTTTTGTTTGTCAGGGCCTGTGTAATCTGCCCGCGGGCGGATCAGACGGTTGTTGTCATACTGCTCAAGAATATGAGCGAGCCAGCCGGACATTCTGCTTACAGCAAAAATCGGTGTAAACAAATCATGGTCAATACCGAGGCTGTGATATACAGAAGCCGAATAGAAATCAACGTTAGGCGGAAGCTTTTTCTCTGATGTGACGATGTCTTCTATACGAATCGACATCTCATACCATTTGCTTTCGCCTGTCAGGTTGGTCAGGCGCTTGCTCATTTCTTTCAGATGCTTCGCGCGCGGATCACCATGCTTATACACACGGTGGCCGAATCCCATGATTTTTTCTTTCTTTTCAAGTTTAGCGCGGATGTACGGCTCAGCGTTTTCCACTTCACCGATTTCTGTCAGCATTTTCATAACGCCTTCATTCGCTCCGCCGTGAAGAGGCCCTTTCAGCGCGCCGATTGCTGCAGTAATGCCTGAATAGATGTCAGAAAGTGTTGCGACGCAGACCCTCGCTGTGAACGTTGACGCGTTCAGCTCATGGTCAGCATGTAAAATCAATGCTTTGTTGAAGGCTTCAACCTCAATTGGTGAAGGCTCTTCACCGTTTAATGTGTAAAGAAAATTCTCCGCAATACCGTAATCTTCTCTCGGTTCAACAGGCTCAAGACCCTTGCGAATTCTGGAAAACGCTGCAACCAGGACAGGCACCTTTGCCTGAAGGCGGATCGCCTTTCTGTAGTTGGCTTCCGGGTTCATGGTATCAGCCTCGCTGTCTAGCAGGCCTAGTAATGAAATTGCTGTCCGAAGAGCAGCCATGGGATGAACATTTTCGAGGGAATAAGATTTGAAGTGCTCAATAATTTCTTGCGGAACGGCAGCTTCCTTTGCAAGCTGCTGCTTTAACTCTTCAAGCTCTTTTTTGTTTGGCAGCCTTAGATGCCAAAGCAAGTAGATGATTTCTTCAAAACTTGCATTCTCTGTCAAATCATCGATATCATACCCCACATATGTAAGGGTATCATCAATAATAGAACTAACAGATGATGTTGTTGCTACAACCCCTTCAAGACCGCGTGTCGCTGTCATATATAACATCTCCTTTTCAATAAATTTCCCCTTTAAGAGTGTTGTAAAAACATGAGGCTTACTTAAAAAGCACGATGCAAGTATTTCTCTCCCCCAAAAAGAAAATGCTTACATTTTACTGGCTGCTGGAACTAAAACCCTTTGCTTATGAAAGAACATAACAAATTCTTATAAGCTTATTTAAGTTTAAGCCTATTCTCATTATAAACAATAATCAGACATTTGTTAAATGTTTACCTATAATTTTTTTTTTCATTCTGTGATTTCCCCGAAAAAACGCCTTTATTTGCGGGTTTTTGCATAAAAAAAAAGCGGCTTTAAGGCCGCTTTTTTTTATGAAGTGAACAGTTTTACGATCTGCATGGCTAAATAAGCAATCCCCGCTCCGATCAGCGGTCCCACCGCAACTCCTCCAAAAAGCGCGACTGCAAGAATGGTCCCGATCACGAGAGCAGTTGTAATATGTGGATCATTTTCAAGCAGGGCCAGGCCGTTTTTTGCAATCAGCGCCACTGCGATCCCCGCTCCAAGGGCGATCCATGCGTAGGAAGACCGCATTGCTTCTCCAAGCTGCTTAAATCCGATTTCTCCCGTGGCAATCGGGACAAGAACGGCGATGGTAATAATGGTCACACCCCAGTTAATGCCTTTTGACTGGATGGTCGGAAATAATTTCTGATCAAGCCCAGCGATTTTGATGATCAAAAGGACGGATACAGCAAAGAGCAATGATTGGTTTTTTGCGATAAGTGCGATAGCCAAGAGTAAAATTAAAAATAAATTCGCTTGTGTAAACACATGCCATCCCTCCTTTAAGATGAATGTATTCATATTCAGCAACAGCGTGAATACATATAAAAAATAGGACATGCTGACGAGAGGAGGACCGTTTTCGTGAATCAATCTTATATCACTATTTTTTTCAGAACCCTCTTTGTCATATCAATGACCGCAGGGTCGATAGCTGCGGCCTATTATTCGTTTCCGTTAACTTATCCGTTCCTGATCGCCCTTATTCTTTCATCGGTGATTCATCCTGTTGTCGATTATTTGGACAAAGTGACAGGATTCCCCCGAACGATAAATGTTCTGGGCGTTCTTGCTTTTTTTCTGCTCGCAGCCTTCGGCGTGCTCACCATTCTGGTAGCCGAAATCGTAACGGGAACAGCCTATCTAGCAAAAACGCTGCCTCCGCATATCAGCACGTTTATTTCATATTGCGAAAAATTGTTTACAACTCATATTCAGCCGCTCTATAACGAGTTAACTCTTTTGTTTCAAGAATTGGAAACGAACCAGCAGGCTTCCATCGTCACTCATATCCAGACACTCGGTGATTCGGCCGCTAAAAATGCCGGACTCCTGCTGTCCCACATTCTAGAGATGATCCCGAGATTTTTCGCTCTTCTTCCCAATACGGCGGCGGTTCTGATTTTTTCTCTTCTGGCAACCTTTTTTATGACAAAGGATTGGCATAAGCTGAAAGCCATGCTTGTTTTAATTCTGCCGGATCGTGTGACAGCTAACAGCAAAGCGATCAGCAGCGAATTAAAAAAAGCAATGACTGGTTTTATCAAAGCACAAGCCGTCCTCGTTTTCATCACGATGGTGATTGTATTTATCGGCCTTTCTCTCTTAAAGGTTGAACACGCCGCAACAATTGCTTTTTTAATCGGGCTTGTAGATCTTCTCCCTTACTTAGGTGCCGGCTCCGTATTTGTGCCTTGGATTTTGTATTTATCGATTACGGGCCAGCTGCCCCAAGCGATCGGAATTGGTATCCTGTACCTCGTCGTTCTTATTCAGCGGCAGCTGACAGAGCCCAAGATACTAAGTAAATCTATCGGGATCGATCCGCTGGCAACACTCATCGCCCTGTTTGCCGGCTTTAAATTATTCGGGTTTTTAGGACTGATTGCGGGACCGGCTGTACTCGTCATCATCCAAGCTTTCATCACAACAGGCGCATTAAAAGAAATATGGTCCTATATCACCGTTCAGCAAAAATAAAACGGCAGCCGTTTTTTCATGGCTGCCGTTTTTTATTTGATGATGATCCGCTTATTCTTCGACATACCTCTCAGCCATTTGAACAGAATCGGCTTACACCAGCCGCGGGTAAACGGGATAAGAAGACAGGCGCCGGCCAAATCTGATAAAAAGCCCGGAAGCATCAGCAATAGACCGCCAATGAAAATGCACAGACCGTCAGCAATCGCTTCTCCCGGCATTTTGCCATATTGAAGATCACGCTGAACCTTATAATACACTTCGGTTCCTTGTTTTTTTGCAGCTGCTGCGCCGATAATGCCAGTCATAATCATGAATAGAACTGTCGGTAAAATGCCAATCAGCTTGCCTAAAAATAGGAATATGCCGATTTCTATTGCCGGAAACACAATAAAAAGCAAAAACAAAAATCTCATATCCAAGCCCCCCACACGTGTAACACGTTCTGTTCAACAAAAGGCATGATAAAGAGAAAAGGAAGGGATTCCCCTTCCGTTTTCACCTGTAATTAAAGAACGCTCGCACGGCCTTGATAGACTGCGCCTCTGGAAGCGTCAACTGTAATATCCTGGCCATCTGTCAAAATAGATGTCGCATTTTCCAGACCCACGATAACCGGGATGCCAAGGCTTAATCCGACTACCGCAGCATGGCTAGTCAAGCCGCCTTCTTCTGTAATAAGAGCAGACGCTTTTTCAAGGGATGCAATCATATCACGGTCAGTGCTTTTGGTAACAAGTACCGCACCGTCAGTCATTTTTTGCTCAGCTTCTTTTGCATTTTGTGCAACGACAACCGGACCGTAAGCTGATTTGCGTCCAATGCCTTGGCCTTTAGCGATGATATCGCCGACAGTATGAACCTTCATTAAGTTCGTAGTGCCGGACTCACCGACAGTGCCTGCTGTAATAACGATAAGATCGCCGTGTTTTACAATTCCGCTGTTCAATGATTTTTGGACAGCATCCTCAAGCATCTCATCTGTTGAGCTCGCATTTTGGCCGCTTTCCGCGAATACGCCAGATACGAGGGCAAGCTTTCTGGAAATAGAGTCATTTACAGTAACCGCAACAATCGGAGCCTGCGGACGGTATTTTGCAATCATGCGTGCTGTATGGCCGCTTTCTGTCGGCGTCACGATCGCAGCAGCATTCAGGTTAATCGCCGTATGCGCGACAGATTGTCCAATTGCGTCTGTAATTGTCATGCCCACTTGGTCTCTGCGTTTTGAGAGAATTTCTTTATAATTTAATGCTTCTTCAGAACGGGACGCGATGTTATGCATTGTTTGAACTGCTTCAACCGGATAGCTTCCGGCAGCAGTTTCACCAGAAAGCATGATCGCATCTGTTCCGTCGAAGATCGCGTTTGCAACGTCACTTGCTTCCGCACGAGTCGGACGCGGGTTGCGCTGCATGCTGTCAAGCATTTGTGTTGCTGTAATAACAGGTTTGCCCAGCGCGTTGCATTTTTTGATCAGTTCTTTTTGCACAAGCGGCACTTCTTCAGCTGGAATTTCCACACCTAAGTCTCCGCGCGCAACCATTAAGCCGTCAGACACTTCGAGAATCGCATCGATGTTGTCAACGCCCTCTTGGTTTTCGATTTTAGGGATGATTTGAATATCCTGAGCGTTGTGCTCTTCAAGAAGCTCACGGATTTCGAGCACATCCGTGGAACGTCGAATGAAAGATGGTGCGATGAAGTCTACTCCTTGCTCAATACCGAAAACGATGTCTCGCGCATCCTTTTCAGTAATCCCCGGAAGATTGACACTTACGCCTGGTACGTTAACACCTTTTTTATTTTTGAGTGTTCCGTTGTTTAATACTTTTGTTTTGATTTCGCGTTTAGCGGCATCTACATCAAGTACCTCAAGACCGATAAGGCCGTCATCTAACAGAATCGTTGAACCTTGTTCAACGTCATGGACTAAACCTTCATATGTCACTGAAATTTTATCTGTTGTTCCTACAACCTCGTCCATTGAAATAATGAGCTCTTTGCCTGTTTCAAGCTCAATACCGCCGTTTTCCATTGTATGTGTGCGGATTTCAGGACCTTTTGTATCAAGCAGAATTCCAACGTTCTTGCCAAGTTTTTTGCTTGCTTCGCGGATATTTTTAATTCTTGCACCGTGCTCCTCAAAATCTCCGTGAGAAAAGTTTAATCGAGCCACGTTCATTCCTGACTCCATTAATTTCGTAAGCATTTCAATACTTTCACTTGCCGGACCGATGGTACAAACTATTTTAGTTTTTCTCATTTGGTTCACTTCCTTCTGAAATCTTCAGCCTTCAGCTGTACATTAGATAGACAGTTCTTTTGAAAGCTGATACATGTTTTGCTCAACTGTGTGTTTTGTCTCAAGTATTTCTATAATATCATGGTCTACAAGCTTATTGTTTTGTATACCTACACAGCGTCCGCCTTTTCCTTCAAGCAGCAGTTCAACTGCATATGCGCCGAGACGGCTTGCTAACACACGGTCAGCAGCACTCGGAGAACCTCCGCGCTGGATATGGCCCAATACAGATACCCTAGTTTCAAGATTTGTTTCTTCTTCAATGCGTTTCCCGAATTCAACACCGCTGCCTACACCTTCGGCAACAATAATAATACTGTGCTTCTTGCCGCGTTCGTGGCCGCGTTTTAAGCGGGCAATGATTTCGTGCATGTCATAGTCTGCCTCAGGGATTAAGATCGATTCTGCGCCCCCTGCAAGACCAGCCCACAATGCGATATCGCCGGCATGACGGCCCATTACTTCGATTACATATGTACGTTCATGAGAAGTCGCTGTATCGCGAATCTTATCAATTGCGTCAATTACTGTATTTAAAGCTGTATCGAAACCGATTGTAAAATCAGTGCCCGGAATGTCATTATCAATTGTACCCGGTACACCTACACATGGAAACCCGTGTTCCGTTAATTTTTTCGCACCCATATAGGAACCGTCTCCGCCGATAACAACAAGGCCTTCAATACCAAGCTTCTTCAAGTTTGCTATCCCTTTTTCACGGCCTTCAACTGTTTTGAATTCAGGACATCTCGCCGTATAAAGCTTAGTCCCTCCACGATGTATAATATCGCCTACTGATCCGAGTTCAAGCTTTTCAATCTTTCCGCTGATCAATCCCGCGTATCCGTTGTAAATACCGTAAACTTCAACGTCATGATAGATCGCTTTTCTGACTACTGCGCGAACTGCTGCGTTCATTCCCGGGGAATCCCCGCCGCTCGTTAATACCCCTATACGTTTCATTCTCCATTCACCTCAGCAACATATATGATTAAACATAACATGATCATTGCCCTAAAAACAATGAAAAGGGATCTCCATCCTCCCTATGAAACCTTACCTATTATACAATTAAATAAATTGTTTTTAAATAAAATTTAAGGAATGTCACAAAAAATAAACGTGAGCCAAAGGCTTCACGTTTATTTAGTTTACCCCGATATATTGATCTTCAACCGAGACTTTGCCAATTGCTTTATATTTTTCATAGCGCTGCTGAACTAATTCTTCTTCGCTCAGCTTCAGCAAAGTTTTTAACGATTGTTTAAGGGTTTCGTCCATATAGCTTGCCTGCAGCTTCACATCATGGTGCGCTCCGCCTTTTACTTCTTTAATCATATGATCTATAATACCTAATTCTTTTAAATCCGGCGCAGTGATTTTCATTGTTTCCGCTGCTTTTTTAGCAAGACTGGAGTCCTTCCATAAAAGTGCCGCGGCACCTTCCGGAGAAATAACAGAATAAGTAGAGTTTTCCAGCATATGCAAGTGATTGCCTACACCCAGACCAAGGGCTCCGCCGCTTCCGCCTTCACCGATGACGATGCAGATAACAGGCACTCGAAGGCCGGCCATCTCAAACAGGTTTTTGGCAATAGCTTCACTTTGTCCTCTTTCTTCAGCTGCTCGTCCAGGGTATGCCCCCTTCGTATCAATAAAACAGATAATTGGTCTGTTAAATTTGTCAGCCTGTTTCATCAGACGAAGCGCTTTTCTGTAGCCTTCTGGATGCGGCATCCCAAAATTGCGGACTAGGTTTTCCTTCGTGTCTTTGCCGCGCTGATGCCCGATTACCGTTACAGGGAGGCCGTGGAACTTCGCAATCCCGCCGACAATGGCTTCATCGTCCCCGTACGCTCTGTCTCCGTGACATTCAAAAAAGTCGGTAAACAGGTGTTCGATATAATCAAGAGTTGTCGGACGGTCCGCCAGACGCGCGATTTGAACCCGGTCCCATGGCTTCAGATTTTTGTAAATATCATCCTGAAGCTTAGCGAGACGGTCTTCGAGCCGTTCGATTTCCGCACTTAGATCCATATCGGAATCTTGAGTGAATTTTTTTAGTTCTGCGATTTTGGTTTGCAGTTCAATCACCGGTTTTTCAAATTCTAATCTTGGAGCCACTCAATGTCACCTCCTGTTTGATGCATATCCAGCAGATTTTCTAACGTTTTTTTCATATCGTCGCGATGAATAACCGCATCAAGCTGTCCATGTTTTAATAAAAATTCAGCCGTTTGGAAGTCCTCAGGCAGTTTTTCTCCTATTGTCTGTTCAATAATCCGTCTTCCGGCAAAACCGATCAGCGCGCCAGGCTCAGCGAAATTGTAATCGCCAAGGGATGCAAAGCTTGCTGATACGCCCCCGGTAGTCGGATGCGTCATTACTGAAATAATAAGACCCTGTTCTTCACTGAACAGTTTTAACGCAGAGCTTGTCTTAGCCATCTGCATCAAACTTAATACGCCTTCCTGCATTCTAGCGCCGCCTGAAGCCGTAAAAATAATAAACGGAACTTTATCAGCTTTTGCTTTTTCAATCGCAAGCGTGATTTTTTCACCGACGACTGAACCCATGCTGCCCATTCTGAATGAAGAATCCATGACGGCGACTACAGCCGGGCGTCCGCCGATGGTGCCCTTGCCTGTCACAACAGCCTCGTTTAAGGATGTTTTCTCGCGATCTTTTTCAAGCTTTTCCAGATATCCCGGGAAACCAAGCGGATTTTCCGAGAGCATTCCCTGATTGAATTCCTCAAAGGATTTTTCATCCATCAAGCTTTCGATACGCTGTTTTGCGTTCATTGGGAAATGATAATCGCAGTTCATGCATACCCGCATATTTTTATCCAACTCTTTAGTGAGCATGATTTTTTTACACTTAGGACATTTTGTCATAATGCCTTCCGGAACATCGTGCTTCGCTTGATCAGATGGTACGGAAGCATACTTTTTCTTTTTCGTGAATATATCCTTTAACAAATGATTACCTCCCTTTTGTGAAGGGTTCTCTTCACCGCATGTCATCAAACAGATAGACTTGCTAATAACTTTACCGAAACTATTGTACTTTTTTTGTCAAACGCTGTCATCCTCAATTCGACAACTTTTTATTCGATGACGTGCTCGGAAAGGCTTGTATGAAATCAGATAAGGTGTTGAAACGACAAGGTTGACAGCGCATTCAAAAATAATGTTAAACCCGGCTGAAATTTTTTTAAGGCTAACCCCCTAAAAAAATTTCAGCCGTCAGTTTAACTTGAGAACAGCGCGTCGGTCTCCGCCAACGCGCTGCCATTTTTGGAATGAATTAAAATTATTCACCAATAATCGTAAGTTTTCTTGTTTTTTCTGCGACTTCCTCAGGGTCAACAGTGATTCTTGCAACACCTGTTTCCATCGCAGCTTTTGCCACAGCCTTCGCAACAGCAGGCGCAACACGTTTATCAAACGGTGCAGGGATGACATAGTCTGCGCTAAGCTCATCTTCTGAAACCAGTGAAGCAATGGCTTCAACCGCTGCGATTTTCATTTCCTCGTTAATATGAGTGGCACGCACATCAAGTGCTCCGCGGAAAATACCAGGGAATGCAAGAACATTGTTTACTTGGTTCGGGAAGTCAGAACGGCCAGTTCCGATAACGCTTGCTCCGGCTTCACGCGCATCTTCCGGCATGATTTCCGGATTTGGATTTGCCATTGCAAAGATAATTGGATCTTTTGCCATGCTTTGAACCATTTCTTTTGTTAACGCGCCTGCTACAGAGACACCGATAAATACGTCAGCATCAACGATGACATCTTTCAGAGAACCGTCTTTGCGATCTTGGTTCGTGAACTTCGCCACTTCATTTTTGACATCATTCATGCCGTTCGGGCGCCCTTCATAAATGGCCCCTTTAGAATCGCACATCACAATGTCGCGAACGCCATAATGATGAAGAAGCTTGATAATCGCAATGCCAGCCGCACCCGCGCCGTTTGCGACAACTTTAATGGATGACATGGATTTTCCAGACAGTTTCAGCGCGTTCACAAGACCTGCTACGGTTACAATGGCAGTACCGTGCTGATCATCATGGAAAACCGGGATGTTTGTTTCTTTTTTGAGGCGCTCTTCAATGATAAAGCAGTTTGGCGCTGCAATATCTTCAAGGTTGACGCCGCCAAATGTTGGTTCCAGCAATTTTACAGTTTCAACGATTTTATCAACATCGTTTGTGTTTAAA
The DNA here is from genome assembly GCF_037964975.1 of Bacillus sp. EU52. Classification (NCBI taxonomy): domain Bacteria; kingdom Bacillati; phylum Bacillota; class Bacilli; order Caryophanales; family Bacillaceae; genus Bacillus; species Bacillus sp. EU52. The sequence continues at coordinate 2,838,192 of NZ_CP150177.1, forward strand.
GCAATCGGGAACGCATCTACGCCCGCAAAGCTTTTGAAAAGAACTGCTTTCCCTTCCATAACAGGAAGCGCCGCTTCAGGGCCGATGTTTCCAAGGCCAAGCACAGCTGTACCGTCAGTTACAACTGCTACCATGTTCCCCTTCATTGTATAATCATATACTTTGTTAATGTCTTCATGAATATCCTTACACGGTTCTGCAACACCCGGAGAATACGCGAGGCTTAGATCTTTCGCATTTCTGACCTCTACTTTTGATTTAGACTCCAGTTTCCCCTGGTTGACTTTATGCAGGTGTAATGCTTCTTCTCTTAATGACATTCTCCTAAACACTCCTTATGGATATTTTTTGATTCGTATACTGCTGCGTTGATTGCTGCATTCTGCGGAGTAAATCTATCTGAATATTTAAACAGGATCACATAATTGCTCCAATTGTATAACAAAAAGCGAATCGTTACCACTGTTTTAAAACGACGTTTTTTTGACCCAACAGCTCTTTTAAGCGATATAACACCTGGTGATCTGCATTGATATGGAACGACTCAGGTAGCTTAATCGTCTGTTTTTGCCTTTCATAATAGAGATAAACGCCTGTTTCCCCTTTATGCTCCAGCAAAATGCGCTTAATCTTTGCCAGGATCTCCTGGCTGTGCTGACTGCTTTCTATTTTTATATAAACCGATGGCGCTTTTTCTGCATCCATATTTTCTAATAATTCTGCCCGGGACATGATGAATTGGATCTTATCTTGTCTAACTTCACATTTCCCCGCAGTGAACAAAAGAGCGCCTTCTCTTAAAACGGGAGAAAGCTGTCTGAATTGTTCAGGGAAGACTACGGCTTCCATCTCGCCGGTTTCATCACTGAGCGTTAAAAACGCCATGTTTTGACCTGTTTTCGTCCGAATCGTTTTGATCTTCGACAGCAGAACGCCTAGTGAAAGCTGCCTTTTGACTGCCCGCTGAGCCTGCAGAATGGAGACTGCTCCTTGCGCAGTGAGCTGTTTTCGGAAGGCGGAGAGGGGATGATTTGAAAAATAAATGCCAAGCGTTTCCTTTTCAAACGCAAGTAAATCCACCAGAGGAAGCTCCTCCGTCTCCACATACTTCGGCTTAATTGAAAACGATTCATCTAAAAACAATCCCATTTGGTCATCGTCCGCGGCGAATAGCTCAGCATGTTCCAAAGCAACATCAATGGATGCGAGCAGCGTGGCCCGGTTTTGGCCGAATTCGTCCATCGCACCAGAAAAGATAAGTGCTTCAAGCATTTTGCGATTTACGCTTTTTGACGGCACGCGAAAGCAGAAATCGAAAAGATCTTCAAATGGTTTCTCTTTTCTTGCTTTATATATATCTTTGACTGCTGAGACGCCTACACTTTTTATCGCGCGGAGGCTGTATCTGACAGATCCGTTTTCAACTGTAAACGGAAAACTGCTTTTATTCACTGACGGAGGAAGGATACGAATCCCGCTCCCCTTTGCTTCGTAAAGATATTGAGAGATTTTATCCTCATTGCCAATGACGCTTGTCAGCAATCCGCACATAAAATATAACGGATAATGAGCTTTCAAATACGCAAGCTGGCACCCGATCATGCTGTATGCCACCGCATGGCTTCGGTTAAAGCCATAGTTTGCGAATTTGACGATTAAATCGTAGACCTCATTTGCAGTGTCTACAGAATACTCCTTTTTTAAGCACCCTTCAACAAAATGGCTTCGCTCTCTGTCCAGGATTTCTTTTTTCTTTTTGCTGACCGCCCTTCTCAATAGGTCCGCTTCGCCTAAAGAAAACCCCGCCATACGGGAAGCAATCATCATAATTTGTTCCTGATACACAATGACGCCATATGTATCTTCCAAAATGCTCCTTAAATCTTCATGAGGATAGTGAACAGGCGCCCGGCCGTGTTTACGGTCGATAAATAACGGAATATTTTCCATCGGACCCGGCCGGTACAGTGCATTGACCGCCACAATATCTTCTAGGCCCGAAGGTTTCAGCCGTTTCAAGACGCTTCTCATCCCTGCAGATTCAAGCTGGAAAATGCCTGTCGTATCCCCTTTTGACAGCAAGGAGAACGTTTTGTCATCGCTGTAGGAAATACTTGAAAGATCTATTTTAATATTTTCTTCTTTTTCAATCATTGAAGTGATGGATTCAATAAGTGTCAGATTCCTCAAACCTAAGAAATCCATTTTTAAAAGGCCCAAGTCTTCAAGATGGTCCATCGCGTATTGCGTTAAATAGATCCCTTCATGCCCTTCTTGAAGCGGAACAACATCTGTTAACGGTTCTTCACTCAGGACAACGCCCGCTGCGTGGGTTGATGCATGCCTTGGCAGCCCTTCTATTTTCCGGGCAATTGAATAGACTTGCTGAAGCAGGCTTGACTCCCGAAGCCGCTTATCCAGCTGCGGTGACTGCTGTCTCGCTTCATCCAGCTTCATTCCCGGTCTTGAAGGAATGAGTTTTGCAAGCTGATCTGCCTCCTTCGGGCTGACGCCGAATACTCTGCCGACGTCCCGGAGCGCCGCCTTTGCCGCAAGTGTTCCAAAGGTGATAATCTGTGCGACGTGCATCGCACCGTATTTCTGCTGAACATATTGAATGACTTCATCCCTTCTAGTATCGGGAAAGTCAATATCAATATCCGGCATGCTGACGCGTTCGGGATTTAAAAATCTTTCAAACAGAAGGTGATGCTTAATCGGGTCAACATCTGTGATATACAGCACATATGCCACAAGAGAACCCGCCGCAGAACCTCTTCCCGGTCCTGTAACAATCCCTTTTTCATGGGCGTGCTTCATAAAATCCCACACGATCAGAAAGTAATCGCTGAACTTCATCCGCTTGATGACATCAAGCTCATATTGAAGACGGCGAAGGTATCGTTCATCAGGCTTGCCGAAACGGCTGCGGAGTCCCTCCATACAGATATCCGTTAAATAATCATCAGCGGACGTTCCGTCTGGGGTCGGAAAAGACGGTAGACGGGTCTGCCCGAGACTGACGTCAACCCGGCATTGTTCCGCGATCTCTACAGAAGCTTGCAGTGCCTCGGGATGCTCTCGATAAATGTTTTGCATTTCTTCGAGTGGTTTCAAATCGAGATCAGGCAAATCTTCAGCGGGTGCATCCGTCAGTTTTTCCCCCGCTTTAATCGCTTTCAAACAAAGGTAGGCAGCCTTATCTTCCTTCCTTATGTAATGCACATCGCCTGTGGCCGTAACAGGGATACCCGTTTCTTCTGATAGCTTTAGAATCTGCGCAGACAAGACTTGATTCCCTTTAAAAGGCTGATAGGAGAAATAAAAAGCTCCCTTTCCGAATATAGACTGAAATTCCAGCGAGGCTTGAGCAGCCTGTTCGAACAGCCCTCCTTCAAGAAGCGTTTCAATATATCCTTTTTCGCCGGGCGTTATTGCGATAATCCCTTCTCGATAACTGTGAAGCCATTTCGTCTTCAGTCCGCCTTTTGATTTAGATTGCAGAACGCTGCTGATTTTCAGCAGGTTTTGATAGCCTGTATTTGATTTTGCCAGCAGGACGAGCGGGTATGCTTCAAGCTCGCTGTCATCTGTAAAAACAGAAGCCGTCAAACCGATTATTGGGTTGATCCCTCTCGCCTTGCAAGCTTTATAAAATTGAATAGCTCCGTACATGACATGATCATCTGTCAGCGCCAAAGACGCATATCCGAGCCTGTCAGCTTCACTGACGAGCTCTTCCACAGCCGCGGCGCTGTTTAGCAGGCTATACCCGCTATGCACTTGCAGGTGAACAAAAGACATGCTATCACCTCTTTCTCATTACGATTCATTTCTTCCCTCATTATAAGGGCGGTTTCCAAAAGAAACAAATGTTCTTTTTTGACTCATCATCATACTTGTCCTGAAAGCTCAATATGATATAAAAGGTGAGGTGATAAAGATGGATCAGGAAGCAGGATTTATGGTGAATTTTATCAATAGCTACTTCATTGCGTTAGGGGTGCTGATCGGGGGCGCACTCATTGGGGGGCTCGGAGCATACTTGGCAGGCGAACCCCCGCTTACAGCCATTACAAAGCTTGCCAACCGGTTAAAAATATGGGCGCTTGTCGCAGCTATCGGAGGCACCTTTGATGCGGTATACAGCTTTGAACGCGGCATACTCGAAGGCAATACGAGAGATATCTTTAAACAGCTTCTTTTAATTATTTCGGCCATGGGAGGCGCGCAAAGCGGCTGGCTTATTATATCATGGCTGACCCAGGAGCATCTTTCTTCATGAGGGTCCCCCAGCATTACAAAAAACCGGGATGGCAGCGTTTTTTCGCGGGAATGATGTGCGGAGCCGTAATTAGCTGGTTCTTTTTCCTGTTTACTTACGGAACATTCCAAGAGGAGCAGGTCAGCCTCATCGAAAAGCAAAAAGAGCATGTAAAAGACTTGAACAATCAAATTTCGATCTATCAGGAAGACCTCCATAAACTGAATGAAGATAATAAAAGAAAACTGCTAATTCAAAGCGTCAGCGTCAAATTGCTGAATGGGGATAAATATAAAATATCACAGCCGGATAAAACGAAATTCGAGGAGCATGTAAAGGATGATATTTCAGAGGTGATTACAAAAGACATAGAGAGCGTCTATCAAACAAAGGATCTCTTGAAGCGGACAATTGAAAATAAAGTCTATATGATCAATGAAAAAAAATACGAGGCAACCGTCAGAGAATTGATTATTTATACGAGGCTGACAGTGGAACTTGAAATATCTTTCGCCACATAATTATGGATTTTTTTCAAATTCTCCAAACTTCTGTCGCTTTTTCCCATTCTTTTTTATAAACTATATGTGAGGCTTAATGGCGAAAGGAAGGAGGAAGGGAAATGGAGGTTTACAGTGACCGTCAGTTAGCAAAAGATCAAGCAGCCCGTCTCAGACAAGGTTTTTCTGCATATGCCGAAACAAACTCACTCGCTTCCCTCATCAAAAAAGAACTTCAATCACACAATCTCCAAGTCTACGAGGACCTTACTGATTTCGGCTGCTGGTTCATCCCCGTCACAGATGAACACTAAGAGAGAGGGTCTCCCCTCTACTCGTGTTCTTTACATAATGTTTCCAGATCAGCTAAAATCCGATCGGCTTCATCCCAGCTGTAAATAGAGGCGCCTGAAGCTAACGGATGCCCTCCGCCGTTATATTTCCGGGCAAGTCCGTTAATGACAGGCCCCTTCGAACGGAATCTGACTCTGATTTGATCGTCTTCTTCTACGAAAAACACCCAGGCGCGAATACCTGAGATATTGCCAAGCGTCCCGACAAGCTGCGACGCTTCAGAAGCCGTTGTGCCGAATTTTTCAAGCGTATCCTTTTTGATGAAAACAGAAGCCGCCCCGTTTTCGGACAAAGACACATTTTGAAAGATAAAGCCGTTAAGCTTCACCACATTCAGTTTTGTTTCATACAATTGATTAAATAACTCTGAGGAAGAGAATGGATACTGAATGAGCTCGCCTGCATATTTTAATGTTTTTTCCGTGGTATTCGGAAATAAAAAGCGTCCGGTATCTCCAACAATGCCGGCGTAGATCAGCTCTGCCGCTTTCGTATTCAGCTTCCAGCCGTGCTCTTTTCCTTCTAAATACAGCTCGTAAATCATTTCACTTACTGAGCTGGCGCTTGTATCGACCCAGAGAAGGTCACCGTATGGATCTTCGTTCGGATGGTGGTCGATTTTCATTAGTTTGGCGCCTGAAGGATAACGCTGATCGTCTATTCTTTCCTGATTTGCCGTATCGCAGACAATGACAAGTGCGCCTTCATATGTTTCATTGTCCACCTCATCAAGGGAATATAAGAAAGAGAGGGACGGTTCAGGCGTGCCGACCGCAAAAATATTTTTTTCAGGATATGTTTCACGCAGGATTTCCGTAAGCCCGCACTGTGATCCGTAGGCATCCGGATCAGGACGCACATGTCTATGTAAGATAATCGTGTCATATAATGATATGGTTCTGATCAATTCTGTTTTCATTTGATACTCCTTTATTGTTTTTATTCATTAAATCACATTCTCTGCCGACGGAAAAGAAAAATAACGTCAAAACCAAGCCCGTTTTTGTATAAAATGGGTTTGTAAACTTTTACGATGGAGGATTTCATTTATGCTGGTTCTTGTTTTTTTGATTGGGCTTTCAGCCTGCTTTTATGTGTACTATAAAGTAAAAGGCGTACGGGCAAAGCCATCTTTGGCAAAAGAAATATGTTCAGCAAAATCAAGCATGGCCTTAGGGTCACTAGTCCTGTTCTACGGGCTTAACCAAATGATATTATTCCATTCAGTATTAACGTTAGTAATCGGCGGTATCTTTATCGTCATAGGAGCAGGAAGCGCTTGGGCAGGTTATAAAGCCTTCAGGCATTACAATCCCCTTCACGCCAAAGAAGCTGAAAGAGATCACGCATAAGGGGCGCCTGAACGTCCCTTAGCTTCTTTCCATCAGCTGAACCATCAGCATCGCTTTAGACACGATATGACCTTGGCTGTGCACTTCCACTTCCATTTTCCCGAACTTTCTGCCAGCCTCCAAGATGCGAGGTTTGACTTCGATGACTGATTCCATCTGCACAGGCTTCAAAAAGAAGATGGTGATGCTCTCTATGACGAGTTCGCCGCGTTTTTTCGAGCGCAAAAATCGGTTTGCCGCTTGCGTCAAAATGGTCGTAAATACGCCATAAGAAATGGTTCCAAGCTGATTTGTCATTTGCGGCGTGACTTCATACTCGTAAACCGTTTGATCTTCTTTATCATCACCCTCATCTTTAAACCCCCTTGAAACGATATCATCAAGCTTCTCCCCGACCTGCGGCTGCTTTTGAATCATTTGAAGAGCTTTCAATACGTCTTGGCGGCTGATCATGCCGATGAGTTTTTGGTGGCCGTCAGTGACGGGAAGCACTTCGATCCCTTCCCATACCATCATTTGCGCAGCTGAAGCGACAGATGTTTTCCCAATAACCGTGACGGGATTTTTGGTCATAACTTTTTCTATAGATGCATTTCGGTCATGGCCAGCAATATCTTTTGATGTCAGAATGCCATGGATTTTCATTTGATCGTCGACAACCGGGAAGCGGCCGTGCCCCGTTTCAAAATTTTTCTCATACCATTTTTCAAGTTTATCCTTAGGCGAAAGATATACCGTGCGGTCAGCAGGTGTTAGGATGTCCTCCACCAAAACAATTTCTTTTTTGATCAGCTGGTCATATATTGCCCGGTTAATCATCGCGGCAACTGTAAAGGTGTCATAGCTCGTGGATAAAATCGGCAGTTCAAGCTCATCTGCCAGCTGCACAATGCTGTCATCCGTGTTAAAGCCCCCGGTCACCAATACGGCCGCGCCCGCTTCAAGCGCCTGCCTGTGTGCATTGATTCTGTTTCCGACAATCAAAAGATTCCCCGCTGCGGTGTAACGCATCATCGCGTCAAGCTCCATTGCGCCGATGACGAATTTATTCAATGTCTTATGGAGCCCTGCCCTGCCTCCGAGCACTTGTCCGTCTATAACATTTACAACCTCTGCATAGGTAAGCTTTTCAATGTTCTCTTTTTTCTTTTGTTCAATTCTGATTGTGCCCACACGTTCAATCGTGCTGACAAACCCTTTATTCTCTGCTTCCTTGATCGCTCTGTACGCGGTTCCTTCACTTACTTTCATTTCCTTTGCAATTCTTCGGACAGAAATTTTTTCACCGACAGGCAGTGAATCGATATACGTTAAAATTTGTTCATGCTTCGTTGCCAAGCCTTTCACCTCTAAGGACAGTCTTCTTGTTTTTATTATAAGGTTTCAAAGGATTTATACGCAATGAGGCTGGAAAATAAAAAAGAAGCCCGACCGGCTTCTTACAGCGTTGATTTCGTTCCAGTCAAGCGCAAGGACCACGTGATTCCTTTTACATCTTAAAGCGGAAAAACCTTTATTTTTCTTTTAAATGGACATCAACCGCTGTCTTAACAATATTTCGATTCCCTATTTTAGATAAAACAAATAAAACTGCGGATAGCCATATCGCCCCTATGGCCGTATAGATCAATGGATAAACAGCTGTGTTTGCGATCCATTCATTTATTAATGTCCTGGCATTTACCAGAATAATAAATCCTCCTACAAGCACACCCATCAATTGCGGATGAAACTTCTGCACCAGCCATGCTGCGATAGGGGCAGCGATAATTCCGCCGGCCATTAGTGAAAACACCCATAACCAATTGACGTCCTCCCATCCTAATGAAATAAGAAAACCGGCGGTTGCAGATACGGCGATGGCAAATTCACTTGTGTCTACAGTCCCGACAACTTTCCTCGGGCTCAAGCCTTTGCGGGATAATAAAATCGGAGTGGTCACCGGTCCCCAGCCGCCTCCGCCTGTGGCATCTGCAAAACCAGCGATCACGCCCAATGGGATGGATTGTTTTCGGTTTAACGGCACATGCTTCTTCTCAAGAGCCGGCTTATATTGAAATAAAAACCTGATCAATACATATCCGCCCAGAAGGAGCAAAAACAAAGAAATATAGGGTTTCGCCACATCTCCCGGTAATTGGCTGAGGAATGCCGCGCCTAAAAAAGCGCCTATAGAGCCGGGAATGACAAGCTGATAAACGGTTTGTTTGTCAACATTGCCAAATTTAATATGCGACACTCCCGATGCGGCAGTCGTTACGACTTCCGCTAAATGGACAGAAGCCGAAGCCACAGCAGGTGTGATGCCAAACGCCAATAACAAAGAAGTTGAGGTAACCCCATAAGCCATACCTAACGAACCGTCTATTAACTGCGACAATAAACCAATAAATGCAAAAACGATTAATTTCTTCATCAGAACACCCCATCTATATCAATCAGATATTTTTGACTCTTCATTCGAATCTAACAATCTCTTGGCGCTTTCATATAAAAAATAAGAGGCTTTGATAATGGCAGTTTCATCAATTGTAAATGCAGGGTGGTGCCAATCATGATCACCGTCTGTTCCAAAAAACGCAAAGGATCCCGGAATATGCTCAAGATAATAAGCAAAATCTTCCCCCGCGGTTGATGGGTCGGGATCAATGACTTGAAGTTTCGCTTTATGCGCAGCGTCTCGCACCAGCCCCGTAATTGCCTCATCATTACAAAGCGGCGGCGGTCCGGAATGCCACTTCACATTTGCCTTTAACGAGAATGCGGCAGAAATCTGCTCTGCGACTGCCAAAAAACGCTGTTTCACTTGATCACGAACCTCTGAATCAAATGTACGAACAGTGCCCTCAATGACCACTGTATCCGGAATGACATTCCAAGTGCTGCCGCCGTTGATTTTCCCTACGGTTAAAATCGCGCTTTGCAGCGGGTTTACATTTCTGCTTACAATCGTTTGCAGGGCGACAATAAGCTGAGAGGCGCCGACAATTGGATCAAAACCATTATGCGGCAATGCTGCATGAGCACCTTTCCCTTCTATCTCTACTTTAAATCGGTCAACAGCAGCCATAAGCGGGCCTGTTTTTAACCCTACACTCCCAACCGCGATATCCGGTTTATTATGAAGTCCAATAACCGCATCAATGCCATCCAGTTGGCCGTCCTCTATCACTTTTGCAGCGCCTGCACCCGCTTCCTCTGCCGGCTGAAATAATAAACGAATCTTCCCTTTCAGACTGTCTTGATTTTCCTTCAATAAAAAGGCCGCACCAAGAAGCGCTGCCGTATGAAAATCATGACCGCACGCATGCATGATCCCTTTATGTTTAGACGCATAAGGCAATCCTGTTTTTTCTTCAATTGGCAAGGCGTCAATATCAGCCCTCAAAGCAATCGCCGGACCTTCTGACTCCCCTGCTATGTCTGCGAACACACCCGTTTTTAGAGCAGTAGGCCGAATCTGTATCCCCTTTTCTTTAAGGCATTTTTTTATAAAAGCAGTTGTTTCAAATTCTTCTTTTGACAGTTCAGGATATTGGTGCAGGTGCCGGCGAATGCCGATGAGCTGCTTTTCTAGCGTTGAGAGATTTACGGGATTAGACTCCTCTTTCAACGTCAGGATGTCATTTCCTGTAGTCTGATATGGATAGGAGCCTTCTATATTTCTCCAATAATCCAAAGACATATGTACCGCTCCTTTCCCTATCCCAATATATTTTCTTCAGACTCTTCAACATAAGATAAAATAAATCGGTTCAATTTATCAGCAAGACCGCCCGCCCCAAATCTTATATACTTGCTGGAAACTTTCGGATTATCCTCTTTCAAAAAGCTTAAAAAAGATAAAATATAAATGCGCCTGTAAGCTACTTGTGTAATTCCGTACTCAAAAAACCAGTTATCAATGACATTGTATACGCCTCGGTTGACGCCATATAGGTTGTTACATTTTTTGTAAAAGCAGAGATCCGGAAGATTTAACTCCTGATGGGAAAGCAGGCTTTCTTTTTTGTTCGGTGCCATAATCCCAATCAGCTCAAAGCGTTTTGCAACGCACGAAATATCCTTTTTAATTTGCTTTGTTAAAGACTCCAAAGAATCAAACCTTCTTTCTTCTCTAATTTTAAAGAGAATGCTGCATTCGATTTTTTCTCCATAGATGTCTCTATGAAAGTCAAACAAAAAAATCTCCAATGTCCTTTTAAGGTTAGAGCCCACCGTCGGTTTCACACCGATATTCATAACCCCTAAATGAAATTGGTGATTGACTGTCGCCAGAACTCCATAAACTCCATTACGCAGCCCATGCATTTTTGCATCTACATTTGCCGTGGGGAATCCAAGCTTTCTGCCTAATTGTTTTCCTTTCACAACCGTACCGGCAATGACCGTCAAAAAAGTCAGCCTCCCCTCTCTCAGCTTCCGCATTCGATCAGACGAAACCTAATGATGTGATGAATGTAAAACGGATTGATGCTGCGGAATGCCAAGACCGAGATTTTCCCGCAAGGTCCCGCCGCGATAATCTTGACGATAAAGCCCTCTTTCTTGAAGAATCGGAATCACCTTTTCTACAAAAGCATCAAGTGTACCCGGTATATCCGACCCAATGATAAACCCATCCGCCGCCTCAGCGTTGAACCAAGTTTCAATTAAGGATGCGACACGCTCTGGTGTTCCGATGAATAGAGGCCGTGGAAAAGCCATTTCCTGTGCTACCTCCCGCAATGTCAGATTTCTGGCTTTTGCTTCTCTCTTAATCCGGTCTGTTGTGCTTTGAAACGCATTCTTTCCCACATCGCCAATATCGGGAAATGGCTCATCCAACGGGTAAACACTCAGGTCATAATCATCAAAAAAACGAGCCAAATACGTAACAGCATTTTCAATCGGTATCAATTCTGCAAATTCACGATACTTCTTTTCCGCCTCTTCTTCCGTATCTGCCACAATCGGGCTGATCCCTGGAAAAATCCGCACACTTGAAGGATCACGCCCTTCATCAGCAGCTCGCCTTTTCACATCCGCATAAAACGCTTTTGTCTCTTCTAATGAATTGGAATGGGTAAAAATCGCATCTGCATTTTTAGCAGCAAACTGCCGGCCTGTTTCTGATGAACCCGCTTGAAACACTACAGGCTCTCCCTGCTTAGAGCGCCCGATATTCAAGGGCCCCTCTACTTGAAAATACTTTCCTTTATGATTCAGGCGATGAAGCTTCGCCGGATCGAAAAACTGCCCTGTTTTCTTATTGTGTATAAATGCGTCATGCTCCCAGGAATTCCACAGCCCGCGCACAACATCCAAATGCTCTTGTGCGATCTCGTAACGTTCAGTGTGTTCTGGCAAATTAGACTTACTATGGTTGCGCGCCGCTCCTTCCTGTGGAGAAGTAACAAGATTCCAGCCAGCCCTGCCCCCGCTGATATGGTCCAGCGACATCAATTGTCTGGAGATAGTGAATGGCTCAGTAAAAGATGTAGAGAACGTCCCTACTAAACCAATAGTTTTGGTAACCGATGCCAGCGCAGATAAAATGGTGATCGGTTCAAAACGGTTTAAAAAATGAGGAATCGATTTTTCAGAAATAAATAAGCCGTCTGCAATGAAAATAAAACTAAACAAACCTTTTTCAGCTGTTTGCGCCTTTTTCATGTAAAATTCAATATTCGTACTGGCCGAGGGATCAACATCGGGATGACGCCAGCCGTCAGTTGTTCCCCCGACACCGTGAATCATGGCTCCAAACTGAATAAAATCTGAACGTGTCATCTTTTTGCCTCCTTTATCTGTGCATTAGCAAGTGCAAGATCAAGGTGTTCAATGCCGATTTCAGTTATCCCTTGATACTGATTGCCGCGCCCGATTTCGACCACAGGCACATGGCGCACCCCATATTTCACCTGTAAAATATCCCGAAGCTTTTCTTTCTCTGAAACATCGATATTTTGGAACGGGAACCCTTTTTCATTCAAATAATTCTTGACTTCCTCACAATACGAACAGCCTTTTTTACTCCAAACCACAATGTTCACAACATCACTCATTCTTCTGTCCCTCCTTAACGTTTTGCAGCTAAAACTGCATCGCTCAGCAGCTGATAAGACAGCTGTTTTTCTACAGCATTTTTGATCGGTGTAAAAATAACAAAATCATTGATTTTGTATGTGCCTGATAAACGTGTTAATTCTTCTGCCACTTCTTCCTTTGTTCCGGCAATAATCCCGGTTTTTTGCACGATGATGTCATAGGGCTCTGTGACGTTTTCCAGATAGGCCTCAGCCTGTTCGCGGGAACCGACGTTGACCTTACGCCCGTCTTTCAAAACCACTTTTATCGATTCACGCGACACAATATGTTTTTCCGCTTCTTCTTTTGTATGTGCCGCAAAAACAGCGGGGGCAAGATGAAATTCAGCCTCAGATCCTGGCGGGAGATGCGCGTCAAATGCTCGGCGGGCTTCCTTCAGCACTTCCTCTTCACCGTTAATAAAGTAAGCAAAGACAAAAGAGATTCCCAGTTTTGCAGCCGAAATGGCACTCTCTGCGCTTCCTCCCAATAGAAAAATCCCCGGCTTCCGATCAACCTGCGGCATAGGACGCAATGCGGCATAGCGGTGGGTATCAGGAAAATCATCCCGAACGAAATGAGTAAGCTCCTCCAGTTTTTCATCAAACTGACGCACCGGTTTTTTATATTCGGCCTGCAGCGCGTCTGTGGACAGCTGAAACCCGCCGGGCGCTTTGCCCACTCCAAGATCTATACGGCCGGGAGCTAACGCTGATAGAAGATGAAATTGCTCCGCTACTTTATAAGAGCTGTAATGCTGCAGCATCACTCCGCCTGATGCTAAACGAATTTTTCTTGTGCTTGCAGCAAGATAGCCTAAAAGAACCTCGGGTGCAGACCCTGCAACCTCATCATTGTTGTGATGTTCGGCCACCCAAAATCGGTGATATCCACACTCTTCAGCCATTTGTGCCAAGTTCACTGTATGCTGTAATGTATCAGCTGCTGTCTCCCCTTCACCAATCAAGCTTTGGTCTAAAATACTTAAGCGGATCATATCACCGGCTCCTTTATGTGTTCTTTTGGTTCAAATAAATATTCCGGCGAAACACGGCGGAGAAACTGCCTCGTTCTGTCTTTTTTGGTATGGCGGAAGACTTCCTCCGGGGTTCCTTGTTCAACAATGACTCCTTCATCCATAAAAACAACTTGATCAGAGACTCTTCTTGCAAACTCCATTTCATGTGTAACAACAATCATGGTGGCTCCGGTTTTCACGATTTCCAGCATTACCTCAAGCACTTCACCGACCAGCTCCGGGTCAAGCGCTGCCGTCGGCTCATCGAACAGCAGCACATCAGGATGAATGGCAAGCGCCCTTGCTATCCCAACCCTTTGCTTTTGTCCTCCCGATAACTGACTCGGATAAGCGTTCAATTTATCTTGAAGCCCGACCTTTCTCAGTTCATTTTCCGCTACGGCATACGCGTCTTGCTTTCTCATTTTCCGGGCAATCGTCAAGCCCTCCATGACATTTTCAATTACCGTTTTGTGAGCAAACAGGTGGTATTGCTGAAATACCATTGCCGTCTGTTTTCTGAGCCAGTGAACCTCTTTTTTGGACGGAAAGCTGCAATTAATCACTTTGTCATGTATAGAAATGATCCCTTCGTCTGGACGTTCTAATAAATTCAGGCACCGTAAAAAGGTGGTTTTCCCTGATCCGCTCGGCCCGATAATCGTCACAACTTCTCCCTTGCGTACCGTGAGATTTATCCCTTTTAATACATGGTGGATGCCAAACTGTTTATGGATATTTTTAATCTCAATCATAAAGTGCCTCCTTGAAATCTGGCTGCCTTTCTCTCTAATACTCCATTTACGGATTCTAGGATTAGAGTCAGCACCCAATAGATAATCGCTGCTCCGATAAACGCTTCTAAAAATGCATAATTATCAGAAGCAACGATAGTCGCCGTCCCTGTAATCTCTGGGACAGCCACTATAGCTGCGATAGAGGTGGTATGCAAAAAGCCGATACCCAAATTTGTGAAGTTTGGGATGGAAACCATCAGCGCCTGCGGCAATATTACACGCCGAAAGGTTTGGCTGTGTGTCAAGCCGATTGAATAAGCCGCTTCGACCTGTCCGGAATCCATCGCCAGAATGCCTGACCGGATGATTTCTGTGAGATAAGCTCCGGCAGTTAAAGACAAGGCCATGATGACAAACATGGAGACCGGTATCTCATTGGCGGACCAGCCGAGATGAAAAAAACTGCTGACTTGATCTGCAACAGGCGGTATCCCTAAATAAATCAACATAATGTGAAGAATTGCAGGTGTACTTCGAAAGAAAGACACATAAAACCTTGAGCAAGCCACCAAGCCCTTAATTCTAAAAATTCTAACAATTATATTTCCAAGAGCCACGAGAAATCCAAACACAATCGGCAAAACAGCCATCATCAATGTCAGAGGAATGGTCTTTACCATTTCTTTCATGGCGGAAACGATAAATGGAAAGTCAAATTGCAATCTTCTCCCCCCTCATCCGAAGAAATATATCAATGTATGTTCATGTCAAAAACAGTAACAATCCTTGTTTGATTCTTCTTGATTCGTTTTTCTGCCACTCGAAAGAACCATTCGAATAAAACTGCAACAGCATAATAAAC
Source organism: Bacillus sp. EU52 (assembly GCF_037964975.1). Taxonomy (NCBI): domain Bacteria; kingdom Bacillati; phylum Bacillota; class Bacilli; order Caryophanales; family Bacillaceae; genus Bacillus; species Bacillus sp. EU52. Next base: position 2,853,348 of record NZ_CP150177.1, read on the forward strand.
AATCGATAGCGCAATGTAAACTTCAAGAGAATGGTTGCTTGAGGTAATCAGTGTTTGGCCCCTTCCGGACATATCCATAACACCTATTGAAAAAGCTAGAGATGTATCTTTTAAAGAACTGATCACCATGTTTCCCATATTCGGAAATGCCTGGACAAGTGCCTGGGGCAGAACGATTCGCCTGAAGGCCTGACTACCGCTTAAGCCAATACTGTACGCCGCTTCCGTTTGGCCTTTATCTACACTGCCCACCCCCGCTCGAATGATTTCTGCGGCTGCCGCTGCATTGCTTAACGCATAGGTTGCGACAGCAGCATAAAACGGGTCCATTTTTGATGTATCAATCCCGATAAGCCCCGTAAGCGCCGGGATTCCGTAAAACACGATGAAAAGCTGCACCATGATAGGCGTTCCCCTGAAAAATGAGATATACACTTTTGCCAATTGATTTACAATTGGAATATTATAGATGCGGGGCAGTGCCAGAAAGAGTCCTAATACAAAACCGAAAAGCAAGGACAGTGTTAAAATGTATAATGTAACCGGTAAATAAGCGGTTAACGTCGGCACAAAATCTCCAATCATGTTCATATCAAACGCTTTTTCCATCACTGCTCCCTCTCTTTTTACCTAATACTGCTCTTTGGAATAGTCGTCACCAAGCCATTTCAAACTGAGCCTTTTCAGCGTTCCGTCATCAATGATTTCCTGTAAGGCTTTATCAATATCGTCACTTAACGTTTGTTCATTTTTGTTAAACATAAAATACACTTTGGCATTTGAAAGCACATGACCGACAGTTTTTTCTTTAATAGCGCTCGTCTTGTTTTGAAAGTCTACTGCAAAAGGCGTTGAGATCGTTGCGTCCGCACGCCCCGATTTCAGCTGATTCGCAGTCTCATTTGCGCCTTGGCCCTCATAGGCAATCTCAAACGGCCGTCCATTATCCTCATTCCATTTTTTCAGTACAAGCGCTCCGTTGGAGGTTGCACTCGTAATCACCCGTTTTCCTTTTAAGTCTTCAATTCCACGGATCGTATCGTTATTTTGAAGCACAGTAATTTTTAAAGGAAAATGGTTGTAAGCAACCTTGTTAAACAGAAATTTTTTCTCACGCTCTTTGCTTTTCTCCATTTGATGTGCCACGATATCGACTTTATGCTGTCCGAGGCTGACAAGCAGGTTGGAAAATTCCATCGTTTTAAATGTGAATTTATAATGTGGCAGGCGCTTATCAAGCTCTTTGATCAGTTCGACATCATAACCGGTTAAATCGCCTTTTTCATCGATAAAGCAAATATTCGGAAATTGGGTTCCAGTTCCGACCGTGATCGTCTGTACCTTCTTTTGCCCGGCTCCCGTCGTTTGACTGCCTGCACCGCAAGCTGACAGAACTGTTATAAGCGAAAATAATATTGCCATGAATGCTGTTTTCGTTTTCATCTCATCGCCCCATTTATTTTTCAAAACTTGATTTTGAATAATCTGCCCCGAGCCATTTTCGGCTTAGTTTTTTTAGCGTTCCGTTTTTCTCCAGCTTTTTAATCGCTTGATCCGTGTCATCCGCCAAGGTTTGGCTGCCTTTATTAAACATAAAGTACACCTCGGTATCTAATAACACGTCACCGACTGTCTTTTGGCGGAAGGTGTGCGTTTTATTCTGAAAATCGACGGCAAACGGTGTAGCTATCGTTGCATCTGCGCGCCCGGTTTCAATTTGATTGGCGGTGTCATTGCTTCCCTGTCCCGCATATTTCAAATGAATCGGGCTGCCGTGCGTTTTGTTGTACTTTGTAATATAATCTGCCGCATTTGACGTGGCGCCAACTATGACTGTTTTTCCGTGTAAGTCTTTTAATGTATGAATCTTGTGATTATCCTCTTTCACCGTGATGTACATCGGCGAGTAGTTATATGGGACTTTATGATACAAAAAACGCTTTTCTCGTTCTTTATTTTTGGCCATATTGTGCGCAATCACATCAATTTTTTTATTTCCGAGACTCGTCAGCAAATTTGAGAAATCCATCGTTTTAAATTCAAATGTATATTGAGGCAACTCCTTATCGATGGCTTTCATCACTTCAATGTCATACCCGGTCAAATCGCCTTTTTCATTTAAAAACGCAATATTCGGAAAATCTGTTCCAGTGCCGATTATGACTGTTTGAGCCTGACGATCTGTTTTGTTATTTGTTTGCGAACATCCCCCGCCAAGTAATGCAAACACTGACAGCAGCAAAACCAATCCTTTACGCTTATTCATAGGCTGCCTCACATCATGCCCAGCTGGGCGCACCTAAAAGCGTTGGGTTAAATCGTTCCGGAATCAGAACCTTGTACATCATCACACCTATGTCCCCGTCTTTTTCCTGCTCAAAATACACTTCATACCCTCTCCTTCTGTACATGTCAGCAAGCCAAGGATGTTTGCGCGCCGATGTGCCGAGTGTCAGCGCAGGAGCCTTCAGCATATCTCGAAGCACTTTTTCTTCAACATACGTAAGCAGCTTACTTCCGGCGCCTTGCCCTTTATATTCCGGCAGTGTCGCAAACCACCATACAAACGGATATTTTGAAGGAGGCGTCTCACTCTCCCACGGGAACCTGATTGTAATCGTTGAAATCAGCTTCCCATCCCGCTCCAGCACAATCGCTGAATGATGTTCAATATTTTCTGATACCATTTTGATATCAGCTCTCGTGGATGGCCAATCAATATCCAGCTGCCGAATGGGCTGAAATGCGCTGTTAACCAATTTCAACAGCTCCGGTGCATCTTCAACAGTTGCCAGTCGAAAAATATCCTCACTCATTTTTGTCACTCCTCTTCTCAAAATATATAATTCCTATTTGTTTACTAAGCTTTTATTGTTTATACTATAAAGCATACTCTGATCTTTGACTAATCAAAAAAAGTAAACCTTCACTTCAGTATTTTTAATGATGAAAAACAGGAGGGAGCACATTGGAGTTACGCTCAATCAAAACGTTTCATACGATTGTAAAATTTGGAAGCTTCTATAAAGCTGCAGAAATACTCAACTACTCGCAGCCGACGATATCGATGCGTATGAAGCAATTGGAGCAGGATTTAGGCGTACTGCTGTTTGAAAGAGGAAAAAGCCTGCAGTTGACAAAAGCAGGGAAGCTTTTTTATGAACGAACAGGAGATCTTTTGATGCAATACGAGGCGCTTAAACACAACCTCTCCGACTTAAAGGAAGAAGAGGCAGGCATTATCAACATAGGGGTTTCAGAGCCAACCGCCAGTCTGATATTCCCCGAGATTTTAAAGGATTTCTTAAAGGATTACCCAAAGATAACAGTTAATATCAAGGTTGATGACGCCAATACCTGCAGTCAAAAGCTCTTAGACGGGACGATTGATTTTGCAGTCTGCGGCGAGCCGGAGCTGATTCTTGAAAATTACTACCATCCATTTTTTTATGACACATTAAATGTGATTGTATCTGATCAACATCCGCTCGCTGAGAAGAAGGCTGTCCATTTGTCTGATTTAGCAGAAGAGCGCTTCATATTTACGCCCGCCAATTGCCCCATTCGCTTACAAATTGAACAGCACTTACATAGAGAACTCGGGAATCGCTACAAAAAAATGGAGCTCACAAGCAGCATGTCACATAAATATTACGTACGTGAAAACATCGGAATTTCAATCTTTACCAGCACCGCACATTCTAAACCGTTCAACGGCACTAAAGTTATTCCAATTCTGAACCTGGATATCACCCCGCCCATAGGGCTGTTGACAAATCAAAAAGAAGTTCATTTTGACCGCGCCACGAAGGACTTGATCGCCCGGATAACCAAACGTTTTCAGCAGCGCAGCAAAGAATTGGAAGGAACCTCTGATAAGACCATTACAGGATAACTGAAAAAATAAAAACCACCTCCTGATTCATCAGGAGATGGTTTCACGGTTTAAAGCTCGATCGTCTCACCGACCGACATGACTTTGCCGACTCCGCCCGGCAGGCTGTCAGCGAATGCTTCTGGGTCTTGTTCGATGACCGGGAATGTATTGTAATGCACCGGCACGACCTGTTTTGCGCGCAGCCATTCAGCGGCAAGCTTGGCGTCTTCAGGCCCCATCGTAAAGTTATCGCCAATCGGCAGGAAAGCAAGGTCGATATGATTCAATTCGCCAATGAGTTTCATATCAGAGAAAAGAGCCGTATCGCCCGCGTGGAAAATCGTTTTATCTTCTACAGTCAGCAAAATACCGGCAGGCATGCCTGTGTAAGTGATCGTTTTGTTTTCTTCATCTGTGACTGCTGATCCATGAAAGGCCTGTGTGAGCTTCACTTTTCCAAAATCGAACTGGCGGGAGCCGCCGATGTGCATTGGATGAACATTCAAGCCTTTCCAGCCTAAGTACACAGCGAGCTCGTTCGGTGCTATAACCAGCGCGTTATTTTGCTTGGCGATTTGTTCAGTATCACCGACATGGTCATTGTGGCCGTGCGTTAGTAAGATGACATCCGCTTTTACATCCTCCGGCTTTATATCCGTTAATGAATTCCCTGTTAAAAACGGATCAAAAATAATATGATGGTCCTTCGTTTCCACTGTGATTACAGAATGTCCGTGATATGTCACTTTCATTTCTTTCACCTCGTCACATGATTTTGATTTTTTTATTTTCCCTTTTTAAAAAGCTGAAAAACTTATGTTGTTTGATTCTTGTTAATGACATTGAGGCCTCCGGTGGCTTCAATGACAGTCCCTGTCACAAGGTCTGAGTTCTCCTCACACAAGAAAGCGATAATCCGGGCGATATCCTCGCCTGTACCGGATCTTCCTATCGGCGTTTTTTCTTTGCCGATTCGCATTCTGGCTTCCTCTATCGATGCTTCTTTCATGTCGCCGACAATGTCTCCCGGGCAAACCATGTTGGCGGTTATGCCGAATTCGGCTTCTTCAATGGCAATTGTCTTCGTCAAAGAAGCCAAGCCCACTTTCGCAGCGCCAAATGCCGATCGGTGAAGCCAGCCGGGCGCGTGAGCCGCACCTTGGAATCCGTACGTAATGATGCGTCCAAATTGCTGTTTTCTCATAATAGGAATAACCGCTTTGAATAAATGAAAGACGGCGCTTAAATTTCCTTCCAGCATGCCATACCATTCATCATCAGTATAATCGGCTAACTTTTTACGTTCAAATATGTATGGTCCCGCGTTGTTAATCAAAAAGTCGATCCTTCCGAAGCGGTTTAAGGCAGCCTCTGCAATACGCAGCAGATCTTCTTTTTTGGTGACATCACCTTTTACAAATTGCAGCCGGTCAAGACAATCGGGACAGGCTTCCTTCAGGCGGCTGACTGCCTCCTCATCCTGTCTGTAATTGACTGTTACTGAATACCCCTTTGCAAGCAACGTTTCAGTCACTTTGCGGCCTAAACCCTTCGAACCGGCAGTAATTAAAGCATGTCGCACATGAATACCTCCCAAAGCAACGTCGCCGCTTTCAATAAAGTGTTTCTTCTTCTACTTTACTATAAAAGGCTTGCAATATCACTTTTTACACTTTGGCATACAAAAAAAGCTGCCTGTACAGACAGCTTATTCTGCAGGAGATGAAGACTCCTGATCAGGCATATCGACATAACCGCTTTGATATGCTTCTGAAATGAGCCTTGTTGTCTCCTGGCTTTCTTGTTCATCATAAATATAGCGTTCCGGTTCTTTTTTCATCATTCTGCCTCCCATCATTATAGAGGTAGGTTGGCTATAATGACGGGATTTTATGAAGGAAATTTTAACAAACTCCTGCTGCCACGCAAGCTTTCGCTTTTTCAAGCGCCTGTTCCACCTGTTTGAATCCGGTGCCCCCGGCGCTCATTCTTTTTTCAACTGCGTAGTAAGGGTCTAACACAGTGTAAATATCTTCTTCGAATAGTGTGCTCGCCTGCTGAAACTCGCCAAACGGCATATCGCTTAAATAGATCCCTCTTTCGATGCATGTGTACACAAGTTTCCCGACCACTTCATGCGCTTCTCTGAACGGCATTCCCTTTTTAGCTAAATAATCCGCCAGTTCCGTCGCATTTGAAAAGTCTTGTTTTGTTGCTTGCTTCATGACGTCTTTGTTTACAGTCATTGTTTGGATCATGCCTGTGAAGATTTGCAGGCTGCCCTCCACCGTTTTCACCGTGTCAAACATGCCCTCTTTGTCTTCCTGCAGATCTTTGTTGTAAGCGAGCGGAAGTCCTTTCATGATCGTAAACAGCCCCATCATATCGCCGTATACGCGTCCTGTTTTGCCGCGGATCAGCTCCGCCATATCAGGGTTTTTCTTTTGCGGCATCATACTGCTTCCTGTTGCGTACGTATCGTCAAGCTCGATGAATTTAAACTCCTGCGAGCACCATAAAATGATTTCTTCAGAGAAACGGGATAGGTGCATCATCAGCATACTGCTGTTGCTTAAAAACTCCAAAATGAAGTCTCTGTCGCTGACGCCGTCTAAGCTGTTTTCATAAATGGCATCAAAGCCGAGCAGTTCCGCTGAATAATCACGGTCAATTGGGAAGGTTGTTCCCGCGAGCGCCCCGCAGCCGAGCGGAGATTTGTTAATCCGCTTCATTGAATCCTGAAAACGCTCCTTGTCGCGCTCAAGCATCCAGAAATACGCAAGCAGATGGTGAGCGAATGAAATCGGCTGGGCGCGCTGCAGATGTGTGTAGCCCGGCAGAATCGTTTCAACGTTCGCTTCCGCCTTTTCAATCAGCGCACTTTGGAATGCCTCAATCAGCTCGATGATGTGGCCGACATGATTCTTCAAGTATAAATGCATGTCAGTCGCCACCTGGTCATTCCGGCTTCTGCCGGTATGCAGCTTGCCGCCAAGAGGACCGATTTCGTCAATGAGCATTTTCTCAATGTTCAAATGAATATCCTCATAATCGACTGAGAATTCCAATGCTCCCTCCTCTGCTTTTTGCAAAAGGGTATTCAGGCCCTCTCGGATTTTCAACTCTTCTTCTGCTGTCAGAATACCGCATTTTTTCAGCATGGCAGCATGTGCGAGAGACCCTGTAATGTCTTCAGCAACTAAATTTTGGTCAAATGATATGGATGCGCCGAACTCGTCGACCCATTTTTCCGGTGTTTTTTGAAATCGGCCTCCCCAAAGCTTCTTCATGCTTTAATCTGCTCCTTCTTTTTTACGATGCTGTTCACTTTTGTCGGAAGTCCCCAAAGCTCGATAAATCCAATTGCTGCATGGTGATCAAATGAATCGTCTTTTGTATATGTTGCAAGTTTTTCATCATATAGAGAGTATTCTGATTTACGTCCTTCTACAATTGCATGGCCTTTAAACAGCTTCACGCGGACAATGCCTGTGACATGCTTTTGCGTTTCTTTTAAGAAAGCGTGCAGCGCATCTTTTAACGGCGAGAACCATAAGCCGTTGTAAATGATCTCTGACATTTTTTGCTCGATGATCGGTTTAAAGTGGGCTACCTCTTTCACCAGTGTCAAATCTTCTAATTCTTTATGTGCTTTGATCAGTGTCATCGCACCAGGGCATTCGTATACTTCCCGGGATTTAATGCCAACGAGGCGGTTTTCCACGTGGTCGATACGTCCGACACCGTGCGCGCCCGCCATTTCATTCAGCTTCAAGATCAGCTCAGAAAGCGAGTAGGAAACACCGTCAATGGAGACAGGCACGCCTTGTTCAAATGCAATTTCAATCACTTCCGGCGTGTCCGGCGTTTTTTCCAGCGGAGCTGTTAAATCGTATGCACCTTCTGGCGGCGCCGCCCATGGATCTTCTAAAATACCGCACTCATTGGCGCGTCCCCAGAGGTTTTGGTCGATAGAATACGGGCTGTCAAGATTGATCGGAATCGGAATGCCGCGGCTAGCCGCATATTCAATTTCTTCTTCACGTGACCACTGCCATTCGCGAACCGGCGCGATGACTTCAAGGTCAGGGTTTAATGATTTAATGGAGACTTCGAAACGAACCTGGTCATTTCCTTTCCCTGTGCATCCGTGGGCAATCGCCTGTGCATCTTCTTTTTCCGCAATTTCAACCAGTTTTTTCGCGATCAGCGGTCGAGATAATGCCGAAACAAGCGGGTATTTTCCTTCATACATTGTGTGGGCCTGCAAAGAGATAAGCGCGTAATCCTGTGCAAATTCTTCTTTTGCATCGATCACGTAGGAGTTTGTCGCGCCGACTTCAAGCGCTTTCTGCTGAACAAATGCCAAATCTTTGCCCTCACCGACATCCAGACAGCAGGCGATTACATTATATCCTTGCTCCTGAAGCCATTTTATTGCGACGGAAGTATCAAGACCCCCTGAGTATGCTAATACGACTTTTTTCTGTTCTGACATGATAAAAATCCCCTCTCAACCGTGTTTCTATTTTGTATAAAAATAAATTATTTTTAATAAAAATACATTTTGTATGTATACACTTTAACAAGTACGTTTCGTTTTTTCAAGCCTTTTATAAAAAAAACTTCACCTAAATTTCAGGTGAAGTTTCGTAGTATTTATTCATTTACTTGTCTTTTCTGATTTCTCTGACCACATGCGCAAGTTCGGGAATAATCAGCTTATTCATTGCCAGCTTTACCGCGCCGCTTGAGCCTGGCGTTGAGAAAACAGCGGTATGCTGAATGACGCCGGCAGTTGCTCTCGACATGATTGCGGCAGGGCCGATATCCTCTGTATAACTCAGCATCCTGAATATTTCTCCAAAGCCGGGCAGTTCTTTCGAAAACAGCGGCGTAATGGCTTCAATTGTGACATCCCGATCTGCTATGCCTGTCCCTCCATTTAAGAGTACCGCGTCTGTCTGTTCATCCATGCAGCCCGCAAGCACTGACCGCTGCAAAGCATCCTTTTCGTCTTTTACAATTTCATATGCAGCAATGTGATGACCGGCTTCTTCTAAAAACGAGATCATCAGCTTGCCGCTTTTATCGGTTTCCTCTGTCCTCGTGTCACTGACAGTAATCACTTTGCAACGAACGATATCGGGAGCTTCTTGTTTATGCTCTTGAACACTCATTGGCCCACCTCTTTTATGTTTTCTGTCTGTCACTATCATGCATCAACAAAAAAGCACATTCAAGAGAATGTGCTTTCATGCGATTTATTTTGCTAAACGAACAACGTCGCGCGCAATCATGACTTCTTCATCAGTCGGAATGATCATGACTTTTACTGGAGAATGCGGATAGCTGATGAAAGCTTCCTCGCCGCGCACGTTATTAAGCGCAGGATCCCAGTATACGCCCATGAATTCTAAACCGCGAAGAACGCGTTCTCTGACTTCCACACTGTTTTCACCGATACCGGCAGTAAAGATGATCGCATCTACACCGCTCATTCTTGCAGCGTAAGAACCGATGTATTTGTGGATTCTGCTTGCGAATACTTCAAGAGCCGTTTCCGCGCGCTCATTTCCTTCTTTCGTTGCTTCGACGATGTCACGAAGATCGCTTGAGAAACCGGAAATGCCGAGCAGTCCGCTTTTTTTGTTTAATGTATTCAATACTTCGTCAGCCGTTTGGCCTGTTTTCTCCATGATGTATGGAATCAGGGCAGGGTCGATGTTTCCAGAGCGTGTACCCATTGCTACACCGGCAAGCGGCGTAAAGCCCATGGATGTGTCAATTGATTTTCCGCCTTCAACAGCCGCAATACTTGCTCCGTTTCCAAGGTGGCAGGAAATCAGGCGCAAGTCTTTTAACGGACGGCCGAGAAGCTCTGCCGCACGCTCAGTTACATATTTATGTGATGTGCCGTGGAAGCCGTATTTACGGATGCCGAATTTTTCATAGTATTCATACGGCAAGCTGTACAGGTAAGACTGCTCAGGCATTGTTTGGTGGAATGCCGTATCAAATACAGCTACCGCAGGAACATTTGGAAGCACTTCTTTGAACGCTTTAATTCCAACGATATTTGCCGGATTGTGAAGCGGTGCCAATTCAGAAATATCTTCGATTTCCTTAATGGTTTCATCCGTTAATAAAACAGAATCGCTGAATTTTTCTCCGCCGTGAACGACACGATGGCCAATTCCGTCAATTTCATTCAAGTCTTTAATAATGCCGAATTCCGTTAACTTATTCAGCAGCATTTTAACAGCTACCGCATGATCCGGAATATCAGTTACTTCTGTATTTTTTTCGCCGTTCACAGAAATTGTGAAGACGCTGTCGGCGATACCGATTCGTTCAACTAAACCCTTCGTTAAAACGGTTTCTGAAGGCATTTCGAAAAGCTGAAATTTCAAAGACGAGCTTCCTGCGTTAATTGCAATAATTTTGGACATGATTGACGCTCCTTTATACTCTGTATCAACAACTTCGTTTTTCGTACTTTTTTCCCGGTGAATATCAACATCTTCTCCGAAAAATATCTGACTTTTCCATTTAAACATTGTCATGTCGGCTTTTCAAGTCAACTTGCGTATTGATAACGCTTACAATAAGAAGTCGTTATTTTCAGACACATTCCCTATAGGTTTTGTATTGATGAACGCTTACAATTTGCGGTTTTTCCCTCTGTATTTTGTGTTTCAAAGCTGGATTCAATTCGTCAAGTCCGGTCTTCAAAAGCATAAATAAAAGCAGCTTAGGCATCGACCTCATACGGCTGCCTAAGCTGCTTTTAAAACACTTACTTTTCTTTTTTAAACCATTCATCAAATTGAGCCATCATATCAAGCATCGCCTTTTGATTGGAGAAAGACGGAAGATTCGCAAGCAGAATTTGCCCCGGGGCTTTCGTATTCTCTCCTTGTTTCTGAAGCACAAGGATGCTTTTGGCATGAGCTTCGTCTTTAAAAATAGATTTTGGCAGCTGCAACAGTGCGTTGATATGAACCTTATCTTTGAAAAACTGTTTCAGCTTGCCGCTTTGGGAGCTCTCAAACAAATGATTCGGAATCATAAAAAATAAGTAGCCGCCCGGTTTGGTATGCTTGACGCTCTGTTCAATAAACAGATGATGAGCGAAGGAATGGCCTTCGTCAGCTTTAAGCTCAAACGCTTCTGCTCCTTCGTCATTCGGATAATAGCCGACTGGCAGATCACAAATGACCGTGTCAACTGGATCGATAAACAACGGCTCAAGGCTGTCTTGGTGGAAAAGCTCAAGCTCTTTTTTCAGAAGGTTCGCTTGGGCATAGGCGATCTTCAAGAGCACATCATCAATTTCAATGCCAAAGCTGTTTGCCGTTTTTTCAGACAGCTGGTTCAGCACGGTAAACAGAAGGTTCCCAGTTCCCAAGGCTGGATCAAGAATGGTCAGTTCCTTTTTGTCCGCCATAAACTTATTCACCAAATAGCTGATGAAAAGCCCGATCGTATCCGGCGTCATTTGTCTGTTTGGATGGGAGATATCTTTCATTCCTTTAAGGACGGCAAGCTGAAAAGCCTTGCGTACCCACTCATGCTCATACGTGCCGAATTCCGCTTTTTCAAGCAGAGCCTGAAGTTGTTTGGTTTTCTGATCAGCAGGCAGTTTCAGCTGATCCGTTTTTTCAAGAAAATACATTTCTCCTGCTTCGGCCAGCGCCTCTATATATGAAATCTGCAATTCATTCTTTATCATAATCGCTGCTTCGTTTAACAGCTCATACACCGCACCTACATGGTCTTTTTGCATATTGTGTTCCTCCTTGCCATGAAAAAAGCTCCGGCGGCAGCCTGGAGCTTTTTTCCCTGCTTACTTCACTAATGCCTTAGCAGCCTCAATTGGCTTTTCATAGTTCGGGTGGTTTGTTGCTTCGCTTACATATTCAGCGTAAACGACTTTTCCATTCTCATCAAGGACAAATACGGAACGCGCAAGCAAACGAAGTTCTTTAATATACACACCGAACGCTTCGCCAAATGACATATCTCTGTGGTCAGACAGTGTTTCCACTTTGTCAATTCCGTTAGCGCCGCACCAGCGCGCTTGCGCGAATGGAAGGTCTGCACTGATTGTGTAGACGTTGACATCTCCAAGCTTTGCAGCTTCTTCGTTAAAACGGCGTGTTTGTGCATCACAAACACCTGTATCAATTGAAGGGATAACAGAAATAATCGTTACCTTTCCTTTCATGTCAGCTAACGATTTTTCTTCAAGGCTGTTAGTCAGCACTGTGAAATCAGGAGCTTGATCTCCTACCTTCACTTCTTGTCCGACAAGTGTAACCGGACCGCCTTTGAATGTAATTTCAGCCATTATAATTCCTCCCTTTTGTATGTATGTCTCTATCATAGTAAAGTTTCCTGCAAACTGCAAAGTTTATGCCAAAAAAAAGTTAACTGCGGCCAGCGCAGTTAACCTTTTTTTAATAATTCATATTGTTCATTTGGTTTTGATTTTGGCCTTGGCCTTGGTTCTTGTTATTTTTCTTGAACATTTGCTGGATGCGTTCGAGTGTTTGAGGGGCTGCGTCTAAAATTTTCTCTATTAAATGGGTATTTTCATCTAAATGAAGCATTCTGATGCCTGTCGATCCGACAATTAAAAACGCGATCGGCGTAATGGACACACCGCCCCCGCTTCCGCCTCCGAAAGGAAGTTTCTGTTCTCTTATCTCATCGTCTTCCGATTTCTTTTCGGCCGGCTTTCCGCCAAACTCGCTTCCGCCTGCGGCGAATCCGAATCCAACTTTAGAAACAGTTAAAATCACACTTCCATCAGGCGTTTCTACTGGATCTCCGATGATGGTGTTAACATCAATCATTTCCTTCAAGTTTTCCATTGCGGTTTTCATTAAACCTTGGATGGGATGGTCTGCCATATACGCTTCCTCCTTAAACTGATGAATCATTCTTTGAAGTCATTCTAGCCGACGGATTCTTCTTTAATACGGATAGCTCCCGTCCGTATTTGACGAATTTGAAAGCTGCAAGCATAGCATGTCCAAAGCGAAAAAAGAATATACACTGAAAATGGGTCTTGGAAACAGGGACTTGAAACGACGGGATCACCTCATAGACAGGTTTATTCACAAAGTCCAGGTGGTCGTAAAGCATTGCTGCGATACCGCCCTTCACACCCCATACAGCACCTGTTAACACACCTGTCACTGCCGCGTCCTGAATTCCGATTACTGTAACCCATTCTAGTTTTGTGATATGTAAATGCGCGAGAAAAGACGCGCTGATTTTTCGTAGTCTGGTAACCTGATGCAAAAGCATTTCGATTTTATTAATGCTTTGCTGCACATCATTTTGTGTAATTTTTTTCTTTCCGCTGCTTTTTTTCATTTTAGATTCAGTTTTTTGTTTGATATCCACTGTTCCGTCTTCTTTGTTCACCTTAATCGCAGGGATTGTTTTTTTGATCCTTATAAGGCCAAACAGCGCCGTAATCTTCAAGGTCAATTTGTCATTATCAGCGGCATGAAGATACTCCAGCGCGACATGGATTTTCATTCTGAGAAGCAGTACGATCCCTATGAGAATAAGAATGGCTGTCAGTACATACACCATATTCTTCACTTCCTCTAGGAGCATTATCGCCAATTCCTAAAAAAATAAACCCGGACGGAGGTCCGGGTTATCGGTTATTTGCGGTATAATTTTTCATGCACCACGGTGGTATCCGCGATGTAATCATGAATCCCTTGTTTTGTAGGTGAAAAAGCAACAACGATATATAAAATCCAAATCTTATCAATATACCGTCCAACCACTTCACGAAAAATCACTGTACTCCATGTCAGCTTGCTATCTCGCTTCACAGAAACCACTTTGAGGCCGAACACCATTTTACCAAGCGTCTGCCTGAAGTATTTTGTCATGAGTGCGAAATAGGCAAGATACACAATAAGCGTTGTCACACTGTAAGCCGAGAAGGTAAACATGCCGGATGTTTTCGGCAGATCCAATACGGTAAAGAGGGGAGAAACGAGCAAATGGTTTAATCCCCATATCACGAGCCAATCAAGCAGGAAAGCCCAGAAACGAACCCAAAAGCCAGCATAGGCATGTGTCAGCTGCTCCGCTTCTTGCGGGCCTTTGATGTCATTGCGCTCTAACTCTTCATATGTCGCGTCCATTATTGTTCCCTCCTACTTCGCATAGAGATACATCATTCTCGACGAACCGGATTGCGATAGAATTTCTCTCATATTCAAAAAATCAATTTCACTTTTAAACATTTTGTTCGCGCCCATGGAAAACAGTGAACCTAATCCGAAGCTTTCCTCATAAGAAATGACAGAGGCGTTTTTCAAATCCTTGTGATCCTTTTTCATCGCCGTAATGGTATCGTCATAAAAACCAAGCTCATCAACGAGGTTCAGTTTTTTCGCCTGCCGTCCGTCATACACGCGGCCGTCCGCAATTTTCTTTACCTCTGCTTTCGACATGCCGCGCCCTTTTGAAATGACATCAACAAAGCCTTCATACGAATTATCAACCATCGATTGCATGATGTTTTTTTCTTCTTTCGTCATCTCACGGGAAGGAGACATAATGTCCTTATGGGCCCCGCTCTTAATCGTTTCAAAAGAAATGCCAAGCTTATCGGCAAGCTTTGAATAATTGACGCTTTCCATAATGACGCCGAGTGACCCGGTCAGGGTTTCCGGTGTCGCAAAAACCTTATCAGCCGCTGTTGAGATGTAATAGCCTCCTGATGCTGCCATCGAACCCATTGACACGTAAATCGGTTTTTTCGTTTCTTTCTTGATTTCTTCCAGTTTCTTATGTATTTCAGCACTTTCATACACTCCGCCACCCGGAGAATTCACCTTCAGAACGATACCTTTGACCGTCTTGTCATCTTTTGCGCGCTCAAGGTTTTTTAAGAACGTTCTGTGGTTATATCCGTCTGCACCAAGCAGACTGCTTGAGTCCCCATTATCCTGAATGGTGCCGCTGACCTCTAATACGGCAATTTTACTTGAGGGACTGCCGTTTTCCAGCGTCTTCTCCTGCGATTCATCCGTCAGTGATGTGAGATCCGTTTGAGCGCCTTTGACGCTTTCAAAGAAACTCATAGAGATGCTGACGATAATAGACACGCCGAAAATCCCCAGAGCAATCACTAATGCAATCCATCTTTTTGCATTCATTTTTTCTCCTCCTTTTTCCTAAACTCTCTCATTATACGATTCAATATGAAAAATGTTTCACTTCATGAGAAAGCTCCGGCTTAACGGGCTGCCGGCAAACGTGGTACACTTATGGCCAAAGGTATTTTATCACAAATACTGGATGGCAGAAAAACTTAAATATGACAGCAAAGGGGAAATGGGATATGACCGATCAACGCCGTAATGTTTATTTTTTTCACAAACAGGATCAGGAAACGAACGAACAAGCCCGCTCGTTAACACAATTGGCGGAAGAGCATGGATTTACCGTTGTGAACCAGCACTCAGACGCTAATATTATCGCTAGCATTGGCGGGGACGGCACATTTTTGCAGGCAGTCAGAAAGACGAATTTTCGTGATGACTGCTTGTACGTCGGCATTACCAAAAAGGGGAAAGCTCATTTATATTGCGACTTTCATAGTGATGAGCGAGAAAAAATGGTCGATGCAATGACGTTTGAACAAATTGAAGTGAGAAAATACCCGCTGATTGAAGTGACAGTGGATCATGCCAGTCCTTTTCACTGCTTAAACGAGGTATCCATCCGCTCAAGCATCATTAAAACCTTTGTGATGGACGTGCTGATTGACGATCTGCACTTTGAAACGTTTAGAGGTGACGGAATGATTATCTCAACGCCTACAGGGAGCACCGCCTATAACAAGTCTGTTGCAGGAGCGGTTGTTGATCCATTGCTTCCATGCATGCAGGTATCAGAGCTTGCATCCCTTAACAATAATACCTACCGGACACTCGGCTCGCCATTTGTCCTCAGCTCTGACCGAAAGCTGACCCTTCGTGTGGTGCAGGACGGCAACGAACACCCAATCATCGGCTTGGACAATGAAGCACTCAGCACGAGAAATGTGAAAACGATCGAAATCAAACTGTCTAATAAGAAAATCAAAACAGTCAAACTAAAGGACAATTCATTTTGGGAAAAAGTGAAGCGTACTTTTTTATGATTTCTCATATACAATCTGGCCGTTAATCACGGTTTTTTTAATCTCTAAAAGATGAAGCTGTGCGGGGTCAATGGCAAACGGATCACCACTGAGAACTGTAAAATCCGCGTCATAGCCTTCCGCAATTTTTCCGCGTGACTTCTCTTTATAAATGATACCGGCGCTACCTTCTGTATAAAGCTTTATCGCTTCATATACAGGTAAACATTCACTTTCATTATAGCTTGGCCCGTTTTGCTCATGACTGCTTTTCCGGAGGACCGCGGACTGGATCCCTAGAAGCGGGTCAACAGGCTCAATCGGGGCGTCTGAACCGCCCGCGCATAAAATGCCTTTAGATATGAGGGTTTTCCAGGCAAATGCAGTCTTCATCCGGTCTTTTCCGAGACGGTCAATGACCCACGGAAAGTCGCTTGCAACGAAGTGCGGCTGAAGGTCAAGTGCGATCGGCATGCGTGCTGCTCTCTCGATTAATTCGTTATCAAGCACTTGAGCATGAATAAGCCGATCATGCCGGCCGTTTTTGGGCGGATGCTTTTCTATTGCGTTCAGCACTTTTTCAAAAGCAAGATCGCCGATTGCATGAACAGCAACCTCCATCCCTTTTTCTCTCGCTTTGCGAATGAGCCGGCCAAGGGTTTCGTCATCGTGAACCTGAACACCATTTGTTGATGGATCATCCTGATATGGTTCTTTCAATAAAGCCGTTCTCCCGCCAAGCGCCCCGTCCGCAAAGATTTTCATAGCACCGAACTCCACATACGGGCCGGACAGCTTCTCCAGCTGCTCCCATCGATCGACAGCTTCATGATGAACGAGCAAATGGCAGCGAAACGGATACTTTCCGCCAGCGGCAGCTTTCTCATAAGCTTTCATCGGCACCGAAACATCACCATAATAGGACAAGTCTTCCGAATGACCGCCCGTCAGGCCTTTTGTCCAGCAATCCTTTATTGCAGCCGTTAATGCCTCATCAACATAGTGCTGGGAGACTGGCGGGACAGCCTTCAGAATCAAATCCTGCGCCTTATCAAACAGGAGTCCGGTCGGCTCGCCATTTGCATCTTTTACGATGACTCCGCCGTCAGGATCAGGAGTATTTCTTGAAATTCCCGCTGCTTGAAGAGCCGCAGAATTGACAGCTATTGCATGCCGGCATATACGCTTGAGCAAGACGGGCCTGTCAGGAAACAGGCGATCAAGATCATGCTTAGTCAAGTAGTCAGGTGTCTCAAACTGATTTTCATTCCAGCCTTCTCCAATGAGCCAATCGTTTTTAGGAAGCTGCCGCTCTCTTTCCTTCGCAGCCTGTAAAATTGAATCTTTCGACGTCAGTGCGGACAGATCGAGCTGAAGCTGTTTCTCACCGTGGCCGATCAAATGTAGATGGCTGTCAACAAAACCGGGGAACATCACTGCTCCGTTCAGGCTGATTTCTTCTGTTTCCGGCGACCCGTACTTTTCCTTCAAACGTTCATAGCTGCCGGTGCCTTTTATAACACCATCCTCAACATAAACTGCCTCAGTCCGATCGCCTTCTTCGAGCATCGTATAAATGAAACCGCCGTGCCATATCGCCTTCATTCACGTTCACTCTCTTTCTTTACGCCTTTTTATTGGCTTTGAGCTGTTCTTCACGTTTTCTTAATTCCACTCGTCTGATTTTTGCAGAAGCCGTTTTCGGCAGGCTTTCCACAAATTCAATTTCTCTAGGATATTTGTATGGAGCGGTAATCGTCTTCACATGGTTTTGCAGCATTTTGACAAGCTCATCACTGCGTTTTTCATGATTTTGCAGGACAACATATGCCTTTACGATGGAGCCTCTGATTTCATCAGGGCTTGCGACAACAGCACATTCTTTTACTTCTGGGTGCTTAACAAGCGCGTCTTCCACCTCGAAAGGCCCGATCGTATAGCCGGAGCTGATAATAATATCGTCATTTCGGCTTTCAAACCAGAAGTAACCTTCCTCATCTTTTCTTGCTCTGTCTCCCGTTAGGAAATAATCGCCGCGAATTTGTGTTTTCATTCTTTCCGGATCTTTAAAATACTCTTTAAAGAGCGCAGGCGTACTGAGGTGAACAGCGATATCGCCAACCTCACCAGGTTTGCAGATTTCACCGTCTTCATTTATGATCTCCACCTGATTTCCCGGTGTCGGTTTTCCCATGCTTCCCGGTTTAATAGGCGTATCTTTCAAAACACCAACCAAAAGCGTGCTTTCTGTTTGGCCATATCCGTCCCGTACCTTAATGCCAAAGTGCTTTTGGAAAACATCAATGACTTCACGGTTGAGCGGCTCACCTGCGGAAACAGCGCTGTGCAGGGCAGAAAGATCAAAGCGTTTCAAGCCTTCAACCTTCGCCATTAAGCGGTATTCTGTCGGAGTGCAGCAGAAAACATTGATTTTGTAGCGATTTAAAAGCTCTAGATATTTTTCTGCTTTGAATCTGCCGTGGTACACAAAACCGGTTGCTCCGCTGCCAAGCACCGCTAAAAACGGACTCCATACCCACTTTTGCCAGCCAGGGGCAGCAGTTGCCCAGACGATATCCTTTTCAGAAATGTCAAGCCAAGCGCCGGCAGAAGTTTTTAAATGAGCAAATGCCCATCCATGTGTATGTACAACACCTTTCGGCTGACCTGTTGTCCCGGATGTATAAGATAAGAAAGCCATATCATCTCTTGTTGTGTCAGCTGTTTTAAATTGGCTTCCGTCCGCTTCAATTGATAAGAGGTTTTTCCAGCCGGCATCATTTTCACCAATAGACAGTGTAATCAGTTTGTCAGCCGTACTGACATCCCGGAAAGCGCCAATAAATTCGGAGTAGACGATAGCGCCTTTTACCTCTGCATGTTCAATCCGGTATTCAAGATCTTTCGCGCGAAGCATTTCGGAGCACGGAATGACAACCATTCCTGATTTCAGGATAGCCAAATAAACAGCATAGGCTTCAAGCACCCGCGGAACCATTACAATCAGCTTGTCTCCCTTTTTAAATCCAAGATCAGCTAAGGCCGCTCCGATTTTATTTGTTTCTTCCATCAGCTTTTCATACGACCAAGATTCTTGCTTGCCCGACTCGTCCTCCCAAAGAAGAGCGGTTTTTTGTCCAGCAGCACTGAACTTTTCCATTTCATTCACTAAATTATATTGCACAGGGGCAATTAAATCTTCACGTTTTAACACGAACAACTCCTCACTTTCTCCACCCATTATACATAAATACAGGCTCTTTCCGTAAGGATATGCCTAAAAGCAACCTCTGTAAACATAGATTTTATAGGCCGCTGGTCCTTTTTTATATGTAAAAAATGAAAAAGAGTGGGGATACCCCCACTCCTAAGCCATTATGTGAAATTGTAAATTAGAATTGTCCTCCGCCCATGTTTTGTTGAGCAAAAGATACAAGACGTTTTGTGATCTCTCCTCCAACAGAACCGTTAGCGCGAGAAGTTGTGTCTGCTCCAAGGTTTACACCGAATTCAGAAGCGATTTCTAATTTCATTTGGTCGATCGCTTGAGCAGCTCCTGGTACTAAAAGGTTGTTGCTGTTACCTGAGTTATTGTTAGCCATGTGTCTCACCTCCTTGTGAGTATAGAATGTGTCAAAACACATGGCTTCATTCAGAAAAACTTTGGTAATTGTATACAGGAGCTGAAAATTGATTTAAAAGAGTTCAGCGAATTTATCGTTAGCTTCTTGTTCGCTATAAAGGGTCATTGTCTCAATGTTATCTACCGCTTCTTGAATATACGGCTCGAAATCAACAAAGCTTTCAAAGTGTTCAATTTTCTCTTTTTTAGGGCGTGTTTTCGGGCTTGGCGGTGTAAAGATCGTGCAGCAGTCTTCAAACGGCTGAATACTTGTCTCATATGTGCCAATTTCCCGTGATTTTTCGATGATTTCTGTTTTGTCCATGGCGATTAGCGGACGCAAAATCGGTGTTGACGTCACCGCATTAATTGCATACATGCTTTCAAGCGTTTGGCTCGCTACCTGACCGAGGCTTTCTCCCGTAATAATGGCAAGCCCGTTTCTCTTTTCTCTGATTCTGTCGGCTATCTGAAGCATGAGGCGGCGGGTTGCCGTCATTGTGTAATTTTCAGGAATTTGTTTTTGGATGAGCTCTTGCGTTTTTGTAAATGGAACAATATGAAGTGTCATGCTTCCCCCAAAACGGGACAGACATTTCGCCAGATCCATTACCTTTTGCTTTGCGCGCTCGCTTGTGTATGGCGGGCTGAAGAAATGAACAGCTTCTACCGACAATCCCCGTTTCATCGCATAAAAACCGGCCACAGGGCTGTCAAAACCGCCAGAAAGCATCAGCATCGCTTTTCCTGCTGAACCAACTGGCAGCCCGCCTGCACCTTTTTCATCACGAATTGTCAAAAATGTTGCTTCTTCCCTGATTTCGATTCTGAGCGGGATGTCTGGGTTGCGAACATCGACCGTCAATCCTTCTGTATTTCGCAAAATATGGCCGCCGATTTCAGCGTTCATCTGGTTTGTATCTAATTCAAATTGCTTATACGCTCTCTTTGTCGCGACTTTAAACGTATCACCTGGTTTATACTGATCTTTGATAGCCTTTAGTGCGGTTGCCTTAATATCATCAAGGCGGCTGTCACACTTAATTGCCAGGCTGAAGCTTTGAATCCCAAACACTTGCTTTAAATGAGGAAAAAGAGCCTCAGGATCCTCTCCATTTAATGTAATCGTCATACGATCCCTGTTGGAAAAGTATTTTAAATTCGGATAGTCTTTCAAAACGAGTCTGATGTTTTGTTTTAAGCGCTCAATAAAGCTTTTTCTGTTTTTGCCTTTGGTCGAAATTTCCCCAAAACGAATTAATATATGATCGTAATTCATGTTCTACCTCATCATTTCCCTTAATTTTTTGATGCCAGGACGAAGCGCGTTCATAAACGGTTCTGCCACATCGCTTGTCTGGCTGTAATTTAAACTGATTCTGATGCTGCTTCCGGCAATCTGCTCTCCTTTGCCCATCTCTAAGAGAACCTTGCTGGGCTTATGTTCTTTTGCCGAGCAAGCCGATGTTGTGGAGACGAATATATCCTGTTCCTCAAGCATGTGTAAAAGCACTTCCGCTTTAATCCCCGGTACAGAGAAATTAATAATGTGCGGCGCGCTATTCATTTGAGGCGTGTTGATAACGACGCCCTCAATTTCACTCAGCCTATTCATAAACAATTCCTTTACGGCAGTCATCGTGTCAAGCCGTGTGTCAAAATCAGCAGAGGCCAGATTAATGGCCTTGGCAAGCGAAACCGCACCAGCAGTATGTTCTGTTCCGGCCCGTATGCCTTTTTGCTGAGAGCCTCCCGTTATGAGCGGAATAAGGCGTGTTCCTTCTTTTACAATAAGTGCGCCTGTCCCCTTTAGGCCGTGAAATTTATGCCCCGAAATTGAACATAGATCAATGCCGGCCTTTTCAATTGCCAAGGGCACTTTATAGATGCCCTGCACATAATCGACGTGGAACAAAATGTTCGGGTGCTTCTTCAGCACTTCCCCTGCCGCTTCAATCGGCTGCACGGAACCGACTTCATTGTTCACATGCATCATGCTGACAAGCACGGTATCGGGACGGATGGCTGCTTTTAGATCTTCAATAGAAACAAATCCGTCTTCATTCACAGAAAGATAAGTGATATCAAACCCGAACAACTCTTTCAGCTGTTCTAACGATTCCGTAACAGATGGATGTTCAATAGAAGTGGCAATGATATGTTTGCCTGTTTTTATCTTTGACAAAGCCGCTCCTTTTAAAGCCGCATTATTGGCTTCTGTGGCGCCTGACGTAAATACAATATCATATTTTTTTAGGCCTAAGGACCTTTTGATTTGATTTTTGGCTGCTTGAAGCAGCTGTTCCGTTTCGGCTCCATATCGGTGCAAAGATGAAGGATTGCCAAAGTATCGGCTGCTTGTCTGTTCATATACGTTCAAGACTTCATCGTAAGGCTTCGTCGTTGAACTATTATCTAAATATATCATCTTTTTTACTCCTTTATGAAAGCGGTACAAGGTATGATATTTATGTTACCATAACAAAATTTAATAGAAAATTACGAAAAACTAGTATTGACTTCTAATTTTTTTACCATATAATAAGATTTGTTCGTTTCGTCATATTATCTGACAATTAATTGACAGAATATTTTAACATAATTATTAGGAGGATTTTTTTCATGAAACACTCACTGCCTGTCAAAGATACCATTATTATTGGTTTCATGCTATTTGCGTTATTCTTTGGAGCAGGAAATATGATCTATCCGCCGGAACTTGGACAAGCAGCCGGACACAACGTCTGGAAGGCCATCGGCGGATTTTTACTGACAGGGGTAGGCCTGCCGCTTCTCGGCATTATCGCCATCGCATTAACCGGTAAGGACGCAAAAGGCCTTGCTGACAAAGCGCACCCTGTTTTCGGCACAATCTTTACTGTCGTGCTTTATTTATCAATCGGACCATTATTCGCCATCCCGAGAACAGGAACTGTTTCATATGAAATTGGCGCTGTTCCGTTTTTGACTGGCGTACCAGAAAGACTTTCTTTATTAATATTTACACTTATCTTTTTCGGCGTTACGTACTATTTAGCGTTAAACCCATCCAAGGTTGTCGATCGAGTCGGAAAAATTCTGACTCCCATCAAATTCACAATTATTTTAATCATTGTTCTCAAAGCCATCTTCACGCCGATGGGCGGATTGGGCGCCGTGACAGAAGCATATAAAGGAACACCGGTTTTTAAAGGATTTTTAGAAGGCTATAAAACAATGGACGCACTTGCTTCAATTGTATTTGGCGTTGTCGTTGTAAATGCTGTAAAAAGCAAAGGCGTTACACAGTCTAAAGCTCTTGCTGCAGCCTGCATTAAAGCAGGTGTGATTGCCGCTTTAGGCCTGACTTTCATTTATGTATCCCTTGCTTATTTAGGTGCAACAAGCACAAATGCCATCGGTCCTGTTGGTGAAGGAGCTAAAATTTTATCTGCGTCTTCCCATTATTTATTCGGTTCATTGGGCAACATCGTACTCGGAGCAGCGATTACAGTCGCATGTTTAACAACAAGCATCGGCCTTGTCACATCTTGCGGCCAATATTTTTCAAAACTTATTCCGGCATTATCATATAAAATTGTCGTTACGATTGTCACGTTATTCAGCTTGATCATTGCGAATTTCGGACTCGCGCAAATTATCGCGTTTTCTGTTCCTATTTTATCAGCTATCTATCCGCTTGCCATTGTCATTATCGTTCTTTCCTTCATCGATAAGATCTTTAAAGAAAGACGCGAAGTGTACATCGCATGCTTGATCGGTACAGGACTTTTCAGTATTTTAGACGGTATCAAAGCAGCCGGTTTCTCACTTGGATCTTTAGATGTGTTTCTAAATGCGAATCTTCCTCTTTACAGCCTCGGCATCGGCTGGGTGCTTCCAGGAATCGTCGGAGCGGTTATCGGCTATGTGCTGACCTTATTCATCGGACCATCCAAACAGCTTAATGAAATAAGTTAATGTCACAGAACGCCTGCGTTATTGCGCAGGCGTTTTGTAATAAAAAAAAGAGCCTGCTCATTACACTGCGGGCTCTTTTTCATGGTCTTGATTATCTAAGCGGATATGTCAGCTTTGATTTTTTCAACTGCACCTGGCGCAGCCTTTTCTACAGCGGCAGCGGCAATTTCATAAGAGTCGTCATAATCAAAAGCATAAAAACGTCTTTCCGCTTCTTTCAGCTGTTCAGATAAAATATGATTCTGGCTTCTGAACCGGTTTCCGAACTGAATGATTTTTTCAATGAGGATGACCTGCTCGACAAGTTCCTCTGATTCCCGGCTTGCCCTGTTGACGATATCTTCTGCTTGTTTCAAATGGGCTCCGGCTTCTTCCATATTTAATGGAAGTTCGTTTAGTTGATTGACTGTTTCTTGAATATGATGATGCGCGTTCTCCAGCATCTCTTGAATATGGCTCGGAATGCCTGGAATGTTGCTAGTCTTCAGCAGTCTTGCTGTCTCAGAAATTGTTTTTTTCAAATTGCTGAGCGTCTCCCTCGCCTGAAGCTCTTCTTTTCTCAGCGCTTGCAGATTTTCACGATACTCGTCATGCTCTTTTTTCACTTCTTCAATTTGCTTCTCTATTGAAGCAACTTCTTCCACTAAAAGTGAGTAAGCGACATGCTCTGCATCGAGCTTATCTTTAACGGATGATAGCAGCTTCCCAATTTCATCAAGGCGCTTTTCAAAAGCCTGCTGTTTGCCGAGCTCACCGGCTGTCAGCCTGTAGCTTTCCTTCACCAGCTCAGTTTCCGCTTTCGTATGCTCTTTCTCTTCTTTAAGCTTGTCGTAAGCAATAATCAATTCAGGCATTTTGCTTAGTACGGATTGACCGGCTTCAACTTCGCCCTCCAGCTGCTGATAAACAGATTGAATATTTTCGTCAATGAGCTGCAGGATTGCGGACGCTTCATCAATATCCAGCTCAGTCATCAGGACATGTTCCGCTCGTTTCAGCTGGTTTGACAGATTTTCTAATTCCTTATCAAGCTGGATATGCTCAAGCTTGTACCCTTTTTCTTTCATTTCGCCATAGCCATCCTTGAGCTTTGCAATCTGTCCGGGCACCGTCTGTTTACAGTCAGCTAACAGCTTCGGCACATCATCTATGTATGACTGAAGCCGTTCAAGATTGTGGTCCTGCTCAAGCAGTACTTTTCTTGCAGTAATATAGTTTCCGCCTTCTGTTTCTTCTTCAAATTGTTTGATGCCGCTCCAAATTTCGTCCAGATCCTTTTCAAGGCTGTCATAAAGCTCCCCGTAAAGGTGGCTGTAAGCCAGCAGGTTTTTTCGAGATTTCGAATAGCGCTCCCTCACCTGTTCAATCTCTTCACGGCTCTTTTCCTCACTTGTGACAAGATCGCTGATTTCCCGAAGAATCTTTTCAATGCTTGATTCAGCCGCTGTCAGCAGGTCATCGATATGAACGAGCACTTGATTGGCCTTTTTAAACCGGTATTTGTCTGCATTTTCCTCGGCATCATAAAGGAGCTCTTCAACTTTCGGCATGTGGGCTGTGACAATCTCGTCCCATTCTTCACGCCACTTCTCAAAGAACTCTTCTGTCTGACCCGTCATTTTTAAATGTTTTATTTTAGACATTTCTTCCACGATCGACCGATTTAGAATTTCAATCTTCCACGATTCCAGCCGGTCGATTTCGGCGTAGACTTTTTTCCTGAAAAAGTAGCCTGCCGCAAACAGCGCAAGCAGTACAATTAATAATCCAATGACAAACTCCATAATGAGCCCCCTTGCTGTTTACCTTAATCTGTCAGGGTGTTTTATTTATTCAGAAAGATTTCAGGATATGTATTGAGAAAAACTGTCGTTTTCATTGTTATTATGATACCATGTAACAAACATTTTTTGACCAGAAATCAAAAACTTTTTGTGCAAAATCGGCAGGATTTGACTATTTTTTCATGGGGTGACATCAATGCAAAAGCGAGACGGACATATTCACACACCATTTTGCCCTCACGGCTCCAATGACACACTCAGACAATATGCAGAAGAAGCCTTAAAAAAAGGGTTCGAATCGATTACTTTTACCGAACACGCCCCATTGCCGCCCTCTTTTACCGATCCCACGCCGCTGAAAGACAGCGCGATGGCGCAAGCTTCTTTGGAACGCTATATTCATGAAATTTCCGGATTAAAAAAAGAATATCGCGGACAGCTTAGCATACGGACAGGGCTTGAAGTCGATTATATCGCTGAATTTGAAGACGAAATTACATTATTTCTGGACACATACGGGCCATATTTAGATGACAGCATCTTATCCGTTCATTTTTTGCGCACAGACTCTTCCTATCTATGCCTTGATTATGACGAGCATACCTTCAAAGAGCTGATTTCAGCCTGCGGAAGCATTGAAGCGGTATATGAACAATATTACCGGAGTATCTATTCTTCCATTGTAGCATCTCTCGGCGTTTATAAGCCAAAAAGAGTCGGTCACATCACACTCGTCCAAAAATTCATCAAGCTGTTTCCATACAGCATGTCAGAGCATATTCGCGGCCTCGTTTCCCTGTGCCTGAATGCCATTGAAGAAAACGGAATGGAGCTCGACTTCAATACTTCCGGCTTAAGAAAAACTTACGCTGGCGGTATTTATATCGAGGATTGGATGCTGAATGAAGCGAAGCAAAAGAAGATCCCGCTTGTGTTTGGGTCTGATGCCCATCAAGCGGGAGATGTCGGATATGCGTATGAGGCGTTTTTGGAACGGTGCTAGTTGGTGAGCGCCACGTCTCCTGTCCGGAAGACGCTTCTGATCCAAATCTTGATTTCTTCAAAATACATTTTATAAAAATACGGCTCGTGCGGCTGCATGTAGAGTACTTCTGAAATATATTGAGGCTGGAGATAGGGCATCATCAAGAGAGATTTTAATTGGAGAATAAAATGAGGCAGCGGCAGCGTTAAATATTCACGCTGTTTTTCTCCTTCCTCAATGATCAGCTGGAAGATATACTTTTCCTTCATTAGATATGTCGACATAATTTCCCTGATTAATGTGGAGTCAATTGTGACTTCCCGGTAGACAAAACGAGTTAATTGACGATGATTATGCTGATAGGATAAAATATCGAAAACCAATTGAAGAAGCTGTTCCTGAGTGCTTTGAGAAGAGATATTGCTTGCCGCTGTTTCAAGCGTTTTGCTGTAGCCCTCGTAAAACTCTGAAACTAAGTGTTCCATCAAGCCTCCTTTGCCTTTAAAATAGTAGGAGATGTGCGCAACATTTACATCAGCTGACTTTGCGATTTCACGGACAGACGTGCCAGAAAATCCTTTTTGGTTAAAAAGCATGACAGCAGATTCAATAATTTTGTCTTTGGTGCTTACTTTCATACGGCTCACTCCTTCCTCTTGATACTATTCAAGCAGAAAGCCGCTGTTCCTGTAAGAACTTATCGACAAATGCCGGCAGAAAAGCCGGAACTTTGTTTTATATTATAGAAAAAGTGAGGGTTTTCCATGTTCCATGTCGAAAAACAATCTGGAGATAAAGAAAAAGGCTATCAGCTTCTGCTAAAACAGCTCGAAGCCATGACCGAAGACGAAACAGACCAAATAGCTAACTATGCAAATGCCTCAGCACTGCTGTATCATTCGCTGCCTGAAGTCAACTGGGCGGGTTTCTATTTTGCCAAAGAAGAGGATGGACAGCTTGTGTTAGGTCCGTTCCAAGGCCTGCCGGCATGTGTTCGGATTCCTTTCGGCAGAGGGGTTTGCGGCACAGCGTACGCAAACGGAAAAGTGGAACGTGTTGAGGATGTAAACGCGTTTCCGGGACATATCGCCTGCGATGCAGCGTCTCAATCAGAAATTGTGCTTCCGATTCGTGTAGACGGAAAAATTGTCGGCGTCTTGGACATCGACAGCCCAGTGAAAAACCGTTTCGACGAAATTGATGAAAAATACTTAACTCAATTTGCCGAAACGCTAGAAAAAGCGTTAGCGCAGTAATATAAAAGCCCAAAACTGATATCGTTTTGGGCTTTTTTTATTTTATTGAGTCATGAATCATCAAGCGGTTTTTCCCGCTCCGTTTCGCGCTGTAGAGCGCTTCATCTGCCTCATGCACAAGCTCTTTCAGCGACTTTTTTGTTTCTGTCGTCCAGCAGGAGATACCGCAGGAAATGGTTACCTCGGGTTTCGTATTTTTTCTGACCGTGTAAACCAGTCGCTCAGTAATCCGTTTCCCCACTGCAACCGGCACATTTGGCAAATAAATCGCCAGCTCCTCTCCTCCCCAGCGGGCACCGACATCATGCTTTCGGATGTTGCTTTTAATCACTGAAGCGACTTGAATTAAAATCTCGTCCCCAGTCTGATGGCCGTACGTATCATTTACATTCTTAAAATTATCAATATCAACAAGAATAAAAACACCCTTTTGGTGGATTTTCATGCTGTATTGAATTTTTTCATCTAAATACGCTCGTGAATACAGTTCAGTCAGCTGATCTGTTTTCACGAGATGCTCAAGGCGGTCGCGAAGCATTGAATTGGTTACAGCCAGTGTCGCGTGATGAATCAGCGCCTGAAACAGCTTGTACATTTCAAATGTAAAAGCGTACAGCTCCTGTTTCAATAAAACCGCAAAGCCTAAAAGCCGGTCGTTTTGAATCATCGGAGCAGCCATCAGCGAGCCGTACCCCGCCTTCCCAAAAACAGACTGGCCATTCCCGATGAAAACCCCTTTTTCACCTTCATACAGCTTTTCTTTCAGCTCATTATAAAAATCTGACGGCTTCGCTTCTTTAAAAAATGCTGTGCTGCCTGGGAGCAATGTTAGGTTTTCAAAATGGTCTATATGAAAAAATCCCACTTCTTCTGCCTGAAACGATTCTGCCATTCTCACAGCCAGATCATTCATTGTATCAGTCAATGTCAGCCGCTGATTCAGGCGTCGTGATGTTTCATTAATCAATTCCAAATTTGCGATGCTTGCTTTGGATTGTTCGTAGAGCTGGGCATTTTCAAACGCTTTTCCCGCGGCGTTTGCTAACAGCGACATTTCATCAAGGCAGGCATCAGTAAGAAAGCTGTCACCCGTTCCTTCAGCCTTCAACACCCCGTATGTGCCCTGCTGTCCTTTGATCGGAATATAGGCGACAGATTCATTTTTCCGCAAAATGTCTCCGGACAAATACACTTTGAGCGCAAAGGAATCGGATTTTTCCCCTTCCATATACAGCTCTTTTGCAGGAATCCCTAAACATTGGTCTTGATCGTGCGATATAAATAAAGAAAACTCAAAAAGAGAAAATGTGCTTGTCAAGCTTTCTAAAAGCTGCTTCAGCACATCTGTCTGATCAAGCAGTGAAT
Organism: Bacillus sp. EU52; assembly: GCF_037964975.1. Taxonomy (NCBI): domain Bacteria; kingdom Bacillati; phylum Bacillota; class Bacilli; order Caryophanales; family Bacillaceae; genus Bacillus; species Bacillus sp. EU52. The sequence goes on from NZ_CP150177.1 coordinate 2,882,366, forward strand.
GGAACAGCTCTGTCATTTTGTATATCTTTTTTTGGTAGATCGTTTTGTTATAGAGTCTTTCCTGTTTCATCGACTGGTTTAAAAATGAAGCAACCACGTCCGGAAGCCCTTCAGGAATCTCTTCATCCTGCCTGCACGCAAGATGGAAACGCCTGCCGGAGCCGTCCTCAATCAGATAACATGAAGCGTTTATTTTTGAAGCGGAAAAACGCGCTTCACCATCTGCCAGTTTTGTCACAAAGTCTGATGGTGACGGTGTAAGCGAAACACAAAGGGTTGAAAAATAGGTTTGAATAGCCGAAGTCAGCCATATGAAAGAGTCGGTGAATGTGACTTTTTCAGATTTGGTTAATAAAAAATCGAGCATATGATAATGAAAGGCGGATAATTGATCTTTAGTTTGTTCTACCATGTTTTTATCACCTAAAAGTTTACCACTAATTTTTGTTTATTATATCATAAACGGTGAAGCAATAATGGAGGAATGGTTGACTTCAAAACAAATAAATTATATAATGACCTTTGTGTGAAATATTGCAGCCTTTTTGTTCAGCTTCTATGTTTTCATTTTGTTCCTTATCAATAAGGTGTATCGTGTAACTCTCTGCTGCTGGAGCGAGGATACATGAAAACAAAATGTGCATGGTCGAATAGAGCAGACGGTTTTTATTTTCCACAAAAATAAAACCAAAGGAGGAGTCACATTATGGCTCGCTATACAGGTCCATCTTGGAAACTGTCCCGCCGTCTAGGAATCTCTCTTAGCGGTACAGGAAAAGAATTAGAAAAACGCCCTTACGCTCCAGGTCCACACGGCCCAGGACAACGTAAAAAATTATCAGAATACGGTTTGCAATTGCAAGAAAAGCAAAAGCTTCGTCACATGTACGGTGTAAACGAACGTCAATTCCGCACTTTGTTTGACAAAGCTGGCAAACTAGCTGGTAAACACGGTGAAAACTTCATGATTCTTTTAGATTCTCGTCTTGATAACGTTGTGTACAAGCTAGGTTTAGCACGTACTCGCCGTCAAGCTCGCCAATTGGTTAACCACGGTCACATTCTTGTAGACGGAAGCCGCGTTGACATCCCGTCTTACCTAGTGAAACCTGGTCAAACAATCGGTGTTCGCGAAAAATCAAGAAACCTTTCTATCATCAAAGAATCTGTTGAAGTGAACAACTTCGTTCCTGAATACCTTACTTTCGACGCTGAAAAGCTTGAAGGTACTTTCACTCGTCTTCCTGAGCGTTCTGAACTTGCTCCGGAAATTAACGAAGCGCTTATCGTTGAGTTCTACTCTCGTTAATCGTTTTAAAAACCCCTGCCGCTATGCGGTCGGGGTTTTTTTATCGGCTTTCGCCTCTTGCTGGCCAACACTATCTTGCGCCTGCTGCTCCCAATGATCCCGCTGCAGCCGTTCTTTTGCAATCGTACACATGAGATTCACGCTTTAGCGCTCCTTTCATTTAAAAGGTGGTGATTGGTCGTGTTTGCCCTATCTAATATACTCTTTTCCTTTCATTCCTATGCGGTAAACAAAAAGATCCTTTGCCTTCAGTGGCAAAGGATCTTTTTCTTATTTATACGTCACAAGGAAGTATTTTTTCTTCCCGCGGCGCAGAACAGTAAATTGGTTTTCGATGCGGTCTTCACCTGATAGGGTATAATTTATTTCCGTCTGGCGTTCACCGTTAATGTAAACAGCTCCGTTTTGGATGTCTTCACGCGCTTGGCGTTTAGAAGGAGATAATTTAGATTGCACCAACACATCTACAAGTGAAAGCTCTTGGGTGCTGTCAACTTCCATAGAAGGAACATCTTTAAAGCCTACTTTTACGTCTTGAGCAGAAAGCTCTTTAATATTGCCGCTGAACAGCGCTTGGGAGATGTTGATGGCTTGCTCCAGCGCCTCGCGTCCGTGAACAAGTGATGTCACTTCTTCTGCCAGGCGTTTTTGCGCTTCACGTTTTTCTGGCGCCGTTTCTGTTTTTTCAGCGTATGCTTCAATTTCCTCTTTTGAAAGGAACGTGAAGTATTTCAAGTATTTGACAACGTCACGGTCGTCTGTGTTGATCCAGAATTGATAGAATTCATATGGCGATGTTTTTTCTTTATCAAGCCAGATCGCGCCGCCTTCCGTTTTTCCGAACTTCGTGCCGTCTGCTTTTGTGACAAGCGGAATCGTTAGGCCAAACGCTTTTGCTCCTTCTTCTTCTGATTTTCTGATCAGTTCAAGACCCGCTGTGATGTTGCCCCACTGATCGCTTCCGCCGATTTGCAGTTTACAGTTTTTGTCTCTGTAAAGATTTAAGAAATCATAAGATTGAAGAATCATGTAGCTGAATTCCGTGTACGAGATGCCGGATTCAATTCTTGAGCTGACCGTATCTTTTGCCAGCATGTAATTGATGCCGAAATTTTTACCAACGTCACGAAGGAAATCGATCACATTCATTTTGCCGATCCAGTCAAAGTTGTTCGCGATGACAGCTGGGTTTTCTGCTGCTTCAAAATCTAGAAATCTGGACAGCTGGTTTTTGATTTTTTGGGACCATTCGGATACGATGTCAGCAGTGTTTAATGTACGCTCTGCTTTTTTTCCGCTTGGATCACCGATGAGGCCCGTCGCGCCGCCCACAAGCGCAATCGGATGATGCCCTGCAAGCTGAAAACGGCGAAGTGTTAAAATAGGCAGCAGGTGTCCGATATGCAAGCTGTCTGCTGTAGGGTCAAAGCCTGAGTACAAGCGGATTTTTTCTTCATTCAGCTGTTTATTTAACCCTTCTTCATCTGTCATTTGCTGAATCAATCCGCGGAAGGATAAGTCTTCAAGTAAGTTAGTCATAAGATAAAGCTCCTTTTTTAATTAAAATAAAAAACGCCCCTTCGTTTACACGAAGGGACGATTGATTATCGCGGTACCACCCTACTAATAAGAGAATGCAAACATTCGTCTTATCACTTTGCCTGATAACGGATCAGGTCCGTTCTTTCACTACTGAAAGCCTGGCCGGCTTTGTTTGCAAAAGCGGTTCATGAGTGTATTCGATATATCCGTCTGTGCTGATTTTCACCGGCCATCAGCTCTCTGGAACGTAAGGATATTCTACTTGTCTCAATCTTTACCTTTTCATATGAAGCTATATCATTTTTAACATAAATAAAATCCTGTGTCAACGCCGCCTTTTAATCCTCCATTGTTGACAGATCTCCAGCCGGCAGATTAAGCTCCCATGCCTTCAGCACGCGCCTCATGATCTTTCCGCTTCTGGTTTTCGGAAGCTTATCTTTAAATTCGATCTCACGCGGAGCCGCATGGGCTGCAAGACCCTGCTTTACAAATAGGCGGATCTCTTCTTTCAGTTTATCAGACGGCTCAAATCCTTCCCTGAGTGCAATAAAGGCTTTAATGATTTCTCCACGCACCGGGTCAGGCTTTCCGATAACGCCTGCTTCTGCAATAGCCGGATGTTCGACAAGCTTGCTTTCCACTTCAAATGGGCCGACGCGCTCACCGGAGGTCATGATGACGTCATCAACTCTGCCTTGGAACCAAAAGTATCCCTCTTCATCCATGTAAGCAGAATCCCCAGACACATACCAGCCGCCCGGCATGAAATACGATTCATACTTTTCAGGGTTATTCCAAATGGTATGCATCATGGAAGGCCAGCCCTTTTTGATGGCGAGATTGCCCATTCGGTACGGCGGTAGCTCGTTGCCTTGATTGTCAACGATCGCTGCCTCCACTCCTGGAATCGGCTTACCCATTGAACCCGGTTTAATATCCATGCAAGGATAGTTGCAGATGAGCTGACTGCCCGTTTCGGTCATCCACCAGGTATCATGGATTCGTTTGTTAAAAACTTTATGTCCCCATCTGATGACTTCCGGATTTAGCGGCTCACCGACACTGAGCACATGCCGGAGTGAAGTTAGATCATATTTCGCAGTCATTTCATCTCCCGCTCCCATCAGCATCCGAAAAGCTGTCGGCGCGCTGTACCAGACATTGACGCCAAGCTGTTCAATCGTTCCATACCAGCTTTCCGGGCTGAAACGTCCGCCGACGATGACATTTGTCGCTCCGTTCAGCCACGGTGCAAAAATGCCGTATACCGTACCTGTCACCCAGCCTGGATCAGCCGTGCACCAATAAATGTCTTCTTCCTTTAAATCAAGGACCCACTTTCCTGTTTGATATTGCTGAATCATCGCTTCATGGACATGCAACACGCCCTTTGGCGTACCAGTGGAACCTGATGTATAGTGAAGCAGAAAGCCGTCTTTTTTATCCATCCATTCGATATCCAATCTTGTGCTTTCCTGTTTCGCTGCTTCATCATAATTGATGATATTCGTGCCGCTCTCAGCCTCTCCCCCGACTACGAAGACATGCTGCAAGTGAGGCAGTTTGTCTACCGGTATTCTCTCCAGCAGCTCAGGCGTTGTGACAACAACCTTTGCCTCACTGTTTTCAAGCCGGTCTTTCACCGCTCCCTCCATAAATGCTTCGAACAGCGGCCCGGCGATGGCGCCAATTTTGATTGCGCCAAGCATAATAAAATAAAGCTCGGGTGATCTCGGCATAAAAATAAAAACGCGGTCCCCTTTTTCCACATTTCCATACCGTCTCAGCACATTCCCGGCTCTGTTTGATTCTTCCTTCATTTCTTTAAATGTGTATTTTTCATCCCTTTTTGCGTCTTTATAATAAAGCGCTACTTTGTTTTTTCGAAACGATTCGGCATGGCGGTCAATCGCTTCATACGCCGCATTCAGTTTCCCTGTCTCATGCCAAGAGAAATGTTTCTCTGCCTCGGCCCAATCAAAATGCCGGTACGTTTCTTCATAGTTTTTTAAGTTATGATCCCCCTCTATTGCTGGTAACGCTTTCAAGTTCATGCCCAAACATCCCCCTTTGCTGAAGTTGTCACAATTATTATAGTATATATTCATATTCTTCTCAATTTTTAAAATATAAACCATGTTGAAAACGCTTTATAATTTGGTATTCTTAAAGAAGGCATGTATTTTTGATAAGAATTGATGGGACGGTGAATTAGTGGAACATCATAAAACATACCATTCAGCAAACATCAAAACAGCAACCGGCTCTTTACTGATAGAAGGGCCTGTCTCTCCAGAGGATTTGGCAGGTTATGAGTTTCATAAAGATTTAACCGCATTTCGCCCGCCTCGCGAGCAGCATGAAGCGCTAGTCGACATTGCAGGCCTTCCCGAAGGGCGCATTATTATTGCCAGAGACGGCCGAACCATTGTCGGCTATGTCACGTATTTATATCCTGACCCGCTCGAAAGATGGTCTGAAGGAAATATGGAGGATTTGATTGAGCTCGGAGCCATCGAAGTAGCGCCGGACTATCGGGGATGCGCTGTCGGAAAGACGCTCCTGACCGTCAGCATGATGGATGAACAAATGGAAAACTACATTGTGATGACGACAGAATATTACTGGCATTGGGATTTAAAAGGGATGAAAAAAGATGTGTGGGAATACAGAAAGATCATGGAAAAGATGATGAATGCAGGCGGATTGGTCTGGTTTGCAACGGATGAGCCGGAGATCAGCTCCCACCCTGCAAACTGTCTGATGGCCCGCATTGGAAAAAACGTCAGCCAAGAATCAATTGAGCAATTTGACAGGCTCCGTTTTTATCATCGTTATATGTATTAACTGACACTGACAAAGGGGAAAAAATAATGATTGTTGAGCAAATCATGAAAAGAGATGTCATTACATTAACGAAGACGGATACGCTTGAAACAGCAATATGCAAACTGAAGGAATTCCATATCAGGCATCTGCCTGTTGTAGATGAAGAACGACACGTGATCGGCATGATTACAGACAGGGACATGAAACAGGCCAGCCCGAGTATTTTTGAAGAAAACAAACGAAGCCTATTTCTCACACGAAGCGTAGATTCAATTATGAAAAAGGATGTTGTCTGCGCCCATCCGTTAGATTTTGTCGAAGAAATATCAGCCGTGTTCTACGAGCATGGCATCGGCTGCCTTCCAGTGGTACACCATCAAAAATTAATAGGCATTTTAACAAAAACCGATTTGCTGCGGACGTTTGTTAAATTGACAGGCGCTGACCAGCCGGGCTCGCAAATTGAGATAAAAGTAAACGACATCACCAAAAGCCTCGCTGAGATCAGCAGTCTTTGCCAAGACCTTCAAGTCAAAATATTAAGCGTGCTTGTTTATCCGCATGACGATCCCGGTGTAAAAGTCCTTGTCTTCCGTGTAAAAACGATGAATCCGCTGCCGTTTTTGCAGGCATTACAAAGAAATGGACACCACGTCGTATGGCCGTCAGAGCAAAGGGATCTGCTATGAGAGACAGTGTATTTATCTATTCTCCATCCTACCAAACCTATATGTTTCATCAGGAGCATCCCTTTAATCAGCAGCGGGTTCTGTTAACATATGATTTGCTTAAGACGATCAATGCCTTTGATGATGGAGACATTGTCACCCCCAGACTCGCTTCAGAAGAGGAGCTTTCCCTTGTCCACACGGACGATTACATTCAGGCCGTAAAGCTTGCGGGCGCCGGAAAGCTTCCCGCTGAAGAAGGAGAAAGCTACGGGCTCGGCACTGAAGACACACCCGTCTTTGCCGGCATGCACGAAGCGGCATCACTCTTGGTCGGCGGCACTTTAACGGCCGCAGACTGGGTCATGTCAGGACAAGCCCTGCATGCGGCAAACCTTGGCGGAGGGCTTCATCACGGCTTTCGCGGGAGAGCATCAGGATTCTGCATATACAACGACAGCGCTGTGGCTATTCAATATATCCAGAAAAAATATAGCGCCAGAGTGCTTTATATTGATACGGACGCCCACCACGGGGACGGTGTGCAATTTACATTTTACGATAATCCTGACGTATGCACGCTGTCCATTCATGAAACAGGAAGGTATTTATTCCCTGGAACCGGTCAGATCCAAGAAAAAGGCAGCGGAAAAGGATATGGCTATTCCTTTAATATTCCGCTTGACGCTTTTACAGAGGATGATTCTTTTCTTGAGGCTTACCGGACAGCAGCTTCAGAAGTCGCCGCGTATTTCGAGCCCGATGTCATTATCAGCCAAAACGGCGCCGATGCCCATTACTACGACCCGCTGACGCATTTATCAGCAACAATCAATATATACGAAGAAATCCCCCGTCTTGCACATACTTTGGCTCATCAATATTGCGGAGGGAAATGGATTGCAGTCGGAGGCGGCGGATATGATATTTGGCGTGTCGTGCCCCGCGCCTGGGCCAGAATATGGCTTGAAATGAAGGGAATTGACCCGGGTCACGAGATCCCGCCGGAATGGATTGCTAAATGGCAAAAACAATGCCCCGTGGCCCTTCCGTCGAGCTGGAGCGATCCGGCTGATTTATATCCTCCGATTCCCCGCAAGCCTGAAATTACAGAAAAAAATGCCCAAACTGTCAGCAAAGCATTATATGCGATACGTTCTGAACAGCAAAGAACAAAGTAAAAAACGACCTTTACGAAGAGGTCGTTTTTGATTTTTTAATCACTATTTCCACACGCCGATTTTCCTTCATGTGTTCATTTGTCTTGTTATCCTTTACTGGCTTTGTATCCGCATAACCGACAGCAATAAAGCGCTTGGAGGGAAGCTTCTCTTTAGACGTGAAGTATTGAATAACCCCACTTGCCCGTGCTGCTGATAGCTCCCAGTTCGACGGGTATCGGTATGTCGAAATGTTTCGGCTGTCTGTATGCCCCTCCACCTGAATGTCATTTGGAATGGTTTGAAGAAGAACGGCAATTTGGTGAAGAAGTGTTTCGGCATTTTTCAGCACCTTTGCCTCACCTGTATCAAACAGCACAGCCTCCTGAAGAACGAGCACGACACCGCGTTCATCCCGTTTGGCTGTCATTTGGGCCTTCAAATGATTGTCTTTTATATATGTATTTACTTTCTTGAGAAGCTGATCCTGCTGATCCTCTTGCTTCTTCGTATCAGATGGGGATGTATTCTTTTTTTCTATGGATGTTTGGTCCGGCTGAAGCCCGTTGCCTTCCTTCTGGATCGAGTCCACTGCCGCTTTAAATTTTTGCAGATCAATTTGGGACATCGAAAAGAGTAAAATAAAGAACACAAGGATCAAGGTGATCAAATCTGTAAAGGTTACCATCCAGCTGGATGAAGATTGACTGTTTTTTCCGCTTCCATTCCTTCTTTCAAAACGTTCTCTTCTAAGCTTCATGTACAGATCCCTTTTTTGTTTTTACTTGTTTTGGCTGCTTCTGCCATTCTTCCCGTGAGCTGAAAACGACCAGCTGGCTTTCAAGGTTGCGCGGGTTTTTTCCGGATTGAACACCGATAATCCCTTCCACCATTACCTGCTTGATGAAAATTTCACTTTCTGTTTTCTCTTCAAGCTTAGCCGCGATCGGGTTGAAGACCATATTTGCCAGTAATGAACCATATAAAGTCGTCAGAAGCGCAATGGCCATGTTTGGTCCGAGCATATGCGGGTCGTTTAAGTTTTTGAGCATCAGCACAAGCCCGACGAGTGTTCCGATCATTCCCCACGCCGGAGCGAATTCTCCCGCTTTTTCAAAAACTCGCCGCCCTTTTCGGTGCCGTTCCTCCATTGCTGCGATTTCTGAATCCATGACGAGCCGAATCGTTTCTTCATCCCAGCCATCAATGGCTAAAAGCAGCCCTTTTTTCAAGAATGGATCTTTGATTTCCCGAGCCTGATCATCCAATGATAAAAGCCCGTGTTTTCGCGCGTGATCGGAAAGGGAAACAAAGGTTTTCACAAGATCTTTCACATTGTCTTCCTGGCGGATGAATGCCTGCTTTAACACAGAGGGCGCTTTTTTCAGCTCTCTTGGCGGAAAACTGATAAAAACAGCGGCGCAAAGTCCCCCTGTTACGATGAAGAAAGAGGTCAGATCAAGAAAAGAGCGGAAACCGCTTACTCCCGATCCTGAAATAATCCCGATAACAATAATAATCGTTCCTAACACAAATCCAACAGGTGTAAGATAATCAAAACGTTTCATCATTTCTCCCCATGAAAAAAGCAAGAATTCACCATAAAGGTGAAGCTTGCTCTTTGTTTTTCTTATGACTTGGTTGACTTTCTAAGCTCTATACGGTGCGGCAGTTCGACGATATGCTCTTCAACCGGCTCTTTATTCATGAGCTTCGTCAGCAGTCTCATCGCAACGGCGCCGATATCATATGTCGGCTGAACAACTGTTGAAAGCTGAGGACGAACCATGAGGCTTAATCTTGTATTATCAAAACCGATAATGTCGAGATCCTCCGGAATGGATAAGCCCTGATCCTGAGCGGCATGGATAATGCCGAGTGCCATTTCATCAGTTGCAGAAAGAATGGCTGTCGGCTTTTTATCCAGGCTCATCAGATGCTGCAGTGCTTCGAGTCCGGAATCATATGTGTAATCCCCTTCAGCTACAAATTGTTCATTAAACGGAAGGTTCGCTTCTTCAAGCGCACGTTTGTAGCCTTGGAGTTTTTTCGAACGGTTGATCGGTTCTGCCATTGGTCCGGAAACGAACGCGATGTCTGTATGTCCTTTATCAACCAAAAGCTTCACGGCATCATAAATCGCCTGTTCGTAATCGATAGCGACTGACGGTGTTTCCTCCTGCTCTTCTACAGAAGCGGCAAGTACAATCGGCACTGGAGAACGCTTAAATTCCGCCACATGCTCGTCCGTAATGTTTCCGCCCATAAACACGATGCCGTCCACTTGTTTGCCGAGCATTGTGTTTAACAAGTGCAGCTCTTTCTCCATGTTTTGGTCAGAGTTGCTCAAAATAATATTGTATTTATACATTGTCGCGATATCTTCAATTCCGCGCGCAAGCTCTGAATAGAAAATGCTTGAGATATCGGGAATGATGACACCTACAGTTGTTGTTTTTTTACTTGCCAGCCCTCTTGCCACCGCGTTTGGACGGTAACCGAGACGTTCAATGGCTTCCAAGACTTTTTTTCTCGTTGTCGGTTTTACATTCGGGTTGCCGTTCACGACACGGGAAACGGTTGCCATGCTTACATTAGCTTCTCTCGCTACATCGTAGATCGTAATATTGCTCATCCTAAAACCACTCCTTTTACTGGATACACTTATCCTTATCTATAGCATAAACACTTTATGTAGAGAAATGTCATAATGTCCGAATTTATGTCGTTTATGATTTGTAAGCGTAAGTCAGTAGTGTACATTATTTTTCATTATTCATCAAATTTAATTACTTCTCATGAAATTATACACGTTTTTATAGATGATGAAAACGTATACTTGGTTTTTATAACTAAATAAACGAGAAAGCATAAAAAAAGGCCGCAGGCGCGGCCTTTTGGATTGTTCAATTAAGCGTTGACTTTCACCATTGGCTTCAGTTCATTCAGCCATTTTTCGAATTCAGGAATCGCCATTTGCTGAGCAGAGTCAGAAAGTGCGACTGACGGATCAGGGTGAACCTCAGCCATTACGCCATCAGCACCGATCGCTAAAGCGGCTTTAGCTGTCGGAAGCAAGAGGTCACGGCGGCCTGTTGAATGCGTAACATCAACAAAGACTGGCAAATGCGTTTCTTGTTTCAAAATCGGCACAGCTGAAATATCCAGCGTGTTTCTCGTTGCTGTTTCATATGTTCTGATTCCGCGCTCACAAAGGATAATTTGGTCATTTCCTTGTGACATGATGTATTCAGCAGCATTGATGAATTCAGAGATCGTTGCAGCAAGACCGCGCTTCAGAAGCACTGGCTTTTTCACGGCGCCGGCCGCTTTCAGCAATTCGAAGTTTTGCATATTGCGCGCTCCGATTTGAATGACATCAATGTAGTCCAGCGCTTCTTCGATATGAGCCGGAGTTACGATTTCACTGATAACCGCCAGATCAAATTCATCCGCTACACGTTTTAAAATTTGAAGGCCTTCAACACCAAGCCCTTGGAAATCGTATGGGCTCGTACGAGGCTTAAAGGCTCCACCGCGCAAAATTTTAATCCCTTGTTTTTTCGCAGCTGCAGCGACTTCAGCTACCTGCTCATAGCTCTCTACCGCACATGGGCCGACAATGAATCTTTGCTGGCCGTCTCCGATTTTTTCGCCTTTGATATCAACAATTGTATCTTCAGGTTTTTTCTTGCGGGAGACAAGCAGCGCTTTGCTGTGATCTTCTTCCTGAAGCTCTAAACCGGCTTTGAATATCTCTTTAAAAATGTGCTGGATGGTTGAATTTTCGAACGGCCCGTCATTGTTTTCAATGATATTGTTCAACATTGTGCGTTCTCTGACAGGGTCAAATCGGTTGACACCCTGTGCTTCCTTCGCTTTACCGATCTCTTTTACAACATTTCCGCGTTCGTTGATTAGTTTTAAAATTTGTAGGTTTAATTCGTCTGCTTTCTGCCTTAAAAGCTCTAACTCTGTGTTGCTCATTTTTTTCATCCTTTCCCTGCACATTCATTTTTTATTTTGTAGTTATCATGCATCTTACTATAAGTAATTCCAAATGGAAATACTGAAATACAAAAAATTTTATAAAAACTCTACTTTATCACCCAAACGCTTTTAAGTGATAAAGTAATCTATGAAGCTATCCTACATGATGTGAGGGCAATGTTCAAGGGTTTTTTACAAAAAAAAACGCCAGATGATATCTGGACGCTTTTTTCTATGACAAATGCTGCTCAATAGCGGCTTCTGTAATTTGTGAATGTGAGGTATGCCATTTCACTTCACCGTTCTGGATGATGAATATCTGAGGGCTTTCATGCTTGACCTCATATGTTTCTGCAATGAAATTTGACAGCGGCCGGGCTTCTTGTACTTGAAGATAGTAAGCCGGCACATCCTCATGCTGATTTGCAAAGGCATCAAACTCATGAAATGCTGCCTGGCTGATCGGGCATGTGGTGCTGTGTTTAAAGAAGACGAAAACGCCTTCCTGTTCTGCAATCCGTTTAAATTCTTCCTCAGATTGAATAAGCTGTTTAGCCATGACTCAAGCTCTTCCTTCCCTGCTCAGCGATTCAACTGCTCAGCCTGTTTTTGTGCATCTTTCAGTTCGTCTTTTACATCTTCTTTCGTCTGGAGGACTTGATCTTTTGTTTCATCAGCTGCCTGCATCGCTTCTTCCCTCATATCTTGCATTGCAGTCGATGAATCCGTTTTGTCAGATTTGGAACGGTCTCTTAAATCCTTTACCTTGTTCATGATCTGCCCAGACTGATCCGCTACAAGCTGTGTGATGTTGGAAGTTTTGTCTTTTGCGATGCTGACATATTGCGTGCCTTTTTCCTTCGCATCTGCCGTCATTTTATCAGTTTTGTCCCGTAAAGCAACAGCTTGGCTGCCAAGATCGTCGCGAAGTTCTTTGCCTGATTTAGGCGCTAGAAAAAGAGCTGTAGTGGCACCGATGATTCCCCCGATTAAAGTTCCGATTAAAAAATCTTTACTATTAATTCCATCTTTGCTCATCATTATTCCTCCTCTTAGTATTTTTTTCTCTTACAGGGCTGATTTTTTCTTTTGCTTCCATTTCTCCCAAATTTCCATTGCTGCTTGACTCCATGTGACAACTTGATTGATCTTATCTTGATTTTCTCTAACTGATGCCGATACAGACCCTGCCGCTTGTTTCATGGATGTATTGAACTGCTGTACAGAAGCTCCCACTCCTTGAACAGCATGAACGACCGTGTTCAGCTTTTCTGATTTTTCCTGAATATCTTCAGCCAGGCGGTTGGTCTTATGTAAAAGCTCGGCTGTTTCAGTTGTGATGCCCTTCATTTGTCCCTCCAGCCCTTCAAGAGTGGATGCGACGTTTTTTAGTGTCAGCTGCAATGACTTCAATGTTTTAGACAAGTAGATCACTAATACGAGAAATGCAACTGCGATGAGTGCAACGCTCAAATAAAGAATAATAATCATCTCAAACCTCCTTGCTGCAGGATATACTGCTGTTTACCCGTTTTCTTCAATCATAAACATGTGTACTGGGCTGTATACATACTATTCTCCGTTATGTAAGAAAATCCTTTAATAAGCTTTCCCATCAGATAAATAAAAAGCAGTGAGATCACTGCTTTTTATTATGCCATGACGTTTTCGTAGGCTCTCATATATTTTTGGATATCTCCTGCTCCCATGAAGATGAGAACGGCTTTATCATGAGCTTTTAAAACAGATGTGTCATCTTCTTCAATCAGCTTGGCATTATGAATTTTTCCCTGGAGATCACCGATCGTCAGCTTTCCGGCATTCTCACGGGCTGAGCCGAAAATATCGCATAAATACACACAGTCGGCGCCGCTCAGGCTTTCTGCAAATTCGTCAAGGAACTGCTGCGTCCGTGTAAATGTATGAGGCTGGAATACCGCGACAATTTCCCGATCAGGATACTTCTGTCTTGCCGCCTCGATTGTCACTTTTATTTCTGTCGGATGATGGGCATAGTCATCAATCAGCACTTGATCCCCAAGCTGCTTCTCATTGAATCTGCGTTTGACGCCCCCAAAGGATTTGAGAGCATGCTTAATGATGCTGGAATCAATTTCTTCATAATGGCATAACGCAATGACCGCCAATGAGTTTAATACATTGTGGTGGCCGTACGCAGGAATATAAAACGTATCATAGAACGTATTGCGGACAAAGACATCAAAAGTTGTCCCTTCCGTGCTTTTTACGATGTTTCTCGCTTGAAAATCATTTTCTTCCCCCGTGCCATAATACACAACCGGGACGTTCGCATGGATTTTCGGCAGATGCTCGTCGTCTCCGCAGGCAATAATGCCTTTGTTGACTTGAAGAGCCATCTCTTGGAAAGCGTCAAATACATCGTCAATGCTTGAGAAGTAATCAGGGTGATCAAAATCAATATTCGTCATAATCGCGTAATCTGGCTGATAGCTTAAGAAATGGCGGCGGTATTCGCACGCTTCAAACACAAAGTATTCGCTGTTTTCATTTCCCTGGCCTGTTCCGTCTCCGATTAAGAAAGACGTCGGTTTTGCGTTTTGGATCACGTGAGCCAGCAGACCCGTAGTCGACGTTTTGCCGTGTGCGCCCGTAACGGCAACACTCGTGAATTTTTTCATGTAGTCGCCTAAAAACTTATGATAACGTATCACCGGAATTCCCTCAGACATCGCTTTTTCTATTTCAGGATGCGTGTCTGGGAATGCGTTTCCGGCGATGACTGTCATGCCGGGTTTAATATTCTCCGCGCTAAAAGGAAGAACCGTAATATTTCTTTTTTCAAGCGCTGTTTGCGTAAAAATAAATTTTTCGATATCCGATCCTTGGACAGTATATCCATTATCATGAAGTATTTGGGCAAGCGGACTCATACCGGTCCCTTTTATTCCAACAAAATGATAAACAGTCATAATTGTACCTCCAACAAACGTCTATCTGTTCCCCAGTATATGACGCTCATTTCAATTTGCGACCGCGGCGGCTGAAAAGCCTCCCTTAGCGGCGTATTTTATATGTTTTGTTATGTTTAGTATCAGGTTATTTCTTTCCGATTAAACCCAGATATCAAGATTTGTCTATGCACAGCTGCTGTAAAGCGGCATAGCTGTTAAATGCTCTAAACACTATCATACCATGTTTGGTGTGAAAATGAACCCATATTATTCGTTTATTAAATCACTTGCTGTGATCAGCACCTCCCGAGGCTTGCTTCCTTTTGCCTCAGAGATCATGCCTTCCGCTTCCATCATGTCGATCAGCCTTGCCGCACGATTGTAACCGATTCTGAATCTTCTTTGCAGGCTTGAAGTGCTCGCACTGTTTTGCTCTACAACAAACTCACACGCTTCGTAAAACAGTTCGTCCTCTTCTTTCAGGGCAGATCCTTGTCTTACGAGCTCTTCTTGTTCAAATAAATAGGTCGGCGGCATTTGGCTTCTGACGTGGGAAACGACGCGGTCGATTTCCCGGTCTGACACAAAGTTACCTTGCAGACGAACCGGTTTTCCCGATCCGTTTTCCAAAAAGAGCATATCCCCTTTTCCGAGAAGCTTTTCTGCACCGGCTATGTCGATAATTGTTCGGGAATCAACCTGGCTTGAAACAGAAAAGGCGATTCTCGTTGGGATATTCGCCTTAATCAGACCTGTAATGACATCGACTGACGGACGCTGAGTTGCGACGAGAAGATGGATACCGCACGCTCTGGCTTTTTGGGCGATCCGCGCAATGCTTTCTTCCACATCGTTTGGAGCCACCATCATCAAATCTGCAAGCTCATCAATAATGACAACTAAATATGGCAGCTTTTCACCCATTTGGTGTTCAGCGGTTAATTGATTAAAGCGGTCAATATCGCGGACACCTGAATGGGCAAAAAGCTCATAGCGGCGCTCCATTTCCTCAACGACCCATTTCAAAGCAGCTGTAGCCGCTTTGGCGTCAGTAATGACCGGGCTGACGAGGTGAGGAATTTTATTGTAAGGGGCCAGCTCTACCATTTTCGGATCAATCAGCAGCACCTTTACCTCACTCGGGTCAGCTTTATAAAGCAGGCTGACTAATATTGTATTGATGCATACGCTTTTTCCGGAGCCTGTAGCACCGGCAATCAAGCCATGCGGCATTTTCTTCAAGTCGATAACAACAGGATTTCCTGAAATATCTAATCCCAGCGCAGCTGTGAGCGGTGACTTGCTTGTCCTGAAAGCTGAGCTGCGAATCATTTGGCGCAAATCAACCACCTTGCTCGTGCGGTTCGGCACTTCAATTCCGATCGTGTTTTTCCCCGGAATCGGCGCTTCAATCCGAATATCTCTCGCTGAGAGACTGAGTTTAATATCATCGGACAAGTTGGTGATTTTATTCACCTTTACACCTGGTTCAGGATGCACTTCAAATCTCGTGACAGACGGACCCTGGGTTACATGGACCACATTGGCGCGGACATTGAAGTTTTTCAAGGTTAAATCAAGAAGCTGACGCTGTTCTTCGATCCACGCAGTATCATCTTGAACCTGCGCTGGCGGGACATCAAGCAGTGCAACATTCGGAAATACATAGCTGCCGCGGCGCTCCTCTGCTTTTTGCTGTTTATGCGTATCTCTTTTCAGCATCATCACATTAAAAGGAACGGATGGCCCTTTTTGAGAAGATGCGCTTTGTTCAGTCCTTTTCTCCTGTACACCAGGCCTTTTTTTCGGCTCTTCTGAAGCTTCGCGAGGTTTGTCTGCGCGAATTCCCTGCCGGTTTTCAAGAGTTGCAGTAAACGATTTGGAACCCTGCTCCATGTGTTCAGTTTTCTCAAGCTCTGTATGGCTGTCTGGCTGAACATCTATCTTCGTTTCCTGAGCCTCTCCCAGGATGTCATAATGATTATTTATTATGCTGTCTGATGGCTCTTCTGATTCTTTTGCCACAGTTTCTGCTTGAGCCAGAGCCTCTGATGAATACTCATGATCAGTAAATAAAGGCTCTTCCTGACGAATGTCCATTTGTTCTTCTTGAACGAACGGGGACTCAGCACCTTCTTCCGCGTTTTCATGATGATTGTATACTGGGCTGTCTGACGGCTCTTTTGCTTTTTCATCCTCAGATATTGCCTCTGTCTGAGATTCAGGAGCTGTTTGCTCTTCATCAAGTTCAGCGGAGAAAACAGGCTCTTCAAATTTCTCTGGCTGCTGCTCCCTTTGTTCTTCCTCAGCCGTTGCAGGCTCTTCGCGGCCTACTTCACTGTCTGAAAGCCCTTCAGCCGCCGTATCTGTGAGCATCTCAGGCGGTGTTTGCTCTTCGGCATGTTCAGCTGGGAAGGAAGGCTCCTCTTCTTCCGGCTGTTGAACGCCTGACTCAAATGGCACTTTGTTACCTGACGGCTCGGCTGGCCTTTTCGCCAGCGCCTCATCATTCTCCGTATCCTTTCTGTTTAAAACGCCAGAAGGCTGTTTTTCAAATTGGGTATCCGGGAAGAAAGGACTTTCTTTTTTGGAATGCGCCTGTGTGTCTGAAGCAGGATAGCCGCGTTCACGTTCGATCTCTTCTGACAGCAGTGTTACCTTCTCTTTTACCGATTTATCCGGTTCGTTCAATGTTTCAGAAGGCTTTTTCGGCACATCCTTTTTAACAGATGGTTTTTGATTGAATCCATAGACAGGCGAAGGGATATTTGTCGGTTTAAACGGTTTCTTCGCCGGCTCTGCTGCTTGATATGTATGCTGCTCTTCTTCATTTCTGGGACGCTCTCTGTAAGGTGCAGCACTTGGACGAGGCGCGGATTTCGGTTCGTCCGATGGTGTGCGGCGCCTTCTCAGGTCATGATTTTTGTATCCGTCAGGCACGACTGGAAAACGGAATTTGCCTTTTGGATATTCATAATATATTTTAGGATCTTCCAATCTTTTTAATTGTCCTTCAGGATGATGTACTTCTTGTTGCTGCGGAATTTGAGCGGGTTTTGTCTCCCGTTCAGCATCCTCTTCGCTTTCGCCTAAAAACAAATCAAAAAATTTATGAAGCCAACTCATAATTTATCTCTAACTCCCTTATAGTTTTCTGGGACGGTTTTTAGTATACCACTGCTGGTCGGCCCAGAAAAGATTAAGCTATCAGCAGAAACAAAGCCGCTAAACAAGGGCTTAGCGGCTTTTCACATGATTCGTTTTTTTTGGCGGATTTATGGGAGTCTAAAACCGAAATGCGTCTCCTGCCTCATAGTCTCCTTCTAACACAAGGATTCCTTTTTCAGCAGGGGCATCCGGCAAATCAAGCTCTTTCGCTGAGCAGATCATCCCGCTTGACGGAACGCCGCGAAGCTCTGCATCCTTAATGACAAGTCCGCTAGGCATCACAGCACCGACTTTGGCAACGACAACTTTTTGGCCTTGGTCAACGTTAGGCGCGCCGCAGACGATCTGAAGCGTTTCTTCTCCTACGTTGACTTTACATACGCTTAATTTATCCGCATTCGGATGTTTTTCTTTTGATTCTACATACCCCACAACAAACTTCGGAGATAAATCAACGACTAATGTTTCTTCAACGCCGTTTCTGTTTAAAATCTCATTCACATCTTGCACGAATGTTTCTGAGAGCGCAACAGGGCCGTTTTCATCAATAGTCAAGTAAGAAGACGCGTTGAAAATGTTGAAGCCCGTTGTTTCTTTTGTTTCGTTATTGAAAATTTTGACGACGTCGCCGTGTTTTTCATAGCCTAATTGTTCGCGTGTCACATCTTGAAGAGAGATCAGGAGCGTGTCTCCCACACCTTCTTTATTATAAAAAGCGTTCATAAGTAAAAATCCTTTCTAATCCTTTTTCGGACGGCTTTTCGCCAGGATAAACACCGGTTCCAGCTTTCCTTCATTGTACAAAAATGAAAGGGCGGTAATCGGGACGGTGCCGCCTGCAAAGAAGCTCATCGACATTTGTCCTAGAATATCATACCCCGATTCATTCCGGATGTCAGCAAGAATCAAAACGTCCTGATGAGGAACAGAGATCGCCAGCTCCCCTTCTGCATGCTGCTTATACTCATTTAAGATCGCTTCGTTCAAAATCCGGCTTGCGTCGTATCCGTCGTTTGCCCTGAAGAAATAAAAGTAATTGCCGGCAACCGTATCTTCTTTGACAACCGTCGGCAGGGAACGGAGATTAAATGCGGCCGTCTCTCTGATCCGCTCTTTTGTCCAGTTTTCTTTCTCAAGCATGCGCTGGTCAATTAAACGGTAGGTTTTCCCGAGATCAAGCGCGTAATAAATTCTTGTCTCTGCGGTATGATCGTCATAAATGAGCGGGATATCTTCACTGGACTTGTCCGGGAAGGAAGTCGAGCGGATGACCGGATAAATGCGAGTTTCTTTCCCGGTCATTTCCTGAGCCTTCCCTTCCATTGCCGTCATCGCTTCAGAGACATAGTACACGATCTCATCAATGGCTTCGTCTTTTTTCAGTTCCCATTTTGCAATAATCGGCGGCAAATCGAGTGTAATCCCTTTTTTAGTCGTTTGATCCTCAACACGGAGGGTGTCTTTTTCTCTGTCAAACAGAAAGGAGCGATTCTCGTGCTGAAGGCGCTGTTTCAGTATATCTGACAGCTTCCTTGAGGTCATTTTCAAACCGATGTCCTCCTTTACGCTTTAGCGAGAGAGTCTGTTAAAAACTGTTCAATTTCTTCTTTTGTTTTGCGGTCTTTGCTCACAAAACGATTTACTTCTTTTCCTTCATTAAACACCACAAAGCTTGGGATTCCGTAAATTTCCCACTCTGCACATGTATCAATGAATTTGTCACGGTCTACGTAGTAGTAGGTGAATTCAGGGAAATTCGCTTCCAATTCAGGCAGGAAAGGCTCTACAAAACGGCAATCCGGGCACCAATCGGCTGAAAACATAAATACAGACCAATCATCCTTTACCGCTTTTTCCAGCTCTTGAGTTGATTCAATTTTTTTCATTTCATATCCCTCCAGTTGTTTATGTTCTTACATGTTTTTTATCGATACTCGTCCATTTGGATCATACCAAACTGCTTGAGGCAAAACCACTTATATGCAACGAATGAATATGTAAGATTGGCTTTCCCATTATCATTATCATATTTTATTTGCATTATCAAGCTCGTTTCGTTTAACATCGTGTACATGAGGGTAAAATTTACAGATGGACATACATAAGGAGGGATTTTTATATGGAGTTTATCGTCTATTTAGCAGGAGAAATCCACAGCAATTGGCGCGAGGAAATTAAAGAAAAAACAAAATCACTGAAGCTCCCTATTACGTTTGTTGGCCCGATGGAGAATCATGACCGCTCAGACAATATTGGTGAAGAAATTATGGGCGTACAGCCAAATGCCGTTTTAAAGGATGACAAAGCCTCTGACATCAACAACTTCAGAACCGCCGTCCTGATGAATAAAGCAGACTTTGTGATCGCCCTGTTTGGCGAAAAGTACAAACAGTGGAACACGGCAATGGATGCATCATATGCGATCGCAAAAGGAAAACCCCTGATTATCATCCGGCCAGAATCGCTCCACCATCCTTTAAAAGAGCTTTCCAATAAAGCGAATATTACGGTTGAAACCGTTAACCAAGCTATTAAGGCCCTTTCCTATCTATTTGAAACAGAATAAGAAAAAAGCTTGTCGATCCGGGCTTACTGCTCGTTCAACAAGCTTTTATGAAACCTACATATTTTCTTTAATCGCATCCACCGTCTGCTTATCGCAGGCTGTTACAAGTTTGATGAGCATTTCTTTAGCAGCAGCATAATCATCAATATGAATGATAGAAGCGTTTGTATGAATATAGCGGGAACATATTCCGATAACCGCTGACGGCACACCGCTGTTCGAAATATGAACCTTGCCTGCGTCTGTTCCCCCGCCGGATACAAAATATTGATATGGAATATCATGCGTTTCAGCCATATCAAGAACGAATTCCCTCATTCCGCGATGCATGACTGTCGTTCTGTCAAGAATGCGCAGCAAAAAGCCTTTTCCAAGCTGGCCGAATTCATTTTTGTCTCCGCTCATATCGTTTGCCGGGCTGGCGTCAAGGGCGAAAAACAAGTCCGGTTTAATCATATGAGAAGCCGTCTGCGCGCCCCTTAGCCCTACTTCTTCCTGAACCGTTGCACCCGCATAGAGTGTATTCGGAAGCTCTTTACCGTGTAATTCCTTCAGAAGTTCAATGCTTAAGCCGCATCCATATCTGTTATCCCATGCTTTTGATAAAATTTTCTTTTCATTCGCCATCGTCGTAAACGGACAAACAGGCACGATCTGCTGTCCCGGTTTAATGCCGATTTTGATGGCGTCTTCCTTATCATCCGCTCCAATGTCGATCATCATGTTTTTGATATCCATCGGACGGTTTCGCTGCGCATCTGTCAATAAATGCGGCGGTATGCTTGAAATCACACCCGGAACCGGCCCGTTATCTGTTTGAATTTCAACCCGCTGCGCAAGCAAAACCTGGCTCCACCAGCCTCCGAGCGTCTGGAATCTGAGCAGCCCGTTGTCTGTAATGGATGTCACCATGAAGCCGACTTCGTCCATGTGCCCGGCTACCATAATTCTCGGTGCGTCCTCTGCGCCTCGTCTGACTCCGAAAACACTTCCCAGTCTGTCCTGAACGATGTCATCGGCATATTTGGCTAGCTCCTGCTTCATAAAAGCACGAACCTGATGCTCATTGCCCGGCGCGCCGGGAAGCTGCGTCAGTGTTTGGAAAAGCGCTTTCGTTTCTTGATTCATGTTTTCCCCTCATTTCTATGTAGTCCTTTTATTTTATTAGAAACAATGAAGTTTTCCAAGCACCCTGACCGAATCTGCTCGATCAGCCGCGTATTGCTTAACAGGATTTGGCTGTTTCTGTATAATGAAAAGTACGATCAACCAGGAGGTGCTTTATTTTGAAATTGCGTCATCTTCTTTTAGGTGCAGGACTTGGAATTTGTGCGGCTGTCGTTGTGAAACAATATGTGATGAAGCCTTATATTTCTTCAGAAAAAGCGCTTCGAATTGTAAAGTCTGCTTTTAAGCAGCGGGGCCCGATTGACGGATCATGGATTTACACCCAGCCGGAGCCTTACAATATTAACGGAGAAACGGTACAGGTATACAAAACCGGCATTACACGATCAGCTTTCGGAGAATTAGAACAGTATGAAGTGATGGTGGATGCCAAAACGGGAGAAATTGTTGATGTCATTGATACAATCGCCTCTTAACACCGGACAAGCAAAAAATAGAAGCCGCTGCCCACGCAGCGGCTCTTTTTTATTATATCGCGCGAATCGGTTTGTATACCGGATACCACATCGCATCCTGCACTGCCTGTATAATGTCTTCAGGCTCTTCCGTAGCGACGCCTTCCTTCATTGCGGTTTTTGCAACTTCAACAGCAACGGTTGCCGAAACAGTGCGCAAATCTTCAACTTTTGGAAGCATCGGCGCACCAGGCACCCCGACATTGACCATACCTGCGATTGCCCGGGCACATGCTTCAAACATGCCGTCGGTAATTAATTTTGATTTGGTAACAATCGTGCCAAGACCGAGACCAGGGAAGACAAGCGCGTTGTTTGCCTGCCCGATATGATACGTAACTCCGTTATATTCAACTGGCGGGAACGGGCTTCCTGTCGTGATCAGCGCACGGCCTTCTGTCCATTCGATTAAATCCTCCGGCTTTGCTTCAGAAAGAGTTGTCGGATTTGACATTGGCAAAATCGCCGGCCGTTTCACATGTGACGCCATTTCTTTTACAATTTCTTCAGTGAAAGCGCCGGAAACCGTAGATGTGCCGATCAGGATCGTCGGTTTCGCCTGCCGGACCACTTCAAGAAGATCAATGCCTCCGCCGTCTCCGTTCCGCTGATAATCCTTCACTTCATCAGCCGAACGGGCATACGGCTTTTGGAAATCAAGAAGCTGATCCATATCATCTGTTAACAGCCCGTTCCTGTCTATGCACCAGAAGCGCTTGTATGATTCTTCTTCACTCAGTCCCTCGCGCACCAATGCTTCCCGCAGCTGTTCGGCAATTCCGATTCCTGCCGTTCCCGCTCCGAATATAACAACTCTGTGATCTCTCAGCGGAACTTTAGACGCTTTTGCACAGGATAAGACTGCGGCCAAAGAAACAGCGCCAGTTCCTTGGATATCATCATTGAAGGTACACACTTTATCTTTATAGCGTTTCAAAATGCTTCGCGCGTTTTTCGCCCCGAAATCCTCCCAATGCAGCAATGCATTCGGAAATGTTTCTCTCGCCAGCGCAACGTAGTCGTCAATAAATTGGTCATAACGTTCCCCGCGCACTCTGGAATGCTGGTTGCCGACATAAAGCGGGTCGTTTAAGAGGCTCTCCTGATTTGTCCCCGCATCTAAAACAACAGCCAGCACTCTGCTCGGATCAATGCCCGCAGCCGCTGTATAAACCGCCAGCTTGCCAATAGAAATCGCGATTCCTCCGACGCCCCAGTCACCGATTCCTAAAATTCCTTCTGCATCAGTTGCAACAATTAAATCGATCGTATCGCTTTGATCTTTATACTGTTTAAATGCTTCTTTCATACCGTCCGGGTCATCGATTGACAGATAGAGCCCTCGTGGTTTTCTGTATTCATGGCTGTATCTCTGGATTGCCGTTCCGACTGTCGGTGTGTAGACAATCGGGAGCATTTCCCCTAAATGGTCATTTAACAGGCGGTAAAACAGCGTTTCATTCCGATCGTGCAGCGCCGTTAAATAGACATTTTTGCTCAAATCGTCAGGCTGTGCGGAATATTGCTCATACGCTCTTTTCGCCTGCTCATCAATTGTTAATACCTTGGGCGGCAGAAAGCCTTTTAAACCAAGTTCTTTTCTTTCTTCCTCAGTAAAAGCAACACCTTTGTTCAAAAAAGGAACAGAGAGCACTTCAAGGCCTCTTAATGTTGTTTGAATGTCTCCTTCGTTTGTTACTCTGAATTGTTTCACCCTGCCTCTTCCTTTCTGAGCATAATTAGTACTAGGTTTGCATTATTAGCCGGAAAACATGCAGGGTAAACATAAAAATATGCTATTGCTTCATTCGCTTGACTGAATCTTTGATGCTTCCGTCCTCCTCCCATTGAAGGGCGCGATACTCGGCATCATGATAAAAAATAAACCAAGCGTCTTTTTCTGCTGCGAACGCCTGCCATTTTTGCTTTTGCGGGATAGAGGTCATCGGATAATCATCGTAAGCCAGCACCCATAGCGGATTGCGGTGGGCATGTGTCGGCATCAGATCTGCCATATGTACGGCAGTTTCACCCGCATCCTCGCATATCAGGACACTGTGTCCGTCGCTATGGCCTCCGGTGTGATGCATTGTAATACCCTCTGTGATCGTTAAGGTGTCTTCAAAGGTTTTGACTTGGCCAGCTACAGCCTCCCAATTTTCTTTCCAATACGTATTTTTCGACCTGATATTCGGATGGCGCATTTCGTCCCATTCAACAGCTGATGTATAAATTACTGCATTCGGAAAGACAGAGACGAGCCGTTCACCTTCATACTCCGTTAAACCGCATGCATGATCAAAATGAAGGTGTGTCATTGCGATCACATCTATATCGGCAACCGTTAATCCGAGTGCTGCTAACGATGGTTTCACATTCGACTCTTGTGTCACGCCATAGTTTCGTTTTTGTTTATCAGTCAGCTTGCCGTACCCAATTCCGGCGTCAACGATGATATTGAGCCCATCCTTTTGAATCAAAATAGGGTCTGTTCTTAGTTCAATCTGGTTTTTTTCATTGACTGGATATTTTTTAGACCAAAGCGGCTTTGGCACAACGCCGAACATGGCGCCTCCGTCCATATGCGTCACGCCTCCGTCAAGCCAGGTCAACGTGATGTTTCCAATTTTCATTGTTTCCATTTTCATCCCCCCTGTCATCATGGTAGCAAACGGCCCATAAAAAAAACAGACTCCTGTCAGAGTCTGTCTTTACGTTCTCCATTCAACCTCAGCCCGATAGATCGGCTGGCCGAGTGCAGAGAATTTTTCTTCATATTCTGTCATAATATTGCCTTCCAGATTGCTGTTATGCAAATCGAGACTGACGTATGTCAGCAGGAGGCCGTACTCAGAGAAGCTCTTCAAAGAGTACTCAAATAAACCTCGGTTGTCCGTTTTAAAATGAATCGATCCGCCTTTGCCCATTACTTCTTCATATTTTTTGAGGAAGTGGGAATATGTCAGGCGGCGTTTTTCATGCCGTTTCTTCGGCCAAGGATCAGAAAAGTTCAAGTAGACCCGTTTCACTTCCCCCGGCTCAAACACATCCGTCAGCGTGTCCGCATCTATATTCAGAAGCTTTACATTCTGCGCTTCGCTGTCTTTTACTTTTTGGACGGCTGTCACGATGACGCTTTTAAATAACTCAATACCAATATAATTGATGTCGGGATTTTGTTTGGCCATACCAGAAATAAATTGGCCTTTTCCTGTACCAACCTCGATATGGATCGGATTGTCGTTGCCAAACACTGTGTTCCATTTCCCTTTATAATCAGCAGGATTGCTGATGGCAATATCTGCGTTTTCAGCCAAAAAGTCATCAGCCCAAGGCTTGTGGCGCATTCTCATATGATTGACACCTCTATCTATTATTTCGACTAACAACATACCATGAATTAAAAAGACCCGCAAGCTCGTTTTTCCAGTGTATCTCTCTTAAGGCCGAGCGCATAAAAAAAGAGGGTCCCGTCGGCTGGAACACTCCTTTCACATGTATAAAAACGCTCTGTTTTGAACAATTTAACCCGTATGATACTGAAGGGATGTGTACCGTTATGGGTTTACATTATGAGCATCAAGTTCATTTATTGAAGGATATATTGACTGACCATCAATTGGACTGCTGCGGAACAGTCGCAGAGTACGAGCAGCTTGAGCGTGTGATTAAATCACTGATGGCAAACACCGAGCTTGATTCAAATTTCAAAAACGTGCTTGAAGATGTTTACCGCTACAGCCAATCAGGAATATCGTCCAAATCCATCGACTCACACATACAAGAGCATCAGAACAGCCTGTCTCAATGGGTAGAGCAAATGGATTCGTATTCCTGATTAATCAACAATTCGTTTCATGAGGATATGCAGCTCTTCCATTGCATCATGAAATTCCTTGTCATTGCCTTTTGCTTTATGCCAGGCAATGAAAGTAATTGTTTCAGATAACACATACCAAGCCATTCGCAACCGAAGGCTTTCTGTCAGCTCTATGCCGTACATGCTCAGCCAGCTCTCCCAAGCTGGCTTTTCGACGTAGTGGTACAGCAAAGGCCCGAGGTCCATCGCCGGATCAGCGATCATGGCGCCGTCCCAGTCAATTAAATACAGCTGGTTGTCTTCAGACAATAGCCAGTTATTATGATTGACATCACAATGGCAAACGACTTTCTCACCGAAATGCACTTCATGCAGGTGTTCTTCCAAATACTTGATCCCTTCTTGAATCAGCGGCGAAGATTGCTGCACAGCAAATACAGCCTGCTTCAGCTGAGACAAAAGAGCCCCCGGGTTCAGCGGTTCTTTTCCAAGTCTCTTCAGCATGTCCAGCAAGGCTTTTGATGTGTGTATTTTACGAAGCAATTCAGCAACGGGCCGTCCGCTCATGTCTTTAGGCTTCAGCTCTCTGCCGGTCATCCAGTGCTGGGCCGTAATGACGTCCCCATTTTCCATCCGTTTTGTCCAAACCAGCTTCGGAACAATGCCTTCGGCGGATAAAACAGCTAAAAAAGGTGAGCTATTACGTTTTAAAAAAAGCTGCTGCCCGTTATGTTTCGCATAATATGCATCTCCTGTAGCTCCTCCGGCGGGGAAGATCTCCCAATCGCTACCTAGTAATTGTCCCAACCAGTTCATATCAATGTTCAACCCATCATTTCTTAAAATATTTTAGAATTAAGGCTAATCGTTTCTAGTCTATCCAGCGAATGCCTTTTTCGTACGAATCGTATAAAAATAAAAAAGACAGCTATTGAGAGTCTCATATGCTAATCAATAGCCGTCCTTTAAATTTTAGCGCTATAGCACAAACTTCGTCAAGCAAAACTCTTAAGATCTGATGCTAAATATAAGATAACCGTTCCGATGCCGTTTACTGCAACCGTTTTCTTGATTTCTGCCGGGTCTTCCTGAAATCCTGATGGATCACATAAAAGCCGATAAGGTATGTCGTTTGGCAGCCTCCACTCGACGGAGTCTGGACTCGCGTGATGGATAACAATGATATCTTTCCATTCGTCAACCTCGTCAAGATCATAAAGCCTGTATGCGATAAGGTGTTCTTTTAGCGTCAAGCATTCAAGATGGCGCTGGATGTCTGCAGCGGACCTAAGACGGAATGCAGGATGCGCTTTTCTCAGCGAGATCAGCCTGCGGATATAGTGAACATCTTCTTTGAATGTTTCACGGCGATCCCAGTCGAGCTGGTTGATGCTGTCACTGGATTGATAGCTGTTTTCCACTCCCTGCTTCGTCCGGAAAAATTCCTGGCCGCTGTGAATAAACGGCACCCCTTGGGCAAGCAAAATAATCGCGGCTGCAAGCCTTTGCCTGCTTCGCTTTCGGCTGTCATTTTCTTGAGGAAGCGCGAAGCTCATTTTATCCCAAAAGGTGTGATTATCGTGTGATTCGACATAATTGATGGACTGGCTTGGTTCCGGAACAATCGGTGCTAATGCCTTCCATCCGGAAGACCCGGCAATTCCATGCATCACAGCTTGTGCTGATTCCCCGCTGCCGAGCGCAAACCCTGCTGCCTTAAGGTGAAAGGTGTTCCCTTTTACAGCGTCACGAAACATATCATTAAAAAAGCCGATGCCCGGCATTCTTGGCGCGTTCGCCAAAGCAGCTTTCTGTTCATGCGGCAGCGGTGTAGCCAGATCCCACCCTTCTCCAAAAAGCAGGATTCCGGGCTTTGCCTTAGTTGCTTTCTCTTTCATATAAAGCACGGTGTCAATATCTAAAATCCCGAGGAGATCAAAGCGGAAGCCGTCAACGTTGTATTCTTCAAGCCAATAGACCACGCAATCCGCAATGAATTTTCTTGCCATCCTTCTTTCTGATGCGATATCATTGCCAACGCCGGTGCCGTTTGATGGCATCCCACATTCGTCGTGCCGGAAAAAATAACCGGGCACTGTCTTTTCAAAGGGGGAATTCTCCCTCTTATACACATGGTTAAAAACAACATCCAGAATGACTCGCAGACCGTGCTGATGCAGGGTATTGATCATTTGTTTCAGCTCTGTTTTTCTCGTTTGAGGATCATGAGGATTTGAGGCATAGCTTCCCTCCGGGGCAAAGAAATGAAGCGGGTTATATCCCCAATTGTATGCATCAAGCGGCTTCTCTTCATCAACTCCGGCAAAATCATTCACCGGCAGAAGCTCCACATGTGTCACACCAAGCTCTTTTACATACGCTAATCCCGAAGAACTACCATTTGCGGTTTGTGTATCAGTTTCCGTCAGCGCTAAGTATTTTCCCTTGTTTATCATGCCGCTGTTTTCATGGATGGAGAAGTCGCGAAGATGCGTCTCATAGATGACGGCATCCACAGGGTGTGAGAATGGTTTAAGAGGAGCAGTCCATTTCATTTGATCCGGGCGCAAGACGACGCCCTTCTCTCCATTTACAGTCACAGCCTTGGCATACGGGTCAACGGTTTCCATCCATTCTGAATTGTTGCAGATGCAAAACAAATACTCATACCCGTGAAGGTCACCCGTGACCGTAACAGCATAGACACCCTTTTCCAAGCGATTCATTTGGAA
Source organism: Bacillus sp. EU52 (assembly GCF_037964975.1). Lineage (NCBI taxonomy): Bacteria > Bacillati > Bacillota > Bacilli > Caryophanales > Bacillaceae > Bacillus > Bacillus sp. EU52. Next base: position 2,910,729 of record NZ_CP150177.1, read on the forward strand.
TGTGCGCCCGCTTTTATTGGGGTGTGAAAGCTTGACAGCAGCTGAGGTTGCAGCAGGCGCCCATACTTTAAATACGGTATGATCCGCGGTATAAACGGCGCCCAGCTCTCCGTCATAATAAAATTCGTCATCAAACGCTGCCGTCCGGATGACCGCGCCAATTTGGAGATCCGTTTTGTGGCCGCTGGATGCTCTGACGCAATGGATTTTTCCAAATGTCACAGGATGGTCGGATACGCAGACGTACTTGTATTTTGCTTCAAGGGAGTATTCCTCCCTGACAGCCAGAGGAAAATCTGTTATTTCTGTCTCAAGCCGAAACGGCGGTGTCATGATTTCCTTTTGTTCAGCAAGAATCAGAACAGTAATGATATTCATGTCATCGACATACGCTTCGAAGCTGCGGCGGATGCTGACCATCGGAAGCTCTCTCCTTCAAACACGTTTATGTTTTGATTCTTAGGGGTGAAGGACTAGATGCCAGACGAAACGGGGTAGTGCCCATGATTTCTCCGTCAGCATGGAACGGGATTTTGTCCTTCGTGTAAAATGTAATGTCCTTCGCTTTAAACATCGTAACGCCATCCATCTTTGTATGTTTTCCAAATGCCATGAGACATAAAAGCCAATATTTTTTCAAAAACGGCTGGTTTTCAACGATTACGATATCAAATGTCTTCTCGCGCGGATTTGCTAGGGGCGCCGCCTTCATGCCTCCCCCGTAAAACGGATGGTTGGATACAACGGCAAACCAGACATCATGAAATTCGCGCGTCTCGTCTTCCGTCGTACAAGCTAACGTAAACGGCTTAAAGGTTGCCGAAGCGTGCAAATGAGAAAGCGGATACACAAGAAATCGAAGGCGGAGAAAAAGAAAAACCCGTCTCAACGGAAATTCCATCGCCTTTTTATTGACATATGCGTCAAACCCGATCCCGATATGATTCATAAAATAAAGAATCTGTGATTTATCCTGAAGGAAATTGACGCTCCCTAAATGAAAGGTTCTTGTTAACGGGCGCTTTACCTTCTTGATTTCCTGTATCAGATCGATTTTTTTAATAGAGAATCCTCGCGAAAAATCATTATATGCGCCCGCCGGCACAAAGCTCAGCTCAATATCGTCAACATCTTTCAGCCCGTTGACAACTTCATGCATGGTTCCGTCTCCGCCAATGACGATCAGGCGCTTCAGCTTATATTCCTGTATCGTTGAAATCTGTCTGGCGAGCACCTCGGCGTGTCCCGGATGTTCAGTTAAAAATGAACGGTGCTCAACCTTTCGTTTGATCAATTCTTTTTGAATGGACTTCCAAACACGCAGGCCGTTTCGATGTCCTGCTGTCGGATTAATAATAAAAAACCAATGGCTCATCTTTCTCACCTGCTTATGTTATGAGAAAACCGCTCAAATCGTTCTCTTTTACTCCAGCCACTCCTGTCTGCGATAGGAGTCAGACATGCAGTAAGACAATAGAGCCTTTGCAGCCTTTACCTGATGATGTTTGATCGGAGCAGTGTTTTTCTTCTGCCGCTCAATCCATTCTTCCGCGCTCCGCTTATCCGCTATTTCTAAGCCGTATGGCGGCTCCGGGTAATCGATGTACGACGTTCTGCTCAGAAGCAATTTTCGAACCGGGATCTCAGCCTGTTTTTCCTTTACGATCTTCGACACAACCGAGTCCGTGCGAAACAGGCTAAGCCCTGGATTTAACACTGATGCAGTCTGAGAGGCTGTTTTCTTGTCCCAAAAACGATTTTTAGACCCTATGTAGACACTGTCTTCCTCAGCCTCTAAAAAAGAAACGCAATAAATTTCCAGAGGAGAAATAATCACAATGCTTAATTCAACCGCCGCCTGCTGAATTTTCAGCACAGGCTTATACATAATAAAATAAGAATCAGGCAGCTGCTGGGTCAGATAACGCAAAATGCGGTCCTGCTTCACCTGGTTTGAGAGTTGAGATATTTCTGAAAGAGTAGAGCTTGCCCATTTGAGCTGAAAATCATATAAATGTCTTTTATAAAAAGAAGCAAGCGCCACTCTGCTCTTCGGGAGCCTTACATGAATATCTTCTTCGTCCTCAAACCATTGGTGTCTCTCTTCTTGTATATCGGCTTTTATCTCTTCTTTTCTTCTTTTCAATGAAAATTTTTTTCGTTTCTGCACCGGTTCCGGTTCTTCAGCTCTGGCTTGCCTTTCTTCATGCTGGCGCTCCGCTGCTTCTACTAGTGAAAGCCAGCGCTCTTTTTTCAGACGTACAAACTGGTTGATATAATGGTACGGATCAAGCTCATATCTCGATATATAATCATGAATTTTGATGATTTGTGCCATGTTTGTTTCTCCACTCCGCAATGAATTAAGATAATTGAAATTTGAATATTTCCTCGTATTTTGGTGATTGGTTCAAGTGTATTTGAAAGAGCGAAAATCGTTCAGCCATCATCGAAACCTCGCCGCTTTCAAACGGAACATGAGCTGGAAATCCATTTTCGCCTGTCCATTTTCTTGCCAGCGTCATATGAGGATGATACGGTCTTTTTTCCACTTGAAAGCCGGCCTGAAGGACAGCCTGCTTCGTATGTTCCCGCAGTCTATCAAGCGTTTTGTTTTTCTTTGGCTCCAGATGTAAAACGCGCGGCCTTCTGCGGTCGCCGAATACATCTATCTTGTCAAACTCAATTGAAAATGGGTCAATTTCTGAAGCAATCTCTGCTAGCGAACCTTCAAGCTTCTTTATTTGTGTCTCATCCGCCGCTCCGAGAAAAATTAACGTGATATGATAGTCAAGTGGGTGCACCCATTTTTGAAACGTCAATACCGGTTCGTTTTTCGCAGCCTGGTAGATCGGATTTGCAATTCCCTCAGGTATGGGAACGCCGATGAAATAATGAGGCCGTATATCTGGCATCCGTCTGACACTCCCTTCTTTGACAGCTATTATTTTATCAATAAAGAGGCTGTGCGGATAGAGGAACAGTGTATGAAAACACTCTCGCACAAACGTTTATTATGTTAGGATATTATATGACACTTGTTTTATTCAGAAAGGAATGACAATGTTGAAAATCGTTGCAAACACAGCTGATCTGATAGGAGATACACCGCTAGTGAGATTGAATCGGCTTCAGCCGGAAAATGCGGCACAAGTCTATTTAAAGCTTGAATTTTTCAATCCGAGCGGCAGTGTGAAAGACAGAGCCGCTTATCAAATGATCATAGAAGCTGAACAAAACGGTTTACTCAAGCCGGGATCAGTTATTATAGAGCCGACAAGCGGAAATACCGGAATCGGGCTCGCCATGAATGCGGCAGCACGCGGATATAAAGCAATCTTAGTTATGCCTGATACAATGACGAAGGAACGGATCAACCTGCTTAAAGCTTACGGCGCAGAGGTTGTATTAACTCCCGGAGAGGAAAGAATGCCGGGCAGCATCAAAAAAGCGAAGGAGCTTGCCGAACAAATTCCGAACAGCTATATTCCAATGCAGTTCGATAACACTGCCAATCCTGATGCGCACCGGAAAACAACAGCGCCTGAAATCGCCCGGGCAATAGAGGAAATCGGAAAACCGCTCGGCGCTTTTGTCGCCTCCTCTGGAACGGGCGGAACTATTACCGGAACAGGTGAGGCGCTCAAAGAGCTTTTTCCGGATATCACGGTTCATGTTGTTGAGCCAGCGGGTTCGCCTGTATTATCCGGCGGAAAACCTGGCGCGCATAAACTTGTAGGAACGAGCCCAGGCTTTATACCGCCGATTTTAAATGAAGACGTTTATGATGAAATTATCAAAATCTCTGATGAAGACGCGTATACGACGACAAGACGGCTCGCTGCTGAAGAAGGAATTCTTGTCGGTCCTTCATCAGGCGCTGCCTGCTTCGCGGCAATCGAAACAGCGAAACGCCTCTCTCCTGACAAAGTTGTGGTCTGCATGACAGCTGATACAGGAGAACGGTACTTATCAACTGATTTATGGTCATTTATTTAAAAAAAGGACTGGCTTCAGCAGAAGCCGGTCCTTTTATTTTGCAAGCTCGTAAATGGCCTGAGCATATAACGCTGTCGATCTCAGCAGGTCATCAATTTCGATATATTCATCCTTTTGGTGTGCGCTGTCAGGGCGTCCGGGGAACAGCGGGCCGAACGCGACACCGGCTTTTAAGGATCTCGCATATGTCCCCCCGCCGATTGAGATTAAGTCAGCTTTTTTACCCAGCTGGCCTTCATAAACCTTTTGCAGGGTTTTGACTAACGGATGATCTGCGGACACGTGATGCGGCTTGCTGTCTTTGAATTCTCCCAGCTCAAATTCAGATGCGCTTTCGAATGCATCGCGGATCACTTTGCTTTCAGCTGTCACAGGATAGCGGATATTGATCCCGAGCTCGCCTCCTTGCCCTTCTTTATAGCGCAGTGTTCCGACATTTAATGTCAGCTCACCGCTGATTTCATCCTCACAGTCGATGTCCAGTTTTTTTCCTCTTGTATCACCTGAGAACTTATCTGTCACAACTTGCACAAACCGCTTTCCTGCATCGTCAAGCTCAGTCTGCTGGAGAAATTCGCACAATAAAATGCCGGCATTGATCCCATTGTTCGGTTCCATCGCATGGCAGGAAAGACCGTACATACGCAAAATGAGCTGTCCGTTCTCTATTGCAGCTTCCCCTTTTTGGTCCGTCGTGCGGAGCATGTCTTTAAATGAAGACAGAATCTCTTCTTTTTTCGGCCCTTCAATGACAGCTTCCGCAGCGTCGGGCACCATGTTTAAGCGAAGGCCTGATTGAAACGAGACAAGCACTGCCTTTGGTTCTGCTTGATTTGGGCGGTGCGGTATAAGTAAAGAAGCATCGATGATCCCTTTTTCCGCATTAATGATTGGAAAATCGGCGTCAGGCGCAAAGCCCATTGTTGGCATTTCTTCATGCTTGAAATAATGCTCTACGCATCTCCAATCACTTTCTTCATCTGTTCCGATAATCATTCTGACTCGCTTGGACAGGGGCAAATTCATGTCTTTCACGATTTTCAGCGCGTAGAATGCCGCCATTGTCGGGCCTTTGTCATCAATGGCGCCCCTTGCATAAATCCGTCCGTTGCGGATTTCAGCTGAAAATGGATCACTCGTCCATCCATCTCCCGGCGGCACGACGTCAACATGGCAAAGTACGCCGATAATGTCATCGCCCTCCCCCCATTCAATATGACCTGCGAAGCCGTCAAGATTTTTTGTTGTAAAGCCTTCTTTTTCTCCAAGCTCCAGCAATGAAGTCAGGCTGGCATTTACCCCTTCTCCAAACGGTTTACCGGGTCCGGCGGTTGTTTCGTCCATGACACTGTTGATTCTCAAAAATTCCTGTGTATCACGAATTAAATCCTCTTTTTTTCTGATCACTTCAACTTCCCAGTTCATAATGATCCCCTTTCCGCAAGAAATGACTTGCAAAAACCAAATAAAACGAATAATATTAATGGTGTTTTGTTAAAACGTTCGTAATTGGAGGATACTATGTTTCATCTAAAAGAGCAGCAAACATCCATAAAGCAAGAAATCATAGCAGGGCTGACGACCTTTTTCACAATGGTCTATATCGTCGTGGTCAATCCGGTCATTCTGGCTAACGCCGGGGTTCCTTTCGACCAGGTTTTCACCGCAACGATTATTGCCTCCATTGTCGGAACGCTGTGGATGGCCCTGGCAGCAAATTATCCGATTGCTATTGCGCCCGGCATGGGCTTGAACGCTTATTTAGCCTTTCATGTCGTAAGCGCAAGCGATGGCGGCATCACGTACGCAACAGCTTTCAGCGCAGTATTTACAGCAGGGGTTCTCTTCATTATTCTATCGTTAACGCCTTTAAGAAAACAACTTATAGAAGCGATTCCAAACAATTTAAAATACGGGATCACAACAGGGATCGGGCTGTTTATTGCTTTTATCGGTTTGCGTCAAGCTGGCATTGTGGCAGCTGATGAGTCAAACCTGGTCACTCTCGGCAATCTGCATTCACCTGGTGTTATTTTAACGCTGGTCGGCCTTTTGATCAGCGTGGTCCTGATGGTGCTGAATGTAAGCGGCGCTTTATTTATCGGAATGGCAGCTACCGCTTTGATCGCCTTTTTCACCGGTCAGCTCCATTTTCCAAAGGGATTTATGTCGCTTCCTCATTTGCCGGAAGGATTGATGATCTCAAATCCATTTACCGCTTTTGGCGATGTCATTCATCACGGCCTGTACGCTGTCGTCTTTTCTTTTCTATTAGTCACCATTTTTGATACGACAGGCACGATGATCGGAGTTGCCGAGCAAGCCGGGCTGATGAAAAACAACAAGCTGCCGAACGTGCGAAAAGCGCTGCTTGCTGATTCAACCGCGACAACAGTAGGAGCTGTTTTCGGCACAAGTCCAACGACTGCATTTATCGAGTCTTCCGCCGGTGTCGCAGCCGGAGGAAGAACGGGGCTTACGGCTTTGACTGTCGCGGTGATGTTTGCGGCTTCAATGTTTTTCAGTCCGCTTGTCAGCGCCTTGTCCGGTATAGCCGCCATCACCTCGCCTGCTTTGATTATCGTCGGCAGCTTGATGATGGGCTCGGTTTCCAATATGAACTGGAAAGAGATGGACGAGGCATTTCCTGCGTTTCTCGTCATTCTGGCCATGCCTTTGACATCCAGCATTTCTACAGGAATTGCGCTTGGCTTTATTTCATATCCGATCGTAAAAGCGGCGCGGGGAAAATGGAGAGAGATTCATCCGCTCGTCATCGTTTTCGCCATTCTGTTTTTCATCCAGCTGTTTATTTTATAACATAGACCAAAAAACCCAAACGTCGCCGTTTGGGTTTTTTATGTAAACAATAAAGAGACAGCGGCCGCTAAAAAACAACAGGCGGCAAACGCATAGTGCAGGATGTTGATACAGCTTTTTCTGGCCCGATAATATTCATCACTTTCCTTATCGGTGCCAATTAAAAAAGGGGCATCCATGACCTTGTCAAAAATAAGCGTCAGGATATAACGGCAAACCCCTGTATATACCAGCAGCGCAATCACCTTCAGCCAAATTGGGGAAACAAATATGAGAACAGTGAAAGCTGACAATAGCATGTACATCTGCCTCGCATACTCGCCATTCCTCAGCATGGCTTTAAAAAACAATTCCTTATAGCCTGTGCAGATCGTTCGTCTTTTAAATATTCTTTTTGAATTACGGTATAATAACGGTTTTCTTCTCATCCTGTCTTTTACTTTTGGCATTCCCGCCTCCTGACTCATCATCATCACAAGTCCTGCAAGGGCAAGCCTGCTTTTTTTCTCTTCAGTCACCTCAGCTTCAAAAGCCGTGAACGAAGCCGTCTTTTTCAAACTGCCGATAACTGAGAAAAGCAAAAATAAAATGCCAAAAAGCGCAAGCAAATGCCGCTCAGTAAAAACAATCAGGATAGCAGAACCAGCAAAAAGAATAGCTCTGACAAGGGTATCGCCAATCCATCTCGAAATAGAGCGCGGCTTTCTGATCCTGTCTTGCTTTAAGGATAAAAAGAATATATGAAGGCCAAACAAATAACACAATAGAGCAGTGCTTTCTGCGAATGTGATGTGAACAGAATGACTGATAAGGGGAAGGACAATAAAAAAGAGAAGCAGCCATTTAGCCAGCGTGACCAGAAAAGAATACAAAAGCGCGTACAGTTTGAGCTGATAGATGATTTCCTTCTTTTGCAGCAAAAACACTTTGTCCGCTTCCATTAAAAATGTACGAATCGAGCCTGTAAACATGATCAGCCCACACACAGCGTACAGCCATCTCCACTCCGCCACTTCAGACCACTCATAAAGAAGGCCTCTTCCATTCATCAAATCAATATACTGATAGATGACAAAAGCAATCGCCGGCAAAACGATATAGAGAGCGACTGTCCAGTCAATGACCGCATGCAACACTTTAAACTGATACTTGTAATAGTCAAACAGCCTTCGAAAAAAGAGCGTACGCCCGTTCATGGCCGATCACCTTGAACTGCCTTATAAAAACAGTCAAGCAATGACTGCCCCTCTAATCCGGTCTTGTCCTGAATATCTTTTAACGTGCCTTGGAGAAATAATGAACCTTTCTCAATCATATAAAACCGGTCACAGATTTTTTCCGCGGTATCGAGTACATGCGTGCACATAAGAATTCCGGCTCCACGTTCTTTTTCAGCCTTAAGCATGTCCACAAAGCGTTTCGTCGATATCGGATCAAGGCCGATAAACGGTTCATCAATCACATACATATCCGGCTTAGAGAGAAAGGCCTGGATAAGCATTAGTTTTTGCTGCATGCCCTTCGAAAAGGTGACAGGCAGCTCATGTTTGACATGATCAAGCGAAAACGTCTGCAGCAGGCTTTGGGCCCGATGCGCAAATTCTCTCTCTTCAATGCCGTGGAGTGTGCTGATCAGATCCAAATGCTCCCACAGCGTCAGTTCTTCGTAAAAGGACGGATGCTCCGGAATATATGCAAATGAACAGTCGTTCCAGGCAATATGCCCTTTAAAATCTTCTGAAAGGCCGAGTATCGCCTTGATTGCGGTGCTTTTTCCGGCGCCGTTAGCTCCGATCAGTCCAACCAGCTCCCCTTTTCTGACTTCCAGAAAAACATCGGTGAGCACTTTTTTTCGGCTTGTATACCCGGCCTGTTCTATTGAAGCTTCAAGCAAATTTGTCAAAACTCACCCACCTCCAAAATTTACTACGAAACAGAATAAAAAAAGTTTCTTTAACCATAATAATATTGAGTCGAAATACATAGTAATCCAACAAGGATGGCTGCCCAACGCGAATTGGAAAAAATTAATAGGAGTTATCCCTAGATTCATCACTGCAATATCGTGTATAATGAGGGCGAATTATTTTAACAGTTACAGATGTCTGCCTTTGTTGCTATTTCGTACGCAGTTGATAGTCGTGAGTTGTGGTTAGTCAAGTCCATCCGATCTTATGATAGGGAGTGGTTTTTTGAAACCTTCAACAAACCGTATGCTAACTCGAATCAAATCAGTTTACATGTTTATCCAAGAAAAAGGTCTTGTGACAACACAGGAACTGGTTGACGAATTCGGCATTACACCTAGAACGATTCAAAGAGACTTAAATGTGTTGGCATATAATGATCTTGTTCATAGTCCAAGCCGTGGCAAGTGGGAGACAACGAGAAAGAAAGTAAAGATTACCTCATAAATTGAAAAATTACATAGGGCCGCCTGAGAGCGGCCCGATAGATAATAGGGCGAAGAAACTACTGAGCCTTGTTTTTGTGTGCTTATAAATAAAACCCCGCATTCGGTATGCGGGGTTTTTGTCATGCTTGCGGCTCATTGAGCAAATGAAGCTCTTCCTCTGTCAGCTCACGGTATTCTCCGGGTGCCAGAGCGGGATCTAGGGAAACGCGTCCCATCGAAAGCCGCTTCAGATAAACCACTTCATTGCCGACTGCCTTTGCCATTTGCTTGACCTGATGGTATTTTCCTTCTGTAATTGTCAGGTATATCACGGTATTGCCACTGTCGTTTGTTTTGATTTCCGCTTTTGCCGGCTTTGTTTTATAGCCGCCCTCTATGTAGACACCCGTTTCCAAATCGGAGATGTCTTCCCGAGAAATCTGTGATTTTAAATGGACTTCATACGTTTTTGGAACATGCTTTTTAGGAGAAAGGAGCCGATGTGCGAGCTGCCCGTCATTTGTGAGCAGCAAAAAGCCCTCTGTATCTTTATCAAGCCTGCCGGCTGGAAATGGCTCAAATCTCATCTCCTCCGGCGTCAGCAGATCGACCACTGTTTGCTGCCGGCTGTCCTCAGTCGCCGACAGCACGCCCTGCGGTTTATTCATCATAAGATAAATGAATTCTCGATAATCAACCGGTTCCCCGTATACGGTCACCTCCTGTATATCAGGATCAACGTGCGCCTTTACATCTTTGGCAGGTTTGCCGTCGATCATCACGGCTCCAGCCTTCACAACGGCTTTGACTTCTTTTCTGGAACCATACCCGCTGTTGGCAAGCAGCTTATCAAGTCTCATTCCCAATCTCTCCTTTATAAAAGAAAGCCCGCAGCATGCGAGCCCTCAGTTTCATCATATCTAGTTCATCAGCCTGCATGTCTGCCTTTCTTTAAGAAACCTGGCAAACGGCGGCCTAAAATTTTCTGCAAAAATCCTAATCGGTAGCCGCAATACAGGTAGACAGCTCCGCCAACAGCGGCCGCGATCACCACAACAATCGCAGCTTGCAGCTGGCCATCCTGATAGGAAATAAAGAAGCCTAATACCCACTGCACGATTTTCACGGCAATACCCATAATGGCTGATAAGACAAGCATCAAAACAGTTCGTTTAACTAGTATCTTATACGAATAGCCTGCATGGCGCTTAATCATGATAAACCCATATAAAAGGGAAGCGATATATCCAAGCGCCGTCGCTAAAATCGCTCCGTCAGCCTGCATCAGCTTGATCAGCGGAACATTCAGCACAAGCTTGATCACGACGCCGATCACAAGGCTGACAACCGCAAATTTTTGCTTATTGATGCCCTGCAGAATGGCTGCGTTGACTGTAAACAAAGAGAACAGAATTGCGACTGGCGAATACCATAGCAAAATGTTTGCCCCCAGTTCAGGGTGAAGGCTCTCTGACCCGTAAAAGAACGTATACGTCGGTCCTGACAATAGAGAGATCCCAACAACAGCCGGAATAATTAAAAACAGGATCGTCTGCATCGTTTGATTAATCTGCTGATTTAACAGCTTATAGTTTCCGCTTGTAAACGATTCAGTAATCGTTGGAATTAATGTCAGTCCGAAAGCAGTTGCTAGGGAAACCGGGATCATCACGAGCTTCTGAACATACAGGGTTAGAATCGCAAGCATGTCTTGGCTGATGGCTTGATGACCGGCTTCAATCATCGCTTTGTTAAACGTATTTGTATCAATATAGTTATACAAAGGGATGGCTAGTCCGACAAAAACGTACGGAGCAGCATAGCTGAACAGCTCGAAAAACATTTTCTTGTAGCTTAGGTTTGCTGTCGGACCCGTATTCGGCATCATCGCCAGCAGGCTGCCCTTCCGTTTGTTCCAATAAATATAAAGCACGACCAGCCCTCCGAAGGCACCGATCAGCGCTGCGAAGGTTGCATAGCCCACAGCGATGACAAGGCCGCCGTTGAAAACCTTCAAAATCAAGAATGTCGCACTCAATAGAAAGATGATGCGGACAATCTGTTCAACGACTTGGGAAACAGCTGTCGGACCCATCATTTGGTGCCCTTGAAAGAATCCGCGGACAAGGCTCATAATCGGTACGACCAATAGCGCTAAGCTTACCATGCGGATGACATAAACGACATGATCAATTGTCAGGCCGTTATTATCCTTGCCTCCCAGCGATATTTCCGCAAACATCGGAGCCGATAGATACAGAATGAAAAAGGCTATCATTCCTGTGACGAGCATAACCGACATGCCCGCCTTGAGCATTTTCCTGCTTGTCTCATAATCCCCTTTTGAATTATATTTGGAAACAAATTTAGAAACAGCGGCCGGAAAGCCCATCGTAGCAATATTCAAAAATAAAGTGTATTGGTTGTATCCGTATTGAAATAATGCACCGCCTGTCGCCCCGACCATAATGCTGAAGGGAATTAAATAGACCATCCCCAGAATCCGCGATATATATGTACCGAGCGTTAATACAAACGTGCCTCTTAACAGTTTGCTTGACATGTTTCTTCATCACCATTTTCTACGAAGATTCAACTTTTCTATTTTACCACAACTGGGCATTTAGACGGTAATAAATACAAAAGCAATCCTGTGAACATTCATGTCCGCGGCAAAAGACGTTTAAGGAGCGGCTTTCTTTCGCTATAATAGTACTGCGGACGGGGTGTCCGCACACGAAATGAAAAGAAAGTTGATGATAAAGATGAAACAATATGACGTAATCGTAATCGGCGGAGGCCCTTCAGGCTTGATGGCTGCGATTGCAGCAGGAGAACAGGGCGCTGGCGTGTTGCTGATAGATAAAGGAAATAAATTAGGACGGAAACTAGCGATTTCCGGGGGCGGCCGCTGTAATGTGACGAACCGCCTTCCTGTGGAAGAAATTATCAAGCACATCCCCGGCAACGGGCGTTTTTTATACAGCGCGTTTTCTGAATTTAATAATGAAGACATTATCAAGTTTTTTGAAAACCTCGGCATTCAATTGAAGGAAGAGGATCACGGCCGGATGTTTCCTGTGACCGACAAAGCCCAAAGTGTCGTTGACGCGCTGTTAAACAGGCTGAAGCAGCTCCGCGTGACAATCAGAACGAACGAGAAAATTAAATCTGTTTTATATGAAGATGGACAGGCAGCAGGGATTGTGACGAATAATGGCGAAATGATCCATAGCCAGGCAGTCATTATCGCTGTCGGCGGTAAAAGCGTGCCTCATACCGGAAGCACGGGAGACGGCTATGAATGGGCTGAAGCCGCGGGCCATACCATAACAGAGCTGTTTCCGACAGAGGTTCCAGTCACTTCTGGCGAACCGTTCATTAAGCAAAAAACACTCCAGGGCTTATCACTAAGAGATGTAGCCGTCAGTGTGTTAAATAAAAAAGGCAAACCGATTATCACACATAAAATGGACATGCTGTTTACCCATTTCGGCCTCTCAGGACCTGCCATTCTCAGATGCAGCCAATTTGTCGTAAAAGAGCTGAAAAAACAGCCTCAAGTGCCGATCAGAATCGACTTGTATCCGGATATCAATGAAGAAACGCTTTTCCAAAAGATGTATAAAGAACTGAAGGAAGCACCGAAAAAAACCATTAAAAACGTGCTGAAGCCTTGGATGCAGGAGCGCTATCTCCTATTCCTGCTCGAAAAAAACGGCATCTCTCCGAACGTATCGTTTTCTGAGCTGCCGAAGGATCCTTTCAGACAATTTGTAAGGGACTGCAAGCAGTTTACTGTCCTCGCAAATGGCACACTGTCGCTTGATAAGGCATTTGTCACGGGAGGCGGGGTATCTGTAAAAGAAATTGACCCGAAAAAGATGGCTTCTAAAAAAATGGAGGGGCTTTATTTTTGCGGTGAAATTCTGGATATCCACGGCTACACAGGCGGATACAATATTACCTCCGCCCTTGTCACAGGCAGGCTTGCAGGGCTAAATGCCGGGCAATACGCCCGTTCTTAATCATTACTCTTTAAATCTCTTGCCGCCAAACTCACATTTGAACATTCCCCGCATTCATGTTAGGGTGAGACTTGTTTTGTTTCACCTGATTGCGGGGTAATTTTAAGAGAGGAATGAGCTGCCATCGTACGACCATACTAAGCCTGCGAGCAAGATATAGGCGTACACAAAAAATTAGAGGGTGAGAAATGTTGAAACATATATCTAGTGTATTTTGGATTGTGATTGCAATCACAGCTGCAGCTGTATTATGGGGTGTTATTTCTCCTGACAGCCTGCAAAATGTGTCTCAATCGGCACAAGCATTTATTACCGATTCATTTGGTTGGTATTATCTTTTAGTTGTCTCTTTGTTTGTCGGGTTTTGTCTCTTTTTGATTTTCAGCCCGATCGGAAAAATCAAACTCGGAAAGCCTGATGAAAAACCGGAATTCGGGTTATTATCATGGTTTGCCATGCTGTTCAGCGCAGGCATGGGAATCGGCTTAGTATTCTACGGTGCGGCTGAACCGATCAGCCATTACGCAATTAGCTCTCCATCAGGTGAAACAGAAACCCCCCAAGCCTTCAGAGATGCACTCCGCTATACGTTTTTCCACTGGGGTTTGCACGCTTGGGCCATTTATGCCATTGTGGCATTATGCATTGCCTATTTCCAATTCCGCAAAGGCGCACCCGGGTTAATCAGCAGCACACTGTCACCGATTCTCGGGGATAAAGTAAACGGACCGATCGGAAAGGCCATTGACTGTATTGCAGTTTTCGCCACTGTTGTCGGGGTGTCAACAAGTCTTGGTCTTGGCGCAACCCAAATTAACGGCGGTTTGAATTACCTGTTCGGCATTCCGAATGCGTTTATCGTCCAATTGGTTTTAATCATTATTGTGACAGTGCTCTTTTTACTTTCTGCGTGGAGCGGACTCGGAAAAGGAATTAAGTATTTAAGCAACACAAACATGGTATTGGCCGGATTGTTAATGTTGTTTATGCTCGTTGTCGGGCCTACAGTGCTGATAATGAACTCATTTACAGATTCTATCGGACAATACATTCAAAATATCGTTCAAATGAGCTTCAGACTGACACCGAACGATCCTGAAAAACGCGAATGGATTAACAGCTGGACGATTTTCTATTGGGCATGGTGGATTTCCTGGTCTCCATTTGTCGGCATTTTCATCGCCCGTGTATCCAGAGGCCGGACGATCCGAGAATTTTTAATTGGCGTCTTGGTGACACCTTGTATTTTGACATTTCTATGGTTCTCCATTTTCGGCGTATCAGCCATGGATCTCCAGCAAAAAGGCACGTTCAATGTAGCAAAGCTGTCCACTGAAACGATGCTGTTCGGAACACTTGATCACTATCCGCTGACAATGGTGACATCGATCCTTGCATTGATTCTGATCGCAGTATTCTTTATCACGTCTGCTGATTCAGCTACATTCGTGCTGGGCATGCAGACGTCGTACGGTTCTTTAAATCCGGCGAATTCTGTGAAACTCAGCTGGGGTATCATTCAGTCCGCCATGGCGGCTGTGCTCCTATATTCCGGAGGGCTTGCCGCTTTGCAGAACACAGCGATTCTGGCAGCGCTGCCGTTTTCTATCGTTATCCTGCTGATGATTGCCTCTCTCTATCAATCGCTCTCAAAAGAAAGAAGAGAGATCAAAAAAGCGGAGAAACTCGATAAACCGAGAAGTCCTAGAGTGAAAAAAGCATATTAACAAAAAAGATCTTTCCGCGCCTGCGGAAAGATCTTTTTATTTGCGATATAAAATAAGGGCGGAAAAACAGTAAAGCTGCTCGCCGTCTGGGTCGCACGCGGCCGAAACCGTATATTTGATATCAATCAGCTGCTCCTCCGATATCCCTTTTAAAAATGAATTGATTTCCGTCTGTAAGTCTTTTTCATGCTCTTCATCAAATACCGCTACCTTCAGCATTTTATCCACTCTCCTTTCTCTATCAATCTATTCCGTTTGGAACAGCGTTATGATAGAGAAATGATGATTATCTCGTTTCCGGATAAAAAGCTTTCCGTATATGGGATTCCCTCTGTGGCTCGCCGCCTTGCTGCTCCACTTTCAGCAGCACGGCATAAACAATTCGCATATGGCAGTAGCTGATCAGGCTGACGCTGAAAAAAGGGACAATGCCGGGCAGGTACGCAAGCAAGAAAAAGAGAGCAACAGTCAGCGCAAGCATAGTAAGCGTATATTGCAAATACGCCACACTGAGCAAGAGCGAAAATTTCACATACAGACGTTTTTTCCAGTCAAAGTGGACGAGCAGCGGAAACACATAAAAAAGCATGGATACGAACAAAAAGCCAAATATCATAATGGCGAAGCGCAGGATGTGCAGAAGGAAATGACTTGGATAGATGAAGGCCAAATCAATATAAATGATCACTCCGATGAGCGCCAGTACAGCGCCGAGCAGATTTGAACGAAAAAATTCACCCTTATATTCCTGCCAAAACGTTTTGAGCACCGGAACGTTGTCCTGCCCCTGGATCCACTTCCGCATGACAGCGAATAAAGCCGCGGTCGCGGGCATGATGCCAAACACGCCGAGACCGAGTAACGTAAAAAACAGCCACAGCAAGTTTGTATACGCAAATCTCATAATCCATTCGCAAAAATGCAGCATCCGTCCCAGTGAGCCATCATGTTCCATGGCGCCCCCTCCTTTTTTGCATTATACATTCTGCATCTGAAAAAGCTCTTTCATGCCGATCGGCTTCTTTTCGGCAACCGAGCGCCACATTCCCTCACCAACCGCGATGGAGTAGGCTCCAGCTTCAGCCCCGGCTAAAATATCATAGCGGCGCAGCGGGTCTTTTCCTAAAAAAAGATCCTCAAGCAAAAGCGGATCACCTCCGCCATGCCCCCCTTCATTTTTGACCACTTGTATCGTCTGCTTTGATTCAAAAAGCGGATAGTATTCGATTGTCTGCTCAGGAAAAGCAAACGGAATTCTGGAAGGTTCGTGAAATTCATTTGATTCAATACGCCCTTTTGTGCCGTTGATCGTCAGCCGGTAGCCTTCATACGGTGCCGAAAAAATAATCGAGTAGCTTAACAGTGCGCCGCCATCATATTTGACTGCCGCCACGTACGTATCCTCGATGTCAATTTCCTCGTCAAAAATACACGCGTCAGGCCTGTATGAAGTGTATAAGCTAGACTGGTCTCCTGCTTCGAGATGATCATCCTTTATAGAAGCTTTAGAGGAACGGGGATGCCACCTTGAATAGTAGTGGCATTTTTCTTTGACCCGGCACGTCCCGCAAAAACGCCCGTCTTCTTCCGGCAAGGGGTTCCACTCACTGTCCGGCCCATAGTAATTCAAGGCGCCATAAGCAAATACCTCTTCCGGATTTTGCCCGAGCCACCAATTGACGAGATCAAAGTGATGTGTTGATTTATGGACAGAAAGGCCCCCGGAAAACTGTCTCGACCTGTTCCAGCGTTTAAAATAGCTGGCGCCATGATACGTATCAATATACCAATTTAAATCAACGGAGGTGACCCTGCCTATTTTTCCGTCCAGAATCATTTCTTTTATTTTCCGATGAAACGGGCTGTAGCGATAGTTAAACGCGACGGTGACTTTTCCTTCGCTTTTGGCCTCCGCTTCAAGCACCCGATTCGCATCCTGCACTGTTGTCACCATTGGTTTTTCAGTAATCACATCTGTATTCCACTGAAGACTTTTTACAATATATGTGACATGCGTATCGTCCCTGCCTGCCACAATGACGATATCAGGCTTTGACACGCGCATCATCTCGTCAAAAGCATCTTCGCTAAACTCGGGCACGTGGGCCAGCTCGGGAAATTTCTTCTTGCAAACGGCAAAACGTTTCGGATCGGCATCCAGCAATCCCGTAATCTCATAATGAGTTGAAAACCGCTCCAACAGCGGTTTGATAAACATACTGAATACTCTGCTGCTCAATCCGCAAAAGACGATGTTCTTCAATATCCTCACCTCTATCGGGCTTCAGTTAGTTGAGAAATCAGCTGCAGCGCTTCCTCTGTTTTTTCAGCATACACAGGGATAAACGCCACCATATCGCGATTCAATCGAAAAGAATAGCCGTTCAGCTGTTTTTTCCCTTTTTCGATCTGAACGGCATAGATCGTTTTTTCTCCTGTTTTTTTATTAACAGTTGTATAAGGAGATGTTTTTTTAGGAGGCAATCCGTTTAACGGCTGAAAATTTTCCGGATCATCGTAAGCTTGAAACATGTCTTCAGGCACGATGAAAACATCTCCCTCATGGGCGGTAATTTCAGTCAGCAGTTTTTCCTGAAAAGCTGGAAAGATATCGACCTTCCCGGCATTCTGCTCGGCGGCCTTTTTTATTTTTTCCTGTACGCCAGCCTGCATATCAGAAAAGAGAATGACATGCATTCCGTCCGGCCTGCTTGAGCATGATGCCAAAAAGAGCACTGAGACGATCACACACAAAGCCGTACGTATCTTTTTTGTCATTTCCCCGCTGACCTAAAAAGAGGCTCCAGCTCTGTCATAGCTAAAATAAACGCGCCGGCTCCGTGCAGGTCGTTTGTGCTTCTTTCGCGGCTGACATAATAGTCATAGAAACCGGCTGACGTTCCGACACATATGTCTTTGACGAGAAACGCGCCGTCTTCTGATGTTTCGGTTTTATGCTGAATCAAGCCTTGATACGCTTTTAGCAGTGTTGTTTCGTAAGCTCTGTCTAAATAGCCTTTATTGATTCCCTTCGCAAATGCGTACATGTACAGGCAGGATCCTGAGCTTTCCAGCCAGTTATCAGACCTGTCTCCCTTATCAACGATCTGATACCATAACCCCGTCTCTTTGTCTTGATAGCGGCAGATGCTTTCCATCATGTCCTGCAGCGTGTTTTTCCACCCATGACGGTTTGGATGCTTCTTCGGCAGCTCTTCAATCATGTCAGCAAGAGACATGACGTACCAGCCGATGGAACGTGCCCAAAATTCCGGTGAACAGCCTGTCTCTTCATTGGCCCAAGGCATTTTTTTCGCTTCATCCCAGGCGTGATAAAAGAGTCCGGTTTTTGCATCCTTCGTATGCTTTCTCATCAATGACTCCTGCAGCACAACCTGATCAAACAGCTCCGGCTCCTGCTTCAGATTGGCATATTTCAGTGCGAACGGCCCCCCCATGTATAAGCCGTCAAGCCACATTTGGTATGGATAACCGTCTTTGTGCCAAAAACCGCCCTCAGACGTCCGGTTCAGTGTTCCATATAAACCGCGCAGCCTTTTTGCCGCTTTGGCATACCGTTCATCCTTCGTCTGCTCGTATAATGGAAAAAGAATGAGACCCGCTTGAATGGCGTCCAGTTCATCTCTTCTAAATAATAGATTGCCATAATCATCGATTAAGAGATCTGCATAGGCCTTCGCATACTCAAAATACCGCTTTTCCCCGGTTGCTTCCCACAGCCGCAATACACCGCATAAGAAAACACCCTGGTGGTAGTGCCAGCGGTTTGCAGGAGGCAGCTCCTGGACTGTGTACGTATTCATAATGGTTTTTGCCAATGCCTCCGCGTACGTAAGAGGCGATTTTACAGCGATTGATTGATCCATTGATCCCATCCCTTTCTTAATAAATTCCTTCCTCGCCAAATTTCTTCGCTAAACGATTCGCAAGCATGACCAAAATCAGCCCGACCGCCGCTTTAAATACGCCGACTGCTGTACTGTAGCTGAATTGTCCCTGTTTCAGCCCTGCAGTATAAACGTACGTATCAAAAATTTCCGCCACTTCCCTGTTTGTCGCATTTAACAGCAAATACACATGCTCGAAGCCAAGCTCCAGCGTGTCTCCGATTTTCAAAATCAGCAAAACGACGATAACGCTTTTAATGGCGGGCAGCGTAATATGCCACATTTGCCGCAGCCGTCCCGCTCCGTCCATTTTCGCCGCTTCATACAGCTGGGGGTCAACCGCTGTAATGGCCGCCAGATAAATGATCGTCGACCAGCCCGCTTCCCTCCAGATAACCTGAAGAATATACAGGGGCCGGAACCATTCTTCGTTCAGCAGAAAATTGATTTTTTCACCGCCAAAAAACACAATCAGTTCATTAATCAAGCCTCCGTCTACCGTTAAAAGCACAAACGAAAGCGATACAACAATGACCCAAGACATAAAATGCGGGATATAAATCAGCGTCTGAACAAATTTTTTAAAGAGAGCAATCCGCACTTCGTTCAATAAAAGCGCCAGCAGTATCGGCACCGGGAAAAATATGGCCAGGTTCAAAGCAAATAACACGAGCGTGTTTTTTAACAAGAGAAAAAATGTAGGCTCAGTAAACAGCCTGATAAAATGCTTCAGCCCCACCCACTCACTGCCCAAAATGCCGAGGAACGGCTGATAATCCTGAAATGCAATCACAATTCCCCACATCGGGACATACTTAAAAAGCAAAAAATAAATACACCCCGGCAAAATCATCAAGTACAAATATTTTTGTTGAATCAGCTTGATTAGTAAGCGCTTTCTTTTTTCTTTTTTAAAAATGACTGCATCAACAGCCGGCGCTTGCGCTTCTGCTGTTTTCATTTTTTCCTAGCCTCCTTTCACGGATTCTTGCATTCACTGTAGCGCAGCAGGCAAAAGTCCGTCTACAATCATATGATCACATCCTGTTTTATCCCTTTATAATCAAGGGTTCAGCCGGTCCACCTGAAAAAAAGACACCGATATTAGAAAATGATTATTGACAATATCTATCAATCTTTGGATTAATTGTATTAAGGTGAAGTGGATGTTATGAAATGGGGGGTTTTATGAAAAGAAGCCAATACAAGTTTTACTACAAACTGATCACGTTTTTCTGCCTGCTCAGCACCATTCCGGTTATTTTGGTCGGATTGTTTTCGTACGAGCACTCTCAGAAAACGGCTATTTCCAACGTTTCGGAGGAAAAATTCGACACACTCCAGCAGACCCAGCAAAGCATCGAGCATATATTGAAAACCGTCGATCACTCTTTAACCCACTATGTGAGTTCGCCGCCTCTCCTTCGCACATTGTCCGAGCCTTTGCACTCAGACCAATTTCAAATCTATAACCAAGTGAACCAAGAGCTCAATTATCTGCAAAGCTTTGATACCGATCTGTCCAACATGACGTTAGTCAGTTATACGAAAAAATGGTACATGAACAATTCCGGTTTGTACCGTTTGAATACAGACACTCTTCATGAAGCAGCCTCAGCGTACACGAAACAAAAAGCGAGCCGCTCCTATTGGACGCTTGAGGAAAACAATCATTTGATTTCAACCAAAGAAGGCACAGCAGAAAACTGCCGCTACAATATCAATTTAATTAAGCAGCTTCCTTTGAACAGCACAAATACAAAGGGATTGGCCGCCGCAAGCATTCCGAGCTGTTCGCTTGTCAAAAATATGCCTAGCTATTCAAACGCCAACAACCTGTTTATCATCGATGAAAAAGGCCGCATTATCCTTCATAACAACATGTCTGACATTGGTGAATCTCTTCATAACGACGGCTTTGTCCAAAAAGTGCTGGCGCAAAACGCCAATAGCGGACAGTTTGAAACAGTGATTGACCGGATTCATTATAAAGTCACCTATCAAAAATCTGACTATAATACATGGACTTATTTTTCTCTCGTTTCCCTGCCCGAGCTAAAAAAAGAAGCCAAATCAATCGGCTGGATCACTTTTGCAGTATGTCTTATTTTGTTAACGCTTTCATTATTATTCTCTTGGCTGGGCTCCCGCCATTTTTACAAGCCGATCAGGGTGCTTTACGAATCATTCGCAAGACATGGAGCCATACAAGAGAAACAACAGCCTCCTCAAAATGAATTTGAGTTAATTGAACAGAGCTTTAAGCAGCTGAAGGACAGAAATGACGACCTTGAGGAAACGATGAAGCAGCAGGCCACTCATCTGCAGCAATATTTTATGGTCAGGCTTATGCTTGGAAAACTGACGGATGAGGAGGTTGATAACCGTTTTGAAAGCCTCGGCTTAAAGCAAAATTGGCGGCACCTTGCCCTGCTTGTGCTCCAAATTGACACACTGAATCATACGCCTTATGAGAAAAAAGATATGGATCTGCTTTTGTTTGCCGTCAACAGCCTGATTGAGCGATGCATCCCGACGGACAAACATCTTGCCCCCGCTGTAGTTGACAAACAACAGGCGACGATCCTAATCAATCAAAGCGGGACAAAGGAAGAATTCATGGCTGAGCTGAATGAGACTGCAAGGATGATTCAGGAAAAAGCGGAAGCTGAGCTGCAGCTGTCTGTCAGCATCGGCATCAGCCAGCCGTTTGATGTGCTGACAAAAGCGAAAACAGCCTATGCGGAAGGCTCAGAAGCGTTGAAATACCGGCTTAAAGCGGAAAACAAGTCGATCATCTTTTACGAAGACCTTGACCAGAAAAAAACCTTCAAAACCCATTTTCCAAAGCAGCTTCAGCATGAGCTGTTCGATGCCGTTAAAGCAGGAGACAAGGAGAAAGCGGATAAATGCCTGCACGCGATTTTGCAAGCCATCTTCACCCAGAACACCAACCCGTATCAATATCAAATCGCCATCGCCCGTTTTTTGAACCATGTGATTGAGCTGATGCATGTGCTCGGGATCGAATTGTTTGAGCTTGAAGAAAACAAAATGCTGTATGACCAAATTTTTGAGCTGAAAACGTTCGAGGATACCGAAAACTGGCTAAAGAATGAGTTTATTGATCCGATGACAGACAAAGTGAACGCCCGCGCGGATGCCCAGTACAAAAATATTTCCGACAACATCATTCATATCATCCATCATGAGTTTGAATCCGAATTGACACTGGACGAAATCGCGCGCAGGCTGCATTACAACCCAAATTATTTAAGCAGCATTTTCAAAAAAGAAATGGGAATTTCATTCAGCGAGTATGTCTCAAGCTACCGACACCATATGGCGAAAAGCTGGCTTGCCGAAACAGACATGGCGGTCAAGGACATTGCCGAAAAGCTGAAATATAAAAACTCGCAAAATTTTATCAGGTCTTTTAAAAAGCTGGAGGGGATTACACCGGGAAACTACCGCCAGCAAAAAAGAAGCATGTAAAAAACCCAAAACCGCTTGCGCGTTTTGGGTTTTTCCAACATTATTTTGCTTGTTTAAACGCTTCTTCGTATTCCTGAATAATTTGTTTTCCTCCGCTTGACTCCCATTTTTCCACTTCTTTATCGAACTGGCTTTCTGTGATGTCTCCAATCATATATTTATAGGTCGCGTCATCAATGATTTTCTTCAGTTCATCACCCCGTTCCGACTCCGATGCGGAATACAGGCTTTCAGCCGGGTTTAAGACGATAATCTTTTCGTTATCCTCGGTCAGCTCCTCGTACGCCGTCCGAAGCGGATCTCCAGTGTTTTTTAAGTAGGCTTTATCAATGGCAATTAAAGCGGACAGCGGCTGAATATCAGTCTGCCAGTCTTTTACCTGGCTTTCTTTGCGTGTAAACGTTTTGTCCTCACCTTTGTTGTAATGAACGCCGTCAATGCCATAAGTCATCAGGCTATAGACATCTTCTTCGGCAATTCGGTCAAAAAACGCCAAGATCCGTTTAAGCTCAGCTTCCGTTTTCACACTCGTTTTCGGGAAAGCAAACACGCCGTTATGGCCTCCTGATGCCCATACCCGCTCTTTCCCATCTGGGCCTTTTATGCGGTTGATGATCTCGAGCTTCATCGATTTATCAGAGGCATGGTCGCGCAGATTGACCGCATCTACCATATTGCCAATATAAATTCCGGCTTTTCCTTGAGAAAACAGCTCCTGCTGCTGGGTTTTGCTTGTGACGGGAAAATCCTTATTCATATACCCGTTATCACGCAGCTTTTTCATATAGTTCATCGTGTCTTTGTATTCCTGTGTCATGAAATCAGGCGTGAATTTGCCGCCCGATTCCTTCCAATCTGTCGGCATGCCTTCATACGAGCCAATCGTTTTAAACGCACCGTAAATCAAGTCATTACGGTCTGTCAGCCCGATCGTATTATCTTCCCCATCCTTGTCCGGGTCGTCCTCCGTAAATGCTTTGGCCACTTCATAAAGTTCATCCAACGTTTTCGGGGTTTTCAAATTTAAATTGTCCAGCCAGTCCTTCCGAATGACGATCCCCTGTCTGGAAAGCGGGCGCTCTCTGTATATCCCGTAGAGCTTGCCATCAATTGTGACATTTTTATTAATGAGTTTGTTCATTTTGTTTAAGTTGGGATAATCCTTGATATAATCGCCGATTTCCCAAAACATTCCTGACCGGAAGGCATTCATGACTGACGAATTTTTAATATCCTGGATGGTCACGATTTGCGGAAGATTCCCGGCTGCAAGCGCTGCATTCAGCCTGTCTTCTTTCACCGCGTCTGGAACCCAGGTGATGTCAAGTTCTGTATTTGTCAGCTTTTCAATTTCTTTAATCGCCCTGTCTTTCGGCGGCTGCTGATGATACAAAATCGCCATCCAAGACAGCTTTACCTTTGAATCTGGGCCAGCTTTGCCTTCAGCCGAAGACTGATCAGTTCCTTTACAGCCCGCCAGCACTCCGCCGAGTGCCAGTACAAGCACAATCAAAAGCACCCTCCATTTGTTTCCCATCGTACCCCTCCGTTTCATATTTCTTTATCCTTTGACAGATCCCAGCAAAGCTCCTTTTGCAAAATGCTTTTGTATAAACGGATAGACAAGCAGAACCGGGATGGTCGCCACCACTATGACCGCCATTTTAATGGTTTGCTCAGGCGGCGGGCTGCCCGACCCCATTTCAGACATATCCCCCTGCATACCGCTTGATACAATGACGATTTGGCGCAGGAGCACCTGAATCGGCCATTTTGCTGAATCATTTAAGTACAAGATCGCTGTCATATACGTGTTCCAATACGTGACCGCATAAAATAGTGAAATCGTTGCGATCGCAGGAAGAGACAGCGGCAGCACAATTTTAAAGAATATGCCCAGGTCATTGCACCCGTCAATTTTCGCGGACTCTTCCAAGCTTGACGGGATATTTTGAAAGAAGTTTTTCAGAATGATCAGGTTAAAGGCATTAATGGCAGTCGGCAAAATAAGCGCCCAGTAAGAATCGAGCAATCCAAGCGATTTGACCACAAGGAAAGTCGGAATCATGCCGCCGCTAAACAGCATCGTAAATACGACGAGAAACATGAGCGGCTGCCGGCCGATTAAATCACGGCGGGATAACCCGTAAGCCATCAGTGACGAAAGAAACATGCTGACCGCAGTGCCTATCACTGTCACAAACACAGAAACAAGCAAGCTCTTATAAATAATATCTGTTGAAAAAATGTAGCGATAAGCATCTAGCGAAAAAGTGGTCGGTATTAAAATAAATGTTTTCGACACGACTTCTTCTACTGTGGCGAAGGATGCTGCGATGACATGAATGAACGGAAGTACGCATATTAAAGCGAACATCAGCAAGAAACCATAAATCAACATATCAAACAGACGGTTTTTCAGTGAATGTGCGATAGCTCCCACCTCTCTTTGTAAGCGTTATCATATTTTTAAAAACCGAGCTCAGCATGTGACGATATCGTGTCTAAAATGTAGCAAATCTGTGATTGCCATGTCTATAATCATTTGAACAGAGTCCCCGGCCGGGGCGGGGGCTGCCGCGAATTGAGACCGATAACAAAAGAAAAAGAGCATAATCTTAGAAAATGATTATGCTCCGTTCTCCTCCTCGTTCAGAAGTTCGGCCGTATTGATTTGTGGCGAAAACCCAAGTTCATTCACGGCAGGTTCAATGGACCATGGCCGGCCCGGATTATCAGAGACGGCGTAATAAGTGCCGTACCGGATATTGGTCTCAATAGCGGCTTTGAAAATCGACAGCAGATCGGGGTGAGAAAGCAGTGTCTTTTTCGTCCGTTCTTTTTCATGCAGCGTATCCATTTCATCTGTGACGACTGTTCCGATTCGCAGGTTGATTACTGATAGCTTATTTTCCAAATAAAACAAATGGCCGATCTGTTCAGAGGTCAGCTTTAATACACCGTACAAGTTTTTTGACAGCGGATAATCGCTTGTTGTGATTTCCCGTCCTAAGAGCGAGCGCCCGTCTTTTTCATATACATCTGTGACATGATTGCTGCTGGCGAACACGAGCTTTTGAATGCCGAGCTCCGCTGCCGCACGGCACAGATAATAGCTTGCCCTATAGAAAACATCCGTCATTTTTTCAAACTCAGCGATGTCCATAATATCGTATTTGATTTTAACAGCGAGTAAATTCAAGATGACATCCGTATCTTTTGGAATCTTCTTCAACAGCTCCTCATAATTTGCCGCGTCAGCCTGAATGGAAGAGGCTTTGCCATCGAAATGATATTTATCAAGCACAGTCACTTCATAGTCTGAAATAAGCCCTTCAGCAAGCAGTCTCCCAATCACACCATTTCCGCCGGCGATCAGCACTTTTTTCACTATGTTCACTCCCCTTTTTTATAGATTGCCCATTTTCGGCGGGGCTGACACTTTTTTGGCACTCACATTCTTAGGCTTATTCAAAAGTCACCGGCAGCTCCTCAAGCGCCCGAAATCCAAAAAGCGGCCGATACCGCCATTCAAAATCCGCGAGCTTAAGGCTGGGCATTCGCTGCAGAAGAGTGTTAATCGCAATTTGCGCTTCTAATCGTGCCAGCGAGGACCCTAAGCAAACATGATGGCCATGCCCGAATGAAAGATGCGGATTAGGACTTCTCGTAATATCGAAGACATCGGGGTTCGTGAATATGCTAGGGTCTCGATTAGCCGCTCCTAACAAAAGATAGACTTGTTCTCCTTGACGGATCGTCACCCCGCAGATGTCAATATCCTCTGACGCAACTCTGGCTGTCATTTGCGTGGGGCTTTCATAGCGTAAACATTCCTCGACTGCGGTACCAATAAGATCTGGATTTTCTCTCAGTTTCAAAAGCTGTTCTGGATGCTGCAGCAGACAAAGGACTGAATTGCTGATGAGATTGACCGTTGTCTCATGTCCGGCGATCGCCAGCAATATGCACGTAGATGCCGCCTCCTCTTCCGTCAGCTTATCCTTTTCTCTCCCCTTCAAGAGCATGCTGATCATATCCTGTTGAGGGTGGCGTTTTCTCTTTTGAATCAGCTCTTTGAAATATGCCATAGCCTGCACAGCCATAATATTGCCCTCTGTTAATGCCTTTCTTGAGCGGGTAAAATCAATCGTTTGAATGAGACTCGCAGCCCACTCCTTTAATTGCTCCCTATCTTCCTCCGGTACACCTATAATGTTAGCTATGACAAAACTTGCTAAAGGAAAAGCAAAGTCCGAAATGACCTCCATCTTTTTTTTACCTTGCACTTGATCAAGCAAATGATGGACAGTTTCAATGATATACGGCTGATAACTCTCTGTCGTTCTCGGCGTAAACGCTCCGCTGGCAAGCGTCCGCAATCGTCTATGATCAGGCCGGTTCTGAAACAGCATCATTTGATTTTGCACATGTGAAAGGTCCTGATATTTGGTTGAGCTCTCAGGCAGCGGGGTGCGGACTTTGAATCTCGCATCTTTCAAAATAGCAGCCGTTTCTTCATATCCTGTGACATACCAGCCCGGATATTTTAAGAAACTCCCTTTATAGATAGGATGAACAGCTCGCAATGTGTCGTAAAAAGAATATGGGTTTTTCAAAAACTCATAAGATGCAGTTGACGATGCAATTGTCACGTGATTTTCTCCTTTCTGTTCAAAAATAAAAGCAATCGACATCATACCGATTGCTTTTATTGATTCTTTCAGCTTTTCGCACTTAAACTGGCCTTCATTTCTTCGACTGATTCAACTTCAAAGCCTAAATCACTCAGCATTTTATGATCCTCCGTCTCCTCTTGCCCGGCAGTTGTTAAGTAGTCTCCGACAAAAATGGAGTTTGCGGCGTAAAGCCCTAATGGCTGCAATGAGCGGAGATTGACCTCTCTTCCTCCGGAAATGCGAATTTCTTTTGATGGATTGATAAAACGGAACAGTGCCAGCACTTTTAAACAATACAGCGGGTTTAATTCGTTGACGCCTTCTAACGGCGTGCCATCAATTGCATGCAAAAAATTCACCGGAATGGAATCCGCGTCAAGAGCCTTCAAGCTTTTGGCGATGTCAATGACATCCTGTTTCGTCTCCTTCATCCCGATAATGGCGCCTGAACACGGAGACAGCCCCGATTCTTTTGCGATTTCAACCGTATTGACTCTGTCATCGTATGTATGTGAGGTCGTGATGTTTGAATGGTTTCTCTGTGACGTATTCAAATTATGATTATAGCGGTCTACTCCGGCATCTTTGAGCCGCTTCGCCTGCTCTGGCTTCAACAGTCCAAGACATGCACAAATCTTCAGTCCATACGTCTCTTTAATTTCCTGAACCGCATCTACGACCTGATCCACTTCTCTGTTAGACGGCCCTCTGCCGCTTGCCACGATACAATATGTGCCGATATTCAGATCGTGCGCCCGCTTCGCGCCTTCAAGCAGCGTTTCCTTATTCACCATCCGGTAAGACTCAATCGGCGCTTTCGAAATCGCAGACTGTGAACAATAGCCGCAGTTTTCCGGGCAGAGCCCGGATTTCGCATTCATAATCATATTGAGCTTTACTTTTTTTCCATAAAAGTGTTTTCTGATATGAAAAGCTCCATGCATTAATAGCAAAATATCTTCATCAGGACAATGTAATATTGAAAGCGCCTCTTCGTCAGTCACTTCTGCTCCAGCCAGCACCCGGTCTGCGAGTTCCATCCATTGATTCATTCTCATACCCCCACTTGATTCATCAGTAATGATAGATTGATATGGTCTTTTACCATATGTAGAACCGTTTCTTTCGTCACGTTGGCAAGCTTTGGCGTAACCCCTAAAATCGGCACACCGCATAAGTGCTCAATCATCTCAGGATTGGTTTTTTCATCTTCATCAGGAGAGTCACTGATTCCATTGATGATAATTCCGGCAATTGGAAGCCCCATGTTTTCAGCATATTTGACAGTTAAAAAGGTATGATTAATGGTTCCAAGGTGAGGACGTGCCACAATAATCATGGGAAGCTGCAACGCTTTTATGACATGACTGACCAAATAGTCCTCTCCCAATGGCACAGAAATACCGCCCGCACCTTCTACGATGAAGCATTCATGTTTTTCTCTAATCCGCTCCCAATGGCTTAAAACCTCTTCCATGGTGACAGTCTTTCCCTCAAGTTTCCCTGCAACGTATGGTGCAAGCGGCGCTTTGAAGGCAAAAGGCGTAATGTCTTCATGAGAAAGACCGGTCTGCGACATGTCTTTCAGCAGACTAGTATCACTATCTGGATGATGGCGCGATATCCCGCTTAAAAATGGTTTATACACCCCGACATCTCTATTATGTTTTTTCAATAAGGCAGCAAGACCGCTGGATATAACCGTTTTCCCCACTTCTGTATCTGTTCCTGTCACAAAAAAACCCCTCAAATGATGTGCAGCTCCTTTCCGATTGAATGAAATGTTTGCAGCAAATGATCAATATCACCCATACTGTGGTCAGACGTGATTGTAATTCGAATACGGCTTTCACCCGGTGCAACGGTCGGCGGCCGAATGGCCGGAGCATAAATTCCCTTGCCCTGCAGTTTTTCAGCAAATATGACCGTTTTATGGGCATCGCCAATGACTACAGGAATAATCGGTGTGTGATCTCCTTTCACCACATACCCCATATTCATCAGACTGGTTCTGATCATACTGATATAAGAAAATAAAAGCTGTCGTTTTTCCCTGCTGGCTTCAATGATGTTGAAAGCCTCATGAGCAGCCGCACAGCTGGCTGGCGGAATAGCGGTTTGAAAGATAAATGTTCTGGCATGGTTCAGCAAAAAGTCGATGAAGACCGCTGATCCTGCCGCAAAACCTCCTTCCGTACCAACAGCTTTGCTTAAGGTGCCGATCACAATGTCAGGATAAACACCAAAGTATTCACTCGTTCCTCGTCCCGAATCACCCAAAACTCCTGTTGCGTGGGCATCATCAACGACCACGAAGGCATGATAGCGTTTCGCAAGTGAGATGATCTGATCAAGAGGGGCGATTGTGCCATCCATGCTGAATACCCCGTCTGTTACGATAAAACGGCGCTGATAACGCTGTGTTTCATTCAGCTTGTTTTCAAGATCATTCATATCAATATGCCGATAAACAACTGTATCAGCCTTAGAAAGTCGGCAGCCGTCGATCATACTTGCATGA
The DNA here is from genome assembly GCF_037964975.1 of Bacillus sp. EU52. Lineage (NCBI taxonomy): Bacteria > Bacillati > Bacillota > Bacilli > Caryophanales > Bacillaceae > Bacillus > Bacillus sp. EU52. The sequence goes on from NZ_CP150177.1 coordinate 2,940,301, forward strand.
TTGAGCTGGTCACTTAAAATGACATCTTCCTTTTCTGGCAAGGATGAAAGGACACCGACATTGGCCAAGTAACCGCTCGAAAACAGCAGGGCCGCTTCTGTCCGTTTAAAGCTGGCAATCTTCTTTTCTAGCTTTTCATGCCAGACCGAATTGCCTGTCGTTAAACGTGAACCGCTGCTTCCTGTCCCGAATTGCTGCAATGCTGTTTGGGCTGCATCGATCAAACGTCTATCGCTTGCGAGCCCTAAATAATTGTTTGAGGACCAGACCGTTTGATTTTCGCCATCAATATTCCTCTCTGGAACCGGCGCTCCATCCATTGACCGCAGGTTACGATGTACGCCGGCTTCTTTCATTCTGTCTAACCGCTCGTTTAACCAGGAATCAATCTTCAAGGCTCGTAACCTCATGGATCGCTTGTTTCATAATGGCAACCATTTCCGAGAGCTCTTCAGCTGTGCTGGCAAGAGGAGGCAGAAATGCAATCACGTCCCCAAGCGGCCTTGTCAGCATTCCTAACTCTCTCATTTTTAAGGAAACTTTATATCCAATCCGCCGATCAGCCGGGTAAGGTTCTTTAGTTTCCTTTGATCGTACAAGCTCTGCACCGCACATAAAGCCAAGCTGCCGAATATCCCCAACATGAGGAAGAGCGTGCAGATCTTGAAGAAGAAAATGGAGCTTTTTACTTTTTTCCGCTACTTGTTCCACAATGTTTTCAGATTCAAATAATGCCAGATTTTCAAGCGCAACCGCACAGCCAAGCTGATTGCCTGTATAGGAATGGCCATGGAAAAAGGTTTTTAGGTTTTCATAATCATCATAGAATGCCTTATAGATGTCTTCAGTGGCAAACGTAACGGCAATTGGCAAATAGCCTCCTGTAATGCCTTTACCGGCAGCCATCAGATCCGGCTGGACATTCTCGTGCTCGCACGCAAACATTTTTCCTGTACGGCCAAAGCCTGTAGCGACTTCATCAACGATCATTAAGACATCGTATGTTGTACATAGCTCGCGCACGCCTGCCAAATATCCTTCCGGCATCACGATCATACCGGACGCGCCTTGTACCATTGATTCAATGGAAAGCGCGGCAATTTCCTCATGATGTTCCTCAAGCAGCTGTGCAAGCTCTCGGAGGCACTGATCACGGCACTCATCAGGATCACCGCTTTCAGAACGATACACATAAGGAATCGGGGCCTTGTAACTCTCGAACATCAACGGGCCGTATACGTGGTGAAAAAGCTCAATTGAACCGACACTGACGGCGCCAATCGTATCACCGTGATACCCGTTTTTCATTGCGATAAATTTTTGTTTCTCGGGCTTCCCGATGTTCTTCCAATACTGAAACGCCATTTTTAGGGCTATTTCCATCGCCTCTGCGCCGCTGTCTGAATAAAAGACCCGCGTGAGCTTTTTTGGGCTGATGTCGATTAATGTTTCGGCAAGCTGGGTTGCTGGAACATTGGTCATGCCCAATAACGTGGAGTGCGCAATTTTTCCGAGCTGTTTTTTTATGGCATTATCTAGTTCTTTTTTGCGGTGTCCGTGGACATTAAGCCAAACTGATGAAAAACCGTCATAGTATTCCTTGCCATTTATGTCTTTGACTTTGATTCCAGTCCCGCTTTCGATGATTAAGGGGTTTTCATCATAATCTTTCATTTGGGTAAATGGCAGCCAGAGGTGCTTTTTACTTTTTTCTATCAAATCATGAGTCATGATCTTCCTCCCACTCTATTAAAATAGGCTGCTTCTCCAGATCATGTATGTACGTGTTTACATCATTGGATCCATCAATAAAAAAGACTCGGCAGCCCTCTTCAGTCCCGTATTCTTTCATTGCTGTAATACGCTGATAGCCCATTTTCTTACCCGCAACATAGCCTGTTATGTAATCCGGATCGTCCGACCAGCATAATTCTGCAACGGCTGCCGGGTGCCAGCTTACCTTTGAAGCGAGCGCAAGGGCCTCTTTTATTCTTGAATGAGCCGGCACGTGACTGTGAAGCGCCCATTTTTCAAAATTAGCGTCCGGCCAATCCATTCTGGAGACCCGCACCCCTTTTTCTTTTGTTTGATCCATTCGCTTTCCTGTATGAATATCAAACAACACCGCACCCCTGATATCTGACCATTCAGGGATTTGTTCATATGCTTTTTCAATCACGTCTCGTGAAACGCCTTCTTTTTCCAATAACAATCGGGCCAGCTTTTGCCCTTCTTCCGGGCAGCTCACTTCATTCGTATGCACAGGCAATGGCTGAATGGTTTTTATCGTTTCATATACCTCTTCAAATTGAATTTGCATAAAATCAGGTTTTCCTCTTGAATGGGATAACCCTTTTTCTAATAAAGCATTGACTGTATGCTTCATCTCATGGAAAGGTATAAGCCGTTCTCCGCCGGATATATGCTTTCCGCCGTCTTCATGAGATCCATTCATAGAAGCCCTCATTCTGACACTATAAAAAGTTTCTTCTTGCATCATTTCTCGCCCTTTCACTGATAACTGAAGAACGTGTAGTGCTTCTCACCTTAATTGTTAACCAATTATATTTTAATGTTAACAATTAGAATATATTATTCTCTCCTGTTTCTGTCAATAGAAGAAAGCATCGATTTATGGCAGTTGGTTAAAAGGAAACAAAAAGACCGTTTTCACATAAAACGGTCTTTTTCGATTTCTTTTAACAGTCACAGCCACTTTTGCAAAAACCGGACAGCTTCATGCCTCATAACTGCTGTTTCGAAATGTCCCGAAGCAGAACGGACCACTCGGTAGCAATCAGAAGCTCCCTGTCCAGCATAGACAGCTGTCAATTCTTTTTCGATTTTGTCCACGCCCTCGGCCGGCGTTAACCGATCGTGTACACCAACAAGACTAAGGTGCGGGCGCGGCGCGATCAGGCCTTGGATCTCCGATGCGGAAAAATGCTTTGCAAGCGATGGGACGTAATAATAAAAGCCGTGCCTGTCAAGATTTTGTGTTTTGATCAGCACGTGATGATCCACCTGGCTGCACAAATCCACACACACCTTAATCCGGTCATCGAGCGCCGCTGTCCACCACGCCATCAAACCTCCCATAGACATGCCGATGGTTCCGATCCTGTCAGGCTGAACATCAGAGCGTGACTGCATATAGTCTAACGCACTTAAACTGTCATAAATCATCATCCCCCACATCACTTTTCCGGTGAGAAGCATTTCTTTAAATATCTCGCTTTCCGCTTTTCCCCGCCGATCTCCAAATCCCCAATGATCAATCGCAAGAACGCCGTATCCGAGTGAAGTAAGCTCATCAGAAAAAGAAGGCGTTTTCAAATAATCCGCTCCCTCAATCAGCTCACTTTTTCCCCTATCATACTGGCCTCCATGCGAATGCTGAAACAATACGGCTGGGCACGGTCCTTCTGTTTTCTTCGGCTTCACAAAATAAGCGGGCACCTTTTCATGTCCATTTAAATCGAGCAGGAGCGTTTCAACGATATTTTCTTCTCTTTCTTCAATACGTAATGTCTCAACACTGATTGGCCTCCGATCAGGCAAATCACCAAGCAATCGAAACAGTTGCTTTCTTCTTTCGGCTCTCATCCCATCACCCTTCCTTATTCGCTTACTTCACATTTACGAGACAGATTCTGGGTTCCCCTTTATTTTTCCAACATAAATCACATCATTTACTAAATATTTAGTAAATATAACGAAATATTCCGAAAATAATTATTGTAACCGCTTACTTTTATATGATAGTATCAATTTATCAAAAACAGATGAGTTAATATTTTACTAAATAGATAAGAGGGATACCCATGGTTCGTATTAAAGATATCGCCTTGAAAGCTAAAGTTTCCAGCGCAACTGTGTCCAGAATTTTAAATGAAGATGAGTCGCTTTCTGTTGCGGGCGAAACGAGACAAAGAGTCATCAACATCGCTGAAGAACTTGGTTATCAAACCGTTGCCAAACGCCGAAAAGCCCGCGGGCAAAAACAGCGGGCCCAGCCGCTGATCGGCGTGCTGAGCTGTCTGTCCCCTGACCAGGAAAGGCAGGACCCTTATTTTTCTTCCATTCGGAAAGGGATTGAAAAGGAATGCTTTGAACAGGAAATTTTTATTACAAATTCGATTCATCTCGGCTCCTTTCAGGAACATATCTTTCGGGAATTGGATGGTGTCATTGTCATTGGCCGTGTTCATGATGAAGCGGTTAAGCATATCAGCGGAAGGCTGGAGCATGCCGTTTTTATCAATCATTCACCAGATCCGCAAGCATACGATTCGATTGGAATCGATTTTGAATCGGCTTCACGCCAGGCGATTGATCACCTTTTCGACTTAGGCTACAAACGGTTAGGCTACATTGGCGGACAAGAAAAAGAGCATACGCTGAAGGACGGCCAAAGCATTCGCAGAACGATTGAAGACAAACGCCTGACCGCTTTTTTGGAGTCAGCCGCCCCCCAGCCTGAGCATGTGCTGATCGGAGAATACAGCATGCGTGAGGGCTATCGCCTGATGAAGAAAGCAATCGATCAAGGCCATCTGCCGGAAGCGTTCTTTATTGCCAGCGATTCTATGGCGATCGGCGCATTAAAAGCGCTGCAGGAAGCCGGACTGCAAGTGCCGCGGGATACTGCAATCGTCAGCTTTAACGGCATTGAGGAAGCTGAATTTGCCAGCACGCCTTTAACGACGGTGAAGGTATACACAGAAGAAATGGGCCGGACAGGCGTAAAACTGCTGCTTGACCGTCTCAATGGCCGAACGCTTCCTCACCATGTCACCCTGCCTACAACATTAATCGTAAGACAAAGCTGCGGATGTACAGCAAAGGAGGTGACATAAGCAAAGATTCATCACGATGATAAGGAGGAAAAGATGAAACACACTTTTGTTTTATTTCTCTCTCTTATTCTGCTTGTTCTGCCCGGGTGTTCAGCAGAGAAAAGCTCAGCAGATACCGCAAAAAAGACGTTAACCATTTATTCTACAATGTCAACCGACAGTGAAAGAGATACGTTCAGAAAACTGGCAGCAACATTCGAAAAGGAACACAGTGACATTCGTGTCAGCCTTCATTTCCCAGGCAATGACTATGAAAATATGATGCGTGTCAGAATGGCGGCCAATGATTTGCCAGATCTATTCGATACACATGGCTGGGGGAAAATCAGGTACGGAGAATATACAGCGGATCTCCGGGATATGGAATGGACTCAAGATCTTGATCCTAATTTAAACAGCATCCTCAAAAATAAAAGCGGAAAGGTGTATGCCTATCCGGTCAATCAGGCAAAAGACGGCCTGGCGTATAACCGCAATATTTTAGACCGTTACGGCATTGCTCCGCCGGAAACCATGGATGACTTTATCAAAGCACTGAGAACGATTAAAGAAAAGAGCAAGGGAAGCATTGTTCCCTTCTGGTTTGCCGGATATGACAAAAGCTCATTCGCTCAATATTACGACCAATTCGCTACACCTCTTCTCATCACAGACCCTGCCCATAATGAAAAAAAACAGCTCATCAACGGCACTTTTCAATGGAGTAAATTCACTTATTTATCAGAAATCCTCAAACAAATGCAGAAAGAAAAATTAATCAATATCGACGCCGTCACGGCAAAAAAATCACAGCTCATTGAATTAATGGCCCAAAACAAAATCGCCTTTACAATGCAAGGCGGCACACTCGGCCAAGACATTGCCCAGATCAATCCGAACGTCAAGGTCGGCATTATCCCGACACCTGCCATCCATCCCGGTGATGACCCGATATGGATCGGCGGTGAACGCTACACCCTTGCAGCATGGAAAGATTCGCCTCAATTAAAAGAGGCAAAAGAATTTATCGCATTTATGGCCCGCCCGGCCAATGCCAAACAAATGGCTGAAGCCACATCGCTTCCTTCAGGGCTGACGAATGTGAAAGCTGATATTTTCTACGCAAACGATTATGAGCATTATCAAGATATCAAAGTCGAGCCTTACTTTGACCGTTTATACTTGCCAAACGGAATGTGGGATGTCCTAGGCACGGTCGGGCAGGAGCTGGCGGCTGACATTTTGGCGCCTCAAGACATTTCGCAGAAGCTGGGAAGAGAATATAAACGACTCCGGGAGCAATCGGAAACACAGGGAGCTGAAAACAATGAGTGAGATCGCAAGGGACGTTCATGTGAAACAGGTTAAGCCAAAAAAGCAGTCCTCACTTTGGTGGATGTACATTCCTGCTTTGCTCTCCGTTCTGGTCTTTATGATTTATCCATTTGTGAAAGGCACATTGATTACCTTTACAAACTGGAACGGCTTTTCACAAGTTTACCAATGGGTTGGATTCGCGCAATATGAAAGGCTGTTTTCTGATCCTGACACTTGGCATATCTTAAAAAACACTCTGCTTTACGGACTTGGCAGCACCTTTTTTCAAAATGTTGTCGGGCTTCTGTACGCTCTGCTCTTAAATCAAAGCATTAAAACGAAAGCGGTAACAAGAACAATTGTATATTTGCCGGTGATGATCAGCCCGCTCATTATGGGCTACATTTGGTACTTTTTCTTCTCCTATGACGGAGGCGCGCTCAACGATTTGCTCGGGGTCTTCGGCATCAGCCCTATTAATGCGCTCGCCAGTCCCTCGCTCAATCCATGGATCATTGTCATGATTAACACCTATCAATATGTCGGGATCGCTATGGTTGTCTACTTAGCCGGTCTGCAAAGCATTCCGAAAGACTACTATGAAGCGGCGCAAATGGATGGCGCGAAACAAGGGCAGCAGTTTTTTACCATCACGCTGCCGCTGTTAATGCCCTCCATTACCATTAATATGGTCATCAACATTATCGGAGGCTTAAAGCTGTTTGACGTCATCATTGCACTCACCGCAGGCGGCCCCGGAAATGCGTCACAATCCATGTCCACGTTTATGTATGATTTGTATTTCAAACGGCAGGATGCCGGCTATGCCGCAACGCAAGGCATATTTATGGCATTTGTCATTTTGATCATCAGCTTTTGCGCGCTTGCGTACTTTAAAAGAAAGGAGACGGAAATGTCATGAGAGCCGCCCGTACAAAAAGCATGCGGATCATTACGCTTCTTGCAGCCATTGTGGCCTGTGCGCATTTTATTCCTTTTTATATCCTGCTGACCACTTCATTGAAAGCAAAAGGAGACTACAGTTCGAAATGGATATTTCCAGCCGACATCTCCTTTCATAATTTTTCAGAGGCGTGGGAGCGCGCTTCGCTAGGTAACTCTTTTATAAACACCATGATCATCACAGGTTTTTCTGCCTTGTTATTAATTATATTCGGCTCACTTGCCGCCTACCCGCTTGCCCGGCGGGAAACGAAACTGAATAAAGTCGTTTTTGCCTTGCTGATTTCCATTATGATCATCCCTCCGTTAACGTCCATGGTTCCTTTGTACCGAATGGTCGTGGACGCCGGAATGATCAATACACACGCAATCGCCATTTTCATCAATACAGCGGCTTACATGCCGTTAACCGTATTCTTATATTCAGGCTTTATCCGATCGACCATTCCAAAAGAGCTTGAAGAAGCCGCAAGAATTGACGGCGCAGGCATGCTGAAAATCTTTTTTACGATTGTGTTTCCTCTGCTGAAGCCGATCACTGCGACCATCTGTATCATTTCTTGTGTCTTTATTTGGAACGACTATCAATTTGCCATTTTCTTTTTACAAGATCAAAAGGTTCAGACATTAACAGTAGCCATGGCAGGTTTTTTCGGAGAAAACGCAAACAACCTTCATTTAGTTGCCGCAGCGGCACTTATGGCAATGCTGCCGATGGTTGTTCTGTTTTTGGCGCTGCAAAAATACTTTATTGCCGGCCTGTCTTCCGGAGCGGTAAAGGGTTAACATTAAAGGAGGAAGCAATATGAAAAAGATTACATTTATCGGTGCAGGGAGCACGATTTTCGCCAAAAATGTTTTGGGAGACTGCCTGTTAACAGAGGCACTGAATGGATTTGAGTTCGCTCTTTACGACATTGATCCCAAACGCCTGCAAGAATCCCAGCTCATGCTCGAAAATCTAAGAGACCGTTATAACCCAAGTGTGGCCATCAACAGCTATGATGACAGAAAACTCGCCTTGCAAAACGCAGGCTATGTCATCAATGCGATTCAGGTTGGAGGATACAAACCGAGCACAGTCATCGATTTCGAGATTCCTAAACGGTATGGGCTGCGCCAGACGATCGCCGATACAGTCGGCATCGGCGGGATATTCAGATCTCTCAGAACAATCCCGGTCTTATTTGATATCGCAAAAGATATGGAGGAAATGTGCCCTGACGCATGGTTCTTAAACTATACAAATCCAATGGCCACTCTTACAGGCGCCATGCTCCGCTATACCAATATCAAAACAATCGGGCTCTGCCACAGTGTTCAAGTGTGCACGAAGGATTTATTTAAAGCTCTCGGAATGGAGCATGACGGAATTGAGGAACGCATCGCAGGAATCAATCATATGGCTTGGCTTTTGGAAGTCAAAAAAGACGGCACAGATTTATATCCAGAAATCAAAAGGAGAGCGAAAGAAAAACAAAAAACAAAGCATCATGATATGGTGCGGTTTGAATTAATGGATAAGTTCGGCTATTATGTCACGGAATCGTCCGAACATAACGCAGAGTATCACCCATACTTTATTAAACGGAATTATCCTGAACTTATCAGCGAGCTGCAAATCCCGCTCGACGAATATCCGAGAAGGTGCGTCAAGCAAATTGAAAATTGGGAGAAAATGCGGGATGATATCGTCAATAATAAAGACCTTACGCACGAACGCTCAAAGGAATATGGTTCAAGAATTATAGAAGCAATGGAAACAAACGAACCATTCACCTTCGGAGGAAACGTCTTGAATACAGGGCTGATCACCAACCTTCCTTCAAAAGCGGTTGTAGAAGTGACATGCGTCGCCGACAGAAAAAAAATTACACCGTGCTTCGCCGGAGAACTGCCTGAGCAGCTTGCCGCCTTAAACCGGACGAATATTAATACACAGCTGATGACAATCGAAGCGGCTGTCACACGGAAAAAAGAAGCGGTTTACCAAGCTGCAATGCTTGATCCGCATACAAGCGCGGAGCTTTCCATGAAGGACATCATCTCCATGTGTGACGATTTATTTGCAGCACACGGCGATTGGCTTCCGGAATACAAATAAAAACTAGGGGACCGCTCTCCCCTAGTTTTTTGGTTTTGTTTCGCCTTCCCAGGCCATCATGCCGCCTTCAACATTGACTGTTTTAAAGCCTTGCTCATCCAGGTACTTGCAGACGTTCATGCTGCGCATTCCTGAGCGGCAGATAAATACGTACTCTTTGTCTTTATCAAGGGTTTCCATTTTTTCAGGAATATCCCCCATGCGAATATGAACGGCTTGCGGGATCATGCCTTCCGCCACCTCTTCATCTTCTCTGACATCAATTAAATATAATTCTTCGTCCGCCTCAATTTTTTCTCTCAAAGCGGCTGTGCTGATTTCTTTTATTTCCAAAGAAAACACTCCTATTCACAGTGATCATGTTCAGTATATCAAAGTCAGCTGAACGATTGCTATTCTGAGACTGATGAAAAAAATCCCCTTTTGGCAAAGGGGATTTTTTCTAGGCTTAGTTTGCCACAATATTGACAAGCTTCCCAGGCACCGCGATGATTTTCCGAATCGTTTTGCCTTCAAGCTGCTCTTTGACCTTTTCATCTGCTTGAGCAAGCTGTTCCAGCTGTTCTTTCGTTGCATCGGCAGGAACCTGTAATTTCGCTTTTACTTTTCCGTTCAGCTGAACAACGATTTCAACTTCATCATCCACAAGTTTTGTTTCATCATATACAGGCCAAGCTTCGTAGGCAATTGTGCCGGAATGGCCAAGCTTCTCCCATAGCTCTTCCGCTAAGTGTGGCGCGACAGGAGAAAGAAGCTTCACGAAGCCTTCCATATATTCTTTCGGCAGTTCTGTTGCTTTATAAGCTTCATTAATAAAGACCATCAGCTGGGAAATACCCGTGTTGAAACGAAGGCCTTCATAATGGTCTGTGACTTTCATAACCGTTTCATGATAGACGCGCTCCAATGTTTCACCAGCGCCTTCAACGATTTTGCCATTAAGCTCACCGTTTTCTTCAACAAATAGGCGCCATACACGGTCAAGGAAACGACGCGCACCGTCTAATCCTGATTCAGACCAGGCGATTGAAGCATCAAGAGGCCCCATGAACATTTCGTACAATCTCAGGGTATCAGCACCGTGAGAGGACACGATTTCGTCAGGGTTGACAACGTTCCCTTTAGATTTACTCATTTTTTCGTTATTTTCACCGAGAATCATTCCTTGGTTGTACAGCTTTTGGAACGGTTCTTTCGTCGGCACTACACCGATATCATAAAGGAACTTATGCCAGAAGCGGGCATACAGAAGGTGAAGCACGGCATGCTCTGCACCGCCGATATACATATCGACCGGAAGCCATTTTTCCAATTTTTCTGGTGATGCCAGCTGATCCGGATTGTGCGGATCAATATAGCGCAAGAAATACCAGCAGCTTCCCGCCCATTGCGGCATTGTATTCGTTTCTCTTCTTCCTTTTTTCCCTGTCTCAGGATCTGTGACTTCCACCCACTCTTTAATGTTCGCAAGCGGTGATTCGCCCGTTCCGCTCGGTTTGATTTCATCCGTTTTTGGCAAAATCAGCGGCAGCTCCTCTTCCGGGACAGCTGTTGACGTTCCGTCTTCCCAATGAATGACCGGAATCGGCTCGCCCCAATAACGCTGGCGGCTGAAGAGCCAGTCACGAAGACGGTACGTCACTTTCTTCTCACCGTTTTTCGTTTCTTCCAGCCAAGCGATCACTTTCTCAATCGCTTCCTGTTTGTGAAGGCCGTTCAGGAAATCAGAGTTCACGTGCTCGCCGTCGCCAGTATAAGCTGCTTCCTCGACGTTCCCGCCTTTTACGACTTCCTTCACCGGAAGGCCGAATGTTTTGGCGAATTCAAAATCACGCTCATCGTGGCCTGGAACTGCCATGACAGCACCTGTTCCGTATGATGCAAGAACATAATCTGCAATCCAAATCGGCAGTTTTTCTCCGTTTACAGGATTAATCGCATACGCTCCTGTGAATACGCCTGTCTTTGTTTTCGCAAGATCTGTGCGTTCAAGGTCACTCTTTGATTGAATTTCTTTGATATAAGCTTCAACAGCTTCTTTTTGCTCAGCCGTTGTGATGTTTTCCACTAATGCGTGTTCCGGGGCAAGGACAGTGTATGTAGCGCCAAACAGCGTATCTGGTCTTGTTGTAAACACCGTAAAGGAATCATCATGTCCATCTATAGCAAAATGAACGTGAGCGCCTTCCGAACGGCCGATCCAGTTGCGCTGCATATCTTTAATGCTTTCCGGCCAATCAAGCTCTTCCAAGTCCTCGAGGAGCCTGTCCGCATAAGCGGTGATTTTCAGCATCCACTGCTTCATTGGGCGTCTCTCTACCGGATGGCCGCCGCGTTCGCTCTTGCCGTCAATGACTTCTTCGTTGGCAAGAACAGTACCGAGCGCAGGGCACCAGTTTACAGGCACTTCGTCAACGTAAGCAAGGCCTTTTTCGTATAGCTTTAAGAAAATCCATTGCGTCCATTTATAGTATTCAGGGTCAGTCGTATTGATTTCGCGATCCCAGTCATATGAGAAGCCAAGCGCTTGAATTTGGCGGCGGAAGTTATCAATATTCTGCTTCGTAAACACAGCGGGGTCGTTCCCTGTGTCAAGCGCGTATTGTTCAGCTGGCAGGCCGAATGCGTCCCAGCCCATTGGATGAAGGACATCATAGCCCTGCATGCGCTTCATGCGGGACAGAATATCCGTAGCTGTGTATCCTTCAGGATGGCCGACGTGCAACCCAGCTCCAGACGGATAAGGAAACATGTCCAGCGCGTAAAATTTTTGTTTTTCATTATTATCAAGAGTGGCAAATGTTTTGTTTTCAAGCCAATATGTTTGCCATTTCTTTTCTATCTCTTTGTGCTGAAAACTCAAAGTAAAAACCTCCTTCTGATTGAATACGGCGTGTATGGTTCAAGTATTGACGGGAAGGAGAGGATTATATTCAGAATATTCCCAAACTAAAAAAAACTCCCTCATCCCAAAAAGGGACGAGAGACTTTCGTTTTCCCGCGGTACCACCCTCGTTAGCGCGGCATACGCCGCACTCACTTGATACTTTTAACGCAGTTATGCGTCAGCGGCTTTTCACCGCTGCAACTCTGAGGTGAGTTCGGAAACAAACTTGATTGACTTTCACCAGCCGTCAACTCTCTGCAACAATATCTGTTTCTTACTGCTCCTCTTCATTGTTCTTATCGCAACCGTAATCTAACTGTATTTTATAGAATTCTGTTCATAAGTGCAAGCAGGTTTGTATACAATGGGAATGTACCCTGAACGGGCGGAGATTGAGGACAATTATTCGGGTGGAGTTTTGGTTTGACGTTTGGACTCGGCCGGTTCGCCGCCGCTGTTCAGTTCTCTCACAAAGTCAAAACTTCTGAGAACAGCTTCACCGCCGTAGCCTGAGATAATGGATAAGATGACAAGTTGAATTCCTGAATCGGGGTCAGCGGATAATACAAGTAAAATGGAAGCCGTCATGCCGATAAACCAATCTTCCAAAAATCCAAGGTAGATAAACCGCTTCGTCATTCTGGGCTTCTCCAGCCTGCCTCTCTTTTTCACATGACCGAGAATCCCCATGATTCCTCCAATTACACAAGCAATGAGTACCTGATGCAGCATCTTCATCATCACCTTCCTAAAGCCCTTATTTCGTAAAGCGACTTCAGGCCATCCAGCCCCCTTAAACGATTCCGATGATTTTCGATATCTACATACCGGCAAATCTGTAAAAAGCTTGTTTCTTCCATTATATGTGAACACATGATCGGTAAGCTTGATGCATTGGATTCATTTTTCACCCAGTGACATTGACCTAGTCACCTATTTAGCATGTAAAAAACCTTTCCGTTCATATGTTCAAATTCTGTTCTTATTTTTAGTGTATACGAGGACAAGCCCTAATGACAAACAACAAACTGCACTTGCTTGAATCAGAACATGTGTTGTGCTACGGTTACTGTAGAATTCATTTTAAAAAAGGGGAATATCAGGCTTTCGCATAGCAAGCTGACGGCCTAAGGGGGATTTATATGGCTAGTTTTCAATCATTTGGGATACCAGGACAGCTGGAAGTCATCAAAAAAGCGCTTGATCACGTGCGAGTCGGTGTGGTAATTACAGATCCCGCACTTGAAGATAATCCTATTGTCTACGTAAATCAAGGCTTTGTTCAAATGACCGGCTACGAGACCGAGGAAATTTTAGGAAAGAACTGCCGCTTCTTACAGGGGAAACACACAGATCCTGCAGAAGTGGACTACATCAGAACCGCTTTACAAAATAAAGAACCGGTCACCGTTCAGATTCAAAACTACAAAAAAGACGGAACGATGTTCTGGAATGAATTAAATATTGATCCAATGGAAATAGAGGATAAAACGTATTTTGTCGGAATTCAGAAAGACATCACCAAGCAAAAAGAGTATGAAAAGCTTCTCGAGGATTCCCTCACGGAAATTACTGCACTTTCAACTCCTGTTGTCCCGATTCGCAATGGCATTTCGGCTCTTCCGCTAGTCGGAAACCTGACAGAGGAGCGATTTAATTCCATCGTTTGCACATTGACGAATATCTTATCAACATCCAAAGATGATTATTTGATCATTGATTTATCCGGATTGGCCCAAGTGAACGAACAAACGGCCGACCAAATTTTCAAGCTGAGCCATTTGCTGAAATTGACCGGAACTGAGTTAATCATTACCGGCATTAAGCCTGAATTGGCCATGAAAATGAATAAATTGGATGCCAATTTTTCATCGCTGAAAACATTTTTAAATGTAAAGGATGCCGTTAACGTGCTTCCGATTATGTAAAAAGATCCCGCTCATCCGGCGGGATCTTTCAGATTGTTGACAAAATCCTAAAATGGTTTTCATTTTAGGATTTTGTCATCTTTTCAGCATGATTGAAAACCCTTGAAGTCTAGGAAGGACGAGCATAGGAGCGGAGCGAATGTTCTAATTCGTGAGCACCGAAGCGCAGGCCTGACAACGAATGCGAGGGTTTGTCGACACGCTAAAAGATCCCGCTCACCCAGCGGGATCTTTTATTATGAAGAGATTGATGCCTGCTTATTTGTTTCTTTAGCTGATTTTAGCCGTTTGTCATATAGAAGCGTTGTGACAATACTGATCAGCAGCAATACCAACAGAGATAAAACAAGAGCCCTAATGCCGTAATGATCGACAAGCACTCCTCCGAACAGGGGACCAATCATTCTGCCGCCTGTCGCCGCACTGTTGACAAAGCCTTGATAAAAGCCTTCTTTCCCTTTAGGGGCAAGCTGATTGGCAATAGTCGGCACAGCAGGCCAAACAAGCATTTCTCCAATAGTCAGGATCACCATCGCAGCGAGAAACATCGGAAATTGCTTTGCAGTCAGCAGCATGCTGAAAGACACAATAAAAATGATAAAGCCGATGACCATTTGCGCTTTTAGCGACTCGGCCCATTTTTTCACCACAAAACTGACGAGCGGCTGGCCGAGCACAATGAGAATTCCGTTAACCGTCCACAGCACGCTGTATAAGGAAAGAGATATTCCAATGCTTTGTGTGTACGAAGCAATTGTGGTTGACCACTGAGAATAAGCCAGCCATCCGAGTACATAGCCTCCGCTTAAAATGATCAGTGCGGCAAATTTTGCTTTGCTGTTCACAGCATCGTAATCAAGCACAGACGTTTGGGACGCATCTCCCGTCTGAATATTTCGAAATCCGAAATATACAATAAAGAAAAAGACCAGATACAGCGCGGCATTCGCCAAAAATACATATGAAAACGAGAAAGACGCCACGACACCGCCAAGCGCTGAACCGACAGCCACACCTGCGTTTTGCGCGACATATATCGCATTAAATGCCTTCCTTCCCCCTTCAGGCCATACCGATCCTGCCATTGCGTAGCTGGCCGGAAAAACAACACCGGAGCCAAAGCCCACAATCGTCAGCAGCACAATATAGGCTGGCCAATCATGAAAAAAGACAAGGCCCATCAGGCTTGCTAACGTAATGGCTATCCCAAGCATAATCGATTTAAAACCGCCGATTTTATCAAACAAAAAACCTCCGCATAAATTGCCAGCCACACTGGCGCCGGAATTCAGCATCAGGACAAGTCCGGCTACTGTTAACGACTTTCCTAAATGATTATGGATATAAATCGTATTCAGCGGCCATAAAAAAGAAGCACCCGTCACATTGATAAACATTCCAATGACTAAAATTTTAAGAGCACGCGGCATACTCATCCCCCTTTCTTACCTAAAAAAGCTCATGAAAAAAACGAAACCTAAAACGGCTCCGTACGAATCCAGTTATCATAGCACATTCATTCTATCTGTCTCTCTCACATTTTTCAACTGATGAGCGTGAAAAAATCTAACAAATATTGTTTGAAAAATGTAAAATAAATAGAAAAAGGGGTCATATTATGGAAATGGTATTAGCATTCTTAGGTTTTCTGGCATGTCTCATTGCACTAGGCTATGGATTATATCACCTTGTCAGATATGTACTGAAAAAGGAAAAACGTTTCTCCAAGAGACTTTTTTGGCCGCTTTTCATTGGAGGCCTTGTGCTGCTCTTTACCGGGGCAGCATTGGCAGAACCTGACACTGCCGCAGCAAATGCCGAGAAAAAATATTCAGCGCTAAACGCCGAATATAAAAACCTCACAAAAGAGCATGAAGAACTTGAGAAAGAATATAAATCTGTCAGCTCCGAAGCAAAGAAATTAAAAGACAACAAAGAAGATCAAGACAAGCTTGAGAAGCTTAAAAACGAAAATAGCGATTTAAAAAAGACTCAGAAATCATTAAAAGCTGAGATTAAAGAGCTTCAAGAAAATCAAAAGCAGCTCAAAGAAGATGCAAAAACGGCAAAGGCTGAAAATGAAACACTCCGACAAGATAAAACAAAGCTTGAAAATCAATTAAAAGAGACGGAAAGCCAAACCGCCAGTTCTCATGAAGACACTGGAAGTTCTTCAAACAATACGAGTAAAAGTGATGAAACCAAAACAGCTGACAAAGCAGAAGGCTGTAATATCAAAGGAAGCAAAAACGGCATCTACCACACGCCAGGCAGTACATACTACGACCGGACAACCGATCCGGCTGAAATGTTTTGCTCAGTTGAAGAAGCTGAAGCCGCCGGTTATCGGGCGCCAAAACGATAAACAAAAAGCTCCAGAATGTCTGGAGCTTTTTCTGTTTCACAACGACGATTTAATAACCTTCTTATAATAAAGAACTGACAGAAAACCAAAAATGGAGTAGAGCGCAGTATATAACACCATCACCATAATCATAGGCGCCCATACCTCTGATCCGAATAAGAACCAGCCGGATTGGACGGCAAAGTAACTGTGGAAGAGGCCGACAACGAGCGGAATGCCGAAGTTGTACATTTGTTTGATACGTATCCCCTTTATCAGGTCGCCCTGCGTAAAACCGAGTTTTCTTAAAATCGTATAGCTCGGTTTTTCATCTTCACTTTCACCCATTTGTTTAAAATAAAGGATACAACCTGATGTAATCAGGAACGTTAACCCTAAGAAGCCGACGATGAACATCACCATACCAAACAGTGATTTTTGCGCAGCGCTTGTATCCAGTCTTGATAAATGCTCGTTTTTCTTGTTCACCTGTTGAAAAAGCTCATTTGCTTTTTCCATTTGATCGTCATGTTTCACATTGACGCCGATAAATGTAGATTGCGCCAGCTGAATGCGGGGGTCCTTATCCTTGTTCAGCTGTTTAAACAGGCTGTCATCCACAATGACAGTGGGCATGCCCCCGCTTGTAAACGTGTAGGATACAAGAAACTCTTCTCTTAATCCTTTATATTTTAATGGCTGCGCCTCGTGCTTGCTTTTTACTTTAATAACACCAGAGTCCTTGAAAACCATTATTTTTTGCAGCAAGTCGGTGTATCCTGAGAAAACGGCTTCTCCAGCCGCCACATCGACTCCTTTTACATCTTTGTCGCTAACAACAGCAAGCTGCATATTGCCGGGATCGCCCTGCATCTCTTTCGGAGTTCCATCCATGATATTTGCAATGTCAACATTTGCTTGCAGGACAGGGGTTGCTTTTTTTACAAACGAGATGTTGCTTTCACTCAAACTGTTTTCAAATAACTTGGCATCTTTCTCATTCATGAATGAAAAATCAGCCGCTACATTTTGTTCAGCGGTCTTTTCTGACGAGTAATACGAGATGTAAGCAAGAGATAACAGCCCGATGGCGAGCGCTGAAACGGTTGTAATAATCGTTAGCAGCAACGCGTTCGATTTCATTCTGAACATGATCGATGACAGTGACAGGACCTCGGAAATATTTAAGTAACCGCCCTTGCTTTTTCGAATGATATTCGAGATAAACGTAACTGATCCTTTATAAAACAAAAACGTCCCGATAATGACGCTCCCCAGAATGAAGCTCATCGCACCAAACAGTTCATTAATGGTCTTAAATTTTCCGCCAAACAGCTCAGAAGACACATAGTATCCTGTCAAAATCAAAACGATGCCTAAAGCGCCGATTATCATTTGGAAAAATGATATTTTCTTTACTTTGTCTTCAGTGGAGGACGTTACTTTAAACAAAGATAAAATACTCTGTTTTTTGATAAACGTATAATTCATGATCATGATCAAAAGGTAAATGCCGCAGAACACAATGACCGTTTGGACCAAGGCCTGCTCAGAAAAATGCAGTTTCGCACCCGCTTTGACATCGACAATTTTGAACAGAATCATCAAGACAAGCTTCGATATCGAAAACCCGGCCGCTACCCCGATCGCTAATGAACCGAAATACAGCATGACATTTTCTGCACTTAAGATGCGAAAAATTTTATGCTTCGTCATTCCAATCAATTGAAACAGCCCGATTTCTTTACTCCGTCTCTTAATAAAAATCGTATTGGCATATAAAATGAAGATCGCCACAACAGCCACAAGCAAAATCGAAGCGGTTTTAATAGCCGCGGCTCCCTTGATTGAAGCCTTCACTTCGTTAATTGCTGGATCATACTGCAGCGTGACAAAGGCGAAATAAAGCGCCACGCTAAAGATGAGCGCAAACACATACAAATAGTAATTCCGGAGATTCTTTTTCAAATTTCGCAGGATGAGCTGATTAATGTTCATGCTGCACCCCGCCTAACACGCCTTGCGTTTTCATAATATCCTGGAAAAACGTTTGCCTGTCCTGGCCCCCTTTATTCAGCTGTGTATACATTTGCCCGTCCTTAATAAAAATGACTCTGCCGCAGTAGCTGGCAGCGACGGGATCATGGGTAACCATAATAATCGTCGCGTTGCGTTTTTGATTGAGCTGGCTCAGCTTATTTAATAGATCGGAGGCCGATTTCGAATCGAGCGCGCCGGTCGGTTCATCAGCGAAAATAATGCTCGGGTCATGAATAAACGCTCTTCCAGCGGATGTTCTCTGCTTCTGGCCGCCGGAAATTTCATTCGGGTATTTATCCCGCAATTCATATATTCCCAGTTCCTTTGCAACTTCCTCAAACTTGCGATTGGCTTCCTTTTTTGATAGTTTCGTGATCGATAAAGGCAGAAGGATATTCTCTTTCACTGTCAATGTGTCTAACAAATTGTAATCCTGAAAGATAAAGCCTAAATGCTGTTTTCTAAATTCAGCCAGCTGCTTTTCCTTCATAGCCGTCATGTCATTTCCATTAATATGAATGGTTCCGTGACTGACCTGATCGATTGAGGACAGAACGTTGAGCAAAGTGGTTTTTCCCGACCCGGAAGCACCCATAATACTGACGAATTCGCCCTTTTCAATGTGAATATCGATGCCCTTCAGCACTTCCTGTTTATTCAGCTTGTTTCCATAACTTTTTCGAATTTTATTCGCTTCTAAAATCACCATTTACGCAGTCTCCTTTATATTGGATAATCTCATTATAAAAAGGAATGCCGGGCTTTTCCTTCGATACGGCGAACAAAAAAGAAAAGCATGTGACATTTTCGTCACACGCTTATGACATGTTCAAATTGATTCCGTATTGGAAAGGTTAATGTAAAAACTGTTCCCGCACCAAACTCCGACTCAACATCAATATGGATCAATAACGGCGCCGCTGCTTTTTTTGCCAAGTACAGCCCCATGCCAGTTGACGCTTGATCATGGTGATCCGTTGTGGATGTAAACCCTTTATCAAAAATACGCGGTACATCTTTTGGATCAATGCCCCTGCCACAGTCCTTCACTTGGAGCTGCGTCTGTTCCCCTTTTTGAAAGCTTTTGATCTCGATTTCAGAGGCTTCGCTGTATTTCACCGCGTTTGTCAGCAGCTGCCTGATGATAAACGCCAGCCATTTTGCATCGCTCAGCACTTCTTTGGCCTCGAGCTTTATGTCAAAACCGATCCCTTTTTGGATACACCACGATTGTAAATCTTTGATTTCTTTAAAGATCAAAGGCTGAAGCTGAATGAATTCTACTGACAGATCGTTTTCAATAAATGATATGCGTTTTTGATGAAGCTGCTGATCAAGAAGCAGGTGAATACGCAGCCATTCATATGACAGCTGGGATTTCAGTGCTTTTTCTTCCATTCTATCAATGATTAAATGCATCGCTGTTAATGGGGTTTTGACCTCATGGATCCATGCCATCAGCTCATCTTTTTCATTTTCCAATGCTAAGCGATGCCGTGCTGCGGTCTGCTTCAAGTGTTCTGTTTGCCCGGCAATGCTTCTTTCAACCATTGCTTCAAACGGCGTTTCCGGTTCATTTATGGCTGTCACATCGAGATTGTTCTCCCATGTTTTCAAGCTTTTATAAAACGCTGTTTCTTTCCGATAGCGGAACCAAAGGAATATGATAAAAAACAAGATGCACAAATACACCATATAAAGTACATTCCCAAATGATATGGAAGGATCGACAAAAGCAATGAACAGCATCAAAGCCTGCTGAAACAAAAACGCGGCAATCCAGCTCCGCCTTTCGATAAGGAATGCTTTAATCATAAAACTTGTCCTCTTCCTTCGCGATGTAGCCCTGGCCCACCTTTGTCTCGATATATGCGCCAAGCTGCAGGGCGTCCAGTTTTTTTCGCAGGCGATTGACATTGACGGTCAGCGTATTATCACTAACAAAACGCTCATCGTTCCACAAGCTTCTGATCAGCTCTTCCCGGCTGACGATCTTGTTTTTTTGCTCTATTAATTGTTTTAGAATGAACATTTCATTTTTGGTCAGTTCAACAGATCCTTTGTTATTGCTGACGAGGTTCTGCTCCGCGTCTACAGCAGCGCCGCACCACGTTTTAATCGTACTCGGCTCCGTATTATAATGGTGCACACGCCGGAACATCGCTTGGATTTTCGCGATCAGCACATCAAAATGAAATGGCTTTTGAATAAAGTCATCTGCCCCGAGCTGCATAGACATCACCATATCAGCAGGATGATCCCGGGAGGATAAAAAGAGAATCGGAACATTTGACCGGGAGCGGATCAGCCGGCACCAATGAAAACCGTCAAATTTAGGCAGCTGCACATCAATAATGACACAATCAGGATTAACCGCCGCAAATTCCTGCAGCACCTGACTGAAATCCTGAATGCCGTATACATCATAGGACCATCCCGTTAAACGATCCTTGATTTCATGAAACAGCGATTCATCATCTTCAATCAGCAAAAGTTTAAACAATCAACTCACCGCACTTTTTCCTTTTTTATCAAGTGTATAGCAAAACGCCAGCATGCGCTATAGAAAAAGCCGGCTGTCTCAGCCGGCTCGTTCACATTATAATTCTCTTCTCAACGCTGTCAGCACGTTGGTTTTGGTTGCTTTTCTCGCCGGGTTCATTCCGGAAATGACTGCGACCCCTCCGCAAATCACAACGGCAATGATCACAAGGCTCGCCGGGATGTAGGAGAATGTGTAATTCAAGTCGCCCGCATCGCCTCCGCTTGTGGCCGCGAGAATCATCGGAACGGCCAGGTTGACAAGGTAGCTGACGCCGTAGGAAATGATAATTCCAATCACACAGCCTAAAATCCCGATATACGCGCTTTCCATCAGGAACATTCGGCGAATGATAGACGGACTCGCCCCAATCGCTTTCATAATGCCGATCTCTTGCGTTCTCTCTGTCACCGCCATCGTCATCGTGTTAAAAATGCCGATCGCTGAAATGATAACTGCGATACATCCGACAAAGATCAGTCCGATTTTGAAGACCATGAAGAAGGTGTTGGCCCCCTCAAGTTCGGTAGTCACTGATGTGACATAGTACCCGTCATCTGTTAGATCATTTGTCAGCTGTTCCACATTCTCAAACTTATCAGCAAAAACGCCAATCTTAGTTTCAACATTTCCGTCTTTGAAATCTAAGAATTCCGAAAAATCTTTTTTGAATTGATCACTGATAAAAATGTTTGAGTCCTCCATCCAGTCTTGAGATGGTTTTTTTGTAATACCGACAATTTTAAAGTCATATGTTTTTGTTTTTGTAACATCCCCTGTTTTAGGATCTGTCTTCGATACACTTAGTTCTATTGTTTTGTTCAGAATATCTTTCGTATAGCCCTTTGGTTCTTTTATATCTTCTGGATTTCCTTTTGCCTCCTCGATTTTTTTGTTATAATCTTCCGATTCTTTTTTCGTTAATAATCTCTTTGCGAAGTCGTATCCTACTACGATTTCATTTTCCGACTTTGCGACTCTTCCCTTTTCCAATTCCATATTGGCCTTTAATTCATCATTCATATTAGTAAAAATGAGATTTGAGCTTTCATTTGTACGATTGCCTAAAGTAGCTTTGTTTGGTTCATACACTTGCGTTCTTTCTACAACTGACCTTACGTGATCATACTTCTCTAAATCAGCTTTTTTAATAGGCTTGTCTCCTTCCTTGCCCATTACACTGACTTTCGTTACAACCTGCTGGCTCATTGTCATATCTGTAATTGTCTTTTGAATCCCAAATCCAACGGACGACAGCACAACCAAAAACGCACACGCCATTGTTGTTGCAAGAATCGTCATAAAGACGCGAAGTCTGTTTTTCTTCATATTTCTTCTGATAAAATGAACCTGATCCTTAAACCTCAACGGTAATTCCTCCTTTTAGCACACCATCATGAAGCTGAAATTTTGAATGTCCGATAGAAGCGACTTCATCATCGTGAGTAATGATCACAAATGTAATGCCACGCTCACGATTCAGCTGCTGGATCAATTCCAGCACTTCATGTTCCGTTTCTGAATCAAGGCTTCCCGTCGGCTCATCCGCTAAGATAATCGAAGGATTTAAAATCAATGCTCGAGCAATACTGACACGCTGCTGCTGGCCGCCTGACAGTTCATTCGGATAATGAGCGGCGTGGTTTTCCAGACCGACGCGTTTCAGCATGTCCTGCACCTTTTGCTTCCGCTCAGATGGCTTGATTCCTTTTAACGCCAGCGGCATTTCCACATTCTCATACGTCGTTAAACCCGGGATGAGCTGAAAGCTCTGAAAAATAAACCCGAAATGGTCAAGCCGAAATTGCGCCCATTCCTTTTCATTAAACCCCGTAACATCAGTGCCATTAATGACAATCCGCCCTTTTGTCGGCGATATGTAGCCGGAAATTAAATTCAAAAGCGTTGATTTCCCTGAGCCGCTTCGTCCGACAATGCAGGCGATTTCCCCTTTCGCCACGCTCAATGAAACATCCTTCAATACTGGAACTTCATTCTCACGGCCCTTTTTTCCGATCGTGAAAGAATGGTCGATATGCTGAACATCAATCATATGTTCTCTCTCCCTTACAAAAGTTTCATTTTTTTATAAATCGCAAAATAACTAATCAAGAAACCGATTACCGCACCTGTACCCATGCCAATGAGATAACCGGCAAAGCTCTCGCTTGCAGTAAATCCAAAATAGCCGAAGCCCATGATTCCTATGATAATAACGATGATCTGCACCGGGCGGTTAAGCGGCTTCCATAAGAAGAAATATCCGTTTCTTTCATTAGACATTTTAACAAAGCTAATATAGCCGATGATGTAAAAAATGATAGTCATGATAGCCGGAATGACTAAATAATATGGTGAATTCTCAGCCCATTTCGAGTCTACATAAATTATCGGAATGAAATACTGCACCCATTTAGGTACTGGACCATGGATAAAATCTATTGATCCGCCAAAAAGGATCTCGAGGTTGATCGCAGGCAGGCTGATGAGCAAAAATGGCGAAATGGCCACGGTAAATGAGACTAGAAGCTGTGCGAAACTATTGCCTGTCAAAGCTCCTCCCGCCATAACAAGCGAATAAGCCAGCATGCTGACAATGATCATTCCAAGGCTGTAATTGTGAAAATAAACGGCCTGATCTGGCTTCAAAAGCATGATCAGCAAAACAGACAAAACATAACCTATGAGCTGCGGCACCACAATCACCATTCCGCCGGTAAGGAACTTCGCATGAAATATCTGCCCTCTTGTATACGGAAGGCTTAATGTAAAATCAAAAAAGCCCTTGCTTCGTTCAATCCCTAGCTGGCTGACCGCTAAAACGACACCCCAAATCCAGAACACTGAGATAAATGTACCGTTTAAATAGTTAATCGAAAATACGCAGTTTCCGACCCACTCGTTCTGATGATCAACGCAGCCTTGATATGAGATGTACGTATTTAAAACGGTAAAAGGATTGCTAAGCATAAGTACGAAAAAAACCGTGGTTAGCAGAGCTTTATTTTGCTTCCACTCTTTATAAAATAGCCCGGAATCTGGCACACCACTTCCCTCCAAACCGAAAGTATTCCTTAATGTTTCATTTTCTTATTAATAGCGAAGTAGCTCACAAAGAATCCAACAACTGCCCCAATGATCATTCCTAAAATATAACCAATCATTGATTGTCCGGCAGAGTATCCAAACAAACCAAATCCAAGAATACCAAAAGCCATAATCAGAATTTGCACCGGACGGTCTAATCTGTTCCATAAGAAAAAGTGTCCGTTTCGTTCACTTGGAAGCTTTTTGAAGCTTATCAAACCAATCAAGTAAAACAGAATGCTCATGGCAGCTGGAATCATTAAAATATATTTACTATCGATAAGCCAGTCACTTGCAACATAACCAATGGGCACAAGATATAATAAATTGCTCGTCAGAGAGAAATACGCCTCAGGGGAAGGGAACATTTCCCATATATTCACACCAAAAACAACTTCAAAGTTTCCAACCGGCAATGCAACAATTAAATACGGCAATACCGCAGCAGCAAATGCCGTTAATAACTGGGCAAAAACATTCCCCGTTAATGCACCAGCAGCCATCAACAAACAATAAGCCATAAAACTAATCACAATTACTCCAACGCTGCTGTGCTCAAAAAAGTAGACGTGTTCAGGGTTATAGACAAGAATCAGCAGCCACGCAAATAAAAAGCCAATTAATTGCGACAGCACAATCACAAAACCGCCTAACCAAAATTTCGTCTGAAAAATTTGGCTTCTGTTATATGGGAGGCTTAATATAAAATCCATCGTGCCTTTCGAACGTTCCATTCCGAGGAAGCAGACCGCCAAAATGACCCCCGGCACCCAGTTGATATCTATTAGATTGCTCCTATGATAATTCACAATAAATTCACAATATTGCGGGTCTTGATGAGCCAGACACCCTTGATAAGACAAATACGTATTAACGATAGAAAGCGGATTTGCCAATACTAAAAACGCGATACTTAACAAAATCACCACTTGATTCTGCTTCCACTCTCGATAGAGGAGACCTCGGTCTACCATCTCCGCTTCCCTCCAAACTTCGCAATGAACACTTCTTCCAGGTTGACAGGAAGCTCATTCCATACTTTTGGCTTCAGCTCTCTCAAAAAGCTCTTTTTCTCCTCATCGCTTTTCGGAATCAGCACTGTGTAAAACACGCCGGCCTGATCGAGCATCGGAATGTTTTGCTCTCTGATGGCCAAATTGACATCTGTATCGAAAGCCATTTGAATTTTAATGTATTCTTCTTTTAACTCATCAAGATCCATGACGTTGGTCAGTCTGTTATCTTCGAGAAAACCAATTCGGTTGCACATCCGCTCTATGTCTTCAAGCCGGTGGGACGTAATCAGGATACTCGTATCACGCTCTGCCACTTCATCAACCATCAGCTGCAGCACATCATGTCTAGTTACCGCATCAATACCATCCGTCGGCTCATCAAGGAGGATCAGCGCCGGTCTCGCCGCAAACGACAGAACGAGCGACAGCTGTTTTTTCAAGCCTGTCGACAGCTCACGGTATTTTTTCGTTTCTGGAATTTCGTATCTGTTCATCAGTTCATTCGCGTACGTGACATCAAATTTCGGATATATTCTTCTCAGGATATCAACAAGCTGCTTGTATGTATACTTGTCGTAAAAAGGATTTTGAACAGGCATGTAGATGATATTTTGTTTGACCTTCGGGTGCTTTTTGATTTCTACGCCGTCAAATAAAATCGTTCCGCTGTCAGCGAAAATGATTTGCTGGATTAAGCGAAGCATCGTCGTTTTCCCTGATCCGTTGCGTCCAAGCAATCCAAAGATTTCTCCTTTTTCGATTGTTAATGAAACATCTTTTAATACTTGATTGCCGTCAATCGCTTTTGACAGCTGCCGTAGTTCAATCATTTTTTTTGCCTCCCTTCACATCAGCGCTGATTTCCTTTATCCATTCGTGCAGTTTTTCCAGCTCAACCCCTGCATAGTGTGCATCGATGATGAGCTGTTTGAGTTGCTCTTTAATCATCGTCATCTTCCCTTCAACCAGTGTCGTTTTTGCATTCTCCGATATATAGGTCCCTCTGCCCCGCAGCGTTTCAATAATCCCCTCTCGCTCAAGTTCTTTATACGCTTTGCTGACAGTGTTCGGATTCGCAATAATGATCGTTGCCAATTCTCTGACAGAAGGAAGCTTATCACCAGGCTTCATGATCCCTTTCAAACAAAGCTCTTTCATTTGCTGAATAATTTGTTCGTAAATGGGTGTTGAGCTTCTTGGATCGATTTGAATCATTTACTTCCCTACTTTCTATACGATCTGAACCTTTTATAGATAAAAATGATCAATTATACTTTTTTGCCATTCAAAACCGATCATCACGAGAACAAGAAAAAAAGAACAAGCGATCACAGATGCCGCAATCAGCATTGGCACGTTACGTTTGTTTCGTTTTTTATGTTTCATAACTGCCTCCCTTAATGTCAATATATAAATGATTTTATATTAGTGTCTACAGTGTATTACTTCAATTAGTACACTTAATACAATAAATACTTTGCCTCACAAAGTCAATCCTTTTTTTACAAAAAAACGGACCCTTTTAAAAGGGTCCGTTTTCCTACACATCAAGAGGGTGCTGCAGGATCATATTATTTTGCAAAGATTGAAGCTGAAGCCTCATTCTGTACAGCTGTTCTCTCTGCTGATCATTTGACGACAGCCATAGCTTATTCAAGGCATTTACCGCATCTTCAAGCTGCATTTGCGCATCACTATATTCTTGATCGTTATAATGCTCTTGTTTAGAAGCGATTTTCAGCTGTTCTTCAGCATAATCATAGGCCTGCATACATTGCTGGAGATGTTCATCTACTGATTGTCTTGTTGCCACAGTAACCCCTCCTCTTGGTAATGGAAATCATCCATCATTCATATTGTAGCCTCATCTGACTTTGTTCAATAAAGTAATTTATGGTCGATATTCATTTGTTCTCTTGTGAAATGCGTGCTACAATTTTAGGATGCAATCGTACGCAAGGAGGCACATGAATTGTGATGCAGAACAATCCTTTTCCTTATTCAAATACGGAAAAACGCTATCATACATTGAATTATCATCTCAGAGAACATTTCGGCCATAAGGTGTTTAAAGTGGCGCTTGACGGCGGTTTTGACTGTCCGAATCGGGACGGCACCGTAGCCCACGGAGGCTGTACGTTTTGCAGCGCAGCAGGCTCCGGCGATTTTGCCGGGAACCGGGCCGATGATTTAATTACGCAATTCCATGACATCAAAAACCGCATGCACGAAAAATGGAAGGACGGTAAGTACATCGCTTATTTCCAGGCTTTCACAAACACTCACGCCCCGGTTGAGGTGCTTCGTGAGAAATTCGAATCCGTCCTCGCCTTAGATGATGTGGTCGGCATTTCGATCGCCACACGCCCGGACTGTCTGCCTGATGATGTCGTTGATTACTTGGCAGAGCTGAATGAACGTACGTATTTGTGGGTGGAGCTTGGGCTTCAAACAGTTCATGAACGGACAGCACTTCTGATCAACCGCGCACATGATTTTAACTGCTATGTGGAAGGCGTCAATAAATTAAGAAAACACGGCATACGTGTCTGCTCGCATATTATCAACGGGCTGCCTTTGGAAGACCGGGACATGATGATGGAAACGGCAAAGGCCGTCGCAGATTTGGACGTCCAGGGCATTAAAATCCATCTGCTTCACCTACTGAAAGGCACGCCGATGGTCAAGCAATATGAAAAGGGAAAGCTGGAATTTCTTTCTCAAGATGATTATGTGCAGCTCGTCTGCGATCAGCTTGAGATCATTCCGCCTGAAATGATCGTCCACCGCATTACAGGTGACGGACCGATTGAGTTGATGATCGGGCCAATGTGGAGCGTCAACAAATGGGAAGTGCTTGGCGCCATTAATAAAGAGCTAGAAAATCGAGGCAGCTATCAAGGAAAGTTCTTTCAGCGCCTTGAGGAGGAATCAGCGCTATGATTTTGAAGAAAATTCTTCCCTACAGCAAAGAACTGCTGAAAATGGCCGCGGGAGAAGGAGATATTGTCGTAGATGCGACAATGGGCAACGGACATGATACACAGTTTTTAGCGGAGCTTGTTGGTGAAAACGGTCATGTGTACGCATTCGACATCCAAGAATCAGCCGTGGCCAATACAAAGGAACGGCTCGGTGACATGTATCAAGCGCGAACAACGTTATTTCACAAAAGCCATGATAAAATCGCTGAATCCCTCCCGCCTGAAACACATGGCAAAGTGGCGGCCGCGGTATTTAACCTCGGCTATTTGCCGGGCGGGGACAAATCAATTACGACAAACGGCAGTTCTACGATCAAAGCAATTGAACAGCTTCTCGGCATCATGAAAGACGAAGGTCTGATTGTTCTCGTCGTCTATCATGGCCACCCGGAAGGCAAAGCTGAAAAAAACGACGTGCTCGAGTTTTGCCGGGACTTGGACCAGCAAACAGCCCGTGTATTATCATACGGATTTATCAATCAGCAAAATGACCCGCCATTTATTATCGCCATCGAAAAAAAAGCTCAGATCAGCAAATGATTTGAGCTTTTTTCTTTGAGTTTTTCATCCAGGACATTTTTTGAAATTTCCGGTAGGCTCTGCCGTTGATATAAAAGAAAAGGGAGGTTTTTCCGCTGGCTTTGATCAGCTTCTTTGCGAGCCGGCCCATTTCCTTTTGGCCCGCCACTTTATCATCTGACAAATAAACGCCAAGCAAGCCGCGATTGATTAAACGATGGAAGTTTTCATGCGGAATGCCTTGTAAATGCTCGTCGGCTTTATGGATAAAGTGTTCAAGCCGGTCCATCATCTCTTCATGAGACTGATAATACGAGCAGAAATTCAAGTCTCCTTCCAGCAAGTCCTCCTCTTGATCAATCAAATAATCAAGCAGGATATGAAGGCCCTGTATGTAAGGAAAATAACTGTCGCGGATTTTTTTAGCGGTGCTTTCTGTGAAATCAGGCTGGAACGAATACGCAACCAGACAGAAAATGCCTAACGTTGAGCCTGCACAGGCTGAAAATTCATACCATTCCATCTCAGGCAGCTCTGATTCATATTGAGTAAACCACTTTTCAAGCCGCGGAACACGCTCATGCTCAATAACGTGCTTATGCACCTGCAAATCGCAATAATAGCCGCACAGTTCAAGCAGATAAGGTTTAATCATGTCATAGTGCTCAATGGAACCAAGGACACTCTGGCACGTTTTGACCAGTTCGTGCAGATATCCGCTGTCATCCTGTTCTTCCCTGAATTGATAATAGTTTTGCAGTTCCGCCCCAACTGTCAGTGCATCCTGCATTGAGGCATGGAGCATCCGAAAATCCTGCGGGTCCAGCGAGGTGCTGCGGTCACACAGATTGTCCAAATAATCACTAATCGTTTGATACGCGATGATAAACTCGACACATTTCTGTTTTTGGCTGCCTGACAATAAGGCCAGTATGCCGCCGCCTTCACAGTGAAACGTTTTGTCCCGAATACTTGCGGTTGCCTGTGCTTTCAATTCACTGTTATGAATCGATTCTGATTTTTGCTTCCATATGTCCAGCTCTTGATGAACGAGCGGAAAAATATCTCGATATACCTTTGCCATCAATCCAAAAGGATGTTCCGGTACTGTCAACACATGCACCCCCTACTAGTTCAAATATATTGATCAGTAAACGCTCTTGCTGCTTTAAAAACATCTTCTCTCTCGGGTTCATTGAAGATCTCATGGTAAAGCCCTTCCCACTCTCTGTATGCTTTATTATGAGAAGCAACACCATTAAACCACTTGATGACCATCGTTTTGTCAACAAGCTTGTCATCACCGGCTTGCATCACAAGAAGCGGAACTTTCAAAAATGCCTCTGTCGGCACCATTGCCGATTCAATTGTCTTTAAAAGCTCTCTGTACCATCTGACAGAAACTTTCCTGACGTATAACGAATCATTTTGGTCAGCCTCAATGACGTCCTCATTGCGCGTCGCCATATCAATTGATAATCCCGAATCAACCTTAAGTGACGGAGCGATGACATTCAGGCCTTTTGATGCAAGATCAAGCGCTTTATTCACTTTAATTTGCAGTCCGAGACACGGTGATGATAAAATAATTCCCGTAATCTTGGGATTTCTTTGCTGTTTAATCCATTCAATCGCGACCAGACCGCCCATGCTGTGACCTAGAAGAAAAACCGGCAGATCAAAAGTTCGCGCTTTATCTATCCAAGCATCTACTTCATCAATGTATTCTTGAAACGAGCGAATATGCCCTCTCGCTCTTGTCGTTGTTCCCTGTCCAGGCAAATCGCCCATGACAACGTGATAACCCGAGGACCGCCACATTTCAATCAGCCATTTATATCGTCCGTGATATTCACTTGCCCCGTGAATAATTACAATCACGGCAACAGGTCTGTCTGCTTTCCAGGTCCACATGCTCTTCACCTCATACGAAATTTAAATAGAGAAAGAAGGATGAATCTTATGATCTACCCTTATAAGGAACACAAGCCAGATATCCACCCAACAGCCTTTATAGCTGATAATGCAACAATTACCGGTGATGTCGTGATCGGAGAACAGTCCAGCATTTGGTTTTCTGTTGTCATAAGGGGAGATGTTGCGCCGACCAGAATCGGAAACAGAGTCAATATCCAAGATTTAAGCTGCCTCCATCAAAGCCCGAACAAGACGCTGCTCATTGAAGATGACGCCACGATAGGCCATCAGGTTACACTTCATAGCGCTGTTATCCGCAAGAACGCCTTAATCGGGATGGGCTCAATCATTTTAGACGGAGCCGAAATTGGCGAAGGCGCTTTTATTGGTGCCGGCAGTCTTGTCCCGCCCGGAAAAATCATTCCGCCTGGCCATCTCGCCTTTGGCCGCCCTGCAAAAGTCATCCGCCCTTTGACGGAAGAAGACCGAAAAGATATGCAAAGAATACGGTCAGAATATGTAGAAAAGGGCCAATATTATAAATTTCTTCAACAAACATAAGACCTGCTTCGTCTTACTTTACCATTTTTCAAATTATATTTGAAAGCAATAACCATCGTTAACCCGGACGTCATAACAGTTCGGGTTTCGATTTTTCCATAAAACGTTCACATATAGCGTGAAACGTATGACTTTTATCTTATCACAAAACTATAAACAGCCTCTGCAAACACACATACCTATTCTTTCCTGTTCTCTATTTTCTATGAGCACACACAAAAAGAGCCCACTGGGAGCTCTTTTTGTCAGCTGATATTTCGTTCGCTGGCAGCAGCCGCATTTTTTTTGTGAAACCCTTTTCCATAGTACACAGCCAGCAAGATGAGAAACCATATCGGCCCGATAATCACGGCTACTCTTGTATCAGGGCTGTAAGCCATAAGAATGACAACGAATGTTAGAAATGCCAATGACACATAAGACGTAAACGGAAATAAAGGCATTTTGTACTTTAATTGTTTCTTTTCTTCAGGCTTCAAACTTTTCCTGTATTTGATTTGAGAAAGCAAAATGATCGCCCACGTCCAAATCGCTCCGAACGTCGCAATACTTGTAACCCAAGTAAATACCTTCGCAGGGACAACATAGTTTAACAGCACTCCGACTAATAAAGCGCCCGCTGAAGCCAGAACAGCTTTACCCGGGATGCCGCCTTTCGTCAGCTGACCATATGCTTGTGGCGCCTCTTTCTGTTCCGCCAAGTTAAACAGCATCCGCCCTGTGCTGAAAATACCGCTGTTGCATGAAGACAGCGCGGCTGTCAACACGACAAAGTTAATGATACCTGCGGCCGATGGAATACCCACTTTTTGAAATGTGAGAACAAATGGACTTCCTTGAGAGCCAATTTCCTGCCACGGATAAATAGACATAATGACAAATAAAGCGCCTACATAAAAAATCAAAATCCGCCAAAATACTGTATCGATTGCTTTGGCTAACGATTTTTGCGGGTTTTTTACTTCGCCAGCCGTCACCCCGATCATTTCAATCCCTAAATAGGCGAACATGACCATTTGAAGAGACAATAGAACCCCTTTTAAACCATGAGGGAAAAATCCTCCGTTGTTCCACAAATTGCTGATTCCAGTGGCAATGCCCCCATTGCCGACTCCTGCAATAATCATCAATAAACCGACAGCAATCATGGATAAGATCGCAACAATTTTAATCAATGCGAACCAAAATTCCAGCTCACCGTAAGCTTTGACAGCCAGGAAATTAACACCCGTCATAATGACCAGCGCCGATAATGCCCAAATCCAGTTTGGCACGTCAGGAAACCAGAACCCCATATAGATGCCGACAGCAGTAATTTCGGCCATACAGGTGACAACCCATAAAAACCAGTAGTTCCACCCTGTTAAATAGCCTGCAAGCGGTCCCAAGTAGTCACGCGCATACCTGCTGAAGGAGCCTGCGACCGGTTTTTGAATGGCCATTTCCCCAAGCGCTCTCATAATAAAAAACATGACCAGGCCGCTTGCGGCATACGCTACCAAAATACCAGGCCCTGCTAATTGAATAGCTGATGCGGAGCCGAGGAACAACCCTACTCCTATAGCAGCTCCTAAAGACATTAAAGAAATATGCCTTTCTTCGAGTCCGCGGTGCAGCTCTTGTTTTTGTTTTTGCATGCTTCTTCTCCCCTAGAAAAAAATATCATTATATCATTTTTCTGAATATTCCGTACGGATTGGGTAAATCAT
This sequence comes from Bacillus sp. EU52, assembly GCF_037964975.1. Taxonomy (NCBI): domain Bacteria; kingdom Bacillati; phylum Bacillota; class Bacilli; order Caryophanales; family Bacillaceae; genus Bacillus; species Bacillus sp. EU52. The sequence continues at coordinate 2,973,057 of NZ_CP150177.1, forward strand.
TGATGATGGAGAAATAAAAGGATAACAACAAGGCTTTCGACTACTCGAAAGCCTTGTTGTCTGTTACACAAAGATGACTTCTTTAGGCTGATGGCTCAGCTCTTCAGGCATATATCGTTTTTCAATATTGATGCTGTGCCAGATCATAAAGATCAGTACAGTCCAGATTTTACGGCTGTTATCAGCCTTGTCCGCACAATGGTCTTCAAGAAGCTGAAGGACATAATCCTTATGGATATAAGCATCCGTTTGGCTTTCTTGAATAATATTCCGCACCCATTCGTTCATTTCGTTTTTCAGCCAATGACGGATCGGTACAGGGAAACCAAGCTTTTTGCGGTTTAATACGTGCTCAGGCACAATTCCTTCAGCGGCTTTGCGAAGAAGATACTTCGTCGTGCCGTTCTTCGTTTTCAGCTCATCAGGAATTTTTGAAGCGACGTCGAATACGACTTTATCCAAGAACGGCACACGCAGTTCCAAAGAATTCGCCATCGTCATTTTATCCGCCTTTAACAAAATGTCGCCGCGCATCCAAGTGTGGATATCGACATACTGCATTTTGTTGATATCGCTGTACGAGCTGCTTTCTGTAAAGTAAGTCTTCGTCACATCGCGATATGAAAGGTTCGGATTATAATGCTTCAACAGCTGCTTTTTGACAGACTCTTCAAAGATTTTCGCGTTACCGATATAACGATCCTGAAGCGGAGTACAGCCGCGCTCAAGCAGGCTCTTTCCTCTCATACCTTCAGGCATAACGGCAGCAACGTGCAGAAGCATCTTTTTCAAGCCGGACGGAATCCGTTCAAACGGTTTAAGCGAAAGCGGTTCACGGTAAATGTTATATCCGCCGAAGAGCTCATCCGCTCCTTCACCTGATAAAGCAACCGTAACATGTTTTTTTGCTTCTTTTGCAACAAAGTACAACGGAATCGCTGCCGGATCAGCAAGCGGGTCATCAAAATGCCATACGATCTTCGGAAGCTCATTCATGTATTCCTCAGGCGAAATGACTTTGCTGATATTTTCAATGCCCAGCGCCGCTGCCGTTTCTTTCGCTACATCAACCTCACTGAAGCCCTGCTGTTCAAAGCCGACAGAGAATGTTTTTAAGCTTGGATGAAATTCCTTCGCAACAGACACAATAAAGGAAGAATCAATCCCGCCAGACAGGAACGAACCGACAGGAACGTCACTTCTCATATGAACGTTTACAGAGTCATAGATCGCGTCTCGGACTTCTTTCACAAGCTTGTCTTCTTCAGTCTGAACCGGCTTGAAGTTCGCTTTGAAATACGTTTTGAATGTGATATCGCCGTCCGGGCGGATTGTGAATTGTGAACCCGGCTCTACTTTTTTCACATGGGCATCAAGCGTGCTTGGTTCAGGAACAAATTGGAAAGACATGTACTGCTGCAATGCCTCTTTATCTATTTCAATATCATTCTGAGCAATCATTAAACTTTTTCTCTCTGAGGCAAAATAAACCTGATCATTGATCGTTGTGTAGTACAACGGTTTAATGCCGAATGGATCTCTTGCCCCATAAAGCACATGATCGTTTTTATTCCAAATCAGAAAGGCAAACATACCGCGCAGTTTGGACGCCGCTTCTTCTTTATAGTGACGGTAAGTCGCAAGAAGAACCTCTGTGTCCGAATCCGTGTTGAATGTGTACCCCTTTGCTTCAAGTTCTTCTCTCAGTTCGATATAGTTATAGATTTCTCCGTTAAAGATAATCCAATATGTTTCATCTTCATATGATAAAGGCTGTCCGCCATTTTCTACATCAATAATGCTGAGCCGTCTGAATCCGAAGCCGACGTGCTCATCATGGAAATATCCATCACTGTCAGGACCGCGGTGAACGATCATTTGGTTCATTTGTTTGATTAGTTCTTCTTGATCAGCGGTTTGAGCTAACGGATGCTTGTTAAAAACCCCGACAAATCCACACATAGTATTGCCTCCATAATTAAAATTGTCATCATTGAACCCCTATTTATAGACGCTGTGAATAGTATTTGGTTTCACAGTTATGTAAAAAAATAAACATGAATACAACGATAAAAAAGGGAAAGCCGCTTAACCAGTAAGCGGCTATAAAATTATTCTCCTAACGCTTCTTTACGCAGCTGCTCCGCTTTGTCTGTGCGCTCCCATGGAAGGTCAACATCGTGACGTCCAAAGTGGCCGTACGCAGCAGTTTGTTTGTAGATCGGACGGCGCAAATCAAGCATTTTGATAATGCCGGCAGGTCGTAAATCAAAGTTATTGCGAACAACTTCAATCAGTTTTTCCTCAGAAGCTTTTCCGGAACCGAATGTGTTGATTGAGATTGACACAGGCTGTGCAACACCGATCGCGTAAGCAAGCTGTACTTCGCAAGAATCAGCAAGCTCAGCCGCAACGATGTTTTTCGCAACGTATCTTGCCGCATAAGCTGCAGAACGGTCTACCTTCGTCGCGTCCTTACCTGAGAACGCGCCTCCGCCGTGGCGTGCATAGCCGCCGTACGTATCAACGATGATTTTGCGTCCTGTAAGTCCCGCATCCCCTTGAGGGCCTCCGATTACGAAACGTCCTGTAGGGTTGATGAAATATTTTGTTTCTTCATCAATCAGCTCTTCAGGAACAACCGGATTGATTACATGTTCTTTAATGTTGCGCTGAATTTGCTCAAGTGTAATTTCAGGATGATGCTGAGTTGAAATAACAATCGCGTCAATGCGGACTGGTTTGTTATTTTCATCGTACTCAACCGTTACCTGTGTTTTGCCGTCAGGGCGAAGGTACGGAAGAATATCTTCTTTACGGACTTCACTTAGGCGGCGGGCTAATTTATGGGCAAGTGAAATTGGAAGAGGCATAAGCTCTTTCGTTTCGTTGCACGCATAACCGAACATTAATCCTTGGTCACCCGCACCAATCGCTTCAATTTCTTCGTCGCTCATTGTGCCTTCACGGGCTTCAAGCGCTTGGTCTACGCCCATCGCGATATCAGCAGACTGCTCATCAATTGATGTTAAAACCGCACAAGTTTCCGCATCAAATCCGTATTTTGCACGTGTGTATCCGATTTCTTTAATGGTTTGGCGAACCGTTTTCGGAATGTCAACATACGTAGAAGTTGTGATCTCTCCGCTTACAAGAACCAAACCTGTTGTCACAGATGTTTCACAAGCAACACGCGCGTTAGGGTCTTTCTTTAAAATTTCATCTAAAATGCTGTCAGAAATCTGGTCACAGATTTTATCCGGATGCCCCTCCGTAACAGATTCTGATGTAAATAAACGACGATTTTTACTCATGATTTGCTTCCTCCTGCACAAGGCCTCCCGAAAGACCTTGTATATATGATACGGAACTCGCTCCCTCTTATACAATGTACAGTTATATTAGAGAATGTTAATTGGCATATTTATGAAATAAAAAAACCTTTTCCATCGAGGAAAGGGTTTGGTCTTTGTGCCTTTCACTCTTATCGCTCAAGGAATCATACAACCTTGCAACAGGTTAGCACCTTGGTTGTCTCACTCAGTTGAACATAATAAATAACAGAGAAACCGGTTGCTGGGCTTCATAGGGCCTGTCCCTCCGCCAGCTCGGGATAAGAGTATCCGCTCAATGAAATATCTTATCGTAAAAGGGTTTGCAATGTCAATATGATTCAGAAGAAATAGGCACCTATATTGAGGGAAAACAATGGAAATGCACACACAAAAAATAATAAATAGTATAGACTATTTGAAAATATATGTTATACTAATTCACAATTAGCAAAACACAAAAAACGATAAAGGAAGGTTTCATATGAACTCAGTTGATTTGACCGCTGATTTACAAGCCTTATTAACATGTCCAAATGTGCGTCATAATTTATCTGCAGCACAGCTAACAGAAAAAGTCCTCTCCCGAAACGAAGGCATTTTAACATCCACAGGTGCTGTTCGCGCGACAACAGGCGCTTACACAGGACGCTCACCTAAAGATAAATTCATCGTGGAGGAAGAAAGCACGAAAAATAAGATCGATTGGGGCCCGGTGAATCAGCCGATTTCAGAAGAAGCGTTTGAGCGGCTGTACACGAAAGTTGTCAGCTATTTAAAGGAGCGAGATGAACTGTTTGTTTTCGAAGGATTTGCCGGAGCAGACGAGAAATACAGGCTGCCGATCACTGTCGTAAATGAGTTCGCATGGCACAATTTATTTGCGCGGCAGCTGTTTATCCGTCCGGAAGGAAATGATAAGAAAACAGTTGAGCAGCCGTTCACCATTCTTTCTGCTCCGCATTTCAAAGCGGATCCAAAAACAGACGGCACTCATTCCGAAACGTTTATTATTGTCTCTTTCGAAAAGCGGACGATCTTAATCGGCGGAACTGAGTATGCCGGTGAAATGAAGAAGTCCATTTTCTCCATTATGAATTTCCTGCTGCCTGAAAGAGATATTTTATCTATGCACTGCTCCGCCAATGTCGGTGAAAAAGGCGATGTCGCCCTTTTCTTCGGACTGTCAGGAACAGGAAAGACCACCCTGTCGGCAGATGCTGACCGCAAGCTGATCGGTGACGATGAACATGGCTGGTCTGATACAGGCGTCTTTAATATTGAAGGCGGGTGCTACGCTAAGTGCATTCATTTAAGCGAGGAAAAGGAGCCGCAAATCTTTAACGCGATCCGCTTCGGGTCTGTTCTCGAAAATGTCGTTGTGGATGAAGATACACGCGAAGCCAATTATGATGATTCCTTCTATACTGAAAACACGCGGGCAGCTTACCCGATTCATATGATTGACAACATCGTGACTCCAAGCATGGCCGGCCATCCGTCAGCAATTGTATTTTTGACGGCTGATGCCTTCGGAGTCCTGCCGCCGATCAGCAAACTAACGAAGGAGCAGGCCATGTACCATTTCTTGAGCGGTTACACGAGTAAGCTTGCCGGAACCGAACGTGGTGTCACGTCTCCTGAAACGACGTTCTCTACATGCTTCGGCTCACCGTTCCTGCCGCTTCCTGCTCACGTCTATGCTGAAATGCTCGGCAAAAAGATTGATGAACACGGGGCAGACGTTTTCTTAGTCAATACCGGCTGGACCGGGGGCGGCTACGGCACAGGCGAACGAATGAAGCTTTCTTACACTAGAGCAATGGTCAAAGCAGCGATTGAAGGTAAATTAGAGGATGCTGAAATGATAACTGACGATATTTTCGGCCTGCACATTCCGGCCCATGTTCCTGGCGTTCCTGATCATATCCTTCAGCCTGAAAACACGTGGACTAACAAGGAAGAATACAAAGAAAAGGCAGTCTACCTTGCAAATGAATTCAAAGAGAACTTTAAAAAGTTCGCACATACCGATGCCATCGCCCAGGCAGGCGGCCCTCTCGTATAAAAAACAAAAGCCAAGAGCAATTATGCTCTTGGCTTGTTTTAATTGACGGAATGCAAAGAAGTCAGCTTGTATGTAATGATGGTCCGGCCGTCTTCCCATTGAAGCTTCTGCACTTCAGCTGTGCCTGACTTTTCGCCAAACTTTGTTTTGCGTACATCCATTGGAATCTCCATCGGATATACTCGGTATCCGTCCTTCTCTAACGTGAATATATTTTCATCTATGCGAACTTCTTTTCCTTTTGTCACAATCAGTGTATTAAATTCAACAGGCATTCCCAAAGTGAAATCCCCTTTCGTTCTCTTTTTTCTTTATCATAACATATTTCACTGTCAGCGGTTTTTCATCCATTGTGTGAGCTGCCGCACGATACGCCGGTTTTCTTTTGGCGGGAAATAATGTGTGAATGTACTGTAGTACCATGTTTCCACCGGCTTATGCAGTTGTTTTAGCTTCTCTTCTAATAAATAGGAATGCTGAATCGAAACATTTTGGTCTTTTTCTCCATGGATTAACAGCACGGGAGCCTGAATTTTGTTTACTTGGTCAAACGGTGTCCTCCATTGATATTCCTCAGGCACCTTTTTCGGTGTTCCGCCGATGACTCTTTTCATCATTCGCCGCAAATCCTGCCGCTCCTCATATGTAAGAATCATATCACTGACGCCTCCCCAGGAAACAAATGAAGCTGCCTGCCCGCCCATTTCGATCGCAGTGAGCATTCCCATAATTCCGCCGCGGGAAAAACCGAAGATGTGGATTCTATCCTTCTTGACATTTGGGTGCTCCTGAAGCAGGCGAAAAGCAGAAAATGCATCCTCCCTGTCTTCTCCGGCAAAATCCTCATTGCCTTCTCCTCCTTGATTTCCTCTGTAAAAAGGAGCAAACACCACAAACCCTTGGGATGCAAACTGGATAATCCGGCCCGGCCGAACCATGCCCACGCTTTTAATCCCGCCGCGCAAATATAAAAATCCGTCATATTGTCCCGGTTCCGCCGGCTCAGCCAGAAGCCCCTTAACCCGTAATCCATTTGACAGATAGCAGATCGTATACAAACGCACATGCTGGCTTGGCGACGGAAATCTTCTTTTCTCTACAATCAAAACAGCCGCCTCCTTTTTTTCTATATGCTTTCCTTACTCCAAAATTACATCCGGAGAACCTGGTTAGGCATTCACACATTTTTATACCCATCATACGATATGTAAAGCAAAAAAGGATATTAACTTGATGCGAAATAAGGAGGTTGTCTATGTGAACAGATGGTTAAGGCTGGGCTTCGCCTGTGTCGGCAGTATCTTTCTGATGATCGCCCTGGCGGCTTGCAAGCAGGAAGAAACGCTCACCAAAGTCAAAGTAGCTGAAGTGACCCATTCAATTTTTTACGCACCTTTATATGTTGCTGAGTCTAAAGGTTTTTTTAAGGAAGAAGGGCTTGATGTCGATGTGAATACGACCTGGGGCGGAGACAAAACGATGACATCGCTTCTTTCCAACGGCTCCGACATCGCGCTTGTCGGGTCAGAAACATCTATTTATGTCGAAGCGCAAGGGGCTAAAGATCCCGTCATTAATTTCGCCCAGCTGACTCAGACAGACGGAACGTTTCTTGTCGCGAGAGAAGATGTTGAACACTTCGACTGGGATCAGCTGAAAGGAAAAACGTTTCTCGGCCAGCGAAAAGGCGGCATGCCGCAAATGGTCGGCGAGTATGTGCTGAACAAACATAAGATTGACCCGCATAAGGATATAGACCTTATCCAGAACATAGACTTCGCCAATATTGCCAATGCGTTTGCTTCTGGAACCGGTGAGTATGTACAGCTCTTTGAACCGCAGGCTTCTCTCTTTGAGAAAAAAGGCATCGGCCATATCGTTGCTTCATTCGGAGAAGAATCAGGAGAGGTTCCTTATACGACTTTTATGGCGAAACAAAGCTATTTGAAGAAAAATGAAGACACAGCCGTCAAGTTTACAAAAGCCATTTATAAGGCGCAGCAGTGGGTTGAAAATCATTCTGCGAAGGACATCACAGATGCCATTAAAGATGAATTTGATGATACCGACCCAGACGTCATCGAAACATCCATTGAACGCTATAAAAAACAGCATTCATATTCGCCAGACCCTCTGCTTAACGAAAAAGAATGGGAGCTTCTCCAAACCATTATGGATCAATCGGGAGAACTGCCGAAGCACATTCCATACAATCAGCTTGTAAATAAACATATTGCTGAAAAAGTCACCTCGGAGAAATAGGAGGCGCCATCTATGTCTTTCTTACATGTCGACCATGTAACCCATACTTATTTTTCTATTAAAGAAAAAACAACGGCTGTGCGGGATATTCATTTCGATGCCGAAAAAGGTGATTTCATCTCATTTCTCGGCCCAAGCGGCTGCGGAAAAACAACACTGCTTTCCATTATTGCCGGTTTGATTGAGCCATCAGAAGGCAGAGTTCTGATTGAAGGCCGTGAGCCGAATCAAAAAGAACATAATATTGGCTATATGCTTCAGCAGGATTACTTATTTCCCTGGAAATCTATCGAGGAAAATGTGCTTCTCGGTTTAAAAATCGCCGACACGCTGACAGAAGAAAGCAAAGCCGCTGCACTCGGTCTATTGCCGGAGTTCGGCCTCATAGATGTGGAGAAAAAATATCCGAAAGAGCTGTCAGGCGGGATGCGCCAGCGGGCTGCGCTTGCAAGAACACTTGCGCCTAACCCTAGTCTGCTTTTGCTGGATGAGCCATTTTCCGCGCTTGATTTTCAGACAAAGCTGTCTTTGGAAAACCTGGTATTCCGCACATTAAAGGAATATCAAAAAACAGCAGTGCTTGTCACTCATGATATAGGGGAAGCGATAGCGATGAGCGATACGATCTTTTTATTTTCAAATCAGCCGGGCACCATCCATCAGATTTTTACCATTCCTAAGGAATTGGCCGCGATGTTGCCTTTTGACGCCCGTCAGGAACCTTCCTTCCAGACACTGTTTCAAACGATATGGAAGGAGCTGAATTCTCTTGAGAAACAGCAAAGAAACCATTGATCTGCTTCACGAGCAGTATCAATTCAAACAGAAAAAGGAAAAGTGGAAGGTCCATTCCTTTCAGCTTGCCATATTTATTCTCTTTTTCTCGGGCTGGGAAACCTCCAGCAGGCAGGGCTGGATCGATCCGCTGATCTTCAGCTCTCCATCAGCTGTGTGGCGATTATTGCTGGAGAAACTTGGTGACGGTTCTTTACTGTCACACATCGGCGTCACTTTATTTGAAACGGTGCTTGGCTTTTTGCTCGGGACGTTTATGGGCACGTGCCTCGCCGCTTTGTTATGGTGGTCTAACCGACTTGCCAGAATTTTAGATCCGTATCTTGTAATTTTGAATGCAATGCCGAAAGTGGCCCTGGGCCCGATCCTGATTGTCGCGCTCGGTCCCAGTTTTATCAGCATCATTGCGATGGGAGCCATCATCAGCGTCATTATCACAACCATCGTTGTCTATACCGCCTTCCAAGAGGTCGACGAAAACTATACGAAAGTCATGAAAACATTCGGCGCAAAAAAGTGGGTTATTTTTAAAGAAGTCATACTGCCTGCATCTTCCCCCGCGATTATTTCAACACTAAAAGTGAACGTCGGTTTATCATGGGTTGGCGTCATTGTAGGGGAATTCCTCGTTTCGAAGGTCGGATTAGGATATATGATTATTTACGGATTCCAAGTCTTCAATTTTACACTCGTCTTCTTAAGCCTGCTGATCATCGCCATCTTCGCCACTCTGATGTATCAGGGCGTCGAGCTGCTGGAAAAGAAATGGACGAAGGGGAGGACATAAAAAACCCGGCATATGTGCCGGGTTTTTTTATTCAATCCATCCAGATTCTTTCAGTTTTTTCAAGCTGATCGGAAGTACGGAATCCTTCATAATAAAGCTGAATTTTTTATTGCGGGAAAGGTTCTCCGGAAGCTCGTGAAACAAAACCGGGCCTTTCGTTTCAAAGTAATCAGCCTGCTTTTCAAGCTTTTCTATATCTGCAAAATATATATTTTTCACAATCACTTTTTCTTTTCCGAGAACTTTATACTGTCCGAGATACTTGAGGCTTTTGACTCTCGCGCCCGTCTCTTCCTTTACTTCCCGGAGCGCAGCCTCTTCTGCGCACTCCATCGGCTCTACTTTCCCGCCTGGAAACTCATAGCCTCTGTCCTCATGTTCTGTTAAAAGCCATTTGCCGCCAAAACGGCAAATCACCCAGACATGCTTCGGGCTGTCCGAGAAAGGCTGATCGTCAAAGGAAAGCTGAACAGTATTCTGATAATAATCTTTAAACTCGTACATGTTTATCCCTCAAATCCGTTCCTAGCTATCTTCCATACATCATACCACAGTTACGTTTCTTCGGAAGCCTTTTATCAAAAAATAAGGGAAACCCAGCACGCCGTCAGGTTCTGCATGCAGACTAGCTCGTACAGTTTTTTTGCGATAGCTTTTGCCGAAAAGTGCGACCGACGCTCTGGGCTTTATTATGACCCGCGAACAGGGAAAAGTTACGGTTTGCGCTTAAATTTATTTTTTAACGTTTCTAAAAGATCGACAAGCATCTGAGGAACCGGTATGCCAAGAGAACTGGCTGTCACAACAATTTGCACAGATTCATAAAGAATATAAAACATAATAGCCAAGTCACGAATTGATCCCTCTGTATTCAGCAGCTGATCAAAAAAGTGGCATACAGAGATCAGAGCCAGCGTGACTAATTTTTTGACAAGCCGGGCAAATACCTTTTTAAATGACAGTTTGTGAATAATGGTTTCCTTCAAAGTCGTACTGATAAATTCAATTGCCATAAGAGAGAGCAAAATCAGAAATGAATACTGAAAACCTCCAAAGAAAAAACCCGCTGCTGAAACGCTGACTGCTATTAACGAAAAGATGCCAAAGTCTCTATCCATTTATCCCAACATCCTTTCACAGAAACGGCCTTACGATATTCTATGGAAAACAAGCCGAACGGATTGGATTTTTCAGAAAAATGGACTGGTTGTCGCCTATTTTTCAGATACAAAAAGAAAAGCCGGACGTCTTTTTTAAGACATCCGGCCGTTCTATTTTTGAACTTAACCTAGGTAAGCTTTTAGCATCCAGTTATGTTTTTCAATATTTTGATGGATCGCAAGAAGCATGTCCCCTGTTGTTTCGTCACCGACTTCATCAGCTAAATCCATGCCGTTTTTCAGCTCTTCCGCGATGACTGTGAAATCATCATATACGCTTTGAACCATTTGTTCAGCTGTTTCATTTCCAGCAGCTTCTTTGACAGAAGCCGTTTCTAAGGATTCCTTCATTGTTGCAATCGGTTTTCCGTTCAGCGCCAAAAGACGTTCTGCTAAGTCATCAATATAAGTTGCTGTTTCGTTGTACAGCTCCTCAAACTTTTCATGAAGAGTGAAGAAATCTTTTCCTTTCACATACCAGTGATAATTATGTAGTTTCACATACATGACCGTCCAGTTGGCTACTTGTTTGTTCACTGCTTGAATCAATTGTTCTGACATGGTATCTCCTCCTTGTTATATGACTATGTATACCCTTAATATCGTACGCTAAAACCTCTTTTTTACCCTTATCTGTCATGATTTCTTCTATTATGCTACAATTGTTAAAAAACGGGAGGTGGAATGTCATGACGCTTCTCATTACGATAAGTATTTTGATTGTGCTGGCTGTTTTGCTTGTAACCATTTGGACGACTGTAAAAGCCTATAATGTAAAGCATACCATTGATCCACCACAAGAAAATCACTCTGATTCACACAATCAATGATGATGTGAATGCTCCACTTCTGACTGATTGCTGGCAGCATCGGCGTCTCCGACTTGGACTTTTAAGGTCGGCATGCTATGCTGTTTTTTTGCTGTGACATGGGATTGGACAGTGTATACACCATCTTCCTTAAACGTCGTTTCCAATCGGTATACGCCTTTTTCTTGTTTCGCCTTAAACATTTGGCTGGCGTCTTTTTCCCCTTCTTTCCATACTTCAAACTCTACTTCATCGGCATCCGTCACAGCTTCATCACCATATGATACGGCTGCTTCATAAGCAGCGCTTTCTCCGGGATTTACTTTTTCAGGCCCGGTCAGCTTGACATCCAAAACCTCGGGCGTCTCAGCTGTATTTGCTTTGCTTTCACCAGATCCGCATCCATTAAGCAAAAAAGCAGAAAAAAGCAGAACAACCAACATCTTTTTCATGCCATCACCCTTTCATCGTTTACTTAAATAGTAGCAAACGCTTACAGCAAATGGTACACAAAATATGAGACGTCACAAAAAAGACCTTTTTGCTTAAGCGCAAAAAGGTCCTTTCTATTTTAGCCAAATACTTTTAGCAATTCTTCTTTATCCTGTGAAAGCCAGAAACGCATTAAACGTTTAGCACCTTCCAGATCATGAAGCTTCGCTTGGCCGCACTGCTTTTCATTCGCAGCTGGTATTTCTGTAATCTCTACCGCTTCCTTCATTGTGTCTTCAAGCAGATCAACGATTTCCGCTGATGTCGGCTCTCCGCTCACAACTAGATAATAGCCTGTCTGGCAGCCCATTGGAGAAATATCAATGATATCAAAATGATCGTATTTCTCAGCGTGAGAACGAATCGTAAACGCGAGCAAATGCTCGAGTGTGTGAATGGTGTCAGGCTTCATCGCCTGTTTATTTGGCTGGCAAAAACGAATGTCAAATTTATTGACAACGCCGTCTGTTCCTACTTTATGCACGCCGCAATGTCTTACATATGGAGCAACAACCGCATTATGATCAAGCTCAAAACTTTCTACTGAAGGCATAATGGCACTCTCCCCTTTTTTAAAAATGTAATTTCATTATAACATACTTTTCCGATAAGAATTATTGATTAACTTTTCAATCTGTGTTTTTTTTCTTATACTTGCATCAGAAAGGTTGCTGAAGAAACATGAAAACCCTATTCATCGCTCTGATCAGAGGATATCAAAAATTCATCTCGCCCCTGTCACCGCCAACGTGCCGCTTTTATCCGACCTGTTCCCAATATGGAATCGAAGCGATTAAAACACATGGCGCTTTAAAAGGCGGATGGCTGACAATCAAACGGATTTTGAAATGCCACCCGTTCCATCCGGGAGGAGTCGATCCCGTTCCTGAAAAAAAACAAAAACATTAATTGTTATAGCCGTTTACGATAAGATCCAGTTTTCCGGTTTTAGGATCAATGACTAAGCCATGGACCGGAACGTTTTCCGGGAACAGCGGGTGATGTTTAATAACGTCTACGCTGTCTTTCACACTCGCTTCCACTGAATCAAAGCTTTTAAACCATTGATCAAAGTCTACACCGGAGTACTTTATTGTTTCGATGCGTTCTTCCGGAATCCCTCTTGCTTTGATTTTTTCAAGCATGCTTTTGCTGCTGATTTTGCTCATGCCGCAATCGTGATGCCCGATCACACACACCTCATCTGCATTCAGCTCGTACACTGCGACGAGTAAACTTCTCATGATGCTTCCGAATGGGTGTGTCACAAGCGCACCGGCACTTTTAATGATTTTCACATCACCGTTTCGCAAATTCATCGCATGCGGCAGCAGTTCAACCAGACGAGTGTCCATGCAAGAAAGAATCGCCATTTTTTTATCTGGAAATTTTGATGTTTGATACTTTTCATACTCTCTTTGTTCAGTAAATGTCTTGTTAAATTCAAGAATATCATTTAGAAGACTCATGTTCGTTGTCCCTTTCTATTCTTTTTACTCTTCAATATATCACAACCCTTGTTTATTCGTCATAATAAAAAAAGACAAACCCTCTGGTCTGCCTTATTTCCCCATGTTATAGCGTTTTTTGAACTGCTCAACTCGTCCGCCTTTTTCATTGAATTTCTGGCGGCCTGTATAAAACGGATGCGTGTCAGAACTTACCTCTACTTTAATGACAGGATATGTGTTTCCGTCTTCCCACTCTGCTGTTTCATTAGATGTTTTCGTAGAGGTGCTGAGAAAACGGTAGCCGCTGTTGACATCCTGAAATATCACTTTGTGGTTCTTCGGATGAATTCCTTCTCTCATGTGTATCTCCTTTCAATAAATCGTAATAATTACGTTTTATTTTATAACCTTACAAACGTTTTGTCAATCTTCTTATATCCTTCCCTCTGTTTTCGCATCGTAAACCTCATGGCATTTAAGAATAGGAAGAATAATCTAACCGAGGAAGCAAATAATAAACCCAAAATACATACAGAACGTCTTTTTAGAAAGGTGGTTTACGATTGTGGATGATTTAGTTTTGGCCAGAAGCCTTTTTGGCACGACGATGGGCTTTCATATCATTTTCGCAACACTTGGAGTCGGTCTGCCGCTCATGATTTTAGTGGCGGAATTGATCTATCAAAAAACGAAAGATGACCATTATGCGATCATGGCGAAAAGATGGACGAAAGCACAAGCCGTTTTGCTGGGGGTCGCCATACCGACCGGAACGATCGCGGGCACTCAGCTCGCGCTTTTATGGCCGGGATTTATGGAAGTCATCGGCCGGGTGATGTCCCTGCCATTTCAAATTGAAATCTATGCTTTTTTTGTTGAAGCCCTATTCATGTCGATTTATGTATACGCTGCAGACCGTTTGTCACCTGCAATGAGGATTGTTGCTGTTTTCTTTGTGTTAGTCGGGGCAGCAGCATCCGCTGTTCTGATCACGAATGTTCACGCTTTTGAAGGTACGCCCGCCGGTTTTAAAATTTTAAACGGAAAAATTACAGATGTTGACCCGTGGGCTGCGTTTTTTAATCCTAGCTTTTTTATCACTGCCGGCCATGTCGTGCTGTCCGCGTTTATGACCGGTGCGTTTATCGTGGCTTCTGTTGCGGCGTATAAAATGATCCGAACGAGGAAAAAGGAAAAGGTCTATCGCTTTCACCGGAAAGCCCTTTTGCTCGCACTGACGATCGGCGGTATTTTTTCATTGCTGACCGCTTTGAACGGACACGAATCTGCACAGATGCTGTACGAATACCAGCCCGAAAAATTAGCCGGTGCGGAAGGCCTATTTGAAACAAGATCCCACGCCCCGCTCGCTATCGGCGGTTTTACCGACCCGAATGAAGAAAAAGTAAAATGGGCAATCGAGATTCCATGGGCTTTAAGCTTTTTGGCAGCGAACCGTTTTGACACTGTTGTAAAAGGATTAAATGCATTTCCGAGAGATGAATGGCCGCCGCTTTTCATTCACACGCTGTTTAATGCGATGGTTGGTGTAGGCATGCTGCTAATTCTTTATTCCATTATCGGTGTGGTCTGGAGAAAGGTGCTCAAGAAAGACCGTTTCCCAACGTGGCTTTTGGTCATTTTCATGACAGCAGGCCCTTTTAGTCTCATCGGCATTGAATTCGGCTGGATTTTCGCATGTACGGGGAGGCAGCCTTGGGTCATCTATCATCTGCTGAAAACGTCAGATGTCGTAACAACGACTGGCTCGATCGGGGTGCTGTTCTTATTTTTCACATTTGTTTATGCCGTGTTAGGCGCAGCTGTCGTCTACGTGCTGCTGTATTATTTCCGCAAGCACCCGGTTGACGAAGATTTAAATACAGCGGAGTCGTAATGGCTCCGCAAACAGGAAACCAAATGGAAGGAAGATCGTACAAATGGAGATTTCAACTGACGCTCTGATCGCCATCTCAATTATCTGGGGCTTTGTGTTTATTTACGCCGTCATGGCGACAATGGATTTTGGAGCGGGATTTTGGTCTATGATCTATTTAAACAAGGAGCATATGAAGGCCACCGATATTGCGAATCGCTTTTTGTCCCCGACTTGGGAGGTCACAAACGTCTTTATTGTGGCCATCGTCGTGGCACTTTTCAGTTTTTTCCCCGGCGCGACATTTGTGCTCGGCACCGTTTTATTAATTCCCGGAAGCATGATTTTACTGCTTTTAGCGATTCGAAGCGGATTTCTTGTTTTTTCAAATACAGCAAAGGAGCGGAAAACGCTAAGATATATTTCCGGCATCTCCGGCTTTATCATTCCTGCTATTTTAATTTTGGTGCTTCCTGTGACACACGGAGGGTTTATAGAAAAAACGGATGGAATCTATAACTTAAATATGTCTAAAATCTTTTCAAGCCCCAACGCCTATTCATTTATCGGGTTTGCGATTTTAAGCACCTTATTTTTGTCCTCGCTGCTGCTTGCAGATTTTTCAAATGTGGCAGAGGAACAGGATGCGTACCGAGCCTACAGAAAAAGCGCCCTGATTACCGGCCCGATTTCACTGTTGTTTGCTGTATGCATTATGGTAACTATGCGGAATGAAGCAAACTGGCTGTACAGCGGAATGATGAATGATTTTTCTTGGATTATTGCATCGTTCATTACATTTGTCATTGCTGGAATCGCCCTTTTTCTGCCTAATAAGAGCTTTGGGCAAAACATCGGAAAACCGCGGCTTGCACTTGTCGCGATTGGGATACAGTATTTTCTCGCAAGCTACGCGTACGGGCGGGCGCATCTTCCGTATATGATTTATCCCGATGTGACAGTCATGTCAGGCTTCACAGAGCCAGCAACGTTCAGAGCGCTGTTTGCAACGTATATCGTTGCATTTATCATTCTATTTCCGGGCTTCTTTTTCTTCTGGAAAATGTTTATGCGAGATAAACGCTATATCCGCCAGGAGGAATAGAGGGCAAGCCAGCCGGCTATACTAATCCAGAACCTTTATAAGGAGGGGATGGCATGGAGCAGAAAATTCTATGTGAGGTCAACAACTGTTCTTATTGGGGCAAAGGTAACAAATGCACCGCTGATGCCATTTATGTTGTCAGCCATACTGGTGAAACGGCTGAAAACAGCCGGGAAACAGACTGCAAAACGTTTAAGCCGCATGATTTGTAATTAAAAGAAAGAGCTGCGTCAGCCAGCTCTTTCTTTTTGCATGTTGAGTGTTCTCAGCTTTTTAGTTATGACCCCGTTTGCAGGTGAAAACAAAAAGGCGCTTGCATAACATACACCTGTCATGGCCGCCATCGCTCCTGAAATCGAAACATTAAGCCACGTTGCGAAGAAATAGCCCATGACCGCCGACAGCCCGCCAATCAACGCGCTGAGAATCAGCATATAAAGAAGCCGGTCTGTCAGCAAATGTGCCGCAGCAGGCGGAACAATCAGCATGGCCACAACCAATACAGCACCCACCGAATCAAAGGAAGCAACAGTCGTCAGGGACAGCATGCCCATTTGCACGTAATGAATGAGCAAAACCGGTATTCCCAAGGCTAAAGCCATTTGAGGATCAAACGAAGCGATTTTAAACTCCTTATAGCACACACTGATCAACACTACGTTTAAAACCAGAACAGATGCCAGCATCCAAAACGCTTTCGGCCCAATATCAACCCCGAATACCGTCACCATATTCCACGGCACAAAAGCGATTTCTCCCATTAACGAGTGCTCAATATCGAGATGGACATTCGCTCCATAGACAGAAAGCAAAATAACCCCGATTGCAAATAAAGATGTAAACACAACTCCTATGGCAGCATCTGATTGAACCCCCTTGCTATGAAGAAGCTGAACCAAGAAAGCCGTTAACAGACCGGTTGCGGCTGCGCCGATAAACATAGAAATCCCATCGAGACTTCCCGTCACTAGAAAAGCGCCGACAATGCCAAGCAACACTGTATGACTGATTGCGTCGGCCAGCATCGCCATGCTTCTCAGCACAAGAAATGTGCCGATCAATCCGCAGCTTACACCGACTAATACACCGGTAGCTATAATCCATGCTTCAAAACTCATTTGCGATCTGTCCCTTCTCGGCATCATGAGACGCTTTTCGACGCTCAGGCATCCGTCCATACAGCTTTAAGAGTGAATAAAGCCGCTCTCTCGTTTCTCTCGGTAAACGGTCCGGGTCAAAGTAGTCCTGACCGGATTCTATATTGGCAAGTTCCATTTCATGCATGAGATACACTTCATACATTCGCTGCTTCAAAGCTGTGTGATAGCCTTTTTCTATCCCTTTGCTTGTGATTTGCCAAATTCCATTTTCGATACGCTCAATGCACCTCTCTTGTTCCAAGTCATTTAATGCCTTAAGGCATAATGAAGGGGATAGGCGTCTTTTCTTTCTTACACTTTCAACAGTTACACAAAGATTATTCTTTTCATACTGTTCATAAATCGCCAAAAGCACTTGCTCCCTGCTTGTTCTGCGCCGCAGCCTCATCAGCCTTATGGCTTTAGCAGCCAATCCCCGCTTAGGCGCGCAAATCATTGAAACAAGAAAGAGCAGCGTTGCAGATAAGATCATTAATGGCCCTGTCGCCATTCCCTTCATCGTGGTGCTAAGCAGGGTTCCGGCCGCGCCGCTGACCCCGCCTGTAATCCCGGCAATGACGATCATCCCGGTTAACCGTTCGGTCCAATATCTCGCGGTTATGGCAGGTGTAATCAGCATAGCCGCCATTAATATCACACCAACAGTCTGAAGCCCAATGACGACAGCACAGACAATCAGACAAGCCAAAAGCCCGTTTAAAAAACGCACCGGGATTCCTAATCCCTTTGCAAACGCGAGATCAAAAGTAATCAATGTAAATTCCTTAAAGAAAACAATACATAGGAGCAGCAGAACAGCGGATATCCCTGCAATAAGGATGATATCCTGCCTGACCAATGAAGCAGCCTGGCCGAATAAAAAAGAATCAAGCCCGCTTTGGCTTCCCGCCCCCTGTTGCTGAATATATGTCAGCAGAATGATCCCGACGCCAAAAAACACAGAAAGAACAATCCCGATCGCCGAGTCCTCCTTTGTTTTTGAAAGCCGAGGAATCAGCTGAATACAAAACGTTCCGAGCAGTCCGGCGAGCGCTGCCCCCAGCAAAAAGAAAGGCAGTGATTTTTGCCCGGTGAACAGAAAAGCGAGACACACTCCCGGCAGAGCTGAATGGGCCATCGCATCGCCGATTAAACTTTGCTTTCTCAGCAGCACAAAGCTGCCCAAAACACCGCTTGCCGTCCCGAGCAAAAGCGTACCGGCCAGCACCCACTGTGTATTCGGATGCTGGAGATGCAGCCACAAACTTTCAAACATTGCGCTCACTCCTTATGTCCTTCTGCCAGCACTTTATCTTTTAAAAACGTAAGCCTTCCTCCATATGTTTTTTGCAGGTTTTCGATCGTAAAAACGTTTTCCGCCGGTCCGAAAGCGATTTTCCTTAAATGAAGCAGTAAGATCCAATCGAAATAATCCTCGGCGGTCTGCAGATCATGATGGACGACAAGCACGGTTTTTCCTTTTTCTTTGAGTTCTGCCAACAGCGTCATAATCGCGCGCTCCGTCGCTGCATCGACACCTGCAAACGGTTCATCCATAAAATAAATGTCAGCGTTCTGGCAGAGTGCCCGGGCAAGAAACACCCGCTGCTGCTGGCCGCCTGACAGCTGGCTGATCTGCCTCTTCGCATAATCAAGCATCCCGACTTTTGCTAATGCGGCCTTCGCCATCTCCACATCCGCTTTCTTTGGCCTCTTTAATAAACCGATTCTCCCGTATCTTCCCATTAGGACGACATCGAGCGGGCTTGTGGGGAAATCCCAGTCAACCGAGCCGCGCTGCGGAACATATCCGATTCTGGTCCGCTGATCCTTATAGTCTTTGCCGTAAATAGAGATGTCTCCGGAAGCTCGGGGCACAAGACCGAGAATCGTTTTGATCAAGGTTGATTTTCCCGCGCCGTTTGGGCCGATAATGCCAATAAGTTTTCCTTCAGGCACCTGCAGCGAAATGTCCTGCAGTACAGGCTTTTTATGATAAGCAACCGTCACATTATCAAGCTCAACAGGGAACATATCCTCCACCTCTTTTCTTTATTTAAGCGCTTTAGTAATCGTGTTGATATTGTGGCGGAACATTCCTTCGTATGTGCCTTCTTTTGTGCCCTTTTCACCCATGGCATCCGAATAAAGCTGACCGCCGATTGTGACTGTATGGCCTTTTTCTTTAGCGCCTTCCACCACTGCATTGATTGATTTTTCAGATACACTGCTTTCTACGAACACAGCTTTTATTTGTTTTTCTGTCAGAAGATCAACCAGCTCCTGAACATCCCTTAATCCATAGTCCGAATCTGTGCTGAGTCCCTGCAGGCCTTTTACCTTAAATCCATACTCATTCCCAAAGTACGCAAACGCATCATGAGCAGTCACAAGCACACGGCTTTTCTCCGGAATATGTGCGATCTCCTTACGCGACCACTTATCTAAATATTGCAAATCTTCTTTGTACTCTTTGGCATTTTTCCGAAAGGCATCTGCGTGCTGAGGCATTGCTTTGCTGAATTGCGCTTCAATTTCATCCACCGCATAGATCCATAACGGAATGCTGAACCAGACGTGGGGATCAAACGTCTTGCCTTCCCCCGCGGGAATAAGCTTATTTTTCGGAATGGCCTCAGCTACTGCCGCCGATTGTTTTTGTTCGCCGATTTTTTGGAGGACATCCTCCATTTTCCCTTCCAAATGCAACCCGCTGTACAGAACAACATCAGCAGACATTAATTTTTTCGTGTCACCTTGGGAAGCTTTGTAAAGGTGCGGATCAACCCCCGGTCCCATTAAAGAGGTGACTTTTACATGCTTACCTCCGATGTTTTCTGCTGCATCGGCAATTTGAGATGTTGTCGCTGTCACTTGTAATTGCTGATCAGCGCTTTTTCCGGCTGAATCCGTTCCGCATCCCGTTAAAGCAAAGGTCGCAAAAAGTACTGCTGCCATCAGCCCTCGTCTCATATTTCTCCTCCTCTTTGCCATCAATGTCCGATTGTTTTATCTTATGTTGTCAGTTCTTAGACATGCGACATTAAATTAGCCAAAAGCATGTTTTATTTACACAGGACAAAAAGTTTCCTTTGTGCAAAATTATCGCGTTTGGCCATTTTTGTCAAGCTGATTTACATAAAAAAACCGGCTGGGTCAGCAGCCGGTCCAAACGAGAAGGGATGTATTCAACGAACACTTTTACTGTAACAGCACAGTGTCATTTATTCAAAATAGCAAAATGCTTTTTTCTTAACCATGCTGTGTGAAAACATCCATTTTGGTCACATATTTTCGCATAATATCTTGGTTTACCTCAACCCCTAAACCAGGCTGTTTTGACACAGAAATAAATCCATTATCAATACGAATATCAGGAGTTACAATATCTTCATCCCAATAGCGTGAGGATGAAGATATATCGCCAGGTATTGTGAATTGAGGCAGTGAAGCAAGCGCCACGTTCTGCGCTCTTGATATGCCTGTTTCCAGCATTCCTCCGCACCAAACCTGCATATGATGCTCTTTGCATAAATCATGAATTTTTAAGGCTTCTGTTAAGCCGCCGACACGAGAAGGTTTTATATTAATAATTTTGCAGCTTCCTAGCTCAATCGCCCGTCTCGCATCATCAACTGAACAAATGCTCTCATCAAGGCAAATGGCCGTTTTCAAATGTTTCTGCAAGTGGCGGTGGTCAACGATATCGTCAGCTTGGAGCGGCTGCTCAATCATCATTAAATGATAGTCATCAAGCTCCTTTAAACGGCTGATATCCTTCAGTTCGTAAGAGGAATTGGCATCGGCCATAAGCGGGATGTTTGGGAATCGGCTGCGGATGGCCTTGACCAATTCCACATCCTGCCCAGGCTGAATTTTAATTTTTATTCTTTGATAACCTTCTTTTTGATAGCTCTCAATTTCCTTCAGCATATCGTCAAGAGGCGCCAGGCCGACTACCACCCCGGCAGGGACTTTATCTCTTGTTCCGCCCAATGCCTCAGCAAGGGATACGCCCTTCTTTTTGGCATAAATATCCCATACAGCCGATTCAAGTCCCGCTTTTGCCATCCGGTTTCCTTTATACCGCGCCAGGCTGTCCGGCACTTCTGAAGGGTGATTGAATTCACGGCCGACGACATTTGGGATAAAAAAATCTTTTAGCATATGCAAACATGTTCCAATGGTTTCCTCGGTGTACCAAGGCGAAGAGAAAGCGGAAACTTCTCCCCAGCCTGTGACACCTGATGTATCAATGGCTTCCACGATCAGAAATTTACGCTCTTGAAGCGTTTCGATACTGTTTTTAAACGGTTTCTTTAAGTTCATGCTCAAATGGTAAAGCGTGATTTTTTCTATTTCGATCATAGCAGTTCTCCTTTACGCGCATCCTTCAGCTGATTTCGCAAGAGCTTATTAGACGCATTGCGCGGCAGGCGGTCAAGCACAAAGAATTTTGCCGGAATTTTATACTTCGCCAAGCGTTCTTTGCAGTAGTCAGTCAATTCTCCTGCGCTCACAGGCTTGTGAAGGACAAGATAGGCGTGAGGCACTTTCCCCCATTTTTTGTCCTCAGCCCCTGAAACCCCGGCTTCGGCCACAGCGGGGTGTGAAAGCAGTACTGACTCCACTTCGGCCGGATAAATGTTTTCTCCGCCGGATATGATCAGATCTGAACGTCTGTCTAATACATATAAAAAGCCTTCATTGTCCAAATAACCAAGATCACCTGTTTTCAGCCAGCCATTTTGAAAGGAGGCTTCGTTTGCGCTCTCCCGGTTAAAATAGCTTTTCATGACATTCGGGCCTTTGACCATGATTTCACCGTGTTCATACGGTTCACATACCTGTCCGTCCCGCTCTATTTTGATTTCACATGAAAACAGCGGTTTCCCCGCAGATCCGAGCTTTTCCATACTGAATTCCGGCGACAGGGTAACAATTTGTGAGCATGTTTCTGTCATTCCATATGACTGAAAGACAGGGAATCCTTTCTCACGGCATTCCTCAAGCAATGGCAGAGGTGCAGGGCCGCCGCCGAGAAGAATGCATCTGATGGATTCAGGGCAGCGGCTTGTTTCTTCCAAAAGACTGGCCAGCATAGTCTGCACCGCAGATATCATTGTCACTTCATGCCTGTTGATAGAATTCAGCACATCGCTTACGGAAAAACGCTGGTGAAGCACGACAGTCATTCCATAGATCACAGATTTAAATAATGCGGACAATCCGCTGATATGAAAGAGCGGCAATGCGATAAGCCAGCGGTCTTGTTCTGTTATACCCAAATTAAGAGCGGACGACACCGCACTGAAATAATGGTTTCCGAACGTTTGCTGAACTCCCTTGGGCTTTCCTGTCGTACCCGACGTATACATCAGCGTTGCCGTTGCATCCATTTGCATATAAGCCTCGATCTCAATTTCCTCTGCTGCTTCTTTCATCAGTTCATCCACATCAATCGTTTGAACGATGTGTTCATATTCTTTCTTCTCAAAGCTTGAATCTGTCAATAAAAAGCCGGATCCCGAATCCTCCAGCTGAAACAGCCTTTCATGTGTTGACAGCTTCGTATTCAAAAGCACCGCCTTAACACCAAGCAAAAAACAAGCGTGAACGGCGTATACCATTTCCGCACAGTTTTGGAGCAAAATAGCCGCAGTATCCCCTTTCCGAACCGAATGAGCGGCAAGCTGTTCAGCCATTCGCTTAGATGCGGCAAATAATTCTGCAAATGTCACGGTTTGGTCTCTATAAATGAGAGCGATTCTCTCAGGTGTCAGCTGTGCCCGCTGCATGAGCCAGTTGGGCTGTTCTGTCAGCATGTCATCATCTCCGAGGTAAAATGTCTGTATTGAAAAGAAAACAGCTTGGACCGCAAAGTCTCAAGCTGTTGGTTTACTAAGTATTGCTGATCACGGGAAACGAGGGAACTGTCCGAAATCAGGTTTGCGTTTTTCCTTAAAGGAATCACGGCCTTCTTTTGCTTCATCTGTTGTGTAGTAAAGAAGGGTAGCATCCCCTGCAAACTGCTGAATTCCAGCAAGTCCGTCTGTGTCCGCGTTAAACGCAGCTTTAAGAAAGCGCAGTGCGGTCGGGCTTTTTTCAAGCATTTCTTCACACCATTTAATCGTTTCTTCTTCAAGCTGTTCCAAAGGAACGACTGTGTTGACAAGACCCATGTCCAGTGCTTCCTGTGCGTTGTACTGACGGCATAGGTACCAGATTTCACGTGCTTTTTTATGTCCTACAATTCGAGCCAGGTATCCAGAACCGTAACCTGCATCGAAGCTTCCCACTTTAGGGCCTGTTTGTCCAAAAATTGCGTTGTCCGCAGCAATTGTCAAGTCACATACGATGTGAAGCACATGGCCTCCGCCGATCGCATATCCGGACACCATCGCAACAACCGGTTTCGGGATGACGCGGATTAAACGCTGAAGATCCAATACGTTAAGACGCGGGATCTGGTCGTCTCCTACATATCCACCGTGGCCGCGCACTTTTTGGTCTCCGCCAGAACAAAATGCCTTGTCCCCTGCACCGGCAAGCACGATAACCCCAACGTTTTGGTCGTCTCTTGCGTCAGCAAACGCATCAATCATTTCAGCAACCGTTTTAGGGGTAAACGCATTATGTACCTCAGGTCGGTTGATTGTTATTTTTGCAATGCCATTATACGTTTCATACAATATCTCATCGTATGTCCGTTTTGTTTTCCATTCAGCCATATGATGACCTCCTTTTATTCTCTATGTGAATGAGTCAGATGCTTGTCAAAAACTCACTCACTATTTTACCAAACAATCGCGGCTGTTCCACATGGACCGTATGTCCTGCTTTTGGAACAATCTCTATTCTACTAGAAGGAAGCATCTTATGCACCTCTTGATTGATGGCGCAAAATTTTTCGTCCCACTCCCCGCAGATAAGAAGCACAGGAACATCTATTTCCTCTACACGGCTCCACAACGAAGGCTGTGAACCGGTGCCCATGCCGGTTAAACTGTTCGCAAGCCCAATCTTATTGTTCCGCAGACGGCCCGATCGTATCCTGTGCCGAATATCTTCAGCCAGCCTCTGCTGAGATGAAAACAAAGGGATATTCTCCCAATACGCAACAAACGCTTTGAGCCCGTCTCGTAAAATAAAATCAGCAAGCTTCCGGTCCCGCATGATTCGTTCCCGCCGTTCCCCAAGTGTTTTGAGCCCCGGCGTCGTGCTTTCAAGCACAAGTGCCGATACCCGCTCGGGATATGTCATCGCGAAAGAGTAAGCAAGCCTTCCTCCCATAGAATACCCAATCAATTTCACTTTGTGAAGTTTTAATTGATCAAAAATCTCGGCAAGGTCAGAAACTTGCCGGCTTGTGCTGTATCTTTTCCCATTCAGCGGGGCATCGGTTTCCCCATGCCCTAAACAATCAATTTTGATCAAACGGGAATCAGGCAGCATTTCATCAAGAAAAGTCCATGATTGTTTGCTGCCGGTAAACCCGTGCAGACAGACGACGGCTTCGGAAGCATTCGGTCCCCCGTCTGCCACTGCATATCGGACACCATCTGATACCGTTATGTTTACAGTTCCCATTGTTTTTTCACTTCCCGCACAGCCTCATTCAGCATATCGCGATGAAGCTGGACTCTTGATTGGCGATCCGTTTTGATTTCAATCAAATGGAGTCCGGGCTTGTCTGCCTGCGGCGCGTAAGCTGTTTTGAATTCATCCCAAGAAGCCGGGCATGAATACGTTCCGCCGTAAAGTGCAGCCGCATGCTTGAAATCGAGCCCTGTCGGTGTGCCGAACAAATCTTCAAAGTGTGTCTTTTCAGAAGCCTGCGGCAAAAAGGAGAAAATCCCTCCTCCGTCATTATTGACAAGAATCACAGTAAGAGGAATACCCAGCTTTTTGGCCGCCAGCAGGCCGTTTAAATCGTGATAAAAAGATAAATCTCCAATCACAAGGGTAACAGGCGCTTTTGTTCCTTCACATACCCCCATGGCAGAGGAGACGACACCGTCTATCCCGTTTGCTCCCCGGTTTGAATAAATCCGGAAAGGGCGGTCCTGCTTTTCAAAAAACGTATCAACATCCCTGATCGGCATGCTGTTTCCCACAAACAGCGAGCTGTTTTCAGGCACAAGATGCTGAAGGATTCGATAGAGATTGCCTTCAAACGAAACATCTTCACTGCTGATTGTTTGCAGATGCTCGCGGAACCGCCCATTGACAAACTGCCACTTTTCCAGCCACTCTGAGGATCTGGCAGCAGCAGTAAGGCCTGCCATGATCTCCTCAGCAAAAACAGACGCATTACAATGAATCATATGCGCGCTTGCCTGTGTCGGGTCTCTCCACCCTCCATCCTCATCAATCACGATTTGCTGAATCGCCGGATCATCCTTAAGCCATAAGAAAACCGGTTTTGAAACAGGCATCGGTCCAAACCGAATGACAACATCAGGACGGAGTTTCCGCTTCAGCTCATCATCTTTTAAAAACGAATCATACGCATCAATAACAGTGCTTTTATCATGAACACCATTCCGCAGATTAGACAGCGGATCTGCTAAAATTGGATACTGAAGCGCTTTTGACAGCGCGATAATGTTTTCCTTGTCCGCATCACTATGGAGCTCTCCGCAGACGATCATTCCTTTTTCAGCCTCTGCGAGCATCTCAGCCACATCAGACAGGGACTCTCGGTCAACAGACTGCGTACCCGTTTTCACAGACACATGACGGCCTGTTCTCATTCTTCCAAACGGCTCATCTGAAAGATCCGGCATCAGCGGTTCGCGCAGCGGCACATTCACATGGACAGGCCCCATTGGGCGCTTTTGTGCTTCTCCGGCAGCGCGGCTTGCCAGCGTTCGGATGTATCTCAGCATTTGCGGAGACTCTTCAGGAAGAGCAGAGTCTGTGAAAAACTTAACAAAGTTACCGAATAAGAAGTGCTGATTAATAGCCTGCGGTGCGCCTACTTCGCGCAGCTCATGAGGCCGATCAGCAGTTAACACAATAATAGGCACCCTTGAATAATGGGCTTCAACCACAGCCGGATAAAAGTTGGCCGCGGCTGTTCCAGATGTACAGATCAATAGTACGGGACGCTGCTTCGCTTTTGCCAAACCTAAGGCAAAAAATCCGGCAGACCTTTCATCAATTTGGACATGGACGCTGATATCGGGATGCGCAGCACAAAGAACAGCCAGCGGTGTAGATCTTGAGCCCGGACAAACGACGGCGTCCGTAATTCCGGAAAGGGCGAATTCATCAATAAAACTTCCGATGTAATGAGTAATCGGGTTGACTGTCAACGCCGCTCACCTCCTAATGCAGAGATCATCGGCTTCAATTTAATCTGTGTTTCTTCATATTCCGAGATTGGTTCCGAGTCTTCCACAATACCGCACCCGGCAAACAGCCTTGCTGTGCTTCCTTCGATGAGCCCTGAACGAATGGCGACCGCGAATTCCCCGTTATCCTGGCTGTCAATCCAGCCGATAGGGGCCGCATACCAGCCGCGAGACATCGGTTCAATCTCCCTGATCACGTCAACAGCTTTTTCCTGAGGTGCTCCCCCAAGCGCCGGAGTGGGATGCAGCTTCTCAATTAAGTCAAAAATCGATGCAGACTCGCGCAGCTGTCCGACAATCGGCGTAAACAGGTGCTGAACGCTTTTTGTTTTGTACAAAACAGGTCCATCAGGCTTTTCAACCTCTGAACAGCTTGATACAAAAGCATTATGAATCATACCTACCACAATATCATGCTCAAGCAGGTTTTTCTCATCGTTTAATAATTCAAGGCCTATCCGGCGGTCGTCTTCTTCATTCACGCCTCGTTTAATGGAGCCTGCCAGACAGGAAGACATGACAGTGCCGCCGTCTCTTTTGATCAGTCTTTCCGGAGACGCGCCGACAAAGGTTTTGCCTTCTTGTTCAATTGCAAAAACATAGCTTGTCTGCTGATCGTCCAGAAGCGTTTTAAGCACCGGTTCAATTTGGATTGGACCGTCAAACGTGAGCAGCAGCTCTCGGGCAAGAACAACCTTATCATATTGTTTCTCTTTAATTTGGCTTGTGGCCGTTTCGATTGCTTTCAGCCAATCATCCTTATCCAGCTCTTCGGCTGCTGCAATCACAGCCTGATCTTCTTGCTTGAAATCGGGAACCATAAATTCCGCCGCAAAAGCTTTTAAGCCTTCTAAAACAGCTTCTGCATCTTCTCCTCCGCTTACCCATCTGTTAACTGTTAAGAACGGGCCTTCAGCAGTCATCGTCAGCATAAGCGCAGGCACAAAGAAATCCCCTTCCGAGAAATGGTCCCATTGTGAACCTCTTTCTTCGCAAGGGTCAAAAGAAAATCCTCCGAATAACACAGGTCCCACTGCAGAATGCTGCAGCTTTTCTTCTTCATAAATATGAAAAGCCGTCTTTTTAAAGCGCTCCCATTGTTCAAAAACCTCACGATACCGCTCGCTGTTTTTTTGATTTGTCTGGAAAACCGCTTCTTTGCCAAGACCGACTATTGTCAATTCACTTTCAGGATCTGACCAAAAAAATCGATTGCCTGTATATTTTTTTGCTCCGTAATTGAAAAATGATAGAGGGTCAAGAGACTCGATTTGTCTCGAATAGCTTATTAAGACAGCATGGTTGACTTCTTTGGCTTTATGTAATGCATGTAGAACTTCCTTTCGGAACGTACGCTGCACCGTTGTCACCATGAGACATTCCTCCATAATCCTTAAAATGCTTTTAATACCATACACCTGTGTCTCCTTTGTGTCAAACACAGATCATGCAGTCCAAATGGCCTGCCTTACCTATTATAAACCTAATTGCAGAAATGAAAAAGAAACAAAGCTTAAATTTCTTTCTCCACTGATAGCAAAGGTTGTATCCGCTTACCATAAAAGGAAAACCTCCTATATTCCTCCACCCGCCATTTATGAAAGTTCTCAGGCGATCTGTTCATACTAAAGGTATGCATCACAGAGAAACGAGGCGATCACATTGCTTACGAAAGAACAGCTTCAGCATTTAAAAAATGAACTGGAACAAACGAAAAAAGATATCTTAAACCGTTTCAAAGACAATGACCATTTTCAGCTTAACTCAGCCTTTCCTTATGATTCGTGGGGTGAGCTTTCGGCATACGACAACCATCCCGGCGATCAGGCGACAGAACTTTACGAGCGTGAGAAAGACATCGCTCTAGACTTGCATGAGCGAGAGCACCTTCGGGACATTGAGCATTCATTGAAGGCGATAGAAAACGGTACGTATGGCATTTGTGAAGTCAGCGGAAAGGAAATCCCTTTCGAACGACTTGAAGCGCTTCCGACTGCCACAACCCTCGCGGAGTATTCGTCACAGGACGTGGTTTCCAAAGACCGTCCGATTGAAGAAGAAACACCATTCGGGCAATTTGAATTTGATGATGATGAAGAAATCAGAGCGCCATATGACAGTGAGGATTCCTATCAGGATGTCGAAAAATATGGTAACTCACAAACGCCGCAGGATATGGAAAACCCTCCGCTCAGCTATGATGATATGACGATGAATACCGAAGAGAATATCGGCAATACGGAGTCTTACGAAAATTTCATCGCTACAGATATCACTGGAAAAGAAATTACCGTTTATCAAAGCAGAGCCCATGAGCGCTATGAAGAAGAACTTGACGAAGAGGGAATCATGACCACATTCGGCGATCTCCACGCTGATTGAACCCCCAATTATTGGGGGTTCTTTTCCGTTTTCAGCATATCGTAAATCAGCTTCAGATAATCCTTTTGCAGGCCGATGTCATACCGCTCGCCCTCTAGCAATTTCCCGTATACGGTACATGCCCCGAGCGAAGCTTTTATCGCATCCGTTACCTGCACTTCTCCTCCGCTATCAGCTTCTAATGCCTCCAGCTCATTAAAAATATCCGGTGTGAAAATATAACGCCCTGCTGCGGCAAAATGAGACGGAGGGTTTTGTTTAGGCTTTTCCACAATATCCTGTATGCGATAAAGCCCTTTTTCAACAGGCTCCCCTTTTATCACCCCGTAATGATGTAAATCCTCCGTTTTTGTTTCTTTTAAGCCGATCACACTGGACTGATATTTCGTATACGCTTCAATCAGCTGCCCCAAAGCCGGCTGATTGGCGGAAAAAATCAGATCATCTGGCAAAACGACGGCAAAAGGCTCTCCGCCTGCAAATTGCTTTCCGAAAGAAATGGCGTCGCCAAGACCCTTTGCATAAGGCTGCCGCACATAGTGAATCCGTATATCCGGAATGGGATGCTCTCTAAGTAAATGCAGTTTATTCTTAGAGGCCAAAAAAGCCTCAAGTGCCAAAGAGGAATCAAAATAGTCGACAATCAGATTTTTATGGCTCGATACAACCATCAAAATGTCCTCAATGCCTGACTCCTTTAATTCTTCAACAAGATAATGAATCACAGGCTTAGATCCTACCGGAAACATTTCTTTCGGAATCACCTTCGTCACCGGCAGATTTCTCGTGCCGAATCCGCCTGCAGGAATAATCGCTTTTTTTATCATGGTATTTTCCCCTCAGCTCATGTTTATTACATGATATTCCAAGAGCGCATCCCGATGTTTGTACATCTGAAATTAGGCGGAAGCAACTGGGCAGAAAGCGGAATCACGAACCAGCCCTTTTTTAATAGGATATTGATATATGACCAGTAATCTTGTAAAGGAGCTCAGGTGATGAAAATTTGTGTGGTTGGCGCCGGGTATGTCGGTTTAACCCTATCAGCGGCACTGGCATCCATCGGACATGACATGATATGCACAGACAAAGACGTCAAAAAAATCGGGCAGCTGAAAAAAGGAGTCATTCCCTTTTACGAGCCTGGGCTTTCAGATGCAATACTTCGTTGCGGCAATCTCTCGTTTTCTTCTGAAGTGAAATCGAGCATGGAGGAATGTCCCGTTATTTTTATCGCAGTCGGAACTCCGCCGCGTTCGGACGGATCAGCTGATACGAAAGCCCTGCAGTCCGTCATCGGTGATTTAAGCGAGGCGATCCGATCGTATAAAACCATTATTACGAAAAGCACTGTTCCGCCCGGGACAAATGAAAACATAGCAAAACAGCTGATTGCCTCCGGAGTGTCTAAAAACCTCTTTAATATCGTATCCAATCCGGAGTTTCTGCGGGAAGGCAATGCCTTATATGACATGCTGCATCCTGACAAAACAGTCATCGGTGTTCAGGAAGAAGATCACGTATCGGCAGCCATCGTCAAATCCATTTACAAACACATTGATACCCCTTTTATCGTTACAAGCTTAGCGGGAGCAGAGCTGATCAAATATGCCAACAATTTCTTTTTAGCAGCCAAAATTTCGTTCATTAACGAAATGGCCCGCATATGTGAAGCCTATCAATCAGATATCTCAGATATTTCCCGCGCTATCGGTCTAGACCCAAGGATCGGGGAGCACTTTTTGCAGGCAGGCATCGGATACGGAGGCTCTTGTTTTCCAAAGGATCTGCAGGCGCTGCAATTTGCTGCCCAGAAAAAAAACACGGAGACCTTTCTGCTCCAAGCCGTGCAGCACATTAATGACACCCAGCTCGGCCTGTATATCAAAAAAATACAGTCATTCTTCGAAACACTTCAAGGCAAGAAAGCGGCTGTACTCGGCATTTCCTTCAAACCGAATACCGATGACATTAGGAATTCTCAGGCTGTCAGACTGATGGAAAGGCTGGCGGAGCTGGGATGTGATGTTCATGCATATGATCCTGAAGCTGTACTTCCAGAACATTTGCGGCAGCATGTAACTCAGCATTCTCAAGCTTTTGATGCGATCGAAGAAAGCGACTTTTTATTTTTGGCGACAGAATGGCCCGAGTTTTTAGCGTTTGATTGGAAAAAGGCTGCAGATATCATGAAAGGGCGTCTTGTGATAGACGGGCGCAACGTACTGAAAAAAGAACTGATCGAGGCTTGCGGCCTGATCTGTACGGGAGTTGGCCGTCCATGAAAATACTCGTCACAGGAGCAGCGGGCTTTATCGGCTCCCACCTCTGCGAAGAATTACTAAAAGATAAGAAACATAACATTATCGGAATCGATGACTTTATCGGTCCTACTCCATTTTCCATGAAACTAAAAAACCTTAAAACCCTGCTGCAAGAAAAGCGATTTACGTTCATAAAGGAAAATCTGCTGACAGCGGATCTTGCTCCCTTACTGGAAGGAGTGGACGTCATCTTTCATTTGGCGGCCATACCGGGTGTCCGCTCAAGCTGGGGCAATCATTTTCACCCATATGCCGCACATAATATCCAAGCGCTCCAAAGGCTCCTCGAGGCGTGCCGGGAACATTCTATTCAAACGTTCGTCTTTGCATCCACCTCTTCCGTGTATGGCGAAAAACAAGGAAAAGTCAGCGAAAACACGTCGCTTTCTCCTTTATCTCCGTACGGGGTAACTAAGCTTACGGGAGAAAAGCTTTGCCATGTGTATCAACAGAGCTTTAGCATTCCAATTGTGATTCTCCGTTTTTTTACCGTATACGGGCCAAGACAGCGGCCGGATATGGCTTTTCACCGGCTCATTAAGCAGCACCTTCAGCAAAAGCCGCTTACCATCTTCGGTGATGGGCAGCAGTCAAGAGATTTCACTTATATCAGCGACTGTGTCAAAGGCATCACCGCTGTTCTTGGGAAACCCCACCTTATTGGTGAAACAGTAAATATCGGCGGCGCAGAGCGTGCCTCAGTCTTAAAGGTTGTCTCCCTCATTGAGGATATTTCCGGTAGAAAAGCAACACTGCACTTTTCGGACAAAATAGCAGGGGAACCGCGCAACACGTGGGCGGATATTTCAAAAGCAAAACAGCTCTTGCATTATAATCCCGCCACATCCTTAAAGGATGGCTTGACCAACGAAATCACCTATTTATCGTCGCTGTATCAGGGGGAATAAAAATGAAGCTTGCCTTTATCTGTACAGAAAAGCTGCCGGCGCCCGCAGTACGCGGCGGCGCTATTCAAATGATGATTGACGGTGTCACGCCCTATTTCAGCAGCAGGTACGACCTGACCATTTTTTCAATAGAAGATCCATCGCTCCCAAAAAGAGAAACAAAAGACGGCGTACATTATATCCATCTGCCAAAAGAACATTACCGCGAGGCAGTAGCCGAAGAGCTGCGAGCCTCTTCCTTTGATCTCATTCATGTGTTCAACAGGCCTTTAAATGTCTCTTTATATAAAAAAGCCTCACCAAACAGCAAGATCGTTCTGAGCCTGCATAACGAAATGTTTTCTGAAAAAAAGATGACCTTCGCGCAAGGAAAAGAAGTACTCGACAATGTCTCCATGATCACAACTGTGAGCGAATTTATTAAACAAACCGTCATTGAACGTTTCCCTGAAGCCGAGGACATCACAAAAGTTGTGTATTCCGGCGTTGATTTAAACTCTTATCCGCCCGTATGGACGATGAAAGGCTCGGCTGTCAGAAAAACATACCGGAAAAAATACGGTATTGAAGATAAAAAAGTTATTTTATTCGCCGGCCGCTTAAGCCCGACAAAAGGACCTCACCTTCTCATTCACAGCATGAGACGGATTTTGCAGCAGCACCATGATGCTGTACTGGTCATAGCGGGCGGGAAATGGTTCAGCGATGACAGCGAAAACCAATATGTCACCTATCTGCGCACGCTGGCGCTGCCATACAGAGACCACATAATTTTTACAAAATTCATTCCCGCTGACGACATTCCAAACCTTTTTCTGATGGCAGATGTATTTGTGTGCAGCTCTCAGTGGAACGAACCCCTCGCCCGTGTGAATTATGAAGCAATGGCGGCCGGCACGCCCTTAATTACCACAAACCGGGGCGGAAACGGTGAAGTCGTAAAACACGAAGTCACCGGCCTTGTCATCGACAGCTACAACAAACCTTCTTCATTTGCAAAAGCAATTGACAGAGCCTTTACAGATCAAGAATTAATGAGCAAAATGACAAAAAACGCCCGAAAGCATGTAGAAGCTTTATTTACCTTTACCCATGCTGCCAAAAGGCTCAATACTGTTTACCAATCCATTCTGACCCCGAAAAACAAACAATTTCCGCCGCCTTTTCTGACGCAAAATTTTGATTTATCATCTATCAATCAGCTTTTTGTGAAAGCAAAAACATAAAACCTACAGCTCGTGTTGCAAAACGGGCTGTTTTTTTGCTGCAGAAAACATAAAAAAAGGCATAAATGTGACTTTATGCCTTGCGCTTTACGGTTTGAGAAAACCATGGAGCTGGTTTAGATTCACTTGGAAGAATGATGATTTCCACTTTAGCTTCTTCCGCTAAGTCTGGTTCTTCATCTTCATCCTCTTCTTCATATGGAGGCACTGAGCGTTTCGAATCACGCTCCTCCTCAGGCTCTAGAATGGTTTCGAATTTCGTTTCTTCTTCATCATCGACGATTTTGTGATCTGTTTCCTTTTCCTTCGTTTCTTCTTGATATTCTTTCGGTGCATTGATGTGAGGGAGCTCTCGAATGCTGCCCACATCTAAATGCTTCTCCTCTTCTTCCTTCTCAGCTGACATTGGGTCATGAGCCTGCCACCCCATCGGCCCAGGCGGTGTAAATACGAATTGGTCGAGATCCAGTTTAGAAATAGAGGCTTTTTGTCTCGATGACCTCATGTCAATTCGCCTCCCGATACGCTTTTATCTTTTTATACAGTTCCGGCAGTTTATCCAAAAACGAATCTTTAGATTCTTCAACAGAAATCATGTTTTGCAGCGCCCAGTTATATTTCTCATCTGACCACGTTTTCTTTTGCTTCAAATAATATTTGTGCCCGATTGCACAGAACAAATGCGGAAACGCGAGATCAATCCAAAGTACCTCGTACTGTTTTTCTGTGAGCGGATACACTGCGTCGTAGGCCGCAAGCAGTGCGACCATGAAATCAGTATCCCATACAGAAAGCTTAACCATCACTTTATTCAGCAGAATACGAAGGTCTCTTGACGGCAAATCGTAGGTAATCGAGTGAAGCTCCTTTAAAAAAGGCTCCCCTTCGATCTCTGTCAAACGTGCCAATGTAAAATCCTGAAAACAGAATCCGCCATGCTCGAGCGTTTCTTTTGTCCAGGTTTCGTATTCTGAGTCATCAAGCGCCTGAAGAGCTTCTTTTCCTCTTGCCAGCATTTTATCAGCATGTTTTAAGAAAGTTTGCGAAAATACGTCATCAGGATAGGATGCCGCGATCTGCATATTCCCTTCAAGTTCCTGCAGCTTCCATCGGTACAATTTATGCCATTTCCCCAGCCTGCTTCTCTTCTTGCTTTCATCTGTGCAAACATATCCTTTTGAGGCATGATGAAATTGGCCGGTAAATGACATGACTTTTTTCATTTGCTCTGCATCATAGTAAATCATTTCTTTTCCTGTCACTTTGTCATATAAGCTGTAAGAAACCTGATCCGTGCCCAAGCAGCTCCCGCCATTTTTTGTTTGATGAATCGGCGCTATCGGCAGCCCTTGCTCTTGTAAATGGGCGTGTGCCTGAGTGATAAAAAGCATCCGCTCCGGTTTCATTTGCGCTTCTTTTAGCAGCTTTGGGCCATGATCAGTTTCGACTTCCCAGATTTTGCGTCCGCTTTTGTTCGATTTCAGCGCCACATTGTCAATATGAAAAGGATAATAGCTGAGAATTTCGGACACAATCTGTTCTTCATGCTCTTTTTGGTACACTCTGTTCACCCCTTCTATCTGTTCTTTTCATAGACGCTGAGCAGATTTTCAGCCACCCTCTGCCAGCCGAATTTGTTTTCTGCCTCGCGGCGGCTGTATTTCCCAAGCCGTTCCCGCTTTTCCGAGCTGCTCAGCAAATCATTGATGCGTTCGGCATATTGTTTAGGATTTTCAAAGTCATGAATGATGTAGCCGTTTTTCCCTTCCTCTATGACCTCTGGATTGCCTCCCCGATTGCTTGTAATAATAGGAAGTCCCGCAGCCATCGCTTCATAATGCACCCTTGCTAAAGGCTCCTGCCATTGCGAAGAGCATACAAATACATCTGACATG
This sequence comes from Bacillus sp. EU52, assembly GCF_037964975.1. NCBI lineage: Bacteria > Bacillati > Bacillota > Bacilli > Caryophanales > Bacillaceae > Bacillus > Bacillus sp. EU52. The sequence continues at coordinate 3,008,427 of NZ_CP150177.1, forward strand.
GTATAAAGGCGCGGAATGTCCTTTGGCTTCACAAATTGAATAAATGTGACATGATCCTTTTGCATCGCACCAAGGGTATGAAGATGTTTGACATAGTTATTTAATTCATTATCTCCGAACCATTTTGACCCGATAAACACCATCATGACATCGGGGTGCTCCTCAATGATGTCCGGCAAAGCCTGCAATAATATGTGCGGGCCTTTGACTTTGCTAAGCCGGCCGACAAACAAGACGATTTTTTTGCCGTGAAGCCCCAGCTCGCTTCGCATCTCTTCGCGACCTCGCTGCCCTTCATTCGTCCAGCGAGGGTGGTACGTTTTTAAATCCACACCGGAATACACCGTTTTTGTTTTTGATCGTGCTGACGGAAAACGGCTTGTGATCGTCTGTCCGATATAATCGCTGACCGTAACAATCTGCGCTACGGAGTCGATGCAAATCTCGCCTTCCGCCTGGCTGATTTTATCGTAAGCGAACATTTCATTGTGAACGCTTAAAATAAAAACAGCATCCGGCGCCTGTTTCTTCAATTTCGGAACCCAGCTTGGGCGATTACAAACATGCACAAGATCAAAACGGCTCTTTTTCAGCTCTGCTCCAACGGCTTCTTCATAACGGTCTTCATCCAAATGCACATAATGGACACCGTCTACCTTCTCTCTATCAGCGAGATTCGGATCTTTAATAGAAAACACAGTCACCTCATGTTTTTTGGCAATTAAAGGGGCAACCGCTTCGAGGTAGATTTGAATGGCGCCTCCTCGAACCGATGGGACAGGAAGCTTCTCTGTGGCGATCAGTGCTATTTTCATACATAGCCTCCATTCCTGCATGATTTTTAACTAGTTAGAATCATGATACGGCTGAACAACCAACTTGTGCGGAATGGGACTGCCCTAAAAACAAAACGGGTAAACAACCAGATTCATCTATTAAATATAGTCAAATAACTCAATCATTTTTTCCTTTTGATTCATAAGGTAGGAGTAAAACAGGTAAGGATGTGTCCTTTAATGGCAGAAAACCATGAAGTCATTGAGGAGGGGAATTCATCAGAGCTTCCTTTATCAGCAGAAGATGCAAAAAAATTAACGGAGCTGGCTGAAAATGTGCTTCAAGGATGGGATGTGCAGGCTGAAAAAATAGACGTCATTCAGGGAAACCAGATGGCGCTTGTCTGGAAGGTCCACACAGGCTCCGGCGCGGTTTGTCTAAAACGAATACACAGGCCAGAAAAGAAAGCGTTGTTTTCCATTTTCGCGCAGGACTATTTAGCAAAAAAAGGCATGAATGTTCCTGGCATACTCCCAAACAAAAAAGGCAGCCTATATTCCAAGCACGGCTCATTTCTATTTGTCGTATATGACTGGATCGAAGGAAGGCCGTTTGAGCTGACTGTAAAGCAGGACTTGGAGTTTATCATGAAAGGCCTTGCTGATTTTCATACAGCTTCCGTCGGATATCAGCCGCCAAATGGCGTTCCCGTATTTACCAAATTAGGTCGCTGGCCGAATCACTACACGAAACGATGCAAACAGATGGAAACGTGGAAGCTGATGGCGGAGGCGGAAAATGAAGATCCTTTCTCACAGCTTTATCTTCAGGAGATAGATGGCTTTATTGAAGACGGGCTGCGCATCAAAGACCAGCTTTTGCAGTCGACCTATGTTCCATGGACTGAACAGCTGAAAAAAAGCCCTAACCTTTGCCACCAGGATTACGGAACCGGAAATACACTCTTAGGGGAAAATGAACAGATTTGGGTCATTGACTTAGATACCGTTTCATTTGATCTGCCTATTCGCGATTTGCGCAAAATGATTATTCCGCTTTTGGATACGACGGGCGTTTGGGATGAAGAAACATTTCATGTCATGCTGAACGCATACGAATCCAGAGCCCCATTAACTGAAGAACAAAAACAAGTCATGTTTATTGATATGCTGTTTCCTTACGAGCTTTACGATGTCATTCGCGAAAAATACGTCCGCAAGTCTGCTTTACCGAAGGAAGAATTAGAATCAGCTTTTGAATATGAACGCATTAAAGCAAACGCATTGCGGCAGCTTATTTAAGACCATCATTTCCCCCGCATATCGGGGGTTTGATCTTTATAAGATAAAGGGTAATTAAATACATGCGGAGGTTGCAAATATGAAAAAGATTGTCGGCGCTTTAGCCGTTTTTGTGATTACATATGCGCTGTTTTCAGCCGCAGGCTACCTGTTTCCTGTGGACCAAGAATGGTACAATTCATTGAAAAAACCGGACTGGACGCCAAGCGGAACTGCGATCGGCATCATTTGGGCCATCCTGTTTGCCCTGATCTCCCTTTCAGCAGCCATTGTATATGCTGCGTTTTCATTTAAAGGTGCGAAAAGCTTTTGGTTTACACTTTTGATAAATTACGTGCTCAATCAAGCCTTCAGCTATTTCCAGTTTACGCAAAAAAATCTGCTGGCTGCATCGCTTGACTGCCTGCTTGTCGCCATCACAGCAATCGTATTACTGATCATTGCCAAAAAATACAGCAGAGCCGCAAGCTATCTTCTTTTGCCTTATTTTTTATGGAGTGCATTTGCGACGTTCTTATCCTTTACAATCAATTCAATGAATCTGTGAACAAAAAAAGCCGCTTATACAGCGGCTTTTTCACATCATCGGCTTGATGCCCCAAATGTCCTTCGCATATTCCCGGATCGTGCGGTCGCTGGAGAAATATCCTGAATGAGCAATGTTTACAATCGAACGCTCAGACCATTTCCTTCGCTCTCGATAATCAGCTTGAATTCGCTCCTGCGCATCTGCATATGAGCTGAAATCCTTCAGCACAAAATACTCATCATTATGCGGAAGCAGCGAGTCAAAGATCGATTCAAATTCATCTGCTTCTCCTTCAAAAAAACCATTGATCAGCTGATCCGCTACCTGCCTGATTCTTCTGTCATGCTGATAATATTCCCTCGATCTATAGCCACCATTTTCCTGATACGATAGAACCTCATCCGCCTTTAAGCCGAACGTGTAAATACAGTCAGGGCCCACCCGCTCAAAGATCTCGATATTTGCGCCGTCATGCGTGCCGATCGTCAAAGCCCCGTTCATCATAAACTTCATATTCCCTGTACCAGACGCTTCCTTGCTTGCAGTTGAAATTTGCTCACTTACGTCTGATGCCGGAAAAATTCGCTCAGCCATAGAAACTCTATAATTTTCTAAAAAAACAACTTTGATCAGCTGTTTGACTGCCGGATCATAATTGACTTTTTCTGCGACAGAATGGATCAGCTTAATGATTTTCTTGGCATAATAATAGCTTGGTGAAGCCTTTGCCCCGAAAATAAAGGTTTGCGGGTAGATTGAAAACCCGGCGTCCTCCTTGAGGCGGTTATACAAATACATAATGTGAAGAACATTCAGCAGCTGCCGTTTATATGCATGAAGCCGTTTCACCTGTACGTCGAATATGCTGTCAGGGTTCACAACCACCCCGGCCGTGCAAAAAATCAAATCGGCAAGCTCTTGTTTTTTCTTGCTTTTGTTGTTTTGAAACTGTTCAATAAATGCAGGATCAGTGGCGTACGGTTCTAAACGGATCAGTGATTCCGGCTGTTTGACCCATTCATCGCCGATCGCCTCTGTAATGATGGCAGACAAGCCTGGATTCGCTTTTAACAGCCAGCGCCTGTGGGCAATTCCATTCGTCTTATTGTTAAAACGATTCGGAAACAGCAAGTGAAAGTCGCGCATCTCCCTTTCCATTAATATATCGGAATGTATTTTTGCAACGCCATTTACACTGTAACTGCCTACTATGGCCAGATGAGCCATTTTGACAACACCATGCGCTGTAATCGCCATGTCCTCTATCCTTTTCCAGTCTCCCGGATACTTTTCCCAAACTGCGCGGCAAAACCTCTCATTGATCTCTTCAATAATCATGTACATTCGCGGGAGCAGCGGCTTAAACAAATGAATCGGCCATTTCTCGAGCGCTTCTGACAATGTTGTATGATTTGTATAAGAAATCGTATGTACAGTGATATGCCAAGCTTCTTCCCAGCTCATGTTCTCTTCATCGAGCAAAATCCGCATCAGCTCAGGCACCGCAAGCGCAGGGTGAGTGTCATTAATATGAATGCTCACTTTTTTATGCAGGCCGGATAAAGATTTATGTGTTTTTCGGTAATTGTTCACAATGCTTTTTAAGCTTGCGCATACTAAAAAATACTGCTGCTTCAGCCGTAAAATTTTCCCCTCATCATGGGTGTCATCGGGATATAAGAATTCAGAAACCGCTTCTGTTTCCCGCTTATAAGACAAAATATTACCGCCGTGATAATGCGCATAGGGCTCGGCGTTCCAGAGCCTTAACGTGTTGACAGTGCCCGTTTCATAGCCGATGACCGGGATATCATAAGGAACAGCGGTAACAATTGTCGCTTGTTCGTGGCGAAAATGCAGGCGCCCGCTTTTTTCTGTCATATGGACTTCGCCCCAAAACGGCACGTCCACTGCTTGATCCGCATTCCTTACTTCCCATACGTTCCCGTTTTTCAGCCATTGCTCAGGCAGCTCCACCTGATGCCCGTCTACAATTTTTTGCTCAAACAAACCATGCTTATAACGTATGCCCATGCCGTGCCCAGGCAGGTTCAACGAAGCAAGCGAATCTAAAAAGCAAGCGGCCAAGCGCCCAAGTCCGCCATTGCCGAGACCTGCATCGTTCTCTATCTGAAGGATCTCCTCTAAATTGATGCCGATTTCCTTTAAACCAGCTTCTACAACATCACGAACACCAAGATTCATTAAGTTTTGCTCAAGGAGCTGACCGAGCAGAAATTCGATTGATAAATAATATGTCTGCTTCCCGGAATTTGATCTGCTTTTTTCATTCGTTTCGATCCAATCAGCGCTGATATACTCTCTGACCATATTGCCCAACGTTTTATATTGATCCAGCTTGGCAGAATCTTTAAAGCTTTTTCCGCACGTCATTTCCAGACGCTTTAAAAATAAGTCTGCAAAGCGTTCTTTACTCGAGAACATCCCGTCCACTCCTTGTCACCTGCTCGAAAATACGCTGATACTCTTTAGCCGACTTCCCCCAGCTGTAATCTGCATTCATTGCGGTCTTCACGATGCTCTTCCATACATCCTGTTGGCGATAAAACGCCAGCGCTCGTTCAATCGTAAATTTCAAATCATGCGCATTAAAGGCGGAAAACGTAAAACCATTGCCCGTTCCCTCTTCCTCCTGATAGGAACGGACAGTGTCGTAAAGACCGCCCGTTTCCCTGACAATCGGAATGGCGCCATATTGAAGAGCAATGAGCTGCCCCAAACCGCACGGCTCAAATTTCGACGGCATCAAAAACATATCAGAGCCCGCATAAATTTGATGGGCTAGCGGCTCATCAAACCCGATATAAGCTCGGCACTTCTCATGAAAAGCAAATTCTGCATACCGGAAATAATCTTCAAATTCATGTTCTCCTGTGCCTAGCACAACCAGCTGTATGTCTTGCTCCTCAAGAAGTTCGTGCATAATTCTGCGGACAAGATCAAGCCCCTTTTGTTTAGTGAGCCTTGTCACCATACTGATCAACGGAATATCGTTTTTCTCTGGAAGCCCCATCCGCCGTTGAAGCTTCGTTTTGTTTAACAACTTGCATGCAAGATCCCCTGAATCGTATTGCGCCTCTATATAAGGATCGCTTTTCGGCTGATAGAACGTATCATCAATGCCATTTAATATGCCGGTTACATCATTTTCCCTATATTGCAAAACCTGTTCCAACTGCTCACCATAATACGGAGTCAATATTTCATTTCTGTAAGTGGGGCTCACAGTTGTCACATGATCAGCCGCAATGATGCCCGCCTTCATAAAATTAACAAATCCGTTGCATTCTAACCTTTCATAATGAAAATGATCCATCTCAAGACCCAGCAAGTCATGTGTGACATCAGGAGGGAAAATACCTTGAAACTGCAGGTTGTGGATCGTGAGCACGCTTTTCATCCGTTCATAAAAAGGATGTTTTCTGTACTCCTCTTTCAGCAAATAATTGACCATCGCTGTATGCCAATCGTGAGTATGAACAATATCGGCTTGAACATTCACAACTTTGGCAGCCTCCAGTACAGCTCTTGAAAAAAAGGCAAACCGCTCACCGTCATCATAATGCCCGTACAACGAATCCCTGTTGAAATAGTACTCATTGTCGATGAAGTAATAATTCACATCATCTTCGGCCATATGTTCAATTCCGCAATATTGCTGCCGCCAGCCGACAGCTACCGTACACTCAGCCTGTTTTTTCATACGCTTTTTCCACGGTTCAGGTATTTGGCTGTACTTCGGCAGCATCACAGCTACTTCATTGCCTAATCGTGCAAGTGCCTTTGGCAGAGCACCTGCTACATCGGCAAGACCTCCTGATTTAACAAATGGGGTGCATTCTGACACAGCAAATAATATCTTCAAGAATTCATCAGCTCTCCTTGCACCAAACCTTTTCTTAATACAAGCGGCTGGTCAGCTGTTCCAGCAGCTTCCGTCGCCTTGCCGATTTTAACGTCCTTATCCGAAATGACCTGCTCAAGAAGACAATCCTCGCCAATCTGCGTTTTTTGCATAATAATACAGTTTTTCAGCTTCGTACCCTTTCCGACATGAACCGCCCTGAACAAAATGCAGTTTTCAACCTCTCCTTCAAGCACACAGCCGTTTGCCACCAAAGAATTTTTGACAGTGCTGTGCTTTCCGTATTTCGTAGGCGGCTCATCCTTCACTTTTGTATAGATCGGCTGCTGCGGCAAAAACACCTGCTGCCAAAAACGAGGCTGAATGAGCTCCATACTGTGGGTATAATATTTTTCCACCGAATCAATGACAGCGGCATAACCTGAATATTCATAAGGGCAAATGGTCAGGGCGGAAGATTCCTTTTCAACAGCCTCCTGAATGGTTTTATAGCCTTTTTCGCTATGTCCGTAGATCAGATCCTTTAAAAGCGTTGTTGACATGATATAGATTTGCAGCGACTGGCCGTCCTGAAATACCTCGGTGACGTCGCAGCCCACCTCCTGATGGCGTTTCAGCACATATTGAAATTGAATGTTGCATACGGTATGGCTGTTGGAGATTACAGCATATTGCTGAGTGCTTCTGTGGAAGTAATCTAGATGGTCCGAAAACTGGCGAAAGGAACCGAATTCATCGTATTCGTGATGAAGATGGGGGGACGGGAAAAAAAAGAGGCCGTCCTTTTTCCGGTGCAAATCCCATTCCTTACCCGCCCCAAGGTGATCCATGAGCGAACGGTAACGATACTTCGGAAAAATTGCAACACTCCTAATATCCGCATTCACCATGTTGGAAAGCATAAAATCAATCAGTCGGTACCTGCCGGCAAAAGGGATCGCCCCGAGCGACCGCTGTGCTGTTAAATCCTGAAGAGAATGCTTATATGTGGTTTCATCTATAACACCTAACATTTGATTATTGAACACTGACTCTGCCCCCTCTTCAGTAATTAAATCAATTCTTTTTCTACAAATTCCTCTGAAACGAGCAGCACCTCTTCAATGTCTTTTTCGGAGCGAATCACTGCGCCATCCGGCAGCACCATCCCATTAGGAACAATGGCATTTTCAATGACTACATGCTCCCCAATCGTCACATCCGGCATTATGACGGATGATGTAACAGTCGTATGCTTACCAACAGTCACACCTTGAAAAAGAACGGAGTGAGACACATTTCCATATACAACACAACCTTCGTTCACAAGCGAATCTTGAACCTGCGCATCAGATGAAATAAATTGCGGAGGCTGATTTGGATTGACGGAGTAAATTTTCCATTTGCGTTCAAACAGCTTCAGCTCCGAGTCCTCTTTTAACAAATCCATATTGGCTTCCCACAAGCTCTGCACCGTTCCGACATCCTTCCAATATCCCTTGAACGGATAAGCAGAAAGCTTCTTTTTCTCTTCCAAAAGCAGTGGAATAATGTCTTTGCCGAAGTCGTGGCTAGAATAAGGGTTTTGATCGTCCATCTCAAGATACTGTTTCAAAAGCGGCCAATTGAATATATAAATTCCCATTGAGGCAAGATTGCTCTTAGGGAATTTGGGCTTTTCATCAAAATGTGTGATCGTCCCATCTGGATTAGCCTTCATGATGCCGAACCGGCTTGCTTCCTCCCAGCCCACTTCGATGACAGAGATGGTCACATCTGCTTTCTTTTCAATGTGATAATCAAGCATTTTGCCGTAGTCCATCTTGTATATGTGATCTCCTGATAAAATCAGTACATACTCAGGATCATACTGATTCAAATAATTGAGATTTTCATAAATGGCGCTTGCCGTCCCTTTATACCATTTGACTTCTGATGACTCGGCATAAGGGGGTAAAACCGTCACGCCGCCATTATATCTATCCAGGTCCCATGCACTGCCGATCCCAATATAGGAATTCAGCTCAAGCGGCTGATATTGCGTTAAAATCCCGACTGTGTCTATGCCTGAATTAGAACAGTTGCTTAGGGTAAAATCAATAATCCTGTATTTTCCCCCGAAAGATACAGCCGGTTTGGCCATATTTTTTGTTAATCCGCTGAGACGGCTGCCCTTCCCGCCGGCAAGGAGCATGGCTACACATTGTTTTTTCATCTTTTTATCTCTCCTCTTTTTTTAACCGCCCGTAAAATCGAGATGCCGTAAGGGGGGATGGTCATCGTGATATAACACGGTTTATGATGAAGTGCTCCCTTTTTAGCCGATAATGGCTTTTTGTTGATTTGCCCTGAGCCTCCATATGTTTCACTGTCACTGTTAAGCACTTCAATGTATTGAGTAAAAAAAGGAACTCCAACATCATATTGATGATAGACCACGGGTGTAAAATTACAAATGATGACAAGCGCCTCACCGTGCTTTTTGCCATAACGAATAAAAGAAAAGATTGATTGTTCGTCATTATGGACATCAATCCATTCAAACGATTGTGCACGATGGTCATGCTCATAAAGGATTTTGCTTTTTTGGTAAAAGCGGAGAAGATCTTGCGTAAAAACGCTGGCTTTCTGATGCATGGGGAAGGAGTCCAAAAACCAATCAAGCTGTTCTGTATCTTTCCATTCATCAAATTGGGCAAACTCTGATCCCATAAAGATCAATTTCTTTCCGGGATGCACTGTCATATAGCCCAGCAAAAGCCGATACTGGGCAAATTTCTGCCAGTAGTCGCCAGGCATTTTATTAAGAAGTGATTTTTTTCCGTATACGACTTCATCATGAGAAAACGGCAATACAAAATGCTCACTAAACGCATATAGTAATGAAAAAGAGATAAGCTGATGACAATGCCGCCTTTCTTCGGGTGGCGTCTCCATGTATTTCAGTACGTCATTCATCCATCCCATATTCCATTTATAATGAAAACCAAGCCCCCCTTCCTCAACGGCACCTGTCACTTGAGGCCATTCTGTAGAATCTTCCGCAATCATCATCACATGGGGATATGCCTCTCTCATGGTTTGATTGAGTTTTTTTAAAAACTCAACAGCATATGGATTCGTGTGGCGTTCATCCTGATTTGGCCAATACAGGATATTAGCCACTGCATCAACCCTAAATCCATCTATATGATAGAATTCCGCCCAGTACAACGCATTCGAAATTAAAAAACTATGAACTTCCGGTTTCCCCAGGTCAAAGTTTGCAGTGCCCCATAACCAGTTCTCCCGATCACGTTCTTCTTTGTATTCATAAAGCGGTTCTCCATCAAACATATAAAGGCCATGTGCATCTTTACAAAAATGTCCGGGGACCCAATCCAAAATGACTCCGATATTTTGTTGATGACATTCATCCACAAACTTCATCAGATCATGCGGGGTGCCAAACCTGCTTGTCGGGCTGTAATACCCCGTTCCTTGGTACCCCCATGAACGATCATATGGATGCTCATACACCGGAAGCAGTTCAATATGGGTAAACCCATGCTCCTTGATATAAGGGATAAGCGTCTGACTTAATTCTTTATAGGAATAATGCCTGCCATCAGAATGCTTCTTCCAAGACCCAAGATGCAGTTCATAAATGAAAACAGGTTTTTCATACAGCGTCTTAGCCTTCTGTTTCTTTTGCCATTTTTGATCTTGCCAGCTGTACCCTTCCAAATCGTAAGTAAATGACGCTGTGTTTGGTCTGACTTCTGAATAAATAGCGTATGGATCTGCCTTCAGCCTGATCTCACCGTTATTCGTCACGATTTCATATTTATATCGTTCCTTTTCTCCTAAACCTGGAATAAATAACGTCCAAATACCACTATCATTCACTCTGTGCATCACATGCTCTTCTCCAGACCAGCTGTTAAAATCTCCAGCCACTCGTACTTCCGACGCATGAGGCGCCCACACACAGAATTCATATCCGCTTTTGCCATTCAGCTCGCGGTAATGCGAGCCAAACAGCTGATAGCTTTTAAACAGACTGCCTTCGTGAAAAAGATAAACATCATGTGCTGTCGGGCTGGCAGCGGCCATGTAATCATCCTTTCTGACATCATAGTTTTCATTTATAGTATTTATTCGAAGAAATAAAAAAAAGCCCTTTGCTGAAAGCGCTTATACTTATAGACAATTAACTTCATTTTCTGAAGAAAAACGAAATATATGGAGATTTTTGTAGTCTGTTTTTAAAATAGAGAACAAAATCTAAGACATATCATGATTTAGAAAACAAAAAAACCTTGCAGGATATGCAAGGCTTCTGGATGACCCGTACGGGATTCGAACCCGTGTTACCGCCGTGAAAGGGCGGTGTCTTAACCGCTTGACCAACGGGCCGAAAATTATTATATCTGTAATCATATGGCGGAGAAGGAGGGATTTGAACCCTCGCGCCGCTTACACGACCTACACCCTTAGCAGGGGCGCCTCTTCAGCCACTTGAGTACTTCTCCATTTGGCTCCACAGGCAGGATTCGAACCTGCGACCGATCGGTTAACAGCCGATAGCTCTACCACTGAGCTACTGTGGAATACAAAAGTCATGGTGGGCCTGAATGGACTCGAACCATCGACCTCACGCTTATCAGGCGTGCGCTCTAACCAGCTGAGCTACAGGCCCATGACGATATAGAAATGGAGCGGGTGATGGGAATCGAACCCACGACATCAGCTTGGAAGGCTGAGGTTTTACCACTAAACTACACCCGCAATTTTTATTTGGGGCGATTGATGGGAATCGAACCCACGAATGCCAGAGCCACAATCTGGTGCGTTAACCACTTCGCCACAACCGCCAAAATATATTGATAAATGGTGGCTCGGGACGGAATCGAACCGCCGACACACGGATTTTCAGTCCGTTGCTCTACCAACTGAGCTACCGAGCCTAAGTATTTAAATGGCGGTCCGGACGGGACTCGAACCCGCGACCTCCTGCGTGACAGGCAGGCATTCTAACCAACTGAACTACCGGACCATTTTAAAATTTGGTTGCGGGGGCAGGATTTGAACCTGCGACCTTCGGGTTATGAGCCCGACGA